>NZ_AP043943.1:0-3861668 GCF_055380755.1 Virgibacillus ainsalahensis | reverse complement strand
CAACTGCAAATTCACTTTTTTCACCAACAGCCCATGATTTCAGGAGTTCTTTTGCCTTTGTGGTATGCCTGTCTTTAAAAATCGCCTCCCCTGCAGGCTTCAAATGACGGAGCTTCTTCATCGTATCTCCTGCCTTTCGTATAAAACAGTTCCATTTTTTATGACTGTTCTTGCATGATTTACACCATAATGATATGGGATATACATATAATTCGGCGCGTCCCAGATGACAAGGTCCGCTTTTCTTCCGACTGTGATGCTCCCCGCTTCCCTACCTCTTCCAATAGCATGTGCAGCATTCACCGTCACTGCATGCCAAATTTCCTCTGGTGAAAG
The DNA here is from genome assembly GCF_055380755.1 of Virgibacillus ainsalahensis. NCBI lineage: Bacteria > Bacillati > Bacillota > Bacilli > Caryophanales > Bacillaceae > Virgibacillus > Virgibacillus ainsalahensis. Next base: position 3,861,332 of record NZ_AP043943.1, on the reverse strand, counting down.
CTTTAATTTCAATGCAGCAATCGACATAATCAGCTGCAGGTTTTCGGTAACCGAACTGCCAGGGTTAAAATCGGTCGAAATCGCAATTGCCGCACCTGCGTCAATCATCTCCCGTGCCCGTGCGTAAGCATCCTTTCCGAGATAGAAACTTGTTCCCGGTAAAATCACGCCAATGGTATCAGATTCTGCCAATTGCCGAATTCCTTTATCCGAGGTAACAGCCAGATGATCCCCACTGATTGCTCCAACTTCAACCGCAAGTTCTGTCCCGCCCAATGGGTTAATTTCATCCGCATGGATTTTTAAGCCAAATCCTTTTTCCTTTGCTTTTTGTAAATAACGCCTTGACTGTTCGATTGAAAACACGCCGGTTTCGGTAAATATATCAACAAACTCAGCGAGGTTTTCTGCTTTCATGTAATCAAATAACGTACTCATCTGTGTTAGAAATGCTTCCGGGTCTTGCTTGTATTCCGGCGGGACAGCATGGGCACCTAAAAAGGTTGAAACGACATCTAATGGATGCTCCTTTCCGGCAGCCTTTGCTACTTTCAACTGCTTCAGCTCTGTGTCTTCATCAAGTCCGTACCCGCTTTTTGCTTCCACTGTTGTAATCCCATGCATGGCCATCCGGTCCAAATGGAATAATGCTTTTTCCAGCAGTGCTGTGAAGCTGGTCTTTCTTGTTGCATTCACTGTGGACAAAATGCCCCCACCTTTTTTCAGGATATCCAGATACGGTACCCCCTGCTGTTTTAGCGCCATTTCCTGCTCGCGAGATCCTCCGAACACAAGATGGGTATGTGGTTCGACAAGCCCCGGTGTTACAAGTTTCCCCTCCGCGTCCAGTTTTTGATTGGCGTTAAATTCACCAGCGTCCTCTGTCCTGCCAATCCAGATAATTTCCCCATTCCTTATTCCGATTGCAGCATTTTCCAAAATGTCCAATTCATTCATCCCGGTTCCTTTCACAGGACCTGATTTATCCATTGTTAACAGCTGACCAATGTTGGTTATTAACGTATCTGCCTGCACATGGATTCCTCCTTTCTATTTTTTCATTGGAAGGGTTATGGTATTTTCCCTAGCAAATGCTATTGCCTTTTCATAGCCGGCATCTGCATGTCGGACTACTCCCATGCCAGGGTCTGTTGTCAGTACACGTTCCAGTCGTTCTTTTGCCAGTTCTGTTCCATCTGCGACAATGACCATTCCTGCATGCATGGAATAACCCATCCCCACACCACCGCCATGATGGAAGGATATCCAGGATCCACCTGCTGCTGTATTAATCAATGCATTCAATACAGCCCAGTCTGCCACTGCATCACTGCCATCCTTCATCCCTTCTGTTTCTCTGTTCGGGGAGGCGACCGAACCACTGTCCAAATGATCGCGTCCGATAACAATCGGTGCTTTTAGTTCCCCCTTTCTTACGAGTTCATTTAACGCGAGTCCCATTTTCTTTCGTTCTCCGTAACCCAGCCAGCAGATTCTTGAAGGCAGTCCCTGGAAGGCTACCCGTTCCTGTGCCATCTCAATCCAGCGAATCAATGCTTCATTTTTCGGAAAAAGTTCTTTAATTAACTGATCCGTCCGATAAATATCTTCCGGATCCCCGGAAAGTGCTACCCAGCGGAATGGTCCTTTTCCCTCACTGAATAATGGACGGATATATGCTGGTACAAAGCCGGGAAAATGAAATGCATTCACTACCCCTTCATCCTTAGCCACCTGTCTGATATTATTTCCGTAATCAAACACGATTGCGCCATGTTTTTGAAAGTCGAGCATTGCCTCCACATGTTTTGCCATGCTTTGTTTGGAAAGTGTTGTGTATTTATGAGGATTATCTTTTCGTAAAGTGGCTGCCTCTTTTACGGTGTACCCTAAAGGGATATAGCCATTTAATGGATCATGCGCAGATGTCTGGTCTGTGACGATGTCAATGTGGATGTCTTTATCAAGCAGCTGACGATGAATTTTTGCTGCATGACCAAAAAGGGCAATAGACAGTGCTTTTCCTTCTTTTTTAGCTTCCTTGGCCAAGGTGATTGCTTCATCAATGTCTTCTGTCATTACATCACAGTACTTTGTATCAATTCGCTTTTCGATCCGGCTTCTATCCACTTCCACGGCAATGACAACCCCTTCATTCATAGTGACTGCAAGTGGCTGCGCTCCACCCATCCCGCCGAGTCCTGCCGTAAGGGTGATTGTATGCTTCAAAGAACCATTGAAATGTTTTTTCGCAAGTGCCGAAAAGGTCTCATAGGTCCCTTGCAGAATGCCCTGGCTGCCAATATAAATCCAGCTGCCTGCAGTCATTTGTCCATACATCATTAAGCCTTTTTGGTCGAGTTCATGAAAATGTTCCCATGTTGCCCATTTTGGTACTAAAACAGAATTGGATAATAGCACCCGTGGGGCATGTGGATGGGTTTTAAAAACACCCACAGGTTTCCCTGACTGAATAAGCATTGTTTCATCATTTTCCAGGTCACGTAATGTGTGTCCAATTGCCTGAAAAGCTTCCCAGTTCCTCGCCGCCTTTCCGATTCCACCATAGACTACGAGTTCATCTGGGTTTTCCGCCACTTCCGGATCCAGATTATTTTGAAGCATTCGCAATGCAGCTTCCTGTTCCCACCCTTTACATTCCAGGTCCAATCCCTTCTTCGCCCTTACTTCAGCCTTTTTCATCACAGACCACATCCTTTTTATTTGTATCAGGCAGCCAGTCTTCCTTCAGTAATTTTGCCAGTTTTTCAATATCTCTCGCAAAAACCCGATCCTTTGTAATACTCGGTACTACAGCCCTTGCTTTTTCATATAGCTTTCTAGTTGCAGCTGCCATCTGTTCTATTCCACGATATTCAACAGCCTGCATGGCACAAATCAACTCGATGCTTACGACATACCTTGTGTTTTCAAGCATTTGTAAGGCATGCCTTGCAGCAATTGTCCCCATACTGACATGATCCTCCTGATTAGCAGATGACGGAATGGAGTCAACACTTGCTGGATGAGCCAGTGTTTTGTTTTCCGAGACAAGCGATGCAGCACTGTATTGCATGATCATTGCACCGGATTCCAAGCCCGGATTCGGACTCAAAAATGCCGGCAAGTTATTCAGCTGCGGGTTTACCAGACGTTCAATCCGTCGTTCGGAAATATTCGCCGTTTCCGCAATGGCAATTTTCAAAAAATCCATCGCAAAAGCAATCGGTTCCCCGTGAAAATTACCACCGGAGATTACCTTATTTCCCTCGGAAAAAATAAGCGGATTATCCGTTACTGCATTTATTTCAATCTCCAATTTTTCTTTTGCATAGTTTACGGCCTGCCAGCAGGCTCCCAAAACCTGAGGAATACATCTGAGAGAATAGGCATCCTGCACGCGTTGCTCCCCCTGCCTTGTTATCAGCCGGCTGTTACGGAGCAAATTGCGGATTTTTTCAGCTACATCCATTTGCTCCTGATGGCCCCTCGCCCGATGTAAATCTAAATCAAACGCGTCAATAATCCCTTGTAATCCTTCGAGGGTCATTGCCGCTATATATTCACTCTGCTGAAGCAGCCTATCCATCTGCAAACAGGTGATTACACCAACTGCTGTCATTGCCTGTGTCCCGTTAATTAAGGCAAGCCCTTCCTTTACTTTTAACGTCAATGGTGTCAGACCTTTTGTTGCCAATACGTCTTTTGCTTCAACCCGCCTCCCTTCATGATATACTTCGCCTTCTCCAAGAAGAGCTAATGCCAAATGGGAATGCGGCGCCAAATCTCCACTTGCCCCAAGGGAACCTTTCTGCGGCACGACCGGATGTATCGCTAAGTTCAGAAAAGCTATCAATTGATTGACCAACACAGCCCGGACTCCGGAATAACCTCTGGCCAGCGCATTTGCCCTAAGCAAAAGCATTGCCCGGCTAATATTTTCAGAAAAAGGCTCCCCCACTCCGCATGCGTGGGAATGGATGAGATTCAGCTGCAGATCACCTAAATGATGATCATCAATCACCACATCACTGAATTTACCAAACCCTGTATTGATCCCATACATTGTTTTTCTCTTCCTAAGCATCTCTTCTACCGTTCTTCGATTCGCCTTTATATTAGCCTCTGACTCATTCGATAATGTTACAGATTCACGGTGGAACACCACCCTTTCCACCTCATCCAGTGTTAATGTTGAACCAGTTAAAATGACCATTTCACACCTCCATAGCAGTGCTTTATCAGAATAAAGCAAACAAAGTAAAAGGAGGCAATGGTTTCTAAACCACGCCTCCTGCACATTCCTTATTAATCAACCGATGCCGCCTGCTTTTATATAAAAACATAGAACCACCTCATTATTTAAAGCTGTTCTCTAAAAGATTGGGACTGTGGTTACCCACCCCACCGAAAAGAGTCTTATATAATATATCCCACTTTTTATTGTAAGCGCTTTCTGATTTGATTTCAAGGGGACTTTATTCAAATATACTACGCATGCTCGATAATATTACCATTTCTTTAAAATTGTCATTACGATCATGGTGTTGATCGTCCTGAACAAGCAGGGGGGTGCGTATCATCGCCTCTTTTTTCCCAAACATCGACCTTGCCACACGCGATATCGCCTCTTTCCTCTGCAACATCAACCTCCAATTCAACAGTATCACCTTTATCAACGAAATCATCGCTCAAAAGTTCGAAAACATCACCGCAATTCTGGAAACCATCGCCCTTGCATCACGCAATTGCAAATAAAATAGCGACACCATTACGAAAATCACCATTTGCCAGATGATATCACTCCCAGCCCACATGACATCTCATTTTTCTTTTCAAACATCGCCCCTGCTACACGCGGCATCGCCTCTTTCTTCCCAAACATCGACCTTGCCACACGCGTCATCACCTCTTTCTTCCGCAACATCAACCTCCAATTCAGCTGTATCACCTTTATCAACGAAATCATCGCTCAAAAATCCGAAATCATCGCCGCAATCCAGGAAAGCATCGCCCCGTCCCTCACCCATTCCACGCAATTTCTCAACAAAAAAAGCCTTCCCCCTTTATAGAGCTGGCTTTTTTATCACTCGTTATTCTCAATCCCAAGGAAAGCTTGTGCCAAACGTATTAGCAAATTCCTTTGATTGCTGTCTACGTTCCTTTCGCTGTTCAGCCCGAACTGGAGCCTTGTCATGTAGCATTTTTTCATGATCTGTTTCAGGATATACTGGTGGGACAGAAACAGGGCGTCCATTATCGTCAACCGCTACAAACGTCAGAAAGGCAGTTGTACATACCTTTCGTTCCCCTGACAGTAAATCTTCCGTCACTGCTTTCACAAAAACCTCCATTGATGTTTTATGCGTCCATGTTACGAATGCTTCAAGACAGATGGAGTGTCCAACTTTTACCGGTTCGAGAAAATCAACAGAATCCGTTGATGCGGTTACTACCAGCTTTCTGGCATGTCTTACTGCAGCAATTGCAGCTACATCATCTATATGTGCCATCAGTTTACCACCAAATAATGTTCCGAAATTATTCGTATCTGGTGGGAGTACATGTGATGTCTTGACTGCCAATGACTTTGAACAAGGTTTAGCTTCCATATTTTTTTCCTCCATATTACTTCCCTCCACTTGATTATATTTATAGAATGTGCGATTTCAGTATTACAATACAGGTGAAATCAAACGGGAAACCGATTCCTTAAAACGAACTCCGAGCGTTCTCTTTTCATATAATTTTTTCGTCATTTGTGTGGAAAGTTTAATGTCATCTTCAAACGCCTGAACCAGCCGTTCGGAAACCCCTGCATCAAATAAAAATGCATTCACTTCAAAATTCAGGCGGAAACTGCGTACATCGATATTAGCTGTTCCAACCGATGCTATTTTCCCATCCACTATAATCGTCTTCGCATGCAGAAATCCATTTTGATAAATATACACCTCAGCACCCGCATTAAGCAAATCACCACAAGAAGATAATGTTGCCCAGTAAACAAAGGGATGATCCGGTTTATTCGGAATCATCAGTTTGACATCAACTCCTGAAAGTGCCGCAATTCTCATTGCATCACGGAGACTTTCATCCGGTATAAAATAAGGTGTTTGAATATAAATATATTCCTTGGCCGACATGATCATTTTAATATAACCATTTTTAATTTGTTCCCAATCCTGATCCGGACCACTTGATACAACTTGTGCGCCTATTTCCCCACTCGGTTTTGTCGCATAGAAACGGTCTTCATACAAAATGTCATCACGTGAGGCTTGATTCCAATCCAAAATAAATCTTGTTTGCATATTCTGTACAGCGTCTCCGTTAAAACGCAGATGTGTATCACGCCAATAGCCGAACTTTTTGTCTTTGCCAAGGTATTCGTCACCAATATTGAAGCCGCCAATATAGCCTGTTTCTCCATCAATAATAGCTAATTTACGATGATTGCGGTAATTGATTTTGAAGTTGACTTTAAGCCTTGAAGGAAAGAAGGCTTCTACTTGAACCCCGGCATTTTTCAGTCGCTTTATATACTTTCCCCTAAGCCTGCGTGAACCCATATCATCATATAGTAAACGTACTTCCACCCCTTCATTTGCTTTCTTTATTAAAACTTCGGCAATACGCTGACCAAGTTGATCATTTCGTATGATGTAATACTGCAAATGGATATGATTCTTAGCCCTTTCCAAATCCTTGATGAGTGCAGTAAACTTCTTCTCACCATCCGTGTATATTTCCACGCCATTATTCTGGGTAAAAATAGCATCATCATTCCGCAAATGCAAATACACCAGATCTTCATATTCTTCTATTTCTTCATTGGCGAAATCAAATCGTCTTTCTTCCAGTGCCCTCAGTTGGGACTGTACGGCTGTTTTCACGCCTAGTCTGCTTTTCGTATCCCATGTAAAAATCCGGCGATTGCTTATTGGCTTGCCAAAAATTAAATAAAGGAAAAACCCCGCAATCGGAATAAAAAGAAGTACCATCAGCCATGCCCATGTAGAGCTTGCATCTTTTCGTTCCAAAAAGATGATGGAAGCGCCCAAAGCAATATTGAGAAGCATGACAAGTCCTAATAAAAACGTCCATATTCCCATCAAACATCCCTCTTCCTCAGATCTTCTCTTTCCCTCTAATCCTATCTCCCTCTAATTTCCCCTAATATCCATAATATAGCACAAAATGTATCTTCAATATATTGATTCTATTATAAGTTTATAAGTTCGTATGATATGGAACCTGTCTATGGGGTAAAAAAGAAATGAAGAAACCGTTATATTCGCCCTATCATATATTGGACTCCTGTCATCTACTGTATTAATACCTAATTATGGGAGTTGGAAAACATGAACCTCAGAAAATTTGTAGATCGGCTGCCAATTATGGAAACATTAAAACCGAAAGAAATAAATAATAAAGGAACCTATTATGAAGTGTATATGGAGGAATTTACTCAAAAACTGCATCGGGATCTCCGCCCCACGAGACTTTGGGGATACAATCGCCAGTTTCCAGGGCCGACAATCGATGTTGACCAAGGCGAACCCATCCAGGTGAAGTGGATAAATAATCTGCCGGCAAAACATCTTCTCCCAATTGATAAATCCATCCACAATGTAGCACAACAGCCAGAGGTTCGGACAGTTACCCATTTGCATGGAAGTGTAACAAAGCCCGACAGTGATGGTTACCCTGAAGCATGGTATACGAAAGGTTTCCGTGAGGTGGGGGAATTTTTCGAAAGAGAGATTTATGAATATCCAAATCAGCAGCGCCCTACAACGTTATGGTATCACGACCACGCCATGGGGCTTACCAGACTCAATGTGTATGCAGGGCTTGCCGGAACGTATATCATCCGGGGCGCACAGGAAAAAGCGGTGCCCCTGCCAAAAGGAAAATACGAAATTCCGCTCGTCATTCTAGACAGATCATTCAACAAAGATGGTTCGCTCTTTTATCCGAGACAGCCGGATGATGCTGAGGGTAATCTGCCAGATCCCTCCATTGTACCTGCATACCTTGGTGACACGATCCTCGTCAACGGTAAAATATGGCCGTATTTTGATGTAGAACCCCGTAAATATCGATTTCGGATTGTAAATGCATCAAATACACGCAGCTATCAATTATCTCTCGATTCCGGGCAGGCATTTTATCAAATCGGATCTGACGGAGGGTTCCTGCAAAAGACAGTGAAAGAGGACGTACTGACTGTTGCCCCCGCGGAACGGATGGATGTCATCCTTGACTTCTCCAAACATAGCGGACAATCAATTATTTTGAAAAACGACCTCGGGCCTGATGCTGATCCAGAAGATAATACAGATGAAGTGATGAAATTTAATGTCAATCAACCTATTTCAGGAAAAGATCAAAGTATTATTCCAAAAAACCTGTCCCACATCCCTTCTTTAAAACAAAACAAGATTGAAACCATCCGAAATTTGAAACTCGTTGGCTCGTCTGACGAATATGGCCGGCCCCTATTATTACTGGATAACCAAAAATGGATGGATCCCGTCACGGAAACCCCGCGATTGGGTGCAACGGAAATATGGTCATTCATAAATATAACCGGATTCAGCCACCCGATGCATATCCATCTGATTCAATTTCAAGTATTGGATCGCCAGCCATTTGACCTGGAACTATATGAAAAAGATGGCAGTATTAAATTTACAGGTCCGCCTGTAGCTCCGGCTAAGAACGAGCGTGGATGGAAGGATACCATATCATCACCTTCTGCACAGATTACCCGTGTCATTGCCAAGTTTGAACCCTACTCCGGGGACTATGTCTGGCATTGCCACATCCTGGAGCATGAAGATTATGATATGATGCGGCCATTACGGGTAGTTGATCCTGATGATTACCATAATAATTAGATTGAAAGCGAACTGCGTTGATGGATAGCGCTGTTCGCTTTTTATTTACACCGATTCCTTATGATTATAATCATGTTATAATGATGAAAAGAAACTAACCAATTACCTTTTAATTAAGAAGACTCTTTTTACAAATTTTGTTATCCTTATCCCTCACACAGTTGATATAAAAGACGACGTAACTTGAAATTATGGTTGGTGCGATTACTCGCTGCGGAAATACACTACGCTTTCCGCGGGCGGCTGGTGAGCCTCCTCGTGCTCGTCGTGTTGCAAGATTATTCAGAGATGCGACACTCCTCGCAGAAAAGATTGCTATCGCACTGCGGGGTCTCACCGATGCCTCTTCTCCCGCTGGAGTCTTCGTGTATTTCCTTCGCTGGTTAGATGATTTGCAACTTCATCAAAAGACTTATATTGCCTGATTATATAACATACATAGTCATGCACTTTTAAGATGGTTGATTGGAGCGGAGCACCGTTGACTCCAGCGGGAACAGCACGAGCTGAAGACCCCGCAGCGGTGAATTAAAGAACATAGGCTAAGAACGCCCCCTCCTGGGACTGCGGTTACTCGTCCCACCGTAAAGATTTGGGGCAACGCCTATGTGACCAACATCGTGTTGGCCCGAGGCTGAAGCCGTGCCCGCTAAAAAGCAACGGTCCGCAGCGGAAATCAACAGAGCAGTTACTTCGTCTTTTATATCTTTTGTGTCAAAAGCTACTCACTCTTTTCGATGGGAAGCGTAATCACAGCCCAAAATTTTAGAAAACAGTCAATAAGAAAGGAAGTTCTTCATGTATATATTTGTAGAAGAAAAAATAAAAGAATCTATTAAGAATGGTGACTTCAATAATCTGCCCGGCAAAGGGGAACGGCTTGATTTGAAAGAAGATTTCCCCGGACTGTCTAAAGAATTGAATATGTCTTACAGAATCCTCAAAAATGCAGGGTATATTTCTGAAGAAACAGATCGCAATAAAGAGAACATTACATTTGATGATTTATTAACAAGTGTAACCGGTGAGAAGAATGAAGCTAAACTTAAAAAGAAAACACAGGAATATGAAGTGTTTATCAAGAAAAGAAAATTGCACAAAAACTCCAAGTTTGCAACATATGCCAAGAAAATATATAGTAAATTGCTTAATAAATGAAGGTGAATTGCATGAATGCAGCCCAACTCTCAAAAGAAAACACGTCTAACCCAAAAGCCCTGGACTGACGTGTAAGTGTAATTCCATCTTATAAGTGATCTAATGCCTGCTCCAAATCTTCCCAGATATCCTCCCATGATTCCAATCCGACAGACAAGCGAATCAGCTGATCCGTAATCCCCATCGATTTTCGTGATCCTTCAGGTACAACGGCGTGTGTCATTGTTGCCGGGTGCTGAATCAATGTCTCTGCATCTCCAAGACTCACGGCAAGCTTTAAGAAGGAAAGCTTGTTTAGCATTTTTTGCGCATCCGCTTTTGTACCTTTGATTTCAAAAGAAATGAGACCGCCCCCCCGCTTCATCTGCTTTTCTTTTATATGGTAATCCGCATGGGTTTCATCACCTGGATAGTACACATTATCCACGTTTGGATGATTTCGGAGTTTTTCAAAGACCTTTTCTGCATTATCACAATGGCGGTCAAGACGAATCGGTAATGTTTTCAGACCTCTGAGCAGAAGCCAAGCATCAAATGGCGACATAATTCCACCCATGTCTTTTTGTGTTGTCATCGCCACTGAATCCAGGAAATCCCTTTTCCCAACGACAAGCCCTGCAACAACATCCCCGTGGCCGCCAATATATTTGGTTGCACTATGAATAATGATATCACAGCCAAGCTCGAGCGGCCGCTGCAAATAAGGAGAGGAAAATGTGTTATCAACGACTACCGGTATATCATACTCCTTTGCGACTTCTGCTACCATCTCAAGATCAATCAGCTTCATTGTCGGGTTAATTGGTGTTTCCACATAAATACAAACCGTTTCCGGCTTGATGTGTGACCGGACTTCCTCCTTTGAAGCCATTTCTGAGAAATCATGATCAATATTGTATTTTTCCTTCATCATCGTCAGTAACCCGAATGTGCAGCCATATAATCCGGACGAGCATACGATATGATCATTTGCCTTTGTCAGGGCAACAAGCACAGCAGACACCGCAGCCATCCCGGAAGCAAATGCAAGACCACGCTCTCCTTTTTCAAGTGCCGCAATCCGCTCTTCTAGTATTGTTACTGTCGGGTTTCCGATTCGGGAGTAGACATATCCTTCCTCTTCACCGGCAAAGCGTCTTTCCCCTTGTTCTGCTGTATCAAATGTATAGGTTGATGTTTGGAATAATGGTTCAGCCAGGCTTCCGAGCATATCTTTTGAATCATATCCTTCGTGTATAACTGTCGTTTCAAAGTTTTTTTGTTTTTTTGACATGAAATAAACCTCCGTCAATTGTTTTTAAAACATTCTAACTACTATATTAACCTATAATACTATCGTTTGAAAGCGTTCATTCCTCACAGCTCATTTTTCCATGCTCTTATCGCATAATATGCTCCTTTTCAAACTTCGCAATTGATATAAAATACGATGTTGCGACGTACAATATCACTGGGTTGATTTCCGTTAGAGTTAAAAACATCAACCTTCAGTTCAAATTATGTCGCATTTTATCGTTTTTGTATCAAAAAAAATAATCTATTAGAAAACAGCCTTTTAAAGCGTGCTATTACAGGCAGCGGTTGGGATAGATCTACGGACCTTAGGCTAGCCCGCGGAGCCTTTTCGGATTGAGCAGGTAGATTGCTTAATCCGGTAATACCTTCTAAAATTGGTTTACTTCATTAATGGGGGAAAGAAGAATGAAAAACAACCAGGAAAAAATCGGAATTACATATGCGGCAGGGGCATATCTCTTATGGGGGTTTCTTCCAATCTATTGGAAAATGGTCGACAATGTTTCTGCCGGAGAAATACTGGCACAGCGAATTATATGGTCGTTTGCTTTTATGCTGGCAATTGTTTTAATTTCAGGGAAATTTCCCGCCTTCATCATGGAATGTAAACGAATCTGGAAGAAAAAGAAACAATTGCTTGGCATTAGCCTCGCCTCTATTTTTATCAGCCTGAACTGGCTGACATTCATCTGGGCGGTCAACAGTGATTATGTCGTCCAGGCAAGTTTGGGCTATTATATCAACCCACTTGTCAGCATTCTGTTGGGAATTATCGTATTAAAAGAGAAGTATACAGGAAGGCAGTTTCTCTCATTTATTCTAGCAGCTGTCGGTGTACTTTATTTAACCGTGAGTTTCGGTGTATTCCCATGGGTGTCTTTCGTTCTGGCATTTTCCTTCGCTTTTTATGGTTTATTGAAAAAGATGGTCGATCTCAGTGCTATGTTCGGTTTAACCATTGAAACATTGATTGTTACACCAATCGCCCTGATTTACGTCTTTACACTATCCGAAAATGCATTCTCTATGGCGACTCCTCTTTCCGCAACAAATCTCCTTTTAATGGGTGGAGGAGTGGTTACTGCAGTTCCATTATTGCTGTTTGCAAGTGGGGCTAAACAAATCCCGCTCGCTATGATCGGTTTTCTGCAGTACATTGCCCCAACAATTATGTTGTTTCTAGGTGTATTTCTATATAATGAACCATTCACGCAAGCACATCTAATCGCGTTTTTATTTATCTGGGCCGCATTAATTATTTATATGGCATCTTCATATAAACGGCCTGTTTCAAAACAAAAAAACGCCGGAGCAGGAAAAAGAAATACATAAAACAACTGTTCGAAAAATATTTATTTTGGCAAAATAGTTGACAGGCTGTCAGGCTTCAGCCTATAATGTTGAGTAATTCAGAAAAATTAAATCTCTTATCCTGAGTGGCAGAGGGAATAGGCCCTGCGAAGCCCGGCAACCTTAATGCAAGATGAAATTGCTTTAAAGGTGCCCCATCCTACAGGTCACATGATCTGGAAGATAAGAGGAGGACCGGTTCGAATATACGCCCTCTTCTTAGGAAGAGGGCTTTTTCATTCCTTTTCCAACGTTCCAGTACGATACCAAACCATCCAAAATCCAAGGAGGAATCATTCATGACTAACTTTCATTTTCACAACCCGGAAACAGTACTACTTCACGGAGGTCAGGAACCAGACCCTACTACAGGTTCACGGGCAGTACCAATCTATCAAACAACTTCATACGTTTTTCGTGATACAGAGCATGCACAAAATCTGTTCGGTCTGGCAGAACCGGGAAATATTTACTCCCGTATCATGAACCCAACCGTTGATGCTTTTGAACAGCGAATCGCTCAGCTTGAGGACGGTGTAGGCGCAGTAGCAACCTCATCCGGGATGGCTGCGATTACCCTTTCCATATTAAACCTGGCTTCTGCAGGAGATGAAATCATCGCCGACAGTAATTTATATGGTGGTACATACAATCTTTTCGTAAATACATTGCCGCGCTACGGAATCGATGTGAAATTGGTAGATGGTACGGATCATGAAGCAATACAGGCTGCCATTACGAATAAAACAAAAGCTATATTTGGCGAAATTATCACAAACCCAAGTCTTAATGTCTTCGATGTAGAGAAAGTAGCCGAAATTGCACACGACAATAACATTCCATTAATCATTGATAATACGTTTGCCACACCATATATGACAAAACCACTTGCATGGGGTGCTGATATTGTTGTCCATTCTGCAACAAAATGGATTGGTGGTCACGGCACGACAATTGGTGGTGTGATGGTCGACGGCGGCCGTTTCAATTGGAATAACGAAAAATTCCCTGGATTTACCGAACCGGATGACAGCTACAATGGGCTTCGTTATGCTGACCTGGGAGCTGCGGCTTTTGCCACAAAGTTCCGTGTACAGCTGTTGCGTGATATTGGTGCGGCATTAAGTCCTCACAATGCATTTTTATTATTGCAGGGACTAGAAACACTGCACTTGAGAATGGAACGCCACAACAAAAATGCTCAGGAAGTCGCTGCATACCTGCAAAAGCATCCAGCAGTTGAATGGATTAATTTCCCTGGTCTTGAGGAACATCCGTCCCACAACCTTGCAAAAAAATATCTAGCAGGCGGGTATGGATCTATAATCACTTTTGGAATTAAAGGCGGACGTGATGCAGGCAGAAAATTAATCGATGGTGTTAAACTCTGGTCCCATGTTGCCAATGTTGGGGATGCCAAGTCATTAATTATTCACCCTGCATCAACAACACATCAGCAATTAGGTGTCGAGGACCTTAAACAAAGTGGAGTAACGGAAGAATTGGTTCGGTTGTCCGTTGGAATCGAATCACCACAGGATGTTCTTGCTGATTTGGATCAGGCAATCACAGCTGCTACAGGTGAGCCGGGGTTGTATGAACCAACAGAAGAAGATGTAGTTAAATGGTTGCTATCTTCCCCATTTGACCGCAGTAATGGTGGTATACGCAAGAAGGTGATTGCAACAGTTTCAGCCGATCAAGCCAGTGAGAAATTGGAAAAAATTGGATTTGAAGTAATTGCCATTGATGAAGTATCGAATGCTCCGGATGAAGCAGATGCCATTTGGGTAAAAGATCAACAAGTTTCTGCATCCATTATCGAAGAAGTTGCCAATAAACAAGGAAAGATCCTATGGGCCGAAAACGCTTCTGATGTCGATCAGAAATCACAGGAAAATGCTGATAAAGCAGGCATATCGATCGTAACAGGCAAAAACCCTTATGATCAGGCGATTCGTTTACGAGCGAATCAAGCTTCCCGCGTAGGTGCCCAAGTTTAACAAAAGCCAATGAATTATCACTTCCTGTCGCTGGATGATCAATCCCGTAGGCACTTGACCATCCAGCGCCTTGGAAGTTATATTTCAACATGAATATAAGTTGTAACAATATCTTAACGTTTAAAATCCTTATATATTGGAAAAAATATATATGTCACATCAATCTATAAATCGCCTTTTTGCAAGGCGATTTTTTAATCTGTAAAATGAAAGTAACATATAGAAAAATTAGCCCCTTATACTTATAATAGGGAACTATATAATATCACAACATGGATGTGATACAGTTGAGGAGAAAGCACTTTTTTATTGCAATTATGGTTTTTATTCTTTTGGGGGGAATCTTTTTTTGGATGAATCGTCCCACAGCCAACTTTGATGATGTGACAATCCCACAGGAAGAAGACGTTGAAGTATCTGAGGAAAAGGAAGAAGAAAATCCAGAACCCGAACAGGAGGAACCTGAAGATGAGCATGTAACAACGGAAGAAGGACCTACACACCGACAGTTTTCCCAAATTGTCATGGAAGGATTACAAAATGCAATCAATTTTCTTTCCAAACGGGAGTCACGTATAGTCGCTATCGGTGATTCACTCACACAAGGTGTAGGTGCATATAATGAAGAAGGTGGATATGTCGGCATATTAGACCGCGCAATCAATGAAAATAATCAAATTGTTACGATTGATAATTTTGGTAAACGCGGGAATCGGTCCGTCCAGCTGCTGGAACGCCTGAATGATCCGGGAATTTCCTCATCTCTTGCGCAGGCGGATATCACATTAATAACAATCGGTGCAAATGACATTATGAAAATAGTAAAAGAGAACTTTACGAACCTGAAATTGGAGGATTTTGACCAGGGGCGAAGGCAATTTGAAGAAAGACTGAAAGAAATCATCACAACCATACAGGACATCAACCCAAAATCAGAAATTTATCTGATTGGTTTTTACAATCCTTTCCAACAATATTTCCAGGAAATTGAAGAACTGGGCATCATCGTTGAGGACTGGAATAATACGAGTAAAAAGATTGCAGCAGAAGAAGAGACAGTAACCTTCATCCCTACCGTCGACCTGTTTGATGATACGGACGTTGAGTTATTCGCAGAGGATCATTTTCACCCGAATGATTTTGGCTATCAGCGGATAGCACAAAGAGTATTGGATTATATTACAAACGATGAAGGATGAGGTAATGATGGCAAGAAAAGAACGTCGCCAGCAGAAAAACAAATGGAAAAATTTATTTTACGGTTTGCTGATCATAAACGTCCTTTTCGTCGTTATGATACTGGCACTCATTTTTTGGCCGGTTTCAGAGGTGCCAATGTCTGAGCGCGATTCACAGGAAGCAGTGGAAAGCTCTGAATTTACAATCCGTACATCAAAGCAGAATTTAAACCAGCTGGTAAATGGCTACCTTGATCAATTGTTAATAGGATCTGATCACCAGTACAGTATATCATTGGAGGAAGATGTCCATTTAATGGGGGAACTACCTGTTTTCTCATCCACTGTACCGCTATCTGTGCATTTCGAACCGCTTGTACAGGAAAACGGAGATCTTGTGTTAAAACTAAATTCAATATCGATTGGCTTATTACAACTTCCCAATGAAAAAATTATGAGTTATATGGAAAAATATTTGCCAATGCCAAATTGGGTAACCGTTCATCCAAATGAAGAAGAAGTTTATATTGCGGTTACAGAAATGAACCTGCAAAGTAACCTTGAGGTTAGTGTGGAACATATCGACCTTGAAGCAAATCACCTGTCTTTTAAGCTTAATGTTCCTTATCGGTCATTGGGAATCGAACAGATGCGACCATAATTAAATAGATCAAATAATGGTTGCTTTCATTCATAGATTTCCATCATCTGCCGTATTTTTTCCTTCATTGTAAGGACGAGGTGATTTGGCTCCAGTACCTGTGCCTGATTTCCCCATGTAAGAATCCAATTGATGAGACCGTCCGACAGCTTGGCTTTTGTAGCTAATACAAAGTGATTTTCATCCGTACTTTTGATATCCGCTTCATGTCCGAAACGATCCAGCACAACATTCAGCAGATTTATGTGGAAACGGATTTTTATCCGGATCTCTTCTCCTGCAAACATATGGAAACTCCGGTCTACATAGCTTTGCAGGTCAAAATCAACATTCTTAAAGCCCTTCTTCTTAATATCAATATTGCGCATACGATCGAGGCGATAATGCCTTATTTCATTTGTCTTATGAAAACGGCCGATTAAATAGTAATAATCATTTTGCCAGATTAGAGCATATGGATCGACATGATAACGATAGCCGTCCCGATTAAATTCGAACTTTTTATCCACATTAAATTTCCCGTACTGGTAGGTAAGTACATTTTTTCCGGCTATCGCCCGGTGGACAAAGTCGATATTCAACTTCACCTGCTCATAGTCTATATTCGCCGATTGACTAAATAAAACAGGCTCAGGAAACGTCTTGGCAATATGCTCACTGGTTAGCTGCTTTATTTTATCTATTAAATTATTTTTTTCGTTATCGGTAATAAAACGCGCAGATAGAACAGCATCAATCATCAAACGAAGTTGATAAGTCTCAAACAGACGGGCCTGATGACTGTACATTATTTTTCCAAACTTCCCTTTGTTTTGCATAATTTCAAAATCAAGCGCATCCAGTATTTCCAGATCACGTTTAATTGTCCGATTGTCGAAATGCTTATCGGGAATTACGTAATTTAATTTTTCACTGAGTTGATTGATCCCCAACTCATGCTGGTCATCTGTATTTTTAAATAATATTTCTCTGATTTTCAAGAGTCGGTAATTACTTCCCCTCTCCATTCATCGTCCCTCCTCAAACAGCTGAAACACTGGACATAATCCTTTATTTGAGAACAAATTGTTTTACTTTCGCAGATACTGAAATTAACATAGATTGCTTTGGTGTTGTCTGTTGACCTATCGCTAAATTCTGTTGTGTGTTCATCATGTAATCCTGATAATCACCAAGTTTCCCTTGGTAAATCAGCTGCATTCCTTCATGCATTCTTATATCTGCAGGCGTGATAAAGCAGGGGGGCTTTTCAAATCGGAATTTTCCCAAATTCTTCAACAGACTTGCCACAAACTGAGAACAGAAAAAAGCATCTTGGCGATTGATTTCGATATGCAGCAATACTCCAATTAAACCGATAAAATTATATTTATAGTTATGCTTCTCAGCTTCCATTTTTTTAATATGACGCATCATTGTTTGATGTTCAACGGCTGTCAGCATGTATGCATACACAGCACAATTGGATTTTTTGAGCAGATCACATCGAATATCTTCCTTTATAAACCCTCCGGCAAACGGGTTTCTCGGGTGTTTGCGGCCAAAACTGTAAACTTCCTTTAATTCCGAATCAAACGCGATGGAGACATGATTCAGTGATTGTTTTGTATAATAATTGATTGCTTTATTCAAATAAGTCCCCGTATCCGTAAATAGTAAATAAATAGCCCTCTCTCCCATGACCTTCCCCCTCCCGCATACTATAACACGGCATCCAACGTATCAAAACAATCCTCTTTTTTCTACTATTACAAAAAGATGAAGAATATTCAAGCTAATTTTCTAATTTCTTATCTATACGGGCTGTAACATTGACGAAATGCCTCAAATAGCTTAAGCTTACCATGATATCTTATTTTTGGAGGAATATTAAGTAAAATGATAAATGTGACTAATGTTAGTTTACGATATGGTGATAAAAAGTTATTCGAGGATGTTAACCTGAAGTTCACACCTGGAAATTGCTACGGATTAATTGGTGCCAATGGTGCTGGTAAATCCACATTCCTAAAAGTACTCTCAGGTGAAGTTGAGCCACAATCCGGAAATGTCTCCCTCTCCCCTGGTGAACGTCTTGCGGTATTAAAACAGGACCACTTTGCCTATGAAGAGAATCAAGTGCTCGAGACAGTTTTAATGGGGCATGAAAAGTTATACCAGGTAAAACAGGAAAAGGATGCCATTTATATGAAAGCCGACTTTTCCGAGGAAGATGGCATGCGTGCTGCTGAATTGGAAGGCGAATTTGCCGAAATGAACGGTTGGGAAGCAGAGTCTGATGCAGCTGTTCTCCTGAAGGGACTGGGAATTGATGAATCCCTTCAAATGCTGCAAATGTCAGAGTTAACCGAAGACCAGAAAGTGAAGGTGCTTTTGGCACAGGCACTCTTTGGCAATCCGGATATCCTGCTTTTGGATGAGCCGACAAACGGCCTTGATATCAAGGCAATCCAATGGCTTGAAGAGTTCCTGATCAACTTTGAAAATACCGTCATCGTCGTTTCCCACGACAGACACTTTTTAAATAAAGTATGCACACACATTGCTGATGTTGACTATGGAAAAATCCAAATTTATATCGGAAACTATGATTTCTGGTATGAATCCAGTCAACTGGCATCCCAGATGGCTCAGGATGCAAATAAAAAGAAAGAAGAAAAAATCAAAGAGCTGCAGAGCTTTATCGCCAGGTTTAGTGCGAATGCGTCGAAATCGAAACAGGCGACTTCCCGTAAAAAAATGCTTGATAACATTACACTTGATGATATTAAACCATCTTCAAGGAAGTATCCGTATATCGCATTCACACCTGAACGCGAAATCGGAAATGATCTATTGCGTGTCGAAGGCCTGACAAAAACAATTGGCAACAAAAAAGTATTGGACAATGTTAGCTTTACGATAACTAAAGACGACAAAGTCGCTTTTATCGGAAAAGATGATATTGCCAAGACAACACTGTTCCAAATTTTGATGGGCGAGCTTGAACCGGATGCCGGTACGTACAAATGGGGTGTGACGACATCACAATCCTACTTCCCGAAAGATAATGCGGCATATTTCGAAGGGAACGAACCGACACTTGTCGAGTGGCTTCGTCAATATTCTCCTGAAGATGGAACCGAAACATTCCTTCGTGGCTTTCTTGGAAGAATGTTGTTCTCTGGCGAACAAGCACTTAAAAAACCGAATGTGCTATCAGGTGGAGAAAAAGTCCGCTGCATGCTTTCAAAAATGATGTTGTCAGGTGCGAACGTGCTTCTCCTTGATGAGCCGACAAACCACCTGGATTTGGAATCGATTCAGTCATTGAATAATGGTCTTGAGAAATTCGATGGATCCATTCTTTTCACATCCCATGACCATGAGTTCGTTAATACGATAGCCAACCGTCTGATTGAAATTACACCAGCTGGTATCATTGATAAAGAAATGACCTATGATGATTATGTGAACGATAATAAATTACAGAAACAAATTAGTGAAATGTACGCCAGTTAATGGTGTTGGAGCGTTTTCCAAAGGAGAACGCTCTTTTTTTGTGCTTATGAGGGCCGTGCTCATAGCCTAGGGTTCTGCAGACATAGCCCGGTATCGTGTGGTCACAGCACTAAGTCCCGCGCTCATTGGCCCGGGTATTGCGCTCGGAGCCGAATGTTCTGCGCTCATCACCCTGAGTCCGGCGTAAATCACTGAGGGTACTGCGCTCGGGACCAAATGTTCTGCGCTCACAGTCCCAGGTCCGGCGCTCATAACAACAGGCATATTTTTCCAAAAACCTAATTTTAATTTTTTGTATAAAATTGTGGTTTTTTCCTTCTGTTTTCATTATACTATTTAATGAGTTTTTTTATTATGGGGGATGCACGATGAAGAAAATATTAGTCGGAGTGTTTGTAGTCATTATTCTGAGTGTGGGCGTATTAGGGTATAATGAAATAAATAACTCGCCAGTAAAAGTTATTGAAGATAATAATCATTCGACAACCATTACGTCCTGAATTTTATCATTCCGATTTACACAATAGAACAAAAGCGCAAGCGCCTTGGTCACCCCCCCGACAAGCTTAAGTAATAACTCACAGTGGCGTCCTTTGCCACAGGGAGTTCTTACTTAAGACCTCGAGGGGGGTAGGCGCTGGAGCTGGCCGGGGCTATTACTGACAAGAAATTGATATGCTGCCAAAAATTTATACTTTCTTATCTTTTGAAAAAAAAAAGGAAGTACCCTAACTATAGGATACTTTCCTTTTTTTGTTTTTTTCACGATTTCTATATCGTTGCTGACTATTTAATTATTATTTTACGATTGTAACGTTGACTGTTTTTCTGCCCCATGAATAAGCTTCATCTTTTGTTGGAACATGAACGTCAATTTTATTACCATTAATCGCGCCACCAGTATCTGCAGCTACTGCATAGCCATACCCTTCCACATATACTTCTGTACCTAGTGGAATAACATTTGGATCAACTGCAATTACTTTCGCATTAGGGTTTTCGTTTAAATTCATACCAGTAGCTGTAATACCTGAACATCCAGCACAACCTGCTGTGTATGCCGTTGATTCTACTGAAATAGTTTTACCATCAGCTTGCTGAGACTTCGTTTGTTGCTCATTTGTTTCAGTCTTAGCTTCTGTTTTCTGTGTATTTGTTTCATTTACTTGTTTATTAGATTCACTTGCTTCTGTTTCGTTTTTACTTGCTTGTTTACTTTCTGAGCTTTCATTTGCAGCAGGAGCTTCGTTTGCTTCCGCTTTAGCACCATTCAATGCCAATTCCTGGCCAGTGATAATCAAATCGGAAGAAAGGTTGTTCCAAGATTTCAGATTTGAGACGGATACACCTTTTTCATTGCTTATTGCATTTAGCGTATCACCTTGTTGTACGACATAATATTCTTCCCCATCAGCACCATCTATTTCAATGATTTGTTTTGGGTGAATGACAGTAGATTTTAAATCATTTATATCAACCAATTGCTCAACGGTAGTGTTATATTCGTTAGCGATTTTCCAGAGGCTTTCTCCTTTTTCTACCTCATGGCTTGCTGCTGAAACAGTTGTTACAGTCGCGCCAGCAATGATAAAACCTGTTAATATGGCTACTAACTTTTTCATTAGTATGTCCCTCCTTGAATTTCTGACAAAACCTATACTACCACAATAACCCCCCTAGTACAGTTACAGGTCATTTAAGAGTCTATTACAATCATTACTAAAAACTCATATATTGTTACATTTGTAATAGTTTTGATACAAAAGTCCAGGAAACATCTAATCTTTGTTACTATAGTAATAGTAAAAGAGATTATGTAATATAAAAACACAGCCGGAAGTGGACTGTGTTTTTATTGGCAGTTAAGAAAACAACATGGCAGCTAAGAGCATGCCGCCACCATCTATAGCTAATTTTTAACCAGAAGGCTATTCTCTAAAAGATTGGGACTACGCTTTCTCATCCCACCGAAAAGACTCATTGCTTTTGACGCAAAAGATATAAAAGATGAAGTAACTGCTATGTCGATTTCCGCTGCGGACCATTGCGCACCTTAGGGCACGGCTTCAGCCTCGGGCCAACACGATGTTGGTCACATAGGCGTTGCCCCAGGACGGGGAGTTCTTAGCCTATGTCCTTTAATTCACCGCTGCGGGGTCTTCAGCTCGTGCTGTTCCCGCTGGAGTCAACGGTCCGCAGCGAAAATCAACCATCATAAGAGTGCATGGCTATACTTGTTATATAATTAAGCAACATAAGTGTGTTGATGAAGTTGCAGTGCACTAACCAGCGAAGGAAATACACGAAGACTCCAGCGGGAGAAAAGGCATCGGTGAGACCCCGCAGTGCGATAGCAATCTTTTCTGCGAGGAGTGTCGCATCTCTGAATAATCTTGCAACACGACGAGCACGAGGAGGCTCACCAGCCGCCCGCGGAAAGCGTAGTGTATTTCCGCAGCGAGTAAATCGCACCAACCATAATTTCAAGTTACGTCGTCTTTTATATCAACTGCATCGTTAGAGAGCAACAAAATTTACCAAGGGAGCCAAGCAGGAAAAGCTAAATATTGCTTCATGGTGGTTATTCTGAAAAAATTTCCCCGTTCTAATACCAGTTGTTTTCATACAAAAACATAAAACTTTGCATACGTTCAACTAAAACTTCACCAGAAAAACTTGTTCGAAATCCTGGTTTCCTATTTTTTCCAATAGAGATAGAAGCCAATGAGTAAAACAATGAGAGATAATACGCCTGAAGTTATATACATTTGTGAAAAACCGGATTGAATCGCTTCCGTCGCAGTATTTAATAGATTTGATCGTAACTCGGGATTATCTATACTATTAATCCGTTCCATCAGATCGCTATAATTTGCACCGGAATCAGGAGATATTCCATTACCTTCTTCACCAATCACGACTTCAGCCTTCATAATTCCTCCTGTAATAAAACCGGCATAAATCGTTGGAAACAGTGTCAGGCCAATTTGTCTGATTAGAGATAAAGTACCAAGTGCAGACCCCTGTTCATCCACTTTTGCGCTCTCTCCAACAAGGACATTAAGTGGAGCACCTAGTAAAATCCCTAAACCGACGCCTGCCAGTATACTAGCAACAAGAAATGTCCCAAGCCCTTCTACCAGCAGAGGGAATAATAAAAATCCAATTATGCCGACAACACCGGAGATTATTACTGTTTTGGCTGCACCAAAATTGTCTGTAAACACACCGCCAAGCCCTGCACCAAGACCGGAAGCCACTGCCAAAGGTGTTAACCAATATCCTGCTTGTTCTACCGGAATATGCAAAACTTGCTGTACAAATGAGGGAATAAAGATAATACCAGCCAAAAATCCACCAGAAAGCAAACCAAGGACAAGTGTCATTTGGAATAGCCGTTTTTTTAATAGAGAAAATGCGATAATCGGATCTCCACCCTCTTTTTCCACCTTCTTTTCGTGAAAAATCAGAAGGATGAACAGCAGCATTCCAACTACTAAGAATCCGGTTACACGAAGGCTTGTAAGACTCTCCAGAAATGCTTCACTATTTAATTGGGTAATCCCATACATAAATGCTAAAACCCCGAATGATAATAGCAGGCTTCCGGTAAAGTCCAAAGGTTTAGCAGTTCCCGGTCTGGATTCAGCAATTTTAAGATAACCAAAAATGAGAAGGAATAAGGCAATCGGTATATTGATTAAAAACATCCAGTACCATGAACCGGTTATACCAAGAATAACCGCTCCCAGATTCGGACCAATAACTGCAGATAAACCATGCATTCCTCCCAGCATACCAAGCGCTTTCCCCTGCTTATCTTTTGGCAATGTTGACAGAATATGAGAACTTCCAATAATAAAGATCCCACCGCCACCAAGAGCTTGGATAAGTCGGGCCGCCAAAAGAAAAACAAAATTTGGACTGAGAGCTACCATCAAGGAGCCGATTCCGAATAAAGCAATTTCTATGATAAAAAGACGTCTTCTACCAAACCGATCAGAAAGCTTTCCAATAATCGGCACACTTATGGCCATACCAAGCGTATAAATTGTTATGCTCCACGTCCCCCAAGATGGCGGGACATTAAATGAATCATTAATTGTGGTTAATGCAGTGCTGATTATTCCATTATCCAACCCTGCCATAAACACGCCAATCGTAAATAAAATTATGGCCCATTTTTGAGAATTTTGCTTATGGTTTTTCATTATTTTCAGGCTCCATTCCATGAAAAGAACAAAAGGACTCAATGTTTAGAGTCCTTTATTTATCACTTTTTAACTAATTAAATAAACCTCTAAAGAAATTACTTAATGATTGGAAAAACTCACTAAAGAATGTTGCAACCTTTTGCCAGAATCCTTCATCCAGCCCCAGTTCATCCATTTTATCTTTTACATTGGAAGCAATGTCCTCCAGCTGGCCTCTCACCTGCTCAAAGTCGATATTCAAATCACGCATTCTGTCGAAAAGATCAACAAGCATTTGACGGTCTGCTTCACTTAGTGATATTTCCAAATTCTGCAACTCTTCCTGGACAATCTGTTCTACTTCTTCTCTTGTTGCAGGGTTCTGTTCCGCAATCATTTGCTTGATTTCCGTCAGCAATTCACTTACACTCTCCTGCGACATTCCCTCTTTCTCAGCAAGATCTGTAGCAACATTAAGCTCATCATTCGCCAATTCCATCCGTTCTTTGTCCAGCTCTTCCCCTTCTACATCATAAGCCTTGTAAATTCCGGTCAATGCCGAGTGGCCGGTTACTGCAACCGGGGAAGCTACATCGACCGTGGCATTTTCAACTCCCGCTGTCAGCAGTGCATTTGCATACATATCATTGGTAACTTCTGTAATATTATCTGGCGTTACAATATTAACCGTTAATCCCGCACCTTCATCTTCCAGTGTAATTTTTGCAGAAGAGTACATATTGGCATTGGGATTTCCGTTAATGAAGTTTGCGTAATCCTCGCCTGTGACGTTATGTTCTTCAATAGCATCTGAATCGGAAACATCTACAAGCTCACGAACTTGAGTGCGCTGATCTTCTGTCAGTTTGTCCCCATAAATAATGATACTGTCTGATGTCGCATATACTGGTGAAGCAAATCCGCCAGCAACTAATCCAATGATCAGCGTTAATAAACCAAGTAATTTTAATGTATATTTCATGTCTATTTATTCTCCTTTTATATTGACTTACTTGCATTCGATGTCTTTGCTGAAACAGAAATAATCTCTATCCCAATCCATTATAACGGTTTTAGTTGGAAAGTGAATATCTTTTCATTCATTTATATTAAAAATTTGACAAACAGCTGTATAAGCATATAACTTTAAATATTATCGAAAATCATATATATTTAGGGTAACGAAATAAATTATTTGGAAATTAAATCTTATCGATAAGATTTAATCTCACTTATGAAGTGAGACAGAATTCTATTTTTCCTCATTGCCTTAGTCCGAACTTATGCAGTATGAAAGTTTTATACTTTCTTAGCTGCCAAGAAAGAAGGTATTATAAATCATTGATCAAGAAGCAACTGCGAAACGTAATTTAGCAATCATGTGGATTGCTAACTTTTTTGTGGCTGGAAGCATGACAATGGTTATTCCATTTATTTCCTTATATGTTGAATCACTCGGTAATTTCTCTGACAGCTTTGTCCAAAGGTGGTCTGGCTTCATCTTTGGAATTACCTTTGTCACCGCTTTTATCTTCTCTCCAATTTGGGGGCGAATCGGCGATAAGTATGGCAGAAAGAAAATCCTGATTTTTTCCGCTTTCGGAATCGGGCTATCTGTATTATTAATGGGTTTTGCCACAACAGTATGGCAGCTCTTTGTTTTGCGTTTTGTAATGGGCGTAGCTACAGGGTTTATCCCGATGTCCCAGGCATTTATCTCAACACAGACCCCAAAGCATATTGCGGGAAAGGTGCTTGGTACACTGCAGACAGGAAGTATTACTGGTAGTTTAATGGGGCCATTGCTTGGTGGTGTCCTCGCAGATACATTCGGCTATGCAAGCACCTTTAAGTGGGTATCTGTTACGGTATTTCTATCGGCATTTATCGTCTTATTTGGGATTAAAGAAATAAAAATTAAATTTTCTAATGATGAAAGTGATAATAAACCTTATACCAGTAAAGAGGTAATAAAGCATATTGTACAACAGCCAATATTACTTGTCGTCATGCTTATCTCCACATTGGTACAGGTTGCACATTTCAGTGTGCAACCAATTTTATCTTTATTTGTTGCAGAAATACACGGCCCGGTAAATATTGCATTCTTCTCTGGTTTAGCCTTTTCAGCAGCCGGACTGGGGAATCTCCTTTTTACTCGAACATGGGGAAAAATCGGTGATCGGCACGGCTATATAAAATTACTGATTGGTCTTTTATTCATGGCGGGTATTGTTTATATTCCTGCAGTATTTATTACAAATATTAGCCAACTTGTTATCATTCGATTTTTACTTGGCGTCGCTATTGGTGGTATTGTTCCATTGAGAATTGCGTACATCCGGCAGGAAGCTCCAGTATCTATGCAAGGTGAAGCACTTGGATATAACACGAGTCTTCGCTTTTTAGGTAATATTATTGGCCCCGCGATGGGAGGGATGATTGCCGGAATGTTTGGATTCTCTGCCGTCTTTATTGTAACGAGTATACTGCTCATTTTCAGTGGGTTTCTGTTATTAACAGCCTGGTATAAACATGAATATGCCGGCAAGCGCACCAATTCCGTGTCTGTGCATAGATAAACCTCAGTAATCTTTAGGCTTCCTGAGGTTTTTAACAGCTTGAGACACTGCCAGAATCTTTTATGTATTTTACTGGCGGAAAAGAGCAAACTTATGATAAGCAGAAAAATTGATTTATTAGGATGGACATGTTAAAAATAACAGAGCCTGTAAAAGGCGTCTAACCTATTAAGAAAGAAAGTGATAGCAATGGGAATTGTCGTAGTCGAGGTTTGTGACGGAAATGCAATCACTGGAATTGATATAGAAGAAATTATTGAAGCAGAATTCCCCGAAGTAGCTGTGCTAATGAATGAGTGCCTATCGTTTTGTGGTCTCTGCCGGGTAAGACCATATGCACTCGTGAACAATAAACGCGTTTTCGGTAAAACACCGGAAGAATGCCTTGATAAAATAAGAGAGGCAATTAAAGCAGAACTGGCTGTTTATCAATAACAGCTAGTTCTGCTTTTTTCGACAAAATATTTCCCGGGAAATTATCCAAAGAAATTACCATTGCTAATTTCCACGTTAGTGTTTTGTCACAAAAACGATAGAGTGCGACATACCTACTGGGTTGATTTCCGCTGCGGATCGCCTGAGCACCTTAGGGCACGGCTTCAGCCTCAGGCCAACACGATGTTGGTCACATAGGCGTTGCCCCAAATCTTTACGGTGGGACGAGTAACCGCAGACCCAGGACGGGGCGTTCTTAGCCTATGTTCCTTAATTCACCGCTGCGGGATTTTACGTAAAGTGCTGTTTTGAGCAGAATTCTACGTATTCTGCCTAAGCTTGGGGTGGTGTTCTGATATTACAAGAAAAAGTTCATGGAATCTATGTTTCATGAAAGTTTTCACCCTTAAACAGAAAGCTATTCTAAGCTGCTAAAAAATGCGAGACTCTTACGGGAAAAGGAACAGTCTGAAGACCCCGCAGCGAGCGGTATTTGCGAGTGAGGAGGCTGAAGCGTTCCCCGTGGAAAGCGAGTGTTTTTTTAAGCAGCGGTGGACTAGCACCCATTTTCAACTGCGACGTTGAAGAGCAATGAAATTTTCAAAACGAATCTTAAATAAGTTTCACTTTTTATCATTAAAGACTAGCCCTGAATACTTCTGCTGCATCTTGTTTTGTCAGCTTTTTAAAATTACCAAATTCCGGGCGGGCAATCACTGTTTTTTCCGCCATCACTTCGATAGAACTTTCATCTATGTCATAATCAGAAAGTGTAGCTGGTGCGCCGATACTGTTCCAAAATCCCCTTAGCTTTTTAATTCCTTCCAAACCAGTCTCAAGTTCCGTTTTCCCGGATGGATCCACATCAAATACGTTAACTGCAAACTGCTGGAAGCGTGATGCATTTTCTTCATTTAATACATGCTCCATCCAATTTGGAAATAATATCGCTAAACCTCCGCCATGAGGGATATCATGTACAGCTGACACCGCGTGTTCCAGATTATGGGTTGCCCAGTCACCACGGAGCCCCATGCTGAGCATATCATTTAATGCAAGGGTTCCACACAGCATAATTGTCTCACGATATTCATAGTTTTGTGGATCATCAAGCAGCTTAGGGGCAGTTTCCATCACCGTTTTTAAAACCGATTCACAAAATCGATCCTGTATTGGCGTGTTTGTCGCCAGATGGAAATAGTGCTCCAGTACATGTGACATGATATCTACCATGCCATAAACCGTCTGATTACGAGGCACGGAAAAAGTGTGTGCCGGGTCAAGGATGGAAAATTTCGGACTTGTGTAAGGTGAGCCCCATCCATGCTTTTCATTTGTTTCCCAATTGGTAATAACCGAACCTTTGTTCATTTCAGATCCAGTTGCAGCGTGTGTCAATACCGTTCCAAGTGGTAACGCCTTAGGAGCGGGTTCTTTTTTCGTTACAATATCCCACATATCAATATCTGTATTTGCCCCTGTAGCAATTGCCTTCGTGCAATCAATCGTACTACCACCACCGATTGCCAGCACGAATTCCACCCCTTCTTTTTTGCAAATTTCTACACCCTTACGAACAGTTGAGATACGAGGATTTGGTTCAACACCGGAAAGTTCAAATACTTCAGCATCTATTTCCCCCAGTTTATACAAAACATTATCGTAAATCCCATTTCTCTTTATACTTCCACCGCCATATACGATGAGAACTTTTTTGCCATAATTCTTAACCTCTTCTGGAAGAGCATCCAATTGCCCTCTTCCAAAAATTAGTTTCGTCGGATTGGAGTACGTAAAATTTTCCACAAAAGAACCTCCTGCTTTTATTTTGTGTGTACAATTACATCCATTTCAACAAGTGCATCCTTCGGTAAACGACTTATTTCAATGGTTGCTCTTGCGGGGTATGGTTCACTTAAATATTTCCCATAAATTTCATTAACGGTAGCAAAATCATCCATTGAAGTTAAATAAATCGTAAACTTCACTGCCTGAGTAAAATCAGTCCCCGCTTCTGTCAAAATGGCTTTCAGATTTTCCAACACCTGTTTTGTTTGATTTTCTATCCCTTCTACAAGCTCCCCTGTCGCTGGATTTATCGGGATCTGACCGGAAACATAAACAAAGTCTCCTGCCTGAATTGCCTGTGAATATGGACCGATTGCTGCTGGTGCTTTTTCCGTATGAATTGCCTTTACCATTTCAATTCCTCCTTCAATCATTTTCTATCATCATACCATTTATTCCCTTTATTCTGAAGCTATGACATCTCTATATTCCATTACAGACCTGACATAGTAGATGTCCCCATAGCATGCCCCGATTTCCTCCGCTTCCTCACGTAAACAACGATATTCTTCCTGGTTCGGGACACTTTGATACATTTCCTGGGAGAAATCAATCGCTGTCTCCTCTGAGTAGGCTTTCGCATTTTCCTGTACAAAATCAATAAATCCTCTGCCAAAATTATAGGACTGAACCGCTAAAGCAACGTCACCCTCCGCATCTGACAAGGTTTCGGAAAAATAATAGACTCCTTGTTTAATAGAAAGCTCCGGATCTTCAATACAGTTTCTCTCCCCACAATAGCTTTCCGAAGCCTGCATTGGGTCATTTCCCCTTCCCCCTGATTCCTGCATCATCATTCCCAGAATGACATCAACATGGGATGAGACCCCATACTCCTCTGCGTATTGCTCTACAAGTGGACGATAATCTATTACAGCTTTACTGACGTTTGATTCTGACTTGTTGACAGGATCCGGTTTTTCATAGGATATGACAGACAATACGATGAATATACCGCACAATAAAATCGTAATCATAGCTGTCTGTTTGAATGCATAGGTTGTTTTTCTTTCCATCTTCATCTCTATCTATTCCTTTTTTGTTATGACTCTTTTCGTAAAGATTGTTGGTATAAAGAACATTACCCAAACAACCGCTCCGTATATAAGGTGTCCGGATATCCAATATAGAAATGCCTGCAGGTCCAAAAGATCCGGTGTCCGATCAGAGAAGGCAGTGATGCCGTATAATAACACTCCAATTCCAGCATTTGAGACAATATATGAGGAAACTTTCAAATGAACCCCATATTTTTGAAACACGAAGTATAGCACAATGACAAGCAGAACAGACACGATCAGATGCAAAAGGAGTTCCATTCGTGCATTCAGCTGAGCATCTTTTAAAACCTGAATATAATCTACATTCATTAGCAGTGTATAAACGGGTTTATCTGTTACTTTTTCAATCAGCTTCAGGAAAACACCTAAAATCCCTCCAGCAATAATCCCGATTGCCACCAGTTTAAGAAAAGCCTTCATGAATCTGTCTCCTCTTCACATTACATTCCCTATTTTTTCGAAAACAACTCTTTCTTCCGCCATTTTCCAAACCGATAATATAAATAGGCAATCAAACTGCTGACAATAAAGCTCGACCCCATACCGACGGCAATCCCAATATCGCCGAAAACCATCGAAAACAGGGCTGTCAGCGGGTAGCGTAAGACCCAAAAGGAAATAATATTTAAGGCCAGTACCTGATACATCGCTCCAGCTGCACGGACAATTCCATTAAGTATAAAGTTTATCCCTAAAAACGGATAACATAGAGCTGTAATCTGCAGGTAGCGTGTTCCAAACTGTACCGCCTCTTCCTCCTGTATAAAGAGTCTGATTCCATATTCAGCAAAAAGTACGACACAAAGACCTACGATGAGCATAATTCCAAAATTATACAGCACCCCATACTTTGCAATACTTTCTACCCTTTGCCACTGCCGGATACCGATATTCTGTCCTGCCATACTGTTTACAGCAGTACCTAAAGCCTGTGCCGGAAGCAGTACAAGACTATCCAGACGCTGAGCAGCACTGAACCCCGCAATTACGCCTCCACCAAAAGTAGTCACAACACTCATAATTGCTGCAGAGCCCGCAGATATGACAGCCATTTGTAAGCCTGAAGGAATGCCAAGGTTTAAGATCAACCCAATTTCCTTTCTTGATGGCAAGCGCGGTATCGTGAAGGGAGCATGTTTACCATGTAACACATAAATTAATCCATACAGGAAAGCACTTCCCTGTGCCACGATTGTTGCATAGGCTGCCCCCTCTACCCCAAGTCCAAATCCCGAAATAAAGATCGGATTGATTATAATATTTAAAATAACTGCAATCAGAACAAAACGCAGTGGTGTCTTACTATCCCCCAATGCGCGAAGTACCGTACTGATAAAGTTATAGCCAAACAGGAATAATATCCCCAGAAAATTAATCCGCAAATATGCTTTTGCTTCCTGTATCATATCCTCAGGTGTACCAAGTAAGGCTAGCAGCTGTTCCGCTAACAGAAAACCTGTTGTGCCAAGTGATACGGCCATTATTGTCAAAATCACTACAAATGCATTTAAATACCGTCTCAATCCTTCTTCATTATCTCTTCCTTTTTGTTGGGATAAAATGGTCAGTGCTGCATTATTCAATCCGATGACAAATGATAATACGGTGAAAATGATGGTACCAGATACAGCCACTGCACCAAGAGCATTGGCGCCAAGCAGATTACCGACCCATAAACTATCAGCAAATTGGTAGGATGTCTGTAATAGATTTGTGAGTATAATTGGTCCTGAAAATATCATTAATTGTTTTAGGATATTTCCTTCTGTAAAATCATGCTGTTTTGCCATTCATAAAACCAGCCCTCTTCTATTAATATCTATGTTATATCATACCATTTTAGATGGGGAAGATAATCGGAGTTTCAAGACTTTAAGAAAATTGTCTTCTGGTTAAATTAGCTAGTTTGATTAAAGATGGTGGTGGCATGCTCTCAGCCGCCATGTTGATTTCTTAACTGCAAATAAAGAATAAGGTAATCAGAATTGACTCTGATCACCCTATTCTTTATTACTAGACTACCTATTTATATGAAGATTTAAGCCCCGGTTTCAGACTTCTGCATGTTCTCTTTTTTATCCTGTCTTGTAAACAACTGAATAACAAGAAGAACGATAAAGGCACCTAATCCGAATAAATCCGTATTTCCTTCTGGATATATTAAGATCAACCCAGTCAACACGGTAACTATTCGTTCAGCCCAGTGCAATTTCCGGTACCAGAAACCGATCATACCTGCTCCGATTGCCATCATTCCGACCATAGCGGTGAACAGCGACCATAATATTTCCATAGCCGTTGCATCAATCATCAACAACTGTGGATTGAGCACAAACATATATGGAATAATAAATGCGGCAATCGCAAGTTTCGATGCGTTCCCACCTGTTCTTATTGGTTCACCGCCAGATATACCCGTGGCGGCAAATGCTGCCAGCGCAACTGGTGGCGTAATATCTGCGACGATACCAAAATAAAACACAAACATATGTCCAGCAAGCACCGGTATTGCTACCTCAAGCTGGTCATTTAATGCCAGGATTGCAGGTAAAGCAATTGTTGATGTAATAATGTAGTTTGCTGTTGTTGGTGAACCCATCCCCAATATAATGGAAGCAACCATTGTAAAGAATAATGTCAGCAATAACTGCATCTCGATAGAGTTAGCAAGTGCTCCAGCTATACTAACAAGGCTATTCCCCATTTTAAGACCTAAACCGGTTTTCGTTACAACACCCACAATAATACCGGCACAGGCCGTCGCTGCAGCAACCCCTAATGCAGTACGGGCACCTGAAGTCAATGCTACAATAAATCTGCTTGGTGTAATTCTGGTGTCCTTTCTAAACAGACTGACAAGAATCGTAATTCCAATCCCGTAAAGTGCTGTTCTTTCAATACTGAATCCAGCAAATAAGAGGTATACGATTGCCAAAATAGGCAGTAATAAATGCAACTTTTTCAATACTGTTTTCTTCGCAGGAATTTCCTCTTTCGGTAAGCCGTGAAGCCCCATTCGCTTCGCTTCAAGATGTGTCATGATCCAGATTCCGGTAAAATATAAAATTGCCGGAATCGTTGCCGCCTTGGCAATCTCCCAATAGCCGACACCTGCAAATTCAATCATCAGAAAGGCTGCAGCCCCCATAATCGGTGGCATAATCTGGCCACCTGTAGATGATGCTGCTTCTACAGCCCCGGCAAAATTCGGTCTGTAACCAAGCCGCTTCATCATTGGAATTGTGTAGGAACCTGTAGTAACAGTGTTCGCTACAGAACTTCCGGAAATGGTACCATTTAACGCACTGGAAAATATTGCAACTTTGGCAGGTCCCCCGGTTCGTCGTCCTGCCAAAGAAATTGCCAGGTCATTGAAATAGGTACCAACACCCGTCTGAACAAGGAAAGCTCCAAATAAAAGAAACAGAAAAATATACGTTGAGGAAACCTGTAATGGTGTACCTAATATACCTTCTGTTGTAAAGAACATCGAATCAATCAATTGTTCCAGGCTAAGCCCCCGGTGTGCCAGCATACCTGGCAGGTTCGGGCCAAATAAAGCATAGACAAGAAAAACAATAGCAATGATCGTAATTGGCAGTCCTACAGCACGTCTTGAGGCCTCCAGGACCAGCAATATCCCTATCCCGCCGATAAGCATTTGTATTTCGGTAATCCCGCCGATTTGCTGCACCAGCGTTTCATAGAATACCGGCCAATAACCACAAACAATTATCGATAATAATACTAATATGTAATCATACCATGGCACCGAATCTTTTTTCGTTTTTCTTCTTGCAGGAAATAAGAAAAATATAAGTGACAGCGCAAAGCCCAAGTGGACTGTCCGCTGGATATAAGCCGTATATTGGCCAAATGCCCCTGTATAAATCTGAAAAAGGGAAAATGCAAGCAACCCAAAAAAGACTATCTTTGCAACAATGCCGGTTACATTTCGTGTGTTTGACTCAGTATCATATTTTTGCAGCAATTCTTCTTGTTGTTCATCTGCTGCGTTATTTTGATTTTTATTTTTTTCACTCATGTACTTTCACTCCTTTCATATATTCCCATAACGTTAACGTTTCTATTTTTACAGTAAACCAAGCACCTGGTTCAAAATATTCATTAAACCAAACCAAATGCTCTGTTTCAGAGGCCTTATCATTTGAGGAAGATTTGTCGGTGGGTCCCCATGCCAGACGATTTTCAGAAACCGTCTCTCCATTTCGTATATTCATAGAGGGAAAATAATTATCCAAATCTTTTATATGATATTTTCCATTTTCATAGACAAAAGTCTCTCCTTCAAGTGCATTGGAAGGCATACCTATTCCGAATTCTTCGTAAACAATCTCATATTGCCTGATATCACCATTTTTCATCACTTCATATTTTTCCACAACGTCTGTTTTGTGAATAGAATGGGTGAAGATGATGTGAAATGTATCTCCTGTTTCTACAGGAAGGAATGCTTCTATGTTATCCGTATTTTCTTCATAAAACACTAAAGCCGATCGTAATGGGACAAATAGGATGACAGCAATAGAGAGAAGTATTATACAAACTAATATTACGAATCGTTTATGTTTCATATAAAATCCACCTACATAAGAGAAACCTGCTAAAAAAACAAGAATATAGCCGGCAATCATCACCTGAAAAAAAGCGCTGACAACCGGCCACTATAGTACTTAGTAAAATACATAATCTAATTATTATCTATTCTGCACTTACGCCTTCTTCATCGAAATATTTTTGTGCACCCGGATGCAATTCAGTTCCAATTCCATCCAATGCAGAGTCAAGTGTGATGAATTCAGCTTTCGCATGTGCCATATCACCTGCATTATCATAAATAGCCTTTGTAATATCATACACTGTATCTTCAGGAACATCCTCTGTTACAGCAACCATCGCAAGCACTGCAACAGTCGTTACATCTTCTTCAAGTCCGTATGTTCCTGCTTCAATAGTATCTTCTGCATAATAAGGGTATTGATTAATAAGTTCTTCAATTTTTTCCTGTTCAACCGGAACAATGGAAACATCCACGGTAGCACCTAATCCTTCTACCGCCCCTGTTGGTGTACCAGCTGTAATGAACGCAGCATCAATGTTTCCATCCTGGATTCCACCGGTGGATTCACCAAAATCAAGATTCTGTGCATCAATGTCGTCCATCGTCAAACCATGAACTTCCAAAATTTGCTCCGCATTCACATACGTACCTGAACCAGGTGCTCCTACAGAGACTGTTTTTCCTTCCAGATCTTCAACAGACGATATATCTGCATCTGCTGATGTAACAATTTGGATGGTTTCAGGGTATAAAGATCCAAGTGCTAAAACATTATCAACCGGGTTACCATCAAATGAGTTTATTCCTTCAACTGCATTTGCCATTACGTCTGTTTGAACAAATGCAAGTTCGGCTTCACCTTCCTGTAATGCTACGATATTATCTGCTGAAGCATTGGATGAGACTGCATCTGTTTGAATACCAGTTGCATCTGAAATATTCTGAGCCATTTCACCGCCTAAAGGGTAGTATGTACCACTTGTGCCACCAGTTAACAAGCTCAGGAAATCCGGTGCTTCTTCGCCGCCACCATTTGAACCGCTTTCACTTTCTCCTTCACTGCTACTGTCACTTCCTCCACAGGCTGCAAGAATTAAAGTTAAGACAAATAATAGTACAATAGACATAAATAGTTTTCTCTTTTTCATGCAAACTCCCCCTTGTTATCATAGTATCTGTATTTTACACTTGCCTTCACAAAATTGTCAATATAATCTTTAAATCGTTTTCATATGAATTAATATTTCCATCCATTGGAGTACTGATATTTATTAGCGGAATAATTGTTCAAAAACTGATGAGACTTTAGTATGTAATATTCTGAAATATATGATATTATATAACTTGAATAGAATAATTATTAGAAGGAGATGTTCTGATTATGATGCAGGTTCCTTTAACAATCGGATCAATGCTTGAACATGCAGAAAAGTTTTTTGCCAAAAAACAAGTCATCTCACAGACCCACGACAAGCTGCACCACCTCACTTATAAAGATATCGGCGAGAGAACCAGGAGATTAATGAGTGTATTAAACAGCCTCGGCATACAAAAAGGAGACCGTGTCGGCACACTGGCATGGAACCATCACAGACATCTGGAGATTTACTTTGGCGCTCCAGGTATCGGCTCGGTTCTCCACACCATTAATATTCGCCTGTCACCAGAGCACATTATTTATATCATTAACCACGCAGAAGATAAAATCTTATTCATTGATGAAGATATCCTACCTCTTATTGAAAAAATTCACAGTCAACTAAAAACAGTTGAGGCTTTTGTTGTCATGACAGATAAAAATGAGCTGCCACAATCATCACTCAAACCACTCTACTCCTATGAAGAACTGCTTCACACCGGCGATCCGGACTATCCGTTTAGCACAACTATTGATGAAAATGAACCTGCGGGAATGTGTTATACATCAGCAACAACAGGAAAGCCAAAAGGAGTTGTCTATTCCCACCGTGGTATTGTCCTGCACAGTATGGCCTTAGGTCTGGCTGATACAGCAGCCATCTCCGAATCTGACATATCCATGCCTGTTGTACCCCAATTCCATGTGAATGCCTGGGGGACACCTTTTGCCTGCACATGGTTTGGAGCCACACAAGTCATGCCCGGGCCTCGTTTCACACCTGAACGACTAGCATCATTCATCGATAGATTTAACGTGACAATTACTGCAGGTGTACCGACCATTTGGCTTGGGTTATTGCGTGAACTGGAGCAAGGAAACTATGATACAAGCAGTCTCAGGGCGGTGTTATGTGGAGGTTCAGCGGCACCCCTTGGTATGATTGAAACATTTGAAGAAAAATATAATATCCCGTTTTATCACGCATATGGTGCTACCGAGACTACACCACTCGTATCTTTTTCCCGTCTAAAAAGCTATCAGCAGGATTACACAAAAGACAAGAAGCTTGCCGAACGGGCACGACAGGGAATTTTAGTACCGGGGCTTCAAATGAAAGTCCTTGGAAATAATGGGGAAGTGGATTGGGATGACGAGGAAATGGGTGAACTGTTGTTACGAGGGCCATGGATTGCCAATGAATACTATAAAGATGAACGGTCAGAAAACAGTTTTATTGATGACTGGTTCCATACCGGCGATGTAGTAACAGTCGATGAGGAAGGAACCATTAAAATCATTGACCGTACAAAGGATTTGATCAAAAGCGGTGGGGAATGGATTTCCTCGGTAGACATTGAAAATGCCATCATGGCACACGAATCCGTTTTTGAAGCCAGCGTGGTAGCTATTCCGGATTCCGAGTGGCAGGAACGCCCGATTGCATGTGTGGTGTTAAATGAAGGATATCAGGAAGACGGACGAAAAAACGAATTATTGCAATTTCTAAAACCTCAATTTCCAAAGTGGTGGCTACCGGATGATGTCCTCTTTTTTGAAGAAATTCCAAAAACGTCTGTCGGGAAATTCTTAAAGCGGGAATTGCGTGAACAGGTGAAAGCAAAATACAATCTGCAATAAATAAATATAAGAGACCAGCAGTTTTGCTTCATAGAACTGCTGGTCTTTTGACTGTCTCTACCCGAGTTATTATGCTTATCTGTGCTTCACACTACATACCTTGATCATATAAAAGCAGCCCTCATAAAGGACTGCTTTTTTCTACTGTATTATTCTTCAATGTAAACTTCATGAAGGTCTAAAACTTGAGTAGGTAATTGGCTCAAACCTTGGACCTCATCTCTTACACCGAGTAGAAACTCCTGGTGATGCAGATAAATCCATGGTGCGATATCTACAAGCATTTCCTGAGCTTCACTATATATCTCTTCACGTGCTTCCGGCTCGGACTCTTGACGTCCTTCTTCTAATAATGCATCAAGTTCTTCATTTTCTGTAAATGTACGGTTACCCGGGTCACCTTGCTGATCGGAATGGAACAGTGAATACAAGCCGTAATCAGCGTCCCCTGTAGCTGTTGACCAGCCAAGCACAAACATGTCATGCTCGCCGTTAGCAGTTTGCTCCAGGTAAGCACCCCACTCAAGAACTTCTACTTCCACATCAATACCAATTTCTCCAAGTTGTGCCTGAATGTTTGTAGCAGCATCAATTCGTTCACGGCTGTCATTTGTCCAGATCGTTGTGGAGAATCCATCTTCATAACCGGCTTCAGCCAGTAATTCCTGCGCCTGTTCCGGGTCATATGGAAGCGGATCGACGCTGTCATCATACCCAAATACGTTAGGAGCTAATGGCCCAATTGCAGGCTCACCGACACCGTTATAAATTCCTTCTACAATTTGTTCCTTATCAATTGCCATCGAAATGGCCTGGCGTACCTCTTTATTATCAAAAGGCTCTTTATCCATATTAAAACCAATGTAGCTTGTGCTGACACTTCCTTGACGGTTCACATGCATGCCGTCTGTTCCTTCCACACGTTCCACATCATTTGGGCTTAGTGGGTCGGAAATATGGGAAGTTCCTGTTTCCAATTCTGCTATACGTGTCCCGTCTTCCGGTACAACTTTGAAGGTAACAGAATCAAGTAATGCAGGCTCCCCCCAATAATCTTCATTTTTTGTCAGTACAATTTCCTGACCTGGTGACCAGCTGTCAAATTGGAAATAACCTGTACCAATTGGATTTTCATTGATGACACTGCCTGGTTGTTCTCCTTCTTCCATCGCAGCATAATCAGCTTCAATTTGCTCTAATGAAACCATTCCGCCACCCGTATGGGAAAGATGGGCCGGCAATGGTGAAAACGGATATTCTGTATGGAAACGAACCGTATAATCATCCACTACTTCAACTTCTGTAATCATCTCATATAAAAACGCTTTAGCAGAACCTACCTCTGGATCGATAATACGGTCAATATTCGCTTTAACAACCTCCGCATTGAATTCAGATCCGTCATGGAAAGTTACTCCTTCACGGAGTGTAAACTCCCACACATCATCTTCCACTGCTTCCCAGTCGGTTGCAAGTCCCGGCTGAAGCTCCATGTTCTCATCCTGAACGATAAGTCTTTCAAAAATATTATATTGCACATTAGCTGAAGGAACATCATTTTGTCCAGCAGGGTCTAATGTTACAGCATCAGATAGATTAGCAACAATTAAATTTCCGCCGGAACCTTCGCCTTCAGCAGCTTCTTCACCACTGTCCGTATCTTCAGATCCTGTGTCCCCACTTTCATCGGGTTCACTGGCACATGCTACAAGAACAATACTTAACAGTAATGTTAATATTAGTAACAACAGTGAATTTTTAGACATTTTCATTAATGTAAACCCCCTATAACTTTTTTGTAAAGTTTTTTACAGTACTATTACAAATATAAATGATATTTTAATAGAACACAAGATGATTTTTTAATTTTTTCCCAATTTAAAATAGGATATCTTATTTATAGAGGAGAGTAATAATATCGTTTATCAAGCTTTGAATCTATGCTATAAATAAGAGTTTTCCTAAATTTCCTATATTGTAAAATGTAAGATTCATGATATAATTTAGCAGAATACTCATGCAAAATTATGTCAATTTTTGTCGAGAAAGGGAGAAAAAGCGTTATGAGTGAACAAATGCAGACGATAGATAATCCAGAAACCTCTATCAAGCCACCCAACCCCAAATTACAAAACTGGAAAATAGTCTTTAAAAAAGTAAGAAAAAGTAAAGGGGCAATGGCAGGATTATTTTTAATTCTTTTTTTATAATTGTTTCAATAATCGGTCCATTCTTTACGCCATATGAACCAGATACACAGGATTTAGTTAATAAACTTGCACCACCATCCGCTGAACATTGGTTTGGAACCGATCACTTTGGGCGTGATATTTTCAGCCGGATTATTCATGGTATGGGGATTACCTTATATGTCGGTTTCTTCTCTGTCATCCTGGGTGCTACTTTCGGCCTGGTTTTAGGATTAGTCTCCGGTTACTACGGTGGTCGCACAGACAGTGTTATTATGAGATCAATGGATGTACTGCTCGCATTTCCAGGTATTCTTTTGGCTTTGGCAATTGTCAGTATCCTAGGTGGAAGTTTAATCAATGTCATTATTGCAGTAGCCATTTCTTCTGTACCTGTCTTTGCCAGACTTGTCCGCGGTTCGACACTTTCCACTAAAAAGCTGGAGTATATTGATGCAATGAGGGCGTTGGGCTCCAGTGACAGTCGTATTCTTTTTAAACACATATTACCCAATGTCTCTTCACCAATTATTGTACAGTCGACCCTAAGCATCGCAACAGCGATTATATCTGCAAGTGGTCTGTCATTTCTGGGTCTTGGTGCACAACCGCCGACACCAGAATGGGGAGCAATGTTGAGTGATGGCCGAAATTATCTGTTCAACGCTCCACACGTAGCTACCATCCCTGGCATTGCAATTGTTATTGTTGTGCTGGCGTTTAATATTCTTGGAGACGGATTAAGGGATGCGCTTGATCCGAAAATGAAAGATTAGAAAGGAGAGCGGGAACAATGTTTAAATTTATTGTCAGAAGAATCATTCAGACGATTCCAGTTCTCATCGGTGTTTCCATTCTAGTATTCAGCATGATGCACCTCATACCAGGGGATCCGGCCCAAATCATGGCCGGGGAAAGTGCGCCAGAAGAAACAGTTGAAAATATGAGAGAACGTCTGGGACTCAATGAACCTCTGCCGGTTCAATATGTAACTTATATATGGGATGCAGTACAAGGGGATTTAGGTGATTCCTTGAGAAGCGGCCGTGCCGTTACGGATGAAATTGGCAGCCGATTTTGGGTAACCATCGAACTAACGATTTACAGTACAATTTTAAGTATATTTATGGGATTAATCGCTGGCGTTATTGCTGCGACTAAGAGAAATTCTTTGATTGACAGTGGTATTATGGTGATTGCTCTATTTGGTTTGTCCATGCCTAACTTCTGGCTTGGTCTTATGTTAATTCAGTGGTTTTCTATCGGAATCGATTTACCGGGATGGATACCATTTATAGATAATACGGGATGGTTCGCACCTTCTGGTTGGGGTAATTTAGACCAGCTTCTCCTGCCGGTAATATCATTAGGGACAGCGGGAGCCGCTATCATTGCCCGAATGACGCGTTCCAGCATGCTTGATGTTCTGGGTGAAGATTATATACGTACAGCGAGAGCAAAGGGAGTTAAAGAACGAATCGTAGTTTATCAACACGCATTAAAAAATGCATTAATTCCAGTTGTAACCGTTACTGGTCTTCAATTTGGTTCACTGCTTGGCGGTGCGGTACTGACAGAAACGGTTTTTGCTATTAATGGATTGGGACGACTCATTATTGATTCCATTGAAGCACGGGATTTCCCGATTGTACAAGGAACCATCTTAGTTGTTGCTCTCTTGTTTGTACTAGTGAATTTGATCGTTGATATCATTTATCAGCTGTTGAATAAACGGATTAAAATCGATTAAGAGAAAATATTGATATTGGGCATTAGCCGGGATATCTAAACAGTGAAAGATGAAAGTACATGGTAAAATTGAAAGTAAGGATGGTGAGTACTTTATGACCACAGTCAATGATAATTCATTTGAAAATATATTAGAAATTAAAAACCTGCAAACCTCTTTTTTTACAGAGGATATGGAAGTTAAAGCTGTTGACGGGGTCACCTATACGCTTCCAAAAGGAAAAACACTTGGCGTTGTAGGTGAATCCGGTTCTGGTAAAAGTATAACCGCTCTTTCTATTCTCCAATTAATTGAGGACCCGGGAAAAATAGTAGGTGGCGAAATACGTTTCAAAGATGAAAACCTTGTGGGCAAAAAAGAGTCAGAAATGAGGAAAATCCGTGGGAATGAAATATCAATGATTTTCCAAGAGCCTATGACATCATTGAACCCAACCTATACAGTAGGTAAACAAATCAGTGAAGCCTATAAAATTCATCAGGGATTAGGGAAAAAGGACGCAAAAAAGCGTTCACTCGAAATGTTGAAGCTTGTGGGGATTCCTTCCCCCGAAAAAAGAATTGATCAATATCCTTTTGAGCTTTCAGGAGGTATGAGACAACGTGTTATGATTGCGATGGCATTAGCATGTAATCCAGATCTTCTTGTAGCTGATGAGCCTACGACAGCACTGGATGTAACGATTCAAGCTCAAATTCTGGATTTAATGAATGACCTGCAGGAAGAGTTAGGCATGGGAATTCTATTAATCACGCATGATATGGGGGTAGTGGCTGAAGTCTGCGATTATGTTGCTGTTATGTATGGTGGCCAAATTGTCGAATACGCAGATGTGAACACACTATTTAACAGCCCTAAACACCCATATACAGTAGGTTTATTAAATTCAATCCCTCCATTTGATCGCGATATCGAAGGAGATCTTCCAATTATTAGAGGAACAGTGCCAAGTCCTGCTGAAATGCCACAAGGATGCAGGTTTGCACCACGCTGTCCATTCGCAACAGAGTTGTGCAGAAATAAACTGCCAGCTTTAGAGACAGATGAACATGATAATCAAATTCGCTGTTGGATCTATTCAGACGAATGGGATGGCGACCCGGAGGTGGACGTAAATGCAGAAAGAACTTCTAAAAGTTACTGATTTGAAACAGCACTTCCCTATTAAAGGTGGACTGTTAGGACGAACAGTAAATCATGTAAGGGCAGTGGATGGTGTCACGTTCAATATTTATGAAGGTGAAACACTAAGTATCGTCGGAGAATCCGGTTGTGGTAAATCAACTACCGGCAGAGCGATTTTAAGGCTTGACGAGCCAACTGGCGGACAAGTGGAATTTAATGGAGAAGACTTACTATCTTTCAAAAAGCGGAAAATGAATAAGACACGGAAAAACCTGCAAGTGATTTTCCAGGACCCTTATGCATCTATCAATCCCCGCCAGACGGTTCGACAAATTCTCAATGAAGCGATGGAAATACAGGACGTATTACCAAAGAATGAACGAAATGATAGAATCATAGAGCTTATGGAAACGGTTGGACTCGGTCCTCATCAGGCAGACCGTTTACCTCACGAATTCAGTGGTGGTCAACGACAGCGAATTGGGATTGCAAGAGCACTTGCCGTCGATCCTAAACTTATTATTGCCGATGAAGCTGTATCAGCACTGGACGTTTCCATTCAAGCACAGGTAATTAACCTGTTGAAAAAATTACAGCGTGAGTATAACTTAACCTATTTGTTTATTTCGCATGACCT
The DNA here is from genome assembly GCF_055380755.1 of Virgibacillus ainsalahensis. NCBI lineage: Bacteria > Bacillati > Bacillota > Bacilli > Caryophanales > Bacillaceae > Virgibacillus > Virgibacillus ainsalahensis. The sequence goes on along the minus strand of NZ_AP043943.1, from coordinate 3,817,879 downwards.
TGGCGTTGTGCGCCATATATCTGACAGAGTAATCGTTATGTATCTGGGAAAGATTGTGGAAATCGCGGATAAGAAGTCATTATTCAAAAATCCACAGCATCCTTATACAAAGGCATTGCTGTCGGCTATCCCAAGTACAGACACGGATAAGAAAAAAGAACGGATTATCCTGAAAGGCGATGTCCCTTCACCAATCAACCCGCCTAAAGGTTGCCGTTTCCATACCCGCTGCCCATTTGCAACGGACTTATGCAGAACGGAAACACCGGAACTCAGAACTGCCGATTATATGAAAGACGGTCATCAGGCAGCCTGTCATTATATGGAAGAGATCAAATCAGGTGAACATCAACCGACACGCTAAATAAAAAAGAGCACGCTCTGGATTTGCCAGGGGGTGCTCTTTAAATGCATACACTCTTCCATCCCTTAAGTTATCTTGACAATTTTGGGAAAATTCTATACCATGAAATAAATAGTTAGAAAACTTTGCTTTTGCCAGACGTTTGGCAAAATCTTTAGCCCGAACTGATGCAGTTAAAAAGTTTAATATCATCTTCACTGCAAAAAATGTCGTTTATAAAGGAGTTTATATAGATGAAAGCAAAAATTGCTGTTTTTGGCAGAAAAGAAGTAATGGATCAAATTCACACTTCCATTAGTGGACAGGATGAAATTGAAGTTATTCCATTTACATACACGAAGGCTAACGAAGTTGTAGAATTAATTGAAAAGGCTTTCATGTGTGACATATACCTGTTTACAGAAGCTCTTCCCTATTTATATGCCTCGGAAAAAATCATAAAAAAAAGACTGCCTGCAGTACAGGTTGCATTCGATGAATACATGATACTCACATCCTTCTACCGGATTAAAAATTATCATAATTTGCAATTAAACCGGATTTCCATTGATGTATTACACGACTCCCATGTAGAAGGCGTACTCCACGAACTGGATATTAATGACCATGAGATTTATACATACAGCTACGGTAAAGACATCGAAGTAGATATCAAAAAAATTGTTAAGCATCATCAAAAGCTATGGGACAGTGATAAAATCGATTATGTTCTCACATCTGTTGATGAGGTAGAACAGCAATTACGGAATCTTGATATCCCAACAATTCGTATGATTATTCCCAAATTGAATATGGAACGTGCTATCGAACAGGCGAAATCGATTGTTACATTAAATCAGAGCAAAAGTGCACAAATCGTCGCCGGATATGTACAGATTAAAAACTTTGCTTCCATTAAAGAGGTACAGGGCGAATCTGCTGCAACCACCCTGTTGAATAAACTGCATGAAATTTTAAATAGGTTCGGGAAGAAGACATACGCTTCCGTTTTACCAAGTAATGTGGATCAATTCGTATTATTTGGTACACGAGGAATCCTTGATCACATCACAGATCATTATAGAGATTTTCCAATGATACGTGAAATAGAGCAGTCACTGCAACTTCCTGTTGATATCGGATTTGGCCTTGGATTAACAGCCAAGCAGGCGGAAGATCATGCAAAATTAGCACTGGAAAAATGTGAGCAGACAGATGACAGCAGCTGTTATATTGTTAATGATCGAAAGGATACCATCGGTCCGCTTGGTGTCAGGAAGCAATTTGATACATCTAAACTGTATCAGTCACTGATTCACAAAGCACGTTTAAATAATGAGTTATCGTATAATTTCATTGATTTCATTCAGTTTCGAAACAATGAGCCCTTTTCATCCAACGATGTTGCTACCTTTTACAGTGTAACCAAACGCAGTGCTGAACGTACCATAAACAAGTTGCTGAGTGGTGAAGTAATTAAAGTAGTAGGTGAAGAAAAACCTTATGTTAAAGGGCGCCCACGGAAACTGTTTACATTGAATCAGTAAAGAGAATGGTACAGAGGCAGTGGACGCAACCCAGATTGTCTATTAAATACGAGGAACTGTTTTATTGTTAATGATTAAACAAGTATTTCAATATACTATCGAGAAATGACACACTATCCGTTATTAGAAAAACCGGCAATAACATAATGACAAAAATTACTACCAGGTTGGCTATGATGAATTTGCTGAATCCATTTGCAACAACTTTCATACCTAGCACCTCCTTGAGTAAGACGTCATTTCTAAAAGATAGAATAATCTTTTTATATTTTCCCTTTCCCGTTTTTAAGAATATGTAAACAAATTGTAATAATGCTAATATTTATGCAAAAGAACAAAAACTCAAGTCACACCTTGCACACCCTGAAACATAAGAAAGTTCGCCTAAGTGCCCCACTATTACTTGAGCAACGTCGTGTGGGCTGAAAGCTTGAACTCAACATGCGTTTGACCTCAGGCGGGATAGTCGCCCCGAGCTGGACGTGGCTTACAATGTAGTAAAATGAATACTGGTAAACTTTGTAGCTCTTTAATGTAGAAGTTGATGTAAAAGACGACGTAACTTTATCATGGTTTTGCTTTCTTCCATACCTTTTGAACCCAGTGCTATAACAATCGCTTCGACAGAATACTTCGCTGGAAGTAGTGTTCTAATTATCGAAAGAAACGGTTCATGGGATTTATGTTTCATGAAGTTTTTTCTCCCTTAAACAGAAAGCTATTCTAAGCTGCTAAAAAAATGCGAGACTCCTTGAAAATACAAACCAATTTTCTTCGTGCGGTGTTGATTCATGAAGTTAATTCAGGTCCTACGGGAAAAGGAACAGTCTGAAGACCCCGCAGCGAGCGGTCTTTGCGAGTAAGGAGGCTGAAGCGTTCCCCGTGGAAAGCGAGTATTTTTTTAAGCAGCGTTGGACTAGCACTCATTTTGTAAAGGATGAGAGGAAGTCACTGTTAGGTTACTTCTTCTTTTATATCTTTTGTGACAAAAGCAACAAATCTTTTCAGTGGGGACGAGTAACCGATATCCCAAGCGTATAGGAGACAGCCTTCTGATTAAATTAGCTGTTTTCATTATAGTTGGATGGCATGCTAGTTTCTTAACTGCAAAAAAGAAGCTGAAGAGGGTCAAACCCTTTTCAGCCTCCTTATATATTCAGCAGTTCACGGACATCCTCTTCGCTTAGAGAAGACAACATTGTCTCACCTGGCTGGATGACCTGATCAATCAATTCACGTTTCTTCTGCTGAAGTTCATATATTTTCTCTTCAATCGTTCCTTCTGTTACCATCCGGATAACCTGGACGACATTTTTCTGACCAAATCGGTGTGCACGCCCGGTTGCCTGATCCTCTACTGCGGGGTTCCACCATAAGTCATATAATATTACGGTATCCGCACCGGTCAGATTCAGCCCGGTCCCCCCTGCTTTCAAGGAAATCAAAAAGACATCTTTCTCTCCATTGTTGAATCGTTCACTTGTTTCAACACGCTCTTGGGAAGGTGTTTGCCCATGCAGGTAAAAATAATCGACGCCTTCCTGTTTCAGTTTTTCGATGATAATTTCATGCATGCTTGTAAACTGTGAAAAAATTAGCATGCGTTTTCCATTTTTAATCGCGTTTCGTACTGTATCCATCAGCTGCTCCAGCTTACCGGATTGTCCTTCATAGTTTTCGATGAACAAGGATGGATGGCAGCAAAGCTGGCGAAGTCTGGTTAATCCAGCGAGAATCTTCATCCGGTTTTGGTTGAAGCCCGTTTCTTTCATGGATTGTGCAGCCTCTTGCTGCAGCTGACGGTGATAGCCTACATATAGGTCCTTCTGTTCCTTCGTTAATTCAGAAACACTTACAGTTTCAATTTTATCCGGGAGTTCCTTTAATACATCTTTTTTCAGACGACGCAGGATAAACGGTTTTGTCATTGCACTAATTTTTTCATTCGATAATTGCTTGAAATTACGCTGATTCGGCATGAGACCAGGGAGGACCACCTGGAAAATTGCCCAGAGCTCATCAATAGAGTTTTCAATTGGTGTACCACTGAGTGCAAACCTTCTGCCTGCCTTTATCTCACGAATGGCGCGAGATGTTTTGGTTGCATAGTTTTTAATAAATTGTGCCTCATCAAGAATCAATGTTCTAAATGTCAGTTCTCGATAGTATTCGATATCCTGGCGCAATGTCGCATAAGATGTAATCCAGACATCCATATCGGTAAGTTCCGTAAACTTCCATCTGCGTTCGGCTGGTGTCCCTGTTAGAATAGCGATATTCAAGTCAGGAACAAATTTTTCAAATTCATTTTTCCAATTATATACAACAGATGAAGGTGCTACAATCAAATGGGGTTGATCGCTCTTTTCTGATGCAATATAGGCGATGGATTGCAATGTTTTCCCAAGACCCATATCATCAGCTAAAATTCCACCCAGATGATAGTTGCTCAGTGACTTGAACCATTGATAGCCAGTATGCTGATAATTTCGCAGTGATGCCTGCAAGTTTTCTGGAAGCTCATAAACCTGCTCCTCCGGGGATTTCAATTGATGCAATAGTTTGCGAAAAGCCGGATCATAGTTCTTATTTGTCTCAATCAGTTCATCAACCTGTGCACCACGATAGACAGGCATATGCACATTGCCGTCCTCTACATCATCTTTTTTAATATCAAAATCATTAAAGAACTGTTTCATGGAAGAAAATTCATCACCTTCCAATGAAAGCAATGCACCGCTCTGCATACGGTAATAACGTTTCTTTTCAATGACTGCATTAATAATTTGATTAATTTCTGAATCATCCACGCCATCGATATCAAAACCAATTTCCAATAAATTTGTCGATGACTCCAGGCTCACGCTCGTACTTGGCATCGGTTCACTTTCCACAATCAGGCTGCGGATGTCCGAGGTTAGGAACAACTCCACATATTCATCGAGAAGTGGCAGAACACTGTATAGGAAGTCATATAAATCCTCCTCTTCCTCTTCAATGTACAGTTCCTTACCATTATAATGGAAGTTCGCATATTCAATCAGACGCATAATCTGCTGTTCTTTTTCCACATCACGGATAATGATGACATCATTTTGTTCTCTTCCACTGAATGGATCGATGTTTTGACTTCCATATTGATATTCCAGCTTCCCGACAATCAAGTCTGCCTTTACTTCCAGATACAGCTTTGCCCGCAATGGTACCTGAATAATCTCTTCGGCAACCTTGTCTGCTATTTCTACGTCCCCAACTTTTTTTAGAGATGGCAGAATTTCCGATAAAAATGTATCTGCCTGGGATTGTGTAATCGGAAGCTGTAGATCATTCAGACCGAACTGATTTATTCCTTCGAGAATGGGAAGTTGCTCCTTGGCAGGAAAATAAAACACACCCTGATAAAATAACATTTCGTATGGACTAAAATAAGTTGCATCTGTTACTTCATCCATTTTCAGCAGCAGATCATTGCTTTCATTTTTTGTCAATGCAAACTGAAATGGTAATTGGCCCTTCTCTATACTTACTTGTTGATAACTTCTTCTATCTGTTTCCACTGTGAAATCCCGTTCCGTAAGTTTACCAAGAAGTTCTTCGGCAATAAGAGGCGGGATAACAATGGCACGTTTGTTTTTGTTTCCTTCATAATTAATAAAAGCAAACCTGCTATAAATTTGCTCATTTTTTTGCAGACCATACAGTAATTCAAAAATGTCAAGATCCTGCCTTAGAAAGTAATGTGTTTCCGGATTATAAGTAAACTTCTTTGTGAAATAATGTTCATTTCCCTGAAAGACATCCTCCAGGAAATCATAGGCATCTTTAACGACAAAGGCTCGCTTTTCCCCTGTTTTTAATTCTACAACCAGGTTTTTATCATAGGTCCACTTGCAGTAATATTCGACATGCATCGGCATTTTTTTCGGCAAAATTTCAGGCGCTGTACTTGGCTGTTCAATGGAACTGAGCGCTTGCATAAAACGGTTTGTTTTCTGATAATCATACCTTGCAACAGCCGGCGTAGCATTCGGGGTCCCCTGCCGTTCTGATTCCTTATTGACGACACTGATCAATGTTGCAGCAATATGCTTGCAGGAGCCAAATGTTTCAAAAGCGGGACAGTCACAATACGTATCAATTGACCCTTTATCTAAATCCTTCATGTTGATCTCAACAAAGTAATCTTCTGTCCCATGTACAGTAGCTGTCCAGACTTTAAAATTAATATCGTATAAAAGATCGCTTACTTTATCTTCTTTATAGTAATTCAGTCCGCGTTTATATATAATAGCTGGAAATAACTTTTGAATATTGATATCGCTAATACTTTTCAAAATTCTGTAAACCTACCTTCTACAGTCTCATTATATCTATTGTAAACGAGAAGACACCATTTTTAAACCTTTGAAGTTTTTTAGCCCATATGAGATCTCCATCTGCGTAATAACTTCTATTGCGCCATTCTTTTTGCTCTAAGGTAAAGATAAATATATAAAATCATGGAAAGCATAACAAACCCGGCAGAGGTTATGTAAATGGAGCCATAGCCAAAAAGAAAGGCCAACTGTCCAAAAACGATTGCGCCAATTCCTATCCCCAGATCAAAAAATGAGAAAAAGGTTGCGTTCGCCATACCTCTTCGGTTATTTGGTGCCTTTTCAACCGACCATGCCTGCAGAGCTGGCTGCACACTGCCAAATCCCAATCCATAGAGTCCTGCTGCAATGAGCATTACTGCAGTACTTGGCAGCCATGATAAAAGCAGCATAGCAAAGAAAATCATCAATGCGCCAGGCAAGAATATATAAAGATGGCCTTTTGTATCATAAATCTTCCCTGCGAACGTTCTCGATATCATTAAAAATATAGCATAGACGAGAAAATAAACCTGAATCCCCGCTACATCCTGTTCTATCGCATGAAGCGGAAGAAATGTTGCAATTCCTCCAAATGTCGTTGTAATAAAAAACAACAGCAATGATGGCTGCAAAGCTGTTTTTTCAAAAATATCAAATTTAACTGTTGTGGTCTTGTGTTCGGATTGCTCCACTTTTTTATAATGAATTCTTGTCGAAAAAATAAATGCAATCAAACCAAATACAGCACAAATTAAAAAAAGCTGCGAGAAAGAAATAATACCAACCAATGTCAATCCAAGTGATGGACCGAAAGCGAGTGCAATATTACCTGATAGACCAAAATAGCCCATCCCTTCACCGCGGCGCTTTGGTGGTATTAAATCTGTTGCGATGGTTCCACCTGCAGTAGTTGAAAACCCCCAACCGGCTCCCTGTACGATTCGCATCATAAATAAAAGCATGATACTGCCAATAAATGCATAAGAACCAATAGATAGTACGAAAATAGATAATCCGAGCATGAAAACAAAGCCTCTTCCCTTTGATTCCAGTGCATGACCGGCATAGGGGCGAATCAATAGTGCAGAAAAGGTAAAAATACCAACTATGACACCAACCAGCTGGTCACTGCCACCAAGTTCCTTTAAGAATAAAGGAATCGTCGGCAATGTCATTTGAAAACCGAGAAACACAAAAAAATTAGCCAGGCAAATAAACACAAAATCACGTGTCCAAATTTTATCGACGTTCTTTGCAGACTGCGTATTCACATCCGAGCTCATGGAAGACCCCTTTCTTCGATACTCGAAGTATATTATACATGAGGATGGGTAATTATGGAAGGTCGTTTGCTGTTTGGTTGTGGGGCGTGGTGCGATGTGTCCTGCGCTCGTGGTCCGGGGTTCTGCGATCGAGACCCAGGGTACTGCGTTCGCGGCCCGGGGTACTGCGCTCAACGGCGATGGTACTGCGCTCGTGGGCCAGGGTACTGCGTTCAACGGCGATGGTTCTGCGATCGAGACCCAGGGTACTGCGTTCACTGGCATTGGTACTGCGTTCGCGGCCCAGGGTTCTGCGCTCAACGGCGATGGTACTGCGCTCGCGGCCCAGGGTTCTGCGCTCACCAGCGCCAGAGCAGCTTTCACAGTTACCACCGTATTAAAGCTGCTCTAGCAACAAATAAATCCCTGTAAAAAACAATAGAATATAGGTCAACCAGCGGAACAATGACTGATTCATCCATGTAAACAGTTTTTGCCCCACAACTAAGCCTATCCCTACAAGTGGCAGACCCATTAAACTGGAAATCCAAATTTCCTTTGAAGTCCCTGCAAATACGACCTGAATAACCAGGCTTACAAAGTAGATAAATAAGTAAAAGGCTAATGTAGTTGCACGGAGTGTTTCCTTCCTTGTATCTGTTCCGGAAAAGTACAATAAAATTGGTGGTCCCGGGATTCCAATACTTGTTGTGAACATACCTGAAAAACCACCAACTACAAAATCCCTTTTTATCGTCTGCCTTGTTCTCACATTAAAGACCAGCAATACGGTCAATAATAAAATAAGTATGCTTATGACAAATTTTAATATGTTCATATCCATTATTAAGAATACTGAGATTCCTATCGGTAAACCTGTCAGACTCCCCCACGTAAATCTTTTTAAAATCCCTGTATCCACGTCCTTTTTTATCTTAGCAATTAGTGCACAGGAAATAAGCAATGACAAAATCAAATTAATTTGAATTGCTTCACGTGGATCAAATAGCAGCAATAACAAAGGGGTCGCCATGATGGAGAACCCAAAACCGGTACTTGTCTGCAATATGGAAGCTAGTAAAATAATAAATGCAAATAGGAGAATCGTATCCAATTCATACACCTGCAATCTATACAATTATAAACATTATATTAACACAAATAATGCCCGGGAAATAATCCCGGGCATTTATCTGCTATTCTCCAATGACACCACATGCGATACGATCTCCGGCATCACCAGATGGCTGGGATTCGTAGTCATCCGCTTCAGAATGAATAACGAGCGCTGTACCCTCTTCTGTGTATAGCGTGTTATCCCCATCCTGTTCCAATGTCACCATATCTGCACTAACTTCTGTATTTACCGTTCCATCTTCTGCAACTTCAATGTTTTCAAGATCCCCTGCATGCGGTCCTTCTGGGTCATCAAAACCATGATTGGCATCTGTAGGATTGTAGTGACCGCCAGCTGATTCAAAGTCAGGTCCTTCACAGACACCTGTTTCATGAATATGAAAACCATGTGTGCCCGCTGGAAGATCCGTTCCTTCCAGTGAAACATTTACACCCGACTCATCTTCTGTTAACGTCGCTGTTCCTACGATGTCCCCATTTGCATTATTTAGGGAAACAAGAACTTCTTCTTCCGCACTTGAATTACTTTCAACAGCATCTTCCGTATTATTCTCAGAGGCCTCGTCATTTTGCTGTTCTTCCTGATTCTGATTACCTTGTTCTTGATTATTTTCGGATTCCTCATTTCCGCCGCAAGCACTTAATAGGACAACTATAGCCAGAGCGAAAAATACCATCATCCAACGCTTCATATTATTAATCTCCCTTCGATGTATAGTTATAAGTATTTTTCACATAGCAGTGATGGTTTAAACCTTTTATGCAAAAAGTCGTTCATTCGACTCACCTTTCTGGAAACAGGGTGCCTCAAGCTTTATACTTGAGGAAATATATAGAGGAGGAATTTATATGGGCATCTTTGATGGAATGATGGGCAATGCCTCTGAAATAGATGCAGATAAGGCAGAAAAGGAAATAGCTGAGCTCCTGACTTCTGCAGAAAAGGTAGAGCATGCATATAAGCTCATCCGGGATCTGATGGTTTTCACAGACAAACGGCTTATATTAGTGGATAAACAAGGTGTAACAGGAAAGAAAATAGAATATCACTCAATTCCTTATAATAATATTACACATTTCTCCGTAGAAACAGCTGGAACATTCGATTTAGAAGCAGAATTGAAGATATGGGTGTCCGGTATGTCAGTGCCTGTTGAAAAAACATTTAATAAGCAGTTAAACATTTATAAGGTGCAAAGTGTTTTAGCGGATTATGTCTGCTAAAGAACAAAAAGGCTGCCCCTGATTTCATATAAGGGCAGCTTTATCAATTTTAATGTTATGCAACAGCGACTTCTTTTTTTACTTTTTCTTTTACGATTGGTGTATGGTTTCTCAAGAAAGGAATGATCCATCTGTCTAAGCCATAGCGTCCAGCATTGTAACCGGCAATCATTAGGAATATGGTAATAACAACCATTTGAGCATTTGTGCTAACAGTTCCGCTGAATAGGAATGCAAAGTTCATTGTGATACCCATAAGCGCTGCAAAGTTTGTCAAAATACCCAGCATAAGTGCGATACCTACCAATAACTCCCCCCACATTACCATGGTCGTGAATAAACCGGCATTCGGGAGTGCTACAACTTCTAGAAATGTTCCCCACCATGCTTGAACAGTAGCTCCTTCACCTGTAGAATTCGCAACGGCCCCTTGAATAAACCCACTTGCATCAAACTGACCACCTGTTATTTTACCCAGGCCACCCATAAACCACGTATAGCCGATATATATTCTTAAGATAGCTAAAACACCTGCAACTATTTTATTATTACGAATGAAATTCATCATCATTTCTTCATCTCCTTAAATTTTATTATTTGTTCATTACTTCACAATATATTGTAAATGTATTTCCTTGGTACATTTATATAATACCATGATTATTTAATTTGGAAATATGTTTGTGAATTATTTCACATTTTAGTAACAAAGATATGTCTAAAATGTGAACATCTAATTTTGTCACACTCCCGCCCCTGGGATGTGCACTAATAAATAGAATACTAGTATTAAAACTTAACCACTCACTTTAAATTATAAGACTATTTTTTAAAATATCTATTGACATCATTTACAGATGTTTTTACACTGTATATATAAACATACACAGTATAACAGTTGAGAGAGGAGGACTATCTGTGAACTTGCAGGAGTGGAAACAGGCTTATTGGCTGGCAAAATTTGAATTAAAAGCATTTACAATCCATGCAGCCCTGACGTATCTTGTCTTTATTGTTCTTGCACTTTTTTTCTTCTTAAGCCTTTCATTGAAAAATGACTCGGTAGCAATGGATTTGTTATTCTTGTTTGTATTTATTTTAGGGCCCTATTACATAAGGGGGAAAGAATTTCAATATCAGAAAATCAGCGGGGAGCTGTGGGCATCACCAACACTCGTTATGCTATTACAGCTGCCTGTAACAAAAAATGTTCTGACGACAAGCAGAATGATTGTTTATTTTTTCTATTCAATACCTTATCAGCTCATCATACTACTTGCACTTTATGTTGCTAATCCGGATTTTCAGACAATCATGTCACCCGTCTCCTACGTTACTTTTTGTATCATTTGGCTTTCATTCGGGATTTATGTCGGATATATTATGCCTTCCAGTGATGCAGGAGATATCGTTAACGGAAAAATCATGACAATATACAGCATTATTCTTATTGGAGGACTGATCGTATTTTTCCGGACGTTTAACTACTTTTCTGATTACAGTGTTGTTCAATGGACAATTATGTTTGCACAGAATCAGACACTTTTATCTACAGTTTTGTCGATCCTGCTTTCAGGTCTTGGATTCAAATTCTGGCAGTATCAGATGAAGAAAAAAATGGAGAAATTGGATTACCTTTAGAGAGGAGTGTGCGTGCGTGGAACTGCCAATACGTCTTTCCAAAGATTCACGCGAACCGATTTATCATCAAGTTGAGAAGCAGCTGAAAGCATTGATTGCTGGCGGACATCTCCTGACAGGGGCACCACTCCCTTCCATTCGCGCACTCGCAAAGAATCTGGAAATAAGTGTGATTACGATTCGACGTGCCTATCAAAACTTGGAATATGAGGGATTTATTCAAACTTCCCAGGGAAAAGGGACGTTTGTTGCACAAATTGAGGATTCCCTGAAGCACCGGGTCAAAGTTTCCACCGTTTACGACACAATTGACCAAGCTGTCGAAACAGCACTCAGCTATGATTATACAGTTGAACAGATAGAAGATATTTTCCGTGAAGTTTTGCAATCGAAAAAAGAGAACAGAAATGGAGAGTAGCAGATGAAGGCATGGATTGAAATGAAAGGCTTAGAAAAACAAGTGGATGATTTCCATCTCGGCCCTGTAGATTTAACCATAGAACCAGGCACGATCACTGCGCTTGTCGGTAATAATGGTTCAGGAAAAAGTACAATGCTGAAATTACTAATGAACCTGGTTTCTCCTGACATGGGCAGTATCCATATTTCCGGTAAATCTGTTCATGGCCAGGATGAAGGATGGAAAGCAAAAGTGGCCTACCATCCCCAGACCATCATTGGTTGGGATGCATACACAGGACATACGTTAAATACATTGATCTCCCAATTATATCCAAACTGGGATGAGGCACTTTTTAATCAAATCATTGAACTATTCGAAATCGATTTAAACAAAAGTTTGGCAAACTTTCACAGGGAGCACAGCAGAAATTGAGTTTAGCTCTAACAATTCCGAGGAACACACCGCTTCTGCTGCTTGATGAACCAACTTCCTTCATGGATATTCCGTCCAAAAAACATTTAATGGATATTCTGGTTGACTGGATGGATCAGGAAGAACGTTCTATTGTAATCACAAGTCATCAGGTAGAAGATATTAGGAAACTTGCAGACTACTTATTCGTACTACAGAGTGGGAAAGTGATTGGAAACTTCGAAAAAGAAGCATTGACCGAAAGCTTTAGGCGTTATTGGATGAGCGGAACTCTGCCTGCCATACATATTCCAGGCGAGATTTCCCGCAAGGACCTGCAACTTGTTTCGAATGATCCACCTGCCACAGAGAAATATTTTCAGGATCATTCTCTGCAATTGATCGATCAAACGGCACTTGAGCTGGAAGAAATTATTACACTTCTATTAAAGAAAGGATGATTAAGTACCAATGGAAACGATGTTAGCTGTAGAAAATTTAGGCAAATCTTTTAAAGACAAACAAGTTATCTCAAACATTTCCTTCCATGTACAAAAGGGAGAGATTATGGCAATTCTCGGGCCGAATGGTGCCGGGAAATCGACAACAATCCGGAATATTATGGGGATTATGTATCCGGATGAGGGCACCATTACATTCCAAAATAATGCGGCACAGGAAATTCCGCGCCATAAAATCGGCTACCTCCCCGAAGAGCGCGGCCTGTACAAAAACGTAAAAGTGATGGATATTCTGCTTTATTTAGCGGAGCTCAAAGACTATCCGCTCGACAAGGCAAAAGAGCGTGCCCTGAACTATTTGAAAAAATTCGATCTGGAAGGAAAGGAAAAAGTCTCCGTCGAGGAGCTGTCAAAAGGAATGGGGCAAAAAGTACAGTTTATCGCATCAATCATCCATGAGCCGGATCTGCTTATATTGGATGAGCCTTTCTCAGGTCTGGATCCTGTCAGGCAGGAACTTTTTAAACAGGAAATACGGAATCTTGCAAACAACGGAACTGCCATTCTATTATCCTCCCATCAAATGAATCTGGTCGAGGAAATGGCAGATCGACTATTTCTTATCCACCGGGGACAGAAGGTAATTTATGGTGCGATGGATGATGTGAAAACACAATATGCGAACTTCAAATGTACCATCCGTGGAAAAAATGAACGTGATGTGCTTGAGCGCCTGCCAGATGTGCAAAGAATCGAACAGCAGGAAGAAATATCCATTCTTTACTTGTCAAAGGATGTCCAGCCATCAGTCTGGTTAAAAAATCTGCCGGATGATTTGTTCATCCAGGAATTATCGATAGACCGGATTTCGTTGCATGAAATATTTATTGATATTGCTACAGATAAGAATTTATTACAGGAAGAAGGTGCAATAGATGCGTAATACGATGAAGGTTGCCAAGTGGGAAATCAAACGTAATATGAAAAACAAAACATTTATTATCGGGTTATTTTTGACACCAGCTATTTTCTTGTTTTTCTTTATGATGCCAACGATTTTTGGTGGGTCGGATGAAGAGGAGACTTCTTCTACCACTGTCTATGTAAATGATCAGCTTGGCGTCTTGGATGTTATGCGTAATACCGTGGAACAGACTGAATTTGACTGGGAACTGCAGCAGACAGACATATCGGAAGCAGAGGTCGAATCAGAATTAGAAGATCAGGAGAACACCGCTTATATCTTCATCAATGAAAGCACCTTGGAAAATGGCGTTGTGTCCGTTTATACAACGGATGAAATTGATTCATTTTTCAGCAGTCAGGTCCAGGCATTAGAGGCACCCATCCAGGCAATGCAAGTCGAGCAGCTTGGACTAACGGAGGAAGAGGCTGCAGTTATCTCCCGGGGTGTGGTATTTGATGAAACCACAGCAGAGGATATTGCTGCAAATGAGGAAGGTGGCGAAGAAGCAGATACCGGATTGGGTGCAGATTTAATGGAGCGAATCGTACCAGGAGCATTTGCTGCCATCATTATGCTTTCCATCGTGTTTACAGGAATGGCAATTTTCCAGAGTGCTTCCCAGGAAAAGAAGGACAAAATTGCTGAAATTATATTATCATCGGTAACCCCAGGAGAACTGATGCAAGGAAAGATTGTCGGGTATTTTGTGTTAGGAATCATCCAGGTCGTTGTATTAATTGTTTTCGTCCTGCCAGTAGTCATATGGCGTATGGATATGCCGATTCTGGAGTATCTATTCGTTCCTGAACTCCTGTTGTTGATTGCTATTGCAATATTAGGCTATTTGTTATTTGCATCCATCTTTGTCGGTATCGGTGCGACGATGACAGACGTGTCAACTGCAGGGAACTTCCAAGGTTTGGTGATGATGCTCCCATTCCTGCCATTTATCTTTATCGGCCCGGTTATAGGCGACCCAACTGGCTTGATAGCTCAAATTGGTACGTATATTCCATTCACTTCCCCTGGCGTATTGCTGCTACGGCTCTCCATCATGGAAGAGTGGCCGTGGATTGAAATAATCATCGCAGTTGCTATTTTAGTCGTCAGTGTCTGGATCTTTATGAAACTTGCCGGAAAAATCTTTAAAACTGGTATTTTGATGTATGGAAAGAACGCAACACCTGGAGAGATTTGGAAATGGATTCGGGCATAAGAAACGTAATTAGCGGAGTTGCTTAAGGAAGCAACTCCGTTTTTTTGTGTATAGTGATGGATGCTGGTGATGATTACTGAGTTGAAGGTGATGTTTGACTGGATTCAGGCGATGTGCAGTAGATTAAGGGTGATGTTCGGATGGATGCTGGTGATGAGCACTGGCTTGAGGGTGATGTTTGGATGAATGCAGGCGATGAGCACTAGATTGAGGGCGATGTTTGGATGAATGCAGGCGATGAGCTCTGGATTGAGCGTGATGTTGGACTGGATGTAGGTGATGAGCTCTGGCTTGAGGGTGATGTTTGGATGAATGCAGGCGATGAGTACTAGCAATCGAATATTATTGTTGGAACGATGTCAGATCCCCTCACAATCGACACCAAAATAGGACAAAAAACACAATAATCATCTATCCATAGTTCTTCCGGATGGTTTTTTGCAAAAAGTGTTTAGTTTTCACTTGTTACGGATACAATTAACTATTATTATTAATTTAATAGTCTTAATTTTACCCACAGCAAAGGAGGACTTTATGAGAATCACACACAAACTGACGGTTGGGATTGGTTTCCTGGTATTTTTATTTCTATTTATTCCGACCGCGGTGTACGCAGCAAATGAAAAAACATACGAAGTCAGCAATTCGTTACTGAATGTACGTAGTGAACCTGCTGACGGTGCGGAAATTGTCGGTTCGCTAAGCAAAGGTGACAACGTTATCGCATTTCAGGAAAAATACGGTTGGGTACAAACCTATTACGGTGGTGAAGAAGCCTGGGTAGCTAAACATCATCTGATTGCGGTTAGCCAACCTGAAGAAAACAGTACCCCTACTGTTTCACAAACTTCAGCATCAGCTGAGTCAGTTACAGTCAAAGCAAACGGTGTACATATCCGGACCGGGCCCGGGACAAATCACAAGGTCATTGGTTTAACTTCATCCCCAGATACATACAATATAGTGGAAACATCAGGTGATTGGCATAAAGTTAACTTAGGTAACGGATCAACGGGATGGATTGCTTCATGGCTAACCGATAAAGCAACTGAATCAGAAGCAGTAAATTCCGAAAAGGAAACAAGTGAATCTGAAAGCACAGGCTCAGGCAATGATGTAAGTGAACCGGTATCACAGAACTCAAATGGATCACTGGAAGGCTATCATATCGTTCTTGACCCAGGGCATGGTGGAAAGGACCCCGGTGCAATCGGTATTAATGGCGTCTACGAAAAAGACTTGGTTTCATCTACAGCTGATATCGTCCGGCAACAGTTGGAAAGTGCAGGGGCTAATGTAACAATGACAAGATCCGGAGATTACTTTATTTCACTCGATGAGAGAGTTGGCATCAGTAATAATCACAACACCCATGCTTTTGTCAGCTTGCATTATAATTCCTTTCCTTTACTTTCTGTGAATGGAAACAGCACATTTTATTACAGTAATACAGACCGTACACTGGCACAACAGGTACAGTCTGCAATGGCTTCCACTACGTCTTTGAACAACAGGGGCATTATGGAAGGAGACTATCGTGTGCTACGTAATACAAGCGCACCTTCTGTTCTTGTTGAACTTGGATTCATATCGAATCAATATGATCTGTCTGTTGTGCAAACTTCTGACTATCAATACAAAGCAGCAGAGGCGATTACGAACGGATTGAAAAATTATTTTCATAATTAAAAGGAAAAGCTGTCCAGACAAGGGCAGCTTTTCTTGAATAATGGTATATCTTCTGATAACATAAGCATAATTTCATAAATCAGACCTTATCAGATCGGTGAGGTAGAGGTGCAAATAATACTAGTACTCAATAGTAGAATGACATCGATGATAATTGATGAAAGGATTATTTGCCGAAGCGTAATACGTGTCATCCTTATTACTGCTGGTATGTCTTTGAAGAAGAGAGATACTGCCATGTTTAACAATACATGGAGAACTACTGATCGAAATGGAGGATAACGTATATTGTAAAACAATGGTAAGTTATTTTCTATCATTGTTTTTTTATATTTAAAAAGCAATTACGAGAAACAACCTCATCATCCCCTTCATTCCTTCAGCATATCCCTGACACAAACACATCAACTGTTTCATTGCATACAATGAGAAAGCCATTCGATTGGCAAAAAATGAACAATATTACTAAAGGAGGCACACATCATGAAAAAAATCTATACACATGGGAACTTTTATACATTTGATCCATCAAAACCCAAAGTGCAAGCTGTTGTAATTGAAGATGGCCACTTTATTGATATGGGGACAACAGAAGACATGCTGCTTCAATGGGAAGATGCTTCCAGTGAAAAAGTCGATCTGGATGGAAAAACGGTTACCCCAGGTTTAATTGACAGCCATCTCCATCTTTCCATGCTTGCCAATACATTTCTGAGTCTCGACTTAACTGGCATTACTTCCAAACAGGAAATGCTTGAGCAAATTCAACAGAAAGCGAATAGCTTACAACCGGGCGAATGGCTAGTTGGAACCGGATGGGATGAAAATTTGTTCACGGATGGATCAGCTCCTGAACTGCATGAGCTGGATCATGTGGCACCACATTGTCCTTTGTTTTTATCAAGAATTTGTTCACATGCTTCTCTCGTTAACAGCAAAGCACTGGAAATGAGCAATTACCATCCGGATATAACAGTCCCCGAGGGTGGTACGATCGTTTTGGATGAACATACACAAAAACCGACTGGACTTCTGTTGGAGTCTGCGTCAGATATCGTAAATCAGCATATTCCGGAGAAATCTTATGGTGAGCTGAAATCGGCAATGCGAAAAGCCATCAAGTTTGCGATGGAGAAAGGCCTAACAAGCGTACATACAAACGATCCGCTCTATTTAGGCGGTCTTACGCAGACATATCAAATCTATGATGAACTCTTGAATGAGGAGCAGCTTGGCCTCCGGTGTAATCTATTAATTAATCATGAGTTCCTGAATGATTTACGGGAATCTGGTATGTATGCCGGATACGGAAATGATACATTACAAATTGGCGCTGTAAAAATTTTCGCAGATGGTGCGTTTGGCAGAAGCACTGCGCTTTTATCTGAAGCCTATCACGATGATTCAACAAACTACGGGGAAGCCATGTTAGATCAGGAAACACTTTTCGACATTGTTAAACGCGCACGGGACCTGTCCATGCCAATCGCAGTTCATACCATCGGCGACCAGGCTCTGGAAAATGTTTTGGATGTACTGGATCAATTCTCTTCTGCCTCCCACCGTGACAGGCTTATCCATGTGCAGGTATTAAGGGATAATTTAATCCATCGGTTGGCAGTGCCAGGCCGAATTGCAGATATACAGCCAAGATTTTTGGTTGGGGATTTTCCATGGGTACAAGAAAGACTGGGTGAAAAACGAATTGACCTTGCTTATGCATGGAAATCACTAATATCAGCTGGTGTAATCTGTGCAGGTGGTTCGGATGCGCCAGTTGAACCTGTTGATCCTTTGCTGGGGATTCATGCAGCTGTAACAAGAAAAGCACCCGGACAAACGCATGATGGATGGAATAAAAAGGAAAAACTATCGATGGAGGAGGCATTTCGGTTATTCTCTGAAATGGGAGCATACCCAACAAATGAAGAAACTGTAAAGGGAACCATTTCAAGGGGGAAATTGGCCGATCTGACCGTTTACTCAAAGGACCCATTTGAGATGGAAGATCCGGATGATCTACTCGATACAGAAATCGAAATGACAATTATCGGTGGAGATATCAAATACCAGAAAAACTAATTTCATGAACATCTGCCGAAAAACGAAGGCTTATGAAAGGATAAATAGTTCACTTTTGAATGAACAAGTTAAAAAGCATACCAAACCACATAGTGATTGGTATGCTTTTTTCGTGGATATACTAAAAAACATTTGCGTTCTGTCGTTCTTCAACCCGATGAGTGACTGAACAAGCGGTGCTTCTCTGCGTTCGGTCGTTCTTCAACCCGATGAGTGACCGAATGACGGCTCTTCCTCTGCGTTCGGGCGTTCTTCAACCCGATGAGTGACTGAACAAGCGGTGCTTCTCTGCGTTCTGTCGTTCATCTACCCGATGAGTGACTGAACAAGCGGTTCTCCTCTGCGTTCGGGCGTTCATCAACCTGATGAGCGACTGAACAAGCGGTGCTTCTCTGCGTTCGGGCATTCATCAATCCGATGAGTGACCGAATGACGGCTCTTCCTCTGCGTTCGGGCGTTCTTCAACCCGATGAGTGACCGAATAAGTGGTTCTCCGCTTCGTTCGGGCGTTCTTCAACCCGATAAGTGACCGAATAAGCGGTGCTTCTCTGCGTTCGGGCGTTCATCAATCCGATGAGTGACCGAATGACGGCTCTTCCTCTGCGTTCGGGCGTTCTTCAACCCGATGAGTGACCGAATAAGTGGTTCTCCGCTTCGTTCGGGCGTTCTTCAACCCGATAAGTGACCGAATAAGCGGTGCTTCTCTGCGTTCTGTCGTTCATCTACCCGATGAGTGACTGAACAAGCGGTTCTCCTCTGCGTTCTGTCGTTCATCTACCCGATGAGTGACTGAACAAGCGGTTCTCTTCTGCGTTCTGTCGTTCATCTACCCGATGAGTGACTGAGTAAGCGGTTCTCCTCTGCGTTCTGTCGTTCATCTACCCGATGAGTGACTGAACAAGCGGTTCTTCTCTGCGTTCGATCGTTCAATCTCAAAATTAGTGAAAAACCACGTTTTCTAGTGCAGCCATTTTCCGGATTTTGATTTAATCGTGTCTTTATCTTTCGGTTCGGATTTCCCGTTATTCATTTCCTGTGCACCTTGCTGGAATTTAATATGAACATATAATTCATGCATGATCTGTTCCATTGATACACTATCCGGTAAACTTTTAATGATTTGAATGACTTCCTCTTTCGTAGTCAAACAAACACCCCCTTCTCTATGTACAACTTACCATCTTACTTTCATTTTACATTTAATTTTGAATAAATCATACTCAAAATACCATTAAACTGATATTTATTCTCTCCAACCTTTCAATCAAGAAAGTTCCGTATGCTGTTTATGTGAAAAGACACTTTAAAAAACGGTCTTTAAATGACTTTTATTTTTACGTAAGATGTTGAATGATATACTTAAGAAAACGATAAAAGTGAGGTTTTAAAATGCATGAAATTTTAGAGGAGCTCGTGAATGAGACTGCCGATACATTTGGTTTGGACAGTTACTATTTAAAACGACATTCTATTTTTCGACAAACGGACGATTTTCAGGATACATTTTATATTCTTTCCATGGAATGGTTTCCTAAGAACAACGATCAGACAGATGAGGACATCAACCCTCCCGGCACAGCGGTCATTGATATGGATATCCATTCAAAAAAAGTGAAGCGAGTTATCTTTGTTGAAGATGTTACTTTTGCAGAGCAAAGCGGTTTTCCCGATGCCGATACTGAAAATGCAATTGAATGGGTGGAAGAGCTCACCGGACTGGAATTTGGCCGTCAATTTAAACTAATGAATGATGACAATTACTCACTATATTTCCAGGCAGCTGTGGATAATGTACCTGTTTATCCTTCTGGCATAATTGAAGTGAAGTTTAACGCAGACGGAAAGCTTATATTATTTTCCATTGATGGTGTTTTTCCACATGAAGAACAGATTAATTGGGAACCCTTTGATTTAACCCCTGAATCAACAGCTCCACTTGCTAAAGAACAAGTACAGCTGCTGCAGATACCGATTGAGGATGAAAAGAAATGGCTCGCTGTCTATGGCACAACAACAATTTTCCTCACAAATGACGGGAAGCGCACCATTTCTTTTGAAGAAGTGGAAAACCAGGGCTCGTACGTAAAAAAAGATTTGCCTATAGAATGGGAAACAACAGACGTCCATGCGTTCAAAGCACAAGATTACGATTTGTCAGTAGATGTGACGATAGAACAAGCTCTGAGACAGGAAGCTGATCCAGATACGCTTCCTTTAACAGAAACAGATCAGAAAAAAGCATCACAAGAAGTAAGAAATTTTATCCAGCGTGAATTCCCTGCTGATAATGGCAAATGGAGACTCACAGCATTGTATCGTGAGAATGGTTATATTTTTGCAGATATTAAACCCGCTGAAGGAACGAACCGGGTCATTGAGCGGAAACTCCGGATTATCCTGGACAGGGAAAATTTTCATGCCGTGGATTATCTAGATAATTCCATCATTGTGGATATATTTAATCGATTCCAGGAAAGTCACGAAGTCAAGCTTTCTAAAGATGAAGCATTTGATAAGCTGTACGACTACATCGAAGTGACTCCAGTTTATGTTTACGATAAGGAAAAAGGCGCGTATATCCTTTGCGGGAAAATTGATTGTGGATATGCTGTGGATGGATTTAGTGGAGAGCTTGTATTATTAGATGAATTATAAAGAGAGGAAATCGGTCAAGGCCGATTTCCTCTTCTTACTATTTTACTGATATGCAATATTTTGATTGCCTGATTTAATATCGCCTCCATAGGCGTACCTACAAATCATCAAATCCATTCATATCACTCGTCTTCGTATACTGTCTCGACTTCTGTTCAAAGAAATCAGTTTTGGTTCCATCAAAATTATCCACATATGCACGGATCCACTTCATCGGATTATCCACATGCTGTGGGTAAATATCACTTAACCCCATCATTCGCAGCATCTTGTTTGCCCGATATTTGACATATCCGGCCATTTCCTCCAAATCAATGCCATCTAATTCGGCTAATACATAGTTGGACCATTCAATTTCCAGATCTACCGATTCTCTAAAATGGTCATAAATCCACTCTGTAAATTCCTCCGTATTCAGTTCCGGATTTTCATCCAGGGTGGCACGGAATAATTCCGAGATAAAGCGCCCGTGTTCCAATTCATCACGGTTTATATAGCTAATCATTGTGGAGGTACCGACCATTTTATTATGGCGTGCCAGGTTATAGAAGAATGCAAACCCGGAGTAGAAGAACATCCCCTCAAGTAGCGAAGTATATACCAGTGTTTTCAGTATATTCTCCTTTGTCGGTTCTTCAACGAAAGCATTATATTGTCGGATTAGATTTTCATTCCGTTTCAACAGGACAGGGTCCACCCTGCCAAGCTGAAACGATTCATTTTGCTCATCCAATGACACGACAGATGACAGCACATAGGAATAACTCTCATTATGCACTGCTTCCTGTTGAGCAATCACTGCCAAAATTGACTGAACAGACGGGTCTGATGCATATAAGGACAAAAGCAGTGCAGTCCTTGTCTGTGGTCCATCCAGTGTGGATAACAATCCAATTATCTTCAGGTATGCATCCTGTTCTTTTGTGGATAATGTGGAAAACTGCTTCACATCCCCGGACATATTTACCTCATCTGCTTGCCAATAGTTGCCGACAAGCCGTTTGTACATTTTGTACCAATGTGGATAAGCGATATCATTCCAATTTAAAATCCCACTCGATTTTCCGCCAAAAATTGCTGTCGATTTATTTGGATTCCGCGGTTCCAATGTTTTTACCTTTTCAAGCATAGCTCTTGGCATCATGCAACACTCCTTCTATCCAATCTTCTATTAACTGTTCCTGACTCCCTCGTGGGGATTGTTCTATTTTCAAACCAGAATATTTACTGTTATAGAATGTAACCAATTTATCCACAGCTTTGCAAAATAGTGATTCCCCGCCAAATTGGGTATCGCCTGTTCCAAATACGACAATATTTTCCGGTTTATAACCGATTTCCAGAATGAAATCCTTCACTTCATCTGGTGTGCTGCCAGTCTCCCAGGTGAACGTACCAAGGAAGATAATATGATAGCTTGATGGATCAATTGGCGCATCAATCCCGATTCGATGCATTTCGACTTCAGTCGCTTCCCTTTGAAGTCGTTCAGAAATGAGAAGAGCAACCTCCTCCGTATTTCCACTGTATGATAAATAAGCAATTAAAGCTCTCAACTTTCACACCACTCACATTCTTCGACATCATTGGATGTTGATCGAACATAATACGTTGTCTTCAATCCTTCCTTCCATGCCTGTAGATGCAAATCAAGCAATACCGATGCCCGGATGGTATTCGGTACATAGAAATTAAATGAAATACTCTGGTCCACATGCTTTTGTCTAGCTGCATTCTGTCTGACTGACCAGCGCTGATCGAGAATATAGGCAGAGCGGCGGTAAATATCATAGGTTTGATGCGTCATATCCGGTGCAGTGACAGGAATTTTAAAATCTTTTTTCTCCTCATGATAAAACGGTTTAAAAACCGGATCGATGCTTGCCGTTGATCCTGCAATCATTGAAGTTGAAGAGTTTGGAGCGACAGCCATAAGATAACCATTACGTATGCCGTATTCTTTTACATCTTCACGGAGTTCATCCCATTGCTCACCACTATAGCCTTTATTGCGAAAATATGCGCCGGTGCTCCAGTTGCTTCCTTCAAACGCCGGATAGCTTCCTTTTTCCCTGCTCAGTTCCATACTGTTTTTAATCGTCAAATACGCAATTTTTTCATACAATTCATCTGCACGAATGACCGCTTCCTCTGTTTCCCATTCTTTGTTTTCCTTTGCCAGCAAGTGATGCCAGCCAAATGTTCCAAGCCCAATCGCACGGTACTTCTGATTGGTGAGCTGCGCCTGTTTGATTGGAAGTGTATTCAAATCGATAACATTGTCCAGCATGCGGACCTGGATTTTTATCAAACGCTCCAGAACATTATCGGGTACAGCTTTCCCCAGATTAATCGAACTCAAATTACATACAACATAGTCCCCGGCCTTATATTTTTTTACAATTGTATTCTCATTTTCAACAAATTCCTCAATAAATTCCGTCGGTGATTGATTTTGCGTAATTTCGGTACACAAATTAGAACAATAGATCATCCCATGATGCGGATTGCTATTCTGTCGATTCACTTCATCCCGGTAAAACATGAACGGTGTGCCTGCTTCAAGCTGTGACTTCATGATTCGTTTCATGATGTCGATTGCTGGAACTTTTCGTTTCGACAAAATTTCTGTTTCGACACATTCCTCATATTTTCTCCGAAACGACCCATTTCCTTTTTCTTCGTCATAAAAATCCTCAAGGGAATACCCCATGGTCTGACGCACTTCATGAGGGTCGAACAAGTACCAGTCTTCACGTTTCTCCACCTTTTCCATGAAAAGATCCGGCAAACTTACACCGGTAAAAATATCATGTGCACGCATGCGATCATCACCATTATTTAATTTGAGGTCGAGAAAGGACTCAATATCTCTGTGCCAAATATCGAGATAAATCGCAATAGCCCCTTTTCTTGTTCCAAGCTGATCGACACTTACAGCTGTATTATTAAGTTGTTTAATCCATGGAACGACTCCGCTCGACATGCCTTTAAAACCTTTAATTGTACTTCCCCTGCTGCGGATTTTCCCCATATATACGCCGATTCCGCCACCATTCTTGGAAAGCTTGGCAATATCTGTGTTACTGTCATAAATTGCTTGCAGGCTGTCATCCACCGTATCAATGAAGCAGCTGGACAATTGGCCATGTGTTTTACCAGCATTGTTAAGTGTCGGGGTTGCCACTGTCATATACAAATTACTAAGCGCCCAGTAAGCCTCTGTTACAAACTTTGATCGATGCGACTGGTCCTCATCCTGCATCAGATACATGGATATAATCATCCAGCGTTCCTGCGGCAATTCGAACGTATTTTTCTCATGATCTGTTGCTAGATAACGTGTGGCGAGGCTGTAGATACCCAAATAATTAAACAGGGAATCATTTTGCGGTTGGATCTGCTCTGCAAAATGGTCGATTTCATCTTTTGTATATTTTGAAAGGATAGCGGATGAATATATCCCCTGCTCTGTCAATGTTTCGATAAGCTGATAAAAGTTTCCATATAGATTAGTAGATTCATCGTTACGATTCTCTGAAGCTTCCCGGTACAGTTGCTGTAAATAGATTCTTGCAGCCAGGTATGTCCAATCCGGCTCAGCCTCATCAATATTTTCCAATGCATTTTTAATTAGCATATCTACTGTTTTTGCTGAAAAATTGGCGGTATTTAACATTCTTAAAGATTTTTCTTTATAACTTTCTGTGTTGATGGATAAACCGATTGATGCTTTATCAATCATTTGACTAATGCTTTCTTCCAACGTTGTCATTTTTGTTAGCATAGTGGTACCTCCTCGTATGTATAAAACAGTTTTTCCCGGTTGAGTGCAGTTCTATTTTTTAGATTCCAAGGGCCAGCGTTTACTCCGTGAACACCGGCGTTCATCGTAAAAACTCCTGCGCTCCATGCTGCTAGTTCCGCGCTCCTTCGTCCAAGCTAAGAAAACCGTTCACCCCTGGGATGAACGGTTTTCAGACGACAAAAGTCAATATCTCCACCGCCTCACCTTCTCTCACCCCGGAGAAATGAAACTTCAAGTTATGGCAGGTCTCCTGACTTATGCTTCTCCCTACTAAAGTCCTTCCCGTATCATCATCGCTTTTCAGCTTGCGATACAGTGGATATCTTTTTCGTCCACACGTACAGTTGCGGGGGCAGTTCCAGCTTATAACTGGATTCCCTTTTCAGACATCAATATGTCACCTTAACTCATTACACAACATATGGTATTAAATTTTAATTAGTTATCAATATCTTGTATTAAACATTATCATATTAAATTATGGAAAGCAAACATTTAACCAACACAAATTAATGCTGGAATTTTTCCAGACGCATAAAGAATTCCTTCAAAAATTCATAAAACACTCTTTCTGTCGGCAATAATTGACGGTCTTTAGGAATAATAACACCTAACGTTCTGGTGACATCTGGTTCGGTGACCGGAATCTTAACAGTCGAACGCGGCAAATTATCAATTAAGGTAATTTCCGGAATCAGGGAAACCCCGAGCCCTGCTGAAACAAGACCTTTAATTGCGTCAATGTCCTCCCCTTCAAAGGAGACATTTGGGCTGAACCCCAGCTGCGTGCAGGCATTGATGATGAGATCCCTTAGCACATAATCCTGAGGGAACAATATAAATGAATCCTCGCGCAATTGATTCAAATTTAAGGAGGAAGCTTCTGCAAGAGAATGGTTCACCGGCAATAATGCGAAGATATTTTCTGTGAATAAAATAGATCCCTGCAGTTTTTTTTCATTCATGGGGACAGGCCCCAATAGCGCCATATTAATTTCCCCATTAATTACGGCTTCTTTTAATTTATGATAGGATCCTTGTTTTAATTTAAATTTAACATTTGGGTAGTGGTCCCGAAATGCTGAAATGGCAGTTGGGAGAATATATGCAGATAAACTGCTGGGAAAACCGACATGAATAGTTCCCCGCTCCGGATCTGTATATTCTTCAATCACCTGTGCTGCGTCATCAATAACATACATCGCTTGTTCCATATGTTCAAGAAAAACTCTGCCAATTGTTGTTAGACGCACAGTACGCCCTTCTCGTATAAAAAGATCAACACCAAGTTCCGCTTCCAAATTAAAAATCTGCCTACTCACTGCAGATTGCGCGATATGCATGGCATGGGCAGCCTCTGTCACATGTTCCCGTTTCGCAACTTCAATAAAATATTTGATCTGTTTTAGTTCCAATATACTCCCCCCTTCCTTTTATTATCTCATAATGGCATCAGTTTTATCTATTATTTATATTGTTTCGATTAATTTTTTAATGTAAAGTATATCATATGTTGTATTTACGGACACATTAAAATAAAATAATTTAGGAGGTTCTAGATCCATTATGATAAGTATTACAAAAGAAACAGGTAACACTGGCAGAAAGAAAATCGTCCAAGAATATATGGATAAAGTTTATAATACCGTAGTAATGCGAAACCCTAATGAATCTGAATTCCATCAGGCGGTCGCATTAATCTTCAAATCGCTTATCCCCATTTTTGAAAAATATCCGGTTTATATGGAAAAAGGAATCCTTGAACAACTTGTTGAACCTGAACGCGTGATTACTTTCCGTGTTCCGTGGGTCGACGACGAGGGAAATGTACAGGTGAACCGTGGTTATCGAGTACAGTTTAATAGTGCAATTGGGCCATATAAAGGCGGATTGCGTTTTCACCCCTCTGTAAACCTGAGTATTGTCAAATTCCTCGGACTGGAGCAAATCATCAAAAACTCCCTGACAGGCCAGCCTATTGGTGGCGGTAAAGGCGGAGCTGACTTTGATCCGAAAGGAAAATCAGATAATGAAATTATGCGCTTTTGCCGAAGCTTCATGTCAGAACTCGCCAGATATATTGGACCGGATACAGATATACCAGCAGGAGACATTGGCGTAGGTGCTAGAGAGATCGGTTATATGTTCGGACAGTACAAAAAAATCCGCGGAAGTTTTGAAGGTGGTGTTATTACCGGAAAAGGACTGGATTATGGCGGCAGCTTGGCCCGTAAAGAAGCTACCGGGTATGGAACAATCTATTTTGTACAGGAAATGTTAAAAGATAAAGGGATGTCCATTGACGGATCCAGACTAGTTGTATCAGGTTCCGGAAATGTTTCCATTTATGCAATGGAAAAAGCAATACAACTAGGCGGCAAAGTTGTTGCCTGCAGTGACTCAAACGGCTATATTTATGATGAGAACGGTATTGATCTTGATACCGTAAAAGAAATTAAAGAAGAGAACAATGGAAGAATCAATGAGTATTTAGAGAAACATCCGAAAGCAGCTTTCTTTGAGGGATGTGCAGGTATCTGGTCTATTCCTTGTGATGTTGCCCTGCCATGTGCAACACAGAATGAGATTGATGAGGAAACTGCTCAAATCCTTATTAATAATGGTGTAAAAGCAGTAGCAGAAGGTGCAAATATGCCTTCAACTGCAGAAGCGATCGATGTATTTATAACAAATGATATTTTATTTGGCCCTGCAAAAGCGGTAAATGCCGGCGGTGTTGCAGTATCTTCTCTGGAGATGGCACAAAACAGCATGCGGTTGGCTTGGAGTTTTGAGGATGTTGATGCAAAGTTACAGGAAATCATGAAAGATATCTATCAAAACTGTATAACTGCAGCAGACGAATTTGGAACTCCAGGCAATTTGGAATCAGGATCTAATCTTGCCGGATTTAAGAAAGTTGCTGATGCCATGATCGCACAGGGTGTTATTTAAAATAAATACGAATCTATTAAAAACACAGGATGCATTCACATGCTCCTGTGTTTTTCTATACTTTATTGAGTACTTATCCCAGAACCGCCCGGTCATTTTCAATCTGTGTACCACGAATCCGCTGAAATTCATGCAACAGATTTCCTACGGTCAGCTCCCGTTTTGCTTCACCACTTGCTTCAAAAATGATTTGTCCCTTATCCATCATAATTAATCGATTACCCAAATCCAAGGCTTGCTGCATGTTATGTGTTACCATCAGTGTCGTTAGTCCGGAGTCACGTACCACATCAGCAGTCAATTTGGTAATTAACTCTGCACGGGAAGGATCCAATGCTGCTGTATGTTCATCCAGCATGAGGATATTTGGCTCCGTGAAAGTAGTCATCAATAGGGAAAGCGCCTGTCTTTCCCCACCCGATAAAAGCCCGACCTTTGCCGTTAAGCGGTCTTCCAGCCCCAGATTTAATGACTCCAGATAGGCACGGAACATTTCTTTGCGCTTTTTTGTCACCCCGAGCCGCAATTTCCTTTTCTTATTTCGGGAAAAGGCCATCGCCAGATTTTCCTCAATTGTCATAGAAGGTGCTGTACCTGCCATCGGATCCTGGAACACTCGTCCTATGAGAGTGGATCGCTTATATTCCGGCAGGTGGACAACCTGTCTCTCACCGATAAAGATATCCCCGACATCTGGTAGAGTAGCCCCGGATATAACATTCATCAACGTAGATTTCCCCGCACCATTACTGCCAATGACAGTAACAAAATCTCCTGATTCCATTTCCAGATTAATATTATCCAATGCCTTTTTCTCATCCGGCGTATTTTCATTAAAGGTAGCTGAAATATTTTTCAATTCAAGCATATTTACGCCCCCCTTATTTGACGATTGAGTTGTTCACGTTTTTGCAACCGGCGTTTTCTTTCTTTTCTTGCCCGGAGAATTTTTGGTGTAATCAGGGAAGCAATTACAATAACCGCAGTGATTACTTTCATATCTCCTGTTTCCAGAAAATCCGCTCTTAGTGCAAGTGTAACGATTATCCGGTAAATAATTGCACCACCAATTACTGCAAGGGTTGCTCTGGCAATCGTCTTCGTGCCAAATAATGCTTCACCAATAATCACAGAGGCAAGACCAATAACAATCATACCAATCCCCATGTTAACATCCGCAAATCCACCCAGTTGAGCAATCAATCCACCGGAAAGCGCGACAAGTCCGTTAGATAAACCAACTCCGATAATTGTCAGTGTATCTGTGTTCGCGGAGAGACTGCGAATCATCCGCTTATTGTCCCCAATCGCCCGAAGTGCCAGACCAACTTCTGTTTTCAAATAAAAATCCGTCAATAGTTTAATAATGAATGTCAATATAAACATAAGAATTACAATCGCCCAGGTTGCGGGCAGCCGTTCCAAACCGAATACGGACAATGCGCCATTAAAAAATGCGTCGATTCCCAGGGCAGCCCAAACCGACTCTAATTGTGTAAATAACGTCGTTTCATTGAGCATTGATAATGTAGGCTGTCCTAAGATTCGTAAATTAATTGAATACAATGCTGTCATCATCAAAATACCGGCCAATAATGCATTGATTTTTCCTTTTGTATGCAATAACCCGGTAATGCAGCCTGCCAAGAATCCTGCAATCACAGCAAGCCCTGTAGCCACAACGGGAGGCAAGCCATTGACAATAGCTATTCCAGCAACAGCAGCCCCCGTTACAAAACTTCCATCCACCGTTAAATCCGGAAAGTCCAGAACACGGAAGGTTAAATAAACGCCTAGTGCCATAAGAGCATAGATAACACCTGATTCAACAGCACCAAATAGTGATAAAAACATAACTCTCCCCCCGTATTATTCATGATGTTGGAAACTAGGCTTCGAAAAGTGTAATCATACACGTTAGTTATAGTTATGCAGTTGGCAAAACTTATGCTTTCCTGACTGCAAGAAATTTCGGATCCAGATTATACACCGGCTCCTTTAAAACACCAATCGATTTATTCCGTTTCAACAAATTCGGCAGTATCATCCCATTCTTCATTCCATTCGACTCCCTGCTCCTCAGCTCCCTCTTTGTTGATAAACAATTGAATCTCCGGTGGATACTCAGCCGGAATATCACTTGCTGTCTTTTCACCTGTTAAAATGTTGGCAGCCATTTCCCCGGTACGGTAGCCTATCGTATGATAATCGATACCGAATGTAGCAAATCCGCCTTTTCCAAGTGAATCGGGCTCCCCAACAATGAGTGGAATATCCTGTTCATTTGCCACACTGGTAACACTATCCAATGCGGAAACTACCGTGTTATCTGTAATAATATAAAATAGGTCCACGTCTTCTATTAACGTTGTCGCTGCCTGTTGGACTTCTGATGAATTCGCCACTGTACGTTCCTCTACCGATATACTCGTTTCCTCTGCGGCTGTCTTTACCGCTTCTACCTGGTTTACAGAATTCTGCTCACCTGAATTGTAGACCATCCCTACAGTTGAATCAGGAAAATTCTCATCAATAAACTCAACAGTTGCTTCAATCTGATCCGGATGAAGGTCGACAACACCCGTTATATTTTCTCCGGCTTCATCCATTGATGGCACCAGCCCGGCATCAACAGCATCAGTAACCGATGTGAAAACAATCGGAATATCGCTTGTTGCCTGTAATGCACCCAACGCACTTGGCGTTGAATTCGCAAAGATTAAATCGACATTATCTGCAACAAACCCATCGGAGATCGGTTTGACATTATTCTGGTCATTTTGCGCACTCTGGAAGTCATACTCTACCTCCAGCCCGGCATCTTCTAATGCATCCTGAAAACCTTCATATGCAACATCAAGTGAAGGATGCTCCACTATTTGGGTTGCTCCTACCGTATAGGTTTCTCCTCCTTCAGATGTAGCCGTATCATCAGTCTGTGCTTCACCTGAATTATCGTTTGAACCGCAAGCTGCTAATATAATAATACTTAATATTGCTAACGCCTGTAAAAGCCTATTCATTTTGCAATTCCCCCTGTTCGAATTATTCAATAAATATTAAACGTGATTATATCATACTTTCTGACTATTATCGATACAATTTTGAAAAAACTTTTACGATTTAAAGCATCTATGTGATAAAGTAGTTAAAAAAGGCTCTTTTCGTTGAAAAAAAGACACTACCAGCTAAAATGTCCTTTACAGGAGTACACTTTAAAGCGGTAATGTCTTTTCTCGGTCACTTGCATATTCCCTTTATTAAATGTTTTATCACCGTTTACTTGTCCTTTATAAACATAGCAACAAACTTTAAGAAAATTGCCTTTCCCAAGCCTTATTTTTTCTTTTTAATCCCAATCACTCTGCCAACTTCTTTCGGCTTCTCGGTTGGTGTATGTGCTTCAGCCAATTCTTTCACATTCGGTAAAATGTTTTGTGGAAACGGTGCTGCTCTTCCTGTAGTCTGGTCCATCCCCATTAACATCTGCTCACTTGTTGCTGCACGCTTGCCGTCCTCGCCATATAATTCGAAAAATACATGTGCACGTTTTTCATCATAATCAATGAATTGCATCCGTACTTCAATTGGCTCGTTCAACTTTAGTTCTGCCAGGTAACAGACATGTGTTTCCAATGTATAGATGGTATAGTTTCTCTCTTCACGGAATTTGTCGCTGATTCCAATCAATTTCATAAATTGGTCGACACCCCAGCTGAATACACGCACATATTCTGCATCATTCATATGACCATTATAATCAATCCACTCTTTGCGAACCTTGTCATTGATAATTACTTTTGCGTTTGACATGCCGTTCCCCCCATTCTACATTTTGCCTTTAATTGTTGCTGCAGGCCAATATTTTTCAAGTAATTCCTGCAGTTCAATCAGAAATTGGTCTCTTCGCTCTTCCATTTCCTCCATCGTTGTACCTTCTGTCTGTTTTTCAGTACCTCTAATCACTTTATCCGCAAGTTCATCGGTTAATTCCGGGGCCTCCAATTTCGTCCATGGTAGCTTCAGTGCCGGTCCGAATTGCTCCAACAGATGCGCCATCCCCTGTTTTCCGCCACCCATATGCAATGTCAGAAACGGTCCCATTAATGCCCAACGCAAGCCGGGGCCATAAACGATGGATGCGTCCACTTCTTCTGTTGTTGCCACACCATCATTAACGATGTGAAGGGATTCCCTCCAGATTGCTTCCATTAATCTGTCTGCAACATGTCCTTCGATTTCCCTTTGAATGACAAGTGGCTTCATCCCGATGTCATTATAGAACGCCTTCGCTTTTTCAATAAAAGTATGCTCCGTTTTCTTTCCGCCAACGAGTTCAACTAGTGGCATTAAATACACTGGATTAAATGGATGGGCGACAATTACCCGTTCAGGGTGTGCTTCACAGTCAGCCTGCAATGTACTTGGCAGGATTCCGGATGTACTTGAAGCAATAATCGCTTCCTTTGGTGCAAACTGATCAATGTCAGCAATAACCTTCCGTTTTAGCTCTTCGCGTTCCGGAACATTTTCCTGAATAAAATCAGCATCTGCCACAGCCTTTTTTAAATCTTTTTCAAAAGATAGATGGTCCATTGAAGCACCTTCTGCCAGCCCGACTTTCTCCATCTGAGGCCATGCACGTTTCACTGCTTCGCGGGTACGTTCTTCCGCTGCAGGATCCGGATCACTCGCTGTGACATGATAACCATTTGCCAAGAAACGGGTTATCCAGCCATTTCCAATAACTCCGGTTCCTACGATTGTAATATTTTTCACTTCTGGTAATGATTCCTGTGCAGTCATATTATTCTACCTTTCCATTTGGATTTCTTAAATTTAAATGCTTCCGCGCTTCAGCTGGTGACATAATATCTGCTCCAAGACTTTGCACAATGCCAACAGCTTTATCTACAAGCTGCTCATTTGTGGCCAATTGTCCTTTCTTCAAATACAGGTTATCTTCCAAACCTACTCTCGCGTTTCCTCCTTGCAGTACGGATTCTGCAACAATCGGCATCTGCATGCGGCCGATACCGAACGCTGCCCAGTCTGCATTTTCAGGGATACGGCTCTTCATATAGGAAATCGTTTCCGCATCCGCATCTGCTCCCCATGGAATCCCTAGGCAGAATTGGTACATTGGATTGCCTTCGACGAGTCCTTCCTGAGCCAATTGGTTAGCAAAACGAATATGTCCTGTATCGAAACATTCCAGTTCAGGTTTTACACCACTATCTTTAATTAATTGAGCTTGTTTGCGAAGCCAATCTGTCGGGCTGAAATATACCTGTTCTCCGAAATTCACACTGCCGCAATCAAGTGTACAAATCTCAGGCTGAAGCAATCCAACTGGTTCATGGCGTTCTTCAGGTGTTTGGATATCTGTCCCTTCCCCACCACTTGTAGGATTTTTCTCGTTCGGGACAAAATCTCCACCACCGCCTGCAGTAATATTTATAATGACATCTGTATCAGCTTCACGAATTCGTTCAACCGTCTCCTGAAAAAGATTAACATCATGGCTCAATTTTCCAGTTTTCGGGTCGCGAACATGGATATGAGCGATTGTTGCTCCCGCTTTAGCTGCTTTTATCGCTGAATCTGCAATTTCTTTCGGTGTTACGGGTACATGTGGACTCTTTTCTGTCGTTTCTCCTGCTCCAGTTACCGCACATGACAAAATAACATTTTTATTCATTATAATCTCCTCCTGTATCATCATTTATATTTTCAGGTATAAAAAGGTAACGAAATGTTCCTTCCAGTCATCATAATCCACCCATTCATTTCTTTGCTGTATTTCATCCCGGGCTTTCTCTGCAGTTAATCAAGTATAAAACTATCCTACTGCCTAAGTGCGAACTTTGGTTTTATCGCCATAAAAGCTTGGGCATTTAGCCAAGTTTCCTAAAAGGTTGTCGGGGGTATTGGTATTCAAGGCGCATGCGCTTTTATTCCCATCTGCTGTTAATTTTTCCAATATGGTGGTTTTTATGATTCGCTTTATACACTTAATTTTCACTTCCCGAACACTTTACCATGCTTTGGAAAAAATTAAAAACAGCATATTGCACCGTATTTTAGAGAATAATAAAGGAAATAGAAAATAGGTCAACGTAAACTTTATAAACAATAAACTTTACAAACTTTATAAATTACACGATTGGTTTTTATCACAACCTCTCAGAAAGGATTTTTATATATGAATTCAAAATTAGTAGACTGGCCAACATTTATTGGAGCATTAATAGTTCTACTGGGCGTTACACTTCCACTTATCTTTTTTCCTGAAGCAGGAACGGAAGTTATCAACATGGCCAACAGCTTTATGACTGGCAATTTCGGTGTATTGTACCTCATTCTAGGGTTTGGGGCTTTTATCTTCCTTTTGTTTGTAGCATTCAGTAAAAATGGGAACATTAAACTTGGAAAAAAGGAATCCAAAAAAGAGTTCGGCACCTTTTCTTGGGCAGCGATGCTATTTTCTGCTGGGATTGGTTCAAGTATTCTTTATTGGGCAATGATTGAATGGGCCTATTATTATCAAGGGCCACCGTTTGGTGCTACACCGGAATCAAATGAAGCAATTGAATGGGCATCTTCGTATGGTATCTTCCATTGGGGGCCTCTTGCATGGGCTATTTATACGTTACCGGCACTTCCCATTGCTTACTTTTATTACGTCCGCAGAAATCCCGTACTTAAAATTAGTGAAGCAGTTCGGCCTGTCTTAGGCAAGCATGTCGATGGACCGCTCGGTGTTGTTATCGATGTCTTATTTATCTTTGGTTTACTCGGAGGAGCGGGAACGACATTGGCCCTTGGTACACCGATGATTGCGGAAGGTGTTAACGAGCTTACAGGACTTGAGGTCACACTCGGACTCCAGACGGCAATCATGCTCTTATGTACGGGTATTTTCGCAGTAAGTGCATATTCCGGCTTAAAGAGAGGAATCAAGGTCTTAAGTGATATCAATTTATGGCTGACTATTTTTATACTTTTGTTCATTTTCATTTTCGGTCCAACTGTTTTTATTAGTGAAACAACATTTACAAGTCTTGGTGTCATTGCGGATAATTTCTTTCGTATGTCCACGTGGCTGGAACCGCTAGCTAATGTAGCTGGTTTTGAGGGTACGGATTTCCCGGAAAGCTGGACCGTATTCTACTGGGCATGGTGGGTTGTTTATGCACCATTTGTCGGTCTTTTCGTTGCCCGTATTTCACGGGGGCGTACCATTAGGGAAATGATCCTTGGAACCATGGTGTATGGAACACTTGGTTGTGTATTGTTTTTCGGCATCATGGGAAACTTCGGCCTTTATTTACAGCTGTCAGGAACATTTGATGTCATCCATCATATGAATGAATTTGGTGCACCTGCTGCTATCATTGCCATCCTTCATCAATTACCAATGGCAAATATCATTGTAGCTGTCTTCACCATCCTTGCCATCATCTTTCTGTCAACAACCTTTGATTCCGCTTCCTATATTCTTGCCGCAGTTGCGCAAAAGAATATTAAGGGTGGAGAGCCCATGCGCTGGCATCGGCTTTTCTGGGCTTTCACCTTGACATTAATGCCACTTGTTCTTATGTATATCGGCGGACTGGAAACGCTGCAGACTGCGAGTATTGTGGCTGGGTTCCCAGTTATGTTCATTATGCTCCTGCTCGCCTGGTCTTTCATGAAAGCATCCAACCGGGACATAAGAGCGGCTAAAAATTACCAGCCGCCAACCATCCATTTGGAACCGAGGGATATTGTTGAACATTCCAGGGATAGAAAACATTAGAAAGCTTGGCTTTTTGGTGGGAAGCGTAACCGCAGTCGCAACCTTTTAGAAAGTAAAAAACAGTCCAAACGTTGTTATACGCTTGGACTGTTTTTTCCCACTCTATTCCACATACTTCCCGTGCTCAGGCACTGCCAATTCTTTAAAATTATTTGCGAGTTCCTCCAATCCTTTGGCAAGCTCTTCTCCTGCCATCGGTACACCATGACCTGTAATAGCCTGCTCGGGTCTTAGCGTCACGAGTTTTTGTACGGATACCTCTGCTGCCTCCCAGTCCGGAGTATAATACCTTGGCGGCCCATTAATTTCTCTTTCCTGTGTCATTACATCAAACATTTCATCCTGTTTCACGGTGGTAAAGGCATCCCCTGCAATAAGTGTCCGATCAGATTCACGGAACAGAGAAATATGACCGGATGTATGGCCCGGTGTATGAATCCATTTCCATCCTGACATTTGGGGGACTGTACCATCAGCAGGCAACTTTTGAATGGAGCCACTTAAATCAACCGGCTCATTCGGGAAAAAACCAGATAATTTTGCGACCAGGCCACCGGCAACTGTTGGATCGGGATCTTGATACCGCCTCTGACCTGTCAAATAAGGAATTTCCGATGTATGTGCGTATACGGGAACTTTCCATTTTTCAACTAACTCTTCTACAGCCCCCACGTGGTCAAAGTGCCCATGGGTTAATATGATTGCTTTTGGCTTTGTCTTTTCACCAAAAAGTTCCTCTGCCTCTGAGATAATTTTTTCAGCAGATGTTGGCATTCCTGTATCAACTAAGACCCAATCGGATGATTTCTCAGGCGCTCCCACAAAGCACAGATTGACAATCTGATTGGTATAGCAATGCACATTTTCAGCTACAATCTGCAGATTACCGCTTCCTACAGAAGTCATTGGCATGTACATATCTTTCTTTCGATTTTCAGCCATTTTTTTACCTCCAATATGTCTTTCAATTAAATTTTACCCAAAGTCAAACCAATTAACCTTAAGTAAAAAACTTTGAGTGCTTTTATTTTTTCAACTGTAGTATTTGCATTGTCTCCAGTCTATTACTTAGGGATATTCCCCAGAAAAAAAGAAGAAGCTGACGAACAGGACTAAAATCTAACAACATTATTTCCTGCCTATATGTAATAAAACCACACCACCAATTCACTGCAAGTGATTTGGTGGTGTGGTTTTATGCTTTTTGCGTTGTATTTCCGCAAATATATCCTCCTGCTCCTCGGGTGGCAGTGGATTACTTGCATTCGTAAGCGTCGATTGATGGAGAAGCTGCTCAATTCTTTCTGTGAGCTGTTGCAGTTCTTTCTTCGTTACAGGCTGTGCTTCTTGTTTTAATACAAATCCCACTTGTCCATTCGGCTCCAGTGTCGCCCATTCCACATCACTGATGCGCTTTACATTATTTACGCGCAGGTTTGTTTCCAGTTGATCCACCGTCATTCTTAAATTCCTTAAATTCTTTTCCTGAATCACACCATTTTCAATGAGAACCTTTGATTTTCCGGTAATCAGATTTTCGAAAAAGTCTCCCTTAATCTGCAGCAGTTCCATGATAACCAATGTTAGTACAAGTATTAACCCTACACCTAATGTCACCCATACATTTTCACCAGCTATCGGCTGGATAAGGAGTGAACCGATTCCGATCATAATCACCGTCTGTGCCAGTGTCATTTGGGAGATTGACTTTCTCCCTGCAATCCGCAGTAAAAATGTTCCACCTAAAATAATGATGACAGCTTTCCAAATCCAGTCAAATTCCATAATCATCAACCTCACTTTGAAGTGACTTCTATTATAGTAGCTTGTCGAATTATGCCGGAATTATTCCCCGGGCAATAAAAAAAACTCACCCCTACCAAGAGTGAGTTCATCATTATAGTTTTACTACATACCAGGATTTTCCCGAGGTATCTGACTCTTCCATCACAGTCAATTTGGCTTGCGGAAATTTCAATTGCAGTTGATTTACTTCTTCATCAGACAATCGCAACTCTCTTTCACTGCTTCCACCTTTAAATGATTCAAGCAAAAATGCTTCAAATTCTTTTTTCTTTATTGCTTTCATCTTTAACCGCCTCACTTCATCAGTTATACGGGTTGTTCACTTCTTCTGATCGTTTCCAATACAATATCCGTTTCGTTGAAGGGGATCTCCCTGTCACCAATGACCTGGGTTGTTTCATGTCCTTTACCAGCGAGCAATATTGTGTCATTCTCCTCGCTAATTTCTATGGCATATTGAATTGCTTCTTCTCGATCCACAACTGCTTGATATACCCCCTGATGCTTGTCCATCGCCTCTGTGATTTCTTTAATAATTAATCCAGGATCAAACTGTTTCGGGTTGTCAGAGGTGACAATTGACAAATCCGCATAGCGGGACGCCACTTTCGCCATGCCAGCGCGTTTACTTTTCCCGCTCTCACTATTATCCGCATAAACACCAAATACCAATAGGAGTCTCCCTTTTACATATGGCCTGATTGTATTTAGTGCTTTCTCAAGGGCCTCTTCTGTATGGGAAAAATCAACAATGACTCTGAAATCCTTATTTTTATATACCATTTCCATGCGACCCTTGATTCCTTCAACATGCTCGATGCCTTTTTGAATGGTTTCAAATGCTATATCGTTCGCATAGGCACATGCAATCGCAGCCAGGCTGTTATACACATTAATCTCTCCGGGGAGATGTACGCTCACATTGAAATTTCCTTCCGGTGTGTTGACTGTGTACGTTGTTCCATCAAATGCATAGTCAATGGATGTTGGATAGATATCAGCAGCGTTTTTTATTCCATATGTAATTAAGCCAGGCTGCTTCTCTTTTACGCGATCAGCTAATTTTCTTCCATATTTATCATCCACATTAATGATGTTAACGTCTTTTGTCATCTCAAATAATTTAGCTTTTGCTTCAAAATATTCATCCATACTCTTGTGTAACTCCAAATGGTCCGGTGATAGATTGGTGAAAATACCGGTGTTAAAGCTTGTAAAAGCAACCCTGTCCAAATCCAGCGCATGTGAGGAAACTTCCATCATACAATTGTCTACACCTGATTCCGCCATTTTGACAAAAGATTTCTGCAGATCCAGGGACTCGGGTGTCGTGTTTTTCGTTTCAATCAGCTTATCATTAATCAATGTACCCATTGTACCAATAACACCAATGGCTTCATTCGCCTCCTCAAAAATAGATTTAATAAAATAAGAGGTGGATGTTTTGCCATTCGTACCGGTTATACCTATCATATTCAACTCGTCTGATGGATTATGATAAAAATTTGCTGACATTCCTGCCAATGCTTTTCTGGAATTGGTTACGCTCAGTACAGTAATATCCTTATGAACAGGGACATCCTTTTCCAGAATGACTGCTGTTGCTCCTTTTTTAACTGCCTCATCAATATACAGATGTCCATCTCCGGTGAATCCTGAAATTGCGACAAACACACTATTTTCCACAACATCTTGATCATTGAAAGCAATGGTCTGTATTTCTACATCTAAATTGCCTTGAATTCTGTCATATTCAAGCCCTTGTACGAGGGAAGATAATAACATTATTTCATCTCCTAAAACATTATCTTTCATTCACACTTACATCGAATCTCCAAGCTGATTACTTACTACTTCTGCAGCATGGTCCATACCCTGACAGCCCGCCAGTAAAATCAGATCCTCTTCCTGTACCTGGGATAGGGATTCATTTATTGCATCAGGCAGCTCATCATATAG
This sequence comes from Virgibacillus ainsalahensis, assembly GCF_055380755.1. NCBI lineage: Bacteria > Bacillati > Bacillota > Bacilli > Caryophanales > Bacillaceae > Virgibacillus > Virgibacillus ainsalahensis. Next base: position 3,778,154 of record NZ_AP043943.1, on the reverse strand, counting down.
AATGACGTTAATATTTGCTTTTTCCATTACGTTTAAAAAAGCTTCTACTTCAGCATCCGTTACTTTATCTTTTTCCGTTGTGTGTGACACACTTCTCGTTGCAATTATTTCATTTATATGAAGCTTTGCAGCCCATTGGGCAATTACTTCAGCATTGTCCCGGTTTATTTCAGGGCCCCTTTGCCCCCTTATAGCATATACCATCCGCAGCTTATTATAATCCATGACTTCAAGCGTACCAAGTGTCACATTAATATTTCCCGGGTTCGCAAAGTGATCATCAACGATCTTGAATTTATCCTCATAAATAAACTGGAACCTTCTCGGCACCCCAGCAAACTTTTTTAATCCCTCCTGAATGTTGGGAACGGAAACGCCGCTTAATAAGCCGACAACAATGGAAACCATGGAATTATAGACAGAATGCAGGCCGGGTACAGCCAGCTCAACCGCAAATTCACCCGGTTCCATTTTTTCATCATTTACGTCAAAGGGCTGTAAAATTTCAAATGTGAATTTAGCCCTGCCTGTACTTAAGTCAAGGTCTTTACAATGTACATGCCCTTCCTTGCTATTCACGCCAAATGAAATTACTTTCGCCTTTGTTTTATCGATGAGTGATGCAGAATACGCATCATCAAGGTTAAGAACCGCAAAGCTGTTTTCGGATGCATCTGTTATCAAGCTGGATTTCACTTCAAAATATTTTTCAAATGAACCATGTGTGTCAACATGCTCTTCACTGATATTGTTCAATGTAACGATATCATAATTGACCGCTTCTACCCGGCGCTGTTCCAATGCCGCAGAAGAGACTTCCATTGTTACATTGGTTACATCGTTTTCCACCATTTCATTTAAATAGTACTGGAGGTCCAGGGACTCCGGTGTAGTCAGTTCTGCCGGAATGGACGTTTCTCCATTTTTAATGTTCACCGTACCAATCAGGCCGGTTTTAAGCCCACCTTTTTCCAGTATAGCATCCACCATATACGAGGTTGTTGTTTTTCCATTTGTGGCGGTAATACCGATCATTTTCAATTTATCAGACGGATTCCCGTAAAAGGCTGCGCCTAAACGCGCAAGGGCTATCCTGCCGTTTTCTACCCGAAACTGCGGAATATCGATATGATCCTGAAATTCTTCTACTACAGCGACTTCTGCACCGCGCTTAGCGGCGTCTGCAAGGTACTTATGTCCGTCTGTCTTGTAGCCACGCACACATACAAATAAATCTCCCTCAGAAACCTTCTGTGAGTGATAGGATACCCCTTTTACATCAATATCATAAATATTCGGATTGTCTGCGAGTTCAACGAATTGAAATAGCTGCTTTAATTTCATTTTTCCTGCCTCCTACGAATAATCACTTGTTATATACATAAGCCTATTCCATACATTGCCCGTTTATTTCAAATATAAATTTCCTCAGATTCGCCATTTTAATTTACGCATATTATACAATACTAAACCAGTAAATTATAGCATAGCCCACCCACGTTTTACCATAGGTAAGAGGTACAAGAAAACTCACCCCGATAAATGAGTGAGTCGAATCGTCTATATATTTGCAGCAATGGACGTATACTCTACTGCCGGTTTTATGTTTTTTCCAGATAATTCAATCGAACGATGTACAAGAACTTCCATGGCATCTATGCAATAAGGCTTGATTTCATCCTTCCATTCGATACAGGATAATTCCGTACATCCTAAGATGATACATTCACACTTTTCCTTATGAATAAGCGTCTCCATAATAGATTCAATCTCGGATGAACAAACCTGCTTGTCCTCTTTTACATTGTAGATTGTGCGCATGATTTTTTCCTGTCCGGTTGTGCTTGGAATACAAGCTTGGAGATTATGGGCATGGATACTTTTTTGATATATCCCACTATTAATTGTTCCATTCGTTGCTAAGATTCCAACTTTTGTATTTGCCCCATGGTTTGCATAAATATAGTTAGCGGTCTCATCAATCATATTGATGATGTTCGCATCTGTCATTTCCTGCATTTCATTATAAAAGTAATGTGATGTGTTACATGGTATAGCAATGTTGGAAACTCCTATTTGATCAAGTACTTCCAAATCTTTTTTAACAGCTCCCAAAAACCGCTCCGCTTTTTGCTCCTGAATAACTTCTGTTCGATCAGGTAATGTGGAATGATTAAGAATAACCATGTCGATATGATCCTGGTCTCTATCTGCATCTGTATGCTCAATAACCTTTTCAAAATAAACCGAAGTCGCCACGGGGCCCATACCTCCGAGCACACCCAACTTTTTATCTTCCATCATCTTCATAGCCATCCACTTTACCTGTTAACCATTTGTTTTTTATTTTTGCTTCCAGACTTGGTGAGTATTTTCCTTAGAAGATTACTAGTATACGAGAATGCAGGTTTCGGGTCTTTCCAATCCCATATAGCATATACTTTAGGCCTGAAATATGACTTCATCACTGTCGACAATGAGAGTTGTCCTGTTCTTAAGTATCCTTTTATAGCTAACATATCTTCATAGCCATACCAAAAGGCAGTATTCGTGTCTTTCTGTAAGCCGCTTGACTCTATAGGATTTCCGGTAAGTTCCAAATATGTAATATAAGGAACATTCATCCCAACCTTGCGCAACATGCGATTGAAATTCGTAATTCTTGCATTGATTTCAATTAAGTAGAACTCACCGGTTTCCGCATCCTTTTTAAATTCAATTTCAGCAAAACCTTTATATCCAATGGCCTCCAGAAATTCCGTTCCAATCTTTTGTAGTTCAGGTATATACTTTTGTACAGTATAAACCGATGCCCCAAAATTTATAGGATATTGCCGATGTTTTTGGCAAGTAACCCAATGTGTTACCTTGGCATCCTGATTTAGGTAGGCATCAAATGTATGCATATGGTCATCGGAACCAGGTATAATCCGCTGAACGATTACTTCCAAACCTGCATCTTCAGCTTTTTCTAAGGCCTCATTAAGCTCTTCTCTTGAATGTACTTTGAATAATTTTCTTCTGAATTTCATCACAAAGCTTGGTGAATCTACCGGCTTTACCAGACAAGGAAATTTAAGCTCATTTTCCACCTTGTTATAAAAATCTTCATCATTTAAATGTACAGTTTCAGGTACCTTCATACCCTTTTCCATCGCCAGGGAATGCAAGGTTCCCTTGTTCATTACTCTTGTATATAAACCTTGCTCCGTTTGCGGAATAAGATAGTAGTTTCGAATTTCGTCCAAATATTCATCAACCACCTCGACATATGAATCATGGCAAGGAATCAGAACTGGCTTCTCATCTTGTTTCTTTGCATAATTGATGAGAGCATCAATGAAGTTCCGGGATTTATCCTTATAATGCGGTACAATTATTTTTTCTGTACAATATTTTGATTCTGCCCCGTATCTTTCATTTTCAGAGTAGTCTACTGCAACCGTATGAATCCCATGCACACCTAAAGACCTTATTGCGCTTAATCCGATGTAATAATTAGTCCCTAAAACAACCGCTTTGTTACGCATATTGTCCCCCCTAGAAAATATCGTAATCATGTCACCTTTAATTGATGTATAGTTAGATCTCGATAGATTATATAATTGACAACTTTTTTAACTTTTCAAAAGTTTAACATAAAAAGGATAGAATAACTAGGTCATTTGGATTGTTTTCGACATAAAATTAACATTTCAATATTTCTCATACGGTACCTTTGAATTTACGAAACCGATTTCGTATTTAAACATTGCATGAAAAAAGACTGGCTCAAAAAGTTGCCCTACTTTTTGGCCAGCCAATCTTTATTTATTCATACTTGAGAAAAAGTCAGCCAGAGGATCTTCATCTACATTTTCTTCCTCCGGTTCTTCCTGCTGTTCATGGATGTCTTCCAGGATGTCCATATTCACATCATCCAGATTATCCTGTGCAGCAGCGATTTCCTCCTCCACTTCCTCCGGTGGTTCTTCCTCGTTATCCTGTTCAACCACCGGCTCTGTCTCCTGCAAATACAAAGCCTCATCAATATTCGTTGTATTACTGTTCAAGGAAGCAAGAAGCGTCGTTGCACGCATAGGGTCGCTCAGCAGCTGATAAAGAATCGTACCTATCAGCGCTTCGGAATGCTCATGCTTCAACCAGCTTTTTTGTTCCCTTGTTAGCTGTTTCGGTAAAGGAATTGTGATCGTTTCCTTTTCTCTTGAGTAGGTTTCATTCACGCCTTTTAGGACAAACTGCGCAATTTGGCTGGAGAAATTTCTGCGCTCCGTATCCTTAAGCTTTTGCAATTGTTTTAATAGGTAATCAGGTGTATCAGAAGGGACTCGAAAAGTGATCGACTGCCCCCGCTCTATACTTTTGTTAGCCATTATCTCACCCTACTTAGTTGCTTTTGTTGTCGCTTTGTCTTCTTCCTTCTTCTCAGGCTTAGCAGATTTCTGTGCAAAATCGCTAATCAGTTTGTAATACGCGTTTGCCATCATCCAAATACTTTCATTTTCATTCTCAAAAAATTCAATGTTGAAACCATCCATTTTATTATTTAGTGCTTTAATATATTCTTTTAATACCGCTGATCCTCCACCTACGAAATAGCAGATTTCAGATTGTGAGTTTTTCTGCCAGACATTTCTGAGGAAGCGATATTCTTTTTTCGCAAGTTCCAGCAAAATATGATCCGTTATATCATGTACATTTGTTCTGCTTCCTTTAACCATAATATGGTTACGATCATTCTTACGGGTAATCACATCGACTACATCACGACGGCTATCAAGTTCAACACCATGTTTGGAGCGGATTTCTTCACGAATTTCTTCGAGTGATTCCGACACACCGAGATTGAAGCCCTGTGCTTTATCATCATCCACGTTTCGATTTCTTATGACAGCGATATCTGTCGAAAGCCCACCGATATCCTGGATTAAAATTTGTTTGTCGATTAATTCCTTATTAATAACTTTCAAATCATTATCCATGATCAGGTTTACATATGCTGCAAAACCTTCCGGGTATACCTTTACTTCGTCAAATTTTATATTCACTTTCTTACCTTGATGCTGTGGTGTAACAAGAAACTCAACCTGATGGACGGAACCAAGTAACTGAGAACGATAACCTACATCTTTCCCTTCTTTTACTTCACGTAATGGAAGTCCTGTACCAAGGGTGTAATTTGCATCGATAACATTATTATTCGAAGGTCTGAACGCTCTGCTTGATACTGCATCTAGTGCAAGTGATGCGAAAAGCATAATAAGTGTTTGATCTTCTTCTGATTTACTGCTTCCCGGATCAAGCTCTGTTGAATTATTGCTCTTTGCTGCAAGGTTACCAACACGATAAATGATATTGTTTTCTTCAAGTGCCGGAGAGTGTACACGTATATGGATATTATCCATTACTTCTTTTTCATCCAATTCCTCAATTCCTATTACCGGCCGGTCTTCTAAATCAGGGGCAATAACATTTGGTATGTAAAAATCATTCTCCAGCTGTCCGAAATTTGCTTTTAGTGCATCGTTCCCAACATCTACTGCAGCGATTCTTGATTTTGTCATATTATATTTCTCCTCTCAAAATAAACTTACTATTAATAGGGTAATAGTTTTTGGAAAAATAATCAATCAGACTTTTTTCGTGTTCTTTTATGTTTACTTGTAATCAATTAATGTATACAAGTTTACTTATTTGTCTACGTTGTTAGAACAGCATGTGTGCTTATTTGTTTACATGTTTTCATAATTGTGTACTTTTGTAAACTATTTTGTAAACATGTTTTCTTTTTATGTGTACATGTAATCACAATTGAAAACATGCTTTTTCTCTATAAACTATCGATAAAATTTAAAATTTAATCGAGGAAAATCTGACGAATCTACCTCTCCTTATTTAGATATAAATCATGGTAAATTAATAAAAAGGCCCTTAGATATACATATTAGCCAAAAGAAAAGAGTGAGGGTTGAATTATCCTCACTCTTACTGACACTGAAGCTTTAAGTAATAAGACGAGAGCATTATACTCCCAGCTTATTTTATTGTTAAATAACCTGTCGTTCCCAGTGCCTGTGCATCGCAATTGCTTCCACAAACTGTTTAACAAACTGCTGATCGTCCCCTTTTACTACACCGGGGCTACCGATCATATTATTCGCTTCTAGCCAGCGTATGCCTTCATGAGTTGCTCCGATTGGCTTGTAATGCTTAAAGGCTTCCTTCACAAAATAGGTTGTATTTTTATGGAACTCAGCATCTTCTCCACTTCCGCCAACAACATAGAGCGCATCATATAAAACAGAATCGGTCGTCGAGAAACTATGGTTAACCATTAATTCTTCTCCACCGGCTCCTGTTATCATTTCCTGAGTGCCGCTGATGATTTCGTATACAACACCTTCTGCATGCAGCCCATGTAAAATTTCCTTAATCACTGCATCATTAAAACCGTTTGTCATGATTACACCCACTTTACGGGTTGCCGCTGTTTTAGTAGTGTTAGCCTGACTCACAGCAGGAGAAGATTTTGTCACATCAGAACCCTTTTTCGTTGGTGGCTTAGCTCCAACATTTTTTGCAAAGGCTGTTGCTAATTCTGTGTCAACATTTGCATACATTTCCACGACCTGCTGCCGGACACTCATACTCTTTACTTTTCCGACTTCAAAACTGAAAGCATCAATGATGTGTTGCTTTTCATGAGAGCTCATACTGTTCCAGAACATCTTGACCTGGGAGAAATGATCCTCGAAACTGGCACTTCTTTGGCGAATTTTCTTTCCATCCACCTTTTCCTGATAATGAGCATATCCACCCTCTTTTTCCGTAGCAGGTGCTGGATGGTTTGCTGAGAGGGAATTATTATGATAAGAGACCTGCCCCTTATTAATCGTAGTTCTGTGAAAACCTCCACGCTGATTGTTATGAAAAGGACATACAGGCTGGTTAATCGGTATTTCATGAAAGTTCGGACCACCCAGACGAAGCAACTGTGTATCCGTGTATGAGAATAACCTTCCGTGAAGCAGTGGATCATTGGTAAAATCAATACCTGGAACGACATTGCCCGGATGAAAAGCGACTTGCTCCGTTTCTGAAAAGAAATTATCAACATTTCTATTCAATACAAGCTTACCGATTATTTTGAGAGGAACATCCTCTTCCGGCCATAATTTTGTTGGATCCAATATGTCAAAATCAAAAGCAAATTCATCTTTTTCCTCAATAATCTGGACACCTAATTCAAACTCCGGATAATTCCCCATTTCAATGGAATCAAATAAATCCTGCCTGTTGAAATCTGGATTATTCCCGGAAACTTTCTGTGCTTCATCCCACACTAAGGAATGTACGCCAAGCTTTGGTGCCCAATGAAATTTTACAAAATGTGATGTACCCTCTTCGTTCACAAAACGGAAGGCATGTATTCCAAATCCCTGCATCATCCGAAAACTTCTCGGTAATGCCCTGTCAGACATCAGCCACATGACCTGGTGAGCAGATTCCTGATTGTTGGCGACCCAATCCCAAAATGTATCATGTGCCCCTGTGGCTTGAGGAATCTCATTATGTGGTTCAGGTTTAATTGCGTGTACAATATCTGGAAACTTCATTCCATCCTGTATGAAGAATACCGGCATATTGTTGGCTACTAAATCGTAATTCCCTTCCTCGGTGTAAAATTTTGTCGCAAAACCGCGTACATCACGTGGAACATCGGTTGATCCACGAGCTCCAACCACAGTAGAGAACCGTGTGAATACAGGGGTTTTTGTTCCCGGCGTCTGGAGAAATTTTGCTTTTGTATATGGTTTCATCGACTCGTACAGTTCAAAGTAACCATGTGCCGCAGATCCGCGTGCATGCACAACCCGCTCTGGTATCCGCTCATGATCAAAATGCATCACTTTTTCACGAAAATGAAAATCCTCCATCAACGTCGGACCGCGCTCACCTGCTGTTAAAGAAAGTTCATCCTCAGAGACCTTTAACCCCTGGTTTGTAGTCATTTTTTTGTTTGAATCATCTACCTTAAACTGTTCCAGCTGGTCTTGCTTGCTTTTTTCATTTACCTTATTATTCTCATCACTCATAGAACTACCCCTTCCTTATGTGTTGCTTACATTTTGCTATTTTCTCCAAAGGTTGGGATATTATGAATGAATTAAAGCGATAAGTGGGATTTTTTAAGTGTTAATGTTAGGATGAGGAAATCTACTAGACAAGGGTTATTCCGCCACTACCTCGATATCTCCTACATCTGTTTTCATGTCCACTGAATAATCACCATCTTTGATGATATAGCTGCCATTTTCTCCGAATACGGATGTCGATCCTATTTCTGTATCTGCACGAAAGGATACATCGGAAGGAACACTGGAAAGGCTGATATGAATACCTCCGACATCAGTCTGGAGTTCCATATCGTCTGAAATGCTTTCAGCAATAATATGAATATCTCCAACATCATTAACGGCTGAGAGAAACCCGCTTGAATGATTGATTCTCATATCCCCGACATTCGATTCAACCTCAAGCAATTCTGTTTCCACATTTTCAATGGTTGCATCGCCTACATCCGTATGAACAATCAATTCCCTGGTACTTACATCAGAAATATGTGAGTCACCGATATTGTTTTCCATATCAATTTCTGTGAACTGTTTTTCAGGTATAAATACATCGACACTTAATGATCCGAAATGAAAGCCGAATTGGAAAAAATTAAAGATATTTTTCCTTTCAATATCCACATTTAGCGTGTTTGATTTCAACTCCAGGTCTACTTTCGTATTGCCCCTGATTTTTCCTGTCCAGACAACTTCAATAGCATCAGAATTCGATGGTAATACATGAACATCAGCTATTTCACTCGATATTCTCAACTGGTCTACGTCATCTGCAGGAAAATCCTCGCTTCCCTTTAAAGTTTCATATGAAGCAAACCCCCAGGCAATCTTCAACATCCCTATAACAAATACAATCATAAGTACAATAGCAATTACCTTTACTAAGTTACGCATGACTTCTTCTCCCCCTCCCCTTTTCGTTCCGTCCCTTTCATAAATATAGATAACCTTTATCAAGTTGACCAGTTCAAAAATATAACGTTTTCCCGCCAAATAGAGATACGGATATGATAAGATAGGTTTGTTGACAGAGAGGAGGCGACTGAGCATGCATAAAAACAAAGGAATTATTTTTGTACTAATAGGAGCCGCGAGTTTCGGTTTCACACCTATTTTTGCTAAATTGGCTTTTGGTAATGGTTATTCATTGGGACAGCTAAATATTGCCCAGATGATCATTTCTTTTTTATTTTTATGGACAATTGCTCTCGCCAGGCGTTCGAGTTTCAAAGGATTAACGAAAAAAAACATTTCCCGGGTAATGATTACAGGAGCATTCGTCGGGTTGACAAGTATTTTTTATTATGGATCCATTCAGTATTTACCTGCTTCTATGGCGATTATTTTACTCTTCCAATTTGTTTGGATCGGGATATTATTTGAGTGGGTGTTTTCGAAAATTAGACCAACAATTGTTACATTAGGGGCAATTGTCTTGATTTTAACAGGGGTGTTTTTTGCTTCCAATGTTATCGGAGGTACCATACAAGACTTGCCTATTATCGGGTTTGTTCTAGGTACGCTTGCAGCTTTTTGCTATGCCGGGTTCATCTTTTTTAGTGGTAAGGTGGCAACGGATGTTGATCCCTGGATCCGCAGCTCGCTTATGGTAACAGGGTCGCTTATCCTGGTACTGGTGATATTCATGCAGGAAATCCCGGCCATTCCTGCATTTGGTGATACATTATGGCTGATAGCTGCAGGTGTAGGACTGTTTGGAGCAGTTTTACCACCACTCTTTTTTGCAATGGGAGCTCATCTTGTTCCGGATGGACTATCAAATATATTAAGCTCCGTAGAGTTGCCTGTAGCAATAATTTCTGCGAGTCTAATACTTTCCGAAACTGTGACAGCCTGGCAATGGGGAGGTATTGTCTTAATTCTTGCTGCCATAATACTGAATGAGATTGGCAGCTCAAAATTACGGTATTATACGAAGTAACTTGAAATTATGGTTGATGCGATTACTCGCTACGGAAATACACTACGCTGGTTAGATGTTCTGCAATTTCATCAGCACACTTGTGTTGCTTAATTATATAACAAGCATAGTCATACACTCTTATGATGGTTGATTGAAGCGGAGGACCGTTGACTCCAGCGGGAACAGCACGTGTCTGAAGACCCCGCAGAGTGGGTTTCTCGAGGAGGCTGAAGCCGTGCCCGCTAAAAAGCAACGGTCCGCAGCGGAAATCAACCCAGCAGTTACTTCGTCTTTTATATCTTTTGTGTCAAAAGCAACAGGGGGGATTGGTGGGACGAGTAACCGCTGTCCCAATCTTTTAAAGAACAGCTTCTGGTTAAATTAGCTGTTTTCATTATAGATGATGGCGCCATGCTGATTTCTTAAACGCTAAAAAACGCGTCCGAGTAGACGCGTTTTCCTTCACTTTATACCGCTTTTGATTTACTTGGTTGTTTTTTCTTCTTAATCTGTTTACTGCGAAGCTGACCACAAGCAGCGTCAATGTCAGCACCGTTTTCCCAGCGCACTCCACAATTAATACCATTCTCTTTCAAGGTTTCAAAAAAGGTCTGGATGGTTTCTGATTCGCTTCGCTGGTATTGATTATGTTCATCAACAGAGTTATATGGAATCAGATTAACATATGCGAGATGACGGTGATCCTTTAACAGTTTCGCCAATTCAACCGCTTCTTCTTTGTGGTCATTTACGTCCCTAAGCATAATATATTCATACGTAATCCGACGGTTCGTTTTCTCCAGATAGTAGTCCACAGATTTCATGAGTTTCTCAATTGGAAATGCTTTATTAATCTTCATAATTTTAGAACGCAATTCATTATTAGGTGCATGAATGGAGATAGCCAAATTTACCTGGATGCCTGTATCGGCAAACTCATAAATTTTATGGGCCAGACCGCTTGTTGAAACTGTAATATGTCTAGCGCCAATATTAAGCCCTCTGTCGTCATTTACAACATAAAGGAAGTCCATAAGGTTCGTAAAGTTGTCAAACGGTTCTCCGATGCCCATAACGACGATGTGGCTTACACGCTCATCTCCACCCTGTGTATCGAGATGTTTCTGTACATTCATGATTTGTTCAACGATTTCTCCACTTGAAAGGTCGCGGCTCTTCGTCAGCAGGCCACTCGCACAGAAACTACAGCCAATATTACAGCCAACCTGTGTGGTCACACAAACGGAAAGCCCGTAATTAAAGCGCATCAGCACGGTTTCAATCAGATTACCATCAGCCAGCCTGAATAGAAACTTAATCGTTCCGTCTTTGGATTCCTGTTTAATCTCCGGATCCAACGTGTGCAGGACAAAATTCTCTTCCAGCAATTCAATCGTTTCTTTATTAACATTTTTCATTTCAGAAAAATGGGTAATCCTTTTTTTATAAAGCCAATTCCAGACCTGATCTACGCGAAAACGTTTCTGCCCGTGTTCTTTCAGCCAGTCAGTCAATTGGTCATATGTCAGTCCGTAAACGGAGGTTTTACTCATTGTATACCTTCTTTCAGTTTATTGCTATCTTACATATTACTTCATGTACGCACTTGAGGCAAATGGTTTTTGCTGTAATATTTGCCTGCGGATTCTAAAACCAATCATTGGACGATGCTTTAGCAAACCCGTATCATTACATAATAAGAAACATTTTGAAGGAGTGGGTCATTTTGACGAACCAGAACATAAAAAAATTCAACAATATCCCCCTCTCTGTACTGGATCTAGCTCCAGTCAAAGAAGGCGGTAGTCCAAGAGAGTCGTTTAAGGAAAGTGTAAAACTGGCTCAGGCTGTCGAAAAATTCGGGTTTCACCGCTTCTGGCTGGCAGAACACCACAATATGCCAGGTATTGCCAGCTCAGCAACTTCAGTAATCATTGGACATATTGCGGAAAAAACGAATCACATGCGCGTCGGTTCCGGCGGGATTATGTTGCCAAACCATGCCACCCTTGTAATTGCGGAACAATTCGGCACACTTGAATCGCTTTATCCGGGGCGAATTGACTTAGGGTTAGGACGTGCACCGGGAAGTGACCAGGCTGCTGCTTATGCATTGCGTCGTACGCTAAACACAGGCCCTGAGGATTTCCCAATGCAGGTAAATGAATTGCAAGATTACTTTGCAGATGAACCAGTTTCACGTGTAAAGGCAGTTCCTGGACAAGGGTTGGACATCCCAATCTGGCTCCTGGGATCAAGTGACTTCAGTGCAAGGCTTGCCGCACAAAAAGGATTATATTTCTCCTTTGCCAGTCATTTTGCACCACAATATACAATTCCGGCGTTAAAACTGTACCGGGATAATTTCCAGCCTTCTGAGACACTGGAGAAGCCATATGCCATGGTGGGTGTGAATGTTATTGCCGCAGACACCGATGAAAAGGCGAAGTATCTCGCTACATCCCAGCAGATGAACTTCTTGAATATCCGTAAAGGAATGCCGTCCAAGCTGCAGCCGCCAGTTGAAAAGATGGAATGGTCCCCGATGGAGAAAGCAGCTGTTGAAGAATCTCTTGATCCACTTACAACAATCATCGGCAGCCCTGAAACGGTTAAACAAGGGCTTGAGAAGTTCCAAAAGGAAACACAGGCAGATGAAATGATTATTACATCACAGATTTATAATCTGGAAGATCGATTGCGTTCCTATGAGATTGTATCGGAATTAATGTCCGAAAACTAATGTGAATCGTGGTTGTGGATGGATTCGAGCGAACTACAGCACACAAATCGAGCGAGGAAGCCTTTTCGGCCGTCTCGCTCGATTTCCTTATTAGCCTAACTAAGAAGGTGTGCGCCTGTCATCTTTTCCCAACAGCTGTTTAATTTCCTGCAATTCCTTCTGAACTTCTGCCAATTTAATTTCTTCACGTGAAGGATTATCCTCCCTGTTTGCTTCTTCTACATTATTTACCACTACACCAACAAACAAGTTAATAATCACAAATGCTCCAATCGTGATGAATGTAACAAAGTACCACCATGAAGAAGGGTCTTCCGCTAGTATCGGGCGCATCACGCCACTTGCCCAGGACTCGAGCGTGATCACCTGAAATAGGGTTAATAAAGACATATGGAGTGTACCGAAATATTCAGGAGCAATAGACTGAAATAACATCGTCCCAATCACTGCGTAAATATAGAAAAATATACCGAGTAACAACATGATTGTTCCCATTGAGGGGATTGTAAGCAATAATGCATTTACCATCTTACGGAGTGATGGAATAATCGAAATTGCCCGCAAGACTCGAAGTACCCGCAACACCCGTAAAACAGTCACATAATGGGCTCCAATCAGAATATGTCCGCTGGCCACAATTACAAAATCAAATACATTCCATGGTTCTTTGAAAAAAGAGCCAATCGATTTGCTGCCAATTAACCGTATGACGATTTCAATTGTAAATATCCAAAGCAGGATTTGATCAACTATGTATATCCAATCCGCGTAATTTTCAGCGAAGTAACTGTATGTTTCCAGTCCGACCAAAACTGCATTGATAAGAATTAGACCGATAATCACATTTAAAAATAATGGATGGCCGGCAATTTTTGCACATTTTTTTCTAAAATTGTTCATGATTCATTCTATCCTCCTTCCCATTTATTTTACTGTCTATCTGTATGATTGTCATCTATCCCATCACTAAGACAGTTTTTGCATTGTTTGGTCTAACATGTAGTAAACAAAAAATCCCCCCTTAATAGAAAACAAAAGTTATCTGTCTTCCTTTAAGGGGGACTTCTATATCTCAGGAAACTGTTTCTTTCTTTCGTCTGACGTTTTTTATCACAAATCTGCTTTCCGGAATCGAGGGCATTCGAACCATACTATAGCTCAAATCCTGTGGAGGAACATCATAACTTACCCGCTTCGTTAAAAATTTTAAGATTACTTGCATCAATTCAATCGTAATCCACTCCCCTGCACAGCGATGACCAATATCATACGCTCCACCACCCTGTGGGATAAAATCAAAGGGACTGCCATCCCAATCCTTAAACCGCTCCGGCTGGAATGTATGTGGATCTTTCCATCGTTTCGGACTGTGATTTATTCCATAGATATCAAGGAGAATTAACTTTCCCTTCTTGAATGTATGTCCTTTCCACTCGAAGTCTTTACGTACTCTTGCCCCTAAAAACGGTCCGAACGGATAAAAACGGCGAATCTCCTGAACGAACATCCGGCTGTAATTGCTATCACCCGCTGCTAATTTATCACGTTCTTCTGGATAATGATGCAAAGCCACCGCGCCAAATGTGATGTAACGTCCAATGGCCACAATCGGGCGTAATATATTAATAAGTTCCACAGCAGCTGTTTTTAAATCAAGCAATTCACCATTCAAATCGCGATGCCAGCTCATTGCGTGTAATGCTGTATCCTCACTTGCCTTCTGCTTTCCCTCACGTACCTCTTCAATCAGATACTTGATCCATTTTTCTGTCCGTTGGCGTGCTGTTCTTCCCCGCCAATGTCTTGGGCCAACTGCACCAAATGCATCAATCATTGCACCAAGATCCTTTGTGCGCAGTGTTAATTCTTTGGCCCATAAAGGTACCCCTGCCCACTGACAGGCTGTTCTGCATAACATTTCCTCAGCTTCCGAGAAAAGTTCAACTTCGTCCATGTTCTCCCATTTCTTCAGCGCAATATTGATTTGGTCTTTCATTATATCGTTGAGTGAAACCAGCCGTTCCCTAGTCATCAAAGACATAAACAGCTGCTTGCGGTGGCGGTGCGCTTCCCCGTCCATTCCTTGTACACCACCCTCACCAAACAGGGACTTTTGGATACGTTTTGGTGCAGCACCCTTTCGTTTAAACAACTCATTATCATAAAACACTTCAGCTGCTTCCTTGCCACTGATACAAATTACCTTTTGCCCCAGTAATCTTGTCTGGAAAATATTCGAGTTAAAGCGCTGCATCCTATCAGGTATAAACCGGTAGCCTTCTGACAGCAATTTCATGCTGTTATCCAGCCCTTTCTCTCTAGGGATTGAAGTTGTTGAATTCATCTGGAACACGCTCTCCTTTAATCATGATAGTTGCTCTAGATAGCTTTCCCTGAGAACAGAATATAAAACAAATTAAAAAAGCTGATGATCCATCAGCTTTTTTCTTTACTAATTACCAGCTTTAACCCGTGCTGCAATATCGATTGTTCGTTTTGTCTGGTGCTCTACTGCGGCTTGAACATCTTCTATCATTTTTCCATCTTCTCCTTGGGTGACACTCGTACCATACGGATTACCTCCAGCACCAAATAAAGATTGATCGGAATAACCCGGTGGTACGATAACCGCTCCCCAATGCATCATGGACGTATATAGAGAAAGAATCGTTGCTTCCTGACCACCATGCGGATTTGATGCAGATGACATGGCACTTACAACTTTATTAATTGTTTTTCCAGCGCCCCAAAGACCACCCTGTACATCAATAAACTGTTTCATTTGTGCTGCCACATTTCCAAATCGGGTCGGTGTACTGAAAAGAATGGCGTCCGCCCACTCAACATCATCGGACGTAGCTTCCGGTACATCCTTTGTTGCTTCCACGTGTTCTCTCCAGGCAGGATTTGAGTCGATTGCGGCGTCAGGGGCAAGTTCAGGTACTTTTACCAATTTCACTTCTGCGCCGGCAGTTTTCGCTGCTTCTTCAGCCCATTTTGCCATTTGATGGTTTATTCCTGTTGAGCTGTAATAAATGATCGCTAATTTAACGTTTTCCACTTTATTTGCCTCCCCTTCATCGCACAAATTTTTCAGATACTTACACCTATATTATTTTCCCCACACCTCATGTAATTATTCATAAATGAGTTGTACCGATCATTGTAAGAAAATATCCAATCCAAGCATGGTTCCTATGCCAAACACTAATGTCCATACCGCAAGACTGAGTGTCATCCAGAAAATCGAACTTTTCTTCTCAGCACCTAAGGACATTGCAATGAATGCAGCAATATGGATTCCCGTTAAAATCGGCCCCAAAAGTGATAACCCAGGAAGCCCGTATTTGTTCCAGATATTCTTTCCACGTTCATTTCGCTTTGAAGGTGCTTTTCCTTTTTTCTCCTGTCGCTTTGCAAACCAGATTTTCATCTTTTCAAACCCAATAATAACAGGTAGAACCGTGGCCAAATTGCCAACAAATGCGAGCAGCATCACCCAGAATGGTGACAGTCCCCGGAGGATTCCCACAGGAATGACAAAAGCAATTTCGAACCAGGGAATTGCAGCCGCAATAAATACCAATGCATATTCAACTAACATAAGCGCCTCCTTTAAAAGGCCTTCACCAGCCTCCGGCAATAAATCATAGTTACACATACTTCAAAAAGTATTTGTAACGTTCTACAGGCTACCTGCCTTCATCCTTTTTTCTATGCAATACATCATATAATTCGTCTTCTACTGTAGCATCTGCCATCTTCACCATTCTGCGATATGCAGCCCTGGTTATCAGATGACCGGAAACAGGTGCAGTTAAAAACACAAATATGATTCCAAGCAGAATACGTACACTTAGAAATGACTGTACTACCCAAAAATATAAAAACACACCCGACAGTGTTAATAGCACCGCCAATGTCGAACTTTTCGTAGCAGCATGCGAACGGGTATAAACATCCGGAAAGCGTATGATTCCTATTGCACTGATAACTGCCATTACTGAACCAATCAAAATGAGAAATGCAGCTATGAATTCACTTATTTCGCTTGCGTTCAATGACAACACCCCTCTCTATATATCTGGAGAAGGCAATAGTGCTGATAAAAGCTAAAATAGCTAATATCAGTATAACTTCAAGGAATGCCGTAGTATCAAGCAAAACAGAAATTACTGCAATCACAGAAACGAGAATAACCCCAATCATATCCAAGGCAATAATGCGATCAGGTAAACTTGGACCAATGATAATGCGTATAAGTGCAATTGCACCGGCTATTCCGAATAATACAAGTGCAGAAGAAAGCATAATTGCTACCATTACCTGGTCACCTCCATGATTGCTTTTTCAAATTTGGAAAGAGATTTCAACAGCATTTCTTTAGATTCTTCCACGTCCATTGCATGGATATAATAAGCATTCCCTTCAGGTGTTACTTCCATCACAACAGACCCCGGTGTCAACGTCAGCAGCAGGGCAAGTGCAGGTACTTCCCATTCCCCACGCAGTTCTGTTTCATATCGAAAAATACCCGGTTTAATCCTTATTTTCGGACGTAAAATATGTTTTAACACATGGACACTGGATTGTATCAGCTCCGAAGTGAATATAAGAATCAACTTGAGTGTAGCGTAAAGTCTATATAAATAAAAGCGTTCTCCGAAGAGCCGGTGCATCAGAAATACGATTCCAATACCAACAAGATATCCTGCAACAAATGTTGAAAACCTTAGTTCATCTTCATCTTGAAAAAACATCCAGAGAAACGCGATAGCTAAATTCAATAAAAACTGGCCCGGCATCTGCATTCACCTCCTATTTCCAATAACGCCCCAACATCAATTGTTCATCACTGCATCAATATAGATATCGGGGTTTAATAAAGTATTTGCTGCGTCTGTAACATAAGCAGCAAGCGGTTCTGATCCCAATCCTAATCCAATCGTACCAATTGTAAGCAGGACACATGGGATGATCCAGCCGTTTTTCATTGGCAGTTCATCTTCCTCACTGATGATTGTTTCACCCCAGAAACAGTTTAGGAATACACGCAGCAATGAATACAGGACAAATATACTAGACAGAAATGCAAGGGCAAGTAAAAGATATGCACCTGATTCAACTGCCCCCTGCCCTACCAGTACTTTCCCTATAAATCCACTAAGCGGCGGAATACCAGCCAGAGACATCAATACAATGAAAAATATCCAGGCCAGTAAAGGATAGTTCCGGATAAGTCCACTCATATAATCGATTCTTGCGGTGCCTGTCAATGCAATCATCGTACCGCCAACCAGGAATAATAAAGCTTTTACAATCATATCATGGATTAAATAATAGATAGATCCTTCGATTGCCAACGGTGTAGCCACAGCGAGCCCCACTAAAATGAAACCAACCGCTATCACCACATTATACGAAACAATCAGACGGATATCTTTATAGGCAATAGCTCCAATGCTTCCCCCTATCAGGGTTAGTGCAGCCATGACACCTATCATCGTATGGGTGATGGAAGGTTCATGATAAAAAATGAGTGTAAACACACGGAACATGGCGTAGATCCCGACTTTTGTCAGGAGTGCACCAAACAAAGCAGCGACCGCTGTCGGTGGCGCACTGTAGGAACCAGGAAGCCAGTAATAAAGCAAGAGCCCTGCTTTCAAACTGAAAACAACCAGAAATACGATACCAATTACCGTCAATAACGGTGTCTGGCCGGATTCAGCAACACGCTGGGATATATGTGCCATATTCAATGTACCTAACGTTCCATACAAATAAGCAATCCCAATCAGGAAGAAGAAAGAGGAAACCACGTTAATGACTACATATTTGATTGATTCTCTAAATTGTACCTTTTCACCGCCAAGCGCAATGAGCACATAAGAAGCAAGAAGCATGATTTCAAAATTGACATAGAGATTAAAGAAGTCTCCGGTTAAAAAGGAACCATTTACACCTGCTACAAGGAAATTCACAAATGGATAAAAAAACATCTTTTCCCGCTTTTCCCCAATCGAGGAAAAGGCATAAAGCAAGCAGACTGCTGTTACAATACTTGTTGTCAGGACAAGAAGCATGGAAAAAGAATCTGCTACAAAGAGTATCCCAAAAGGTGGCTCCCAACCGCCAAAATCCAGCCGTAATACTCCATCTGTCTGTAGTTGATTCAATATATAAATACTAATTACGATGTTGGCAATCATGACACTGAAACTTAACCATCTTTGAACTCGTATATAATGACGGAAAAAAATCAGGATAATACCAATCAGGATAGGGAGAACCATTGGTAGTACAAGCAAATTACTCATCATCAAAACCTCTCATTTTATGAAGATTATCTGTTCCCAACTCCTGATACGAACGAAATGCCAATACAAGCAATAATGCCGTAACAGCAAAACTAATGACAATAGAGGTTAATATCAATGCCTGTGGTAAAGCATCGGTATAAGACGAAGCATCTTCTCCCAAAAGCGGAACACTCCCCGTTTTCAATCCGCCCATTGTCATAATCAAGAGATGCGCAGCATGGGAGAGAATAGCCGTTCCTAAAATAACCCGAATTACACTTCTGGAGAGAATCAGATAGGTAGCCACTGATACCAGCACACCTGCCAGGATGGTTATCAACGTTTCCATAGCTTATACATCCTCCCCGATACTTAGAATAATTGTTACAACTACACCTACAACAACTAATGCTACACCAACTTCAAAAAGTGTCACTGTGGCGAGTTCAGTTTCACCAAAAAAAGGAAGGTCAAAATAACCAAAAGCCATACTTAAGAAAGGCTCACCCAGGAAAATCGAACCAAAACCGGTACCGACAGCGATTAATGCCCCAATTGCTGCAACCCGCTTAAAATCAAATGGGATTGCATCCTTTATTGTCTCCATATCAAAGGCCAGAAAAAGGAGAACAAGGGCGGAGGCCAGAACCAGTCCCCCGATAAATCCTCCACCAGGATTATTGTGGCCAGATAGAAATAAATACACCGCAAGCGTTAATATAATAAATACGACTATCTTCGTTACTGCATGCAATATAACATCATTAATCTTCAAGGCTGTCATCCCCCTTTCCGGATTTCAGCTTGATAAAGGCATATACACCAATTCCTGCAATGAGGAGTACAACCACCTCAAGCATCGTATCAAATGCCCGGAAATCACCTAAAATTGCATTAACAATATTATCTCCTCCCGCCAGTTCATAGGCGTTTTCATAAAAATAAGATATTGTTTCAAACAGCCTTCCATTTTGCACAGCAAGTGCGATCACTGTAAAAATCGCCCCGAAGGAAATGGAAATAATTACATTCAGGCTTTTTGACCGCCTCGGAGCATCCTCTCTTTCCCATTCCGGCAAGAAATAATAACTAACCAGGAATAAGACAGTTGTGACCGTCTCAATCACCAATTGGGTAAGTGCCAGATCCGGCGCGCGTAATAAAACAAAGAACACTGCAATCGAATAACCTAGCACCCCGTTAAGCAAAATAGCTGTCAGTCTTGATTTGGCAAAAAGAATTGAAATTCCGGCAATCATCATAACAAGCGCGATGATCCATTCATAGGCAGTAACTGGTGCGTTCCCGGATATTTCAAAATCAAACGCCCCTGTGAAGACCATGGTACCTCCAATCAACACAATAAAAAACAAGAAAATATATACGAAATAATCACGTAAATATCCCGTCATATACACTTTTGTTGCAACACTTGATTTCTCTTCCAGCTGATCAAGGGCAAAACTGTATAACTCGTTAAATGTCCATTTCTCCGGAAACAGGTTGTAGATACCTTTCCAGTAGTGGAGTGTTAAATACATGATGATTCCAAAAGCCACAACCCCGAATGTCATAAATAATTCCATATTAAAGCCATGCCATGCTGAAATACTTACACCCAATTCACTTGCTGGAAAGGCTGGAAAAATCCCGGCAATTGCCGGATGCAACAGGTTATCTCCTAACACATTCGGAAAGAAGAAAATGGCAATAACTAGCAGCCCCAGTATTCCTGGTGCAATTAACATCCCCACAGGAGGCTCCTTTGCTGGACGTTCAAGCTTTTCCTCCCGATAAGGTCCGAAAAACGTTTTAAAAACAATAATCATACAATAGATAAATGTGAAAACACTTGCCACCCATCCAATAATTGGAAACAAGAGGCCCCATGTATCTAATGAGAAAGCACTTAACTCGTTTATATTCAGTAGCGAAGTGAAAAACATTTCCTTACTCAGGAATCCATTAAAAGGGGGCAGGCCAGCCATGGAAAAGCTCCCTATCAGTGCAATTGTAAAGGTGATTGGCATCAATGTAACCAACCCTCCAAGCTTGCGGATATCACGGGTACCCAATTCATGGTCTACAATTCCGATTATCATGAAAAGTGCTCCCTTAAAAGTGGAATGGTTCACAAGATGGAATAGTGCAGCAAATGTCGCTGACGTATAGACAACAGAGTCTGTAGAATATCCAAAATGAAGCGCGGCAGAACCAATTCCAAACATGGACATAATCATACCTAACTGACTAACCGTTGAATAGGCAAGCAGTGCCTTAAGATCCGTTTGTCTTACAGCATTAAAGGACCCCCAGAATAATGTCAACAATCCAACACCGCTGACAAGCCAGAACCATGCTTCCTCCCCACCGAATACCGGTGTAAAGCGCGCTACCAGATAAATCCCGGCTTTCACCATTGTTGCGGAATGTAAATAGGCACTGACTGGTGTTGGGGCTTCCATCGCATCAGGCAGCCAGATATGAAATGGAAACTGCGCAGATTTAGTAAATGCGCCTAAAAGAATCAATAACATTGCAGGCACAAACAACGTATGGTCCGTATGCTCAGAGATCACTGAAATGGTCTCACGTACACTTAGAGTGTCTGTCATAACAGACAGCATAATAAAACCAACAAGCATCGCAAATCCACCACTTACGGTGATAAGCAAAGACTTCTTTGCACCCTGTCTTGACCTTTTCCGGTGAAACCAAAAAGCAATTAAGAGGAAAGATGAAATACTGGTTAATTCCCAGAAGACATATAAAACCATCATGTTATCTGAAAATACGACCCCAAGCATCGATCCCATAAATAACATTAAATAAATATAAAAGTGCGTAAATGATTCCTCGGGGGATAAATAGTAGATAGAATAGAGAATAACCAGTGCTCCAATACCAGTAATCAATAATCCAAAAATCATACTGAGTCCGTCAAGATAAGTTGTGAAGTTTATACCGTATGAAGGGATCCAATTGATTGTATGCAAATACGTTTCTCCGTCAGCGATGGATGGAATATAACGAATTAGCAGAAGAAACAATGCCACCGGAAACGGAAGAATAAACCAGCCAATATGTAATTGTTTTACACGTTTATTTAATAAAGGGATCATTGCGGCAACTAAAAAAGGAACAATAATCGCGATAACCGCTGTTAACAAATTCAAACCTCCGTTCATACTCTGTTCACGTTGATAAAAAGCAATATAAAAACCAGGACAATAGGACGTTTCTTTCTTCCACATACTCATTAAAGTGCATAAATTAAGTTGAAAAGTTTTATTAATGCCTGCTACAAAGGCAGAGGGACACTTGAGAAAAACTGAGGCTGGTGGAATTAAAAAAAATTCATGTTCAAAGGAGACCACCCACTAATTTAGAGCGGCATATACGATGAAAAGTCCTTTCTCGGATCCTGGAGAGGATAAGACATTGATTGCGTTTAATAAACGAAAAACATTAATAGTTTTATTATACACAAAACTGAATTTCATTGCATTTATAATGCTGTAGTATATGTCTAGAGCAAAAGCGCAAGCAAGCGCCTTGAACACCCTAAGGCATAGCTTTAAGTAAGAACTCAACATGCGCGTTCTTTGCTCATGAGGGAGTTCTTACTTCAGACCTCGAGGGACTGGAGCTGGACGTGGCATTTACTGACAAGGAATTGATTTGCTGCCAAAATTTTATACTTTCTTAAATGATATAAAAAGCATGCTAAAACGCTTTTACCCCTAGTATTTTTTTCATACATGGCTTATGATATATGAAAGTTGGGATGAACACAGAAAAGACGGGTAAAGTAGCACGAAAATCGAAGTTATAATTTGGGGTTTGACAAAGCCAATTCTCGTGTTACAATAATACAGTTTAAACCGTCCCTAACGAAAAAAGTATTACTGAATAAACGTATTACATGAACATTTAAAGAGGTGATTGCCGTCATGAGAAAGGTAAAAGGCCGGATGGACGAAAGTATTCTCGTCTGTGTATACTATGGCCCTAATGGCGAAAGACTGATCAAACGCGGCCACAAGCTGGCGAATATGCTTGATTGTCCTTTGTATGTATTAACTGTTGACCCATTGCCATTTGACGAATTTGATGCTGACAAGACCAGTTATGTCGAGCATTGGAAGGATTTATGTGAAGAGTTGGATGTAGATGAATTCATTATCCGGGATAACGATAAACGTCCTTCCAGCAAGGTGATTGCAGAGTTTTCTCATAACTATAATATTACACAAATCGTTATTGGCCAAAGTCCACAAAAAAGATGGGAAGAAATCACAAAGGGTTCCTTTTCAAATGCGCTTTTACGCCAAATGACTTTCGTTGATATCCATATCGTATCGATAGACAGAACTCTAAAAAGTACAGCTGATACTTCCTATGAAAAAGGAGTACGTGCTTTTCTGCAGCAGGATGGAGATAAATACCGGCTTGGATTTGCAAGATCCAAAAAGAATCTCTATGAAGGCATTTTCTATAAGGAAATTGGCACAGACTTTAACAATGGAGTATTTAAATTCGTAAACAAAGACGGCAAAACATGCCAGGTTCATGTATCGGAAGATAAAATAACAGGCGTTATGAAAGAACCACCGAATGTCAGAAGTTAATGAATGAGGGCTGCACCTGTAAATATGGGAGCAGCCCTTTTTAAATTTGTCTTCACTTTAAACCTGATATTTCGACATCCCTATGAATTCCGGCTGGTTAGTGGAGGACTTTTTTGGTACCCTTGTATTGGGTCAAGCAGAAAGTTTCATGTAATTATTAGTAATGGGGGTAATGTTATGAAAAGGTTAGTCGTTTTAGGTGGAGGCTATGGCGGCCTGAAAATCATTTATGGTCTTCTGGAGGAACAGCTCCCTGAGGATATTGATATTACACTAATTGACAGAAATCCGTATCATTCTGTAAAAACAGAATTCTATACAGTTGCAGCAGGAACAGCTGCTGATATCGACAACCGTGAAAATTTTCCGACCAATGAACGCCTCACGACGGTGTATGGTGAAATAACAAAAATCGACACAAGCAATGAACAGATATTAGTTGACGGTAAAACTGATCCTATTCCCTATGATTACCTGGTCATTGGCTTGGGATGCGAAGACAATTATCATGGAGTTCCTGGAGCAGAGGAATTTACACATAGTGTACAGACCTTCTCAAAGGCTAGGAAAACCGGTATGGCAGTAGGGAACTGCAGAGCTAATGGAAATGTAACCATTGTAGGTGCAGGTTTAAGCGGGATTGAAGTAGCAGCGGAAATTCGGGAAAGCAGATCCGATCTGAACATCCGACTGCTCGACAGGGGGTCATCCGTTTTAAAAGCATTCGATGAGAAAATTCAGGCCCATGTGGCAGACTGGTTTTCGAAAAATGGAGTGAACGTATTCCATCACTCCAATGTAGAATATGTGGAAAAAAATGGCGTCTGTAATAATGGTCTATGCTATATTGATGATGTAACCATCTGGACAGCAGGGGTTCGGCCGAATTATCTGGTAAGAGAACTTCCTTTTGAAAAAGATGTTCAGGACAAAATTGTAGTAAACGACTATTACCAAGTGCCTGAGCAGCAAAATGTATATGTCGTAGGCGACTGTGCATCATCGGAACACTCCCCAAGTGGACAACTTGCAGGGCAACAGGGTGAGCAGATTATTGATGTGCTTGCTGCAGTACTGACAGATAAAACACCGAAAAAGCCAAAACCGATTAAATTAAAAGGTACACTCGGATCGCTCGGAAAATCGGACGGCTTTGGAGATATGATGCAAAAATCAGTAACCGGCTACCTCCCCCGTTTGGCTAAATCTGGTTTGCTGTGGTTAAATAAGCGACATTAATCCATTAGAAAGAGCCATGTACTTTAAAACTTAAGAACATGGCTTTTTAAGTACTTCATTTCCAAATCTTCACCGAAAATTTACCTGAACTTCGCACTTCCTTAATGTCTACCTGTTAAGATTTAATCAGAAGATAACATTACATCACCCCAGGAGGTGCACCATGCGATTTCTTGCAAAAGTAAGTGTCTGTCTTGCCGCTGTCCTTTTGTATATGTTATAGAAATCCTATCTTCTAAGGGCAGAGAAACACGCCCGTATAATTCTCGCAGAAAATTTCATGATTTTATATAATTCCAAAAGGCTTTTGGGTTTAAATTCAGAAGCCTTTCCCCCTTGTTTTCATTCTCACAAAGTATTCAATACATCCACAATTGGCTTATCTCCTGTTATAAGATCAAACGAACGATTAAATGTATTTTCCTCACCTAATGCCGTCACAATTGTACGCGCCACATCTTCACGGGGGATAGAACCACGCTCCAGATTTTTAGCTGCGGAAATCCTTCCTGTTCCTGGTACGTTTTGAAGATAACCAGGACGCACAATCGTGTACGTCAGACCACTTTCCTCAAGCGTCCTGTCTGCATAATGCTTAGCAACATAATAATGTTTAAGTTCCTCAAACCAGTTCTCTCGATTATGTGCCTGATGACCACTAACCATGATGTACCGTTTCACTCCTGCCTTTCCAGCTGCATCAATCGATTTCACAGCTCCATCCAGATCAACCAATAATGTTTTATCCGGACCGGTACTTCCACCTGACCCAGCAGTAAAGACAATTGCATCACAGCCTTTTGCTGCATCTGCAATTTCCTCCACGCTTCCTTCCAAATCGGCTAACACGGATTCAACACCGGATTGCCTCAGTTCCATTTCCTGTTCTTCCTTTCGCACCATTGCCCTTACACTGTGCTCCGCGCTATCCTGCAATATATTGACAAGATGCTTTCCGATTTGACCATTGGCTCCTATCACAAGAACTTTCACAAAACACCCTCCATTTTTTGAAATTTATAATAATTAGATTGTGGCATACCAGTAACACATTAGCAAACCATTCGATTATGAATGAAAATAAACTAGCCTAAAGGTCAAAACAAAAATCAGGCACCCTCTAGAGTGGAAGCCTGATTCTACTATTGAAAAATATTTTTTAAAAACCCCAACGCATTCATCCCATCAAAACTGCCATCAACGCTTTCTGTGCATGCAGCCGATTTTCTGCCTGCTGAAAGACGACAGATTGCTTTCCGTCCAGGACTTCAGCTGTAATTTCCTCCCCACGATGTGCTGGAAGACAATGCAGCACCACGGCATCGCTTTTAGCAAAGGAACATAACTCCTCATTCACCTGAAAACCGGCAAACTTTTCTTCTCGTAACGCTTGTTCCTCTTCCTGCCCCATACTTGCCCAGACATCTGTATAGATAACATCTGCCTGTTCTGCTGCTTCCTGTGGGTTTGTCGTCACTTCCACTTTACTTCCCGAAGATTTGGCCAGCTGCTCTGCTTTCTGTGTTACTCCAATATCTGGCTGATATCCATCCGGTGCTGCAATGCTAATGTCCATACCCATAATAGCTGAGCCGAGCATTAGGGAATGAGCCATATTGTTTCCATCTCCAATATAGGCAACTTTTACACCATTAAGTCCGCCTTTCACTTCCTGTATGGTCTGCATGTCTGCCATCACTTGGCATGGATGGTACATATCTGTTAACCCATTGATAATCGGAATATGCGCATTTTCTGCCAGTTCCTCCACCATATTTTGTGAAAAAGTCCGGATCATAATACCGTCCAAATATCCGGAAAGTATTTTAGCTGTATCTGAGATTGGTTCTCCTCTGCCAATCTGAAGGTCATTCGAATTCAGGAAAAGCCCCATGCCTCCCAATTGATAAATTCCAGATTCAAAAGATACGCGCGTTCTCGTGGAAGACTTTTCAAAAATCATACCAAGCGTTTTTCCTTTTAAAGGTTGTTCATTTTTACCAAGTTTGTGCTGTTTCTTCAAATGATGAGCTAATTCCAGCAGATAGCTGAGTTCTTCTTTTGTAAAATCAGCAAGTGTCAGGAAATCACGTCCAACCAGCTGATTATGAATACTAAATTCTTTCTCCTGTACCGATTCCATATCACATTCACCCTTTCCCTGCATTAATAATTTCCTTCTCCCCGATTATTTTTCATGATTTTGAATCCATTCTTCTGTAGCATCAAACAACTGAGCTGCTTTTTCAGCTGGTGTTTTATACGGGTTTTTTGCCGTCCCCCCTGCAACATTACGTGCATTAACAACCGCTTCTGGTGTAAGTACATCAAAAATGTCCGCTTCAATCAGTTGAGAGAAATTCTGGAACTCTTCCAGGGTTAAATCCGGCAAGTATCATATTTATTCTGTAACCATTTAATCCCGACAGAAGTATCAAGCTCCGGAATATACTATAACAATTTTACCTTCACTAAAATTAAATACTCCTCTCGTCTAAGTTGTTATGAATTATTATGCATCATTTTGTATAATAATTCAATAGAAAACACAAAAAAATTTAAATATATTTATTTTAAAAAACAAAAGCTCGGGGGTACTCCACTTTCACTGGAACCGGCTTACATTGTAGTAAAAATGTATACTACCAAATTTTTTACTTTTGTATGAAACAACTATTAAATGTCGGTGTTGATATAAAAGACGAAGTAATTTAACAGTGATTTCCTTTCATCCCTTACAAAATAGGTGCTAATGCAACGCTGCTTAAAAAACACTCGCTTTCCACGGGGAACGCTTCAGCCTCGGGCCAACACGATGTTGGTCACATAGGCGTTGCCCCAGGACGGGGCGTTCTTAGCCTATGTTCTTTAATTCGCTCACTGCGGGGTCTTCAGACTGTTCCTTTTCCCTTAGGAGTCTCGCATTTTTTTAGCAGCTTAGAATAGCTTTCTGTTTTAAGGGAGAATACGTTCATGAAACATAAATTCTATGAGCTTTATCCTTTCTATAATCAGGACACCACTCCCAGCGTAGGCAGAATACGTAGACTCCTGCGGGAACAGCACTTTACGTAAGACCCCGCAGCGGCGATCTTCCGCGAGGAGGCTGAAGCCGTGCCCGCGGAAAGCGAAGTATTCTGCCGAAGCGATTGTGATAACACTAGGGTTCAAAAGAAATGGAAGAAGCAAAATCACGATAAAGATACGTCGTCTTTTATATCTTTTACGTCAAAAATAACATATCTTTTGATGGGACGAGTAATCGCAGTCCCACTGTTTAGAGAACAGTTTTCTGGTTAAATTAGCTATTTTCATTATAGATTATGGCGGCATGCTCTTAGCCACCAAGTAGGTTTCTTACCAAACTTGGCTAAACGCCCAAGCTTTATGGCGATAAAGCCAAATCCCGCACTTATGCAGTAAGACAGTTTTATGCTTTCTTAACTGCTAAAAAGCAGTATGACACCAATCGAGGTATCATACTGCTTTTTTGTTTTAGTCCTTTTTACTAATGTACTCGTTCGGGGCTTCATTTTCCTGTGCATTATGATTTTTAAATTGACTCTTGCGCCCATTGCGACGTTCGCCGCTCTGTTCATTCTTTTTAAACATATTATTAAATTCCTTTTCCTTATTAACCATCCGCCTCGTACTCCTTTCCTTCAAAGCTTATATATAGCCTTTGAAACGAAAGGTGAATTTATGCAGAGACCAGATGACAAAAACCGGCTGCGAATTAGTTCAGTTTTTTCTGGACATGAATAATAAAATGACGCTGATCCCCAGCATGATTGTCGCGCTTGATGTAAAAGGCAGACCGAATACTTCTGAAGTAGCACCGGATATACTTGATCCAGCCACCGAGCCCAACGAAAAGAAGGCATAGAAGATTCCATACGCCTTGCCTCTGTCAACCTTGGAAGAAACCTCTGTCACGATCTGGTTCATGGAAGGAAATACGAAGGCAAAACCGATTCCGTAAACAACCATTAATAGAAAGCCGATCCACGCAATAGCAATAAAATTCAGTGTGAGATGGACAAGACCTATCATTGTCAGTCCCATCACAACCAAATGAATAGGTTTAAATTTGTCATATATCCGGTTTAAAGGTGAGACAAAGATAATGACAGCCACAATTCCGAATGTACTTAAAAGCATACCGGTCGTACTGGAATCCAGCCCCATTTCCCCTACTTTCAATGGCAATGCAAATGCCAGTGTTCCATTACTCACCATAAGTGCAAAGGCGGCCAAGGAAGCCTGTATTAGTAATGGCTGCTTTAATAATGGAATAAAATGTTTCAGGGTTACTCTATTTCTTTCTCCAGCTTTAAAGGACTCTTCCACAAATACAGCAATCAGTACAGAGCTAATCAGAAACAGAATGCCAACCATCCAGAATACATAGTCAATCTCAGACCTTGCAGCCATTATTCCACCGATTGCCGGTCCAGCGATTGCCGCAATACCTATACAGGCACCGGTCAAGGCCATCGCTTTTCCCCGTTTACCTTTTCTTGACTGGTCACCAATATAGGCAAAAGCTGCAGGGATCAACACCCCGCCTGCCACACCGTGGAGCAGTCGAATAAAGAAAAGCTGTTCTCCTGACTGAGCATATGGATAAAAGAATAATATCACTGCACCGGAAAGCATACCGGAGAATAGTACTTTCTTTCGGCCGAACAGATCAATCCAATGTCCGCCAAATATATTAGCAATCATATTCGTAAGTGAATAGACCGCTACAATAGCTCCTGCCATAAAATGGGAAGCTCCTAATTCCAACGCATATGGAGTAATAATAGGTAATTGAATAAAAGTATCTAAAAATGACACGACAATCACAAAATATAGTATTTTAGTCATTCAATCATCTCTCTTTCATCCTATATTATACATCACAAAACACATAAAGTCGCTGCCAACCCCCTTAGAAAAACCACCTTTCATATTTTTGACAAATTCAAAGAAGTCCGTTAAAAATCCATAAATCTAGTAAACAAGTTCTATAAATTTACAAAATATTTACATTAACAACATACTTACTTAAAGTTCACCAACTATACTAGCAACTGAGGGCGGAAATCGCTCCATCATAAAATGTTGCATAGGGGAGGACAATTTTCATGAAGTTCAAAAAATATCTAGTATTACTAGTAGCAGCTGCACTGGCAATCGTACTTGTAGCATGCGGGGGATCAGATGCAGAGGAAACAGCATCAGAAGAAACAACTTCAGGCGATAATGCTGAAACTTCGTCTTCAGAAGAGAACAGCGAATCCAGTGACGGAGAATCCGAAGAATTGGAAGGCAGTGTTGTCATTGATGGATCAGGAACGGTTTATCCGTTAATGTCCAGATTAGCGGAAGAATATATGGTAAATGAACAACAAGGCGTATCTGTTGAAGTAAGCCGCGCAGGTACAAGCGCTGGTTTTGAAAGGTTTGTAGAAGGAGAAACAGATTTTAACGACGCATCCCGTACAATCAAAGAGGAAGAGCTTACAGCATCGCAAGAATCAGGATTTGAACCATTTGAAATGAAATTAGCATTAGATGGACTAACCATTGCTATCCACCCGGACAACGACTGGGCTACTGAAATGACGGAAGATGAGATAAAAGGCATTTTCCTTGGAGAATATACGAACTGGTCTGACATCAACTCTGAATGGCCAAATGAAAAAATCAATACGTACGGTCCAAACGAAAACCATGGTACGTATGAGTTCTTTTATGAAACCATTCTTGAAGAACAAGATTTAGTCGAGGATATTAATCTTCAACAAGATTATTCAACACTAGTTACACTGGTTTCTGAAGATGTAAACTCCATTGGATTCTTTGGCTTTGGTTACTATGATAGCAACCAGGACAGCTTACAGGCAGTAGGCATTGACTTCGGTGAAGGTCCAGTTCAACCATCACTTGATACAATTGCAGAAGATGGTCCATACGCTAACTTCACCCGTCCAGTTTTCACTTATTTGAATCCGAACATGGCTCAAGAAAAAGCACAAGTAATGGATTATGCACTTTACGTAATGAATAATACTAATGATTTTGCAGGAGAAACTGGATTTGCTCCAATCCCTGAAGAAGAAGTTCAATCACAAATTGAGGAAATTGAAGGTCTTCAACAATAATTATTACTACAAAATTGATATGTAACGATTATAAGATGAGAGCAACAGAATGCTCTCATCTTATTGTCAGTTATACGCACTGGAAAGGGGCTTCACGAAATGGCAAGAAACAGCGATCCCAACAAGAAAGACGCTGCGAATGTCAGAGAAATGATTGCTGAGAAGAAAGCGGCCAGGAGTATTTCCAACATCACGGAAAAATTGGTGCCTATCATTCTATTTCTAATTGCATTTATTTCTGTACTGACAACACTAGGAATTCTTTATACCTTATTATCGGAAGCAATTGAATTTTTCAAAAGGGTGCCTATTTGGGACTTCTTTACAGGAACGGAACTTAATCCATTAAGTCAAGACCCTGACTTCGGAATATTACCACTGATAAACGGTACGATTATCTCCTCTATCATTGCAATGCTAGTAGCAGGGCCGATTGGGATTATGACAGCTGTTTATCTAAGTGAGTATGCATCAGATAAAGTCAGGAGAACATTGAAACCAATGTTGGAAATCCTCGCAGGTATTCCTACCATTGTGTATGGCTTTTTCGCATTTACATTCATAACCCCAGTTATCCGGGCAATTTTTCCTGCTGTGGAAGCAACGAATATACTCAGCCCTGGACTTATTATGGGGGTAATGATTATACCAATGATCGCTTCCCTTTCTGAAGATGCTATGACATCTGTTCCGAATTCAATGCGCGAGGGCGCTTTAGCATTAGGATCAACAAAACTGGAAGTTACATTCAAAGTGGTCATCCCTGCTGCTTTATCCGGAATTATCTCCTCCTTCGTTCTAGGTATTTCCCGGGCAATCGGTGAAACGATGATTGTAACAATTGCCAGTGGAAGTTCCAAAAACTTTACTTTCGACATTACACAATCGATGCAGACAATGACTGCATATATTGTTGAAGTATCCGGCGGGGAAGCACCTGCAGGCTCTACGATATATTACAGCTTATATGCTGTGGCACTGACACTTTTTGTATTTACACTTATCATGAATCTGCTTGCAAGATATATCTCTCGTAAGTTTAGGGAGGAATATTAGAATGAAATATGTGGATATAGAACAAGTTCAAAAGAAAATGAATGGCCGTGTCCGGAAAAACAATGTATTACAAGGCGTTTTCTTACTCGCGACATTATTTGGTTTGTTTGTACTGGCTGTCTTGATCATTCGGGTACTGACACAAGGGCTGGCCTGGATAAATTGGGATTTCCTTACCGGAAGACTGTCAACGGATCCTGATCGTGCAGGTATTATGGGGGCAATCCTCGGAACTTCCTGGTTAATGCTGGTTGTTATTCCGGTTACGTTGATTGTAGGTATTGGTACAGCCCTGTATTTGGAATTATATGCAAAAAAAGGAAAGATTCAATCTTTTATTACAACAAATATTTCCAACTTGTCAGGTGTGCCTTCGATTGTATACGGGCTTTTGGGGTTAACCGTTTTTGTACGATTAATGGATTTTGGTAACGTCGTTTTAGCTGGTGGACTAACATTATCCCTGCTTGTATTACCGATTGTTATTGTCGCAGCACAAGAAGCAGTTCGTGCAGTACCCCAGCACTTAAGTGAAGCATCTTACGGAATGGGTGCAACGAAATGGCAGACTGTTAAAAAAATCATTTTGCCTGCAGCTTTGCCGGGCATATTGACAGGATCGATTCTAGCTCTATCTCGCGCCATTGGAGAAACGGCTCCGTTAACAGTTCTTGGAATACCAGCATTATTAATTCCATTTCCGGAAGGTTTGTTTGACACATTTACAGCAATGCCGATGCAGATTTATTATTGGACACTTGACTCTGCCCTGGTTGATGAATATGCATTTTTAGCATCTGCAACAATCATTGTATTGCTAGTACTCCTATTTCTGTTGAACTCGATTGCCATCATCATCAGAAATAAATTTCAGCAAAGGTATTAAAAATGCGCGTTTTCTAAAAGATTGGGACGGGGCGTTCTTAGCCTATGTTCTTTAATTCACCGCTGTGGGGTCTTCAGACACGTGCTATTCTGAGGAGGACAAGGAAAACTTCGGCAGCGTTACATCGCACGAAGAAAATTTGTACACATTTTCGAGGAGTCAACGGTTCGCAGCGAAAATCAACCATCATAAGGCTATGTTTGTTATATAATCAAGCAATATAAGTATTTTGATGAAGTTACAGTATCTTACAAGCGGAGGAAATACACGAAGACTCCTGCGGGAGAAAAGGCATCGGTGAGACCCCGCAGTGCGATAGCACGAGGAGGCTCAACAGCCGCCCGCGGAAAGCGAAGTGTATTTCCGCAGCGGGGATTAAGTATCCACCTTCTCTTCAAGTTATGTCACAGTTTATTTCAACTGTTATGGATAAAAAACAACAGAATTTACGAAAACTGTCTAAAATCTAAAAGGAGTGAAAAGATGAGTCTAGTCTCAGAGAAGCAAAAAGTAAACATTAATCCGCAATCATCCAATGATACAGATACGAATAAAAATATTGTCTATGACACGAAGGACTTTAATCTATGGTATGGATCAACACATGCTTTAAAGGATATAAACCTGTCTATTCATGAAAAAGAAGTGACCGCAATTATTGGACCCTCCGGCTGTGGAAAATCAACCTATATTAAATCATTGAATCGGATGGTTGAACTTGTCCCAAGCGTTCGGACAAGCGGTGTAATTGCTTATAATAATAAAAACATCCTGGATAGGTCTTTCAAAGTGGAAGATTTAAGAACCCGTGTAGGAATGGTCTTTCAAAAACCGAATCCATTTCCAAAATCCATTTATGAAAATGTGGTATACGGTCCAAAAATACACGGAATCCGCAATAAAAAAATCTTGGATGAAATCGTCGAACGAAGTCTGACAGGTGCTTCCTTATGGGATGAGGTAAAAGACCGTTTAAATGAAAATGCATATGGTCTTTCTGGTGGGCAACAGCAGCGTCTATGTATTGCCCGTTGTCTAGCAATTGAACCGGAAGTCATCTTAATGGATGAACCAACATCCGCACTTGATCCAAAATCAACACTACGCATTGAAGAATTAATCCAGGAACTAAAAAAAGAATACTCTATTATCATTGTCACCCATAACATGCAGCAGGCTGCACGTATTTCAGATAAGACAGCATTTTTCCTTAATGGGGAAGTTGTTGAGTTTGATAAAACCGATGCAGTATTCACAAACCCGGCTGACAGTCGTACCGAGGATTATATTTCCGGGCGTTTCGGGTGAATTATAAATGCCTGTCTATCCCCCAGGAGGGATGGACAGTTTTTTTATGCAATAGTCCCCGCCCATTTATGAAAAAATATACGTAACTAGCTCAACGGAATACTAGTTTTATTTAAAAAGTGTTGTACTTGTGTGATATATTTATAAGATAAACTAGCAATAAACGATTTAGTTGGGTCATACAAATACGGAGGTGTCATTTATGTTAACAAATGAAATTACAGAGCTTCTGGAAATTAAGTACCCGATTATACAAGCACCAATGGCGGGAGGAATAACAACATCAACATTAGTATCTGAGGTTTCCAATTCTGGAGGCCTTGGCATGATTGGGGTGGGTGGTATGCCTTCTAATCAAATGCGAGAACAAATCAGGGAAGTAAAGCAGCTTACATCCAATAATTTCGGCATAAATTTATTTGTTCCAGGGGAATTTACTACTTCAGATAGTGAAATTGAAGAAACGACGAAACTATTAGATCCTCTTTTCAGGAAGTTAGATATACAACAAAATGAAGTTGATCTTCCGAGTTCAAAGAGAAATTATGAAAGTTTTCAGGAGAAAGTTGAAATTATAGCGGAAGAAAGGGTCCCTGTTTGTTCCTTTATTTTCGGTATTCCACCAAAAGAAGTAATTACTAAATTAAAAGGAAACGGAATAATAGTCATAGGAACAGCTACAACAGTCCATGAAGCAGTGGAAATAGAAAACGCCGGATTAGATGCTGTTGTTGTTCAAGGAAGTGAAGCTGGTGGACATCGGGGGACTTTTGCGGGTGAAGTAGAGGAAAGCTTAATTGGTTTAATGTCACTTCTTCCACAAGCAGCAAATCATGTAACAATCCCTATTATTGCTGCTGGAGGGATTATGGATGGAAGAGGGTTGGCGGCTTCCCTTTGCTTAGGTGCAAAAGGTGTACAGATGGGCACAGCTTTCTTGACTACTATTGAGAGTGGAGCACACCCTCTCCATAAGGAAGCCATTCTTGATACCAGTAAAGAACAAACTGTATTGACACGGTCATTCACAGGCAAGTTTGCAAGAGCAATCAAGAATTCATTTGTTTCCGATTTGCAGAAACACGAAGGTGTTTTTCCAGACTTTCCAATTCACCGTGTATTGGCCCAGCCTATTGTAAAGGCTTCTCAATCACAAAATAATCCAGAATATATGCTATTATTATCTGGTCAAAGTCCGGGGCTGGCTAAGCATGAAACCGTTCAAACCTTAATGGCAAATATGATTACTGAAGCTAAAAAAATGAATATAGATCTTTAGAGATATAACAGGCACACCTCTATGAGATGTGCCTTTATTTTTAATGTTTTAAATATGTTTTAACGCATCCGCAATCGCTGTTTCACCTGTTGTAAGATCGAAAGCACGTTTATATGTGTTTTCTTCATCTAATGCTGCAATCGCAGTACTGGCCACGTCTTCACGTGGAATGGAACCTGTATCTACAAAATCAGCAGCAGCGATTTTTCCTGTACCCGGTTCATTTAATAGTGCGCCCGGGCGCAGAATTGTATATACTAAATCACTTGCTTCGACCATTCTGTCCGCATAATGCTTGGCTGCTGAATAATGGGCAATGTTTTCAGGCCAATATTCTCTTTTATTTGACTGGATTGCACTGATCATAATAAAACGCTTTACTCTAGCCTGCTCAGCAGCTTCCACTGATTTAGCTGCCCCGTCAAGATCGATTAATAACGTTTTATCTGCATCTGTATGGGCTCCTGAACCGGCTGTAAAGATAACTGCTTCACAACCTTTTGCCGCTTCTGAAATCTCATCCACGCTGCCCTCCAAATTAGCCACGACAGCTTCCACGCCGGATTGTTTAAGGTCTTGTGCCTGTTCTTCCTTCCTTACCATCGCTCTTACAGTATGTTCATTGCTGCTTTTCAGTTGATTGATAAGATGGTTTCCAATCTGTCCATTCGCACCAATTACAAGAACTTT
Source organism: Virgibacillus ainsalahensis (assembly GCF_055380755.1). Lineage (NCBI taxonomy): Bacteria > Bacillati > Bacillota > Bacilli > Caryophanales > Bacillaceae > Virgibacillus > Virgibacillus ainsalahensis. The sequence continues at coordinate 3,741,812 of NZ_AP043943.1, read as the reverse complement.
CACTTGGCATATCCCCTTTGTATTTTATTTATATTTTGATTATTTCATAGCAATGATAGGGTAGCAAGTAAAGGGCTTGGCCATGTATCTGCTAATCTTCCCTGTCTACACTTACGTCGTCGGGATGGTATTGATATATTTTCAGATCCACATTTCCTGTACCACGAACCTCCACACCTTCACCTTCCAGCCTCATTTGCTGTTCCATTGCAATTTTTTCACTTTTTATGGCAATCTGTCCTTTTGCATTAATCACCCGGTGCCAGGGCAACTCATATTTTTTGCTCATGGAATGCAGTACCCGAACAACCTGTCTGGAACCACGCGGGCTTCCTGCTGCCCGGGCAATCTGACCATATGTCATCACTTTCCCTTCAGGTATTTCTCTGATGATATGAATGACATTTTCAGTAAAGGTTTTCAACGTCTATCTCTCCTTTATAACGCTTGTAACGTTTAATCGAAAAAATGCTAGATCCCCGCTACCCAATAGTATAACACCTCTATCAAGCGGGAAATGCCATTGCCTGTTATCATTGTTCTAAGAATAAATATAACTGTAAAAGAGGGATTCGTATGAAAGCAATCATTGTGAAACAGCCTGGCGGGGCCGAACAATTACAGATGTCAGAACAGCCAAAGCCCAAAGTAAAGCAAGGTGAATTATTGATTAAAGTAAAAGCTGCAGCTGTTAACCGGACAGATATCATCAGTCGTAAAGGACGTTCAGGGTATATGAACAACCCGATTCTAGGTATTGAAGTTGCAGGTGTTGTTGAAGAAACTGGACCTGGAGCAGATGATAAAACCGGCATGCCTGTAATGGGGCTTGTAAATGGCGGTGGTTATGCGGAATATGCAGTAATGCCTGCTGAGAGGGCGATGATTATTCCGGAAAATCTTTCATTTGAGCAAGCGGTTGCCGTTCCGGAAGTATTCCTGACTGCATATCAGACATTATTCTTACTCGGTAATTTGCGCGAGAATGAAACCGTACTGATTCATGCAGGTGGAAGCGGTGTTGGAACAGCGGCTATCCAGCTCGCCAAACAATTGGGCAAAGCCAATGTGATTACAACTGCAGGCTCCGAAGAAAAGCTTAAGTTTTGCCAATCCTTAGGTGCAGATACCGTAATCAACTATAAGGAGCAGCATTTCGATGAGGAAGTGAAGAAAGCCACCGATGGACAGGGTGTTGATCTCATTCTTGACTTTATTGGCGCCTCCTATTGGGACAAGAATCTAAACAGTATCAGCGTGGATGGCCGCTGGGTTCTGATTGGATTGCTAGGTGGATCAGAACTCAACAAGGTGAATTTAGGAGATCTCATGAGCAAACGTGTTCTCCTGCAAGGTACACTGCTTACACCAAGAAGTGATGCATATAAAGCAGATCTTTCACATGAATTTGCAACAAAAACGATGGAAATGTTTGAGGCGGGAACAATCAAACCTGTCATCGACCGTGTCTTTGCGCTTGAAGATATACAACAGGCACATCAACATATGGAAAACAATAAAAACATCGGCAAAATTATATTGAAAGTTGAAGAATAAAAGGAAAGCGGGCAGTGCTGTTGCTGTCCGTTTTTTATATATAGAGGGTTGCCCTTATGACATTGCACAAATTATGCAAAGCTGTCAAAATTCTCTCCACCACTAGACAGCCTATTTTTTATTTCCCGGGAAATATCGACATAAAGTGCGCAACAATCAGTGAGTTTGCTCCCTTTTTGTTAAAGATGCACTATTTAAACCAGCCATTCTCCTTGAAACGGGAGATTGCTTCAATTCGATTACTCACATTCAGCTTATCCAGGATAACGGAAACGTAATTACGGACAGTGCCATTCGTAATATAAAGCTCCTTCGCAATTTGCTTGGTATTTTTCCCCTCGGCAATAAGTCTGATTACCTGCTCCTCCCGCTCTGTCAGAGGATTTGCATTATCATACGCCATGTCAACGAGTTCCGGGGCATACACTTTTCTGCCATTCATGATGGTTCGAATCGCATTAGCCAGTTCCTCACTAGGACTGTCCTTTAGTAAATAACCACTAATCCCTGCATTACGAGCACGTTCGAAATAACCGGTTCTTGCAAAAGTTGTGAGTACAATCACTTTACAGGGGTGGTCTGTCAATTCCTCTGCAGCATCAAGTCCGCTTTTCAGTGGCATTTCAATATCCATAATACAGACATCTGGTTGTCGTTGTTTGACTAGAGTTAGTGCTTCTTCGCCGTTCCTTGCTTTTCCGACAACTTCCATATCTTCCTCCAAATCAAGCAAAGCACCTAATGCCCCAAGCAGCATCCCCTGGTCTTCTGCAATTACAATTCGGATCATTTCAATTCCTCCTCATCAGGCTGTTGAATCACTAGTGGCGCCCGTATGATAAGCGTTGTGCCCTCCGATGATTCTATATGTAAGCTGCCATTCACAAACTCCAGACGCTCCTTCATTCCTTGAAGGCCATTTTCCTTGAAAACAATTCGTTCCGTAATACCAATTCCATCGTCTTTCACTTTTACCATTACTTCCGTTGAGGAATGTGAAATCAGGATATTGCAGAAAGATGCCTGGCTGTGCTTAACAACATTCGTTACAGCTTCCTTTAAACACATACTAAGCACATTTTCAACTAATAAAGGCGTATGTTCCAGCTCAGGATTTCCCTCAATGCGAACATCAATTTGAGCAGCTTTTAAAATTTCCCGGACACGAGTTATTTCATCTTTCAGTTTTGCGCCTTTCATATCAGAAACCATTTCGCGTACTTCCTTTAAAGCCATTCTTGCTGTTTGATGGATATCGTTAATTTGTGATTTTGCAGTATCAGGGTCAGCTGTAATCAGTTTTTTGGCGAGATCGCTTTTTAGACCGATGAGAGACAACTTCTGTCCCAATGTATCATGCAGATCACGGGCAATCCGCTCACGCTCTTCCACAACAACCAGCTGCGAGATTTTTTTATTCGCATCCTTTAATTGCCCTTCCAGTCTTTCCCGCTTGTTACGGTTATACAGGGTAATCGGCAACAGGCTCACACCAATAATCGCAATGGATGTGAATGGGAGCTGGGAATAGAAAAATTCGCTTTGTGTAAAAAAACTGACGCTCACTGCTCCAATCGTTGTAACAAGGTGAACGACATATAAGGTGATAAACCCACCCTTATGTTCAATATTCCCAATGTAGAAAGCTAAAAAGAGAGCAAAATAAACATAGCCCCAAAACACAGTCATCATTATGCTTATTGCCATATTGATGCTTACAGACAAATAAACGGTCCACGTCCATTCCCGGGACAGGAAAGAGACTCTGTATGTGATAAAAAATAGTAAAATCATGAAGATACCAAAAATGATTTCCATTGTCCCTGATGAACGAAATACAAAATAAAATGGCAAAACACAAAAGATAATCCACGCAAAGGCACTAAGCCCCGTGTTTTTTGGAAAAATGTGATACCAGCTCTGCATCATAACCCCCCTCCCAACTTCCTTAAAGTATATTAGAAAACTTAGATTTTCGCTATGTCTTAAAGTAAAAATATTTAGTCTAAGCTTATGTATCGGCTCTTCTATCCTGGCCAAAAAGAAAGCCCAACAATACATGATCGAAGGGCTTTCGTTAAAATTATTCTATTTCTCCTGGAGGCCTGTCGGTTGATTGTTAATCTGGATACCTACTTTTCTTTTTCGCAAAAGACTCTTAACTTCACGGAAGCTGACAAATGATTTGTTCGCTTCATCATAGAGCCGGAAGCGAATCGATTTCAGACTTGACGCGAGTGTAATAGTTGTCGCCTTTTGCAGTGGTGGCGTCGATTCATGTGCTTTTTCCAGGTTGTAATTGGGAACCCTGGGGCTCAAGTGATGCACATGATGATAGCCAATGCTTCCTGTCAGCCATTCCAGTACCTTTGGAAGCTTATAATAGGAACTCCCATCCACAGCTGCTTTTACAAAATCCCATTCCTCTTCATTTTCAAAATAGGAATCCTCGAACTGGTGCTGAACATAGAATAACCAGATGCCGAGTGCTCCAGCGATGAACAGGATTGGCATCTGTATAATAAGAAATGCCTGCCAGCCAACTGCCCAGATTAACAGTGCATAAATTGCTGCAATTGAAAAATTGATGAAATAGGTGTTCATTCGCTCTTTTTGTTTTGCGCCTTTGCGGTTAAAACGGTTTGACAGAAGGAAGAGATATAGCGGCCCCAACCCGAACATTACGATTGGATTCCGGTACAGGCGATAGGCTAGTCTGCCCCAAAAAGATGCTTCTATATATTCATTAACTGTCATTACCCATACATCACCAGTACCGCGCTTATCAAGGTTACTGCTTGTCGCATGGTGGATGGCATGGCTTCGTTTCCATTTATCAAAGGCAAAATGCGTAATAATACCGGTTATTGTACCGACAATTCGATTCGCTTTACTGCTTTTGAAAAAAGACCCGTGTGTGCAATCATGAAAAATGATAAAAACCCGAACAACAAATCCTGCTGCCACTACTGCCAGAGCAAGTCCTAACCAAATCGAAATGGACAGACTCTGGTATGCAAGGAACCAAAGCAGTAAAAATGGGATGACGGTATTGATTAACTGTATGATACTTGCTCTCGTATCTGAATTTGCAAAAGGTGTAACACTTTTTCTTAATTGCGCCTGTTTTTGTTTACTCATAGCTTCCTCCTGATCAAACATAATCTTCTAGCTTTATCATACGCATAAATCAATTGGATTATAAGACACAACTGTCAAGAAGAAGGTATGACAAATGTCATGTTGGATAGGAGGGGGGCCAGACCCCGGTCGAAATCTGTCGAAAAAAAAGAGCCTGAAATTTCAAGCTCGTTCTCCATCCTATAGCCAGACCATTTCAACCGGCATTACTTCCTCGATTGCTTGTTGATAGTTCTCTTTTTCTTTCTCTGTCATCCATATATGAACCGTTCCTTGATCCTTACTTGTCCGGATCAGACGGCCGATCCCCTGACGCAGCCGCAGTAGCATATAAGGTATATCTACTTCCTTGTCTGCATCAGCCGCATGTTTTCGTTTCGCCTGAAAGACAGGGTCCTGCGGCGCGAATGGGAGGGATGAGATAATTACCTGTGTCAATGCCTCTCCCGGCACATCCAGCCCTTCCCATAAATGGTAGGAACAAAGCACAACGTTTTCTTCGGTTTGAAATCTCCGTACCGTAGCACTAATCTCCATATCTCCTTCATAGAGACAGGTGAAAGACCAGTGTTGATCTTTTGCCCAATTACGGAATTGATTCATTTCTTCAACGGAGGAAAACAGCACTAATGACTTCCCATTATTTTCTGTTAACTGCTTGCCGATTTTTTCCCATTTTCCTTGCACGTCAATTTCCATATGACCGTTCAGACTCATTTTGGCCTCATAATCGAATGGTGAATCGACAGAAAAAGCGTCATACTTTTCAATTCCCAAACTGTTTGCCAGATAGGAAAAATCCTTTCCTTCAGATAAGGTGGCTGATGAAAATATAAACGGAATCTTTTTAGAGAACACTTCCTTTTTCAAAACATCCTCAACTAAACGGGGCATAATGACAAGGCTCGTGGTACTTTCATTTTCCTCAAGCCAATAAATCCCCTCATCACTTTTAAGTAAGACAGACAACCCGTAAGAGAAGAACTCAAGGTATTCCTCAATGATTTTCACATGGTAATCATCAATTGTGAACAGCTCCGCATCAAATACTAGTTGCTCCAATAATTGATCCACCTTTTCATGCAGGTCAATCGCCATATCGACCATTCCTTCAGAAAGTGTAAGTTCCTGGCGGTTTGACCCTTCCACGCTTGAAGCGGCTTCTTGTAGGTTTTCAAACCATTCATCATTCATTGCCAGAATATCCTCCACAAGGACGAGCGATTCCTCGCGCACTTCCTGACTCATATAGCCTGTCAGCACATTGGTCAATGCATCAAAATTAAAACGGTAGGTCAACCCTTTCTGTGCGGAAAACTCCAAAAGATGTCCTTCATCGAATACAACACAACTCGCCTCAGGTAAGAGTGGCATCTGTCCCTCACGTTTACGGGAATCCTTTGTCCATATATGCTCCATGTAAAAATCATGTGAGCAAATAATGATATCCGTCGCGTGACGATAGTAATCCCTGTTAAGTGTCTGTGCACTTCGGTGCCGCCAATCACAGGTAGAACACTGCTGCAGAGGATCCCAGGCGATGTCTTCCCATTTCTCATTCGAGACCCACGGATACTCTTTGCGGTCACCGTAACGCTCGAATGCCTGCATTGATGTCCCTGTTTCAAAGACAAAATCCGGAACCTGGTCATAGACCTGCAATACATCCTCATCATCTGTCCGCCGGCTAAGCGGGTCCAGCTTTTTCATGCATACATAGTTTTCCCTTGCCTTTGCCAAACGCACATCAACATGGAGTCCAAGTGCGGTCTCCAGCTTCTCGATGTCGCCGCCTTCTTTTACAAGCTGCTCAATCAATGTCTCATCCGCACAGGAAATAATCGCCGGTTTTCCCCGATGGCGGGCATAGCAGATTGCATAAACTAAATAAACGAGCGTTTTCCCTGTCCCGACGCCCGCCTCTGCAAATATGGTACGCTTATTTTTAAAAGCCTGTTCCAGTTGGAAGGCCATATAAATTTGTTCATCACGTAATTCGTATCCCATCTCAGGCAACATATCGTAAAAAACATCACCGACATAATCCCCTAAACGGTCAAAAAAGTTATCTGTTTTCCCTACTGTAAATGGAAGTGAACCTGTTTTTACCATTATAAACTCCTCTTCAAATTTCATTAGACATGTAATTATACAGCAGCAGGTAAAGCCTGTCACGCACACTGACTTTACTCGACATTATCAGGGTAGTAACGGTGGCGGCTCAAGCTTTTTTCTCAGCCACTATTTTTGTATAGAGTATTGCTCTCAATTCTTCCAGCGATTCTTTCGATAACCAGTCGATATGTAACTGTTCTTCTTTTCCATCCTTAAAATGAAGATAAATAAGTGTACTAACCTGTGTATAGCTCTCCATATCGTGGAAAGAGAATTCTTTCCTCGGCAGAAAAAAAGCATGGTAAATAGAGATGTAATCACCCTTGATACGAATATAATCTTTCTCAGGAAGCTTCATATAGTGTATGCCCCGGAATGCGCCGACAATGGAACCAAGTAAAGCTATAATCACTAGAACCGGCCAGATGGACTCCTGCACGGAAGCATCGATGACCAGTAATATCAGGCCCGTCACAGCTGTGATAAAACCTTCATTCCTTGCTTTTCTCCACTTTTTCAAATCTGCAAATGTAAAGCTCATCCAAACACCCTTTATAACTATTTACTATGTATACGATTTGATAGCTATTTTGATTCATCTTTGATTGATGTTTGCTAGAATTAATGAACCTCGCTCGAATCAATGAATCCACCACTCGTTTCAGCTCCTGTCTCGCTCATTTAAAACGCAAAAGCCGATTTCCTCCCTCCCCCAGAAAGAAAATCGACTTTTAAATATATAATACCCTATTGTTTGATCTGCCCCATTCGACAAAATTCGACCGGGGTCTGGCCCCCCTAAGACTCTTGTTCTACCAGCTCACGCATGCTGCCATTCTTTGCGAAATTCGCATGCCATGAGAAGGCTTTTTCCAGCACATGAGGGGTCTGCCCTCCACGCTCAAGTGCTTCTTGGTAATAATCCCACAGCTGCTTGCGATAGGATGGATGTGCACAGTTTTCGATAATCAATGGTACACGTTCTCTTGGTGCAAGCCCGCGAAGATCCGCATACCCTTGCTCTGTAACGACAACGTCCACATCATGCTCTGTATGGTCGATATGTGATACAAATGGAACAATACTTGAAATATCCCCATTTTTGGCAATGGATTTCGTTACAAAAATGGCCAAACGCGCATTTCGGGCAAAGTCCCCCGATCCGCCAATGCCGTTCATCATTTTCGTTCCACTTACATGTGTTGAGTTCACATTACCGTAGATATCAAACTCCAAAGCTGTATTGATGGAAATCAGACCGAGACGACGAATGATTTCCGGGTGGTTTGACATTTCCTGTGGACGCATTACTAATTTATCACGGTATTTTCCAAAATCATTAAATACCTGCTTCATTTTTTCATCAGACAGGGTGATTGAACAGCAAGAAGCAAAGCTCACCTTCCCTGCATCGATTAAATCAAATACAGCGTCCTGCAGTACTTCGGAATAAACCTCCAAGTCTTTAAACTCAGAATCTATCATGCCGTGAAGCACTGCATTGGCAACCGACCCGATACCGGATTGTAATGGGGCAAGTTGCTTTGTCAGTCTCCCTGAAGCAATCTCATCCCGCAAAAAGTCCAGCAGGTGATCTGCCATGATTTTCGTTTCCTCATCCGGTGGCACAATGGTTGATGGCGAATCCAACTGGCTTGTAAAAACAATGCCCTGTACTTTATCCCAGTCCACCGGGATACCTTGTGTTCCAATACGCTGATTTGGTCTGGTCAATGGAATCGGCGCGCGTTCCCCTTGTTTGCCCGGGCTGTATAAATCATGCACACCCTCTAGCAGCTCTGGCTGGGATAAATTAATCTCCACAATGATAGACCTCGCATTTTCTGCAAAAGCCAGAGAATTTCCAATGGAGGTGGTTGGAATAATCATACCATCCTCCGTTATTGAAAGAGCTTCCAAAACTGCATAATCAACAGGTTCAAGCACATCCCCACGCAGTAGTTCTGCTGTATGTGACAGATGATGATCAACAAACAGATGCCCGCCGGAGTTGATCTCTTTTCTCATCGTTGGATCTGCCTGGAATGGTAACCGTTTATTGACGATTCCTGCTTTGGCAAACATTTCATCAATATTGGATCCCATGGAAGCTCCTGTGTATACATTCACCTTGAAGTCCTCACCATTTTCTGCCCGTTTCACGAGTGCTGTCGGTACGGCCTTTACATCCCCTGCCCGGGTAAAACCGCTCAACCCCAATGTCATTCCATCATCGATCCAGGAAGCAGCTTTCTCTGCTGTAACCACCCGGTCATGAAGGCGAGGGTCTTTAATACGATCATAGTTATTCTCCATGTTCCATCCCTCTTTCGTAATTATTTTAACTTTCATGTTACCGGAAACGCTTTCTTTTTTGGCGATTTTTGATGGAAAAAGCAGATATAGTGATAAACCAGAGAAATTGGGGTATAAAGCAGAAGATGCAAGTAATAGAATATGGCCTGATTCCATGCATATAAATATTCGTATTTTAATTCAAAGCTCTTTTCGCATCATTTGTTGCTCTTTAACCTTCGCAGTTGATATAAAAGACGAAGTAACTGCTGGGTTGATTTCCGCTGCGGACCGTTGCTTTCCGCGGGCACGGCTTCAGTCTCCTCGAGAAACCCACTCTGCGGGGTCTTCAGACACGTGCTGTTCCCGCAGGAGTCAACGGCCCTCCGCTCCAATCAACCATCTTAAAAGTGCATAACTATTACGTGATTTAATAAGTTGCAGTGCGCTATCCAGCGGAGGAAATACACGGATAACTCCTGCTTAGAAAGCGAAGACGCCTGAGACCCCACAGCGAGCGTTCTTTGCGAGCGAGGAGGCTCAGCGCGAGCCCTAAGGTGCGCGTAGTGTATTTCCGTAGCGGGCACAAGTATCAACCTGCTTTTCAAGTTACATCGTCTTTTATCATTTTTACGTCAACCAGTATTTTTGATGGGACGAGTAATCGCAGTCCCAAGTCTTTTAGCAAACAGCCTAGTTGAAACACCCGCATTCTCACACAAAAGAATGCGGATGTTGGCGACCCTCTCAAAAGCCGAGCAATTTTCTGAAATAGCTGGAATAGGTTTGACTGACCGGAATTTGGGAGCCATCATTCATAGCCAAAACAAAGGTAGAATGTGTATCCGGGTGAATATCAGTGATATGGCTGACATTTACAATAAACGAACGATGGCAGCGAATAAATAACTCACGCGGAAGGATATACTCAAATTCCTGCAGTGCATTTTTATGAGTACCGGAGAATCCATTGGCAACCACATGGGTTTTGCGGTCTTTTACTTCCAAATATTTCACATCATCAAAGGGAATCGGCCGCCAACCATCATGTGTCTTTACTGTCACTACGGATTTCCCTTCCGTAAAAGCAGGATAAATGCCCAGCACGCATCCTTCCAGCTTTTCTTCATAATGAAAAGGAACAGCCATCCCATGATACGGCACGCCAAATACATTCCGGTTAATAAATTCAGATACCTTTAGTTCGGATATTAGTGCTTTATGTGCTATCGTTCCTTCTTTTATCGGATCCCCTGGACTGATCTTCAAATCAATCCGCTTACTCGGGCGGTAATAGATATATTCCTTTGTATTCGCAACAGCAATAGATATTTCATCAGAGAATAGTTCTCCCATCACGTCCAATAGAGATGTGATTGATAGTTTTTCCATACCGGCCCTCCTTTTATTACAAATTTTTCTAGACCCATTATACATAATTAAGGCGATCTCCGTCACTGTTTAGAACAGCAAGTGACAAATATTAACATCCCTTATATTTAATGTGGGATTAGCTACATGTTTTGTTTTTATCCAGGAGAAGCTTATAATTAAAGTAACCACTTTACATACAGACGGAAGGATTGTTCATCATGGGTATAACGATCGGTTCATTGATATTTTTGTTGGCACTCATGCTGATTGTCGGCGTATTCGCAACAAAATTCTCTTCAAGACTTGGCCTGCCTGCGTTAGTTCTATTTCTGATTGGCGGGATGCTGGTCAATTACTATTTTTCCTTTGATAATGCTGAATTCGCTCAGTTAATTGGAATTATGGCTTTAATTATTATATTGTTCGATGGCGGTACACAAACAAAATGGAAAAATATTCGTCCTGTTATTGGCGCTGCCGGCACATTGGCAACACTGGGTGTACTTATCACTTCTGCTATCACCGGCTTTGCAGCAATGTATATCCTGAACTTTTCTCTGTTGGAAGGTATGCTGCTTGGGGCAATTGTTGGCTCTACGGATGCTGCTGCCGTATTCTCAGTATTGGGGAATAAAAACTTTGACAAGCGCCTAACCGCAACATTGGAAGCAGAGTCGGGTTCCAATGACCCAATGGCAGTGTTTTTAACTGTTGCATTGATTGAAATGATACAAATCCCGGATGCCTCCATTTGGTCCGCGATCGGTAGTTTTTTTCTCCAAATGGGACTTGGCCTCGTTCTCGGTTTAGCTCTTGGGAAAGTTACCATACTCGTTATTAATCACATAAAACTCGATACATCCAGCCTGTACCCAATTCTTGCTATGGGAGCCGCAGTTTTCACTTATGCTGTTACCGACTTTTTTGGTGGAAGTGGGTTACTTGCAGTTTATGTAATGGCAGTCTTTGTTGGAAATAGTGACTTAACCTACCGTTTCACCATTTTACGCTTTAATGAAGGATTTGCCTGGATGATGCAAATTGTTATGTTTACACTGCTTGGGATGCTTGTATTTCCAAGTCACTTACTTGACGTTTTCTGGCAGGGTATCTTATTGGCGGTTATTTTAATGCTAATCGCAAGGCCAGTCGCTATTTTCATCAGTATGTTTTTCATGAAATACAATTGGAATGAGAAGCTGTTTGTTTCCTGGGCAGGTTTAAAGGGAGCAGTTCCAATTGTTTTGGCGACATATCCCATCGTAGCAGATGTAAAAAACAGTTTAATCATTTTTAATGCCGTCTTTTTCGTTGTATTGATTTCAGCTTTAATCCAGGGCAGCACCTTATCCTGGCTTGCCACGAAGCTTGGATTAGCTGCGGGGGACGAGCTGGAACCGACTACCAGCCTGGAATTAATCAATCTGGGAGCAACCGATTCAGAAATTATGAAAATGACCGTTACAAAGGAAACCCCGGCTGTTGGAAACACCTTAATTGATATCGATCTGCCAAGTGACACGTTGATTATCGGAATTACCCGAAATAAAAAGCTACTTACACCGACCGGTAATTCTGTCATCAAGCATGGAGACACGCTATATGTTCTTAGCGATAAAGAAAGCCGGGAGAAAGCAAAAAGAGTGCTGCTTGGTCACCCTGCCAAAAAAGAACCATAGGAAAAAGGAACGGAGAACAAAACAGAACAGATTAAGTTACTGTTTTGCTTTGTTCTTCATAAATTCCAGCACTTCCCTGTCGATTTTCCCTTCCCTCAGTTCACGCCCTTCAAAGTTTTCGATATGGATAAAGGATGCTAACCCCTTGTATAGTACTGTATCTTCTACATTCGTTGCCTTAATAAATTCCAAGCGGTATAAATGATATGCAATTTCTTCTCTTATGCTTCCTTCAATGTCTAAAATATTTCCAGGCTTGATTGGTCCAAAATGAAGTCGCTGAAGCCGATGGATGCGGATGAGTTCTTTTATCGGGTCTGGATGGTCATCCACACGCAAATCAATGAATCGATCATTCGCCATCAGGTAACCTCCCTTTTCCTTTACAACATTAAGAGCAGCAGCCTGTCTGCCACGGCTATCTCCACCTGCTTTCTGTCCTGCATCAAGTGCCTGAAGTAATCGTTCGGACAACGTACCAGTTGCCTGTTCAAATGTTTCAGCCATCGCTGTTACGGTTTCCTCACTTACCAATATATTTCCCTGAGCAGCATAGTGCTCTCCAGTTTTTCCACCGGCCCATTCCTTGCACCTTCCCCCGGTAAAGGTCGCCGTCTTTCCGTTTGCATCGACAATTCCAACTTGCCTGTCCTCTCGACCTTTATCATTTTGAATGAGGATATCCATTGTTTCCTGTGCAGATTTCCCCTGTTCAAGCAACTCCAGTCCATCTGGTCCATAAGCAGGATTTGCAAGAGACTGTGTTGCAATAGCTCCAACCCCTGCTTTTGCCCATGGAACGACAGCCCCCACCCCAATGAATTTTGATTGTACGGCAATACCAAGTTCCTTTGTCTCCGGATCAAAACCTACAATGGAAAAAGTCATTGCTTACCTCTCCTTTTATGTATGAAAAATCAGCCATCAGTATCGTCATTTTACCATATTACATAGCTGATAGATGCCTCCTTTCATCCACTCCGGACGATTGTAATTATAAGCAGAGGGTGTGCTAATAGAAAAATGAATGGATCAACATTAAAACAGTAGAAATGGAGGAAATAGCAAATGAAACTTTATTTAGACCCTGGCCATGGTGGATCCGACCCGGGTGCTGCAGGTAATGGGATGAAAGAAAAAGAAGTTGTATTAGATATCGCCCAACGTATTCGCAGGATATTAACAGGCGAATACAAAAACATCAGCATAAAAATGAGCCGGACAGGTGACCGAACAAAAACATTAAGACAGCGTACAAATGAGGCAAATTCCTGGGGTGCGGATTATTACCTCTCCATTCACTGCAATGCTTTTAACAGAGCAGCACATGGATATGAGGATTTCATACATGACAGCTTAACCAGCAGTTCCCGGACAGCACATTATCAGGATATAATGCATGCCGAAATTTCAAAAGTAGCCGATTTAGCCAACCGCGGCCAAAAAAAGGCGAATTTCCATGTGTTGCGGGAAACTGTCATGCCGGCACTATTAACAGAAAATGGATTTATTGATAACCGGAATGATGCAGCCTTTATGAAGGATAATGCATGGCGGGAAAAAGTAGCTCAGGGTCATGTAAACGGATTGGCCAGGGCATTTAACCTCCGCCGTAAACAAGGAAACACTGAAACAACTTACAAAGTGATTGCCGGTTCTTTTAAAACAAAAGAAAATGCGAACACCCGCATCACTTTACTACGTAATAAAGGCATTGAATCATTCATGATTGCAGATACAATTTCAGGTTCCCGTTGGTATCGTGTACAAGCAGGTGCCTTCACCTTCCGAAAAAATGCAGAAAACCAATTGAGCAAAGTCAAAAAAGCAGGCATCCAAGACGCGTTCATCGCTTAGTATCAGAATTATCACAGGTAACGGGAGAATTAACCTTTTCAAACATAATATACAAAGGAGAATGAGCAATGGAAGAAAATAAACGCCCTTTTACATTTGAGGAGATTATGGAACAGAATGAGCGGCGCATTCATTTTCATATTAACCGCCTGCATATTCGTGATGATAATCAGGAGTTTTACCGGGAAGGGTTATTTGCATTGTGGAATGCCTATGAATCCTATCAGCCGGATAAAGGACCTATGGCAACGTACTTTAACTATATTATCCGGAACCGGCTGATTGATTTGATCCGAAAAGAAAACAGAACAAATGAAATCAAGGATCAATTCATACAGGAAAATAAAGTGGAATACACCGATGGCAATCATATCAGGGGAACAGAAGGTACAACACCCATTCCCGGCCAAACAGACATACTTTTAGAAGATACAGCGCTATGGCAGCAATTAAAAACCGCCCTTACACAAAATCAGTGGAAATGGGTATATTATCACATCATTGACGGTATACCTTTAAAAGAAATTGCCATTCAGGAAAATACAACAATGGAAGCCGTGAAAAGCTGGGGTAAACAAGTGAGAAAGAAATTAAGGGACGAGAAATTCCGTGAAAGGATAAACTGGGCTCCCCCTGTAAACATGTAGCGTGGTCTTTTTTCAAGGCCACGTTTTTTTGAATGTAAGAAACCAATATAGCGGCTAAGAGCATGCCACCATCTTCTATAATGAACCAGCTAATCTAACCAGAAGACTGTTCTCTAAAAGACCTGGGACTGCGATTACTCGTCCCACCAAAAAGATCTGGGACTGCGATTACTCGTCCCACCAAAAAGATCTGGGACTGCGATTACTCACCACCCCGAAAGAAATTATTTCTTTTAACACAAAAGATATAAAAGACGACGTAACTGCTGGGTTGATTTCCGCAGCGGGTACACCGACCTCATTTCAAGTTATATCGTCTTTTATATCAACTACAACGCAACAGGCAATAACATTTAGCTAATGAGCCAACCAAAAAAATATAATCTTGGTTGATGGTGGAAATGTATAGATCTAAAGCTTCGTGCGAAAATTATAAGGAAAGGAGAGATTTAGGATGAATCATTTCAAGTTATTCGCCGTAAAATTCATTGCCTCCCTAATCCTGTTGTATTTGATATTAGGACTCGGATTTGGCATGGAATTTGTCAATGTTTTTTGGGTCACTCTAACATTAAGCGTCCTTGCCTATTTAGGAGATCTGTTTATTTTACCGAGAATTAGTAATGTATTCGCAACGATTTCTGATTTTGTACTAGCATTTGTCGTCATTTATTTTATGAGCTATGGTGTAACTGCCGGCGGAGATTGGTTTGCGGCTTCATTAATCGCAGCAGCCGGTAATACTGTATGCGAATATTTTTATCACATCTATATCATGGCCAATAGGGAAGGACAACGCAATTGGGATCCTACAAAAAGAATGCTAAATGTGGAAACAGAGGCTGCTGAGGAAACACATCCTTTTGATTCAGATCAACGAAAGAAATAGGGAGGAGTCCGAACGGAAGATACAGGTAAAGTTTTGTGTGGGCGCAGTACCATTGGGGATAAGCGCAAGACTTTTTGGCGCGAGCGCAGAACCCACGCCCGTGAACGCAGAACATTCGCTATTGAGCGCAAGACTCCGGGTGTGAGCGAAGAACCTACGACTGCGAACGCAGGATCTTCCGTTAGAAGCGCAGTACTGGGGCAGGTAAAATTCACCCATACACCTGCTACATCCACCACATCACAAACCATGGTGCAATAATTGAAACAACCACTGCACTTACAACCATGGCGATGGTGCTGACAGACCCTTCCAATGGATCCCGTTCCATTGCGACTGCTGTACCAATCGCGTGACTCGCACCCCCGATACCTACACCAGTGCCGATATGATGCGCTACCCCAGTATATTTAAATGCAACTGAGCTAAGCATCGTTCCACCAATCCCTGCAATCATTACAAAGACAGCTGCCAAAGAATCGACGCCTCCAAGGGAATCAGCAACCCCCATGGCAACAGGAGTTGTTGTATTTTTGGGTATAAGGGAGTAAATAATTGTTTCGTCCACCCCCACCCATTTTGCTAGGATCAAACCGGTGGATACACCGACAAAAGCTCCGACAACCGTTCCAGTAATAACCGGGAGCGCCAGCTTTTTCAAGGTCTTGTGTTGCTGGTAAAGCGGATAGGCCAGAGCCACTACCGCGGGGCCAAGCAAATGATTAATCCATTCTCCGCCAATCATATACGTCTCATAAGGAATATGGAAAATCAGCAAAAAAGTGATAATGATTGTTGTTGCGATAAAAACAGGAGCCATAAATGTATAACGCCATTTCCAATAAACCCGCAGTGCAAACAGATAAGCGAAAAGGGTGCCGATAATAGAAATAAATCCAATAAGCAAATTATTCATGGCTTCTTTCCCTCTTATGCATGAACATCTGGCTCACATGGCCGGCAGAAACCATCACCATCAGTGTACTGGAAAGTCCGATAATCACAAGAAGCAGTCCTTTTCCCGCAAACAAATCAAAATAATTCATTGCTCCGACCGTGGCAGGAATAAAAAACAAGGCCAAATGCTTAATCATAAACTGTGCACCCTTTTCAACCCAAGCCGTCTTGATAGTACCTGTCATCAATAAAATAAACAGAAGAATCAGCCCGATGACACTTCCCGGTATAAAAAGGTTAAAAATTTGCTGAATCCACGTCCCTACAGTATATAAACCATATAAAGCAGCGATATGGATGATTATTTTGAAAACATTTAACACATAAGATCACTCCAATTTTTCTCTTCATTCCATCTAGTATAGCAAAAATACGGGACCACGAGAAGATTTTGAAAGTTTGGAGGATAGAGACAAATTTCCCTATACTAATGTTACCCTAACTTCTTATACTGGTCGGAGCTTATCCCCACTCAAAAATAACCCGAGTGATGTGGCCACCCGGGTTACCATATGCTAATTATTTGTTTTGTCATTTCTTATTATTTCCAAACTTCCTCAGCAATATCAACAACATGGCGGATTTTATTCCATTGTTCTTCTTCCGTTAAGTTATTTCCTTCTTCCGTTGAAGCAAATCCGCATTGCGGGCTGAGAGAAAGCTGCTCATATGGTACATATTCTGCTGCTTCCTGGATTCGCTTTTTGATTGCTTCTTTATTTTCCAGCTCTGGAAACTTGGAAGTGATTAATCCAAGTACCACATGGATATCATCCCTGTTTACATATCGAAGCGGTTCAAAACCGCCAGAACGTTCATCATCAAATTCAAGGAAAAGCCCATCGACAGCAAGCCCCCCAAAAATCGTTTCCGATGCAGCGTCATAAGATCCTGAGCTGAAATAATGGGACCGGTAATTGCCTCGGCAAATATGCATCGTGATCAGCATATCGTCCGGACGATCAGCTATTGATTCATTGATGACTTGTTTACAGATTTCACGCAACTTGGCAGGTTCAAAACCCCTTTCTCTTAATGATGCTTCCCCTTCTTCTGATAAAAAAGAAGCCCAGGACGTATCATCAAGCTGCAGGTAGCGGCAGCCCGCATCGTAAAATGCCTGGATTGCTTTTTTATAGGCATTGATAACATCCGGCACAAGAGCGTTAATGTTTTCATAAAGCTCTGGATCTACTCCTGCACGAACCAATAGCATATTCGGACTTGGAATTGTCTGTTTAGCAACATGATTCTCTCCCACAATACTATGTAGAAATTTATAATCGTCGAGAAATGGATGCTCCTCACTGAAGTCGACCTTGCCGGAAACCCGGATGGAATGTTTCTTTGTTTCAATCCCATCAAACTTCAGCCCTGTATCTGGGTCAAAGCCTTCTACACCTACAAGATTCTCTAAAAAGTCAAAATGCCACCAGGCACGTCGAAACTCTCCATCCGTAATTGACTTAAGTCCTGCTTCCTTTTGCTTTTCCACAAGATTACGAATTTCTTCATCCTCGATTTGACGCAGCTGTTCTGCGGTAATTTCCGCCTTTCCTCTTTGTTCCCTCGCCCGCTTAATCCGTTCCGGTCTCAGGAAGCTTCCAACATGATCCCCTTTAAATGGCGCTTTATGATTTACTTTTGTTGTCATATTACCTCTCCTTTAAAGTTTTTAGAAATTAGAAAGAACCCCTTCCAATAAGAAGAGGCTCTGTTAATAACTGTGTCGTCTTCTTATCTTTCAAGTTTCATCAACTTGCTAGAAGTAGCACCTTGTTTAAAACAGGTTGCTGAGGCGTCAACGGGCTAGTCCCTCATCCTCTCTTGATAAGTTTTCTATTTAATTATCGCAAATTACTATAATTAATATATTAACAGCTTTCGTGAAAAACAGCAAAACATTTCGACAATTTTCTCTAAAACAACTCGCCAGCAAATAAATCCTTCACTTCACTTTTCCGACTCCCAAAGCCAAATGCTCCCAAAGAATATTTTCCACGAACTCTCCTTGTTCTTCCTTACAGTCAACAATTAAAATGGTCTCCGGATGGCAGCCAGAAATGAAACGAGAGTAACGCAAATTAAGCTGCGTCACTCTCGTTATGACTATATTAATCCCATTGATATGGAGTTTGCTGGTAGACATAGTAATTCAGCCAATTTGAAAAAAGCAGATGTGTATGAGAACGCCATGTGTTTCGTGGCTGTTCATTTACATCATCATTAGGAAAATAGTTTTCCGGTAAATCGACGTCCAGTCCTTTATCAAGATCACGTGCATATTCCTCCGCAAGCGTTGTGGCATCATACTCTAGATGACCGGTAACCATAATATGTTTTGCATCCTCAGATAGGATAATAAATGCCTCATCATCTTCGGTGGAAGAAAGCAGGAATAAGCGTGGATCCTGTCTGACTTCTTCTATGGGAACTTCGGTGTATCTAGAATGCGGTGCCCGGAAAACTTCATCAAAACCACGTACAAGATTTATCGTTGGATCCGCTATATGATGCTTATAAACACCGGTTAATTTTTTCGACAGCTCATTTTTACCAATTCCGTAATGATAATATAATGCAGCCTGGGCGCCCCAACAAATGTTCAAAACGGAAGTCACATTCTGTTTCGTCCATTCCATGATTTCCGTCAGTTCCTCCCAATAGTCCACGTTCTCAAATTGCAGGTGCTCAATCGGGGCACCGGTAACAATCATTCCATCGAAACGGCGTTCTTTAACTTCCTCAAAGGTCGTATAAAACGTATCCAGGTGAGAGGTGCTGGTATTTTTGGATTCATGTGTCTCCATTCTCAAGAAAGAAATATTCACCTGTAATGGTGTATTTCCCAATAACCGCAGAAGTTGTAATTCCGTTCGTTCTTTTTCCGGCATCAGATTTAGAATAAGTATATTTAGTGGGCGAATGTCCTGGGATTTTGCCCGGTCCTCGTCCATCACAAAGATTTTCTCCTGTTTTAATCGCTGGGTTGCAGGCAAAGTTTTCGGTACATTTATCGGCAACTGATATCTCTCCCTCTACAATCATATAATAATGTATTCTATTATAGAGTTAATAAAATATTTGCGCAATTGGTATGGACAAATTATTTCGAATGGACATTACCCTGTCTTTCTTCCCACATCCATTTCGCCACCGATAAAAGATCCCCAAAATTCATATCCGCTTCCTTCTTGTTTTCCATTCGCTCACCAACAAGTACTGTCCGCACACCAGCTTCCTTCCCTGCTTGAATGTCCGGTAGGCGGTCACCAACCATATAGCTTTCCGCCAAATCAATAGCATACTTTTGGGCAAGATCCAGTATCATTTGTGGTTTCGGTTTGCGACAGGAACATCCCGCCTTTGGCTTGTGGGGGCAGTATGCGATATCATCGATACTTGCACCAAAAGTCCTCAGATCGTCTTCCATCCTTTTATGTACCGCCTGCAATCCAGTTTCCTGCATAAATCCAAGGCCAATTCCTCCCTGATTCGTTACAACAAACACTTTAAATCCCATATCATTAAAGATTTTCACCGCTTCTCCAACACCTTCCAGCAAATAAAAATCCTTTGGTTTGTTCACAAATTTCACACGGCTGCTGAGCACTTCATTAATTACACCATCACGATCGAGAAACATCCCTTTCTCCATACCATCACCTTTTCTTCACTATTATATAAATGGCACTGTCCAAAAGGGGGAAGACCCTCCTGAGACAGCACCATGTTTCATTTAAAATTTCAATTCCTTAGGATCCTCACCTTTTTTGTTCATCAACCGGACCTGAACCGGCTCAATCTCCAATACGACCAGGTTCGGATCATCAGGTCCATCGAAATAAATCTTCAGTTCTTCATTCCATACCTCTTTTTTCATCGCTTCGGAATCATTCAAGGAAACCTCTCCCTGATATTCCACATATTCATCACCAAAACCTTCACCTTCATATCCTAGCAGAATATGGGTGAATGGATTTGCTTCGATTTCTTCCGTTTTATCTGTATCCTTGCTGGTTGGGGTGTATAGTTTCATATCTTTATGAAAAAAAGTCATATACCTTGAATGAGGTTTATTATTCTTTACCGTTGCCATCGGGCCGACATGACTATTTTCAAGAATATTTTCAACAGCTGATTTAATTTCACTTTGACTCAATACTATTCACTCCTTTTGACTATAAGTAGTTATAGTATTCCTTCCATGAACAGAAATAAACATTAGAACCCTCACTAGAAGCATATAAGAAATGAAGCAAAAAACCCAAACCGCTATTAACAGTTAAGGTTTCTTACAACAGCTATCTTCCACAAGCCTCTCTGGTTTTTAAGGTTGGTTTGCCCCTAGAAAGGGTAGCAAGCAACTAGCTTTCTGCGTTATTTTCTAATTTAAGTTCAATTTTGTTGTATGCCTCCATATGTCCAGTCGTTTCAGCAAGATCCCATAATTTTTTTAACAGTATCTTCCTATCCAGATCAAAAATGAATTCCGTAGAGACGTGGTCCATTGTATTTTCGGCAAACTCCCAAATCGTCTTATGTCTGGAAGCTTTCACCGATTCAGCAAGATCTCCGAGGGATGAAATAATTTCTGTGATAATCGGATAATTTTTTTGGGCATAATGACGGATCATGCCGTAGCCCTGATAAAGATGAAATTCAAACGTATCCATCCCCAGAATTAACCGGACCTGACCATTTTCATCCGCCAGATATGGAGTAAACGTAATATTCCTGTCCATTGTCAGCATTAAATCAGTCAATTGATTGATACTGTTCGTAGCTGTTTTTGGATCATCATTCCCTATTGCCTTTATCGCCAATTCGGATAATTTGCCTAGTCCCAACCGGAGATCCTGAATTTCTGTTTCTTTATTCCCGATAGTGATCATGTTTTTATATTTTTCTTCATCAATACGGTGAGCGCCAGGGCCCCAGTATGAAAATAACTCATTGCCCTCCAGCGTAAAACTCCCGATACGGGTCTCCATCTCCAGCAGAATATTATCCCTTTTAGCCTCTTCCATTAAGTCGTAAAAATTAATCAATTGAACATACCCGGAAATTGGTGAACGGACCGTCCTGTTTTGATCGCGATAATTTTTTAGTAAATCTCCGGGTTCTTCTGTACGAAAATCCTCCAAATCCTGTTTCAAATAGCCGGTTATGATTTCCTGGGAAACCTGTTTCATATCGTCTGTTACATTATGCACCTGCATCCAGGCAGTAGCATGATTGATAAAATAAATAAACGTAACCGCTGTAACAAACGCCACAGCTGTCGTTGCAAAAGGTACCGCAACATAATAATCCACCGGCTGGCTGCTTATAAAAAGAAACATGATTAAAACATAAACAAAACTCCCATTAAAAATCCCCAAAATATGTTGAGTCTGTCTAGATTTCACAAAGTTTTGCAACATCCTCGGTGAAAACTGCCCACTGAACGTTGTAAGAACAACAAGCAAAGAGTTCAGTGTAAACGCACTCAAGGTTAAAATCCCGCCAATGAGCGAGCTAATTAACAATCGTGTCGTTTCAAACCCTGCCTGAAAATTATTATTTGTATATTTCGCCAACCCCATGCCGGCATCAAGCAATACGGTAAATACCACCAAGAAGAATGCGATGGCAACATACATAAGTGGTGTACGCCACAGGGTAAGCTGCAGTTCATGATGCCGCTGGCGTTTTGACATGAGAAAATATTTTCTCATGGATGATGGGAGTAACTTAAAGAACATGATCATTCTCCTTGCTTTCACATGTATATCTCTTATTGTTTTCAGAGATTCTTTCCCTGATCCCCCATATTTAAAACGCTATTTTGTTGGAACAGAACAAAAGCTCAAGTCGCGCCTTGGTCACCCTTAAGTAAGAACTCAACATGCGCGTCCTTTGCTCATGAGGGAGTTCTTACTTAATAGACCTCAGGCGGGGTAAGCGCTGGAGCTGGCCGAGGCATTTACTGACGAGGAAATGATATGCTGCCAAATATTTAAAAAATCTTATCTTTTTAGAAAACTTGGCGTTCGCTATAGGTTAGGCGAATTGCAAAAGCCCGCACTTATGCAGTAAGAAAGTTTTATATTTTCTTAACTGCCAAAAAAACTGCTATCCTTTCTAAATAGAAAGACAGCAGTAATACTAAAAACACTTATATGAAATTGTATTGTTCAAAATTGCTCAGCCGTTCACTGGATCCAGCTTTTCAAACCTGGCAACCAATGCAAAAATATATGCCGTGTTTTTTGAGACATAGGATGCTTCTTTCCTCACACCCGGTTCCCCGCTTTTCCAACGGTCATAGAAAACGTGAACCCTCTCGAATTCTTTGAAACTGATTTTCCGGTTCTTTGAGATACTGACACTTGGCTTTTTAAACGTTGCTGGTTTAATAATTAATGCATCATCAACTGGAACCACGGCAAACCACAATGGTTCCTGGTGGTTTCTGGGGACTGTGTGTATTTCGAATTCAAAGTTGCGCTTTTGTACTTTTTCCCACATCTCTAACGCGTTCATTGGCCACCCTCCAATCATTTATTGTATCTATAATAATACATATACCCCATGTCTTTCAATCAATTAAATGCTGGTGGGGGTGAAATTCCCCCTTCTTTATTATTTACATTGCCATACCATTCTTCATCATCCGTTTCGCTCTAATGAAAGCCAATCCATCCTCTATCTCTTCATTCGTCAGTTCCATATCATCCAAATACAAGGTGACATCTTCAAGGTCCTTTGCATTCTCCAACTTTATAGTAGGGGTTTCTCCATTTGACCCTTTTAAATAATCCACACTTACATCGAAATATGCTGCGATCCTTTTGACATGACTGATGACAGGTTCCTTCTTACCCAGCTCATAGCTCCATATAATACTTTTTGTAAAACTTAATTCATCAGCCAACTCTTCCGGTGACAATCCTTTTTCTTCTCGTAGTTTTTTTAATCTAGGTGCGATACTGCTCATTTGTTTCACTCCATTTTATGTTAAATTAGTTATTGTTTTTTCAAAATATTTTATTTATTCCTAGTGTAGCATATTTTTCTAAAAAGGTGTAGTACAATGGTCCCTCCTCTCTGAAGAAAGATTGCTTTCCTTCCTCACTCCTCACCAGTATGTATGCCTATTGGATTGTGAGGACCAGTATATCTTATGTAAGGGAGGGGGTTGTAACGGGCTATGATAATGATATCGTTCGGGAGTTAAGGGAGCATCGCATTTTTCTTGGAAATCATCGACCTCGCGACATGAAGCATCAACCTTTTCTCGATAATCATCGACCTCGCGACATGAAGCATCAACCTTTTCTCGATAATCATCGGCCTCGCAGCATGACACATCGCCCCTTTCTCGATAATCATCGAACTCAACTCATGGCACATCGCATTTTTCCCGATAATCATCGACCTCACGCAATGACGCATCAACCTTTTCTCAATAATCATCGACCTCACGACACGCCGCATCGCCTTTTTCCCGATAATCATCGACCTCACGACACGCCGCATCGCCTTTTTCCCGATAATCATCGACCTCACGACACGCCGCATCGCCTTTTTCCCGATAATCATCGACCTCACGACACGCCGCATCGCCTTTTTCTCGATAATCATCTACCTCACGTCAGGACACATCGCCTTTTTTTCGATAATCATCTACCTCACGTCAGGGCGCATCGCCTTTTTCCCGATAATCATCGACCTCACATCACGCCGCATCGCTCTTTTCTCGATAATCATCGACCTTACATCACGCCGCATCGCTCTTTTCTCGATAATCATCGACATCACGTCAGAGCGCATTGCCGGCCTGACTTACGACATCGTCCTCTCCACCTCCTCAACCAAAAACAGACCAGTTCACAAATAAGAACTGGTCTGTTTCAGGGTCAACCTTATAAGCCTCAGCAACCGTTAATCCGGGGCATTAGCGTCATATTTATCTTGAATCTCATCTTTCGCATCTTCAAATTCCTGATCCTTAACATCCGCGAGATCATCCCAGGCCTTCCTGCGAAGGTCTGAGAGCATTTCCAGCCGTTCATCCCTCATGTCATGAAGCATAATGGCTGTATCCCTGCTGATAACTTCCCTTTCTCTTTGCAAGTAGACGATAGCCTCATTGAAATTATGCCTTTCCATTCGATAACGGTCGGCCCACTCTGCACGGAAATCACGCATCATTTCGGCTCTGTCCACATTTTCCACCCTTGCGTCGCCCATTGCATTGGCTTTCCATAGCCGCCATTCACCTGCAAGCTCAGCAGCCTGTTGGAATTCATCCTGCAGCTGATTCTGGTTTTGGACATCGGCATATGTACCTTCCGCAGCCTCCGCAACATCCTCCAGTTGCTGCTGTCCTTCATTATCTACATCAAAACCAATCACATTGACGATTGGAGTAACATTGGATGCTGCAAGATTTTCTGCTTCTTTAACCGGATCCCCGTCACAGGTCTCCACACCGTCACTCACAATATAGATCAAATTTGTATTATTTTCTCCATCATATTCGCTTAGATCTGACTCAGCCATTGAAATCGCCTCAGCAAGCGGCGTCCAGCCAGTTGGGCCGAATTGCTCCATCGCATCCTTGAGATTTGCTTCATCATAAGGTGCTATGTCATAGACAAGTTCATTACTCGCACATGAAATTTCTTTATCGGCATCCGCATTGCTTCCTTCAAAGCCGTATACACGAAGTCCCACATTGGCTTCTTCCGGCAAATCCTTTGCAAAATCAGTAATTGCATCCTTTGCCAGCTCCATTCTAGTCTGGTCTCCCTGGTAATTAGCCATGCTCCCACTGGAATCGAGGATGATTTCCACATTATAATTTTCCTTGAACTGGATTTCTTCACCGTCAATCTCAGGACCATTAATTTCATAATCGCCCCATTGATCCACAACATCCTGTGGATTCGGAAATTCTTCTGCGAATAAAGTCAATAATTTCTTCCAGTACTTTTCGGCCTCTTCCTCGCTAATTTCATCTCCTGTATCAGGAAACTGATCCAATACCTTTTCAATTTCCTCAGACTGCTCCTCATATTCCTCGCCGGAAAATTCCCCATTCGGATATGTAAGCAACTCTTTCAAATCAGCAGCCGGTTCTGGGAGTTCGGCAAAAAATTCATCTTCAACTGCCTTTTCCTGCTGTTCGTCTGTACGCTTCTTCTCTTCTAAATCTTCTTCCAACGTCTCTTGAGAATCACCAGACTCTCCCTCTGTTGTAACATCTTCAACTGATTTGGAGGCACATCCTCCAATCATAAAGACAAATATAATACATACAACATACCACTGTTTACTTTTAAACACGGATCCTCACCCCCTGCTGATAGTAAAAATAAAACCAGTTTACGATTATGGTACCATAACGCAAGGAATGAGAGAAGAGCGGAAACAAGTGAGTCTCATTCTTATAATCTTCTCCCCATAAAAAACCTGCAGCTTTCAACAGGCTGCAGGCTTTTATTCTATTTCATCCGATAAACTCTTGCTTCATAAGGTCTTAACGAAGTGTGCTCCATACCTTCTGCCACTTCGTCATAATTACTGATTTCCAGGTTTCCAATGTGATCACGAAGCTCATCCGGCAGTTGGAATGTAGCCTCCTCCCCAAATAAGTTGGTCATGATCAACATCTTCTCATCGCCTAATGTCCGGGTGTAGGCATAGATTTGATTATGGTTCTCCAAAACAAGATCATATCTACCGTAAATTAATAGATGGTTTTCTTTTCGGATTTGAATTAATTTCCGGAAATAATGATAGATGGAATTCGGGTCAGCCATAGCGTCCTTCACATTGATTTGTTTATAATTTGGGTTGACTTTCATCCATGGCTTTCCTGTTGTAAATCCCGCATTTTCTCCGTCGCTCCACTGCATCGGAGTTCTGGTATTATCACGCCCGTTTTTCCAGATGATTTCCATAATATCCTCGTGGCTTTTTCCATTCGCCCGTTCCTCTGCATAAAGGTTTTTCATGGAGACATCATCATAATCCTCAATCGAATCAAATTGAACGTTCGTCATGCCAATTTCCTGACCCTGATAAATAAACGGTGTCCCCTGCATCAGGAAATACAGAGTTGCGAGAGCTTTCGCTGATTCTTTCCAATATACCCCATCATCCCCCCAGGTTGACACAGAGCGGGGTTGATCATGGTTTTCCAGGAATAGAGCATTCCACCCATCTTCCTCCAGTCCCTTTTGCCATTTGCTTAAGGTTTTTTTCAATGCATGGATATCCAAACCGCCGGTGACACTTTTTCCCCACAGGTCAAGGTGTTCAAATTGGAAAACCATATTAAATTTCCCTTTTTCCTCACCAACCCATTCGTCTGCATCTTCTACAGTGACACCATTCGCTTCGCCAACCGTCATAATATCATAGTTGGAAAATGTTTCCTTTTTCAATTCTTCCAGGAAAACCTGAATCCCTTCACGGTTCATATGACCATCAAAAGACGGGGCAAATTTCTTATTGTCGGGATTCGCTACGTCCGGGAAGCCTGGAACCTTTTTGATATGAGAAATCGCGTCAACGCGAAAACCATCAATCCCTTTATCCAGCCACCAGTTGACCATATCATACAAATCCTTGCGCACATTGGGATTCTCCCAGTTCAAATCCGGCTGTTTCCGGGAAAAAACATGCATATAATAGGCCTCTGTTTTTTCATCATATTCCCAGGCAGAACCGCCAAAAATAGATTCCCAGTTATTCGGTTCCGATCCATTTTTTCCTTCATGCCAAATATAATAGTCTCTGTATGGGTTGTTTTTGGAAGAACGTGATTCCACAAACCATGGATGCTCATCCGAGGTGTGATTGATTACGAGATCCATGATTAATTTCATTCCACGGTGATGTACCTCCTCCAACAGCTGGTCAAAATCCGCCATTGTACCGAAATCTGACATAATTTCCTTGTAGTCACTGATATCATAGCCATTATCATCATTGGGCGATTGATAAACAGGGCTGATCCAGATTACATCGACTCCCAAATCCTTCAGATAGTCGAGCTTGGATGTAACTCCTTGAATGTCTCCAATCCCATCACCGTCTGAATCCATAAAACTGCGGGGATATACCTGATAGGCGACCGCTTCTTTCCACCATATTTTTTTCATAATCGCATTCTCCTTATTGGTCTATTTTATTACTACTTCTACCCCAAAATGATCAGAGATTACCGGCATATTACTTCCATTAAATACAACGGCAGAAGACGGGACATTCACCTTTTCGGATGCAAAGATAAAATCAATCCGCTTTTTCTCCCCATTTTTTTCCCATCCGGCAATCTCTCCACCTACCGTAATTCCGGAATCCCTTTCCTGCGCCAACTGGTAGGTATCATAATAGCCCAAGTCCAAGCAATAAGCATATCCTTCCTGCTTCACACCGGCTTCATTATTAAAATCCCCCATTAAAAAATGTGGTGTGGACTGGTCTACCTGTTCAGCCAATTGATCCATCTGAAAACGGAAGGGTTCTTCTTCATCTTTCCACCAGCCCATATGACAGGAGTAGAAAGCAACTGCCTTCCCATTAAAATCAATAGTTAATCCAACCACTTTCCTTGTCTTCCAAAAGGATGTATCCTCACTGCGACTCACAAAAAATGATTCACGGTAGATGATGGGGTGCTTTGTTAATAAAGCCACCCCTTCTTCAAAACGGTCGTAGCCAATATGGGAAAAATCCCATGTATAATCATATGCTGAACCAAGTTCCTTCAGTTTTTGAATCAGCAACAAAACAAAATTATCTGTCTTCACATTTCCGTCTGTGTTCTCAGCTGTTATGGACTGGCTTACTTCCTGCAATGCAATAACATCATACGATTGCTCATGAATGACTCCCGCTAGTGTATCCATCTTTTCCCACTGATTCTCTTCCTGCCAGGAGTGGCAGTTCAATGTCAATAGTTTCATGCCTCAATCCTCCAAGTAATCCTGTACTTTCGATTTAAGCACATCAGCTTTTGGCCCGTATATTGCCTGAATACCTTTATCTTTCTTCACCATACCCATCGCACCTGTCTTCTTCCAGTCTGCTTCCGGTGCAACCAAATCCACATCTTTGACAGATACACGAAGCCTTGTCATACATGCATCGACTTCTTCAATGTTTTCGTTACCACCAAGCATCTGAACAACCGTAGCAACTTCCGAATCTTTTTCTTCTTTCGCTCCTTGACTGCTTTTCTCTGTCTGACCTCCATCATCCGCTGCCGTATCATCATCCGAATAATTTCCTGCACGGCCAGGTGTCGGCAGATTCAATTTCTTAATAAGGAAATAAAATATAAAGTAACTGATTACAAAGAATACGAGACAGGTCAGAACGAAATTAATAATGTCTACAACCAGCCCTGCATTAATAGCCATCGGCAACCTTGTGAACAACTCGATCAACCCTAATGAATGCAAGCGAAGATTAATCAAATCCGCAACGGCAAAGCTCAGCCCAGCGATCACCGCATAGACACCGTACAATACAGGTGATGCGAATATGAACATGAACTCAATTGGCTCTGTAACACCAGTAATGAATACTGCTAACCCTGCAGAGAAAAACATAGATTTATATTTTGTCCGTTTATCTTTATCAACATTGCGATACATTGCAAGTGCTGCACCAATCAGTACAGCCGTAGAGAGGATCATTTGTCCCATCTTGAACCTGGCAGGTGTTACATCTTGCATCAGTGCATTATAAGCCTGTGTATCGCCCGCTGCCTGCAGGTTAACCAAATCGGATACCCATGCAAGCCACAGTGGATCCTGTCCTGCTACAATTTCTCCGGCAGATCCACCGGTCAGAATCGTATACGTGCCACCAAGTTCCGTATAATTAATTGGAACAGTCAGCATATGATGCAAACCAAACGGCAACAGCAAACGCTCAAGCAGCCCAAAAACAAAGGGTGCCACAAATGGTGCGGAATCTTTAGATGTAGCCAGCCAAATACCAAAGTCATTGATCATTCCTTGAACAAACGGCCATAGTACAGACATAACAATAGCAATGATTACGGACCAGAGAATAACCACAAATGGAACAAATCGCTTTCCGTTAAAGAATGCCAGAGACTCCGGTAGTTTGCTGAAATTATAATATTTGTTATATACAGCCGCTCCGAGAAAACCGGAAATAATACCAATAAACACACCCATATTAAGTGCAGGTGCACCAAGAATGGAAGTGAAATAGTTTTCTACAATCAATTCACCACCAAATAAAGAAGTTACCACAGCTTCTGAATCCATCAGCATTTCACTGGTAACTCCAAATACTGCACCGGTGATCCGGTTAATCAAAATAAATGCCAGTAGTGCAGCGAATGCACCACCTGCTCGCTCTTTGGCCCACGAGCCACCAATGGCAACCGCAAATAATATATGCAGGTTATTAATGATTGCCCAACCGATATCTTCCATCACTCGTCCGATTGTCAGAATAAATGAAATATCATCAACGGACATATTAATTACTTTTCCTAATGAGATCATAATTCCTGCAGCAGGCATAACCGCTACAACTACTAGCAGCGCTTTCCCCAGCTTTTGCCAGAAATCAAATGAAAACATTTTCTTCATCCTGTTTCCCCTCCTGTTTATCTCTATGCAAATAAATATATATTCAGGCAAACGTTTTCCTAAATATTTCTAATGCATTAGTTTGTAATTAATACAAACTAATAAACCTATGCAAGCACTTCCATAAGATCTTATATATATACTTTTACAGAAACTTAGAAAGATTGGCTTATCACGAATGAATTATACTTATGCAATAAGAAGATTTTATACTTTCTTAACTGCTGAATAGAACCTGCTAGAGAGATAATTTATTAAATTATTAATGCAAACGATTGCACTAAATCTATAATCATATTATAATAGAATTGTATTTAGGTCAATAGAGAATTATTTTTTAGTTTGCATAAATTTTTTAAAAGGATGGATCAACATGTTTAAGAACCTGTTCAAAAGCAAAAAAGGAGATAATTCCCTTACCATCTATGCCCCTGTTGATGGGGAAGTCGTCCAACTGGAAGATGTACCTGATCCCGTATTTTCAGAAAAGATGATGGGGGATGGCATTGCAGTGAAACCGGCAAACGGCAAGCTGGTATCTCCAGTTAAAGGAGAGGTAATCCAGGTATTCCCAACGAAACACGCAATCGGAATACGGGCTGAAAACAGTGCAGAGGTATTGCTTCATATCGGTTTGGAAACCGTTCAGCTAAAAGGGGATGGCTTTACTTCGTATGTGAATGAAGGGGATAAAGTAGATGTAGGTGATAAGCTAATTGACTTTGATATCAACATCATTGAGGAAAAAGCAAGCAGCTCTATCACCCCTGTATTGATTACCAATACCAATGAGATGAGTGAGATTAAAAAGGGCACTACCGGCGAGGTCCGTTCAGGTGAAGATAGCGTGCTTTTCGTACAAAAATAATCCCACGGGAGCATTGCTAAACTCTGGGTTATCTCAACCCTTTTTTTATGGATGAACGAAATAAGAACACAGGAGACATGTTGGTTGTCTCCTGTGTTCTGTTTCAAATAGAACTTTCTATGTCTGATTGAAGTGTGCGGCTTCGTAGACTACTATTCCACCAGCCACTCATAATTCAGCTTATCTTCACTGACACTTATTTTCACTGTAAATGCTGCCCCGGTTTGATATTGATCAAACAGATTGCCACGAACTTCATAGAGATCATCACCAACCTCTTCAATCTCAACCATCTCAAGTGAAGAATATTCCAGTTCGTACCCATTCGGCTCCGCGAACTCCGTTTCCAATATACTGACCGCCTCATCATACAACTCTTCATCACTTAAAGCCGGCCCACAAGCCATCAGGAACAATGCAAATAATGCCACAATGGCAACTTTAAACTTCCTCAACACGAAACACCCCTTTGCACATGATTCTTTACAGCAAACCGTTTGGAATGTATACCTATGTTCCATCCATTTTGCAAAAAAAATTGAAATCAGGATAGGATATGAAGTGTCGGTTGAAGTAGTGAATCATTTATTTGAAGTAAATCAGAGGGTTAGTAACGTTGTTTTTTCAATAGAGATATAAAAAACATGTTAAAACTGGATACAAGAACAACCCCCGGTACAGTCATTTTGCTGTATCGAAGGTATGTTAATCAGTGAAAAGAAACACTGATTTATATGTTTAGTACATGGAGGAAACACATCGAAATTAGCAAATAGACAGCTACTCATCCCAGCAGCTGCCTACTTTGCATTAAATCACTTCTTTTTTAGCCCTTGCCTCTTCCGTCATCCTCTTTATCAATTGATCAATCCTTTCCACTTCTGTGCTGGAGTCTTTCCACCAGTTCCTGCTCCAGATGCGGGTAAGGGTCCACCCCTTGCTTTCCAGGAATCGTTGTCTGTACACATCTCTTTCTCTTGCAGAAGGCGCACTGTGATACATTGCCCCATCGCATTCGATTCCCAGGATATATTTATTGGGATTGTGAGGGTGAACAACAGCCATATCAATTCGGTAGCCTGACATCCCGACCTGTGTATCTATTTTGTAGCCAATCCCCGTCAGCTGTTCGTAAACTTCCTCCTCAAACGGAGAATCGAAATGCAGGTTTCTTTCCTGCCTTTTTGTATTCATCTCTTCATTCAGGTCCGTTAATACAGCTTCAATTTTATCCTTCTGCAATTCAGAAACAGCTTTTGCATATTCCATATAGCTCTTTAGAAATTTTGGACCATCATTTTTCGCGTTAGAAACATTTAATTCATGGGGATCAATGCTTGAAACAAGATGGATCTCCTCTTTGGCACGGGTTACCGCCACATTCAACCGGTTTTCCCCGCCTTGCTTCCCCAACGTTCCAAATCGACTATAAACTCTACCCTGCTCATTTTTTGCGTAAGCGATAGAGAAAATGATAATATCCCTCTCATCACCCTGCACATTTTCGATATTTTTCACAAAGATCCGTTCATCCAAATCTCTCGCCATCACCTGATCATAAACAACACCGAATTCCTCATCTTTCTCCGCACGCGCATCTATCGCATTTTCAATGACATCCTGTTGCTTGGCGTTGAATGTGATGATACCAATGGATTTTGAAAAGTCCTTCAACAACGTCTCTTTCAACAGGTCGACTACCGCTTCCGCCTCGACGGCATTGCTTTGGTTAATCCAGCGTCCATCCACCTTATGCCATTGAATGCAGGATGGATCCTGCAAATAGTCTACATTTGGGGCGATCTGGACATTACCGTTGTAATACGCATGGTTGGAGAAGTTAATCAGTTCTTCCGATTTGGACCGGTAATGCCATTCCAGGAGTCTGCCCGGCAGCACACGTTTTGCGAGATTCAGAAGGCTTTCCGATTCCTCAAAATCATCCTGTTCCTCCTCATCCTCACCGGCATCTACTTCACCTTTAAATAACGTGGAAGGCGGCAGTTGTTTTTCGTCCCCGGCAATCACGACTTTTTTTCCTCTGTATATGGAAGGTATGCCATTTTCCACCGTACACTGTGATGCTTCATCAAATATAACCAGGTCGAAAATTTCCTCTTTTAATGGGAAAATTGCTGATGCCATCTCCGGAGAAATCAGCCATACTGGCATAACATCTAGCAGGCCTTTCAACGCATATTGATTTACCAGTTTCCTAACCGGCCAAATCTGTCTTTTTTTCCCGGTCTGATACGTCAGGTCTTTCATTGCTTTTCCATTAGAATCCTTCACTTCCTGAAGCACTTTCTCTTGCGATTCTGCAATAATTTGATGGATAGGCTCTGTTTTTCCTCTAAGCATTCTTTTAACTGATCCCTCGTATGGGAAAAATCATCCGTTCCTATTTTTGTAAGGATAGGATGCTTTCGTTCAATCTCATCAATCCAGTAAGTATATGTCGATTGCTCAGCGATGTCCTTCCAATGGGCCGCCAAATCCTTGTGAATATAATCCTTGCTCTTTTCTTTCAATTCATCGATTATTTCTTTCATAAAAGCAGGGCTTTCATCATACATCCTGTCCATGTTCCTTAGCTCTTCAAAGTCCTGTGTTACATATTCCATCTGCTTATCCAGTGCGGATAATGGAATATCTCCTTTAGCTATTTGATCCTGGTATTCTTTGATCGTTTCTTTTGAAAAATACCCCTTCATTTCATTTAGCGCAGTGGACATATTCTCAGAGACATTGGAAAGTTCATATAAAATACGCAGGCTCTGTCTCAACTTTGGCCATTCTTTGGAAGATAGACCATTGAATTTATTTCCTTCGACCAATTCTTCAACAATCGTTTTTCCAGTAAATGATGTCCACCACCATAGACGCAACTTCTGGAGGGTTTTCTTTTCCTCCGTACTTAAATCACTGTAGATCTTTTCCAGCTTATCATTTACCTGCCAACTGTATTCCGGGGTAATCGATTCATCCTCAAAGTGCTCAAGGTGTTCCATACTCTGTTCAGCTTTCTCCATCGCTTTCTTTAAAATTTCCACGATCCTTACTCTGTCTTTCATTTCCAGTTCAGCAAAAGATTTTCTCCCTTTCAGTGGGTAATCCTCTGCTCCAAAGCGACTATAATAATTACCATAGGAGAAAATCTTCATTAATACATCGTTCAAATTATTTTTGTTCAGTTCCTGTAAAACATTATCCAGACTCAAAATCGCATCTTGCTGGTTTGCGGGTTTTCCAAGGCCATATAGGTCATAGGCTCTGTAACCATGCGACTGAACCTCGTATAAGCCTGTTGCAATATTGTCCAGTTTCCTTTCCGTCTTTACGATCTTCTCGGAAAGTTGGTAAAACTCCTCCTCCAAATCTTCATAGCTTCTATCAGACGCCAATTGCTGGTTCAACTTGCGATACAAGGATCTTCGGTCATTTTTCTCATCATGTAGCAACGCAACATTTGCGAATAATCCGAGGGAATCCAAACGTTGGTACACCACATCAAGGGCAGCTCTTTTCTGTGTCACCAAAATGACTTTCTCATTATTGGCCACAGCATTAGCGATCATGTTCACAATGACCTGAGACTTCCCAGTACCTGGTGGACCGTGCACAACAATCCCTTTTTCATCTTTTAAAGAATCAATGATTTTTTCCTGTGAAGCATCCGTATCCAGAACAAGAAATTTGGATTTCTCCTCTTCCAAAGGCTCTTCGCTGGAAGTATCTGGTCCCGGAAGATTATCTGTTGTATAATCCCCCTCTTCCTCACCAACTTGCAACAGCTCGGATACCAGTCCCAGATCATCATTTCCTGCTTCAATCAGTTCCATAAAATCTTCATAATCCTTTAACATCGCTGAATTCCCCTGCGGAAAGTGGCCAAGGACAGCCATGTTGTCCAGCTGAAAGCTTCCTTTATCAAACGCAGGGATCTCGTCTTTGTTGTAACTTTGAACTTTCAGCAGCTCATCTTGAGAACCGTAATCAGCTTTTAAGGAATAGCCTTCCAGCCAGTCAGCCCATTCCTTCAGATTAATCTGGTCCGCCTTTTCTTCCGCTTCATCATAAATTGTTTCCGGCACATGTAGATTACTCAGTTTCTGCAATGCCAGGAATAAAGAACGATTCAGCTGAGGAGCTTCATCCGTGATAGGTTCCACATGCCACTGGATTCCATGCTTCTTCACCCTTTCAAGTCTAACTGGATACAGAAACAATGGAGCCCTGACGTACGTGCCATCCATCATGGAACCGCTAATGAAAGGATAGCCAAGATACAGATCATAAAGACCTGTTTCCTCCTCGATGGATTTCACATTCCGGTATAAGGAATTTAACTTTTTCGACAAAATCAATGCTTCCTCATCTGCCACATCCTGTTTCACCAGTGTCTTTGCCTTTCTCGCTATGAGGTCATGCAGAAGATTGGAAGGCTCTTTATTTATCCTATTGACCTCACTTATATCAAACGACCATTTATCATAAAGTTTCAACATACGGATTGAACGATTCCTGCGGCTGAGATCGTTCAAACGATCACGCAGCAGGACCATTTTTTCTTTCATTTTGATCACCTTGGGATTATGTATTTATTCTAGAGCTATTTTACTAGTTGAGTATATTATACATGTTGGGAATTCGTAATAAAATGAATAGATCACTTTCAATATAAATGAAAAGGAAAGGTTAAGAATAGATATCGTAAATGAGGAGGATATGAGACCATTTACGCACCAGAGATTGCACAATTAAACAATAATCTTATTTGCTCTAGTCACCAATCCTGGTGGCATTTCCTCCCTCAATTTCCAAGTAAAATTAATTGGTTTTTCTCCTGAATGATTTACGTATTCACAAGTTCCTAAGAATGTAAATGGCGATGTATAGCCAAACTCCTTTTTATATTCCCTGACAAAAAGGGAAATCTTTTGATCCCGTTCCTTATGATTGATGTACCTTTTTGCTGTTTCGCTGGACTCAGATATGGTGCTTTGGCTTTGCCAATGGAATAACTTTTCATTGATTGCATAATCCTCGTATAAAGTTGAAGGCGAGAAGTCCTTTTCCGACTTATTAAAAGTAATAAAGAATGTATCTAGTTTCTTATCTTTAAAGTTCTTAACACCTTCTCTAAAAGCAGGACACTTTTCCTCATCGAAAAACCCTAATGCTGCCATAATCTGTTCTTTTGAATAGGTTGAATGTACAGTTAATGGGGTCGTGAATTCAAAATCATTCTCTATTTCCACTGTTTTAATCGATTGAAAATTAAACTGCAATAATTCTAGGATTTCTGTTCGCATTTGTTCATTATCTAAAATATGTTCCAGCCCATCTTTTATAGAAGAAATGCCCTCTTTGGCCGGTTCTTTTTGAAAGAATGAATAATACAACATATTAACCATTAATTTTTCTTCTTCATCTACATCCATTTCACCTTTAGCCTCAACATAACGAATGAAGAAATCTAAAAGCTTTCTTGAGTTTAAATGAAACAACTTCGGTAACCTTTTTGTAATCTGTTCTTCGTTCGAGCAATGAAAATCACTTGCCATTCCCGCTGTCACTTTCATACGTTGAAAGGATCGGTTACTACTTTTCCCATAAAAGTCATAAAGTGTTAAATGATAATGTGTTAAGAAGTTCGCTAATGTTAATTCTAAACCCGTATCCTGTTCAAAATACTTCATCCTATTTACGAGGTTTTGTTTCGTATTAGCTGTAGCTTT
This sequence comes from Virgibacillus ainsalahensis, assembly GCF_055380755.1. Taxonomy (NCBI): domain Bacteria; kingdom Bacillati; phylum Bacillota; class Bacilli; order Caryophanales; family Bacillaceae; genus Virgibacillus; species Virgibacillus ainsalahensis. Next base: position 3,705,058 of record NZ_AP043943.1, on the reverse strand, counting down.
GATATTTTTCAAGATGTATTCTTTTGCTTGTTTTTCTAATTGGATAAAGCTTCCCCTTGGTAGATTAGAAAATCCTTCATCTACATAATGCTTAATTGAATGTTTTGTTTTTCCAATAAGCGCACGAAACTTTTCTTCAAAACTATAATTTTTATGAGCTTGTCCAATGAAATCTAGCACAGTTAAACACTCTTTACCATCTACTATCCGTAAGCCTCTACCTAACTGCTGTAAAAAGACAGTCAAACTTTCTGTAGGTCGTAGGAATAAAATAGTATTTACTTCTGGTATGTCTACCCCTTCGTTATAAAGATCTGCAACAAAAATGAATTTTATTTCTCCATTTGTTAGCTTTTGCTGTGCTGATTGCCTTACCTCTTTGTCGGAACCACCATGTAAAGCAATTGAAGAAATGCTTCTTTGATTAAAGTAATTGGCCATATACTTTGCATGTTCTACGCCAGCACAAAAACCCAACCCTTTTACTTCATCTATATCCGTAACATATTTATATAGGCTGGTAACAATTTGGTTACTACGAATTTTATTATTTGTATATACGTTCTCTAACTCTTTTAAATCATATCCTTTTCTACTCCATTTTAAAGTAGACAAATCTACTGTATCACTAACAGCAAAATACTGAAAAGGACTTAAAAGCTTTTTATCAACAGCTTCAGTTAACCTCATTTCTGACGCTACTCTTCCATCAAAGTAAGAAAGAATATCTTTACCATCCATACGTTCCGGAGTGGCTGTTAAACCCAATAATATTTTTGGCTCAAAATAGCTTAAAAATGTCTGATACGTTTTAGCCGCGGCATGATGAAATTCATCAACAATGATAAAATCATAAAAATCCTTCGTTATTCGTTCATGTATTTTCATACTATTAAAAGATTGGATACTTACAAACAAATGATCCATGGAAGACGGGTTACTACCCCCAACTAGCAAATCACCAAAATTAAAGTCTTTTAATATTGCCCTAAAGGTATCTCTACTTTGTTTCAAAATTTCTTCTCGATGTGCCACAAAAAGTAACCTTGAATGATTTCCATTTTGCTTTCTAAATTTTTTATAATCAAATGCTGAAATAACTGTCTTTCCAACACCTGTAGCAGCAACAAGTAAATTTTTATTTCGGCCAAAAACTTCTCTTTCCGCCTGCAGGTTTTCCAGCATCTCCTTTTGATAGTGATATGGTTTTATATCCAACGTGAAGTGTACATCGTTTTCTTCTAGCAGGTTTTTCTTTTTTAATGCCTGCTTTAATTGCACTTTATTAGATTGTATATCACCATTAAACGCTTTAAACTCACCATCGTTCCAGTAACTTTCAAACGTAGCCTCAAATTTTGCTATAATATCGAAGGAATCCTTTTCAGTAACTTTCATATTCCACTCTAATCCAGATGTTAACGCAGGATTTGATAAATTAGAAGATCCTATGTATGCTGTCGTAAAACCTGTATCACGTTTAAACATATAGGCCTTGGCATGAAGCCGTGTTCGATTAACATCATATGATATCTTAATTTCTGTATTGCTCAGCTTACTTAATTCGATAACAGCCTTATAGTCTGTAGCTTCCATGTATGATGTAGTAATAACCCTTAGAAGCCCACCGTTTTCTGTGAATGTTTTTAATTCTTCGATGATACATCGAATTCCGCTCCACTTAATAAATGAAACTAAAAAGTCGATCTGATTTGAAGATAATATCTCTTTCTTTAATTCGCTAAGCATATCCGGCTCATAATTAGATCCCGTAAAAAGGGAGCTTTCGGCTATGGACGTGATCGGACGAATTGTCCTATCCTTTTTAATACTTTTTATTGAGTTTATTTTGGAATAGATTGAATTAAGAACTTCTCCTTCTTCATCTATTTGTAACTTATCAAATTCCTTTTCATCCAATTCTCTACTTAAAGTGGAAATAATGTTATTACATGTATCAATTTGCCTAAACAGAGCTTCTTTATCGTCTGTTTCATTATCCCTAACATATTTAAGCGCTTTTCTTGTGATAGAGGAAATATATGAAGCTAAAACCTTTCGAGCCTCTTCCACATCTAAAAGATCTTTTTCCAGTTCAAAGTGCCCTTCATCTAATAAACTAAGTTCATTTTTTACTTGCTTATTAATAATTTCCTCGTAGATACCCTGTTTCACTAAAAGTCCACCTCATTTCTAACACTATAATTACCTCATTAATTCCAAATATTTCAAAAAATATAGGAATAATTCGAACCTCCACTCATTTCCAATTTATAGGCTAATCTTACTACTCACCTATAAATATATCAAATTGCTCATCAATTAAAAAAACTACCCACATATTGCGAGTAGCTTTAGTCACGCTATAATATTCGTTCATTTGATAGCTTTTCAATAGCTGGTATATCTGCTGGAGCCCAATCTAGAGTTACCAGCTCATTTGGAGACAGCCATTTTATTTCTTTGTGTTCTGTTAATACAGGTTCACCTTCAAGAAGCTTACAGTAATAGGTAGTCAAATGAACGATCCCGAAATCATATTCATAAACTGTATGCGCTACTTGTTCACCAATTTCTATTTCACAATGCATTTCTTCATTAATTTCTCGTTTTAAAGCTTGTTGAGGAGATTCCTCTTCTTCAATTTTTCCGCCTGGAAACTCCCATTTATATGCTAATGTTTTTGTTGATCCTCTTTGGGCACATAGAATTCTATTGTTATCAAGAATTACTGCTCCGACGACGTGGATGTTCTTTTTCATTTTGTTCTCCTTGTCTTTCATATACTTATTGAATATGATCATTTAATCATTGAGACAATTTCGATAGATCAATCTGGATTACTTGATTATATAATTATCCAATCCTACCTAACCACACCTAAATAAACTCCCCATACTTCCGCTTATCCCTGCACTCCTCACATCTATCTGGCTTACGCTTGTTCTCTCCCATCGTTTCCACTCCCTTTAATGTGAATCATTATTTACCGTTTTACACTTATTCCAGTAGGTAATAGATTTGCTCCAACTTATGGCTACTATAATAAATTCAGCTACATTATCTTACAGCTATTTTATCATAAACAAACCGTTTAGCTCTATCATGGAAAAGGAATATACAATAAATACGAGGTGAGAAAAATGGAAATCTATACAATCGGTCACTCCACCCATTCGAAAGAAGCATTTCTGGACATGCTCCATTATGCCGGAATTGAAGTGCTCATAGATGTACGTGCCTACCCAGGAAGTCGTAATTTCCCGCAGTTTTCCAAAGACCATATGCCTGGTTGGCTGGAGGAATATGGCATTGTCTATCGGCATATCCGAAAACTTGGTGGCAGGCGGAATAAATCGGGTGAAGTTTCCCCTGACTTAAACGGGGCGTGGAATAATCAATCCTTTCATAATTATGCGGATTATACACTCACCCCAGCCTTTCGTGAAGGAATTGATGAACTTGTCACACATGCCACCAGTAACCGAACTGCATACTTTTGTTCGGAGCGGCATCCTGCACGATGTCATCGCTTGATTATCAGTAACTGGCTTGGGGCAAATGAATGGAATGTGAAGCATATTATTGATGGAAATGGTGGAGAAATAGGGCTAATTTCTCATCAGCTTGGAGAGTGGGGAGCTATGCCAATTATTGAAGCGGATGGAACTGTGGTGTATCCGGATTTTAAATAAACAAAGCCCTTTCACACAATAGTGAGAAGAGCTTTGTTTTATTTTGTGTTCTTATTTTTCACCACTTAATTCAACCAAAATTTTCGCCTGTGATTTATCATTGCTCAATGCCTCAAATCCTTTTTCAACGATATCATCCAATTGGATATGGTCTGTGATGACGCCTTGTGGTTTTAATTGCCCTGTACCCATCAAATCCACAGTCTGTTGAAAGCTGGTTGGTGTGTAGGCAATTGTAGATACAATATTTACACCCGTATTCGTGAGTTGGATTGGATTCCATTCAATTGGTTTCGCAAAAATGGAAACAATCACCATCGTTCCAAGTGCTTTTGTCACATCAATTGCCTGTTTAAATGTCGGGGCTACTCCAGCTACTTCAAAGGAAACATCCACACCATTCGGGGTCACTTCTTTAATTGCTTCTACCGGATCCTCTTCACCGGAATTAATGATGTGAGTTGCCCCTAAATCTTTTGCTTTTTTAAGCCGGGCTTCTGATAAATCCAACACAATAATTTCGCTTGCACCGGCTGCTTTTGCTGCAACAGCAGTTAACAATCCAATTGGGCCTGCTCCAAATATAGCAACTTTATCTCCAAATTGAAGTTTTCCTTTTTTCACCGCTTCTACTGCAACAGCGGTAGGTTCTGCTAAAGCTCCATCCTGTAAGGTTAATGATTCAGGCAATAAGTAAACATTATCTTCTGGAACATTTGCATAGTTGGTAAAACCGCCATCTCCATGCAAACCAATGAAGCTGAATCCATCATAAGGATCTAGCTCTTCCGGTTTATTTCCATGAGTCAGGGTAGGGTTAATCGCTACTCTGTCTCCCGCTTTATATTTTGTAACTTTTTTACCGACTTCTTCTACCACTCCCGCAAATTCATGTCCCATGGTTAATGGGGCTTGCTCTTTGGTCAGTGGATCTTCTTTTTCATTGGGTACGAAGACCGGGCCTTCTTCATATTCATGCAAATCACTGCCACAAATACCAGCCCAGGCAACTTTCACCTTAACTTCTGTATCTTTTAATGGCTTTTCTTCCATTTCTTCCACACGTAAGTCTTTTTTTCCATGCCATACTGCTGCTTTCATGGATGATTCTCCTTCCTGATGAATAATTTCAAATATCAAATCCAGTAGTACATTCAAGAAATGAGTCTCTCTTTGATAAATGTATCACACTACTTTTCTACCACAATTCGCTGATTCTAAACTTGGATTTATCGTCTTTGTACCTAAAATTAAGCCCTATAAATTATTCAGACAATTGATTATAAGCATCTTTATACATTTCAGAAAACAAACCATGGTGACGCTCTCCATTGGATATTCATCTAAAAAGTCGATGATGGTACCAAGGGAGATCTTTGCTGCATGTTCAACAGGGAATCGGAAAACTACTGTTGAGATATGTGGATAAATATTTTATCAGTATAGACAGCAAAATCCCGGCACAGCTATTTCGCTGGACCGGGAATCGCTTTAATTAGCAGTGATATTAAAGATGAATGGTTCGATATCCAAATCGTAATTATATGCAGATCCATCCGCACGGAAAGTGAATGTTTCAGTAGCTTCATCAATTGCCGGAAATTGTAAGACCCCTTCTGCTTCCACACCTGGGAGGATTTCTGATTGTAATTCAGGCAGGTCGGATTCATAGTTATACTCCGTCTCCAATTGTTGATTGCCTAGTATCAAATAGGTACTGTGCTCATACAAAGATACATTATCATCCGTGTTATTTGTTACTTTCACATAGACACGCGTCTGATTCTCAGCCAGTTCGATTTTTTGTACTTCAACGGCAAACCCATGCTGATTAATCTCTTCATTCACTTCTATAGTTTTCAATGTTGGTGAAACAGCAGTTATATAATCAACAGTTTCCACGGAACTTGCATAAACCACCGGAACAGCGAGTGTACCACCCATTAGATTTTCCCCCTCGAACTGATCCATTACAACTCCAGTAACTTTCACATAATCATCCATGCTTACCTCTAAATTTGAATCTTCTATTCCAACAATTATATTTTGCTCGTGATTTTCCGGCTTTGCATACACTTGAATATAGGTACCATCCGCGTCCCGTTCTGGTTCAATAAATACTTTTCCAGTAAATTCAACCTCTTGATTTTGGTATGCTGCAGGATCACTATACATCTTGTCGAAATCCTCAGGTGCTACCTTACCGTTTACTTCTATCTCCTCTGATTCTTTCTCTTCGTTCGTCTCCACAGATGCTTCTGTGACTTCCCCGCTATTCTCATCTGTTTCTGTTGAGGCATCTGCCCCATCCTCACCTTCTCCACATGCAACAAGGGTTAACATCATCCCGGCAAACAACAATAGCAACAATTTCTTCACTTTTTTCTCCTCCTTTTTTTCTTATGAATCCAGTTTAACAAGAAGGGTGTGCAACTTTATGCCTAGGATGAATGTTTGTGGATAAGGAGATTACGAACGAAAATATAAATATATTTTTTTATTTTCGTTAATTATATGACTTATTGGCAGGAGGGGAGCTATGCAGTTAATTAAAGAGGATTGCCCGGAGTTGTAATAATCGATGCTCCCCTGAAGGACTTCAAGTAAATAAATTTAAAGTATCCGTATAAACGTTATAATCTTCTTTAGAAAACAAAACCATGGTGACGTTCTCCATTGAATGTTCATCTAAAAAGTCGATGATGGTACCAAGGGCGATCTTTGCTGCATGTTCAACAGGGAATCGACTTCTTTTGTTTTTCCTTTTCGACTGCTATACCAAACCAAAGTTAAGAATAAAAAGTTACGTCTCCTTGTATATATTCGAGAGAAATTTCAGTTTCCGATATGCAGGGGGCATTTGGATTTCTAATATGGATTTATCAGGCCAGTCCAGCCTCGAATTGGATAGATCTAGTAGAGACATTCGTATATTTCTTCCATCATTGATATTCCTGTCTATTCATTGTTTGCTTACAAGCATAGATTATAGTAAGCAAAGGGGGGAATTTAAATGTCCAGGTATAAAGGAAAATATAACAATTTTAATGATGTAGCAGGAGATTTTGATCGAAATGGAAGAAAAGTTATCGAAGTCGATGATCTGGTTATTTTCGCAGACGATGTAACTGTTGTTGAAAGTGATGAAGACGACAATAACAATCGAAGAAAACATCACAAATGTAATAATGATGTAGCCGGAGAAATGAATCGGCACAAAGGTGGAAGAAGACGACGCGGCGGTTGTTGCTAATTTCAGTATTTCACTCATTGCTGGTGGCAGCAGGGAGTTTTTTCTCCTGACTGCTTAGAAAACTTGGCTTTTCGCCAAGCTCTTGTGACGAAAGGCTCTAGTTCCGCTTATGCAGTAAGGAAGTTTTAGACTTTCTTAACTGCCAAAAAAAAAGCTTGCAGAGAAACAGTTTCCTCTCTGCAAGCTTTTTATATTTTCACGTAAATTCATGTTTAACAACTGGAAGCATAATCCGAGAAGGATATTCCTCTCCGTGATAAATATGCTCAAAAGCGACACTTCCCCCGGAGGATGTTCTCGTGGTTCGGCCGTTATTGAGATTGACATCAAAATGTGGAGCATTTGATGCGGCGATTTCCACACGCAGACGGTTTCCTTCTTTAAAGCGGTATGCAGTGTGATTGATAGCCAAATCCACACTTAATGGCTTACCTTTCTCAGTGACCGATACCCGATGAAAGGTATCCACAACATTATATACTTTCCCGTCTGGTTCCACATCGGACACACGTACAAACAAGTCAAGCAGCGGTGTTGGGGAGGATGCCCAAATACTTGTGCGAACGACTCCGAGAATGTCCAAGTCCTCCTCCAGCGTCATGCTAGTGTAGACAAGCACATCACTCCGGTCCTGGAGTTCTCCTTGTTCAAACATACCGGAAGCCTGACCGGCGATTAGAACACCACCACCATTTGTTGGGAATGGGTTGGCTGGGTCAAGTTTCAGGAGGCTGGATGTTTGTCGGGTAGCTGGTTCGCTCAGTAGCTGACCATCACCATGGCGAGACTGCGATGCCCCCCTACTGTCAAGGAAAAATTCTCTCTCTTCAGCAGCTGGAGGCCACTGTTCATAGCCCTCCCATTTTTCCTGACCAGTCAAATAAAGATGTACCGGTTTATTTATTGGAAGCGGTTTGTCCTTCAGCCATTTATCGAAAAATAAGATATGAATTTCTGTTGGATCCTTTATTTTATCTACACCAATTTCTTCAGCACCACAGGCAAAAAATTTCTCTCCAGCCTGTCCACTCATTTCCTCATGTGTCCATGGTCCGACCCATAACATCTTCTCTCCCCCGTATGCCTGATAAGCCTTGATTGTAGGGGGAAGCAGGGCATCAAACCATCCACCCATAAATAGAGCGGGTGTCTTTACGTCCACAAGTTTAGGAAGTAGTGTCATTTTTCCACGATGTTCCGGTTTTAACGTATCATTTATCGCATCAAAAAAATAAGAGTCCGGGTCAAGGTCCTTCATTGGCGGCCACTCATTCGCCGGAGCATGATGCAGCCATTTTGGCAGTTCATCGATATAACTTTGAACTTTTTCCGCTTTCGGGCCATTCTTCCGTTTGAGCTGATCCTCGATCATGGAAGCGAGTGTCCATGTTTCAAGATTGCCGATGTTGCTGGCCTTAGATTCCCCGCTTAACATCTCTGCCCACGGATCACCCATTGTCATTACAGGGGCAATGGCTTTTAAAGAAGGTGGTGCTTCAACAGCGGCTGCCAGTTGGGTATATCCATGATAGGACATCCCGAACAGACCGACCTTTCCATTGGAGTATGGAAGTCCAGCTGCCCATTCCACTGCTTCATAGCCATCCCTTCCTTCATGAATGAACGGATAAAACTCCCCATCCGAAGCAAAACGCCCGCGGACATCCTGAAGAATGACCACATAGCCTGCCTCAACCATTCGTGGCACGCTTAAGTATTCATCATAATATCGTGGTGTTTTTTTATCATATGGCAGACGTATCATCAGAACAGGATAACGCCCCTCCTGATCAGGCCGATATACATCCGCCCTAAGCACCGTGCCATCAGATAATGTACATTCCACATCCTGTTCAACAACAAAATTTCCCATTATACCAGCTCCTTATGTGGAGGAGGGGGTCTGTCCCCCATCACACTAAAGCATTAACGCGTTAATAAGATGGGGGACAGACCCCCTCCCTTCCTTCTTTTAAGATTTAACTGGGTTTAGTTTGCGTTCCAACCAGCCCATCAAAAGGTCGGCGATGATTGCCATGAGTGCGGTAGGAATGGCACCAGCCAGAATAAGCGGTGTTCCGTCTGTGGCATTCGTGCCGCGGATAATGATGGCACCAAGACCGCCGGCCCCGACAAAGGCACCGATTGCTGCAATACCGATACCAACAACAAGTGCAGTTCTGAGACCTGCCATAATAACACTAACTGCCAAGGGAAGTTCCACCATGCGCAGCAGCTGAAATTTTGTCATTCCCGAAGCATGTCCCGCTTCAATAATGTGGTTATCCACTTCCTTCATGCCTACATACGTATTCTGTGTAATAGGCAGAATGGAGTAGAGCATCAATGTCACAATAACTGTGGTCGATCCAAGCCCAAGCACAATCATCAGCACAGCCAATGCACCAAGGGCGGGAATGGTCTGAATAATATTTCCGAATGTCAGAACCCATCCACTTAATTTAGTCTTTTTTGAAATTAAGATGCCAAGTGGTATCGAGATAATGGCCGCAAACAAGACACCATATGCTGCCATCAGAAAATGCCGGTAAAATTGTGTCCATATATATCCACCGTTTTGGGATACATATGTGACGAGTTGTTCCCATGTTTCCATCATTTTTCCGCCACCTCACTTGACTCAAAGTAATTATTCTCTTCCAGGAATTCTTGTGCTACCTGTCTCGGATTTCTCAGGTTTACATCCACCTCGTAGTTCAATTCCTGCATTTTCTCCGTTGAAATTGTACCAGACAGTTTGTCCATGACTTCACCAATCTCTGGTTGTTTTTCAAGCAATTCATTATGAACAACAGGTGATGTATCATATGGTGGGAAGAATCGTCTGTCATCTTCCAGTACTTTCAGATCAAATTCCTTAATCCGTCCATCTGAAGAATAAGCTAGAACAACATCCATATGACCGCTGGCAGCAGCCTGGTATACAAGTCCGATGCTCATTGGAAACACTTCTCCAAAATCAAAGTAAGTTTCCTTAAAGCCATCATATCCATCGCCTTCCCGGTTGACCCAGGCGTTATCCACACCGAATCGTAACTCATCCGCATATGGTTCCAGATCGGAGACTGTTTCAATTCCTTCCTCATCGGCAAATTCCTGGGTGACCGCTACGGAATAGCTGTTTTCAAAGCCGTAGGACTCTCCCCATGTCTGGTCGAATCGTTTATCGAATTCACTTTGTACAATTTCCATCGCTTTATCCGGGTCCGTAATCGGATCCATTCCCAGTGCACCGGATAAGTCTGTTCCGGTATAACGTGTTGATGTCATATCAAGGTCATTTGTTGTCATACCCTGATGCTGCAGAATGGAAGAACCGAGGTTGGTAACGAGCTGTGTATTCAGATCGGTTTCGCGTTCAATCATAATCGACAGCATTTCACCCATCACTTCCGATTCAGCGGTGCCCAATGTTCCAATCCGTACCGTATTTTCTGAAGGCCCCGCCAACCCTGGGAGGGCGCAACCGGAAAGAATAAGAAAGGCGAAAGCGACGAAAATGTGAAGTATCCTTTTTTTCATAGTAGTTTCACCTTCCATCTTAAGTTGTTTGATAGGTTTCTTTCCATCCTTTTGGTGTTAGCTTTCTTTCAATGACAGAAAGAAGTCTGTCGGCGATCAATGCCAGAATTGTTGCTGGAACGGTACCGGCAACAATTAATTCAGGCTGGTACAAGTTCATTCCGTCGAAAATAAAATCACCTAGTCCGCCACCACCGATGAAAGCGGCAAGTGCTGCCCAGCCAATCAGATATACTGTGGAAAGGCGGATACCTGCCATAATGACCGGCATGGCCAATGGAAGTTCAATTTTCATAATTGATTCCCAATTGTTCATGCCCATTCCTTTACCTGCTTCCATCACATTGCTGTCCACGCCACTAACTCCTGTGTAAGTGTTCCGTAAAATAGGAAGAAGAGAATAGAAGAACAGGGCAATGATTGCAGGAAATTTCCCGACACCCAGTAGTGGAATAAAGAAAGCCAAAATAGCAAGACTTGGGATTGTCTGCAGAATTCCAATAAACGAAATCAGCCGATCAGCAATCTTCGGAATCCGTGTCAGCAAGACGCCAAGCGGTACAGCCACAAGTACACCTAACAGCATGGCCGCAGCAGAAATATATAAATGCTCACCCGTTTTAACAAGTAACTCTGAACCGTGTTGTGCGAAAAATTCCATCATAATATGCACCTCCCTATTCTACAGAGGCTATGGTTTCTTCAAGTTCTGAACCATCGCCCCAGATTGTGTCATAGACAATATCTGCAAGGGATGCTCTTGTCACAATCCCCGAAAGTTTATGGGACTCATCGACAACAGGAACGTATTTTACGCCTCGTCTGAGAATCTTGTGTACCGTGTCACGCAACAGGTTTTCCTGGAAAACAGAAAAAATTTCCGTTTCCATTGCTTCATATACGCTTGTAGCCTTTTTGTAATTCATATTGACCATTTCCACATCAATGTAGCCCTTCAGCACATTATCCCGATCCACTACGAGCAGAGAATCCACACGCGCATCGCGCATTTTGGAAATAGCTGTTTTCAGTGTTTCTCCTGTTTCTACAGTGACCGGAGATTTCCCCATGATTTGCCCAACAGTAGTCACATCTGGACGTCCTTGAATTAAGCGATCTTTTCCAAGGAATTCCTCAACGAATTCATTTGCTGGATTACGCAGAATCTCTTCAGGGCTTGCGGCTTGTACGACTTCCCCTGCACGCATAATGACAACCTTATCTGCCAACTTCAATGCTTCATCCATGTCATGAGTTACAAAGACAATGGTTTTATCCAGTTCCTTTTGCAGTTTTTTAAACTCTTCCTGCAACGTATCCCTTGTAATCGGGTCCAGGGCACCAAATGGCTCATCCATTAAGATAAGTGGCGGGTCTGCTGCAAGTGCCCGTAACACACCAATACGCTGTTGCTGTCCACCACTTAGTTCGTGCGGATATTTATCCAGGTATTCTTCCGGCAGATCCACAAGCTCTAGTAATTCCTTTGCTCGTCTGTCCTTTTTATCCTGTGGCCATTTGAGCAATGTCCCGACAAGTACAATATTTTCCTTGATCGTCATGTGTGGCATCAACCCAATCTGCTGAATGACATAGCCAATAGAGCGGCGTAATTGCACCGCGTCCTGATCGGTAATATCTTTGTCATTCACAAGAATAGATCCATCTGATACATCAATGAGGCGATTCACCATTTTCATCGTCGTAGTTTTTCCGCAACCACTGGGACCGATAAAACAGACGAATTCCCCTTTTTCAACTTTGAGATTTAAATTATTCACGGCAGGTTTCCCGCCATTATATCGTTTTGTTACATTTTTAAATTCTAACAAAGTCAGCACACCTCCATGTCTAAATTTTGTTTGAGCAAACAACTAAAGTAATTATATAGAAGATAACGCTAAAACCAAATGTGCAGATATAGTGATTTCAGCGTAAAATCCATGCAATTTTAATTGTACAGATTTTATATAGTTTACATCGTAAAATTCCTCCATTTTACTCCATTTAAGACCCTGGTCTTCCTATTTTAATTTTCACTAAAAAATGATAAGTTATGTATAAAACAAGTTGGAGGAGAGTCAATGAGTCCCAATACCGAAGAGAAGGTAATGAAGGAATTGGAGCGTGCAGAAGTACAGATTTCCGAGCGCATCGCCGATAATATGAAAACATTCGGTGTGTCAGCCTCGGTCGGCAGGCTCTTAGGTATTATTTATTTAAACCGTGGTCCAATGACCCTGGATGAGCTTGCCGAAGAAACCGGTATGAGTAAAACGAGAATGAGCCAAGTCATGCGGGAGATGATGGCTTTAAATATTGCCGAGAAGGAATTTGTCAAAGGCAGCCGCAAAGAATATTACAATGTAGAAAATGATTATGTGCAGACCTTCATTTCCCTGTTTACAACCAACTGGAAGGAAGTAGTCAGCAAGAACTCTCATCTGGCGAGACGGCTTGAGGATAAAGTCAGTCAGCTTGAACAAAGATATGACGGGGAAATTTCCCAAACCGTGGAAGAAAGAAAGGCAGACTTGAAACAGGAATTAGCCGAATGGACCGCTTATTATGACTGGATCAGCAGGCTGGTAGAATTCTTTGAAAGCGGTAAAGTACTTGATTCTGTTCCCTTTCACTTGCCAAACAGCACAGACGACGATAGATAGAAACAGCAGCGGGCAAATGACCGAAAAACGTCAGAAGCATGTTAAACATATGCTTCTGACGTTTTTTTATGTGAACCAGACTCCATTTTGAATCAAATTGGTTATCCTTTTCATAGAATAATGATGAACGAATGGAGATGACCAAAAAGGGAGGAAAATGGTTATGTCTGATTTCAAGCCTAACCGAAAAAGAAATGAGGATTTTTTTCAGCATGTTGCTAAATCATTTAAAGATGTCTTTGATCATGAGGTATTTTCTCCAATACATGGGAAATTCAGTCCTTTCCGTACAGATATTATCGAAAAGGAATACGCCTATTATGTTACAGCGGAACTGCCGGGCTTTTCCAAAGAAGATGTTACCCTCAGCATCGAACAGGATAAGTTAACGATTCACGCAAAACGTGAGAAGCAGGAGCAGCACATAAACGATCAAGCGAAAGTCGTACGCCGGGAAAGGCATTATGGAGAATTTGTGCGTCAATTCCATATGGATAATATGCAGGAGGATGGAATTACAGCAAAACTGGAAGATGGCATCCTGCATGTAAAGATTCCCAAATTAAATCCGGAAAAAACGACAGGGAAGCAAGTTGATATTGATTGAGTGAAAGAGGCGGAATAGCGTCCTCTTTTTTTGTGGATGATTTGTGGTTGGAGTATGGATATTGTTGTGGTCCGGCGCTTGTGAGCGTGGGTTCTGCGCTCACGGGCGTTGGTCCTGCGCTTGTGGGCGATGGTCCGGCGTTCATGTTCGTAAGTCCTGCGCTCATGGGCGATGGTCCGGCGCTCGTGGCCCGGGGTCCGGCGCTCACGGGTGATGGTCCGGCGCTCGTGGCCCGCGGTCCGGCGCTCATGGGCGTTGGTCCGGCGTTCGTGGCCCTGAGTCCTGCGCTCATGTGTGATGGTCCGGCGCTCGTGGCCCGCGGTTCTGCGTTCACGCCCTCAAGCCCGGCGCTCACGGGCGTTGGTCCGGCGTTCATGATCGTAAGTCCTGCGCTCACGGGCGATGCTCCGGCGTTCGCCCTAATCCTCTTACGATATAAGCATTTTTTCCAATAAAATGGTTAAACTAACGCTATCTTTCTTCATAGGAGGCTTTCACCAATGGACAGTACCAATGACTTTGTAAAAAAGTTTAATGATACAAAGAAAAAGGACAAGCGAAATAAACAGAAACAAGGAAATGGCGATCCTGCAAAGAAATTACCAAGTAAGCGGCATTAAAAATAAAAATGGCTGCCAGGAAGTTCCTGACAGCCATTTTTATTTTCCATAATTATGAAACTCTTAATGTTTTAAATCCTTCGCTCCATGCGATAAGTTGATCGAGCATTTGGTTTGCATTATCTGCATGATATGCAGCAGGGTTGAAATCGCTCATGTCTACGAAGTCTGTCATGAGTGAGAATGTTACTGCTGTGCGTACGTCTGCGATTTGCAGCTCACCGAAGATTAGACGCAGGTTTTCGTGCGCACGTGCTCCACCTAAACTGCCATATCCTACAAAACCAGCTGCTTTATTTGCCACTTCCGGTTTCAGATAGTCAAATGCATTTTTCAATGCTCCACCTGCTGCATGATTATATTCCGGTGTTACAATGATATAGCCATCGAAGGAAGCCATTTTTTCTGACCATGCTTGAATAGCAGCGTCTGCTTCTGCTTTCTGAGTTTCTGCTACTTCCTGACCAAGCAATGGCAGTTTATATTCAGAAAGGTCTACTACTTCATATTCCACATTTACATCATTACGCTTCGTTGCGAAATCGTGCATCCATTTCGCCACTGCTGTACCATTACGTCCATCACGTACACTACCTTGCACAATCGCTAATTTTAATTTAGATTCTGACATCTCTGTTTCCCCCTTGTTTGACTTACCAAATAATTTATTTAAAAAGCCCATGTATAAATTCACCGCCTAAATGTTGATCGTTCCTTATGCTTTAACTGCTGTTTTCTCTCTTACATTTTTCAAAACACCGCTCCATGCGATTACTTGATCAAGCATTCCATTGGCATTTGCCGCATGATAGTCAGCAGGTTTGAATTCACTCATGTTTACGAAGTCAGTAATAAGTGAAAAAGTTACTGCAATCTGTACATCTGCAACTTGCAGCTCACCAAGGATCAGACGCATGTTTTCATGTGCGCGTGTTCCTCCCAGGCTGCCGTAACCGACAAATCCAGCCGCTTTGTTATTCAATTCCGGATTCAAGTAGTCCAGCGCATTTTTCAATGCTCCGCCTACAGCATGATTGTATTCCGGTGTTACAAAAATGTAGCCATCGAAGGAAGCCATTTTGTCTGACCAGGATTTGATTACTGCCCCAGCTTCTGCCTGTTGTGCCTCGGGTAATTGAGCACCCATCATTGGCAGATTATAATCAGCCAGATCCACGATTTCGTATGCAACATCCGCATCTTTACGGTTTACTGCAAAATCATACATCCAGTTTGTTACTGCTTCTGCATTACGACCTTGACGTACACTTCCTAAGACGATACCTATTTTTAACATTATATTTCCTCCTGCTATTTACATTTTTTTACGTTTAATTAAACGGGGTATAGCTTACGAAAAACTATATTTAATTCAATACTTTTTAATTCAACATAATTATAATAACATCATTAAAATAGATATGCAACAATTATTTTTCATATTTTGTCACAGAGTTACGAAAAGTAATTATCATCTTATATTTATACGAAGTTTCAGCTTATCCTTGCAGGGTAAATACTATTAGAAATGAATTTTTAGAAAATCCTTGTGCATCACTATACAGAGCAGTAGACGTGCCCCTAATGCTGAAAGGAGGTCATAGCTTATCAGTGCATCAACGACGATTATCATTTTTAGTATAGCGGCTGTCGTGTCAGCTTTCTCTGCTATTCGCCTTGCAACACATGCAAATGAGATAAGTACCAAAACAAAGATGGGCGGATTTCTGGCAGGAACGCTTCTCCTGGCCGGGGCCACTTCCCTGCCGGAATTAACTGCTACCATCTCTGCCGGTATCATTGGTAATGCTGATATCGCAGTCGGGAACGGTTTAGGAAGTATCTTGTTTAACTTCTTCGTATTATTTATGATGGATCTTCATTTTCGGAAAAAACGTTTGTTTCTAAAGGTTTCCGACAATCACTTGTATACTGGAGTGATTGCCCTTTTATTATGTATGATTACAGCAGTTGGACTGGCTATCGACTTTTCTTTCACACTTGTAAATATAAGTATGACCAGTGTAGCCGTTGCGTTTGTATATATCCTGGGAATGTGGTTTGTTTCCAGAAAAAAAACGGAAGGAACTGTAAGTCAACAACAAAAAAGACCATCGGAAGAGAACATCAGCCTAAAGCGGTCAATAAGCCGCTTTGTCATATATGCACTCATTATTTTTGCCTCCGGAAGTGCCCTGTCAATCTCAGGGGATGCAATGGTTCAGCATACCGGACTCAGCGCTACACTGGTGGGGAGTATCCTGGTTGCCCTGGCCACATCCTTTCCTGATGCGATGAGTACATTTACGGCATTACGTTTAACAAATGTGAACATGGCAATCGGAACCATTCTTGGCAGCAATGTATTTAACCTGTTTGTCATAACCATCGGGGATGTTTTCTATTTTAATGGCAGCATTTGGCATAATACCAGTAATGAAATCATCCTCGTCTCGCTCACAGGCTTTTTCTTAACAGCTATCGTTATGCTGATTATCAAAAGGGATTATACACGGAACACCTTTACGTATATTATTCCCTCTCTCATAGCTGTAATCAGCTATATCGCCATCGTTAGCTTTATTATCCTGGGGTAGTTTATTTAAGCAGGGACAATTTATCCTTCTCAGCAATTATCGCTTCTAAATCCATGCAAAAAGCAGATTTCCTTTATCGTAGGAAACCTGCTTTTTTGTTCATGATGCACGTCTAGTTATTAATATATTTCTCAAATACATCTCCAAAGTCTTTCACATGATATTCTTCACGGGTTGATTTCAGCCAGGAGAATCCAAATTCAGTAATCTCCTTGTATTGCTCCGCCAGCTGTGTTTCAGAAGTTCTGGAATTTTGCATGACTGTCACGGCTTTATCCAGACTTTGCCCTGCCATATTCAGTAACGTTTCATTTTCATGTGTTTTTTCAGAAATATACAGCAATGCTTTATACAAATCTTTTAGTTTTTCAATTTCATTTTTATGTACATCAATGTTGAAGAGTTCATTTCCCAATGTAAATTTGATTTCGATATCCATATCAATTCTGCCGGCAGTTTCAAGAAGAACATTGGATATTTTATATTGGGAATAGGTGTAGCGCTTTAATGTTTGTTTGGAAGATGTTGCCTTTTCTCCATCCACATGAATCAGCGCCAAGTTGGTAAAGCAATATTCATCTGCCTTCGTCTTAATAAGAAAGTAGATTTTTTCGTCATCTTCATGTCTGACATAATCATCTGCGTCTGTTTTGTCATAATCCTCAGGTCCGATAATTCTACCAATATCAGATAAACCTAAAGCATCTGAAGCAATTTTTTTAAACATTTGTGGCACCCTCTCTTTTTGGAAGATTTATTCTTTCCTATATGATTATATCATTTCGGATGGTTTGTTTGAATGTTTAATTCCATGGACTGCTCCAAAAACATTAGCATTTGTGGCCATGACTTTCTTGCAGCCAGCGCATTTTCCCTTTTTTCCCCACCAAACGTCATCGTCATTCCTCCACCTACAGCCATTTGTATATTTGCCGGGAGATTAGGCAGACTGTACGGAAAACAAAGAAAGTGTCCGGCAGTTTCATAGTGTAAATGGATATCATTATAAGGCCGCTTCTCCCTGGAGAGTTGCTCCATGACATTGTTTGCAAACATAGTGGAAGGCCACAACTGATCGTCCCCGCCTGATATAAGCATAACCGGGGCCTGAATATCTTCAACAGGGATGCGCGCCGCTTCAGCCTTCTCCTTATTTTTTAACGAGTTATGCCAAATGGAAAGAAAAGTTGCAGGACGGCGGGTGATCCAGTTACTTAACATACGAAACATGGTGGAAGGCCGGTATACAAATTTTAAATACGGCAAGACTTCCCCACCAAATGTCCAGGAAGGCTCCGGTGCAAAGACATCGTTACGCATACCGGAAGTTACAACAGCACTTGGCGAGCCGGCAATGACCGCTTTGATTTCTGTGAAATTAGCACCCAATAAAAGCGCAAGCTCTCCGCCTCGGGAGAAGCCAATTACTGCAATCTTTTCCTCATCCACCCCCGTTTGCTGCTGCAGCCAATGAATAGCAGTTTCAAAGTATTCCAGCGGGATATTGATTAGATCTTTCGGAAGATTTTCCACTCCGAAATAGGCCAGGGCGAACGCTGCATAGCCGTGTGATGCCATTAGCGCCGCTGCATTTTCCTGTGACCCACCATCAGATCCGCCAAGAATAAGTACACATGGATGGGGGCCGGGAGCAGATGGTTGGTAGAACGTACCAACCATTCCTTCTTCCGTCACTTCACGTCTGATAACATCATCACTTAAAAATGAGCGCTCTACGATTGTTCGCGCAATCACTTCCTGATCCACTTCCGCTGTTAAGGCAACCTTCACAGGGATGGAGGTTAATTTTATAAACAGCGCCTTTTTCTTTGGGTCATCCGGTTCCATCGACCAGAATAATCCCATCGCATCCACTTCATCATAGGAGCCGCTTCGTGGTCTTTGCTTGCTTATATCAACCGTTCCATGATCATCTGCCTTAAAAACCGCGTGTGATATAAAGGTGTTGTCTTCCTCATCTCTGGTTTCTGCATAAATCGTAACTGCCTTGTTCGGGATACACCCAGTTAATCGAATCTTGACCACTTCATCTACGAGTGCATTTTCCGGAACGACAATAAATTGAGGCATCTCATCTATACTACTTATCATGTATGAAATTCCCTACCTTATATGAATTTATAATCTGTTGCTTCTATCATACTATGAATACGCGAATTCCGCTTCTGATTATGCATAACTATGAAATTTCCCCCAATAATCTATGATAAAACTCTTTTCTCATAGTTTGCTGCTCATCACGATGAAGTTGATATAAAATGCGATGCAACCTGAAATTATGGTTGGTGCTATTACTCGCTACGGAAATACACTACGCTTTCCGCGGGCGGCTGGTGAGCCTCCTCGTGCTATCGCACTCCGGGGTCTCACCGATGCCTTTTCTCCCGCTGGAGTCTCCGTGTATTTCCTTCGCTGCTATGTGCATTGCAACTTTATATACTTCATTCAATCACATAATAGCCATTCACTATTGTAGAGGTTGATTGAAGCGGAGGACTGTTGACTCCTGCGGGAAAAGCAACGAATCTTTTCAATGGGAAGCGTAATCACAGTCCCAATCTTTTAGAACAGCCTTCTGGGTAAATAAGCTGTTTTCATTACAGATGGTGGTGGCATGCTCTTAGCCGCCATGTTGGTTTCTTAACTGCTATAGTTAAACTCCAACGTTCAGTCTTTTGGTTTGGATGGAAAAATAGTGTAGGACCATGAATAGATAAAATCAGCAATAAACACAATCCCCCAGATCATTCCGATGCCATACATTGTTTCATTTGCATATGGGGAGTCGTTAGCATTTCCTGCTTCAATCCACGAAAAGTCGCGCAAATATGTGAACATTTCTTCCAAATCGCCGGTTCCATATATCCACAATGCGGATTGCCCCACAACAAATACAATCAGGTGGATGATGGACGTCCAGCGGTATTTTTTTGCCAAGTACTTTGGGTCTTTATCCCTTTTCATGATTCGGTGGTCTTTTTCCGTTAAAAGCTCTACATTACGCCATTGGCCAATTTTCTTACGCATCCAGCGGTCCAGCTTTTTGAAGTCCAGAATCCCAAATGTGCATGCATACACTACAAAAATCATAATGACAATCTGAAAGGTGGAAATCTCCCCCGTTTCCTGGTATATCACTAGTGCCAGCAGTGCTTCCACTGCCAACAGCACAAGAAAAGTAAGAATAAATACCAGGCTCAACTTTCGCCTGCTTAGGAAATAACGGACGATTCCAAAGAGGAGAAGTGCCAGTAATGATAATACTTCCAATGCTATAAATAGTTCCCATTGATATGTAAGAATGAACGCCATCTATTCACACCCCTGACTTTAACTATTCTTATTTTCTATTTATACGAGGCATCCGTCAATATTATTTTAAAAACAATTTCTTTTCTCCCTTGACCTTTACGTTGCGTCAAGGTCTATTATTGAAATAGTCAGGAGGGGTACACATGGAATATACCGTGAAGAAGTTGGCTCAAGTTTCCGGTGTGAGCGGCCGCACACTTCGATATTATGATCAGATTGGGCTTTTGAAACCAGCAAGAATCAATACTTCCGGCTATCGCATTTATGGCCAGAAACAAGTGGATCAGCTGCAGCAGATCCTCTTCTACCGTGAATTGGAAATTAACCTGGGGGATATCAAGGATATTATGGGTAAGCCGGATTTTGATGAAACAGCTGCTTTGAAAAAACATTACAGCAAATTAATCGAGAAACGCACCCGTCTTGACGATTTGCTGGCAACCGTTGAGAAAACAATTGCCAGCAAGGAAGGAGGAAACGCCATGCAGGATAAAGAGAAATTTGAAGGCTTCAAGGAAAAATTGATTGATGAAAATGAACAGAAATACGGCAAGGAAATCCGTGAAAAATATGGTGACGATACCGTTGATCAAAGCAATTCCAAGCTGATGGGGCTCACCAAAGAGGAATACCGGAAGATGACAGGGCTTGAGCAGGAGGTTATTTCCATGCTGAAAGAAGCTTACCAAACCGGTGACCCAGCCTCAGACAGAGGTCAGGATCTTGCCAAACTGCACAAGGAATGGCTGATGTATTCATGGAGCAGCTATTCCAAGGATGCACATGCAGGGCTGGCAGAAATGTATGTAGCCGATGAGCGCTTTACCGCTTATTATGATAAGCATGTAAAAGGCGGTGCAGCATTTTTAAGAGATGCGGTATTGGTTTACACAGGGAAAAAGTAACACAGAAGAAATAATGAACAGGCTGGAGTGAATGATTGCGTGTGCATTCATCCATTCCGGCTTTTTTGGCGTGCTACGAATTAGGGATAAAAAGACGTCCTCCTCATCTCCCAGCCCTTCTAATCCATTCGTTGCTCACAAATTTCCAGCAATGGGCACCTGTGACATAGTGGTTTTTTCCTGCACAGCTCCTTCGCATGTTCTACTAACAATGCATGGAACTCATTATATAACACCAGGTCATCAGGCAATTCCTTTTCCATCTGCTTTCTGAAACCATCGTAGGACACTGGCATATCATGGCCGATTCGGTAAAATATCCTTCTTGCATAGGCATCCACGACAAATACAGGTTTATCAAAAGCATACAGTAACATGACATCCGCGGTTTCCTGTCCAATGCCCTTAATATTTACCAGCTCATCCCGTAATTTCTGTCTATCCTCTTTTTTAATCCTTTCCATATCATAATCATAGCTTTTAAACCATTCCATGAATGCTTTGATCCGCTTTGCCTTGATATTGAAAAATCCACTGGACCGGATTAGTTGGGCAAGCTTTTCTTGTTGCATGTAGTCAATTTCTTCCGGCTGCAAAAATGGTCTTACGTTCCAAAGTGCCTTTTCCACATTACGCCAGCTCGTATTCTGTACAAGAATGGAGCCGATCATCATTTCAAAAGGAGTATCTGCCGGCCACCAGTTTTGCGAACCGTAATGATCGAACAGCTTTTCATAAATCAAAAAATAGCTCTGGTTCATTTGCTGTTTTCCAGTTCCAACAGTCTTTCCTTCATTGGGATTCCACCACGGAAACCGCCCATTTTTCCATCTTTATTGATGACACGATGGCATGGGATGGCCATCATTACAGGATTCTTGCCGATTGCTGAACCGACCGCCCGTACTGCGCCTGGCTTGCCAATGTTTTCTGCAATATCTGTATACGTCCTTTTTTGGCCGAAAGGGATATTTCGCAATTCCTCCCAGACTGCTTCTTGAAACTCAGTTCCTATTACATCTATCGGAAAATCAAACAGCTGCCGCTTCCCATTTAGATATTCTGCTAATTGTTCTGCATAAATTGCTAACTTACCCCAATTTTCTACTAGTTTTGCTTCTGGCCGCTTTTTTTCCAGCCATTCTTCTACTTCCGTTAGATCTCCATTTTGTGAACCGACAAAACACAACCCCTGGTCTGTTGCCGCAAGATACATCGACCAATCATCTATCTTTAGTTGTTTATAATAGATTGTTTTTCCTTCCTTGTCGCTTCTCATATGCACCTCTCCTTTTGCAGAATACAGATATTACATGCTTACTATTAATTGTTATTTCCCGTTAACGTCTATGTTATCTCTCTGTTAATCTCATATGTTAGGTTGGACACAAGCTTTAAAAATTGAGTAGAAATTTGCCGAAGAAACCCTCAATTTTGAAGCAACTAGATTTACATAAGGAGGAACTTTCATGGCTCAATCTAATCATACCATAAGGAAATATGTGGTTTCATCTGCATTGGTTACTTCTCTAGCGTTCACGCCGGCTCTTAGCGGAAGCGTTTTCGCTTATTCCGATGCTCCTTCTGATGACAACCTTACAATCAGTGAGCAAAATACGCCTGATGTCGAGGCACAGCAGAATGAGACCACTGAATCGAATGCAATTCATCACTTGGGAGATGAAGGACAGGCTGTAACTAATTTGCAAGCAGAACTGCAGGAAATGGGTTATTATACATATACCGTTGACGGTATTTTCGGTTCGATTACAGAGGATGCAGTAGAAGATTTTCAGGCAGATCATAATCTCGCCGTCGATGGGGTGGCAGGACCAAATACATTAGGTGCTTTGGAATTACCATCCAGTGCACCTGCTGCTGAAGAAACCACCTCTGCCGAAGAAACAGCTCCTGCACCAGCAAGTGCTTCTGATTCTTCTATTGTGGATGCAGCGGAAAGTGCGATTGGCACACCATACGCATGGGGTGGCACGACACTAAGCGGGATGGACAGCAGTGGGTTCATTAACTACACATTTGATCAGGTTGGCATCAATGTCTCCCGTACGCATGAAGCTATGTGGCAAAATGACGGGGTACATGTAGACTCCCCTAATGTTGGTGACGTTGTATTCTTCGCAGACACTTATGATACAGAAGGTGCTTCCCATAGTGGTGTTTATATCGGAAACGACCAAATGATTCATTCATCAAAACCTGGTGACACCGTGAATGTAGCGAACATGAGCTACGATTATTGGCAAGACCGCTATATCGGTGCAAAATCTTTCACAGAATAACATGCTGATAGATAATCCAGCAACGTTTGAGGGCTGACTCTTAACTAAAGAGTCAGCCCTTTATTTAGAATGTAAAAAAAGGCAAATAGCGGGGCCGGGGCGTCTCTTTGCATCATTCGGAACTTTTCTAACCGGCCCTGGGGATCGCTACATCGCCTGAATCTCTCCTAACATCGACTCCTTTATGGGCGACATCGACCGAATCTATTCAAACATCAACCTCGGGGATTGCTACATCAACCGGATCTTTCCTAACATCACCCTCAACATATGTATCATCAACCGAATCTCTCCAAACATCACCCACATCACTCGCTACTTCAACCGAATCCCATCAGGCCAAAGCAGCACCAAGGCCGCCGGAGGAAACGTGGCAAAACACCCACATCCCGCAAGATAATATTAGAAGACTTGGCATTCGCCAATCCCTTAGGCGAATTGCCAAAGCTCGCACTTATGCAGTAAGAAAGTTTTATGCTTTCTTAACTGCTAAAAAAGGAAAGCTCTCGCTATGAGCTTTCCTTTTTTAATCCTACACATTTACTTCCTTAAGCATTTCCTCAATCGCCGCAGCCACACCATGCTCATAATTCTTTGTTGTTGTGTAATCACACATTTGCTTGATTTCTTCCACCGCATTTCCCATCGCAACACCACGTCCGGCCATTCGCAGCATGCTCTCATCATTAAAGTTATCACCAAGTGCCATGACATCTTTCATTTCAATTCCCATGCTTTTTGCCAATACCTCGAGGGCGACTCCTTTCTGAGCGTCCGGATGGTTGAATTCAATATTAATATCACCAGAGGACGTGATGGCAAGCTCATGTTCATCCTTTAAAGTTTCCCGCACTTCCTGCAGCTTTTTCTTATCGATAGAAAAACCGAGGATTTTATGGATTTCAATGCCCTCCTGAGAAAATACGTCATCATAACCCTGGATGAATTGTACCTTTTCATCCTGAAACCGTTGCTCAGCTCCTTCGCGGATTTCTGCTTCTGTCAGATCGGGGTTGGCCGATTTCATAATATCAACCATCACCTGCAGGAAATGCTCCCTGCTAGTAGAATACACACCATTATTGGTGAAAAACTCAACATACATCCCGGCCTTATCACAAAGCTTTTGAATCTTTTTAGCTAATGTCATATCCATCGGGGCAGATCTCATCATTTCTTTCTCCAACGAATAAGTAAGTGCACCGTTCAGACAAATAACCGGTGAAGCTAATCCGACAGCCTGGAGTGGCTTGTTTGCAGCACCATAGGACCTCCCTGTGGCAACAACAAATTTTATCCCGCGTTCCATCGCTTTATTGATGGCTTCTGCATTTTCCCTGCTTATCTCACCTTGTTCATTTAACAATGTTCCATCTAAATCTGTAGCAATTAATTTCAATAGTCTTCTCCTTACTTATGATAGTTTCCTTTATAATTTTTCCCGGCTGAGTTATGCCCTATTCACCCGGCGATAATAAAAGTCGCATCCCTTCGACCTCATTGATACCTGTCTTATGGTAATTCCCTTCAACCCAATCATCCATCTGATTGCTGTACCATTCACTCCGAAAATGTCCGGATTGACCTGGCCCAACAATATGATGGCCTTCCTCCATTCTAGCAGCATCAACGACAAATCGCCATGATGCACCATGATTGACTTCTCCTGTCTCACTGTTATAGCTTGCAGCCATTGGTGTGACGCTGCTTCCACCAACAGGGAGAGCTTTTTCATTATTAAAAAAGAATGACAAAACAGGATGAATGCCAGATAAAGGGTGGTAAAACTGGACCTTATGGTAATCCCCCCATTGCCATAACGTCAGGTCTTCGCCGAATTCTTGTGTGAGTGACTTTAATGTTTCCTTAAGTGACGTCTGCAATACTTCTTCCAGACCGCCATTTTCCTCTATCCAGATGGAGTACTCCCCGTTGATTGCTTTACGCAGGAGCTGATCAGTGGTCTGTCCCTGATTGCCAAACAGGTTCATGATACTTTCCGGAATGTCATCCTCATACAATATTGTCTCGATTTCATCCATCCAGTGATGGAAAATCAATGGCTGCGCATCATTGACGTCATCCTTGAAATCCCAATCCTGCAAAAGTGAAAGTGCCGCTTCCTCCGTACTTGTAAGGTCTTCATCTTCCAATACATTTGCAAAAACAGGAACAAATTCACGCGCCTGTAAATTCATCCGATCCATTTGCAGTGCCTGCATATCTTCCACTGTTAAATCATTGCTGGAACTCAGTACTTCTGCGATTCGTTCATAGCGGTACGGCTGTGCCCATATATTGCTGATATGATAAGGGTATTCTTCTCCGGCAATTTTATTATTTGCAGTTGCGATAAAGCCTTTTTCCGGATTGATGACACGTGGCAATTCATCAAATGGAATAAAGCCCTCCCATTCATGCTCCTCCTTCCATCCCGGGAGTGGAAGGAGTGCATCCTCGCCATTTTCATAGATTGGTATATTTCCATTCACTTTATAGGCAATTGTTCCATCAGTAGATGCGAATACAAAGTTCTGCGCTGGAGCCAGAAATTTTTCCAGTCCTTGTTCAAATTCCTGCCAATTGCCCGCTTTGTTCATGTCCAATATTGCTTCCAACTCTGTGGTAGGATCCAATGCGGTCCATCTTAATGACATGGCCCTTTCTTCGGCGGAACCTTGCGAGAATTCCGAAACTACTGGTCCATGGCGAGTTTCTACCACCTGATAATCAATTGTTTCACCGTCTTTTACCACAATCGGCTCATCAATAATCGCAGCTTTCTCCCATTGTCCCTCATACAAAAATTCCTCCGGGTTATCCGGATTGCGCTGCTCAATATATAACTGCTGTACATCCGGACCGGTGTTTGTCACTCCCCAGGCAATCTCATCATTGTGCCCAAGGATAATTCCTGGAATGCCGGCAAAGATAACCCCACTTACGTTCATGTCCCCTGCTTCTAAATGCATCTGCAGCCAAATGGATGGAGTTGCCAGCCCTAAGTGTGGATCATCTGCCAACAGTGGCATCCCCGATTCTGTTTTCTCCCCACTGACAACCCAGTTATTACTTCCATTGAACGTATTAGGAATAACCGCATCAGCAAAACTATCTGCCACATCGATTTCTTCTTTCCCCAGAATTGTTGGCTTATTTTGAGGGTAATCTGGAAATAATTCATATGCCTTTTCTTCGTTGAAATTGTTCAGTGCATAATAATTGAAAGCCTGCCGCTCCCAATGTCCACCAAGATCAAACGCCATATATTTTCCAATGGTCAATGAATCAATCGGCGTCCATTCCTCAGGCTCTGACCCCATCAGAGTGAACTCAACAGGCAGGCTGTTGGTCTCTTTAGCCTGTTGGATATACGCGTTCACACCATCTGCAAAGCTTTGTAAAACCTGCTTTCCTTCCTCAGAGTAGATGGTATACGACTCCTCAGCCGCCCGCCGTAATCCAAGGGTACGGAAATACTTATCCTGGTTAATAGAGGCCTCACCTACCACTTCGCTTAACGTTCCAGATGCCTGCCTTCGCGACATTTCCATCTGGAACATTCGGTGCTGTGCCTGTACATACCCTTGGGCGATGTACAAGTCATGTTCATTTTCTGCCTGAATATGTGGCACCCCATCAGCATCTGTGATGACGGTGACCTCCTCTTTTAGCACGGGCAGTTCCAATGTACCTTCCAGCTGTGGCAGAGATTTATTTATATATGCGTTTACAAAAAATAGGAGAATCATTCCAATCAAGAGGATAGCACCAAGGAAAATCAGTACTGCCTTCTTTTTGCTTATCTTCTTCTTCAGCGGTTGGACAGTTTCTTGTGTTTCCACGTAAAAGCACCCCTTTTATTTTGCTTTCTATACATGTACTATTCTTGAAAACAAAATAAATTCCTCTAATTATACGTGAGGCACGATTAGAAAACGTATGGGAAGGCAGTTGGAGCAAATAAAAAGAGCCCTATAAAGGACTCCGGCATTTCACACAGGTGCGTCTAATCAGCAGGGATTTTCCCCAGTTTCCTGCTCATTTCAACAATCTCTTCCGCCAGCTTATTGAGCCTGAAGAGGATTTCACCATCCGTGATTTCCTTTTTATCGTTATAATACTTTTCCTCGACAAAAACATATTGTGGGAGAACCATGGCTTTTAAGTAAGATAGAATGGGTTTGAGCTGATGCTCCACAACTAAATGATGCTTGGCGGACCCTGCCGAAGCCACAAATCCAACCGCTTTATGCATCATGGCATCAACCGGAAGTAAATCGAATAAATTTTTCAATGTTCCCGGAATGGAGGCCTGGTAAATTGGGGTACCGATAATGTATGCATCTGCTTCAATCACTTTATCGATCACTATTTTTGTGTCGCCTGTATAATCCATATAATATCTGCCATCACAAAAATCCAGCTGGTAATCCTTCAAATCCACTAACTCCACTTCCAGGTCCGGCATATAATCTTTAATATTATTTAAAACCTTCTCAACGGTAGCCCTTGTTTTAGACCCTACAATGGAACCAGAAATACCGACAACCTTCACTTCAATCATCCCCGTATGTTTAAATTCACTTTATCCTTCAGCCATCATGAACAAACTAATTATATTATATTTAATCCTCTCCATTTTAACTGATTTGCCTTTTTAATTCCTTTTTTTTGCTTATTTCACAAGAGCGGGGTCTGTCCCCCGGCGCTTTAAAGCGTTAACGCTTTACCGTGCCGGGGGACAGGCCCCGCCTTCAATCAAAAATCATATTCGGCTTCTTTAGCTTCACGAATTTTCGTATAGGTTTCCGTTAGTATGACAGTGTCTTCTACAAGGCGATCAATCCGGAATAGCACGTCATCATTTGTAATTTCTTTTCGGTGGAAATCCGCTTCCTCGATAAATACATATGTCTGAACAATTTGGGCTTTCATATAGCCCAATATCGGTTTTAATTGATTTTCTGCAATTAGGTAATGTTTTGCAGAGCCTGCTGTTACGAGCATACTGGTAACTTTATCGCGAAATGCATGGACAGGAAGTAAATCAAAGATGTTCTTCAATGTAGCTGGGATAGACGCCTGGAAAATAGGTGTACCAATTACAATGGCGTCCGCTTCCATCAATGTCTTTGTTACATATCCTGTATCCCCTTCATATTCCAAATAATTACGTCCATCACTGAACTGTATATCAAATTCGGCTAAATCAATGAATGTCACGTCCGTATCCGGGTATTTATCATTGATAGCTTTAACCGCATAATCCATCGCCGTTCTTGTTTTTGTACCGACGTTGGAACCCGATAATGCAACGATTTTCATGTTCCAGGCCTCCTGTTATTTTGCTGTATATTTTTTGATTGCTGGTAATATCTCTGTACCTATTATTTCAATGTTTTTCATTAATTTATCAAATGGCATGCCCCCGAAATCAATTTGTGCAATGTACCGCTGATGACCAAACAATTCATGCTGGTAGAGAATTTTTTCAATAATCTCCTGTGGACTGCCAATATTCATTACATTACGTGGGTCTGCCCCCTGTGCAAAGTGCTGCTTGGGAAAACCCTGACCGTTTGTTCGCTTCATCCCTTCATTGATGTGGGGATACATATCTTTTAGTGCCTGCTGTGTGTTGTCAGCTGCATAGAAAAATCCAGCAGTTGCAATTGGCAGCTCTGATGGGTCAAAGCCGCTTGCTTTTGCAGCGTCACGATATGCATCAACCGTCCGTTTAAAAACAGCTGCCGGTCCGCCCAAATGAGCCATAAACATTCCAACACCAGCATAACCTGCTTTTCTTGCACTGGCTGGTGCCCCTCCAACTGCACGCCAAATCGGCAATGAACCATTTTGCGGACGTGGGAGAACCTTCGCATCTCTTAATGGAGCGCGAAATTCCCCCTCCCAATTAACAACTTCCTCTTCATTAATCTGCCGCAAGAGGTCAAATTTTTCTTCATACAGCTCTTCATAGTCACGAAGATTATAGCCTAATAAGTCAAAGAGACCTACTCTCGATGCACGCCCAGCGATAATCTCCGCACGTCCCCTGGAAATCAAATCAAGTGTTGCAAAATTTTCATATACTCGTACAGGATCTGATGTGCTAATAATGGTAGAGGAACTTGCAATTTTTATATTTTCTGTGGCCTGTGCAATAGCAGAAAGTACAACAGCATGTGCCTGTGTGGCAAAATACTCCTGATGACTTTCACCAACACTGAAAAAATCAATCCCAGCCTGATCAGCCAGCTTAGCATATTCAATTAATTCATGTATTCGCTGCTCTGCGGAAATGCGCTCCCCTGTATGCGGATCCGGGAGATGATCCCCCAATGTATAGATTCCGAATTCCAATCCTTTGCTTTGATCAATACGGTATTTTTCCATTTATCTCTCAACCTTTCTTTTCATACTATTATTGATTCCACATTCTAATGTTTCCACTTTTTGAATCTGATACATGGTCATCTTCATTTCCATCATTTCTTCATAATGCTAGTATAGAATATATAGTACATAAAAAGAAGTACGCACGCTTCGACTCCCACGTATACTAAGCACCGTACCAACTAATGTGCAGTCGCGCGCCTGCATACACATTAAATATTTCTGAAAATTATGTTATAATAATGGGACTTGGACTTATACCTGCGCTTTTTTGAAATATTACTTCACTTATTTTTTATTTTTAAAACGTAAGGTGTGTTGCTATGGACAATATTAAAGAAACGGTACTTGAAGTCATCTATTCGATTTTACCTATCACGATTGTTATAACCGTTTTACAGTTTACATTGATTTGGCTACCGATGGAGACTTTCATTCAATTTTTAATCGGAGTTGTTTTTGTAGGCATCGGTCTTATTCTTTTTTTATTAGGTGTGAATGTCGGCCTGCTGCCTGTGGGGGAAATGATTGGTTCTGCATTATCAAAAACAAAGAAAGTCTGGCTCATCATTTTCTTCGGTTTTTTATTAGGAGTTGTTGTAACGATTGCCGAGCCTGATGTTCGTGTACTTTCCACACAGGTTGACCAGGTATCAGACGGGGCAATTCCCAAAAGTATATTAATTCTTGCTGTTGCCTTAGGTGTCGGGATTTTTGTTGCCCTGGCAATGATTCGCATCATTTTCAATATCAGCATTGTTTATATACTTGCAGCAGGTTATGCACTAATATTCTTAGTGGCTTCATTTACTCCTTCCACATTTGTTCCAATCTCTTTTGATTCAGGTGGCGTAACGACCGGACCGTTAACTGTGCCTTTTATTCTGGCATTGGGTGTCGGTGTTGCTTCTGTTATTAAGGGCAAGTCTGCCTCAACGGACGGCTTCGGACTGGTAGCACTTGCTTCTATTGGACCAATTCTTTCCGTGTTGTTTTTAGGGGTGATTTACGGATGAACCTACATGTATTTGCAGGTTTTGGTGAAACAATGGGAGAAGTCACCACCGCATTATTGCCCTTGGTTATTCTATTTGTAATTTTTCAACTGTTTTTTTTGAAATTACCGAAACGGAAACTAGTCGATATAGCTGTCGGCTTCCTTTTAACATTTTTAGGCCTCTCTTTTTTCCTTCAAGGTGTTCACATCGGTTTCATGCCTGTTGGTGAATTAATGGGTGCAGCACTCGGGTCAGTGGATTACCTTTGGCTTTTACTACCAATTGGATTCATTCTAGGTTTTTTTGCTATTTATGCTGAACCAGCTGTAGCTGTCCTGCTACATCAGGTCGAAAAGGCTTCAGGGGGATACATTCAACACAAAATTTTGCTTTATACCTTATCGACTGGAGTTGGACTGGCAATTGTCATATCCATCTTACGTATACTACTAGGAATTTCCCTATGGTATTTAATATTGCCAGGATATATACTGGCATTAATCATGGTGAAATTCTCATCAAAAACATTTACAGCAATTGCCTTTGATTCAGGCGGTGTAGCGACAGGTCCAATGACAGCTACGTTTATGCTGGCCATGTTTGTTGGATTCGCTTCTGTCACAGAAGGAAGTGACCCGCTTCTTGAAGGATTTGGTATGGTAGCACTTGTTGCGCTTGCCCCTATCTTATCCGTGTTATCTTTGGGGATTCTATATAACAGAAAGGAGAAGGCTCAAGATGACAAAAGCAAAAGCCGGTCGAAAGCTGTTAGTGACGATCGTTAGGAAGGAAAAAGCTAAAAAAGTCATCCATGCATCAAAAAGGGCTGGTGCACAGGGAGGAACAACTTTCTATGGGAATGGATTCAGAGTCAATGACAAGAATAGATTTCTGGGAATTCCTGTGGTAAGAGAAAGAGAAATTATCCTGACGGTTGTTCCAACTGACATTTACCCCGATGTGATGAATTCAATTATCGATGCCGTTAACTTAAATAAACCACGGCAAGGTATAGGGTTTGTCGTTGATATGAAAAAAATCACCGGAGTCGCTCATATGGCAGGAATTGATGCTGAAACGGAAGAAATCAGTAACAAAGGTGGGTATGACATAATGAATGAGCAAAAAATTATGTATGACCTGATTATAACAATTATAAATAAAGGAGACGCTGAACAGGTTGTTGAATCCTCCAAATCTGCCGGAGCAGAAGGAGGAACAATCTTACATGGGCGAGGCACCGGTATTCACGAACAGGCAAAACTGTTTAATATCAACATAGAGCCGGAAAAAGAGGTTGTCCTGACACTGATTGACCGAAAAAAAACAACAGAAGTCTTGAAAGCGATTGAAGAAGATGCCGGATTAAATAAACCTGGCAAAGGAATTGCTTTCGTCCTTGAAGTAGAAAAAACAGTAGGAATCAATCATTTATTAAATCACATGGTTAATGAGCATTCTTAGCCTTAGTGTGAGTTTCGGAAGCGATTTGGGGTGTGGTGTCGCTCGATTTGACAGAGTGCTCGCTCCGTTTTCACGTGCGCATCGCTCCCCTGCCTCAACAAATTACACAAAAAAATCGCCTGGAGTCTTCATTCCACCCCGGCGATTTCTCTTTTTTATGATTTAATTTCAAATGTTTCTTCAATACGAATGCTATCCTGCACCGATTGTACCATCGAGCAGTTTTTTCTTGTGAGAGCCATTGCTTTTTCAATTTTATTTTCTGGGATATCTTTTCCATAGATACGGAAATGTAATTTTATTTCCTCTACACGGTCAGCCACATCAGGATTCCGCTTTACCTCTGCCTTGATTTTAATATCCTCAAATGCAATACGCATTTTATCCAGCACTTTTCGAAGCACCCCGCCGCTGCACACTGCTACTGAAGAAACAAGCAGTGCATATGGACGAAAGCCGTACTCGTCATTGCTTGAGATATCTAATGTACCAAATTCAAATTCTGTTTGAAACCCATTTTCCGTCATATTGTATTCCATTGATATCATCCTTTTTCATCGATTTTACCTCATTATAAATGATAAGTATGAAAAATTAATGAAAAATGCTTACAATTCATTCTCACAGGTTCGGCATTTTTGCCAATCAGCCCGGCGCTCATGGTCCCGATCCCACATAACCAGACTCCCTTAGCAAAAAAAGCTCTATACTTCCTCATCTGGTATAAAATAATGATCTCTGTAGCGAATCATTCGTGTATTCCATTGCGGGTTTACCGTAACATGTTCGCCTAATAACTCATATTGCAGAAATAAATATGGGAAATTCACACCTGCTCCGAGACTCATCACATGGCTGCCGCCAAAGCGGGCGTTTATATCCGTTAATTGGTAGCCGTCATCCGTTGTAATAAACTGTAGGTTAATAAAACCACTTGTCGCGACACATTCTGTTATTTCTGTTGCGGCCTGGATCAGCTCTTCATTGAAAACAACGGTTCCATCCAATACGATACCATTCGATACCTGTGTACGTTCACGCGGGACTGCTACGATAACTTTTCCATTATGGATATACACATCCACACTGTATTCGGTTCCTTTCAAGTATTCCATGACAATTCGCCTTTCCATGGAAGGGACCTCGCAGTAATCGTCCATATTATATATTTTATTTTTTCCTTCTTTTATCGCTTTTAAATAATTTTCCCGATTTGTCAATATTGCAAATCCTAGTGCACCATTCCCATTCACTTATTTTACACAGATATAATCATCTTCCGGAAAGAATTTTTCAACAATATGGGGTAATTCAGCAGTATTAGTAAATCCGCGGTATTTGGGTATGTATGAATGAAGACCTTTTTCAGAAAGATATTGATATGCCCTTTCTTTATCATTGAGTATGTCAAAATGATCACTTACAGGCAATGCAACTTCCGCATTCAACTCTCTCCTGAATTTCTCGTAGATTTCTATTTCATCATGGAGAGTAGGGAAAACAGCATGAATGTTTTCTTTGTCGATAATGTCAGTTATTGCTTTTTTGTAATCTTCCAACTCGGTATAACGCGGGGGTTGGTATACCGTATCACAAAAGAAGTTTCCTGCAGTAACACGTCGCCGGTCTGTGCCAACGAGATGAATATCTTCCTTTTCCTTGAGCCCCCGCAATATGCCCTGTGCGGTTGGGCCTCCTATGCCTGTAACCAAAACATTTATTCTTTCCATTTACCAACTTCCTAACACGTTTAAAGTATACACCTGTTGTTTCTATAATGACTTTAACTGATGTTCCACCATATTTCAACAGATTATACTGGATTGGACCATGATGGCGGCATTGGTGTCCCTTACCCACCATGGCCCTTGTCGTTTATTATTCTCCAGTTTCTGCAAAATATTTGATGCGCTCACCAATTTCATCACGGACGCGCTGGAAGACCTGCCATTTTTCTTCTTCTGTTCCTTCTGCTTTTGCCGGATCGTCAAATCCCCAGTGCTCGCGCTTAACCTGGGGTGGTGTCATCGGACATCGGTCAGCTGCATCCCCACAGAGCGTAACAGCCAGTGTAGCATTATTTAAAATTTCTGCATCGATTACTTCCGATTGTTGATTCGAGATATCGATACCTGCCTCGTTCATTGCTTTCACCGCATTCGGATTTAATCCATGTGCTTCAATCCCTGCACTTTTCACTTCCCATTCATCACCCAGATGCTTCTTCGCCCATCCCTCTGCCATTTGGCTCCTGCAAGAATTTCCCGTACATAAGAAGTAAATTGTTTTTTTCGCCATCATTTATACACTCCTTTAAATAATAAATAAAGTTAAATATAGACCGAATAACGTAATAATCAATATTGGGATCGTTAAAATAATCCCTGTTTTAAAATAGGTGCCCCAGGAGATTTTGACTCCTTTTTGCGATAATACGTGGAGCCACAGTAATGTTGCGAGTGAGCCGATTGGTGTGATTTTTGGGCCAAGGTCAGAGCCAATAACGTTGGCATAGATAAGTGCTTCCCTCATCACGCCGGACGTATTCGTTTCAGCAATCGCAATCGCGTCAATCATGACAGTTGGCATATTATTCATAATCGAAGAAAGGATTGCAGCAATGAAGCCCATCGCCATTGTCGCAATAAATAATCCCTCATCTGCGGCTGCCTGGATAACAGTCGCCAGCAAATCGGTGAGTCCTGCATTTCGAAGGCCAAATACGACCACATACATTCCGATTGAGAAAAAAACAATATTCCATGGCGCGCCCTTAATAACTTCTTTCGTATTAACAACACTGCTTTTCCTGGCCATCAGGATAAAGAATATCGCAATCACTCCTGCAACAATCGAAACAGGAAGGTTGATAAACTCGCTGACGAAGTAGCCGATTACTAATACTCCAAGTACATACCAGGAAAGCCAGAACATTTTCAGGTCCCGAATCGCTTCATCCGGTTCACGTAATTTGGATATATCAAAGGTTTTCGGAATACTTTTCCTGAAATAAATCAATAATACTGTAATGGTTGCAGTCAGTGAAAAGAGATTGGGAATAATCATACGTGATGCATATTCCACAAATCCAATCGCAAAGAAGTCCGCTGAAACAATGTTTACAAGGTTACTCACAACAAACGGCAAGGAGGTTGTATCCGCGATAAATCCACTTGCCATAATAAACGGAAACACCATGGTTTCTTTGAAATTCAGGTTGCGGACCATTGCCAGCACAATCGGCGTAAGGATCAACGCAGCCCCGTCATTTGCGAAAAAGGCCGCTACCACTGCACCAAGCAGACTGATATAGACAAACATTTTTATCCCATTTCCATTTGCAATCCGCGCCATATGTAAGGATGCCCATTCAAAAAATCCAATTTCATCGAGTATTAGTGAAATAAGGATAATCGCCACGAACGCCAACGTAGCATTCCAGACGATGCCAGTTACTTCGATGACATCATTAAAATCAACAACTCCAATGAGTAAAGCAAGGACTGCACCACCAATCGCGGACCAGCCGATCGACAGGCCTTTTGGCTGCCAAATCACTAAAATTAACGTAACTAAAAATATGATAACTGCGAGTAGTGACAAAATCTATACCTCCAACTTTAACAACAGGAATTGCGAATTCCTTGTTTCTCCAATTCTTTTAATTTATATTCCTGGTCGGGCAGCTGATCAAGAATCTGCTTTATAAACGGGTAATATTCGTTCAATTTATTGATGGAATAAAAGATCCACTGACCCTTTCGCTCTTCCGTCACCAGACCAATATCTCTCAATTTACGAAGGT
Source organism: Virgibacillus ainsalahensis (assembly GCF_055380755.1). NCBI lineage: Bacteria > Bacillati > Bacillota > Bacilli > Caryophanales > Bacillaceae > Virgibacillus > Virgibacillus ainsalahensis. Next base: position 3,668,873 of record NZ_AP043943.1, on the reverse strand, counting down.
GCTGGCTGATGGATGGCTGACTTGTCTGGAAAATTTCCACAAATTCACAGACACAGCAGGCTTGACCGTCAAGGATTTTCATCATCGTCAGGCGTGTTTGATCACCCAGTAATTTTAAAATAAGTGCTGCTTTATCCATTTCAATTTCCGTTTGTATCATCTTTAAAGTACCTCCACTTCCATTACTTTATTAGTATATAACGATATGCTTATATATTCAATTCATAAAATGGTTATGCTAAGCTATACATACTACTTATTTCAGGAGTGTGGTAAGATGCCCGTGAAAAATGCCGGAACATTAAGTAAGGACTATTTTATATCCTATTTAAAGTTACAGATGAACACACAAAAATTAACCATAGATCAGGCGATAGATCAAACATTTAAACATTTTTTCAACTCCAATAAGGATCGGTATGGTGAATCGACTTATCAGAGCTTTTTACAGGCTTGCAGAACAATGGAAAAAATATAGTTAAATGGGGTTTACTTCCTCGTATCGTTTCATTTGTCCAAGAGAAAAATAAAGATAAATCCTTTCATAAAGGAGGATATCATGGACAAACAACGCGCAGAAGAAATTATCGATGCAATTGCAATGATTAATGTGAACTACCGGGGCATTCCAGTTTTTCTTCAGGAAGTAAATAATGAAACAGCAACCGTCTTTCCACTTGATGAAATGGATCATGAACAGGAAGTGGATTTGGATGGCTTGAGTGAAGTTCAATTGATAAAAGAGCAAGAATGATTTGAACAAAAGCTCAGGGGCGCCTTGGTCACCCTAAGGCATAGCTTAAGTAAGAACTCAACATGCGCTTCCTAGCTCATGCGGGAGTTCTTACTTAAAACCTCAGGCGGGGTAGGCGCTGGACGTGGCTGATAATCTAATATAAATATTTCATGCCAAAATTTATACATTTGTATGAAAACAACTGCTATTAGAACGGGAAAAGCTATTCAATATAACCACTATGAAACAAGATTATGCCTTTTTCTGCTTGGCTCCTTTTCGTAAATTTTGTTACTCTTTAACGTCGCAGTTGATATAAAAGACGAAGTAACCTAACAGTGACTTCCTCTCATCCTTTACAAAATGAGTGCTAGTCAAGCGCTGCTTAAAAAATACTCGCTTTCCACGGGGAACGCTTCAGCCTCGGGCCAACACGATGTTGGTCACATAGGCGTTGCCCCAGGACGGGGCGTTCTTAGCCTATGTTCTTTAATTCGCTCGCTGCGGGGTCTTCAGACTGTTCCTTTTCCCGTTGGAGTCTCGCATTTTTTAAGCAGCTTAGAATAGCTTTCTGTTTAAGAGAGAATACGTTCATGAAACATAAATTTCATGAACTTTATCCTTTCTATAATCAGAACACCACTTTAAGCGTAGGCAGAATGCGTAGACTCCTGTGGGAATAGCACGAGCCTGAAGACCCCGGAAGAAGCGTTCTTTGCTTCTGAGGAGGCTGAGGCCGTGCCCACTAAAAAGCGAAGTATTCTGCCGAAGCGATTGTGATAGCACTCGGGTTCAATGGAAGAAGCGAAATCAACCCAGCAGTTACTTCGTCTTTTATATATTTTGTGTCAAAGTAACAAGTCTTTTGATGGGACGAGTAATCGCAGGCCCAAGTCTTTTGATGGGACGAGTAATCGCAGGCCCAAGTCTTTTGGAAAACAGGCCTTCTGGTTAAATTAGCTGTTTTCATAATAGATGGTGGCGGCATGTTCTTAGCCGCCATGTTGGTTTCTTATCTTTTTAGAAAACTTGGCTTATTGCTGGATTAACAGCGATAAGCCGTACCTTTATTATTCATTTTCATTATTAACCCCATCATAATGCAGTTCAAATGGCTGACCAATTAGACGAATCACCGGAAAAAGTAAGTGAATTCGAACCACAAGCTAAAAATAAATAACACCACCAATGAGATGCATAACCAGCGAAACCTATTACTCTCCCCTTCTATCTACTATATTGATACAAAACTCCAGCTCAAAAACTCCTCACTTACACAACCGTTTCACCTTTCCCTCCACCTCACAATGTGAATGATTGGTTTTTGAGATACATAGACTTGTATAATAGGATGTATATATAAAGTGCCAATTGTTTATGGAGGTGGAATCATGGATGCATCGGATATCATTGCACAATTAAAGCACAGGACACCGAGAATTCTCGGATATGAAAACTATTTTCGATCCGCAGTACTGCTCCCGCTCATTGAAAAGGATAATGAGACACATGTTTTATTTGAAGTCCGCTCCATGCAGATCAGGCAGCCGGGTGATATATGTTTTCCTGGTGGACGGATTGATAGGGAAGACAAAGACCCCACTCATACGGCAATCCGTGAGACAACGGAAGAATTAGGAATCGGCGAAGAAACAATCAAGGATGTCATCCCGCTTGATTATATGGTCTCAGACTCCGGACGAATTGTTTATCCATTCACTGGAAAAATCACAAGCCCAGAACTGATTACACCAAATAAAGCCGAAGTGGAAGAAGTATTCACCGTACCACTAAATTTTTTCCTGGAAACGAAGCCTGAACAGTATAAAGTAAATATGCATATGAGGCCGGAAGCAGACTTTCCATTTGACTCGATTGTTGGTGGCGAGAATTATAACTGGCAGGTACGCCAAGTCGATGAGCTTTTTTACAGGTATGATGGGAAAGTAATCTGGGGGCTTACTGCCAAGATACTGACACATTTTATTGAATTGGTGAATGATAAATAATAGAAAGACCGGTCAAAAAGCGAGGCCACTGAAGAACTGTCGAAAAAACGAAAATTAGACGAGGGAACTTCACTTTTCTTCAAGCTTTTATGGCGATAAAACCTTATCTCGAACTTATGCAATTTTATACTTAGGCGCAAATAAAAAAGCAGTTCGGTCTAGAGTGAATTTCTCTAAACCGAACTACTTTTTCAAAGGAGGAGGATATACCAGCCTCTTTTACTCCATCCATCATATTTATGCAATATAACAAAAGGTGCATTATAATAAAGGAAATATTGCTCACTACTCCTAGCATCTTCTGGTTAAACACTTCTAATTAAAACTCACCCCAACGTTAAAACCTATCTATTATGTTGTATCAATATATCCATCCATTTATTGGTTTTTAAACATTCGATTTCCAAACGTTATTCCATTTCAAATGTAAATATTAGAAAACTTTGCTTTTGCCAAATCTTTTCGATGGGACGAGTAACCGCAGTCCCAAGTCTTTTCGATGGGGCGAGTAATCGCAGTCCCAAGTCTTTTCGATGGGGCGAGTAATCGCAGTCCCAAGTCTTTGTGGCAAAAGCCTTAGATTGCGCTTATGCAGTAAGAAAGTTTTATACTTTCTTAACTGCAAACAAATGAAAGGTGGTATTACTATTGGATTGTCAAAATGACTTATCAGCTATTGAAAAAATTATGTCAGAGATTGAAAACTTACCGAAAGAGAAGAAACTGGTTGTTTTAAACGAGATAAAGCATAAATATTTCCCTAAACATAATGACTTACTAATCAAGGAGGATGAACCTAGGTATGACGATGGTGGCACTTCTGATTTTTCCGATTTTTTAAAAGCAAAAAAAGCAGAATACCAGGAGGAAGAAGTCAACTGGATTAACATAAAAAAAGAGTGGATCGAACAGTTAAACCGTTTCATGAAACAAATCGATGAATGGCTTGAAGATCAGCAAAAGAATAAAACCATCTCCTTAAAAGAAACAAACTTGACTCTTCAGGAAGAGCATTTAGGAGAATATAAGGCGCCATCCCGTGAGTTATCAATTAGCATCAAACCCATAGGCCGTCTTATTATTGGAGCAAAAGGAAGGATTGATATTCATTCATCATATGAAAAATATATTCTTCTGTATCTTCAAGACCGGGATTGGGTATATCGAAAAGAAACGGATAGAGGAAAGTTTCATCATTTTTCAAGAGAAAACTTTGAGAGGATTTTAGAGGATTTATTATGATTACAGATGAACTGGATACTGTGATGGAATGGTACACCATTTCGGTAGATACACATAAATCAATGAAACTTGCTGGGATAGTCAAACAAATATATCAATATAGAAACTGGGTAGCTCATGGAAAAAGACCGGAAAAGACTCCTGCTAAAACAGATCCGGTTTCCGCTTATCGTCATTTAAGTGAGTTTTTGTGCCGGCTGAAAAAATCCTTGCCTTGTTATACCGAATGATTAATATTTTGGGATGTTAGAAAACTTGGCATTCGCTATAGTTTAGGCGAAAGCTCATAAGCCCGCACTTATGCAGTAAGAAAGTTTTAATATTTTCTTACCTGCCAAAAAGCAGCTCGATCCTTTTTCATTAGAAACTACCCGATAATCTATATTCCTGGCCATGTACTCCTTTATCACACTAATGCTCACTCGGACTTTTCAACCGTTCTATTGCAGGATTCGGGCATGGAGCGAACATTGTCCTTCTTAACAGCGAAAAACATCCCTGCCCTCTTCCAGGTGGATGTTTTTTCTATTCCTACTCAACATCTTCTTCCTTTTTCCGGTTTGCTACATAGAATTGCACCGGCTGATCGGAGCCGCTCATTAATTGATGCACATAGGTGGATGTCAGCTTATATCCTTCTTCAATTTTTTCACTCAGAAAACTGGTTCGCTCAAAAAGAATCGAGCGGAAATGATCAAGCTGTCTGATGACTTTTTCCATTAACGCTTCTTGGTTCTCCATTCTTGATTCCAGTTTGCCTTGACTCTCATTCTGCTTGGAAACTTGATTGGCCATGTGTTTTTGTATTTCAGCCTGTTCTTCCATTTTCTGAGCGATCTGTTCATTTGCCTGGCCATACTCTCCCAACCGGGCTGCGATTTCCTGATTAGTTTGCTTCAGATTTGTGAATTGCTCTAAAAATTTCTCCTCTGAAAGATGATCCTTCTTGATTGTTTTTTCCAGATTTTCCAGGCGTTCTACCACATCGCCTTCCAATTTTTCATGTTGACGATTCATTTCTTTCAGCATACTAAGCTGACTGCTTATTTTCATCCATCTATCTGATTGTATGTTTCCTTGCTGTTCATGCAATTGTTTTATACCATGGAAGGAACGATTCAAGGCATCATTTACCTTTTGCTGCTCCTTCATCATTTCCGATACATGATTCCTTATGAAAATCCCCTGATTGGGCGTTTTTATATCACTGTCATTTTTATATACATTTCCATGTTGCTGACGATTGATATATAATCCCATTTCATTCCAACTCCCTTTTTAAAAATACCTATATTATCCTATGCACGTTATTTTTATGGGGGAACGTCATGGTGATCATTCATTCCAGTGTTAGAAAACTGGCTTTTGCTAATACTTTGTGGCAAAAGCCTTAGCCCGAACGTATGCAGTAAGGAAGTTTTATTCTTTCGTGACTGCAAAACAGGGAGAGGAAAAACAATCATTAATAAGCATAGACTTTGACACCGATAACTCTTTGTTGTAAGAATAGTATAATTCCTTCTGTTTTTCTATGAATTCATTCCTGTTCTATTTTCATACAAAATGGAGCATTCTATCCAATATATAAAAGGGGAGACCGGTTATGAAAGCAATATGGAAAGGTTATCTAAATACGTCGCTAATTTTAAAAATTACCGTCGCGTTAATTCTTGGTGTACTGGTCGGATTACTATTTGGTCCGGATGCTGCTGTACTGGCTCCGCTTGGTGATTTGTTAATCCGATTACTTAACTTTCTTATTATCCCGCTTGTACTATTTACACTAATTGTCGGGATCAACCAAACAAGGATTGGCAACTTGGGAAGGATGGGCGGAAAGGTTCTGCTTTATTATCTGGTAAGTACCGCCCTTGCTATTAGTGTCGGTCTGACTGTTTCTGGAATCTTTAACCCTGGAATGGGCGTATCACTTCCGACAAATGAAGAGCTTGAAGCACCTGAAGATCCAGGCATGGTAAGCGTTCTATTAAATATCGTACCGGAAAATATTGTCACAGCCTTCAGCGAACTGAATCTGTTGGGAATCATCTTTACCGCTTTTATGTTTGGGATTGCCATCTCCATCTTAAGATCATCAAAAGACTTTAAAAAGCAGGGCGACCTTGTATACAACGCTGTTGAGGGCCTGAATGAAGCAACATTAACCATTATGAAAGGCATTCTGCAATATGTTCCAATCGGGGTTTTTGCCATTATCGCAGTAACCGTTGGGAATCAGGGCTCGGATACATTATTATCCCTTGGCCATATGCTGATGGTTTTTTATATCGCAGTGATTGTACAGCTCGGTTTTTACATTCTTTTCTTGTTCACATTTAAAATTTCGCCAAATAAATTTTTCAGTCAGGCACGGACGCCAATGATAACTGCTTTCGTCACCCAAAGTAGTTCAGGCACATTACCACTATCATTGAATGCTGCCAGAAATCTCGGTTTATCCAAAAGTCTCTACGGCTTCAGCCTGCCGCTGGGTGCTACAATAAATATGGACGGTGCAGCAATACGTATTGCCGTATCAGCTGCATTTGCTGCTAACATGATTGGAAATCCATTAAGTTTTACAGAGATGCTGCAGGTCGTATTGATCGGAACACTGGCCTCCATTGGTACAGCAGGGGTTCCAGGGGCAGGCATTATTATGATTGCCACTGTATTTGTACAGGTTGGCCTTCCTCTGGAAATAGCCGCCTTACTAACATCCGTAGACGCACTTATCGGCATGGGTGCTACATCATTGAATATTACCGGTGACCTTACCGGTACAACCATTGTAGATAAATCGGAACAAAAGAGAAGTAAAAAAGTAACGGACTGACATGGAAAGGATCAGGTACGATTCAAGTATGAACGTACCTGATCCATTTTTGAATACGTGCATCGACCTTTTTCTCATTCCAGGCGGTGTCGACATCGACCGGGCGACATGGGATATCGCCTTTTTCGGATGAATCATCGACTGCATGTCCGGGCGCATCGCCTTTTTGTTGTGAATCATCGACTGCGTGTCCGACAGCATCGCCTTTTTGTTGTGAAACATCGACTGCATGTCCGGCAGCATCGCCTTTTTGTTGCGAAACATCGACTGCGTGTCCGGCAGCATCGCCTTTTTGTTGTGAATCATCGACTGCATATCCGGCAGCATCACCTTTTTGTTGTGAATCATCGACTGCATATCCGGCAGCATCACCTTTTTGTTGCGAAACATCGACTGCGAGTCCGGGCGCATCGCCTTTTTGTTGTGAAACATCGACTGCGAGTCCGGGCGCATCGCCTTTTTGTTGTGAAACATCGACTGCATGTCCGGCAGCATCGCCTTTTTATTGTGAAACATCGACTGCATGTCCGGCAGCATCGCCTTTTTGTTGCGAAACATCGCACCCTCGAGTGGCTGCTTCGCTTTTATCGTCTAAATCATCGCCGTATTTCCAGGTGCTTCGCCTTTATGTTTAGAAACATCGACCACTCGACCTGCTGCTTCAACCTTTTCTCATGAATCATCAACCGCTTCTCCGGTAACATCACCCTTTTGTTGCGAAACATCGCCCCCCTCAGGTGGCTGCTTCGCTTTTATCCTCTGAATCATCGACCGCACAACCGGGGTTGCGTCCTCCTCATCCTCTCAAACATCGCACAAACACATCCGCACCACCAGCTTAGGAAACTTGGGTTTTCGCCCAGATCTTGTAGCGAAAGGCCTTGTCCCGAACTTATTCAGTAAGGAAGCCCTATACTTACTTAATTGCCAAAACAAACAAAAACACCCCAAGTCAGCAACTCAGGGTGTCTAATGTGAGAGGAATCAAAACGTGAATGAAATCACTTTTTGACATATAATTTAAAGGCTTCTACGAATTTATCCGGAGAGGATTTTACCGTGTAGGAGTAAACACCATTACTAGTGTGCAGATAGAGAAGTCCGCCTTCTCCACCGATAAACCGGTAGGACATGTCCGATACATCCTCAATCGGAAACTCTCGGTGCTTTGTTACTACTTTTTCATCATACAGATACAGTGTTCGTTGATATTCAATATCGACTTGTTCAACACTGCTTACTTCCCGCACAATTTTTATATACGGCTGTTCAGCTATCAATTGCATGCCAAAACCTCCAACTTACTACCTCTGTGTTTATCATACCCCTTTCGGCGGGGATTCATTATTGGGTCAGCTCAACCCGTCTGCAAATCTGAGATTGTTCATTTTCCATTGCAGCCACTGATATTCACGGGTTTTTCTGGGAAGAAACTGACGGATATCTTCCTCATGATAACCAACTTGAAGGCGCTTCTTGTCCATAATAATCGGACTGCGTAAAAGTCCGGGATGTTCGTGGATTAGCTCCAGTAATTCCTGAAGGGGAAGGGAATCAATATCAAGATCAAGCTCTTTATAGACTTTTGACCTGGTTGACATAATTTCTTCTGTACCATCCACTGTCAACCGAAGAACGTCATGCAGCTCCTGAACAGTTAACGGATCTTTTAAAATATTTCTCTCCACGAATGGAATCTTGTTATTCTTTAACCATTCCTTTGCCTTCCTTGTCGATGAACATGGTGCTCCATAAACTTTTACTGTCATTTATCATACCCCATCTCTCTAATATTTTCCTGCGGTTTAAGTTATCTGTCTATGTGTAGTAACTACTCCTTTGGTTCACCTCGCTTGTATAATCCTTTTTTCAGCAGGTTCATTTCTATTGTAAAATTCTCCATTGCCTCATCATCTGATAGCTCTTTGGCAAATTTTTCAACAAAATTACGAAATACCACTGCTATAATAATTTGCATAATATAAAATAAATCCTTGTCTTCCGTTATATTTAAATGATCTTTATTGATTAATTGTTTAATTTCTTTCAACTGATCGCTTTCTTGGCGATTATCAAAAATCGCGGTGAATGCGTCTTCTATTTTATGTGTGACATTTAAAAAAGCGTTTTTTAATAAATTACGTTCTTCTTCATCCGGCATATCATACAGAAAGGACCGGTACAATTCTGTGATTGAATCAAAAATACCACCATCATACTTTTTTAACATGAAAATAAAAGCAGCTTTCCTCTTTTTTGCCTGTTCCCCTAACAAAAAGAAATAAGCATCCTCTTTATCTTCAAAATACTGATAAAAACTCCCACGCGAGATGTCGGCGGCTTTTACAATATTGGAAATAGATGCTTCAAATAATGGTGCTCTTGAAAATTCCATTTCCAATACATGAATCAAGGTTTGCCGTTTTTCATTCGGGAGATTAAAAAAAGTGCTTTTCGGCAAATTGCTCCCCCCAATTTAAATGAAAATGACACGATGTCATTCACCTATATTTTAATTATAAGTGACACAGTGTCATCGGTCAATAATCAAAAGTGACATTGCGTCATTTTTATTTTATAATATGGCATTTTTGTGAATTCCATATTCCTGTATTATAATGACCATGACATGGGAGAAGTAATACTTATTCCTATATACTTTTATTATAACTTTAATGCTTGGATTACATTTGGCATAAATGTGGAAATACTGTAAAAAAACGAAAACAAAAATGCAGAGGGGAGATAAACAGATGGATAGTGAAAAATCATTGTTGGGAAAAATCCTGGATACCGCAAACTATACCGTAGTATTTACAGGTGCTGGCATGTCAACAGAAAGCGGTCTGCCGGATTTCCGCTCCTCCAATCAGGGTCTGTGGCAGAACGAAGACCCAAGCAAAATTGCCAGTACAGAAGCACTGAATAATAACGTAAATGCATTTATTGAATTTTACCGCCAGCGTGTGCTTGGTATAAACGAATATCAGGCGCATAAGGGACATTATATTTTGGCAGAATGGGAAAAGAAAGGGAAAGTTCAGTCCATCATCACACAAAATGTGGATGGCTTTCATCAGCAGGCAGGAAGCAGAAATGTTGCCGAGCTTCATGGTACATTGCAAAAGCTGCATTGCCAGACATGTGAGAAGGTTTACGACAGTGAGGAATATATTAATCAGGAGTATTACTGTGAATGTGGGGGCATTTTGCGGCCGTCCATTATTTTATTTGGTGAGTCCTTACCAGAGGATGCTTTTCAACTGGCCCTCGAGGAAACACAAAAAGCCGATTTATTTATCGTGCTTGGATCCTCATTAAGTGTGACACCAGCCAATCAATTTCCGCTCATCGCAAAGGAAAACGGAGCGCGATTGGTTATCGTCAACCGGGAGAAAACGGAATTGGATCATTTTGCCGATCACGTGATTAACGAACAGGCGATTGGAGACCTTTTAGAAAAGCTTAATGATTGATGGGGCTTCCCCTAAAAATCGGCCCCATCTATTTACTACTGTACAGTAACGCTATGCCATCCATTTCGGAGGTATATTTTTATCCCAGTAAATTTCACCGATTTCGTGATGCTCCGCAAAATTATCATCACTTAAATGATAGTGGAAGTTAAACCAATATCCCTCCATTGGCCGGTTGTCACGGCGGACGTGGAATTTGGCAATTTTCTCTTCCGACCGGTAGTCATATATATTAAAAATTCTTTCGCCCACTCCTGGGGAGGGATCCTCTGATATCTCGTAAAAGGCAACTTCATCCTCACCTGCTTCTGACATAATGGTTTTTAGAACTTGTTCCATTTTTGGCAGGATTACTGCTGAAAATTCATCTTCCACCTGATTTGCGATTTTCGGTCCTAGTTTTAAAAGGGTTTGTTTTTTGGCTTTTTCAGTGATCGTGCTTATTGCATCAGCTTCATCATTCTCTAATTCAACAGCAATACTGGCATCCGTTTCAACTGCTTCGACAGTATTAGAGACACCTTCATTTGTATTCTCAGGTTCATTGCTTTCCTCTGCTTCTGTTGGCAGAAAGGCGGTTGGTGTATATAAACCCAATGTCATGATGGTTATAAGAGCAACGGCTGCTTTTCTCATCCATAACTTCATCAAAAAATCCCTCTCGTGTATATACTTATCATAAATTTTACCACGCCAGAGAGAAAAGTCTATAATATTTTTAATGTTTTACACAATTGTAATATAATTGTGAGGTCTTAGAAAACTTGGCTAAACGCCCAATCCTTTGAACGGAAGACCAAAGCCCGTACAACGCAGTAAGAAAGTTTTTATAATTTTGTATGAAAATAATTGTTATTAGAACGGGGAAATTTTACCACCACACCATGAATCAAAATTATACTTTTTTCGGGTTGGCCCTTTTCGTAAATTTTGTTGCTCTTTAACGTCGCAATTGATATAAAAGACGACGTAACTGCTGGGTTGATTTCCGCTGCGGACCGTTGCGCACCTTAGGGCAACGCTTCAGCTTCCTCGGAAGCAAAACCACTTCCTGCGGGATCTTCAGCTGTTGCTTTTCCCGCAGGAGTCAACGCTCCTCCGCTCCAATCAACCATCTTAAGAGTGCATGACTATGTTTGTTATATAATTAAGCCAATATAAGTATTTTATGAAGTTGCGGGAGCATCTAACCAGCGAAGGAAATACACGGAGACTCCAGCGGGAGAAAGGCATCGGTGAGACCCCGCAGTGCGACAGCACGAGGAGGCTCACCAGCCGCCCTAAGGTGCGCATAGTGTATTTCCGTAGCGGTTAAAAAGCACCAACCATAATTTCAAGTTACTTCGTTTTTTATATCTTTTGTGTCAAAAGCAACAGATCTTTTTGATGGGACGAGTAATCGCAGTCCCAGATCTTTTTGATGAGGCGAGTAATCGCAGCCCCAAGCGTATAGGAGACACCCTCCTAAATAAATTAGCTATTTTCATTATTGATCTCGGGCAAGGCGAGCCATGCTGGTTTCTTAACTGCACAAAAATAAAGCAGAGACCCCCTGTAAAGGCTCTCTGCTTACGCTTATCGTTCTATCAAAACAGCATCACAGCTGTCTACGATTCACTTTTTTTCCGTCATATGAATAAACAACCTGCTTTTCTTCCACATACGTTTCCATATGCACATTCCTGCCCCAAAGCTGATAAATATATGGGAGGACATTTTCCAAATAACGAAGATCCAGTTCCGTCCCTTCATAGCTATGCACCAAATACAATTCACCATTGCGCAGATAGTCACCATTTTGCACAACAATATACGGAAACCCACCATTGACACGCATGGAAACCAACTGGTCCCTGACATTTTCATAGTCCTTATCGGTAATCCGGTAATCCCTGCCTTGTTTTTCAAAAAGATACATATCCTCCTGTTTCACAAGGTCTTTTGTTAAATAGTTACGGATAAAGGAAATGTCAGACTCGATCTCCCGTACTTCAAACATTTTCTCTCTGCCCTTCCCAGGTTCTGCACCAAGACGCCGCATTTCCTCGGTAGGATTATTATAACGTTCCTCAATATCCTCATAGATTTTCAATCCAAGGTAATATGGATTAATCTGCTGCTTCGACGGCTGTACCACACTGGCGTTTAATGTCGCAAACTCAACGGTTTCATCCGTCGTCAAATTCATTTCTCTTAAGATTCGCTGATGCCAATAGGATGCCCAACCCTCGTTCATGATTTTTGTTTCAAGCTGCGGCCAGAAATACTGCATTTCCTCCCGCATCATTGTTAAAATATCACGCTGCCAATCTTCAAGTTCCCGACTGTATTCCTCAATGAATAAAAGAATATCCTTCTCCTGTCTTGGCGGGAATTTTTTCCTCCTCTTTAAGATTCTTGGTCTCTCCGGAGGTTTTTCATCAAGATCCCATAAATCATCATACGGTGATGATGCCGGACTATTATCCTCTTCCTCTTCTTCCTCATATGCTGGCAGTTTTGGCCTTACAATCGATGGGTCAATATGCTCCTGAATAGAAAGAACCGCATCCAGAAAGCTCTCCACCTCTTCCTTACCGTGAATCATTTCATAGTTAGCAATACGCTCAGCTGTTGCTGTCATACTTTCCACCATATCCCGTCTTGTATTGGAAAACCGGATATTATTTTTGAAAAAATCACAATGGGCAAGTACATGGGCAATAATCAGCTTATTCTGGATGAGACTATTTGTATTCAGTAAAAAGGCGTAGCACGGATCTGAATTAATAACAAGTTCGTAAATCTGGCTCAATCCCAGATCATATTGCAGCTTCATCCGGTGAAACTGTTTCCCGAAGCTCCAGTGCGTGAATCTTGTTGGCATGCCATATGCGCCGAATGTATAAATAATATCTGCAGGACAAACCTCATAGCGCATCTGATAGAAATCAAGTCCAAATCCGGATGCAATTTCTGTTATTTCACTAATTGCATTAGTAAGTTCTTTTGTTTCCGTCAAGTAGGATCTCCCCCCAAATTCTGCTTTATATAGTTTATGAGTCAAGAATGAAATCATGAATACACCTGCTGTGTGAAACTCCTCAAATTACCAGCATTATTCCCGTATGAATTCAAAGATGATGGAAAACTTAAACAGGGAGGGATTATGATGGAACAACGTTTTTTATCGATTGAGGAATTTAACACATTACTAAACCAATGGAATGGCCACCCTATTAAAATCACAAAACACGAAATGGATGACATTGATGAAACATTGATGGAGCTTGAAGGCTTATCCTATTCCACAAATACAAGAAGCATTGATGATTATGTGCCAAGGCACACATTACAATTAAATGGAAATGGAGATATTGAAACAACAGCCAATACCTATGAGCCGCTACCATCAGCAATATACGAAATTCCACTTGGAGACACATCACTGTACGAATTTGACGGCTCCCAGTTCCTGATCAGTACGGAAAGAGCCGTATACAAAATAGAACTCGGGCGGTGATTTCCTGTCACCACCCGAATTTCATCGAATCAGACAGGCTGCTCCTGTTTTTTGAAGAAACTTTTCATGGCATGATAGACATCACTTTTCTCTTTCAGGATATAGTGTCGGAACTTCTCATCCTCAATGTCTTTATATGCGTTCATTAACGTGGATGGCCGACTATAGCCATTTACCTCACCATAGCCAAACATACTGGATACATCCATGATCTCCTGGACAAGTTCCATACATTTTGGATTATCTGACGTAATATTTTCCCCATCGGAGAAATGAAAAGGATAAATATTATAACGGTGCGGACTGAATTGGTTTTCAATCAGTTCCAATGCCTTTAAATAAGCGGAAGAACAAATCGTCCCACCACTTTCTCCCTTTGAGAAAAATGCCTCTTCTGTCACAACCTTGGCCTCCGTATGATGCGCAATAAATGCAATTTCAACTGTTTCATATTTGGAACGCAGGAACTTGGTCATCCAGAAAAAGAAACTTCTGGCCATATACTTCTCAAATTGCCCCATTGAGGCACTCGTATCCATCATTGCAAGCACAACTGCTTTTGATTCCGGTTTGATGACATCATTCCATGTCTTGAAACGCAGGTCATCATTATAAATCGGTGTAATCCCAGGCTTTCCTTCCGTGGCGTTTCTTTTGATAGCCGTTAAAATCGTCCGCTTTTTATCAATATTTCCCATTAGGCCTTTTTTGCGGACATCATTAAATTCAACCTTCTCTGTAGTGATTTCCGCTTGTTCTTTCTGCTTCAGATTTGGCAGCTCCAGCTCTTTAAAGAGGACTTTCTCAACCTCTTCCATCGATACATCCGCTTCATAGTAGTCCTCACCTGCTTTATCGCCTGCCTTCTTTCCATTTCCAGCACCTTGTTTACCTTGACCTGCCTCACTCGGGTCACGGGCGACAACATCACCAATTTCACTTTCGCCATCCCCTTGGCCGACATGTTTTGATTTATTATAGTTGTAGCGTATTTTATACTCATCCAGTGATCGAATCGGAATTTTAACAACATCGCGGCCATTGGACATGATAATATTTTCTTCACTTACAATATCAGGCAGATTATTTTTAATGGCATCTTTTACTTTATCCATATGGCGTTGCTGATCCTGATAGCCTTTGCGATGGAGGGACCAATTTTCCTCGGAGACGACAAAACTTTCTTTTTCTTCGCTCATATCTTCCCCTCCCGAATATTATTTTAAAAACCTTTTTTCTCTACTAACAACTTGATTACTTTTTTTATCCTATGCAACGGGGGACAATATATTTCCAATTATTTAGAAAAATCAACCAATGAACCTCTATCACAGCAGTCTAAATAACAACAATCTTTACGGAATCTTATTCTCTAATAGTTTGGGCCTGCGATTACTCACCCCACCGAAAAGATTTATTGCTTTTAGCACAAAATTTATATAGTCCGACATAAGAGCGTGTTGATTTTCGCTCCAGGCAGTCGCTTTCCGCGGGCAACGCTTCAGCCTCCTCGGAAGAAAACCACTTCCTGTGGGGTCTTCAGCTGTTGCTTTTCCCGCAGGAGTCGACTGCCCTCCGCTCCAATCAACATCATAAGAGTTAATTGCTATTATGTCTTTGAATGGTATATAAAGTTGCAATGCACATGGCAGCGAAGGAAATATACGGAGACTCCAGCGGGAGAAAAGGCATCGGTGAGACCCCGAAGTGCGATAGCAATCTTTTCTGCGAGGAGTGTCGCATCTCTGAATACTCTTGCAACACGACGAGCACGAGGAGGCTCACCAGCCGCCCGCGGAAAGCGTAGTATATTTCCGTAGCGGTTAAAGACATCAACCACCATTGATTTTACGTCGTATTTATATCAATTGGAGTACCAAAAAATGAATATAACAAAAAGGCAACAAGACACATATATTTATCCGTCTTGTTGCCATAATCCTTCGTCTATCGATTCAGCAGACTACCGACATAGCGCAAGAGTTCATTGGCTGAAATAGAGTTATAGCCATGTTCATCTATTAATCTGGCTATCACATTATTAATCTTCTTGAGCTGTGCCTCATCCGGCGTCTTCGATGTTGTTGTAATTTTGACGACATCCTTCAGGTCTGCAAACAGTTTCTTCTGGATCGCCTCACGTAAACGTTCATGGGAATTATAGTCAAAACGTTTACCTTTCCTGGCAAATGCAGAGATACGGATAAGAATTTCCTCTCTGAAAGCCTTCTTGGCATTTTCCGAAATTCCAATTTGTTCTTCAATAGAACGCATCAATTTTTCGTCCGGATTCATTTCCTCACCAGTCAGCGGGTCCCTCAACTTATTGCGGTTGCAAAATGCCTCCACATTATCAAGATAATTATCCATTAATGTCTTCGCAGATTCCTCGTACGAGTATACAAATGCTTTCTGTACTTCTTTCTTCGCTATATCATCATATTCCCGTCTGGCAACAGAAATATAGTTCATATAACGCTCCCGGTCTTCATCCGAAATGGAAGCATGCTGATCAAGCCCCTCCTTTAATGAACGCAATACATCAAGGGCATTAATCGCTGGTACATCCTTGCGAATAATTGTGGAAGAGATCCGGTTGATTACATAACGCGGGTCAATTCCATCCATCCCTTCAGCAGGGTACTCATTCCTTAGTTCATCTACATCCAGCTGGTTGAATCCTTCTACACTTTCCCCATCATAAAGGCGCATTTTCTTCACAAGATCCATGCCATTCTTTTTAGAATCCTCAAGCCTTGTCAAAATAGAAAAAATAGCAGCAACTCTTAAAGCGTGTGGGGCAATATGCACATGGGCCATATCACTTTCCCTGATCATTTTTCCATAAATACGCTCTTCCTGTGTGACCTTAAGATTATAAGGAATCGGCATCACGATAATCCTGGAATGGAGTGCTTCATTCTTTTTATTGGAAATAAATGAACGGTACTCCGCCTCGTTCGTGTGAGCGACGATAAGTTCATCGGCACTTATGAGCGCAAATCTTCCCGCCTTGAAATTACCTTCTTGTGTTAGTGAAAGCAGATGCCACAGGAATTTCTCATCACTTTTCAGTATTTCCTGGAACTCCATCATCCCACGGTTTGCTTTATTTAGTTCCCCGTCAAAACGATAGGCACGCGGGTCGGATTCCGAACCATATTCAGCAATTGTCGAAAAGTCAATACTCCCCGTTAAATCTGCAATATCCTGTGACTTTGGATCAGACGGAGAAAATGTTCCTATTCCAGTCCGCTTGTCTTCAGAAAGGAAAATACGTTCCACTTTGACATCTTCAATACGCCCGCCATAGTCCTTTTCAAGACGCATTGTATTGAGTGGGGACAGATTACCCTCCACCCGGATGCCATATTCATCATAAAACTCCCCACGCAGGTGCTGCGGAATCAGATGAAGCGGATCTTCATGCATTGGACAATCCTTAATCGCATATACTGCTCCCTCATCTGTTCTTGAATATTGCTCAAGCCCGCGCTTCAGCATTGTAACAATCGTTGATTTACCGCCACTGACAGGTCCCATCAGTAAT
Organism: Virgibacillus ainsalahensis; assembly: GCF_055380755.1. NCBI lineage: Bacteria > Bacillati > Bacillota > Bacilli > Caryophanales > Bacillaceae > Virgibacillus > Virgibacillus ainsalahensis. The sequence continues at coordinate 3,651,522 of NZ_AP043943.1, read as the reverse complement.
AAAATACGTTTTCTTACATCCAGACGCTTTGCTGCAGGGTGAAAATACTCTTCTACCAGTTTTTCAATAGCATCTTCCAGCCCAAAGATTTCTTCACCAAAGAAATGATACATCTTCTTTCCGTCTTTTTCTGTTAGACCAGAGTTCTTAATCATATTATATACACGCGAATGGGCAGTCTGGGCAACCTCGGGTCTCTCTTTTACAATTTCCAGGTAATCCGCAAATGTTCCTTCCCACTTCAACTGTTTTTCTTCTTCCCTGTAGTTTTTCACTTTGTTTAGTATATTCATGACTTCTCCTCCAATTTGGGCATGGTTTATATCATGTTATGCAGCAGGGACTTTTATCATGACGGTAAGTTTCAATTTGTCCCATGCATGCTTGTTGATTCATAGAGGAAATGCCCCTTCGAGCGGACATGCTGTTACATGAAAATAGAAAAAGCCTTTAACCTTTTCTCATATACAAATTGATAAATGTTGCAAATTCCTTAACAGCTTTTCCACCATTGGAGAAGTACACCAAATTAGCATTGTACACGAATAAGAAAACAGGCATTCAGAGAGAATTCATCTCTACTAAATGCCTGTTTAACACTTTATTCTTCCTCTTCCAAGGACTTTTTAATAATCTGTACCTGTGAAATACTTCTTCCTTCAATTTCTGTTATGTTAAAGGTCAGATTGAACCGCTCCAATGTTTCGCCTTCTTCAGGAAAATGATTAAATTCCTTCAGCAGATACCCTGCGAGCACATCTTCCTCCTCCGGTATATCCGTATGGAAAATAGAGTTCAGGCGATGCAGGGTAATTTTACCATCACAAATGATCTCCGTATCTGTAAACTTCTCAATCAGCATATCATCTTCCTGATCCATCTCATCTTCTATTTCTAAACCAATCATCGATTCAATGACATCCTCATGTGTAAGAATCCCCTCTGTTCCGCCATACTCGTCCAGGACAATGGCCATATGCCTTTTCTCTATCGTCATTTTTCGGAAAACCCATTCAATGGAATGAAATTCATACACAATCAATGGAGACATATCACTGAACGTATCCAGGGCTCTATTCGGCTCCGTTGACCAGGTCAATAAGTATTTGGAATGAAAAACACCCACAATATTATCCAAATCTCCCTGATACACAGGATATCTCGTATATGGATTTTGAATAGCAACATCCCTTGCCTCTTCATAGGTCGCTGTATGTGGCAGGGCAATCATTTCAACCCTTGGTGTTTTCAGCACATCTTTTACATTTAAATTGTAAAAGTCGAGCACACCTTTAATACGGAATGATTCTTCCTGTTCGAATGTGCCCTCAGACCCGGCTATGTCCACCATCGCTCGAAAGTCTTCCTTGGAGATGGATGTATTATCCGCCTCTTCTTTGGAAAGCATTTTTACAATAAAATCTGTCAGCCAATTCAGCATAATTGTTATGGGTTTTAAAATAATGACAACAAAGCGGATGACCGGATAAACAAAATAAGCAATACGGTCCGGAAAAGTTGCTGCTATTGATTTTGGAATGACTTCAGAAAAAATAATGATGGTGACCGTTAAAATAGCAGATGCCAGTCCAACATTAAATCCATACTCCAGTGCAATCATTGTTACTAGTGTCGGTAGCAATATGTTTGCGATGTTGTTTCCAATTAGGATAGCTGTAATAAAGTCTCCAGGCTTGGATACCAAATCCAGCAATTTTTCTGATTTTTTGTCATTGTTATTCGCTTTTGTCTGTAGCCTCATTTTATTCGTGGCCGTTAATGCTGTTTCACTTCCTGAAAAGAAGAGTGAAACAAATAATAATAGAATGATCGCAATGATCACGAGCGAGTTCCTCCTTAGGATGTATCATTAACTCATATTGCTTTTCATTATAAATTACTTTAGAAAAATAGAAAAGAATAAAGCGGTTTACCTGAGTGATGGGAAACCGCTTTTGATATGCTTATTCACTTCGGTTTCAAGATCACGCGTTCACTCAGCCTTCAAGAAATTTCACGCAGACGACTTCCGGAACTTCCACCTCTGATTCCAGCTGGGTAAGTCTGCCTGAATCTTTATCACGGGAGAATAACACCAAATTTCCTGTGTGCTGATTGGATGCGATGATAAACGATTCACTTGGATCCAGTACAAAGTCACGTGGCCAATTCCCACCTGTTGGCGTGTGATCAATTAAAGTCAATGTATCACTTTGCTCATCCACCTGGAAAACAGTAATGCTGTTATGCCCGCGGTTTCCTGTATAGACAAACCTGCCATCAGAGGAAATGTGAATCGCGCTTGCATCATTGGTTTCTTTAAAATTTTCCGGGATTGCACGGATGGTCTGTTTTTCTGTAAATCTTCCTTGTTCGGCATTGTAATCAAGTACAATTACCTCAGAACTGAGCTCTGTCATCAGGTAAGCAGTTTTTCCATTCGGATGAAAGGTAATATGACGCGGACCGCTTCCTGCTTTTGTACGGAATGTATGCACGTTGACAAGTGCATCTCCTTCAACCTGATAGGTAGTAAGTTCGTCTGTCCCGAGGTCTGCGGTTACAACATATTTTCCATCAGGAGTATGACCAGCATAGTGAACATGCGGCTTTTCCTGGCGATTATGCGGACCGTCCCCTTCATGTTGCATAACGGATGACGGAGCTCCTACAGCCCCTTGTTCATTAATCCGGGATAATTCAGATGTACCTTCATGGTAGTTTGCAGTTACAAGCTCCTTATTAAAAGTGGTCACATGGCATGGCGGCTTCCCTTCCTTCAGTTCACTGTTAATCGATCGCAATTCACCTTGTGCTCCCTGAATTTCATATGCTGCCACACCACCCAGTTCATCCTCCTGAGCAACAGAATAAAGGTAACGTCCATTCTCACTAATAGCAAGATATGTTGGACTGCCGACTTTCGCAGCAACACGGACATTACTTAGTGTTCCTGCTTCTGCATCCAATTCAAAACGGTAAATACCCTCACTGCTTTGTCGTGTATAGGTACCGGCATATCCAATGTATTTTTTTCCCATATGTATTCTTCCTTTCTTTTTAAGTGGTTATACGTTTGCCAATGAATTGTTACTCATTATAACATTTCATCAGGTATTTTGCTCAAACACCAAAGCTAAAATCATCTATTCACTCAAATAATTATTTGAATATTTGATTGACTTGGATAAAAAATGCAGTATACACTAAAAGGAACTATGTGTTTGCGATATAGCCAACATTACAGGATCTACTACAGCAACATCATCTCACCATCTACGTTTATTGCGAAACATGGGATTAGCCAGATACCGTAAAGAAGGTAAATTAGTTTTTTATTCATTAGAAGATGATCATGTTCGTCAGCCACAGCAATTTTTTCCTTTGATACATCTAAACCTACATACTTTGTGTTATAATTCATCATACTAGCTCCTTTCGTATTATAGCTCTGATTTGGGATTTGTACTTTACTGCACTATACCCGAATTAACCTACGACATTACGAATCAGGGGCTAGTTTCGTTCATGATAACTCCTGCTTAGAAAGCGCAGTGGGAAGACCCCGCAGGAAAAAAGTGAACTCCTTTTTTCCGAGGAGGCTGAGCTCAAGCCCGCGGAAATCGTAGTGTTTTTCCGTAGCGATCACTATAATTCATAATTACACCTAGTTTATCAACCATAGATTTTGGTGAAGAGCCAGTAAAGCATTAGAAAATTGAATGAAAGCAACAATGAAACTACATAATTTAAATAAGATAAACAAAGATGCAGGAGGTGTTCTTTTGCCAAAAATGACCAAAAAGATGAATAGTGCCATCTATGTAAGCAAATTTGAATCCATGTTTAAATGCCCTGTCTGTGGCTCGTCAATGCATGTCGGAAATTTAAAAAGCTTACAATGTGCCAATCATCATAGCTTTGATTTCACCAAACAGGGCTACCTCAATTTAATGACACAGTCCATGAAATCAAAATACAGCAAAGAGCTTTTCGAGGAGAGAAGGAAGGTAATAGCAGAGGTTGGGCTTTTTGAGGAACTTAGCCAGTCAATTGCTGAGATTATCCATCACCGTTCTGCCGGGGAGGAAAATATATCACTAATTGATACAGGATGCGGCGAAGGATCACACCTGTCCAATGTCTGTAATACATTAAAGGCACAATTTAATCAGACAGCAACCGGTGCAGGGATTGATATTGCCAAAGAGGGCGTCTTTGTCGCTGCCAAAAATTATGCCGAGCGGATCTGGGCTGTTGCCGACCTTGCAAATACACCTTTTAAGGATCAGCAGTTTAACGTCATACTCAACATCCTTTCGCCCTCCAATTACGATGAATTTCATCGACTGCTAAAGGATGAGGGTTTCGTTATGAAAGTAGTCCCGCAAAGCGGCTATTTAAAAGAATTGAGAGAAGCCTTTTTTGAAAAAAGTGAAAAACAGACATACTCAAATGAGGACATCGTTAACCGGTTCGAGGAGAATTTTGACGTCGTCGATCATAAAAGACTGACCTATACCAAACAGCTGGATCACTCATCAATTAAATCTCTGGTGCGGATGACCCCATTAACATGGAATATCCCGGAAGAAAAACTCCAATCCTTCTTGAAAGACAGCCCAGGTGAAATAACGGTCGATTTAGAGCTCCTAATCGGGATGAAAACGAGCTAACTCCCCTCACTCTAAACGATTGCGGAATATATCTAGCGGACGAAAAGGTTTTTAAGGTACAATGGACGTAGAATGAAAGTGTGGTGACTACCATGTTTAAAATTATGTTAATCGAAGACGATGCAAGCCTTTTTAATGAAATCAGGGAAAGGCTGGCCCAATGGTCGTATGAGATATACGGAATCAATGATTTCGGTAAAGTCATTCAGGAATTTACTGAAGTGAAGCCGGATTTGGTAATCATTGATATCCAGCTTCCTAAATTTGACGGCTTCCACTGGTGCAGGTTGATCCGGTCCCATTCGAATGTGCCGATTATCTTCCTATCCTCCCGGGATCACCCGACAGATATGGTCATGTCCATGCAGCTTGGTGCAGATGACTTTATACAGAAGCCATTTCATTTTGATGTGCTCATTGCGAAGATACAAGCCACCCTGCGCCGTGTCTATAATTATAATATCGATAACATTGAATTAAAAACATGGTCCGGTGCCACCATTGATTACCAGAAAAACACGGTGGCCAATGATACAGGCTCCATTGAACTCACCAAAAATGAAATGTATATATTAAACGTGTTAATCGAACAGAAAAACAAAATCGTCAGCCGGACCGAATTAATGGAGAGATTATGGGATGATGAACGTTTTGTCAGCGATAATACGCTAACCGTCAATGTTAATCGCCTGCGTAAACGCCTGGAAGAAATCGGCCTCGGACACCATATTAAAACAAAAGTCGGGCAAGGGTATATCGCACTGGAAGAGGAACAAACATGATCAAAGCCTATATTATGGAAAGAAAAAGCTGGATCCTGCTCTTTTTGTTCACACAGCTTGTCATCATCCTTGTCTCCTCTATCGACGCCTCCATCCCATTAGCGCCTATTGCCTATATCGTCTTTTTAAATAGCCTTGTTTTTATTATCTTTTTCATTATCCGTTACAACAAAGAAACGAGATTCTATAAAAGTATGGATGCATGGGATAAAACCTCTGATCTGACAAGTATATCCGAAGCAGAGAGCCCTTTTGAAAAGATCATCGAGGAAAGTGTTACAACTCAAACAGAACAATACAGAAAAGAAGCGGCCGAACATCTGCAAAATATCGAAGAGGAACAGGATGACCTGACGTCCTGGATCCATGAAGTGAAAACACCGATCACAACAATAAAATTGATGATTGAGCGGGTTGATGACCGTACATTAAAATCGCAGCTCATGTATGAATGGCTTCGTGTTCACCTATTGCTCGATCAGCAGCTGCACCATAAGCGCATTCCTTTTATAAAAAATGATCTATATATCGAAAAAGCGGCATTGGAAGACCTGATCTATACCGAAATTAAAGCACTCCGTTCATGGTGCATGCAAAAAGGGATTGGCTTTGATGTGTCACTTGAGGTTACAGAAGTACAAACAGACGCCAAATGGCTTGCCTTTATGACCAGGCAGCTACTGACAAATGCCGTGAAATACAGTGAATCATCGGATATCATCATTAAAAGCTATGTAGCGGATGCTCAGACTAAGCTTCAAATCACCGATTCCGGCCGTGGCATTGACCCAAAAGACATCTCACGTATCTTTGAGAAGGGTTTTACCTCCACGACCAAACACCAGGACAACGCAGCAACCGGAATGGGACTTTACTTAACAAGAAAAGTAGCGCGGCCCTTAATGATTGATATCGAAGTAGACTCGAAATTAGGGGAAGGCACTACGTTCATCCTTACCTTTCCAAAAAAGAATGACTTTGTGCATCTCACAAGCATGTGACAAAAACGTCACATGCTTCTCTTATTTGTTCGATGAATCGAAGGAAATGAGACGTGGCATCTTATATGATAAAACTATCAGGAAAAAGGAGTGATTATGAAACATGATACTGGAAGCAAATAAGATCCATAAAAGCTATGGAAATAAATTTAATAAACAGGAAGTATTAAAGGGTATTGACGTTAACGTACAAAAAGGGGAGTTCTTAAGCATCATGGGGGCATCCGGCTCCGGAAAAACCACCTTGCTTAACGTCCTCTCTTCCATTGATAAAGTCAGTCAAGGAACCATCAGCATTGAGGGAAAAGAATTTACCGGGATGAAAGAGAAAAAGTTAGCCGAATTCAGAAAGCATCATTTAGGCTTTATTTTTCAGGAATATAATCTTTTGGATACATTGACGGTTAAAGAAAATATTCTTTTACCATTATCCATTAAGAAAGTATCCAAAAAAGAGGCAGACCGCACCTTTCAGTCCATTGCCACAGAACTTGGTATTAACGATATAAAGGATAAGTATCCGAATGAAATATCCGGCGGGCAAAAACAGCGCACATCTGCAGCACGGGCATTTATTCATGACCCTAGTATTATTTTTGCTGATGAGCCGACCGGTGCACTGGATTCTAAATCCGCTTCTGATTTATTAAACAAGCTTCGGGACTTAAATCAGAAACGGCAGGCAACCATTGTGATGGTTACACATGACCCCGCTGCGGCAAGCTATTCCTCACGGGTCATCTTTATCAAGGATGGGCAGATGTATTCACAGCTGAATAAGGGGGAAGAATCCCGACAAACCTTCTTCAAAGACATCATCAAAACACAAGGTGTACTGGGAGGGGTACAGGATGAGCATTAATCATCTTATTTACCGCAGCCTGAAGAAGAATATCCGGAATTATTACCTGTATGTGTTTGCCCTGATCTTTAGTGTCGCCCTTTATTTTGCCTTTGTTACCCTGCAGTATGATCCATCCATGGACGAAGCGAAAGGGTCTATCAAAGGAGCTGCAGCCATTCGAACAGGGTCTGTTTTACTTGTTGCCATTGTTGCCGTGTTTCTTTTCTATGCAAATAACATCTTTATTAAACGCCGCAGTAAGGAAATTGGCTTATTTCAATTAATCGGGATGACTAAGGGAAAGATTTTTCAAATTATCGCTGCGGAAAACGCCATCCTGTATTTCGGGTCCCTCATCATCGGGATCTTTCTCGGATTTTCCGTGTCAAGATTGACCATTATGGTACTATTTAGAATCACGGGTGTAGAAGCCATCGCCGCTTTACGTTTTTCATCCGAAGCGCTGATTCAGACCCTGATTGTTTTTGCAGTCATTTATCTTTTCATTATGATAATGAATTTTATATTTATAAAAAAACAGAGTATATTATCCTTATTCAAAGCCGTTTCTACAACAGAAATAAAAGTGAAGAAAATGTCCCTGTTTGAGATGATTATTGGCATTTTTGGCATTGGGCTAATTGCTTTAGGCTATTTTGTTTCCACCAAATTATTCAGTGGTGACTTTACCGGAATGATAAAATTATACCTCGCGATGCTTGGGATATTAGGCTCTGTCATCATTGGAACCTATCTATTCTATAAGGGATCAGTCAGCTTCATCTTTCATTTAATCCGCAAAAAGAAAGATGGCTATTTGAATCTTAACGATGTGCTGTCACTCTCATCCCTTATGTTTCGAATGAAGTCCAATGCGATGTTACTAACCATAATTACAACCGTATCGGCACTTGCAATTGGATTGTTATCTTTAAGCTATATCACCTATTACTCGACAGAAAAAACCGCTGAACAATCTGTGCCCAATCACTTTTCAATGATTAACACAGATGATGCTGAAGCATTTACAAATGCTCTAGCGGACAATCAAATCCCATACAATGAAACCCGTATTGATGTGATCCAGGTGGAAGCAGACGTATCACAAATACTGGAGAAGAAAATGGAAAATGTACAATTCGATCCTAGTATCATGGATCTTGCTGTTGTGAGTGATGAAGATGTGGAAGGTTTTGACGTAGCCTCTAACGACATCCTTTTCGCCGGCTACAACCAGGCAATGCAACAGATGATGTCCTTTAAAGAAGACGGCCAAATTGAATTAAAAGGAAATAATGAAACCATCGAACAAAATTATTTGGGATTGGATGATGCTTCCATTCTCCATAGCTATTTCACATATGGTCTTCCGGTCGCTATTGTAGACGAATCAACCTACGAAAAACTAAGACAGGATATAGATCCATCTATCCAGAGAGAATCCACGGTGTATATCGGGATTGATATGGATAAACATACAGATATGAAAGAAGCGAATGAGATTTTTCAGGGATTTGATTTTGAATATGGCAATAGTTCACGGCTTGAAGCAAGCAACTCCCAAAAGATGAATATGGGTCTGTACATGTTTATTGTTGGATTCCTAGGCCTTGCTTTCCTCATTACATCCGGTTGTATTCTTTACTTCAAACAAATGGACGAAAGTGAGAATGAGCGGTCAAATTATACGATTTTAAGAAAGCTTGGTTTCACACGTGGTGACCTGTTACGTGGTATTCAAGCCAAGCAGTTATTCAACTTCGGGATCCCCTTAATAATTGGATTATCTCATAGTTACTTTGCTGTAAAATCCGGGTGGTTCCTGTTCGGGACAGAACTATGGACACCGATGATTCTTGTGATGCTCGTGTACACCGCATTGTATTCCATTTTCGGGATACTCTCTGTACTCTATTATAAGCGGGTTATCAAAGAAGCACTTTAATAGTGAAAAAACAAAGCTCCAGCTGCTCAGAAAGCACTGGAGCTTTTTGATTCTGGTTTTGAATGGTATCTCTACCGGACTTTTAAGAAACCAACATGGAGGCGTATAGCATGCCGCCACCATTGTATGAAAACAGCTAATTTAACCAGAAAGCTGTTTTCTAAAAAACTTGGGACTGCGATTACGCTTCCCACCGAAAAGATTTGGGACTGCGGTTACTTGCCCCACCGAAAGGATTCGTTGTTTTTTGACACAAAAGATATAATGTGCGCCGTTACATACCGCTACGGAAATACACTTCGCGCACCTTAGGGCTCGCGCTGAGCCTCCTCGCTCGCAAAAAACGCTCACTGCGGGGTCTCATCGTCTTCACTTTCCCGCTGGAGTCTTCGTGTATTTCCTCCGCTGGTAAGATGCTTTGCAACTTATAGTATTTATTCATTGCTTGATTTAAGTCACTTAATAGTTATGCACTTTTATGATGGTTGATTGGAGCGGAGGACCGTTGGAAAAGCAACAGTTGAGGATCCCGCAGAGTGAATTAAAGAACATAGCAGGTACGTGTCGCCCCCCCCTCGAGGTCCGCGAAGTGTATCAGGCTGCGGTTTAAGCAACAACAATCTTCATAAAAATCTTTGCCTAAATAACGAGAATTGTCAGTATTATGTATCATTATTAAGATGGACGCAGTATTGAGTAGATATAGCCATTTATTTAGTTTATTCGCCAAAAAAAGCGCCATATCGGCATTTGTATATTTTTGCTCTTATTGATATATTAAAAAAGTTGCGCTTTCATGTGAAAAACTATACAAGATAAGGAGTTGATATTCATGGCATCTAATCAGACTACAGGTCACACAAACAATGAAGCGTCAGGGGATGACTATTCACTCGACAGGGTGCCGCGTGACAAGAGAAATATGGGATGGCTAAGTATTACCAATATTACGTTCGGAATTGCAACGGCAATTTTCTACTTCCAAATGGGTAGTGTAATGGCACTACAGTTTGGTGCAATTAACGCAATTATATCAGCTATATACGCAATTGTTGTTGCCGGCATATTGGGAACATTTATTGCATATCTATCTGCAAAATCGGGGATGAACGTAAACTTACTATCCCGTGGTGGCGGATTTGGCTATATTGGAGCGTCTCTAACCTCATTTATCTATGCCACGAATTTTATTATGTATTGTGCGCTGGAAGGCATGATATTAGTCACTGCCGTCCACGAATTCTTCCCAGTTATCCCACAATGGGCGTTAATTATTTTCTTTGGATCACTCGTCATTCCGTTAAACTGGTTTGGGATCAAGCAATTGGATAAACTGCAAAAATGGTCGCTGCCTTTGTTCGGCGTTTTTTTAATTGCAGCAATCGTAATGGCCTCAATGACACCTTCCCTCTATGAAGGTAGCTTCTGGACCTATATGCCAGAAGGGGTTCAAGTAGGTGGTACAGCGCTATTGCTTTGTATCGGGATGCAGCACGGGATCATGGGACTGACACCGTTGCTCGCTTCTGATTATGCCCGTTTTCTTAAACCGAAAGATACGAAATTTGGCATCTTTGCCATTGGCTTTATTCCGCAAATCTTCTGTTTTGGTGTGATGGGAGGTCTTGGTATCTGGTTTGGTGTTCGCCTGGGAGAACCGAATCCTGGTGTATACATCGTACTACTGCTAGGTATCTGGGGTGTTTTATTTACAATGATCACACAGGTAAGAATCAATATTACCAACATCTACAGTGGTTCTCTTTCCCTGTCTTCCTTTTTTGAAAACATCTTTAAATTTACACCGGGCAGACGTTTCTGGGTAGTTATTACAGGTATCTCTGCGATTGTCTTAATGCTTGGTGGCATCGTGAATCATCTGGAAATGGCAATGACATTCCAAGGGGTCTTTTTGATGACATGGGCTGCTATTCTAGTAACAGATGCGGTCATCGTCAAGCGAATTCTTAAGATTGGCCCAGGCTATTATGAAGCCAAACAGGAAAACCTGCATAAGTGGAACCCTGTTGGTGTTGCATCATTATTGATAGCCAGTGGTTTAGGAACAATTGCTGCATTAGGCTATATGGGTACGTTCCTGCAAAGTACTGCCGCATTCTTTGCAGCAATACTTGCAGCGATTCTTACCGTAGTCCTTGCAATTACAACAAAAGGTAAATTCTATATCATAAAAGAAAACCCTGATGTTCACAAACAAGATTATATCGCATAAAAATAAACCCTCTACTCGTGTGAGTAGAGGGTTTTGTTTTTATTATTTTTGATTCTGATCATATTTTACTGCTAAATCGAAATGGTGTTGTTCATGGATTGCTACTAAGTGAATGCTTTGAATGACGTTTGGGTAGTGGGCAATCGGGTCGGGATAGCGAATTTGGCCGGCCACACGTTCATCGATAGCAGCAACTTTTTCCTTCAATTTGGCTGTTTCGGTGTTGAGCAGCTGCCAAACCTCTGTGAAGTGGTATTTCTGACTCAGATTATTTGGCGGTATTAACAGAAAAGGCGCTTTCATTGGTCGTTTCTTCGTTTGCTTGTATTCCTCATAAATATTATGACTCTTTGTTTGATACGGACGTTTCTTGCGTAGATGTGCATAAGGCTGCATCACTGGAAGATAAAAAATGGAAACCCTTCGCACTAACCTTACCATAAGCACGAGATGATAGACTGTCTCGCCAATCGACCATTTATCCGTTAGTGGACGTTCCCATGCGTCCTCCACCTTTTCATCTATGTACCGAAAAAAATCATTACGTTGGTCTTCTACCAGCTGAAAATAAAATTGCATCTGCTCACTTTTCAAGGGATATTCACCTTCTAAACCTATAATGGATATTTCGTTCTCCTTGTGAAATCTGTTTATCTACGACTTACAATTCAATGCCTTATTCCGCAATTACCTGCCCCGTTCATGAAAATATTTATTGCACAAATTCAATCGTTTTAGCTGTTCTCTCAGCAGTTGCTTTCCCCATTATTTGCTCTACAAGGTAGAGTGCCATATTAATTCCTGAAGAGACCCCGCCGGAAGAAATGAAGTTACCATCATGCACAACTTTACTATCGGATAAAACGCGAATATGAGGATACTTTTCTTGTACAATTTTCAACGCTGAGTGGTGGGTAGTAGCTTTCTTTCCATCTAATAATCCAGTTTCACCTAATATGTACGCTCCGGTGCAGACGGAACAGATATATTCAATCGTTTTATGTTTCATCATCCAATCTTTTATCTTTCCCTTTGATTTAAAACTCCTGCATTGCTACTCCTCCTATGTATATAACTATTTCTACGCTATTGACCACATTCCTGCTTATTTAACAACTCTGCTATTACACTGAAATAAATTTCATGCAAAAATCGCTTGACTATTCTACTAATTCTGATAAGATTAATGACAATTACATAAATAGCTACTTCTTATCCAGAGAGAGGGAGGGACTGACCCGATGAGCTCTCGGCAACCGGTCTTAGAAGGGATTTTCCCCTTTTAAAACACGGTGCCAATTTCAGAGGAATGAATGCATTCCGAAGATGGGAAGGGGACGTGATGTCTAAGATTACCGCCCTTCCCCTTCATGGAGAAGGGCTTTTGTGTAAATAATAATAAAGGAGCGGATTATAAATGGCTGTACAAACAGTTAAGGCAAATGCAACACTCAAAGAAAATGTATTGGTGGAGACAGAAGCAAGGGGCCACAAACTGACCATTGATGAGCCGGCAAATCTTGGTGGAACCGACAAAGGCATGAATCCAGTGGAGGTGCTACTTTCCGGACTCGGCGCATGCCAGTCCATTGTCGCCCGTACCTATGCGGAAAAATTCGATATCAATCTGAACGCATTTTCCGTGGAGCTGGAAGGTGACATAGATCTTGACGGATTCCTTGGCAAAAGTGATGTCCGCCCGGGCTTTTCCACCATCCGCTATACCTACCACATCGAGACAGATGCACCCGAGGAGAAAGTGAATGAGTTTGTTGCATTCATCGAAAAACACTGCCCTGTCGGTGATACCATCGCCAACACAGTAGAAGTTGTATCTGGAGGGGTAGTGATCGAGAATCCGGTTGGGCAAAAATAAACAAAGAGCGCGCCGATTCATGAAAAGCAGATGATCTCAATCTATTGAATAAAACAGAATGCATCTTTCTTTATTATGTAACCACGAATAGTGTTATAATTAACTCACAAAGGAGGATGATTTCTATGTTGTCAAATAAGTTACAAGAAGCATTAATTAACCAAATGAACAACGAGTTTGCAGCATCCCATGAGTACATGGCGATGGCATCCTACTGTGAAACGAACAGCTATGATGGTTTTGCTAATTTCTTTATCCAGCAGGCGAAGGAAGAGCGTTACCACGGCATGAAAATTTACAATTACTTGAACGATCGTGGGATTCATGCGAAGTTTAAAGCACTTCCTGCACCGAAAAATGATTATGGTTCCGTTCTGGATACGTTCAAAAAAGGCCGAGAACAGGAAAGAGAAGTAACAAAATCATTCTATGAAATATCAGATATTGCAATGGATGAGAAGGAACATATGACATTATCCTTTGTCAGATGGTTCCTGGATGAACAGGTTGAAGAAGAGTCCATGTTTGAAACGCATATTGACTATATGGAGCGTATCAAAGATGATAATAATGCACTGTTTATCTATGAACAGCAGCTTGCCAAGCGGGAGTTTGACGAAGAAGATTAATTGGATAGATCAATAGAAAACTGCACTCCAAATCCGGGTGCAGTTTTCTATTGATCTGTAAAAATACCTATGGTTATTGATTCAATTAACATTCTCCAGGAATCGGGACTCATCGGGGGGATGAACGACTGAACGAAGAAGAAAAGCTGTCATTCGGTCACTCATCATGGGGATGAACGACTGAACGAAGAAGAAGAGCTGTCATTCGGGCACTCATCAGGGGGATGAACGACAGAACGAAGATGAAAAGCTGTCATTCGGGCACTCATCAGGGGGATGAACGACTGAACGAAGAAGAAAAGCTGTCATTCGGGCACTTATCAAGAGGATGAACAACCGAACGAAGAAAAAGAACCGACATTCGGGCACTTATCATGGGGATGAACGACTGAACGAAGATGAAAAGCTGTCATTCGGGCACTCATCAAGAGGATGAACAACCGAACGAAGAAAAAGAACCGACATTCGGGCACTCATCAAGGGGATGAACGACTGAACGAAGATGAAAAGCTGTCATTCGGGCACTCATCATGGGGATGAACGACTGAACGAAGAAAAAGAGCTGTCATTCGGTCACTCATCATGGGGATGAACGACAGAACGAAGAAGAAGAGCTGGCATTCGGGCACTCATCAAGGGGATGAACGACTGAACGAAGAAAAAGAGCTGTCATTCGGTCACTCATCATGGGGATGAACGACTGAACGAAGATGAAAAGCTGTCATTCGGGCACTCATCAAGAGGATGAACAACCGAACGAAGAGAAAGGGCCGTCATTCGGGCACTCATCATGGGGATGAACGACTGAACGAAGAGGAAGAACCGGCTTTCGGGCACTTATCAGGGGGATGAACGACTGAACGAAGAAGAAAAGCTGTCATTCGGGCACTCATCAGGGGGATGAACGACTGAACGAGGAGAAAGAGCCGGCTTTCGGGCACTTATCAGGTGAATGAACGACCGAACGAAGGAGAGCTGTCATAATGATTGTATATCAACGAAAAATAGCATACCAATCACTATGCGATTTGGTATGCTATTTAACTTGTTCATTTACATTTGCAACATCTTTTTATTAGCGATTTGAAATTGCAGATCTGCTACATTTTCTATAAATTTTTTATCATGTGATACAAACAGAATGGTTCCTTTATAGGAAGTGATAAAGCGTTCCAGTGCTTCAATAGCACGGATGTCTAAGAAATTAGTCGGTTCGTCTAACAGTAAAATGTTATATTCCCCTAAGAAAAGTTTGCAAAGTTGTAGACGGGTTGCTTCTCCACCACTTAATGACTTCACGCTTTTTTGTATATCTGTTCCGACAAACATCATGGAATGCAAAACACTTCGCAGAAATCCTTCATCATATGCAGAGCGGTTTTTCACAAATTGCAGCACCGTTTCATCACTGGTAAATTGATAGCTCATTTGACGGAAGTAACCTATCTTTGCTTTTGGTGAAAGGCTTAAGCCGGACCCGTTGTTCACAATATGATGGAACAACGTACTTTTCCCACTGCCGTTGCTGCCGTTAATCGCTATTTTTTTACCCAACGGCATTTGGAAACTTACATCATCCAATAACACTTTTCCCTTGACACACAGTGTTAGTCTGTCTGCCATAATTGGAAATTTGTTATGCAATTCCAATGCTTTTGACTGGTGAAACACAATGGATCTTTCTTCTTTTACAGCTTCAACTTCCTCCAGTTTCTCCATTCGATGTTCAACTGCTTTTGCCGCACGCTGTATCGCTTTTTGGCTCGTGCCTTTCGATTTCGTCTCAAACATACGATTTGCTTTTGTTTTCGATTCTTTTTTCGACATCGAAGAAGACTTAGCTATTTTATCCGCTTTTTTCATCTTTTCTTGCGCCGCTTTTTCCAGTCGGCTCTTTTCTTTCAAATATTGTTCATGTTCCTGGTTTTGCTGCTGAACCTCCAATTGCTTCTGGGCCATGTATTCACTGTAATTTCCGGTATATACGTTTACTTTTCCCCCGTCCACTTCCCAAATTGTTGTAACAAGTTCATCCAGCACAGCGCGATCATGACTGATAAGCAGCAGTGCACCATAGTAATACATCAGTTCATCACATAAAAACGATATACCACTCTGATCCAGGTGTGTAGTCGGTTCATCAATGAATAAAGCTTCGTAGTAGTGTGTAAACAATTGTGCAAGCTTCAGTCTTGTTTGCTCACCACCACTTAATCCATCCGCATCGTCTGAGACATGCAATTTTCCCAGTAACTCAGGATCAGCCTCACGGGCTTT
Source organism: Virgibacillus ainsalahensis (assembly GCF_055380755.1). NCBI lineage: Bacteria > Bacillati > Bacillota > Bacilli > Caryophanales > Bacillaceae > Virgibacillus > Virgibacillus ainsalahensis. Next base: position 3,635,259 of record NZ_AP043943.1, on the reverse strand, counting down.
TGGCGCCTCCACTTGTTCAAAATAACCGAAATCCACGTGACGACTCACTTTTCCATGTGACGGTTGAACCGTACCTGCAAGTAGCTTTAATAGCGTACTTTTCCCTGCTCCATTTTTTCCAACGATACCGATACGGTCAAATTGATGTACTGCTAAACGTTCAATTTCTAATACCTTTTTATCTAAATAGTTAACTTCAACATTTTCTAATTCAAAACATATTTGTTCCATCTTTGCTACCTCCCGAAATTTGGTTATTTCGTATCGATAGCCAGGATCGATACGGGCTTCTACTTCAAGCCCGCATCAAAAAAATAATAAGAATTGCATCGTATTTTCCTCCCACTTCAATTTCTTCAAGAAAATAAAAAATCACAGACGGAATGCCTGTGATTGGAGAGTAAAGAGATTATGTCCGGTTTCTTGGTAAAGCTTACCACAAAAACCTTTTTTAGAAAAATTAAAAAAAGACAGAGGAATCCGCCTTTCTTCACATTACTTATATTTAAAATGAAGATTATTAAAAAAGGACAGACTAATCCCATTCACTCTGTTACACAAACAGAGCCTTTGACCCTATTCAATTACTGGCTCAAAGCTGGGAAACGTAGTCTCATAGCATGTGTCATTTTTTAATAATCCTCCTTTTAGATTTGTTTGAAATACATGATGAATTATAAATTCTACTTTAAGAAAAGTCAAGGTTATATGACCTGGACATGGTATCAAAAGTATTGAACCATAAAGTAGGTCCAATAATAATTTATCATTTACAATAGTGTGCGTCATACAGTATGATAATCTCAGGAGTTGATGAGATGAGCGACGCACATGAACATATAGATAAACTGATGCAGGAACTGAGACGTGGAACCATTACAATTGGGGCTCTGAGTCAGCTTCATGAACCTCAATATGGGTACTCCCTTGTTACTACATTAAAAGAGAAGGGCGTACAGGTGGAACCCGGAACATTATACCCGCTGCTGAGAAGGCTGGAAAAGCAAGGGCTTCTGGAAAGCAAGTGGAATACAAATGAGTCACGTCCAAGGAAATATTACCTATTAAGTGATACTGGAAAAGAAGTTTTAGATCTATTACATGATGAATGGCAGAGTATTGTAACAAGTATGGATAATCTAATGATGGAGGGAAGGGGAAAATATGGAAATGATTGACCGGTATCTTTATGCAGTCACCAAAAGACTGCCGGAAACACAGCGAAAAGATGTTGCAGACGAACTTCATGGTTTGATAGAAGATATGCTTTATGAGCGTGTCCAAAGCAGGGATGTTACGGAGAAAGATGTAGAGGAAGTATTGCTGGAACTTGGCCACCCGAGGAAGTTAGCACGGAAATACCGGGGTACAAAAAAGTATATAATCGGTCCGGAATTGTACGATTGGTATATACTGGTTCTGAAGATAGCTTTGATTTCAACAGTTGCAATATTTACCCTTGTTTTCGTTATCCAGGTGATTTTAAATCCAATAAACATTCTTGATTATTTTGTGAATTACATTGTTTCCTTTTTTACTTCCATCATTCCAATGGTATTCGGTTGGACCACACTTGGGTTTATCCTGGCAGAACATTTCAGTGAAGGTAAGCTGGAAAAACTGGAACTGGATAAAGGATGGAAGCCATCAAAACTGGCACCAGTCCCTGACCCAAAACGGCAGATTAAACGAAGTGAAACAATTACAGGAATTATATTATATGTGCTGTTTATTGTGATAGTAGCATTTTCAAATGATTATTTTGGCATCTGGCTCTTTCAAGAGGGTGAATTTTCCGGTATTGTTCCATTTTTAAACGAAGAAACATACGGCTCATTCCTCTTGTTATTTCTGATTATTTTTGGATTTGGTATTGTAAAGGAATGTGTAAAGTTGTTTTATGAAAAGTGGACGTATCCACTGGTTTTTTTCACCGCTGCTGCTAATTTGATTTCTATTATACTAATCATTTTCATCATTACCGGCGCTTCATTCTGGAATCCCAATTTCATGAACGAACTTGTGCAACATGGTTTGGTAACAGAAGGAAGTGAAAGCTATGAAACGATTCGTATGATTTGGGAACAACTTACACTTTGGACACTGATTCTCCTGATAATTGGTTTTTTCTGGGATATTATTGCTGGATGGATCAAGGTTTTTAAAGCCAGGTAAAGCTTATTTTTAAATGCCGCGTTATTGGTTATGACACATGATCAATAGCGTGGTTTTATTTGCAGTTAAGAAAGTATAAAACTTTCTTACTGCATAAGTGCGGGCTTTGGCCTTTCGCCTTAAGGCTTGTCGAAAAGCCAAGTTTTCTAAGATTCAGAAGATATAAAGGTAACGTGAAAAAATAATTACAGGACTGCCTCAAATATTATTTGATATCCGTAGTACAAAACAATAACTGCAAAGATACCAATAACAATCGAAATAATTACGAAAACCTTGTATTTCCTTAAAGAGATTTCCCCTCGTTTATAAGCAATATTTAATATTTTAATCATCGAAAAAATTGTAATAAATATGATAACAGCCGAGAAAGCAGCGGCTAAAATTACTTCCATTCTAAACTTCCTTTCATCACATAAGCTATTGCATACAAAACCAATACTAACATAATATCCAACTATGATTTATATCACATTTAAAATTTCGGAAAAGATATATACTGGAATTAACAGAATAACTGGCTGAGGAGGGTTTAATTATGGCAGGAATTAAACGGCATGAGGCATTATATCCACTTTCACACCATCATCATCACGCATTATTTCTTGCATTAAAATGGAGAAAAGCAGGAACAGAAAAAAGTGAAATGACCGTAGATGCATTGAAAAATGAGCTTGACTATTTTTGGGAAACGAATGGGAATCAGCATTTTCGGGATGAAGAGGAAATCCTGCTGCCTGTATATGCACAATATGAGTCGATTGAGCAGCCTGAAATAACGGATAACTTGTTGGAACATGTAACCATCCGGTCGTATGTACATCAAATTCTTACATGTGAAGCGAATATAGTTCCCCTAATGAACAAGCTCGGAGAATTATTAACGACCCATATTCGTAAAGAAGAGCGGGTTATCTTTCCAATGATCGAAGAGGCGTTACCGGAACATGAATTGCAAAAATTAAAGCCTTATTTGCATACAGATGAACTCCCGCCAAAATAAGGCAGGAGACAGTGGCGAGTGGTACGGCAATAAATTTTCCAGCCAAAATTCAGCAATGGTCTTCCCTGACATTCATGGCAGTCATGCTGTCAGGGACTTTGCGATTATCCAGATAACTGGTTTGGGTGTTGAAAGTGTTTTTATCATACCTCACGTCAGCTTTATTCACTTCTTCGGGCAATGAGGCAATTTTTCCTAGTCTCTAATAATCCCATCGCTTGTCCCTATAATTACTTCCTTACCTTTTTGATTACGATATACGGACTTCATTTTCACTTTTTTTCGACCTTCTGCCTGCACAACATCTGTAAGCGTTGTTTCGCACGTAATCGTGTCTCCGGTAAAAACAGGCCGCATGAATTCATTGACCATCTCTCTTGCAATATAGTTTAAATCGCCACCAATTTTTGTTCCTATACTTGCAGTCAATAACCCTTGAACCATTAAACGCCCATCTTCGTCAGATTCTACATGATGCTCACCCAAATCACCGGAAATTCGGCCAAATTCCAACACATCTTCTTTTGTAAATGTTCTCTCCCATGTAAGAACGTCACCTGTTTTTATCATCCTGTTTCCTCCTGTCCTATACTCATAAATCTATCAATTTTTCCAAGCGCTAATAATGAAATGAAGCACACAATCTAAACAAGGTATAAGCGATGATTATAAAAATACATGCAATGAAGGAAGATAAAAGTATATGATCTAAATCGATGTGAAAACCCAACATACCTTTTCCTATTATTATTGGAGCGAGAAAGAAAGATATAAAACGTCAAAGCAATGTTAGTTACTCTGACGTTTTTTCAAAAATACAGTAGTACAAATCATTTTAAACACCATATTTTATTTCTTATAATTCTTTTTTGTTAGATATGCTTGTCTAGGATGATTTATTTGATCCGGGTAAAGTAATTCCAATTTTTCTTCTTTAACTAATTTTGAAAGATAATTTTTCCTAAGTGGGTCAGGTTTTCTATTTAATAATTCACTTAGTTCTTGTAGTGTTAATGATTTTATCTGGCAAAGCCTTAATATCAATTCATTCATTTGTATGGAATCTAATCGTTTTTTTTCTCTTGCCACTTCTGAAATATTTATCAATTCTTGTTTACTAGGTACGGAGTTATTATTATTAGGTCCGGAGTTTTCTTCACTAGGTCCGGAGTTAGGACCAGAGTTACTTTTATTTCTCTGTTCATTTGCTGCCAATGTATAATAAGCTCCACCACGTGTACCATTTTGAATAATTAAATCGTTCTGTAATAAATATTTTAATTCCTTCGTTGCGGTTACACTATCGGTACTATTTAATTCTTGATATTCCCGATTAGTAATCCTTTCATTATTTCTTATATAAACAAGTGCTGCCACTTGACGATCACTCATTGATAAATCGGTATATGCGTTTAGCCAACTGATAGCCTCATCATCAATAAAATTATGATTTTTAAATGTAACAATAAAACTGTTTCTAGTTTCCTTAAACTGCGGAGGTTCAAGATGAGCAGTTTTCATTGTATGTATCATCGTATCAATTCCTGAACCACGATTTTCAATAATTTTAAGGTCTTCTAAAAGTGTAATAATGACACTGTTTCTCGCTTTTGTACTTGTTATCAAATTATTAATTGTTACGTCACCATACAAAGTACCTGGACTTTCAATTTCAATTCGATCTGGATACATTCTTACTTGAATATAATTCGATTGCATTAATTCACTATAATCGCGATGAATCACTGCATTTCTAACAGCCTCTCTAATAGCATCTTCCGGATATTCCCATATGTCTAATCGACTTAACCCCTGAATAATTGTTCTTTGCTTCATATTGCGCATTATTAAGGTTTCAACTTCATCAATTATCTCCGGAATACTACCTTCAACTTTTTTATTATCTAGAAACCGTTCTCCTTTAGAACCGAGCATCCCCATTTCTTTATGTGGAAGCACTAAAAAAGTTACTCCAAGTGAAGGAAAATATTGCTGAGGATACAATCCAAAAACAAGAAGCCCAGCTAAAGTTGGTATAAACCTCTGTCCTTGTTGGTCAACAAGGTTTAATTTTTTCAGCTTTTCCTCATATGAAACATCTTTAATCAATCGATAAAGTTTTGGTTTTGTAATTTTTACATTTTCAATTAACTTTCTAATTGCTTCATGATCCAAATCGTCTAATGAAGAATCCAGCACCAAGGACCTGTCCTCTTTTGCTTGTCCACGTGACACAACTAAATTGTAGATTTCGTAATCATTCATTAGTTCATCGGAATCAGCTACACGAATATAAGAGCCCTTCCTCATACCTTTTGTTTTTATATAGCATGGCTTTAAGTCAGCAGAACATTCAGGAACAATGATAGCAAGTACATATTTTCCACCTATTTTCATCGGAACGAATTCTGCCCTTACCTCTGGCTCCATATCCTTTGTTTGGTGCATAATTTGTTTTTGTAAATCTTCAATATCATAAACACCTACAATGTCATAATCCTCATTTTCATCGATTCCGAACAAAATGATACCACCATCAACCTTGTTACTAAAAGAAGATAATGTATCATGAACTTTTGGTGGACCCTTATGACCAGCTTTTAATTCAACATGATCAAATTCACTTTTAAATGATTGAATGTCCTTTATTAAGTCTAGTAGTTCTTGATTATCCAAAAACGACACCTCTTTTCAATTTAATACAAAGGTGTATACATTAATTATGCGTTATATTACTGATTCTACATTAACTCCAAAAAACATTCTAATCAAATAAAAATCCCCCCTCTGAGTGATTTTTCCGTTTATAATCACCCATACGAAACAATCCCACCCAACCTTCATGAATTGCTCTTGCCTATTTTATCGGCTCGAAATGCACTAAGAAACATGAGAATTAATGAAACCACAACAAAAGGTACCCAATAATCTTTACTGTTTACCGCTAAAATTATCGCAGTTACTCCTAATAAAATGGATGCTGCAAAACCGATTACTGTCTTTAAATCTTTTAATACGGGCCAATTCATTTTTTACCTCCATCTAATCCAAATAGAACGGCCAACCGTATAATATACTTCGACCTATTCGAATTAAAAATAAAATCTTACTCGGAAAGTAAATCATCAACTATGATTATACCATTTTACTAACAGAAAATTAACATAATTATAAAAGTTATCACCTTCCCCATGCCGTCATCACAAAAAAAGCAAGAGAACCACATGTCCCCTTGCTTGCTATCTTTTCCGATTAATCACATCAATACCGCCTGTTGCCGGGACTATACTTCCTGTGATCATGTCGGAATCATCTTCACATAAAAATGCAATCAACCTGGCTATATCCTGGCCTGTACCTGATCTGCCAATCGGTGTATTCCCATTTTTCATTTCTCTTGCCGTCTGTATATCCGTTTCCTTCATCTCTCCGGCAATATCCCCAGGTGAAATCATGTTAGCGGTAATGCCATGTTCCGCCTCCTCAAGAGCCAGGGATTTTGTTAAGGATACCAGTCCCACTTTAGCGGCACTGAAAGCTGAACGATAGATCCATCCTGGTGCATGTTCTGCTTCCTGAAAACCATACGTGATAATTCTTCCAAACTTCTGCTTTCGCATTACCGGCACAACCAATTTGCAAAAATGGAAAACTGCACTTAAATTTCCTTCGATTAATTCATACCATTCGCTATCCTCATAATCGACCAGTTTTTTTCGTTCTCCTATGTAAGGGCCTGCATTATTAATCAGATAATCAATACGTCCAAACCGGTTCATTGCCTCTTCAACAATGTTTTCGATATCCGCTTTTTTCGTGATATCGCCCTGGACAAATTGCAGACGAGAGCTATAGGCTTCCCATTCCTTCTTTAATTCTTCCACTCTGGCGGAATCATTTCGATAATTAACAGTGACAGAGCAACCATCTTGAAGAAATTGCTCTGTCACCTTCTTTCCAAGCCCTTTGTATCCGGCTGTAATCACTGCATGCCTCAAAAGTATCCCCCGCTTTCATCCGGTTGCTATACATCTGGCCATTTTATTTTGATTGCCGATCAAGTAGGGACAGAAATTCCATACGCTGACTCGCATCTTCTTTAAATAGTCCCCTCGCTGCTTTAGTCGTCGTAGAGGCACCTGGTTTGCGAATGCCTCTGCCACACATACACATATGCTTTGCTTCAATGACGACCATGACACCTTGAGGATCAAGTACCTCTTCCATGGCATCAGCAATCTGGTTGGTGAGGCGCTCCTGAACCTGAAATCGTTTCGCATAACCCTCCACCATCCGGGCGATTTTGGAAAGTCCGGTGATTTTCTTGTTCGGGATATAGCCGACATGAGCAACTCCAAGGAATGGAGCAAAGTGATGCTCACACATGGAGTACAATTCGATATCCTGTACCATTACCAATTCCTGATGGTCCACGTCAAAAACCTTTTCCAAATGAGTCTTTGGATCTTCCTTGTACCCTTCTGTATACTCAAGAAAAGCCTTCAGTACTCTTTCCGGGGTTTCCTCCAATCCTTCCCTGTTCGGATCATCCCCGCAAAGCTCGATTAAATCTTTGAGGGCCTCGGTCACATGTTGCGATTGACTGATCTTTTTTTCGATATCACCTGTATTTTCTCCAAAAAGCTCGCGGTACTTTTGGGTCATGAATGTATTTTCAGTGATAGACATCTGCATTTACCCCTCTTCTATATAAAACCTTCTATAATAAAACAACGTAATCCAGCTTCTCATCCTGCCGATTACACTTTAACATTTAGTTTAATATATATAGAATAAAGTATACCCTTCCGTTTGGTCAATAGAACGGTTTGGCTGATTTTTTGTAAACCCGTTGTTTTTAGAACTTTTTACTTCATACTCCCTTCGAGTAAAGATTTAAGATCTCCATTAAAACCAATAGTCTGTTGACCCTCAAACCTACACTATAAAAAAAATATTTATTTTCATAGATACAAATATTTATAAAAAAATCATATCTTTAATTCAATTCTAAGTTAAATGGGCTTTCATCGAATAACAGGCATTGATTTGAGCTTTTTTGATCATTACATGGTTAAGGAACGCGATTTTGAACTTATTAATGTAAATGACTTATCATCTGGTATTCGTAAAAGGAATATATAGGATGACCGTTTTTTACTGGATGAATAATACTCATTTATCGTCCTAATTAAATAGGAGGCAGCTTCATATTATAAAGTTGGGCTGCCTCCTTTATTATTTATTTCCCTGTTTTCTTCAATCCAGCCTCTTCCTTCCCCGTAAAAATTCCTGGATTTCTCGCTTCACCGGCATCCCTCCCTGCGCTCCCATTTTTGAGACAGACAAGGCTGCTGCTGCGTTTGCCGCGGTGACAGCTTCATCCAGTGCAACACCACCAGCAAGTTCTGCAGCCAATGCTCCGTTAAATGTGTCCCCCGCACCAGTTGTATCTGTTACAGGAACACGATGCCCGCCGATATCACGGTCTGTTCCGTTGTCAACAAATGACACCCCTTTATCACCACGGGTAACAATCAACTTTTCCTGAATGGACGCATATGACGGATCTTCCTTCATTGATGCAAGTTCAATTTCATTTGGCGTCAAATAAGCAGCTCCTTTCAGAACGTTTTCCGGGAGTGGTTGAAACGGCGCAGGATTCAGAATGACCGGAACACCATTTTCTTGAGCGGCCTCCATTGTTGACGCAATTGTCTCCATTGGTACTTCAAGCTGGAGCAAAACGATGTCACTATTTTTAATTAGGGCACGATGCCTCCTTACCAGTTCAGGTGTCACATGGTTATTGGCACCTGAAGCAACAATGATACGATTATCATTCTCTGATAGAATAATGGTCGCTGTTCCGGTAGCTACATCTGAAATCGTTTCAATTCCTTCTGTTTCGATACCCTCACTTGTGAGATTTTGTCGCAGTGTTTCTCCAAAAGAATCCTCACCGACAGCTCCGATGAAACGCACATTGGACCCAATGCGTGCAGCCGCTACTGCCTGATTCGCACCTTTACCTCCAGGATTGGTAAAAAACGCATCACCGATCACTGTTTCTCCCTGCATCGGCATCTTATCGGTTGTTACCGTCAAGTCCATATTAATACTCCCAACAACGCATACATTCGATTTAGCAGTCATCATATCCCTCCTTTTAATGTTGATTGTCGTTCAATAAGCTGCACATTAAATTCTTTTCCCCGTCATCTCTTCTTTGAATTCTATAAAAAAGAGATTGAACTCTACTCGTGATATCAAGGGAAAAATCCGAAATAATCTAAATACCGATAACCAACATTTTTAAACATGAAAAGGCAGTTTTTTGATGTGCTTTTATCAAAAAACTGCCTAAACTTGCGTCAACAGGGGGCAGTAGCCTTTTCAAAGGACTTGGTAATATCTAATAAGCAATGAACTGGAGGGAACCTTATATTAGTGACTTGGTACAAACCAGTATAGCTGGACATATTTCAAATCAGATTTCTTTTTTTATATTTTCAATTTCCACTTTATCAAGCCGCGTCACTTTGGCAATGAACTCTATGGATGAACCTTCTTTTAACATTTCCCGTGCAATTGTTCTTTTTTCATCTATTTTTCCTTCTTTTTTACCTACTTCTTTTCCCTTTTCTATGCCTTTTTCTTCCCACGAATTTGGTAGTTCCAGCAACTTTCCCCCATCGTCCATTCGTTTAATCTCTTCCATTAACACCGCCTCCTCTCGTTCATCAAGTTTTAAATAAGTCTCAAAAAAACCATTAATCAAACGTGTTTTGGCCGGGTTCAATTCCATATTTACCAACATTCTCAAAAATTCCTTTTTAACTTGTATCCTTTCTTCTTTCGCATAATTCATTTTGCTTAATAAAGCTGCCGCGACTGGATTGTCTGATTGTAAGTAGTCTCGCCAGTTCATTTTCCGTAATTCCAGCATTAAAAAATGAAAGCTCAATACATGAAAAAAGGGAAATTCCATGGTAAATGCATTACGTTCATACCGATTTTCATCATAACTGAAAATTGCTATCGGCAAAATCGGTCTCCTGTATTTATTATACAACAAATTGAAGTAGTGATACATCCGTTCATGGAAATTAGGCTGACTGAAGCTTTGTGGTTCAACGTGGATAATAATCAGTGTATCCTGTCCTTTTAAGTTTGCTTCAATAACAATATCCGCATGCCGACTTTCCCCTTCTATCATATCTGTGAACATCTCACTGGATAACAGCTTAATCGAACTAAAATCAATATGACTATGGACTTCGGGGAAAAACACTTCCAAAAATTCCGCAAAAAATGTGTTGATTAATTCTTTAAACAGCTGATCATGGTGGGTATACTTGGGGCGCTCTTCACGTACTGCGGTGACAAATGACACTGGCAACACGTCCTTTCAATTATATGGAGGGAATACTGAGGTGTAGGTTTCTACAAATAGTATACACAATTACAGATAAACAAACAAGTGTTCTTTCTGACATAATTTGAACTCCTTTTTTTATTCTCACTGTCTCTTTGATCCACCTTTGGCTTCCTTATTATCTTTCACCTGGTCATCAGCCTTCCTTGTGAAAATATCTTTGCAGCCCTTTGCAAAACAAAGCGTTATAAAAAGCAATTATTTAAGAATAACAACATGGAGGAAATAAAAATAGAGGAGTATTCGCCCTTTTCCCGTCTCTCCTCGTTGTTGATGATACCCACATTACAGTGAATGTCCCTCCAAAATAAAGAAAGCATCATTTGCCGAAACGGCAAATGATGCTTTTCTGTAATCGGATTTCCCCTATGCCAGAATTGGTTCTTTTTTATCTTCTTCCAAACCAAGCATCTGCGCTGTTGATGTATGAATTTCGTTCAGAAGCGCTGGATTCTCAGCCAGTGACATGCCATAAGAAGGGATCATTTCTTTAATTTTCGGCTCCCATTCGTTCATATATTCAGGGAAACATTTATTCATTATCTCAAGCATCACGTTCACAGCTGTAGAAGCACCCGGAGAGGCACCTAGTAGTGCTGCAACCGTTCCTTCACCACCAGTAACGACTTCGGTTCCAAATTGCAGCGTTCCTTTGCCACCTGCCTCTGTATCTTTGATAACTTGTACACGCTGGCCGGCTACTACTAAATCCCAATCCTCGGATTTAGCATTCGGAATAAATTCACGTAAATCTTCCATACGCTGTTCTTTCGATAACAGAACCTGCTGGATTAGATATTTTGTCAAAGGGAGCTCTTTTGCACCTGCTGACAACATCGTCAGAACATTATTCGGTTTTACGGAAGTTACCAAATCAAGCAAGGAACCGGTTTTAAGGAACTTCGGAGAAAATCCTGCAAACGGCCCAAAGAGCAATGATTTCTTATTATTGATAAATCTTGTATCAAGATGCGGAACAGACATTGGTGGCGCACCGACCTTCGCTTTTCCGTATACTTTTCCATGATGCCCAGCAATAACTTCTGGATTATTACACACCATGAAAATCCCGCTTACCGGGAAGCCGCCAATATGTCTCCCCTCAGGAATACCGGACTTTTGCAGCAGGTGCAGACTTCCACCCCCGGCTCCGATAAAGACGAATTTTGCAGTGTGGTTTTCAATTACACCGTTTTCATTATCATGTACTTTCACTTCCCATGCACCATCGTCCGTACGTTTAATATCCTCAACACTATGGTTGTAATTAATATCGACATTTCTAGTTTCTAAGTGGTCAAACATTTTGCGGGTTAACGCTCCAAAATTGACATCTGTTCCAGTTTCCACTTTTGTTGCCGCTATTGGTTCATTCGATGTACGCTCTTTCATGATAAGCGGAATCCATTCCATCAGTTTTTCCGGATCATCGGAGAATTCCATATCTTCAAACAGAGGATTATTTGACAACGCTTCAAAACGTTTCTTTAAAAAATCCACATTTTCCTCCCCTTGTACCAGACTCATATGAGGCAATGGCATGATAAAGTCCTGAGGATTATCGATTAAATTGTTTTTTACGAGATAAGACCAAAATTGCTTGGAAACCTGGAACTGTTCATTAATTTTTATCGCTTTGTTAATATCCATCGATCCGTCCGGTTTTTCCGTAGTGTAGTTAAGCTCGCACAGTGCGGAATGTCCTGTTCCCGCATTATTCCATTCGTTAGAACTTTCCTGTCCAGCACTTGCAAGCTTCTCAAACGCTGTGATTCTCATTTCTGGTACCAATTCTTTCAACATCGCGCCCAACGTCGCACTCATAACTCCGGCACCAATTAAGATAACGTCCGTTTTCGTTTCTCTACTGCTCATATTATAACCTTCCTTATATCTAAGATTTACGTAAAGGATGCAAGTGCACTTAATTTAAGCACCACATCTTTTTCTGATTACTATTAATTATACCTTAATTAAATTTTATCAGATTTATTTATCGATTAAACTATTTATCTACTATTATATGATAGTTACGTGTTCTTGAAAAGGTCATCAGGGGGAAATACATGCCTTAAGCTTTATTATTTCACTATTTCTTCCCAGTAAGCTATCCTTTCTTTTTCACTATGTCCGTTCCTTTGAAAAACTGATTATATTCATAAAAGGCAGCTTACACATTTGTCACTGTTCATACAATAGCCCGAATAAGCGGTGACTATAGCTAGAAAATAGGCATAAAAAGAAAGCCGTTCTATTGAAAGAACAGCTTTTTTAAAGAAATACACCTATTTAATGGGAACAAACGATCTAATGTGTTATGATACGATTAACAATAGATCTGCTTCACATGAGGGTTAGGCACACCGTATTACCTTCTGGGATATCTCCCAAGAAGGGGGTGTTGCCAATGGATATGGAAAGTGCATTAACACTGATGATATTATTCGGGACGTTAATTGCATTAATAATGTCCGATAACAGAAAATGATCCCTCATGTGCTCGAGTAGGCCGGGAGGGATCATTTCTTCTCTTACTGTGCCTCCCCCTTTGATGGGGTTGGTCTATTGTAACCGTTCCATGCTCCAACATGGAGCGGTTTTTACTATTTTATGAACTTCTTAACTTATTATACCACTGATGTGCGTTTTGTAAACTTCCTATATAACCAAAAGTAATTTGAACGTCAGTATCGTTATTGAGCGTAATCATTAGTCCCTTATTGAACCGGCCTTCAATTAATTCCGGATCCAGCCAAGGACTGATTATATCAATACTTTTCTTATTCTTATGGTGGGAAAATAATAGAGTTCCTCTTTTGCAGTTGTCAAGTAATACTTGACAACTGAATTTTTATCTATCTTTCACTGTTAACCACTATTTCAAAAGAATTGAAATTTATTTTTCACACTGTAAAATAGCCATATAAAGAGTACCCTGGAAGGAAGGACATCACATGGAAAAAGCAATACCAAAGAAAGCCAATACTTCCCATGGCGAAAATAAAACCGTATACCGCGTTCTATTCATCATCGCAGCATGTCACTTGTTGAATGACTCATTACAAGCTGTCATTCCTGCTATGTTACCGATTTTAGAAAGGTCCATGGGTCTAACCTTTACACAGCTTGGGCTCATTACGTTCACATTAAATATGGTTGCTTCCGTTATGCAGCCTGCAGTCGGAACATTTACGGACAGGAAGCCTGTTCCTTATGCGCTGCCAATTGGGCTTGTAAGCAGTATGCTCGGGATTTTCGCTTTAGCGCTGGCTCCAAATTACTGGATCGTACTGGGGAGTGTCATTTTCATCGGCTTGGGATCTGCTGTTTTCCATCCGGAAGGTTCCCGTGTCGTCTATCTTGCTGCAGGCAATAAACGGGGGCTTGCACAGTCGATTTTTCAGGTTGGCGGGAATTCTGGCCAGGCATTAGCACCTGTCATCACGGCATTAATTCTCGTACCACTTGGTCAAAAAGGTGCGCTTTGGTTCACCTTGATTGCGGCACTGGCAGTCATATTCTTAATATATATTGCGAAATGGTATAAAGGGCAAATGGAGCTTATCACGGCAAACAGAAAAAAAACCGTGGCTACAAAGCCGGACAAAGCAATTTCCAAAGCGATTAAAAGTGCCATCTTTCTTTTAGTTTTCATCGTTTTTGCAAGGTCCTGGTATCAAGCAGCCATTGCAAACTTCTACGCCTTTTATACGATGGAAACCTATCAAATCACGATTGCTAATGCACAAGTCTACATATTTATCTTTCTGGCCATGGGAGCAATTGGCACGTTCATCGGCGGTCCTTTAGCAGATTCGTTTGGCAGAAGAAATGTGATTCTCTTCTCGCTCGTTGCTGCAAGTCCCCTGACAATTCTGTTACCATACGTTGGACCGGTTATGGCGATGGTTCTCTTAGCAATTATCGGACTGATTTTAATGACCAGTTTTTCCGTAACGGTTGTGTACGCACAGGAACTCGTTCCCGGAAAAATCGGTACAATGTCCGGGCTAATCGTCGGGCTGGCATTCGGTATGGGAGCGGTTGGTGCTGTTGCACTTGGTTCCTTGATCGATTTATTTGGATTAACGCCAACAATGATCTCGGCATCCTTATTACCATTACTGGGCTTTCTCACCTTTTTATTGCCAACCGACCAGAAAGTGCGGGAGTGGTATAACAACTGAAAGCTTACATCTCTCTTAATTTCGATGGGCCGGTGTTGAACTGCCCCATCGTTAACCAGGTTGTGTCTACGAAGCTATACTGGCATCAAACAAATTCCCCCCAAAAATATAAACGCTGTAATGTATAATAAGAATAAAGTTACCTAAATAATAAGAAAGGAACATGGATGATGCCTTACAAATCTCGAACGAAACCTTCTGAATTATCAATTCTGCAATTATTAAATACTCGAATGAATTTGTCCAGCAAGGATAGGCAATACTATTTCAACCTGAAAAAGGGCTATGAAGGAGAGGTGTTATTTGATTCATTAACGGAGAAGCTCCAATGTGAATGCTATATATTAAATGATCTACTGCTTTCTATAAATAACACCACCTTCCAAATTGACTCTCTAATTATTAAGTCAGACAAAGTTTACCTATACGAAATTAAAAATTATGAAGGAGATTATTATTACGAATCAGATAAATTATTCAAGTTACCACAAGCTGAAATTATTAATCCTCTCCATCAGCTGAGTAGAAGTGAATCCCTTTTACGTCAATTATTCCGTCGTCTTGGATTTAATCCCCAAATCGATGCCTCCGTTGTCTTTATCAATCCTGATTTCACCCTATACCAAGCACCTCTCGATAAACCATTTATTCTACCAAATCAATTGAATAATTACTTTAAAAAAGAAAATATCACACATTCAAAGTTAAGCGGACAACACAAGCTGTTAGCTGATAAATTAATATCACTACATACTGCCGAATCTCCATTTAGTCAGTTACCACCCTATAATTATCAAGCATTACGAAAGGGAATTACTTGTATTAGATGCAATTCATTTTCAATTTTTGTAGAGGGAAGGAAATGTATATGTGAGGAATGTGGAAACGAAGAAATAGTTGCTAATGCCGTAACGCGGAGTGTCAAGGAATTTAGGCTTCTCTTTCCAGATCAAAAGATCACTACAAATGTAATTCACGAATGGTGTCAAGTGGTACCATCCAAAACGAGGATTAGAAGGATTTTAGCAGCGAATTTTAACATAGTGGGGGTTCATCAATGGGCTTACTACGAGTAACAGAGGAATAATAATCGCTCCTTAACGATCGATGCTGTAGTGTTTATATTGAGTTTCATTTTTACTGGCTTCTAATTAATTTTGTCCTTCATTTACCGGATGAAAGACATTTCTTACAGCTATTTTCGTAGCGTTGTCCTTCATGCCAGCTATGAAAGACACTTTACATGCGTCATAACTTCCTTTTGTACTTCATACCAGCTATGAAAGACATTTTACATGAGTCATAACTTCCTTTTGTACTTCATACCAACAATGAAAGACATTTTACTTGTATCACAACTCCCTTTTGTACTTCATACCAACAATGAAAGACATTTCACACGCGTCATGACTCTCTTTGTCCTTCATACCTGCTATGAAAGACACATAACATGCGTCATGACTTCCTTGTGTCCGTCATGCCAGCTATGAAAGACATTTCACACGCGTCATGACTCTCTTTGTCCTTCATACCTGCTATGAAAGACACATAACATGCGTCATGACTTCCTTGTGTCCGTCATGCCAGCTATGAAAGACATTTCACACGCGTCATGACTCTCTTTGTCCTTCATACCTGCTATGAAAGACACATAACATGCGTCATGACTTCCTTGTGTCCGTCATGCCAGCTATGAAAGACATTTCACACGCGTCATGACTCTCTTTGTCCTTCATACCAACAATGAGAGACATTTCACATGCATCACAAATCCCCTTTGTCCGTCATGCCAGCTATGAAAGATTAAGTCCGTATAATTGTGTAAAAAGGAAAAAGGGCCACATTAATTCCTATGATACAATGTTTAACAACCACGAAAAACAAGGAGGAATTAATGATGACCCAGTTACAGTTTAACCTAGATATGGACTTTTTAAAAGAATCATTAATGAATTCGAACATTGATAACGTTGTTAAATCAACTATTGTTCTAGTTTTGAACGAGTACATGGAAAAAGAACGTGATGAGTATTTAAAAGCCGGTGCTTATGAACGTTCAGATGAACGTCAAGATTATCGGAATGGCTACTATGATCGAGATTATATGTTGAGTATTGGAAAGGTTAAGTTACATGTACCTCGTACTCGCAGTGGGGAATTTTCAACTACTGCATTTGAAAAATATAGACGTTGTGATCAGGCATTTGCTTTATCTATGCTTGAAATGGTCGTCAACGGTGTGTCCACTCGAAAGGTAAAAAATGTTGTGGAACAATTGTGTGGTGAATATGTCTCTAAGTCCTTTGTATCCTCACTCACGGAGAAACTGGATCCCATTGTGAATGAATGGGCAAATCGTTCTTTAGGCACCGAATACTATCGGTATATATACGTAGACGCTATGTATATCAAAGTTCGTGAGCATCATAAAGTGGTATCTAAAGCGGTTTATATTGCTACTGGGCTTAACGAAGGAAATAAAAGAGAAGTACTAGGTTTAAAAGTAAGTCATGAAGAAAGCTACGAAGCCTGGAATGAATTTTTAAGTGAACTCATCGCGCGTGGTTTACAATCACCAAAATTGGTTATTTCAGATGCTCATTCCGGACTAAAAAAAGCTATTCCGAAGGTGTTTATCGGAACTTCATGGCAGCGTTGTACCGTTCATTTTAAGAAGAATCTTATTGATGAGCTGCCAAAGAAAAGCATGAATGATGTAAAGGAAGAATTAAAACAAATTTTTGATGTAACTACACCTGAGAAAGCAAGAAAACGAAAAGATGATTTCGTAAGTCGTTACCAAGATAATTCTAAGCTGAATAAAGTTATTGATAACCTGGAGAATGGTTTTGATGATGCCATTCAGTATCTAAATGAACCACAAGAATACCAAAAGTTTATTCGTAGTACAAATTCCCTCGAACGACTTAATCAAGAGGTAAGACGCAGGGAAAGAGTGATACGTATCTTCCCTAATACGCAATCAGCATTCCGTCTGATTGGAGCTGTATTAATGGATTATGAAGAAGAAGAGCAAAAGAAAAGACCCATATTCAAAAGGGACTAGCATGGCCTGATCGCGCGCGAAAATTTGTTTTGGAAAGGAGGGGTACCCCTCCTTTCCAAAACAAATTCAACTAAATACTATAAAGTGGTTGTAAACTTGTAAATAGAATTTTACACAATAAAAGGTACTTGACTCTATGAAAGACATTTCACATGCATCACAACTCTCTTTTGTCCTTCATACCTGCTATGAAAGACATTTCACATGCGTCATGACTCCCTTTTGTCCGTCATACCAGCTATGAAAGACATTTCACATGCATCACAAATACCTTTTGTCCTTCATACCAACAATGAAAGACACTTTACATGCATCACAACTCCCTTTTGTCCTTCATGCCAACATGAAGGACATTTCACATACATCACAACTCTCTTTTGTCCTTCACCATGGCGTTTCTCTAAAAATCTCATAAAACCCCGTTTACTTATGATATGGTTCTCCGCAACAGTTATAGCAGCGGTTTTTTATACTTTATTTGCTGTGTTAAAATACCAATTATGTAGTGGAAATATAGCACAATACTATACATAATACGTTATCACTTGCACATAGTAACGATAGTCTAAAATACGAAGATATAGGAGGAATGATGGAATGGAACTTCAGGCAAACCCCCAATTATTATGGTTTATCGGAATCTATGCTGTAATAATGATCGGGCTGGGAGTATATATGTCAAAGAAGGTTTCAAATAGTACAGACTTTATCCTGGCAGGAAAGAGCTTGGGGCCGTTTGTCTTGATGGGGACCTTACTGGCTACATGGACTGGGAGTGGAAGTATATCCGGTGGAGAAACATCTGTTGCTTATAGTTTCGGTATAATTCCTGCATTGATGTTAATGATACCAACGTTAATCGGTATTCTTACACTTTATGTAGCGGCACCTAAGATTAGAGCATTTGGGAAATATACGATTTCAGGTATCCTTGAAGAAAAATATGGTACTTCTGCCCGTAATCTTGCCAGTATTATTGTTCTTTTAGCATATGTAGGTATCGTTTCCTACCAAATGAAAGGTTTCGGTTTCATTCTAAATCTTACAACTGGAATGAGTGTAGAAATCGGTACAATCGTTGCTGCTTTTTTAATCATATTTCTTGCGACGATCGGCGGGCTTAAATCTGTTTCACAAACAGATGCTTTAAGTGGATTTTTAATGGTGGGTGGTTTAATCATTACCGTACCAGTCATTTTCGGAGTTGCCGGTGGCTGGGATTCAATCGTTGAAAATGTTCCGGAATCTCATTTGACTGCAACAGGAGGACTAACAAGTATCCAGCTAATGGGTTACCTTTTACCTTCCTTATTCCTTTTACTTGGTGACCAGAACATGTATCAGCGTTTAGCATCATCAAAGGGAGATGCCTCATCAAGGAAGGCCCAAATCGGCTGGCTGCTCATTATGCTGATTATTTCGCCAGCCATTTCACTCATTGCATTCGCATCACGTTCTTTATTCCCTGATATTGATCCGGGAATGGCATTAATGGCGACTACGCTTGCAATGCCGATAGCAATCGGGGGAGTTTTACTTGCTGCAGCCGCTGCTTTTATTATTACAACAGGTAATTCCTATTTACTTTCCGCAGCAACAAATTTGACGTATGATATATATGGAAAATATATTAATAAACACGCCTCAGATGAACGGCAATTAGCCATGACAAAAGTGTTTATTGTCATCCTTGGTGCATTTTCCTATTTATTGATTCAATTTTTCCCTACTGTATTAGAAGTCCAAATGTATGCGTACACGGTTTATGGTGCAGGTATAACACCAGCAATTTTGGCAGTATTCTTCTGGAAACGTGTGAATGCAACCGGTGGTATATCTTCCATGATTACAGGTGTTGTGACAACATTAGTATGGGAAATTATTCTTGGTAAACCTTCTGAATTAAATAGTGCTGTTATTTCAGTTCCTGCCGCATTTATTGTATTAATCGTTGTAACATTAGCAACGCAAAAGAAAACGATGCATAATCGTTGAGAGGAGTGATCAATATGCAAGAACGGTTATCCAAAGTAACAGAATGGATGAATGAGAAAAATATTGAAGCAGCTTTTTTCAATTCACCTGAAAATGTCTTTTATTTATCTGATTTTTATACAGATCCACATGAACGTTTGATGGGGATCTTTGTGTTCAAACAGGCACAACCGGTGTTTGTCATACCTGCAATGGAAGTAGGCCAATTAAAAGATGCGGGCTGGGAATACGAGATTATCGGATATGCTGATCACGAAAATCCATGGGAGCTCATTAAAACGGCATTGCAAAAAAAGAATCTGGAAAAAGCAGAAACAGTTGCGATTGAAACAGAAGTTCTTACGTACGGACGGAGCAAGGAATTTCTAGCTTTCTTCCCTGACGCAACTATCATTTCGGTAGAAGAAAAATTGAATGACATGCGTGTCGTGAAAGATGATAAAGAAATTGCCATCCTTCGTCGCGCTGCAAAAATGGCTGATTATGGAGTCCAGGCAGGAATCGATGCACTCGAGGAAGGCATTAGTGAAATGGAAGTATTAGCAAAAATTGAATATGAACTGAAAAAGCAGGGAATCCGTGAAATGTCTTTTTCGACCATGGTTCTATTTGGCGAAAAATCCGGAAACCCGCACGGAAATCCAGGCGATCGGAAATTAAAAGCCGGTGATATGGTTCTGTTTGATTTAGGAGTCGTACTTGATGGCTATTGCTCAGATATCACACGCACCGTTGCATTTAAATCCATCACAGACAAACAAAGAGAAATTTATCAGACGGTATTCCAAGCAGAACAAGCCTCCTTGGAACAAAGTAAACCAGGTAATCGTATAGGCGATCTAGACAGTGCTGCCCGAGATGTTATTACGGAAGCAGGGTATGGAGAGTCCTTCCCACACCGTATTGGACACGGCCTGGGAATCAACGTCCATGAATTTCCCTCCATGAGTCATCTGAATGATGGAATCATAAAAGAAGGAATGGTCTACACGATTGAACCGGGGATTTACCTTCCGGGGGTCGGTGGTGTAAGGATAGAAGATGATGTACTTGTGACAAGAGATGGTTATGAAACACTAACAAAATTTCCTAAAGAATTACAGATAATTGAATAAGGGACGGAGGGACAGGTTCCTTGTCCCGCTCTCTGAATGGGACAAGGAACCTGTCCCCACGTCCCCAGAAAAAAGAGCCAGGTGATTTAATTTCACGCTGGCTCTTTTCTAATTTATCTGGAAAGCCTGGCATCCACGCGGTTCGTCATTAATCCAGACGAAAAAGAGATCAGGCCCCATTTGTCATTTACCGGTCATTATTTTCACTCGGAATAGCGTTATTTCGCTCATTGCGATCTAATGTTGCAATGCTTTCCATGTCTGCTTCACGAAGTTCAAAATCAAAGACATCTAAATTTTCTTCCATACGTGAAGGAGTCACCGTTTTAGGAATGACAATCACATCAGATTGAAGATGCCAGCGAAGGATGATCTGGGCTGGTGTTTTTCCATACTGATCCGCTATTTCCTTAATTGTATTGTCCTGCATCACATTGGTCCCGTTCATTAATGGGCTGTATGCTTCCAGTAGAATGTCGTGCGCTTCACAAAATTTCTTCAGCTCTGTTTGCTGTAAATAAGGGTGACATTCCACCTGGTTAACAGCTGGCTTCACGTCACACTCATCCAAAATCCGCTGGAGGTGTTCAATATCAAAATTACATACACCGATCGCCTTTGTACGTCCATCTTTATATAGTTTTTCTAATGCTTTGTATGTTTCTACATACGTATCATACTTTGGTGTTGGCCAATGGATTAGATAAAGGTCAACATAATCGAGTCCCAGTTTTTCAAGACTTTCATCAAATGCCTTCAAGGTATTGTCATAGCCTTGATCTGCATTCCATACTTTGGTGGTAATGAACAGGTCTTCCCGTGCCGCATTGGTGTTGGCGAGTGCTTCGCCAACACCAGATTCATTTCCATAAACTTTAGCGGTATCAATTAAGCGATAGCCTGTTTTTACTGCCTGTTCTACTGCTGTTTTTGCCTCATCATTAGGGACTTTCCATACACCGTAGCCAAGTTGTGGTATGCGCTGTCCATTGTTTAGCGTTTTGAATTGCATATAATCGCTTCCTTTCTATGGCGTGCCATTATTAGTTTCAGTCTAACACAAGATTTTGCGAAATTATATTTAATATACCCTTACCCCTGTACATCCCGGCCTTCCTTTTCTGTTAACTTAAAGAAGGCGATCGAACCAATCAGAGAGGTAATAAACAGTATTGCTCCCATCGGTACTGCTGTCGTTTCATTAATACCTACGAGAGGAGAGACAATTGCTCCAAGTAATAACGGAAGCATGCCTAATAAAGCACTTGCACTTCCCGCACGATGTCCCTGTTTTTCCATCGCAAGTGTAAAAGAGCTTGTCAGGATCATACCCATGGATGTCATGTAAATGAAAATTGGTATTACAAGCATTGCCAGCGGTCCTTCAATTATCGTCATGATAAGAAGGATGGAGGTTGCACTTACAGCAATGATTACTGCAGCTCGAAGCAAACTTCTTTCATGAATGATTCCACCAAAGCGTCCGATGATAAAACTCCCTGTAATAATTGCCAGCCCATTGATGCCAAAAAGAATACTGAAAACTTGAGGAGACACATTATAGATGCCCTGATACACAAAAGGAGTTCCTGATACGTATGCAAAACTTCCCCCGTGAATAAATCCCACAGTCAATGCATAACCAATAAAAGAACGATCTTTCAACAAATTACCCATCGTACGAACAGAATGTCCCACCGAGCTTGGTATTCGCTCTTCTTTTGGTAATGTCTCCTTTAATTTTAACGCAACAGTCAAAACAATTAATAATCCGAGTAAACTTAAAAAGAAGAAAATGGTTTGCCAGCTTGCAAAAGGCAAAAGTAAGATTCCTCCACCAGCTATCGGCGCAGCCATTGGAGCCACTGCGTTTATCACCATTAAAAGCGCGAAGAACTTCGTAAGCGCTCTTCCACTAAATACATCACGAACAACAGCACGAGAAAGGACAATCCCTGCTGAAGCGGTGAAACCTTGCAGGAATCGAGCAATTATCAATGTGGTAATATTGGGCGCAAATGCACAGAGAAGGGAAGATAACGCAAATAAAAAAATGGATATTAATAAAGGCTTCCTTCTCCCCTGGGCATCGCTGATTGGTCCAATAATCATCTGACCAATCGCGAGCCCGAGCAAGCACGCTGTTAAACTAAGCTGTACAAGCGAAGCGGTAGCACCTAAATCATCGGCAATTTCAGGGAAACTCGGTAAATACATATCGATATTTAACGGCCCTAATATTGCAAGCATGCCGAGAAGAAAAGCTAACCCCAAACGCTCTTTTCCTGTTGGATTATGAAGCATAAAACAAAAACACCTTTCTAACGGGGACGGCTTTGCCCCTCTCTCTCGGGGGACGGAGGGACAGGTTCCTTGTCCCACTCTCTGACTGGGACAGTGGACAGACCTGTTCCACGTCCCTTAACTAAAAAATATCATCTAAATATACCTGAATCGATTCGGGTAAAAGACGATAAACTAATCCTTTATATTTAATATCTGCCAGGCCTGCAATGAAAACAATCATACCGATTAATAATAAAATAGGCTTCTTACTCACAAGTTCCCCTCCACTAATCTATCAATTAGTTAAACTTATAACGATTTTGGTGAATTTGCAAGCATTTCCCTCTTCCGGGACGCAGGGACAGGTTCCTCGTCCCAGTCAGAGTGGGACAAGGAACCTGTCCCCGCGTCCCCCTCCGGATCGACCAGGTTGGCGAATGACCATGTTTTTCCATTATCCACGGATACAAACCGAGCCAGTACCTTTCCGCCTTGATAATCTCCGTTTGGCCCCTGATTTACGAGCAATGTACCTTGGGAACCGTCAAATGTAGGGATTTCTGCGACAGTGAAAATTCCTTCATACTCCGCTGGGATCGGTATATCTACGTGATTCCACGTTTGTCCGCCATCTTCTGTCCGGTACAAGTCAGGTACTTCCGGATTATTGTTTCTGGAAATAGATCCGAACGAAACGAATCCAAGCTTCTTGTCGATAAATCCGCCGCTAGTCACCTGCCGTGTTGAGGGTACACTCCCAGCCTCTTCCCATGTTGTTCCACCATCATTTGTTTTGAAAATGATATTGCCTTCCCAACTCATGGTGCGATCTCCGGTTAAAATCAAAAAGCCATCTGTCTCGGATACAAAATCAAGAATGCGCATCCGTATCGCCTGGAACGGGCTGGGAACCGTTGATTCATTCCAAGTTTTTCCTTGGTCCGTTGATTGCAATACTTTTATATCTTGAAGGCCGCCAACGATAAAAGCTGTCCTTTCCGGTGTAACCATATAACTGTCTTCAATTAACTCATATTCCGGACCGTTGTAATCTCCTTCAAACAACTTATCAATTGTAACCGGAACCTCCGTCCAATTCTCACCTTTATCATACGTTACTTCAAGCTTGTCATTTTCAATGCGGTAGTAATTTTCCTCATCAGGGACTTCGATTCCAGCCTCCTTTTGATATGTATCTTCAACTGGAGGTAAGTCGCCAACGGCATTGGATATATCGTCAATTCGCAACAATGTATATTTATTTTCTCCCGTTTTCTTAATCCGGAACGTCCATTCAATATTTTCTACCGTCCCGTCCTCTTGTACTTCTCCCCAACTATGATGCGTGGACCATTTTTTCTTTTCCAACTGGGCCCAGAATGTAACCGAAACGGCAAACGCTTCTTCATCCCCAGCCAATAATTGAAATTCGTTGTAACGAACGTCAGTCAGTCTCCTCCAGGAATTTACATGGTCCCCCTGGTATGCCTGCATATAATCAAACCAGAAGCGATAGGCAATATCCTCCGGCTCCTGATCCTCTGTATCAACCGTAACGCTCATCGGCAGCGGCTGATTCAAATCTTCTTCGTAAAAAAAATAATAATAAATACCCGCACCTGCTACTAATAAAAGAAGCAGCAGAATAACGGCTGACACGGTCCGCTTTTTATTAGAAAACATCCGAATTCTCCCTTATACCAAAATGTGTTTTTTTATCTTTATTATAGCATATTAACCTCATTGGAAGGGACGGGGGGGACAGGTTCATTGTCCCAATCAGAGAGTGGGACAATGAACCTGTCCCCCCGTCCCAATGATGTTTATTTTTAACTACTTTGGATAGACTGTTGAATAATTATTGGGTAAAAAAAGATACATATGTTTTTAAATAGGAGGTTCTATCGTGTCAGACAAAGAGAAAGGTAATGTAGAAGAAAAACAGAATGCGAAAAGTTCACGGCGTTCTTTTCTGAAAAATTCAGGTTTAACCGTCGGGGGCCTTGTTGTTGGTGGTGCCGTTGGAAGCTGGTTTGGGAACAATGGTACACAAACCAATGAGCAGACAGAATCGGAACAAACCGCGCCAGCTAACCCAAATGTAGCCTTGATGTATTTTTACCCTGATGAATATCAGGCAACAATGGCTGCTACGGAACGTATCTTCCCAACGGATGATTCAGGGCCGGGTGCAAAGGAGTTAAATGCGGCTATTTATATTGATCATCAGCTTGCCAGTAAATGGGGCGTTAATGCAAATGATTATAGAATGGGTCCATGGTATGATCCAGAGCCAACACAGGGCGAACAAGTCAGGCTTCTTCGAAAGGATTTGTTTCGATTAGGTTTAAAAGAGCTGGATAATTTCAGCAATGAGAAATTTGATAATGATTTTGTTAACCTTGAGGCATCTCAACAAGATGAAGTATTAGTAGCATTTGAGAATGGTGAAGCAAATGACTTATCCGGGGTATCTTCCGCTGAATTTTTCAAATTACTTCGGACATTAACCCTTGAAGGCGTTTATGCAGACCCAATGTATGGCGGTAATAAAGAAATGGAAGGCTGGGCCATGCGGGATTATCCTGGTACACGTATGAATTATAACAAAGAAGTTGATAGTGAAGAATTTATTGAGTTGGAGCCAAAGAGCCTCCAAAGTCATATGGGACACTCATAGATAGAAAGGGATGACAGATATGGCAACAAAACTGCCTAAAGTACCTGTAGTTGTTGTAGGAATGGGTTGGGCCGGCAGTATTATTTCTGCAGAATTAACAAAAGCAGGCATTGAAGTGGTTGGCCTGGAACGTGGAAAAGAAAGGAAATTGAGCGATTATTTAATGGTACACGACGAACTCCGCTTCCAGCATCGAGAAGAAATGATGCAGGATTTATCAAAGGAGACGATTACTTCTCGTAATAATCGGGAAATGCGAGCACTTCCCATGCGTCAATATGGAACGTTTATTGTTGGTGAAGGGGTAGGAGGCGCTGGGAGTCACTGGAACGGACAAACCTATCGTTTCCTTCCATATGATTTTGAAATTAAATCCAAGACAGAAGAACGGTATGGTTCAAACAAAATTAAATCGGAAGTGCCACTTCAAGACTGGGGCATTACCTATGATGAAATCGAACCCTATTACGATACCTTTGAAAAAATGGCAGGCATTTCTGGTGAAACGGTGGATCTGTATGGACCGCGAAGCAATCCATATCCAACAGGGCCAATGTTAAAAACTCCTGTTTTAGAAGAATTTGAAAAGGCTGCTAAAAAGCTCGACTATAAGCCTTATATCATGCCTTCTGCAAACCTTTCGGAAAACTACGAGAATCCAGATGGTATTTCTCGCTCCGCTTGTCAGTATTGTGCGTATTGTGAAAACTTTGGCTGTGAGTACGGCGCAAAGGCCGATCCAGTTGTTACCGTTATTCCAGTTGCAAAAGAAACAGGGAAACTGGATCTTCGTACACATGCCAATGTGACCCGCATTTTAAACGATGGTGAAAAGGCAACAGGGGTAACCTATGTGGATACCTTTACTGGTGAAGAGTATGAACAGCCTGCTGAGGTTGTTGTTGTCACAAGCTATGTTTTTAATAATGCAAGGCTGCTGCTTAACTCTAATCTTGGAACACCATATAATCCGGATACAGGAGAAGGAGTAATCGGTAAAAATTATTGTTACCAGGTAAGTTCCGGGTATTCTACGCTTTTCTATAATGATCGTAAATGGAACCTTTATGCTGGAGCTGGTGCTTTAGGGATTGAGATTCCGGAATATACCGGCGATAATTTTGACCATTCCGACTTAAACTTCCTGCATGGTGCAGGTATCCGTTCCACGCAATATGGAAACCGACCAATCGCCAATAACAATGCACCAGTCGGGACACCTTCATGGGGGTCAGAATTTAAACAGCAATCCATTAAATATACCAACAGTATTTTGCAAGTCAAATCACAAGGAGCAAGTCTGCCACACCGTGAAAACTACCTTGATCTTGATCCTACGTACAAAGATATTTACGGCATGCCTTTACTACGTATGACGTATGATTATACGGAGCAAGATAGAGAATTGGTTAAATATATATCCAATGTCACACGTGCAATTGCCGAAGAAATGGGACCAGATCATATCGATACCGTTGGTGAACAAGCACCTTTTAATGTTAATGTCGATACGAATACCCATAATACAGGCGGCGTGATCATGGGGGATGACCCGAAAACGTCAGCCGTTAACAATTATATGCAAATGTGGGATGCAGATAATGTATTTGTTATCGGTGCCAGTGCCTTCCCGCATAATAGCTGCTTCAATCCAACCGGTACGATAGGTGCCTTGTCTTACCGGGCATCAGAGGGGATTGAAAGATACCTTAAAGAAGGCGGTTCGCTCGTATAAAGCACTTTCTTCCATTTCCTCCTTAAAATTTATGGGAAGCTCAGATACATAATCTGCTTCCTATAAAAGTTTAAAATTTTAACTTTGGTGCATAGTAAGTGTAGCAACAAATATTTTTAAGGAGGTTAGGACATGAATAGCAAATGGAAGCTCCTTCTGATGACAACAGTACTTTCTGTAGGGTTTCTAGCAGGCTGTAATATGGGCGACGACGATGACAACGGTGGCAACGAGAATAATGATAATAATGAGATAAATGAGCAAGAAGATGTTAATAATCAACCCGAAAAAGAATATGATGATGAGACCGACACAAATGAAATTAATGAAGATAATATAAGCGATAAAGAATCAGGCGAACATGAAGAAGACCCGGAAGAAACAGACATGGAGCTTGAAAAAGGCAATGATCGCGAATTCGATAAAGACCGCGGTGCAGAATAGGGACGCAGGTTCCTCGTCCTAGGGACAAAGGGACAGGTCCCTTGTCCCACTCGCTCGAGACAAGGAACCTGTCACAGCGTGGCTTAGATCACGCTGTTTTTTTATTGAGAGAAAAAGATATTTAATTTTTGTTTTTTCTTATGTATTTTGCTATAAATTCACTAGTGAAAAAAACTATTAACCCTGTTATTAACAACAAAAATGAATCTATTTTTATATCTTTGTTAAATATCTCAAGAAAGCTATTGATTAATAAAAATCCTGACCAATAAATAAATGAACAGAACAAAGCTATATTAACACTTGTTTTATCTGGGTTTTTACTTGGTTTAAAGAACAATAAATCATTCTTCCTTTCAGAAATTTCTTCTGCTGTTATTGGACCACCTTCTAGACTATAGTAAAATAACCTTAAAAGTGTTAGTCTCAAATTTCGTGGAGTTATTTGGGGATTGTTATTTATTAAAAATCTTACTACATACTGGTAAGAAAAGAAATACTTAATTGATAAACGTTGGGGTGAAAGCGGACGTCCTATTTTAGATAGTGCTATTGTTAATTCAGCGCCTAAAAAAGCTTGGGGGTAAGCACCAAATACATATAGTTTTGAATGTGCTGTAAAATAAAAAAGGCCTAAAAGGGGGAGGAAAATATGGAGTTACTCTTATACGTAATAGCGATAATTGTAATTGTTAGCTTAATTATGGGGATTTTTTCTACCAAAAAATATTATAAATTTAAAGAGGAAACCTTGAAGTTAGAAAAAGAAAAATTAAATTTAGAAAGAAAACGACTAGAATTAGAAGAGAAAAAATATAATTAATTTCATTGGTGGGACGCAGGGACAGGTTCCTCGTCCCGCTCTCTGATAGAGAAAGTGGATCTGTCCGAGGCAATGAAAAGAAGTTAACAACCTATATCGTATGTTGTTAACTTCTTTTTTCTTTAAACAGACATCCCCGGTGTCATCGCCCTTTCCTCGCCTGCTTCTTTCATTAGCTACTCATCATAAAAACATCCCTCGTCACGCTTAGCCAGCATGTGAGGGATTATCTTCCTTCTATTCTCATAGAATCTCCTTAATTTTTAATCTCTGCCCCTCCGAGAATTGTAAGGCAATTAATTTTCAATATGGCAATTTCTTCATTTTCTCCATGGTTCTTTGTACTATTTTCCCATCCACCAAGGATCGGGCTTCCAGACATTTCAACATGAACATTATCCGGCACCATAATGCTTGCCCCTCCCAAAACAGAGGTTACGTCAAGCGAAGCTCCTTCTGCGATAACCGCATCACGAAGGTCAATTTCCGCACCACCGAATATCGTCATCACACTTCCACCTTGAAAGTTTTTCGATTGACTCTTAATCTCGGCACCTGAAAACAGCACGAATGTGTTTAAACTCTCGCTCGTATGAGAAGTTTTCTCACGTTTGACCCGGGTAAAAATAATGATGATACCAATAACAATGAAAATAAGCGGCCATAAATAAGAAATTAAGTTCAAATCAAACCATTGATTTAGGGAAAATAATCCCCCGACGAATAAGAACAAGAGACCTGAGACTGCAGAAGAATGTGTACGATTGATTAGTTGAATAATACCGATGATAATTAGGATGAGCGGCCACCCAACAGACAGTAGATGCGGCAAGTCAATGACGTCTGCTTGATGCAAAAGGAAACCAAAACCAAACAATAGAAAAAACAGACCGATCCAAACTCTTCCAGACATGGACATACCTCCCTAACATCATTTTATGTATTGTGGTGTTTTTTAATGATTGGAGCGAACAAATTTTCACATTAACAGAATCATAATTTAACTTCTCCTCTCATTATTCAGATAATTTAATGATATGTCAATATTAAACAGCATGGTGGGGATGCGTTTACGGATCGAAGCACTATGTGAACAGAGCGGCTGATTTTCTAAGTTATAGAAAAATAAGCTCAATCAATCACTTGCTATTTTTAAAAACACATTTTCATTTCAAACCAGGCAGACACTTCCAGGTGATTGTAACAAGAGTAACTGCAATGATCTTAATAACTGCCAATATTGTGATTTATTTGGACATAGCAAAAAGTGTCATGTTAAAAGTACCTGCACATGACACTTTTTCTTGAAATGATTCGATTGAAACACAGGAAATAACAGACAACTAAGCTACTATTTCACACGAATTTCTGATCCGATTTGCAAGTTTTGAGGGTTAATTCCTGGATTCAAGTCATATAAATCTTTTAACGTTACGCCTGTATGAATATTAGCGATGGTAAAAAGTGTACTTCCTGGTTTTATGGTGTAATATTCTTTACTGTAACCATCGCTTCTGTTTATTCTGACTTTTGATCCAATTTGTAAGTTCTGTGGTTCAATGTTAGGGTTCAGGGCATATAAATCTCCTAATATCACATCTTCAAGGTTACCAATGCTATAAAGCGTGTCTCCTGGGGAAACCGTATGAAAAACTTCATTTGGCATATCTTTATTCGAATCTGTCTCCATTGTAATTTCCGTACCCACTGGAATATTACGAATTGTAATACCTGGATTCCACTCATATAAATCATTGACCGTAACGTCTTCATAAGCTTGTGCAATACTCCAGAGTGTGTCGCCTTTTTCCATAGTTATTGTTGTCTTTTCAGCGTGGACAGTGCTTACACCTAATCCCAAGATCATTCCTAAAGCTAAGAGCGGCGCGAGAAACTTCACTTTTTTCATAATTACCCTCCTAGGTGTAAAATGTCTTTCATAAATTCAATTCCCTTTATTTTGTAATCTAAACGTAATATATTTGTAATATTTATATGTTGCCCGAAATTGAATTGTTACGCATTGCTGAACGCCAAAATAGTTTAGATATGCTAAAAACGAAGGAAAAAGAAATACAGGGACAGTTCCTAAACGCACATTTAAAAAGACTAGCAACAACTAATATGTCGCTAGTCTTTTTCTAATTATGTTCATCACACAAGCTTATGTTCTTGGATAAAATCTTTTAAGATATTGCTTAAATTCGGATCGCTAATTTCATCTAAATCATAATTCACACGTGTACACGGCTTATTAATGGAAATGACACGAGTTAAATCAATAGGTGTCCCTATAATCACTGCATCACAGTCAACCTTATTGATCGTTTCTTCAAGATCTTTCAATTGCTGTTCACCGTATCCCATCGCTGGAAGGACGTTTTCAATATGTTGGTATTTATTAAATGTTTCCGTTAGTGTACCTACTGCAAATGAACGTGGGTCAATGATTTCCTCCGCACCCAAACGTTCCGCTGCAACAGTACCTGCGCCAAGTTTCATTTCTCCATGTGTCAACGTCGGGCCATCTTCAACGACTAACACCCGTTTCCCAGCAATAAGCTCCGGCTGATCGACCGTAATCGTTGACTCCGCTTTAATAATGGTGCTATTTGGACTTGCAGATTTTATATTATTTTCTACGGTTTGAATGTCTTCTTCTGCTGCACTATCTACTTTGTTAATGATGGACACATCAGTTGTTCTTAAGCACACTTCACCAGGATAGTATTTTAGCTCATGACCAGGACGATGTGGGTCCAAGACAGTAACAGCTAAGTCAGGCTCGAAAAAAGAGAAATCATTATTTCCCCCGTCCCATAAAATAACGTCACAGCCATCTGGATCATTTTCAGCTGTTTCCAAAATATCTGCATAGTCAACGCCAGCATACACCGTATTTCCTCTTGCCACATGTGGTTCATATTCTTCCATTTCTTCAATCGTACAATTATGTTCCTTCAAATCCTCAACGGTCGCAAAGCGCTGAACACGTTGTGCGTTTAAATCGCCATAAGGCATCGGATGTCTCACTGCAATGACTTTTAAATCATGCTCCAACAGCGTTTCAATAATTTTTCTTGATGTTTGGCTTTTTCCAGTTCCAGTTCGTACTGCACAAACGGAAATGACGGGCTTATTACTTTTTAACATCGTGCTGTTTGGCCCTTGCAATGTAAAGTTAGCACCCGCTGCATTCACAATCGCAGCTACGCCCATCACATCTTCGTAACTAATGTCACTATACGCAAAAACACACTCATCCACATGTAAATCTTTAATCAACTCTGATAATTGATCTTGTGAGTAAATGGGAATCCCCTCTGGATAAAGTTCACCCGCTAATTCACTTGGATATTTACGTCCATCGATATCCGGAATTTGTGCTGCCGTAAAAGCAACAACGTTATATGCCTCATTATCACGATAATACGTATTAAAATTGTGAAAATCTCTTCCTGCCGCACCTATAATTATAATATTTTTTCTCTCCATAGCACTCTCTCCTATAATTAATGAATTGTTATAATTATAAACATTATTGTATAATTATACAATAGGAAATTTAAAATTTATAAAAATTATATACATGTTTGCGAATGGATATGATGCGATGAGAGTTAATAAGCAACTTGAAAGACATATGTGAATCGATTTTTAAGGAGCATTCTCGAATGTTGTATTTAACTATTATTATAGGTAAAAGATAGGCCGCCTTATAAAGAAAAAACTTTAATTATAATCGTTTGTTCCACCTTTGCAATGAACGATAGGCGAAAGTGTGCATAAAATGTAGCATGTTACTTGGTGGGCACCAGGTTAAGCCTATCAAAGTTAAAGCGGCTATTTTCTATTTTTGTAAATGAGCAAAGGGGAATAACTTTTATGAATAACTGGCTTAACAGTTTAAAAACAGATACACCGCAAGAGGGGTTTGAATTAGCAATTTTATTGGCAAGAAAAGGTGTGGCCTATACCCAACCTTCTGCTGATGTTCGGAAAAAGTTACGACCAAAATATGCAAAAGACGCAGATAGCCTTACATTTACGTCACAAGTTATTGCCATCCATTTTCAAACAGTTGCCGCAGCAAATAACTATTGGAAAAAATAAGAATATAGGGTCAGACCTTCGCTAAACAAAAGCGCTAATGCATGGAGGATCTAACCTGACCATCTTTCTTTCCCGAAAAGTTAGCCTTTGTTCTTCCAGGATGGTTTAATAAAACATGTTAGGCGCCAGACATGAATTCTTCGCGCTCTCCTAATATTCCTGCCTAGTCTTCAGTTAACAGCGGTTATGAATCTTATTGCAGCAAAACCCCCGAATAGTAAATAATATCGGGGGTGCTTCCTGCGTTTATTGAGAATTGTTTTCACAGCCAATTGAAAGGTTAGGGATACACAGACATAAAAATAATGCGAATCTATCTAGTTCCTTCTTGCCATTGAAACAATAAAATATAAACTAGCCGTCAAAATAATCGTAGGGTATACTGCTCCAACAGTATTTGTAAATAAGGGTAATGGGTTAATCACCAAGTAAAAAATAACTCCAACGATCCAAATTGTGATTGCCTTTATATTTACTCCCTTAAAGTACCAATACTTTCCGCCTTCTCGTTCCAATTGCGCAACCTCATATTTCCTCTTTTGCACAAAGAAATAGTCTGCAATCAGTATACCTAACAAGGCACTTAAGGCCATTCCGATATAATCTAAGAAGCCCATAAAAGCATCAAGGAAACTGGACATGTATAAAGGGATAAGCATGAGAAAGCCTGCTAAAATGGTAACTACCCAAATGGCATGCAATGGCTTAATTTTCTTCGTTACATTCGTTACTGAAACTCCTGCTGCCATTAAGTTGACCACATTTGTAGTGACACATGCTACGATAATCATCAGCAATGCGACCCAACCAAGACCCAGGCTACTTACAAGCGAACTTGGATCTGAATTGTCCGGGTTAAATTCACCTGTTGTTAACGTGACACCAATCGTTGCAACTACTCCAACAAAAACAAACCAGATTAATGCGGTAGTTGCCCCCAATAATGGTGCGACTGTCGCTGCCTTTGGTGTCCTTGTATACCTTGTGAATTCAGCAATTCCAAGCACCCATGCCAAACTAAATGCTGCCATTATATCGATGGCAGTACCAATTGGCATTTTATTTTCAGCTGAGGGTTTCCAACTCATGATGTCTGTAATCGGATGTGTCTGAAATACGATGACTGTCATCCAAATCCCTAAAAACAGAATGATGACGACACCGATTCTTTCTACCACTTTAATAGATTTCCTGCCAAGGGAAACAGCAATTAAGTTTAATAGACTCATTATAATAATTCCTAAGATCATTGGTCCAGTACTGCCAGGTTCACCAAAAGCAGCCCAACCAAATAAATCACCAAAGATAAAGCTCATGGATATGACTGCGATAAAAGTATTAACAACTGCCCAGCCTATAAATACAATCATATTTAAAACAGTTGGCAGCATACTTCCTTTAATTCCAAAAGCAGGCCTGGTCAATGCCATCGTAGAAATACCGATTTTATATCCCATATACCCTACAACTGCAAGAATTACATATGCAATCGGGTTGGCAACCAATGCAACAATAATGGCTCCACCAAATGCTGCGCCGGCAACCGATCCACCTAAATACCAAGATGCATTGTTTGAATTGGCACCAATCCACAAAAACACCATGTCCCAAAACCCCATATTTCTTTGACTCATTGGGACCTCTTCGGTTGCATGATATTCAATGGATATTTCATCCATCTGGTCTGTTGTACCATCATCTTGTTCGTTCGCTCTGGGTGTTTCACCTTTTCTTTCTCCCACACTTCCACCCCTTCATATTTAAAGCTTAATTAGATTTTAACTTTGAAAATACTTCTTTCATGTTCTCCGGGGAAAATTGTAATTGATCTGGGGCTGTTGATTCCCATAGTTGATAATTTTCTCCGTTCAACTTCTTACGTAATTGCTTTGTCTCAAAAACCTTTATATCATATATCCAATTCGTCATCATTAACATGGAGGCCATATGTGCGCCTTCTGTAGTTGTACCACATATGTCTTCCACTATATTGATCTGGTAATCACGGTAATAGGCATCCATTGCTGTAGCGAGAACACAGACATCTGTGAGTACACCACCAAGGATCAAATGCTGTACACCCAAACCTTTTAGCATCAGATCCAGATTTGATTCAAAGAAACCACTATACCGATATTTATCAATAATTATGTCATTTGCTTCCGGTTTGATGCTGTCCGGAATTTCAATAGAATCAGTATGGGAATTATAATAGGAAGGTGTTCCATCCTCGTTAAGAGGCTCTCCATTTGCCAAACCAACTGCATCGCTTCGGTTGATATGACGCGTATAGATAACGGGGATTTTCATGTCTCGGCATGTATTGATAAGTTTAGCTGTGTTCTGTAGAATTCCATTCATTCCTACCACATCGGAAGTGCCGTCCTCTTTTTGTAAATCAATGAGTAATAAAGCTGTTTTTTTAACATCCAATCATATTTACTCCTTTCTTTAGATTATTGAAAGATCCCGATTAAAATTCAAATATATTACGAATCCAATTAACCGAATCACTCTTTAAAACATGATTATGATCATAACGCAAAAAACCATTAAGGGCAAATGGCTTAATGGTTTAACAAAGGTATTGGGACGGAGGGACAGGTTCCTCGTCCCGTTCTCTGATTGGGAGCGGAAGTCGGAAAATTAACCACGCAATTGTCGTGGATCAAAAAAATCTGGCATCTACCGTGACTAGACAAGAGCGCATGGAAATGGCGGAATGGGAAGACAGCGAACTGCCTATTTCCCAACAGGCTGAACTGTTAAATTTAAATCGATCTAGTCTTTACCATAAGCCTGTTGTTCCACCTCTACAATGAACGATAGGCGAAAGTGTGCATAAAATGTAGCATGTTACTTGATGGGCACCAGGTTAAGCCTATCAAAGTTAAAGCGGCTATTTTTATAAATGAGCATAAAGGGGAATAACTTTTATGAATAACTGGCTTAACAGTTTAAAAACAGATACACCGCAAGAGGGGTTTGAATTAGCAATTTTATTGGCAAGAAAAGGTGTGGCCTATACCCAACCTTCTGCTGATGTTCGAAAAAAGTTACGACCAAAATATGTTAGAAAACTTGGCATTCGCCAAGCCTTTGTGGCGAATGCCTTAGTTGCACTTATGCAGTAAGAAAGTGTTATACTCTCTTAACTGCCAAAAGACGCAGATAGCCTTACATTTACCTCACAGGTTATTGCCGTCCATTTTCAAACAGTTGCCGCAGCAAATAATTATTGGAAAAAATAAGGATATAGGGTCAGGCCCTCGCTAAACATAATCTAGGAAGCCCATAAAGGCATAATCGGGGAGTGGCAGGCATCCTAACTATTTAGAATGAGGTGGAAATGTGTATTTGTTTAAACCTATTTCTGATGAGGTTCGTTTATCTCAAATAAGATTCAATAAGCATAAAAAAACGATGAGGCTCGTCTTAGTTTCTATTTTTGCCGGTATTGCTGCTATTCTCCAAGCTGCTGGTGGCTTTTTACCAGGTATAGGATATTTTATAAGTCCGCTCGCCACTGCACCAATTCTTTTATGTTCCATGTTTTCCATTCCATCTGGAGTAATGTCCTACTTTCTAACGATTGTGTTATTATTTATCCTACAGCCAACTGAACTAATTGTATTTCCTTTCACAACAGGATTGTTAGGACTTGGCATTGGGGTATCTTTTTATTTTTTTAGGAAACGAATAAGTATTATTGCTACTGGTGCAATACATTTAATGTTAGGAATGATGAGCTTACTATTTATTTTTCGTTTTCCAATTTTAGGTCCAACTGTCTCTGATTCCTTTTCATTTCTCACAACTGGAAGTATCTTTTTATTTGCTTTTCTTTATAGCTGGTTATGGGTTGAAATTTCTTTAATCATTTTTAAAAGGATAAAAATGATTATCATTTAGTGATTCTACAAATTTTGATACCTAGAACTAAGGGACCCCGCATCCTTGGCTTTAATTCTATTTGATTAGCTCCATCCATGAAAGAGATTTATAGAATGGAACGATTCATGGAACTACTTCAAAAATGGTGCCTTGGTTAAAATCAGTCACGCTCATTGAGCCATAAACCCCTAAATATAATCTCGTTTGGTCTCGATTCGTTCCCAGACTAACATAATAAGCAGACCCGGACCCAAAATTATCATCGGTTTCAATAATACAAAAATCACTTTGTTTACAATCGTTTCTTACCCTTGTATAAGCTAAAACACCTTTAGCTGGAATTTGAGATCCTTCTTTCCGGGCGAGATCGGTAAACACAACACTTCCCGTTAAACCGGGGATTCTATTCCCCATATAAGCTTCGACTCCTGTAAGTGCAGTTCCTCCAAACTTATCAGGCCTGGGATCTTTATGGAAATAACTAGTTAAAGGCTGATTTCGCCTCACTGAAGTTTTAATTGCCTCATTGTAATAAGCAATTGTTTTCTCATCCAAAGTCGAATCCTCAGAGCAGTTTCTTATAATCGAAGTAGGAAAAACACCTTCCCATCCTCGCCAACCAAAGTTAATAAATCCTTCTTGGTCAGGTTCGATGTTTCTTAAAGAAGCTTGAACAAGTTGAGTAACAGGTATTGGTTTATAATGAACGAATGAAAAAATCGACTCTACCAAATCCTGTCCGACATTTCCCACATATTTCATATAATGATCATAATACCTTTGATATGAAATCCCTGGTATATTGCGAATACCTTTGGCAATTACCGTGAGTGTTTCCTGAGAGCTTAAGGGAAGTTCATCAAAACGTGTGACAATGAGTGGATTATTGATGTATACATTCTTATTTATATCTATTTCAATTATTTTACCAGCAATTTCGAGGTCATCTTGGCTTAAGTTAAATGGATCATAGCCTGACCCACCATCTCCGGTTGTTAAAACAAGCCTTCCTGTTTCAGGTGAAAAGTTTAAGCTATTAACACCATTATGATTAGAAAATGGTCTTCGTAAATTAATTAATGTCCGTCGTTTTTGAGGCCCGCCATTCGATTGCAAAATCCATTCTTCAACCGTATCAATATGATCATATTGAGTTTCTCTATGTCTCCACTTTAGATTTAAGGTTCTAGGATCACACGGGTCAGGTTTAAAATTAGTAGGATGAGCACCTGGACCTTGTGTTCCAGCTACTGAATAATGGAGATAAAACAGACCGTTATAATAAAATTCAGGATGAAACGCTAACCCTAACAACCCACGCTCATCATATCCACCACCAGAAGCACCTAGTTCTATGATTCGTGGGTGAATATCTAAAAAAGTTCTTAATCCTGAGTTTCCTGTGTAAAAGATCTCTCCTACCTGGGTTGCAATAAATAACCTTTCCATCGAGTCGCCTGGAAGTATCGTTGTTTTTAAAACAGTGGGTAAATTTATCTTGTTTACAATGGGCCGCAAACTAACTTTAACCTTTTCCAACTAACTTTACCCCTTTCTTATTGTTTTCTTTTATAAGAATATGATTAGAACTGTTCTATAAGTACTAAATCATGACCGGGGAATCTGAACAGGTAATGACACCATAATATAAGGGGATGCGAATGATTCCAGGCTCACCGAACCGGTTTATAAAGTAAAATAATATGAAAATGTCGGAAGCTCAGCAATCCCAACCGTAAATAGGTTCATAACCGCGGCTGTGAAACCGACAGATGCACCTCAAACCGGTATAAAACAACATATTCTCCTCCTACCTACCCAACATCTCCAAACCACCCATACTCCTTCTCAAATGCCAACTCCACCGTTCCAGTCGGCCCATTCCGGTGTTTTGAAATAATGACTTCCATCCGATTTTGCTCAGAATTACGCTCATAGTAATCCTCACGATAGAGGAAGAAAATGACATCTGCATCTTGTTCGATATTGCCCGACTCACGTAAATCAGACATAAGTGGGCGCTTATCTTGGCGTGACTCCACATTTCTCGATAGCTGGGAGATTAAAAGAATTGGTATATTCAATTCAATCGCCAATAGCTTCAGCTCACGTGTGATTTCCCCAACCTCGAGATCCCGTCGTTCTCGCTGTTTTGCTGGCGCGATTAACTGCAAATAATCAATGATGATAAGATGGTTGCCATCTGGGAAATCGTGAAGTCTTTTGCGGATAGCTGATCGTATTTCAAGTAACGTATTTTTCTTATCATAGACCTCTAGATCCCAATTCGATATTACCCCAATCGCCTGGATTGCCCGTTCATAATCTTCCGCGGAAAACGCCGCAGTCCTCCATTTCCGGCCATTGATTGCACCTTCTGCAGATAGCATTCGCTGCAATAATTGCTTCGTCCCCATCTCCAGACTAAAAATCTGTGACATTCCACCTTGCTTGCAATGCCCCGCAGCCAAATTAAGTGCAAATGCTGTCTTCCCAACGGATGGCCTCGCCGCTGCAATCAACAAATCTCCGCGCTGCAAACCACCAGTCATATTATCAAGCTGCTCATACGATGTAATAAACCCTTGCTGCACACGTTCTGGATGGAACATCTCATCAGCAATTTCCATCAGGTGGTTATAGACCGACTTTTCCTGGATAACTGCTCCCGACTCTTGAAACGTCTGCAGCTGTTCAATCAGCACGTCCAATTCCTCATCAGACGGATTTTTCAAGTACTGTATCGCACTTTCCTTCGATTTCCTCAGCCGGTACGCATCGAAAATGAGTCGTTCGTGATGCTTGATGGCAGCCGTACTCGCCACGCTTTCCGTCATTTCCAGTAAATAAGCGGTGTTTCCAACCTGTTCGATCGCATCTCCAAGCCTTGTGGTAACGACTACCAAATCGATGAATTCTCCTTGATCTGATGCGAGCTTCATCGCCCGATAGATTTGCTGATGCCGAAAGTCGTGGAAGTGCTCCTCCTGCACTTCCAGATTCTTAAAAAGCGCCCCATCCAGCAGCACGGAACCAAGCACTGCCACTTCCGCTTCATAATTCCTAATCGGCATGGCGGCATGCCTCCACCAATTTGTTCAATGCCTCTTGAAACTGACGCTTTGTTTCCTCAGGAACCCTTGCAGCCTCCTCCTGCCATGCACGCAGCTCCTCCAAATGCATATTCGGCTCCTCTAGATAGGAAGCAATCTCCATAAGCGTTGGAGCATACTGATGGGAGACAACATGGGCGGACAAATTCCTTATCACACCTTCATAATCCATCTTCAGTAGTTGTGGTATGAATACCCTTATTTTCCTTTCTCCCATCGTCACATTTGGATAGAATTCCTGAATTATTTCTAGTACATCAAACGCTTCTTCCTTTGTCATGCCAACATCTCCTCTCTTAGTTTACGGAGCACATTTTTGTTTTCTGCATGGGCTTTCTTCCAGAACGGTACAGACCGCTTACGCTCCTGTTTAGATCCCTTTTGTTTTTCAAAATCCCGCACCTGTTCCAGACTGCTTAGCCCTGCCCGTGACCATTCATTTAAAATTTTCTCGATATATTTTAAAGTTCTACCACCATGCATAACAGCAATCTGCATTGCCTCTAACACTAGGCA
The DNA here is from genome assembly GCF_055380755.1 of Virgibacillus ainsalahensis. Lineage (NCBI taxonomy): Bacteria > Bacillati > Bacillota > Bacilli > Caryophanales > Bacillaceae > Virgibacillus > Virgibacillus ainsalahensis. The sequence continues at coordinate 3,594,675 of NZ_AP043943.1, read as the reverse complement.
CTCACCGCTCTCTGTACACCAACGAGCAATGACCTCCCTACCAGCTGGTTTCAGGGTTGAAAAGTTTTGGTCGTAAAAGGAAAATGGATTCGGTGACGCTTCTCCTCCTCTTCTCTTTTGTTTATGTTTCTGTTTATGTATGGTCCGGGATTCGTCCGGCAATTGGTCCCCGGATAAGTCCGACAATGGGTCCGCTGATAGGTCCGGATGTGGAGTGGAAGCCTGCAAGCTAGACATTCCCTCCTCATTACGCGAGCCACCGAGCAAAACCATTTCATAAACTGGCGCTCGCCCCTTCGCCCCACGTTCATAATAGATGAGACCACACGTTACGAGTACTGCCCGTGCCTCAGATAGTCGCTGCTTTGACAGCCCACCATATTGCATGACTAAGGCATTCGAAGCATTGAATCGGCGCTTCCATCCAGCCATATTGTTAATCATCATTAACGTGTGCCACAACAGAATTGCCGTTGGCGGTATTTCATTGAATGACAAGTAATCCTTGAATGCATTTAACTGTTTTATATAGTTCATCTTTAAAAAATCTCCTTTCATTATTAAATCGTTTTCCAACTTTTTGACCGCCACCTTCTAGGAGTAGTCTCTGCTTCCTTTCGACTGTATTTGCTGTTCCTCAATCCACGCATCAACCGCTTCCTGTGAAAAAAGAATTTTACTGCGAATACGGAAATGCGGTATCTCATTCGATCTTGCCATTTTATACACCGTATCCAGATGTACCCCAAGATACGAAGCCATTTCCTTCACTGTCATCGATTTTCTTTCCATGCTAAAAACACCTCCTTTTTGTTCTTTCATACCTATAATCGAAATGAAAGTGTAAAAGGGGGTGTTTTGGGTTGGATTATTTATTTTATTTTAAATTTTGTTAGTGTTTGATGGCGACATCAGAGGCGAATGATTCCCATTTTTCAATATTCTGTTTGCCAGCCTGCTTTTACTAGTGTAAATGTTCTAGCTTTCATAAAGTGGTGGGGATTAGGCATCAGCTTGAAAATCCTATTTACTTAGGATACGGTTCGCCTCACCCTTAATACTAGCGGTTTTTGCCGTTGGGGTCAGACCCTTTTTTTCTAATTTTTTCTTATAATTCATGATAAGTCCACCTTGGTTAATTTAAGGGTCCATTTTTGCTGATCAGCTGTGGACACCTCGCATCATACCAAGAGGGCTTTTTTGTTCAATCCTCATTTTGCTTTATTACAGGAATGCTTTCTTTACTATTAAAAAATAAACCGCCTGCATTATAAAATATTTCCTTAGAATGGAAACACATTTATAAACAGACGGTTTTATCCTAGAAATTTTCTGATAAACCTTTAAAATCTTGTGATAAACACTAGTCTCGTAATTTTTACATTTTACATAAGTATGATTATTTTGTTGGTAAGTCCTCAACGCTATCTATATCCATATATGCTGGTACAACAAAACCTTGTTTGGCGCCTTCCAAATTTGGTCCTAAATCAACAATCTCATCTGCATATTCGTCCATATATGTAGATGCTCCTCCAGGTAGCCATGCAATTAACATTCCGTCGACTTCTTCTTGGGCTACCGATTGAAATGCAATACCCATATCGAGTGCTGTCAATGTGACATCAAAGCCAAGTTCTTCAAGTAAAAGTGCAACAACATTCGTTGATGAAAGCTCTGTATCCCAATTAATGTAAGCTAATTCAATTGGCTCATTCTCAACTGGTTCAACATCTTCCATCCAAGATTCAGCTTTTTCTCGGTTATTTTCAATCCACTCTTTAGCAGCATCGCGAGGTTCCACATCTTCATCTTGTCCGAACTTTGCCATCACTGCGTTCATGTCTTCTATTTCCCAATGAAAATTATCCAAGAATTGGTATGCCGATGGATGTTCCTCTTTTAGTCCCTGACGAACGATAGTATGTATTTTTTGTTCTACACCTATTATTTTTTTGGGATCGTCCAAAATCTTCAAATCATATTTATCGAACGCCCAATGCGGTTGCCATAGGGTAACAACAATCGGCCTTTCTTCTTTAATAGCTTCTTGTAGTTCTGTCATCATGGCTGGTTCTGAACTAGGGACTAATTCCATATCCAGATTATATTCTTTAACCGTCTCTTCAGCCATATTCATTGTACCGGAGCCTGGTTCAATTCCGATAATCTCATCCAGTTCAATTTCTTTTTCACCATTTTCACTTTCACTGGTATCACTCGTGTCACTACATGCAGAAAGCACCATTCCCAATATGAATGCTAATAAAGTTATTGTTAATTTCCTCACATTTAAAACCTCCAAAACTTTTTATTGCTTTCCTATAATTTCTATCTAAACAAATATCTCCTTTTAAATAGGAAAGAATCCACCCTCCTTAATAATAATCAATTGCTATTGAACCTATTTAGATAGTCTATAAAAATCTTAACACACTTCATGCCGAAATGGTATAAAGGTTTCGAGTTGTTTTGACGACTTTATTTCCTAGTTACCCTTTTGTTAAATGAATAAAGTTAAGATAAATAATAATTAAAAATCATATTGGCAGCTCCAATAGCTGCCGCATTGTCGCCTAATAAACCTTTGCTGAACATTACTTGATGGTCCGAGGACCCGTCTTTATTACAATTATAAAAAGATTGTATAGAAGTTTTATAAAATAAATCCATTTTTGTGTATGTCGGTCCACTTAATATAATTAGTTCTGGAAGTATTAGATTAGATATGTTTGATATTCCCACTCCTGTAATAAAAGCCGCTTTTTTAATAATTTGGGAACATAACGGATCCTTTTGATTGACAGCATGATATATATCTTCAAATTTGATGTCTTTATTGTTTTTAAATTGATGTTGAAGCATGGACTCCTTTCCTTGTTGTAACTGTGATACCACCTCTTTTTTTATTGAAGATATGGAAGAATATGCTTCAATGCAACCATAATTTCCACAAACATTACATTTCTTGCCATTAATATCCACTATCATATGCCCATGATTAAACATACTAAAATTATCTGAGCCTTGTATTTGGTATCTATCCATTTTTAGGCTTACTCGCGTTCCTCCACCTTTGATGATATATACAATATTTTTAAATTGTTTAAACTCTTTATTCTCTATTTCAGCAAGTATCGCTGTATTGACCCCATAATCAATCAACGTCTTTATTCCTAGTTTTTCCTCTAACTCGTCAACAATTGGTACATTAACCCAATCTCTTGTAGGAAAATCGCTCGGATCAATAATAATTCCTCTTTTTTGATCTAAAGGCCCAATCGTTCCAATGCCAATCCCTAGAATATCTTCTTTCTCCATATTTCTTTCTCTTAGCATTTTATGTACTGTTGATTCGATAAAATTAATCGTAACTTCAGGATTAGTACTTTCACTCATTGGTAAACTGGCTTCAGATTTTATAGTTAAACTTAGATCTAACAATAATATTCTTGTCTCACTTCTATTAATATCGATTCCAATTAAGTGATAGATTTCTGGCTTTATTTTGTACAAATCAGGTTTTCGTCCTCCGCTTGATTCTCCATAACCCGATTTAGCAATTAACTGTGATTGAATCATTTCATTGATCAACCGAGAACAAGTTGTTGAGGTGATTCCTGTATAGGTCATTAATTCATTTTTAGAAAGATAACCGTGTTCTTTAATCAATTGATACAACTCTTTAATGCTTTTTTCTTTTTGCGATAATGCTTGAATAAAACGTTTAATCAACTTGATCCACACCTTTCATTTTTATAGTTATATTGTTCATTAAAGCGTAAAAAAATATATGTCAGCATACCAATCTGTGGTTCATGGACGCAATGAAATCTAACATTTCCAAATTAAAGACAAACATTAAATTCATATTATCATATCATAAAATACATTTTTTTAGAAAACTTGGCATTCGCTTTATGCTATGGCGGATGCCTTAGGGGAAGTTCGGTTAAAAATACGACGTCCCGGGACTGGGACTGCGCACTCCTCGTCCCATCGAAAACCATTGCGGTTACTCGACCCACCGAAATGACCTTTAAAACATTATTCCATTTTGGTATTAAGTATGATATGGTTAATTTAATAGCTAAAGTATTTCACTTTATCAGGAGGTATTATTATGACGAAAAAAAAGTTTTCATTAATTGACACGGACGTTCACGAACATATTCCGTACGAAGATTTGTTGCCTTATCTTAATGAACCATGGAACCATTACATTAAAAATGCAGGTTGGAAACAAGAGAAGCATCTTCCTTATACACAACCCGCTATTGCTGGTTTGAATCGGGCTGATGCACAGGTACCTGATGGTCGTCCCGCAGGTTCAGATTTAGAATTTATGAAACAACATTTACTAGAAGTAGATAATCATGAATTTGCTATATTAGGCGGTAACCTCGATCCCGGTCCTTCATCCATGCATGGATGGTATGAAATGGCGACAGCACTAGCGACAGCTTATAATAACGCACAGATTGATCTTTGGCTTGAAAAAGATGACCGTTTGTATGGATCTGTACACATCAATGCTAACGAACCACTAGAGGCTGCTAAAGAAATTGACCGGGTTGGTTCCCATCCGAAAATAGTGCAAGTCCTATTACCAATCGATGACTTTATGTGGGGAGACCCTTATTATCATCCGATATATGAAGCTGCTGAACGAAATAACCTAGCGATTGCCATGCACCATAATGAACCCCCTATTTATTATGGAAAATTTCCGCGTTATTTTATTGAGTGGCATAGTCTAATCCAAACATCGCATATGAATTTGATTGTTAACATGGTTTTTAACGGTGTTTTTGAGAAGTACCCAAATTTAAAATGCATTTTAATTGAAGGTGGTTTCACTCATGTACCACCATTAATGAAGAAAATGGATAAACAGTATAGAGAACTTCGTTTTGAAGTTCCGTGGATTAAACGTATGCCCAGTGAAATTATAAGAGAACATTTTAAATTTACGACACAGCCAATGGATGACATGACTAGGGATGAACTTATGAATTATATGGATATGATGGGAAGCGACGAAATGATTTGCTTTTCAACCGACTATCCTCATTGGGATTATGATAATCCACATACAGCGTTACCTGGTGGTCTAAGTGAAGATATTTTAGAAAAAATCTATAACGGAAACGCTAGAAAATTGTATAATAAACTACCCGCAAAGAAAGAGGTGCTAGATTAATGGGGCAAATCGTATGTCAAAAGAATGATTTACAACCCGGTGAAATAATGGAAGTTACATATAAGAAGCATTCTATTGCCTTATGTCGTTCTAAAACTGGGGAGTTTTATGCGTTTTTGAATCAGTGTCCTCACCAAGGTGCACCGATGTCAAAAGGAAAGTTGTGTAGTACTTCGGCCTTTACCGATACACATGGCGAGTATCGCACAATAAAAGATGGAGAAGTTTTGCGTTGTCCATGGCATGGAATGGAATTCGATATTACGGATCGGGGTAGGTTATTAGCTGATCCACAATTGAAATTGAGAGACTTTAAAGTTCATGTTGAGGGTAATGATGTAATCATAAAGTAAAGAATGGAGAATCTTAAATGAAAAGAACAGAGGATGTTAATAGGAAGATGGAGGATCCGAAAATCGATGGAGATGGAAATCTAGTTGTTTTAGGGATTAGTGATGACTTTATTGAGGATGAACCAGTTGAAGTCGTCGTTGACAATAAAGTTATTCTTGCTACAAGGGTAGAAGGTAAAGTATATGCCGTAGATGGAATATGCACACATCAGTATGCGGAATTAGCTGAAGGAGATACAGAGGAACACCTTATTTATTGCCCCCTTCACTTTGCCTGCTTTGATATGCGTACTGGCGTAGCACTAGAAGGACCTACTGATATACCGTTAGGAACGTATGAAGTTAAGGAAGTCGACGGTAGTGTTTGGGTTAAAATTTAGCCCTTAGGCAATAGTCTAGAATGTGGGAGGATCAGTATGTCAAATGAAAAACCAATGATCATCGTAGGTGGTGGTTTAGCCGGAACATATGCAGCTGAAACCCTACGTAAAGAGGGATATCAAGGCAGAATTGTACTTTTGGATAAAGGAAAAGAAATGCCATATGATCGGCCACCATTATCTAAAGAATACATGCTCGGAGAAGCAACAGAATCTGATATTTTACTGTTTGCCCCCTCCATGTACGAGGAGTTAAACATCGAACTAGAATTAGGCGTTGAAATAGAACGAATGGATGTCGAAAAAAAAGAAATTATCACGAAGGACGGAAGAAAGTTTCAAGGGGAGAAAATACTTTTAGCAACAGGATCTAATTTGCGACAGCTTCAAGTTGATGGAAGTAATCTAAAAAATATTTACTATCTAAAAACGATGTCAGATGCACAACGTATTAAGAAGGCTATAGCAGATATTAATAAACTTGTTATTGTAGGTGCAGGATTTATTGGGGCAGAACTTGCTTCATCGTGTAGAAGTCTAGGCATAGATGTGACAATTATTGAAAGGTCAGATCTTCCCATGAGTCGAATTTTTGGGGACGAAATAGGCGAGTATTTTCTTAATTTACACCTATCCAACGGTGTTAAGATGATTACAAATGATTCAGTAGCCGCTTTTAATGGAAATACCGAAGTTAAAGAGATTGTTACAATTAGCGGTCGTCAATTGGAGTGTCAAGCAGTTGTTGTAGGTATTGGGGTAGAACCAAATCTAACCTTAAATCATGATGAATTAGAAACAAATCGTGGATATGTAGTTAATGAGTTTGGGGAAACTTCCGTACCAGCTATATATGCAGCAGGTGATTGTACGGTTTGGCCATATAAAGGTACGCATATTCACGTTGAACATTGGGATCATGCAGTTAACCATGGGAAAGTAGTTGCCCAAAACATGGTTAAAAATCAATCAGTTCCATATGATCGTGTTCCGTATTTCTGGTCTGATCAATATAACAATCGGATTCAATATGTTGGTCATTCTAGTGTATGGTCTAAAACCTTATTAAGAGGAAGTTTTAAAGATAATAAGTTTACGTACTTTTTTCTTGACGAAGCTGGGGCTATTGAGGCAGCAATAATTTTCAATGAACCAAAAAATGTGATAAAAATCCGTCGCCTTATACAAACGAAAAAAATTATAGATCCAACTGATTTAGCGAATCCAAATACTATATTAAAAAAGCTTTAATATGCTTCATAACACAAAAGAAAAGCAAATGACGGACCAAGAAAAACCTTGAACCATCTGACACGGCGAATGCAGAGAATCTATATATTTTAACAGGAGTGATTTTATTGAATATCAAAAAACAATATATTAATGGTGAATGGGTCCATTCTATATCAAATGAAACAAGAGATATTATTAACCCTTTCAATCAAGAAATTATTGCTCGTGTTTCTGAAGGTAAAGAAGAAGATGCAAAGGCAGCCATTGAAGCAGCAAGAAATGCATTTGATCATGGTGAATGGTCTACAACTTTAGCTACAGAGCGTGGAGACATCGTGCGCAAGATTGCGACATTCATAGAAAGAGATAAAGAAGAATTGGCCCATTTAGAGTCGCTGGATACTGGTAAAACAGTGGACGAAAGCCGTGATGATATGGATGGTATTGCGTCGGTATTTAAATATTATGCCGATTTGGCTGACAAAGATGGCGGAGAAATGATCACCTCTCCAATTCCAAATACGATTAGTAAAACAGTACGAGAGCCTGTCGGTGTATGCGGACAAATTACCCCTTGGAATTATCCGTTACTACAAGCATCTTGGAAGCTAGCTCCAGCCTTAGTCGCTGGCAATACACTTGTCATGAAGCCAAGTGAAATTACGCCTCTAACAACGATTAAAGTGTTTGAACTAATAGAGGAAGCTGGTGTCCCAACGGGGGTCGCAAATCTCGTCTTAGGTGCAGGAAGTACCATTGGCGCTGAACTCTCCAGTAGTACAGATGTTGATTTAATTTCATTTACAGGTGGCCTCCAAACGGGGCAAAAAATAATGCAAGCGGCAAGTGGTAATATGAAAAAAATTGCGTTGGAGCTTGGTGGGAAAAACCCGAACATTGTTTTTGCTGATGCTGATTTTGATACTGCCATCGATTACGCCATGAATGCTGTATTTTTTCATGCGGGGCAAATCTGTTCTGCTGGAACAAGACTTCTTGTAGAAGAAAGCATTCATGATAAATTTATAAATACACTTGTGGAACGCGTTAAAAATATTCGGTTAGGTAGTGGATTTGATGAAGCAACCCAAATGGGGCCACTTATTTCAGCCGAACATTTGGAAAAAGTAAGCACGTACGTAGAAAATGGAATAAAAGAAGGCGCAACCTTAAAAGTAGGCGGAAAACGTTCAGATGATCCCGAACTCAAAAACGGCTTTTTCTATCTACCTACGATTCTTACAAATTGCACAACAGATATGGATGTTGTGCAAAATGAAGGCTTCGGGCCAGTTATTACCGTTGAAAAATTTGCTACAGAAGAAGAAGCAATTACACTCGCAAATGATTCTATTTATGGCCTATCAGGTGGCGTATGGACAAAAGATATTGCCAAAGCAGAGCGCTGTGTAGCAAAAATGCGCATGGGAACCGTTTGGATTAATGATTTTAATATATTTTTCGCGCAAGCTCCATGGGGCGGCTACAAACAATCCGGTATTGGTCGTGAGCTTAGCACTCCTGGACTAGATGAATACACAGAAGTTAAACATGTGTTTTGGAATATCGATCCAAAACCAATGAATTGGTTTTAAATTTTACTATCACCATGATGTGGAAAAGATATATTTAAAAAATCTCTGACTAGGTACTGCATCCCAAAAGTTAAAGTAAGAAAACTCGCTTTTGGGGTGTTTATTATGGCGAAATATAGTTATGAATTTAAACTAATGGTAGTGAAGGAATATCTTGAAGTACCATTAGGATATACGCTACTAGCTAGAAAGTATGATATTTCAGATACGAAGTCAATTAGAATTTTGATGAATTCATATAAAGCATTTGGAGAAGAAAGTTTACGAAGAAAGCGTTCTATAAAAAAAATTATCCTGTTCAATTTAATTAGATGTATTAAACTTTAAGAAACAATGGGCTCTTACTACCACGATTCATCGCAATTGAATTTAAAATGAACAAACTCATCTCTAAACCACAATTCCAATTCTCTCTATTGTGATTGTACCTTAATAGAAATAAGACCTTTTTTGCTAACTTTTCCATCTTTAACCTACCTTAAATAACCTAACCATTCAGGAACGTATATCTTCTGCAACGGCAACAATGCCCTAACATCATTCGGCATATTCCCATACCATTTCACAACCAAATCTACTAATCTTACAGAATTATGCTTAGCAACCACTTCAGCTTGTGACGTGAATCCACCAGTTGAAACAAATGAACTATTAGCATCATTTGGATTTGCACCTAATAGTTGCTGAATATCGGGTACTAGTGCGGAAGATTTTTGATGCTTTACTTGCACCTTAATAATAGCTTTTCAAATCCAAAGGTATCTTTATAGCTAATACATCTATTTTTGGGGTCAGACCCCAAAATAATTCAATATAATTTCTATCTTTCAATACGGTAATTTTAATGGGCATTCAGTAAATATTGTGAAAAGCAGTATCGTCACCTAATTACAGGATTTTATCGCACAAGCATCTAATGCAAAAACGGCTGTACCCCCATTTTCAATTCAATTATTAAGATTTCTATTGTGTTGCCTTATAAACGTCATCAGGTCATGTGCTACATAGGGACTGAATAGTGATTCGATTGATATACAATCGTGTTGTCCTTACGTACTGTTCTTGTTATACTTGAATCAATATTTGTTATAGTAATTTCTTTGATGACCGGTCTGAGGTGTTGCCTTTCCAATGCGAACACATCTACTGGTCTCTTTTTTGTTGTATTGTGAACATTTATGTTTCCTGTTCTATCCAGCCAGGATAAACAATGCTCATTCCATTGGTCTATATTTTGAAATACTCGATTTTTAGCGAAATTTTTCTTGACAAAGCCAACCACATTTTCGATTCGTCCTTTACTCTCCGGATCAGCTCTCCTACAGACAAACAAATTCAGTTTTCGCTCATCGCGATAAGCCTGGAACTCACTTGTAAGAATCAAATCTCCGGCATTCTCACTTACAACGAGCAGGGAATCCTGATCATAAACAAGTTCATAGGGAATACCACCGTAATACTGGAATACACGCTCATGCATTTGAACCACATCTTTTGTTGTAAATGGCCTGTCCAGCCATTCCACATATTTATATCTGGAGTGCGAGAGCACGAAACTGATAAAGTATAGCTTGACTTCCTTTCCTTGAGGCGTTTTTTGTTTGGTTTCCCCAAAATCCACTTGAGCTTGTTCCCCCATTGGTGGATCAGGTATTGCCTGATAGAGCCGTTTCACTTCTGTTTTAGGAATGCCATATTTTTCACGAAGTTCTTTGACATAGTTTCTTACAGTGCTATCACCAACAACCAAATCTGGATATCTCTCTTTTAACCAATCATGAACCTGTGAGGCTGATAAGTCAGGATGCTCACTTAGCCATGTATGAATTAGTATTTCATATGGATCCAGCCTTTTTGTCCGTGTTTTTGTAGAAGCCATCCATTCCGCTATTTCTTCGGGTGACTTTTCCAAATATTTATAAACAGTCGTTCTGGATATCCCCAACTTTTTGGCGATGCGCCGTATCTTGAATCCTTGTTCTTTAAATTGCTTGATCTTCATATACATCTCTAGAATTTCCACCTTTTCAACTTCCTCCATTACTGATAGTCAACATGATTGATTATATCGTAATGAAGTGAATTTTTAATGGGGAGATTGACCAGGCGCGATGCATTTGACAGGTGCTTCCCCTCCCGGGGCAGCACCTGTCAAATGCAAAATAACCTACCCCACTATCTCAATAAAGTGTCCATTCTTATCTAGCAGAAATGGTCTATTATAGTTTAGCAGTTACACTTCCTTTGAATTCATCATATAGTAACAAAGCTGAACATCCTCAGAATGATAAATACCATCAGAACCACATGCAGCTAACAATAAAATAAGTCCTAACAATAATATTCTTTTCAATCATCTCCCCCTATAACTATGTATAGGTTTATTATGATTGAGTTGGAATATTTATGAAATATGACTCACGTAAAAAGACACCCAGTTAAGAGTGTCTATAAATTATTATTTAATCCGATAAATTATCAAGAGCGTATTGTGCTTGTTCTTCTGTAAATTGTTCCCCATATTCTGATGTGAGTTGATCCAATAACTCTTGGTCAGACATTGGCATAAGTTCTTGATAGTTTTCTGCCGATTCAAGAGCCTCTTCGTTATAATCTACTTCAACATTTTCTATAGCGTATTGACCAGCGTCTTCTGGATATTGCTCTCCATATTCAGATGTTAACTGTTCAAAGAGTCCTTTTTCTGAAAACGGCATGGTGTCGATATAATTTTGAGCGGACTGTAAAGCATTTCGGTGTTCACGTGGAACATCATCTTCTTCTGGTTCAGCTTCTACCTCGACTTCTTCTTGAACCACATCTTCTTCAGGTTCTGGTTCTGGTTCAGTATCAACTTCTTCATCAGGAGTTTCCTCAACTGTTTCCTCCGTTTCAGTTTCTTCCTGATTTTCTTCAACTTCAACATTTTCTATGTCATCAACAGCCTCTTCTGTTTCAGTTTCTACATCTGCTGTAATTCCGAATAAAATAAAAAAGACAAATGTAGCACCAACTGTCAAAACTAAAGCCTTTAATCGACCTTTCATTTTAAGTAACTTAGGTTTGATTAAACCAACTGGAATAGCAATTAATGATAACAAAGCCAAAATCAAAAATAAATTATCCATTTCTTTTTACTCCCCTCATATTTTAATATGAGTCTATTATCCTAGATACGGAAGATTTATGCAATATGAAAAACACCCACACGAGTGATCATCTTCGCGAATTCCCTATAATACTATATTACCTTATAAAAGATGGAATGCTTTGCCTTTAACCTGCCAAACATCTTTTGCTTTTCGTCTTTTTTTCTGCCACCACTTTTTTTATCATCATATAATGCATTAATAATCCCTTTGGTTGTTTCACTTAAATAATATCTATGAACAAATCCATCCTTATCACTTTCCGAGTTTAATATTATCCATTATCTCTGCCAACTCATATTTATCCATATCATTAACCATTATCTTGTCTATAACATTGAAGAACAAATGGAAGCCATAGAACAATTAAAATCCATAATATGATTGGATGTCATACAAATTGTAACTGCTAAACTATAATAGACCATTTCTGCTAAATAAGAATGGACACTTTATTGAGATAGTGGGGTAGGTTATTTTGCATTTGACAGGTGCTGCCCCGGGAGGGGCGGCACCTGTCAAATGCATCGCGTCACCTGGTCGATCTCCCCATTAAAAATTCACTTCATTACGATATAATCAATCATGTTGACTATCAGTAATGGAGGAAGTTGAAAAGGTGGAAATTCTAGAAATGTATATGAAGATCAAGCAATTTAAAGAACAAGGATTCAAGATACGGCGCATCGCCAAAAAGTTGGGGATATCCAGAACGACTGTTTATAAATATTTGGAAAAGTCACCCGAAGAAATAGCGGAATGGATGGCTTCTACAAAAACACGGACAAAAAGGCTGGATCCATATGAAATACTAATTCATACATGGCTAAGTGAGCATCCTGACTTATCAGCCTCACAGGTTCATGATTGGTTAAAAGAGAGATATCCAGATTTGGTTGTTGGTGATAGCACTGTAAGAAACTATGTCAAAGAACTTCGTGAAAAATATGGCATTCCTAAAACAGAAGTGAAACGGCTCTATCAGGCAATACCTGATCCACCAATGGGGGAACAAGCTCAAGTGGATTTTGGGGAAACCAAACAAAAAACGCCTCAAGGAAAGGAAGTCAAGCTATACTTTATCAGTTTCGTGCTCTCGCACTCCAGATATAAATATGTGGAATGGCTGGACAGGCCATTTACAACAAAAGATGTGGTTCAAATGCATGAGCGTGTATTCCAGTATTACGGTGGTATTCCCTATGAACTTGTTTATGATCAGGATTCCCTGCTCGTTGTAAGTGAGAATGCCGGAGATTTGATTCTTACAAGTGAGTTCCAGGCTTATCGCGATGAGCGAAAACTGAATTTGTTTGTCTGTAGGAGAGCTGATCCGGAGAGTAAAGGACGAATCGAAAATGTGGTTGGCTTTGTCAAGAAAAATTTCGCTAAAAATCGAGTATTTCAAAATATAGACCAATGGAATGAGCATTGTTTATCCTGGCTGGATAGAACAGGAAACATAAATGTTCATAATACAACAAAAAAGAGACCAGTAGATGTGTTCGCATTGGAAAGGCAACACCTCAGACCGGTCATCAAAGAAATTACTATAACAAATATTGATTCAAGTATAACAAGAACAGTACGTAAGGACAACACGATTGTATATCAATCGAATCGCTATTCAGTCCCTATCGGAACCTATGAAAAAAACAAAGAGGTATCTATCGAGGTAACCGATGAAGCGCATCTAGTCATACGGGAGAAAGCGGATGGGGCTATCATCGCCGATCATCTCATTTCTTCCGAAAAAGGCAAACTTATTCAGGATACACAACATGTTCGGGATCGCTCCAAAGGCATTCCAGCTTATATCGCCACTGTATCCAATGAATTTACGGACAAGGAAGCAGCTACTGTATTCCTAAAGGAAATTCATCAAAGATATCCGCGTTATATGCGGGATCAGTTGAAGATTGTGTTAAAAGCATCGAAAGCGGTGGATCAAGTAATCCGAAACGAAGCTTTGTCAGAATGTGTGAAACGCGGATTATACAGCGCAACGGAGTTTAGTGATGTGGTGGCATTTATTCAGCGTCAGCATCAAAATAATGCCAGTCAGATAAGTGCGGTTAAGGAAATCAAGACACTACATGATGTTGATCCTGCGCTAATTGACATACAGCCAGAGTCAAGAGAGTTGAATCGTTATCTGGATGTGTTGAAAGGAGGGGCAATGGGATGACGCAATCCCTTGAACAGTTACAGCAACAATTGCGCACATTACGGTTATCAGAGACGGCAAATTATTTGCCTTCTCTGATTCAACAAGCCGAATCAGAAGATTGGACATACCGGGTTTTCTTACAACATCTAACCGCATATGAACAGAAACGTCGCGAAGAGAAACAAATTGAAAAACGCTTGAAATGGGCAGCATTCCCTTTTTACAAGACAATAGATGGGTTTCAATTAGAACAGCAGCAATCTCTAAGCAAGAAACAGCTCCATCAATTAACAGAGTTTACATGGCTGGACCAGTTGTACAATTTGATTATTCTAGGCCCACCTGGCGTGGGGAAAACCCATTTGGCAACTGGTCTGGGAATAGAGGCTATCCACCAAGGGTATAAGGTTTCTTTTATTTCCATGGGTCAACTCATTCATACGTTGAAGACCGAAGAAGTCACTAGAAAATCTCAGACGAGAATGAAACGCATTCGTGACGCCAATCTTGTCATTATTGATGATCTGATGTTTATGGCAATGGATACGCGGGAAGCAAATCTATTCTTTCATCTGATTAACGATCTTTACGATAAGGCATCCGTGATTTTAACATCAAATAAGGGACCGAATGAGTGGGGAGAATTATTAGGGGATCCCGGTATTACAACAGCCATCTTAGACAGGCTTTTACATCGTGTGGAAGTTATTCATTTCCAGAATGATGATAGTTATCGAATGAAACATCGTTCTTCCATTTTTATGGAAAAAAGTGTTCAAAATTAATTAGCAAAAAGTGTCCATTTTCACTTGACGGTTACACAAATGTTAATCAAATGTTTAGTACCTTAAAAAAGAGCACTTTCTGCATATCAGAAATGTGCTCTTTCAGTTTATATTAATATAATGTTTATAAGATTTTATCTAACCATTCCTCTTTAATGACAACTTCCACTCTTTGTTTTACCACTATTTATGATACGGTTCCCCCCTAATAATCCGAAACCCCCGATACACCTGCTCCAGCAAAATCAGTCGCATCAGCTGATGGGGAAATGTCATCTTGGAAAAGGACAGGGATAGATCGCTCCGCTTCTGCACGTCCTCACTGATTCCAAGGGAACCGCCAATTACGAATGCTATCTTGCTTTTCCCATATGTCGCAAGCTCGTCCATTTTAGCTGCCAGCTGTTCGGATGTCAGCATTTTCCCGTTGATTTCAAGTGTAATCACATAGGTGTCCTGGCTGATTTGTGCCAAAATCCGCTCGCCTTCCTTGCGTTTCACTTCCAGCATTTCCGCTTCACTCATGTTTTCCGGGGCTTTTTCATCTGCAACTTCAGTAATAGCTACTTTTGCGTAAGCTCCAAGCCGCTTCAAATACTCCTGGATGCCTTGCTTGAGGTATTTTTCCTTCAGTTTTCCTACTGAAACAATAGAGATTTTCATGAATCTTTCCATCCTTCTTCTTTCGTCTTTTTTTACAAGTTTACCCTATCAACTTACGAATTCCAACTGCCCCTCCCACCCGTAATATAAAAACTTTCCTCTCTCAGGAAAATTGATGTTTAACCCTGGTGAATAGTGGGAATCTACTATCATTGAAAGGAAGTAGGTTTTATTGGATCAAAGAGCACAACTGGAAACCAAGATTGAGCAACTGAGATCTAAGATGTATAAGGCTTTTGAAACAAATGCAAATAATGAGGAAGTCATTCATATATCCCAAGAGCTAGATAGATTGCTTAATAAATTGGACAAACTCCAGGACAAACAACATGTAAGATGAAAAAAAGCTGTCCCTCCAAACACGGAGGAACAGCTTCTTTGTGGTTAAAACTCATGCGCGGCAAGTGTGCTGGCTATCTCATCTACAATTTCTGATGCCTGATCCTCCAAGTAGTTATTAATCATAATGGAGAAAATCAATGGCTCACCATCTGTTGAGGTGACATAACCGGATAATGTTGAAACCGATGTAAGTGATCCGGTTTTTGCCTTTACATTTCCCTGGGCCGGTCCTTCTGTCATTCGGTAACGCAATGTACCACCAACGAAACGCTCCGGGTCACCCGCTACGGGAAGGGAACGTTCAAATGCCGGGTACCAGTCTTTTTCCTGGATCACGTAAAGCAGCTGAGACATTCCATTCGCAGGAATATAATTTTTATGTGACATACCTGAACCATCGCGAAGCAGAATCGCGTCTTCATCAACACCGTGATCTGCGGCGAACGCTTCCATTACTTCAAGTCCTTCATCCCAGCTTCCTTCTCCATGTACGACTCTCCCCATCTCTTTTGTTAAGGTTTCGCCATGCCCATTATTACTTAATTTCATAAAGCGGGTGAACAGCTCTTTCAAGGGAATAGAATCCTTAGAAGACAATAGCGTAGCGTCTTCAGGTGTCGCATCAAATCCAATTTCTGTTTGACCTGCAAAGGTAACACCATTTTCCTTTAGTGATTTTTTAAAGACATCCATCACATAACCGGTCGGCTCCCACACAGACACCCAGGATTTTGAGTCAGAGCCATCGATTGGCATGGTCCCTTCGATGATGATATTATTCGTCCCATGCTCCCGTTCAATGGAAATATCCTTTTCTTCTGAGGCCTCTACCATCTCCGTGTTATTTACAATCGTGACATAATCGGTTTCTGGTGTAAGGCGCACTTTTGCCTTCTCTCCAGATTCTGCATCAGGGGTTACCTCGACAACCACTGTACCGGAGTCATAATCCGTATCTGGCGCAAGTGTGAGTGCAGACACCTGGGCACCGGTATAAAAAGGTTCATCCGACCAGTTCAAGTCCTGTGACAGGCGCTCGTCATCATACCATGTATCATCTCCGATTAGATTTCCCTTTATTTTATGAATGCCCTGCTCCTTCAATTCCTTTGCAAATTGATCGAGATCCTTTTTTCTTAGTGTGGGGTCACCTTTTCCTTTCACATATACATCTCCATGCAGTACTTTTCCTCTTACTTCTCCATCTGTCCATACTTCCGTGGAAAATTGATAGTCCGGACCAAGCGTCTCCATCGCCGCTGCTCCTGTCAGTAACTTCATATTAGATGCAGGATGTAAACGTGTGTCCCCATTTTGAGAAAACAGGATTTCACCCGTGTCCGCTTTTCGGATGCTCACCCCGGTTACCGCTCTATCCAGTCCATCATCAGTCAAGATGGCCTCCAGTTTTTCTTCCAATGTTCCTGTTTCATGTATTTCTTCCGTTGTTTTTGATTCTTCGGATGCGTTGACAAACAATTCCTTCCCCTGATCCATCAATGGCATTAGTAAGATCATGATTGCAATAAGAAAAAACAATAAGCCTTTCGTTGACTTCATCTACTGCCACATCCTTTTCATTAAATTATGAATAATTCCAATTATACATTAAGTTTGTTATGAAAAAAGCGTTCTATAGGAAAACCAATCCATTTACTCAGGGGATATTAAAAGAAGCGAATTTAGACGGATAGTCCTTGTACCTATATTATGTTATGTGTTTTGGAGATATTAATCCCGGGTAAGAGTTTTATGTAGTGAAGAAGGAAGGAAATTTTGATAGGAATTCTATATAGGGAGTGTGTATAAAATGAATCAAGTACTATTTGTCCAAACAGGAACAGGTATAGACGTACACGGACAGGATATTACGAAAGCAGCTGTTCGTGCCACAGAGAATTCGATTTGGTACAACTCCATGCCAGGCATCGAGAAAGTTCTGCCAGATCAGAACTTGAATAATATGAAAGTAAATGTAAGGGTTGCCGTACCACTTGATCGCGATAAGATCGATATGGAAAAGATAAAAGAAGTGATTCCGTATGGGGAAGTGACCGTAGATGTTACCGAAGGCGGAATGGCAACATCAAGCGGAATTATTTTAGAAGACAAGAAGGATGAAAATGACCTGATGTATATCGTCAATGCAGCAGTTGAAGTAGGATATTAATTACAGATAAACGAAAGCCTCTCTTATTGGACAGAGAGGCTTCTTTTTTGTTTATAAATTTTGGAAAAATAAACGGATAACGTCCGCACCGCCAATAAATGTCCCTAATGAACTTCCGACATTCGCCAGGACAACAACAAGCAAAATTCGGGTTACTTTATTATTCCAGAACCCTTTTACGCTAAAGACGTCCTCGGTCAGTTTTTCAAAATCGCCAACATTCGGGCGTTTGATATAGGCCTGCATCAGCCCCGCAAACCAGCCTGCTGCAATCAGTGGATTCAGGGAGGTTATTGGTGCAACAACAAAGGCTGTGAGTACGGTCAATGGATGACCGAGTGCAGCAATTGCGCCGATAGCTGAAAAGGATCCGTTCCATAACACCCAGCTGATCGTCTGCTGCATTCCCGCAGATGGATTTGCATAGAACGTATATGCGATAATAGCGAGAATGATAATGGGAATCGACCAGGCAATGACCTTAGGCGCTTTTGATTTCTTTGGTACCTGTGACAGTCGTTTTAAATCATGATCCTGGTGAATTTGCTCGGTGATACCCGGCACATGGGCAGCCCCTAAAACAGCCACCACTTTATTTCCAGGTGCTGTTTTTATTTTTTGGGAAAGGTATTGATCACGTTCATCAATCAATGGCTTTTTCAATCTTGGGAAGCTTACGGTAAACTCATGAAGCATCGCATTCAGCGTATCCTCTGATTTCATCTGCTCCAATTCTTCTTCGGAAATGGTTTCCTTACTGAAAATGCCACCAATCACCTGCATTAAAAGCATGGCCTTTCCCTTCAGCCCGATATTTCGCCAAATCCTTGAAAAGGTCGTTTGAATATTTCTGTCAGCCAAAACGAGCTCGGCATCGGCTTCTTTCGCTGATTCGATTCCCTGAATCATCTCCTGACCCGGGCTGATGCCAAATTGCTTAGCCATCCGGTTTTGGAAAGAGGAGATTGCAAGGTTCATAAGAAGCAATGTTGCCTTCTTTTCTCTGATTACCTTGAAAATGTCCATATCCTTCCATTTGTTATCCTCCATGATGGAATTATAGCGGCCTTCATCTAATTCGATACAAACCGAATCCGGGCTTTCTGCTTCAATTACTTCCTTTACCTGCTGGGCACTGTCTCTTGATACATGTGCCGTTCCAATAAGAATCAGTTCTTTATCATCTATATGTATTCGGGTAATATTCTCTTCAGCCATGTGGTACCTTCCTTATCCCATCCAAATTAATTAACTTCCATCATTATACATCATTCCAGGGAGCAACCGTTAATCAGAGGGTACTTTAAGATTTGAATGTTGTAGAACTTATCCAGTATAAGATTCCCTGTTACGCTTATGAAAATACGTATAAAAGAATGAGTAGATAGGGATGTCAATCAATCATCGTTTCACCAGCTTTTTAAAAGAAAAGGCGTCTGAGACGGTCTCTTTTTATATCGAATAACAGTGATTCTATTTCTTCAGACGATGAATATGGTATTATATTTACAACATAAATAAAGTTGGAAGAGGGGGAGATCCCATGTGGTTACTTGAGGTCGATGAGGAAATCGTCTTGAAGGTTCTTGACGTAAAGGATGCGGAAGAGCTATTCCGTTTAACCGATGCTTCTAGGGAGTACTTGCGGGAATGGCTGCCATGGGTTGATGGGACAACAACCGTGGATGACTCCCGTGGATTCATTGAACATCAAATTAAACTGTTTGAAGATAAGAAAGGGCTGACATGTGGCATTTTCTATCATGGAAAACTTGTCGGTACTGCGGGATTTAATGCTTTTGACTGGACCAATCAAATTGGATATGTCGGCTATTGGCTCGCCCATGACGCACAAGGGCGTGGAATCATGACAAGAGTTTGTCATGCCATCACGCATTATGCCTTTCATGCGCTGGAGCTGAATAAAGTGGACATTCGTGCAGCCCATGAAAATAAAAAAAGCCGGGCTATCCCAGAGAGGCTCGGCTTTATGAAGGAAGGACAGATCCGCCAGGGGGAATGGCTGTATGATCATTATGTGGACCATGTGATTTATGGCATGCTGAAACAGGACTGGGGCAGCCGTTAATAGTTAACGATCGGTTTCCTCAAAAGAGATATGAAGAACCTCTTCTGTTTCCAGGTTAAATTCCACATTTACAAAAACACCAAATTCCTGGCTATCTTTTTTTAGCCATAACTTAAATTTTTCAATGGTGGCGTCATCCTGTGATTCTCTGCCCATATGGAGATAATCAATGACATCTGCATCCGGATACTTTGATATGGTTTCCTTTATCGCAATTCTGCTCCATTTTGCATAGGCCGGGGGTTCATTTTGCGCGATGGCACTGTTTTGCACTGGAAGTTGAACAATACTTACCGTTAAAAGTAACATGCTAAAAGCCAAGACGAATCGTTTCATCTGCATATCCTCCTTTGTCATAGGATGTGCAATGCGTTTTATTTTATAACAAGGCTGCCGATATAGTGCGACGTAACATACCGCTGCGGAAATACACTTCGCTTTCCGCGGGCTCGCAGGTACGTCGCATTTTATATCAACTACCGGGTTAATGAACAACAAAATTTTAACATTATGAGGAGGGTGCCAACATGACAACAATTTGCCTCGTCAGACACGGGGAGACGGACTGGAATTTTTATGGAAAACTCCAGGGGAAAACGGATATTCCTTTAAATGATACGGGTATCATACAAGCAGAGGAAACCGGAAAATTTTTAAATGCTTCCGATTATGATGTGATCATCGCAAGCCCACTGAAACGGGCAAAACGTACGGCGGAAATCATTAATACTTATTTAGATTTACCATTTGCTGTGATGGAGGATTTTGCAGAGCGGTCCTTTGGTGATGCAGAGGGAATGATGTTGGAAGAAAGAAAAACGCAATACCCGGATAAACGCTATCCCAATCAGGAGAAAGTTGAGGATTTCCACAGCCGGGTAATGGCTGGTATTGATAAAATTACAATCGAGCATCCGGACAAGAGGGTATTGCTTGTCGCTCATGGTGCTGTCATCAATGCCATTCTATCCATCATTTCCAATGGAAAAATTGGTTCTGGTAAGACAAAACTGATGAATGCCTGCATCAGCAACATTCATTTTCAGCAGGATCAATGGAATGTGAAGAATTACAATCAGATTGAGCATTTGTCATTCTGATTTCGAGATGATAACTCCGCTGCAGTACTTCAGTGGCGGAGCTTTTGTCATCTTATTAATTTTCGGATTAGGTAATTCGAAATGAGTTTCTTCATCTGCTGTAAATTCATATTTCATTAGAAAACTTGGTATTCGCTATAGGTTAGGCTAAAGCTCATAAGCCCGCACTTATGCAGTAAGAAAGTTTTATACTTTCTTACTGCAAATAAAGATATCTGCTTCGTCTACCCTAGATGTACAGACAAGATGTCCTTTAACTTCCTGACCTGGTTGAAGTTCCTCATCACCTTCAGTGAAAAATTCGTCATTCGAGACTTCTCCACCTGTCTCGTCCTCTGTTGCAAAATTTCATTTTTGTGTCAAAAGCAACAAATTGATAGGGCGAGCATTCGTCGTGCCAATCTTTTGGAAAAGAAATAAGCCCATATAAGCATATTCCATACGTGGGGTCGTTTGAACTTTCCAAATTTCAGCGTTAAACTAAACAAATACATGAAAGGAAGTTTGAAAAATAATGGTAGAGTCCTTAGATGCTGCAGAAAGAAAAAATAAAGATATGGGCAAATTTTTATTAATTCTCGGCATACTATTATTCGCTTCTAACTTACGTGCTCCATTAACATCCGTTGGCTCGTTAGTTCCTGTTATTCGTGATAGTTTAGGAGTAAGTAACGCAGTAGTGGGAATCATTACGACATTACCACTACTCGCTTTCGCATTTGTTTCTCCGTTTTCACCAAAAGTAGCCAATCGCTTCGGAATGGAAAAGACAATTTTCTTCTCGATGATTATACTTTTAATTGGAATTATTATGCGTTCCATTACTGGTGTAGGAACCTTGTTTATCGGTACTGCTTTAATTGGGATTGCAATTTCTTTTGGGAATGTTCTATTACCAGGTTATATTAAAATGAGCTTCCCACTTAAAATTGGTTTAATGACAGGTCTTTATGCCGTTTTTATGAATATATTTGGTGGGTTAGCAGCAGGATTTAGTGTGCCACTATCAAATATAGGAAATTTTGGGTGGCAAGGGGCGTTAGGGGCCTGGGCAATTTTAGTTATTATTGCGATCTTTTTTTGGTTTCCACAGTTGGCAAATCCACAGGAATTACCGAAACCCGATGTGGATAATACAAGAAAGAAAACAAATATGTGGACGTCTTTTACAGCTTGGCAAGTGACCATTTTCATGGGCTTCCAATCGCTCATGTTTTATACGATGCTGACATGGTTACCGGAAATTTTACAATTAAATGGGTATTCTTCGAGTGAAGCAGGCTGGATGCTGTCTTTGATGCAATTCTCTCTTATTCCTTTAACATTTCTCATGCCGGTTATTGCGGATAAAATGAACAATCAAAAAGTATTAGGTGCAATTACAGGGATTATTTTCATGGTAGGTATAGCAGGTTTACTCAGTGGCCATCCTGGTTTGATTATTATTTCAGTTATCATGATGGGAATTGGATGTGGAAGCGGATTTAGTTTATCGATGATGTTTTTTACATTACGAACGAAAGATGGATATGAAGCAGCAGAATTATCAGGAATGGCACAGTCATTCGGTTACTTACTTGCTGCACTTGGACCCGTATTATTTGGTGGGTTACACGACGTAACAGGAAGCTGGACTGCTCCGTTACTGATGTTATTAATTATTTCCATCGTTCTTCTTATTGCCGGGTGGCTTGGTGGCAGACCGGTAACAATAAATGAATAATAAAAAATGGAAAAAAGGAGTTTATATATATGGATGTTCCTATTCTTTATGAGGACAATCATCTACTTTTCGTGGAAAAGCCGGTGAATGTACCTGTCCAGGGAGATCGTACGAATGATCAGGATTTACTCTCTTATTTAAAGGAAGATTTGAAAATCCGCTATCAGAAACCTGGCAATGTTTATCTTGGACTTGTCCATCGATTGGACCGGCCTGTTGGGGGCGTGATGGTGTTTTCGAAAACATCAAAATCAGCATCCCGTCTTTCCGATGTCATTCGTAGAAATGCAGTAGAAAAAAGATATTTAGCGGTCGTACGGGGAAAGCCTCAGAAAAATCGTGATGTATTGGAAGATTACCTGATAAAAGACCGCAGCCAGAATATCGTTTATACCACACAACCCAATCGTAAAGATGCAAAGAAAGCAGTATTGGAATATGAAGTAATTGGAAGTAAGAAGGGCTTAAGCCTGCTATCAATCCGGCTTCACACAGGAAGGCCACATCAAATACGAGTCCAGCTTTCCTCCCGAAATTGTCCGCTTTATGGAGATCAAAAGTATGGCAAGAAAGTCAATCAACCTGGACAGCAAATTGCCCTATGGTCACAAATGCTTGCTTTTGCACATCCAACGAAAAAAGAAGAAATTAAAATACAATCCCAACCACCAAATGAATATCCGTGGAATCTTTGGTAAATCATGAAGGAGCTAAAAGAATTCGGGAAAATCTAAGGATGAGTGACTGAATGAAGGTTCCTCCTCTGCATTCGGTCAGTCATTATCTTGATGAGTGACTGAATGACGGCTTTTCCTCTGCATTCGGTCGGTCATTACCTCGATGAGTGACTGAATGACGGCTTTTCTTCTGCATTCGGTCATTCATCAACCCGATGAGTGACCGAATAACGGCTTTTCTTCTGCGTTCGGTCGGTCATCAACCCGATGAGTGACTGAATGACGGCTTATCCTCTTCTTTCTGTCGTTCATCAACCCGATGAGTGACTGAATGACGATTTATCCTCTTCTTTCGGTCGGTCATCAACCCGATGAGTGACCGAATGACGATTTATCCTCTTCTTTCGGTCGGTCATCAACCCGATGAGTGACTGAATGATGGCTTTTCCTTTTCATTCGGTCGGTCATCAGCCCGATGAGTGACCGAATAACAGCTCTTCTTCTGCATTCGGTCAGTCATCACTTCGATGAGTGACTGAATGACGGCTTTTCTTCTGCATTCGGTCGTTCATTACCTTGATGAGTGACTGAATGACAGCTTTTCTTCTGCATTCGGTCATTCATCAACCCGATGAGTGACCGAATAATAGCTTTTCCTCTTCTTTCGGTCGTTCATCTCCTCGCTATTTCTTATGTTATTTGATATTTTCTCCACGCTAAGTGAACCACTTAGAAAAATCTCTAATCCTTTTCCTTTATATTTTATGATCCATGATTTCCACGTCGATCTCTTGCTTTTGGAAATAGCTTATACCCAATCAAACCACCGATGAAGGCAGCCAGTCCTGCAACAATGATTGATGTGAGGGAACTGGTATCAGGAAAAAAGAACTCCGTAATGAAAATTATTATTCCAACAAAGAAACCGGTAAATAAAGCCCAATCGATGTTTTTAATTTTCATATGCATTCACCTTCTTTAGAAACTCATCTATTCGTTTTGTTATTGCTGTTGTTTTTTGTGATTTTTTTCGGAATGAAATAAGCAATGGTGGCAGAAAGAAAAGCAATAGACAATGTTAGTAAGAAAGAGCTGCCACTACCTTTTATCACAACTTCCTGAGATAAATCAGCACTCCTATTCCAGGCCTCTGATATATCTGGAGTATATGTTAACGTAAGAAACATTCCAGATAAAACCTGGAATAATGAAAATAGTAATATGAAGCTTATGGCAAAAATAATATATTTCTTCATTGTTAAAACCCCCTTGTATTTTCTACGTTTATTACTGCGTAAAGTTTCACTGGGTTATGCGTTTATTGAAGGTTGACTAATTCTTTAACTAGCTTCAGAGCTTTATCAGATTCCTTTGAAAGCACTGTGTTTTTCAGATGTGATGAGGTAGAAAAATTAAAAGCAGCAACGATCATCATTAAAACATCAATAATGAACGTTGCTGCCGAGAGTTAAATTAGAGTCTATATAAATACTTACGCTTCAATCTTTGTTGCTTCCACCGTTGTCTCTGATTCTTCTGTTTTCACAACAGATTCAGTGCTACTTCTTACAAAGAAAGAACATATCAATCCAACTACTGAAATTCCTGTAATGAAGTAGAAGGCATATTGTATTCCAGCAGCCATTACTTCAGATTGAGCAGCATCTGGAGCACCAGCTACAAAACTGTTTTGGCCAGCTGTAAATACAGTAATAGCAATTGCAGTACCTGCCGCCCCAGCGACTTGGTTCAATGTATTCATTGCCGCAGATCCATCTGCATATAACTCAGGTGGCAATTGATTCAGACCATTTGTCTGGGATGGCATTGTCGTCATGGTTAATCCAACAAATAAAAGCATAAACGATGCAACGATTTGCCAAGCAGGAGTCGTTGCAGAAATAACTGTGACAAAACTTATATTTGCAAGCAGTACCAGGATGAAACCAATGATTACGAAATAACGCGGCCCCCATTTATCAAATAAAGAACCGACAATCGGTGACAGAATAAAATTGATTGCATTACCTGGGAGTAATAATAAACCAGCCACCATAGCACTAAATAATAGAGCACCTTTTAAGTAAAGTGGCAATAAAATAGCCGTTGATAAAATGATTAAAATACTAAGAAACATAATCAAAGTTCCTAACGCAAACATCGGATATTTAAAGACACGTAAATTAACCATAGGTTCTTTCATTGTCAATTGACGGGCTCCAAATAGAATGAGTCCAACAACTCCTACAAGTAATGGTCCCCATACTAAAGGAGATGAGAAGGGCTCTTCTGCCATTGTACTTAAAGCATAAATTAATCCTCCAAAACCAATGGTTGATAAAAGAATAGATGAAATATCGATTTTAGGCTTTGTAATTTCCGAAACATTCTCAATTTTAATTAGTGCATACAAAGACAATAAGACATAAAAAATAGCACTAAACCAAAAAATATAGGACCAGCCTAGTGTACTGATAATGACACCGGAAAGTGTTGGCCCTATCGCTGGAGCTGTTGTAATAACCAGACCCATAATCCCCATTACCATTCCGCGCTTATGAACCGGGAAAATGAGTAAAACAACACTAAGCATAACAGGTAATAAAATACCCGTTCCAAGTGCTTGAACGATACGACCTGCTAATAACATAGGAAAACTTAAAGACAACGCTGCTAAAATTGCTCCCAACAGCGAAAGAATCAGCCCTCCTAAAACTAATTGTCTCGTCGAAAACCATTTCATTAAAAGTGCTGAGATCGGTACTAAAATTGCTAATGTTAATAGATAACCTGTAGTTAGCCACTGCGCTTTAGCTGCGTTGATTGAAAATTGTTCCATAACTTCTGTTAATGCCATATTTAAAGCTGTTTCACCAAATAATCCAATAAAGGCACCTAACATTAAGATAAATGCCATAGACTTTGGACTTTTTACTTGAACTTTCGATTCCATAATAATCCCCTTTTTCCTTAAGGTTAAACCAGTCGTTGTAATACTTCAGGAATTACTGTCAGAGGTTCACTGGTTTGTTTCGTTAAACAAAGGATAATAGCCCCTTCAATAGAAGCCACCATCATGAGCGAAATGGAGTTGGCTGTTTCCTTCGAATAACCCTCTTCCAATAACTTATTTAATATAATTCCTTGAATCTTTGTATAAAGATTTGAACAGGCTCTTCGCACTGGTTCACTTACTGTTGCCATTTCACTGACCATGCTGTTAAACGTATGACCAGTAATTGTACCTTCACGGTGAAAATCAGCTACTAATTTCTCTATCATAGCCTGTGTAGCTTCTAACGTAGTTGAATATTTTTTGAAGGTAACCGCAATGTCCGTCGTGATCGCTTCCTCCATAGACTGAAGGCAAGTGATCAGTAATTCTTCTTTTCCATTCGGAAAATGGTGATAAAGGGATCCCTTTGTAATGTTACATTTTCTTAGGATTTCATTTAATCCTACTCCCTTATATCCCTTTTTCTGAAATAGCGCTGTCGCATTTTCAATTATCAGCGATTTAGTATTCATTTCCGTGGTACACCCCCCATACCAACCAGTTTGTTTATATTAACAAAAAAACTCTATAAATTTCTAGTCTTTTTTGTAAATCTTTTTTATTATGTGTGCAGTGAAAGCGTTCCCCACTTGATTAAATTTAAAAAAGGAACCATATTAACAAGGTTGTAAACGCCAACATAAAAGAAAAAGGAAGGGTGCTAATTTTTTGCTTAGCTCCCTTCCTATAACGTCTCCATTTAGGCTCGTTTTATAAATGTTGTTGTCTTTATCCTCATGGTTGACTGCGATTACACGCCACGGAAATACACTACGCTTGATAGAGCTTTGCCCGTCCAATCTTTTAGAAAACAGCCATCCATTAACATCCTGATATCAAAGAATGAATGGCACCATTCTCAAACATAATGTAAATCTCCAGCAATCTTAATCCAAACTTTAATACCCAGGTAAAGTGAAAATAATCCAAACAATTCTAGAACCCATTATTGAGGAATTAATTCCTCAACGCCGAGGACAACTAATAGCCTTAATCAAATATAACCCTATATAATATAAGAGAATCCCCCTTACTAAAAGTAAGAGGGATTTCATCATTTCCCGGGAAATATCGACATAATCTGCACAGTATTTTCGGATATTATTTTTCTACTTGTTCATACAAAAGATCAAAATGCTTTACCATTTCAAAGTCCAGATCTGTTAATCCTTTCGCCTGCCAGGATGATATCTTTAATGTGACTACCTTATAGTCAATGGAAATAAACGGATGATGCTGTTTACTCTCGGCATATTCCGCTATCTTATCCACATAGTGTATACCTGCCAGGTAATTTTTAAAACGATATTTACGTTCGATCCACTTTTCATCCATTCGCTTCCAATCAGGTAAACCATCCAACTCTTTGGCAATTTGTTCTTCATTTAATCGTTCCATTTTCAACCTCCTTTTAGTAGTTTCTCCATGGATTTCCTTTTAGTATGTTAAGTAGCAATTATATGAAAATTCTTTACTTACACACAGACTATCCACATCTGTGGATAACTTTTATTTTCATTTTCTTCTGTCCGCTGTTTCGTCCATCATAACTCATTAGATTGAAATTGTTAAGTTTCAATAGCTCCTATGCAAAATTGTTAACAAAAGCTCTGTTCTAGTCAAAAGCCGTAGAAGAGATTCCTTTTTTGCATTTATAAATTATGCAAATCGTAAATAATCCGCACTCCTTTTCACGACTGCTATAGATTAAAGCAGAGGGCTTGGCAATCCAATTTGAATGTTTTTTAAAAGCTTGTCAAGGTTGGCAGATGGCTTGCATATATATGAGATATAAATAACCTGGGGGTATTTCTTCATGCGGATGAATATGAACATGACGCGATGGATTTGCTATGCTGTTGGATATGTGTTTATTGCATCAGGAATTATGAAACTGCTTGTCAGTGATTTTAAAGAGACTTTTTACAATCTCGGGCTGCCTTTTCCGGAAACAACCTTATTTCTTGTTGCCATCATTGAGATAGGATGTGGCGCACTGATCATCGGCAGGATGTATGTCAGACAGGCAGTAGCTCCCCTCATCTTTATCATGCTCGGTGCACTCTACTTTGCAAAAATTCCTATTCTAATGAGTGAAGGGTTTTTACCATTTGCCTTTGAGGCCAGACTGGATATCGTTATGATTATTTTATTATTACTGATTTGGCAGCAGGTTCGTGGACGGGCTGTGCATGAATAAAGAATAAACTGTTAGCAATCAGTGGATAATTGGTGGATTTCTGGAAAATCATCCACTTATCCACATTATTATGCACATATGCACAAATGTTCTCCGTTATTTGGTATAGAAATTTATGTTCTATACAATATCTTGATTTCCATACACAAAACTATACACAGGTTGTGCATAACTTTACGCAAATTGTGGATTAATTGGTGGTAATTCCCTTTTTCTTTATGGATTGAACGGTAAGTTTGATAGAACGATTTAGTATGGAAATTATTCAAACCAAGATTATACCTTTTTATGATTGACTCTTTTGGTAAATTTTGTTGCTCTTTAACATCACAGTTGATATATAATACGACATAAAATCAATGGTAGTTGGTGTCCATAACCGCTACGGAAATACACTACGCGCACCTTAGGGCTCGCGCTGAGCCTCCTCGCTCACAAAGAACGTTCGCTGTGGGGTCTCAACGTCTTCATGTATTTCCTTCGCTGGTTAGATGCTTTGCTACTTCATCAAAACACTAATATTGCTTAATTATATAACAAACATAGCCATGCACTCTTATGATGGTTGATTGAAGCGGAGGACCGTTGACTCCTGCGGGAAAAGCAACAGCTGAAGATCCCGCAGGAAGTGGTTTTTGCTTCCGAGGAAGCTGAAGCGTTGCCCGCGGAAAGCAACGGTCCGCAGCGGAGATCAACCCAGCAGTTACGTCGTCTTTTATATCTTTTATGTCAAAACCAACAAGTCTTTTTGATGGGATGAGTAATCGCAATCCCAAATCATTTCGATGGGACGAGTAATCGCAGCCCCATATCTTTTAGAGAACAGCTTTCTAGTTAAATTAGCTGTCTTCATTATAGATGGTGGCGGCATGCGCTTAACCGCCATGTTGGCTTAACTGCCAAAAAAGGCTATCCTCCATCAAAGAAGATAGCCCTCATTTTTATTGTGATCCCAACTCTATTGTTGTTTCCATTTGCTCACCATCACGGTAATAGGTAACTGCAACCTCATCGCCAATTTCTTTCTGCTGATATAGAATTTTTCTTAAATCAATCATGTTCGCTATTGGCTCACCATCAAGTTCTGTAATGACATCCAGTTGTTCCATGCCTGCCTCGTCAGCTGGAGATAATCTTTCTACACTCCAGACATAAACACCGGCCTCTACCTCGTTTGGCAAGTTCAACGTGCTTTGCCATTCGGATTGTGGCACTTCATCCAGTGAATAAATTTCTACACCTATAAATGGACGGGTTACTTCGCCTGTCTCTTCCAGCTCCTGTACAATCGGCATGGCTATGTCTACTGGAATGGCGAATCCAAGTCCCTCAACAGCTGCTTCATTTATTTTCATCGAATTAATTCCGATTAGTTGTCCAGATATATTAATGAGTGCTCCTCCACTGTTTCCCGGGTTGATTGCTGCATCTGTCTGGATGACTTCAGCCTGCCAATCGGCCCGTCCATCCATATTATAGTCCTGTGGAATGGTACGTTGGGTTCCACTGATCACGCCCTGTGTAACCGAACTGGAAAACATAAGGCCTAAGG
This sequence comes from Virgibacillus ainsalahensis, assembly GCF_055380755.1. Classification (NCBI taxonomy): domain Bacteria; kingdom Bacillati; phylum Bacillota; class Bacilli; order Caryophanales; family Bacillaceae; genus Virgibacillus; species Virgibacillus ainsalahensis. Next base: position 3,564,236 of record NZ_AP043943.1, on the reverse strand, counting down.
GGTTCCCAATTGCAATCGCCGGTTCACCCACCTTTACATTATCCGAGGCCCCTATTTCGATAACCTGTTCCACTTCTGACCCATCCATCCGCAAGACAGCCAAGTCAGAGAACAGGTCCCCACCGACGATTTCTGCTTCAATTCGCGTTTCATCAGCCAAAACAACCTCAACGGTGTCAGCACCATCAACCACATGCTGATTTGTAACAACATGGGCTACTCCATCTTCATTCTTATATACTACTCCAGATCCTTCGCCAGCTTGATTTTCCCCCTGCTGTTGCTGCCAGAAATCGCCTCCGCTTTGCAGATTAATCACGCCGACAACTGCCGGAGTGACTTCTTCCACAATTTCCGTTATCTCGGTGGTCACATCAACCGTCACCGACGTATTGACAGTGCCGTCTCCATTATTCTCTTCTGTTTGGATATTAGCTTCGTCTGACCCTATCTGTGCTGTATTGTTTGAATCCATGAAATTAGGAATGACAATGATAGCTAAAATGACGCCAATCATGATTCCTGCAAAAAGCGCGGCGCCCCGGCCACGCCGCTTCTTTCGGTGTGGGTTTGGTGGGTAATGCTGATTATAGTATCCCATCTGCTCTATCCCTTCATTTATTAGTTCATTTTGTATAGTATTTCCTTCCTACCTATAAAAATAAACAAAAAATGTTTACCCAACTTCATATAATGCCGTTGGAGATTTTGGATCGGTATCGAATAAATCAAGTTTGATTCCACGCTCGCGCAGTACATTGTCCACAGACATGCGGGCCAGTTCCTTCATATTATTATCCATACTTAAATGAGCCAGATAAATCCGCTTCGTACGATTCGTAATAATATCTGCAAGGGCAAGGCCACTGTCCTCATTGGAAACATGCCCGGAATCGCCTAATATCCGGCGCTTCACATTCCATGGATAACGGCCCATGCGGAGCATTTCCACATCATGGTTTGCTTCAAAAATATATGCATCGGCATCCTCAACTGTCTTTTTTATTCGTTCGGAAACATAGCCAAGATCTGTTACAAGTGCTATTTTCCTCCCATCATGTCGAAACGTGTAAAACATCGGCTCCGCGGCATCATGGGAAACACCAAATGATTCGATATCCATATCGCCAAATGTTTTCACTTCTTCCATGCCAAAATGAAATTTCTGATCCAATGTAATTTTCCCGATTGAATTTTCCATTGCCTTCCATGTTTTATCATTGGCATAGATAGGCAGATTATACTTCCTTGCAATAATCCCCAGTCCTTTAATATGATCACTATGCTCATGGGTCACTAAAATCCCCGACAACTGTGACGGATCTATTTGTATTTCCGAAAATAACCGGTCCATCTGCTTCCCGCTCAGTCCGGCATCTACAAGAAATTTTTCCTGTGCTGATTCGATATAAAATGCATTTCCGGTACTCCCGGATGCTAATACACTAAAACGTAATGTCATTGAGACTCACTCCGATTTTCCTCTCCTAGCTTTTGATTCAATATCTGTAATACCGGTTCCTTTATCTCATTCTCATCATTTAATGCACTGATATTGGTAATACTGTTCATGATCGATTCTTCATAAAATTCTTTTTCATCCTGTGGGGACGGAAGACCTTCAAGTGCATTGAACAGGTAGTTACGTTCTTCACTATCATTTTCCACCGTAATGTTATAGGTTGGAGCAAATACCTGATCACCATCAGGTAATGGCATCCTTGTCATATATCCGATATCCACATGTGTGACTTCATCTCCGGAGTACAATTCGTTCCAATCCAATAGAACCTCAATCGCCTGTCTTGGCTGTTTCACCGATCTGTTACTGGTTTGTGTTTCCGCCTCACCAAGCATTGTTTGTGTGTAGAAGATCATCTCATTTTCTTCATTTAAAAAAACAAGTAATACTGCACTCTGATTAAAGTAGACAGGACGGTCATTTTTTTGCTGGAAAAAGATAAGAGCATTCAATTCCTCATCCCATTCCCAAAACTCATATTCCTCCGGATATAGAAGATAAGGGCCGACAATGGAATAGATACCCTGAGCTGTCGCATCTTCTGGAACTGACACAGGATCTTCTAAATAGGATACGAGAAAATTATCGGCAATTACAGCAGATTCCTGATTTTCCAAATTACTAATCTGATTGCGTTCCTCTTCGGTGAATGTTTTTGGTTTTACCGAAATATAAGGTTCTTCTTTCTCTTCCATATCTATGTCACCAACGGTAATATTCTCCGCTTCCAGCCTGTCCTCAATCGATGCTTCCTGATTCTCCAGCACTTCTAAGTCTGTAACATCCTGTTTCTGCATGAATTGGTATAATAAATAAACATTCAGCACAAGGAAACAGAGGATAAACAGGGTTTTAATTTTGCTCCATTGCATCCTCAGATCCCCCTTCTTCCAGTGTAATTTCCACCCAGGTTCCTTCATAATTCATATACCAGGTGGGCTCAAGCAATACAGAAGGGTTTACCGACTCGTACGTCTGATATATTAATTTATAACCATGTTTAATATCCTGGATGTTTTCCAAATTGTAAGTGGAACTGTTCAAATAAGAAATGATTTCATTACCTGAAGGCAATACCATTTCATCACCACTCACAGAATCGGAATAATTTAAACTGAATAATGGCCTGCGATATTGATGCAGCCCCATATTCCTCCATTCCTGTTCAATCATGGCCAGACCGGAACTGTTAAAAACAGGGTATTCTTTATAGTACATTTGGTAGCGAACAGTGTTACTCAGTGATTCCATATTCAGAAATCTGTAATCGTCCGTCCACCCTCTATGGTCATTGATACTTAAAATACTATTGTCCAGCAATTCGACTTCAGGCATCTGTTGAAAGCTTTCTGAAGTTGGATTGTAAAATTCCATGTTTCTGCCATACTGATAAGCGCGCATTCCTCGCTGCTCATCATTATAATAAGTATCGCCATTATTAAAATTCCGGTTTACTAAAGAAGGATCATCAAATAGCGCATATACCATTGTATTTGCTTCAATCGTGTTAACAACCAATGAGTGCTGCTGGGCAGTCTTTGACTGCTTTGGAATATAGATTGCCGATTCACCCTCGTCAAATTGAACAAACGCACTCAGGTCGTCCAGTGTGTAAATATAGTTCCATAATGTTTCATAATTATTGGGATTACTAATGACTGCATTTGCCTGTTGTTGCCCATCAACCGATATAATTTGAACATTTAATGATGAGGTTTGTTCATTAAACGTAAAATACATACGATCAAAGGACCAGCTCGGAAATTCTATATCACCATCATCCAATGAAAAGAGACTGCTTAATAACTCTAAAGGAAGGTCATCAGGGAAAATAACCTCCACTTCGTAGGTCTGAGCATTTCGTCCGCTCGCTTCACCTGTTGTAAAATCATCCATTTCCCATGTTTGCATATTATTATACAAATCTTCGCGGTCCCCCGGTTCCGTAAAACCGAAGTGATTTTCATTCCCATGGAAAATAATGGACGATGGTGAAATGACACTCCGTTTTTCTTCCTCTTCTCCACCTATATCTGCTTCTCTTACTTGCACAGAGCTGTTTAATGTATCATAATCTGGCTGATAGGTCCATAATCCGAAACTAAGCAATAGGCTGATTCCAATTAAAATGATCAATACAAAGGATTTTATATTTTCCAGATTCATTACACACCCCTCCGCTTCTGCTTCATAAGCGGAAGTGTAAAGAGAACAGTCGTCCCTTTACCTTCTTTACTCGTTGCCCAAATTTTCCCATGATGGGCCTCCACTAATTCTTTGGAGATAGCCAGACCGAGTCCTGTTCCCCCAAGCTTTCTTGTTCTTGCTTTATCCGCTCTGTAAAAGCGTTCAAAGACTTTTTCCACCTTATCATAACTGATGCCCATACCTTCGTCCTGAACACTGACAAGCAGATGATGTTTCTTGTTTTCTACTTTCAAGCGGATGTTCCCACCTTCAGGAGAGTATTTAATCGCATTAGAAATAACGTTATCCAGCACCTGTGTCATTTTATCTTTGTCCATCCATACATGATAGCTGCCCTTTGGTAATTCTCTTATAAGGGTAATATGTTCCGGAATATTCATATCAAAGCGGTCAATAACCTGATGGAAATATGGAACAAATTCTGTTTTTTCCTTTTGCAGAGGATATTCCTCGGCATCCATTTTTGATAACTGAAGAAGATCGTTGACCATGCGTATCATCCGATCCGTTTCGGTTTGCGCAACCCCTAAAAATCTCGGGGCAATCTCTTTATCCTGCCATGCACCATCTGTTAATGCTTCAATATAACTTTTCATTGTTGTCAGTGGTGTTCGCAGTTCATGCGAAACATTGGAAACGAATTCGCGGCGGTCCTGCTCTGCCTTTTCCTGCTCTGTCACATCACTAATAACGGAAATAAAGCCTGTAATTTCATCTTTTTCATCGATGATTGTAGAAAAATTCGCCCGAACTAGGAAAAACTCATCCTCACTAAAATCAATAATCATAGATCCGCTATCCTGTAACTCGGTAATATCCACGACTTTTTCTTCCAGCTGTAATACATCGATTAAAAAATCACCGGTAATATCATCCGGATTTTGCCCGATCAATCTTCCCGCAGCATCATTCATTAACGTAATTGCTCCAGTATTGTCTGTTGCAATTACCCCATCAGACATATTGGATAATACCGAACTGAGCTTAAACTGTTCTTCTTCAATTGTCGCATAGGAATGTTTCAGTCTTGAGTTCAAATCATTGAATGTTGTTGCGAGCAGGCCAATCTCATCTCTACTGTATACATTAACTTTTTGGGTAAAGTCCCCTTTTGCCATCGTTTGTGCCTGGCTTCGCATTTCAGAAATTGGTTTTGTAATCGTTCGTGCTACAATGATTCCAATAACCGCGGAAACAATAATTGCCAAAATGGAACCCTGTATAAAGATGTCATTAATATCCTGCATCTGACTGTATACACCTTCAAGAGATGCCTGCAGATAAATAACGCCTATAACATTTTCTTCGTTATCAAATATCGGCTCTGCCAGCACACGCACCCGGTTACCAGTCTGCGGGTCTACTTCGGTATTTTTCTGTTGGCTGTCAAAGAACAGAACATCTTGTACCATGTCCCTGGTTGTTTTTTTTCCTAAAGCCCCCTGATTAAACGAATCAGTGGTTCCTAAGATACGACTTTGATTATTTACCACTTCAAGTGTTGCTATACCCGTGGTTTCCACATCATTGACAATACCCTGGATTTCCTCTTGAAGTGTTGGTTCATCTTCACTTTCTGTTCGTTCCTTATTAAATGCCTGCTCCAGATTATAGCTCAGCAACTCAACACGATCATTAATGGACCTGTCAAAGTTCTCCAGCAGCTCTGCTTCCAATTCATTTGTGAAAAATGATCCAATAACTTGAACGGCTACAAGCAACAGCAAGATATAAATAATCGTAAATTTTAACTGTATCGATCGAAAAAAACCAACTTTATTCATTGCACCTACTCCTGCTCAGGGTTACGTAAATAATATCCTACTCCTCTGCGGGTCACAATCCACATTGGGTTACTAGGATTCTCCTCAATTTTTTCACGAAGTCTGCGTACAGTTACATCCACTGTACGAACATCCCCAAAATAATCATAGCCCCATACGGTTTCAAGTAAATGTTCCCTTGTCATTACTTGTCCAATATGACGTGCTAAATAATGCAATAACTCAAATTCCCTATGGGTCAGTTCAATTTCAGCACCATTTCTTGATACGACATAGGCATCCGGGTGAATAACCAATGCTCCAATAACGATATCCTTCGTTTGTTTCACCGTATCGTCCGGTACCTGCTGTCTGCGCAGATTTGCTTTCACTCGGGCAATCAATTCCCGATTACTGAATGGCTTTGTCACATAGTCATCCGCACCGAGTTCAAGCCCCAGTACTTTATCAATTTCCGAATCCTTTGCCGTCAACATAATGATCGGCATGACTTGTGTTTTTCGGATCTCACGGCAAACTTCATTCCCGTCTCTTCCCGGCAGCATGATATCCAATAAAATTAAATCAGGTGTTTCAGATTCAGCAAGTTCTATTGCTGTATCTCCATCATTTGCTACAACAACCTGGTACCCTTCCTTTTCCAGATTGAATTGTAATATATCTGCAATTGGCTGTTCATCATCTACTACTAATATCTTCTGACTCATAAATTGCCACATCCTTTTTCCAATTAATGAAAATTCAGGTTTTATTTTTAAGTTATAGAAAACTAGATTCCTCCAACCATTTTACCGTACTTTTGCTTAAAAGTCTCGGGTTGACGTTACATCCATTGAATCGGATGCAGTGGAGAGGGTGATGGTTTGTGGGATTCGGGTGATGCCTTCTGGCTTGGGGGTGATGTTTTTCATGATTCGGGTGATGATCACTGGCTTGGGGGCGATGGTTGGCTGGATTCAGGTGATGATCGCTGGCCTGGGGACGATGGTTTTCGTGATTCGGGTGATGACCACTGGCCAGGGGGCGATGGTTTTCATGATTCGGGTGATGCTCGCTGGCCCGGGGGCGATGTTCTCCATGATTCAGGTGATGATCACTAGCTCGAAGGCGATGTTTGCATTGATTCGGGTGATGCCCACTGGCACGGAGGTGATGTTTTTCATGATTCAGGCGATGATCACGCCAGAGGCGATGAACTCTAGCCCAGGGGTGATGTTTTTCGTGATTCGGGTGATGATCACTAGCCCGGGGGCGATGTTCTCCATGATTCGGGTGATGATCACTAGCCCGGGGGCGATGTTTGGATGGATTCGGGTGATGACCACTGGCCCGGGGGGCGATGTTCTCCATGATTCAGGCGATGACCACTGCCGCAGGAGCGATGTTCTCCAAGATTCGGGTGATGATCACTAGCTCGAAGGCGATGTTTGCATAGATTCAGGCGATGAACTCTAGCCCGCAGGCGATAATCACTGCCGCAAAGGCGAGAGAACGACCTGTAAATGAAACTTTTATATCGCATTAATCGTATGAATGGAATATAGATAATTGGGTAAATAATGCATTATAGGCAGGGTTTACCGGGGATAGCATAGATGGATTGTATAAACATTTTAGGGAAAAGCTTGTACATTAATATAAAAAAGATTGTTACGGGAGGTTGGAAATGGTGAATATATCTAATTCAGAAAGCGAAGGCATAAAAATCATCTGTCGTGAAGATTGTGGCAACTCGCCCAGAAAAAAGCTACTTCAGGAATTCAACATAGCTTTTGTGAAAAACGATACCGACTTTATAATTAATCATATCGCTGATGATATTAACTGGAATATGATTGGTGATAAAATGATCCATGGAAATAAACAATTCAACGATATGATGAAACAAATGGAAGATAGAAAAATAAATGAGATACATATCAAAAATATTATAACCCATGGCAAAACTGCAGCAGTTAATGGCTCCCTGGATGTAGAAGGCATGGGAAATTATGATTTTTGTGACATATACAATTTTTCAAGTGCAGGAAAAAACTCAAAAATAAAAGAAATTACCTCCTATATCATCAAAGAATCTTAAGCATGTGAGCTGTTTTGCAGCTCTTTTTCTTTTATAGTTAATGGTTCGTTATAATCCCCAATCCGTTTTCAGGATATCTTTAAGAAGCTGTAATTGTTCATGTCCAATATTATCAGCGATTTTTTTCTCCAGCTCTGCTTTCAATGCTTCATTTTTTTCATAACATGCTTCTCCTAATTCGGTTAATTGTATGCATTTGTCCTTTTTATTGTTTTTCATATTACTAATTTCAACTAATCCCTTACCCTCGAGGTTTTTAATGAATTTATGCGTTGCCTGTCTGGAAATGTCTACATTTTTTGAAACATACGCGATGGTAGGTTGTTTTTTATAAATTCTTGCCATAATGAACCACTCGGAATTTGATAACTTCATATTACTTCTGTCATTCCACAAATTCTCTGTTACTTTCCGAAGCTCTAAATGACGCTCACTCAACACATCAATTAAATCCAACTCTTTTAATTCAACACTCAACCAATTCACCCCTATCCACTTTTTTCGATAATTACTATACAAAAACTGATGCCCGTTGTCAATTAAGTTGACATTTTTGTTAGAAAGGGGTATACTTGTATTGTAAACCGAGTTGACAATTTATTAATTGGAGGCACACCGAATGTTTAATGTTGGAGATTTGATTATTTATTCTACACATGGCTTATGTGAAATTGATGACATTTGTGAGAAAACCTATAATGATGTCACAAGGACGTATTATGTGATGCATCCGGTTGAAGATTCAAGATTAACGATAAGCACTCCTGTAGATAGTAATCAGGCAGTAATGCGGACGATTATGGATAAAGCGGATGCGGAGAGGATAGTACAATCCTTCCAGGAACCTGGTGTTCAATGGATAGAGGATGCAAGACAGCGGAATAAAAAATATAATAGTCTTGTAAATACAGGAGATCGTAAGGAAATTTCCAAAGTTGTAAATACATTAATGAGGAAGGAACAAGAAGTTTATAAAAACAAACTTAAAATGCAAATTCAGGATCGGAAGCTTTTAACTAGTATACAAAGCATCATGTTCAAAGAATTAGCTGTTTCCATGGATACTTCCTTTGAAAAAATATCTGATAAGATCAACAGCATGATCAAAAAAACAGCGTAGCTTTCAGTTTAAAATTTATTCAGTAAAGGTCCAGTTCAACTTTGATCTGGGATTTTTTATATACAAAGTAGGCTCTTGTACGAAAAGACCCTTACACAAAAACGCCTGGTTTTTTAAACCCAGGCGTTTTTGTATGCTAATTTTCTCCATGGTTCCTTACAGCTTTTAAAAATTAATTGCTGTATACACTGCGTACAACATTTGTCTGTGAACGATCCGGACCAACGGAAAAAATGGATAATGGAATTTCGGTCAATTGAGAAATGCGCTCAAGATAATGACGTGCATTTGGAGGGAGATCTCCCAAATCTTTTGCACCAGTAATATCTTCTGTCCAGCCAGGCATTTCTTCATAAACAGGTTCACATTCCGCCAAAACGGAAAGACTTGCAGGGAATTCGTTCATGATTTCCCCTTTGTAACGATAAGCTGTACAGATCTTCAATGTTTCAATTCCAGTTAAAACGTCAATGGAATTCAGTGACAGGTCTGTAATCCCGCTCACACGGCGCGCATGGCGGACAACGACACTATCGAACCAGCCGACACGACGTGGCCTCCCTGTTGTTGTTCCATACTCACGTCCAACTTCGCGAATCTGATCACCAATTTCGTCATGAAGTTCAGTTGGGAATGGACCATCACCGACACGGGTTGTATAAGCTTTTGATACACCAACAACATGCTTAATTTTTGACGGGCCGACACCTGCACCAATCGTCACACCACCGGCAATCGGATTGGATGATGTTACAAATGGATAGGTCCCCTGGTCGATATCCAGCATGACACCCTGTGCGCCTTCAAATAGAACACGACGTCCATCTTCCAATGCATCATTTAAGACGACTGAAGTATCACATACATATTTCGCCAGCTGCTGACCATATTCATAATACTCTTCCAGGATATCTTCCACCTGAATTGAATCCACTTCATATACTTTTTCAAACAGACGGTTTTTCTCTTTTAAATTTTGTTCCAATTTTTCACGAAATGCTTCTTTATCCATCAGATCAGCAATACGGATACCGCTTCTTGCCGCTTTATCCATGTAAGCAGGGCCGATTCCTTTTTTTGTTGTGCCGATTTTATTATCGCCTTTATCTTCTTCCTGTAAAATATCCAATTTTAAGTGGTATGGCAGGATAACGTGTGCACGATTACTGATACGCAGGTTATCTGTTGATACATTGCGTTCATGCAGATAAGCAATTTCTTCTACAAATGCTTTTGGATCAATCACCATGCCATTACCTAACACACAGATTTTATCATCAAAAAATATTCCGGATGGGATCAAATGCAATTTATATGTCACATCGTCAAACTTGATTGTATGCCCCGCATTGTTTCCACCCTGATAACGGGCAACCACTTCGGCATTCTGTGATAGAAAGTCGGTTATTTTCCCTTTCCCTTCATCGCCCCACTGTGTTCCAACTACGACTACTGAGGACATAGCGCACCTCCACTAAGTAATTAATTATCAATATATGTTATTTATTATTTCCAAAAGTAAGTTTATCAATAATCAAGGAAGAAGTCAATCTGAAATACGAACAATAGTTAAATATTATTAGCAATTGTTCGGTTAAATATTAATTTCTATATGTCCAACTGTATATTTCATTTAAGTAGGTTAACAAGCAATCCACGCATAAAACACATCTTTTCGTAAAAAGTATTCAAGAATACATTAATGTGTGGGGTGGAAAATGACTTCTATTGAGCCACAACTATCTAAGTCGATGATCGGTCAGCTAAAAGGAAATTTACAGAAGCTTTCTAAAGAGATTCATCACATGATTCATACGATTGAAACAAAAGAATGCAGTGTTTTACATGAATTTGAGGATGTTCATACGATATTTCATGATATCCAGGCATCCACTGCTTCTTATTATTTAAAATCCTATTTGGCACCTTTTACAGATCAATTTGAAGTGCTCTCTACAACGATACAGCACTTATCTGATCGCAATCATGGTGCTTTAATTGTCATCCAACGCAACGAAAAGCTGGATGCTTATATCCATTCCGGGATTACACTAAATGCTGAGCTGTCCTATCCGTTGCTGGAATCTATTTTTTACACAGGAAATCCATTACATGACGGTGCTGTTTTAATCTGTAATGATACCATTACTTCTGCCGCCAATGTGCTTCCATTATCAGAACATCTGATATCAGGGAGGAAATTGGGTACGAGACACCGTGCAGCACTCGGACTTTCTGAACAGACAGATGCACTGGTACTGGTTGTGTCAGAGGAAACCGGGAGAGCAACCTTTGCATTGGATGGAAATTTATATCCCATACGTATGAACGGACTTGTGTAAATGTTATGGACTTAGAAAACTTGGCTTTTCGCCCAAGTTTTTGGTAAATTTTGTTGCCCCTTAACGTCGCATTTGATATAAAAGACGACGTAACCTAACAGTGACTTCCTCTCATCCTTTACAAAATGAGTGCTACTCCAGCGCTGCTTAAAAAACACTCGCTTTCCACGGGGAACGCTTCAGCCTCCTCACTCGCAAAGACCGCTCACTGTGGGGGCTTCAGACTGTTCCTTTTCCCGTAGGACCTGAATTATCTTCATGAATCAACACCGCACGAAGAAAATTGGTTTGTATTTTCAAGGAGTCTCGCATTTTTTAAGCAGCTTAGAATAGCTTTCTATTTGAGTGAGAAAGCCCCCATGAAACATAGATTCCATGAGCTTTATCCTTTCTATAATCAGAACACCACTCTTAGCGTAGGCAGAATACGTAGACTCCAGCGGGAACAGCACTTTACGTAAGACCCCGCAGCGGCGATCTTCCGCGAGGAGGCTGAAGCCGTGCCCGTTAAAAAGCGAAGTATTCTGCCGAAGCGATTATGATAGCACTCGGGTTCAAAAGAAATGGAAGATAGCAAAACCATGATAAAGTTACTTCGTCTTTTATATCTTTTGTGTCAAAAGCAACATATCTTTTTGGTGGGACGAGTAACCGCAGTCCCAGAGCTTTTCGATGGGGCGAGTAATCGCAGGCCCAATCTTTTAAAGAACAGCCTTCTAGTTAAAATTGGCTGTTTTCATTATAGATGGTGGCGGCATGCGCTTAGCCGCCATGTTGGTTTCTTAACTGCCAATAAAAAAGAAACAGCCTCCAAAAAGGCTGTTTCTTTCAATCCTACACGGGAACCGGAGGCACATCGCTCTCCGAATACCGGTGATCCAGATCCACGAATTTATTATATTCCTTCACAAACGCAAGCTCCACATTACCGACTGGACCGTTACGCTGCTTGGAAATGATAATTTCGATAATATTCTGTTTCTCGGATTCCTGATCATAGTAGTCATCCCTGTACAGGAAACCTACGATATCAGCATCCTGCTCAATACTTCCGGACTCTCTCAAGTCAGACATCATCGGGCGTTTATCCTGACGTGACTCCACACCACGGGAGAGCTGGGAAAGAGCAATCAGAGGGACATTCAGTTCACGCGCTAACCCTTTTAATGAACGGGAAATCTCTGAAACTTCCTGCTGTCTGTTTTCACGTGACCCCGCAGTCCCCTGGATAAGCTGCAGGTAATCGATCAAAATCATCCCAAGTCCGTTTTCCTGTTTCAGGCGGCGGCATTTGGAACGGATCTCACTGACACGGATGCCGGGAGAATCATCAATATAGATGCCGGCATTCGACAGAGACCCCATCGCCATTGTCAGCTTACTCCAGTCATCTGCCTGAAGCTGTCCGTTACGCAACCGTTGAGCATCAATATTCCCCTCAGCACACAGCATACGTTGGACGAGCTGATCAGCGCCCATCTCGAGGCTGAAAATCGCAACATTCTCATCACTGTTAACAGCAACATTTTGGGCAACATTCAGGGCAAATGCTGTTTTACCTACAGAGGGACGGGCTGCGATAATGATTAAATCATTTGGCTGAAAACCGGAAGTAATCCGGTCAAGGTCACGGAATCCCGTCGCAACCCCTGTGACATCTCCATTGGCCTGATGTAGCTGTTCAATGTTGTCATAGACATCGATCAACACATCTTTTATTGCTTTAAAAGCACCGGAGTTTTTACGACCGGATACCTCTAATATATTTTTTTCTGCTTCATTCAATACATCTTCTATTTCGTCTTCCTTTTCGAAACCGGATGTAACAATATCTGTCGCTGTCCGGATCAGGCGGCGAAGCAATGCTTTTTCTTCCACAGTTCTTGCATAATATTCAATATTAGCCGCAGTTGGTACACTCCCGGCCACTTCAGTAAGGTAGGTTACCCCTCCAGCTTCATCAAGCTGTTTGGCGTTTTGCAGAAATGTCGTCACTGTTACAACATCAATTGGTTCACCTTTATCTGCCAGTTGCATCATCGCTGCGAAAATACGCTGGTGACCTGCACGATAAAAATCTTCAGCTACCAATATCTCCGAAGCAGCAGAAAACGCCTCCGGCTCCAGAAATATTGCACCAATGACGGATTGCTCAGCTTCAATATTATGTGGTGGTGTACGTTCATTCCATTCACTCATCGTGAGGTCCCCTCCTTTCGCTCAAGAGCTTTTTTCTTTGTTGTCACTTACCCTTATTTCTCTGTCACATGGACTTTAATCGAACCGGATACTTCTGGATGCAGTTTTACAGGTACGGTGGAATAGCCTAACGCTCGAATCGGTTCATTCAGTTCAATTTTCCGTTTGTCAATTTTATAGCCATGTTCTTTGTTTAGTGCTTCGGCAATGTGCTTGCTTGTAATGGAACCAAAGAGTCGTCCGCCATCTCCTGATTTTGCTTTTAATTCAACGGTCAGATCTGCTAATGTATCTTTTAAATCCATTGCGTCTTCTTTTTCCTTTTGTTCTTCCTGTTCGTTTTTGCGCTGTTGTGCTTCCAGAGCCTTCAAATTCCCTGGTGTTGCTTCTTCGGCAATTTTATTTTTCAATAAATAATTACGTGCATACCCATCGGATACGTTTTTTACTTCCCCTTTTTTGCCTTTGCCTTTTACATCTTTAAGGAAAATTACTTTCATTCTGTTTCTCTCCCCTCATAATATTCATCTAAAATATCTTTCAATAACCCTTCAGCATCCTCCAGGTTCGTATCTGCAATTTGTGTGGCTGCATTCGTTAAATGACCGCCACCACCCATTCTTTCCATAATCACTTGTACATTGACATTCCCCAGTGATCTGGCACTTATACCTATTCTGCCATCGTCACGCTCGGAAATAACGAAGGACGCTGCGATACCGCTCATTGTCAGAAGGGTATCGGCCGCTTGAGCGATTAATACCTGTCCGTACGTTACCCCTGGTGCAGCCGTTGCGATTGCAATCTCATCCCTGTAGACCTCTGAACGCTCGATTAATTTACTACGCTTTACATAAAGATCAAGATCTTCCTTCATAAACCGTTGTACTAGCACCGTATCAGCACCTTTGGAACGTAAATAGGATGCTGCGTCAAATGTCCGTGATCCTGTTCGCAATGAAAAGCTTTTTGTATCGACAATAATCCCTGCCAATAATGCAGTAGCTTCAAGCATTTTTAGTTTTAATGTTTTCGGCTGATACTCCAGAAGCTCTGTTACAAGCTCTGCAGTCGAAGATGCATATGGCTCCATATATACTAAAGTTGCATTCTCAACAAATTCTTCGCCGCGGCGATGGTGATCAATAACCACCTTATATTCTGTCTGATGCAACAGGCTTTCACTTGCCACCATGGATGGCCGATGTGTATCCACAACGACTACAAGGCTTCTGCTCCCGGTAATTTCCTCTGCCTCTTCTGGGTCAATGAAATGCTGCCAAAGGTCTGTGTCTTCTTTAATTGCATCAACAAGCCGGTGTACACCTGTATCCAAGTCATCCGGATCAAATACAATATGCCCTTTTACATCATTTGCCTTGGCAATATTTAAAATTCCTATTGCCGCACCGAGTGAATCCATATCTGGTGATTTATGTCCCATAATAATGACATTATCACTCACTCTGACAAGTTCCTTTAATGCGTGGGAAATAACACGTGCTCGTACACGGGTTCGTTTTTCCATCGGGTTTGTTTTCCCACCATAGAAACGGACTTTCCCTGTGTCATCCTTGATAGCAACCTGGTCGCCGCCTCGTCCAAGTGCGAGATCAAGACTCGATTGGGCGAGCTCACCAAGTGTCGGCAAGGATACATCACCTGTCCCTACACCGATACTGAGCGTAACAGGATTATTCTGTTCTCCACTTAATTCCCGGACTACATCTAAGATATCAAATTTTACCTTTTCCAGCTGTTGAAGGATTTCCTTCGTCCCTACAGCTACAAAACGTTCCTGTGAAGTTCGTTTCAAATAAAGGCCATTTTCTTTTGACCAGCTATTTAAAACAGAAGTTACCTCAGAGTTTAATTGACTCTTCGCGGTATCATCCATGTTTTGGGTGATTTCCTCATAATTATCAAGGAATATAATCGCTAAAATCGTTTGTTCATTATGATATAAATTTTGTAATTCGTACTGTTTCGTTCGATCAAATAAATATAATAAACGCTCTTCTTTTTTAACGATTGTCTGAAATTCATATCCACTCAGTTCAAACCATATCTTATCCTTGTTTTCTTTTATCTTAGGAATGAGTTCTTCAGAGAGGATATTGAGAGAATCTCCTACAAGCGAACTATCCTCTTTACTAAATTTATTCATATAAGGATTTGCCCATTCGATGGTGAAATCCTCATTATAAAGGATAATACCAAATGGCATTTCCAATAACGCTTCTTCACCAACCTTTTTAATCCGGTGGGAGAGCGTTGAGATGTATCTCTCTGTCTCATTGAGCAAAGTTCTTTCGGTACGGATACTATAGTAAAAAGAAGCAGCCAAAAATAATGTCATAATGAGACCAAGTCTCCATTGAAAATACCATATGACCACCAACAATATAATGGAAAGTAAATAGATAATCCATAAATGACTGCTTAATGTTGGTTTTTTGTGTAAATCCGGCATACCATTCAGCTCCTATTTACGTGACAACCTGTCTATTTCAAACGTTATTCTTTATCTGTCATGCGTTCTCTTAACCTAAAGCCTATATCAATTATACCTAAAATACGCACGAAATAAAGGAGAAATATTGGAAAAAGCAATGTTAAGACAATACTTAATACCGGAATTGCCTTGGACATTTTTTTATGATGTGCGTAAAAGAAGATGAAGGAAAATCCTTGTATTGCCATTAACAGCCCAGTTAATACCATAGCATTCTCTGCTGCCAGGTAGAAAATACTGGATGAATCCATCTCGATAAAGGAAAAAATTAACGCAGCAAGATAAATCCAAATTAGCGCAGTTGGAAATTGCAACTTGCGAAAAGGAGGAAAATATAAATTCCTTTTCTCAATTCGATTGATGAGTTTATAAGCAATCCATTGACTGATAAACGCTAAAACGATTGCTGAGATAGCAAGCATTACAGGAAATAATTCCGTTAAATAGCTAACGTATTCCTGCATGATTTCTTGTATTTCCCCGGCTTGTCCCGCAGCTCCGAATTGTTTCAGGAGTTCTGTGCTCATCTGCATTGATTCTGTAAATAATCTTTCAAGCTCTGCAATCCAATTCACCTGAAAAATAAATTGGGTGAACACAAAAGCAAATAAAAGACCAATAATAAACCCGAATGTACCCCGTGCCCATGTTTCATAAGCTGAAGCATTCTGATGAATGGCACTTCCAATCATTAATCCACCCAGTCCCATTAAAACAGCTAATGGCAGTGAGAAAACAGTAGCTAAAGCCAATGTGATGATTGTTGCTACTGCGAACATTAATAACGTCGGCTTCCAATCATATCTTGCGGCATATATAATAAAAGGAACCGGTAATAGAAGCATACTGAAAATATTTAGAACAGGAACAAAGGCGCTTATTAACAACAACACCATGAAAATTCCAGTTAGCATTGCTCCATCCGTGATTTTCTTTGATTGATTCATTCTTGCACCTCTTCTAAGACATATTACAATTTCCCATTACTACATGATAACATGATTTTACTTGAAAGGGTTGTCGAAGTCCGTCGATATATATATTTCCCGGGCAATAATTTGTCCTTTAAAATTCCTTGTCATTTCTACCTCGATTATATTACCATCCGTTTTCATTTTACGCGCTTTTATGACTAATTTCGATTATAATGAAAACTGTAGACTTTATAATAAGGATGAAAAATATGATTTTCCTGCAAGCATTTGTACATAGTATCAAACTTCCAAGTAAAAACGCAATCTTCAAGCTTAATCGTATCGGAATGGACATTACCGTCGGATATATGTTTATCTTATTATTTCTTGTATCTGTTCCATCTTTAATCAGTCAGCTGACAGCAACTAGCGGCCTTGGCCATGATATGAACGTCATATTTAAGCTGATATATTTCTTCATGTTTTATTACTTGCCTTTGACCATAATCGTGTTCTTATCCCTTTGTCTGATTGCTTATATCGGTACATTGATTGCAAAACTGACACAGCGGAAACTGCGCTTCGGCATGCTATGGAAAATGAGTGCATATACGACAACCATTCCATTTCTTCTCTATACGGTCATCGCCCTGCTCGTTTCTGTCAGTGACAACTATTTGCTACTGTCATTTATCTATTCATTTGCATTACTGGTCAAGATCATTTCGGTTTATCCCAAGCGCAGGAAGAGAAAATAAACTCTTAATACATTATGCCTGTCATCAAAAAGATCTGGGACTGCGGTTACTCGCCCCACCGAAGACATTTGGGGCAACGCCTATGTGACCAACATCGTGTTGGCCCGAAGCTGAAGCGTTGCCCGCGGAAAGCGACTACCCGGAGCGGAAATCAACCCAGATTCAGCATATTTTATATCAATTGCGAAGGTTAAAGAGCAACAAAATTTACGAAAAGAATTAAAAAACCTCCAAATCCAGCGGTAAGCAAGGATTTGAAGGTTTTATTTTACTCAGCTGCATATGGCAATAAAGCCATTTGACGAGAGCGTTTGATTGCGATAGTTAGTTTACGCTGATATTTTGCAGAAGTTCCAGTTACACGACGTGGAAGAATTTTTCCGCGTTCAGAAATGAAACGTCTTAGCAAATCAACATCTTTATAGTCAATGTGTGTAATACCATTCGCTGTGAAATAACACACTTTACGACGCTTTGCGCGTCCGCGACGAGCTGCCATGAGAAAACCCTCCTTCATTTTTTAATTTATCCGTTTTAGAACGGCAAATCATCATCTGATATATCAATAGGCTCCCCATTATTTTTGAATGGGTCGTCCTGATTCTGGTTCTGATTTTGTTGATTTTGATTTTGTTGATTTTGATTTGGTTGAAATTGATTTTGGTTTTGGTTTTGAAATTGGTTCTGATTTCTGTTTTGCTGGAATCCTGAAGTATCCTGCCCTCTATCTTGAGAGGCACCTTTAGATTCTAGAAATTGTACACTGTCTGCAACGATTTCTGTCACAAAAACAGTTTTCCCATCTTGTCCTTCAAATGTACGTGTTTGAACACGACCATCAACACCGATCATGCTGCCTTTTCTCATGTAGTTTGCCAGGTTTTCAGCTGGTCTGCGCCAAACGACACAGTTAATAAAGTCAGCTTCCCGGTTTCCCTGCTGATTGGAAAAAGGCCGATTCACTGCAATCGTAAAATTGGCTACAGCCACGCCATTTGGTGTATAACGTAAATCAGGATCCTTCGTTAACCTGCCTACAAGTACGACACGATTTAACATCAGAACCACTCCTTATTATTGTTCATCTCGAATAGCAATATGACGAATAATGTCATCAGAGAACTTCGCCAGGCGATCAAATTCATTGATTGCTTCTTCGCCACCGTTGAAGTTAATGAGTACATAATATCCATCACGGTAATCTTGGATTTCATAAGCAAGACGCTTCTTACCTTTTTCGTCCACTTTTTCAATTTCCGCTCCATTATCTGTCAGGATGCCATTAAAACGCTCAACAAGCGCTGTCAAAGCTTCCTCTTCAATGTCTGGGCGGACGATATACATGATTTCGTATTTTCTCATCCGTTACACCTCCTTTTGGTCTTAGCGGCCACCATTTTCTTATAGTGGCAAGGAGTAATCGATAATAATTACTCACAATAGAGAATTATACCAAATTTATTTCAAAAAAACAAGCCTTCGAGAGATCCCAATTATACGTTTTACACCTTTTAGTTTCATATCATAGCCACAGAAGAAAATATACTCGCTTTTCAATGCGTATGCATTTTCCAGGATTCTCGCATATTTTCTCTGTCCATGTTTTATCAGCCATCAGCATTTTCTTTCATCCAAGAACCAAGTATAGCATCGAACTTTTAAAAAACTGCCTACACATTAAAACGAAAATGTATGACATCGCCGTCTTTTACAATATACTCTTTACCTTCCAGGCGCACTCTTCCATTTTCACGTGCCTGTGCCATTGCCCCTGCTTCCATAAGATCATCATAGGAAACCGTTTCTGCACGGATAAATCCCCGTTCAAAATCTGTATGGATAATCCCTGCTGCCTGTGGGGCTTTAATGCCTTTTCTAAATGTCCATGCACGCACTTCCTGTTCACCTGCTGTAAAGTACGTAGCCAAACCTAAGAGATTGTATGAGGCTTTAATCAGTTTATCAAGACCGGATTCATCAATCCCAAGATCCTCGAGGAACATCTCTTTTTCCTCCTGATCCAGTTCAGAAATTTCTTCTTCGATTTTTGCACAAACTACAATAACCTCTGCATTTTCCTTCGCAGCATACGCTTTTACCTTTTGTACATTTGGATTGGATTCAGGGTCAGCGACTTCTTCTTCACTTACATTTGCTACATACAGGGTTGGCTTACTTGTCAATAAATGGAGACCTTTGACAATTTTCCACTGGTCTTCAGTAAATTCCAAAGCCCGTACCGGTTTTTCTTCTTCAAGACCTTCTTTTAATTTCACAAGTATATCAAGTTCCGCTACAGCTGCCTTATCTTTCTGCCTCGCTAGTTTTTCCACCCGCTGGAAACGCTTATTAACGGTTTCCAAATCTGCGAGGATAAGTTCCAAATTAATGATTTCAATATCATCAATAGGATCAATCTTTCCTGATACATGCGTAATATTATCGTCTGCAAAACAGCGCACAACCTGGCAGATTGCATCAACCTGGCGAATATGGGACAGAAATTGATTGCCCAATCCCTCCCCTTTACTTGCTCCTTTCACAATACCTGCAATATCAGTAAACTCAAATGCTGTAGGTACTGTTTTTTTCGGTTTTACTAATTCTGTTAATTTATCTAAGCGGTTGTCTGGTACTTCCACAATTCCGACATTCGGGTCGATCGTAGCAAATGGATAATTTGCCGCTTCTGCTCCCGCCTGTGTAATTGCATTAAAAAGCGTAGATTTCCCTACATTTGGAAGTCCGACAATTCCTGCTGTCAAAGACATACAACTTTCACTCCTTAAGGATTCCATTCATATGAACGCGTAATCTAATTATAGATAGGTTTTAAAAATAAGACAAGTTTGCAAAAAACAAAAATAGGCAACAAAAGGATGCCTATTTTTGTCATTTACCCTATTAATTTATCTTTTTATACCCCTATTTTACTATTTTGTGTGTCCAATAGTCAATTTTAACTATTTTCTGCGGATTCCAGTACTTTTTTCATTTTTTTCGTAAACTCTCTGCGAGGAATCATTACACTATGCCCACAGCCTTGGCATTTAATACGGATATCCATTCCCATACGAATAATTTTCCAGCGGTTCTCCCCACATGGATGCGGCTTTTTCATCTGTACCACATCATTCAATCCAAATTGTTTTTCTGCCATTTGGTGTTCTCCTTTTTTCACAGATAAGAAAGGGCAAAGTTTTCTTACTGCATAAATGTTACTTCCATTATAGCAAAAAATTACTGTCCGAGCCCGCGGTTTTTATTCATTTCTTCCTGCTCATCACGTGAATACATTACGACACGAGGTGATGGAATTTCAATTCCTGATTTGTATAGTTTGTCCTGTACTTCTTTGCGAATATTCCGCTCTCCAGCCCATTGAAAACCAGGCAGCGTATCCGCAATCACTCGAATAACAAAATGGGAAACGTCAAGATTTTGTACACCAATAATTTCCGGCGTACCTACAATGAAATCATATTTTTCCGGTAATGTTGCAGCAACTTCATTAATAATTTGTTCTGCATCATCAACATTGCTTTCATACGGTACATTAATATCCACGATGGAAAGCCCATTGTGTACGGAATAGTTGGTTACCTGCGTAATATTACCATTCGGCAAAACATTCATTTCCCCTGTCCAGCTTAGTACCTTTGTTATCCGCAAGCCGATTTCTTCCACTGTACCTTCTATACCGGATACTGCTATATAATCCCCTACAGAAAACTGATCTTCAAAGATGATGAAAAATCCGGAAATAATATCACGAACCAGGTTCTGTGCACCAAAACCAATTGCCAGTCCGACTACACCGGCACCAGCGATTAATGGCCCAATCTCAATGTTAAACACACCCAAAATCATAACAATTGCTACAAAGTACACGAAATAAGCGACAACACTTTTAATGAGTTTTTTAAGTGTGTTTTCCCGTCGTTCGGTAATTCGGATAGGCCCTTTCTGTTTGTTTGAAAAAAGTCTGTCTACAAGTTTTCTGATAACCTTTACAATGATTACAGCCAGTATTATTATGGCAAGGATTCTTAATGCTCCAGAAGCAATAGTTGTCCATAGCTCAGGACCTGTTAAATAATCCCATAATGATGTAATTTGGGTATTGACTTCATCCATTCTAAAACCTCCAATTTATTGCTACGTCTTTTTATTTTCCAGTTTATTCCAAATTGGGTACAACAATAATCGTGTTAATACATACAAATTTAATATTCCGTAAACTGGATAAATATAGTTAATCAATGTAGAAAAACCTAATGTTGTCAATGGAATCATTGTAGCTAAGGTTACCACTACAATCAAGCCTAACGGTTTCTTTATATACTCTTGAACTCTTGTTACAATTCCAAGAATACCGGCAGCTGCCGTTGTGAAAATCGCAAACCAGAGAAGAATTCCCATAAATATTAGCATCTCAAATGGATAATCTCTAAGTATTGCGAATAACGGAATCTCATATAAAAGCAATTCATCCGCTATCTGTATTAAGCTATTATTATATACATAGGAAATAACACCTAATATAAGGCCACTTCCCCCACAGGCAATCCATATCTCCTGTTTGGATTTGACTTTATTACCTATTGCACCCAGTACCGCGATCATTGGCAGAATATTCAATGCAGTAAATGGAAAAGCTGCCGCCCAGTTTCGTTGTTCATGCCAATGGGAAAATAATTCCAACCCCTGATCCCTCGTAAATAATAGAAGGATAAACAACAGACCCCCCAGTAAAAGTGGTAAGACAAACTGATTCATTGCCAGTAATCCATTAATTCCTTTAAGAAATAACAGAATTAGGGCAATTACCATAATACCTATACCCCACCAATAGGAGAAGTTAAACGCCTGTCCAGTTGCTCCGCTTCCTGCAATCATCACGACCGTTGTTGTAAACAGATATAAAAATATCATCACGTCATAAATACCAGTCAACCTTGCTCCCACAATATCCCGCAATACTGGAAGGTAATGGGTGGATTGTTGCTCACGGCTAATCTTCATGATGACACCACTGGACACAGAGAAAAAAATGACAAACATGAGAATAGCCAGTCCGCTTTCATGTCCAAAAAATTGCCATAACTCTCTTCCCGAGGCATACCCTGCACCTATTGTTGTTCCGATTATTAAAAACATCCATTTCAGACCAGCTTTTATCATGCCTTTTCCTCCAATTTTTTGAATTTATGTATAGATCGGTAAAAAAATCCGTATACTATACCAATATGATTGTGGAGGATAAGCTATGAATCTTAAGAAGCGTTTTATGTCCCAACATGAGAATTTTCGTATGCTGCATACAGATCCTGACCTTCTTGAAAATATGAGTAAGAAAATAATTACATGGTTCCCGGAATCCCCACACGAATATGTGGTTGTCTGTATCGGGACAGATCGTTCTACCGGGGATGCACTTGGCCCCTTAGCAGGAACTGCCTTTTCTGCAATGAAACCAAAACATATGACCGTTTATGGCACACTAAAACATCCGGTGCATGCGACTAATTTAAAAGAATATATCCATCTTATTAAAGAAGCACATAAAAACCCCTATATTATTGCGATAGATGCTTGCTTGGGGAAATCAGCAACAATTGGAGAATTGACAGCCAGTAAAGGGCCGGTAAAACCGGGGGCTGCCTTGAATAAATCACTTCCTTCCATTGGTGATATACATATTACCGGTATTGTTAATGTCAGTGGTTTTATGGAGTATTCCGTCCTGCAAAATACACGATTATCCATTGTTATGGACATGGCTAATAAAGTAGCTGAATTGTTAGATTGTATGGATCAACAAATGACATATAATTATTCTATGCCTGCAGTGGTTTTACAGAAGCAGAAACAGGGTAAGTTAAAATATATGTAACTCCCCTTTTATATAATAAAAAACAACGAGCCCTCATTAAAAGGGCTCGTTGTTTTTTGTATATGGTTATAAGCTAATTGATTTCTTTTACTTGCTCCTGTTTTTTGGCCTTTCGATTTTTATAAAAGCTATCCACCTTTGTAAATACCCATTGCAGTGCCAGACCCTGAATTAACACTCCTATGATGGAAGTGCCTGTTAGGAGCCAAATTGTAATGGTGTTGTCAGTCACAAAAATTTCCCGTCCAAAAAACATTAGATGTCCAATTATAACGTAAAGTGCGTCCGCATAGGTATTAATAGAACTTTCCAAATCCCAAACAACTACGGATTCAACCAGCAGCAAAGATAAAATAATCAATCCTACAAGCAACAAGGATCGGTAGGTTAACTTTTCAACAAAAGGAGATATATAATATTTCGTGATTGTCTTTATACGGAACAAATAGACAATCCGGACAATTCTGGCCACCTGAAAAAATTGATCAAACGGAATGATAGCAATAACCAGGAATGGATTTTGTTTAATGAAGTTCCATTTTTCCTCCGTCATTATCAACCGGATGAAAAAGTCGAAAACAAAAACGCCCCATACAATCCAATTGATTGTTGTATTATATGTATCCTCTGTCCAGATTGTTGCGATAGTCAACATAACAAGAAGAACCATTATTCCTTCATATATTGTTTTCAGGACTTGCTGCATAATGAATCCCCTCTATAGTCTACTTTATTTCTGAGCGCTTTATCCCATTGCTGTCTATTAGAACAATTGATAGATATAATAGATTATAACGACTGTGACAATTGCCGGCAATAGATTCCCAATCCGTATTTTTGTGATATTTAACATATTTAGTGCAATAGCGAGAATCAGCAAACCACCTACTGCGGTTAACTCGACAATTAATCCATTTAAAAAACTTTCTGGCAGCCATTTTTCGATTTGTGTTGCAAATAATGCAATTGCGCCCTGATAAAGTAAAACAGGAAAAACGGACAATATGACACCAAAACCTAACGTTGTGGTTAACACAAGTGCCACAAATCCATCAAGTATACCTTTTGTTATTAAAACCTCATGATCTCCCCTCAAGCCCCCATCCAACGCTCCAATTACAGACATCGCACCAACAACAAAAATCAAGGATGCTGTAACGAAACCTTGAGATATGCTAAAGTCATCACGGGTAGTTGTGAATTTGCTTCCGATCCATTCACCAAACCGATTCAGTCCTTCTTCCAGATGGATAAGTTCACCAAGGAGTGCTCCTGAAAGCAAGCTTAGGAGCACTACAATAATTTCTTCTGTTGAAAAGGCCATTTGTAAACCGATTAATAGAACAACAAGCCCGATACCGTGCATCACAGTTTCTTTATATCTCTCCGGTATTTTAGTGAAAAACAATCCAAACAAACTTCCTAAAACTATCAACACTCCATTTACCAATGTTCCAAATAAAGCCATTTCCCCATCTCCATACCTCGTAATTTTATGTATAAATCAATATTAAACCAATACGGAAGGTTTTTACAATGTTCCACGTGAAACAATATAACTTCATGTCTTCCCAATAAGTAAACAAAAGACTAACACTACTAATAGCGTCAGTCTTTCATTCTTAGCAATTCATTTATTGTTTTTCGAGAACTTCTATGATACGTTCCAAATCTTCATCAGAATGAAACTCAATTTCAATTTTTCCTTTTCGTTTGCCCTTATTAATGTTAACACCTGTTCCCAGCCGTTGCTGTAACATGGATTCTCTTTCCTGAATAAAAATGTCCTTCTTCGGTTTTCCCTTTTTAGGAGTGGGCTTTTCATTCAGCTGTGTAATTAGCTTTTCAACTTGTCTAACATTCAGTTTTTCCTGTCTTATCTTTTTAACTATCGGGACTACTTTATCTTTGTCTTTCAGTCCAAGTAATGCACGTCCATGTCCCATGGATAACTCGCCATTACTAATGTATGCTATTACCTGATCCGGTAAAGACAGTAACCGCACAGTGTTTGCAATATGAGACCGGCTTTTTCCCAGTCGCTTTGATAACTCTTCCTGCGTTACTTTTAATTCATTCATTAAATTTGCATAGGCATGGGCTTCTTCAATTGGAGATAAGTCCTCACGCTGCAGGTTTTCCAGTAATGCCAGTTCCATCATTTTCTCATCTGAAAGTTCTTTGATGACGACAGGGACTGTTTCCAGGCCTGCCTCTTTTGCAGCTCTGTGCCGTCTCTCCCCTACAACAATTTCATACCCTTTAATGCTTTTTCGGACAATTAATGGCTGAATAATCCCATATTCTAAAATAGATTCCTTTAATTCCTCTATTGCATCGGCATGAAATGTTTTTCTGGGCTGATATGGATTTGGCCGGCATTCCTTCACTGCGATTTCATGTATTGAATCATTATCCTGCTTTTCAATGTCAGGGAAAAAGGCATCAAGTCCCTTACCCAACCCTTTCGCCATTAGCAATCACTTCCTTTGCCAATTCAAGATAGACCTCTGCACCTCTTGATTTTGGATCGTACGTAATAATCGGCTGTCCGTGACTTGGAGCCTCTCCTAAACGTACATTTCTTGGGATGATAGAGTTATAGACTTTATCCTGAAAATATTTTTTAACCTCATCAATTACCTGTAACCCTAAATTTGTCCTTGCATCAAGCATTGTCAGTAATACGCCTTCAATCATTAATTCTTTATTTAAATGCTTTTGCACCAGACGTATCGTATTTAACAACTGACTTAAACCTTCCAGGGCATAATATTCACATTGAACCGGAATCATTACCGTATCAGAAGATGTTAATGCATTAATCGTCAATAATCCTAATGAAGGTGGACAATCTATAATAATGTAATCATATTGATCTTTGAGGCTTTCCAATGCTGACTTTAACCGGATTTCTCTTGAAATAATTGGTACAAGTTCAATTTCTGCCCCAGCAAGTTGGATCGTAGCAGGTATAATATCTAAGTTGCTAATTTTTGTTGAAACACAAACTTCCTCTGCCGGTAATCCTTCAACGAGAACATTATAAATACATTGATCCATATCCGCTTTATTAACACCAACGCCACTGGTTGCATTGCCTTGTGGATCTGTGTCGATTAATAGAACCTTATGCCCTAACTGAGCAAGGCATGCACTTAAATTAACAGATGAAGTTGTTTTTCCTACGCCACCTTTTTGATTTGCGATGGACAATATTTTTCCCATGTTGACACCTACCTATTTTAGAAACTTGCAAATTACATCCATTATTTACTTGATTGTACAATATCTTCTATTCTATCATTTTTTCGGCAAAAGCGACTATACTTTTGATGCAATGTTATTAAAACGTAAACAGGAATAATGCTTGGAATCTTAAATTTCCCCCATGAATCTGATAATGTGTCCTTGTTTGGATTTTAATATTAGAAAACTTGGCTAAATGCCCAACCTTCTATGGCAATAAAGCCAAAGTCCGCACTTGTGCAGTAAAAAGGTTTTTACTTCTATATGAAAACAACTGTTATTAGAACCGGAAAAGTTATTCAGATAACCCCATGAACCAAGATTATATTTTTTTGTTGCTCTTTAATGTCGCAGTTGATATAAAAGACGACGTAACTTGAAATTATGGTTGGTGCGATTACTCGCTACGGAAATACACTACGCTTTCCGCGGGCGGCTGGTGAGCCTCCTCGTGCTATCGCACTCCGGGGTCTCACCGATGCCTTTTTTCCCGCTGGAGTCTCCGTGTATTTCCTTCGCTGGTTAGCGCACTGCAACTTATAGCATTTATTTATTGCTTTATTGCAATCACGTAATAGTTATGCACTTTTAAGATAGTTGATTGGAGCGGAGGACCGTTGACTCCAGCGGGAACAGCACGAGCTGAAGACCCCGCAGAGTGGGTTTCTCGAGGAGGCTGAAGCCGTGCCCGCGGAAAGCAACGGTCCGCAGCGGAAATCAACCCAGCAGTTACTTCGTCTTTTATATCTTTTGTGTCAAAAGCAACAAATCATTTTGGTGGGGCGAGTAATCGCAGCCCCATGTTTTTTCGATGGGGCGAGTAATCGCAGTCCCAAAATCTTTTCGGTGGGACGATTAATCGCAGTCCCAAATCTTTTCAGTGGGTAGCGTAACCGCAGTGCAAATCTATTAGCCTTCTGGTTACATTAACTGTTTTCATTATAGATGGGGGCAGCATGCTCCTAGCCGCCATGCTGGTTTTTTATCTTCATAGAAAACTCGTCTTTTCAAGTCACACGTATACGATAAAGATTTTAATAGTTTAACTTATGAAAAGACCCACCTTCTCTTGAAAGATGGGTTTCATTTATTAGAAAACTTAGCAGTCGCTATAGGTTAGGCGATTTGCCAAAGCCAGCACTTATGCAGTAAGAAAGTTTTATACTTTATTAACTGTGAATATAAAAATATTATTTCTTTTTCGGTATTTTAATTGTGATTTGATAATAGTCATCCAATTCTTCTTCGTCAGATTCTACATCTACCCCTGTATCTGACACCATACTCAGTGATTGGCGTATAGTATTCATGGCAATTCGGATATCCTTATTAAAGCCCTTTAATTTCGTACGCTTTTTCTTTTGCTCTTCTTTTGGCTTATTCATATTAGTGATCCGTTCTTCTGTTTGTTTTACGTTTAAGTCCTGTTCTATGATATCATACAGCACCTTCAGCTGTTTTTCAGGATCATCTACCTTAATTAACGCCCTTGCATGACGCTCGGTAATTTCTTTATTTAATAACGCCTGTTGTACTTCATCTGGAAGCTTTAACAAACGGAGCTTATTTGCAATCGTTGATTGGTTTTTACCCAACCTTTGAGCTAAGGCTTCCTGTGTTAATGAATGGAGTTCCAATAATCTAGCATAAGCATTCGCTTCTTCAATGACCGTCAGTTCTTCTCTTTGAAGATTCTCTATCAAAGCAACGGAAGCGGTTTCTGCATCCGTCATTTCCCGAATGATTGCGGATATATTTTCCCATTCCAATGATTGAACAGCACGCCATCTGCGTTCACCGGCAATCAGTTCATACTTCTCTTCTTCTCCCTCCAATTTCCGAACAACAATTGGTTGGATCATTCCATGTGTATTTATTGTCTGCGCCAGTTCCTTTATTTTTTCTTCACTGAAAATTGACCTGGGTTGATATCGATTCGCTTCTATTTTATCAATAGGAATCTGGATCACTTCATCTGAATTGTAGGTTTTTTCTTGTTCATCAGAATCTGACTTATCTCCCAAACCAAAAATCCGATTAAAAGGACTTACCACATCAGACACCACCTTTTTATTCAAACTACTTTTAATACTGGTATTACATTTATGTATATAAAATTGTTTCACGTGAAACAATGGAAATGAAATGTAAAAAATATGAATCTATCAGACCTTATATATACTTAATTAACTGTTAAAAAACCGCTGTGAACAAATAGTACTCGACCTTTCTGAGCCCATTTTACCACATGCGATATTAAAAAAGAAAAAGAATAGAATCGGATGAGTTTTCTACATCTATTATTATATAGTAAAAAAGCTGAGTACGCCAATTTTACTCGATCGGGTCTTTATTTGGCGTACCAGCTTTTCTTGGATATTTTTTTGGTGTCTTCCTTTCCTTATTTACAATTACAATCGATCGTTCACTTTCCTCTTTCGGCAAGGAAAACGTATGAACTTGATCTATTTCTCCACCTAAAATTTTGATTGCAGTTTCAGCATTTTTCAATTCTTCGTTTGCCTGAGCACCCTTCATTGCGATGAATACACCGTTCTTTTTCGTCAAAGGCAGACATAATTCACTTAATACAGACATTCGGGCAACTGCTCTAGCTGTAACAACATCGAACGACTCCCTGAAATCTGCATTTTTTCCGAAATTCTCTGCCCGATCATGATGAAACGCAACATTTGTCAGTTCCAATTTTGTTGCCAATTGGTTGAGGAAACCAATCCGCTTCTGTAATGAATCCACAATCGTCACATGAAGATCCGGAAAGCATATTTTAAGTGGGATGCTGGGGAAACCGGCCCCTGCACCCACATCACAAATATGCAAATTACCCGTAAAATCATAGTGAAATGCTGCTGATATTGAGTCATAGAAATGCTTTAAATACACATCTTCTTCATCTGTTAATGCTGTCAAATTAATTTTGTTATTCCATTCCACCAATGTTTGAAAGTAAATAGAAAATTGATTCAGTTGCCGATCACTTAATTCAATTCCTTTTTCATTCAAGCTAATAGCAAATTGTTTTGGGTTCATATTTTAAAAATCCCCTTAAAATTAGTTGGCAATATGAGCAATATTTCCCTGCTCAATATACACAAGCAAGATGGACACATCGGCAGGATTCACTCCTGATATTCGGGAGGCTTGCCCTACTGACAATGGACGAACCTTTTTCAACCTTTGAATTGCTTCTGTAGCAAGTCCGCTAATATCATCATAATCAATATTTTCCGGAATTTTTTTATCTTCCATTTTCAGCATACGGGCAACTTGTTCGTTTGCTTTTTTAATATATCCTTCATACTTGATTTGAATGCCTACCTGTTCCTTCACTTCTTTTGAAAGTTCCGGATTTGTTTCAATCATCCGCTCCACCGTTTCATAGTTTAGCTCAGGACGTTTCATGAGATCATAAGCCTTTATCGCTTCTTTTAATGGTGTTCCCCTAACTTCTTTCATAATCTCATTTAATTCATCGGACGGCTTAATGATTATTTTGCTTAACCGTTTTTTCTCTTCTTCGACCAAACGTTTTTTCTCAACAAATCTTTGGTAACGTTCTTCAGGAATCAAACCAATATCATGGCCGATTTCCGTTAACCGCAGATCTGCATTATCATGACGTAGCAGTAAGCGGTACTCCGCACGGGATGTTAACAAGCGATATGGTTCATTGGTTCCTTTTGTTACAAGGTCATCAATCAATACACCAATATAAGCTTGGGAACGATCCAAAATAACCGGGTCTTTGCCAAGTACTTTTGCAGCAGCATTAATACCTGCCATAATCCCTTGTGCAGCTGCTTCTTCATAGCCGGATGTTCCATTAATTTGTCCAGCTGTATAAAGGCCTGGGATTTTTTTCGTTTCCAATGTTGGCCATAGTTGTGTCGGAACTACTGCATCATATTCAATCGCATAGCCGGCACGCATAATTTCCGCATTTTCGAGGCCTTTTACACTGCGCACCATTCCATGTTGTACCGATTCAGGAAGAGAAGTCGATAATCCTTGAACATACACTTCATCTGTATCTCTTCCTTCTGGTTCTAAGAAAATCTGGTGACGTGGTTTATCATTAAAACGAACGATTTTATCCTCAATAGATGGACAGTAACGTGGTCCTGTACCGCGTTTCATGCCGGAATACATTGCTGAAAGCTCCAGGTTATCATTAATCACCTCATGGGTGAATTCATTTGTATATGTTAACCAGCAAGGAATCTGATCGGTAATATATTCCGTTGTTTCATAGGAAAACGCCTGTTGCTTTTCATCACCCGGTTGAATTTCCGTTTGGGAATAATCAATGGTATTGCTGTTTACACGTGGTGGTGTACCTGTTTTGAATCGCGTCAGTTCAAAACCAAGCTTCTCCAGATTTTCGGAAAGCTTCACGGAAACACGTTGGTTATTTGGACCACTTTCATACTCCAAATCACCCATCAGCACTTTACCGCGCATAAAAGTTCCTGTTGTAACAATCACAGTTTCTGCGGAATATGCTGCTTTGGATTCGGTTATAACCCCTTTACACACACCGTCTTCCACGATTAATTCATTTACCATTCCTTGACGGAGGGTTAAGTTCTCCTGTCCCTCGATCACTTGTTTCATGTCTTTAATATACATCGGTTTATCGGCCTGTGCACGCAATGCTTGTACAGCAGGACCTTTTCTTGTATTCAGCATCCTCATTTGGATGTGATTTCTATCAATAACTTTCGCCATTTCACCGCCGAGAGCATCAATTTCTCTCACAACAATCCCTTTTGCCGGTCCGCCAAGTGACGGATTACATGGCATAAACGCAACCATATCCAGGTTCAGTGTGAGCATCAGCGTTTTTGCGCCTCTTCGTGCTGCTGCAAGGCCAGCTTCAACGCCTGCGTGTCCTGCACCAATGACGATAACATCATAATGTCCAGCATCATAAGTCATTTGTTTCACCCTTTCTTATAAATAGTTGTTTAATTGCTTACTTTCCTAAACAGAATTGTGAGAATAACTGGTCGATGAGGCTGTCACTTGCCGTGTCTCCAATTATTTCGCCTAAAAATTCCCATGTACGGGTTACATCGATCTGTACAATGTCCATCGGCATCCCAAGTTCTATCCCTTCCATTGCGTCTTCCAGGGCCTGTTTTGCCTGTTTCAGTAATTGAATATGCCTTATATTGGATACATACGTTAAATCACCGGTATCAATATCACCGGAAAAGAAGGTTTCAGCAATTGCTGCTTCCAATTCGTCCACTCCTTCTTCTTCAATTAATGAAGTGGTAATAATAGGATTTCCTTCCGTATGCTCTTTTACTTTATCCAAATCAAGCTTTTGCTCCAAGTCAGTCTTATTGATAATTACAATATATTCCAAACCTTTTACCGCTTCAAAAAGCTTTATATCTTCATTAGTCAGTTCATCATTATAGTTTAACACAAATAATATGAGATCGGACTCCTGCAGTACCTGTCTGGAGCGTTCTACTCCAATTTTTTCGACAATATCTTCTGTTTCCCGGATTCCTGCTGTATCTACCAATCGAAGCGGTACACCACGAACATTGACATATTCCTCGATAATATCACGAGTCGTGCCGGGTACTTCTGTTACGATAGCTTTATTTTCCTGTACGAGTGTGTTCATCAGTGAAGATTTCCCTACATTCGGACGGCCAATAATTGCTGTAGCAAGTCCTTCTCTTAATATTTTCCCTTGTTTCGCTACATTAAGCAGTTCTTCAATTTCCTTATACACTTCATTTGTTTTCTCACGCATCATATCATGTGACATTTCTTCCACATCATCATATTCCGGGTAATCAATGTTTACCTCAACATGCGCAACAGTCTCCAGGAGTTCCTGTCGATATTTCTGTATAAGACCGGACAGTCTGCCGTCCATCTGTTTCAATGCCACGGACATTGCCTTATCCGTTTTTGCCCGAATAAGATCCATTACCGCTTCTGCCTGTGAAAGGTCAATCCGCCCATGTAAAAATGCACGTTTTGTAAATTCACCTGGTTCCGCAAGTCTTGGTCCTTTCGACAAAATAATTTCCAGCACACGATTAACGGCAACCATTCCACCATGACAATTAATTTCGACAACATCTTCACGAGTAAATGTTTTCGGCGCACGCATGACGGAAACCATTACTTCCTCAGCAACGTCACCCGTTTCCGGATCAATAATTTTTCCGTAATGAATGGTGTGGGAATCCACCGCTTTTAAATCTTTTCCCTGAAAAACCTGGGCAGTAATCGAAATCGCTTCAGGTCCGCTCAATCTTACTATCGCAATTGCCCCTTCACCGGTCGGGGTTGATATGGCAGTAATTGTATCTGTCTCCATCGCTTTCACCTCCAACATTTGATATCTATATGATAAATAATTATTTATTATATTATTTAGTAACGACACTTTTATCGTCACTAACAAACTAGAATACCATAATTTCATTCAAAAATAAACTTATCCACAAAAATAATTTCGTGTGATTGAAAAAAACGTTTATTCACATGTGGATAAACGTTTTTTCTTTAGCAGTTAAGAAACTAACATGGCGGCTAAGAGCATGCCACTACTACTTTATAATGAAAACAGCTAATTTATCCAGAAGGCTGTTCTCTAAAAGATTGGACTGCGATTACTCGTCCCACCGAAAAGATTTGCTGTTTTTGACACAAAAGATATAAAAGACGACGTAACCTAACAGTGACTTCCTCTCATCCTTTACAAAATGAGTGCTAGTCAAGCGCTGCTTAAAAAATACTCGCTTTCCACGGGGAACGCTTCAGCCTCCTCACTCGCAAAGGCGGCTCGCTGTGGGGTCTTCAGACTGTTCCTTTCCCGTTGGAGTCTCGCATTTCTTAAGCAGCTTAGAATATCTTTCTGTTTAAGAGAGAAAACGTCAATGAAACACAGATTCCATGAGCTTTATCCTTTCTATAACAGAACACTACTCCCAGCGTAGGCAGAATACGTAGACTCCTGTGGGAATAGCACGAGTCTGAAGACCCCGGAAGAAGCGTTCTTTGCTTCTGAGGAGGCTGAAGCCGTGCCCACGGAAAGCGAAGTATTCTGCCGAAGCGATTGTGATAGCACTCGGGTTCAAAAGGAATGGAAGAAGCGATATCACGATAAAGTTACTTCGTCTTTTATATCTACTGCGACATTAAAGAGCAACTAAATTTACCAAAAGAGCCAACCGGAAAAAGATATAATCTTGGTTCATGGGGTTATTCTGAATAATTTTTCCGGTTCTAATAACAGTTGTTTTCATATCAAACGTATAAAACTATCTTACTGCATAAGTACGGGCTTAGTCTCTATTGCCATAAAAGCTTGGACGTTTAGCCAAGTTTTCTAACATATCCTTAAACATATACATATTTTTTAGTAGTATGCTCTACATCTCAAAAACTTAAGCATTCACCTGCTCCATAACAATATCGAGTTCTTTTAGCAGCTGGGCAACTTCATCTGCTTGCAGAAGAATGGGCATCTGGTCATTCACTGTAATCGTGCATGTGTCTTCCTGTTTTTTCAAATATTGATAAAGCTGTGTCAGTTGATCCGTAGATAAGGTAGATTGGGTGGAAATATTTTTCACTTGTGTAAGATAAAAGGTTTCCTGATCTTCATCAAAATCCCCACTGAATATCGTTCCGGAAAAATTATTCATTGATCAAACTCCTTTTTATTCAATCCTTAACCTATCATCATCGCACTTTTTGATTCTATACATAGTATTCTTTATTCATTCTTTACCTATACATAGACTTTTTGAACAACTTCTTATAAAAAAGCCCCGGTTTCCCGGGGCTTTCCATCAATATTTGGTTATGGTTTTATCACAATATTCCGATGTGGCTCGACGCCATCGGAATATGTCGAAACTTGTTCCATACCTTGTAATTTATTATGAATGATTTTTCGTTCAAATGCCGGCATCGGCTCAAGAGCAACTTTTTTATTTAACTGCATTGCTTTATCCGCCATTTTCAATGCCAGAGATTCAAGTGTTTCTTTTCTTCGTCCACGGTATCCTTCTGCATCAACCGTAACAGAATAAAACTGTTCGTTGTCCTTGTTTAATGCAAGATGCACTAAATATTGCAAGGCATTCAGGGTTTGACCACGTTTTCCAATTAAAATCGCAATATTCTCCCCTTGCAATTCATAAGTTACGTGATTACCTTCAATGGTTGTCACAATCTCTACATCTAGATTCATATGATTCGTTACTTCTTTAATAAATGCTTCCGTATCCTCGATTGAATTCTTAGCAATCACAACTTTAACAATTGCCGGTTTTGCTCCAAAGCCGAGTATTCCTTTTTTGCCTTCATCAATTACCTCAATCTCAACATGGTCCTCCGTGGTGTTTAACTGCTCTAACGCTGACTGAACCGCTTCTTCAACTGTTTGGCCACTAGCAGTTATTTCTTTCACTTTTTGTCTCCTCCATTATTGCTCATCATTGGTTTATTAATAAGCAGTGTTTGAATAACCATAAAGATGTTACCTGTTACCCAGTATAATGCCAATGCCGATGGGAAAAAGACCGCGAATACACCAATCATGACCGGCATGATATAAAGCATAACCTGCATTTGCAGTGCCATTTGTGGGTTGTCTTTCATACTGGTATTTGTTGACATCATTAATTTCTGCTGCAGGAATGTAAATCCTGCTGTTAAAATCGGCAAAATAAAGAAAGGATCCGGTGAGCCCAATTCAAACCATAGGAAGGAATGGGTACTGATTTCTCCTGTTCGCATAATTGCATGGTACATTGCAATCAATATCGGCATTTGCACTAAAATCGGCAGACACCCTGCTAACGGATTAACCCCGTTCTTTTGAAATAGCTCCATTGTTTCCTGTTGGAGCTTTTGTTGTGTTTTCTGATCCTTCGAGCTGTATTTTTTCTGAATCTCCTTAAGTTGGGGCTGAATTTCCTGCATAGCTTTTGAACTCTTTAATTGTTTAACATTTAAAGGCATAAGCAATGTACGGATTAACAGCGTTACAACGATAATCGACAATCCATAATTCTCACTGAAAATTTCAGCTATATTAATAATCACCCATGAAAGCGGATATACAAATATCGTGTTCCAGATTCCTTCACTCTCTGAAGTGATTGGCTCTTCAATTTGCATACAACCTGACAATATTGCCATTGCCCCGACTAACATCAGCAGCAACATGTACTTTTTACGCAATGTCTTTCCTCCTATCAAACCACTTACTAAATCACTCTACATGTCATTCTAACTTAACTGCATATAGGATTCTATTTTAATGTCACTATTTTTTAGCATTTTTTAGTAACTGTTCTTTATATAATAAATGGGTTAAGCTTTTTTTTATTTCCAGAAAACCCATATTCTTTGTCGGCTGTCTAGCAATAATTACAATATCATAGGATTCAGGTAATCGCACTTCCATTTCCTGAAATGCCTGGCGCAGGTACCTTTTAATTCGATTTCTCGTTACAGCGTTTCCAATTTTTTTTCCGACAGAAAGGCCAATCCGAAAATGGTTCTGGTTTGGCTTTCTAACAT
Organism: Virgibacillus ainsalahensis; assembly: GCF_055380755.1. Taxonomy (NCBI): domain Bacteria; kingdom Bacillati; phylum Bacillota; class Bacilli; order Caryophanales; family Bacillaceae; genus Virgibacillus; species Virgibacillus ainsalahensis. The sequence continues at coordinate 3,528,055 of NZ_AP043943.1, read as the reverse complement.
AGTATATAACAAGCTGCCGATTGGCAAAAGACTTTCCATATTGAAATGTAAATTGGAATTCCTCATTCTTCTTTATACGAAACTCTTTTTTCATAAACGCTCACCTTTACTGCGATCTACAAGCTATAAGCATGTCATCCAGTTAATCTATGTAAAGGAAAAGTGGTTCTTTTCCTTTCTGATTCTTATTAAAAGTAGAAAAGACCACTGACATTTCAGTGGCCTATGCAGACAATACTTTTCTTCCTTTACGGCGACGGCGCGCTAAAACCTGACGGCCGTTCTTTGTGCTCATACGCTGACGAAAACCGTGGACTTTTTTACGTTTGCGGTTATTTGGTTGAAATGTTCTTTTCATTATTCCTGCACCTCCCTAAGGGGATTTCTCAAAACCCTGTATATCAAAATTTAAAATTTAACCCTATCCATAGACAGTCTTTGTAATTATAAGTAAAACCCCTCCCATCTGTCAACTGTAATTTCATCTTTTTCTTCTCAAGTTTTATCCACAGCCCAATGTTGGGCAAATTTCGACCATTTTTTTCTATCCACAACAACTATCGACAAGATAATCACAAAATATAGGGGTGTGGATGAATTTTATATACAAGGCTTAGTATTTGTGGATAACTGTCGAAAAACCATTGCACTATACGGTTTTATTTGATATCATAACTGTGTTTAACTCTTATGAATAAAAATTCGGGTATTGACTTACCCACAATCTGTGGACAACATGTGGATACTTGTTCACACTACCGTTAATAAGTTTATCAACAAAAATGTGGACAACGTATATAACCTGATGAATTGCGTTCACTGACAGATTTTCTTGTCCACATTCTATAATCTCTGCTTACCCCCGTTTTATACTTTCACACGCAGTAAGCTGTTTAAAAAGCTTGGCTAAAAGCGAAGTTTTCTAAGAATCTCATTTGCCTTTCCATTTCATAGAGATCTGAGAGAGGCTTTTTCTGTCATTAATGTTCGAAAGGAGTGAAATCAGTTTGGAAAATGTCGATGATCTATGGGTAGCTACATTGGAAAAAATCGAGGAGAAAATCAGTAAACCAAGTTTTGATACATGGTTGAAAAACACAAAAGCAGAAGATCTGAAAGAAAATGTTCTAATCATTTCTGCACCAAATGAATTTGCTAGGGATTGGCTTGAAAATCAATATACAGACCTCATCTCAGATATTCTCGAGGAAATTACCGGTACACGACTGAATACAAAATTTATTGTTCCGGACTCTGCTCCACAGCTGGATGAGATGGATCCCACACCAAAGCCAAAATCGAATGGCTCGCCTAATGGAGATGGGCCAAAGTCCATGCTGAATTCAAAATATACTTTTGACACATTTGTCATTGGTGCGGGGAACCGTTTCGCACATGCTGCGTCCCTGGCTGTTGCTGAAGCCCCCGCTAAAGCTTATAATCCGCTTTTTATTTATGGTGGTGTCGGATTAGGTAAAACACATTTAATGCATGCTGTCGGACATTATGTAAGGGAGCATAACCCTGACGCAAAAGTGGTCTATATGACTTCTGAAAAATTCACTAATGAGTTCATTAATGCAATTATGGATAACAAAACGATTAATTTCCGAAACAAATACCGCAATGTTGATGTCCTCTTAATTGATGATATTCAATTTATAGCCGGGAAAGAATCAACCCAGGAAGAATTTTTCCATACATTTAATACACTACATGAAGAAAGCAAGCAGATTATCATATCCAGTGATCGGCCACCAAAAGAAATCCCGACATTGGAAGATCGTTTGCGCTCACGTTTTGAATGGGGGCTAATTACCGATATTACCCCACCAGACTTGGAAACGAGGATTGCCATCCTTACGAAAAAGGCAAAAGCGGAAGGACTGGACATTCCAAATGAGGTAATGCTCTATATTGCCAATCAGATTGATACAAATATTCGTGAACTTGAGGGTGCATTAATACGCGTTGTTGCCTACTCTTCTCTCGTTAATCAGGATATAGATGCCTCCCTTGCAGCAGATGCATTAAAGGATATTATTCCAAGCAGTACACCAAAAGTCATTACGATTGCAGGGATACAGGAATCAGTAGGGGAAAAATACAATGTTCGTCTGGAAGATTTCATCGCGAAAAAACGTACGAAATCCATCGCTTTCCCGAGACAGATCGCTATGTATCTTTCCAGGGAGCTCACTGACTTTTCATTACCAAAAATAGGTGAGGAATTTGGCGGACGTGACCATACTACTGTCATTCATGCGCACGAAAAAATAGCCAAGTTGCTGGAAAATGATACTGCCCTAAACAGAGAAATCGAAGAACTAAAAGAACAATTAAAAACCTTTTGATGGTTATCCACTTGTGTACAGTGTGAAGAACGTTACGCACTTATGAACAATTTGTCCACAGTGGATAACTTTGGGTTAAATGGTATAAAACTCACTTATCCACATAGTAACAGCCCCTATTACTGTTATTACTGTATTATTATTAAAAAATAAATATATAAGAACTTCCATTAGGAGGATTTATTTCATGAAATTTATTGTTAGACGTGATCAATTAATTGCAAGTGTCCAGGATGTAATGAAAGCTATCTCATCCAGAACTGTAATTCCAATATTGACGGGAATGAAAATTGAAGCAAAGCAGCATGGATTAACATTAACAGGAAGTGATTCGGATATTTCCATTGAATCTTATATACCAGCTGAAGAAGATGGAAATGTAAATGTGGAGCAAATTGAAGAAGGAAGTATTGTACTGCAAGCAAAATACTTTCCTGACATTGTTCGTAAACTTCCAGAAAAAACAGTAGAAATAGAAGCTGATGAAAATTTAAAAATAACAATTCGTTCCGGAAAAGCGGAATTTAATCTAAATGGTCAAGATGCAGAAGAATATCCACATCTGCCTAAACTGCAAACGGATGATAGTTTTGAAATGCCTACAGATCTATTGAAAAGTATGATCAAACAAACCGTTTTTGCCGTTTCAACCATGGAAACCCGACCTATTTTAACAGGGGTCAAACTTATACTGGAAGATAATACGTTATCTTTAACAGCAACAGACAGTCACCGCCTGGCAGCTCGTGAGATACCGGTAAAAGAAGCAAATACAAATTTTCCTAGTATTGTTGTACCTGGAAAGAGTTTGAGTGAATTAAACAAAATTCTTGATGATACAGAAGAAGCGGTTGAAATAAGTGTAACCAATAACCAGATCTTATTCCGCACAAAACATCTGAATTTCCTTTCCCGCCTGCTTGACGGAAATTACCCGGAAACATCACGTCTCATCCCGGAACAAAGCAAAACTGTGTTGCATGTAAAAACGAAGGATTTACTGAGTACTATTGACCGTGCGTCCCTTCTCGCAAAAGAAGAACGTAATAATGTGGTCCGTTTAACGACAATAGCAGGCGAATTGGTTGAGATTACAAGTAATTCGCCGGAGGTTGGTACAGTGACTGAGGAAATTGCTGTTTCATCTATCGAAGGAGAGGAATTGAAAATCTCCTTCAGTGCAAAGTACATGATAGAAGCACTGAGAGCTATTGAATATGAAGAAGTGAAAATAGAATTCACCGGTGCCATGCGCCCATTTATTATTCGTCCGGCAAATCAAGATCCCATTCTCCAATTGATTCTGCCAGTACGAACGTATTAAAAAGTAAGAAAAGCTCTTATCAGATAAAGATAAGAGCTTTTTCAACCCTATAGAAGCCATTTTAAGCTTAAATAAGCGTTTTTCTCATAATTATGGGGGATTCCTTTGCTTTATGCCAAAACTTTAGTAAAATAGGTATAGAAGCATTTTTAAGAACAATGCACGTAAATATCGAATGAAATTTGGTGAAAAAATTGCAAGAACAAATTGAAATAAATACAGATTACATTCAATTAGGACAATTTATAAAGCTTGCAAATATCCTTGAATCCGGAGGGATGGTTAAGGCATTTTTGCAGGACGAAGGTGTGCTGGTAAATGATGAATTGGAACACCGCCGTGGAAGAAAGCTTTACCCGGGGGATATAGTGAAAGTGGAAGGCATCGGATCCTATATTGTCAAAAAAGAGGATTAATGCATGCATATTGAACAGCTTAAACTAAAAAACTATCGAAACTATCAGGAACTTGATATTTCCTTTGATGATAAGATTAATGTCATTATCGGCGAAAATGCACAGGGCAAAACTAATCTGATGGAGGCAATCCATGTACTTGCTTTAACCAAATCACATCGTACGACCCATGAAAAAGAATTGATTCATTGGGAAAAGGATTATGCTAAAATAGAAGGTAGAGTCACAAAGAGAAATCAATCCTTTCCGCTTGAATTCATTGTTTCTGCTAAAGGGAAAAAAGCCAAGCTGAACCGGATTGAGCAAAGACGCCTGAGTGATTATATTGGTGCAATGAATGTTGTCATGTTTGCCCCGGAGGATCTAACACTAGTCAAAGGTCCACCACAAACACGCAGACGATTTATCGATATGGAACTGGGGCAGATTCAGCCGCGGTATATTTATCATTTGGGACAGTATCAAAAAGTATTAAAACAGCGAAACCATCTATTAAAGCAGATGCAACGCAGGGAGATACAGGACAGAAGTCTGTTACATGTCATAACAGACCAGTTAACGGAACATGCCGCGTCCTTATTGGAGAGGCGGTTTGTTTTTTTGGAATTGCTAAGAAAATGGGCCTCTCCAATTCATTATGGGATTACCCGTGAGCTGGAAAAGCTTGAAATCAAGTATAATCCCACGATTGAGGTATCAGAAGAGGCAAATAAGGAGAAAATAGAAACAATCTACCTAAATAGGTTTAATGAAATAGAGGAAAAAGAAATAGAACGTGGTACGACACTGATTGGCCCACATCGGGATGACTTGATTTTTTATGTTAACCAAAAAGACATTCAGGTCTACGGTTCACAAGGGCAGCAGCGTACCACTGCTTTATCTGTGAAACTGGCAGAAATAGAGCTCATTTATAATGAAATCGGAGAATATCCAATTTTGTTGCTTGATGATGTATTAAGTGAGTTGGATAATTTCAGACAATCCCATTTATTAAATACGATTCAGGGGAAAGTTCAAACCTTTGTATCTACGACAAGTGTGGATGGTATCAATCATGAGACGTTGAAACAAGCAGAATTATTTCGCATAAAAGACGGAAACGTAGTCACCTGACCTAAGGGGGTTGAGACGCATGTTTATTCATATCGGGAATGATAATGTTATTCGATCACAGGATGTTATTGCCATCGTTGATTATCAGTTAATATCCTCTTCTTCCATTATGGAGGAGATGATGACGGAACAGACCAAGCAAAAAAAAGTAGTCGGACCAACTGTGGATGCAAAATCTGTCATGATTACGAGAGATTTTATTTATTACAGTACACTATCTGTACCCACATTAAAAAAACGTGCAAGCATGATTTCTACAATCAGCAAACTGGATGATTTTTCAGATGAGATAGAAGAAGCGGAATAAAATTAGAAAAACGCAAGGACCAAAATCGCATCAAAGTAATTCGATTAGGAAATTTTGTTCCCTTAGTATGAAGAAATGAAGGTGAAATTATGTCAATGGAAGACAAAAACATGGAGAACCAAGCATATGACGCAGATCAGATTCAGGTACTTGAAGGTCTTGAAGCTGTCCGTAAACGACCAGGGATGTACATTGGTACAACGAGTGAGAAAGGATTACACCATCTCGTATGGGAAATCGTCGATAACAGTATTGATGAGGCACTGGCCGGATATTGCGATCATATTCAAGTCATCATGGAAAAAGACGACAGCATAACCGTTAAGGATAATGGTCGGGGAATTCCGGTTGATATACAGAAAAAAACTGGGAAACCAGCGCTGGAAGTAATTATGACTGTCCTTCACGCTGGAGGTAAATTCGGTGGCGGAGGCTATAAAGTTTCCGGAGGGCTCCACGGTGTTGGTGCCTCAGTTGTTAATGCATTGTCGAGCGGTCTTGAGGTATATGTACACCGGGATAACAAAATTTACTTTTTAGGTTTTGAAAAAGGTGTTCCTCAAGGTGATATTGAAACTGTCGGAGACACTGATATTACTGGAACAGAAATACATTTCACCCCCGATTCGGAGATTTTTTCGGAATCGACAACCTTTGATTTTGAAATATTGTCCCAGCGCTTGCGTGAGCTGGCCTTTTTAAATCGAGGACTCACTATCTCCATCGAGGATAAACGAACAGATGAGGAGCCTGTAAGCTATTATTATGAAGGTGGAATCAGCTCCTATGTGGAATATATTAATCGGACAAAGGAAGTCCTTCATGACCCCTTCTATGCGGAAGGTGAAAATCAGGGAATATCCATTGAAATTGCAATTCAATATAACGAAGGTTTTGCCAGCAACCTGTATTCCTTTGCCAATAATATCCATACCTATGAAGGCGGTACACATGAATTTGGCTTTAGAACTGGTCTAACCAGAGTAATTAATGACTATGCAAGGAAAAATAATTTATTCAAAGAAAATGATCCGAATCTCTCTGGAGATGACGTACGTGAAGGTATGACCGCAATCGTATCGATCAAGCACCCGGATCCACAGTTTGAAGGACAAACAAAAACTAAGCTCGGAAACAGTGAGGTACGCACTGCTACGGATTCTGTTTTCAGTGAAACATTTTCCAAGTTCCTTTACGAGAATCCGACTGTCGGTAAAATCATCGTGGAAAAAGGACTGATGGCCTCTCGCGCCCGTATGGCTGCGAAAAAGGCACGGGAATTAACACGAAGAAAAGGTGCGCTGGAAGTATCCAATCTTCCAGGTAAACTTGCTGATTGTTCCTCAAGGGATGCGAAAATCAGTGAACTGTACATCGTTGAGGGTGATTCTGCAGGTGGATCAGCTAAAACCGGGCGGGATCGCCATTTTCAGGCAATCCTGCCATTACGTGGTAAAATTTTGAATGTAGAAAAAGCACGCCTGGATAGAATCCTTTCCAATAAAGAAGTGCGGGCAATGATTACAGCACTCGGTACAGGGATTGGCGAGGATTTTGATATTACAAAGGCACGTTATCACAAAGTCATTATTATGACAGATGCCGATGTTGATGGTGCTCATATACGAACATTATTATTAACATTTTTCTACCGTTATATGCGTCCATTAATTGAGCACGGCTATATTTATATTGCACAGCCGCCGCTTTATCAGATAAAACAAGGGAAAGCTTCCTATTATGCATTTAACGACAGGGATATGGAACGGATTTTAAGCGAAATTCCAAAAGCTCCAAAGCCAGGTCTGCAGCGTTATAAAGGTCTGGGAGAAATGAATGCAACACAGCTTTGGGATACGACGATGAATCCGGAAAACCGAACATTGCTGCAGGTCGATTTAGCTGATGCCATCGATGCGGATCAGGTCTTTGATATGCTGATGGGCGACAGAGTGGAACCAAGACGGGTATTCATCGAAGAAAATGCTCAATATGTAAAGAATCTTGATATCTAAAAATAGATGTTGCACGGAAATTGTAATTTTGAAGGTAAATCACTATTGAAGTAAATAGTGGTAGGAGGTAATTGTAATGGCAGAGGAACAACGTCCAAACGTTCAGGAAATCAATATTAGCAAAGAAATGCGTACATCTTTTCTCGATTATGCAATGAGTGTAATTGTCTCAAGAGCATTACCGGATGTACGTGACGGAATGAAGCCGGTCCATCGCCGTATTTTATATGCTATGAATGACCTTGGTATGCATTCTGATAAGGCATATAAAAAATCAGCCCGTATTGTTGGAGAAGTAATTGGTAAGTACCACCCGCACGGGGATTCCGCTGTATATGAAACAATGGTCCGAATGGCACAGGATTTCAGCTACCGCTATATGCTTGTGGACGGACATGGAAATTTCGGGTCTGTTGATGGTGATTCGGCAGCTGCCATGCGTTATACCGAAGCAAGAATGTCCAAGATTTCTATGGAATTATTACGTGACATCAATAAGGATACAATTGATTATCAGGATAACTATGATGGTGCAGAACGCGAGCCGGTTGTCTTCCCTGCACGCTTCCCGAATTTGCTTGTGAATGGCGGGTCTGGGATTGCCGTTGGTATGGCAACAAATATCCCTCCACATAATCTGGGGGAAACCATTGATGGGGTTCTTGCAGTCAGCAAAAATCCGGAGATTACTATTGATGAACTGATGGAAGATTATATTCATGGCCCGGATTTCCCTACAGCTGGACAAATTCTTGGCAGAAGCGGTATTCGTAAGGCTTATGAAACCGGTAAGGGCTCCATCACAATTCGTGCGAAAGTAAATATTGAGGAAGATGCAAATGGCAAGGAAACAATTCTTGTTACTGAATTGCCTTACCAGGTGAATAAAGCTAGATTGGTTGAGAAGATTGCAGATCATGTCCGTGAGAAAAGAATCGAAGGTATTAGCGATTTACGTGATGAGTCCGATCGTAATGGAATGCGGGTGGTAATCGAACTTCGCCGTGATGCGAATGCAAATGTGGTTTTAAATAATTTATATAAACAAACGGCCCTGCAGACCACTTTTGGAGTAAATACACTGGCACTTGTTGACGGAGAGCCGAAAGTCCTAACACTCAAACAATGCCTGGAGCATTATCTAGAACATCAAAAGGTGATCATCACAAGGCGTACGCAATTTGAGTTACGTAGGGCAGAGGCACGTGCACATATACTGGAAGGACTACGGATTGCACTGGATCACCTGGACGAGGTAATTACCTTGATCCGTAATTCAAAAACAACTGACATTGCCAGAGAAGGTTTAATGGAACGATTTGAGTTTACCGAAAAGCAGGCACAGGCTATTCTGGATATGCGCTTACAGCGACTGACCGGTCTGGAACGTGAAAAAATTGAAGATGAATACGCGGAACTGGCAAAGCTTATTGATGAATTGAAGGCTATTTTAGCGGATGAGGAAAAAATATTAGAAATCATCCGGGAAGAGCTTACGGAATTAAAGGAAAAATATAATGACAAACGCCGAACAGAAATTATGGCTGGCGGCCCAGGCTTCTTCGAGGATGAAGATTTAATACCTGAGGAAAATATTGTCATCACCCTTACACATCAGGGCTATATCAAACGTCTGCCGGCATCGACCTACCGTGCACAAAAACGGGGAGGCCGCGGTATTCAAGGAATGGGTACAAATGAAAATGATTTCGTCGAACACCTTGTATCAACCTCTACCCATGACACGATGCTTTTCTTCACCAATAAAGGAAAGGTATATAAAACCAAGGGCTATGAAGTACCTGAATTCAGCCGAACTGCAAAAGGTATCCCAATCATTAACCTGCTTCAAGTGGAAAAGGGTGAATGGGTGAATGCAGTCATCTCCGTGAGCGAATTCAGTGAAGATTATTATTTATTCTTTACAACTAGACACGGAATATCCAAACGGACATCACTGACGCAGTTTAAAAACATTCGTAAGGGTGGTTTAATTGCTGTTGGCCTGCGTGAAGAAGATGAATTAATTTCTGTACGGTTAACTGACGGAACGAAAGATATGATGATTGCAACGAAAAATGGTTATCTTATCCGTTTTGAAGAGTCACAAATCCGTTCCATGGGAAGAACAGCCGCGGGTGTAAAAGGTATTTCACTGAGAGGCGAAGATGAAGTCATATCGATGGAGATTCTAGAAGAAGGATCGAACATCCTTCATGTGACAGATAAAGGCTATGGAAAACAGACACCAGAGGAAGAATACCGCAGGACAAACCGTGGCGGGAAAGGAATTTTCACTTGTAAATTGGCAGATAAAACTGGCCAGGTTGCTGCAGTAAAGGCAGTTTCTGGAAAAGAAGACCTTATGCTGATTACCGTAGCAGGTGTATTAATTCGTATCCCGGTTAGTGATATCTCCGAAACGGGGAGAAATACAATGGGAGTACGCTTAATTCGTCTGCAGGATGATGAAGAAGTAGCTACCGTAGCAAGAATCGATGAAGAAGAAACGGAAGAAACGATGGAAAAAGCTGATTCAACAGATACAGAGGATAGTACAGTAGAGACAGAAACAGACGAAGAATAATGGGGGGAATGAGCCCTTTGTTCTGGGCAGTTAAGAAACCAGCATGGATCGCCTTGAGCGAGCCATCATAAACTGCTCACGGAGGAGGTGAAATGGGCAATGAACCGGTTTACCTCTTCCGGTGAGGTCAAGTTACATTCAGTGAGGAAGAAAAGTCCTCACTGAATGTATTTTCATTTTATCTCTGTAAAGATACATCGATTGGTATAGCTAAATCACTTTTAAGTTGGAAAATAGCGCCTCATGCTTCTAATTAAAAGACTATAAATGATATAATAAGTTTCTAACATGACACACAGGAGGAACCATGAAGAATCTACCTTTTATTCCAGTCATTATCGGAACAGACATAAATGCATATAATATGGCAATTTCTTTCCATGAAAAATATAGCGTGAAGCCAATCTTAATCGGTAAACAGCAAATGGGTTTCACAAATTTAAGTTCGGTCATTGAAAAAATTGAAATTCATCCAGCGCTCGCTGATGATGGTCAATTTGTACCGATTCTCACCACTGTGGCCGAGAAGCTTAAATCAGAAAATAAAAAACTGCTTTTGGTAGGTACCAATGATGCCTATGTTCGTCTGATTATAGAAAATGAAAAAGAACTGAAAGCATATTATACTTTCAGTTATATTACGGAGAAGTTAATGAATCAGTTGCAGAACAAATCGAACTTCTATAAATTGTGTGCAGAATATGGCATTGACACACCAACCACGTATTTTTATGATTGTAGTGGAGACGAAACATTCGATCAGGAAATGATGTATCCGGTCATCATTAAGCCAAGTAATGGCATTGAATATTACAAGAACAGTTTCCCAGGACAGAAGAAAGTGTATCGAGTGAACTCAAAAGAAGAGGTTCAAGAGGTTATTGATACCATTACACAAAGCGGCTATCAAGATGAACTTATCATCCAGGATTATATTCCAGGTGATGATACATACATGTGGGATTCTGTCATCTATATAAATTCCAAAGGGGAAACACAACTTGTTACCTTTGGACAGGTTGTCCTGCAGGAACATACAGCTACTGCGATTGGCAATTATACAGCTGTCATTTCACGCTATAACGAAGAAATGATGAAAAAACTGCAGCATTTTCTAGAAGCAGTCGGTTATGTAGGCTTTGCAAATTTCGATTTGAAATATGATGAACGTGATGGGAAATTCAAGGTGTTTGAGGTAAACATCCGCCAGGGAAGGTCCAGCTATTACGTAACGCCCCTTGGACATAACATGGCTGAGTATATCGTTGATGATGTGATTTATGGTAAAGAAAAGCCCCTCACCTATATAGATAAAGAATATTTATTTACGGTTGTACCTAAAATTGTGCTCCGTAAATTTGTAGACGATGGAACGGTACAAAAAGATGTTAAACGTCTCATCAAAGAAGGAAACTGGGGAAACCCCCTCTTTTATAAAAAAGACAGGAATCTAAAGCGAAAATTGTATTTATTCCTTCGCCAGGTGAATTACTACCGTAAATATAAAAATAATCAATGGTAAAGAGAGCCTCATTATAATATAACGAGGCTCAGCTTGTAGAGATCCTCCGGTTTTCTACAAGCATTTTTTTAGCAGTTAAGAAACCAACATGGCGGCGTATAGCATGCCATTACTTTATAATGAAAACAGCTAATTTATCCAGAAGGCTGTTTTCTAAAAGATTGGGACTGTGGTTACTCGTCCCATCGAACGAAATGATATATTGCTTTTGACACAATAGATATAAAAGACGAAGTAACCTAACAGTGACTTCCTTTCATCCTTTACAAAATGAGTGCTACTCCAGCGCTGCTTAAAAAACACTCGCTTTCCACGGGGAACGCTTCAGCCTCGGGCCAACACGATGTTGGTCACATAGGCGTTGCCCCAGGACGGGGCGTTCTTAGCCTATGTTCTTTAATTCGCTCACTGCGGGGTCTTCAGCTTTTCCTTTTCCCGTAGGAGTCTCGCATTTTTTTAGCAGCTTAGAATAGCTTTCTATTTGAGTGAGAAAGCCTCCATGAATTATAGATTCCATGAGCTTTATCCTTTCTATAACCAGAACACCACTCCCAGCGTAGGCAGAATACGCAGACTCCTGTGGGAACAGCACTTTACGTAAGACCCCGCAGCGGCGATCTTCCGCGAGGAGGCTGAAGCCGTGCCCGCGGAAAGCGAAGTATTCTGCCGAAGCGATTGTGATAGCACTCGGGTTCAAAAGGAATGGAAGAAAGCAAAACCATGATAAAGTTACGTCGTCTTTTATATCAAATGCGACGTTTAAGAGCAACAAGATTTATTAAAAGAGCCAACCGGAAAAAAGTATAATCTTGGGCTATACTGAATAATTTTTTCCGTGCTAATAACAGTTGTTTTCATACAAAAGTATAAAACTATCTTACTGCATTACTAAAGCTTTATCGCTATAAAAATCTGGTCCTCATTAGTATAATGAGGCCCTTTCTATTAAAAGGTTACCAAGCAGAATTGGTATTTTCTCAGCTGCCACTGTTAAATAATGGAAGATGATGGAATAATCCTGTCCGTATTTTGTGGAAAACAGCTCTCCCCAATATTCGGTTTCGTATCTTGAAATCATGCTCAAGTTATATAACAGCAGATAGTGAATCATGATTTCCGGTATTTGAACAAAATGTCCCCGATCATATGGAAAGTAAATTTTCTGTTTTAGCAGATGGAAATAAAATGGTCCTATGGATGATGTGCCAATGGATTTTTCCAGTTTTATAACAAGGTATTTTTTTGTTTTTCCTGTATTTTTGATAGGTGGTAAATAATGGCTGATACGATTGATAAATGCCTTTTCCGTTAAATGATAGCTGTCCAATAGATCTAAAGGGAAGTTTAATGTTGTTCTTCCAACCTCCCCTACTTCCACACTTTTCTCCTTTTTTTGCCACAAGAAAAAATCATTCATTTCCGGAATTAACTCAAGCAAGATATCCATTTTGACTTTTGTAAACGGAGGATGTTTAGAAGCGAATAAATGCTGGTAGGTATAGGTGAATAAGCCGTTTTGTTGGATTTTCACTTCATCCAAAAAAAAGCTGTATTGCTTTTTCTTCCGCTTTCTGGCTGTCACGCCATGGGCCAGGATTGCAGTCGACTCTGGGTAGTCCGGCCTTCTTGTTAATAAACATGCCTTCAGCAGGTGGACCATTCCATAAAAATACAAAATCGGCTTTAATCTGACATCAACCTCTTCCCCCTCTTTTAAAAAAAGCTGCCCATGTTCAAGGTAATACATAAATGTAGCACTGTTTTCAAAGCTCTTTGACTCGGCATCTATGTTTGGTAGCAGTCGATAACAGTTTTTTAAGTAGTTTTGGCTTGTTTGCAAGTTTTGCAGGTTTGTATAAAAAGCATCGAATGACTGAAACTTCATTATGCTTTACCCCCCACCCCGCTAAATATTTTAAAAATTTGAATATTTTTACTTTTACAATGTGGTTGAAAAACATCTATTGATGACGTAAAGTAAATGAAAATAGTAGTACCTACGTAGTATAACCAATTAAATAGATTCCATACACATTTAATTTCAAAGGAGGATAAAAATGCGGGAAGATAAATTTGCAAAAGAAGGTTTAACATTTGATGATGTATTGTTGATGCCAGCTGAATCGGAGGTATTGCCAAACCAAGTACAGCTTCATACAGATTTATCGGTTAACTTGAAACTGAATGCACCTTTCATCAGTGCCGGTATGGATACAGTAACAGAAGCGCCGATGGCTATTTCGATGGCTCGCCAAGGTGGCTTTGGTGTCATTCATAAAAATATGTCGATTGAAGATCAAGCTGAACAGGTGGACAAGGTAAAACGTTCGGAAAGTGGTGTTATCACAAATCCTTTCTTCCTGACTCCGGAGCATCAGGTGTTTGATGCTGAACACCTCATGGGTAAATTCCGCATTTCAGGTGTGCCGATTGTTAATACAATCGAAGAACAAAAATTAGTAGGTATTTTGACGAATCGTGATCTGCGTTTCATTCAGGATTATTCGATTATGATTTCAGAAGTAATGACAAGTGAGGATCTTGTCACAGCCCCAGTAGGGACGACTTTAGAAGAGGCTGAAAAACTTCTGCAGAAATATAAAATCGAAAAATTGCCACTTTTGGATGATGAAGGCATTTTAAAAGGGCTAATTACAATCAAGGATATTGAAAAAGCAATTGAATTTCCAAATGCTGCAAAAGATTCACAGGGAAGGTTAATCGTTGCTGCAGCAGTCGGCGTTACCGGGGATTCGATGAAACGAATTGAAAAACTTGTCGATGCGGGTGTTGATGTGATTGTAATAGATACAGCACATGGGCATTCTAAAGGTGTTTTAGAGCAATTGAAAGAAGTAAGAAAGGTGTATCCGGATCTGGATATTATCGCAGGAAATGTCGCAACCGCTGAAGCAACGAGGGCTTTAATTGAAGCAGGAGCATCTGTTGTCAAAGTTGGAATCGGGCCAGGATCAATTTGCACAACACGAGTCGTGGCAGGTGTCGGTGTACCGCAAATAACTGCCGTTCATGACTGTGCAGTTGCAGCGGCTGAATATGATGTCCCTGTCATTGCAGATGGTGGCATCAAATATTCCGGCGATATCGTAAAGGCACTTGCTTCCGGGGCACATGCTGTCATGCTTGGCAGTATGTTTGCAGGAGTATCAGAAAGTCCCGGAGAAACGGAAATTTATCAGGGAAGACAATTTAAAGTATATCGGGGAATGGGTTCTGTTGGTGCAATGAAATCCGGTTCAAAAGATCGCTACTTCCAGGAGTCCTCTGATAACAGAAAGCTTGTTCCAGAAGGCATTGAAGGCAGGGTTGCATATAAAGGTCCACTCGCAGATACCATTCACCAGCTTATCGGTGGCTTACGTGCAGGAATGGGATACTGCGGTACTGCAACGATTGATGCCCTGCGCAATGATACACGCTTCATCCGAATTACGAACGCAGGTCTGCGTGAGAGTCATCCGCATGATGTTCAAGTCACGAAAGAGGCACCAAATTACACATTCTAATCACAGCTTTATAAAAAAATAAGATGGGGATGGTTCCCCGTCTATTTTTTTATTTTTTTCTGTGGTAAAATAATTAAGTGCGACTTATTTAATCGTAAGGATGCAAACAGACGTTTAAAATACAGTGGAGGTACGGAAAGTTGAAATACAATAGAAAAGCGAGTTTTTCATTATTGCTGATTGCATTAGTAATGATGACATCGGTAGTTACACAGCCCTTTACTGCCAAGGCAGAAGATGAATTAAGTTTAAATGCTGAATCGGCTATTTTAGTTGATGCAGAAACAGGAAAAGTATTATATGCAAAAAACCCGGATGCAGAGCTTCCGCCGGCCAGTATGACAAAAATGATGACAGAGTACTTGGTCCTCGAAGCAATTGATGAAGGCGAAATAAGCTGGGATACAACGACACAAATCAGTGATTATCCCTACAGTATTTCTGCAAATCCATTATTTTCCGGTGTGGGTTTGACGCAGGATAAGGATTATACGGTACGGGAATTATACGAAGCAATGGCTGTTTTTTCCGATAATGCTACAACCATAGCACTAGCAGAGCTAATTGCCGGATCGGAAACAGCATTTGTAGAGATGATGAATGCAAAAGCTGAAGAACTGAATCTGACGGATTATAAATTTGTGAATTCGAGCGGATTGGACAACTCCTCCTTAGGTGATAATCGCCCCGAAGGAACTGACCCGAATGGTTCAAATTTATTATCAGCAAGATCATCAGCATTGCTCGCTTATCATTTAGTAAATGATTTTGAGGAAGCATTGGAAATTTCCAGTATGACAGAAGTAGAGTTTGAAGATTACACTGTCGAAAATTTAAATTGGATGCTTCCACATGAAGCTACATACCTTGAGCAGTTCCACTATGAAGGCATGGATGGTTTGAAAACAGGTAACACAGAACTTGCCGGATTTACCTTTACCGGAACAGCTGAACGTGATGGACAGAGACTGATTTCAGTAGTAATGAAAACCAATAGCAAAGAAGAACGTTTCCAGGAAACAGCTAAACTGATGGATTATGGTTATGATAATTTCCAAACAGAGGAACTGTTCCCTGCCGGATATCAGAAAGAGAATGAATCTGTAATTCCTGTAGCAAAAGGGAAAGAAAATGAACTAAATGTTTCGATAGCTGAAGGTTTTTCTATACCGATCAAATCTGGAGAAGAAGAACTGTATTCGCTTCAATATACCCTTGATGAAGAGAAGTTAAACGAAGATGGGGAATTAATTGCACCAATTGAACAGGGTGAACAGCTCGGTACAGCCGAGATTGTCTATGATGGTGAAACGGACTATGGCTACATATTTTCTGAAAGCAGTGATTCTGTTACATTAGTGGCAGATGAGGCTGTAGAGAAAGATAATTGGTTTATGCTGACATTAGGAGCCATTGGTGACTTTTTCAGTAATTTATTTACTACAGCTGTAGACTGGATTAAAGGATTATTTTCATAAAAAAACATAATACAGGGGGAAACAGATATGGTAAACACAGGAACAGAACGTGTAAAACGAGGCATGGCTGAAATGCAAAAAGGCGGCGTAATTATGGATGTTGTTAACGCCGAGCAGGCAAAAATAGCCGAAGAAGCTGGGGCAGTAGCAGTAATGGCTTTGGAACGTGTTCCATCTGATATCCGTGCAGCAGGTGGAGTTGCCCGTATGGCTGATCCGACAATAACAGAGGAAGTATTAAATGCCGTATCCATTCCGGTTATGGCAAAAGCACGTATCGGACATGTTGTAGAAGCTCGCGTCCTTGAATCAATGGGCGTGGATTATATCGATGAAAGTGAAGTATTAACACCTGCAGATGATGTTTTTCATTTGAATAAATCGGCTTATACCGTTCCTTTTGTCTGTGGCTGCCGTAATTTGGGAGAAGCAACCCGCAGAATCGGTGAAGGTGCTTCCATGCTCCGTACAAAGGGAGAACCTGGTACTGGGAATATCGTTGAAGCGGTTCGTCATATGCGTGAGGTACAATCGGAGATTCGCAAGCTTTCTTCGATGTCTAAAGATGAAGTGATGACTTATGCAAAAGAAATTGGTGCACCATATGACTTAATGCTTGAGATACGTGAAGAAGGGCGCTTGCCTGTTGTTAACTTTGCAGCAGGTGGTATTGCCACACCATCGGATGCAGCACTAATGATGGAATTAGGTGCAGATGGCGTTTTCGTTGGATCTGGAATCTTCAAATCAGCGAACCCAGCAAAATTTGCTAAATCAATTGTTGAAGCAACTACGCATTATCAAGACTATAAATTAATTGCAGAGCTTTCCAAAGATCTTGGTACAGCTATGAAAGGACTTGAAATGAGTACAATTTCTGCAGAAGATCGCATGCAGGACCGAAGCGAATAAAAGGAGGTGTATCCTGTGACTACGATTGGTGTACTTGCTCTACAGGGTGCAATTCGTGAACATATCCGTTCTGTGGAAGAAAGCGGAGCTGAAGCAATCGAAGTAAAACGTAAAGAACAGCTTGAAGATATTGATGGATTGATTCTTCCCGGTGGCGAAAGTACCACAATGCGCCGTCTGATTGACAGCTATGACTTCTTCGATGCAATCCAAAATTTTGGAAAGCAAGGGAAACCTGTATTTGGCACATGTGCCGGACTCATTCTAATGGCAAATGCCATAGAGGGACAGGAAAATGCTCACCTTGGATTAATGGATATAACAGTGGCCCGTAATGCGTTTGGCCGTCAGGTTGCAAGTTTTGAAGCAGCGATGGAAATTGCAAACGTAGCTGATGATTTCAATGCCGTATTTATTCGTGCACCATATGTGACAGAAGCTGGTCCGGAGGTTGAGATTCTTGCATCCTATGAAGGACGGGTTGTCGCAGCAAAACAAGGGCATTATTTATGTACCGCATTCCATCCGGAGCTGACAGAAGATAATCGATGTATTGCATATTTTGTTGGTATGGTGGAACAATCATTACAAACACTTGCATCCTGATGGGAAATTAGCTATGATATAAGATAATTAAAAAGGAAAAGTTACGATAGGAAGTAGTAACAGTACATCCTTCTATAGAGAGTCGGTGGCAGGTGTGAACCGATGTTGGGGTACTGGGAATCCATCCTTGAACTGGTTTATTGAATGTGGAGATTTTTCACCTCCACTAGTAAGTAAACCCGGTTGAAGCACCGTTAAAAGCTGTGAGCCGGAAGAGTTCATCTCTTCAACAAGGGTGGCAACGCGGGAAAATATACTCTCGTCCCTACAGTGTAGGGGCGGGAGTTTTTTTTGGCAGTAAGAAACCAATATTTCATACAAAGGTATAAAACCTTCTTACTGCATAAGTACAGCAGGAACTCGCCGTTAAACGCTTGGTGAATGCCAGGTTTTCTAATATATAAATATAAGGAGGAATTACACATGTTGGACATGAAATTTCTACGCAATAACCTTGAAGAAGTAAAAGAAAAATTAAGTCATCGGGGGGAAGATTTATCTGAACTGGACAGGTTTGAAGAGCTTGATGAAAAACGCCGGAATCTGATTGCAGAAACGGAAAAACTAAAAGCAAAACGAAATGAAGCATCCAAGCAAATCTCCGTTTTAAAGAAAGAGAAAAAGGATGCAACACCTGCAATTAACGAAATGCGTGAGGTTGGGGACAAGATTTCCGCACTGGATAAAGAGCTGAAAGAGAAAGAAGAACAGCTTGAACACATTATGCTTTCCATCCCGAATATTCCCCATGAAAGTGTACCGGTGGGAGAAGATGAGGATGACAACGTGGAAGCAAGAAAATGGGGCAATATCCCGGAGTTTCCCAATGAAGCACAGCCGCACTGGGATATTGCTGTAAATCTTGATATCCTGGATTTCGAACGTGCAGGAAAGGTAACCGGAAGCCGTTTTGTCTTTTATAAAGGACTTGGTACACGGCTTGAACGTGCATTAATGAGCTTTATGATGGATCTGCATGCAGATGAACATGGCTATACCGAAATGATGCCACCACAGATTGTAAACCGTGCTAGTCTTACTGGAACTGGTCAGCTGCCTAAATTCGCAGAAGATGTTTTTAAACTTGAGGACTGGGATTATTTTATGATACCAACGGCGGAAGTTCCTGTAACCAACTACCATCGTGATGAAATCTTATCATCTGAAGACTTACCTAAAAAGTATGTTGCATATAGTGCCAATTTCCGTTCCGAAGCGGGATCTGCCGGGCGGGATACTCGCGGGCTTATCCGTCAGCACCAATTTAACAAAGTAGAACTTGTTCATTTTGCAAAACCCGAAGATTCTTATGAATCATTGGAAACTTTAACAGCGAATGCAGAAAAAGTATTACAATTGCTGAAATTACCATATCGGGTGATGAGCATGTGTACAGGCGATTTAGGATTCACTGCAGCAAAAAAATACGATATTGAAGTTTGGATTCCAAGTCAGGAAACCTATCGTGAAATTTCTTCCTGCTCCAACTTTGAAGATTTCCAGGCAAGACGTGCCGGCATCCGTTTCCGTAGAGATGCAAAAGGAAAACCGGAATTTGTTCATACATTAAATGGATCCGGGCTTGCTATCGGCCGAACCGTTGCGGCAATTTTGGAGAATTATCAGCAGGAAGATGGATCAGTGTTGATTCCTGAAGTATTACAGCCATACATGGGTGGCAAGAAAGTATTGAAGTAAAAATAGAGAGAGGACAATTTATCCTCTCTCTTATTTGTTTATGGAAAAGAATAAAAAAACAGTAGATGTATCATAATAATAAGCGAGTAAGTGAGTATATTTTTCTCTGCGGGGTCTTCAGACACGTGCTGTTCTGATCAGGAGTCAACGGTCCGCAGCGAAAATCAACCATCTCAAGGGTGCATGGCAATGTTTGTTATATAATCTGGCAATATAAGTCTCTTGATGAAGTTGGAAAGCATCTTACGAGCGTAGTGTATTTTCCGAAGCATGTAATCGCACCAACCATAATTTCAAGTTACGTCGCATTTTATATCAACTGCTACATTATAGGAGCAACAAAATTCGTGAAAAGATCCTGGAATAAAAAGTAGCAAAAAAATGTAGAAACATTATTGACAATCAAAATTACACATGTTATATTAATTCTTGTCGTCATCACGGAGGTATACCCAAGTCTGGCTGAAGGGGTCGGTCTTGAAAACCGAAAGGCGGGTCAAACCGCGCGGGGGTTCGAATCCCTCTACCTCCTCCATTTATAATTTAGCGCATAAAATTGGAGATAACAAAACCGTTGCACCTGCAGCGGTTTTTTCTATTTTATAAGCTAAATATATAATACAACCCATTTCTATGAACGGAATGATTCAAATGATTGATGTTTGCTTTTTCATTATATAAAATATGAAATGAAAAGATAGAAAAATGGCATCATAGCAAGCTTGACATTATCGAATAAAAACCATATAGTACAACATAATAAGATAAAAATTAGAAGACAATGAACAGGCCAGTAATACAATGTTTGTTCGAAAGAGAGTGGAATTCATCTGCTGAAAGGTTCCATCGAAGCCGGCATGTACGAACCTACCTGGGAGTCGTTAGTAAAAACTAACCGCAGCAAACTGTGTTATCAATAGAAGATGGGCATCTCCGAGGAGGAGCATGCCAATTTAGGTGGTACCGCGGAAACTCTTTCCGTCCTTTTAACATACAGGATGGAAAGAGTTTTTCATTTTTAAAGGTTGGGAAGGTTTAACTTTCCTACTATATAAGTCAAATCATAAGGCACATGCCTAAAGCATGGTGACAAGACAGGATTTCTAAACAAGGAGGTAGGCAAGATGAACAAGAAAATTGCATTCATTGGTGCTGGATCGATGGCAGAGGCTGTCATATCAGGGATTATAAAGGCTGAAATATTGCCAAGTGATCAGATTACCGTTACGAATAAAAGCAATAGAGACAGGTTGGAGCAAATTCAACGAAAATATCAAATAAAAGCAACAACAGATAAAGAAAAAGTGATTCAGGATAAGGACATTATCATTCTTGCTACCAAACCTTATGATCTAAAAAAATCAATGGATTCCATTAAACCATACATCTCTTCGAATCAGTTAATTATTTCTATAATCGCCGGAGTATCCACTGATTATATTTCAACATTACTTGAAAATGTGGCACCAGTCGCCCGGGCCATGCCAAATACCTCCGCATCAATTGGGTACTCGGCAACAGCTATTTCAGCAGGTAAATATGCGACCGAAGAGCATGTAAAACAAACAGAGGCTCTATTTAATACAATTGGCACAACAGCAATTGTGGATGAAGCAGATATGCACACCATTACAGGTATTTCCGGAAGCGGACCCGCCTATATCTATTATTTAGTTGAGTCGATGGAAAAGGCTGCTGTTGAAGTAGGACTTGATAAGGAGACGGCCAGTGAGCTTATTGTCCAAACGATCGTGGGTGCAGGAGAAATGCTCAAAACTCCTGGTGCGTCTGCAGCTGTTTTAAGGGAAAAAATCATGAGCCCAAATGGGACAACAGCGGCCGGTATTGAAACATTGGAAAAGTATGGTTTTGAAAAAACAATCATGGAATGCGTGAAGAGCGCGCGTGAACGTTCCATTGAATTAGGCCGGAACGAATAAGAGGTTTATGATGCCTGCATGTACACATTGCAAAAAACAATGGAGTTATTTGGAGACATTGAAAAATTTGTTTCGGATAAGTATGATCTGTCCCTATTGTAATAAAGAGAACTATTATGATGCCAAAGGCGGAAAATACAGTGTATTCACATTTTTGCTTGCCCCATTAATCATCATCGTTGGGGTGACACTTGATATCCCAATGAATTGGATCATTTTCCTGGCGGTCATTCTCCTATTTATACATTTTCTTACTTTCCCCTTTCGAACGAGGTTAAGGAAGGGAGACCTATGATAGGAAAAGTGCCAGACTGCTAATCATTAAAAGGGTGCTCCAATTAAATACGGAACACCCTGCATCTTCCTATATCAATTCCCGCGCACTTCTTTTCCTTCCGTGCTGGATGAAATGTCCAACCTTCTCTAAAATCGGCTCAATCGACGCTTCTTTATTCATTAAGTCATAATCAGAAATATTAATTCTTAAAATCGGACATGCATTGAAGTTATTAATCCAATCTTCATAGCGACGGTACATTTCTTCCCAATAAGAAACCGGTGTAGCCTTTTCCATTTCACGTCCTCTTTCCTGTATTCGCTCCACAACCTCATCAAATGAACCTTCCAAATAAATAAGCAAATCCGGGTGTGGAAAATATGGAGTCATTACCATGGATTCAAATAGATTTGAATAGGTTGTATAGTCAGTTTTTGACATTGTACCATTTTCATAATGCATTTTTGCAAAAATCCCTGTGTCTTCATAAATAGAACGATCTTGGACGAAGCCACCGCCATACTCAAAAATTTTCTTCTGTTCCTTAAAGCGTTCTGCTAAAAAATATACCTGCAGATGGAAGCTCCAGCGTTCAAAATCAGCATAGAATTTTTCCAAATACGGGTTGGCATCCACTTTTTCCAATGATGTTTTAAAATGAAGTGCATTTGCCAATGCATTGGTCATGGTAGACTTTCCAACTCCGACAGTTCCTGCAACCGTGATAATACTGTCATGTGGAATCTGGTATTTTTCTCTTAAATTCATTGTTTCTTTCCCCTTTATTTAACTTTTCGCACTTGTCGCTTCTTTTAATTGTTCATTTACTTTATCAATGATAGAATCCAAGTCATTTTGATGACGTACAAAATCGTATGCATCGCCATTAATCCGGATAACCGGAATTTCTGGATGCATCGCTTCAAATTCATCCATATAATCCTCATAATCTTTTGCAAGTTGCCCAAGATAAGAAGATTTAATATTTTTTTCGACATCCCTTCCCCGTTTTCGAATACGCTCTAAAATGGTGTCAAGCCCTGCATGCAAATAAATCATCATATTTGGGACAGGCATGTCTTTTGTCAGGATGTGATAGATTTGCTCATATTTGTCGAATTTATCGGCCTGTAATGTACGTTTTGCAAAAATCATGTTTTTCGATATATGATAATCAGCAATAACTGCTTTATTTTCTTTTAAAAACTTTGTCTCAATATCTTCCAATTGTTTGAAACGATTGCATAAAAAAAACATTTCCGTCTGAAAGCTCCAAGCTTCGATATCCTCATAAAATTTGCCGAGAAATGGGTTTTCCTCGACGATTTCTTGCAGTAAATGAAAATCAAAGTGAGCAGAAAGTTTTTTTGCGAGGGATGTTTTTCCAATACCAATCGGTCCTTCTATTGCAATAAAAGGAACTTCTGTCATAACTCCTCCTCCTATCCCTGTAGACAGATGCAATTAATTTTATCACAGATGCAGGCAGACTGCTATGTATGAAATTGCCACTTTTCATTTTGATTATTTTTCTGTATAATGAATCATGTTGCGCTTTAATTTGGCTCCGTAGCTCAGGGGATAGAGCATTGGTTTCCTAAACCATGTGCCGCAGGTTCGAATCCTGCCGGGGCCGTTATCCCCAAATTCGCCTTTTCTCTCTTATCTTTTCACACATAGGTATTCAACATTTAAGCATAATTTTAACTAGTCATTGCATTATATTAAATAAGGAAGGGGAAAATAGGGATATGAGTCTTACAAAGAAGATTATTATTGCACTTATTCTCGGTATAATAGTTGGTATGGGGTTAACCTTCACACCACAGGGAATCGCCTCCCCTATCGATACGTATTTATTAACACCAGTTGGTGAAATATTTTTAAATCTGATCATGATGGTTGTTGTTCCGATTGTTTTTGTCTCCATTGTTCTAGGGACTGCTGGCTTAGGTGATCCTTCAAAACTTGGAAGAATCGGCTTTCAAACCATTCTTTTTTATATAGTCACTACTGCTATTGCCCTGTCAATTGGTATTGGAGTGGGTTACTTGCTGGAACCCGGGGCTGAAGGAGTATTTGACGTAAGTAATGCTGAATATGAAGCAGAAGAAGCGCCTCCTGTTATGGAGACATTGATCAATATTATTCCAGATAACCCGATTGCTTCATTGGCATCTGGTGATATGCTGCAAATTATTGCCTTTGCCTTGTTTATTGGTATCGCACTGGCCTACCTTGGTGAAAAGACAAGTGGAATCCTGCATTTGTTTGAACAGGCAAATGAGATTTTGATTTGGCTTGTAAATATCGTTATGAAAACAGCGCCATACGGAGCATTTGCCCTGATTGCGTCTGCTATTGCGGGTGCAGGTCTGGATGCTGTAGGGTCAATGGCAATGTATATGGTTGCTGTTGTTCTGGCACTGCTCATACATGGTGCAGTTACGTACAGTCTTGCTATCTGGGGGATTGGAAAAGGAAATCCACTCAAATTCTATAAAGGGTTCTTCCCTGCGATGTCGGTTGCATTCAGTACATCAAGTTCCAGTGCTACCCTGCCTGTGTCCATGAAAACTGCTCAGGAAAGTCTTGGCATCAGGAAGTCAATCAGCAGTTTTGTCCAGCCACTTGGTGCTACCATTAACATGGATGGTACTGGGATTATGCAGGCAGTCGCAACTGTATTTATCTCACAGGTATACGGGATTTCTCTAGGATTTACGGAAATTCTTATGATTATCCTGATGGCTACACTTGCAAGCATAGGAACAGCAGGTGTGCCTAGTGTGGGATTGATTATGCTGTCGATGGTATTGAATCAGATTGGCTTGCCTGTAGAAGGTATTGCACTGATTATTGGTGTGGACCGATTACTGGATATGCTTCGAACTTCATTGAACATTACAGGTGATGCAGCATGTGCGTATATTATCTCAGAAAATGAAAAACGAAAAGAATTACAAACAGAATAATGATTGGAGCTGACCCTTTAGGTACAGCTCCTTTCTTCATTTTCTTATGCCTACCCAATAGTATCCAGGGGCCATGTTTCCAGGTTTTCTGCCATTTCCCAGAACATATACTCAAAATGGCTTGTCTTTACGACGATTTCTTCCAACGCGGCAAGTTCATGTTCCGGTTTATTTTTTGCGATTTCATTCATCAGATCAATTGTATTATTCGTTAAGGCTGTAAATGCTTCAGAGGAATACATTTCGACCCATTCTCCGTAAAATTCATGTTCGAGCGCTCCTGGTAATTTTGCTAAATGTTTACCTATATAGTGATAGCTCCAGGCGCAGGTAAGTACTGCTGCCACAACATTCTCCACTCCCCCTTTTTGAGATACATTTAACATATAGCTTGTGTATGCAGTGGTCGTTGCAGCTGCCTTTGTTTCTTCTAACTCCTGTTCAGTAATATTAAACTTACTGGCATATTTCCGATGCAAATCCATCTCCACATTCATTGTGTCATGTAGAAGGTTTGCAAATGTTGTCATTACAGATAAATTTGGTGCTTTTGCGCTTCCTAGAGCGAACAGTCGTGCATACTCGATAAGATAGATATAGTCCTGTTTCATAAAATGCTTGAATTTTTCTTTGTCCAGTGTCCCTTCCCCAATTCCTTTTACAAATGGATGCTCCAGATAGGACTCCCAAATTGGCTCCACCCTACTCCATAGACGATCTGAAAATAATGCTGTCATATACTCCAACTCCTTTTTATTTTTTCTGTTTTTGAAATTTTTGGGATTGCGGTTACGCTTCCCATCGAAAAGACCTGGGACTGCGATTACTCGCCCCACCAAAAGACCTGGGACTGCGATTACTCGTCCCATCGAAAAGATATGTTGCTTTTGACACAAAATTGATAAAATGCGACATAGATTTACCATGGTTTTGCTTTCTACCATTCCTTTTTAATCAAGTGTTATACAATCGCTTCGGCAGAATACTTCGCTTTCCGTGGGCACGGCTTCAGCCTCCTCAGAAGCAAAGAACGCTTCCTCCGGGGTCTTCAGACTCGTGCTATTCCCACAGGAGTCTACGCATTCTGCCTACGCTTGGAGTGGTGTTCTGATTATAGAAAGGATAAAGCTTATGGAATTTATGTTTCATGGACGTTTTCTCTCTTAAACAGAGAGCTATTCTAAGCTGCTTAAAAAAAATGCGAGACTCCTACGGGAAAGGAACAGTCTGAAGACCCCGCAGCGGTGAATTAAAGAACATAGGCTAAGAACGCCCCGTCCTAGGGCAACGCCTATGTGACCAACCTCGTGTTGGCCCGAGGCTGAAGCGTTCCCCGTGGAAAGCGAGTGTTTTTTAAACAGCGTTGGACTAGCACTCATTTTGTAAAGGATGAGAGGAAGTCACTGTTAGGTTACGTCGCATTTTATATCCATTGCGAAGGTTACGGAGCAACAAAGTACTAGAAAACACTCACAAATATAAAAACCCATTCACTGCGCAGGCAGGAATGGGTTGATATCATTATAAATCCATATATGTATGGATACACCACTTTCCTACGCTAGTATGAACTAGATCAGGTTCAAAGGGTCGAGTTTACTCTCTCAGCAATTTAATTGCTCCCCTAGTGAAAATATTTAATTATTCTTATTCATTTAAACATACAAAATAAAAGAAAGCAAAAAAGATAGTTTTAATCAAAACACTTGTAAAAATGTCATAAAATGTTCTAAAATAGAAATTACTTACCGAAATGTTTGAATAATTTTATGTAGTCATAATTGTAACCGGTTGCAAATTTTAAAATGAGGTGATGGAATGAAGGTACAGCAAATACCTGCACGTGAAGGAAATCATAATCTACAAAACTATGAAAAGTTTCGTCAGACCTTTTCATGGGACGAAGTAAAGAAAAACTTTAGCTGGAATGAAACCGGGAAAGTTAATATGGCATACGAAGCGATAGATCGCCATGCAGAAGACCCGCATAAGAAAGACAAAACTGCTTTATTATATTCCGCACCAGAAAGAGAAGAGAAAGTAACGTTTGATCAGCTTCGGAGGCAAAGTAATAAGTTTGCCAATATCCTAAAAAAATATGATATTAATAAAGGGGATCGCGTCTTTTTATTCATGCCGAGAAGCCCTGAATTCTATGCGGCATTTTTTGGAATCTTAAAGACTGGTGCAATTGCAGGTCCGTTGTTTGAGGCATTTATGGAGCAGGCTGTAAGTGATCGCCTGAAAGATAGTGAAGCACAAATGTTAATTACCACTCCTGAGCTTTTAGAAAGAGTTCCCCAGGATGATTTACCTGATTTGAAAAAAATCGTACTTGTTGGGGAACATAATGAATCAGCTGAAAAATATATTGATTATAAAAAAGAAATGGGAGATTCCTCGGAGGATTTTGACATAGAGTGGGTAGATTTAGAGGATGGCATGTTGCTTCATTATACATCAGGTTCCACAGGGAAACCAAAAGGGGTTTATCATGTACACAATGCAATGATTCAGCATTATGCTACAGCTGAATGGGTACTCGATTTAAAAGAGGATGATATTTACTGGTGTACAGCTGACCCGGGATGGGTAACCGGAACCAGTTATGGTATTTTTGCTCCATGGCTATATGGTGTAACAAATGTCGTGCGGGGTGGACGTTTTACACCAGATGATTGGTACGGCACCCTGGCTAAATATAATGTGACAGTCTGGTATACAGCTCCTACCGCCCTGCGTAAATTGGTAAGTGCTGGTGAAGAAGCAGTGAAAAAACATGACCTGTCTTCCCTTCGTCACATTATGAGTGTTGGTGAGCCACTAAATCCGGAGGTCGTTACATGGGGACTGGAAGCATTTGACCTGCGCATTCATGATACATGGTGGATGACGGAAACTGGTGCCCAATTAATCGTGAATTTCCCATCTATGGAAATCCGTTCCGGCTCGATGGGAAAACCAATCCCTGGTGTTGAAGCATCGATTGTCGATAACGAAGGAAATGAAGTGCCGCCAAATCAAATGGGAAACCTTGCGATTAAAGAAGGTTGGCCTGCAATGATGCGCACAATCTGGAACCGGCCAGAGAAATTTGAAAGCTATTTTATCAATGGCTGGTACGTTTCTGGAGATAGTGCATATATGGATGAAGATGGCTACTTCTGGTTCCAGGGACGCCTGGATGATGTGATTAATACTTCTGGTGAACGTGTTGGACCATTTGAGGTTGAAAGTAAATTAATCGAGCATCCTGCTGTTGCTGAAGCGGGTGTTATCGGAAAACCGCATCCGGAACGCGGAGAAATTATCAAAGCATTCATTACATTAAATGATGGCTATGAAAATTCAGAGGAGTTACGTGAAGAAGTACGGCAATTTGTCAAGACAGGATTAAGTGCACATGCTGCACCACGTGAACTGGAAGTAAAAGATTCTATTCCGAAAACACGCAGTGGTAAAATCATGCGTCGTCTTCTGAAATCATGGGAACTCGGACTTCCAACGGGTGATACTTCCACATTGGAAGAATAATTTTTAAACATTGGCTTTCGTCGTGTTGGCGAAAGTCAATGTTTTTTTGCCTAATAGGAAAACACCAATCTTTAAAGGCCTTTTTTGCAAATTTTGTTTATAATCAAGCAAGATAATGGTGGGACGCGTAATCGCAGCCCCAAACTATTAGAAAATAGCCTATAATGAATAAAGGCTTCGATTAAGAGATGAGAGGAAAATACACGAATGAAGAAGGAAGATCAAGCAATTACCGATGACCCTGTCCATATTTATCCAGGCACATCTATTCCTATGCAGCGAGGGGATGTTATCTATTCACATAAAACAGCCCGATCCTCTTTTGTCGTTGGCCATGAAGGCATTGTTGGTGAAGACTTCAGAATTTACCATGTCAATGCAAGAAGAAGATATGGCCACTCAGATAGTATGCCAATCTATCTCAGCAGACATAAAAAAGGAGAAAGGCTGACAATCCTGAGATATAAAAATGCTCATTTTGCCAGGAAAGCAGGTAAATGGGCGAAGAAAAATATAGATAAAGTCAACAGGTACACCTATTCACGAATACTTAATGACATTGAAAAGAATTATTGCTCCAAATTTATATGGCAGGCGTACTATTTTGGTAGTGAGGGTAATATTGACCTCACTGCAAGAGGCCTTGATATGACAAAGAAATCCTATGTTACACCAACCCAAATTTACCGAAGTATGAAAAAGTGTGGGGGCTTTATGAACAGATAAGAATTTTAGAAAACTTGGTTTCTCGCCAAACCTTTATAGCGAAGACATTAGCCCGCAGTTATGCAGTATAGTTTTATATTTTTGTATGAAGACAACTGTTATTAGAACAGGAAAAAATTAATTCAATATAACTACCATGAACCAAGATTATACCTTTTTCTGATTGGCTCTTTTGGTAAAATGTTTTTCTCTTTAACCTCCAGTTGATATAAAATACGACGTAACTTGAAATGAAGGTTGTTAGTTTCTTAACTGTTAAAAAAGGAGGCTGATTTCCACAAGCCTCCTCTCCCTACTCTATTAAGCAGTAATATCTTCTGCCGGTCCAAAAACTTCGTAATGGATATCCGCATCGTCTACATTTAATCTTTTTAGATTTTGATAGGCTGCGCGCATGAATCCCTTTGGTCCACAGAAGTAAAATGCTGTGTTACTTGTTGGAAGAACAGAGAATAACCATTCATAGTCAATATGTCCTTCCTTATCACAGTATTCTCCTTCTTCAGGATGGTCATAAACGACATAGTTCGTAACCTGTTCGTGATTTTCGGTAATTTCTTTTACCCTGTCTTTCATTGCATGAATACTGCCACTTCTTGCTGCATGAATAAAAATGACTTCGCGATCCGGCTGTGTTTTAATTACTGTTTCCAGCATACTCATCATTGGTGTAAGTCCGACCCCACCACTCATTAACACAAGCGGTCTGGTATCATTCTGGTCAAGGAAGAAATCTCCGCCTGGTGCACTAATTGGAAGAGTATCTCCTTCATTTACCTGTTCATGCAGAAAAGTCGATACGATACCTGCCGGGTTATCCCCTATCGCGTCTTCACGTTTTACACTGATCCGGTACATCTCCTCTCCAGGTGAGCAGGATAAGCTGTATTGACGCAGATGTGTATTTGGCTCCCCTTCTATTTCTGCTTTCACTGTAATGTATTGTCCCGGTTTATATATAGGGAAAGCTCCTCCATCTGCCGGTTTTAAATAGAAGGAAGTAATAACATCACTTTCCACTACTTTTTTCATGACTTTAAAATCACGGTAATCGATCCAGCCGCCAGGACTTTTCTCTACTGCTTCATACATTTCTTTTTCTACAGAAATGAATACATCAGCTATTACACCATAGGCCTTTGCCCATGCATCAATAATTTCATCACTCGCAGCATCCCCGAGTACATCTTTCATCCCCATCAATAAATATTTACCGACGATTGGATAATGTTCCGGTTTAATATTCAGGCTGCGGTGCTTTTCTGCAATCTGCTTTACTACAGGTAAAATAGCCTCCAGATTATCGATATGCAGGGCTGCAGCATACACCGTGTTAGCCAGTGCTTTCGGCTGATCGCCTTTTCGCTGATTTGTCATGTTAAATATGTTTTTTAATTCTGGATGTTCTTCCAGCATCAGTTCATAAAATCGTTTTGTGATAGCGGTCCCATGTTCTTGCAATACAGGTACAGTAGCTTTTACAATATCCATTGTTTCCTGATCCAAGCCAATAGAAGTTTCAGTTGCCATACTATGCACTCCCTTTATGATTTAAACATGTATTATGAATACATCTTTATTGTATACTGAAAATTATATGAACTTCAATAGGATAAAACAGTTATGTGTTACAATATTGTGAAGTACGAAACGAGGAGAATAAACATGCAATTAAAAAAATATACCGATTACGCACTGCGCGTATTAATTTTAACTGGAATGAAAAAAGATGGGGAGCTTGCCAGTATTAAGGAGATTTCTGAAGTCTACAATATTTCCCAGCATCATTTAGGAAAAATAGTTTTTGAATTAAATAAAATGGGGTTTTTGGAGACAATCAGGGGGAGAAATGGCGGAATTCGTCTGGCCAAACTAGCAGAAGAGATTAATGTCGGTCATGTCGTACGTCAGATGGAAAATGACTTTGCTTTACTGGAATGCTTTGATAAAGGCGCCAATCATTGCGTAATCTCACCTGGGTGTACGTTGAAACATGCGTTAAATAAGGCATTACATGCATTCTTTCAGGTGCTTGACCAATATACAATAAAAGATTTAGTTACAAATGAAAATGAGCTACGTGAATTGATGGGAATGAATTAAATGTGTTTTAATCCTGATAATGTTGGGAAGATATTTTTATGTAACACGTTATAAAGGAGCGGATTATTCATGAGTAAGAAAATAGCTACAGTAATCACAGATATGTTCGAAGATGTAGAATATACCGATCCAGTAAAAGCATTTAAAGATGCTGGCCATGAAGTTATTACAATTGAAAAAGAAAAAGGAAAAGAAGTAACAGGGAAAAATAAGGACGAAACGATAAAGATTGATCAGGGCATCGATGATGTCAATGTGAATGACTTTGATGCATTATTTATTCCAGGTGGCTTTTCTCCGGATCAATTACGTGCGGATGACCGTTTTGTGAAATTCGCCAAGCAATTCATGGACGAGAAGAAACCTGTATTTGCCATTTGTCATGGACCACAGCTGTTAATCACGGCAAAATCTCTGGAAGGACGCAAAGCAACAGGATTTAAGTCCATCCAAGTCGATATGGAATATGCAGGTGCAAAACTTGTCGATCAAGAAGTTGCTGTATGCGGAGATCAATTGGTGACAAGTCGTCAGCCTGATGATATTCCGGCATTTAATCGGGAATCCCTGAATCTCTTAAAATAAGGTAAACATGCAAAAGCCCTAGTCGTTATCCAAGCGATTAGGGCTTTTAAAACTATTCCAATTTTGTAATTGTAAAGTTATCCTCTAATAATCTCCAATTCTGCGGAAAGGCCAGCCCGAGTTTCCAATAGGCAATACCAAACAAGCCTAATTCTTTAATCAAATTAAATTTTGCCTGAACCGACCGCGCGTCCTCGAACCATACTTCATGCCGATTCCCCTGTTCATCTGTGTATATGAAAAAAGGCGCCTGTGCCTCGTTATCGTATTGAATGGCTGCATTTTCTTCTCTTGCCAGTGTAATCGCCTGCTGTGGACTTAGCGCTTGAGCTGCTGGGCCGCCCTGCTCAAATGGAAGTGTCCAATCATAGCCATATAAATTCTGTCCCAGCATAATTTTATTTGCAGGAATTTCAGTTAATGCATATTCGACAACCCGTCGCACTTCATTAATAGGTGACACAGCCATTGGTGGTCCGTAGCTGTACCCCCACTCATACGTCATTAACACGACAAAGTCGGCAATTTCCCCGTGTACCCCGTAATCATGTGCTTCATAGAGAGCCCCTTCCTGTGTTGCACTAACCTTTGGTGCCAGAGCTGTAGACATTAACAACCCTGCTTCTGAAATCCGCCGTTTGGCTTTACGCAAAAAGTTATTATAGGCCTCTCTATCTTCTGGCAGTATAAATTCAAAATCAAAGTGTACGTCAGTATATCCAATTGTGGTTGCTGTATTGATAATGCTGTCCAATAACGTATTTTGTACGGCTTGAACGGTTAAAAAAATATGCGCCAGTTCTCCACTGAACGCTCCCTCTTCCAAATTGGTTACAACCAGCGATAATGCCGTATTATTGGCTGTTGCAATTTGCTGCAAGTTTCCCATGGGTGGGTCTGTAAGTGTGCCATCACGGTTTACATTGTAGCTGAAATGAGCCAGATATGTCAGAAAGGGTGCATTTTTTTCTGCGGAATTTTCCAATGTTTCGGAAACTGTATCACCAAAGGGTTCGATATATGCCAGTGATGTAATTTCCCTTTTCACTTGGGGTGGTATATATAAACGATAGCCTGCAGGAAGTATATTCCCAATCGGATAATTATTTCTTTGTGCTAATTCCTGATAGGAAATGCCGAAGCGTTTCGCAATGGAATAAAAGCTATCACCAGAACGAACAAAATAAAACTGACTGTTAATCGGAATGACAAGCGTTTGGCCAACTACAAGCTGATCTGGTGCATCCAGTTCATTTGCATCAATCAGCACATCTGGGGTTACACTGTATGTACCGGCAATTTGATACAATGTATCTCCCTGCTGCACAACATGTATTTGCATAAAAATTCCCTCCTCCTACGTAAAGTGCTACTTACACTTTATGCGAAGAGGGATCTGAAATATGCTGGTTAAATTGGCGCTATATCTGCCTTCATTACTGTCCGCATTAAATATAATGCATATTCTGTTCCTTCCTTTTCTTCAGAAGCCATACAATTTTCCGGGATATGCATATTAAATCCGTACATATATGCATCCTTCGCTGTGAATAAAATGCAGATATCCCCGGCAAATCCGGCCATAATCAAATGATCCTTATTTATGTCATTAAGCAGTGATTGTAGAGGAGTTTGGAAAAATGCTGAATGTTGTGGTTTAATTAAGAAATAATCATCGTCTGTTGGCTTCAGTGCATCGATGATATGTTTACTGTTTTCATTTTTACAATAATTGATCAGTTTATGATAATCTGCTTGCCAGTGACCGTAATGATCATTAACATAAATGATAGGCAAATCATTTTTTTTCGCAAACGTCTTTAGTTTCTTTAAGTCAGGCAGAATTTCATTGGTGTGTTTGAGCAGATCCTCTCCACCATCAAAATCAAATGTATTGATGACATCGACAAACAATACAGCAGTATTTTCAAGTGATTGTTTCATCAAATTCTCCTTTAATGGATATATGATTTATATAACCTACTATTTCCTATTTTTACGATTTAAAACTTTTACAGATTGTAGTGATTATTATGGCAGATGAAAAATTTATGCGTGCAGCCATGGAACAGGCGGAAAAGGCACGTGAAATAAATGAAGTACCGATTGGTGCAGTCATTGTGTACGAAGGAAATATCATTGCCACAGGCTATAATGTTCGTGAAACGACACAGGAGACATTATCCCATGCCGAGTTGATCGCCATTCAGCAGGCAAATAAGGAAATAGGCAGCTGGCGTTTGGAAGATTGCACCCTTTATGTGACATTGGAACCCTGTCCGATGTGTGCAGGCGCAATTGTGCAATCGCGTATCAAGCGTGTTGTTTACGGTGCACCTGATCCAAAAGCTGGCTGTGGAGGCACATTAATGAATTTGCTGGATGAGGTGCGTTTTAATCATCAGGCAGAGCTTACAAGTGGGGTGCTGGAGAACGAATGCAGTCAGCTCTTAAGAGATTTTTTCAGAGAGCTTCGTAGCAGAAAAAAGAAATGAATGAGATGTTTTTAGTCCTGCAGTATTTTCCTGATAATTCCCCCTACATCCTTTTTCTCAATATAACCATAATAGGCAGCCAATCGTTTATAAAATTGTGGTAAGGCTGTATCTAATTGGTTTATTATCTCGTTTTCGAGATGGAAGGATGTCTCCCAATTTTCCAAATGAAATATCAACCCCTGACTTTTTAAGAAATTTAAATTGATTTCTTCCTGTCCTGGTAAAGCCTCATACACAAAAATGGGCAGCATTTTCCATAAACTTTCTGTAATCGTAACGCCACCGGGCTTGGTGATGATGGCATCAGCTATATCATATAACTGGTTCATTTCTTCCCTTGATGAGAGATATGGAACTGGCTCAATGTGGGAATGATTCAAGTCTTGAATGTATTGAAACAGCGTCTTATTTTTACCGCAAAGGACCTTATAGTGGACAGATCCGGATGGATTTAATCGGTCAAGAAGCTGTTGGATAGCTCCAGCCCCCATATTCCCCCCGCTTATTAAAACAATGTAGTTACCATCTTTTATACTTGTGTTTTTGATACTTTTAAAAAGCGGATGAATAGGAATACCGGTAACAAACGTCCGGTTGGCTTTTACTCCCTGCCTGATTAATTCATTTTTAACTTGTACACTAGGAGCGAAATGGTAATTAATTTCTTCCACTCCCCATAGATTATTAATAAAGTAATCCGTATATACGTTGATGACCGTACCTGTCCATCGTTTTTTCCTTTTCAATTGTTGGAGAAGATAAGATGGCAGGGCATGTGTACAAATGATTATATCCGGATTTGTTTGCTCGATTAATTGCTCCATTTTTTTAAAAAATAACCATTCATAAAGATGAAATCGTTTGTTGGCTCTTCCCTTATTCATCGCAGCATATCTATATATTTGACTATATAGTCCCGGAAGCTTATGAATCCAATGTAAATAAAAAGATGAAATGAACGTTTCCAGCTCACCAAAGCTATAGGATAGAATATCAACTTTTTCATACTGGAATTTTTTTGATGATTGATTTAATTGAATCATAATACTGTCAGCCACATGGTGATGCCCTGAGGGTATTCGAAGTAAGGGCATAAATAAAATGCGGTACATAGCTCATTCCTCGCCTTCTTTCGTTTAGTTTGTGAAACAGGAGCGGTTTCATTCCACAAACCTGAAATTACCAGTAATAGTTGGCTGGCAACCAATCCAAAATAAGTATGTCTTTTTAATTCATGGTAGCGAGGAGAACGCAAATGAGAATGAGCATGAATATCAAAGATTATTGCTTATCAGCCTGGAATATAATAGATCCATTATATTACCGGTTTACAAGGTTACAGTATATTGAAAAAAAGAGTGGGGATAAAACAATTATGCGGGTTCGCCTATCAAGGTATAGAGGAAGGACAGTAACCTTATTGGATGGAACAGTAATCAATAAAAATGACCTGCTTGTAAAAATCCACCTGCATAATGTCGAACTACTGAGGAAGCTGCAAGGGGTGGATAGCGAAATTAAAAAAGCTCTGACGATTTATAAAAATGTACAGGAATCCCTCCCGCTTGTCGCCCGGTATATCCAGTTGCAGGATTGTGCTGCTGAAATTAAAGGGCTAATCGGTATTACTATGTTGAATAGAGGGAGTAGAAAATTAGGATTTGAGCCCTTCCCGATTCATAATACGTATTATAAATTATTCAAACAAGCGGCGCTTACACCCATCTTTTTTTTGTCTTCCTCAAAAGCTTCCAATAAAGAAAAACCGCCTCCGACTTACTTATTTATGTCAAAAAATCGTTTGTTTAATCAGTACCACCAAATGTGAAAGGACAGTTATCCATAATTTTCAACTAAAAATCCCTTCTCTTTCCATGTATAATCAAAGGAGGAGGGATTTAAAATTGTATCTTATTATTATTGCTATATTGACGATACTGTCCGCTTATTTTTTATATAAAGGCTATCAAAATACACATGCCGTTGAAATAAATCATATTAAACTGAATGAAGATTCTCACCCGGAAGCTGAAACAGACTTACAAATATTGCATCTTTCGGATATGCATATAGAAAACATTTCGATTACTCCTGAACAATTATTCAAAAAGCTGGAAGGAAAACCGATTGATATCATTGCATTAACGGGAGATTTCCTTGACCGGAAGCGGAGTATACCTAAACTTGTTCCATATTTGCAGGTGTTGAATCAATTAAACCCTGCATATGGGTCCTATGCTGTTTTTGGTAACCATGATTATGTATTGCGTGATGGCTATTTCAAGCAACTAAAAGACTTGCTGAATGACTATGGAATTAAAACCCTTCAAAATGAAAATGACAGGATTGATATTGACGGGAAAGCTCTGAATATTATTGGGATTGACGATTATGGTACAGGCCATAGTAATCTCCCAGAGTCATATGAAAATCTGAAAAAAGGATATAATCTTGTTTTGACACATGATCCGAATGTCATTCTCACGATGCAGGGACACCCCTTTGATTATCTGCTTTCCGGACATTTTCATGGTGGACAGATTCATTGGCCCAAGCCATACCATCTTGTGAAAATGGGAAAATTAGTAAAAATGAAGATGGTAAAAGGATTCCATCAATATAACGGAAATTCGTTTTATATTAGTGAAGGCCTTGGCCAAACCGGTGTTAACATTCGTGTTGGAAGCAGACCGGAAATCACCTTCCATCAATTACGTCTACAGCAACAGATAGATGAGAAGGAAGGTATGGAAGTGGAGAATTCTAAAGGAATAGCAGGATGAATTAAGTTACAATTAATTTTATGTGGAATTTCCATTACTTGTCTTTTAATTATCATTGCATTTTACAGCAAAATTGATTATAATGATTAATGTCGTGCTAAGCGGGGAGGTAGCGGTGCCCTGTACTCGCAATCCGCTATAGCGAGGTCGAATTCCCATTCGAGGTGAGGCGATTTTATGGCCTGCCTTAAGGGATTGGTGTTGACGCTTAGGTCCTGCGCAACAGGAACCCATGAATTCTGTCAGGTCCGGAAGGAAGCAGCAGTAAGTGGTCTTTTCTGTGTGCCGCGGGAGTGCCTAGGCCGAGCCATGAACTTAAGTAACGCATAGGGACGTCGCATCAACAATGGGTGCACGGCATACATATTAAAGAAGCCCCTGCTGGATTATATCCAGCAGGGGCTTCTTTAATAGATAAGTATATAATTTTGGCAGCATATCAATTCCTTGTCAGTAAATGCACATCCAGCTCCAACCATCGGTAACCATCATCCTTAGGCATAAAGACTTCACCTAAACGTTCTGCAACACTATCACAAGCTCCACCACAGCAAACTTTCATGAAATGTTCATCCTGAAGGTTCACATTCACCCCTTAAATCGGGTATAATTAGATAGAGATTCTAAAGGGGAAAATGTATAATGAGCTATCAAGCGCTATACCGCGTCTGGCGGCCGAGAAATTTTGCCGACGTTGTGGGACAAACACATATTACACGCACACTGCAGAATGCGATTGCCCAGGAGAAATTTTCGCATGCCTATTTATTTTCCGGCCCTCGCGGAACAGGGAAAACAAGTGCAGCGAAAATTTTTGCGAAAACAATCAACTGTGAACGTTCACCGGTCAAAGAGCCATGTAATGAATGTGCGGCATGCCGTGGAATTCAGGATGGTTCAATTTCTGATGTGATTGAAATTGATGCGGCGTCCAACACAAGTGTTGATGATATTCGTGAAATCCGTGATAAGGTAAAATATGCATCAAGCTCAGTTCCTTATAAAGTATATATTATTGATGAAGTGCATATGATCTCTGTGAATGCCTTTAATGCACTTTTAAAAACGCTGGAAGAGCCACCAAAGCATGTTGTGTTTATTCTGGCAACAACGGAACCACACAAGATCCCATTGACAATTCTCTCCAGATGTCAGCGTTTTGACTTTAAACCCATTTCCAATCAGTCTATTGTGGACCGGATGCAAATCGTCATTGATGCCGAGAATATCACAGTCTCATCTGAAGCACTGGAAACTGTCGCTTTAGCTGCAGAAGGTGGTATGCGTGATGCGTTAAGTATCCTGGATCAGGCCATTTCCTACAGTGAGGACAGTGTAGAGCTGGATGACGTTTTAGCTGTTACAGGCGGTGTATCCCAGGCAATTCTGACAGATATCGTAAAAGCTATGCATGAAAAGGATGTTCACAAGGCTCTTGAGCTGTTGGACAAGTTGATTCAAAGCGGAAAAGATCCAGGGCGATTCATTTATGACCTGATCTATTTTATGCGCGATGTACTATTGTATAAAAGCGCTCCATCACTGGAAGGCTTATTGGAACGGGCCAGAGCAGATGAAAGCTTTCATGCATTGACAGCGGATATTTCCATTGAGTGGATTCAGGATGCCATTGTGCAACTGAATGAATGCCAGCAGGAAATAAAATGGACGAATAATCCAAAAGTATTTATTGAGATTACACTATTGACGATCACGAATCGCTATCATGAACAGGAACAATCATCGAGCAATGCTGATTCTGATGCTGTTATAAGGCTGACAAATAAAATGGCCAAATTGGAAAAAGAATTAGCCATGCTGAAAGAAAATCCGGTCGTGAGCGCACAGCCTGCGCCTCAAAGGGAACCGAGAAAGCCCCAATCCAGAGGGACAAAAAACAGCTATAAAATTCCATATGAAAAAATCCGCGATGTATTGAAAGAAGCTGCCAAGGCTGAACTGAAGCGTGTGCAATCTGAGTGGGCAAACTTTTTAAGTCGATTAAAAACAACAAGTGCACCTGCCCATGCGACCATACAGGACAGTAAACCGGCAGCAGCATCCGAACAGACAATTGTTGTTGCCTTTAAATATGAAATTCATTGTGCCCTATTTCTTGATAATCGGGAAACAATTGAATCCGTACTTGCCAATGTGATGGATAAACAGCTTACCATCATTCCAATTCCTGAAAAAGAATGGAAGGAAGTGCGTACGGACTATATAAGTAAGCAGGAAAAAGCAGCACCTAAGGAAGAAGAACAACCAGATCCACTTGTAGAAGAAGCAAGAAAACTTGTGGGAGATGACTTGTTGGAAATACATGATTAAAAAATAATCGTTAGCTAAAAGGAGGTATTTTCCATGAAGGGAAATATGAATAACATGATGAAGCAAATGCAAAAGATGCAAAAAAAAATGATGAAAGCACAGGACGAACTGCATGAAATGAGTTTTGAGGCGTCTGCAGGCGGTGGAATGGTGACCGTTGTTGCAAATGGTAAAAAGGAAATTACAGATGTTCAAATCAAAGAGGAAGTCGTAGATCCAGATGATATTGAAATGCTGCA
The DNA here is from genome assembly GCF_055380755.1 of Virgibacillus ainsalahensis. Classification (NCBI taxonomy): domain Bacteria; kingdom Bacillati; phylum Bacillota; class Bacilli; order Caryophanales; family Bacillaceae; genus Virgibacillus; species Virgibacillus ainsalahensis. The sequence continues at coordinate 3,488,202 of NZ_AP043943.1, read as the reverse complement.
GGATCTTATCCTTGCTGCAACGAATGATGTAATTACTCAAATTGATGAAAAGTCGAATGAAACAATGGGACAGTTCACGAAGGGGATGAATATGCCTGGGATGTTCTAAGTTCTAGGAGGCAATTAGATGTATTATCCAGAACCAATAACAAAATTGATAGACAGTTTTACAAAATTGCCGGGTATCGGACCGAAAACGGCAGTCCGTCTGGCTTTTTTTGTTCTAAATATGAAAGAAGATGATGTGATGGACTTTGCAAAAGCATTGGTCAATGCAAAGCGTGAGTTAACACACTGCACGGTTTGCGGTCACATCACCGATCAGGATCCATGTGCAATCTGTTCGGATACGTCACGGGATAACTCAATTATTTGTGTGGTCCAGGATCCAAAAGACGTCATCGCCATGGAAAAAATGAAAGAATTTCACGGGAAATACCATGTCCTTCATGGTGCGATATCACCAATGGACGGTGTTGGACCAGAGGACATCAATGTGCCTGATTTGATAAATCGATTAAAAGATGAAGAAGTAAAGGAAATCATCCTTGCTACAAACCCGAACATTGAGGGGGAAGCAACAGCGATGTATATATCTCGTCTTGTTAAACCATCCGGAATCAAAACATCACGTATCGCCCATGGTCTGCCGGTTGGCGGTGATTTGGAATATGCCGATGAAGTGACATTATCTAAAGCGTTAGAGGGCAGAAGAGATTTATAGAAGCTAGGTGAAGCTCATGGGGAAGAAACTAAAAAAGCAAGATATTGATAGGGAACTATTGGATGCGATTTTCGTATTAGAAAGAGAATGGAAAGACATTGAAGCAATTGTAGAGAGAAGTATCGAAACCCCATACAGCAACCACCAGAGAGCAGCCCTCGCCCAGGCGAAGTATTTATTTTTATTGCGCGAAGCGAGGCATCGGAAGGTTAGTGCGAGGCGGTATGATTGATAGGCTAATAGAATACACAGGTTTAGACAAGGGACATAGGGTAAAGTGTCCCTTGTCTTATTGTTGAAAGATAAGTATAAATTTTTGGGAGCATATCAATTCCTTGTCAGTAATCGCCCCGGTCAACACAGCGCCTACCCCGCCTGAGGTCAAAAACTGCGAACTCCCGCATGAGCCAAGAATGCGCATGTTGAGTTCTTGCTTAAGCTATGCCTTAGGGTGACCAAGGTTTCCTGAACTTTTGTTCATCTGTCTTCCTTTAGAAAAGCATATTACTTGTGCGGAGCCTTTACCTATTCTTTTACTTTGATGCCAATAAACTTTAATTCCGTCATGTCCTCTACAGCATATTTCACCCCTTCTTTGCCCATGCCGCTTTGTTTCACACCCCCATACGGGTGATTATCCTGGCGGTAGGTGGAAATTTCATTAATCCACACACCACCCATTTCAAGCTTATCTGCAACACGGAGTGCTCGGTCTAAGTTCTTCGTGAAAACTCCTGCTTGCAAACCGTAAATGGAATTATTGGAGAAGGTGACCACATCCGCTTCGGTCTCAAATGGGATAACCGATACGATTGGTGCAAATACTTCTTCTGCTATAATTTTCATGTTTTGCTTCACATTTGTCATTATGGTAGGGGTGACGATTGTTCCGTCCTGCTTCCCGCCCGTTTCGACGGTTGCGCCATTTTCGTGTGCATCATCAATCCATCGCTTGGCACGCTTTGCTTCTTCCTCGTTTATCATCGGTCCAATGTCTGTCGCTTCCTCCGCCGGGTCTCCTACTTTTAACTCCCTTGTCTCATTAATATACTTCTCGAGAAAGGATTCATAGATGCTTTTTTGGACATAAATTCGCTGGGCGGAAATACATACTTGCCCGGAGAAGGCGAACGCTCCTTTGACCAATAGTTTGACTGCTTCTTCGATGTCGGCATCGTCAAACAATATATTTGGAGAGTTGGAGCCCAGTTCAAGTGTGACCTTTTTAAACCCAGCAGATTCCCTGATCGATCGGCCAACCGGGAGGCTGCCGGTAAAAGATATTTTGTGAACCCTATCATGCTGGACAAGCGCCTCGCCTGCATCCCCTTTGCCCATAATAAGATTGAGTGCACCATCCGGGAGACCAGCTTCTTGAAACAATTTGCTGAGCATATACGCAGAAACCGGTGTGTTTTCCGCTGGTTTAAAAATAACGGTATTCCCTGCTGTGATAGCTGGTGCGATTTTATGCAGCGACAGATTTAATGGAAAGTTGAAAGGAGTAATCGCCCCCACCACACCGAGCGGAATGCGTTTTACCAATCCTAATCTTCCTTCTCCACCCACTGCCCCGTCCATTGGTATGACCTCTCCTGCGATGTGTTTCGCCTCTTCGGATGCAAAGCGGATAACTTGTACCGCACGCTGGACTTCCCCTCTGCTGGACTGAATCGGTTTTCCTGCTTCTTTCCTAATAGTTTGAGCAAATTTTTCTGATCTTTCCTCCAGCAAGTCGGCAGTTTTACGTAGAATATCAGATCGCTCATATGCCGGCATCTTTTTCATGATGCTGTGAAATGTATCAAAAGCGTTATTTATAGCTACCTCTACTTCGTTCTGTGATGCTAAGGCAATTTCTTCTACTGTTTCCCGAGTATATGGGTTGATAACATCAAGAGTGTTCTGGCTATTTGAAAGTTCCTTGCCATTGATAATGGAACCAATCATGAAATGATCTCCCTTCTTAACAAATTATATTTCCCATTTTCTCCGTCAGTTTCATGTTCTCGCTGTAATCAACCGGACAATCGATAAAAACAGGTTTGTTCAGACTTATTGCTTTTTCCAGGGCCGGTTTTAGCTCCGCTGCCTTGTTTATTTTCATCGCTTCAAACCCGTAAGATGCGGCAAGCTGGACATAGTTAGGGTTGCCAAATTTAATATAGGAGGAACGATCAAATTTCTTTAATTGATGCCATTCAATCAGTCCGTATCCATCGTCTCTCCACATTAAAACAATGATTGGCAGGTTCAGCCTCATTGCTGTTTCGAGTTCAGCCCCTGTCATTTGAAAAGATCCATCACCGCAGACCGCTACGACATTACATTTTGGATGGGCCAGTTTAGCTGCGATAGCACTTGGGACAGCGACTCCCATGGATGCAAGGCCGTTCGATATGAGACAAGTATTTGGCTCATAGCTATGGAATAATCTTGCCATCCACATTTTATGAGCGCCAACGTCTGAAATAGCAATATCCTCTTCGTTTAAAACCGCACGTAAATCGGAAATAATTTTTTGCGGCTTTACAGGAAAGGTGGTATCCGCTTTAAAGTTATCCAATTCTTCCAGCATCTGTTTCCTTACATCGGCTACCCATTGCATATCTGTATTACGGGATTCAATCATTTCTTCTAATTGCTTTAGATTTGCCTTAAGGTCTCCTAAAACGTTAAGGGTAACGGGATAATGCTCATCTATTTCGGATTCAACCGTATCGATATGAATCACAGCTGTCTTACCATCTGGATTCCAATCCTTAGGTGCATATTCTGCAATATCGAATCCAACCGTAATGATCAAATCAGCGCTGTCGATACCACAAGTAATGTAATCATCTCCCCCGATTCCTGCCGTGAGCAGGCTCAAGTCATTTTGCCATGACACTGTTCCTTTTCCCATAAAGGATTGGACAACAGGGATTTGGCATTTATCGACAAAATTCCGCATTTCCTGTATGGCCTGTTGCCTTGAAATTCCATTTCCAGCAAGGATTAGTGGGCGCTTTGCCTTTTTCATAATCTCAATCGCCTGTTTGATGACTTCCTTTGTTGCTTCGGTATGGGGCCTGGCAGTAGGTTTTATCACAGATGCCTCTACTTCCATTCCTGCAATGTCTTCCGGAAGGTCAATATGCGCTGCTCCCCACTTTGTCTGTCCAGCTGCTTGAAAAGCCTTTCGGACTACTTCCGGGGTGATTTCAGCTGACTTAATTTGTGCGTTCCACTTCGTTACAGGCCGATACATGGCTACAAGATCATAATACTGGTGGGAGATTTTATGATGTCTGTTCAACCCGGCCTGTCCTGTAATAGCAACTAATGGAGAGTGATCCATGTTGGCATTGGCTACACCTGTCATCAAATTTGTTGCACCCGGGCCCAGTGTGGCTAGACAGACGCCGGGTTTTCCTGTCAGCCTTCCATATGTCCCGGCCATAAATGCTGCACTTGTTTCGTGTCTCGTTACAATAAATTCAATGGCCGAGTCATAAAGGGCATCCATGACATCGATGTTCTCCTCACCAGGGACACCAAAAACATATTCCACCCCCTCTTCTTCTAAACATTTAACAAGTAGTTCCGCTACTTTCATATAGACACACCCTTCCATCCTTTTTCAATTTATCTTTAGTTTCTGTAAAAAGACGATATATTATTAGTAGGAATTAAAAAACAGAAACGTAAATTTTAGCAATAAGAAACTATAAAACTTTCTTACTTCATAAGTGCGAGCTTTAGCTTTCCCCACAAGGGGCTCGGCGAAAAGCTAAGTTTTCTAACGTTCCTGTTTTTCCCTTACTTCTTTGTACTTTTCTCTTAAACAGTTAATTCAGGTACACGTTTTTGGATACTGCCCAGAGGCAGAAGGTTAAATAAACCGCCTATATTACAGGGAAGACAAACATTTTAAGTTCTTTTTCCTCCTTTTGCAGCATATGTAATAAAAAGGGGACAAGGAAAAGGGGTTGATTTGAGTTGAGTTCAACAATTGTAATTTCCATAATGATTGGCTTAATTGTACTGTTGTTAATTGTCGGTGCCCCATCTAAGCCGATGCGCTTTATTGGACAAGCAACAGTGAAATTGGGAATTGGTATACTCTTTTTATTTTTCTTTAATGTATTTGGCGGAGCAATCGGATTGCATATCCCTATTAATCTATTTACGGTTATTGTATCGGGTTTCCTCGGGTTATTTGGATTGGCCTCCCTGGCCGCAATCCAGTTGTTTTTGATTCCTTAAAAGAGTACGCAATATAAGCCGTCCTGCGTTAGGAGCGGCTTAAACTTTTCGCATTGTTTTAGCATTTATCCGTGTGGAAAGAAAGTTCTGATTCAAAAAGTATAAAAGTTTCAAAGTTTCCTTGTATATATTCCGTTAGATTGGGAGATACTAATTTTTAACGGAGGTGGGGAAATGAAACATTCTAATTACTTCGAACGTTGTGGAATCTGTGAGGAAGAAAAGGCCAAGGGAATTCATTTGTATACGATGTTCATTTGCAGAGAATGTGAACATAATATGATTCACACAGAGCCACGGGAAGAAAAGTATAACTACTACCTGAGAAAATTAAAAAATGTCACGAAGCCAAAATTATATTCCTAGAATGCATAAGTCTTTGCTTGCAAAGGCTTTTTTTGTTGGCAGTTAAGAAACCAATATGGCGAATAAAATCATACCACCACTCTATAATGAAAACAGCTAATTTAACCAGATGGCTGTTCTCTAATTCCCGCTGTGGAAATACACCACGCGCACCTTAGGGTGACCCGTGAGTCTCCTCGAACTTCCTCTTGTCTGGGGTGTTCAAGGCGCTTGCGCTTTTCTTTTTGGTCTACTATTATGTTAATACATAAGGGACGGAGGATTGACATGAGCCATTATCAGAGTAGGATGCCATTAGTTGAAAAGCTGAAGAATTTTGCAAGGAAAAATACGGTTTCTTTTCATGTTCCTGGACATAAAAACGGGGAGGTTTTTCCTGAAGATATCAGGGAGTATTTTGATGCTGTTTTGCGACTGGATATGACGGAGCTCCCAGGGCTTGATGACCTTCATGCACCAACTGAGGCTATTGCTGAAGCAGAAATGCTTGCAGCTGATTTTTTTCAAGCAGATCATACATTTTTTCTTGTTGGCGGAAGTACTGCAGGGAACCTGGCAATGATCTTGGCGGCATGTTCTGCCGGGGAAGAGATAATTGTACAACGTAACAGCCATAAATCTATTATGAACGGGTTGGAGTTAAGTGGAGCAAGACCAATATTTATTGCCCCGGAAATAGATCCCACTGTGAATCGTTATACAAGCCCGGATATAGCTACATTGAGGGAATCAATAGAACAGCATCCAGATGCAAAAGCAATCATCCTCACATATCCGGATTACTTTGGCCGAGCCTATGATATCAAGCAAATGATAGATTTGGCACATGAACATCAAATCCCTGTTTTAGTAGATGAAGCCCATGGTGTTCATTTTTCATTAGGCAATCCTTTTCCTCCTTCTGCATTAGAATTAGGAGCAGATGTTGTTGTCCAGTCCGCACATAAAGTCGCGCCTGCAATGACAATGGCTTCTCTTTTACATATAAAGTCTGATTTTGTATCGAAAGGAAAGGTTGCTCACTATCTGCAAATCATCCAGTCGAGCAGTCCCTCCTATCCATTGATGGCGTCACTGGATATTGCACGTTCCTTCTTAGCGAACCTGAAGGAAAAAGAGATAGAAGACATCATTCAAAGTGTTACAAATGTAAGGGAGGTTCTACAGACATCTGATTATTGGAAGATACTCCCTTCAGATGATCCACTCAAAATAACGTTACATGTAAAGCGTGGCTATTCTGCAAAAGATGTTGCGAGTCTTTTTGAAAAGGAGAACATTTATCCGGAACTTGCTACAGAATCCCAGGTTTTGTTTATTCATGGGCTTTCTCCATTTCAAAAAATGAATCAATTGAAAAAAGCGGTAAAAACTGTGAACGAACAATTAAAAAATAATGTCAATCATGCTACAATAGAAATAGCAAAGCTTTTTTTTGAACCGATTCAGGAATTGGCTTTGTCCTATCAGGAAATGAATCACTTCGAATATATACACGTTCCTTTTCATGAAGGAATCAAAGAGATTGCAGCAGAAGCAGTGATCCCTTACCCGCCGGGCATTCCTTTGATTCTAAAAGGAGAAAGAATCACAGCAGCACATATTGATACAATCGAACAATTGCTTCGAAAGGGTGTCAGGATTCAGCAGCGTAATACAGGCATCAGGATATATAGAAATAAAGGGGATAGATGACGTGAACGGACATTTTATAACAGTTGAAGGTGGCGAGGGTGCCGGCAAAACATCGATTCTCCATTCTTTAAATAAGAAGTTAAGTGAACAAGGGTATGATGTACTCGTCACACGTGAGCCCGGAGGTATCGAGATTGCAGAACAAATACGGAAGGTCATTCTTAATCCTGCTAACACAGAAATGGAAGAGAGGACCGAGGCATTATTGTATGCGGCTGCACGGAGGCAGCATCTGATTGAGAAAATCCTGCCTGCACTAAAGGAGGGGAAAATTGTCCTTTGTGACCGATTTGTCGACAGCAGTCTGGCATATCAGGGGTATGCAAGGGGACTTGGCATTGATGAAGTATTTGCCATCAATCAATTTGCCATTAAGGATTGTATGCCGAATTTGACCTTGTTTTTTGATATTGAGCCAAAAAAGGGTTTAGAGCGCATCTTATTGAATAAAGATAGAGAAAGGAATCGTTTGGATCTGGAAGAAATACATTTTCACGAAAAGGTATATGAGGCTTATCATATTCTCAAGCGGAAATTCCCTGACCGCATTCAGACAATCGATGCTGATCAACCGAAAGAAGCGGTTGAGAGAGAGGCAATTAACCATATTATTACATATCTTAAATAAGGGAGGTATGCAATGTGAAGTTAATCATCGCTGTTATTCAGGATAAAGATTCAAACCGCCTCGTTAATGCACTCGGTGAAGAAAACTTTCAAACCACCAAGCTTGCAACAACCGGCGGATTTTTAAAAGAAGGCAACACGACGCTTATGATTGGTTGTGAAGATGCCCATGTCGATGAGGCAATGGAGATTATTAAAGCGAATTGCTCCCATCGAGAGCAGATGGTTGCTCCAATTTCACCAATGGGCGGTAATGCGGATTCCTATATTCCAAAACCTGTGAAAGTTGAAGTCGGTGGAGCTACTGTATTTATTCTGCCAATTGAATCATTCTTCCAGTTTTAGGAAAAATGAATCAAAAAGAAAAGTTATAAGGGACTGAGCATATGAAGATCAGCCATGAAATGCAAACAAAACAAGAAACAACTTACACGCGCCCGGTTGCGGCTGATGCACAAACCTTTCAAAAAATGGTTCAGTCCCAAACCGAACAATTGAAACAACAGGAATTGCAGCAGCTAATGAAGAACATTACCATACAGGGAGACAAGCTTGCCCGTTACCGTACATTTCGTGAGCTTGCGACATTCAAACGTTTAGTAAAAGGATTTTTACAAGAAACTGTATCGAATGGATTGGATTTACAGAAATTCCACAGCTTCTCTATGGAAGGGCGAAACCGTAATCTAACAATTGTAAAAAAAGTTGATGAAAAACTAATTGAATTAACTGAAGAAGTGATGAACCACGAAAAGAAGACAGTAAACATCCTTAGCCTGATTGGTGAGGTCAAAGGTTTACTGATTAACATATATCGTTAGGAATGGAAGGATCCCGACATGAAAACATGGTCTGATTTGGCTGAAGTGCAGCCATTGGCGAGTAAAATCATTACGAACAGCATTAAAAAAGGCCGTATTTCTCATGCATATTTGCTTCAGGGGGCGCGCGGAACAGGTAAAGAGGCCATTGCTCTGCTGATCGCAAAGGGATTATTTTGCGAAAATAAATCCGGCGTAGAGCCGTGCCATGAATGTCATGCATGTAAGCGTATTGCTTCCGGCAATCATCCGGATGTTCACTGGATTAAGCCGGAAGGGCAGTCGATTAAAATAGAACAGATTAAAAATCTACAGAAAGAGTTTACTTATTCTGGGCTTGAATCCAATCAAAAAGTCTATATCATAATAGGTGCTGACACATTAACATTGAATGCAGCCAACCGGATCTTAAAATTTTTGGAGGAACCTAGCAAACAGACAACAGCAATTATGCTGACAGAAAATAGTCAAGTCATTATCCCGACAATCCGGTCAAGATGTCAGGTGATTGATTTACAGCCGCTGAATCCGGCGATATTTCAAACCCGTTTAATGGAAGAAGGGATGACAAGAGGGAATGCGGTTTTAATGAGTGCACTAACGAATAATCTGGATGATGCGTTCGCCTGGAGTGAAGATGAGTGGTTTGCGCAGGCCAGAAAGTTAGTGGTACAATTGATAGAAATGTTTTTAACCCATCCGGAAGACACATTTCTTTTTGTTCATAACCATTGGGTGAATCATTTTAAGGAAAGAAACGAGCAGGAGCAGGGTCTGGATCTATTGCTTCTGGCTTTTAAAGATATTCTTTATTACCATATTAGTAATGAAGACGGTATTGTATTTTTCTCCCCGGAAGATTCAATACTTGAAAAAGCTGCAATGTCTTTTTCACAGGAAAAATTGGTAACCGTGCTCAATGCGGTATTAAAAGCAAAAAGTAAATTAAAGCGGAATGTTCATCCTACATTAGTGATAGAACAGCTTACACTTCACATACAGGGGTGATATGAATTGGTTGAAGTTATTGGTGTCCGCTTTAAAAAAGCGGGTAAAATATATTATTTCGATCCGGCAGCGTACGATATTTCCGTTGATGATTATGTTATTGTGGAAACCGTTCGTGGTGTCGAGTTTGGAAAAGTAGTTATTACAGAGAAACAGGTGGACGAAGAGGATGTTGTCCTTCCATTAAAACAGGTCATCCGGATTGCGAATGAAAAAGACAAATTAATTGTCGCCGAAAACCAGGAGCATGCGGAGAAGGCTCATAACGTCTGCACAGCTAAAATTAAGGAACATAAACTGGATATGAATCTAGTAGATGTAGAATATACATTTGACCGCAACAAAATCATTTTCTATTTTACTGCGGATGGACGGGTGGACTTCCGTAACTTGGTCAAAGATCTGGCATCACAGTTCAAGACACGCATAGAGCTTCGTCAAATTGGTGTCCGGGATGAAGCGAAAATGCTTGGCGGGATAGGACCGTGCGGCAGAATGCTTTGCTGTTCCACCTTTTTAGGGGACTTTGAGCCAGTATCTATCAAAATGGCAAAAGATCAGAATTTATCGCTGAACCCGGCAAAGATTTCCGGGTTGTGTGGCCGGCTGATGTGCTGTTTGAAATACGAGAATGATAATTATGAAACTGCGAAGCGTGAACTACCGGATATCGGGCAGGCTATTGATACACCATATGGAAAAGGAAAAGTTGCTGGACTAAACATTCTGGAACGTCTTGTGCAAATTGAATTTCTGGAGGATCAACGCATCATTGAATATACATTAGATGAATTAATCGATGGAGGCATTTTAGCACAAGCCACAGAATAATGGGGTGAGTGGGCGTGAAGAACAGACAAATATTTGATCAAGTTTCCGATATGGAAATACGTATTGGTAAGTTATATGAACAACTTGGTGACTTGAAAGGTCAATTAAGTCAATTACTGGAAGAAAATCACCGCCTTGCTATGGAAAACCATAATCTAAGAAAGCACTTGGATCATCCGGAAGAAGAGAGCGGAAAGACAACCAGTGAAAAAACTGCTACCAAAAAAGTGAGTTTTCCCGGTGAGGGTTACGATAACCTGGCCAGATTGTATGAAGAAGGCTTCCATATCTGTAACCTGGAATTCGGGAGTCCGAGACAAAATGAAGATTGTATCTTCTGCCTTGATTTTTTAAACAAAACAAAATAAAGTAAAGATTGACAGCTGTCTCGAAATTCGGGACAGCTTTTCTTAGGCAGTTAAGTATAAAACGTTCTTACTGCAAAATTCAGGCTAAGTGGCCATAAAAGGATTGGCGAAAAGCCAAGTTTTCTAAATAGTGAGGAATAATGATGGTAAAGCTACAAGATGATGAACGATTTGATTATTTACTTGCAGATGAAAGCATGAAGATTATTCAAAGTCCGACAGCCTTTTCTTTTTCTTTGGATGCCGTCTTGCTTGCACATTTCGCATATGTACCGATAAAACGGGGGTCGATTTTGGATTTTTGCACAGGAAACGGTGTGATCCCTCTGTTATTATCGAAACGAACGAAAGCACAGATTACCGGTGTAGAAATTCAAAAGCGTATATTTAGTATGGCTGAAAGGAATGTACGGTTAAATGATCTCAGCGGCCAGATTTCCATGATTCATGGGGATTTGAAGGAGATGCAGCCTGTACTGGGCCAGAGTAGTTTCGATGTGGTGACATGCAATCCTCCATATTTTCGCACACCTTCAAAAAGGGAGTATAATGAGAATGAATATTTAACAATAGCCCGGCATGAGGTTTTTTGTACATTGGAAGATGTAATTAAGGCATGTAAGCTGCATGTCAGACCTGGTGGTAAGGTAGCAATGGTCCACAGGCCTGGGCGACTCGTTGATATTATAGCTTTGTTTAGGAAATACAAGCTGGAACCGAAACGGCTGCAGTTTGTTTATCCAAAAAAGGGAAAAGATGCAAATATGCTGTTAATTGAAGGGACCCGAGATGGGAAAGCAGATTTAAAAACGTTGCCACCATTGTATATTTATAATGAGAACGGGACTTATACAGAAGAAGCAGAGGATATTATTTATGGCAGATAAAGAACACATTGTATATATGTTAAAATGCAGGGATAATACATTGTATACAGGGTATACGAATGATTTGGAGCATCGGCTGAAAATGCACAACGATGGGAGAGGCGCAAAGTATACTCGTGGACGGGGTCCTTTTCATGTTGTTTATATCGAGAAGTTCCCAACAAAGGAAGAAGCGATGCAGAAGGAATACAGCATAAAACAACTTTCCCGTAAAGAGAAGGTTAGACTGATCCGGGAAAGGCTGAAGGAAGTGATGGCGTATGAACATACAGAAGAGTTTTAATGATGAAACAAAGGCTGTTGTTTATGTTGTTCCGACACCAATTGGAAATCTGGAGGACATTACGTACCGTGCCTTGAAAATATTGAAGCATGTTACGTTGATTGCTGCAGAAGATACGAGAAACACAAAAAAATTGCTCAATCATTTTGAAATCACCACACCGTTGCTCAGTTATCACGAGCATAATAAGCTGTCACGTGAAGAACAGTTGCTTACACGTGTGGAAAATGGTGAATCCATTGCGATTGTCAGTGATGCTGGCATGCCGGGAATCTCAGACCCTGGTTATGAACTCCTACAGGCTGCGATTGAAAGAAATCAACCGGTTGTCGTCCTGCCTGGTGCAAATGCGGCACTTTGTGCATTAGTAGGCTCTGGATTGCCGGCAAACGAGTTTTACTTTTACGGATTTTTGCCACGGAAGAAAAAGGATAAAGAAGCGGAGTTAACTCGGTTAAAGCGATTATCGGCGACATTGCTGTTTTATGAATCACCCTATCGGTTAAAAGATACATTAAAAGCGGTGCAGAGCCAGCTTGGAAATCGAAATATTACCATTGCAAGAGAATTGACGAAACGATTTGAAGAATATGCTCGTGGAACAACAGAAGAACTCCCAAAATGGGCAGATGAACATGAACCCAAGGGTGAATTCTGCCTTGTTGTGGAAGGGAATTATGCGACAGAAGAAGTTGATATGCCCTTATGGTGGAGCCACTTATCCATATTGGATCATGTCAACCATTATATAGAAGTGAGCGGATTTAGGAGCAAGGATGCAATTAAGCAGACAGCAGTAGATCGACAATTGCCCAAGCGCGAGGTCTATCAAGCCTATCATATTGATTAAGTAACAGTTCAAAGAGCTGACATTGGATAACCATATGTCAGCTCTTTCTAGGGTTTATTTCTCTAATCTTGATTGTATTTCTTCGACTAATTGCTGTGCTCTATCCTGGCTGAGCACAAGCTTTCCATTGGCTAAAGATAAATTATTATCAGAAGTTTCACCAGTAAGGTGGCATGTCATATTTGGCTCGTATTTTTTCAACACAATATTGTTATTATCAACGTAGATTTCCATCGCATCTTTTACATGAATATCAAGATTGCGGCGTAGTTCAATTGGTATAACAACACGGCCAAGTTCATCGACTTTTCGTACAATTCCAGTAGACTTCATTCCTTTTTCTCCCCTCTTCCAAGCTTGAAAGCTGCAGATCTCACTCTGCTGCCAATTTGATTTTTTATGTTTAGCAGTAAAGAAATCAGCATGGCGGCTAAGAGCATGTGCCACCATCTATAATGAAAACAGCAAATTTAACTAGAAATCTGTTCTCTAAAAGATATGGGACTGTAGTGTATTTCTGTAGCGTGTAATCGCACCAACCATAATTTCAAGTTACGTCGCATTTTATATCAACTGCGTAATTGTGAAAGCCAAGTCATATAAAAAAACCGATATTTTTCGACATTATTTAAAAATAGATTACCAACAAACCAATGTTGTGTCAATATAATTTTTGTAAAAAGTTAGAAAATTTTCTAAATGGATGCCGAATGGATACAGTAAATACGATGGTTGCACTGGATTTGGCAAATTGCGTTATAATAGATACAATGGAAATATCTTTTTTATCAGTTGGGAAAGCGTAACCCTTTCCTGGTGTGTAATAGCTATTAAAAGACATGACTAAAACTTGGCACTTTGCCAGGTTTTTAAATCTAATGATGAATTGGAACAAAGGAGGTAAACCCATGTCGGAAAATGGAAAAACGTTTTATATAACAACACCGATTTATTATCCAAGTGGAAACTTACACATCGGTCATGCCTATTCAACAGTTGCAGGTGATGCGATTGCACGATATAAACGGATGCGCGGCTATGATGTCATGTATCTGACCGGCACCGATGAACACGGTCAAAAAATCCAAAAAAAGGCAAAAGAAAATGGTGTGGAACCACAGGAATACGTAGATGAAATTGTAAGCGGAATTCAGGACCTGTGGAAAAAATTAAAAATATCAAATGATGATTTTATCCGTACGACAGAGGAGCGCCACAAAAAGGTGGTAGCTAAAATATTTGACAAGTTGGTAGAACAGGGAGATATTTACCTGGATCAATATGAAGGTATGTACTGTACTTCCTGTGAATCCTTTTTCACCGAACGCCAGCTGGTAGACGGTCATTGTCCGGATTGCGGCGGTCCGGTTGATCAAGTGAAAGAAGAATCCTATTTCTTTAAAATGAGTAAGTATGTTGATCGTCTAGTGCAATTTTATGATGAGAATCCGGGATTCATCCAGCCGGAAAGCCGTAAAAACGAAATGCTGAACAACTTTATCAAACCGGGTCTGGAGGATCTGGCCGTATCGCGTACCACATTTGACTGGGGCATCAAAGTGCCAGGCAACCCGAAGCATGTAATCTACGTTTGGGTCGACGCGTTAACAAATTATATTACAGCACTTGGCTATGGCTCGGATAATGAAGAGAACTTCAATAAATACTGGCCGGCAGATGTACATTTAATGAGTAAGGAAATTGTACGTTTCCATACAATTTATTGGCCGATTATCCTGATGGCACTTGATTTGCCCCTGCCGAAAAAGGTATTTGCCCATGGATGGATTTTGATGAAAGACGGAAAAATGTCAAAATCAAAAGGGAACGTCGTGGATCCTGTCAGCCTGACAGATCGTTATGGGCTGGATGCGCTGCGCTATTATCTGTTGCGTGAAGTTCCATTTGGATCAGATGGTGTTTTTACTCCAGAGGGATTTGTAGAACGTACAAATTATGATTTGGCGAATGACCTTGGTAACCTGTTAAATCGTACTGTAGCGATGATTCAAAAATACTTTGATGGGGAAATTCCTGCATATAAAGCTTCAGAAACAGAAGTAGATGCTTCGCTTGAGCAATTTGCGAAAGAAACGGTCGATAAAGTGGAAGTAGCAATGGAAAACATGCAGTTCTCTGTGGCATTGTCATCCCTGTGGCAATATATTAGCCGTACCAACAAATACATTGATGAAACAGAGCCGTGGGTACTGGCAAAGGATGAAGCAAATAAAGAGCGGCTTGGGAATGTGATGGCACATCTCGCAGAATCATTAAGAAAATCTGCTGTTATGCTGCGTCCATTTCTTACAGAAGCACCAACAGAGATTTTCCGTCAATTGAATGTGACCGACGAAACGTTGAAAGAATGGGATAGTATCTATACTGCTGGTAAGATTAAAATAGGAACCCGTGTACAAAAAGGTGATCCGATTTTTCCACGTTTGGATGTTGAAAAGGAAATCGAAACAATTAAAGCAATGATGAAAAAGCCTGTACAGGAAGAAAAGAAACCTGCGAAAAAAGAGAAAACGGAGCAAAAAGATCAAATTGAATTTGATGCGTTTATGAAGCTTGATATGCGTGTTGCTGAAGTTGTTCAGGCAGAGGCTGTAAAAAAAGCAGACAAGCTAATCAAATTACAGGTTGATCTGGGAACTCAAAAACGCCAGATCGTCTCAGGTATTGCCGAACATTACAAACCGGAAGATTTAGTTGGCAAAAAAGTAATTTGTGTAACCAATCTAAAACCGGTTAAACTACGTGGGGAAATGTCTGAAGGAATGATTCTTTCCGGTGAGGATGAAAATGGTAAATTATCACTTGCTACTGTGGAGGAATCTCTGCCGAATGGTTCTGTCGTAAAATAAATTTTTAAGAAGGCCAGCATTGTTTTCATTTGCTGGTCTTCTATCATTAGGAGGCAAAAGATGCTTTTTGATACACATGTACATTTAAATGCCGAACAATTTTTTGAAGATCGCCATGAGACAATACAACGGGCATTTGATGCTGGTGTAACGTATATGACGGTCGTTGGTTTTGACCGGGAAACAATTCCACTTGCGATTGAAATTGCCGAACAAAATGAAACAATTTATGCTGCAGTAGGCTGGCATCCGGTTGATGCAATTGATATGACGGATGAGGATCTAGATTGGATTGAGGAACTATCTGCACATCCGAAAGTCGTTGCCATCGGAGAAATGGGGTTGGATTATCACTGGGATAAATCCCCGAAAGATATACAGAAAGAAGTATTCCGCAGACAGATTCGTCTTGCGAAGAGACTAAATATGCCAATTATTATCCATAACAGAGAAGCGACAGAGGATATCATTGAGATTTTGCAAGAAGAAAATGCGAAGGAAGTCGGCGGTATCATGCACTGTTATAATGATTCCGTCGAATATGTACAGGCCTGCCTGGATATGAATTTTTATATTTCCCTCGGAGGGCCGGTGACATTCAAAAATGCGACATTGCCTAAAGAGGTTGCCGCCCAGGTTCCACTCGATCGCCTGTTGGTGGAAACAGATGCACCATTTCTTGCACCACACCCGAATCGGGGAAAGCGGAACGAACCTGCCTACGTAACATTGGTTGCAGAAAAAATCGCAGAACTTCGGAATATGTCTTTTGAGGAAATCAGTCAAATTACGACAGAAAACGCCTTTGCATTTTTTGGAATAAACGATTAGATTTTGTAAAATAACATCGATTGCCTGTAATAATTCAGGAAAATAATGTTTAATTATGGAGTCCGGAGAAAAATCCGGCTCTATTTTTATGTCTTGGAATGGTAATGTCGAAATCAGTGGCAGCAAAGGGATGGGCCAGTTAATCAAGAAAATCCCTTTTAGAAAACTGTCCGTTGTAATAGGATTGTAAAAGAAACGTAATGGGAATAACCTTGTCTCCTCCATACCAGTTTACTATAATCGGTTACGTTGAGAGGGAGGCAGGAGCATGAAATTAATTCATAAGCTAATGCCGGCATCTAAAATGAAGCTGGTTATTTCAAGCAGTATTGGTGTTTTGGCACTTGTGTTATTTGCAGGGTTTGTACTATTTGAAGCGACGAAAGCAGAGGTAGTAATCTCAGATAACGGCGAAAAACAGACAGTGGACACACACACAAATACAGTAGAGGAACTGCTTACGGAAGTAGGAATTGCGGTTGGAGAGCATGACACCTTATCACATGATTTGGATGCAATGGTAGAAGGTGGCATGGAAATTGATTACAAGACAGCAAAGAACATTAGCGTAACAATAGACGGGCAAGAACAGGAATATTACACGACAGCTGATACAATTGAAGAATTTTTGGCAGAGAACAGCCTTTCATTTGCTGCGCATGATGATATTTCCCATGAAGGCACAGAAGCAACTGAAGATGGACTACATATAGAAGTGAATCAGGCGTACGAAGTCACAATCAATGATGGTGGCAAAGAGAAGACGGTCTGGTCGACAGGCGGATCAGTTGAAGATGTACTGAATGAAAATAAAATAAAACTGAATGAAGTGGATCAAATTAAACCGGCTATCAGTGAAGACGTAACAAAAGATACGGATATTTCCATTGTACGTGTGGAAACAAAAACGGATAAAGTTACTGAAAAAGTCGCATTTGAAACAGAAACAAAAGAGGATAATTCTCTTCCAAAAGGGGAAGAAAATGTGATTTCACAAGGTCAGGAAGGCAAGGTTGCCAAAAAATATGAAGTAACCTATGAAAATGGTGAGGAAGTCGATCGCGAACTAATCAGTGAAGAAGTGCTGGAAGAAGGTGCGAATCGCGTAGTAGCTATTGGTACGATGGAACCAGAACCAGCAGAAGTACCAGAACAAAACCTTGTTACATTATCAAATGAGAAACCTAAATCAGATGTTAAGCAAAAAACAGCTGCAAAATCAACAGATAAAAAAGAAACAACCAAGAAGGCAAAATCATCCGATCAAAACGAGAACGTGCAGACAACCAAAATGTCAAATAGTAATAAAACAGAAAGTAAACCATCAGGAGAAAAAGTATATACAATGACTGCTAGTGCATATACAGCATTTTGTGATGGTTGTTCCGGTTATACTGCTACAGGAATTGATCTGAATGCCAATCCGAACAAGAAAGTCATCGCAGTTGATCCAAATGTTATTCCTTTAGGATCAAGGGTCTGGGTAGAAGGATATGGTGAAGCAATCGCAAGTGATACCGGTGGGCATATTGTTGGAAACCGTATTGATATTCACGTTCCAACGAAATCAGAAGCATATGCCTGGGGTAAAAAGACAGTTCAGGTAAAAGTTCTTGATTAACATTTAAATTTTGCTGAATATAGGATAAATGCTCCTGCCATGATATGATGGTAGGAGCATTATTTAATGGAAAGAGGATTATTTATTGAAGATAAAAGAGATAATCGTCGTTGAAGGACGAGATGATACAACAAAAATCCAGCAGGCAGCAGATGCAGATACAATCGAAACAAATGGTTCAGCTATTAATAAGGAGATCTTGAATCAAGTCCAGCATGCACAGGATAAGCGGGGAGTAATTATTTTTACAGATCCCGATTATCCAGGCGACCGGATTCGTCATATTATTGATCAGGCAGTACCAGGCTGCAAGCATGCTTTTTTAACAAGAGACAAAGCAAGAGCAAAGCACCCTAAGAATAAAAGCCTTGGGATCGAACACGCATCGAAAGAATCGATTCAACAGGCACTTGAAGATGTTTATGAATTAGCGGAACTAAATAAAAGTGAAATTACCAAAGCAGAACTGGTTCGTCACGGGCTCATTGGCGGACAGGGTGCCAGTGTTCGCAGAGAGAAGCTTGGTGAGCTGCTGCAAATCGGACATACGAACGGGAAACAGTTATTAAAGCGGTTAACGATGTTTCAAATTACGAAAATGCAATTCGAACAGGCAATCCGTCAGTTACAACAGGAGGAAAATGAAAATGTCTAAAAAGCATATAGCAACTCCGACCCGAACAAAGGAAGTTTTGGAAAAGTATAAATTCACCTTCAAAAAAAGCCTTGGACAAAATTTTTTAGTGGATGTTAATATTCTTGAAAATATCATAAAACATGCAGGGATTGGTTGGGCAACAGGAGCGATTGAAATTGGACCGGGAATCGGTGCGTTAACCGAGCAGCTGGCCATACATGCGGATAAGGTTGTTGCCTTTGAAGTGGATCAGCGGCTTCTGCCGATACTGCAGGATACCCTGGAAGATTATCATAATGTTGAGGTTTTACATCAGGATATATTAAAAGCTGATGTAGGAAAAGTAATGGAGGAAAGTTTTAGTCCGGGGCAGCCTGTTCATATTGTGGCAAATCTCCCTTATTATATTACAACTCCGATTCTGATGAAGCTTTTACGGGAGAACTTATCTGCAGCAAGTATTACGGTAATGATTCAAAAGGAAGTTGCTGAAAGGATGGCAGCAAAACCCAACAACAAAAGCTATGGTTCTCTGACGATTGCCGTGCAATACTATACACATGCAGCGGTTGTAATGAATGTCCCCAAGAGCGTCTTCATGCCACAGCCAAATGTTGATTCGAGTATACTAAAGCTTGTTCCCCGAAATGAACCACCAGTACATGTAGAAGATGAGGATTACTTCTTTACGATTGTACAGGCCTGCTTTGCACAAAGAAGGAAGACATTGCGCAATAATTTAACGAGTCATTTTAAAGGGAAACATGATAAAGAAGCAATTACAACAATGCTTGATACGATCAATATAGATGGCACAAGGCGTGGGGAATCTCTGGATATGGAAGAATTCGCGATATTGGCGAATGCGTTTTACAATGCGGATAAACAATGAGAAAGGAGCTATTGCTGATGATACAGTAATAGCTCTTTTTTGATTCATAAAACATCCTTACTGTATAATTCGTGCTAAGATGCTGGCACTACAGCTTGGCGAAAAGCCAAAGTTTCTAATCTGCACGGATAGACTATCGCCTTCATAGTCTATAGGAGGAATGCAAGACGATAGGGTGATGGTATGAGTTTTATGACAGGCGAATTAGTGACAAGGAAATCCTATAATCATGATTTGTTGTTTCGGGTAGCAGAAGTAAGAAAAGATACACTGAAATTATATGGAGAAGATATTCGATTAGAGGCAGACGCCCCGACAGACGATGTGGTGAAGGTACAAATACGGGAGTTAGAGAAAAGACGGAAAAAGGTCAGAGAACAGGAAGAATTCTCCTATCGCCTGTTCAGGCAGGATTATCAATTGCAGCGGGAGAAAAGAGAGTATCAATCAACAGATGGTTATCACTATACATCTAATTACTTTCAATTACCTGCCAAAGTGCTTCATTTAGATGGGGACCAAAATTATTTAAGAAAATGTATTGAATTGTACCAGCGGATGGGTTTGCAGGTTCATGGTGTCCATTTACATGAAAAGGATATGCCACTGCAAATTGGAGAATTAGTGGAAAAAATACAGCCCAATATTATCGTAATAACCGGTCATGATGCCTTTTCCAAAAATAAGGGCACAAAAAATGACCTTCGTGCTTACAGGCATTCCAAATATTTTGCTGAGACTGTACGAGAAGCGAGAAGAATGAACCCGCAATTGGATCAGCTTGTGATTTTTGCAGGGGCGTGTCAGTCTCATTTTGAATCCCTGATACGAGCGGGTGCAAATTTTGCCAGCTCTCCGACACGGATTAATATTCATGCACTCGATCCCGTATATATTGCGGCTAAAATAGCGTATACATCATTTATGGAAAAGGTGAGCGTTTGGGATGCAATCCGCAATACACTGACAGGTGACAGAGGAATGGGCGGTGTTGAAACAAGAGGGTTGCTTCGTACAGGGCTTCCTTATCTGGAAGAGGAATCGACGGACTGAATATATCTTGTCTCCATTGAGAAGCGGGGACAAGATAATTTTTTTCTATCGGCATTAAAAAAAGGTAAAGCTTTCTTGAGTGTGGGAAGCGTAATCGCAGTCCCAAGTCTTTTCGGTGGGACGAGTAATCGCAGTCCCAAGTCTTTTAGAAAACAGCATAAGTAAAAAAGTATACAAATTGTAAAGAAATATACATAAATTAAAAATAACTACAAATAATAACCAATAAAGGATATTTTTTTGTTGACATTAAAAATACTATACTGTTATAATATAATATTTTATTTGACTATTATACAAGCTTATGGTATGGTAAATACAGTGAGGTGGAGTGTAGTGGCTAAAACATTAATCGAAATAAAGCAAGGTCTTGAAAGTAATGTTGGTAAAAGATTGAGATTGAGAGCCAACGGAGGCAGAAGGAAAACAATTGAGCGAACTGGTGTATTGGCAGAAATGTATCCTTCTGTTTTTGTCGTTGAGCTGGATCAAGACGAAAATGCATTCGAACGTGTTTCATACAGCTATGCAGACGTTTTAACAGAAACGGTAGAATTAAGCTTTCCGTTATTGGAAGAGCAGTAATAGTAATAAACGAAGCAGCGGTAGACAAGTAATTGCCTACTGCTTTATTTTTGCTTATTATTTCCTTTTTTGGATACATATCACTTGTGTTTATTCTGGTTTCCTGCACATGCTATGAATGTCGTAAGTTAAAGCTCATAACAGAAAGGGGTCGTTCTTTCATGGCTAGGCGACGTGGAATCATGTCAGACCATTTGAAAGAAGAAATTGCCAAAGAGTTAGGGTTTTACGACACAGTGCAGCAGGAGGGCTGGGGAGGCATCAAATCCCGTGACGCCGGAAACATGGTGAAACGGGCGATTGAAATAGCCGAGCAAAACATGCAAGACAAAGGCAGTCCTTAGATGGGCTGCTTTTTTTATGATAAAGAGGACCCAACGAGCATCACCTGAATCTGAAGAAACATCACCCTCGATCCAACGAGCATCACCTGAATCTGAAGAAACATCACCCTCGATCCAACGAGCATCACCTGAATCTGAAGAAACATCACCCTCGGTCCAACGAGCATCGCCTGAATCTGTTGAGACATCGCCCCCAGTCCAACGAGCATCACCTGAATCTGATTAACACCCCCAGTCCAACGAGCATCGCCTGAATCTGTTGAGACATCGCCCCCAGTCCAACGAGCATCACCTGAATCTGAATAAACATCACCCCCAGTCCAACGAGCATCGCCTGAATTTGAATAAACATCACCCCCAGTCCAACGAGCATCGCCTGAATCTGAATAAACATCGCCCTCGGTCTAACGAGCATCACCTGAATCTGACTAAACATCACCCCCGGTCCAATGAGCATCGCTTGAGTCTGAAGGAACATCACCCTCGCCCCAATGAGCATCGCCTGAATCTGAATAAACATCACCCTCGATCCACCGAGCATCGCCTGAATCTGAATAAACATCGCCCTTGAGTATCCGGACGCCATATCAATTAAGCCCGCACCACTAGAAAGTTTTAGCCCCAACGTTTAGCCTCTTTGCGTAACAAGTCGCCTCTACTTTTTTTATGTGTTACAATTTGTTTATCTATTTACAAGAAGGTGACGGTGATGACACTTTTTGAGAAGGCGCCGGCCAAAATTAATTTATCACTTGATGTTCTGGCAAAACGGGGGGATGGCTATCATGATGTTGAGATGGTCATGACAACAATCGATTTGGCGGATCGGATTGAACTGCATTCCCTGAACAGAAATCGAATTGAGGTTGCTTTGGAAAGCAGATATGTTCCAAGTGATGAACGAAATTTGGCTTATAAAGCAGCAGCTATTTTTAAAAAAAGGTACGGAATTAAAACGGGTGTCCGTATTAACATTGAAAAACGCATTCCAGTTTCAGCCGGCCTGGGAGGTGGCAGCACGGATGCTGCAGCAGTATTGCGTGGGTTAAACAGATTATGGGGATTGGACAGGTCGCTGGGAGAATTAGCGAATCTTGGATCAGTTCTCGGCTCTGATATCTCATTTTGCGTTCATGGAAATACGGCAATCGCAAAGGGAAAAGGTGAAATCATTGAAACATTGCCTTCCCCTCCTTCATGCTATGTTGTTTTAGCAAAACCGAACATTGGTGTGTCGACACGAACTATTTTTCAGCAGATAAAAGTTGATGAACTTTCACACCCTAATACGAAAGGGATAATTGAAGCTTTGATGGACAAGAATTTTATGAAAATGTGTTCCAACATTGGAAACTCACTGGAAGACATCACCTTAATCGTCCATCCGGAAGTACAGCGTATAAAAGAGAGAATGAAAAACGCAGGTGCAGCAGGTGTATTGATGAGCGGGAGTGGACCGACCGTTTATGGGCTGGTTCAGCATCATAGTAAGGCACAGCGGATTTATAATAGCATGCGCGGGTTTTGTGAAGAAGTATATGTCGTTCGTTTATTGGGATAGATGTTGCCTAAATACGTATAAAGATGGTATATTTAGATATAAATATTCGTCTTTGAGGTGTATAAATGAAAAGAAGTAACCGTTTAGTTGCATTGACCAATTTTTTCCTGGAAAATCCCAGGGTACAACAGCAATTACCATACTTTGCGGAAAAATATGAATCATCCAAGTCATCTCTCAGTGAAGACCTGGATATTATTAATAGTGTTTTGAAAAATGATGGATTGGGATATTTGGAGAGAACATCCGGAGCGGCGGGCGGCGTTAAATATATTCCTCAATTTTCCCATGAGAAAAATGTTCAATTTATTGATAAACTCAAGTATCAACTGGAGGATCCTGTTCGCATTCTTCCAGGTGGATACTTGTATATGAGTGATATATTGGGTGATCCAAGATTAACGAGAGAAATTGGTGGCGTATTTGCATCTGTATTTTCAAAAATGGATATTGATGTAGTGGTTACCGTTGCTACAAAAGGGATTCCTTTGGCCTATGCGGTAGCTTCCTTTCTTGGTGTACCTGTAGTTATTGTACGTAGAGACCCTAAAGTTACAGAAGGGTCCTCTGTAAGTATCAATTATGTTTCAGGATCCTCACGCAAAATCCAAACAATGGTATTACCAAAACGCAGCCTCCCGGAAGGTTCAAATGTCTGTATCATCGATGATTTTATGAAGGCCGGCGGTACGATTACAGGGATTATGAACTTATTGGAGGAATTTGATGCAAATGTGAAGGCGATTGGTGTCCTGGCAGAAGCAGATGACGAGGAAGAAGAACGGATCGTGGAAGAGTATACATCGCTCGTTAAAATAACCAACGTTGACATCAAACAGAGGGATATTGAAGTTCATCCTGGAAACTTCATTGAAAACCATACGAATTAATCCAATATTTGATAAACTCGGAGCAAACCACATCCCATTTGGAAATTTATGCCTTTTACGCAGTTGAAAAAGTGTAAACTTCTTGCTGTATAAATGTATCTAAGTCTATTTGCCATAAAATCCCGGCGAAAAGCAAAGTTTTCTAAAAAATATTTTAATTTTTTTCATTATCTGGCAGGAATTCCAAATGTTTTGTTGAACTAGTTAGTTAAGTTCAAAAGGGAAAAGGTGGTGAAACATCATGGAAGTAACAGACGTTAGATTACGCCGCGTCAACACAGAGGGTAGAATGCGAGCAATTGCTTCAATTACATTGGATGGGGAATTTGTTGTCCATGATATCCGGGTGATTGATGGAAATAATGGACTATTTGTGGCAATGCCATCCAAACGTACCCCTGATGGTGAGTTCAGGGATATTGCACATCCGATTAATTCCGGTACACGTGGAAAAATCCAAGATGCTGTTTTGGAGGAATATCGACGTGCAGGGGCAGATGTGGAATATGAGGAAGCTGGGGCTTCCTAAAATCATGATCAACAAAGGAGTCTAATCTTTTACGATTAGTCTTCTTTTTTTTGCAATTTAGAGGTGAAACTTTCCTGGAGCTTAAATGCTACCAAGGATTTTACTATAAAACGTACGTGATAATCCTTTGTTATCTAAGTATTTTGGTCTACAGCAGTAAAAAAAATAATGTTAATAACAGATGGTACATACCCTGTGAAAAATTGTGAAACCCCCACCTCTACATCGTGATATCTATTGAAATCATCTGCTTTTTACGATATATTACTATTGGATAAATAGAAATAATGGAGGTTTCCTCATGACAAATCGATATGCTGTTATTCTGGCAGCAGGACAAGGAACAAGAATGAAATCCAAATTATATAAAGTACTGCATCCCGTAGCTGGCCGTCCGATGGTACAGCGCGTATTAGAACAAGTGAAAGCAGTACAATTAGATAAAACGGTTACCATTGTCGGTTTTGGTGCAGATAAAGTAATCGAGCATATAGGTGATGAGAGCGAGTTCGTTGTACAAGAGGAACAGCTCGGTACCGGCCATGCGGTTATGAAGGCAGAGGATTTATTAAATGATAAAGAAGGCACCACGATTGTCGTTTGCGGGGATACCCCATTAATCACAAAGGAAACATACCAGGCCCTTTTTGATCGTCACGAGAAGGAAGGGGCGGGAGCGACAGTTTTAACTGCGAAGACAGAGAATCCCTCAGGTTACGGACGAATTATTCGCAATGAGGCGAATGAAGTAGAGCGTATTGTTGAGCACAAAGATGCAACTGAGGGTGAACTTCTTGTGAATGAAATTAATACAGGTACATACTGCTTCGATAATAAAAAACTCTTTGATGCATTACAAAACGTTTCCAATGATAATACACAAGCTGAATATTATTTGCCGGATGTCATTGAAATCCTGCGCAATCGGGGAGATAAAGTGACTGCTTTTACAACACCGGATTTCGATGAAACATTAGGCGTGAATGATCGGGTCGCGTTAGCTCAAGCAGAAAAAATAATGAAAAAACGTATTAACGAAAATCATATGAGAAATGGTGTAGCGATTATCGACCCGGATCATACGTATATTGAATCGGATGTCGTGATAGAATCGGATGTTACCATTTATCCAGGTACAATCATAAAGGGAAACACAACTATTAAATCAGATGCGGAAATCGGACCGAACTCGGAAATTTCCAACAGTTATATAGGTGAAGCGACAGTTGTAAAGCAAAGTGTTGTAAATAACAGTAAAATTGGTGATCGTGTTAAAGTTGGTCCATATGCACATGTCAGGCCGGAATCAGCAATCGGCAATGACGCGAAACTGGGCAACTTTGTAGAAATCAAGAAAACTGAACTTGGAGATAACAGCAAGGTTTCCCATTTAAGCTATATTGGCGATGCGCAAGTTGGGAGCAATGTGAATGTCGGTTGTGGTACAATAACAGTGAACTATGATGGAAAAAATAAATTTTTGACCACGATAGAAGATGATGCCTTTATCGGCTGTAATTCCAACCTGGTTGCACCAGTTACCGTTGGAAAAGGCTCCTATGTGGCTGCGGGCTCCACCATTACGGAAAATGTACCGGAAGACGCCTTATCCGTTGCAAGAGCTAGACAGTCAAATAAGGAAGGATATGCAACAAAATTAAAAAACAGACAAAAAGATTAACGGAGGGTTTATTTCATGGCGTCCATCTATAAAGATCAGTCTCTGAAAGTATTCACATTGAACTCAAATCCCAAGCTGGCAGAGGAAATCGCAAACCATATTGGAACGTCACTTGGTCAATGTACAGTTTCGCGTTTTAGTGACGGTGAAATTCAAATCAATATTGAGGAAAGTATTCGTGGTTGTGATGTATATGTCGTGCAGTCAACCTGTTCTCCGGTAAATGAACATCTTATGGAACTCCTGATTATGATTGATGCATTAAAGCGTGCCTCTGCGAAATCCATTAATATTGTGATGCCTTATTATGGATATGCAAGACAGGATAGAAAAGCCCGTTCACGTGAGCCAATTGCAGCTAAGCTTATAGCAGATCTGTTGGAAACAGCTGGAGCAACGCGGATGATCACACTTGATCTGCATGCACCACAAATTCAAGGGTTCTTTGATGTTCCAATAGACCATTTGCAAGGTGTACCGATTCTTTCCGATTATTTTGAAGCAAAAAGTCTGGAAGATATTATAATCGTCTCACCTGACCATGGTGGGGTAACAAGAGCCCGTAAAATGGCAGACCGCCTGAAAGCTCCAATTGGAATCATTGACAAAAGACGTCCGCGCCCGAACGTTTCAGAGGTTATGAACATCATAGGTAATATCGAAGGCAAGACAGCAATCCTGATTGATGATATCATTGATACTGCTGGAACAATTACATTAGCAGCTGACGCCCTGATTGAACAAGGCGCGAAGGAAGTCTATGCATGCTGTACACATCCGGTGCTTTCCGGCCCAGCAGTGGAGCGAATCAATAATTCACAAATCAAGGAACTGGTTATCACAGACTCTATCCCGCTTTCAGAGGGAAAACAGGTTGATAAAATCAAGGAATTATCTGTTGCACCACTTATCGGTGAAGCAATCATACGTGTTCACGAGCTACAGTCTGTAAGCATTCTATTTGACTAAATTGCTTTCATACGACAACCTTCATCACGGAAAAATGTTAACTTAGGTTTAAACAAGCAGTTTTTGGGGTATTCTCTGTAAGTACCGTTTCAGTGAAGAAAGTATAGAACATGCTAAAAACGGAAACGGTATATATCTTTTGAATAAAAGTATACGAAAATTTAAGGCCTATGCCACTTTTGGTAATATGTATAGGTTTTCTATTAAATATTAAATATTTTGGAGGATGATGAACATGGCAGTAAAATTAAAAGCAGCCAAAAGAGAAGATTATACAAAGTCTGCAACAAAAGAAATCAGAAACAGTGGTAAAGTACCTGCTGTTCTCTACGGGAAAGAAAAGGAGAACCAAACGATTTCGGTTGATAGCATTGATTTACTAAAAACAGTTCGTGATGAAGGAAGAAACGCAATTATTTCACTTGATGTTGAAGGAGAAAAGGCAGTAAATGTTATGCTCCATGACTATCAAATGGATCCGCTTAAGGACGAATTGGTTCATGTGGACTTTTATGCTGTAAACATGTCTGAAGAAAGAGATGTTGCTGTACCACTCCGCTTAGACGGAGAAGCACAAGGATCAAAAGATGGAGGCGTATTACAGCAGCCATTATATGAACTGCAGGTTCGCGCTAAACCGGCTGATATTCCTGAAGAAATAGCAGTAGATATCACCCAGCTTGAAGTTGGTGACAGCCTGGCAATTTCCGATCTTCCTACATCAGGTAAATATGAATTTACAGAAGAACCGGATACGACAATTGCAACAGTACTGCCACCAGACACATTGGATGAAACAGAAGAAGCTCCTGATGAAAATGCAGAGCCTGAGCTGGTAGATGCTAAAGAAGAAGAAAAATAATAAAATGAGATAAATGATAGCATCCCCCTCCTCCTAAGAACCGTAAAAAATAAGCGTTACTTAGGGGAGGGATTGTTGTATTGCCAAAGAACTTTAAAATGTTTGTTCCAAAAGACACCGTCTACAATTCGGTGACTTTAAGACCATCTAAAAAGGAAGAAGCGAAATGAAGTGTATTGTAGGGTTGGGAAACCCGGGAAAAAAATATCAGGATACCCGTCATAATATTGGATTTATGATTATAGATGAATTACTGGATCGTTATGGCTGGGAATTAAATAAAAAGAAGTTTAATGGCAGTTATGCCATGGAACATGTTCAAGGAGAAAAAGTCTTTCTTCTTAAGCCACAAACGTATATGAACCTTTCAGGAGAATCCATTCGCCCATTGATGGACTATTATGATATCAATCTGGAAGATGTGCTTATCATTTACGATGACCTGGATTTACCAACAGGGAAAATCCGTCTGCGTCAAAAAGGCGGTCATGGTGGTCATAATGGCCTGCGGTCGACGATTGATCATCTGGGAACAAAAGACTTTAAACGAATTCGTTTCGGTGTTGGCAGACCGACAAACCCGACTCCTGTTGTGAATTATGTTTTAAGCTCGTTTCCGAAAGAAGAACAGGAAGATGTCAATGTGAGTATTAAAAAAGCTGCTGATGCCTGTGAAGCCTGGCTAAAAACTCCTTTTCTTGAAGTCATGAATGAATATAACAGCTAATGGCGCTTAGGTAAGTATAAAACTGTGCTTTTCGGATAAACTTTCTAATAGTGTGTGTTCGAGAAGCTGCCTAATAATCGGCTGACTTTTTGAACAACCTCTATAAGGTTTATTCGAGGAGGTTTTTCTATGTCTATCGTCTATAAATGCAGGCATTGCGGAGGGGTCATCGGCAAATTGGAGCAACAGGTTATAGACACGTCTATGTTAGGTTTTGACCAATTGACAAGTAAGGAAAAAGAAGACATGATAAAATATAAGGATAATGGGGATGTACACATTCAAGCAATCTGTGAGAATTGTGAAGAGACATTGGGTAATCATCCTCACTACCATGAACTGGATTTTTTTATACAATAAAATAAGCAACAAAAGCTTTGGTGATTGCACCAAGGCATTTTTGCGCTTACGTACGGAATACGTGGGGGTTTAACGATGAAAGGGATTAATAATTATTTAAAATCAAATGAAGATATACAATCGATACTAAAGGGATTATCCGGAGGGATGAAGGAACAGCTTATTGCTGGTCTTTCCGGGTCGGCAAGGAGCCTGCTGGTATCACTTATCAGTGAATCAATGAATAAGCCGATTTTGCTTGTGACACATCAATTGGTTCAGGCACAGCAGTTATATGATGATTTATCTGAGCTGATTGGCGAAAATGGTGTGCACTTGTATCCGGTTAATGAACTCATCGCTTCTGAAATCGCAATAGCTAGTCCGGAATTAAGAAGTCAGCGGATTGATGCACTGACAGCGTGGTCAGAAAAGCAATCAGGTATTTTAATCGCTCCGGTTGCTGCATTAAAGCGGATTTTGCCTCCACCAGACTATTGGAGCAAATACCAGCTTAAGTTTACATATGGAGAAGCGATTGATATCGATGCATATCTATCTTCATTGGTAGACATGGGGTATGAACGAACGGCGATGGTCGCATCCCCGGGAGAATTCTCGAAGCGGGGCGGCATCATTGATATTTATCCAATAACGGAAAGTAATCCGATACGTATAGAATTATTTGATGATGAAATCGATTCTATACGCTATTTTAATGCAGAAACACAGCGCTCCCTGGATAAACTGGAAGAAGTGATGGTAGGGCCTGCCACAGAACTTTTACTTACAGACTCGGATATGCTTGCAGCTGCTGACAGGGTGGAGGACGCGTTATCAAGCTCATTGAAAAAAATGAAAACCTCCGAGGCGAAAGAAACAATAATTGAAGCAGTACAGCAGGATATTACGCGGATGAAAGAATTGGAGCACTTTCAGGAGATGTATAAATACATCGGCTACCTTTATCAGGATCCTGCTAGTTTACTAGATTATCTGCCATCAGAGGGCATGATCATTTTTGATGAAATGAGCAGAATTCAGGAAACGGCAACAAACCTGGATACGGAAGAGGCGGAATGGTACAGCAGTCTGTTGGAAGCCAATAAAATGGTGAAAAACAGCAAATTTTCGTTTGACTGGCAATCCATCTGGGATAAAGTTGAACATCCAAGGCTATATACATCCGTATTTCTGAGGCATATTCCCAATACAAATCCGCAAAACATCATTGACCTTTCAACAAGAGCGATGCAAGAGTTTCATGGACAGATAAATCTATTCAAAAGTGAGTTGCAGCGCTGGGAGAAAGGGGACAATTCCGTTGTTGTTTTAGCACCGAACGAAAAACGTGCAGAAAAAATTCATTCCATATTTGCGGACTATGATATCGAAGCTACTGTTTCCGATCAACTGGAGTTGCCTGTAAAAAGACCAACGATTGCTGTAGGGAATATTAGCAGCGGGATTGAGCTGCCACTGCATAAACTTGTACTGATTACAGAAAATGAGCTGTTCAAAAAAAGGACCAAACGGCCGAGAAAACAGCAAAAGGTTTCCAACGCCGAACGTATAAAAAGCTACCAGGAATTAAAAGTCGGAGATTATGTCGTTCATGCGAATCATGGAATCGGGAAATATTTGGGGATTGAAACACTTGAACTGAAAGACTTGCATAAAGATTATATGCTCATCAAATATTCCGGTGATGATAAACTTTTTGTGCCGATTGATCAGATTGATTTGGTTCAAAAGTTTGTTGCTTCGGAAGGTAAAGAACCGAAGCTGTATAAATTGGGCGGTACGGAATGGACAAAGGTGAAGCAAAAAGTACAGTCATCTGTTGAGGATATCGCCGAGGATTTAATCAAACTGTATGCAGAACGGGAAGCAAAGAAAGGATACAAATTTTCGGAAGATACCGAAATGCAACGGGAATTTGAAGCATCTTTTCCATACCAGGAAACGGACGATCAACTCCGCTGTATCGAAGAAATCAAACAGGATATGGAAAGAGAACAGCCAATGGACCGATTACTCTGCGGGGATGTTGGTTATGGGAAAACGGAAGTCGCTATCCGTGCAGCATTTAAAGCAGTTGCCGATGGGAAACAGGTTGCTTTATTAGTTCCAACAACTATTTTAGCCCAACAGCACTATGAAACGATAAGGGAGAGATTTCAGGAGCATGCGATAAATATTGGGCTGTTAAGCAGGTTCCGTACGAAAAAGCAGCAGACAGAAACAATCAAAGGTTTGAAAAATGGCACGATAGATGTTGTCATCGGAACACATCGCTTATTATCGAAGGATGTGCAGTACCGTCAGATGGGACTGCTTATTGTCGATGAGGAGCAGCGTTTCGGTGTGAAACATAAGGAGAAAATCAAACAAATCAAGACAAATGTGGATGTATTGACATTGACAGCAACACCGATCCCAAGAACATTACACATGTCTATGCTTGGTGTCCGTGATCTGTCTGTCATTGAAACACCACCGGAAAACCGCTTTCCAATACAAACGTATGTCATGGAGTATAACCCAATTTTCATGCGGGAAGCGATTGAACGGGAAATGGCTCGAGGCGGGCAAGTGTTCTTCCTCTATAATCGGGTGGAAAATATTGATAAAGTTGCGCGCGATCTTGGGATGCTTGTCGACGAAGCCAGGATTGGGGTCGCCCACGGACAAATGAACGAAGCAGAGTTGGAAAATGTCATATTCGGATTTTTAGAAGGTGAATTCGATGTGCTTGTCAGTACAACGATTATTGAGACAGGTGTGGACATACCAAATGTAAACACATTGATTGTTAATGATGCGGATCGCATGGGCTTAAGTCAGCTTTATCAGCTTCGTGGACGTGTTGGACGATCTAACCGTATCGCATACGCCTATTTCACCTATAAAAAGGATAAGATACTTACAGAGGTGGCAGAAAAGCGGCTGCAGGCAATTAAGGAATTTACGGAGCTTGGTTCCGGTTTTAAAATTGCGATGCGCGATTTATCTATACGTGGTGCCGGTAACCTACTTGGGTCCCAGCAACATGGATTCATTGATTCAGTCGGCTTTGACATGTATTCGCAAATGCTTAAAGAAGCGATTGAGGCACGTAAAACCGGCAGGGAAATTGAAGACATCCAGCCATTTGAACCAGAGCTTGCGCTTGGGCTTGATGCTTATATTCCGGAAACCTATATCAAAGATGAAAAGCAGAAAATAGATATCTATAAGCAATTCCAGAATCTTGATACTTCTGAGGACCTGGATGATTTGAAAGATGAGCTAATGGATCGGTTCGGTGATTTCCCAGAAGAAGTAGCAAATTTATTTGTCGTTTCTTCCATGAAAATGTATGCCAAAAAAGAACGTGTGGAATCCATTAGTGAAAGGAAGCAAAAAGTTGAGATGCTCGTTGATGAAGACCGGAGTCAGCAGATTGACGGTTCCAAACTTTTCGAACTGGCAAATGATTTTGGACGGGGTGTTCAGCTCGGTACGGAGAATAATAAATTGAAGATAACATTTAAATGGACACGTGATACCGAGCCAAAACGCTATGAAATCGTTGAAGATTTTATCGAAAAATTGGCGACGGTGGATAGAAATGGATAAAAAATTGGTATCTTATGCATAGTTCTTATGAGATGTTTCATACTAAAACCAAAGCTGGTGATTATTTCACATTTAGATAGTATTTAGCAACGTGGTATGCAGGCAAACATCATCATAAGAAAGTGAGGATTTTACTCATGAAAGCAACAGGAATTGTACGACGTATTGATGATTTAGGAAGAGTTGTTATTCCAAAAGAAATCAGAAAGACCTTACGTATCCGTGAAGGAGATCCATTGGAGATTTTTGTGGATAGAGAGGGCGAAGTTATTTTAAAAAAATACTCACCTATCAATGAATTGGGCCATTTCGCAAAGGAATATGCCGAAGCATTATTCGATTCACTCCAGTTTCCAGTTCTAATTTGCGATCGGGATGAAGTTATTGCGGTGGCCGGAGAATCAAAAAAAGATTATTTAAGTAAAAATATCAGTTCTGAAATGGCAAAAATAATCGAAAATCGGTCGAATGTCTTTGAAACACAAGCTGGTCATATGGAAATCATCGATGGGAAAGAGCAGGAACTGAGTTCATATTGCATGAGTCCGATTATCGCAAATGGAGATTCCATCGGTTGTGTGATTGTTTTTTCCAACGACGATGGAAAAGTTAGTAAGGTTGAACAAAAATCAGCTGAAACAGCTGCAGGCTTTTTAGCAAAGCAAATGGAATAATACTTAACATGGAGGCAAATATCAGTGTGATACTGATTTTTGCCTGTTTTTTTGGGCAGTCAGAAACAACATGCCAGCACCATCTATAATGAAAACAGCTAACTTAACCAGCAGGCTGTTTTCTAAAAGATTGGGACTGCAATTACTCGCCCCATCGAAAAGATATGTTGCTTTTGACACAAAAACGGTAGACTGCGACATAAAACCAATGGTGGTTGGTGTCTTTAACACGATCAGCTGAATTTTCTGCGTGATAGTATCAGTATCGACCTGCCCCTGTCCGTATAAACCCTTATGTATGCTATAATTGAATAAAATTTGCGTTAACGAAAAAAGGACGTTATATATGCGTGAGAATGAATCAAACCGGCTGGTAAAGGGTGCGCTGCTGTTAACATTGGCAGGACTTGTAAGTAAAATTTTAAGTGCCGGCTACCGGATCCCACTGCAGAACCTGACAGGCGATGTCGGTTTTTACATTTATCAACAAGTGTACCCCATCCTTGGTATTGTGATGGTCCTCTCTTTATACGGGTTTCCTTCAGCAATATCAAAAATGGCAGTAGACCTTCAAGCAGCGGGTAAAAGCCTTTCCTTTAAGGGCTTTTATATCCCGGTTTTTCTGATTCTGCTTATAATCAATGGAGCGCTATCCCTGTTTCTGTTATTCAATGCAGATGAATTGGCACGGTGGGTAGGTGATTATCGTTTATCGAAAAGTTATCAACTTGCGGGCTTTGCCTTTTTACTGGTCCCTTTCTCAGCCTTGTTAAGAGGGGCTTTTCAGGGGAATTACTATATGAAGCCGACCGCTTATTCACAAATAGGCGAGCAATTTATTCGTGTATTTATTATCATTGCAGCTGCGATTGTGGTAGTTAGCACGAGTCAGAGTTTATATGAAATTGGACAGGCTGCTGCGCTTGCCTCCATTTTTGGTGCAATTACGGCAATTATCATTCTTAGTCTTTTCTTTATATGGAAAAAGCCAGTCTCCAGGGAATCTGCAGGTACAGATATTCCGTGGAATTATTATGTACGAACGATCCTGACTTTGGGAGTCGTGGCAGCCCTGAATCACATGGTACTTCTCGTGATCCAATTTGCAGATACATTTACATTAATTCCCAGTTTAATGGATTATGGATTCACCCATCTGGAAGCAATGGAAGCAAAAGGTGTGTTTGACCGCGGACAGCCATTAATCCAACTTGGAACCGTCCTTGGCTCATCTTTTGCCCTGGCACTTGTTCCGACAATCTCGAAACAGAAGCTAAAGACGGATCCAACTACATTTTATCATTATATTCGGGGGGCCCTCCTTTTTGGTTTTTATTTGGCGATTGGGGCTACAATAGGGTTGATTGCTATTTTTCCTGAAGTAAATCAATTACTGTTTAAAAATGATCAGGGGACAAGTAACTTGCGAATTCTCATTCTTTCTATCTTTCTCTGTTCACTTGCCATCACCGCTTCTTCCATTCTGCAGGGGCTGGGCTACCTGAAACGAACTGCCATGTTTATCCTGGCAGCTTTCTTTGTAAAATGGATTGGCAACCAGCTGCTTGTTCCTTTTTGGGGAATAACCGGAAGTGCCATTACAACCGTATTAAGCCTGCTTGCATTATGTGTGATAGTTTTATTTCAATTGAAACGGAAATTACCGGATTTGAAATTTTTCCAGATGATTAATTGGCAGACCCTGATAAAAGCGTCACTTTCCATGGTGATTTATATTATTGTACTTGACGCTGTCTTTGCAGGTACAGTAGTGCTATCGCGAATGACATTATTAATCTATGTTTTATTTATCGCAATGACTGGAGGCATTATTTTTATCTTCACATTGTTAAAAGGACGGGCGTTCACAAGAAGTGAATTGAAAATGCTGCCATTTGCATCCTTTTTCATTCGCATTCATAAAGGGAGGAACATGAAATGAGTTATAAAATTGAAATCATTGGTCTGGGGGCGGGAGACATCGATCAACTGTCCCTGGGTGTCTATAAGAAATTAATCAATGCACCAGGAAATATCTATACACGCACCCTCGATCATCCGGTTATCCGGTCTTTGAAGCAGGAAGGAGCAGCCTTTGAATCGTTCGATCATATTTATGAAGCGAAAGAGAAGTTTGCAGATGTTTATGAAAATATTGCAACTGCCCTACTCACAAAAGCGAGACAAGAACCGGTTATCTACACAGTTCCTGGACATCCGATGCTTGCGGAAAAAACAGTGCAGCTTTTACTTGAACAAAATGAAACAGAAGTGGACATTGTCGGCGGGCAGAGCTTTTTAGACGATTTATTTACATCATTGAAAATCGATCCCATCGATGGATTTCAATTTGTTGATGGGACAGCTTTTGAACGCAGTGAGCTCCAATATCGTCATCACCTTATTTTTTGCCAGGTATATGACCGCTTTATTGCTTCTGAGGTAAAACTGGCTCTATTGGAGGACTTGCCATATGACTATCAGGTTACGATTATTGAAGCGGCGGGGAGCAGCCATGAAAAAGTCAAAACAATTCCGTTGGAAGAACTGGATCATTCCAATGAAATCAGTAATTTGACGAGTGTTTATGTACCACCAGCTGCACCGGATTTATTGAATCATACATTCCCGCGGTTGAGAGAAGTTATTGCCACACTCCGGGCTCCAGGTGGCTGTCCATGGGATCGTGCACAGACACATGAATCACTGAGAGAACATGCGATTGAGGAAGTATATGAATTAATTGATGCGATTGATAATCAAGATGATGAAAATATAATCGAGGAACTTGGTGATATTCTTCTGCAGGTCATGCTGCACAGTCAAATTGGCGAAGATGACGGCTATTTTATGGTGGATGATGTCATCGGTTCGATTACAGATAAAATGATTCACCGCCATCCGCATGTCTTTGGTGATATAACGGCAGATTCCGTTGATGATGTATATAAAAATTGGGAAGCATTGAAAAAAGAAGAAAAGGGAGACGAGCGCAAATCTG
The DNA here is from genome assembly GCF_055380755.1 of Virgibacillus ainsalahensis. Lineage (NCBI taxonomy): Bacteria > Bacillati > Bacillota > Bacilli > Caryophanales > Bacillaceae > Virgibacillus > Virgibacillus ainsalahensis. The sequence continues at coordinate 3,451,807 of NZ_AP043943.1, read as the reverse complement.
TATTGGACGGTGTCCCGAAACATCTGCCAGCTTTAGCCAAAGCGTTTAAGCTGCAGAAAAAAGCAGCGAAGGTCGGTTTCCAATGGGACGAGGTCAAAGAAGTCTGGAACAAGCTGAGTGAGGAATTAAATGAAGTTCATAAAGCAATCGAATCCGATGATAAAATAGAAATGGAAAAAGAATTTGGTGATGTACTATTTGTACTGGTCAATCTAACAAGGTATTATAAAATAAACCCGGAAAATGCACTGAACCGGACAAATCATAAATTCCTGTCACGCTTTAGCTATATTGAGGAACAATTAAACAGGCAGGAAAAGGATATTCATACGACATCTCTGAAAGAAATGGATGATTTATGGGTTCAGGCGAAAGAAAGAGAGTGATAGAATTGAGACTGGATAAATTTTTGAAAATATCCCGGTTAATTAAACGTCGGACACTGGCAAAGGAAGTTGCCGATCAGGGCCGAATTACGATTAACGGAAATAAAGCAAAAGCAGCATCAACCCTCTCTGTCGGGGATGAGCTTGTGATTAAATTTGGTCAGAAACTTGTAACGATTGAAATAACCTCGTTGCGAGAGAATGTACGTAAAGATGAAGCTGAAACACTTTATAAAGTAGTTAAAGAGGAAAAGCCTGAGTAAAAATAAAGTTCTAGACCTGTCCCTCCTTTCATAAAGTAATAATGATAAGGAGGGGCAATTACGATGAATAATTATTATGAACCAAAACAAGCGGTAACACGTGTCCAGAATGATCACTTTGTTAAAATGAATAATCGTAAAAACCTGGAGATTACAGGGGTCAAAGAAGTAGACAGTTTTGATAATGAAGAATTCCTTCTGGAAACAGTGATGGGCTATTTAATTGTCCGCGGACAAAATTTACAATTGAAAAATCTGGACGTCGGAGAAGGAGTTGTAACGATAAAAGGTAAGGTGTATGAGCTTTCCTATGTAGACGAGCAGCAGGAGAAAGCTAAAGGATTCTTTAGCAAGCTATTCAGATGACACTCAGTGTTCAATTCATGACAATGATTGCCATGGTTTTAAGTGGCTTTTATCTGGGTATAATACAAGATACCTTCCGACGCTTTACGATGTATTGGAAACAGAGAATAATCTTTTCCTATTTGATAGAGGTTGTTTTCTGGCTTACACAAACAGCTATTATCTTTTACGTTCTATTTCGAGTAAATGGTGGGGAGCTGAGGCTGTACATATTTCTGGCAGGTCTATTGGGTTTTGCCATGTATCAGGTATTTGCAGCCGGTATTTATAAACGGATACTTGAACGAATCATTCTTATTATAGCTGGGATATACCGTTTCTGTAAAAAAGTGGTACAAGCACTGATTATCCACCCGATTACTTGGATTGTCGTACTGCTTTTAACGATTATTGCCTGGATAGCAAAGCTTATCGGATCCATCCTCCTTTTTATGTTAAAGGTCGTCATCGCTCCAATAAAATGGCTGCTTCAATTCATCTATCAAATGCTGCCAGAAAGTTTACAAAAAAAACTGCACAAAATTGCAGGAGTTTATAGTACAATGAAGAATATATATATAAAATGCAGGAAGTATATCAGCTCAAAGAGGAGGTAGGGGCTTTGTCTTCGCAGGAAAAAACGGTTACAAGATTAGATTCCAACTACATGAAAAGCTATGATGCGCAAGTAGAAAGGCAGAAACGGAAAAAACAGCGATTAACCCGTCGTCTTATGTTATTTTCTATCATCGTGATGATTGCGGTTGGGAGCATGGCGGCATACCATATTCAGCAGCGGGTGCTTCATGCAGAGAAAGTGGAAGAATATGATCAGCTGGAAGGGAAATTAGCTGATCTTAAAAAACAGGAAGCAAATATGAATGAAGAAATTGAATTGTTAAATGATGAGGATTATGTGCTGGATATAGCTCGAACGAACTATTTCTTCTCGAAAAAAGGTGAATTGATCTTTAATATCCCTGCCGAGAATCCCTCATATTGACACATTTTAATGTGGTTGGCTATAATATAGAAGAACTATATATTTATATTTAATCTTTTAAGGAGGAGCATTTTTTTTATGTCAATCGAAGTAGGCAGCAAGCTGCAGGGAAAGGTAACTGGTATTACTAATTTTGGAGCGTTTGTTGAACTTGAAGCAGGTAAGACTGGACTGGTCCATATTAGTGAAGTTGCCGACAACTATGTGAAAGACATTAATGACCATCTTACCGTTGGTGATACAGTTACGGTAAAGGTCATTAATGTTGAAAAGGATGGCAAAATTGGTCTGTCCATTAAAAAAGCAAAAGATAGACCAAAACGCCCACAAAGAGATAGTCGTGAACGTACGGAAACCTTTGAATCAAAAATGAACCGTTTCCTCAAAGATTCGGAAGACCGTTTAGCCTCTTTAAAGAAGCACACGGAATCCAAACGCGGGGGTCGAGGTGCTAAAAGGGGATAGCAGTTGCTGTCTATTTATAATGCTCTATAAAAATGGGAAAAAGCAGGTAATCTTAATAAGATACCTGCTTTTTCGTTTGCATTGGCCATTGGTATTTATATTCGGATTATCCGGCCAACAATTGACACATCATTAACTGGAGGATTATTTCCATTATCCTATTGATAATCTTCCTAAATCACAACTATAAAAAAATCCCTGGTTAGAGACGATCTCTTTATCCAGGGATTTCTTTCAATTTCTTTGATAGCGGCGGAGGGGATCGAACCCACGACCTCACGGGTATGAACCGTACGCTCTCGCCAGCTGAGCTACGCCGCCAAAATCAGTCAACAGAAAATATCATACTACAGATCTCGAGTTTTTGTCAATGTTTTTTGCAAATAAGAGATTAAAAATGTTTCTATCTGCATCAACGTAAAATAGTATACTACCCCAAATTAGGGGCAGCACATTACTATCTATCTATTTCCTGCGCCTACTTCCTGCACGGCATGTACTTTTGGCTGTTCTGTATTTTGGGCCTGGCGCGTATATTCTTCCTCTTCGTCCGCGGGTTTAACCTTCTTAATAAAGAAGGATAATAGGAATCCGACGATCGCAAATGCCGTTGCAACCATAAATGAATCATTAATCCCTTCAATGGTTGCAAGGTTTTCGATATTCAGTAACTGCTGGTCAGTTGGTGTGCTGGCAGCAGGCATGAAATCAGCAACATGTTTCGCTGTCTGGCTGCTCATAACCGTTACCAGAAATGCTGTACCGATTGACCCTGACATCTGTCGCAATGTATTAGCCATTGCTGTTCCATGTGAATATAAGTTTCTTGGCAGCTGGTTTAATCCTGCTGTCATGATTGGCATCATAATCATCGATATCCCGATCATTCGTGCACTATAGGCAAACATCATATAGTAATAGCCTGTTTCATCGGTAAGGTTGGCAAATAAAAATGTTGTAAGTGCAGTAAGTCCCAGCCCTACCAATGCCAATGGTTTTGCACCAATCCGGTCAAAAAGCGCTCCGGTAATTGGTGACATAAATGCAGATATGATTGCACCAGGCAATAACAGCAACCCGGATTCCAATGGCGAAAATCCCCGGATGTTCTGTAAATAGATTGGAATTAGAATCATTGCCGCAAACAATGCCATTGTCACAACAACATTGATGATTGTCGTTAATGAGAACATATTATATTTAAACACTCTAAACTCAAGCATCGGTGTTTCCATACGAAGCTGTCTCGTAACAAAGAAGACCATGACAAGAGCACCCAAACCAAGTGGCACGAATACTTGCGGACTGCTCCAGCCCATCTCCCCGGCACTGCTGAATCCGTAAAGTAATCCACCAAATGCGAAGGTAGATAAAATAATTGATAGTATATCAACTTTCGGATTGGTTAATTTCGTTACATTTCGTAATAGGAAATACGCCAAAATGATATCAATGATTGCAATTGGCAGGACAATGTAAAATAATACACGCCACGAATAGGATTGCACAACGAGACCAGAAAGGGTGGGGCCGATTGCTGGTGCAAACATCATTGCTAATCCAATTAAACCCATTGCAGATCCGCGCTTTTCAACAGGGAATAAACTTAAAATGACATTCATTAATAATGGCATCATAATCCCTGCGCCGGCAGCTTGCACAATGCGTCCTGCAAGAAGGGACGGGAATGAAAATGATATTCCGCAAATCAGTGTCCCCAGGGCAAAAAATGACATTGCGGTCAGAAACAGATGCCTTGTTGAAAATTTCTCCATTAAAAAAGCGGTAATTGGAATCAAGATACCATTTACCAGCATAAAGATCGTCGTTAGTGATTGGGCGGCGTTTGCTGACATTCTCAGATCCACAATCATGACCGGAAGTGCCACATTCAAAAGCGTTTGGTTTAAAATAGCAACAAAAGCTCCCAAAACCATTACAAAGATAATTGGGCCTTTTGGTACTTCTGTTGCATCTACGAAGGCTGTTCTATCTTTCAATTCTTCTCATCTCCGTTTACTTTAATCTTTTCCTTTATTAACTGATGAAGTTCAAATAACTTTTCCGTATCTTCATCACTTATCTCATCTAACCTGCTGAGTCGTTTGTAAAATAACGCATGTCCTTCTCTTTCTTTTGTTTTTCCCAGTTCCGTCAGATTAAGGACGATTGCCCTTCTGTCAGCTTCAGATTGCTCTCTTTTTATATAATCTGCCTTCACCAGCCGATCGACTGTACTGCTGACAGTACTTTTGCCGATATTCATTTTTTTCGTCAGCTTCAGTAGACTCATATCAGGCTGTTCCGATAGTATTTTCATAATTTGCAGCTGTACAACAGTAACACCTAATTCATTCGCATGATGCCACATCTGTTTATAAAAAAACTTATTTACCTCACGAAAAGAGTAAATAATGTTGCTGATCTTTTCTTCCTTATCCATGTCTTATCTCCTTCGGTTACCAAAAAGTTCACAGGCGAATAGTTCGTACAAGAACAATTATATAAAATAAAAATTTGGTTTGCAATAGGTATGCTTAATAAAGAAATATTCTTATTTTTCGGCATAACCTCAGCCTATTCGGCAAAGTCATAAAGTATGCATATTTCCACATTTTACCCTTCAGGATACATATAATGAAAAAATCTCATACATCCGTTCGTGTTGAAACATGCTTGTTATCTAGAAAGCAGTCGAACGATTTATTGGATTTGCTCTGATGGTTTGACAAAAAAAAGAAGCATACTGTGGTTTAATAACAAAAAGAGGGAGGGGCTTTACTTATGGAATCAATGCCAAGAGTGGAATCAAAAACGTTTGGGGTGAACAGGTCAAACAGGATGGAGAGGATCCACAAGAGGATAACTTCTAAGACAAAAGCAATGTTACTCGACAAGGGATGGCTCTATTTTATGGTCGGGTTTTTATTGGGACGAGCTGTCATATTATCTGTCGTTTCGCCTTTTGCTGTAGCTTTTATCGCAACAATGTGGTTTGTACATAAGGAAAAAACAGCAAAAGCAATGCTGGCTGTATTTGCCGGCGCACTTACCGTTTCTGTAGGACACAGCATTTTCCTCGCACTGGCAATGCTTGTGTTTATCGTGCTTGCAGGATTGTTTAAGCATGCAAAAAATCAACAGGTTATTGTTCCGTTGGTTGTTTTCTTTTCTACGGCAGCACCGCGTTTGTTTTTGTATTCGGTTAATAATCAGCTTACCTCATATGAATGGATGCTGTTAATTGTAGAAGGGGTGTTGGGGACTGTCCTGGTATTAATATTTATGCAAAGTATCCCATTATTATCACCAAAAAGATTTAAACCCACATTAAAAAATGAGGAAATCGTCTGTATGATTATACTCATTGCCTCGATATTAACCGGAACCATCGGCTGGGAAATCTATGATGCCTCTATTGAACAAATTTTTTCGCGTTACTTTGTATTATTGCTGGCATTTGTTGGAGGTGCAGCCATTGGTTCAACCGTCGGCGTTGTAGCAGGGCTGATATTGTCTTTAGCGAATGTCGCCAATCTTTATCAAATGAGTCTTCTTGCTTTTTCCGGGCTGTTGGGAGGTCTGCTAAAAGAAGGAAAAAAACCAGGTGTAGCAGTCGGGCTGTTAGTGGGGACATTTTTGATAGGAATTTACGGAAATGCTTCTGCACTTGCTCCTTCTATTATTGAATCTTCCGTTGCAATCGTTTTCTTTTTATTAACCCCGGCAAGCCTTATTAAAGGACTGGCCCGCTATATTCCCGGGACAGAGGAGCACACAAATGAACAAGAGCAATACTTACAAAAGGTCCGGAATGTAACAGCCAAACGGGTGGAGCAATTTTCTGACGTGTTTCAGGCTCTGTCGAAAAGCTTCTCAACGACAGATACCACAAAAGAAGATGAAAGCGAGACCGAGTGGGAAACCGATTATTTTTTGAGTCAGGTGACAGAAAAGACATGTCAGACCTGTTTTATGAAGGAACGCTGCTGGCAGAAACAGTTTGATCATACGTATTCCCTGATGAGTGAGATGAAGGAGGATATAACAGACGGTTATGAGCCAAACCGCAAAGTGACCCGTGAATTTGAGAATTACTGTGTGAAACCGAAAAAAGTTGTGGGTGCAATGAAAGAGGAAATGTCATTTTTTGAAGCAAACCGTAAACTGAAGCAGCAGGTAACGGAAAGTAAACGGCTGGTTGCAGATCAGTTGCAGGGTGTGTCTGAGGTGATGGAGGATTTTGCAAAAGAAATCTTAAAGGAAAGACAACATCATGAACAGCAGGAAACACAAATTATTCATGCACTGAAACATATGGGAATTGAACTAGAGAAATTGGATATTTATCAATTGGAAAAAGGAAATGTAGATATAGAAATAACGGCGGTTTTTTATGATTACCACGGGGAAGGATCTAAATTAATTGCGCCAGTGTTGTCTGATATTTTGGATGAAATGATTATTGTAAAACAGGAGGAAATTTCCCCATTGCCACATGGTTACAGTTATCTGGCATTCGGTTCCGCTAGAGAGTTTGTTGTCGAAACTGGTGCAGCAAATGCAGCAAAAGGCGGTGGGCTGATTTCCGGTGACAGCTATACAACCATAGAGCTCGGCGCTGGTAAGTACGCAATGGCAATAAGTGATGGAATGGGAAATGGGCAACGGGCAAAGGAAGAAAGTGTGGAGACACTCCGTTTGCTCCAGCGAATTTTACAAACAGGTATTCCAGAGAAGGTTGCAATTAAATCGATCAATTCGATTCTTGCATTACGGACAACAGATGAAATGTTTGCCACATTGGATCTTGCAGTCATAGATTTGCATAATGCAGATGTACAGTTTTTGAAAATCGGTTCAACACCAAGCTTCATAAAGCGTGGAGATAAAATGCTGAAAGTGGAAGCGAGTAATTTGCCAATTGGTATTGTGCGGGAATTCGATGTTGATATTGTTAGTGATCAGCTGCTGGATGGGGACATTCTAATCATGATGAGTGATGGGATCTTTGATGGGCCGAAGCATGTGGAGAATACGGATCTATGGGTGAAAAGGAAAGTCCGTGAAATGAGTACCGAAGACCCGCAGGAAATCGCAGATCTATTATTGGAAGAAGTCATCCGGACAAGATCTGGTGCAATAATTGACGATATGACCGTACTGGTGACCAAAGTTACAAAAAATGCACCGAAATGGGCAACTGTCCCGGTTTATCAGGATAAAGCATTGTAATATCGGCGGGGTAGATATTTTATTAAACATTGCTTTTTGACACAAAAACGATAGTGCGACATAACTGTAAAAGAATGTTGATGCTGTTTTTCCCCCTACGGAAAGCAACGGTCCGAGCGGAAATCAATACAGCAGTTACGTCGCATTTTATATCAACTGCTACGTTAATGAGCGACAAATTTTCACTGAAAGGGCCTGCGAGAAAAAGGAATAATCTTGGTTCATGGCGGTTTTACTGAATAACTTTCCCGTTCTAATAACAGTTGTTTTTGAGAGCCCCCTAGTGAGCAAAAAACTCGGCATGTGTTGAGTTAAAGCTTTCAGCCCACACGACGTAGGTTTGTTCATGGCACACTTAATCGAACTACCTTTTGCTTTAAGGTGTTCCAAGGTTTCCTGAGCTATTATTATGTTTAATTTTCCCAATTTCTGTCCATGATGCTACAGAATAGTTGGGAGGTATTAGCTGTGAAAAAAGGGACACTGAAACAGATTCTACTGATTACGGACGGCTGCTCAAATAAAGGGGAAGATCCTTTAGCAACTGCGGCATTGGCGTATGAACAGGGCATTACGGTAAATGTAATTGGCATATTGGATGAGGATACAGAAGACCCACAAGGGCTGGAGGAAGTAGAAGGTGTTGCACTTTCCGGCGGTGGGGTAAGTCAGCTTGTTTATAAGCAGGCGTTATCGCAAACGGTTCAAATGGTGACAAAACAAGCAATGACACAAACACTACAGGGGTTTGTTAACAAGGAATTAAAGCAAATTTTAGGTTCAAATCAATCCCTTGAAGAACTGGAACCGGAAAAACGCGGGGAAATTATGGAAGTAGTAGAAGATATGGGCGAAACCTGTGATTTGGAAGTACTTGTCCTAGTTGATACGAGTGCAAGTATGTATGACAAACTGCCAACAGTGAAAGAGGCACTGATTGATCTTTCGATAAGTCTGAATGCACGTATTGGGCGTAATCGATTCAGCATTTTCAATTTTCCTGGAAAGCGAAAAGACACACAAAAAGTGCTGGACTGGTCGCCCAAATTGGATGCGATAGCGACGGTTTTTCCGAAACTTTCGAGTGGAGGAATCACTCCAACAGGTCCGGCAATACGTGAAGCAATGTATCAGTTTGGGAAGAAGAGCTTACGAAGGAGCTTTAGGGATGAAGATGAGCGAGGCGTGGAAGAAGCAGGGTATTGAATTAAAACCTGGAACAATTATAAAAGGGAAGTGGCATAACCAGAGCTATACGGTCCGAAAGAAGCTTGGATCTGGTGCAATTGGGGCAGTATATTTATGTGAAGTCCAAGGCAAGCCAGCTGCTCTCAAGATAAGTGAAAAAAGCGCATCAATGACGGTAGAAGTCAACGTGCTGAAGTCATTAAAGCAGGTCCAAGGAAATCGTCTTGGACCTTATTTGTTGGATGTGGACGATTGGGTTTCTCCTTATGGTGCCACTTATTCCTTCTATGTCATGGAATATTTAAATGGCAGAACAATCGCCTCTTTTATTAGTAATAATGGGAAAGAATGGATTGGTGTATTTATGCTTCAACTGCTTGATGACCTGGAGCGCCTACACCTATCCGGATGGGTTTTTGGAGACTTAAAGACGGAAAATCTTCTTGTACTTCATTCGCCTCCCAGAATTCGATGGGTGATGTTGGCGGCACAACACAAATCGGTCGCTCTGTTAAAGAATATACAGAATTTTACGACCGGGGCTATTGGGGACTTGGTTCAAGAAGAGCTGAGCCGAGCTATGATTTATTTGCATTTGTTATGGTCTTTTTAAATGTATATTACCCGAAACGGTTTGAAAAGGGATCCGATCCTGAAAAAACACTGCTGAAAAAGATTCAGGCCGTAAAAGCATTGGCACCCTATCGTAATTCGCTTCAAAAAGCTGTCCTTGGGAAGTATAAATCCAGTTCTGAAATGCGGTTTGATATCGCAAATGTTATACAACCTTCCAAGAAGCGCAGAAGGTCCAAAAAAGAGGGAAACCAGGCCCCTTTCTTTATGGAAACAGGTGGGATTGCAGTATTGGCATTGATTTACTATCTTTTTTCTCTACTTTTATAGTTGAAAAAGGTATACTAATAGAGAGTAAATGTAATTTCTAATCATGGAGATGGCATGTAATGAAACATTCTGTTACGGAATTTATAAAAAGACATCAATTATTGACAGAGAATGCAACGGTACTTGTCGGTGTTTCCGGAGGCCCGGATTCCATGGCACTTCTTCATTATCTTGTTTCCATCCGGGACTTGTTGCAGTTAAAGCTTGTAGCGGTTTCAGTGGATCATCAACTTAGGAAAGAAGAGTCAAAGGCAGATCTCAAGTTTGTGAAGCGAATGTGTGACAGATGGGATGTTCAATTCATCGGAGCGTCACTAGATGTACCTGCTTACAAGAAGAACAAGCAGGTTGGGACACAAATTGCAGCGCGTGAATTACGCTATCAGTTTTTTGCCGAACAAATGGAAAGATTTGAAGCGAGTTATCTGGCACTGGGGCATCATGGGGACGATCAGGTGGAAACGATGCTGATGGGACTTGCGCGCACTGCAACCTCAAGCTCTTTTTCAGGCATACCTGTGAGACGCCCTTTCGCAACAGGATCAATCATTCGTCCTTTCCTGCCTGTCACAAAAGAGGAAATTGAGGCTTATTGCACTAAACATCACATCACTCCCAGAATCGATCCTTCAAACAATGAAACAACATATACAAGGAATTTTTACAGGATTAACATATTACCACGACTAAAAGAAAAAAATAGCAATATACATACAACAGTACAGCATTTGAGTGAATCACTTCATGAAGATGAGCATTTCTTGCGGGCTGAAGCAGAGAAAGTCTTCGCAAATACCGTTAATTTTGCAGGTGGAGGAAGCAAATCAGCAACACTGGAAATCAATGCTTTTCATAGACAACCTCGTGCTTTACAAAGACGTGTCTTTCATCTAATATTAAATTATCTGTATGATAAAATACCTAAGGATTTATCCTATGTTCATGAAGAACAATTTTTCACGCTGCTAAATGGTGATAAAGGAAATATCAAAATCGATTTCCCTTTCGATTTAAAGTTGGAGAAGTCTTATGAGAAGCTGAAGTTCTACTTTCTCAAGCATCCCCTTGACCATACCTTTCATGAAACACTGAAAATTCCGGGACGTATTGACTTGCCGGATGGATCAGTGGTTATGGCCCGTTATATGGAGTATGATGACAAGGAAAGCCGGCATAGCTATGTTTGTAATTTAGGGCAGGTTGCATTACCATTACATATTCGAAATCGGAAACCAGGAGATCGAATGCGCTGGAAAGGCTTAGACGGCAGTAAAAAGATAAAAGACATTTTCATCGACGAAAAGATTCCAAAAGCAGAAAGAGATAAATGGCCGGTTTTAACCGATAGTAATGGAGAGATTCTCTGGCTGATTGGGTTGAAAAAGGGACAACCTTTAAGTCAGACACAGGGAAGCTCCACTATTCAAATATATTATGAAAATAGAGACGTGTAGGAGGACAAACATGCATAATGATATTAAGGAAATATTAATATCTGAAGAAGAAATAAATGAAAAATGTAAGGAGCTTGGCAGGCAGCTTGCTGAAGAGTATGATGGGAAATTCCCATTAGCTATCGGTGTCCTGAAAGGGGCAATGCCATTTATGTCAGACATCCTGCGCCGTACTGAAATACATTTGGAAATGGACTTCATGGATGTATCTAGCTATGGCAGCGGCACACGATCTTCAGGAGAAGTGAAAATCGAAAAGGATCTTAATACAAAGGTGGAAGGCCGTGATTTGTTAATAATCGAGGATATTATTGACAGTGGCTTGACATTAAGCTATCTGGTTGATTTATTTAAATACCGTAAGGCAAACTCGATCAAGATTGTGACATTACTTAATAAACCATCTGGAAGATCAGCGGCTATAGAAGCAGACCTGATTGGGTTTGAAGTTCCTGATGAATTTGTGGTAGGGTATGGTCTCGATTACGATGAGAAATATCGTAACCTGTCATATATCGGAGTATTAAAACCTGAAGTATATGGGGCAGAATAAAATAGTGATGATTCGTCCGTGGAAAGCGAGTATATTTCACGTTGTGGATCCCATGTAAAACAACAATCGAAAACCCCAAAAAAGTAATTGGTTAAATAAGGTTAAATTAGTTGTATAATAACTTTTTCATATGGTACGATGTTATATAGTTTTTCCCCGCTTGGGAGGAGGTAGGCAATGAGCCGGATATTTCGGAATGTGTTTTTTTGGATACTTATATTTTTAATAATCATAGGGATTATTGGAGTATTTCAAGGACAAAATGAAGAGACACAACAATTCAACGTACAGGAATTTTACGATGCTTTAAATAATGGTGAGATCGAAGAGATGACTTACCAGCCAGTAAATAATGTTATCCGTTTTACAGGAACGCTAGTCGATGGTGGCCAGCAGTTTACTGCACAGGTACCGGATAATACAGAAATTATTGCGTCCATCACAGAACAGGCTACGGAGCAAAGTGTGCTTAACATAGAGCAAGAGGAACAGCCAAGTGCATTTATGAGCTTTTTAACCATGATGCTTCCGTTTCTAATTATAGGTTTAATCTTCTTCTTTATACTTAGTCGTGCCCAAGGTGGCGGTGGCGGCGGTGGCCGTGTCATGAACTTTGGTAAAAGTAAGGCGAAAATGTATACAGAAGATAAGAAAAAAGTCCGCTTTAAAGATGTTGCGGGTGCAGATGAAGAAAAACAAGAACTTGTTGAAGTTGTTGAATTTCTGAAAGACCCACGTAAATTCGCAGCAGTAGGTGCACGTATTCCTAAAGGGGTACTTCTTGTGGGTCCTCCTGGTACAGGTAAGACCTTGCTTGCACGTGCCGTTGCAGGTGAAGCTGGCACACCATTCTTCTCTATCAGTGGTTCAGACTTTGTGGAGATGTTTGTTGGTGTTGGTGCTTCCCGTGTACGTGACCTATTTGAAAACGCGAAGAAAAACTCACCATGTATCATTTTCATCGATGAAATCGATGCAGTTGGCCGGCAGCGTGGTGCAGGCCTTGGCGGTGGACATGATGAGCGTGAACAAACGTTAAACCAGCTACTTGTTGAAATGGATGGTTTTGGTGCAAACGAAGGTATCATTCTTATCGCTGCAACAAACCGTGCGGATATTCTTGACCCTGCATTACTCCGTCCGGGACGTTTTGACCGTCAAATCATGGTAGATCGTCCTGACGTAAACGGACGTCGAGATGTGTTAAAAGTTCATGCCAGAAACAAGCCAATGGATGAGACAGTTGATTTTAAAACCATTGCAATGCGTACACCAGGATTTTCCGGTGCGGATTTGGAAAACCTGTTAAATGAAGCAGCTCTCGTCGCGGCCAGGGCTGATCGTAAGAAAATCAGCATGATTGATGTTGATGAAGCGATTGATCGTGTGATTGCAGGACCTGCTAAGAAAAGCAGGGTCATTTCGAAAAAAGAACGGGATATTGTAGCACACCATGAAAGTGGACATACCATTATCGGGATGGTACTTGATGATGCAGACATGGTGCATAAGGTTACCATTGTCCCTCGTGGTCAGGCAGGCGGTTATGCTGTCATGCTACCGAGAGAAGATCGTTACTTTATGACAAAACCGGAGTTGTTTGATAAGATCACTGGACTGCTCGGTGGACGTGTGGCGGAAGAAATCATGTTCGGGGAAGTAAGTACAGGCGCTGCGAATGACTTCCAGCGTGCAACATCAATTGCCCGTAAAATGATTACTGAATTTGGTATGAGTGATAAGATTGGTCCGCTTCAATTTACCAGCGGTGGCGGTAATGACGTCTTCCTTGGCCGGGATATTGGAAATGACCAGAACTACAGTGATCAAATCGCACATGATATTGATCAAGAGATGCAAAACTTTATTAATTATTGTTACGACCGGGCGAAAACAATTCTAACCGAGAACAAAGATAAGCTTGAGCTTGTAGCAAAAACCCTTCTTGAGGTCGAAACATTGGATGCTAAACAAATCCGATCATTATTTGATCATGGTATACTTCCTGAACCGGAAGAAGATGATGAATCAAATGAAGATGTAAGAGTAAACATCCAATCAAAAGAAGCGGAAGAAAAAGAACGGAATACAGAAGAATCATCCCAAGAGGAAAAACCAGAAGAGCCAAAAGAACCAACAATGTCTGAGGAAGAAAAAAAGAAACAAATCACTACAGACAATAAGCCTTCTGCTGATGATGATAAAAAAGAATAATATGCAAGCAGCTGCCTAGGAAAGGTAAGCTGCTTTTCTTTTGATAGGAAAAAGTGTGAAACATCTTCCTCAAGCCAGGTTATTTAACGTTTTCCCTGTTGGTTCATCTAAATTCTAATACAAATCAAAGTATGGTATATTAAAAAAAGAAAAACTACTTCAATCAGTCAGGCTTTTATATAAGCTAAAGAGCAACAAAATTCACGAAAAGAGACTATAATAAAAAAGAAGCTGCTGCTAACAGAGGAAGGTATGGTAAGCAAATGTTGTTTGTACTTGATGTTGGGAATACGAATACAGTACTTGGTGTATTTGAACAGGATATATTGAAACATCAATGGCGGATCAAGACAGACCGGTATAAAACGGAAGATGAATTCGGGATGCTGATCCATTCACTGTTTGATTATAAAGGAATTACGTTTTCAGATATACACGGGGTGATAATCTCCTCGGTGGTTCCACCAATTATGTTTGCATTGGAAAAAATGGCTAAAAATTATTTTCACCTGGATCCATTAATCATTGGAAAAGAAAATGTACAATCATCTTTGAAAATGGCCTATCCTAACCCTGGAGAAATTGGGGCAGACCGGATTGTCAATGCGGTAGCAGGCATTAAGGAATATGGTGCTCCGCTTATTATCATTGATTTTGGTACAGCCACAACGTTTTGTTATATTAACGAAAGTGAAGAATACTATGGAGGAATCATCGCCCCTGGGATTAATATATCGATGGAGGCCCTCTACAGTAAAGCATCAAAGCTTCCCAAAATTGAAATTCAGGCACCGGAAAATGTGCTTGGGGCGTCCACGGTAGAGGCCATGCAATCCGGTGTTTTTTACGGCTATGTCGGACAGGTTGACAGTATTGTAAACCGTATAAAAGGACAGATGGATAAATCCCCTAAAGTTATTGCAACAGGGGGGCATTCTACGTTAATCGCCGATGAATCAGAAACCATTGATTATGTCGATTCTTTTTTAACACTAAAAGGGTTGTACATCATTTACCAAAGTAATACGTGAGATATATTTTTACATCATCAAAGGAGTTGTTATCATGGAAGATTATTTAATCAAAGCCACAACATATAAAGGTTTGGTCCGGGCGTATGCAGCATCAACAACACAAACAGTAGAAGAAGCCCGGAGAAGACAGGACACCTGGGCGACTGCATCAGCTGCTTTAGGACGGACACTTACCATTACAGCAATGATGGGTGCAATGCATAAAGGTGATGATACCATCACAGTAAAGGTACAGGGAAACGGTCCGATGGGTGCGATCATTACAGATGGGAACGCAAATGGCCACGTCCGAGGCTATGTAGGCAACGCGCATGTTGATTTCGACTTAAATGAAAAAGGTAAATTGGATGTTGCCCGTGCTGTTGGTACCCAAGGAAGTATTAGTGTGACAAAGGATTTGGGGTTAAAAGATTATTTTACGGGAGAGGTTCCGATTGTTTCAGGGGAAATTAGTGAGGATTTCACCTATTATTTTGCTAACTCTGAGCAGATCCCTTCTGCTGTAGGTGCAGGCGTCCTGGTTAATCCTGATCATACGATTCTTTCTGCAGGCGGATTTATTGTTCAAGTAATGCCAGGGGTAGATGAAGAAGTCATTACACAACTGGAAGAACAAATTCAATCATTTCCTCCGATTTCTTCCCTGATTCGTGAAGGAAAATCACCGGAAGAGATTTTGCATCGTCTGTTTGGAGAAGAAGAGGTAAAAATACACGAGAAAATGCCATTGGAATTCCGTTGTAAATGCTCAAAAGAACGGATTGCACAGGCAATTTCCGGATTGGGAACAGAGGAAGTCCAGGACATGATTGATGAAGACCACGGGGCAGAAGCAAGCTGCCATTTTTGCAATGAGACTTACCATTTTACAGAAAAGGAACTTGAAGCCTTAAAGCAATAGAACACTTACACAGGGGGAAGGAAGTCATCCATGTCGAAAAAGTTAACGCTTGGCGTAATCGTGGTGCTTGCCATCACGAATATTGCCACATTGTTTCTCTGGAACAATGAATCCACTGGTAATGGAGATGGCGGAGGAAATATTAATACAAGAGAACCAGTAGCTACCATTGATGGAGAAGAGATTTCCTATACAGATTGGGTGCAGTCTTTACGTAGTACACATGGTGAAAGTCGATTAAAAACAATGATTGACCGGTCGGTTGTAAAGCAGTTGGCAGAAGAAAAAAATATAGAAGTTAGTGAAAAGGTTATTAACAGGGAAGTAGCGTTGCTAACATCGATGCAGGGACCCATGTCAGAAGAAACCTTTGCTGAAAAGGAAGAAGGCTGGCGTGAGGATATTCGCTACCGTTATCAGTTGGAACAGCTTTTGACGGAGGAGGAGTCTATTCCGGAAGAAGAAGTGCAAAACTATTATGACGAATATGGCAACCAATACAATTTTTCATCATCGATGCAGCTCTCCCATATTATTGTAGATAACATGGATACAGCTGAAAAGGTGTGGGATGAACTAAATGACGGAGCAACCTTTGAACTGCTGGCACAGGAATATTCTATTGATGAAGAAACACAACAGGATGGGGGATATCTTGGTTTCATTAATAGAGACAGCCAATTTTTTCCCGGAGGCTATGAAGAAATAGCAAATGATATGGAGGAACATTCCTATAGTGAGCCATTTAGAGCAGATTCCGGTGGTGCGGCTATTCTCTATGTTCACCGCAAACTACCGGAAATTGAATTCACCTATGATGAGATAAAGCCATACGTCCAAAGCGAGCTGGCACTGAATGAAATGGATCAGTCACTTACAGCAAGTCCATTATGGGAAGAGTTAGATATCGAATGGATTTTTGAAGAATAAATGAATGTCGAAATATCACTACCTTTTTTCTAGGATTTTAGTTGACATTTTTAGGAGAAAGCAGTACATTAGTAATAAATCATATCAAATAACTAGGAATTGGGAGGAAATTTTATGAGAGTTGCTAATAATATTGCAGGTTTGATTGGGGAAACTCCAATTGTAAAATTAAATGGATCTACAGATGAAAATAGTGCAGATATTTATTTAAAATTAGAGTTTATGAACCCCGGCAGTTCAGTAAAAGACCGTATCGCTTTAGCAATGATCGAAGCAGCGGAAAAGGATGGCTCCCTAAAAGAAGGCGACACGATCATTGAACCAACAAGCGGGAATACTGGTATTGGGCTAGCGATGGTTGCTACAGCAAAAGGGTATAAAACTGTCTTGGTAATGCCTGATACAATGAGTAAAGAACGCCGCAACCTGCTTCGTGCATATGGTGCAGAGCTGGTGTTGACACCAGGCGCAGAAGCGATGAAAGGTGCAATTGCCAAAGCGGAGGAATTACAAAAAGAAAACGGTTATTTCATGCCACAGCAATTTAACAATGAAGCAAATCCGGAAGTCCATGCCCGTACAACAGGGAAAGAAATTGTTGAACAAATGAGTGATGGACTGGACGCATTTATTTCTGGAATCGGGACAGGTGGAACAATCACTGGTGCAGGTAAAGTTTTGAAAGATAACTTTGACGGAGTAAAACTTTACGCTGTAGAACCGGAGGATTCCGATGTGTTATCAGGCGGAACCCCTGGGCCGCATAAGATTCAGGGAATTGGTGCAGGTTTCGTTCCAAAAGTTTTAGATACCGAACTTTATGATGAAGTAGTTCGAGTATCAAATGATGAAGCGTACGCTGCCGCTCGTGAAGTTGCAACAACAAACGGGATTCTGGGTGGAGTATCTTCCGGAGCAGCAGTTTCTGCAGCGAAAAAGGTTGCGAAACAATTAGGCGCAGGCAAAAAAGTCCTGGCTATTCTACCTGATAACGGGGAACGTTATTTATCAACACCGCTATATCAATTTGATAATGAATAATTGAAAAGAAGTTATAATAAGGCAGGCATCGGTAACACAAGATGTCTGCCTTTTTCTATTTTAAAAAGGGAACTGGTAAAATGTTTAAGCCCTCATACTTGGCCGAAAGAACTGCATCAGTCAGTAATAAAACGAGCTGTCCAGCTGTTATGTCGAGCAGTTCCACACCAAGGCAGAACGACAGCTTCACGTGAAGCCAAGTTTTTTAAATTGTGATAAGCTAGTTATTAAATAATGTATACATATCAGAAAGCGAGTTGTTCAATTAAATGTTCTTAAAAACACCGACAAAATCATTCAATTTATTGGAACGTACATATATTATGGGAATCTTAAACGTGACCCCGGATTCTTTTTCAGACGGGGGGAAATATACAACGACTGAAGCGGCCGTAAAGCGGGCACTGGAAATGGTAGAACAAGGAGCTGATATAATCGACATCGGCGGGGAATCAACACGTCCTGGTCATAAACCTGTCTCAGAGCAGGAAGAGATAGAACGAGTTGTTCCGATGATTAAGGCAGTAAAGAAACATATAAATGTGCCCATTTCTATTGATACATTCAAATCGGAAACAGCAAGACAGGCAGTAAGGGCCGGTGCTGATATTATCAACGATATCTGGGGAGCGAAGAAAGACACAGGAATTGCAAAAGTCGCAGCAGAATACGATGTCCCGATTATTTTAATGCATAACCGCACAGATATGAATTACACTTCCTTAATCGATGATATAAAGAATGATTTAAACGAAAGTATTAATATTGCTCTGAAAGCTGGAGTGAAAAAAGAAAATATTATTTTGGATCCAGGTGTTGGTTTTGCTAAAACAGCAAAAGATAATATGGTAGTCATGAATAAATTGGAACAATTAGTGGGTTTAGGCTATCCTTTCTTGCTTGCCGCATCCCGCAAACGGTTTATCGGGGAAGTGCTGGATCTCCCGGCAGAAGAACGGGATAATGGCACTGGAGCTACCACTTGCCTGGGAATTGTTAAAGGCGCCCAAATCGTTCGCGTTCATAATGTGAAAGCAAATGCAGAACTTGCAAAAATGACAGATGCCATGCTACGTGTGGAAGGTGGAAATGAAAATGGATAAAATTCTGTTGAATAACATGGGGTTTTATGGATACCACGGGTTGTTTCCAGAAGAGAATAAACTCGGTCAACGATTTAATGTAGATATAGAACTTTTCCTCGATGTAAAAAAATCTGGACAATCAGATGATATGAATGATTCGATTGATTATGGACAGGTCTATGAGCTTGTAAAAGAGATTGTAGAGGGAAAAGCAAAAAATCTGATTGAAGCAGTTGCTGAAACTATTGCAGCCAGGTTGTTGGCAGACTTTGAGCTTTTAATTGCCTGCAATGTAAAGGTGATAAAGCCGGATCCTCCAATTCCGGGCCATTATGAATCGGTAGCTGTTGAAATATATAGGGAGAAATCGAAATGAATAAAGCATACCTGGCATTAGGAACAAATATTGAGCCAAGAGAGGCACATCTGAATCAGGCGTTGGAATTATTGAACAACCTTTCTACTGTTACTGTGGTGAAAAAATCATCCATTTATGAAACAGCTCCAGTTGGTTTTACAGATCAGGCCGACTTTTTAAATATGGTCATTGAAGTAGATACCTCAGTTTCTTCCCTGGAGTTATTGGACAGCTGCCAACAAATCGAGCAGGATTTGGGGAGAAGAAGGGAAATCAGATGGGGTCCAAGAACGATAGACCTTGACATTTTGCTGTATAATCAAGAAAATAGTAAAATGGAAAGATTAATGATACCACACCCAAGAATGCATGAACGCGCATTTGTGCTTATTCCATTATACGAAATTGCACCACGCGTAATGATACCGGGACGGGATAAGCGCATCGTGGATTTTATAGATAGACTTCCAGAAACAGACATAAAGGATGTAAAGAAATGGACCAACAGCGAGTCGGCAGAAGGATAAAAGGTTTTCGTAAGTTAAAGGGTTATACACAAACGGAATTTGCAGATACATTGAATGTTTCCGTTTCGGTAATTGGTGGTGCAGAACGAGGCACCAGAAAATTAACCGATGAATTATTGGAGAAGATTGCAGCAGCTTTAACGATAAAGAAGGAAGATTTGACCCTGGCAGAAGTTCAGGAAAATGAAAGAGAAGGAGGAAGCACTCATGTATAAAATTGGCGATATTACAATCCCGAATCGTGTTGCTTTAGCGCCAATGGCCGGCGTCAGTAACTATGCATTCCGACTGACAGTCAAAGAATTCGGAGCAGGACTGATTACTGCTGAGATGGTCAGTGACAAAGGAATTGTCAATAAAAACAAGAAATCAATGAAAATGCTTTATATTGATGAAGAAGAAATGCCGATGAGCCTGCAGATTTTTGGCGGGGAAAGAGAATCACTTGTTGAGGCTGCACAGTATGTGGACCAGAATAGCAATGCGGAAATTATCGATATCAATATGGGATGCCCGGCACCAAAGGTTACAAAAGTTGAAGCAGGTGCACGCTGGCTGCTTGACCCGGATAAAATCTACCGGATGGTGAAGGCGGTAGTGGAGAATGTGGAGAAGCCTGTTACGGTCAAGATGCGCACAGGATGGGATGAAAATCACATTTACGCAGTTGATAATGCAAAAGCAATTGAGGCTGCCGGTGCAGAGGCAATAGGTATCCATGGCAGAACGAGAAAGCAGATGTATGAGGGATATGCAGATTGGGATATTATTAAACAGGTGAAAGACGCCGTAAATATTCCTGTTATCGGGAATGGAGATATCGACAGTCCGCAAGTTGCTAAAAAACGCCTGGACGAAACGGGTGTGGATGCTGTAATGATTGGACGTGCAGCACTGGGGAATCCGTGGATTATATATCAAACCGTTAAATACTTGGAAACGGGAGAGTTGATTGAAAGTCCATCACCAAATGATAAAATAGAGGTATGTATGCTTCACATGGAGCGTTTAATTCAGATTAAAGGTGAAAAAGTGGCCATCATGGAAATGCGAAAACATGCAGCGTGGTATTTAAAGGGTCTAAAAGGAAACGGCGGAGTAAGGAAACAGATCAATCACGCAGAAACTCGCGAGCAATTAGTAGAGATTTTGTATACGTATGCCAATGAATTGGAAGCAGCAATGCGCGTTTCGTAAGAGTTTTAAATGTATGGAAATCTGCCGGCAGGATGCTGGCAGGTTTTTATACGTTTTACTATCGCCAAAAGGAAAGAAACGTGAAAGAAATGATTTTTTTCTATATACTACACTTACATATAACTATGACTGGAGTGATTAATGATGTCGGAAGAATTAAATGAGCAAATGCACGTACGCCGGGATAAATTAAATACGTATCGTGAGCAGGGGCTGGACCCATTCGGTGGAAAATTTACCCGGACCCATACGGCAACAGAATTGGTGGAGTTATACGATAAATTTTCAAAAGAAGAGCTGAAAGAAAAAGAAGGGGAATCACCGGTTACCATTGCAGGCCGTGTAATGACTAAACGTGGAAAAGGAAAAGCGGGATTTGCCCATCTGCAGGATTTAAGTGGCCAAATTCAACTCTATGTCCGTAAAGATGCGATTGGTGAAGAAGCATACGAGATTTTTAAATCGGTTGATATGGGGGACATCGTTGGCGTTACTGGTGTGATGTTCAAAACAAATGTTGGTGAACTATCCGTAAAAGCAACGGAATTTCAGTTGTTGACGAAATCACTTCGCCCGTTGCCTGAAAAGTATCATGGATTGAAAGACGTTGAGCAGCGCTATCGCCAGCGTTATCTGGATCTGATTACAAATATGGAGAGCAAGGATACATTTATACTTCGAAGTAAAATCATTCAGGAAATGCGGAAGTACCTGAATGGTCAGGGTTTTTTGGAAGTGGAAACACCAATGATGCACGGCATCCCCGGGGGAGCATCCGCTCGTCCATTCCTGACGCATCATAATGCATTGGATATTCCGTTATATATGCGTATAGCGATTGAGCTGCATCTAAAACGTTTGATTGTTGGTGGAATGGAAAAGGTTTATGAAATTGGACGAGTCTTCCGTAATGAAGGAGTTTCTACAAGACATAACCCTGAATTTACGATGATTGAGTTATATGAAGCGTATGCAGATTATCATGATATTATGGAATTAACAGAAAATGTTATTGCACATATTGCAAAAGAAGTATTAGGAGCAACAACAATCGCTTACGGTGATTATGAAATAGATCTTGCGCCAAAATGGAAGAGACTTCATATCGCAGATGCGGTCAAAGAAGAAACAGGTGTGGACTTCTGGGAAAAAATGAGCGATGAAAAAGCCCGTGAACTCGCAAAAGAGCATGGTATCGAAATTACAGATTCTATGACATTCGGCCATATCCTCAATGAATTCTTTGAACAAAAGGTGGAAGAAACATTAATACAACCTACATTTATCTATGGACATCCAGTAGAGATCTCTCCTTTAGCAAAGAAAAATAAAGAAGACGAACGGTTTACCGACCGGTTCGAACTATTTATTGTTGGCCGTGAACATGCAAATGCATTTAGTGAATTAAATGATCCGATTGATCAGAGACAACGTTTCGAAGCACAGGTGAAAGAAAGAGATGCGGGAAATGATGAAGCGCATTTAATGGATGATGACTTCCTCGAAGCATTAGAATATGGAATGCCTCCAACAGGTGGATTGGGAATTGGTATTGACCGTCTCGTTATGCTGCTAACAAATTCAGCATCCATCCGTGACGTTCTGCTCTTCCCACAAATGCGAAATAAATAAGTACTATGAAAAGATAACTCATCTTTATGATGGGTTATTTTTTTTGAAAGATAAGTATAAAGTTTTGGCAACATATCAATTCCTTGTCATTAATCGCCTCGGCCAGCACCAGCGCCTACCCCGCCTGAGGTCAAAAGCTGCAAACTCTCTCATGAGTCAAGAATGCGCATGCCCGAGTTCAAGCTTTCAGCCCACAGGACGTGGGTCAGTTCGACGTTGCCACGGATGTGGCGCTTTTAGTCGAACTCCCTCTTGCCTTAGGGTGATCAAGGCGCATGTGCTTTTGTTCCGGTTAAGAAATATTTTTGGCTTTATCGCCATGAAAGTTTGGGCGTTTAGCCAAGTTTTCAAATGTATTGAGAAAAAGGTTAAGTATGAGTGCAACTGCAAAGATAATTGTATTGGTTTGGGATTAGCCATATTTTAGGTTTAAATCGTTAATAATATGGGTATTTTATATAGGACTCCCCCCTTATGTACAAGTTTCATTTATTCATTTGTTCATGAGGGAGAATGGAAAAGCAGGCCGTAACATGGTGTGATAAGCGACTGCATTCTTCATATGATTCCTTGCTTTAAAAGGCGTAGGGATAACCTGTGATTCCTAAGATAGTTAACTAAAAAGTATGAATCATTATTCCCAGTTATTTCTTTTTAAAATCTGCTTGATTTCTATAATGAATCATGGTAAATTTAATATCGTTGCTTTAACAAATGCAACAAACGATTTTGCTTTCAAAAAAACACTTGACTTCACTTGAGGCGATGTGGTATATTAATCAAGTCGCCGAAACAAGAAGTGGCGCAATCGAAAAAACTTTTTAAAAAAAGTTATTGACTTCGATAAGCAGAAATGATATATTTAAAAAGTTGCTGTTTTAAAGCGACGAACAAATTTCGCTCTTTGAAAACTGAACAAAACAACCAGTATGTCAAGAAGAACATAACCTGTTTTTCTTTAAATAAATCAGAAGTTAACGCTTCTGAGAAAAGCTAAGTATATAAGATTGATTGGTGTTAATCTTATTTCAAACTTTTTTGGAGAGTTTGATCTTGGCTCAGGACGAACGCTGGCGGCGTGCCTAATACATGCAAGTCGAGCGCGGGAAGCAAGCAATCACCCTTCGGGGTGTGCGCTTGTGGAACGAGCGGCGGACGGGTGAGTAACACGTGGGCAACCTACCTGTAAGACTGGGATAACTCGCGGAAACGCGAGCTAATACCGGATAATACTTTTGCTCTCATGAGTGGAAGTTGAAAGGCGGCATTTATGCTGTCATTTACAGATGGGCCCGCGGCGCATTAGCTAGTTGGTGAGATAATGGCTCACCAAGGCGACGATGCGTAGCCGACCTGAGAGGGTGATCGGCCACACTGGGACTGAGACACGGCCCAGACTCCTACGGGAGGCAGCAGTAGGGAATCATCCGCAATGGACGAAAGTCTGACGGTGCAACGCCGCGTGAGTGATGAAGGTTTTCGGATCGTAAAACTCTGTTATTAGGGAAGAACAAGTGCCGTTCAAATAGGGCGGCACCTTGACGGTACCTAACCAGAAAGCCCCGGCTAACTACGTGCCAGCAGCCGCGGTAATACGTAGGGGGCAAGCGTTGTCCGGAATTATTGGGCGTAAAGCGCGCGCAGGCGGTCTTTTAAGTCTGATGTGAAAGCCCACGGCTTAACCGTGGAGGGTCATTGGAAACTGGAGGACTTGAGTACAGAAGAGGAGAGTGGAATTCCACGTGTAGCGGTGAAATGCGTAGAGATGTGGAGGAACACCAGTGGCGAAGGCGACTCTCTGGTCTGTAACTGACGCTGAGGTGCGAAAGCGTGGGGAGCGAACAGGATTAGATACCCTGGTAGTCCACGCCGTAAACGATGAGTGCTAGGTGTTAGGGGGTTTCCGCCCCTTAGTGCTGAAGTTAACGCATTAAGCACTCCGCCTGGGGAGTACGGCCGCAAGGCTGAAACTCAAAAGAATTGACGGGGGCCCGCACAAGCGGTGGAGCATGTGGTTTAATTCGAAGCAACGCGAAGAACCTTACCAGGTCTTGACATCCTCTGCTATCGGTAGAGATACCGAGTTCCCTTCGGGGACAGAGTGACAGGTGGTGCATGGTTGTCGTCAGCTCGTGTCGTGAGATGTTGGGTTAAGTCCCGCAACGAGCGCAACCCTTGAGATTAGTTGCCAGCATTTAGTTGGGCACTCTAATCTGACTGCCGGTGACAAACCGGAGGAAGGTGGGGATGACGTCAAATCATCATGCCCCTTATGACCTGGGCTACACACGTGCTACAATGGATGGAACAAAGGGCAGCGAAACCGCAAGGTCAAGCAAATCCCATAAAACCATTCTCAGTTCGGATTGCAGGCTGCAACTCGCCTGCATGAAGCCGGAATCGCTAGTAATCGCGGATCAGCATGCCGCGGTGAATACGTTCCCGGGCCTTGTACACACCGCCCGTCACACCACGAGAGTTGGTAACACCCGAAGTCGGTGAGGTAACCTTTTTGGAGCCAGCCGCCGAAGGTGGGACCAATGATTGGGGTGAAGTCGTAACAAGGTAGCCGTATCGGAAGGTGCGGCTGGATCACCTCCTTTCTAAGGATATATTACGGAAACATACTCGGTTGTTTGGTTCAGTTTTGAGAGAGTGAAAACTCTCTATTTGTACCTTGAAAACTAAATAAGAGTAACAACGACATCAATTTTTTGAAATAAAGCGAAGGCGAATTTAAATTCGTACGCTTATTCACAGTAACGCTAGTTAAGTGAATAAGGGCGCACGGTGGATGCCTTGGCACTAGGAGCCGATGAAGGACGGGACTAACACCGATATGTCTCGGGGAGTTGTAAGTAAACTACGATCCGAGAATTTCCGAATGGGGAAACCCACTGTTCGTAATGGAACAGGACTTGTGTCTGAATACATAGGGCACAGGAGGCAGACCCGGGGAACTGAAACATCTCAGTACCCGGAGGAAGAGAAAGCAAACGCGATTTCCCAAGTAGCGGCGAGCGAAACGGAATCAGCCCAAACCAGAAAGCTTGCTTTCTGGGGTTGTAGGACACTCCATTGGAGTTACAAAGAAATTCCTTAGACGAATGATCTGGAACGATCAGCCATAGCGGGTAAGAGCCCTGTAGTCGAAAAGGAATTTCCTCCGGAGTGGATCCTGAGTACGGCGGAACACGAGGAATTCCGTCGGAATCCGGGAGGACCATCTCCCAAGGCTAAATACTCCCTAGTGACCGATAGTGAACCAGTACCGTGAGGGAAAGGTGAAAAGCACCCCGGGAGGGGAGTGAAAGAGAACCTGAAACCGTGCGCTTACAAGTAGTCGAAGCCCGTTAATGGGTGACGGCGTACCTTTTGTAGAATGGACCGGCGAGTTACGATCGTATGCAAGGTTAAGTGGAAGACACGGAGCCGCAGCGAAAGCGAGTCTGAACAGGGCGAATGCAGTATGCGGTCGTAGACCCGAAACCGTGTGATCTACCCATGTCCAGGGTGAAGGTCAGGTAACACTGACTGGAGGCCCGAACCCACGTATGTTGAAAAATGCGGGGATGAGGTGTGGGTAGGGGTGAAATGCCAATCGAACACGGAGATAGCTGGTTCTCTCCGAAATAGCTTTAGGGCTAGCCTCAAGGAGATAGAGTACTGGAGGTAGAGCACTGATTGGACGAGGGGCCCTCACCGGGTTACCGAATTCAGTCAAACTCCGAATGCCAGCTACTTTACCTTGGGAGTCAGACTATGGGTGATAAGGTTCATAGTCGAGAGGGAAACAGCCCAGACCGCCAGCTAAGGTCCCAAAGTATACGTTAAGTGGAAAAGGATGTGGAGTTGCCCAGACAACCAGGATGTTGGCTTAGAAGCAGCCATCATTTAAAGAGTGCGTAATAGCTCACTGGTCGAGTGACTCTGCGCCGAAAATGTACCGGGGCTAAACGTATCACCGAAGCTGCGGATTGTTCTTTGAACAATGGTAGGAGAGCGTTCCAGGTGCCGTGAAGTCAGACCGTGAGGACTGGTGGAGCGCCTGGAAGTGAGAATGCCGGTATGAGTAGCGAAAAAAGAGTGAGAATCTCTTTCACCGAATGCCTAAGGTTTCCTGAGGAAGGCTCGTCCTCTCAGGGTTAGTCGGGACCTAAGCCGAGGCCGAAAGGCGTAGGCGATGGACAACAGGCAGATATTCCTGTACCACCTCATGATTGTTTGAACGATGGGGGGACGCAGTAGGATAAGGAATGCGCACCGATGGATGTGTGCGCCCAAGCAGTGAGAAAGTTGGATAGGCAAATCCGTCCAACAATTTCAAGCTGTGATGGGGAGGGAAATTTAGTACCGAAGTTCCTGATTTCACACTGCCAAGAAAAGCCTCTAGTTAGATCATAGGTGCCCGTACCGCAAACCGACACAGGTAGGCGAGGAGAGAATCCTAAGGTGAGCGGGAGAACTCTCGTTAAGGAACTCGGCAAAATGACCCCGTAACTTCGGGAGAAGGGGTGCTCACTTGTGAGTGAGCCGCAGTGAATAGGCCCAAGCGACTGTTTAGCAAAAACACAGGTCTCTGCGAAGCCGAAAGGCGAAGTATAGGGGCTGACACCTGCCCGGTGCTGGAAGGTTAAGGGGAAGCGTTAGCACTTACGTGCGAAGCGTAGAACCGAAGCCCCAGTAAACGGCGGCCGTAACTATAACGGTCCTAAGGTAGCGAAATTCCTTGTCGGGTAAGTTCCGACCCGCACGAAAGGTGCAACGACTTGGGCACTGTCTCAACGAGAGACCCGGTGAAATTATACGATGTGTGAAGATGCACATTACCCGCGACAGGACGGAAAGACCCCGTGGAGCTTTACTGTAGCCTGATATTGAATGTTTGTGCAGCTTGTACAGGATAGGTGGGAGCCTGAGAAGCGTGAGCGCTAGCTTACGTGGAGGCACCCGTGGGATACCACCCTGGCTGTATGAACTTTCTAACCCAGGACCGTGAACCGGTTCGGAGACAGTTTCAGGCGGGCAGTTTGACTGGGGCGGTCGCCTCCCAAAAGGTAACGGAGGCGCCCAAAGGTTCCCTCAGAATGGTTGGAAATCATTCGCAGAGTGCAAAGGCAGAAGGGAGCTTGACTGCGAGACCTACAAGTCGAGCAGGGACGAAAGTCGGGCTTAGTGATCCGGTGGTTCCGCATGGAAGGGCCATCGCTCAACGGATAAAAGCTACCCCGGGGATAACAGGCTTATCTCCCCCAAGAGTTCACATCGACGGGGAGGTTTGGCACCTCGATGTCGGCTCATCGCATCCTGGGGCTGTAGTCGGTCCCAAGGGTTGGGCTGTTCGCCCATTAAAGCGGTACGCGAGCTGGGTTCAGAACGTCGTGAGACAGTTCGGTCCCTATCCGTCGTGGGCGTTGGAAGTTTGAGAGGAGCTGTCCTTAGTACGAGAGGACCGGGATGGACACACCGCTGGTGTACCAGTTGTTCCGCCAGGAGCATGGCTGGGTAGCTACGTGTGGCAAGGATAAGTGCTGAAAGCATCTAAGCATGAAGCCCCCCTCAAGATGAGACTTCCCATCACTTCGAGTGAGTAAGATCCCTCAGAGACGATGAGGTTGATAGGTTCGAGGTGGAAGCATGGTGACATGTGCAGCTGACGAATACTAATCGATCGAGGACTTAACTAACTTCTTTACGATGTCCGTTGTTTTAACTCTTATTTAGTTTTTAGGGTATAAATCAAAAAAACCCTTGCATTTTTATTTAAAAATGCATATAATATATCTTGTCCTTGTTTTGAGGAATGTCTGGTAGCAAGAGCGGAGAGGTCACACCTGTTCCCATGCCGAACACAGAAGTTAAGCTCTCCAGCGCCGATGGTAGTTGGGACGTTGTCCCTGCAAGAGTAGGACGCCGCCAGGCATATATATTAATTTTAGAATGACAAGCATATATTGGAGGATTAGCTCAGCTGGGAGAGCACCTGCCTTACAAGCAGGGGGTCGCAGGTTCGAGCCCTGCATCCTCCACCATTGCCGGCCTAGCTCAATTGGTAGAGCAACTGACTTGTAATCAGTAGGTTGGGGGTTCAAGTCCTCTGGCCGGCACCATTTCTTAATTTAATAATATTTAAATGGTGCATTTTAGTACGAGCCATTAGCTCAGTCGGTAGAGCATCTGACTTTTAATCAGAGGGTCGGAGGTTCGAATCCTCCATGGCTCACCATTTGCGGGTGTGGCGGAATTGGCAGACGCGCTAGACTTAGGATCTAGTGTCTTCGGACGTGGGGGTTCAAGTCCCTTCACCCGCACCATTTATTTTCAATGCCAGGCGGAAGTAGTTCAGTGGTAGAACACCACCTTGCCAAGGTGGGGGTCGCGGGTTCGAATCCCGTCTTCCGCTCCAAGCCACGCCGGGGTGGCGGAATTGGCAGACGCACAGGACTTAAAATCCTGCGGTAGGTTTCTACCGTGCCGGTTCGAGTCCGGCCCTCGGCACCATTCGCGCCCGTAGCTCAATTGGATAGAGCGCTTGACTACGGATCAAGAGGTTAGGGGTTCGACTCCTCTCGGGCGCGCCATTTTACGGGAAGTAGCTCAGCTTGGTAGAGCACATGGTTTGGGACCATGGGGTCGCAGGTTCGAATCCTGTCTTCCCGACCATTTAGTTAAGGGGCCTTAGCTCAGCTGGGAGAGCGCCTGCCTTGCACGCAGGAGGTCAGCGGTTCGATCCCGCTAGGCTCCACCAATATTTTTTCGCTCTTTGAAAACTGAACAAAACAACCAGTATGTCAAGAAGAACATAACCTGTTTTTCTTTAAATAAATCAGAAGTTAACGCTTCTGAGAAAAGCTAAGTATATAAGATTGATTGGTGTTAATCTTATTTCAAACTTTTTTGGAGAGTTTGATCTTGGCTCAGGACGAACGCTGGCGGCGTGCCTAATACATGCAAGTCGAGCGCGGGAAGCAAGCAATCACCCTTCGGGGTGTGCGCTTGTGGAACGAGCGGCGGACGGGTGAGTAACACGTGGGCAACCTACCTGTAAGACTGGGATAACTCGCGGAAACGCGAGCTAATACCGGATAATACTTTTGCTCTCATGAGTGGAAGTTGAAAGGCGGCATTTATGCTGTCATTTACAGATGGGCCCGCGGCGCATTAGCTAGTTGGTGAGATAATGGCTCACCAAGGCGACGATGCGTAGCCGACCTGAGAGGGTGATCGGCCACACTGGGACTGAGACACGGCCCAGACTCCTACGGGAGGCAGCAGTAGGGAATCATCCGCAATGGACGAAAGTCTGACGGTGCAACGCCGCGTGAGTGATGAAGGTTTTCGGATCGTAAAACTCTGTTATTAGGGAAGAACAAGTGCCGTTCAAATAGGGCGGCACCTTGACGGTACCTAACCAGAAAGCCCCGGCTAACTACGTGCCAGCAGCCGCGGTAATACGTAGGGGGCAAGCGTTGTCCGGAATTATTGGGCGTAAAGCGCGCGCAGGCGGTCTTTTAAGTCTGATGTGAAAGCCCACGGCTTAACCGTGGAGGGTCATTGGAAACTGGAGGACTTGAGTACAGAAGAGGAGAGTGGAATTCCACGTGTAGCGGTGAAATGCGTAGAGATGTGGAGGAACACCAGTGGCGAAGGCGACTCTCTGGTCTGTAACTGACGCTGAGGTGCGAAAGCGTGGGGAGCGAACAGGATTAGATACCCTGGTAGTCCACGCCGTAAACGATGAGTGCTAGGTGTTAGGGGGTTTCCGCCCCTTAGTGCTGAAGTTAACGCATTAAGCACTCCGCCTGGGGAGTACGGCCGCAAGGCTGAAACTCAAAAGAATTGACGGGGGCCCGCACAAGCGGTGGAGCATGTGGTTTAATTCGAAGCAACGCGAAGAACCTTACCAGGTCTTGACATCCTCTGCTATCGGTAGAGATACCGAGTTCCCTTCGGGGACAGAGTGACAGGTGGTGCATGGTTGTCGTCAGCTCGTGTCGTGAGATGTTGGGTTAAGTCCCGCAACGAGCGCAACCCTTGAGATTAGTTGCCAGCATTTAGTTGGGCACTCTAATCTGACTGCCGGTGACAAACCGGAGGAAGGTGGGGATGACGTCAAATCATCATGCCCCTTATGACCTGGGCTACACACGTGCTACAATGGATGGAACAAAGGGCAGCGAAACCGCAAGGTCAAGCAAATCCCATAAAACCATTCTCAGTTCGGATTGCAGGCTGCAACTCGCCTGCATGAAGCCGGAATCGCTAGTAATCGCGGATCAGCATGCCGCGGTGAATACGTTCCCGGGCCTTGTACACACCGCCCGTCACACCACGAGAGTTGGTAACACCCGAAGTCGGTGAGGTAACCTTTTTGGAGCCAGCCGCCGAAGGTGGGACCAATGATTGGGGTGAAGTCGTAACAAGGTAGCCGTATCGGAAGGTGCGGCTGGATCACCTCCTTTCTAAGGATATATTACGGAAACATACTCGGTTGTTTGGTTCAGTTTTGAGAGAGTGAAAACTCTCTATTTGTACCTTGAAAACTAAATAAGAGTAACAACGACATCAATTTTTTGAAATAAAGCGAAGGCGAATTTAAATTCGTACGCTTATTCACAGTAACGCTAGTTAAGTGAATAAGGGCGCACGGTGGATGCCTTGGCACTAGGAGCCGATGAAGGACGGGACTAACACCGATATGTCTCGGGGAGTTGTAAGTAAACTACGATCCGAGAATTTCCGAATGGGGAAACCCACTGTTCGTAATGGAACAGGACTTGTGTCTGAATACATAGGGCACAGGAGGCAGACCCGGGGAACTGAAACATCTCAGTACCCGGAGGAAGAGAAAGCAAACGCGATTTCCCAAGTAGCGGCGAGCGAAACGGAATCAGCCCAAACCAGAAAGCTTGCTTTCTGGGGTTGTAGGACACTCCATTGGAGTTACAAAGAAATTCCTTAGACGAATGATCTGGAACGATCAGCCATAGCGGGTAAGAGCCCTGTAGTCGAAAAGGAATTTCCTCCGGAGTGGATCCTGAGTACGGCGGAACACGAGGAATTCCGTCGGAATCCGGGAGGACCATCTCCCAAGGCTAAATACTCCCTAGTGACCGATAGTGAACCAGTACCGTGAGGGAAAGGTGAAAAGCACCCCGGGAGGGGAGTGAAAGAGAACCTGAAACCGTGCGCTTACAAGTAGTCGAAGCCCGTTAATGGGTGACGGCGTACCTTTTGTAGAATGGACCGGCGAGTTACGATCGTATGCAAGGTTAAGTGGAAGACACGGAGCCGCAGCGAAAGCGAGTCTGAACAGGGCGAATGCAGTATGCGGTCGTAGACCCGAAACCGTGTGATCTACCCATGTCCAGGGTGAAGGTCAGGTAACACTGACTGGAGGCCCGAACCCACGTATGTTGAAAAATGCGGGGATGAGGTGTGGGTAGGGGTGAAATGCCAATCGAACACGGAGATAGCTGGTTCTCTCCGAAATAGCTTTAGGGCTAGCCTCAAGGAGATAGAGTACTGGAGGTAGAGCACTGATTGGACGAGGGGCCCTCACCGGGTTACCGAATTCAGTCAAACTCCGAATGCCAGCTACTTTACCTTGGGAGTCAGACTATGGGTGATAAGGTTCATAGTCGAGAGGGAAACAGCCCAGACCGCCAGCTAAGGTCCCAAAGTATACGTTAAGTGGAAAAGGATGTGGAGTTGCCCAGACAACCAGGATGTTGGCTTAGAAGCAGCCATCATTTAAAGAGTGCGTAATAGCTCACTGGTCGAGTGACTCTGCGCCGAAAATGTACCGGGGCTAAACGTATCACCGAAGCTGCGGATTGTTCTTTGAACAATGGTAGGAGAGCGTTCCAGGTGCCGTGAAGTCAGACCGTGAGGACTGGTGGAGCGCCTGGAAGTGAGAATGCCGGTATGAGTAGCGAAAAAAGAGTGAGAATCTCTTTCACCGAATGCCTAAGGTTTCCTGAGGAAGGCTCGTCCTCTCAGGGTTAGTCGGGACCTAAGCCGAGGCCGAAAGGCGTAGGCGATGGACAACAGGCAGATATTCCTGTACCACCTCATGATTGTTTGAACGATGGGGGGACGCAGTAGGATAAGGAATGCGCACCGATGGATGTGTGCGCCCAAGCAGTGAGAAAGTTGGATAGGCAAATCCGTCCAACAATTTCAAGCTGTGATGGGGAGGGAAATTTAGTACCGAAGTTCCTGATTTCACACTGCCAAGAAAAGCCTCTAGTTAGATCATAGGTGCCCGTACCGCAAACCGACACAGGTAGGCGAGGAGAGAATCCTAAGGTGAGCGGGAGAACTCTCGTTAAGGAACTCGGCAAAATGACCCCGTAACTTCGGGAGAAGGGGTGCTCACTTGTGAGTGAGCCGCAGTGAATAGGCCCAAGCGACTGTTTAGCAAAAACACAGGTCTCTGCGAAGCCGAAAGGCGAAGTATAGGGGCTGACACCTGCCCGGTGCTGGAAGGTTAAGGGGAAGCGTTAGCACTTACGTGCGAAGCGTAGAACCGAAGCCCCAGTAAACGGCGGCCGTAACTATAACGGTCCTAAGGTAGCGAAATTCCTTGTCGGGTAAGTTCCGACCCGCACGAAAGGTGCAACGACTTGGGCACTGTCTCAACGAGAGACCCGGTGAAATTATACGATGTGTGAAGATGCACATTACCCGCGACAGGACGGAAAGACCCCGTGGAGCTTTACTGTAGCCTGATATTGAATGTTTGTGCAGCTTGTACAGGATAGGTGGGAGCCTGAGAAGCGTGAGCGCTAGCTTACGTGGAGGCACCCGTGGGATACCACCCTGGCTGTATGAACTTTCTAACCCAGGACCGTGAACCGGTTCGGAGACAGTTTCAGGCGGGCAGTTTGACTGGGGCGGTCGCCTCCCAAAAGGTAACGGAGGCGCCCAAAGGTTCCCTCAGAATGGTTGGAAATCATTCGCAGAGTGCAAAGGCAGAAGGGAGCTTGACTGCGAGACCTACAAGTCGAGCAGGGACGAAAGTCGGGCTTAGTGATCCGGTGGTTCCGCATGGAAGGGCCATCGCTCAACGGATAAAAGCTACCCCGGGGATAACAGGCTTATCTCCCCCAAGAGTTCACATCGACGGGGAGGTTTGGCACCTCGATGTCGGCTCATCGCATCCTGGGGCTGTAGTCGGTCCCAAGGGTTGGGCTGTTCGCCCATTAAAGCGGTACGCGAGCTGGGTTCAGAACGTCGTGAGACAGTTCGGTCCCTATCCGTCGTGGGCGTTGGAAGTTTGAGAGGAGCTGTCCTTAGTACGAGAGGACCGGGATGGACACACCGCTGGTGTACCAGTTGTTCCGCCAGGAGCATGGCTGGGTAGCTACGTGTGGCAAGGATAAGTGCTGAAAGCATCTAAGCATGAAGCCCCCCTCAAGATGAGACTTCCCATCACTTCGAGTGAGTAAGATCCCTCAGAGACGATGAGGTTGATAGGTTCGAGGTGGAAGCATGGTGACATGTGCAGCTGACGAATACTAATCGATCGAGGACTTAACTAACTTCTTTACGATGTCCGTTGTTTTAACTCTTATTTAGTTTTTAGGGTATAAATCAAAAAAACCCTTGCATTTTTATTTAAAAATGCATATAATATATCTTGTCCTTGTTTTGAGGAATGTCTGGTAGCAAGAGCGGAGAGGTCACACCTGTTCCCATGCCGAACACAGAAGTTAAGCTCTCCAGCGCCGATGGTAGTTGGGACGTTGTCCCTGCAAGAGTAGGACGCCGCCAGGCATAAACATAAAAAGCTAAGATACAAAAATGTATCTTAGCTTTTTATTATCTACTTAGAAGACTGTTATCTAAAATCGAAACCGGTCTATTTAGGGCCCTGTTTTATTAAGTACATCCGTACAATATATTTCAGTGAAAGACATAGTGAAAGATTCGAAACCGTTATCGCTTGTATGTGAAAAAAAGAAATTGTGCTATTTTACCTAATAGAAAGATGGAAGATCAATGAAACGTTCAAAAATAGAAGCGTTTCATCGCGTCAGGGAAACCTTTCAACGTTGGAAAATAAAGATCTTACAATCGTTTAGTATCCTTTTAATAACAGTATATAGAGGGGGTTAACACGATAAAGGTGTTAAAGCATAATTCATTCGGGATTAAGAGCTTTAATCGAATGAGAAATAAATTCTGTAGCAACAAGAGGTTATAAAATGAACTTAGCATAAATCAAAAAAAGATGGTGGAAGCCATTTTCCAACACCACTTTTGACAATGAACCAAAAAGTCGAGCTCTACATTTTTCTTAGACGTAAGGAAAATGCTGCTGATACCAAATATTTTCTTTTACGGTCTTCATGCAAAACAACAAACTTTACAAAAGACTAATTAGAATAATGGTTTTAAATCACGCGACAAGAAGTATTTTAATTCCTATCTTTAATAAATCTTTTCGATAATCATATATTTAGTATGAAAGTTAGTTTAGGCTATAATGGTTTTAAAACTTATTAAAAAGGAATGTGATTACCTTTAAAAGGAGATGCGGAAATTGAAGGCATATATCGATCAAATATTCAGTGAAGACATTGATGTGATGATAATACGTATACTGATTGCCTTGGTTTTATCTGGAGTAATTGGTTTTGAACGTGAAATGAACAATCACTCAGCTGGTTTTCGCACCCATATTCTTGTTGGTGTTGGAGCTTGTTTAATGATGTTATTATCTATCTTCGGTTTTGAGGCATTTATAGTACAATATGATAATGTACGTTTTGACCCGGCAAGAATTCCTTCCTATGTTATCAGCGGAATTGGTTTTCTCGGAGCAGGTACGATAATAGTCTATGGCGGAACGATCCGTGGATTAACGACTGCAGCTTCTATTTGGACGGTTGCAGGGATAGGGCTGGTCGTTGGCGCGGGGATGTATGGCGCAGCTTTATTTACCACGTTTATTATCTTAATTAGTCTGGTCTTTCTCAACAACTTTGAAAAGCTGTTTACCAAGGTGAATTCCTCTAACTTAATTGAAATTATAGCTTCTGTGGATTTGGAAATAAGTGAAATCATTGCAGTGATTGAATCATATAATTTAACAATTAAAAATGTAGAGATTGTTAAATCGGAAAATAATAACAGAAAAATTTTTATAAAAATGGATAGTGTACCGATGACAGAGCAAGTTTCCCTGTTCGAAAGGATATCCAAAGTTGAACACGTCATAAATATTTCAGAACTCAGCTAAAATACCATCCAAGACCTTACACATAAAATATGCTGTAAGGTTTTTTCTTTTCACTTTTTGTCTAAACTGTACATAGAACTTTGTATTTGCATCTTGGCAATTTTGACGTATAATAAAAATATAGTCAAAGATAGTCAAAGTCAAAGGGTGATTGGAATAGGAGGTAGGGACGCCCAATGAGTAATATTTCAGATGTGATTGAGCAATATTTGAAGAAGATTTTACAAACAGAAGGGCAAAATGCCATAGAGATTAAGCGCAGCGAAATTGCTGATCAGTTTCAGTGTGTCCCCTCGCAAATCAATTATGTGATTAAGACGCGTTTTACTGTGGAAAAAGGGTATATAGTAGAGAGTAAGCGTGGAGGCGGCGGCTACATCCGAATTATGAGGGTGATTCATCAGGAAAAATCTGAACTTATTGATGAAATTATAGAAATGATAAATCCTACCGTGACTCAAGCTTCGGCCATTAATGTTATTGAACGTCTTTTGGAAGAGAAATTGGTAACCGAACGGGAAGCAAAAATTATTTTAAGTGCGGTTGACCGAACGACGTTAGCATTTCAATTGCCACTGAGGGATGAGGTTCGCGCTCGTGTTCTGACTGCGATGCTTTCCACATTAAAATATCTAAATAAGTAAGGAGGCAAATTGCATGGAATGTCAGGAATGTCAAAAGCGGCCGGCTACACTGCACCTTACCAAGGTTGTCAATGGCAGCAAAACCACTGTACATGTGTGCGGTGTTTGTGCAAAGGAAAAAGGCTATATGTCTTCACCGGATGAGACATACTCCCTTCACAATCTTCTGGCAGATTTCTTTAATTTCGATTCTGCACTTGTAGATAATCAGCAAAATAATACATTTAAGCAAGGTAAGGAATTGCAATGCCCACAATGTGAAATGACATTTTCAGAGTTTCAGCGTGTTGGAAAATTTGGCTGTGCATCCTGTTACGACACATTCGCTTCAAAACTTGATCCGATTTTTCGCCGGGTGCATTCCGGGAACACCCAGCATTCCGGGAAAATCCCCAAACGCCAGGGGGGCGATTTAAAAAAGAAAAAGCAGCTTGCCAGCTATAAAGAGGAACTTCAGGGGCTAATCGAAGAGGAAGCATTTGAGGAAGCAGCCAAAGTAAGGGATAAGATTAAAGCATTGAAAAATGAAAATGAAGATGGAAGCAGGTGACAATCCGTGACATTACAGCAATTCATGAAGGAAGCAATCAGCCCATGGATGCGTGAAGAGGGACCGGACAGTGATATTGTGTTAAGCAGCCGCATCCGTTTAGCCCGAAATTTTTCTGATGTTTCATACCCTATTCTTGCAGATCAGGAAAGTCTGGAAGAAATCCGCAACTTTTTCAGAGAGGAATACGAACATCAGTCTTTTCAGGACTATGAAGATCTTTCGTTTATTTCAATCAAGGAATTAACTACTGTCGAGAAACGTGTGTTGGTTGAGAAGCATTTAATCAGTCCACATTTGGCAAAGAAAACGCAAGCTTCAGCAGTGATTATTTCTAAAAACGAACAGGTATCGGTTATGGTTAACGAAGAAGATCATATTCGTCTGCAGCTTTACTTTCCTGGATTTCAATTGTCGGAAGCATTGGATAAAGCCTTCGAGCTGGACGATTGGCTGGAGGAGAAAATTGATTATGCTTTTGATGAAACAAGGGGATACTTGACGAGCTGTCCAACAAATGTTGGTACAGGAATGAGGGCTTCTGTTATGATGCACCTCCCTGCATTGGCGATAACAAAACAACTCAATCGAATGATTCCGGCTATTAACCAGCTTGGTCTTGTTGTCCGGGGGATTTATGGAGAAGGCAGTGAAGCACTGGGAAATATATTTCAGATTTCCAATCAGATTACCCTCGGAAAATCAGAAGAGGATATCGTTGGAGATTTACAAAGTGTTGTGAAACAATTAATAGCACATGAAAGAAATGCCAGGGACAGTCTGATGGAACAATCCCCTACCAAAATAGAGGATCGCATTTATCGCTCTTACGGGGTTCTGGAACATAGCAGAATCATCGAATCGAAAGAAGCAGCAATTTGTTTATCGAATGTTCGGATGGGTATTGATTTAGGCCTTATAAAAAACGTATCCAGAAATATACTTAATGAATTAGTAATCCTTACCCAGCCGGGATTCCTGCAACATTATGCATCCAAGACACTCTCTGCAAATGAACGCGATGTACTTCGGGCGTCACTGATCCGTGAACGATTACAATTAGAGAAATAGATTGGAGGAAATAGTATATGATGTTTGGAAGATTTACAGAAAGAGCACAGAAGGTATTAGCTTTATCTCAAGAGGAAGCAGTCCGACTCGGCCATAATAATATTGGTACCGAACATATTCTCTTAGGACTTGTTCGCGAAGGGGAAGGTATTGCAGCAAAAGCCCTGCAATCGCTAGGAGTAGAGGTGCAAAAGATTCAGGAAGAAGTTGAGGAGTTAATCGGTGTTGGAAAGCAACCGATGCAATCGATTCATTACACACCAAGAGCAAAAAAAGTTGTGGAACTGTCTCAGGATGAAGCAAGAAAACTGGGTCATTCTTATGTGGGAACAGAGCATATCCTTCTAGGGCTTATCCGTGAAGGGGAAGGTGTTGCCGCCCGTGTACTAAATAATCTGGGTGTTAGCTTGAATAAAGCAAGGCAACAGGTGCTTCAGCTGCTTGGAAGCAATGAATCCCAGAGTGGACGCCAAGGCCGCGGACAGCAATCCAATGCAAATACACCGACACTTGATTCATTGGCAAGAGATTTAACCGTTATTGCAAAAGAAGGTAAAATTGATCCGGTCATTGGTCGAAGCAAAGAAATTGAGCGAGTGATCCAGGTGTTAAGCCGCCGGACGAAGAACAACCCTGTTTTGGTTGGTGAACCTGGTGTTGGTAAAACTGCCGTGGCAGAGGGATTGGCACAGCAGATCATTGATAATGAAGTACCGGAAACACTAAGGGATAAACGTGTCATGACCCTGGATATGGGAACCGTGGTAGCTGGCACGAAATACCGTGGTGAATTTGAAGACCGTTTGAAAAAAGTGATGGAGGAAATCCGTCAGGCAGGAAATATTATGCTCTTCATTGATGAATTGCACACACTAATTGGTGCAGGTGGTGCAGAAGGTGCAATTGATGCATCAAATATTCTAAAACCATCTCTGGCACGTGGGGAATTGCAATGTATTGGTGCAACAACAATGGATGAGTACCGTAAATACATTGAAAAAGATGCGGCGCTAGAGCGCAGATTCCAGCCGATTCAAGTAGATGAACCGACATTGGATGAAACGGTGCAAATTTTGGCCGGCTTGCGTGATCGCTATGAGGCACACCACCGTGTAACGATTACGGATGATGCAATTGAAGCGGCAGCACATCTATCCAACCGCTACATTACAGATCGTTTCCTGCCGGATAAGGCAATTGACCTGATTGATGAAGCCGGGTCAAAAGTACGCCTGCGTTCCTATACAGTTCCACCGAATCTAAAGGAACTGGAACAGAAGCTGGATGATGTACGTAAGGAAAAAGATGCTTCTGTACAAAGCCAGGAATTCGAAAAAGCTGCATCGTTACGTGATTCGGAGCAGCGATTACGTGAAGAGTTGGAAGAAACGAAAAAGAAATGGAAAGAAAAACAGGGCCAAACAGATTCAGAAGTAACCGTAGAGGACATTGCGAGCGTTGTATCCATTTGGACGGGAGTGCCGGTTTCAAGACTTACAAAAGATGAAAGCGACCGCCTGTTAAACATGGAAGAGACGTTGCATAACCGGGTAATTGGTCAGGAAGAAGCTGTTGATGCAATATCCAAAGCTATTCGTCGTGCCCGTGCCGGATTAAAAGATCCGAAACGTCCGATTGGTTCATTTATCTTCCTTGGTCCAACTGGTGTCGGTAAAACAGAACTGGCCCGCGCCTTGGCAGAATCCATGTTCGGCGATGAAGAGGCAATGATTCGTGTTGATATGTCAGAATACATGGAGAAACATTCCACCTCCCGTCTGGTTGGTTCACCTCCAGGATATGTTGGTCATGAAGAAGGTGGCCAGCTGACGGAGAAAGTTCGTACAAAGCCATATTCCGTCGTTTTGCTTGATGAAATTGAAAAAGCACATCCGGAAGTTTTCAATATTTTACTGCAGGTCTTAGAAGATGGAAGGTTGACGGATTCAAAAGGACGCGTCGTAGATTTCCGCAATACGGTTCTTATCATGACATCAAATGTTGGGGCAAGTGAACTTCGCCGTAACAAACATGTCGGATTTAATCTTGGTGATGAAAATCAGGACTATAAGGATATGCGTTCTAAGGTCTTGGAAGAATTGAAAAAGGCTTTCCGTCCGGAGTTCCTGAACCGTGTTGATGAGACCATTGTTTTCCATTCTCTAGAGAGAAAACACATGAAGAGCATTGTTACACTGATGGTCGAGGAATTGAAGAAACGCCTGAAAGGTCAGGACATTGAATTCTCATTAACTGACAAAGCGATAGAAAAGATTGCAAATGAAGGATTTAATCCGGAATATGGGGCCCGCCCATTGCGCAGATCGATTCAGAAAAATGTTGAAGATCTGCTGTCTGAAGAACTTCTGAAAGAAACAATTACAAAAGGCGAAAAAGTTAAAATCGGTTTGAATAACAAAGGGGAATTTATTGTACTTCCATAAAAAGCGTATGAAAGCTGCAGGTGGTTTACAAAGCTAGAAGAAAATCATCTTCTAGCTTTTCGCTTTATTCTTCTGAGAATTGTGGCATGTCTGTGTAAATTTTTATATGAATTGATAGGAGGCTGTAACCTGCCAGCCTCCGAAATTTTATATAATATATAAGTGAAGGGGTAGAAAGTTTTGGCTAAACGTAAACATAAGTATGTATGCCAGGATTGCGGTTATGAGTCAGCTAAATGGATGGGTAAATGTCCAGGATGTAATAACTGGAATACGCTGGTCGAAGAAATCGAGGCATCAAATGTTCGTAATATGCGTCCAGTTGGAGGCGGTGCGACAACTGTAAGCAGGCCTGAGAAAATCACTGCCATTGAATCACAGAAAGAACCGCGGGTAACGACAAAGATGACGGAATTCAACCGGGTGCTTGGTGGTGGAATTGTACCAGGTTCTCTTGTT
The DNA here is from genome assembly GCF_055380755.1 of Virgibacillus ainsalahensis. Taxonomy (NCBI): domain Bacteria; kingdom Bacillati; phylum Bacillota; class Bacilli; order Caryophanales; family Bacillaceae; genus Virgibacillus; species Virgibacillus ainsalahensis. Next base: position 3,410,676 of record NZ_AP043943.1, on the reverse strand, counting down.
TTAATCGGCGGAGACCCAGGTATTGGAAAATCGACCCTGCTGTTGCAAATATCTTCACAGCTCGCTGAAAAGCAGCTCCCTGTATTATATATATCAGGAGAGGAATCGACACGTCAGACAAAACTCCGTGCAGATCGCCTGAACGTTAAAGCAGATTTATTGTATGTATTTGCTGAAACAAATTTATTCGATATTGCAAAACAAATTGAGGAAGTTAAACCATCCTTTGTTGTCATCGACTCCATTCAGACCATCTTCCGGGATGAGGTTTCCAGCGCACCGGGAAGTGTATCACAGGTTCGTGAGTGTACAAGTGAACTAATGAGGATAGCAAAAACAAATGGTATTCCGATTTTCATTGTTGGCCATGTAACGAAAGAGGGTGCAATCGCAGGACCGAGGCTATTAGAGCATATGGTTGATGCGGTGCTTTATTTCGAAGGGGAAAGGCATCACACCTTCCGCATTGTGCGCAGTGTCAAAAATCGTTTCGGAAGCACAAATGAAATGGGGATTTTTGAAATGAAGGAAGAGGGTTTGAAAGAAGTTATGAACCCCTCGGAAATATTTTTGGAGGAACGTTCACAAGGGGCTTCCGGATCTACGGTGGTTGCTTCCATGGAGGGTACAAGGCCGGTGCTTGTGGAAATTCAGGCATTGATATCACCTACCAGTTTTGGAAATCCACGCCGGATGGCTACAGGCATTGATAATGGCCGTGTTCCTCTGTTAATGGCGGTTTTGGAGAAGCGGGTTGGATTAATGCTTCAGAACCAGGATGCATATATTAAAGTAGCAGGCGGTGTGAAACTTGATGAACCTGCTATTGATTTGGCAATCGCCATCAGTATTGCTTCGAGTTTCCGTGATCAACCAACACAGCCGGAGGATATTTTTATCGGGGAAGTCGGGCTGACAGGGGAAATAAGACGTGTCTCCCGTATCGAACAACGTGTTCAGGAAGCGGCTAAGTTAGGTTTTAAACGGGTTATTTGCCCCCAGAAAAACCTCGATGGCTGGAAGATTCCAGATAATATCCAGGTCGTTGGCGTGAATACGGTACAGGAGGCACTGGATACCGGTTTAGCCAGATAGCACTATCTGGAATTCTGGTGAATCAATTGCTATTATAAATTGTTTGTGATAAAATTTAACGTTTAACAAATTGATAGTTGACACACCTTGTGCTATGATTTAGTTGATTTAATAGGATTTTCTTAATAATAGAAGGTTATTTTTAGTTTCAAAAGGTAATAATAAGGTTAGGAGGTGACAGTGGTGTTAAAAAAGATTGTTCATTTATTTTTTATTGTTTTAGGTGGTACCGTTGGGTATTTATATATCCCATATATTATTAACTTATTAGATATTACAAATGCAAGCTGGGTCGCATCCCCTTATCTGGGTATGATAATCGGAGCAATTATTTTCTTTCTTCTTTCCTATTGGCTTGCAGGCTACATTGTCGGTTTCCTCAGATGGGTCGAGGATGCATTGATAAAACTTCCGGCAGTTGATTTATTTTTTGGCAGTGTGGGATTAATCCTTGGGCTGGTTATTGCCTATTTTGTCAATATGCCACTCCAGGATATTAATATCGAGGTAGTTTCACAGGTACTGCCATTGTTTATTATGATTTTACTGGGATATTTCGGTTTCCAGGTCGGGTTCAGACGCAGGGATGAATTTGTGAATTTATTAAATATCAATAAAAAAGAACGGGAAAAACGTAAACCTGCTGACAGTACAGAAAGTGCAAAAACAGATTATATACCAAAGGCAAAAATATTGGACACCAGTGTGATTATTGATGGCCGGATTGCTGATATTTGCCAGACAAACTTTCTGGAAGGAACCATTGTAATTCCGCAGTTTGTATTAGGCGAACTGCAGCATATTGCCGACTCTTCTGATGCATTAAAGCGTAACAGAGGTCGTCGCGGGCTGGATGTACTTAACCGGATTCAAAAGGAATTGCCTGTCGAGGTAGAGATCTATGAAGGTGACTTCGAGGACATTCATGAAGTTGACAGCAAGCTGATAAAGCTGGCAAAGGTTTCAGATGGAATTGTTGTGACAAATGATTTTAATTTAAATAAAGTGTGTGATCTTCAAGGTGTACCGGTTTTAAATATTAACGATCTTGCCAATGCTGTTAAACCGGTTGTTCTTCCTGGCGAAGAATTAGTCGTTCAAGTAATTAAGGATGGGAAAGAACAAAACCAGGGAATTGCTTATTTGGATGACGGTACGATGATTGTTGTGGAAGAAGGCAGAAATTATATCGGCAAAACAATTGAGGTACTAATTACAAGTGTCTTGCAAACATCCGCTGGCCGAATGATTTTTGCAAAACCAAAATTACTTGAAAAAGCGCAATAAAAAAGGTATAACTTATAGAGGATACTGTATAAAAAAGTGATAACATGATGATTGTTATCACTTTTTCTGAGCAGTTAAGAATGGGTTAGACCTTCTTACTGTATAAGTTCGGGCAAAGGCGAACGGTTAATGCTTTTAAGATAAACAAGGTTCTCTAATTATAAACGAAAGGGGTAACACCATGACCAAAGAAGTTCGTGTACGTTATGCACCAAGTCCAACAGGCCATTTGCATATCGGTAATGCGCGCACAGCACTTTTTAATTATTTATATGCCAAACATTTTGACGGGAAATTTATCATTCGCATAGAGGATACAGATGATAAAAGAAATGTTGAAGGCGGAGAAGAAAGCCAGATGAAATTTCTTAATTGGTTAGGTATCAAATGGGATGAAGGGGCTGACGTTGGCGGCGATTATGGTCCGTATCGTCAAACTGAACGACTGGAACTATACAATAAATATGTGGATGAATTACTTGAAAAAGACTTGGCATATAAATGTTATATGACCGAGGAAGAGCTTGAGGCCGAACGTGAAAAGCAGCGTGCCAACGGAGAAGTTCCAAAATACGCTGGAGCACATAGCAATTTAACATCTGAAGAAATTGCCCAATTTGAAGCTGAAGGACGCAAGCCTAGTATTCGTATGCGGGTCCCTGCTAATCATACGTTCACATTCAATGATATTGTCCGTGGAAATATTACGTTTGAATCAAGTGATTTCGGTGATTGGGTCATTGTAAAGAAAAATGGGATGCCAACATACAATTTTGCTGTTGCAATAGATGATCATCTGATGGAAATCAGTCATGTTCTTCGTGGGGAGGAGCATATTTCCAATACTCCAAAACAGATGATGGTCTACGAAGCGTTTGGTTTGGTTCCCCCGAAATATGGCCATATGACGCTGATTTTAAATGAAGAACGTAAAAAACTAAGCAAGCGTGATGAACATATCCTGCAATTCATTGAACAATATCGTAACCTGGGTTATTTACCGGAAGCATTATTTAATTTTATTACATTATTGGGCTGGTCACCAGTTGGCGAAGAGGAAATTTTTGATAAAGAAAAACTGATTGAAATCTTTGATCCGGAACGTTTGTCAACATCTGCTGCCATTTTTGACCGTCATAAATTAAAATGGATGAACAATGAATATATCAAAGCATCCGATCTTGAAAAAGTAATTGATCTTGCTATGCCGCATTTGATTGAAGCAGGCAGGTTACCTGAAGATATGGATGAAGAAAGTCGGGAATGGGCAGAGAAGGTAATTACTTTATATAGAGAACAACTGCGTTTTGGGGCTGAAATTGTCGAACTGACAGAGCTTTTCTTCAATGAAGAGCTCGCATTGGATGAGGGCGCCATGGATGTACTACAGCAGGAGCAGGTTCCTGAAGTATTGCAGGTATTCACTGATAAATTAATCCACTTGGATGACTTCACCAAGGATTCAATCAAAGCACAGTTTAAAGCAACACAAAAGGAAACAGGGCATCGCGGTAAAAAACTGTTCATGCCAATCCGTGTTGCTACAACTGGACAAGCCCATGGTCCAGAGCTTCCACTGGCAATCGAGCTTTTGGGTAAAGATGTTATTTTGGCGAGATTGGATAAGGTTTTAAAACAATTGGGAGCTTAATTTATTCACATCAGCCTAGAAATGTAATATAGTAAGAATATATAAATATAGAACGTTAACAAGGAAAAGTAAAAAACATATGACTTACCCAGAGAGAATCACAATTGCTGCGAGTGATTTTAAGCATTGTTTTTGAAGTGCCCCTTCGAGTCCGTTATGGAAATGTAGTACATAACGGCGGAACTCTTCCGTTATGAGAGCAAAAGTTGGGGGGAGTCCCCTCAAACAGAGTGGAACCGCGCTTGGAAGCGTCTCTGTGTAGCATATACACAGAGACGCTTTTTTTATAGTAAATATTTAATAGGGGGAGGTTGAAACCAATGGGGATATTCAAGCGAATGAAGGAAGATATGGATGTTGTGTTTGAACAGGATCCGGCAGCAAGGACGTATATTGAAGTATGTTTAACATATTCCGGCTTGCATGCGATTTGGTCACACCGGGTAGCTCATGCTTTCTATAAGAAAAATTTGTTTTTTATTGCACGGGTTATCTCACAGGTCAGCCGCTTTTTCACAGGGATTGAAATCCATCCGGGCGCGAAAATCGGGCGGCGCTTCTTTATAGACCATGGAATGGGTGTCGTCATCGGAGAGACCTGCGAAATCGGAGATAATGTAACTGTTTTTCAAGGTGTGACTTTGGGAGGTACAGGGAATGAAAAGGGAAAACGCCATCCAACGATTGAGGATAATGCACTCATTTCTACCGGAGCAAAAATACTTGGCTCTATAACGGTTGGCGAGAGCGCAAAAGTTGGCGGTGGCTCAGTCGTACTTAAGGACGTTCCTGCCCACGCCACAGTTGTTGGAATTCCCGGGAAAGTCGTGAAGCAGAACGGGGAAAAAGTAAGAAGAGATTTGGATCATCATAAAATCCCAGACCCTGTTGCGGACCGTTGTGCACAACTACAAGTGGAAATTGATCAACTAAAAGCTGAAATTGCTAAGATGGAAGAGGGTAAGCAATATGTCGATTAAAGTCTATAACACATTAACACGTCAAAAAGAAGATTTTCAGACATTGGAAGAGGGAAAAGTGAAGATGTATGTATGCGGACCGACCGTGTATAACTATATTCATATCGGAAACGCCCGCCCGGCGATCGTCTTTGATTCTGTACGGAGGTACCTGGAATATAAGGGATTTACGGTTGATTACGTACTAAATTTCACCGATGTCGATGACAAAATTATTAAGCGGGCTAACGAGTTGGATGAAGATGTTTCAACGGTTGCCAATCGGTATATCGACGCATATCTGGAGGATGTCGGTGCACTGGGAGTGAAAAAGGCGACATACAATCCCAGGGTCATGGAAGCAATGGATGATATCATCCGCTTTATCGATGGGCTGATCGAAAAAGATTTTGCCTATGAGGTGGGCGGCGATGTGTACTTTAAGCCCCGTGCATTTGACGGATATGGGAAGCTGTCTCATCAGTCCATCGATGAACTGCGCTCCGGTGCCAGAATCCAAATCGGCGAAAATAAAGAAGATCCCCTTGATTTCGCTTTATGGAAAAATGCAAAAGAAGGGGAAATCGCCTGGGACTCTCCTTGGGGCAAAGGACGGCCAGGATGGCATATTGAATGCTCGGCAATGGCAAAGAAATACCTTGGCGAAACGATTGATATCCACGCTGGCGGGCAGGACCTGACTTTTCCACATCATGAAAATGAAATCGCCCAGTCCGAAGCGGAAAATGGTAGCCCTTTTGCGAAATATTGGCTGCATAATGGGTATATTAATATTGATAATGAAAAAATGTCGAAATCACTCGGAAATTTTGTGCTGACACGTGACCTATTTGAACAGCATGATCCACAGGTTTTGCGTTTCTTTATGTTGAGTGTTCATTACCGGAACCCGATTAATTTTACGGAAGAATTGCTGTCAGCTGCCAAAAACAGTCTGGATCGCATCGAAACAGCTTATATGAACCTGGAGCACCGCAAGCAATCGAGCATGAATTTAGTTCGTGAAGACGGTTGGCTTGAAAAAGTTAAGGAGCTCAAACAGCAGTTCGAAGCGGAAATGGATGACGATTTTAACACAGCGAATGCAATTTCTGTTTTATTTGATTTAACAAAGGAAGCAAATGTATACCTGGAATCTAAGCAGACACAAACTGAAGTTATTGAAGCCTTCCAGGAAGCCATTCAAGTATTGCTTGAGGTGCTTGGCATTACGTTGGAGCAGGAAGATGCACTGCTTGATGAAGAAATAGATGCACTTATTCAGGAAAGAAGCGAGGCCAGAAAAAAACGCGATTTTTCCCGTGCAGATGAAATCAGGGATATGTTGAAAGAAAAGAATATTATTCTGGAGGATACAGCCCAAGGGGTACGCTGGAAAAGAGGCTAACAATGGAACTTGATGTAAAACAGATGAAAAGTCTGGCTCTAGCTTATATGGGCGATGCTGTTTATGAAGTTTACGTCAGAGAGCATCTGCTCAGGCTGGGCCAGGTCAAACCGAATCAACTCCATCAAAAAGCGGTTACCTTTGTTTCTGGCAAGGCACAGGCTGCGATTATTCTGCACTGGATTGAAACACAGATGCTTACAGAGGAGGAAGAACTGATTGCAAAGCGGGGTAGAAATGCAAAATCCGGTTCTACCCCTAAAAATACAAGTGTACAAACATACCGATACAGTACAGCTTTTGAAACGCTAATCGGCTATCATCATCTGTCCAAGAATGAAGAACGATTAGCGGAATTATTGTATGATGCTATTCACTTTATTGAAAGGAGGAATGTTTGAGATGGAACAGGAAATGATTATTGGTAAAAATCCGGTTATTGAAGCATTGAAGTCCGGAAGATCCGTCAATAAAGTGCTTATATCGGACCAGTTAAATCCAAATGTTCAGGGGAAATTAATACAACAGGGAAAGGCTGCAGGAACAATAGTCCAAAAAGTACCCAGAAACAAACTGAATCAGCTTAATGGAGGAAATCACCAGGGTGTGATTGCCTATGTAGCGTCCTATCAATATGCTGATATAGATGACCTGTTTCAGAAGGCGGAAAAAAAGAATGAACCTCCCTTCTTTATTATTCTGGACGAGCTAGAGGATCCGCATAATTTAGGGTCAATTTTACGTACAGCCGATGCAACGGGTGCTCATGGTGTGATTATACCAAAACGCCGTTCGGTCGGGTTGACGGCTACCGTTGCAAAAACTGCGGCAGGAGCTTTGGAACACATCCCTGTTGTCCGCGTTACAAATATTGCCAATACAATTGATGAGTTAAAAGAACAAAATGTATGGGTGGTGGGTACAGAGGCAAATGCGACAGAAGACTACCGTGTATTAGATGGAAAACTCGCCCTTGCGTTGGTAATAGGAAATGAAGGAAAGGGCATGAGCAGATTGGTACGTAAAAAATGTGACTGGACAGTAAGTCTCCCGATGAGGGGGAGCGTTTCCTCTTTAAACGCATCTGTCGCGTGCAGTCTGTTGCTTTACGAAGTCTACCGCAAAAGGGCTCCCCTCGGTGACGGATGATGGATGTTCTGGTAGTTGACGGATACAATGTAATTGGGGCATGGGAGGAACTGCAGCGGCTGAAGGAAATAGATATGGCACAGGCCAGGGATCGACTAATTGATGTAATGGCTGAATACCAAGCATATTCTGGACGTCGTGTGATTATCGTATTTGATGCCTATTATGTACGTGGAATTGCGTCGAAGCTCAAAACACATCAAGTGGAGATTGTTTTTACAAAAGAGAAGGAAACCGCAGATGAATGTATAGAAAAACTCGTCAAAGAATTGAAAAATGTTCAAAATCAAGTATATGTAGCCACGAATGATTATGCAGAACAACGCACTATTTTCGGCAGAGGGGCTTTACGTAAACCAGTAAGAGAGCTTCTTATCGAATTAAAAAATATTGAAAAGGATATAAAAGAAAGCATTGAAAGTCATAAAAAAGTGAAAGCCCAAACAAAAATTGCTCTAAGTGAAGATGTGTTGGAAAAATTCGAAAAATGGCGCAGGGGCGATATCTGAACAAGTAAAACCCCGCTAAATTGCATGTTCTCTTCACTCTCCTGCTGTTGACTCTTTTAAAGCGCTTACTGTATAATGTTTTTAATGTTGACAAGGCAACGCGTGGGAGGTAATTCTTGGTGAGTGTCAAGCAATTGGAGATAGAAAGCAACAGTCTAAGCACACTTGATGATGATGGGATTTTAAAGCTGATTCATCAGGGGAACAGCCATGCTCTGGATTATTTGATACATAAGTATAGAAGTTTTGTCTGGGCAAAAGCACGTACTTATTTTTTAATTGGTGCTGATAAAGAGGATATTACCCAGGAAGGCATGATCGGTCTTTATAAGGCGATAAGAGATTATGACCAGGACAAGCAATCCTCTTTTAAAGCTTTCGCTGAACTTTGTGTAACAAGGCAGATTATTACTGCGATTAAAACGGCAACACGGCAAAAGCATATCCCGCTTAATTCCTATGTCTCGTTGGATAAACCAATGTATGACGAAGAATCAGACAGGACATTACTCGACGTTATTGCGGGGTCAAAAGCCATCGATCCACAGGAATTAATCGTAAACAGAGAGAAATTCGGTGACATGGAAGATAAGTTATCAGAGTTGTTAAGCGGGTTGGAAAAGAAAGTGCTCCAGCTTTATTTAGAAGGCCAGACCTATCAAGAGATCTCCATTGCATTAAAACGGCATGTCAAATCGATTGATAATGCACTCCAACGTGTAAAGCGGAAACTGGAACATATTATCGAAACGAGCCGACTTAGATAGCAGGGTTGTGGTTTGTATTGTAATACCACATTGACACAACCACTATAGCCGTGCTACATTGTTATATGTAAAAATCCCTTTAACGGGGTGATAAAATGAACAAAGTAACTTTAGCGTGTGCAATATGCTTCAGCAGAAATTATTCCACCAATAAAAATGTATCCACAAAACCCGCACGTATGGAAATGAAAAAATACTGTAAAACATGCGGGGAGCACACATTGCATCGCGAGACAAAATAATAACCCGGTTACAGGTAGAGTTTGGGAGGATACAGGCATGTTTAAGTTTCTAAAGAATGTATCTAGAGAAATGAAAAAGGTAAGTTGGCCAAAGGGTAAGGAATTGACCACGTATACAATTACTGTAATCGCAACAGTGATATTTGTTGCTGCTTTTTTTGCTGTAGTAGATTTAGGAATTTCACAAGGCTTAAATGCTTTTTTTGAATAATAATGGTATAATCATGCTATAATGAAAATAATACTTCTTAGACAAAAACCCGGGGATACGGGTTTTTTAAATTGGTTTAAATAATAAAGCGAAGCGCCCGTTTTAAGTAAGATCGACATTTCTTTGTCCATTGAAACCTGGCGAGGCTCATTCAGCTTATATACATTCATTATTAATAAACAGAGGGAGGGAAGGGCAACTTACATTGTCCTGTTCAAATGGAGAAAAATTGGTACGTCATTCATACGTATTCCGGGTATGAAAACAAAGTCAGAATGAACTTGGAAAAAAGAGTCGAAACGATGGGCATGGAAGATAAAATATTCCGTGTGATGGTTCCGGAAGACGAAGAAACAGAAGTGAAAAATGGAAAAAAGAAGGTTGTCAAAAAGAAATCCTTTCCAGGCTATGTCCTGACCGAAATGATTATGACAGATGATTCCTGGTATGTTGTGCGGAATACACCTGGTGTAACAGGCTTTATCGGTTCCAGTGGCGGCGGAGCGAAACCCACCCCCCTACTGCCTGAAGAGGTAGAGTCAGTATTGAAGCGCATGGGTGTAAAGGAAGCGCCTGTTCAAGTTGATTTTGAACTGAAAGAGAACGTCCGCGTAACCGATGGACCATTCGCAGATTTTGCAGGCACGATTGAGCATATTGATCTGGACAAACAGAAATTGAAGGTTCACGTCAATATGTTTGGACGGGAAACCCCTGTAGAACTTGATTTTTCACAAATCGAGAAAATAAATTAATCTTTATTAAGAAAATGCAAACGGAAGGCCTTGCATTATTTTATGATCTGTGCTAAAATTTTCTTGTTATTCATGCTCGTGAATTAAAGTGCATGGGTAAATATGAGTGGGAGGGGACCGGACTGGAACCCTATTACCACATCACGGACTTTAAGGAGGTGTGTCTCGTGGCTAAAAAAGTAATCAAATTAGTGAAATTGCAAATCCCTGCTGGAAAAGCTAATCCGGCACCGCCAGTTGGACCGGCACTAGGTCAAGCAGGTGTGAATATCATGGGATTCTGTAAAGAATTTAATGCACGCACGCAAGATCAGGCGGGTATGATTATTCCTGTTGAAATCACGGTATTTGAAGACCGTTCATTTACATTTATTACAAAAACTCCACCAGCTGCTGTTTTATTGAAAAAAGCTGCAGGTGTTGAAACTGGTTCTGGAGAGCCGAATCGTAATAAAGTCGCTAATGTAAAACGCGATCAAGTAAAAGAAATTGCAGAAACTAAAATGGAAGATCTTAACGCCGCTGATGTAGAAGCAGCGATGCGCATGGTTGAAGGAACTGCCCGCAGTATGGGTATCTCAATTGAAGATTAATTAAATTTTAATACGGTACAGGCTGTTTAATGGTATGCCATTACCTGCAGCCTTTTTCGTTAGTATGACAGCATTTCGGAGATTTCTCCTGAAGTGTCTGTCATTCTGAGCTTTATAAAAGTTGTTCTTTCAGCTTTTATAAGTGGGAGGTCTTACCGTTATAACCACAATAGAGGAGGAAATAAAAATGGCTAAAATTGGTAAAAAACAACAAGAAGCATTAAAACTTGTTGATCGTTCAAAATCATATGAGATAAATGAAGCAATTGCCCTGGCAAAAGAAGCTTCCAGAGCAAACTTCGATGAAACAGTTGAAGCTGCATTTCGTTTAGGAGTAGATCCTAAGAAAGCAGATCAGCAAATTCGTGGAGCAATGGTATTGCCTCACGGGACTGGTAAAACACAACGTGTGCTTGTTTTCGCAAAAGGTGAAAAAGCGAAGGAAGCAGAGGCTGCTGGTGCTGATTATGTTGGTGAAGCGGACTATATTACTCAAATCAATCAAGGTTGGTTCGAGTTTGATGTAATAGTTGCAACTCCTGACATGATGGCTGAAGTTGGTAAACTTGGTCGTGTCTTAGGTCCAAAAGGTCTAATGCCAAACCCTAAAACAGGAACAGTAACTTTCGAAGTAGAAAAAGCTGTTAAAGATATCAAAGCAGGTAAAGTGGAGTATCGTGTAGATAAATCTGCTAACATTCATGTTCCAATCGGAAAACTTTCTTTCGATAATGAAAAATTAGCTGATAACTTCGCGGCCCTGGCAGAACAGATTGTGAAAGTGAAACCGCAAAGTGCAAAAGGAACATATTTGAAAAATGTTTCAATCACTTCAACAATGGGACCTGGAATTAAAGTGGATGTTTCTGATTATCGCTAATTAGGTATTGACTTTTCCAGAAACATTTGCTATGATGATTTTTGTTGTAAAAAAGAATACGTTGTACCGTAGACAGCAGGGGCGAGAAGTCGCTTAATATCCTGCCGAGGTGTTTATAAGCAGATAAGATAAACCTTTATGGCTTGTCGTTTGTTATATTAAGCTCCTATGTCTACATGGGAGCTTTTCTTGTGGACGGTATGATGAATGTCAATAGGAGGTGGAAAAATGTCAAGTGTTATCGAACAAAAGAAACAGATTGTAGATGAAATCACTGAAAAATTCCGTGGAAGTCAAACGTCTGTTGTGGTTGATTACCGTGGTCTTAGTGTTGCTGAAGTAACTCAGTTACGTAAAGAACTACGCGATGCAGGTATTGATTTTAAAGTGTACAAAAATACAATGACGCGTCGTGCAGTGGAAGCTGCGGAATTAACAGAGTTAAATGATCTATTGGTTGGTCCGAATGCTGTTGCATTCAGTAATGATGATATCGTTGCACCGGCCAGAATTCTTAATAACTTTGCGAAGGAACACAATGCATTGGAAATTAAAGGTGGCGTAATTGAGGGAGAAGTAGCAACCCTTGATCAACTTAAAGAGCTTGCTAACCTGCCAAATTACGAAGGCATGGTTTCTATGTTGCTTAATGTGCTTCAAGCACCTATCCGTAACCTTGCATATGCTACAAAATCTGTGGCTGACCAAAAAGAAGAACAAGGCGAATAATCTATTACGCTCAAGAACGTACCGATATAAACGTATAAACTATAAAATAATATGAATTTAGGAGGAATTAAGTCATGACTAATGAAGAAATGATTAGTGCAATTAAAGAAATGTCCGTACTGGAACTTAATGATCTAGTAAAAGCAATCGAAGAAGAATTTGGAGTAACAGCTGCAGCACCAGTTGCAGTCGCAGGTGGAGCAGCTGGAGGAGAAGCAGCTGAAGAACAAACTGAATTTGATGTAGTACTTACAGGTGCTGGAGCATCAAAAATCAAAGTTGTTAAAGCGGTACGTGAGATCACTGGTCTTGGTCTTAAAGACGCAAAAGACTTGGTAGATAACGCACCAAAACCAGTTAAAGAAGCTATTGCAAAAGAAGAAGCTGAAGAACTTAAAGGTAAACTTGAAGAAGTTGGCGCTGAAGTAGAAGTTAAGTAGTACCAATTAATTCCATTAAAGCTCGTCGTATTACGGCGGGCTTTCTATATCTTATTTAATAAAGTCCTGAGAAAAGTGGACCTTTTGAAAGGAAGCACAACTTTAGCTTCCGAGGTTTCGGCTTTTCGAAACTTCCCTATTCTATTAAAAAGTAGGTGCCCAAATGGCTGAGCATTACTTTTCACAAAAACCCCAATCCGAAAGTTCACCCAAGACATGGAGTTATCAATTAAAAGAGAAAGTGTATACATTCACCAGTGATGTTGGTGTGTTTTCAAAAAATGAAGTAGATTTTGGTTCGCGGTTGCTGATTGAGCAATTCAGTGAGCCTTTTGTCGCTGGTGATTTTCTGGATCTTGGTTGCGGGTATGGCCCAATAGGGATTACCTTAGCAGATCATTTTCCGAAACGACAGGTGGTAATGACGGATGTTAACGAACGGGCGCTGACACTTGCCCACCTTAATGCAGCTGAAAATGGTGTTGAAAATGCGGCGTTTATCCGGAGTGACCGATTTTCCGGCATAAGAGACTGCTCATTTGCTGCTATCGTAACCAATCCGCCAATTAGAGCTGGAAAAAAAGTCGTGCACCAGATATTCGAGGAATCAAAAGACGCTTTGTGTGTTGATGGGGAATTGTGGGTAGTTATTCAAAAAAAACAAGGCGCACCGTCAGCGAAAAATAAATTAGAACAAATATTTGGGGACGTACAAGTAGTTGCTAGAGAAAAAGGTTATATTATACTGAAAGCTATAAATGTTTGACGGTGTAATTTACTTATGATATGATAGGAAAATGCTAACATGGGGATTCTTTGTCAAGAGGAATTTTTATGAATTAGAACGTATATTTCGTCGGTTAACCGGAAATGATGGTAAAATCAGGAAGGTGTAACAATGGGATTTCTGCCTTTGTTTAGCAGTTAAGAAAGTATGAAACTTCCTATTAAGGAACTGGCGATACCCAGGTTTTCTAATACCGCTGAAAAAATCTGTGTGAATAAACATTGGAATATATTTATAAAGCTTGTAATCACTCCATGTTACAGGTTTCTTCGAATGTCGGTCAGATAGTAGCGCATTTGACAGGACAAGATTTTAATTGAATGCTAAAGATTTGAGGAAGAAGTCTATTTGTATCGCAGTGAAAAAAGTATAAACTTTCTTCCTGTATAAGGCAAGTGAATTTTTTGGCAGTTAAAAAGAGATAAAACTTTTTTACTGCACAAGTGCGCCTTTGGCTTTTGCTGCAAAGGCATCGCAAAGGCCGGGTTATCTAATCAAAAGGCTTGGTGATAAGCCAGGTCTTCTAAAATATAAGAATCATTTTAGTAGTAGAATCTACAACAAAATGCTTGATTTAAGGGGTGAAGCAGTTGACAGGTCAACTAGTTCAGTATGGACGGCACCGCCAACGCAGGAGCTATGCGCGTATCAGCGAAGTTTTGGAATTGCCAAACTTAATCGAAATTCAAACCGCTTCTTATCAGTGGTTTCTTGAAGAAGGTTTGAGGGAAATGTTTAAAGACATTTCTCCTGTTGAAGATTTCACGGGAAACTTGTCACTTGAATTTGTTGATTACAGTTTAGGTGATCCGAAGTATGACGTGGATGAATCAAAATCAAGAGATGTTACGTATAATGCTCCGCTTCGCGTGAAGGTTCGTTTAATCAATAATGAAACAGGTGAAGTAAAAGAGCAAGAAGTATTTATGGGAGATTTCCCCCTTATGACAGGTACTGGGACGTTTGTAATTAATGGAGCTGAACGAGTTATTGTATCTCAGCTTGTGCGTTCACCTAGTGTCTATTTTAATGAAAAAATTGATAAAAACGGAAAAAGAGGTGTAGCAGCAACTGTCATTCCAAATCGTGGTGCATGGTTGGAATTTGAAACAGATGCAAAAGACGTCGCTTATGTCCGGATTGATCGTACACGAAAACTGCCGATTACCGTGCTTTTAAGAGCGCTTGGCTTTGGTACAGATCAGGAAATTATCGATTTGATTGGTGACAATGAGTACCTTAAAAGTACGCTCGAAAAAGATAACACAGAAACTACTGAAAAGGCATTATTGGAAATCTACGAACGCTTGCGTCCTGGAGAGCCACCTACAGTAGAAAATGCAAAAAGCTTACTTGTCTCACGATTTTTTGATCCGAAACGCTATGATCTGGCACGCGTTGGTCGTTATAAAATGAACAAGAAACTGCACTTGAAAAACCGCTTGTTTAATCAAGTTTTAGCTGAAACTATTGTCGATCAGGAGACTGGCGAAGTTTTGGCGCAAAAAGGTGATAAACTGGAGCGTAAGTTATTAGATAAAATCATTCCATATTTGGAAAATGAAGAAGTAAGACTTGGTGAAAAGGTTCTTGAGCCACATGATGGTGTGCTTGAAGACCAAATACCAGTTCAATCTATTAAAATTGTCGATCCAACTGACCCAGATGGTGAGAAAGAACTAAATGTTATTGGAAATGCAAATGTAAGTAATGATATAAAACATATTACTCCAGCTGATATTTTATCTTCAGTAAGCTATTTCTTTAACTTATTGCATCGGGTAGGAGATACGGATGATATTGACCATTTGGGAAATCGTCGCCTTCGTTCAGTAGGGGAATTACTGCAAAACCAATTCCGTATCGGGCTGTCCCGTATGGAACGCGTGGTGCGTGAAAGGATGTCTATTCAGGACACCTCCAGTATTACGCCACAGCAGCTGATCAATATACGTCCTGTGATTGCATCGATTAAAGAGTTTTTCGGAAGCTCACAGCTATCACAATTTATGGATCAAACCAATCCACTGGCGGAACTGACGCACAAACGTCGTCTTTCTGCATTGGGACCCGGTGGTTTAACCCGTGAAAGAGCCGGTTTTGAAGTTCGTGACGTTCACTACTCTCACTATGGGCGTATGTGTCCGATTGAAACACCAGAGGGTCCGAACATCGGGTTGATTAACTCCCTGTCAAGCTATGCGAAGGTAAACGAGTTTGGTTTTATCGAAACACCGTATCGTCGAGTTGACCCGGAAACAGGTAAAGTTTCCGCGCGAATTGATTACCTGACAGCAGACGAAGAAGATAATTACATCGTTGCACAGGCGAACGCGAAATTAAACGAAGATGCTACCTTTACAGAGGAAGAAGTCATCGCAAGTTTTCGTGGGGATCACACCGTTGTAAGACGTGAAAAAATTGATTATATGGACGTTTCGCCAAAACAGGTTGTATCTGCAGCGACAGCATGTATACCATTTCTGGAAAACGATGACTCCAATCGTGCTTTGATGGGTGCAAACATGCAGCGTCAAGCTGTACCTTTGATGAAACCTGAAGCGCCAATTGTTGGTACTGGAATGGAATATGTCAATGGTAAAGATTCTGGTGCTGCGATTATTAATAACCACGACGGCATTGTGGAAAAAGTGCAGGCAAACGAAGTGAGAATCCGCCGTATTTCTGAAGTTGATGGAAAAGAAGTACAGGGCGATGTAGATCAGTACAGCCTGCAAAAATACATTCGTTCCAATCAGGGAACATGTTATAATCAGCGTCCTATCGTAAGTGAAGGTGACCGTGTCACAAAAGGCGAAGTTCTCGCTGATGGGCCTTCCATGGAAGATGGGGAACTTGCATTAGGCAAAAACGTTCTCGTAGGTTTCATGACATGGGAAGGTTACAACTATGAAGATGCGATTATTATGAGTGAAAGATTGGTCAAAGACGATGTATACACATCGATTCATATTGAAGAATACGAATCGGAAGCACGGGATACAAAACTTGGACCTGAGGAAATAACAAGGGATATACCGAACGTTGGGGAGGATGCACTTAAAGACCTTAACGAGCATGGGATAATTCGTGTTGGAGCAGAGGTGACGGACGGAGACATCCTAGTAGGTAAAGTTACACCAAAAGGGGTAACGGAATTATCTGCTGAAGAGCGTCTGTTGCATGCGATCTTTGGTGAAAAGGCACGTGAAGTCCGTGATACATCCCTGAGAGTCCCGCATGGTGCTGGTGGCATTGTATTGGAAGTGAAGATTTTCAACCGTGAAGACGGCGATGAATTACCACCAGGCGTAAACCAGTTAGTCCGTGCTTATATTGTACAGAAGCGTAAGATCAATGAAGGGGACAAAATGGCTGGCCGACATGGTAATAAAGGTGTAATATCAAAACTCTTACCAGAAGAAGATATGCCTTACTTACCTGATGGTACACCAATTGATGTTATGCTTAATCCATTAGGTGTTCCGTCCCGTATGAATATTGGTCAGGTGTTCGAAATGCATCTGGGTATGGCTGCACGACAGCTAGGCCTTCATGTTGCAACACCGGTATTCGACGGAGCAAGTGAACAGGATGTATGGGATACACTGGATGAGGCTGGTATGCCAAGGGATGCGAAAACAGTCCTTTATGATGGAAGAAGCGGGGAACCGTTTGACAATCGTGTGTCTGTGGGTGTGATGTACATGATTAAACTGGCACACATGGTTGATGATAAATTACACGCACGTTCCACCGGCCCTTATTCACTCGTAACGCAGCAGCCACTTGGCGGTAAAGCGCAATTTGGTGGACAGCGTTTTGGGGAAATGGAGGTATGGGCGCTTGAAGCATATGGTGCCGCACATACACTTCAGGAAATATTGACGGTGAAATCAGACGATGTTGTCGGACGTGTGAAAACGTATGAGTCCATTGTTAAAGGTGACAACGTTCCTGAACCTGGAGTTCCAGAATCGTTCAAAGTATTGATCAAAGAGCTTCAAAGTCTTGGAATGGATGTCAAAATGCTTTCAAGTGACGAACAGGAAATCGACATGCGTGATCTGGAAGAAGAAGAGACGCAAGCTGCAAGCAAGCTGAACTTGGAAGTTGGAGAAAATTAATGAATAGCAGGTGTTGGCTCAGTAAATCTGAGCTGACTACCAGCTTTTTTAGCAGTTAAGAAGGATTTAACCTTCTTAACTGTATAAATGCAACTAGGGCTTTTACCATAAAGGAAAGGCCGAAGATAGACGATGGATAAAATCGTACACTAAAAGGGAGGTAGGCCCCTTGCTGGATGTAAATAATTTTGAGTATATGAAAATCGGTTTAGCTTCATCAGAGAAAATCCGTTCCTGGTCATATGGCGAGGTAAAAAAACCTGAAACAATTAATTATCGTACGTTGAAGCCTGAAAAAGACGGTCTGTTCTGTGAGCGGATTTTCGGGCCGCAGAAAGACTGGGAATGCCATTGTGGGAAATACAAGCGTGTACGCTATAAGGGTGTAGTCTGTGATCGTTGCGGTGTTGAAGTGACGAAGGCAAAAGTTCGCCGTGAACGTATGGGGCACCTTGAATTGGCGGCACCAGTATCACATATTTGGTATTTTAAAGGGATCCCAAGCCGTATGGGTCTTGTTTTAGATATGTCTCCACGCGCGTTGGAAGAAGTTATCTATTTTGCTGCGTATATCGTAACAGAATCAGGGGATACTCCTTTGGAGAAAAAACAGCTTTTATCAGAGAAAGAATACCGGGCGTATTATGATAAGTACGGTAAATCCTTTAAAGCCCAAATGGGTGCAGAAGCAATACGCAAGCTTTTGCAGGATATCGATCTTGATAAAGAAGTGGATGTTTTAAGAGAAGAATTAAAAACGGCGCAAGGGCAACGCAGAACCCGTGCAATTAAACGACTGGAAGTTATTGAATCATTCCGTAACTCAGGAAATGATACTTCCTGGATGGTTTTAGATGTATTACCGGTTATTCCACCAGAGATCAGACCGATGGTACAACTTGACGGCGGACGCTTTGCAACATCTGACTTAAACGACTTATACCGCCGTGTTATTAACCGTAACAACCGATTGAAAAGATTACTCGATCTCGGAGCGCCAAGTATTATCGTCCAAAACGAAAAACGTATGCTGCAGGAAGCGGTCGATGCGCTGATCGATAACGGTCGTCGTGGTCGTCCTGTTACAGGTCCTGGTAACAGACCACTAAAATCCTTGTCTCATATGTTGAAAGGGAAGCAAGGGCGCTTCCGTCAAAACTTGTTAGGGAAGCGTGTGGATTATTCCGGGCGTTCAGTTATTGTAGTCGGACCACATTTGAAAATGTACCAATGTGGTTTACCAAGAGAGATGGCACTTGAACTGTTTAAGCCTTTCATTATGAAAGAACTGGTAGAACGGGGAATTGCCCATAACATTAAATCTGCAAAACGGAAAATTGAACGGGTACACCCGGATGTCTGGGATGTATTGGAAGATGTAATCAAGGAACATCCGGTACTTCTAAACCGTGCACCAACCCTGCACAGATTAGGAATTCAGGCATTCGAACCTACGTTGGTAGAAGGTCGTGCCATTCGCCTGCACCCATTAGTATGTACAGCATATAATGCCGATTTTGACGGTGACCAAATGGCGGTACACGTTCCATTATCTGCAGAGGCTCAAGCAGAAGCTCGTATTCTAATGCTTGCAGCGCAAAACATTCTCAATCCTAAAGATGGTAAACCTGTTGTTACACCGTCACAGGATATGGTATTAGGAAACTATTACCTGACAATGGAGCGCGCGGGAGCTGTTGGTGAAGGAAGAGTGTTTAAAGATATAAATGAAGCATTGCTTTCCTACCAAAACGGATATGTACATCTGCACACCAGAGTTGCGGTACACGCGTCCAGCTTAAATAACAAAACATTTGGTGAAAAACAGCAGAACCAATTATTGCTGACAACCATTGGAAAATTGATTTTTAATGAAATATTGCCGGATTCTTTCCCATATATTAACGAACCGACACTAGAAAACCTGGAAATTAAAACACCTGATAAATATTTTCTGGAAAATGGAACAGACATTCAGGAAGAAATTAAAAAACAGGATGTTGTTAAACCATTTAAAAAAGGTTTTCTTGGGGATATCATCGCAGAAGTATTCAAACGCTTTAAAATCAGTGAAACTTCTAAAATGCTTGACCGTATGAAGGACCTTGGATTCAAATATTCAACAAGAGCCGGAATGACGGTTGGGGTTTCAGATATAGTAGTATTACCAGAAAAACAAGTGATTCTTGATGAATCGCAAGAAAAAGTTGATAAGGTACTGAAACAGTTCCGCCGTGGTCTGATTACAGATGAAGAGCGTTATGACCGAGTAATAGCAATCTGGTCACAGGCAAAAGATACAATTCAGGAAGAATTAATGCAATCCTTAAGTGAGAGAAACCCGATCTTCATGATGAGTGATTCCGGAGCGAGAGGTAACGCCTCGAACTTCACGCAGCTTGCTGGTATGCGTGGGTTGATGGCGAATCCAGCCGGGGAAATCATTGAATTACCGATCAAGTCAAGTTTCCGTGAAGGTTTAACCGTATTGGAATATTTCATTTCTACTCACGGTGCTCGTAAAGGACTTGCAGATACAGCGCTGAAAACCGCCGACTCTGGTTATCTGACAAGAAGGCTTGTTGACGTAGCACAGGATGTGATCGTACGTGAAGAAGATTGTGGAACCGACCGCGGTCTGACAGTTTCAGCTCTTACAGACGGAAACGAGCTAATCGAACCATTAATCGACCGGTTAATCGGACGTACTGCATTCCGTACAGTAAAACACCCTGAAACAGGTGAAATAATTATTGATAAGGACACAGTCATTTCTGAAGACCAGGCGAAACAGGTTGATGAAGCAGGTATTGAGGAAGTAGTTATCCGCACAGCCTTTACATGTAATACAAAACATGGCGTTTGTAAAAAATGCTACGGACGTAACCTGGCAACAGGTGCTGAAGTAGAAGTGGGCGAAGCAGTTGGTATCATTGCCGCACAATCTATCGGTGAGCCAGGTACACAGTTAACAATGCGTACATTCCACACAGGTGGGGTTGCCGGTGACGATATCACACAAGGTTTGCCGCGTATCCAGGAAATTTTCGAAGCGCGTCATCCGAAAGGGCAAGCGGTTATTACTGAAATGTACGGTACTGTTCAGGAAATTAAGGAAGTTAAGGATAAGCAGGAAATCGTTATTCAAGGCGATGTGGAACAGCGCTCATACCCGGTTCCATATAATGCACGTGTGAAGGTAATGGTTGGTGACGAAGTAATTGCAGGCCAGGCACTTACAGAAGGTTCTATCGATCCGAAAGATCTTCTGCGTGTTCAAGGGGTAGAAGGCGTCCAGGACTATCTGCTTAAAGAAGTGCAAAAAGTATACCGCATGCAAGGTGTTGAAATTGGTGACAAACACGTGGAAGTAATGGTTCGTCAAATGATGCGTAAAATTCGCGTGGTTGACGCTGGAGAGACAGATGTACTTCCGGGATCCTTACTTGAACTGCACCAATTCAGAGATGCTAACCACAAAGTGTTAAATAATGGACAGCAGCCTGCAACAGGGAAGCCTGTATTGCTTGGTATTACGAAGGCGTCATTGGAAACAGATTCCTTCTTATCTGCAGCATCATTCCAGGAAACAACCCGTGTCCTGACAGATGCAGCGATTAAAGGGAAACGTGATGAGCTATTAGGACTTAAAGAAAATGTAATTATCGGTAAGCTCGTACCAGCAGGAACAGGAATGCAGCAATACCGAAATGTGGAATCAGATTTGGATGAACCTGTAGAAGAGAAAGATGAAACAGAAGAAACAGTTCAGTAATTAAAAAAGGTCCCGGCTCTTGCGTGAGATTAGTCAAACGTTATAATGTCAGCCTTTTTAATAACACAGTTTCATTTAAGTTTTCTAAGAGTCTTAAAGAATGTGATGGACAGAGATAGAATCAACAAGTGATAAATTCAGAAGCACCAAAAAAATAATATTCTATATTGACATTAAATGATCCGGGTGATAGAATACTTAAGGTGCTTCTGATATACTTGTTACTTTGGAGGATATAGAGGAATGTCTTATGAAAAAGTGACTCAAGTTCAATCACGCATAATTATTGGAACTAAACAAACACTTAAAGCTATGAAGAATGCTGAAATAAGTGAAGTGTTTATTGCTGATGATGCTGACAGGCAAATAACACAAAAAGTTGCAAGTTTTGCAAAAGAAAAGAACATACCATGCAAACGGGTAGATTCAATGGAAAAACTCGGGAACGCTTGTGGTATAGAAGTTGGAGCATCCACTGTAGCAATAAAACAACAGTAGTTTTGGCGGGGACACCGCGAAGGCTTTGTTTTTGCTCAAAAATGAACCACCTGGAAGTGTGGCATTACAAAAGCTTGAATGCGGGTGACTGCCAGGACTCATTTTTGAAACTTAAATATGGATAAAGGAAAGGAGGAAACATTCATGCCTACTATTAATCAACTAGTACGTAAAGGTCGCGTGAACAAACCTAAGAAGTATGACTCTCCAGCACTTAACAGAGGGTATAACAGCTTTAAAAAGAAAATTACAAAGCAGAATTCTCCACAAAAACGTGGTGTTTGTACTCGTGTTGGTACGCTGACACCGAAGAAACCAAACTCTGCACTTCGTAAATATGCCCGTGTACGTTTGTCAAACAACATGGAAGTAACTGCATATATCCCTGGAATCGGACACAATTTGCAGGAGCACAGTGTTGTACTGTTGCGCGGAGGTCGTGTGAAAGACTTACCTGGGGTGCGTTACCATATCGTTCGTGGTGCACTTGACACTGCAGGTGTTGAAGGACGCGCGCAAGGACGTTCTAAATACGGAACAAAAAGACCTAAAAAGAAGTAAGCTTTGAACCCAATAAATAGATAGGAAAGGAGGGGGACATATGCCACGTAAAGGACCAGTACCTAAACGCGATGTCTTGCCGGATCCACTTTATAATTCAAAATTAGTAACTCGTTTAATCAATCAAATCATGATTGACGGTCAACGAGGGAAAGCACAAAAGATTTTATATAATGCTTTCACACTTATAAGTGAACGCAGTGGACAAAACGCGATGGAAGTATTTGAACAGGCTATGAAAAACGTTATGCCGGTACTTGAGGTTCGGGCTCGCCGTGTAGGTGGCTCAAACTACCAGGTTCCAATGGAAGTTCGCCCTGAACGCCGTCAGGCTCTAGCTTTACGTTATATCGTTAACTACTCACGCCTGCGCGGAGAAAAGACGATGGAAGAACGTCTTGCTAACGAAATCCTGGATGCTTCTAACAATACAGGAGCTTCAGTGAAAAAACGAGAAGAATTGCATAAAATGGCTGAAGCCAACAAAGCATTTGCACACTATCGCTGGTAGAATAAACCTAATACAAGCTTTCAAGAGGAAGGAGAAGAATACATGGCTAGAGAGTTCTCCTTGGAAAAGACGCGTAATATTGGTATTATGGCGCACATTGATGCAGGTAAAACCACTACTACTGAGCGTATTCTTTTCTACACAGGACGTATTCATAAAATTGGCGAAACACATGAAGGTGCTTCGCAGATGGACTGGATGGAGCAGGAGCAAGAGCGCGGGATTACCATTACATCCGCAGCAACAACTGCTTCTTGGAAAGACCATCGTATAAACATCATTGACACACCTGGACACGTAGACTTCACTGTAGAGGTTGAACGTTCACTAAGGGTACTTGATGGTGCGGTAACTGTTCTTGATGCACAATCAGGTGTAGAACCGCAAACGGAAACAGTATGGCGCCAGGCTACTACGTATGGTGTCCCAAGAATTGTATTCATTAACAAAATGGATAAAGTTGGCGCGGATTTCGAATACGCTACAAGCACACTTACTGACCGTCTTGGAGCCAATGCTCACCCTGTTCAGCTGCCAATTGGTGCTGAGGACCAATTTGAAGGGATTATTGACCTAATTACAATGGAAGCATTTTATTATGAGGATGACTTAGGTACACGTGCATCTGCTCGTGAAATCCCTGCAGAATATAAGGAAAAAGCTGATGAGCTGCGTGCAAGCCTGGTTGAAGCAGTATCCGAACTTGATGAAGACTTGATGATGAAGTTCTTGGAAGGGGAAGAGGTCTCCAACGAGGAACTGAAGAAGGTTATTCGTCAGGCAACATTGGATGTTGAATTCTATCCGGTATTCTGCGGTTCAGCATTTAAAAACAAAGGTGTACAATTAGTACTTGATGGTGTAATTGACTACCTTCCTGCACCAACCGACGTTGCAGCGATTGAAGGTATCATCCCTGGTACAGAAGAAGAAGTCACTCGCCCGTCAGATGATAAAGCACCATTCTCAGCTTTAGCCTTTAAGGTAATGACGGATCCATATGTTGGTAAATTAACATTCTTCCGCGTATACTCCGGAACCTTAGATTCTGGTTCATATGTGAAAAACTCTGTGAAGGATAAACGTGAACGTGTGGGACGTATCCTGCAAATGCACGCAAACTCCCGTGAAGAAGTCTCCACTGTATATAGTGGTGAGATTGCTGCAGCGGTTGGTTTAAAAGACACTTCTACAGGGGATACACTATGTGGAGAGAAAGATCTGGTAATCCTGGAATCCATGGAATTCCCTGAGCCGGTTATTTCTGTCGCTATTGAACCTAAAACAAAGGCCGACCAGGATAAAATGGGTATTGCCTTAGGTAAACTTGCCGAAGAAGACCCAACCTTTAAAACAGAAACAAATGTTGAAACTGGTCAAACAATCATCTCTGGTATGGGTGAACTTCACCTTGATGTCATTGTCGATCGTTTGAAACGCGAATTCAAAGTAGAAGCAAATGTGGGTGCACCACAGGTTGCCTATCGTGAAACATTCCGTCAAACTGCTGAAGTCGAAGGGAAATTCGTACGTCAGTCTGGTGGACGCGGGCAATATGGTCACGTGTGGGTTAAATTCGAACCGAACGAAGAAGGCGCCGGCTTTGAATTTATCAACAAAATCGTCGGTGGTGTTATACCACGTGAATATATTCCTTCAGTTGAAGCTGGTATTAAAGAAGCAACTGAAAATGGTGTATTAGCTGGTTACCCGCTAATTGATGTTAAAGCAACACTCTATGATGGAAGCTACCATGATGTTGACTCTAACGAGATGGCATTTAAAGTTGCTGGATCCATGGCTTTGAAAGCTGCAAAAACAAAAGCGCAGCCGGTTATCCTTGAGCCGATGGTGAAAGTTGAAATCGTCATTCCTGAGGAATACATGGGTGATATTATGGGTGATGTAACTTCCCGTCGTGGACGCGTGGAAGGCATGGAAGCACGTGGTAATTCACAACTTGTAAAAGGTTTTGTACCATTATCTGAGATGTTTGGCTATGCAACAGCATTGCGTTCAAACACTCAAGGTCGCGGAACTTACACCATGACTTTTGATCACTATGAAGAAGTACCAAAAAGTATTTCTGAAGAAATTATCAAGAAAAATTCTGGTGAATAATTGATTTTTTCCTGAATCTAAAGTATAACTTTCAGTAAAGGCTAAAAGATAATCCCAGAAATTATTTCTTAGCTGAAAATAAATGAAAAACACTTTTGTATATTTAAAGGAGGAACTATAAATGGGTAAAGAAAAATTTGATCGTTCGAAAAGTCACGTTAACATTGGAACAATTGGACACGTTGACCATGGTAAAACTACATTAACTGCTGCAATCACAACAGTTATGCACAAGAAATCCGGTAAAGGTTCTGCAATGGCTTATGACCAAATTGATGGTGCACCGGAAGAAAAAGAACGTGGAATTACAATTGCAACATCTCACGTAGAATATGAAACTGACACTCGTCACTATGCACACGTTGACTGTCCAGGTCACGCTGACTATGTTAAAAACATGATCACTGGTGCTGCACAAATGGACGGTGCGATCTTGGTAGTATCTGCTGCTGATGGTCCAATGCCACAAACTCGTGAGCACATCCTGCTCTCTAAAAACGTTGGGGTACCTTCTATCGTTGTCTTCCTTAACAAAACAGACATGGTAGACGATGAAGAACTATTAGAATTAGTAGAAATGGAAGTTCGTGATCTATTAACAGAATACGATTTCCCTGGTGATGATGTACCAGTTATCAAAGGTTCTGCATTAAAAGCTATCGAAGGCGATGCAGACTATGAAGAAAGAATCGTTGAGTTAATGGCAGCTGTTGATGAGTACATTCCTACTCCAGAGCGCGACAAAGAAAAACCATTCATGATGCCAGTTGAGGACGTATTCTCAATTACTGGTCGTGGTACGGTTGCAACAGGCCGTGTTGAACGTGGTGAAGTTAAAGTTGGAGATGAAATTGAAATCATCGGTCTTGCTGAAGATAAAACTAAATCAACTGTAACAGGTGTAGAAATGTTCCGTAAGCTTCTTGACTATGCTGAAGCTGGTGACAACATTGGAGCATTGTTACGTGGTGTTGCACGTGAAGATATTAACCGTGGCCAAGTTTTGGCAAAGCCTGGTTCAATTACTCCACATACAAACTTCAAAGCTGAAGTTTATGTATTATCAAAAGAAGAAGGTGGACGTCACACTCCATTCTTCGGTAACTATCGCCCACAGTTTTACTTCCGTACAACTGATGTAACTGGAGTTATCACACTTCCAGAAGGTGTAGAAATGGTTATGCCTGGCGACAACGTAGAAATGACTGTAGAATTAATTGCACCAATCGCAATTGAAGACGGAACTCGTTTCTCAATTCGTGAAGGTGGACGCACAGTAGGTTCAGGTGTTGTAACTACTATCGAAAAATAATAGAAATTCTATTAAAGAAAGGACGGCGTACAACGCTGTCCTTTTTTTATATCATGTATGATAAGAAACCAACATGGCGACTAAGAGCATGCCGTCACCATCTTT
Organism: Virgibacillus ainsalahensis; assembly: GCF_055380755.1. Classification (NCBI taxonomy): domain Bacteria; kingdom Bacillati; phylum Bacillota; class Bacilli; order Caryophanales; family Bacillaceae; genus Virgibacillus; species Virgibacillus ainsalahensis. The sequence continues at coordinate 3,384,204 of NZ_AP043943.1, read as the reverse complement.
AGTGAAAACAGCTAATTTAACCAGAATCCTGTTCTCTAAAAGATAAGGGAGTCCAGTTAGCCCCATTAAAAAATGTTGCTGTTTGACACAAAAACGATAAAAGACGAAGTAACTTGAAATGAGGTCGATGCTTTTACCCGCTGCGGAAATACACTACGCTTTCCGCGGGCGGCTGGTGAGCCTCCTCATGCTGTCGCACTGCGGGGGCTCACCGATGCCTTTCTCCCGCTGGAGTCTCCGTGTATTTCCTTCGCTGGTTAGATGCTCCCGCAACTTCATAAAACACTTATATTAGCCTAATTATATAACAAACATAGTCATGCACTCTTAAGATGGTTGATTGGAGCGGAGGAGCATTGACTCCTGCGGGAAAAGCAACAGCTGAAGATCCCGCAGGAAGTGGTTTTGCTTCCGAGGAAGCTGAAGCGTTGCCCTAAGGTGCGCAACGGTCCGCAGCGGAAATCAACCCAGCAGTTACGTCGTCTTTTATATCAACTGCAACGTTAAAGGCCAATCAGAAAAAGGTGTAAACTTGGTTGCTTGGTTGATGGTGGTTATACTAAATAACTTTCCCTGTTCTAATAACAGCTGTTTTCAAACAAAGTGGTTTAAAACCAAGTCGTGCAAAGGAGCTATTGAAGGTTGGAGAGAAGCTCCCTCATCGCGAGCCTCGGTCATAGAGCTATTAAATGGTCAGTTGAAAGTGCTTTTTAGCCCTGTTAAAAGTTCGATACTATGCTAAAATCATAAAGTTATTCATGATTAATGAAAAAAATCAATTCTCCCCTTGCAATTAAGGGGATAAGTATGTATAATACATTGATGTGCAATCACTTTGTAATCAAAAAAAGGTGTTGCATTGGCTGACATTTTTCTATATAATATTAATGTTGGTCATTTTAAGGCGATGAAGCAGAAGGTTGTTGGCACACCCGGCCCCTTTGCCATGGCGGGTTGTCTAGAAATTTCTGTGGAGAATGTCTATAATAATATGGGCGAGAAGGAGGGAAAATAATGGCAAAAGAAAAGATTAGAATTCGTTTAAAGGCATATGATCATCGTGTTTTAGATCAATCTGCTGAAAAAATCGTAGATACTGCGAAGCGTTCCGGAGCAGGTGTTTCAGGACCGATTCCATTACCTACAGATAAATCTGTCTATACTGTATTGCGTGCGGTGCACAAATACAAAGACTCACGTGAACAATTCGAAATGCGTACACATAAACGCTTGATCGATATTGTTAGTCCTACACCACAGACAGTTGATTCGTTAATGCGTCTTGACTTACCATCTGGTGTGGATATTGAAATTAAATTATAAAAGTATTGTTAAATATAGGAGGTGTAACGGATGGCGAAAGGAATCTTAGGTCGTAAAATCGGCATGACTCAGCTATTCTCTGAAACAGGAGAGCTAACCCCTGTTACAGTTATTCAGGCTGAGCCAAATGTAGTATTACAGAAAAGAACACTGGAAAATGATGGCTACGAGGCACTACAAATCGGTTTTGCAGATGAAAAGGAATCACGTACAAACAAAGCGGAAAAAGGTCATGCTGAAAAAGCGGGCACTAGCCCTAAGCGCTACGTTCGTGAAATCCGTAACGCAGATCTTGATGCACACGAAATTGGTCAAGAAATCAGCGTTGATGTTTTCGAGGCTGGAGAAAAAATTGATGTAACAGGAACAACAAAAGGTAAAGGATTCCAGGGCGCTATCAAGCGTCACAATCAAAACCGCGGTCCATCTACCCATGGGTCACACTTTCATAGAAGCCCAGGTTCAGTTGGGATGGCAGCAGATCCGGCGCGTGTTTTCAAAGGGCAGAAATTGCCAGGCCAAATGGGATCTGAACAGGTAACAATTAAAAACCTTGAAGTAGTTAATGTAGATTCAGAGCGTAATCTACTATTAGTTAAAGGTAATGTTCCTGGTGCAAAAAAATCATTCGTAAAAATCACGAGTGCATTACAGGCTAACTAATCACATAAATGAAGGGAGGATATGTCATGCCTACAGTAGCACTATTAAAACAAGACGGTTCACACGCTGGGGATGTGGAATTAAACGATTCCGTTTTCGGCATCGAACCAAACACACATGTTTTACATGAAGCGGTTGTAATGCAGCGCGCATCATTAAGACAAGGTACACACGCTGTTAAAAACCGCTCAGAAGTACGTGGCGGTGGTCGTAAACCATGGCGTCAAAAAGGGACTGGGCGCGCACGTCAAGGTTCTATCCGTTCTCCGCAATGGGTTGGCGGCGGAACTGTATTTGGCCCAACTCCACGCAGCTATAGTTATAAGTTGCCTAAGAAAGTACGTCGTTTAGCTCTTAAGTCTGCACTTTCTTCTAAAGTAAAAGAAGAAAACCTGGTAGTTTTGGATAGTTTAGCAATCGATGTGCCTAAAACGAAAGAAGTAATTAAGATGCTCGACGCACTAAATGTTGAAACAAAAACATTAATCGTCACTGCTGACAAAGACGAAGCAGTTATCCGTTCAGCTAATAACCTTCAAACAGTTAATGTAATGACTGTAGAAGAACTGAATGTACTTGACTTGCTTACGCATGACAAGCTGATCGTAACGAAAGATGCAGCTGAAAAAGCAGGGGAGGTGCTTGCATAATGAAAGATCCACGTGATATTATTAAGCGCCCTGTCATCACAGAGCATTCCGCTGATTTGATGGCAGATAAAAAATATACGTTTGAAGTTTATCCAAAAGCAAACAAAACAGAGATTAAAGCTGCTGTTGAATTGGTTTTTGGTGTGAAGGTAATAAATGTAAATACAATGAATATTAAAGGTAAATTTAAGCGAATGGGACGTTACGGTGGTTACCGTGCAGACCGCAAGAAAGCTATCGTACAGCTTTCTGAAGACAGCGATGAGCTGGAATTCTTTGAGGCTTAATAAAAAATTCGCGAAGGAGGGAAAACAAGATGGCGATTAAAAAATTCAAACCAACGTCAAATGGAAGACGTAATATGTCAACAGCTGATTTTAGCGAAATCACTACAGATACACCGGAAAGCTCCCTGTTATCTCCACTGCACAAGCGCGGCGGACGTAATAACCAAGGGAAGTTAACAGTTCGTCATCATGGCGGCGGTCATAAGCGTCAGTACCGTATTATCGACTTCAAACGTGATAAAGATGGTATACCTGGACGCGTTGCTACAATTGAATATGACCCTAACCGTACAGCTAACATTGCATTAATTCATTATGCTGACGGAGAAAAACGTTACATCCTTGCTCCAAAAGGATTAAAAGTAGGGCAAGAAATAAAATCTGGTGCTGATGCGGATATCAAGTTAGGTAACGCACTTCAACTTGTAAACATTCCAATCGGTACAATCGTTCATAATATTGAATTGAAACCAGGCCGTGGCGGACAGCTCGCTCGTTCTGCCGGTGCAGAAGCACAGATTCTTGGACGTGAAGGTAAATACTCATTAGTTCGTTTAGCATCAGGAGAAGTTCGTCTCGTACTTTCAACTTGCCGCGCATCTATAGGTCAGGTTGGTAACATTGAAAATGAACTTATTCGCGTTGGTAAAGCAGGACGTTCCCGATGGAAGGGCGTGCGCCCAACTGTACGTGGTTCTGTTATGAACCCGAACGATCACCCGCATGGTGGTGGTGAAGGACGCGCACCAATCGGACGTGTATCACCAATGTCACCTTGGGGCAAACCAACACTTGGTAAGAAAACCCGTACACGTAACAAACCAACAGATAAGTATATTGTTCGAAAACGTAAAAAATAAACTTATGTAATTGACGGGAAACACCCGTCTCTCAACCAGGGAAGGAGGTTTATCCATGGGTCGTAGTTTAAAAAAGGGACCTTTTGCAGATGACCACTTAATGAATAAAATCGAGAATTTAAATGAAACGGATAAAAAACAAGTTGTAAAAACCTGGTCACGCCGTTCAACGATTTTCCCTACTTTTGTTGGTCATACAATTGCTGTATATGATGGGCGTAAACACGTACCAGTATATATCACAGAAGATATGGTCGGACATAAATTAGGTGAATTTGCGCCAAGCCGTACGTACAGAGGACACGGCGGCGATGACAGGAAAACAAAACGCTAATGAGAGGAGGCATTCAACATGCAAGCTAAAGCCGTTGCGAAATCAGTTCGCATTGCTCCTCGTAAAGTACGATTAGTCGTTGATTTAATTCGAGGAAAAAATGTTGGCGAAGCAGTTGCAATTTTACGTCATACACAACGTGGTGCTTCTCCGGTTGTAGAAAAAGTTCTAAACTCTGCAATCGCAAATGCAGAACACAACTATGAAATGGATTCAGATAATCTGGTCATTTCAGAGGCATATGTAAATGAAGGTGCTACATTGAAACGTTTCCGTCCACGTGCTCAAGGACGTGCAAGTAAAATAAATAAACGCACAAGCCATGTAACAGTGGTTGTAACAGAAAAGAAGGAGGGATAGTCAGTGGGTCAAAAAGTAAATCCAACAGGTCTTCGCGTAGGCATCATTAAAGACTGGGAGTCAAAATGGTATGCTGGTAAAGACTATGCAGACTTACTACATGAAGATATTAAAATCAGAGAATATCTTGAAAACCGCTTGCGCACAGCTGCTGTTTCTTCTATCGATATCGAACGTGCAGCAAATCGTGTAAACATTACAATTCATACTGGTAAACCAGGTATGGTAATCGGTAAAGGCGGTTCTGAAGTAGAAGCTCTACGTAAATCATTGAACAGTTTGACTGGCAAACGTGTTCACATCAATATTGTTGAAATCAAGAAGGTTGACCTTGACGCAACTTTGGTTGCTGAAAATATTGCTCGTCAATTAGAAAATCGTATTTCATTCCGTCGTGCTCAAAAACAAACAATTCAACGTGCAATGCGCGGAGGAGCTAAAGGAATTAAAACTCAAGTTTCCGGACGTCTGGGCGGCACAGATATCGCTCGTGCGGAACATTACAGCGAAGGTACAGTACCACTACACACTTTACGTGCTGATATAGATTTCGGTACAGCAGAAGCTGACACTACTTATGGTAAATTAGGTGTCAAAGTGTGGATCTACCGTGGAGAAGTCCTTCCAACTAAATCAAACAAATAAGGAAGGGGGCAGCGCGTTATGTTAATGCCTAAACGTGTGAAATATCGTAGACAACATCGTGGAAAAATGAGAGGCCAAGCAAAAGGTGGAACTACAGTAGCTTTTGGTGAGTACGGTCTACAAGCTGTAGAGGCTTCATGGATTACAAGTCGTCAAATTGAAGCTGCTCGTATTGCAATGACTCGTTACATGAAACGTGGCGGTAAAGTCTGGATTAAAATCTTTCCAGATAAACCCTATACTGCAAAACCCCTGGAAGTCCGCATGGGTTCCGGTAAGGGTGCTCCTGAAGGATGGGTAGCAGTAGTGAAGCCAGGAAAAATTCTGTTTGAAGTCGCAGGTGTACCTGAGGAAGTTGCACGTGAATCGTTGCGTCTTGCAGCTCACAAACTGCCGATTAAAACAAAATTTGTAAAACGTGAAGAAATTGGTGGTGAAATCAATGAAGGCTAATGAAATCAGAGAACTAACCACTGCCGAAATTGAACAAAAAGTTAAATCATTAAAAGAAGAATTATTTAATTTACGCTTTCAGCTTGCAACTGGTCAATTGGAAAACACTGCACGCCTTCGTGAGGTTAGAAAGTCAATTGCTCGTATGAAAACTGTTGTACGTCAACGGGAATTAAGTGTAAATAACTGATCCTAGAGAGGAGGCAAGCCTCAAATGACTGAACGTAATAATCGTAAAGTATATTCAGGCCGTGTCGTTTCAGACAAGATGGATAAAACAATCACTGTATTAGTTGAAACCTACAAGTTTCATAAATTATACGGAAAACGTGTTAAAGACTCTAAAAAATTAAAAGTTCATGATGAAAACAACCAGGCGAAAAACGGAGACGTTGTTCGCGTTATGGAAACTCGTCCGCTGTCAGCAACCAAACACTTCCGTCTGGTTGAAGTCGTTGAAGAATCGGTAATTATATAAATTAAGTTCGCTCGGAAGGTATCCGAAGGGAGGTCACAGTGTTATGATTCAACAGGAATCTCGTTTAAAAGTTGCAGATAACTCTGGTGCTCGTGAAGTATTGACTGTTAAAGTATTAGGCGGCTCAGGACGCAAAACGGCTAATATTGGTGATGTAGTTGTTTGCACTGTCAAACAAGCAACACCAGGGGGCGTTGTCAAAAAAGGTGAAGTTGTCAAAGCTGTCATCGTACGTTCTAAATCTGGTGCGCGCCGTAAAGACGGGTCATACATTCGTTTTGATGAAAATGCAGCAGTAATCGTCCGTGATGATAAAAGTCCAAGAGGAACTCGTATTTTTGGACCTGTCGCACGTGAGTTACGTGATGCAAAATTCATGAAAATCGTATCTCTAGCCCCAGAAGTTTTATAAACAGTAAAAACCTGTCAAGGAGGTGCGTTAAGCATGCATGTAAAAAAAGGTGATAAAGTAAAAGTATTATCCGGTAAAGACCGTGGTAAAGAGGGCGTTATTTTAGAAGCATACCCGAAGAAGGAACGTGTTCTTGTAGAAGGAATTAATATCGTTAAAAAACACGCAAAACCTTCCCAGGATAACCCTCAAGGTGGAATCCTCGATATCGAAGGATCAATCCATGTTTCTAATGTATTGCCAATAGATCCAAAATCCGGTGAGCCAACTCGTGTTGGGTATGAAGTACGTGATGGAAAGAAAGTCCGTATCGCTAAAAAATCCGGAGAAGTATTAGATAAATAATTTTCAGGCGAAAGGAGGGCACTCGTGATGAATGAACTCAAGCAAAAATACCAAGATGAAATAACATCATCCTTGATGAATAAATTCAATTATGAATCTGTAATGCAAGTACCATCCGTTGAGAAAATTGTAATCAACATGGGTGTTGGTGACGCAGTTCAAAATTCCAAAGCATTGGATAGCGCTGTTGAAGAGCTTGCACTAATTTCCGGTCAAAAACCTGTTGTTACTCGTGCGAGAAAATCAATTGCTGGTTTTCGCCTTCGTGAAGGAATGCCGATCGGTGCAAAAGTAACACTTCGCGGTGAGCGTATGTACGAATTCCTACAAAAGCTTATTGCAGTATCACTTCCACGTGTACGTGATTTTCGTGGTATCTCAAAAAAAGCTTTTGATGGTCGTGGCAACTACACATTAGGTGTCAAAGAACAATTGATTTTCCCGGAAATTAACTATGATAAAGTAAATAAGGTTCGTGGTATGGACGTTGTTATTGTTACATCTTCCAATACGGACGAAGAGGCACGTGAACTTTTAGCTCAACTTGGCATGCCTTTCCAAAAATAAGCGTCTGAGCTAATATAAGGAGGGAAAATTGTGGCTAGAAAATCAATGATTGCGAAACAAAAACGTCCGCAAAAGTTCAAAGTTCAAGAATATACTCGTTGTGAACGTTGTGGTCGCCCACATTCCGTAATTCGTAAATTTAAACTTTGCCGTATTTGTTTCCGTGAACTTGCCTATAAAGGTCAAATTCCTGGTGTCAAAAAAGCAAGCTGGTAAACCCCGATTCGGGAAGGAGGTAATGATTAATGGTTATGACAGATCCAATCGCAGATATGCTGACTCGTATTCGTAATGCTAACATGGTGCGCCATGAAAAATTGGAGCTTCCTGCTTCTAAAATGAAACAAGAGATCGCTGATATCCTCAAACGTGAAGGATTCGTATCAGATTATGAATTTGTAGAGGACAACAAACAAGGTGTTCTGCGTATTTTCCTTAAGTACGGTACAAATGATCAACGTGTAATAACAGGTGTCAAACGTATTAGTAAACCAGGACTGCGTGTCTATGCTAAAGCTGCAGAAGTACCTCGTGTGCTTAATGGTTTAGGTATAGCTATCGTTTCAACATCCAATGGAGTGTTATCTGACAAAGAAGCACGTTCTCAAGCTGTTGGTGGCGAAGTTCTTGCATATGTTTGGTAATTAACATTTTTTGATGAGGAGGTGCATGGAATGTCTCGTATAGGACTTAGACCAATTGAAATCCCTGAAGGCGTTGAAGTTAAATTCAATGGTAATACGGTTACTGTTAAAGGGCCAAAAGGTGAACTATCAAGAGAATTAAACCAAGATATAAAAATTAACATGGATGATAATGTGATTACACTTGAACGTCCAAGTGACCATAAAGATCATCGTGCATTGCATGGTACTACCCGCAGCCTGATCAATAACATGGTAGAGGGTGTCCATAAAGGTTTTGAAAAATCCCTTGAGATTATTGGTGTTGGGTATCGTGCGCAAAAACAGGGGAATAAAACAGTAATTAATGCTGGATATTCTCACCCGGTTGAACTCGATGAGATCGATGGTATTGAAATCGAAGTTCCTAAAAACACAGAAATCGTTGTTAAAGGTATCAATAAAGAATTAGTTGGTGCAGTTGCTGCAAATATTAGAGCAATCAGAACACCAGAACCTTACAAAGGTAAAGGTATTCGTTACAAGGATGAATATGTACGCCGTAAGGAAGGTAAAACTGCTAAGTAAGGCAAGTTAGGGAACAGAAAGGAGTGAGCTGGATGATCACAAAACCTGACAAAAATGTTACGCGTAAAAGAAGACATCAACGTGTCCGAAAAAATATTTTTGGAACAGAGGAACGTCCTCGTCTAAACGTGTATCGTTCAAATAAACACATCTATGTACAATTAATCGATGATGATAAAGGAAACACAGTTGCAAGTGCTTCTACAAAAGATAATGAGCTTAACGCAGAAGTTGGTAATGTAGATGCAGCTAAGCAAGTTGGAGAAGCGATCGCGAAACGTGCCCAGGATAAAGGTTATAAATCGGTTGTATTTGATCGCGGAGGCTACCTTTATCATGGACGTGTAAAAGCATTGGCAGATGCTGCTCGTGAAGCAGGTCTGGAATTTTAATCGATAAAGGAGGGAATCATTTCATGAGCACAAACATTGACCCAAATAAATTAGATTTAGAAGAACGTGTTGTTACGGTCAACCGTGTTGCGAAAGTAGTAAAAGGTGGACGTAGTTTCCGCTTTGCAGCATTAGTAGTTATTGGAGATAAAAATGGCCATGTAGGTTTCGGTACAGGTAAAGCACAGGAAGTACCAGAAGCAATCAAAAAAGCAGTTGATGATGCAAAGAAAAACCTGATTACAGTACCAATCGTCGGAACTACTATTCCGCATGAAATCCATGGACGCTTTGGATCTGGTAATGTATTAATGAAACCAGCTACTGAAGGTACGGGAGTTATTTCCGGCGGACCTGTTCGTGCGATTCTTGAATTGGCTGGTGTTGGTGATATTTTAACGAAATCATTAGGTTCAAATACACCAATCAATATGATTCGTGCAACATTAAGCGGCTTATCAAATTTGAAACGTGCAGAAGACGTAGCCAAACTACGTGGAAAGTCTGTCGAAGAACTGTTAGGATAATAAGGAGGGAAACACTATGTCTAAAAAATTAGAAATCACCCTCACACGCAGCGTTATTGGTGGAAAAGAAGGACAACGTAAAACTGTCGAAGCTTTAGGACTTAAAAAAATTCGTCAATCCGTTGTACATGAAGATACGCAAGCTCTTAGAGGTATGGTTGACAAAGTATCTCATCTTGTGACGGTAAAAGAAGTATAAACACTTAAGTGTAAAAAAGGAGGTGCTCGCATGAAACTTCATGAATTGAAGGCGTCAGAAGGAAGTCGCAAAAACAGAAACCGTGTAGGTCGCGGAATGTCATCCGGTAATGGTAAAACATCCGGCAAAGGACATAAAGGACAAAAGGCACGTTCGGGTGGAGGTACTCGTCCAGGATTCGAAGGTGGCCAATTGCCGTTATTCCAACGTTTGCCTAAACGAGGATTTACAAACATCCATCGAAAAGAATTTGCGATTGTGAACGTAGACGCGCTAAATCGTTTTGAAGACGGCACAGAAATTACACCTGAGCTCTTACTTGAAGAAGGTGTCGTCAGTAAACTGAAAGCCGGTATTAAAGTGCTAGGCAAAGGTTCTGTCGAAAAGAAACTAACAGTAAAAGCTCACAAGTTCTCTGCTTCTGCCAAAGAAGCAATCGAGGCAGCGGGCGGTCAAACTGAGGTGATTTAATGTTCCGTACGATCTCCAATCTTATGCGCGTTAAAGATATTAGGCAGAAAATAATTTTCACATTATTAATGTTAATTATATTTCGGATTGGAACATTTATACCTGTTCCATTTACAGATCCAGCTGCAATTGATTTTATGAACCAGCAAAATGTTTTCGGTTTTCTGGATACTTTTGGTGGAGGAGCACTACAAAACTTCTCCATTTTTGCCATGGGGATTATGCCATATATTACGGCATCAATCATTATGCAACTCTTGCAGATGGACGTTGCACCTAAGCTCACAGAACTGAAAAAACAAGGTGAGATGGGCCGTAAAAAGATAGCGCAAATAACACGCTATGCCACAATTGTTCTTGCATTCATCCAGGCAATTGCGATGTCCATTGGATTTAACGCAATGGCTGGGGGTATGTTAATCCAGGATCCCGGTGTTGTTAAATTCTTGCTGATTGCAGTTGTATTGACAAGTGGTACAGCATTTTTAATGTGGCTCGGGGAACAGATTACAGCGCATGGTGTTGGAAACGGAATTTCAATATTGATTTTTGCAGGTATCGTAGCAGCAGTTCCGAATGGAGTCGGACAATTATATACCCAGTATTTTGTTAACCCTGGGGATGAATTGTTTATCAATATTATCATTGTCACTTTGATTGTATTGGTTATTATAGCTGTTACAGTTGGAATTGTGTTCGTAAACGAAGCATTACGTAAAATTCCAATTCAATATGCGAAGAAACTTGTTAATCGTTCACCGGTAGGCGGACACTCTACACATTTACCAATTAAAGTAAATGCTGCCGGAGTTATCCCGGTAATCTTTGCAATTGCATTTATTATGGCACCTACTACGATTGCCAGTTTCTTTGAAGGGAACCAGATCGCTTCTACAATTCAAATGGTTTTCGACTACACCCAGCCAATCGGTATGGCGATATATGTAGTTCTGATTATTGCATTCACCTATTTCTATACATTTGTTCAGGTTAATCCGGAGCAAATGGCTGAAAACTTACAGAAACAAGGTGGATATATCCCGGGTATTCGTCCTGGTCAAAATACAGAAACCTACCTGACTCGTGTTTTATATCGTTTGACGTTTGTGGGTTCACTATTCTTAGCAGCGGTTTCCGTTCTGCCTATGATTCTAGGCGGTGTAGCAAACCTGCCAACCTCCGTACAGATTGGCGGTACAGGTTTACTGATCGTTGTAGGGGTAGCTTTAACAACCATGAAACAGCTGGAAAGTCAATTGGTGAAGCGTCACTATAAAGGATTTATCAAGTAAGATCCAACTGCCAATGAGAGCGAGGGGAAAGTTGTTGAACTTGATCTTAATGGGTCTCCCTGGTGCCGGAAAAGGTACACAGGCTGAGCAAATAAATGAAAAATATAACATCCCTCATATTTCAACAGGAGATATGTTTCGACTAGCTATCAAAGAGGGTACAGACCTTGGAAAAAAAGCGAAAGAATACATGGATCAGGGAGAACTTGTGCCTGATGAAGTAACGGTAGGGATTGTTAGAGAGCGTCTGAATAAAGATGACTGTAAAGACGGATTTCTGTTGGATGGATTTCCAAGGACCGTTGCACAAGCGGAAAGCTTAGAGGGAATTTTATCAGACATGAATGAAACAATTGACCATGTACTGCATGTAGATGTACCGGAATCAAAATTAGTGGAGCGCCTAACTGGTCGTAGAATTTGTCCAACATGCGGAGCTACTTATCATGTGATGTATAATCCTCCTGAAAAAGAGGGTATATGTGACAGAGATGGTTCTGAGTTAATACAACGAGATGATGATAAAGCTGAAACGGTTAAAAAACGGCTTTCTGTCAATATAGAGCAATCAAAGCCGTTATTGGATTTTTACCAGGCTAAAGGATATCTTGTTACCGTAGATGGAGATCAGGAGATTGATGAAGTCTTTCGCGATATCCGAAATCACATCGAAAAATAAGCTTTTGGCTGTATTTTCTGGCGTAGAATAGATGCAATTCTATCTATGAAAAGATATAATATTATCGTAGTAACAGATACAAACGTGTAATGTTTCATCTTATAGTGGCACAGGGTGAAGAATAAATGATCCTTTTCTTTAAAAGGTAAAATATAAACTATAGCCTAAGTGAAGGTGATCGTTGTTGAACGAAGATGATTCGATTCCGCTAATAGGTCAAGTTGTTCGTATTATGCAGGGACGTGAAGCGGGACAGTATGCGATTGTTATAAAAAAGGTTGAAGATCGGTATGTTCTGCTGGCAGATGGGGAAAAACGTAAATATGATCGACCAAAGAAGAAGAACTTAAGTCATATTGAATCAATGGATTACATTTCCCCGGAAGTCCAAAATAGCCTTCTAGAAACTGGTCGTGTCACAAATGGTAAATTGCGATTTGCCATAGCTAAATTTGTCAATGAGGTTGTGACTGATTTGAAGAAGGGAGATCAACACGATGGCGAAAGACGATGTAATTGAAGTAGAAGGAACCGTAACGGAAACTCTGCCGAATGCGATGTTTAACGTAGAGCTTGAGAATGGCCATACAGTATTGGCGCATGTATCCGGCAAAATCCGTATGCATTTCATCCGCATTCTACCAGGTGATAAAGTAACGGTTGAACTTTCTCCGTATGATTTAACCAGAGGACGAATTACGTACCGTTATAAATAAGCGAGCTCCGATATAAAAGGAGGTAAAGATGATGAAAGTAAGAGCATCTGTAAAACCAATCTGTGAAAAATGTAAAGTTATTAAACGTAAAGGCAAAGTAATGGTGATTTGCGAAAATCCGAAACACAAGCAAAAACAAGGCTAAATAATAGGAGGTGCTAATGCTTATGGCACGTATTGCAGGTATAGATATTCCGCGTGATAAACGTGTAGTTATTTCATTAACTTATATCTATGGAATTGGAAAAACTACTGCGCAAGCTGTCCTTAAAGAAGCAGGCGTTTCAGAAGACACGCGCGTTCGTGATTTAACAGAGGATGAATTAGGTAAAATCCGTAAAGCAACTGATGAGCGTACAATTGAAGGTGATCTTCGCCGTGAAACATCACTAAATATCAAACGTCTGATTGAAATCGGCTCATACAGAGGAGTTCGTCACCGTCGTGGGTTACCGGTTCGTGGACAGAAAACCAAAAACAATTCACGTACCCGTAAAGGTCCACGTCGTACAATGGCTAACAAGAAAAAGTAACGGAAGGAGGATAAAATAAATGGCACGTAATACAAATACACGTAAGCGTCGCGTGAAAAAGAATATTGAATCAGGTGTCGCACATATCCGTTCAACATTTAACAACACAATTGTTACAATTACGGATACGCAGGGAAATTCAATTGGCTGGAGTTCAGCAGGAGCTCTTGGTTTCAAAGGTTCCCGTAAATCAACACCTTTTGCCGCACAAATGGCTGCTGAAACTGCTGCAAAGACTGCAGTAGATAACGGCATGAAAACATTGGAAGTAACTGTAAAAGGCCCTGGAGCTGGTCGTGAAGCAGCAATTCGTTCACTTCAGGCAGCAGGCTTGGAAGTTACGGCAATTGTTGATGTAACACCAGTTCCTCACAATGGTTGCCGCCCACCAAAACGTCGTCGTGTATAATTATACCGTATAGAATTTGTCACCCTGTCAATAATGGGTTATGATAGCTAAAAGTATAAGGGGAAACACCTTTGTATGAAGCATCCAAGACAAAAGAGTCCGAATGTGAAAGGCAATAGTGCAGAAACGCCAACTGCCTATTTGGGGAATTTCGGTTGGACATATGTCTAACCGGGGTTTCGACGTTTTAAAGGAGGGTTTTATTGGATGATCGAAATTGAAAAGCCAAAAATTGAAACGGTAGAGATCAGCGAGGATGCTACATTTGGGAAATTCGTAGTCGAACCGCTCGAACGTGGATATGGTACCACACTTGGAAACTCCTTGCGTCGTATCCTGTTATCCTCACTTCCAGGTGCTGCTGTTACATCAGTCCAAATCGACGGAGCGCTACATGAATTCTCAACGATTGATGGTGTTTTCGAAGATGTAACAACAATTGTTTTGAATCTGAAGAAACTGGCTTTAAAGATCTATTCTGATGAAGAGAAGACATTAGAGATTGATGTGCAGGGTGAAGGAAAAGTTACGGCTGCAGACCTAACGTATGATAGTGATGTGGAAGTATTAAACCCAGAACTGCCTATAGCTACGATTAATGGCAATGGCAGTTTGCATATGAAAATTACGGCAGAGCGCGGACGCGGTTATCGCCCATCTGAAGAGAACAAAAAAGATGACCAGGCAATTGGTGTGATTCCAATAGATTCTATTTTTACACCAGTGTCACGTTCTACATTCCAAGTAGAGAATACACGTGTAGGTCAAATTGCAAACTACGATAAACTAACATTGGATGTATGGACAGATGGAAGCATTCGACCTGAGGAAGCTGTTTCTCTGGGAGCTAAAGTCTTTACAGAACATCTTAATATATTTGTAGGTTTAACAGACCAGGCACAAAAAGCTGAAATTATGGTAGAAAAAGAGGAAGATCAAAAAGAAAAAGTCATGGAAATGACAATTGAAGAACTTGATCTTTCTGTCAGATCCTATAATTGCTTGAAACGTGCTGGAATTAATACAGTTCAAGAGCTTGCAAATAAATCGGAAGAAGATATGATGAAAGTCCGTAACTTAGGCCGTAAATCATTAGAAGAAGTAAAAGTTAAATTAACTGATCTTGGCTTAGGTTTACGTGATGATGACTGATAACAGCAGCTTCTCTTTCTTCAGTTAAGCAGCTGTTAACATGTTAAATCTTCATTTTTTCATCCACCAAACAACAAGAAAACTGGGCTTATCGCCAAGTCTTAGTTGCACGCATGCAGTAGGAAAGTTTTACACTTTCTTATCTGTCAAGAAAGGGAGGGATAGTACATGGCTAGAAAATTAGGTCGTACAACAGATCAGCGTATGGCTTTACTTCGCAATCTTGCATCTGATTTAATTATTCATGAACGGATTGAAACATCAGAAGCAAAAGCGAAAGAACTTAAATCTGTAGTAGATAAAATGATTACACTTGGTAAACGCGGAGATCTTCATGCGCGTCGTCAAGCTGCTGCATTCCTATATAACCAGGAAGCAAGCGAAGACGAAAGTGTTATACAAAAACTTTTCGATGATGTTGCCACGCGTTATGAAGACCGTCAAGGCGGATACACTCGTGTACTTAAACTAGGAGCTCGTCAAGGTGACGGGGCAAAAATGGCAATTGTTGAACTAGTTTAATCTAACAATATGCGTCAAGGGCAGGACTGAATCTCTTCAACGAGGTGAATCCAAGCCCTTTTTTTGTAGAAGATAAAGTGAAGCGGTCCTCACTCCAGGGGGGTATCAGCCGAATATGCAAGAACATCGTCGGGATTTATGATAGCACCGCCCCGAATTTCCCTAACATCACCCGAACGTAGAGGAATATTGTTCGGTGTCAGAGGAGGCACACATGATGAGAAAGAAAATAGTCGAGTTCAGAAATGTTTCATTTCGATATGGAGAAGAAGAGCCATGGGTGCTGAGAAATTGTTCGTTTGAAATCTATGAAAAAGAATGGGTAGCTATTATAGGACATAATGGCTCAGGTAAATCGACAATTGCTAAACTGGTGAATGGATTATTATTTCCCCAGGAGGGAGAAATAATAATCGATGGTGAGCAGGTAAACCAGGAGACGATATGGGATATTCGAAAAGATGTCGGGATGGTCTTTCAAAATCCAGATAATCAGTTTGTTGGTACAACCGTCCAGGATGATGTAGCATTTGGAATGGAAAATAGGGGCATTGAGCGTAAGGAAATGGTGAAACGGATTAATGAAAATCTGGCAGCTGTTGGAATGCAGAATTATCATCTGACAGAACCACACCGACTTTCCGGAGGGCAGAAGCAACGTGTAGCAATTGCGGGAGTACTGGCCATTTCTCCGCAAGTAATCATTTTGGATGAGGCGACAGCCATGCTTGATCCAAGTGGTCGTACCGAGATCATGGATACCGTTTCTCAGGTAAGAACGAAAAATGATTTATCCTTAATTACAATCACTCATGATTTGCAGGAGGTAGTTCAAGCAGATCGCGTTATTGTAATGAATAAAGGGGAGATTTGGGATGAAGCGTTGCCTCGTGAAGTTTTTGCGAAAAAGGATGCTCTCAGAGAAATTGGACTCGATGTGCCATTTATTGCGATTCTCGCGGATGAACTAAAAGCGGCAGGTGTTCCCGTCACACAGGAAGGACCATTAAATCATAAGGAATTGTTGGAGGATCTATGGACATTACATTCAAAAATGTAAGTTATATTTATCAGCAAAATTCACCATTTGCACATAAGGCTATCGACGATCTGTCCCTTTATATTCCATCGGGTTCCTTTGTTGCCGTTATCGGCCATACCGGGTCAGGGAAGTCGACTCTTCTTCAGCATTTAAATGGACTTGTCCGGCCGAGTGAAGGGGAAGTTACCATCGGTGATTTTCATTTAACAAAGGAAGACAAACCGAAGAATATGAAAGAACTGCGCAGTCGTGTCGGTGTTGTATTTCAATACCCGGAACATCAATTATTTGAGGAAACCGTCGAAAAGGATATTGCATTCGGTCCTGAAAATTTTGGTGTATCGGAAAATGAAATCAAAGAGCGTATCAAAGAAATCGTACCAGCTGTCGGTCTGCCGGAATCCTTACTCGAGCGATCCCCTTTTGATTTAAGTGGAGGACAGATGCGCAGGGTTGCTATTGCAGGGGTGCTCGCCGTGAAACCGGAAGTACTCGTGCTGGATGAACCGACAGCAGGCTTGGATCCCCGTGGACAAAAAGAAATCATGGACATGTTCTACCATCTTCATAAAAAGCAGGGACTGACTACCGTACTTGTTACGCATAGCATGGAAGATGCGGTGAAATATGCAGATCATGTGATTATTTTGAACAAAGGAACCAAGTACATGGAAGGTAAGCCAGAGGAAGTGTTTACACAAAAGAAGGCATTGAACGATGTACAGCTTGATGTCCCCGAAATGGTCCAATTTATAGACCGGTTTGAACAGAAATTCCAAACGTCCATTCCATTTGAACGACAGACTATTCAGGAATTGGCAGAATCGATTCAGAAGATAGTCAAGGGGGTACCTTCCTCATGAACAATGCATTAATTATTGGACAGTACGTTCCAGGAAACTCACTCGTTCATCGATTAGACCCCCGGACGAAAATTACAATCATCTTCTTTTTTGTGATTATTGTATTTTTCGCAAATACGATTTTAAGCTATGCGATGATTACACTCTTCGCATTAGCGAGTATGTTTACATCACGCGTTCCTATCCGGTTTATTATGAAGGGTCTCATGCCGGTATGGTTTTTAATTATATTTACATTTATTTTGCACTTATTTGTTACGAAAGAAGGAACGCTGTTTTTCGATTTCTTTATCTTTGAATTCTATACCGGTGGGGTTATCCAGGGTTTTGCAATATCGATGCGCTTTTTCCTGCTGATACTGGTAACATCCCTGTTAACATTAACGACAACACCGATTGAAATCACGGATGCGATTGAAGACATGCTGCATCCATTGAAAAGGTTCAAATTCCCGGTTCATGAGCTAGCGTTAATGATGTCCATTTCTCTCAGGTTCATTCCGACACTGATGCAGGAAACGGACAAAATATCAAGGGCTCAAGCCTCCCGTGGTGTTGATTTCAAGACAGGCACAATAAAAGAGCGGGCAAAGGCAGTCGTGCCATTATTGGTGCCATTGTTTGTCAGTGCCTTTAAGCGGGCAGAGGAATTAGCGATGGCTATGGAAGCAAGGGGCTATCAAGGCGGTGAAGGACGTACAAAATTGAGGGAATTAAAAATTGAGCAACGTGATATTTGGATCTATTTCCTATTTATTGCTGTAATAGCAGTATTATTCATCACAAGAAGCTATTCATAAGAAAGGCCATATAACTATGAAAAAACTTAAATGTATTGTTCGCTACGACGGATCCAGATTTTCAGGGTTTCAAATCCAGCCAAAGAAGCGCACCATACAGGGAGAATTGGAGAAAGCATTAACCAAAATGCACAAAGGATCTCATGTGCGCATACAGGCCTCTGGGAGGACAGATACAGGCGTCCATGCCCTGGGTCAGGCCATTCACTTTGAATCGCCATACGACATCCCTATGGACAATTGGAAGCGTGCACTTAATACACTACTGCCAGACGATCTGTATATAAAGGCGGTAAGCATCGTACCTTCGTCTTTTCATGCCCGTTTTGATGTGACGGAAAAGGAATATCGATATTTTATCTGGAATACAAAAGAACCCGATGTGTTCAAACGAAACTATGCATATCATTTTCCATATAAGCTTGATATAGAAACGATCCAGGAGGCATGCAGCCACCTGGAGGGTACGCATGACTTTACGACATTCTCCTCAGCAAAAGCAACCACAAAAGGAAGTAAGGAAAGAACGCTCTACCAGGTAACCTGTGAGAAGCAGGGCAATGAAATAGAGTTTATTTTCAGGGGAAGCGGCTTTTTGTATAATATGGTACGCATTATTGTTGGTGTCCTATTGGATATTGGTCAGGGGAGACGTGAAGCAAAGACTATCGAGGACCTGCTGGCAAAGAAAGACCGTCAATTGGTGGGCGAAACAATTCCGCCACAAGGACTCTATCTATGGAATGTGAAATACGATGAAAAAAAGCCAGGGAAATAATTTTTCATTTCTTGACTTTTAAGATAGGTTAGTATATGATGATATATGGCATTTTATTTCTAAACCATGATTAGCCCCGGAATCTAATTATGTTGAGAATATAAAAATAACGAATGAAAATGAAACATTGATATATGGAGGGAAAATGATCATGCGCACAACTTTCATGGCGAATGAAAATAATATCGAACGCAAATGGCTTGTTGTGGATGCAGAGGGCGCCCGTTTAGGCCGTCTGGCAAGTGAAGTTGCTTCAATCCTTCGCGGGAAGCATAAGCCAACTTACACACCACATGCTGACACTGGTGATAATGTTATCATCATTAATGCGGATAAAATAGAATTGACTGGTAATAAACTGACTGACAAAATGTACTACAGACACTCAAACCACCCAGGTGGATTGAAAGAACGTAATGCTAACGAAATGCGTACAAAATACCCTGAGCAAATGATTGAGCTTGCTGTTAAAGGTATGCTTCCAAAAGGTCCATTAGGCCGCAAAATGGGTAAAAAATTGCACGTATTCACAGGTTCACAGCACAATCACCAAGCACAAAAACCAGAAGTCTATGAGCTTCGTGGGTAATTAAAAGGAGGTTAATCAATTGGCACAAGTACAATATTACGGAACAGGACGTCGTAAAAAATCAACTGCACGTGTACGTCTGGTACCAGGGACTGGTAATATTACAATTAATGGGCGTGTTGCAAAAGACTATTTCCCATATGAAACACAACTTCTTATTATGAACCAGCCGCTTGCTACAACAGAAACAGAAGGTACGTATGATATCGTAGTAAACGTCGATGGTGGAGGATTTACTGGCCAAGCTGGTGCTATCCGCCACGGTATCGCTCGGGCACTTCTAAAAGCAGATCCGGAATACCGCGGTTCACTTAAAAGTGAAGGATTCCTTACTCGTGATCCACGTGCGAAAGAACGTAAGAAATACGGTCTTAAATCTGCACGTAGAGCTCCACAGTTCTCAAAACGTTAATAATCAATACAGCAAAAGCTCTCAACCAATTTGGTTGGGAGCTTTTTTGGTAGATAAGAAACCAACATGGCTGCTAAGAGCATGCCACCATCTACAATGAAAACAGCTAATATAACCAGAAGGCTGTTCTCTAAAAGATTGGGACTGTGATTACTCGTCCCATCGAAATGATATGTTGCTTTTGACACAAAAACGATAAAGTACAACATAACTTAACAGTGATGTCTTCTCATCCTTTATAAGATGGGTGCTAGTCTAGCGCTGCATAAAAAATACTCGCTTTCCATGGGGGAACGCTTCAGCCCCTCACTCACAAAGGTCACTCGCTGCGGGGTCTTCAGACTGTTCTTTTCCCATAGGACTTGAATTATCTTCATGAATTAACACCGCACGAAGAAAATTGATTTGTATTTTCAAGGATTCTCGCATTCTATATCAACTGCGATGTTAAAGAGCACAAGAATTTACCAAAAGAGCCTATCAAAAAAGATATAATCTTGGTTGTTGGTGGTTAAACCGAATAGTTTTTCCTGTTCTAATAACAGTTGTTTCATACAAAAGTATATGCTTTCTTACGGCATAAGTACGGACTAATATTTTTGCCACAAGGCCTGGCAAAAGTCAATTTTCTAAAACGGAATGATATAGTGGTATAGTTCATAATTTCCCATGCATTTTAGATGGACTACATCTAATTTTATGATATAATTCAGAGTTACTATATAAAAATTGAAAGATTTCTATATTAGAAATTTTTTAAAGACTAGGGGGATTCGAGTGGAAGATCGTGCTTTATTAGTTGAACAAAAGCATTTGAAGAAAAAAGGGTTAATAGGGTTAATTACGGTTTTAAATATGACAGCACCCCTTTCAACGGACATGTATTTACCAGCTGTTCCTACAATGACAGAAGTATTTAATACGTCTGCTGGTGTTCTTAATTTAACATTAGTGGGGTTTTTCTTTTTCTTTGCTGTTGGAATGCTTATATTTGGCCCATTAAGTGATAAATACGGAAGAAAACGTGTATTATTGACAGGGTTGGCGATCTATATTCTGTCCAGTATATTATGTGCCGTTTCATTTTCAATTTCACAACTTGTCATCTTTCGAATTCTTCAGGCTTTAGGCGCAGGTTGTATGGTATCAGTATCAACTGCGTTAGTTAAAGATAGTTTTGATGGGAAAATCCGAAATGTGGTTCTTGCCACAATTCAGTCGATGACAGTTATTGCACCAATGGTTGCACCAATTATCGGTGCCGTTATCGTCTCCTATTTCTCCTGGCGCGTTACTTTTTGGGTGTTGGGTGGTATTAGCTTCGTTTGTTTTATTGCAACAATAATGATGGATGAGGTATTGCCAAAAGATGCCCGGTATCAGGGGAAAATCTCGGGTACGATTGGAAGGTTATTTCTTGTTGGAAGAAACAAGGTTTTTACAAGTTTTTTATTAATTAATTCCCTGACATCCCTTGCTTTTATGGGATACATTGCAGTAAGTGCTTATATGTATATCGATTATTTTAATCTGACGGAGACACAATACAGTATATTTTTTGCTATTAATTCTGCAGCATTAGTTTTAGGTCCAATGCTTTACATAAAATTAAGCGAAAAAATTGCTTCGAAAAAAATACTGACAGCAGGATTTATTATTGGATTAATAAGCGGATTGGCTGTGCTGTTTTTTGGAAAGTTTGCACCGATTGTGTTACTGCTGTCATTTATCCCATACTCAGCTATGCAAAGTATGATGAAGCCACTTGTTATAAACATTCTTTTAGACCAACAAGAGAAAGATACTGGTAGTGCCGCATCTCTAATTCACTTCGGATACAATGTGGCGGGGTCTGCTGGGATGATTTTAGCAACATTGCCATGGGGAAACTTTGTAAGTGGACTTGGGCTCATTATGGTTAGTTGTTCCATTATCTCACTTGTTGGCTGGATGTTGTTTTTGAAATCGAGTATGGTACTTAAGGGAGTTTAAGGATTTCACGTAAACGATGAGGAGGTTTTCGAGCGGTGGAGTATATACTACTAAGTATAACTTTGATGATAGTAAGTTATTTATTGTTTAAGGTAATTACATTAGAAAGCCGTATTAGAGGGTGGAAATACACCGTAGACCAATTAGCCAACCAATCTGGAATATCTGAAAATCCTATCAATAAATGATTTACATAACTTAATAGAAGGGGGGGCAAAGATGTGGAAGCAGTCAAAAAAGCAAGAGAAGCTTTCGGACTTTCGCTGGTGGAAGGGAAAAAGTACAATGATGAGCTAAAGTTATCTCACAAGTAATGGGGAATTTAAGTGAAATAATAAGGGAAATCCAAAAATGCAAATTACACTTAATTGAGCTTTCATTGGATGTGAAAGTTTGAAAAACATGATGTTACCTTATACATAATTATTTCTACAAAGGAGGCACCAAATTTGGAAAACATTCACCTATTATTGGAAAGCGATTATGATGAGATATTCTCCCTATCCCAATTTGCTTTTCAATACAACCTGTCAGAAGAACAATTGAAAAATAAGAAAGAAGAGGCGAAGCGGCATACGATTTGGGGCTGGATTGAGGGAGAACAGCTTGCTGCCAAACTTCATCTTATTCCATTATCGGTATATATCCAAGGAAAGCCGTTTAAGATGGGCGGTATCAGTGGGGTCGCAACATGGCCCGAATATCGCAGGAATGGGATGGTGAAACATCTTCTTTATCGTGCACTAAAGGAGATGAAGGAAAATGGACAGGCGGTGTCCTTACTACATCCATTTGCTTTTCCCTTTTACCGGAAGTATGGCTGGGAGCATGCATTTTCGCGTAAACATTATAGCATGCCGCTGGAAAAGTTAAAAAAAGACTGGGATGTTAACGGATATGTACGCCGGATCAAAGAGGATATTCCATTATTGCACCGGTTGTATACGGAATATGCTAAGAAATATAACGGTATGCTCACACGTGATGAGAAATGGTGGACACAGCGAGTGCTTAAAGATGAGGATCATATTGCGGTTGCTTATGATGAAGCAGGTAATGCGGAAGGTTATGTGCGGTTTGAAGTCAAAAAGAGTATTCTTACGGTTAAGGAAATGGTTTACCTTAATTTGAACAGTTATAAGCAATTACTAAAATTCATCGGGAATCATGATTCGATGGCAGAAACAGTCGAAATGATTGCACCAGAACATGACAACCTCAGCCTCTATATTGAGGAACCGCGGTTTGAGCAGAAAATAAATCCTTATTTCATGGCACGGATTGTCGACGTTAGACGCTTTTTGGAAGAATATCCTTTTCAGGGAAATGGAGAGCTCACAATCGCGGTAGAAGATGAATTTTTCCCGGAGAATAGTGGTACCTATTACATAAACAAAATGGCTGAGAGTACAGAAATTAGCAATATAGGGGCGGATGCCGGAGAAGAGGCCGTTCAATGCTCTGTTCAAATCCTGGCTGGGATGCTTTTCGGTTACATGCGGCCGGTTGATTATTATGAAGCTGGACTGCTGCATGCTGAAAAGGAAGAAGTGAAGCAGCTCGAAGTCATCATTCCAAATCAGCAAACTTTTCTGGCAGATTTCTTCTGAGAACAAAAACTAAAGGCGTCTTGAATCCCCCCTTGAGTTTTTGCTTAAGACCTTAAGGGGGGCGCTCCAACTTGGGCGTGGCATTTACTATCAAGGAATTAATATGCTGTTAAAATTATATACTTTTGTATGATTATTAGAACGGGAAAAAGCTATTGAGCATAACCACCAGGAACCAAGATTATTACATTTTCTGGTATGCTATTTTAGTGAAACTTTGATTTCTTTTAACATCACAGTTGATATAAAATGCGACATCCTGCCGGGTATACAAAACAGTCTTATGGTTAAATTAGCTGTTTTCATTATAGTTGGTGACGGCATGCTCTTAGCAGCCATGTTGGTTTCTTATCTTTTCAAAAAGGGTATAATTTCCTATTATTTGTAAAATGACGTAAATAAGATAGAATTTTATCAATTTTTGCGTTAGAATTGAAGAAATATTGAGAATGGATGCAGAAAAGGAATGTAGAGAAATGATCTATTATATCAATCTATTTAAAATCCTTTTTTCCATGAATGACCATTTATTCCGTATTCGTAGGGCGGAAAAAATACATAATCTATGGAAAGTCAGCGGATTACTAGTTTTACTCAGTGTAATTATGTATGCGTGGATGGCTTATCTTGGTCTAGGTTCAGATATCTTATCGGGCTATGCTACATCACTGAGCCCGGCAGAATATGAAATCAGTAAACTGGAATTTATAATGGGACGCGTAGGATTTGCGGTAATCTTAGCTGTTATGATCTTGTTTATTCCTACATTGCTTTTCTATTTGCTGACAGAGATACCTTATCATAAACTCATAATCATGCAGCAAGTGGTACTTCTTGTAATGCTTATCGAACGTCTCACCTGGATATTGCTGATGCTTATCAGTGGATTGGACTGGTATGTTTCACCAATGTCATTTGGAATCATTACATCTTATTTTACGGAGAC
The DNA here is from genome assembly GCF_055380755.1 of Virgibacillus ainsalahensis. Lineage (NCBI taxonomy): Bacteria > Bacillati > Bacillota > Bacilli > Caryophanales > Bacillaceae > Virgibacillus > Virgibacillus ainsalahensis. The sequence goes on along the minus strand of NZ_AP043943.1, from coordinate 3,359,692 downwards.
GCCGTGGATGATTTACTTTTTTGGGGCACTATCACTTTTCCAATTATGGATTATCGGCTTCCAGGTTAAATATCTCAGTACGATGTCAACCGTGAAGAAACGCTGGTTATGGGTAAGTGTTATCGTTTTACATATTATATATTGGTGCTTGGCGGCGTTATTCGCCTATGCTGATACGTTCATCGTAAGTGGGTGGTTCGGATGATGAGAAGAAGAATAATTCTAACCTTAGCTATTCTTTTTGTGGGAATCAATGTTATATTGGTTTACTTGGATGAGGAAGGAAAAGTGGAGCAAAAGGCATATATTAGCGAATGGTCGCAAGCCTTTGAAACAGACTTAGAAAACCAGCTGTACAAGTCTGGTGTGTTGGTATCTACGGATGAGGAACAGCTTTATTTTGATGAGAGCCTTGGCAGCTTTCAGCAATTCTTCGTGGAAGAAGGGAGTCAGGTAAGTCCTGGTGATCCATTATATGCCTATCAGGTTGATAACTTTCAACAGGCGGAGTCTGATCTGATGCAAGAAGTTGAGACACTTAATGGAGAAATAGCAGCAATTGAGGCGGCAATGACGCGGATGGAAATGTATCAGGTCCCTGAGGAATCACCATCACCATCAACATCCGCACCACCATCGCTTCCTCCAACGCCCCCGTCTGTCGGGTCTATGCCAGGTTCATTTAGTTCGGACGAGCCTGTTTCTTCAGAGGAAATCACGATTGTCCTTGAACAGGAAGAACCGGCGGATGCAGAATTGATAAAAGAACAATATATTATTGAAAAGGAAAAAGAACTTGCCCAAAAAACCGCTCAATTAGAAGGGGCACAGTCCAGATTGGATGCGCTCCACTCAACAGGGGATACCATTACATACGAAAGTCCATATGAAGGCAGGGTGAAATCAGTCTCTGACTCACTTGATAACCCGCTCATTACGATTGAAAACATCCAGCTCCAGGCAGAGGGTGAATTGAATGAAGCGGAAAGAACTGAAGTAGCGGAGGGGATGCCGGTCAAAGTCAGGCTTGATAAAACAGATGCCTTAATCGAAGGGGAAATCGGTAGTGTGAGCGAGTCGCCAAAGACTGTGCAAATTGAAGGTGAGAGTGTCTATCCGTTTGAAGTGACTTTTCGTGAAGAAGCGGATGTGGAAGATTTGTTACCTGGGTACCATGCGAATTTAGCAATCACATTGGAAGCCTCAGAGAATGCTACTGCTCTTTATGAAGAGCTTGTGTTCAATGGATTTGTCTGGAAGCTGACAGACGAAGGGAAATTACTGCGGCAGGCTGTTGATACCGGTATTTATACCGATAATATGTATGAGATAACAAACGGGGCAGCTGTCGGTGAATGGGTGGCACAGGATCCATCGGGGCAATTCCGTGATGACGCAACCTTTATTACGCCATTGCAGTTAAGAGAAGTTCCCTGGAAATATGTATTTAATGGGGAGCACTGGGGAAAAAATATTGTGATCGGTCTTTTGTCCAGATAAGAGAGCGTGCATGAAAGCACCCTCTCTGACTTAGATATTTGCAGCACGTTGTTTTTCGACATTTTGCGCAATCTGTTTTCTGTGATATAACACATTTACGATGGCACCGACCATTAAGATTAAGCCGGTAAGGAAGAACCAGATCATTAATATGATGATACCACCAATACTTCCATAAGTTGCTGAGTAATTACCAAAATTACTAATATAGAATGAGAATCCTAAGGAAGTTAACTGCCACAAAATACTAGCAACAAATGCTCCGGGTACAATATGTTTAAATGGAATTTTTTTATTTGGCGCAAACCGGTATAATAGGACAAGCAACGACGTCAAAACAATAATACTGATGGCCCAGCGTGCAATTTGCAGTAATATGCTCATTGAACCGGAGAGTCCCAGCATGGATTCGACAAAACCAAGGATGACATTTCCGAACATCGGTAAGGTAATTGCTACAACCAATGAAACAATCATACCGAGCGTCAGCCCCAATGCAAGCAAACGGACAAACAAGAAAGAACGCGTTTCTTCTACATCATAGGCTTCATTGGATGCTTTAATAAATGCATTGATGCCATTGGAAGCGGACCATAATGCACCGATGATACCGACTGTAAGCAGTCCGCCCCTTGGGGTTTCGATAAAGCTGACAATATTTTCTTCAAAAATGGAGGCAATCTCACCAGGCAGAATATTGCCGATAAAGCTTAAAGCCTGCTCCGGGTTTATATTAAAAAAAGGAATGATGGTAAATCCAACAATGAGTAGCGGGAACACTGCCAGAAGATAATAATAGCCTTGAGCAGCAGCTAATAATGGAACATTATCTTCCTGGAATTTTGTTATAAATTCTGACATGTAATTTTTAAGTTTCGACATATGCGCTCCTCCAATAGGTGATTATGTCTATTCTTTACCCCGGTTTATGAAGATTTAATCATTATCTGATTTGCTTTAGGCTTATTACGTTTTATTTACAGGCGCTGGTGGTATAATGCATTTAAAGGGAGGGTAACGTTAATGGGAGTAGTCTATTTAGGAATTTTACTATGCGCAATCGCATTCGCAGGGGTCACCATCTATATTTCCCTTGTATTAAAACGCGTAGCTGATACATTGCATTCACTTGGAAATACCCTGGGCGAAGTAGAAAAGGAACTTCAACATATTACTCCTCAACTACGAGAGACTGTTTATGAAACAGATAAGATTGTAGATGATATGGAGGAAAAATTGAAAGCAACCGACAGTCTTTTCGATACCCTTGAAAATGTCGGAACTTCTGTCAATTCTGTTAACCAATTGTATAAAAATAACTCGGACCAGCTTACTGGCGAGCAATTACAGAAAAAGTTAAAGCCGTTCATTAAAGGAATCAAATGGAGTGAAGGGGCATTTCAGGTTTATTCCAAATGGAAAGATAAGAGACAATCAGACAAAAATGAACTAATGGTACAGGATGAAAATGCTCAAATTGTACCGGTCGATGACGCAAAGAGAGGGGATAATCGATGACATTAACTGGAATAGGTGTACTTATTATCGGAGTAGCATTTCTAATATTGACTATTTTCATCGCGCATACACTTCAAAACCTTGCGGGTATACTTAAAGGAATCGAGAAAACAGTCGATAAGTTGCCAGACCAAATGGATGATGTAATGAGGGAAACAGGCAATATTATCAGTGAAAGCAATCATACATTAGCGGATGTAAATGATAAAATGCAACAATTAAGCCCACTGTTTTATATTGTGGGAGATGTTGGGAATGTCACGAGAAAATTCTCTTCTTCTCTGGTGGATGTGACAGAAACAATGAAACATAAGACGAATGACAGTAAAGAAGTCTCGAACAAGAATAATCTTGGGGGCGTATACGGATCATTCGCGCTAGGCTACTATTTGCTGCAAAAACGCAGAAAGATGAAAAAAGAAGGAGCGTCCGGAAATGGGCAAAACAGCAAATAGAAAAGGGAACCTTCCGGCAGCTGCAGTTGCCATAGGTGCTGCTGGACTTGGCTGGTTTCTGAAACGATCGATTTCGAAGCGGCAGCAACGGGAGGAACACCGACCAATCACGGAAAAAATCCGGCGTTTTGAACGGAAATTATATGAAGATGGACAAAAACGTGCAAATGAACTGGGTGACATCAAACAAGAGATTCATAAAAAAGTGAGTGAATAAAAATATCCTCCTGCCGGTAATATGACAGGAGGATATTTTTATAATAAGCCACGTCCAGCTCGGGGCGACTCCCTCGCCTGAGTTCTTACTTAAGCTATGCCTTAGGGTGTTCAAGGCTTCCTGAGCTTTTGTTTATTTAGAAGTAAAATCATTTCGTTTCTGAAAGAGCATATAGCCGAGTGTGAGTGCACCATATATTCCTTCCAGGTTTTTATAATGGGTCAGATCACTTGCATCCTGTGTCTTTGTTTCCATTTTCGTAACAGCATTGACCATGGATGTAGACAGATGATTTGTGGCTCTCCCTGCGTCTCCGACAATGTAGAAGAGTGGGCTTAATTCCTTCACCTGATTATTGACCTGATAAAGTGTATCTACCCCAGCTCCAAGTGCCTCTTTTGTCTGTGATGTAATGTCATTTACGGTTTGCGGTAAGTCATCGGTTGTCTTCTGCAAATTACCAAATACACCGGACAGTTTATTCAGTGGTTTTATTAGAAGAAGAACCAATACGAGAAATGCAACCCCAATGACAAGAACGCCAATTCCTAACCAATCCATTTAACTAACTCCTCTCTCTTATAAATCATTTCTTTCATCATACCACTTTTTCGATATAAATAAACGTTCTAAGTATTGCCTCGGAGAGTCATAAACATGTACCTCGTCCCATAAAATAATGAAAGCAAAGATAACAAGGGGCGAATGTATATGAAACGTGCGGGCAAATATGCATTATGGGTGGCGGGTTGTTTACTCTTGGCATTTCTTATTCAATTCCCAATTCAACAAACTGCAGATACGACATGGCAAACATGGTCCTTACCGCTTTCCGGCAAAACAATTGTAATTGATCCTGGGCATGGTGGTCCGGATGGTGGAGCGGTTGGAGCTGATGAGACAGTTGAAAAAGAAATTTCCCTGGAGGTAGCGAAAAAACTGCAAAGCTACCTGCAGCAATCTGGTGCGCTTGTCTATTTAACCAGGGAAGAGGACAAAGATCTTGCGGATGAAAATACCAGTGGCCTTTCTCGAAGAAAAGCGGAAGATATCCGCAATCGGCTTGACTTTATCCATGAAAAGGAAGCGGATTTCTTTGTGACCGTTCATTTAAACGCCCTCCCATCAACCCGCTGGAGCGGTGCACAGACATTCTATCACCCGAAATATGACGAAAGCAGACATCTGGCTACCATGATTCAATCCGAGATTATCCGTAATTTAGAAAATACAAACCGCGCACCCTTAGCAATTAATGGCATGTATTTGCTGAAAAATGCCGAGGTACCCGGGGCACTTGTGGAAATTGGATTTTTATCGAACGAAAAAGAGCGGGAATTGTTGAAGCAGGATGATTACCAACAGAAAATGGCTGCAAGCATCTATGAAGGCATTTTGCGATATTCCACAGAAGAACCTGAAGCAGACGAAGAATGAAAACGCATCCCATCCCAATTCAAATCACTTAGATTCTTTGTGATTTGTGTTATACTAAAGTTGGGTATTATAAGCTAGAGAAAAGGGATGGTGACAATATGCTAACAAAAGAAGAAGTTATCCAACTGCTAAATTCGGTAAACGATCCGTTTTTACATAGAACCTTTGAAGAACTCGACGCTGTTAAAGGTGTAACGATAAAAGAAGATAAAAAGCATGTCAGTGTAAAAATAGGAATTGCAAAAACAAATACTGCTGAACAGATGCAGCTCCAGCAGGAAATTGTAGGCATTCTGAAGAAAAATGGTGCAACCACAGTTGGCCTGCGCTTTGAACAATTACCTGAGGATGTGATTCAAAAATATCAACCGGAAGTTGAGGAGGATAAAGAAGCATCCCTGATGGGTGGAAGCAAGGGCACTAAATTCGTCACTGTTGCAAGTGGGAAAGGTGGTGTCGGTAAATCAACCGTTACCGTAAACTTGGCTATTTCCCTGATGCGTCTCGGAAAAAAGGTTGGGATTATCGATGCCGATATCTACGGATTCAGTGTCCCTGATATGATGGGAATAGAGAACCGGCCTGTTGTCCGCGGCAAAAAAATCATTCCAGTGGAACGTTTTGGTGTAAAAGTGGTCTCCATGGGATTCTTTGTGGAAGATAATTCACCAATCATTTGGCGCGGCCCAATGCTTGGGAAAATGCTGAACAGCTTCTTCTCTGAAGTGGAGTGGGGAGATCTCGACTATCTGCTGCTTGACCTGCCACCAGGTACAGGTGATATTGCGATGGACGTGCATGAACTCCTTCCGACAAGTAAGGAAGTTATTGTGACAACACCACATCCGACTGCAGCATTTGTAGCGGCTCGTGCCGGTCAGATGGCAATGAAAACAGAGCATGAAATTCTAGGCGTTGTGGAGAACATGGCCTACTTCGAAAGTGAAAACACAGGAAAGAAAGAGTATGTTTTTGGAAGAGGCGGTGGAGAAAAGCTGGCAGAAGCATTGCAAACAAAAGTGCTTGGCCAATTACCACTTCAACAGCCTTATGAGAATGAAGATGAGTTCGCACCATCAATTTATCAGGAAGATCATCCAATCGGAAAAGAATACCATAAGATTGCTTCCAAAATCGTTGCAAATATGGATGAAGAATAAATAAAAGAGGGCCTGAGGGTGCCCTCTTTTTGTTGGAAATAAGCGGGATAATCAGGTTGTGAGGACAGAAAAGCCGGGTTAACGAACGATGCAGGTGCAGGCGTGTCAATCAACCAGGTCATTAAATTCTGGTTATTGGCCACCGCCACCTCCGCCGTTTCCGCCGCCGGAACCTCCACCAGAGCCTCCACCGGAACCTCCTCCGCCATTACCGCCTTGAGAACCTTGGCCGCCACCTTCCTGGCCCTTACTCTGTTCTTCGGCAGCTTTTAGGAGTATCTCCTGTATTTTAGCCTGGAATGTTGGTGTTTCCAGTGTTTGCTGGATGGTTTCTTCCAGATGGGAGCGGAATTGCTGACTTTGTAAAACAGTCAGCAGTTGCTCGGTCATTTTTGGATCCTGCAGTAATTCAAGCATTTGCTTCTGATATTCGGAATCGTTCATTAAGCTTTTTAACAGCTTCTGTTGTTCTTCCTGCATCGATTTGGCATATCCCTCTACAAATTTGGGGTCTTCAAATAAAGTGGACCACATTTCTTTTCCTTTGTCGGAAACGAGGGTTTCATTGATGGACTGTTTGACAACATCCGAACCGATAACAAGTTCCTGCTTCAATTTTTCATCCGCCATTATTTCCTGAAGTGCTTTTTTTCCATCTTCTGTCTGTAATATATCAACAACCATTTTTTTCGTTGTATCGTATTCTCCTTCATTGCTTGCAGCGCCTTCGCCATTACATGCACTTAATAAAATGAAGGACAATCCCAGAGCTATCATAAAAATTTTGCGCATCATTAGAAATTCTCCTTCCCTCATACCTTTAATATGAGTGACAAAATTATAAAGTATGCACGAATTTAAGGAAAAATGTGCGCTGTCATGGTAGAATACCTATGGAAGCAAGCCTGTAGATGATGGTAAAATAAAGCTTTACATATATAGTGGGAGGAAACAGGATTGAATAGTCGTAAATTAGTGAATTTCCTTTTTAAAACATTTATGCTCGGAGGACTGGTGGGACTTGTTACCAGCTTTTTTGTGAAGGCTGAGGAATATGCCTATTATTTGAATCCGTTTAATATTTGGGAATTGTTCGGATTACTCGTGTTCTTTTTAGGAATTGGATTTGTTTTTGCAGCTGTTAGTCAAACCGGATTTTTTGCCTATTTATTTCTTAATCGATTAGGGTTAGGTGTGTTTCGTATCTATTGGCCGGCGGTTCAAGTCGTATTAATCGCTTTTGTCATATTCGACTTAGTATATTTCCCATATCGAGCAACCGATGGAATCTCCATCTTTTGGTATATACTGATGGCCGCTGCTATGCTGGGATACAGTTGGTACATTGCCAAAATTAAAGCAAAAGAAACGAAAAGAATGGCATTTGTCCCTGCACTGTTCTTTATGGTTGTGATGACTACCGTGGAATGGATTCCCGGCATGCAAGTGGAGGGAATTGATTATGCAATATTAATGATTTTCCCACTGCTGGCATGTAATACGTACCAATTGCTGATGCTGCACCGCCTGCAGGGCAAAGAAACAGATCAGGCAAAGCATAACACGAAGCAAAAGAATAACCCGGCTAAAAACACAAAGCCGGGTAAAGCTTGAATTTATAGGAACCCTGAGAATGGCTGTTTTAAGCTGTTTGTCAGGGTTTTTATTATTTCAGGGGGGACACATTTTTATTTAACATCATCATTCCACTAATTCGGGGTCTGCCTGTGCTTGATTGATCAATTCCGTCATTGGGACAAACTGAAATTCCTTATTTTTTAAACCGGGTAAGATTGTCTTTAAGGCTTCAGCTGTCTGTTTTACTGCGTCTGAGGCATGTAGCAAGACAATGTCACCATTTGTCGTTTCCTGCATTACTGTGTCGACAATCGCATCAGTCCCCGGGTTTTTCCAATCACTTGGGTTTACATTCCAGTGAATCACCTGGAAATTCATCTCTTCAGCCAATTCAATGATTTCTTTGTTAAAATGTCCACTTGGTGTTCGCAACAGATTGACATCCTCAAATCCGAGTTTTTCAAAAACTTCCCGTGCCTGCACTAAATCCTTCCTTACCTGATCAGTCTCCTGTTCGAGATAACTCTTATAACGATATCCCAACATGCCAACCTCATGCTCGTCTTCCGCAATTTGTTCGATGATATCCGGATGACGCTCCGCCCATTCGCCACTGACAAAGAAAGTAGCTTGTACCTGTTGCTGTTTAAGCTGTTCCAAAATATCAAACACCTTTTCCTCTCCCCAGCTGATATTGAATGTCAAAGCGATGTTTGGTTCATCGGCATTTCCTTTGGATAAAGCGGCAGGTTCATCTCCTGAAAATACGGAGAATGTGCCATCGCGTTCAAACCAGACAAATGTTGCTGTGAACAATGCAAATAATACAACGACGAGCCAGCGTTTCCACCTACTGAATTTTAACGTATAAAAATGCTGCATCATTATCCTCCTTATATCTTGTCCTTCTTATCTAATGTATATGAATGAAAAGCAGAATAAGAACAAGCTATCTCTTAGTACAGAAAATATGGGGAATAAAAAAATTGTAGAAAAAAGGATGAAAAACCCGAAAATCGGGGTATATTAAAAAAGGACCCGGAAAAAGTTTTTAAGTTCTTTTGCGTATAGATGTGTATTTTGAATAAAATTGTATAAAATAAGAGATTAACCGACGGAATTCTACATTTTTCACGAATACATATAGGTAGTACCAAATGAAAAAGAGCTTAATAAACTGAAATAGGGTGAAATTGAACGCAGCTGATGCTGTATAAAAAGGGAGTTCAATTCTGCTAAGCAAAATTATATGACTCGTTGCAGAAGGTTAGAGGTGAATAAAATGTTGGGATTATTGATTAACGAAATGGAACAGAAAGAAATTGAGTATCTGTTGAAGCGGGAATTGGAAGAGTTGCTTATGGACCTTGAAGATCACAGAATTGATCATATGGTTAAACGGGCAATGAGAGAGAGATATCAAGTTTTATTTCAATTATTCCGCAGGGTAGCAAGCGAGCAGGAATGTATTAAATACATGCCAAAGCGAAGCGAAAATCAATAAGAGAAGAGATGAATTAACTCCGTGTGCCAGCAGTCATCCGGGGTTAATTTACCTTTAGAAAAAGGACGTGAAAGTAAGCTTCTTTTTTATTTTTGCTTTTTTAACGATAAATTTTAGTTTTTCTATTGACCTTGTTTTATAAACATGCTATATTTATTTCTGTTGTCATTTCGACACGGTTTTTATTTCAAGCGAAAAAAATCATTTAATAAAACCTATTGACAACTAAGTCGAGACATGATAAATTATATCTTGTCGCAAAAAACGACAAGAGCAAAATTGATCTTTGAAAACTGAACAAAACAACCAGTATGTCAAGAAGAACATAACCTGTTTTTCTTAAAACAAATCAGAAGTTAACGCTTCTGAGAAAAGCTAAGTATATAAGATTGATTGGTGTTAATCTTATTTCAAACTTTTTTGGAGAGTTTGATCTTGGCTCAGGACGAACGCTGGCGGCGTGCCTAATACATGCAAGTCGAGCGCGGGAAGCAAGCAATCACCCTTCGGGGTGTGCGCTTGTGGAACGAGCGGCGGACGGGTGAGTAACACGTGGGCAACCTACCTGTAAGACTGGGATAACTCGCGGAAACGCGAGCTAATACCGGATAACACTTTTACTCTCATGAGTGGAAGTTGAAAGGCGGCATTTATGCTGTCATTTACAGATGGGCCCGCGGCGCATTAGCTAGTTGGTGAGATAATGGCTCACCAAGGCGACGATGCGTAGCCGACCTGAGAGGGTGATCGGCCACACTGGGACTGAGACACGGCCCAGACTCCTACGGGAGGCAGCAGTAGGGAATCATCCGCAATGGACGAAAGTCTGACGGTGCAACGCCGCGTGAGTGATGAAGGTTTTCGGATCGTAAAACTCTGTTATTAGGGAAGAACAAGTGCCGTTCAAATAGGGCGGCACCTTGACGGTACCTAACCAGAAAGCCCCGGCTAACTACGTGCCAGCAGCCGCGGTAATACGTAGGGGGCAAGCGTTGTCCGGAATTATTGGGCGTAAAGCGCGCGCAGGCGGTCTTTTAAGTCTGATGTGAAAGCCCACGGCTTAACCGTGGAGGGTCATTGGAAACTGGAGGACTTGAGTACAGAAGAGGAGAGTGGAATTCCACGTGTAGCGGTGAAATGCGTAGAGATGTGGAGGAACACCAGTGGCGAAGGCGACTCTCTGGTCTGTAACTGACGCTGAGGTGCGAAAGCGTGGGGAGCGAACAGGATTAGATACCCTGGTAGTCCACGCCGTAAACGATGAGTGCTAGGTGTTAGGGGGTTTCCGCCCCTTAGTGCTGAAGTTAACGCATTAAGCACTCCGCCTGGGGAGTACGGCCGCAAGGCTGAAACTCAAAAGAATTGACGGGGGCCCGCACAAGCGGTGGAGCATGTGGTTTAATTCGAAGCAACGCGAAGAACCTTACCAGGTCTTGACATCCTCTGCTATCGGTAGAGATACCGAGTTCCCTTCGGGGACAGAGTGACAGGTGGTGCATGGTTGTCGTCAGCTCGTGTCGTGAGATGTTGGGTTAAGTCCCGCAACGAGCGCAACCCTTGAGATTAGTTGCCAGCATTTAGTTGGGCACTCTAATCTGACTGCCGGTGACAAACCGGAGGAAGGTGGGGATGACGTCAAATCATCATGCCCCTTATGACCTGGGCTACACACGTGCTACAATGGATGGAACAAAGGGCAGCGAAACCGCAAGGTCAAGCAAATCCCATAAAACCATTCTCAGTTCGGATTGCAGGCTGCAACTCGCCTGCATGAAGCCGGAATCGCTAGTAATCGCGGATCAGCATGCCGCGGTGAATACGTTCCCGGGCCTTGTACACACCGCCCGTCACACCACGAGAGTTGGTAACACCCGAAGTCGGTGAGGTAACCTTTTGGAGCCAGCCGCCGAAGGTGGGACCAATGATTGGGGTGAAGTCGTAACAAGGTAGCCGTATCGGAAGGTGCGGCTGGATCACCTCCTTTCTAAGGATATATTACGGAAACATACTCGGTTGTTTGGTTCAGTTTTGAGAGATTAATTTTTCTTACACAATATGACATAATAATAGATGGGCCTGTAGCTCAGCTGGTTAGAGCGCACGCCTGATAAGCGTGAGGTCGGTGGTTCGAGTCCACTCAGGCCCACCATCTATTTAAATTACACGGGGCCTTAGCTCAGCTGGGAGAGCGCCTGCCTTGCACGCAGGAGGTCAGCGGTTCGATCCCGCTAGGCTCCATTTTTGTACCTTGAAAACTAAATAAGAGTAACAACGACATCAATTTTTTTGAAATAAAGCGAAGGCGAATTTAAATTCGTACGCTTATTCACAGTAACGCTAGTTAAGTGAATAAGGGCGCACGGTGGATGCCTTGGCACTAGGAGCCGATGAAGGACGGGACTAACACCGATATGTCTCGGGGAGTTGTAAGTAAACTACGATCCGAGAATTTCCGAATGGGGAAACCCACTGTTCGTAATGGAACAGGACTTGTGTCTGAATACATAGGGCACAGGAGGCAGACCCGGGGAACTGAAACATCTCAGTACCCGGAGGAAGAGAAAGCAAACGCGATTTCCCAAGTAGCGGCGAGCGAAACGGAATCAGCCCAAACCAGAAAGCTTGCTTTCTGGGGTTGTAGGACACTCCACCAGGAGTTACAAAGAAATTCCTTAGACGAATGATCTGGAACGATCAGCCATAGCGGGTAAGAGCCCTGTAGTCGAAAGGGAATTTCCTCCGGAGTGGATCCTGAGTACGGCGGAACACGAGGAATTCCGTCGGAATCCGGGAGGACCATCTCCCAAGGCTAAATACTCCCTAGTGACCGATAGTGAACCAGTACCGTGAGGGAAAGGTGAAAAGCACCCCGGGAGGGGAGTGAAAGAGAACCTGAAACCGTGCGCTTACAAGTAGTCGAAGCCCGTTAATGGGTGACGGCGTACCTTTTGTAGAATGGACCGGCGAGTTACGATCGTATGCAAGGTTAAGTGGAAGACACGGAGCCGCAGCGAAAGCGAGTCTGAACAGGGCGAATGCAGTATGCGGTCGTAGACCCGAAACCGTGTGATCTACCCATGTCCAGGGTGAAGGTCAGGTAACACTGACTGGAGGCCCGAACCCACGTATGTTGAAAAATGCGGGGATGAGGTGTGGGTAGGGGTGAAATGCCAATCGAACACGGAGATAGCTGGTTCTCTCCGAAATAGCTTTAGGGCTAGCCTCAAGGAGATAGAGTACTGGAGGTAGAGCACTGATTGGACGAGGGGCCCTCACCGGGTTACCGAATTCAGTCAAACTCCGAATGCCAGCTACTTTACCTTGGGAGTCAGACTATGGGTGATAAGGTTCATAGTCGAGAGGGAAACAGCCCAGACCGCCAGCTAAGGTCCCAAAGTATACGTTAAGTGGAAAAGGATGTGGAGTTGCCCAGACAACCAGGATGTTGGCTTAGAAGCAGCCATCATTTAAAGAGTGCGTAATAGCTCACTGGTCGAGTGACTCTGCGCCGAAAATGTACCGGGGCTAAACGTATCACCGAAGCTGCGGATTGTTCTTTGAACAATGGTAGGAGAGCGTTCCAGGTGCCGTGAAGTCAGACCGTGAGGACTGGTGGAGCGCCTGGAAGTGAGAATGCCGGTATGAGTAGCGAAAAAAGAGTGAGAATCTCTTTCACCGAATGCCTAAGGTTTCCTGAGGAAGGCTCGTCCTCTCAGGGTTAGTCGGGACCTAAGCCGAGGCCGAAAGGCGTAGGCGATGGACAACAGGCAGATATTCCTGTACCACCTCATGATTGTTTGAACGATGGGGGGACGCAGTAGGATAAGGAATGCGCACCGATGGATGTGTGCGCCCAAGCAGTGAGAAAGTTGGATAGGCAAATCCGTCCAACAATTTCAAGCTGTGATGGGGAGGGAAATTTAGTACCGAAGTTCCTGATTTCACACTGCCAAGAAAAGCCTCTAGTTAGATCATAGGTGCCCGTACCGCAAACCGACACAGGTAGGCGAGGAGAGAATCCTAAGGTGAGCGGGAGAACTCTCGTTAAGGAACTCGGCAAAATGACCCCGTAACTTCGGGAGAAGGGGTGCTCACTTGTGAGTGAGCCGCAGTGAATAGGCCCAAGCGACTGTTTAGCAAAAACACAGGTCTCTGCGAAGCCGAAAGGCGAAGTATAGGGGCTGACACCTGCCCGGTGCTGGAAGGTTAAGGGGAAGCGTTAGCACTTACGTGCGAAGCGTAGAACCGAAGCCCCAGTAAACGGCGGCCGTAACTATAACGGTCCTAAGGTAGCGAAATTCCTTGTCGGGTAAGTTCCGACCCGCACGAAAGGTGCAACGACTTGGGCACTGTCTCAACGAGAGACCCGGTGAAATTATACGATGTGTGAAGATGCACATTACCCGCGACAGGACGGAAAGACCCCGTGGAGCTTTACTGTAGCCTGATATTGAATGTTTGTGCAGCTTGTACAGGATAGGTGGGAGCCTGAGAAGCGTGAGCGCTAGCTTACGTGGAGGCACCCGTGGGATACCACCCTGGCTGTATGAACTTTCTAACCCAGGACCGTGAACCGGTTCGGAGACAGTTTCAGGCGGGCAGTTTGACTGGGGCGGTCGCCTCCCAAAAGGTAACGGAGGCGCCCAAAGGTTCCCTCAGAATGGTTGGAAATCATTCGCAGAGTGCAAAGGCAGAAGGGAGCTTGACTGCGAGACCTACAAGTCGAGCAGGGACGAAAGTCGGGCTTAGTGATCCGGTGGTTCCGCATGGAAGGGCCATCGCTCAACGGATAAAAGCTACCCCGGGGATAACAGGCTTATCTCCCCCAAGAGTTCACATCGACGGGGAGGTTTGGCACCTCGATGTCGGCTCATCGCATCCTGGGGCTGTAGTCGGTCCCAAGGGTTGGGCTGTTCGCCCATTAAAGCGGTACGCGAGCTGGGTTCAGAACGTCGTGAGACAGTTCGGTCCCTATCCGTCGTGGGCGTTGGAAGTTTGAGAGGAGCTGTCCTTAGTACGAGAGGACCGGGATGGACACACCGCTGGTGTACCAGTTGTTCCGCCAGGAGCATGGCTGGGTAGCTACGTGTGGCAAGGATAAGTGCTGAAAGCATCTAAGCATGAAGCCCCCCTCAAGATGAGACTTCCCATCACTTCGAGTGAGTAAGATCCCTCAGAGACGATGAGGTTGATAGGTTCGAGGTGGAAGCATGGTGACATGTGCAGCTGACGAATACTAATCGATCGAGGACTTAACTAACTTCTTTACGATGTCCGTTGTTTTAACTCTTATTTAGTTTTCAGGGTATGAAAAATTATACCGCTAAAAGGTTGTCTGGTAGCAATAGCGGAGAGGTCACACCTGTTCCCATGCCGAACACAGAAGTTAAGCTCTCCAGCGCCGATGGTAGTTGGGACATTGTCCCTGCAAGAGTAGGACGCCGCCAGGCTGCTTTTTTATATACTTTAAAAATGTATATAAAAATGGTATAATACATACACTATTAGTAATAAATGAAATACTTAAGAAAATTATTCCACAGTAGCTCAGTGGTAGAGCTATCGGCTGTTAACCGATCGGTCGCAGGTTCGAATCCTGCCTGTGGAGCCATTTCTATGCTTCCATAGCTCAGCAGGTAGAGCACTTCCATGGTAAGGAAGGGGTCGTCCGTTCGAGTCGGATTGGAAGCTCTCAGTTAACGCTTGTCCTGTAAGGGATTGAGCGTTTTTTGTTTTTATCTTCATTATATTACTTTATCTCCATACTTTTCATTTCTTCTGCTGCCAGCGGCTTAGCATAAGCTATAATCGGATATTTTTGTATTTATATACCAGTTTGGGTGATTATGGAAAATTTAATTTAACTTATATGAGTGAATTATGAACCTGAATTATGAAATTCACTCGACTAGGATAAAAAAAGAGGGTTTTGGACCATAAGGATTATTCGACTGTGTCGAGTACACTTGGTGAAATTAGAGCATATGGATATTTGCTTGAAGCAGGTATAACAGCTATTTCAGAAAGGAATGAGAAGCCTACCCCAGAATTTAATATGGAACTAGATGGAGGAACAAATATAGTAGAAGTACATTCTAAATAAATGAATGGAACTGAATCACAAACAATGGAAAATTATTATGAGACACTGTTTAATCAATTAGTTGCTGGTTTGAAAACACATATAAATATTCCTTTTGGCAGACCTAAGGGAGATGAATCTATAACGGAGGAATCTATAAGTAAACTGTGTGGAATTAAAGCTACAGAACATCGATTTGATTCGGATGTAATTTCTATTATGTGGTTAGATTATCAAGATGAGATTTGGGATGCGGTTTTTAATGAATCAAATGTTTATCCCCTAAATTCTTTTAGAGGTAGCGTAAGATCAACGCAATTGAGAACAACCCTTCTACAGACATGGTAAAGTAATGTTCACATTCTCCCCCAAATGAAAAAGGACAATGCTTAAAGATCCTAAACACTACTTTCCACCCATTGTCACATTCCATCACAAAAAATAATAACTTAATAATATAAGTACATTACAAAGCGCCATAACAAAAGTGGGGAGAATGATGAGAAATAAAAAAGTCTTTGGGACCATTATCTTTATGCTCATATTACTTGGGATTGCGTTACTCCTAGGACTGTTACTTGGCTAGCGAAAGGTGAGAAGAGACTAGGCGCATATATCAGCCTGGTCTCTCTGATTGTCTACGCTTGCTTTTTAGTCGAACGAGCCGCGCTGATTCTCTGTGTTCGTTCGATTTGGAAAGGCATCGCTCGAACCTGGGTTCACATCATTTGTTTTCGTCTGAACCATCCCAGCAACAAGATAAACAGCGTAATCCCCACTAAAAACAGTCGCTCCGATAATCCAATACTTGCAAGAAAGACGAGTATGGGGGCTTCCTTTAACATCATACTCGTTGCTGTCCATGCAAGAAGTCCGGCACCGCCGTAAATGATGATTGTATATTTTTGCATTAGCTTCATCATAAACTGGCTCGCGGTGAGGATGATGGGGATGCTGAGCGTGATGCCAATCATGATAAGGAGTAAATCGTTATTCGCAACGGCTGCAAGTGCAAGCACATTATCCAAGCTCATGACTAAATCAGCAAGAATAATAATCATAACGGCGTCCTGCAGGGAGTTTCCGACCTTTATCTTTTTTTCTTCGTGCTTGTCCACCAATAGTTTATAGGAAACAAATAAAAGAAGGATCCCGCCAATAAATTGAATGAATGGCAAATGCAGGAGGTACACCATCAGAAACGTAAATAGAATTCGTAAAGCAATCGCACCGATCGTTCCCCAGCGAATTGCTTTCTTTTGTAAATTTTTCGGGAGGTTGCGGCTTGCCATTGCGATAACAACAGCGTTATCTCCGCTTAAGATTAAATTGATCACTAGAATTTTGAGCAAAATCTCGATCCATTCCAATTATTTTCTCCCCCCTGACCTTTGAAATGATACAGTTATCTCTCCGGGCAAAGGAAAACAAATCCATGTAGCAAAATAGCTGGGACAATACTGGATGATGAAATATGAACGGGCGACAATATAAAAACCGGGCAAGTCCACATCGGAATACGCCACGTCCTTGAGTATATTTTCATCTCGCATTTTCTTCCCTTATGAGAAACTTACTCCAACCACTATCCGACATGTATAGCTGAAAGTATATAGTGAGCTGTTGCTTTGTCATTCCTCCACCTCATTCTTATTTTTATGATGAAAGAAGCGGTGAAAGAACATTTTTTGAAATGTAGCAAAAACGAAAGCACAATGACCTCGATAATATTACTTAAATAACCCCTATACTATATTAGTGGCATCAAACACCATTTGAATTGGTAGGTGGTATTTGATACTTACATATGTATAATAGAAATAGAATCATTCTGTAAATGAGGGTTACTATGAAGGATGTTGATTATCAGCTTAAGAAGTAATGTATTAACTAGATGATAAAGGCTGTGCTGGTTCTCCAGATTTGTTGAAATCCTATCTCCATCAAGCGCAAAAATGGATAAAATGAAAAAGCGTAATTTGTGTGAAAAGGCATGTGTAAAGGAATATTGGATCGTTGATACGCTCAATGAATTAATTGAAGTTTATGATTTAGACGAAAACAATCAATACGGGAAACCTTTATTCTTTTCAAGGGAAGATGCGTTGAAATCAATTCTTTTTCAGGAATTGGCGATAGATGTGGGGGAAATACTTTAACGTATAAATGTGTGGTCTTAAGCTTCATTAATATAAATAAGCGTCTAACCTTAATCACTGGGGTTAGGCGCTTATTTTGATTAAACAATAGTTTCCCATGGTCACATTCCTCTAGGCTTTCTCATTTTTCAATACGTCTAAATAACTTATAAAGTCCGTAAAGTGCTGTGAAAACAATTAATCCCAGTAAACAAAGATTGATGTAATAGCCTATCCCGCTGCCAAGTAAATCAAGTGGTGTGCTTGCTTCAGGGGTGGCGGAGAGATACAGATAATTCGCATCCAGCCATGGGTTAATGATGAATCCGATGATGGCTGCATACATAATTAAGTAACCATAGGATTCCAGCATGGATTTAAATGTAATCTTCACATTGCTTGTGACAACTAGGAAAATACCTGTCCATGAAATAGCTATATGATGAACGAAAAATTTCCAAAAACGAAAGTGTGGGAAATCATAAGGCAATTCAGGTGTGACCAGTGCTAAAAATGCAGGGATAAATCCAATGAAAAAGGTGATGATGATTAATTTTTTGTTATGGGTAACGAGCGCGATTGCCCCGGTTATTCCCGCGATTCCGCAAAGGTGCATTGGCGTGTGTTCGGCTAAACTCCAGATTCCATTTACTGCTGTCCACGTTTGATAAGACACCTCGGATAATACCAGCAGACCAAATAAAATCCACCTTACTGCGTTGTACATTAATTGATTGGAAATGATTTTTTTATAGGTTGTTAAAAGTAGGATAATGCCTGTTATGTAAATGATCAGCATAATGACATGATTGGTCCCAAATGCTTCAAAAGGAACCCCGTCCAGACTGGTGAACCATTCTCTCATAAAATCTCCCCATTTGTTTTCGCTTATTAAAAACAGACACTTGCTACAATTATATGGTAGAAGTGTCTGTCAGAATGCGTATACTGTCTGAAATTTAGCCTCCGATGATATGGAAACCGGAATCTACATGTAAAACTTCTCCAGTTACTCCTCGGGAGAGTTCACTCATGAAAAATAAAGTGGCGTCTCCCACCTGGTCCTGATCGACATTTCGCCTTAGAGGAGCTACTTCTTCAATGACTCCTGCTTTTTCATTAAAGCCGGATACTCCTTTGGCGGATAGGGTGCGAATTGGACCTGCAGAGACCGCATTGACACGAATGCCGTATTTTCCTACATCTTCTGCCAAGTACCTTACACTGGCCTCTAAAGATGCTTTTGCGACACCCATTACATTGTAGTTCTTAATGACACGTTCAGCGCCAAGATAGGTTTGTGTTACAATACTGCCGCCTTCTGTCATCACTTCTTTCGCAGCATTTGTCACAGCAACCAGTGAGTATGCGCTGATTTCCTGCGCTAACAAGAAACCGTCACGTGAAGTTTCTGCATATTCTCCTTGCAGTTCTTCGCGATTTGCGAAAGCGACAGAGTGAATCAATCCGTGAACGACACCGGCTTTCCCTTTGATTTCATCAAATGCTTCTTTGATGCTTTCGTCACTTGCCACATCACAGGAAACGATCAGTTTTGCTTTGATATCATTTTTCTCAAGCAGTTTAACCAGCTTTTGATAGGATCTTTCCTGTCTATTTGTGAAAATTAAATTAGCACCAGCATTATGTAATGACTTCGTGATGCCCCAAGCAATACTACGCTCGTTGGCGACACCCATGATTACGATATTTTTTCCTTCTAATAAACCTGACATGTTTAAACCTCCAAATTATGTTTCTTTTGTACATTATACCTAATTGTTCCCTTTAAAGAAATGATAATTATAAGGGGTTTTTGTGCGCCGGAAAAATTTTATTAAGAAAAATACATTTTCCTCTTTACAAAGGTTGTATAACTGGTTATAATAAAATTCGTTGGTTTCGAAAAACCATTGTAAATGTAGAAATTTGTAACTTTTTATGGCCCGTTGGTCAAGTGGTTAAGACACCGCCCTTTCACGGCGGTATCACGGGTTCGAATCCCGTACGGGTCACCAACATGGAGGATTAGCTCAGCTGGGAGAGCACCTGCCTTACAAGCAGGGGGTCGCAGGTTCGAGCCCTGCATCCTCCACCATTGCCGGCCTAGCTCAATTGGTAGAGCAACTGACTTGTAATCAGTAGGTTGGGGGTTCAAGTCCTCTGGCCGGCACCATTTTCTATGTCAATCATTTTCTTTGTATAAATAAAGGTAGCAATGGTCACAATAATTACGGAGGGGTAGCGAAGTGGCTAAACGCGGCGGACTGTAAATCCGCTCCCTCAGGGTTCGGGAGTTCGAATCTCTCCCCCTCCACCACTTTTATGATTGTTGGGCTATAGCCAAGCGGTAAGGCATCGGGTTTTGATCCCGTGTATCCCAGGTTCGAATCCTGGTAGCCCAGCCACTTTTTTATTTGTAGAGGTTGTTCAAAGCCTTTTTTATCCTCCGTTTTGAACACGCATTTTTAGGGAATTTTCGATTACATAGTTGAATGCTCTCACATCAATAAGAAAGCTTAGAAACATGAGCCATTAGCTCAGTCGGTAGAGCATCTGACTTTTAATCAGAGGGTCGGAGGTTCGAATCCTCCATGGCTCATCACGCTTTAAATGGGAAATAAAACGTAAAACATATGTATATTTCAATACTCGATAAACAAGGTCGCCTCAGTCAGAAGACAACCTTGTTTATTTGCATTTTAGGCCAATTTTTCACATAATGGATAGAGTGATTTTTTAAGTTCATGTAAATATCCAAAGGTTTCTAATAAACCATATAGGTAAATACATGTTATAATAGTATCACCTGAATTTTTTATTACCAGTTATAGGACGTCATTTATAGATAATTAAGTTGTAAAAAAGGATGATTTCATATGAAGACTTCTAGGATCCCGGGTTTTTATAATAAGTCTGTCGATGAGCGCAGAGAATTATTAAAAGACCTGCATACCTTTTCAGATGAAGAAATGGCTGCACTATCTTCAAAAGAATCACTACCTGCAGAAACTGCAGATAAAATGATCGAGAATGTGATTGGAACTTTTTCATTACCACTCGGTTTAGGATTGAATTTCCTTATAAATGGGAAAGAATATACTGTACCGATGGCGATTGAAGAACCTTCCGTTGTTGCTTCTGCAAGCCATATTGCTAAAATCGTCAGAACTGCCGGCGGTTTTACCACAGAAGCTACGGAAAGAGTGATGATTGGTCAGATTCAGGTAGTGGGATCGCCTGATATTCAAGCGGCAAAAGAAGCTATCTTAAACAATAAAGAAACATTGTTGCAAAGTGCAAATGATGCTTACCCAAGCATTGTTGCCAGAGGCGGCGGTGCAGAGGACCTGGAAGTTCGGCTATTAAATGAAGCATCCGATTCAAAATACGGGCAAATGCTTGTATTACATCTATATATTAATACATGTGATGCAATGGGAGCGAATATCATCAATACGATGGTGGAGTCATTAGCTCCGATTGTGGAAGAGTTAACAAAAGGTAAGGTCTATTTGCGGATTTTATCAAATTATGCGGATAAATGTCTGGCGCAAGCGCGCTGCGTGATTCCTCCTGCATTATTGGAAACAGGAGACTTCTCGGGGGAAGAAGTGCGTGACGGTGTTGTACATGCGTATGAATTTGCGGCATCTGACCCTTACCGTGCAGTTACGCATAATAAAGGAATTATGAACGGGATTGATCCAGTTGTGATTGCTACAGGGAACGACTGGCGGGCGGTAGAAGCCGGTGCACATGCTTATGCAGCCCGAAGTGGACAGTACAGCTCCATGACGACATGGTCTGTTGACAAAGAAGGTAATCTGGTTGGTGAACTGGAATTACCAATGTCTGTTGGATCTGTCGGTGGATCTATAGGAGTTCATCCAATGTCGAAGGTAGCACTTGGTATGCTGGATGTCGAATCTGCCCGGGAATTGGCTCAAGTGATTGTGGCTGTCGGATTGGCACAAAACCTTGGCGCTTTGAAAGCATTGGCAACGGATGGTATTCAAAAAGGTCATATGGCATTACATTCTCGCTCTGTTGCGATTGCAGCAGGGGCTTCTGGGGAGATGATTGATGTGATTGCAGAACAATTAGTCAACGAAAAAGATATCCGTGTCGGAAAAGCTAAAGAATTGGTGGAACAACATAAAAAATGAGTATACAAAAAGTAACAACATCAGAACAAACAGCTATAGGGATAGCTCATAGTAAACTAATTTTGATTGGGGAGCATGCAGTTGTACACGGACAGCCTGCCATCGCCATTCCCTTTCCATTAGTTGGTGTCGAAACGGTTATTGAATATGTACCCGGCTCTGTGAAATTGGATAGCTCTTTTTATTATGGACCACTTGATTCCGTTCCTGAGAATTTAAGTGGAATACGAACGTGTGTGAAAGAGACATTGGATTACCTCGAGGTACCTTGTGAGGACTTGCTGATTCGTATTAATTCATCGATTCCGCATGGTAAAGGGCTTGGATCCAGTGCTTCCGTGGCGATTTCTGTCATCCGGTCCTTATTTGCCTATGCAGGTAAGGAATGGACGAACGAAGAATTATTGCAGTTGGCCAATATTGCAGAAACGCATGCACATGGGGAACCAAGCGGGATTGATACATTGACCATCACGTCTGAGTCTTCCGTTTGGTATGAAAAAGAGCATCCAATTGATTTTATCAAGCTCAGCGAAGACTTTCATTTTGTTGTTGCAGACTCCGGTAGAATTGGGGATACCCGTCTTGCAGTCGAAAGTGTTTCTGACTTATTAAAGTCTGCACCAAAACGGATCCAGCGAAAGCTTGACCGTATAGGGGAGCTTACCCATCAGGCAAAACATGCATTGGAAAAGGCAGGCAAGCAATTCCTTGGCCAAATGCTGAACGAAGCACAAAAAGAATTGGAGCTGCTCGGCGTGAGTGATGCAGGTTTGAATAAACTCATTTATTTTGCCCGACAGGAAGGCGCTTTGGGAGCGAAATTAACTGGCGGCGGAAATGGTGGATGTATTATTGCATTGGCACAAAATGAGGTACATTCCAGACAGCTTGCGGAAAAATTGAGAAAAGTAGGGGCCCATGCGGTGTGGCCATTTGTACTGAAAAAAGATAAATAAGATAAACAGTTAAAGGGGAAGAATCATGAAGGCTACTGCTAAAGCACATACAAATATCGCTTTAATTAAATATTGGGGAAAACGGAATGACTCGCTCATTTTACCAACAAACAGTAGTCTTTCCCTTACATTGGACGGTTTTTATACGACCACTACGGTGGATTTTACGAAAGACTTGGCAAAAGATCATTTCACATTAAATGATGAAACTGTTGCAGGTGAACAATACAGCCGGGTAACGCAATTCCTTGACCTTATTCGGGAAGCTGCAGGAAAAGAGCATTTATATGCAGATGTTCAATCCATCAATGAAGTGCCGACAGCGGCGGGATTTGCCTCATCTGCTTCCGGTTTCGCAGCACTTGCTGCTGCAGGTTCCCGTGCAATTGGACTGGATTTAAGTCCTCAGGAATTATCCAGACTTACCCGTCAAGGTTCAGGTTCTGCCTGCAGGTCCATTTATGGCGGTTTTGCTCAATGGGAGATGGGCGAATTGGCTGATGGATCGGATTCATATGCCGTACCGGTAGCACCGGCTGATCACTGGGATGTTCGGGTTGCGGCTGTTGTACTTTCTTCAACGATGAAAAAAGTGTCGAGCCGTGAAGGGATGAAGCGAACTGTGGAAACCTCGCCTTTTTATGATGGCTGGATTAATAGCATTCCTGAGGATTTAACACAAATCAAAGCGGGCATTGCTGCTCGCGATTTTGAGAAAGTGGGAGAGATCGCAGAAGCAAACTGCCTGAAAATGCATGCGACAACGCTTGGGGCCAATCCACCGTTCACGTATTGGCATGATACAACATTAGCAGTCATGCAAAAGGTTCAGGCAATGCGGTCGGAAGGAATTCCTGCATATTTCACAATTGATGCAGGACCAAATGTGAAAGTACTCTATTTACCGGAAAACGAAAAAACTGTCGAAAAGACACTCCGTGATATACCTGGTGTAACAGATGTCCGCTTAAGCAAATCAGGTCAGGGAGTAACCTATCTATAGGGGTTGAACATGTTGTCGAATACATCAATGACGGTGAAAGTGCCTGGAAAACTGATGATTGCCGGGGAGTTTGCAGTGCTTGAACCCCACTACGATTTAGTTGTCATGGCAGTAGACCGTTTTGTTTATACAAGCCTGGAGGATAGTGATTTGAATTACCTCACGTTGGAAGATTTTCAATTACACGAACTCACTTGGGGCTATGAAAATAATAAAGTGGTGATTCACTCGGGTGACCCTCGCGTCCGATTTGTTCAGGATGCAATGACAGTTGCTTCTACATATTTACAAGAAAACAGCATTACTCCAACGCCTTTTACATTATCCGTAAAGAGTGAACTGGATGATGAATCTGGCGTGAAATACGGCCTTGGCTCAAGTGCAGCTGTCGTAACCTCTGTCATCTCTGCAATCTTAAAGAAATTCCTACCGGAAGATCCGGATCCCGCGTTGATTTTTAAACTCGCTTCTATTTCTCATATAAATACACAGGGGAATGGTTCAGGAGCTGACGTGGCAGCATCTTCGTATGGTGGTTTTCTTCAATATTCCTCTTTTCAGGCCGAATGGCTAAAGAAGGAATATGAGAATGCGAAGACACTGACAGAGCTTCTGGAAAAAAATTGGATTTATCATTCCGTTGAACCGGTGAATTTGCCGAAAAATATACATGTGTGTATTGGCTGGACAGGAAAACCGGCTTCCACTAAGAAACTTGTCGATGAAATTTTGAAACTGAAAATAGATAACGCTGAGCAGTTTCAACAATTTCTTAATCGCAGTGAGGAAGCTGTCGGAAACTTCCTTCAAGGTATGCAAGAGAAAGATACGCCCCTTTTATTAAAAGGTGTGAAACAAAACAGACAGGCATTGGCAGACGTTGGAGAAAAAGCCGATGTGGCGATCGAGACACCTTTGCTTGCAACATTATGTGATATAGCTGAGGAACTTGGCGGAGCTGGTAAGCCTTCCGGTGCAGGCGGCGGAGATTGCGGAATTGCATTCATGCCCTCAAAAGAACAAGCAGAGAAGCTCATGCTTAAATGGTCAGAAGCAGGGATTAAACCACTGTCTATCAAGCCACATGAACACGGAGCTGCGATAGTAGAATAAGGCTGATTCCGTAAATTTTGTTGCGCTGCAGCCCTCGCAGCTGATATAAGATCTGACGTAACTGCTATGTTGATTTCCGCGCGGGGGACAAGCATGAACCTTCATTTCAAGTTATTTCGCACTTTATCGTTTTTTATGTCAAAAGCAAAAAATATTAGAATATAGCCTAAGATTAAAAGAAAAAATAGATGCCTCGGAGCAATTTGGAGTGCAGGTATACTATCAAGCTTTTGTTTTGCATATTTATACATTAAAATGTCGAGTTGAGTCACTCGGCATTTTTTAGCTACAATAAAGATTAAAGGAGGCGATCAGAATGAAAAACAATATGTCGATTATTGGAGTTCCAATGGATCTGGGTCAGAGCCGCCGTGGTGTTGATATGGGGCCTAGCGCGATGCGGTATGCAGGTGCCATTGAAAAATTGCAAGCATTAAAAGAGGATATCCATGACTTAGGGGATATTTCCATTGAGCGTCCGGATACGAAAAATGAAGTTACTGAAAGCAACTTAAAAAACCTGGAGCAGGTCATCAAAGCAAATGAGGAACTTGCAGAAATTGTCGATCAGGAAATAGTAAAAGATCGTTTCCCACTGGTCCTGGGAGGAGATCATAGTATTGCTATTGGGAGCCTTGCAGGTATATCCAAGCATTACGAGAATCTGGGTGTCATCTGGTATGATGCACATGGGGATTTAAATTCCAGTGAAACATCACCATCCGGTAATATTCATGGCATGCCACTGGCAGCCAGTTTGGGTATCGGACATGAGAAATTAACGAACATTCATGGCTATCTTCCAAAAATAAAACCTGAAAATCTGGTGATTGTCGGTGCACGATCGCTTGATCCTGGGGAAAGAGACTTGATTCGGGAAAAAGGTATCAGAGTATACACCATGCATGAAATCGATCGAATGGGAATGCCGAAAGTGATGGAAGAGACGATTGACTATTTAAAAGACCGTACAGATGGTGTGCATCTCAGTCTTGACCTTGATGGTCTTGATCCATCTGAAGCACCAGGTGTAGGTACGCCTGTTATTGGCGGGATGTCTTATCGTGAAAGCCATTTGGCCATGGAAATGCTGGCAGAAGCAGAGTTGCTGACATCTGCTGAGTTTGTAGAAGTGAATCCAATTCTGGATGAGAAAAACAAAACAGCAACGGTTGCTGTCGGTTTGATGGGGTCCTTGTTTGGTGAGAAATTGAAATAATGCATTTAAATTAAAAGGTTAGCACTAAAAAAAGACATTAAATCTCGATTCTTGAGAAGTTTGATGTCTTTTTCCTCCTGTTTATATATACTATTTAAGCGTCATTGCGCGCTATTTTGGTATTCATTGATTAACTTGTCCAACTTCATACTGGAAGATATAACAGCATCAGAAGTTAGTTCATGCGTATCGCTTAAGGATATCATTTCCTTTCGACATTCTTCTATTTTTTCCAGTAATCGGATTTTACTCACAAAATTCCCCTCCAATCTAGTATAATATATTATGAAAATACCCAATAGAGCACAAGAATAAACATCTTATGATTAAAAAGGTTGATTTTAAAGGTATTTTATACATAAAAATTCTGTTCTACCCACCGAAATCAAAAATAATTGAAACAAAGTGAAACCTTTTTCGATTCTTATTCGTAACATAAATACCGCATAGTAAGCGGAGGTAACCTTATGGATCAAATGATTAAACAAAGAATAAAACAAGTGAAAAAGGGAGATCAATCCGCTTTTGAGGATGTTGTCTCTTTTTATCAGAATAAAATTTATCAACATTGCTACCGAATGCTTGGAAATGCACACGAAGCGGAGGATATTGCACAAGAAGCATTTATTCGTGCATATGTAAATATCCACTCCTTTGATGAACGGAGGAAATTTTCAACATGGTTGTATCGGATCGCCACGAATTTGACGATTGACCGGATCCGAAAACGAAAACCGGATTATTACCTCGATGCTGAAGTCAAAGGAACCGAAGGACTGGACATGTATTCCCGGCTGGCCGCTGATCGCCCTCTTCCGGGTGAAGAAGTGGAAAGTCTCGAAATGCAGCGCTATATCCATAAAGAAATATCAGAGCTTCCACCAAAATATCGGAGTATCATTATTCTCAGATACCTGGAGGAATTCTCCCTTAAGGAAATCAGTGACACTCTGGATATCCCGCTCGGAACAGTGAAAACGCGAATTCATCGGGGAAGGGAAGCTTTACGGAAGAAGCTTCGCCATGTGTAAAGGAGTGTGACTTAGATGAAGTGTAGACCTGAAGCCATAGGGCTTATGCATAAGTATTTAGATGGAGACTTAACACAACAGGAAGAGACAGCATTGCGTACCCATTTAGAAGACTGTGAAGCTTGTCAGCAACATTTTCATGAGCTAAAAAGAACAATCACACTACTTCAGAGTACGGAGCATATAGAGGCACCTGCAAATTTTACAAATAAAGTAATGCAAAACCTGCCAGTTGAAAAGAAGCCGGTTAAATATAAACGCTGGTTAAAATCACATCCAGTACTTACAGCTGCAGCAATATTTTTGATTTTTATGATCGGCAGTTTAGTTTCAACATGGAATCAGGACAGTGAGCTTGTTGTTTCGAAACAGGAAAACCTGATTATTCAAGGAGATACCGTAATTGTTCCTTCAGATGTCACGGTACAAGGTGATTTGCTTGTCAAAAACGGTAATCTGATAATTGAAGGTACTGTTGACGGGAATGTAACATTGGTTAACGGAGAACTTATCAATAACGACGAGCCAATTGACGGAGAAGGATTGATGGCATCTGTAGGTGAAGTGAATGGAGAACTGAAAACAATCGACAGGGCATTCGAATGGATGTGGTACCAGATGAAGAGTTTCTTTCGGGGGGTTTTTGATTTTTAACCCCTGACTGGCGCTGTTTAAATTGAATCAGAATAGCTCCCATATGGAAATAAGTTCCGGATAAAGGTCCCCTTTTATTCGGGATTTTTTATTGTTTAAAAAATTTCCTTATGGGTGTTCTCTATAGGCGAGATAATGGCAATAATATGTTATAATGTAAACAATTAAACGATAGATATACATAGTGAAAAGGAAAATTTTTTTGTACAAAGGGAAGTGTAAGCATGCTTGATGGGGGACTTAATCTCATAGAACTGCTAAGAATAGGCGTAGATGTCGCTCTCGTCTGGTATGTATTATATAAATTGATTATGCTAATCAGGGGAACAAAAGCGATTCAATTGTTAAAAGGGATCGCTGTTGTACTGGCTGTTTGGCTAATCAGTATCTTATTCGATCTACAAACGGTGCAGTGGATTACAAACCAGGCGATTTTATGGGGCTTTTTATCCATTATCATCTTATTCCAGCCTGAACTGAGGAGAGCACTTGAACAGATTGGCAGAGGAAATCTGTTTGCAAGAAGTGCCAGGACGGAAGAAGAAATCATTGAAAGTAATATTGAAGCAATCATTCAATCCAGTAAATATATGGCAAAGCGGCGGATTGGAGCATTGATTTCCATCGAACGCGAAACCGGGATTGGGGAATATGTGGAAACAGGTATACCAGTCAACGGAAAATTGACGCATCAGCTTTTAACAAACATTTTCACACCAAATACACCGCTTCATGACGGAGCTGTTATTGTAAAAGACTCCGAGATTGCTGCAGCAGCCTGCTATCTCCCACTCTCAGAAAGCCCGTTCATTTCCAAGGAATTAGGAACGAGGCACCGTGCGGCAATGGGAATCAGTGAAGTTACCGATGCCCTTACAATTGTTGTATCTGAGGAAACAGGAAATATTTCTTGTACAAAAAATGGTGAGTTATTTAGGGAAGTGAATGAAGAAAGACTTCGTGAGATATTACGGAATAATTTATCATTACATCCGAAAACCCCTGAGAAGAAGCCGAAGAAACGGAAGGGGGAACAATAATGGATAATTGGTTTAAAAGCAAATGGTTTATCCGGGTTCTTTCATTGGCATTCGCTATATTGTTATACGTTTTCGTAAACGTGGAAGTGAACACCTCCTCGAATGATTCGACATTTTCCGGCAGATCGGATGAAGTGCAGACACTGGATGAAGTTCCGTTAGATATACGAATGGATCAGGAAAATTATGTGGTCAGTGGGGTGCCTGAATTTGTCTCTGTCTCACTGGAAGGATCACAGGCTATTTTGACCCCGACCACTATCCGGCAAAACTTTGATGTATATGTTGACCTGCAGGGACTTGATGCAGGAGAACACTTAGTAGAAATTGAATATGAAAATATGCCAACTGAACTAGAGGTCTATATTGAACCAAAAACGATTGAGGTAGAGATTGAGGAAAGAGAAACCCAGGAGTTTCAGGTGGGTGCGGAATTTCTGAACACAGACGAGATGCCTGATGGATATGAGCTTGGTGAACACGAAGTTGACCCTGAATCGGTGACCATTACAAGTTCACAAAGTGTGATTGACCAAATCGGTATGGTAAATGTATATATTGATGTTGCTGAACAGGATGAAGCGATAAATAGCCGGGAAGTGCCTGTGAATGTTTATGACAGACAAGGCAATGAATTAGATGTTCGGGTAGAACCGGAAAATGTTGAGGTATCTGCAGAAATTGACAATCCGAGTAAAACGGTCCCTGTTAATGTTGCAACAACCGGGGAATTGGCAGAGGGCTATGAAATGGAATCCATTTCTGCTACTGTAGACGAAGCAGAAATTTTTGCAAGAAGCAGTATCCTTGAAGAGATAGAAGAAGTATCAACGGAAGAAATTGATTTATCCGAGATAACCGAGTCGGGAACTATTGAGACAAGCCTGGCTCTTCCAGACGGAGCAATTGCCCCGGACATGGAAACAATCGAAGTTGAGGTTGAATTGGAACAAACAGCAACATTTGAAGATGTCCCTGTTGAAGAACAAGGATTGGGAGAAGAACAGAATATTAGCTTTACGGATCCGGCAACCGAGGAAATGGATATAACCGTTACAGGTGATGCATCCGAGGTCGGTGAGCTGAGTCCGGATGATTTTGGTTTATCTATTAATTTGAATGAAATGGTTGCAGGAGAGCATCTTGTGCCTGTAACCATTGAAGGGCCGGATTCAGAGAATTTGACGATAACTGGAGAATATGAAGAAATTGCTGTTGAAATTAATTGATCGCAGATGAGATGGTCTTACGAATAGAACAAGTAACCATCACTCTCACTTGATAAGATTGATTTGGAGAGTAAAGGAGAGGTATCATGGGAAAATATTTTGGAACAGATGGCGTAAGAGGGGTGGCAAATAAAGGACTCACTCCAGAAATGGCATTTAAATTAGGGCGTTTTGGCGGCTATATTTTAACAAAGGAAACGGAGAAGCCGAGAATCTTGATCGGACGGGATACCCGTGTCTCAGGACATATGCTCGAAGGTGCTCTTCTAGCTGGATTGCTGTCCATCGGGGCAGAAGTGATGCGTCTCGGTGTCATCTCAACTCCTGGTGTTGCTTATTTAACAAAAGCTACAAGTTCCCAGGCGGGGATTATGATTTCTGCATCACATAATCCGGTGGAGGACAATGGGATTAAATTTTTCGGGCCGGATGGCTTTAAACTTTCAGATGATCAGGAAGATGAAATCGAACGTCTAATCGATGGCGAAGATGATCTGCCACGTCCGACGGGGGCAGATATTGGGGTGATTAATGACTACTTTGAAGGTGGTCAGAAATACCTTTCCTTCCTGAAAGATACGATTGATAATGATTTTGAAGGGTTCCAAATTGCACTCGACTGCGCACATGGGGCGACATCCGGTTTGGCTACCCATTTATTTGCCGACCTTGAAGCAGATATCTTCACGATTGGATCATCACCAGACGGATTAAATATCAATGAAGGTGTAGGATCAACACATCCGGAAGGCTTGCAATCATTTGTTAAAGAAAAGGGCGCTGATATTGGACTTGCCTTTGATGGAGATGGTGACCGACTGATTGCTGTTGATGAAAATGGAACAATCGTAGACGGCGACCAGATTATGTTCATCTGTGCCAAATATATGAATTCCAAAGGTGTCCTTAGACAAAACACGGTTGTATCAACGGTAATGAGTAATATCGGTTTCTATAAAGCATTGCAAGAGAATGGTATGCGTAGTGATAAGACATCGGTAGGCGACCGTTATGTCATGGAAGAAATGCGTAAAGGCGGCTATAACCTTGGTGGGGAACAGTCAGGCCATATCATTTTCCTTGACTACAATACTACTGGTGATGGTATGCTTTCTGCGCTGCAACTGGTAAATGTCATGAAGGAAACAGGTAAGCCGTTATCAGAGCTTGCCAATGAGATGGAAATCTACCCGCAAGTGCTGAAAAACGTAAAAGTCATTGATAAAAATGAAGCCTTGACACATCCGCAAATTCAAAATGAAATCGAAGCGGTGGAACAGGAACTAGGAGACGAAGGACGCGTACTTGTTCGTCCATCTGGAACTGAACCACTCGTTCGTGTGATGGTGGAAGCACCAACAAAAGAAGAATGTGAGAAATATGTTAATCAGGTTGTAAAAGTAATTGATAGCTTGCTTGGTATGAAAGAATAGAATAACTGATAGAAGGCCGCTCTCTGTGATGAGGGCGGTTTTTGTATGTTTTTTGAAGAGGATTGGATAGAGGAGTGAAGCGGAAATAGAGCGGGATCCAGGCAGAATCGAGCTAGAAAAGCGCCGTCTTGCGAATCTTGTTGACGCTCGCTCGATTTAAAAGCGAAGTAGGTTGATGCTAAAAGCCGGGGCGATGTTGCGGTGGAAAAGGTCGATGATATATGAGATTGAGTCGATGCTGCCGGTACCGGGGGCGAAGTTCTATGAAATAAAGGCGATGTTTACGTAGACAAGGTTGATGCAGCATGAGGAGAAGGCGATGTTCACGAACAAAAGGTCGATGTTAGATAAGAATAAGGCGATGTTCTCAATACCATACACGCTCCCCTCCTTCCTCGCTCCGCCATCGATACCATACACACTCCTCAAATATGATACGATAAAAATAAAAAAGGAGACCAGTCATGATAACCATTCTAATCGTTGATGATGATCCGCATATTCGTGAACTGTTACGTTTTTATTTACAAAAAGAAAGCTATAAAACAATCGAAGCGGCAGATGGAGAAGAGGCGCAGCAACTGTTGGAACAGCACCGTATTCATCTTGCGCTTGTTGATATTATGATGCCGAACGTGGATGGCTATGAGCTTTGCAGGGAAATCCGGAAGTTCTATGATATTCCTGTCCTGATGATAACGGCCAAGGGAGAAATGAAGGATAAAGAAACGGCTTTTCAAGCAGGCACAGATGATTATATTACAAAGCCTTTTGAACCGAAAGAAGTCCTTTTCCGCATCAAAGCATTGCTTCGCAGGTTTCAGATGATAAATGAAGAGAACATTCATATTGGAAGGACCACCATAAATCGAAAAAGCTATGAAGTCCAGTCCAGTGGTAAAACAATCATTTTACCATTAAAAGAGTTTGAATTGCTGGCACAACTGGCTAGTTATCCAAACCGGATATTTTCCCGCGAACAGATAATTGATCTGGTCTGGGGCAATGATTTTGAAGGCAATGACCGGACAGTAGACGTACATATTAAGCGATTGCGTGAAAGGTTTACAAAAGATAGCCATGGCTTTTCGATTCAGACCGTCAGAGGGTTAGGGTATAAGCTGACAGTTACAGTGGATGAGGAATGATTCGTTCATTTGCTGTTCATAAAAATTCTGTACAATGAGCCGGACCAGACAGATTGGAGGCCACCACCATGCGGACACTTTATGTGCGGATTATTATTATAACGATGGCGATTATGATTGCAAGTGCAATCATTGCTTTTGCCGTGTCGAATATTTATTATCAATTCTATTTAAAGCCTGAAAATGACCAAAAAGTGACACATATTACAGAAAACATTGTAGCTATCTATGAGCGAAACAACAATCAGCCGTTACCCGATTTCTTAACATCGATGGCTGATCTTGGTTATAAATTTCATTTGGTTGATCAGCATGGACAAGCACAGACATTTGGAAAATCATTTGCTTCAACGGATATGGAGCAGAGCGATATCGAAGCCGTTTTAAGTGGCGAAACCTATCATGGCATTGCAAACTACCCCTGGAGGCCATTTATAACTGGATTTTTTGACAATGATTTAGCGAATACAATAGGGGTCCCAATCCAGGTAGATGGACAGGCGTATGCGTTATTTGTTCGTCCTGACTCGACACAGCAGTTTGGAGAAATGCGGATATTCCTCGCAGTTTTGCTTGTATTAACATTGCTTTTTAGTTTTTTAATGGTATTAATCAGCACCAGATTTGTTGTCAAACCAATCAAAAAACTGACAGAGGCGACAAAGAAAATAGCTGCCGGAAATTATCACTTGAAACTTGATGTGAACAGGCATGATGAAATAGGTCGTCTTGCAAATGATTTCACAAAAATGAGTGACAGCTTGGAGAGTACCGAGGAAAAGAGGCAGGAATTTGTCTCAAGTGTCTCTCATGAAATTCAGTCACCACTTACTTCAATCCAGGGATTTTCCAGGACACTAAGAGAGGAAAACCTGACCGAAGAAGAACACTCACATTATTTAACGATTATTGAGAAGGAAAGTAAACGTTTATCCCTATTAAGTAAACAACTGCTTACCCTCTCTTCATTGGACAGTGAGGTAGAGGGAGAGATGTTGGCCTATGATGTGGCGGATCAGCTGAAAGAAGTCATGCAGGCAACGGAGTGGCAATGGCGTGAAAAGGAAGTAGCAATCGAAATGAATGTATCCCCTACGAAAATTGTAGGGGATCCGAAATTACTTCAGCAGGTTTGGATGAATTTAGTGGAAAATGCCATTCGCTATACGAACCCCGGTGGAACAATTACGATTATGGCCTTTCGTGATAAAACAGAGACACAGGTTATCGTAGAAGATACGGGGATCGGCATTGAAAAAGAAGATCTCCCTCAATTATTTGACAGGTTTTATAAAGTGGATAAAGCAAGAACAAGAACGAAGAGTAGTACAGGGCTTGGCCTTTCCATTGTAAAAAAAATCATCGAATTACATCATGGAACAATCATGGTGGACAGTGAGCCTGGAAAAGGTTCCACGTTCACTGTCAGCCTGCCAAAGGCGTAATGATTTATTCATCTTCTGTTCATATTCCATCCGTATACTTAACGTATGGAAAGAATAGGAGTGATAAACATGTTTCTTGCAATAAGGGAATTATTTTATGCGAAATTCCGATATGTATTAATTGGCCTGATTATGGTGCTGATAGCTTTACTGATTTTTATTATTTCAGGACTGGCGCAGGGTTTGTCGGCAGATAATGCATCGGCTATTCAAGATTTAGAGGCGGATTATATCCTGATTGACCCGGATGCGGAGCTGGAGATGACAAAATCCTTTATCCCGAAGAAAGCGCAGGAAGAAGTGGCTGAAATAGATGGTGTAAAAGAAGCGGCTCCTTTATCGATTCGAATGATGAATGCATCTGTAAATAATACGGAACAAAATGAGGATGTTGCTTTATTTGTTACGGAAGCGGATGGGATGCTGATACCACCTGTCAGTGAAGGGAATGTAATGGAAAGTCAAAATGAAGTAATTGTTGATGATTCCCTGAAGCGGGAAGGAGTTGAAATTGGAGATACACTGGAATTTGGTGAAGACAGTGTATTTACAATTGCAGGTTTCACGGAAAATCAGCGCTACAGCCATACATCGGTCGTCTATATGGATGGCGGTGAGTCTGAGAACATAAACGTTGTCACCATTCAGGCAGATGAAGCAAATATTGATGAAATAAAAAATAAATTAGGAAGTACCTATGATGTGGTTACTAAAGATGAGGCACTTCAGGGAATTCCAAGCTATTCCCAGGAACAGGCCTCACTGAACATGATGATCATCTTCATGTTTGTTATCGCAGCGTTTGTTCTTGCAGCATTTTTCTATGTAATCACATTACAAAAACGTGACCAGTTTGGTGTATTAAAGGCATTGGGCGCTAAAACTTCCTACCTTTTGAGAAACTTAGTCGGCCAGGTTGTGCTTATTTCCTTCGTTTGTATTGCCGTGGCGATTGGGCTGACATTGGGAGTCGAAGCTTTGTTACCTGAGGACATGCCGTTTCTGCTGACAGCTGATGAGATGCTTGAGACCTCTATATTGATTTTAATTGTATCAGTTATTGGTGCGCTGGTTTCACTTTTCCAAGTTGTAAAAATAGATCCAATTGAAGCTATTGAGGGGGCAGGAAAATGACACTTGTAATGGAGAATGTATCAAAAGTTTATAAAGACGGTCCCAAAGAATTCAAAGCAGTGGATCACGTATCACTGGAGGTGAAACAAGGCGAATTCATTGCGATCATCGGGCCGTCCGGTTCTGGTAAAAGTACGATGCTGTCAATTGCCGGAGCATTGTTATCACCAACAAGTGGGGAAATCTTACTTGATGGAGAAAACATCAAAGAACTTTCAGCGAAAAAAATAAACAATCGAAGGCTGGAGAAGATTGGCTTTGTTTTTCAGGCAGCTAATCTGATACCATATCTCAAAGTGAAGGATCAGCTGAATGTGATTAATGTGATCGCAAAAAATAAGGGCCAGGCAAGAGGAACAGATTTATTGAGGCATTTTGGTCTTGCCCACCGGACAAATAATTATCCGAGTGAACTTTCTGGTGGTGAACGTCAGCGGGTGGCCATCGCCCGCGCGCTGATCAATGACCCGAAACTCATTCTTGCAGATGAACCAACCGCAAGCCTGGACTCCAAGCGGGGGCGTGAAGTCGTCGAAATGCTTGCAGATGAAATCAAAAATCGTGGCAAATCCGGAATCATGGTCACACATGATGAACGCGTACTGGATGTATGTGACCGGGTTGTTGAAATTCGAGATGGCCGGTTGGAAAGTTAAATTTGTATTTTTTAGTTGTGTTCGAGCGACGCTTTGGATGAAACGAGCGGGGGAGGCATGCTAAATCGAGCGGCAGACGTTGGAATCAAGCGATGCATGATCGAATCGAGTGAGAAAAGTGCTGTCGCTCGATTTGCATTCCGCTCGCTCAAATCGACGGCGCTCTCGCTCGTTCCAGCATCTCCCCACTAATCTCACACCTTCATAAAATTCCTCTAGTTTAACATGTACATTTCATATATAATTGAATTATTAATTAATTATTATTGTGGTAAAAAAGTGCGCTTTAACTGCAATAATTACTAATCAAACATCCTGGACCATACATAGGAAAGCAATGAATTTGAGGAGGATGGATATGATAAAATTTCCCACACCGACAGTAGAGCAGTTTTTTCGTACGTATGTGATTACAGATTTTGCAGTAAGTAAGGATGAGAAGCGGATTATTTTCAGCTCCAATTTAAATGGAAAGGTGAATTTATGGGCAATGGATTTACCGAATACCTTTCCATACTTATTTGCCCATCATGATGAGTCTACCAGCTTTATTCAATTCGACCCGGAAAATCGATTTGTGCTGGCAGGATATGATAAAGATGGGGATGAGAACCATCAGATTTACGCACTCCCCAATGAAGGAGGATTGCCGCGTCCTCTGATTACCGGTGACCCGGCGGAAAAATATTTCTTCACGCATTTGAGTGAGGATGGGAAACGGATCTATTATAATACCTCTGAAGGGAATCCATCTTTCCTGAATGCACGTGTGCGCAATTTGGAGGACAATACGGATACCCTGCTGAGTGAAGGCGAGGTTTCTCCAACTCATCTAGTGAAAGTTTCTGAGGATGAAAAGGCTTTTGTGTATTTACGAATGTTTGCGAATACATATATCATCGGTATGGTTAAAGTCGGTGATGAAATGTATGATCTGACACCAGATCCGAAAAAGGTTCATGTTATCAAGGATGCGGTTTTTACAGATAATAAAACAATTTATTTCGTTACCGATTATGAAAGTGATTATAATTATCTTGCTAAATTCGATCTGGATACAAAAGCCTTCAATTCTGTATCATCTATCGAAAATGAAAGCATAGAGACAGTAAAATGGGATAAGAAAAATCAAGTCTTTTACCTTGTTACGGAAAAAGGGGTGGAGGACGTATTATACCGCTACAAACCAGACACAGAAAATATTGAAAAACTTTCCACACCAATAGACGTCATTGAAAAAGTACAGGTTACGAAAGCAGGAAATCTTTATATGCTTGGAAGAAGCGCAACACTTCCACTGAATATTTTCCAGTCAGCAGACGGAAAAGAATGGAAACAGCTTACCAATAATCGTGTGCTTGGTCTCAGCAGTGAGGACATGGTAGAGCCGGAGGTCGTTTCCTATCCATCATTTGATGGCATGGAAATTGAATCCTTGCTGTTTCAGGCCAAACCGGAAAATGATAATGGCTACACAATCCTTTGGCCACACGGAGGACCACAGGCATCCGAGCGAAAAATGTTCCGTGCCATGTTCCAGAGCTTCCTGAACCGCGGGTACACCATCTTCGCACCGAATTTCCGGGGCAGTACAGGATATGGCTCTTCTTTTGTGAAAATGGTTGAACAGGACTGGGGAGAAGGACCAAGACTTGATAATATTGCCGGCATTGAGTGGCTGTTTGAAAACAAGATTACAGAACCGGATAAATTATTCCTCGTCGGTGGAAGCTATGGTGGTTATATGGCACTTCTCCTGCATGGACGCCATCCGGAATATTTCAAAGCAGTTGTTGATATTTTCGGTCCATCCGATTTATTCACGTTCGTAAACTCGGTGCCGCCACACTGGAAGCCAATCATGGAACGCTGGCTTGGAGACCCTGAACGGGACAAAGAACGCTTTACCCGTGATTCACCAGTGACCTATTTGGATGGTATGACAAAACCAATGCTCGTCATCCAGGGGGCAAAAGATCCGCGGGTTGTTAAAGAGGAATCCGATCAAATCGTTGCTAAGCTGGAAGAAAAAGGCCGTGATGTGGAATACTTCGTTATGGAAGATGAGGGACATGGATTTTCGAAAAAGGAAAATGAGATTAAAGTCTATAGCATGATGCTGGACTTTTTGGAGAAGCATCAAGAATAGTGAAGTGCAGCGTAAGGACTTGGGAATGGTCCTTACGCTGTTTTTGCCTGGATTAATGCAATACTGCAAAAAAAAGACACACTTGCTGAAGTGTGCACGTTTATCCTTTATAGCTAACGTTTCCGGTTTCGACCAATTCCTTGAGCCCTATAAACCGTCCATCTTAATCTCATTTGTTTAGACTTGCCTTTATCGACTATTTAATCAAGCCCTTCATTCAATAGCCTCCTGGATTAATGATTTAATTTTTTCCGGCTGAATATCTTCCAATTTTTTAATGCGAATATGCCGCATTTGTTTGCCTGTTCCTTCTAACAGGTTGTCTTTATCTTTAAGCATCGCTCCAGAATAAAATCCTAAATTAACATGCTTTTTGGATGGCTGAAGGTAGCAAATATTGCCACTTCTACTGTAAGATGGCATTCCCCATTTCATTTCTTCCGCGAATTGCTCGTCTGTTTCAAAGATAAGGGTGCGCAAGTTGTTAGTTATATCCTTAATATTTTCCTCTGATAAAGCTTCAATGAATTCATCGACTTTTTTGCTTCTGTTGACCACTTCTGACACTCTCCTTCTTTATATAATATCAGTTTACGTATCTTGTATATTCATCCTGCTGTTTTATGTAATCTTTATATGTATTTTAACATAAGTTTTACAAATTGCATTCATGGTCGAAAGTATCGACATCATGATTGGGTGCACCACCCTCATGTCCGCAAACATCGCCCTTACGATTTAGCACATCCCCCGAAAGTCTGAAAACATCGCTCTCACGATTGAGCACATCCCCCGAAAGTCTGAAAACATCGCCATCATGATTGAGCGCATCCCCCGAAAGTCTGAAAACATCGCTCTCACGATTGAGCGCATCGCCCGAAAGTCTGAAAACATCGCCATCATGATTGAGCGCATCACCCGAAACTCCGCAAACATCGCCCCCATGATTAAGCGCATCCCCCGAAACTCCGCAAACATCGCCTCCACATGATTCGCTAATTGACATATATGTCACGATGCGATATAGTCACACCATGACATAATGAAGCAGGAAGTGGCCGAAATGAGGCTTGAAAAAGTATTGAAAACATACATACCAATGACAGAAACCGCCTATTATATTCTCCTATCATTGACAGAACCGCGGCATGGGTATGGAATTATTAAACATGTTGAAAAGATAACAAACGGCCGTATTCGTTTAGGTTCAGGTACAATTTACGGAACCCTTACAAAAATGCAACGGGATGGAGTCATCACCGTTTATGCTGATGAAAAAAGAAAGAAGACATATGAGATTACCACCATTGGGAAGAAATTAATCATAAGCGAAATCAAGCGATTAAAAGAACTTCATAAAAATGCCTTGAAATATGAGGGGGACTTTCTGTGATGAAAAAAGTATTTACGCCATTTTGGAGCTATGATGTGGAGAAGACAGAAGAATGGCTTTCCTTCATGGCTGCACAGGGATTTGTTTTTATAAAATTCAATCCGTGGAGCCGCAAATTTTATTTTGAAGAAGGAACCCCCAAGCAGATGACGTATACCATTGGATTTGATAAAACGTTCGGTGTGCTGCCAACTGCCTTAGCTGACGAAGGATGGCAGGAAGTATTCAACCATCGAAATTGGTATGTGATTGCGAATGAGAAACCGGTGGAAGATATTAAATCAGAACCGGTGCGGGAAGGGATTATTAATCACAATAGGAAAATCATGTATATTTATGGCGGAATATTGTTCTACATGATTTTTACATCTTTATTTCCAATTTTTATGACAGCACTTATGCTTTTCTCCGCCGATGGAACGATCACCATCCATGGCAGTCCGATGTGGTTTGTGACGATAATAGTTAGTCTAATAATCTGGTCACTAACCATTTATTCGACAGTCAAAATTTATAAAACGAATAAGCGACTCGGGGCGGGAACTGCGAAACCGGCATTCGATACATCAATTAATCGGTTAGAAGAAAAGGAATTGAAAAAGTCCGGTAGAATGATTGTAAAGCGAAAAATAGGCTGGATGTATGGTCCGGATAAACTGGAAAAATGGTTGGAATCCATGGAAGAGCAAGGGTTCCACCTGTACCGGGTTAACAAGGCTGGAATTACCTTCTTTTTTATAAAAGGGAATCCAAGAAAAGTAAGCTATTGTGCAGACTACCAGAACACGACAAACCAAGGTTATTTTGACATGCATCGGGAAGCGGGATGGCAGCTGATGTATACTAATCATTCGCTCCTCAACAAATGGTCCATATGGGCGCAGGCGTATAAGGAAAGAGAAGTACGTCCTGAGTTATATAGTGATAGTGAACATATGCTGAGACATGCCAGACGTGTTGCAATTACATATTCCGCTTTATATATTCCCTTGCTGGTTTTGTATATAGGTATTATCATTTTAAATATTAATCTGGCAGCAAAGTATGGCGTAGATAAGACAGATGTGATGATGTTTATTATTTTTGGTTTGGTTCTCGTTGAATTTGGCATCTTTATTATAAAATCACTGTGCTATTACAAACGGGTTAAAAAGGATGTTAGTCAATTCAGTTAAATGAACAAATTAGTTATCTATTCATAAACTAACACACACCTTCTTAGAAAAAACTATTTGTCGCTACACTGCATTTACTCACGCGGCAGGAAGGTTTTATACTTTCCTGCCTACTACAAAGATATTGACCAGCAACATAGTATCAGGTAAAATGAGGTGTGCTGTTTACCTGCATGTTTAATTGAGGATCTTTAAGGTAATCAAATAAAGGTGACAGTATTTCAGTCAAAAATAGAAAGGAGCATAGCTGTAAGTAAGCAAGAAAAGCGCCAGGGCTATTTTTCGCGCGGTGATGAAGAATAGTTGACGAGGTGGAGGTTAATCGAGAAATTCGGCGGATTCCTCCCGATTGTACATCTCAATCGATATACTGTATTCCTCAAAACAGTAAGGCGACTTACTGGCCAAAGGATAAAGGAAGATGTGATATAACAATCACGAGAAAGGGGCAGCAAATGCGCGCCCCTAAATTAGCGGTTCGCTTGTTGCCCCTTCTATACAAGGAGGAACAACGATATGTGCGGAATCGTAGGATATATCGGACAAAACGATACAAAAGAAGTTTTATTAAATGGGCTGGAGAAACTGGAATACCGGGGTTATGACTCAGCTGGTATTGCAGTATTAAATAATGAAGGCGTGAATCTGACGAAAGTTAAAGGAAGGATTGCAACACTTAGGGAAAGTGTAGATGACTCTATTCATGCAACAATGGGAATCGGCCATACCCGCTGGGCAACACATGGTGTACCAAGTGAGAATAATGCTCACCCACATCAAAGCGCGTCTGGGAGATTTACCCTTGTTCATAATGGTGTTATTGAAAATTATCAGGATTTAAAAAGGGAATATCTGAGCGACGTATCTTTCGTCAGTGAAACAGATACAGAAGTGATCGTTCAATTAATCGAAAAACTTTATGAAAAAAATGAAGATACTGCTGAAGCATTTCGTCAGGCAATGAATCTTTTAAAAGGTTCTTATGCAATTGGATTAATTGATAATGAGGATCAGGACACGTTATATGTATCTAAAAATAAAAGCCCATTATTGATTGGTTTAGGTGAAGGGTTCAATGTTGTAGCAAGTGATGCAATGGCAACATTGAAAGTGACCGATCAATACCTTGAAATTCATGATAAGGAAACCGTATTTGTTAGCCGTAACTTTGTGGAAGTTCAAAAACTTGATGGTACGGTCGTTAACCGTGAACCCTATACGGCAGAAATTGACGCAAGTGATATGGAAAAAGGGACCTATCCGCATTTTATGCTGAAGGAAATTGATGAACAGCCAATTGTTATGCGTAAAATCATTAACAAGTATCAGGATCAAAACAATGAATTGAAGCTTGATGCGGATATCCGTCATGCAATGCAGAAATCTGACCGTGTTTATATCATTGCTGCAGGAACCAGCTATCATGCAGGATTGGTCGGTAAAGAGTTCATTGAAAAATTGGCAAATATCCCTGTTGAAGTACATGTAGCAAGTGAATTTTCATATAACATGCCTCTGCTGTCCGAAAAACCGTTATTTGTGTTTATATCACAAAGTGGCGAAACAGCGGATAGCCGTTCTGTATTAGTGAAAATAAAAGAAATGGGACACCCGGCATTAACGATTACAAATGTACCGGGATCCACCCTTTCTCGTGAAGCAGATTATACACTGAATCTTTATGCAGGACCGGAAATTGCGGTAGCCTCAACTAAAGCATATACTGCGCAAATTGCCGTACTGGCAATTCTCGCAGTGGACACTGCAAAGGTAAAAGGTCTTGAAATGGATTTCGAACCATTGCAGGAGCTTGCGATTGTTGCAAATGCAATGGAACTATTAACAGATCAGAAAGATGCAATGGAACAGCTGGCACGGGATTACCTGCCAACAACACGTAACGCATTCTTTATCGGGCGTAGTTCTGATTATAATGTAGTTGTGGAAGGTGCATTGAAATTAAAAGAAATCTCCTATATTCAGGCAGAAGGATTTGCCGGTGGAGAATTGAAACATGGAACCATTGCGTTGATTGAAGAAGGAACACCGGTTATCGCGCTTGCTACACAGGAAAACGTGAACTATTCCATCCGCGGAAATGTGCAGGAAGTTGTTGCGCGTGGGGCAAACGCGATGATTATCAGCATGAAAGGTCTCGAGCAGGATGATGATGCATTTGTGTTACCACATGTACATGAACTGCTGACACCGCTTGTTAGTGTTGTTCCGATGCAATTATTGGCATATTATGCAGCCCTGCATCGTGGGTGTGATGTTGATAAGCCGAGGAATTTGGCGAAGAGTGTTACAGTGGAGTAATCGATAGTGTCTCAATAAAAAATTTTGTGGATTTTAAAACAAAGTTTAACCGTTTATAAAAAAGATTAACTGTTTATAAAAAAGTTGCACCGTTTTACCCCTTTGGATTTTGCGTTGTCCTAAGGGGTTTTTATGGTTACAATAAAATTAAGGATTATTCCATTAACAGGGCCAGATTAAAGAATAATAAAATTCGTTATAATACCATAATTCAAATAACATGAAGTTATGCTTCCATTATTAAAATAAAGAAAAGGGGATACATGATGAAGAAATACATAAAGCTTATAGCTCTCTTTGTTGCAAGCAGTTTTATACTAATAGCTTGTAGTAACGATGATGAAAAATCA
Organism: Virgibacillus ainsalahensis; assembly: GCF_055380755.1. Lineage (NCBI taxonomy): Bacteria > Bacillati > Bacillota > Bacilli > Caryophanales > Bacillaceae > Virgibacillus > Virgibacillus ainsalahensis. The sequence goes on along the minus strand of NZ_AP043943.1, from coordinate 3,316,484 downwards.
AATGCTAACCAAGAAAATAATCAAGAAGAGAACCAAGAAGAAAAGAGAAATAAAGAAAATGAAAGTAGTTTAGTAGAAATGGATCGGAACATGATTATTTCCGCAGTAAAGGACTTTGTTATCGAATATGAAGAAAATAATGCCATTCAATTTCCTGAGGAAGATCAACATTATCAAATAGAGGAAAATGATGATGACAGACAAAACATTGTAAGTGCATTTACTGGTAGATTATATAAAAACGTTTATTTTGTTGAGGGCAGTTATAGTCTAAATGATGAGGATCATGATTTTGAAATGATTCTATCATGGAATGATCCAGATTCGAAGCAACCATTACTTTTAAAATATAGCACAGAAGGAGAAACAAAATATAAATTAGAAGAAGCAAAAATACATATAGTAGAAGACGGGGAATTTATAGACCTCTAAAAAGAAAAGTGATTGAAGCAGGAGGTCTTTTGATTTTTATCCTGTTATTATGCGCTTTAACGGAATAACTCAAACAGTAAATGATCAAACTTTTTTATAAAAATTGTATATTAATTCACGGGGAAATAATCCGTTTTGATCAATTTTTTTCAAAACGAATTATTTGGGTTTTCCTTAAAATGCCGGTTTGAGCTTTATTTTTGACCAAACTTTATTTCAAAGCAACAAGTTTCTATATCCCTTCCTTAAAGTCGGTTTTCATGCTAAAAAGTTCTTCCCTACTGCTAAAAAGTTGGTATCCTAACGGCAAGGAATCGAGAAAGAACAGTGGAGAAACAATATGTACTCGATGGTTTTCCCAATCATTATCCAAACGGTTTTTCAATAAAATATCAATACAAATTCAGACTGGATCCAATATTAGGGTCCAGTTTTCTCGTTTGTCCAATAGCCCCCCAATCCCTTGTATAATATGGTTTAACTCTTCTTTTATTTTGATTCTTCTCTCCATTCTAGTACGAACTCAATTAAAATAGCTGAATATCTATACAACCTAGAAGAGAAAAAAGAGGTGAAAATTGGGTGTTTTGGGGAGGAAAGGATTTTTGTCATGGATATAGTTAATTAAAAAGTCTCTATTTTATTGTTTTTATGAATATCTTCCGTTCCTGCATCCAATGCAGTCTTGTAATATTTACATTTATGATTTATAAGTTCCATTGTCTTATTTAGTTCTTCCAAATGTGCTTCTACAGCAGCTTTTCGTTCCAAGAACATGTCATGTCTTTCTTGCAATGTGGAATCCCCATCCGAGCACCAATCAATAAATCTTTTAATTTCCTTAATAGGCATTCCTGTTGATTTTAGACATTCAATTACTTTTAAAGCATCTATATCGGATTCTTTAAAAACCCTAGTTCCGTTAGGTGTCCGTTCTACAAAAGGCATTAGTCCCTCCTTGTCATAGTAACGGAAGGTATATGCTGTGAGATTTAATTTTTTTGCAACTTCGCTGATAGAATATTTCATCGTCGTTTATCTCCCTTTTTATTTAGACTTCGAGTTAACTCTAGGGTTTATCCTAATTTTGAAAGAGAAAAATAAGTGAATTCTCTTAAACAATCGTGTTAATGGAGGGTTAAACAAATGATAACAGCTAAAGCGCGAGCAGTAGACGGTCCAGATAAATCGTTTCGAGCTGCTGAAATTAATAGGCGTGATCTTGATTCGCATGATGTTCTGATTGAAATTAAGTATGCAGGCATATGTCACTCTGACATCCATACTGCTCATGGGGGATGGGGTCCTGTGAACTATCCTCTGGTACCTGGGCATGAGATTGCGGGTATTGTTACAGGTGTTGGATCTGAGGTGACAAAGTATAAAGTCGGTGATCGGGCAGGGGTCGGCTGTATGGTTGATTCCTGTGGCGAATGTGAGAACTGCCGTAAAGGAGAAGAACAATACTGCCTCAATGGAAAAGTAGACACCTACGCAGCTGTTGACAAGTACGGTCAAGATACGCAGGGTGGCTATTCTACCCATATTGTCGTAACGGAGGACTTCGTACTGAAAATACCTGATAACATTGGATTGGATGCTGCAGCACCATTACTTTGCGCTGGTATTACAACCTATTCACCGCTAAATCATTGGGGCGCCGGTCCAGGTAAGAAAATAGCAGTTGTTGGCATGGGCGGCCTTGGTCATATGGCTGTTAAAATTGCACATGCCATGGGTTCAGAAGTTACCGTTCTGTCACAAACATTGAATAAAAAGGAAGATGGCTTTGCATTCGGTGCAAAAGACTATCATGCCACTAGCAATCCAGAAACATTTGAAAAACTTGCCGGATCTTTTGACTTAATTATTAACACGGTAAGTGCAAAGATCGATATGGATGCTTATCTCTCCCTGTTAACGTTGAATGGTACGATAATAAATGTTGGTGCTCCCGCCGAGCCATTGTCATTAAGTTTGTTCTCTCTTAGCAGTCAGCGACGTTCATTTGCAGCTTCAATGATTGGAGGCATCCGTGAGACACAGGAAATGTTAGATTTCTGCGGGAAACATAACATTGTTCCTAAAATTGAAGTAATTTCGGCCGATCAAATTGACGAAGCATATGAACGAGTATTAGCTTCCGATGTGAAGTATCGATTCGTGATTAGCAAAAGTACAATGTGATTTACGTCAGTTTTTATGATAATTTTATGGTGTCTTAAAAGCCCAGCTTTTGGGGCACCTTTTATATTTTGAAAAAAAATCACTAGCGTTGCATTAATTTAAAACAAAAATTAAAAAGACTCATAATATTCACTAATTTACTGTTGTGCAAAGAAAAAGTCCTTTATAATGGATATAGTCAGGTGGTAACCCGTCCAAATCCACTAATAAAGGACAAAACTCATGGATAAGATTACACGAAAAACCTCGTTTGGGCAATGGTTTTCACCAATTAATATTCAATTAGTTGAAGAAAATGTGAAAACGATGAAATTAGATTACTATACAAAAAAATTAACGACAGAGTCATTTCTAAAATTACTACTTTTTTCTCAGCTACAAGAGGTCGAAAGTTTACACGCATTAACCGATTCTCTTTTCGACGATCAGCTTCAGAAGGAAATCGACCTTGATTCTATCAGTGTTTCTCAGCTTTCGCGTCGGTTAAATGGTATCAATCCAGATCTATTTCAACGAATTTTTCTTGATTTAGTGACGCAAATTCATGAGAAAACGCATTATTCCAAGCTTGCAATGCCACTGAAAATCATTGATTCAAGCACGCTTCCACTTAATTTAACGAACCATAGGTGGGCTGAATTCCGGAAAACAAAAGCTGGTGTAAAGCTACATCTTCGCCTTGTATTTATGGAAAATGGGATATCGTATCCGGAAAAAGTTGTTTTAACGAACGCAAAAGAACATGATCGTAATCAGCTTGAAGTTCTGGTCGATGATAAAGAATGCATGTATGTTTTTGACCGAGGCTATTTGGATTATGAGCGCTTCGATCAGATGACATATGATGGTTACTTTTTCCTTACTAGGCTTCGAAAAAATGCTGTGATACGGGTAGTTGACGACTTTAAACTACCGGATGGTTCAGCTGTTTTATCGGATCAAATGGTGTTAATTGGTACGACACAAAATCGTACTGAGAATTACTTTCGCCTTCTAAATGTTGAAGATTCAAAAGGAAATGTACTCCAATTATTTACAAACCGTTTTGATTTGAGCGCAGAGGAAATCTCGGAAATGTACAAATCACGCTGGACAATCGAACTGTTTTTCAAATGGATTAAACAGCACCTAAATATCAAAAAGTTCTACGGTCAAAGTGAAGCCGCGATTCACAATCAAGTGTTTATCGCACTTATTGTTTATTGTTTAAATGTACTTGCTCAAACCAATACGAAAAGTAAACGAACGATTTTACAAATCAGCCGTTTTCTAAAAGCATCCTTATGGAAACCAGCTTATATCTGGGTTTTGAAAATTGAAGGGAAGGGTGCTTCTTAATAAAGAAAACATCGCTGTCACTTTAGCCTAATTGTAAATTTTTAAAAAATGGATGGGCCACCTTTAGTTGGGTATTTAGTTTTTTGGCTCTGTTAGAAAAAAACATATAACTGAAAATTACAACTATATTTATGCAACGCTAGTGAAAAAAAATAACTAGATAAATAGCTTATCAATATTGTTACCTAGAGTTAACTCAAATTGTAAGTGAAATAAATAAACGATAATTAACAAAAAAAATATATTATGAAATTTTTGACCTACCATATCTAGCAGGGAAGGTGATTTGGCGTTGAAAAAATTATTTAGTATATATTTGGTTTTTATTCTCTTTTTAACTGGATGTTCTTCAAGTAATCAACAAGATTCAGTACATAACAATAACGAGCAAAACACTTCACTAAGTCAGCATGAAAATAATGAATTAGAAGTGGTTGCGGAAAATCTCGACGTTCCCTGGTCAATTGAAAAAATGAATAATACTTTCTAATCTGCAGAAAGATCTGGATCCATCGTGAAAATAGAAAATGTTGAAATGGAAAGACAAAGTGTAGAACTCGAGAAAGAAATTGCAACAGCTTCAGAAGCTGGGCTATTAGGACTTGTGCTTGCTCCCAACTTTCAGGAATCGAATTTAGCTTATGCCTACTATACATATGAAGACAGTTCAGGACAATTTAATCGCATTATAACACTTCATTTGGAAGATAATGTTTGGAGGCAAGAGAGTTTGCTTCTCGATAAAATTCCAAGTGGTTCCTACCATCATGGAGGACGACTTAAAGTTGGCCCGGATGGGAAACTTTATGCAACAGCTGGGGATGCTTCTGAACGTGAAATAGCACAAGCTCTCGATTCATTAGGTGGTAAAATTCTAAGAATGAATCTCGATGGATCCATACCAAGTGATAACCCGTTTTCAGATTCATACGTATATAGTTATGGTCATCGAAATCCTCAAGGAATTACCTGGTTACCTGATGGAACGTTATATGCTAGTGAACACGGAAACGATGCAAATGATGAAAGAAATAGAATAGAAGCCGGTCAAAATTATGGCTGGCCAATTATCGAAGGCTATGAGGAACAAGATGGGATGGTAACACCACTATTCCCTTCTGGAGATGAATCAACTTGGGCACCGTCTGGAATCGGTTATAATAATAGTAAATTGTACGCTGCAGCATTAAGAGGAACTGCTGTTTTAGAATTTGACCTTGAAGCAGGTGAATACCGTGAAGTTATAACGGGTCTTGGCAGAATTCGGGATGTACTAATTGAAGATAATTACCTTTATATCATTAGCAACAATTCAGATGGCCGGGGAACTCCTCAAAAAAATGACGATAAGTTATACAGAATTTCACTTTCCCAATCCAATTAAATTACTAACCAATAAAAGAAAGGTGATTCTAAAAAATGGACATGGAAGAGTTTATAGATTTTTGTAAGAAAGGTAACCTTGATTTCAGGTGAGGATAAAGAATTACATGGGCTATTAACTCAATGTAGTTATTCCAAAGCTACATTTGGAAGTCTAAAATAAAGTCGTACTGTTTATAAAAAGATACGATATTACGCTTGGCCATTAGGCATTAGTGGTTAATGAATGATATGTTATATTTGGATAAAAAATTGCTCAAATAGGTAGATGCCTATTTGGGCAATTTTTTTAGAATCAATGTTTTTTAAGCAACACTTCTACATGCTTCTGCGCATTTAAAGCAGGCATCCGCACATTTCTGACAATGATCATGATTATGTTTTTTACATTCATTCCCACAAGCCTCACAAATAGTAGCACATACAGAAGCTAATTCAGAAACAAAAGGTGTACCTCTTGAGATTGCTTGTTCTAAATAAGCACAAATATCAGCGCATTCTCTATCTAACCGGATGCACTCTGCCATCATTTTAATATCGTCCTCTTTTAAGCATGCATCATAACAGTGATTACACGCTGTCATGCATTCATGTAAAGTTTGTAATAGTTGTTGATATTGTTCATGTGCCATTAATGAAACCTCCATTTTAGTAATTTTTGATTACATGTGTATAGTTTCCCAACTATATATAAATATAAACGGAGCAAAAAAATTCCATATACACTGCACAAATCTTTTATGCTAGTAGCCTTACAATATTTTGGTTTTAACTTTACCTTACAGGGGTATCGTATGGTGGGCTAGAAATTAGAAATAGAAACATTGTGCAAAATATGTAAGGACAATTACAAGGAGTGATATCAATGGCAAAACAGGAGGACGAAAAACATAAGCACAGTGAACATGAACATCACAACCATGACCATCATAGCCATGCACATAATCACGAAGTAACCCATGACCATCATGATGGTAAAGAACATAGCCATGACAGGCATCAAAGTCATGCTCATGACCATGGCAGTCACGGAGGTCATGGGCACCATGATCACGGTGATATGGTCGGGGATTTTAAAAAACGATTCTTTATTTCTTTAATTATTACCATTCCAATTCTCGCTTTATCGCCTATGATCCAAGATTTTATGGGAGTCGATTGGCGTTTTACTGGTGATATGTATATTTTATTTGCATTATCAACAGTAGTGTTCTTCTATGGTGGATGGCCGTTTATAACAGGTGGAATCAGTGAGTTGAAAGATAAGAATCCCGGAATGATGACACTTATTGCACTTGCTATTACCATAGCGTACGGATACAGCACCATGGTTGTATTTGGCTGGGAAGGTGATCAGCTATTCTGGGAACTAGCAACATTGGTTGATATTATGTTATTGGGTCACTGGATTGAAATGCGTTCTGTGATGGGGGCATCTAATGCGCTTGAACAGCTGGTGAAACTTATGCCAAACGAAGCACATCGATTAGATGATTATGATCAAGTACAGGATGTGCCTTTATCCAAACTGAAAAATAATGACCGGGTACTTGTAAAACCGGGCGAAAAGATTCCTGTAGATGGAACGATCGCTGATGGGAATTCGGCTATTGATGAGTCTATGCTCACAGGGGAATCTGTTCCGGTTGAAAAAGATAAAGGTGATGAAGTTATCGGCGGATCGATTAATAAGGAAGGATCACTTACCGTACAGGTTGAAAAAACAGGGGAAGATTCCTATTTATCTCAGGTTATTACGATGGTAAAAGAAGCCCAGGAATCAAAATCCAGAACCCAGGATTTAACGAACAGGGCAGCTAAATGGTTATTTTACCTTGCATTAGCTGCTGGATTTGTAACCTTATTCATTTGGCTGCTTCTAGGGTACTCTTTTGATGTTGCCATTGAACGGATGGTTACAGTTATGGTGATTACCTGTCCGCATGCGCTGGGGTTAGCGGCACCTCTTGTTGTAGCAGTCTCTACATCTATTTCTGCCAAAAAAGGATTGTTAATCCGAAACCGTGCTAATTTTGAAGGGGCACGTAATTTGAATGCAGTTGTTTTTGATAAAACAGGTACACTGACAAAAGGTGAATTTGGTGTAACAGATATCGTACCTAGTGAGGGATATAGCGAAGGAGATCTTTTGAAATATGCATCCACTGTAGAACAAAACTCTGAACATCCGATAGCAACTGGAATTGTGAAGGAAGCGAAAGAGCAGGAGGTTGCGTTAGGGAAATTAGCTGATTTCGAATCGATAACTGGAAAAGGAATTCAAGGAAAAGTGGATGGAAGAAAAGTAAATGTTGTCAGTCCGGGTTATGTAAATAATAATAATTTTAGTTATGATCAGCAGTTGTTTAATGAAATGTCAGAAGAAGGAAAGACCGTCGTATTTGTTTTACTTGAGGCCGAATTGATCGGGATGATTGCGTTAGCAGATATCGTTCGTGAAACGGCAAAAGAAGCAATCGTATCATTAAAAGAAGATGGCATTCATGCGATTATGCTTACAGGTGACAATAAGAAAGTAGCAAACTGGGTAGCAAAACAATTGGATATCGATGAAGTCTATGCAGAAGTTTTACCGGATGACAAAGCGAATCAGGTCAAAAAAATAAAAGAAAAAGGCTGGAAGGTTGCTATGACAGGTGACGGTGTAAACGATGCACCGGCACTTGCGACAGCTGACTTAGGTATTGCTATCGGCGCAGGTACGGATGTAGCAATGGAAACAGCTGATGTGGTGCTTGTAAAAAGTAACCCGAATGATGTTGTGGCATTAATGGATTTATCGAAAAAAACATATCGGAAAATGATTCAGAATCTCTGGTGGGCGACGGGGTATAACATTTTTGCCATACCACTGGCAGCAGGTGTGCTGGCCCCGATTGGTATTGTATTAAGTCCAGCAGTAGGGGCGGTATTGATGAGTTTGAGTACCATCATTGTTGCGATAAATGCAAAATTATTAAAAGCTTAAGTGTAAATTTGTAATAAAGTCGTACCGCTGCTGAAAGGAAGCACGTGATTGGTTATTGAGGAAGTAAAGGAACCGTCCCCCTAAGCTTTAGAGCTTAAATTAATGACTAGATGTATTTCTTCCTCTGCCAAAACATCTACATCATTAGCAATGAATATCGATGAATCGCCATATGTTATATGTAGGCACTCCAAACTTTGGCAACAGTATCCCAAGGTTTAGAGTGCCTTCTAATTATATATTTAAACGTGAAGAATATTCCTTTAAAAATCAATGAGGTCTTCTTGTTTTAACTATTTGCTGCCATTCTTCCGAGCGGTCCATTTTCATCTATGATATCCTGCAGTTCATAAACAGAGATTGGGAACATCGGGAGACCAACATAGCCCGGGGTGATTTCATAGGTCTGAAAATACAGGACAAGTGCTTTGTCTGCGATATAAAAATCCTGGTTAGGAGATATGCCGGGGAAATCACCCAGTAGCTGGATGTCTCTTGCTTTGATCTGCTTCTGTACTATTCTGGAGAGAACATCGGTGTAGTTGCTTCCGGGTCTGAACAAATCTTGAAGTGTGTAATTTCCCCCTGTTTGTGTGTCGAAGGTCAGTGACTTCATAAGTGTAAGCCCATGCGCATAATGATATGCAATTGCGTAATTGGTTAGTGTCAGGCTAAGGATATTCCGCTCATTCGTTTTAATTTCAAATGTACCAATCATTTCTGTGAATGTGTTGGCTCCTTGCTGTTCGTATTGCTGATGTACTAGAAATTGCATGAGTTGAACAATCGTCTGATTAATCCTTTGCTGCACATGCTGATCCTGTAAGCCGACTACACTCGGGTAATAAATCGTTGTACCTTGTTGTTTTATAACCATCGTTTGTATCGTTACAGGTAATGTTGAAGTGACCATTTTATCCATCCTTTACATAAGAGTATATTATAGCTTATGCGGGAGTTGGGATAATGTCCTTGTATGCAAGCCGGCTGGGAATGATAAGATTTTTTCAAGGCTATAAAGTGGGGAGTGCGGAATTAAACAGGCGAATGCCTTCGTTGCACATATGCAGATAGTAAGTATTTCTGTTGACAAATATACTGTGTGGGGGTATAGTATAATTATAACAGAAAAGGAAGTGATTCATTTGGATAAGTTCTTACGTGATCACCCAAGTACCCCAAGAACAGAAGCTGAAAAGGAAAAAACGATTAACCGTTTAAAACGTATAGAAGGTCAAGTTCGTGGAATACAGAAAATGGTGGAAGATGATCGATATTGTGTAGATATTTTAGTACAAATTAGCGCCATTCAATCCGCGTTAAAAAATGTAGGTTTCGCTGTCACTGAACGACATATTAACCATTGTGTCAGTGACGCGATTAAACAAGGTGAAGGTGAAGAAACGATTGAGGAATTAATGAGTGTACTGAAGCAGTTTTCTAAATAAGGGGGGATTATTGTGAGTGATAAAAAACATGCAACGCTTGGTGTAACAGGAATGACCTGTGCTGCATGTTCCAGTCGTATTGAAAAAGTTTTAAATAAAATGGATGGTGTAGAAGCTCAGGTTAATTTAACAACAGAAAAGGCATCAGTAGACTATGATTCAGAAAAAACTTCCATCGAGGATATTTCGAATAAAATTGAAAAAGTTGGCTATGGGGTTTTAATGGAAAAAACAGAATTAGATGTTTTTGGAATGACCTGTGCTGCATGTTCGACCCGTATTGAAAAGGTATTGAATAAGCAAGATGGGGTTAAATCTGCAAATGTAAACTTAACAACAGAAACGGCATCTGTAGAGTATAACCCAGGACTCGTAGATGCGAAGGCAATCATTGATAAAATCAAAAATGTGGGTTATGACGCGAAACCGAAAGCGGAAGCAGAAGAAAAGCAAACACACAAAGAAAAAGAAATTAAAAATATGAAGACGAAATTAATTATTTCGGCCGTGTTAACTGCACCGCTAGTAATAACAATGTTGGTTCATTTATTTAATATGTCTATACCGGATATATTCATGAATCCGTGGTTCCAATTTGCACTCGCAACACCAGTACAATTTATCATCGGCTGGCAATTTTATGTAGGTGCATATAAGAACCTTCGTAATGGTGGAGCAAACATGGATGTGCTTGTTGCATTAGGTACGAGTGCAGCATATTTCTATAGTTTATACGAAGCATTTAGGACCATCGGAAATCCAGCGTACGAACCGCATTTGTATTTTGAAACTAGTGCTGTAATCATTACGCTGATTTTATTTGGTAAGTATTTGGAAACAAGAGCAAAAAGCCAGACAACGAATGCACTATCTTCTTTGCTTAATTTACAGGCAAAAGAGGCTCGTGTTATAAGAAATGGCGAGGAAATTATGACTCCAGTAGAGGAAGTTGTCGTTGGTGAAAGGTTAGTTGTAAAACCAGGGGAGAAAATACCTGTAGACGGTACAGTTGTAAAGGGAAGAACATCTGTAGATGAATCGATGATTACGGGGGAATCCATCCCGATTGAAAAAGATGTAGACTCTGGCGTCATCGGATCAACGATAAACAAAAATGGCTCGATTGAAATGCATGCAACGAAGGTTGGTAAAGATACGGCACTTGCATCGATTGTGAAAGTAGTCGAGGATGCACAAGGATCGAAAGCGCCAATCCAACGATTAGCCGATGTCATTTCTGGCTATTTCGTACCGATTGTTGTAGGTATTGCCATTCTAACATTTACTGTATGGATTGCGTTTGTCCAGCCTGGTCAAATTGAACCTGCTTTAGTCGCATCGATTGCTGTTCTTGTAATTGCATGTCCGTGTGCGCTAGGACTTGCAACACCAACATCCATTATGGTTGGCACAGGGAAAGGTGCAGAGAATGGCATTCTTTTTAAAGGTGGAGAACATCTTGAGCGTACCCATGCTTTAAATGCCATTGTGTTGGATAAAACGGGAACAATCACAAAAGGAAAACCTGAAGTAACAAACTTTACCGGTGATGAGGAAGCATTACAGTTACTCGCTAGTGCGGAAAAAGGTTCAGAGCATCCACTTGCAGAAGCCATTGTTGCTTATGCAACAGAAAAAAATATTGATTTAGGTGAAGTGAATGATTTCAATGCTATACCTGGACACGGTATCGAAGCTACGATTTCCAGCAATCAAATTCTTGTAGGGAATCGAAAACTAATGCAAGATCACCAAGTCGATATTGGTAGCGCGGAACAAGAATTAATCGATTACGAAGTTGATGGAAAAACAGCGATGTTAATTGCTATTGATGGAAAGTACCGCGGAATTGTTGCGGTTGCAGATACAATTAAAGAAACAGCCCCACAAGCAATAAAAGAATTAAAAGAAGAAGGCTTAGAAGTTATCATGTTAACAGGGGATAACGAGCGAACTGCACAAGCAATTGCAAAACAAGTTGGCATCGACCAAGTAATAGCCCAAGTGTTACCTGAAGAAAAAGCGGATAAAGTAAAAGAAATTCAGTTGCAAGGTAAAAAAGTTGCAATGGTTGGGGATGGGGTGAATGATGCTCCTGCATTAGCAATCGCTGATATTGGGATTGCCATTGGAACTGGTACAGAGGTGGCCATTGAAGCTGCTGACATTACAATTCTTGGTGGTGAGCTATTACTCATACCGAAGGCAATTAAAATCAGCCATTCGACGATTCGAAATATCCGTCAAAACCTCTTCTGGGCTTTTGGCTACAATACAGCGGGAATTCCAATTGCAGCAGTAGGATTACTTGCGCCATGGGTTGCTGGTGCAGCAATGGCATTAAGTTCTGTAAGTGTTGTTTCTAACTCCCTTCGTTTAAAGAGAGTTAAGATATAATTTTTTCTGCAACTTTAAAGGAGGTGAAAAGGTCATGGAGAAAACGTTAAATGTGCAAGGTATGTCATGTGGTCATTGCAAAATGTCAGTTGAAGGTGCATTAAATAAATTAGATGGCGTATCAGCAGCTGAAGTTAATTTAGAAGCGGGTAATGTAGATGTTACTTTTGACGAATCAAAAGTAAATGTTGAGACAATAAAGGAAGCTGTTGAGGATCAAGGCTATGATGTTAGTGCCTAAATATAAGCATGAAAAAGCTGGTTTTCTGTTTGGGAAATCAGCTTTTTCATGTAAAAAAATTAAAGCAAGCTGGAAATTAGAGAAGGATATGGAGTTCGTGTATAATTTTTAATAGATTAAGGGAAGGGGCATGATGCAAAAATGAACGAAGAAATGGTTTTTAAGCAAATCAGCTTAATCAGGCAAAATACATTGAATGAAATGGAAGATTTAACGGAAGAACAGGCAGATCAAATGCCAGAAGGATTCAACAACACGATCCGTTGGAACTTAGGCCATATTTACACGGTGCAAAATGTTTTGCTTTCGCAATTTGGTGGGAAAGATATTGAAATGCCTTCCCATTATCCTGAACTGTTTGCCCCGGGGACAAAGCCAGCTGATTGGCAAGGTGAGGTACCAACACTCAATGAGGTGAAACAACTTCTTGAAGAACAGCCGGCAAAATTGAAGGAAACTTTAGCCGGACAGCTAGATGAAAAAGCTGCCAAACCGTTCCAGTCACTATCTACCATCGGCGAGATTTTAGATTTCACGACGTATCATGAAGGAATGCATGTGGGAGCGATTAAAGGGCTGAAAAAAGCAAACCGTGTGGCAGAGTAAAAAAAGAATATTACAATAACTGGTTATTTAAAGTGAAAGAAATAATATGTCTTAGTACATCGTGTGGGTTTGCCTTGACAGAAGAAGGTAACATGCTGACGGAAGAACAATAGTAGGCAAAGTTACGACACGTCATTGAAATTGCCTGGGATGTTTGGAAATAATTTTAAGAAAAACGTATGACCTTATAATCTGCACGTTTTTTAATGATACTTAGGCAAGGAGATCAATAATAATGTCAAAAGAACATTGGGATAGTAGTTTTTCAGATGAAGATTTTGTTTATGGTGAAAGAGAAAATGTATTTATACACGACATGAGGGATCTCATTCCAGATCATTCAAAAGTGGGTTGTTTTGCAGAAGGGGAAGGCCGGAATGCGGTTTACCTAGCCAAACTTGGTCATGACATAACGACTTATGATCAATCGACAATTGGTCTTGAGAAAACGAAAAAATTGGCGAGCCAAAATCATGTTGACGTAGAAACCGTTATGATTGATTTGACGAACGAAAAAGTGAAAACCAATCAATTTGATGCTGCCATTATGGTATTTGGGCATGTTCCAAAAACAGATCAACCATTCTTGCTGGAAAACATGATTGATTCAGTGAAACCCGGTGGGTATGTCATTTTTGAAGTTTACTCTAAGGATCAACTTGAGTACCAAACAGGTGGCCCACCATCTCTTGACATGTTATATGATCCAGTAGAAATTCTGGATTGGATTAATAATTACAAATGTATCCATTTTTATTACGGTGAAGCGATTCGGGATGAAGGAAAAAGACATGTGGGGTTAGGTCATGTTATTCAGGCCGTGATAAAGAAATGATAAATAGTTGTTTACCTGGCATGAAAAAAACCCTCTTCTTAAAATCAATAAGAAGAGGGCTTGCGCAGTAAGTTTCTCTCTTCTTATCTTCAATACGCCTCTGGAATTAGCACAGTATAAATTGTCTGTTGCTGAGGTTTCAATGGGCACTTCCTCCACCTCTCTGAATAAAAAATACAATTATATTTTTGGAAGATTTAAATGAATATGCGAATTATAAGTTATCGATTGTTATTAATAGATAGTGCACCAATAAGAATACAGATAGCTATGGATTAAGGGGGCATAGATTTAAGTGTTTTGGTGGCTGTTATGAAAAGAATATGGTCTAGGGGCTTGTTATTAAATCTTAAATCGCCATACAGGACCCTATTTTGGACGAGAATAGCGAAAAACAGGCATCCGTATCAATAATTCGGATGCCTGTTTTTATCTCGAGGCTAAGTTTAGGTGAATTTAAAATCGGTTGAATATGATAAATAATTACTGTAGAGAATGCTTCCACGAAGTTAAAAATTAGCCCAATTTAGTATCTTTAAATCCTTAATCCGTCGCATCTTTTTTACAAACGTCACGTCTTTATTATAAATCTACACTAACAAATCATCTTTATTTAGCACCATGCAGATTTGTTTATCTACTAATTTTTCATCTTATATAGCTGATTAATATTCATTTAGTTTCTTTTCCTGTTTATCCTACATACGTTAATTGTTTGTTTTCGCGGTATACTTGGTTAATCGTTCCTCCACCGAGGCATTCTTCCCCTTGATAGAAGACAACTGCTTGTCCAGGTGCTATAGCTCGAATCTTTTCGTGGAAAATGACTTTAACTTTGGAATCATCCAACCGTTCTACCGTTACTCTATTGTCTGGTTGGCGATAACGGAATTTTGCAGTACATTCAAATGTATCAGGCATATCCCCATTGAAAATCAAACTTACATTATCAGCAATGATGCTGTCGGAGTATAGCATTTCATGGTGGAAGCCTTGTCCAACATATAGGACATTCCTTTCCACATCCTTTCCAATGACAAACCAAGGATCGCCATCTCCACCGATTCCCAACCCACGCCTTTGCCCGATGGTATAATACATTAATCCATCATGATGTCCGACAACTTTACCGTCGAATGTTTCCATATCCCCCTTTTGAGCAGGCAAATAACCGCTTAGAAACTCTTTGAAATTTCGTTCACCAATAAAGCAGATGCCTGTAGAATCTTTTTTGGATGCAGTCGTCAAATTAGCTTTGGCAGCTAATTCTCTTACTTTTGTTTTTTCCAGATTACCTAGCGGGAATAACACCTTATCTAACTGTTCCTCTGTTAATTGATTAAGAAAATAAGTCTGATCTTTATTTTCATCTTTCCCTCTTAACATGTGAACTTTTCCGTTTTCTCTAACCACACGTGCATAATGTCCTGTAGACACGTAATCGGCTCCAAGGCTCATGGCATGATCTAAAAATGCCCTGAACTTGATTTCCTTATTGCATATCACATCAGGATTTGGCGTTCTTCCCGCCTCATATTCGTCTAGGAAATAGGTGAATACCTTATCCCAATATTGATTTTCAAAATTCACCGCATAATAGGGAATATCCAATTGATTGCAGACGCGGATAACATCCTCGTAGTCTTCTGTAGCCGTACAAACACCAAATTCATCTGTATCGTCCCAGTTCTTCATGAATATTCCAATCACGTCATAGCCTTGCTCTTTTAAAAGCAACGCTGCAACAGAAGAATCGACTCCACTTGACATTCCTACAACGACACGTGTGTCTTTTGGTGCTTTATCCATTTGTTAACCTCCTGTCTTTTTAGCAGTTAAGAAAGTATAAAACTTTCTTACTGCATAAGTGCAACTAGGGCATTCGCCACAAAGGATTGGCGAATGCCAAGTTTTCTAATAAATACTACCTATCTTCAATCTTTTACTTTTAATTTACGAACTTTTTCGGGTGTTACATCATTTAAAAGCGGATCCACTACCTTCATTCCTGAGAAAGTATGGAGAACTTGTCCGCGTATGGCACGTAAATAATCTTCACGAAGTACTTGTTGCTCGACTTTTTCAGCATTGGTTAACCCTTCTTCACGTTGCTTTTTCGCTAATTCATTAATTCGTGGTAGAAATTCAATCATGTTTATCACCTGCCTAACTTTATTTAATCGATAATTTCCGTATGGAAGCAACGTTTCATATGGTTTACCATTGTTTCCCCAAGGTCAGTAAATGTTGCTGCACCTCGTTTATGAATAGCTGTTTTGAATCCTTCTGCGTCTGCTCCTGCAACCGTTAAAAAGTCACAAATATCCGTAGTTACTCCAACAGTGTGAACCTTTTCTACTCCTGATTTTCTTAGAGTTTCAGCCAAATCTGTTTGAAAAAATGCATTGTAGTTCGTTTTAGGCGAATAAATTAAATGCTCATTATCTTTATTATCTTGAAACCAATCATATAGGTCACCGTACAATTGCTGCCCTTCTGTACCTGCAATATTATGTGGTGGCCATAACTCAAAGTGTGGGTCATTTGGTTGATGTGCGTCCATTGATACGACAACAACATTTCCCTCATCTAAAAATTTGGTTGCCAAATCCTTAATATAAGGCACTATTTCTTGTGCTGGCTTACCAACAGTTAATGTTCCATTATCAGCTACAAAATCATTACTCATATCAACAATTAATAAAGCTTCTTTTGCCATTTTTAATCAACTCCCAAAAGTAATTATTTTGAAATGCAATCCTTTTATTCGTCCAGTTACATTTGATTATTCATCAGATCATGTCATGTACATCACTATCATTCGAAATGGAAAAAGGCGTCATAGGCAACGACCGTTTGATCATTGTTACTTGTGTTTAATCTTCCGATATAAGTTGTGTTCTAGAATGTATCGATAACAAGCTTCTGGAAGTAAATACCTTGGTTCACCACCTAATGCAAATTCTTGGCGAATGTAGCTTGAACTGATTTCCATCGCTAATCCTTTATCAATTAAGTGAAATCGTGAACCATCGTCATGATTTCTTAGTAATGGACTTTTTGAAATCACTTTCGTCATATCAATACCATCCCTGGCCATGACGATAAATTTGTTTGAATGGATTAATTTTTCACGCAAACGCCACCGTCTGTGGACGGGAACATCTTGATTGTCGATATCACGTAACACGTCCGCCCCCATAATGAAAAAGACATCATCATTTGGAAATTTGGATTTGAAATATTCCATTGTATAAAACGTGTATTGTTTTCCAATCCCTGCACGCAAGGAAATTTCATAATCGTCCGCCACAAATACCGGGTTGTCTTTAATGGCAAGTTGAATCATATTCCAACGATGCTCATCCTCCGTTTGCAATTGTTTGTCAGCACGATTGCTTGCACAAGGAAGAAAAATCACTTTATCTAATTTTGCTCGGTGAAGAACTGTGGATGCAGTCCATAAATGAACATTCGTGATGGGGTCAAATGATGAACCATAAATACCAATCTTCATGCCAATCAACCCCTTTTCTGTAAAACTTTGCAACTTATGTTCATCCCAATGTCACTTACATTCCATACCGACAAAGTAAAGGATGATTCATGATGCAGCATTTGGTGTAAATCCTTTGAAGTCATCAAACCAATTTTATCCCACCGGTAAATTATGTTTTCTCCTTATAAGGGCATAAATTCTCGGTTGTGTTTTTATTAAGGTAAATCAGGCTTGTTTTAGCTGCACTAAATTCTCTAACACTTCCGCAATATCACCGTCGATACCAATGGATTTATTAGCAATGACATCTGGAATATAAAGCTCTCCTTTATTCAGAGTAATGTAGGTAGCATTTTCTTCTAAGCTAGTTAAATTCATAAATGGAGCTTTAATCAATTGATTTCTTGCTCCTACGCCTAATTCCAGCAGGACTAAATTCTTATCATAAGCTTTCTCGATAAAATCCTGATAAGCCTGAAAGCTAGTTTGCCATTCTTCGCCCTTTAGAAAATTCCGATCGACTTCGACATGGACTTGCATTGGGCCGCCACATTCTGGACATTTAGGAATAAGGTTTGAAGGAACTTTTCCATTTTCTTGGTTTTGAGCCATTTTACTCAATATTTCATCGCCTTGGTAAATTCGATTATGGCAACCATTGGAACATTGCAAATACCGACTATTGCCCTCTATTTCAAAAAGGCGTTCCTTTTGAAATCCTTCCAATGTAAAATGGGAATCTGTATTAGAGGTAACCACAAAATAATTTTTATCTTTCACCAGTTCATAAAGGTTCTTCGTAACAGGATTAGCCTCCTTGTTGTTTAAAAAGTAGGCATACACTCGGCTGAAAAATGCCCACTTTTCTTCCTCGGTAGGATATGGATAAAAAGATCCCTGTAGGATGCTACGAAAACCATACTTTTTACGAAAATCGCCAAAATGTTCCAGAAAGGAAGAATCCTCTGCAAAAATATTATAACCTTCCGAAATGGCCAGGCCGTTACTTGCACCGATTAGAATGCTGTCAGCCTTCTTGATTTTGCTTAAAACTTCTTGATATTTCTCTTCCATATGATCCTCCATTTTTCTGAAATTTTTATGAATCTATTTTGCTTAATAAATTCGTGTCATGCGAAGCCGGATTGCTCCGCACTTATCCGATAACCGCATCTCTTTTTTCCTTCTCGTTCAAAGCATCTTGTAAGACAATGGCAATATCTTCTTTAATGGCAAGCCCTTTTTCACTTAACTCTAGAGGAACTATTGCGTCTTTAGGGTTAATGGTAATGTAGTAGGCATCTGACAAACTGTAAGTCATATTCCAAAATGGCTCTTTAATGAACATCGGTGTCATTCTTCCAACGCCTAATTCCAGAAAGAGAATCTTTTTATCTTTGTTTTTGATAAGAAACTCATTGTATTTTTTTAATTCACTTTGGTAAGTGGTTCCTTCTAGAAACTCAAAACCTCGAACCCATGGTTCCATATCTCCTCCACATTTTGGACATTTCGGAATCAATTCTGTAGGAATACTAGTTCCTTCAATGTTTGCATACATGCTTTCGATCTGCTCTTTATTATAATAAACCTGGTCGTGGCAGCGAGATTTGCATTGAAAATAACGCAAATCCCCTTGTATTGGGGAAACTTTCTCTTCAGCGAAAGTCTTGGAAAACTGTGCGTCTTGATTCGTTGTAACAATGAAATAATTTTTGTCTTGAAGTAGTTGCAATAAATCAAGGTAAGGGCGACCAGCTTCGGCATCATATAAAAATTTTATTTCAGTTGCAAGAAAAGCCCACCGTTCTTCTTTTGTAGAAAAACGGTAATAAAAGCCCTCAAAAAGGTTTTTAATACCATATTTATCTGCAAATTTCCCAAAATGTTTGAGAAAATTTTCATCAGTATGATAAAAACTTTGTCCGATAGCCTCAGACATCCCAGCAGCACCACCAACCACAATCGCCTCAGCTTCTTGGATTTTGTTTAGTAATGTACTTATGTTGTCTTGATATTGTTGTGATAACATATTTTATTTGTCCTCCTAATATTTTTCTTCATAGTTGAAAATTATTGATTTATATAGCATCCCTCAAAAACAATGGATGAATCTAAAGGGAGATATTTTTTCTTCACGTTCGACCCCACCCTTACTTGGACTCAAATGTATTATATATTGGTATAGACAAACAAACAAGTATGCACTTTTTTAACACATACTATCTATAAAGATAGTATGTTTTCTTTTCTATCAAAGCATCTTGCAATACACGGGCAACGTCTTCGTTAATCACAATTCCTTTTTCCTCTCTCTCCAATAAAAAAATAGCTTTACCATTTGTTATGATAAGGCTACCTTTGATTATTTTATTGGCAAATTGAAAGGTCATTTCCAGCACCCGACTTTTTTGCCATTCCATAAAAATCTGCATATTACAAATAAAGTTGGAAACAAAGTGTTATAGGGTTCCATTTTTAAGGTGCATTTTTTAAAATCCCTTTGAAATTTAATATTTCAACCGCCTTTTTCACCTCATGCTCCCAAACAAAAAACCGTATCAAGATAAGAAAAAGATAACAAAACGACAGCACATGATATAAAATTAAGACTCTGCTTAAAGAATAAAGTTTAATATTCTACCTAAATAAGATTTGAATAAAGCATGATATTCATATTCATAAACTTCTTCCCCTAAATACAGAATTTCATAAACAATATCTTTTTTTTCAATTTCAAAATTAGTATTTTTAAAACCATTCTTCTCATAAAATCTCTTTCTTTTAAATCGCTGCTCATAATTATCAGCAGAACTATCAACTTTTTCTATATTTAAAAGCAGACGTTTGTCTTTATAAATTTTCCTCAAATATTGTAATATCTTACTCCCATAACCTTTTGATTGTTGTGACGGATCAATAGCTAAATAAAAAACATAAACAATATCTTTGTAATATGTTAAATACAAGAGACCAACATATTCACTGTCATCATAAATTGCATAAAAATCACTATTTTTCTTTTTAGATTTATATATCAAAAGCCAAAAAGGCAGACGTTCATATTTTGGGAACTCATTAATATATAAATTCTTTACTTTCGGCATTACATTAGTTTTATTCAAACTAATTAAATTAATCATTCTCTTCTTCACCTTTCGTCGACATACCCCTCGCCGGGGCAGGGAGGCTCATCAGCCGCCCCGGAAAGCGAGTGTATTCTATTTGCGGTGGTTGAAATACTGATTCCATATTTCAGCTGCATTGCACTAGTCGAACATACAACTACTGATATAATTGGTTCAGCGTAAATCCTGTATAATACTTAAATCACTTTGCAGTTTCTAGGAAATCTTTCAGTTGTTTGCTGCGGCTTGGATGTCTTAATTTCCTCAATGCTTTAGCTTCAATTTGACGGATACGCTCTCTTGTAACATCAAACGCTTTACCAACATCTTCCAGTGTCCGTGTCCGGCCATCATCAAGTCCAAACCGTAAACGCAGTACATTTTCCTCACGATCGGTAAGCGTGTCAAGCACATCTCCCAGTTGTTCTTTCAACAACTCATAGGTAGTGTGGTCTGATGGAGAGACTGCTTCCTGATCCTCAATAAAATCACCAAGCTGTGAATTGTCTTCCTCACCAATTGGTGTCTCCAGCGATACAGGATCCTGCGCAATTTTCAGAATATCTCTTACTTTATCCGGTGACAAATCCATTTCCTTACCGATTTCTTTAGGTGTTGGTTCACGACCCAAATCCTGCAGCAACTGACGCTGCACCCGAATGAGCTTATTAATGGTTTCAACCATATGAACTGGAATCCGGATCGTTCTTGCCTGGTCCGCAATTGCACGGGTGATTGCCTGCCGAATCCACCATGTTGCATACGTACTAAACTTAAAACCCTTGCTATAATCAAATTTTTCTACTGCTTTAATCAGACCCATATTGCCTTCCTGAATCAAATCAAGGAATAACATACCTCGTCCGACATATCGTTTGGCAATGCTGACCACCAGGCGAAGGTTTGCTTTGGCAAGACGTCTTTTTGCCTCTTCTTCGCCATTCTCTATTCGATGTGCAAGATCAATTTCTTCAGCTGCTGATAATAAATCTACTCTGCCAATTTCCTTTAAATATATACGAACAGGGTCATTCGTTTTTATACCAAGTGGAACACTTAAATCATTTAAATCATATTCTTCCTCCTTGGCAATTTGTTGCATTTTCGGATCCTCTTCCGAATCACCGATAATTTCCACACCCTGCTCTGTAAGGTACTCATAAAATTCATCCATTTGATCCGACTCAAGTTCAAAATTGGATAAATCGTCAGCTACTTCTTCATAAGCTAACACTCCACGCTTCTTCCCCAACTCAAGAAGCTGATCTTTTGCTTGGTCAAGTGTCAGTTCATGTTCACTCTCTTTTGTCTGTAAAGGCTTATTTACGGCCATGAGTCCCCCTCCTTTCAACTGCTATTAAATTTCAATTTGTATTCTTTAATTGCTACTGCAATTCAATAATTTTCAGTGCAAATTTCTTAAGTTTAATTGGGTCATACCTTAACCTGCACTTATGCAGGTTAAGGAAGTTTATACTTCATTATCTGTCAAATTGAAACAGTCATCCCAATGTCACTTTTGACTAAGGATTCTTCTCAGGCGCCATACCGACTAAGACAAGGATGACTAATGAGGGGAGATTGGGGTATATTCTTTGACCAAAGCCATTAATTAAACGTTGTCTAAACAGTAACATATGTTTTTCCATTTAAAAGGGCACCAATTTTTGGCTGTGTTTTTTTGCTTCCTCTATATTTTTCATTTTATTGTCCCAACAAGCCTGACTTAAATTGACTGGATATTCCTCAGGATTTAAAGAACGTTTGTACTCTTCCCATAAAAGGTTTAGTTGTTGCCCGGCATAAGATTGAATTTCTTGAACACGCGGACATTCATACACAAGTGTGCCATGGTTGAAAATATCTTCGTGCAAATCTTTGGCTGTAAAGTTAGTGACGAATTTTCCAATGTACGTATGCACAGGGTGAAACATATGGAGTTTGGTTTCTATTTCTGGTTGTTCGTTAGCTAAGGCGATATAATCTCCTTCAGACTTTTTCGTATGGTTGTTGATAATGCGGAGTACCTTTTTTAATCCTGGTGTCGTGACTTTCTCAGGGCTTGCAGAAAGTTTAATCGTATCGGTCATCTGTCCGTTTTCATCTTCAATGGAGACCAGTTTGTACACAGCACCTAAAGCTGGTTGATCAAAGGCGGTTATAGCTTTTGTACCAATTCCCCACGCGTCGATTTTAGCTCCTTGTGCCTCTAAATTCATAATGGTATATTCATCGAGATCATTCGAAGCATAAATTTTCGTGTCAACAAATCCTGCCTGATCTAATAATTTTCTTGCTTCTTTGGAGAGGTAAGCCAAATCTCCACTGTCTAATCGAATACCTTCAAAATTTATGTTGCTATCCAGCTCTTTTGCAACTTTAATTGCCGTAGGAACACCAGATTTTAGAGTGTCATACGTATCTACTAGGAAGACACAATTTTTGTGACTATTTGCGTACTTATGGAAAGCAATATATTCATCTTGATACGCTTGAACATAGGAATGAGCATGTGTCCCGGAAACTGGAATACCAAATCGTTTTCCAGCTCGAACATTGCTTGTGCTAGAGAACCCACCAATGAAAGCCGCTCTTGTCCCCCATAATGCAGCGTCGAATTCATGTGCACGTCTCGTACCAAACTCTGAAACGGGTTGATCTCCCACGACTTGTTTAACCCGAGAAGCTTTGGTGGCGATAAGTGTTTGATAATTTACGATATTCAACAAGGCTGTTTCGATTAGTTGCGCTTCGACTAACGGTGCTTCGATACGAAGAATTGGTTCGTTGCCAAATACAACCTCTCCTTCTTTCATAGCTCGAACAGTTCCTGTAAAACGTACGGCTCGCAAAAAATCAACATAGTCTTCCGGGTAGCCTAGCACCTCCAAATAATCCAAATCACTTTCAGAAAAATGAAATGTCTGGAGATAATCGATGATTCGTTCTAACCCAGCAAATATCGCATACCCGTTTCCGAATGGCAATTTTCGAAAATACAAATCGAATACAGCTTTTTTGTTATGGATATTGTCCTTCCAATAAGCTTCTGCCATATTAATTTGGTACAGGTCCGTATGAAGGGCGAAACTGTCATCCATATAGTTGTTCATAACAATTTCCTCCTAAACTAACTTAATATGCTTGGACTTCCTGACAATAAATAAACTTTATGTCTATCTATTCATGAATTAGTTTCATTACTTTTACGTAAGAGATCTTTTGCAAATTCAACAAGTCTGTGTGCTTCTTTTGTCCGCAGCATACTAACATCTAAAGCATCTGGGCCCAAACGGAAGCGATCCAGTCCATCAGCATCCTTGAAAATCTGATACAATAGCACGCCCCGTTCATTTAATTTAGGCGACTTTGCAATCTCTGACAAACCAAGTACATCATCCTGATCATGGTAATAGATGATATAGTAGGTTTGCTCATCGAAATGCAAATCATGCTCACGGCAATATTCTTTATAATACGCTGCAGCACGACTACCATGTCCCTTATCAATCCCATCATCTAGGCGGCGGGAATCATGGAAAATAGCCGCCATTCCTAAATTATCCATTTCCACATCACTCAGACCTTTTTGATGGCCAATATTGAGTGCCAGCAATAGTACACGAGCGCAATGATTTTTCGTATGCGATTCACTTTCCGGTAGCCAAAACTCCACGTTTTTCTCCATATATTTATACCATCGTTCATAAGACTTTTTGATTGGCTTGCAGACAGGATCATCCAGAATATTCGCTAGAAACATCTTTTATTCCCTCCTCCGGTTCTAATAAGTTAAGCTCCCTTATTTCATCAGTACTAATTGTTCTAATACTTCCGCAATATTGCCACCGACACCAATCGATTTGTCAGCAATTGCATCTGGAATATAAAGTTCTCTCCCCTTGTTTAGGGTAATATAGGTAGCATTTTCCTCAAGTTGAGTTAACTCCATCAATGGAGCTTTAATCAATTGATTTCTTGCACCCACACCCAATTCCAGCAAAACCATCTTTTTACCATGCGCATTCTTAATAAAATCCTGATAAACTTGATAACTAGCTTGCCACGCTTCACCTTTCAGAAAGTTACGATCAACTTCGAGATGAACTTGCATTGGGCCGCCACACTCCGGACACCTGGGAATAAGATCTTGAGGGATTTTTCCATTTTCTTGTTTTTGAGCCATTTCGCTCAGGATGTCGTCGCCTGGGTAAATTTTATTATTGCAACCATGAGTACATTGCAGATTCCGGCAATTTCCTTCTATTTCAAAAAGACGTTCCTGTGGAAATCCTGTTTGTCTAAAATGATCATCGATATTAGAGGTAACCACAAAATAATTCTTATCTTTTACCAGTTCATAGAGATTCTTCATAACTGGACTGGCTTCCTGGTCATATAAAAAATAATCGTACATTCGGCTGAAGAATGCCCACTTTTCTTCCTCAGAAGGAAATGGATAAAAGCATCCTTGTATGATACTGCGAAAACCATACTTTTCACGGAAATCGCCAAAGTTCTCTAGGAAGGCTGTATTTTCTGCAAAGATATGATACCCTTCCGAAATGGAAAGGCCATTACTTGCACCGATAATAATTCCATCGGCCTCTTTAATTTTTGTTATAATTTCATTATATTTCTCATTCATATGACTTTCACATCCTTATAAAATTCTACCGAACGACTCGAAGCAAGAACATGCAATACATGTGCAATATCCCCATCTATCGTTTTTGCTTTAATTTTTTAGATATCAGGTGTTGGTCTCTGGCTTTATTAATACGTACTTAAGATAGCGTTTGGCCACATATACGTCATTTGGGAAAATGGATTTTCTACTTGCGTATCATTGACCTACTTTTTCCTTCTCGTTCAGCGCATCTTGCAGTACCTGTGCAATATCTTCATGAATGGCGAGTCCCTTATCCTTCAGTTGCTCCGGCAGTAATGCATCCTTTGGATTGATGGTAATATAGTACGCATCCGGCAAATTGTACGTCATATTCCAGAAAGGTTCTTTGATGAACATCGGGGTCATTTGACCGACACCCAGCTCCAAAAAGAGAACTTTCTTATTTTGATTTTCTAGAAGATATTTACGATATTTATTGATCTCGCTTTTATATTTATCTCCTTCTAAAAATACAAAGGAACGTACCCACAGTTCCATAGGACCACCGCACTCCGGACATTTTGGAACCATGCTAGATGGAATCTTCGTCCCTTCGATGTGGTTACACAATTCCTTTGCCTGTTCCGCATAAGGATAAATTTCGTCATGACAGGGACCAGAACACTGTAAATGTGTCCAGTCACCCTGAATTGCACTGACTTTTTCTTCTGGGAACACTTGTGAAAATTGGGTGTCTTGATTTGTCGTAAGAATATAATAGTTTTTATCACGCAGAATTTTATATAAATCCTTATAAGGTTGTCCAAGGGGGACATCCGCTACAAAGTGGATTAAAGTGGCAAGATATGCCCACCGTTCCTCCTCAGTGAGGAATTTATAATAAAATCCGCCAAAGATGTTATCGATTCCGTATTCTTCAGCGAATGCGTTAAAGTACTTTCGAAACATTGCATCGTCTCGATACCAGTTATATCCGGCAGACGCAGACATACCAGAAGCACCGCCAACTATTATTACTTCAGCTTCTTGAATTTTTTGCCGTAATATGGCTATATTGTCTTGATATTGTTGTGAAAGCATCGTTTACTTATCCTCCTAATGATTTTTATTCGTAGTCGAAAAAAATCCAAATTTCTAACATATATCTCAAATATTTAGATCCAAAAGTATATTTTTTTCTTCACTACGAATTCCCTTTTTAAAATTATAAATACATTATATAGTTGGTATACAAATAGAAACAAGTATGCACTTTTTTGACATATACTATCTCATTAGATAGTGTGGATATAAAGAAGAAGTTAAGCTACTGAAAGTAATTCATTAGTCCAATAAAATTGTTGGCCAATCACAGAGCGACTTTTCTATAGACTTTTTACTTACACCAAGTATCAAAAGGGATTACTAGTAACATCCCATTGGTTTATTTTTTCTTTCTCTTTCAAGACATCTTGAAGTACACGGGCAATGTCTTCTTTAATTGCAAGGCCTTTTTCCTCTATCGCTCTTGGAACTACAGCATCTTTAGGATTAACACTAATGTAGGATGCACCGGGCAAACGATAAGTCATCTCCCAAAATGGCTCTTTAATAAACTTTGGCGTCATCGTTCCTACGCCTAATTCCAGAAATAAAATTTTCTTATATTTGTTTTTCATAAGATACGCTTGAAACTTAACTAATTCGTTTCTAAAAAAGCTTCCTTCCAAAAATATACGAGAACGAACCCACGGCTCCATATCCTGCCCACATGTTGGACAAGTTGGAATCAATGCAGTAGGAATTCTAGTTCCCTCAATGTTTCGATACATGCTCCGGGCCAGCTCTTTATTTAAATACACCTGATCATGACAACGATGACTACATTGAAAATAACGCCAATCCCCTTGAATCGCAGACACTTTCTCTTCAGGGAAAACCTTTGAAAACTGAGTGTCTTGGTTCGTTGTAAGCACGAAATAGTTTTTGTCTTGAAGCAGTTGTTTTAAATCAAGGTAGGGCTGACCAGCTTGCGTCTCATATACAAACTTGATTAAAGTAGCAATATAAGCCCAGCGTTCTTCCCTTGTCTCAAAACGGTAATAAAAGCCATAAAAAATATTCTCAATCCCATACTTCTCTGCAAATTTCCCAAAATACTTCAGAAAGATTTCGTCTGTCTGATACCAGTTATACCCGGCAGCAGCCGACATTCCAGCTGCGCTACCAACCACAACCGCCTCAGCTTCTTCCATTTTTTGAAGTAATATTGCTATATGGTCTTGATATTGTTGATCTAGCATTCTAATAATTCCTCCAATCATGTCTCAAAGCATTCCCACTTCCAAACACAAATTGAAAAATCGAGGGTGTCATATATATTTTTGTTTTGGAACACAGCTTTACTTGAATCTAAATATATTATATAGTTGATATAAATTAAATAACAAGTATGCACATTTTTGACGCATACTATCTAGGAGGATAGTGTAAACGTGAAAATAACTAAAGTTAATATTGATGACAGTCAAGAACCTTTTTTCGGCTACACACTTTCCATAATTAGCGGGAAATGGAAACTGCAAATCATTTACCATTTATCCAAAAATGGTGCTGTACGCTATAATGAACTGCAGCGTATGTTAGGTAAAATAACCTACAAAACACTAAGCACTGCACTAAAAGAAATGGTGAATGATGGTATTATTCATCGGAAGGAATATCCACAAATTCCTCCCAAGGTTGAATATAGCCTTACTGAAAAAGGCCAAACACTCTGGCCTATTATTCAGGAAATGTGCCAGTGGGGAGAGCATAATCAACCCCCTAAATAAAGAACATAAAGGTTACTTATGCTAACTTCAATCAGTATAAAAGAAAGAACAAAAGGAAAAACCCGGGAGAAGTTAATTTTCATCCCGGGTTTTAAATCTAATATTGATTATGTATTCTTCTTGTTGTATTTCGGAGACATTCTTTTTTAATATTACAAATTTTGTAGAATCTGGCTATTTCTTCTATTCAGTAAAATATGAAATATATTCTTCAACTCAATGAATTCCACCAACCGCAAAGTCTGATAGAATGTAAAGACTTTTACTTTGTATGAAAACAACTGTTATCCACCATCAACCAAGATTATACCTTTTTCTGGTTGGCTCTTTTCGTAAATTTTGTTGCTCTTTAACGTCACAGTTGATATAAAAGACGACGTAACTTGAAATTATGGTTGGTGCTTTTTAACCGCTGCGGAAATACACTACGCTTTCCGCGGGCTCGCGCTGAGCCTCCTCGCTCGCAAAGAACGCTCGCTGTGGGGTCTCAGGCGTCTTCGCTTTCCCGCTGGAGTCTTCGTGTATTTCCTTCGCTGGATTGGGATTGTGCACTGCAACTTATCGCATTTATTGTTTGATTTAAGTCACGTAATAGTTATGCACTTTTAAGATAGTTGATTGAAGCGGAGGACCGTTGACTCCAGCAGGAACAGCACGTGTCTGAAGACCCCGCAGAGTGGGTTTCTCGAGGAGACTGAAGCCGTGCCCGCGGAAAGCAACGGTCCGCAGCGGAAATCAACATAGCAGTTACTTCGCCTTTTATCTTTATTGTGTCAAAAGCAACAAATCTTTTCGGTGGGGCGAGTAATCGCAGTCCTAATCTTTTATAGAACATCCTTCTGGTTAAATTAGCTGTTTTCATTATAGATGGTGGCGGCATGCTCTTAGCCGCCATGCTAGTTTCTTAACGAATACCAATTATCATTAAATGTAAATAAACACTTTATTTACAAACCTCACCTGAGAAAACAAGCATTTTTATAACATTGTATTCAACAGATTATGTTGTTTAATTTCTTGTATGGATAGATATAAAGAATAGTTGCCAAACCTGAGTATTTCATTAAGAAAAAGATTTAATTGTTCTTGCGTATTAACTTTTACTTTCATATGGTAACATCCTTCTCCCGATACTCGGTGAGCTTCAACTATCTCTTTTCGTTCCTTAATAAAACGTAAAAATGAATCATGGTTTGCTGTTTTCATATAAATTATGACAAATGCTGTAAAGATCTGTCCTAATTTCATTTCATCTACTATTATAGAGTACGCTTTAATTACACCACTTTCCTCTAGTTTTTTTATACGATTACCTACTGCTTGTCCTGTCATATGAATTTGTTCACCTAAGTCTTTCCATTGAATACGTGAATTTTCGGATAGTAACCGCAGGATCTGAAAATCAATGTTATCAAGTTCCATAATAAATTCCTTTCACCATGAAATGATTTGCTGTAAAAGTGTTTCATCAAAGTATCGATAGAAATCGGGGTATCATTTATCATTATATTGTAACAAAAAATTAAATGAGGTGATAATAATGAGTACAGCTTTAATTATTGTTGATATTCAAAACGACTATTTTCCAAATGGAAAGATGGAGTTAAGCAACCCTGATAAAGCAGCTGCTAATGCTGCTAAAGTTCTTGATTGGTTTAGACAAAATAACAAAGATAATATTTTTCATGTTCAGCATATCGCAAGTAGTCCAGAGTTAGGCTTCTTTCTTCCAAATACAGAGGGAGTTGAACTACATGAAACTGTTTTACCATTAGAACACGAAAATATTACCGTGAAAAATTTCCCTAACAGCTTTTTGAAGACTGATTTAGAAAGCAAGTTAAGAGAAAAAGGTGTAACCAAGGTAATCGTTGTAGGTATGATGACGCATATGTGTATTGATGCAACAGTTAGGGCTGCAGTTGATCTAGGTTTTGAAACTACACTAATTGAAGATGCATGTGCGACTAGGGAGTTATCTTATCAAGATAAGGTCGTTCCAGCAGAACAGGTTCATTATGGGTTTGTCAGTGCACTTAACGGCATGTATGCCAATGTAATTTCGACCGAGAATTTCCTGCAACAAAACAATTAATTAAATGCGAAGGGGAGATTGTTTTATAAGCAATCTCCTCTTTTTGATATGGATAAAGTTTTTTCACTTGGGTGGTTGAAAAGCACGCCGCATACGTTACCAGCAAGTTTTACCAATCCGCCTCTCAGACGCTCAAGGTTGGCAGAATAATGAGCCTTTTAAAAAGCCCTAGTAAAAAAGAAAGGTAAATATCGGAAGACATTTAATGAAATAACAGTGGTTTGATGATGCTTATTTCATTGCGCTTCAAGGTTTTACAATCATATGTATAATTTTCATCAAATTTTCATATTGGTTTAGTACTGTGATTAATAGAGGAATCATGGTTCGAATAAAATGATTATCTGTCAAGTGAAGTCTGAGTCATCACACGAATTACAGGGTTTTCTCCTTAATATCAAGTTTACATAATTATTCAGTATCAAGAAGGTATGGAGGTTACAAGCAATGAAAAAAGCAATTCTTGTCTTTGTTATTGTAGGCATGGTTGGATGGGCTATTTATGATTTTGTAAGTTCAACGGATGATACGGCTGTTCAGGAAGATAATAGTTCGGACGGTGCCAAAATCACATCACCAACTCCTGCCGGGGAAGAGGGTCAGGTCGAGGAGTCCGATGAAATTGGGATTTCTGTTGGGCAAATTGCTCCTGACTTTCAATTAGAGACACTTGAGGGGGAAACGGTACATTTGTCTGATTATCGGGGCGAGCGTGTCATCGTCAATTTTTGGGCTACATGGTGTCCGCCATGCAGAGCAGAAATCCCCGACTTTCAAAAATTGTATAACAATGAGGATGTGGAAATTTTAGCAGTTGATTTGACAGATACGGAAGAAAGCATAGAGGATGTCAGGTCGTTTGTGAACGAATATGAAATGACGTTCCCAGTCCTGATGGATGAAAATTCCGATGTTGCTGATATGTATCAGGTAATGGCATATCCAACTTCCTATATGGTTGATTCGAGTGGTCATATACAATATATTGCAATGGGTGCAATGAATTATGACCTTATGATTCAGGAATTGGCAAAGATGGAATAGTTGATCCTGTTATTCAATGAAAAAATAAGCTTGACAAGGATACCTATAGGGGTATATGATGTATATGTCATATTTTCAATAAGGGTTCGGCAAATGAAGCGATCCCTATTTTTAAAAGTAAATTAATACCCGTACAGGTACCGGTAATAAAACAGCAAATGGGAAGGATGATCACAGTAGTGGAAGAAAAAAAGAAAACAACAATCGTCTTGTTCAGTGGGGATTATGATAAGGCGATGGCTGCATATATCATTGCAAATGGTGCGGCGGCGTATGATCATGAGGTGACTATATTCCATACATTCTGGGGGTTAAATGCACTCCGGAAAGAAAATCAGGTTCTGGTAAAAAAGAATTTCCTGGAAAAAATGTTTGGAAAAATGATGCCAAGAGGAACTGATAAAATGGGGCTATCCAAAATGAATTATTTGGGTATGGGACCAAAAATGATTAAAAACGTGATGAAAAAGCACAATGCGATGCCACTGCCACAGTTAGTGGACATGGCTCAGGAACAAAGTGTAAAGCTAATTGCATGTACCATGACAATGGATTTGCTTGGTCTTCAAAAAGGAGAACTACTGGATGAAATCGAATATGCGGGAGTTGGTGCATATATTGGCGATGCTGAAGATGGTAATGTGAATTTATTTATTTAGCAGTTAAAAAGCAGATTGGGAAGATGAGGCAGAGTATAATACGGGGAGGAAAAAAGATGCCAAAAACAATTACAGTGCAAGAACTCGCGAAAAGGATTGTTCAACAGGAAGAGACCTTTATTTTGGATGTGCGAAATACGGACGAATTTGAGGAATGGAAAATTGAAGGGGAAAATATTGAGATTGTCAACGAGCCTTACTTTAACCTGATGGATAGTGTTGAACCTGTTTCAGCCCATATTGAAAAGGACCAGGAAATTGTTGTTGCCTGTGCAAAAGGAAGATCATCCCAGATGGTAGCTGATTTGCTTGAAGATACAGTTTTTACGGATGTGTATAGTCTAGAAGGAGGTATGAAAGCATGGAGTGAACACCTGGAGCCTGTGAAAATCGGTGATCTGCGAGAAGGTGGAACACTCTACCAGTTTGTCCGTCTGGGTAAAGGCTGTCTATCATATTTTATAGAATCAAATGGGGAAGCAGCGGTTGTTGATGCTGCCAGAATGACTGGTTTTTATGAGAAATTTGCTGAAGAGCTTGGTGTGAAAATTAACTACGTTATCGACACACATTTGCATGCAGATCATATTTCTGGTGGAAGAAGTCTTGCAGAACAGGTGGGAGCAACTTATCACTTACCGCCTAAAGATGCAATGGAAGTGACATTTGACTATACACCGGTAGAAGAAGGTTCCGATATTACGGTGGGAAATACGACAGTTGATGTGCAACCAATCTATTCTCCTGGACATACGATTGGCAGTACCTCATTTATTGTAGATGAAATGTATTTGTTGAGTGGCGATATATTATTTGTGAAATCAATAGGTCGCCCGGATTTAGCCGGATTGGCGGAAGAGTGGGTGGATGATCTTCGTAATACCCTCTATGACCGGTACAGAAATCTTTCAAAAGATTTGATTGTACTGCCCGCACACTATTCTTCTGTAGAAGAGATGGGTGATGGAGCTAAGGTCGCTGCTCGCTTAGGTGATTTATATAGGGAAAATTCAGGACTTCAAATAAAGGATAAGAAGGAATTCAAAAATATGGTTACAGAAAATCTTCCACCACAGCCAAATGCGCATGAAACCATCCGGAAAACAAATATGGGCAAAATAAACCCGGATCAGGAAAAGCAAAAAGAAATGGAAGCTGGTCCAAACCGTTGTGCAGTAGCGGGATAATTTAAGGAGGAATTGAAGATGGAAGCTACAAAATTATTAGATGCAAAAGGATTGGCTTGTCCAATGCCCATAGTAAGGGCGAAAAAGGCTATCGGAGAAATTAATTCTGGTGAAGTATTGGAAATTCACGCTACGGATAAAGGGGCCAAAAGTGACCTGACCGCATGGGCGAAATCACGCGGTCATGAACTATTGCAGGATACAGAAGAAAACGGTGTTTTCAAATTTTGGATTAAGAAGGAATAAGAGACCCAAGCAAACGTTGGGTCTCCCGGCTAAGTGCAACAAAACCTTCCTGTAATGATAAGCCTGGTTTTTTATCCTGATATTTAAAGCTGTTTAACACATTTTTTTGCGATTATACACGTTGGGGTATATAGTAAAAGTAGAAAATAAATAATGATTGTGTAATAGAAAGGAAGTATCCATTATGAACTATGATGATCAGGTAAAAAATAGAGTTAAACGTATTGAAGGCCAAGTCAAGGGGTTGTTAAAAGCAATGGACGAGGGAAAAGAATGCCGTGATGTAGTGAATCAGATGTCTGCTGCCAGAAATGCGCTTGATCGTGCTATCGCATTAATTGTCAGCAGAAATCTGGAAGAGTGCATTCGTGAGGAGAAGGAATCTGGTGAAAATTCTGAGGATATTATAAAGGAAGCGGTAAACCTGCTTGTAAAAAGCCGGTAACCAACTGATACAATTGAACCCGTAAAATTATGCATTAAAGAGGTTGTTCAAAAAGTCACAGAATGATAAGTGGCAAATCTCTTCGTTGGCTTGTTTTTCCGCTACTCACGTATTAAAAAGCATACGTTCAGTGACTCAAAATTTCGTCGCCTCGCCCTTCTTGCTTCTAATTCGGCAACTTTTTGAACACGCACTTAAAGGCAGGTCCAAATAAATATCTGATAAAAGCAATGGAGGATTTTTTATTTGTCGCGCCTTGATTGCTTTTTTTCTGTCTAATAAAGTATATTCATCAAATTTTCATATTGGTCATGTATTATAAGATACGCGTACAAATGGGAGGAATCATTTTGTGGTGATTGCGAGTAAATTAATGTCGATAGGAATGATGGTTTTCAGCATCGGGGTTGGGTTTATTATCCTGGTTATTTTTGGTGGTTTGTCAAAGGAACAACGAAAGGACTACCTGGAAGAAATGATTTCACAGCTCATTAACCTGGTCATCTTTGTGTGGATAGGAAAAATTATATTGAATTTTCCTGTTTTTATGGAAGATCCAATGTCTATATTGGCATATCCCAGTGATTCAGATTCTTTTTATCTGGCTGTATTATTCAGTGGGGCGTTGTTTTTTTATAAATCATCAAAGTGGTATTTGGATACACTGTTGTTCCTGAAATCTTTCCTTTTCGTATTATTGACGGCGTCTTTTGCATATGAATTTATCCAATACATTTGGAACGATAATCAATTTGCCTTTGGGTATTTGATTCTACTGACCGTTCTCTTGTTATTATTTATTTTTATGCAAAATCGTGTTGCGTCAAGTACTTTAATCCTTGTTATATTAACTGTTTGGTCTCTAGGAGTTCTATTATTATGGTTTATTCAGCCGTTTGTGACTATATTCGGCTATATGATGACGCCATGGTTTCTGGGACTCGTTTTCGCCATCGGTTTTTCATTTATTCTATTTTGTAAAAGAAAGAGGAGATGCTAGTGGGTGGAATCGAAGCAGATACAATGTTAGTCGTTGGAATGTTTCTGGCGGTGGGTGCAGGCGCCTTATCCTTCCTGTCACCGTGCGTGCTGCCGATTTTTCCGGCTTATATGTCGTATATCACCGGTATTAGTGTGAAAGAATTGCAGGGAGATCAGAATACTAAAATACGCCGACAGCTGTTAAGTCATTCGCTCATTTTTCTGTTGGCGGTTTCCTTGGTATTTATCAGTTTAGGTGCCAGTGCCTCATTTTTAGGTAAGTGGGCACAGGATTTACTTGTTGGAGAATCTGGACTGCTTATTCAGCGTATTGCCGGAATTCTTATTATTGTGATGGGGTTATTTGTTGCCGGCTGGATTACCATTCCATCATTGATGAAGGAAAAACGGTATCAATTCTCCAAAAGGCCAGCGGGGTATGCCGGGACATTTTTTATTGGGCTTGGCTTTGCGGCAGGATGGACGCCGTGTATAGGACCGATTTTCGGATCAATTCTGCTTCTGGCCGCTAGTAATCCTGGTCAGGGTGTATTTTACACGATCATGTATGTGGTTGGTTTTTCATTACCGTTTCTTTTGTTGACGTATTACCTCGGTTCAACAAAATGGATTGCCAGACATAGCCAAGTGATTATGAAAGTTGGAGCAGTGATTATGATTATTATGGGTCTGGTGTTATTTTTCGGGCTGATGCCGCGTATTGCAGGTTTCCTACTTGATTTGGTGGAGGGTACGTGGTTATCTAAATTAGGATAATAGTTCGCGGAAAAATCAATTGTTATTATGATAATTGTTGGAATGATTTCCTTAGTGGTGTATGATTTTGAATTTTGAATGAAGGCTTCAGAGCTTGAGAAGATGAATTAAATCCAGATATCAGATATAGTACAATTAACTTGAGGTGGTCATGGTGAAACAAACCATTTTAGTGGTTGAAGATGACAAGATGATTCGTGAACTAATAACCATTTACCTGGAAAAAGCGGGATATGATGTTATTGAGGCTGTAGATGGAGAAGAGGCTAAGCAGGCATTTTTGACGTATCATCCTTGTCTGATCCTGCTTGATTTAATGCTTCCCAAAATGAGTGGAGAAGCATTCTGTACATGGGTGAGGGAGCAGGAACGGAATGAAGTGTCAATTATAATGGTCTCCGCAAAAGCGCGCACACATGATAAAATCAACGGTTTGAAAATGGGTGCGGATGATTATTTAACAAAGCCATTCGATCCTGATGAGCTGGTTGCTCATGTTGAAGCGGTCTTACGAAGGACCGGACAGTTTTGCCAAAAAATAGCATATGGGGGACTTTGCATTAAACCGCGCAAAGGTGAAGTATTGCTTTTTGACAAACAACTGTACCTGACTAAACATGAATTTAATCTGCTCTACTATTTTATGGAAAATCCAAATATAGTTCTCTCCAGGGAAGATTTGATTAACCAGTTGTACCCATATGCTGATAAGACAATATTGGATCGTACGATTGATGCACATATCAAAAAACTCCGGGAGAAAATTGAAGACAAACCATCTCATCCGAAACGAATTTTAACCGTCCGGGGAATGGGGTATAAATTTGCCGATGAATAAATTTGGAAAGTCCTGGTTGCCCAAGCGGTTTCTGTGGCGTTTATCCATCACCAATACAATTGTTATTACCGCTTTTATTGTGCTGAGCGGGTGGTCTATCTATCATACTGCATGTTCATTGGCTGATGGAATGGGGTCGATGAATGCGCAAAAACAGGGACAATTTGAATCAGTACTCTTTCAATATTTGTGGATTTTCAGTGCTACCGCTATCGTAATCGGAAGTATAACCCATTTTTATATAACTAGAAAATTGACGGAGCCATTAAATAAATTGATTGAGTCGACAAAAAGTATGAAAACAGGGCACTATCCGGACCCGATCGATGTGAAATCCAAGGATGAGACAGGTCAATTGATTGGTCATTTTAATGATATGGTACACCAGTTAAAAATGAATGAGGAGCATCGTCAGAAAGCTATTTCAGATCTGTCGCATGAATTCCGTACCCCTTTATCAAATTTAAACGGGTATTTAAATGCGTTAAGCAGTGGTGTGATTGACGGGGATGAAAAACTGTATAAAGCACTCTATGACGAATCTCAGCGGCTAACCAGTATGGTTCAACAACTGGAGCAATTGAAGGAATGGGACTATATTTCAAATCAAACGTTCTTGGAAAAAGCTCCGATCGATATGCATCTTACTATCGAGCAATCCGTTGAGATGTTTCATTGGACACTGGAAAATGCGGGCATTTCGGTGGTTGTCGATTCCAAACATGGCGTTGCCAATGTGGATGATGGTAGCATCTCACAGGTTATCGGTAATCTACTTGATAATGCGATTCGATATTACCAGGGAACAGATCCGATTTTTGTTAAAGGGGAAACACTGAACAACGCATACCGGGTGTCGGTTGCCGGACAGGGTCAACCAATTCCTGCGGAGGAACTGGACAGGATATTTGAACGGTTTTACCGGACGGACACATCCAGAAGTTATTATTCAGGGGGAACAGGTCTTGGCCTCGCCATATCCAAAGAGATTATTGAACATCACGGTGGGAAGATTGGTGTAGAGTCGTATGGAAATTTCCATACGTTTTGGTTTACGCTGCCTCTTTGGAGTCAAACCTAAAAAAATGGAAAACTGAAATAAATTTTAAAAGAGGTGAATGAATTGTCCACAATGCATGAACGTTCAAATTTAACGCCTAAAAGTGATGAGGATCTTGAGAAGATTACTGTTGGAGCGCGTAAACCTCATAATGCGAAGATCACCATTTTGGAGTATGATCCACGCTGGCCAAAACTATTCGAACGAGAGGCTAAACGGATTCGCTCTGTACTCGGCAACAAGGCATTGCAAGTGGAGCACGTTGGATCAACCTCAGTACCGGGACTGTGTGCTAAGCCAATTATTGATATTCTACTAGTTGTAACGGACGCTGCTGAGGAGAAGAACTATGTCTCGGATTTGGAGGAAGCTGGCTATATATTACGTATTCGGGAACCAGAGTGGTTTGAGCACCGTCTGTTCAAGGGCCCTGATACAGACATCAATCTGCACGTATTCAGCAAAGGAGCGTCTGAGGTCGACCGAATGTTGCTCTTCCGTGATTGGCTGCGGACCAACAACTTCGACCGGGACAACTACGCACGAGTAAAGCGCAATCTGGCTCAGCTTAAATGGCGACATGTACAACACTACGCAGATGCAAAAAACTCGATAGTACAGGAAATCATGGAGCGAGCAAATGCAGTTGAGTAGAACGTTTGACGTTACTGAGCCGGGTTTATTTAGATTATCGGGCTTAAAAATTGTAACAAAATTGGATACGAATCGGTGGAGCAACCTTTGTTCAGCAATGCTGCGCAATTGAGTAAATATCCTTTTTAAACAACTTTATTGTAAATAAATAGAGTTTGTGGCTTTGAAATAAAGTCGCGATGTTTTATCCCTTTGGAGATACGGTTATCTAAAGGGGTATTTTTGTATCTAAAAAACATCTGAAATTGATCAATGATTAGGAAGGTTGGGGGTACAGAGACAGGTGTAGACACTATCAACCATGGTTAAAAATTAAGAATGCTTGTGAACGGAAGCCTAATTATATTTGATAATAAAAATATCCGTCAATCATTGTTGACATTGTATATATAATACATATACAATATAAACAAAGATTACAATTGTGAGGTTATTATGGACATCATTTTATCGAATTCTTCACAGGAACCGATTTATTTACAGATAAAGAACCAAATTAAACAAAGCATTTTGCGTAATGAAATGGCAGAAGGCGATGCGTTGCCATCAATGCGTCGTCTTGCTCAGGATCTCCGCATCAGTGTTATTACGACTAAACGGGCGTATGATGAGCTGGAGAAGGAAGGATTCATCACATCCTTTGTGGGGAAGGGTTCGTTTGTGGCTGGTCAGAGCAATGATCTGATTCAAGAAAAGCGTCTCAAGATGGTGGAAGAGGGGCTGGCTGAGATTGTTGCAGAAAGCAGGAATTTGAATATCTCCCTACAACAACTACAAGAATTACTAGCAATGCTTTATGAGGAGGGGGAGTAGTGGAGGACGCAGTAACACTCATTGATGTGAATAAAGCGTATAAAGACTTTGCGTTAAAAGACGTTTCCTTTTCAGTGAAAAAGGGATTTATTACGGGCTTTATCGGTCCAAATGGATCGGGAAAGACGACGACAATTAAGTTGATGCTCAACCTCCTTCAATCGGATTCAGGCATGATAAAAGTGTTTGGTAAAGATTATGCGACGCAGATGAAGGAGATCAAGCAGCGGATTGGTTTTGTTTACGCCGATTATCAACTGTATGAGCATTTGACGATTGAAAAAATGAAGCGGGTAATTGCACCTTTCTATACGAATTGGGATGATCAGGTGTTTGCGAATTACATGGAGCGCCTCGATCTTCCATGGAAGCGGAAAATTGTCCAGCTATCGAAAGGGATGAGAACGAAGCTGTCAATTGCGATTGCTCTGTCGCACCATGCTGATTTAATCGTTTTAGATGAACCGACATCGGGATTGGATCCTGTGAGTCGCAGAGAAATTCTCGATATATTGGCAGAAGTCATGCAGGACGAGGAGAAGACGGTCTTTTTCTCAACGCACATCACGACGGACTTGGAGCAAATCGCCGACTACATTACATTTATTTACAATGGAAAAGTTGTATTCAGTGAGAATAAGGAGACCATCATGGAGGAGCATTACATTGTTCGAGGGGCGAAGGATCTGTTAGACGGAGATATTCGCAAGTTGTTTCTTCAAGTCCGTGAAACGCCTGTCGGATTTGAAGGCCTGACGAATCAAGGCGAGAATGTCAGGTTGTTAATGGGCGAGCATGTCGTGATGGAGCGTGCTTCATTAGAGGACATAATGGTGTATACCGTGGGAAAAGTCTAATCCTTGGAAGACCGACGCTCTGTTTACTAGTGTTGTGGCCAGTCTCAACTCGGGGTGTTCAAAACAAATCAGTGTAGGGAGGCTATGGATAATGGATCGATTGATTTCATGGCTGAAGAGAAGTGGACTTTCACTGCTTGGGTTTGGTGTATTGCTGATTATCATATACATGGTTGACCCATTGTCTTGGGAGCCGGGATGGAGAGATAGTGCATTTGAACGGGTGGATGAGCTTGTTCCAGATGGCTGGTTTGTGGACCGATTTGCGCCATTTGATTCGTACGAGTTTAATGTGCTGACTGCATTATTCGGAATATTAGTGGTGGTAGGTATCATTTGGGATTTATTCTCTCGTGTTTTATTAAATGACAAAGATGAAGATACAAAAGGGGAGGCGGAGGATGAATATGGCGGCCATTTTAGAGGTTGAAAATTTACGAAAAACTTACGCTGATTCTGCGTTTGGATTAAAGGATGTCTCTTTTTCGATTCCGTATGGCTCAATTGTTGGATTTATCGGAGAAAATGGGGCAGGGAAGTCTACGACAATGGGATCGATTTTAGGGACGCTGCATAAAGACAATGGAACAATTAAAATCTTTGGCGAAGAAATGGATGCCAATCACGTGCACATCAAAGAAGATATTGGTGTTGTCTTTGATTCCATGAAACTACCGGGTGACTTAACGGTATATAAGTTAGGAAACGTGTTCCAGCAAATATATGAGTATTGGGATAAAGAAGCGTTTTTTAACTACATTGATTTTTTTTCTTTGCCAAAGAAAAAGAAGATTAGCGGGTTTTCCCGGGGAATGTCGATGAAACTTTCTGTTGCTGTCGCTCTTTCCCACGATGCGAAACTACTAATATTGGATGAAGCGACAGCAGGTCTTGATCCAGGTGGGAGAGACGATATGCTCAGGGTCTTAGGTGAGTTTGTACATAATCAAAAACGAGGCATTTTGCTTTCCTCTCATATTACAAGTGATATCGAAAGAATCGCAGATGCTCTCATCTTTATTAAGGGGGGAGAGATTTTGTTACGTGTTGAAAAGAAAGAACTCCTAAACCATTATGCGATCGTACAGTGTACGCACGACCAATATAGAATGATTAAGGAAGACATCGTTATTGCGTATCAAAAGAATAGTGAATCCCTCGACGTGCTTGTCTCGAACAAGGAGGACGTTCCACCTTCTATGAAGACAAAAAACTTTTCCATAGATGATATTACATTGCTACTAATGCGGGGTGAAAAAGCATGAAAGGTTTGTTATTAAATCAATATTATTCTGTTGAAAAGACGATTTGGACTTATGTACCCCTTGGTCTCATCCTTGCCACTGTCCTGATATTTTTTGATAATCCAGTGATTCAACGTTTGGCGGCTTTTTTACCCGTCATCTTTATGGCATCATCTGCGCTTGAAGTGTTAAAACACGAGTCGAAGTCGGGCTGGAACAAATATGTGTTGACGTTGCCAGTTAAGCGAAGCCGCGTTGTTCAAAGTCACTATTTGTTTTTCTCGGTATTAGCACTCACTGGACTGCTTATCGCGTGTATCGCGTTTGTGCTTGCACAGTTTGTTTTCGGGCAAACGCCAAGTGCAGGGTACATTTATTCGGTGATGAACATCTTGGGGATGACATGTACGATGGGTTTTGTCGCCTATCCATTGACATACTTGCTTGGTACTGAAAAAGCCGAGGTCGTTGCTATGGCTGGTATGATAGCTGGACTTGGTGTCTTTTTCCTGAGTGCTTTTGTCTACGATCTTTTTATCACGCCCCTTGATGTGTTACAAGGGTTGAACCAGGACCTACTCTTTTCAGCAAGCTTTTTGATTATCAATTTTATTCTATTGGTCGTTTCCTATGTCATTTCCATTCAAATCTATAAACGAAAAGAGTTTTAATGAGAGAGGAGAAACCTGCATTGCATTAGCTGCTGGTTTAACAGGTACACTAACCGAAAATGAGTACGCTCCTTTTGAAGCGGCCACATTATGAAGTGAAATTGGATGAAGAGAAGATAAGAATGTATAAAATTTTGGCATGAAATATTTATATTAGATTATAAGCCACGTCCAGCTCCAGCGCCTACCCCCTCGAGGTCTTAAGTAAGAACTCCCTGTGGCAAAGGACGCCACTGTGAGTTCTTACTTAAGCTTGTCGGGGGTGACCAAGGCGCTTGCGCTTTTGTTCTAAATTCTCAATTTCTTTGATTAGAAATTTTAACTTTTCAATGGCTTCTTCATTTTGTTTTTTATTTGTTGATATCAACGTAATTATCTCATCTATTCTTTCCTTGTAATTAGTCGGTTTAATTGGAAAGGTGGTGGCCATTTTAACAGCTTTTTTTTCGTTAATACAATATGCTTCATTTTTAGCGAATAAAACTTGGTTAAGACAAGCAATAGCTCGATAGCCATGTCCCATCATATAAGAAAGGTCATCTTTATTTATATTGGCTTCCATAAACATGAGTGAGAAGGAAGCTTCAAATGAAAAAAATTGAATGATTGCTTCTTTCATTTTTGGAGGATATTGCTCGGATCTTTCTTTAAGGTGCTCGAAATTTGTATCAAAGGCAGATATTACTTTAGATATTGCTAACTCTCCCATATACATGGCATTACTAAACCCATGAGGATGTCCTGTTTGATAATGCATAGAAATGAGCCCTTTATGACAATCTTCAATGACTTTTTCTACACGATGAATATCACGAAGAATTAAATCAACATGGTAACCGTCTATAACAAGCCATCCTCCTGCATTTATCCAATCTCCCCATTCACCGAGCTCTGTAATTAAATTCCTTTGTTCCTTGTCATCATTGAGTTCATAAGCCAAAGGATTTAAGCGTTTTGGATCAAACCCTTGTGAAGTATCATAATAAATACCAATATCTATATCGGAATCATGCGTATATGTTCCACGTGCTCTGGAACCACCTAATACAACACCTGTAACTCCTGTAACCTCTTGAATTTTATCATTAATCTTATCGATCACTTTGTCTGCAGTCATTTAACATACCTCCTATACTATTGTAATTTTTTGATATATAGATCTAAAGATATTAAGAAAAGCTTTATTTGTTCTGTTGCATCGAAAGAATCTTCATGATGAAGTTGGGAAGCATTAACCAATAATCCATCTACAAAGGAAATGATATAACTGGCAATGGTATTCTCGAATTCAGAATGAATGTGATCCGTACTTTGATGAATCATTAATTTGATTCCTTGTTTTAATTTGATATATCTATTGCTGTAAAAATCAGGGGTGTCTACAACATAAAAATATTCTGATCGTGCGCGAACTAGAGATTGACTGGATAATTGGGGAACAATATATTCTTCAAGCCATGTATTTAAGTGCTCTATTAATAATCCATTATGGTTACTTTGAATAGATGGCTCATGATGATCAACCTCATCTAGTACAGCTAAAAATATATCTTCTACATTTTTAAAATAAGAATAGATTGTAGCCCGGGAAACGTTGGCTGCCTGAATGATATCTTTCATGCTGACGTTGTGATATCCCTTCGTTTCAAATACATTTTTAGAAGCCTGTACGATCATTTTCTTCTTTTCAGCTTTATAAGATTCACTTACCTTTGGCATATGATATCACCGGTCCTCAAATTGAACAAATGTGTTTAATTTATGATTTGATAATACTATACACTTATGTTTAGTTTCAAGCTTATGTACAAAATATGCATTTTATGAAGAAAACACTTTTGTTTTTGTATATGGCCAGATAGAAAAAACTGCACCCCAATTGTTATTAATATCTAACAATTGGGGTGCAGTTCGTTAGGTTCAGTTATCTTCTTTGTTCTTTGCTAATTTTATCCGATCTTTAATCCCTGGTGGTTGTTCCAGCCAATTGTGTTTAATCATAATATCAGCTCCACTTTTGGCTAATCGGGAAACTTCCAAGGATAACCGTTCATAATTAACCATTAAGTCACTCCGTTGACTGGTAGCCGCAGCAGTGGCATAATTCCCTATTCCAGCGGACGTGATAAGTGTCATATGAAACATCACTAACTTGTCGGAAAATGCTTGAGTTGTTGAGTTACTTACACCTACATCAGGTAATTGTGGAGATTCAATATCATCTTTCATGAGTGTATCAACAAGAACCTTTATATGTTTCTGAGAGATCTCTTTTCCCCTTAGCATAAAATCTTGTACTTCTTTAGATGGTGATGTTTGAGCAAAAGATAAGCACAATTTCACACCTACCGAGTTTGTTGCTACATTTTGATACAAATGGGAAATTTCAATGGCACTTAATGGTCGTTTATCACTGAAAGGATTTAAGCCACTCAAATATTTTTTACTATCTACGTAATCCGTTTCTTTAGGAACTTCAATATAAGGATGTCTAGTATTTATTCCTTTTGAAAGGGCAACTTCGCTTGAACGGTTAAAAAGTGTAGCTGTTTCCGTTAAACCCTGTGTAAAGTAATCTCGTATATCTTCTCTGGCACTCATAGAGACAGCACCACTGTACGTTAGCATTCCTACTTTCGCCATATGGTTCACATAGGTTAAACAAAACATGTCAGAAAAGAGCCATGGAGCATTCATATTTACATCTTGTTCGGTAAATCCGTTTGGAACGGCATAATTTTCAATTTGAAAAATACCGTGTAACTGTTGCAGATGATTGGAAGAAATATCATAAGCATACTGTACAACAGGTTTTATATCTGGGTCTTCAATATATTTCAACATAAAACTTAAGATACATTTCGACATACTATCATTCATATATCCAGTCCAAAGCGTACCAATCTCAGCGGATGTTAGATTTATTTTCTTTTCACTCATTACGAACCTCCAGTAGTTAAGTATACATCCGTTATTATGTACAAGGTTGATTTATTTTATTAGAAAAATTTATACAATATAAGCAAATCAACTTTAAAGGGAAAAGCAGAAGGGATCAACCAATAGAAGGGTTATCAGATAAAAATATTTTAGGATAGTACCAAAAATGCAAGGGTTCATCAAAAAGTCAACTACAGAAATGGATTGCAGGCTGCAAATTTCACCAAAGATTCACCTTCCATTTTCAGTCTAGGAAAGTGGAAGAAAATATGGTTGATTTGATGTAGGCGTCAAATATCCCCATGTATAGTCATGAGGAATATTAACTAAGCCGGTTGAACATTGCG
The DNA here is from genome assembly GCF_055380755.1 of Virgibacillus ainsalahensis. NCBI lineage: Bacteria > Bacillati > Bacillota > Bacilli > Caryophanales > Bacillaceae > Virgibacillus > Virgibacillus ainsalahensis. Next base: position 3,271,697 of record NZ_AP043943.1, on the reverse strand, counting down.
TGATTACTGGTAAAATAATTTTTAGAAATAAAAAATATCAAGGCAAAGGAGGGACGTACACAGAATCATTTTTCCTGTGTGCAAGGAAATGAAGAAAATCGTATATGCCATCGTATTATTTAGTTTTATTTTATTGGCTGGATGTAGTGAAAGTGACGGAACCTCATCGGAATCGGAAGTAAGCTCCGCTGACGGGGAAGAGGTAACTGAACAAGATACTGAAGAGGAATCGGAAATTGAACCGGAACCAGTGGATTCTTTGGGATATGACCAATTTGAAATTGAATCCGACGATACCATCGCCTGGATGAATGCAGGGCCAGGTGAATATGGTGGAGAGAATTTCAATGAAGAAGCAGTAAAAGCTGAGATCGATCAGTGGCCGGAGGGACTGGAACCGGAAGAATATTTCCACGGTATTGTTGGACTGACTGCAGGTGACTACCGTGAATATCAGGGGACCCTCGACACGGTGGATGTTGAATTTGAAAAAATCACAGCTGCGCCTGACGGGGAACCAGGAGATGAAGAAGCAGCATACATACCGGATATGAATGTACAAATTCTTCTGGACGCTAGTGGAAGTATGGCGGGACAGGTGGATGGCGGGGTGAAAATGGATCTGGCCAAAGACGCCATTGCCGACTTTGCAGGAAACCTCCCCGAACATGCTAATGTATCACTGCGTGTATACGGTCATGCTGGAACCAACCAGCTGGACGGGAAAGAAAAATCCTGTTCTACTACTGAAGAAGTGTATTCTCTAGGGGAATACAAAGAGGAAAATTTCACCGAGGCATTGCAGGCGTTTTCTCCGACCGGCTATACACCGCTTGGGCTGGCTATGGAAGAAGCAGCGGCAGACTTGGAAAACCTTAAAGGTGATGATGTTCAGAATGTCGTTTACGTAGTGAGTGACGGAAAGGAAACCTGCGGAGGTGATCCAGTCGCCGAGGCAGAGGCGATGCAGTCCTCTGATATTGGCGCCATTGTCAATATCATTGGTTTTGACATTGAGGAAGCTGAACGGGAGGCTCTGGAAGCAATCGCTGCAGCAGGACCTTCGAGGAAGAACGGAGTGCTCTTATCGATGAATGGTATGACTGGGTCAGTGAAAATGTTTCGACCAACTATGAACAGGTCAGTGAATATGTAGACCTCTCCAATGAATACTCCACGGAGGCGGTCGATTTGAACAATGAGGAAGAAAGCAGGCAGAAGGACCTGACACGGTATATGGAAGAGATTATGGAAGACGTGGATGCGATAGAAATCCGAAGCCTCCTTTCCGACCGTGCTTTGAACATGCGTCAGCATATCCGGAGTGAATTTCTCGACATGCGCCAGGAAGCTCGCGAAAAAGGCCTGGATATCAGACAGGAGGTACGGGAGCGAGGACTGGATGAGAGACAGGAATTAAGAAATATGGATTAGGGAGATGCAGAAAAAAAGGGACTTGGCCTTTCAATTCAATGCCAAGTCCCTCTTTCTATGTGATTAATTTTTATTAACAGATGCATCATAGATGGATTCAACTGCTTCTTTTAACGTTGCATTGAATTCTTCATCAGACTGATTGACATTCAGGTTTGCGCTTAACGCTCTTGAGAAGCTGGCGATTAATCCATCATTTTCTTTTAATTTTTCATTTGCTTCTTCCAGGGAATAACCGCCTGAAAGTGCAACAACTCGTACAACACGTGGATGATCGATTAATTCTTTATACGCATTTGGAGTTGTTGGGATTGATAATTTCAGCATGACATTCTGGTCTGCATTTAAATTATTCAAATGCTTCAATATCTCATCTTTTAATATTTCTTCGGATTGTTCTTTGTCTTTACTATGGATATCTACTTCCGGCTCTATAATTGGTACAAGCCCGGCTTCAATAATTTGGTTTCCTATCTCAAATTGCTGGTCAACGACTTCTTTAATTCCCCCAGTATTTGCTTCTTTAATGACTGAGCGCATTTTTGTACCAAAAATATGGCGTTCGTTCGCGCGGTTTAGTGTTTCCTTCAAGTTATCAATTGGTTTCATTTTCTGTACGCCGTTGGAGATGTCAGCCAATCCTTTGTCGACTTTTAAAAATGGTACAACACCTTTTTCTTCAGCCAGATAGTCACCAGTGTATTTGCCTTCGATTTCACGATCCATTGTTTGCTCAAATAAAATGGCTCCAAGAATATGCTCAGGATCAAAAGCAGGTGAGGTAATGATTCGTGTACGCATTGCATGTACAAGATCGAACATTTCCGTTTCATTTGAATAATCATTTTCAGAAACACCGTAACTCGCTAATGCTTTTGGAGTACTACCGCCACTTTGGTCCAGTGCTGCGATAAATCCTTTTCCGTTCTTGATTTTTTCTAATTGATTTTCCTGCATTTACTCCACTCCTTTTCAGTCGTCAGATTTTTTTCTACAAGGCAGAAGAAACTCCCACATTCTCATTGTATCACTTTACGGATGGTTGGGCTAAAAATGAGGAAGTCTAAAACCAGTTTATCCATAAGATGCCCCCCATGTCCTTTAGACAGAAGGGGAAAGGGAAATTACTTCCATATTTCTTTTGCTGTGTCGACAATATATTTTAATTTTGCCCACTGTTCATCTTCTGTTAATTTATTCCCGTGGTGAGTCGATGCAAAGCCACATTGTGGACTGATGCATAGCTGTTCAAGCGGCACATATTTAGATGCTTCTTCAATACGAGACTGAATGACTGCTTTATCCTCCAGTTCACCGGACTTGGATGTATACACACCAAGAACTACACGTGGTCCGCCGTCTGGGATATGTTTCAACGGTTCAAAGCTTCCAGAACGATCATCATCGTATTCCAGGAAGAACCCGTCCACTTTTTCTTTGGCAAAGAAGGTAGGTGCGATTTTTGCGTAGCTGCCCTCAAACGCCCATGCAGACTGATAGTTTCCACGGCATAGATGTGTTGTAATCGTTAAATCTTCCGGCTGTCCTTCCAATACTCCATTTAACACGCGTATCGCTAAATCAATACGTTCCTCACGTGATAATTCGGTGTCTGCAAAAGGGATGTCCGGTGCAGAGAGACCTGCAATATATACATCATCAAGCTGAAGATAACGGCAACCTGCATCATAGAAAGCTTTGATAGCATCACGATACGCCTGGACAACGTCTCCTGCAAAGTCTTCAATGTCGGGATAGATTTCAAAATTTGGAATACCTGCATTAAAGAGCTGGTTCGGACTTGGAATGGTTTGTTTTGCAATGGCACGATCACCAACGATTTCTTTAAAATCCTTGAACTGTTGAATATGTGGATGGTTCTCATTAAAGGATACTTTTCCGCTAATACGAACATCATATTTTTCTGTTTCCACACCAACGAAATTAAATCCGTGCTCCGGTACATATCCTTCCACACCACTTAGTTCCTCTAGGAAGTCTGTGTGCCAGAAACGGCGACGGAATTCTCCGTCTGTCACGGCACTCAAACCAACTTCAATCTGCTTATCAACAATTTTTTTAATTTCTTCTGTTTCAATTTGGTACAGTTCTTCTGTTGAAATGACTCCTGTCTCTCTGTCTTTACGTGCCTGGTGGATGCGTTCCGGTCGTAATAGACTTCCTACATGATCTGCTCGAAATGGTGCTTTTACTGTTGTCTTTGTCATTTAATCTCCCTCTTTCCCAAAAATATTTGTGAAGATAATCGAAAGCGTTTCTGCAATTAAAAAATCCCCTTCTTTATAAGAAGAGGCTTGTGGTTACGAAATGTTCGCTCTTCTTATCTTCAAGTAAATTCTGCTGGAATTGGCACAGTACTTATAATTAGTCCGCTGCCGAGGCTTCAAAGGGCCAGTCCCTCCACCTCTCTGGATAAGAATGTGTTACTTATTTAATTATTAATGTTAAAGATACAGATATTTAAACAGTATGTCAATACGAAAATTGAAAAAATTAAATAAAATCTTAGTTGATTTAGAAGCAATTGCATTATAATGGTGCTTCGATTTTACCCGGGATGTCCATATTTGCAGCTGTTTCCATTTTATCTTTTGGAAAAATAAACGCCCATGGGACACTTGTTTTTGCGGGAATCTCTAATCTTGGAATTGTAAATACATTGCTGGCAATTGTTTGGTTATGCTGGTTAAAGGTCAGGGTTTTATTTTCAAATTTAATCGTTTCATCGGTCCCATTTTGGACAAGGACACTGATTAATAGATCCCCAAGATAATTGGTCGCGTTCCATAGAGGGATGTAAGTAACTTCATCTGTTACCTGTCTCTTTGTTTCTTCAAAAACTTTTATAATCTTTTCTCTATCCTTGTCAGGAAGCGCCTGCTCCCACTTTTCTTCAAACTGGAGTTCCTGCATCGTTAACACCTCATTATTCGGTCATATTCGGGGCGAATTTCAGACTATATAGACAGTTTATATTTTTTATGACAAAACAACAAACGATAAGAATACAGACTTTGCTAACAAACCTACTCTCATTGGATGGCATAGCAGCGTTCTAATATTCAATGACAAATGTAACTATTCAAAGGACATGAAAATTATCATACTTAAAACATAATAAAAGAAAGGATGTAAAATATGACGATTGCTTCTATGCGAAATGTTGTAAAACGATACGGGTCAAATGTTGTGCTGGACTATATAGACCTGAATATACAAGAAGGGGAAATTATTGGTTTGCTTGGTCCAAACGGGGCAGGCAAAACGACATTAATTCAGACATTGATTGGAATGACGCCTTTTGAGCGCGGAGAGGTTAGTATATTCGGTCAATCCAAAAATCCCTTCTCCAATCAGAATAAAGGAAAAATAGGGCTTGTTACTCAAGAGATCACAATATTTGAAGAGTTGACGGCAAAGGAAAACTTACAATTCTTTGCAGGTGTCTATGGTCTAAAAGGAGAAGATAAGAAGATTCGAGTGGAAGAAGCATTGCGATTTGTCGGTTTGGGAGATAAATCCAAACAGACACCGGCCAAATTTTCCGGTGGTATGAAGCGAAGATTAAATATTGCGTGTGCATTGACACACAGGCCAACGTTTTTAATTATGGATGAACCAACTGTCGGTATTGATCCACAATCAAGAAATTATATTTTAGAAGCGGTGAGAAAGTTAAGGGAGAATGGTACGACAATATTATATACCACCCACTATATGGAGGAGGTTCAAGCAATTGCTTCCAGAGTGGTGATTATGGATCAGGGGCAGATTATAAAAGAAGGCACAGTAGATGAATTGATTCAAACGATTCAACACGAAGAAAAAGTAAAAATCGATGTGACCAATTCTGACAGCGTTCCAGTAAACCGCCTGGAAAAAATCACCGGAGTGAAAAAGGTTATGGTATCAGGAAGTCAGATAACTGTAATTTCTGCCTTTAATTCTGGTAATCTAGATCGAATCATCTCACTTGTGAAGGAGCACGCTGGAGTAATTGGAATCCAATCAGATAAGCCAGATTTAGAGGATGTTTTTCTGACGTTAACTGGGAAGCAGCTTAGGGATCAGGGGGGAGAATAATGAGGGTTCTTTCAACGATCAAATTTACGGCATTAAGAATGCTCAGAAACTATATTGTTTTAATCCTGCTGCTTGTAGTGCCCATTATTCTACTTTCCGTTTTTTCTTTCATTCTTTCAGGTGCTGAAACAGACGCAGGAGAACCTTATATAAATGAAAATGCAATTACGATGGTGCTTGTCTTTCAGTTATTTGGTGGTTCGGTTGTAATGAATTATATTTATATTGATTTCTTTACGGAAAACAAAAAAAGAATTTATTCTTTGCCCTTTAATCAAACCATGTATGCTTTTTCCATTATGATGTGTGGGATCATATTTTCCATTTTACTGGGTATTATTCTCATGGCCTTTTCGCAATTTGTTTTGGGGGTCACCTGGGGAAACTGGCTATGGGCGATTTATATCATTTCCCTAATGGCGATTTTATCCAGTGTTGTTTGCTTGATCTTCACATTCTCCGTGAAAAACTTTAAGGTTGCAGAACGGTTAAGTGAAGTGTATGGGGTTGGTTTTGTTGTTTTGGCGGGGTTATTTTTCCCGATGCCGGAAACCGCAGTTTTTGACTTTGTCAATACTTATGTAAATCCACTAACTTTATCGATAGAAGCGATTTATGAGATGAAGAACGCTAACGTGGCAGAAGCGTGGTTTCCAGCTAATATTCTCCTGATTGCGACGGTCATTCTCTTTATTCTAATGCTTGTTATGGGAAGGAGGAAAATAATATGACAATTTTTCATTTTGCTTTAAAAAGAAGCTTCAGTAACAAAACAAATATTGCTTTCCTCATGCTTTTTCCCGTCGCGTGTATTTTTTTCCCTGAAGGAGAATATTGGCCATTTCTTCCTTATGGTTACCAGTATTTTGGAATATTGCTTTTATTTGTCGGTATCCGTTTAGCAACCATTATGCTTGAGGATCGTTCAAAAGGAGTAGTTAAACGGTTGGCGGTAGCACCGGTTACCCATTTTCAATATTTAAGTCAAAACCTTTTAGCTTATGTTTTCATTTTAATACTTCAATGTATTATTGTTGTTTATGGTGGCGTGCTTTTTGGGCATGAACTTTATCAACCAGGCTGGCTATTACTTTTATATGTTTCTTTCAGCTTTACTTCATTAGCTATTGCGTTAGCATGGATTTCCATTTATCGTAATAAGGATACATCATTTCTAATTTATATGTCACTTATCATCTTGGTTGTTTTAGTGAGCGGCATCATTGTTCCATTGGAAATGTTTCCTGATCTGTTAAAGCGGATTGCTGTTATATTTCCTACGTACTGGCTTGTCGAAGGGCTTGATTGGATCGTTTTTGGAGAAAGTGTTTCTGAATTTCTGCTAATTAATGGCGTATTATGGCTATATACAATCGTTTTTATGATCATTGGCAGTGTAAGAAAAATTAACTAGCGTTTACTAGATAGATTAGGGTGAATGTAATGAAAGAACCGATGTTATATATAAATGTATGGCGTTTTCTGAATATCGTTTTGCTTATTCATTTATGGGTAATTGCGGATTCCACCATCCATACATTCGTCCTGATCCTTCTACTGTTAATGATGGTGAGTTTACGCTGGCGTTTTTCTTTGCCTGTCTGGACGGTTTTGTTTGATCTATTCTTTTGCTTTTTATATTTTCCTTATTCCGATATTAGTTACTTTGGACTGGCGCTGCCGCTATTCGAGCTTGTATTAAAAGGGAAATGGCTGCTATCTGTTTTGCTTTTTCTGGGTGTGTTTTTCTTATCCACATCATCAAACCTTATTTATTGGTATTTTCTCCAGGCCTACTTTTTTGGAGCCTTTTCGTACTTCATGTTAAAGAATCAGCAGAAGTTTAGGCTGGAAACGGATGAACAACGAAAATCCAGGTATGAGCTGGAGCAGATGAAAGCAGATTTATTGGAAGCTAATAAAAATGCATCACATCATGCAGAACTGATGGAAAGATACCGGATATCCAGAGAGCTTCACGATCATTTAGGGCATGATTTGACTGGTGCAGTGCTAGCACTACAAGCCCATGCGTATGTCCAGGATACAAAAGAAGCGGAGAAACTTCTCGAGGAAGTCAAACAGCGATTGGAGCGCAGTACGAAAGATTTAAGAGAGACCGTTCATAATATGACTCCAACTACATTGATTGGTGTTGAAAGCCTGGAATACATTGTGCAAAATTTTCAACTGATGGAGATCCAGTTTCAAAAATCAGGTAATATGTTACTGGTACCGGCTCATATATGGGGACTGTTAGAGTCCTGTTTAAAAGAGGGTTTAACCAATGTTGCCAGACACAGCAATGCTACAAAAGTTGGGGTAGATCTGCAGGTAACAGAATCTATTGTACGTCTGTTCATTCAGGATAATGGGACAACGGTAAAGAGTCATCAGGCAGGTGGCGGTTTAAGAAGCTTGCAAATACGGGCCAGGTCTTTAGGTGGAAGCTTATCCACCGGCAGGAAAAATGGTTTTTTCCTTGTTTGCGTAATTCCTTTAGATAAGGAGGTAACAGATGAAACTACTAATCGTGGATGATGATCCACTGGTTTGCCGGAGCTTGGAGCTATTGCTTGGCAAAGAAAAGGATTTCGATGTAATCGGTGTAGCGGGCAATGGTCAGGAAGCAATCGATTTTTGCCACAATCATCCGGATGTTATTTTAATGGATATTCAAATGCCGGTAATGGATGGGATTGAAAGTACAAAGCGAATAAAAGAACAGTGGCCAACTACTCAAATTCTCATGTTAACTACATTTCAGGATGAGAAAAATATTAGGCTGGCATTAAAAGCTGGGGCAGAGGGGTATTTATTAAAATCGTCATCCATTGAAAATATGGCCCAGCAAATAAGGGCATTAAAAGCAGGGTCAACGGTTTTGGATGCAGATGTATTAAAAACAATTATGGAACCAGACAACGAATTATTGAAAGGTTTAACAGAACGAGAAGCCGATATTGTTGATCTAATAGCACAAGGGCTTTCGAATAAAGAAATAGCTGAACAGCTCTTCCTAAGTGTCGGAACTATTAGAAATATGCTATCTGTTATTTTAGATAAACTGGAAATCCGTGATCGGACACAACTGGCCATTTATTATTGGAAGAGAAGGAGAGACTGAACCAAAAAGCAGGCAGGGTGTAACTTATGCCTTCAAAAAGAGTAATCAAAAGTCAACTATAGCAATGGATGGTGGGCTTATCTAATTACACCAAGGTTCACCTGCATTTTCGGTCGGGGAGTTAAGTTAATTTGTATGCTCCGGATAGATAGAAAATCCCTTAAGTTCCCTGACTACACTGGAAACAGGCAAGCCAACGACATTGTAGTAATCCCCAATAATTTGTTTCACAAACATAGCTCCAATACTTTGAATTCCATAGGCACCCGCTTTATCGTACGGTTCATTCGTGGATACATACCAATCAATTTCTTCTTCTGTTAAAGGCCAAAATTCTACCTTTGTTTGTTCAACAAATACACGTTCATTATCGGATGAGCGTATCATTACACCGGTAAATACCTCATGCACGGCCCCACTTAACTTCTTGATCATTTGATAAGCATCTTCTTTGTTCTCAGGTTTTTCGTAAATATGTTGATTGTAAGAAACGATGGTATCCGCAGATAAAATCACTTCATCCTCCTGTTCAATGGGAACATTCCTGCCTTTCAGTAAGGCTAGTTGTTTTACCTTTTCCAGTGGATCATTTGTATTGATCAGTGATTCATCGGTTTGTGGTTTTCGAATGGTAAAAGGAATTTTTACCTGACTTAAGAGCTCCTGTCTTCGTGGTGATGATGACGCTAAGATAAGTTTTTTTGTCATATGTTTCCCTCCATATCTATGAACCCTCACAAAGGTGCAACTATTACGTGACTTAAATCAAGAGCAACAAGTCTTTTTGGTGGGACGAGTAATCGCAGTCCCAAGTCTTTTTGATGGGACGAGTAATCGCAGTCCCAAGTCTTCTTGGTGGGACGAGTAATCGCAGTCCCGAACCCAAACTTTATTTTTGTCTGACCAGCTGAATCCAAGTTTACCATATTATCCATTCACTGCTGAAATAAATCGCTGGAAGGCAGCCAATCCAGCGTCTGTTTGTTTGAATACGCCGGCATCTTCCAAAACTCTTGCAAATTTTTTTCCGAGTTCCTTTTCAACAATTTCATCCACTTCAGCAGGGTTATTGACTACACCATATTTATCCTTCAATGTTGCCGCCCATTCCTGGTGGTATTCTGCTACTTCACTTGACTGATCCAGTAAAAATTTCTTCAGTTCTCTAAGCTCATTCTCCAACCTTGCCGGAAGTACAGCGAGCCCCAGTACTTCGATTAGACCGATGTTTTCCTTTTTGATATGGTGGACATCGGCATGTGGATGGAAAATCCCCATCGGATGTTCCTCGGTGGTACGGTTATTCCGTAGCACCAGATCCAGTTCATATCGTTCACCACATCTGCGCGCAATCGGAGTGATCGTATTATGCGGTGTGCCCCCTGTAAATGCAAGGATGTCCGCTTTTTCATCAGAATATTTCTTCCATACGGCTAAAATATGATCGCCAGCGTCTGCCAACAGCTTTGGGTTATCTCCTTGCAGGCGGATCACAGATAACGGCCATTTCAACGTAGATGCTGACACCTCTGGATATCCTTTCAGTTCAAAATCATGTACATGCTCCGCATTTTTCATGGCAAATTCATAATGGCCTGCCTGATAGTGATCATGACTTAAAATAGAGCCTCCAACAATTGGCAAATCAGCATTCGAACCGATAAAGTAATGCGGGAATTTTTCCGTGAAAGTAAGCAAACGTTCAAACGCAGCCTTGTCAATTTTCATGTCACGATGTTCTTCTGCTAGTAAAATACTGTGTTCGTTGTAATACACATACGGTGAGTATTGCAGATACCAGTTTTCACCAAGCAGTGGCACGTTGATCACCCGATGATTGGCACGTGCCGGGTGTCCAGTCCGTCCATTATATCCTTCGTTCTCTACACAGAGTAGGCATTTTGGGTAGTTCACTGCCTGCTTCGTTTCCCGTTCCCGTCGAATTTGTTCAGGATCCTTTTCCGGTTTTGACAAATTAATTGTAATATCAAGAGATCCGTAGGCACTGCCTGCCTGAAAATGGATATTTTTACGGATTCGATTCATCTGAATATAATTACTGTTTTTGCTTAGATCATAAAAATAATCGGTTGCAGCCTCAGGTGATTGCTTGTATTTTTCGTCAAAAGTTCCCTGCACGACAGAGGGTCTTGCGACAAAGCAGTTCATTATATTTGCAGACAATATTTCTTTGTCGTCCAAAACATCTTCAATCACATGCTCAGTCACAGCCCAATCAATAATTGCTTCCATAAGATCGGGAATCGATCCATCGACTTGTTGGTGCAACCCTGCTGGAAAAGAAATTAAACCAAGCTGGGCCATTATCTGATTCCGTACATAAATGCGGTCGTTCTCCTTAATAAGCTCTGCATCTATTGCTTTTTCTATTAAACTTGAGATAGTTGCATAAATCATGACTTCACATCCGTTTCATAGCCGTTTGGATAGGTGGAATGCCATCTCCAGGCATCTTCCATAATTTTTGCGATAGAGGTACGCTGAGGATTCCAGCCAAGGATTTTTTTCGCTTTTTCCGAGCTTGCGACAAGGGTACTTGGATCACCTGCACGACGCGGTCCGCTAACTGCCGGAATTTCCTTACCAGTCACCGCTCGTGCTGCATCAATCATTTCTTTGACGGAAAAGCCCTGACTGCTGCCAAGATTGAAAGTTTCGCTCGCTCCGCCATTTTTTAAATAATCCACAGCGAGCAGGTGAGCACCGATTAAATCATCAACATGAACATAATCCCGGACGCACGTGCCATCCGCTGTGTCATAATCTTCTCCGAAAATGGTAATATGCTCGCGTTGTCCGAGTGCTGCCTGTAAAATAATCGGCACAAGATGGGTCTCCGGGCGGTGGTCTTCGCCAATTACCGCAGATTCCCTTGCGCCTGCGACATTAAAATAGCGCAAGGAAACATAGGTGATTCCATGTGCTGCAGCCGTCCATTTCATCAGCTTTTCCATCGTCAGCTTTGTTTCTCCATAAGCATTCGTCGGCCTTGTCGGCATTGTTTCCGTGATTGGCACCCTTTCCGGCTCGCCATAGGTTGCAGCGGTGGAAGAAAATACGATATGCTTCACGTCATGTTCTACCATTGCCTTCAACAGTATCTGCGTTCCATAGACGTTGTTGTCAAAATACTTGAGCGGTTTTTCCATGGACTCGCCAACAAGGGAATTTGCAGCAAAATGGATGACCGCCTCAATGGTTTCTTTTTTAAAGACATCATGTAAAAAGTCAATCGATCGGATGTCTCCTTGATAGAAAGTGGATTCTGGATGAACGGCTTGAAGATGTCCTGTTTCCAGGTTATCGACAACAACAACATCATGTCCCTGTTCCTTTAATTGATAAACGGCATGGGAGCCAATATAGCCTGCTCCTCCCAATACTAAAATGCTCATAAAAAGCTCCTTTCTTTCTAAGAGATTGTCTATTTGTTAAGCTGTTTCGCACCATCGGCAATCGCTGCAGGGTAAAATGTGGCATCATAGCCAACTATACGCCGGTATATGGTATTCACTTTTTCAGGGAATTCTGCTTGCTTCTCTTTTTCCACTATTGCTATCGCACATCCACCAAATCCTGCACCCGTCATCCGCGCACCAACAACACCTTCCTGCTGCCAGACGGCTTCGACTAGTGTATCAAGCTCCTTTCCAGTCACCTCATAATCTTCTTTCAGTGACTGGTGGGAGGCGTTCATCAACCGCCCGAATTCATTCAGGTTTCCCTGCTGCAGCTGTTCAAGCGCTTCTAATGTACGGCTGTTTTCCGTCACTGCATGGCGCGCGCGCTTCCGGTTCACTTCATCATTAATCAGATGTTTGTGCTCCTCAAACTGTTCATTGGTTAGGGTGCCAAGACTTTTGATATCAAGCTTTGTCTGCAAGTCTGCAAGTGCTGCTTCACACTGCTCGCGGCGTTCATTGTATTTCGAACCTGCTAGTGTCCGCTGCTTGTTTGTATTGATAATGATAATGACATGTTCTTCGAGCTTTATCGGGGCATAGCGGTGATTTAGTGTTTGGCAGTTCAACAGTATCGCATGATCTTTTTTCCCCATACCAATAGCAAACTGATCCATTATCCCACTGTTTACACCAATATAGTTATTTTCCACCTGCTGGCCAAGCTGAATCAACGCAATTCGGTCAATGGTAAGTCCGAAAAGTTCTTCAAGTAAAACACCTGTCACCATTTCAATGGATGCAGAAGACGAGAGGCCCGCGCCATTCGGGATATTTCCATAGAATAAGATATCCATTCCGGTATCAATCACATGCCCCTGTTCCTGCAGCAGCTTGATTACACCTTTCGGATAGTTCGCCCAGTCATGCTTATCATCATAATCCAGGTTGTTAAGATCGCATTCTATTATACCTTTCTCGGAAAAATTAAGTGAATAAAACCGCAGCCGCTGGTCATCCCGCTTCCTTGCTACGGCATAGGTCCCAAACGAAATAGCAGCAGGGAAGACATGTCCGCCATTATAGTCTGTATGCTCCCCGATTAGATTAATTCTCCCAGGGGCAAAGAAACACGCAGGCGTTTCTATTGTTTGGAAAGTAGATTGGAAGTTGCTGATAAGATTTGTGTTGGTCATAAATGAACCCCTCTCTAAAAAACAATACGATTAAAGTAAACAATCTATACTTAATTAATTAATTTAATTAATTTGATGATACTATGAATTTCAGGTAATTTCAATAAGAATCGGTGAGGAAATAATTTTTCTATAACTCTTCTATAACGCTTTTTAAAACAGTTAGAAATCTAAGGTATTATAATTCATCTTATCAGCAGCTGAGATATGGGAGGGTCTTTGAATATTTGTAGAATGTACCCATGGTTTGCTGAGTTTTGAAAAAGTAGATTGACTGTTGTCATACTGAATGATAGGATATTAAAAGTTAATTAATTTAATTAAGTTTAAGAAAAGGAGTACATATCACACAAGGAAGTAGAATTGCTATTTTACAAAGAAACAAATTCAGTATGTATTTTGTAAGCGGATTAATAGAATGACAGATTCGTATACAAATCAGAAAGGCATAAGAAAAGGGGTATTCATCAATGACATTTATAACAATAGCATCATTTGTATTTTTTACAGCATTAGTTGCAATTATCTCCTATGTTAAAACCCGCAAGGAAGATCTTACCACTTCTGATGGCTACTTTCTTGGTGGACGCAGCTTAACAGGCTGGGTTATCGGCGGTTCGTTAATGCTTACCAACCTGTCGACAGAACAGCTAGTTGGATTAAACGCGGAAGGCTATGAATTCAGCATTGCCTCCATGGGTTGGGAAGTTGGTTCTGCTTTAGCACTTGTTTTGGTAGCGTTTTACCTGCTTCCACGCTATTTAAAAGGCGGGATCAGAACCATTCCGGATTTCTTGGAAGAACGATTCGATCCTGGTGTGAAACTTTTTGTAACCATTCTGTTTTTATTTGGTTATGTTCTTAACCTGATGCCACCGATTTTATACACTGGTGCAGTGGCATTACGCGAGATGTTTGATGTCCAGGGGATGTTTGGAGTAGGCGATACGGCTGCATTATGGCTTACCGTTTGGATCATCGGAATTATCGGATCAATCTATGCTATTTTTGGTGGACTAAAAGCAGTTGCTGTTTCCGACACAATAAATGGAATCGGTTTATTAATCGGTGGCCTGCTTATCCCTGTACTGGGACTTGCTTTTTTAGGAGATGGCTCACCAATCGCTGGATTCCAGACAATTATGGAGAATACACCCGAAAAATTAAATGCAGTAGGCAAGGAGAAAGAACCCCTTCCATTTTCTACGATGTTTACCGGTTTGCTTTTGGTGAATTTATTCTACTGGGGAACTGCCCAGCATATTATGCAGCGTGCGATTGCTGCGAAAAACTTAAAAGAAGGCCAAAAGGGTTTATTGATTGCAGCATTTCTAAAAATACTTGGACCAGCTATTTTGATTTTACCTGGAATTATCGCATTTAATTTACTTGGCGATGATCTGGATCCTATCAACGCCTATAGTGCACTTGTCAACCATGTGCTGCCATTGCCGCTAGTCGGCTTCTTTGCTGCAGTGTTGTTTGGAGCAATTTTGTCATCCTTTAACTCAGGTTTAAACTCAACTGTCACCCTGTTCATGTTGAATGTTTACAAGCCATATGTAAAACCGAAAATTTCTGACCATGTACTTATACGTCATGGTAAAGTATTTGGTACAATAATCGCCATTTTCGCAATGTGTATGGCGCCATTGATTGATTTGATGCCACAAGGGTTTTTCCAATATTTCCAAATGGTGAACGGTTTCTATAATGTTCCAATATTTACCATTCTAATTATCGGTTATTTGACAAAACGTGTACCGGCCATTGCCGCAAAAATTGCGCTTGGACTGTTTATTACAGTTTATGCGATTACCCAGCTGTTCTGGGATACTGGTGTGCACTACTTGCATATCCTGGCCATTTTATTTGTTATATGTTCCGTATTGATGCTGATTATCGGCAAATTCAAACCGCGTGACACGGCTTTCACTCTGGAAGATAAAAAAGCGGTTGACTTAACACCATGGAAGCTTCTCTACCCAGTCGGCTTCGCTGCAATTGCCGTAATGGTTATCATATATGTTATCTTCTCAAGTGCTGGTATTGCACAATAGTAGAAAGAAGGGAAAGGAATTTGCCTGGTGGGGTAAATTCCTTTTCTGGGCAGATAGGAAAGTATAAAACGTTCCTATCTGCATAAGTGCGGACTTTGGCATTCGCTCAAAGGCTTGGCGTTGAGATGAGAGAGTTCCATCCGAGCTGAAACAGATGACCCACTTCGTCCTTCTACGCTATAATAGATAAGATTATGTGTGAAAACAGCGTAGGAGATGACATAGATGGATCACATTTTAAAAAAGAAATGGGTTGTGGCCAGCATCGCCATTTTTTGTTCAATATTATGGGGGAGTGCTTTTCCTGTTTTAAAAATCAGCTATGAGGAGTTGCAGATGGCACCGGATGACACGATTGCCAAAGTGGTATTTGCCGGGTGGCGCTTCTTGCTGGCTGGAGTGATTTTACTTGTTGGTTTGTTTTTTGTTAATAAAAAACAGTTAATGGTAACTCCTCGTCAGCTTATGTTTCTGATGTTGTTTGGCCTTATACAGACAGCATTGCAATATTACTTTTTTTATAATGGCCTTGCAAAGGTCTCAGGCATGCAGGGTGCGATTCTCGTATCAAGCGGAACTTTTTTTGTGGTCATTTTGGCACATTTTTTCTACCGTAATGATCGCTTGAATTGGAAAAAGGCAATTGGCCTGATAGCTGGTTTCGGTGGTGTGATTGTCGCCAACTGGGGACAGGAACTCCAGCTGAGCTTTCAATTTACAGGTGAAGGATACATGATCCTGGCAGCTTTAACGAGCGCGATTGGTACAATCATGGCAAAAGAATTGGCTGTAGGGATTCATCCATTTGCCTTGACGGGTTGGCAATTAACGATTGGAGCCGGAATGTTGCTAGTGGTCGGGATACCCCGTATGAGTGAGGATGCGATCACATTTACACCTTTTGGTTGGGCTTTATTCATTTATTCAGCTCTGCTTTCAGCTGCCGCGTTCGCTTTATGGTATTCCATTTTGAAATATAACAAAGCCG
This sequence comes from Virgibacillus ainsalahensis, assembly GCF_055380755.1. Lineage (NCBI taxonomy): Bacteria > Bacillati > Bacillota > Bacilli > Caryophanales > Bacillaceae > Virgibacillus > Virgibacillus ainsalahensis. The sequence goes on along the minus strand of NZ_AP043943.1, from coordinate 3,255,366 downwards.
GCGAAATAAGTATGTTTAAATTTATCACCCCGGTCTCAGGAGCAATTTTATCAGCAATGTTTATACCTGGTGAAAAGTTGAATTTATTTATTGTAGGTGCGCTGACACTGGTAGCGGTAGGAATTATAGCTGTTAATTATAAAGGACGGGCAAGCAGAAGACGACCCAAATCTACAACTAATAATTCGGAGAAAATGACATGATTGGGCGGTGGAACTAGAGAAGTTACCCACTCAATCACCCCACATTATGATGAACATGACGGCTATGAGGGCAATACCCTCCTCTTTCCAAATCTGTCTTCTTCTGTGCTATGATGGAAAATATGGAGGGTTTGAGGATGATTTATATTGGTTTAACAGGATGGGGAGACCATTATTCTCTATATCCGCCTCAGGTGAAATCAACAGATAAGCTATCCGAATACAGCAGTCATTTTCCGGTTGTGGAAGTAGATGCATCGTTTTATGCGGTGCAGCCTTATCGAAATGCTTCCAAATGGGTCAGTGAAACACCTGAGAATTTCCGCTTTGTTGTAAAGGCATATCAGGGGATGACGGGCCATCAGCGCGGTGATATCCCCTTTGAAACAAAACCAGAGATGTTTCAGGCATTCAAGGAATCTTTAAAGCCTTATCAGGATGCGGGGAAGCTGGCAATGGTTCTCTTTCAATTTCCACCATGGTTTGATTGTAGCAAAGAGAATGTAAATTATTTAAGGTACTGCAGGAAAATGATGGAGGATATTCCGGTTGCTTTGGAATTTAGAAACCAGTCCTGGTTCAACACCAGGTATCGGGGAGATACACTTTCTTTTATGCAACAGGAAGGCTGGATTCATTCTATTGCCGATGAGCCACAGGCAGGGGATGGGTCTATTCCTATCGTTTCCAAGGCTACGCATCCAGATATGACACTTATTCGTTTGCACGGAAGGAATTTTCATGGATGGAATAAACCAAATAGCGCTGACACTAATTGGCGGGAAGTCCGCTATCTGTATAAATACAATCAAGCAGAATTATTAGAGTGGAAAAAGAGAATCCAGGAGCTGTCAAAGGATACAAAAGATATCATTGTTTTATTTAATAATAATTCCGGTGGAGACGCGGCCGGCAATGCAAAGGAATTTCAATCAATGCTGGGTATTGAGTATGAGGGGCTTTCTTCAAAGCAGATGGAGTTATTTTAGCCTAGTTCTGCCAGAGTCATAAAATCATAGTAAAGGCGACCTTAAATTCAATAACGAATTTTTGTCGCCTTTTTTGGCAAACGAAAGTTTATGAAGAAAGCTGCATATATATAATTCAGATTCAATAACTTTTTTAGCAGTTAAAACAATCTTATTGCATCAGCTCAGATCAAGGCTTTATCGCCATAAAGACTTGAAGGAAAATCAGGTTTTCTAATTTCCCCTAAAAAATAATTATTTAAATACTGAAACTTTTGCCGGGGGAAATTCGGTATGAAATACGCAAACTTATAAAGGAGTGAATGTTAAATATGTTTCAAAACGCAATATTATTAATTATTCTCGGCGTTGTTGGTGCTATTGTTCTTATTGGGGGAATAGCGATGCTTATTATGTTCAGGCTCCGTTATAAAACCGCCAGTTCTAATGAAGCACTTATTGTTACCGGTCCAAAGCTTGGGGATCCAAAGGAAGAGAAGAATGTGTTCGAGGATGACAATGGACGTTCCGTTAAAATTATCCGTGGTGGTGGTTATCGCCTCCGGATGTTCCAGACCTCTACACCTATCGATTTGACATCTTTTCAGCTACAAGTCGATTCCGATAAGGCGTATACGAAGGAAGGTATCCCTGTCCGTGTTGTTAGTACAGCTGTCATCAGTATCGGAAGTGAGTTAGAGATTATGGCAAACTTTGCAGAAAAGTTTCTTGGGAAAGAACAGGATGAACGGGAATCCGAATTAAAGGATGTATTAAATGGACATCTTCGTGCGATAATTGCTTCCTTATCGATTGAAAAAATTTATAACGATTTTAAAGAAGTTAATACGCAAGTGAAAAAAATTGCGGAAGCCGATCTTAAGGGAATGGGTTTTGAAATTACATCTTTCGCTTTAAATGATGTTGAGGATGTAGATATGGAGAATGGTTATATTGATGCTTTAGGCCGCCCTCACATTGCAGAAGTACAAAAACTGGCGAACCAAGCAGAATCCGATGCGCAAAAGGAAACACGTATTTATCAAGCGCAGAATGATCAGGAAGCGCAGGATGAAGAGAACCGCCGTCTTACAGCAGTAGCACAATCCAAAAATGAAAAAGATATTAAAGAAGCTGAATTCCAGAAAGAAACGAACCGTGCACGGGCTAATGCAGAACAGGCGGGTGAGCTTGAAACACAAAGGCTAGCCCAGCAAGTGAAAGATGAAGAGTTGAAAGTTCAATATATTGAAAAACAACGTGCGGTAGAGCTGGAAGAAGAAGAAAATAAACGCCGACGCTCCATCGCCGATGCCCAGGCCTATGAAACAACGAAAAAGGCTGAGGCAGAAGCAGAAAAAGAGAGAATTAAAGGGGAATCAGAAGCAGAGGTTATACGCCAACGTGGTATTGCCGAAGCTGAGTCTAAAGAACGTATGGCAAGAGCAATGGAACAATACGGTGAAGCTGCAATCATAGAGATGCTTATCAATGTCCTACCTGAATACGCCGAGAAAGTATCTGCTCCTATATCTCAAATTAAGGATATGAAGGTCATTGATATGGGGGGATCTGGTTCCATGGGAGGAACTTCAAAAGTAGCTAATAGTGTTACTTCTACGATGCTGGGTATTCAGGAATCATTGAAGGAAGCTACTGGTATGGACTTGAAAGCCATGTTGGAAAGTTATGTATCTCGTGGAACTATCAATAACTTTGATTCTGATTATATGAATCATTATCAGGAGTCATCGGCAACTAAAGAATCACCATCAACGGAAGAAGATGCAATAACGGAATCGATGGACGAAGATACACATTCAACGAGAGAATAAATGTGAGTTCGCTCCATGGATAACAACTAGAATCCCGTTCTAAAAAAATAAACTACTAAACAAAGAAAAATAAATGCACGGTTCAGTTGGAATACAAGAAGATTCCTAGAAAATGCATATGTAAAAAAGGTACCATCCCATTTGATAGGATGGTACCTTTTTTGCCGAGTGACAGCACATGTATTTACTGGGTGAAAGTACCGAATGCAGCCGAACAGCTGTCAAATCATAGAAAAATAATCTTGCAGATATTCCGCACTTATTCCGTAAAAGTGGGGCGCTTTTTCTGTCATTTATTGTGAATCTTTCCATTTTTAGTTTCCTGCAGCGTAGATAATTGGAAAGGTTAGGGTTCAAAGGAAAAGGGAATAAATGTACATAGGCTTTTTAAACGAAAGCTATGCTAAAGATGCATCATTTAAGCTCTAACATGAATAGAAAAAGAGGTGAACATTTTGAGGCAGGCTGCTTATATTGTAATAGGAACCTTGCTTTGCGCACTTTCAACAACTTTATTAGCTATGCCCAATCAAATAGCTGATGGAGGTATACTGGGTATATCTTTGCTTTTATATTATGCGTTTGAATTTTCTCCAGGTATTATTACGTTTATCATTTTTATATTGTTACTGGGAGTCAGCTTTAAATATCTCCCGAAACATATAGTGTATAAGACGATTATTAATGTTCCGCTTTTATCTTTGTTTGTATATTTAACCGAAAACCTTGGGCAGCCACTTGAAGATCCCTTAGTCGCAGCAATATTTGCGGGACTTGTAATGGGTGTTGGCTTTGGTTTGATTATACAAGCAGGGAGTTCGATTGGAGGAACATCAATTATTGCACGAATTCTTCATGAGCGGTTTGAATTAAATATCGTTTTAACCACATTTATTGGTGATGCGCTTATCGTTTTGGCAGGGATCTTTGTTATTGGGCCACTTTATACCTTGTATACAATCATCTCATTATTTGTTGGAAAAGTGGCAAGTGATTACGTTCTTGGTGGGTTTGATGCAAAGAAAGCCGTCAATATTATATCGCCTAAAAGTCTCGAAATTTCTAAGCAAATAACCAATGAGATGGCCTCAAGTGTTACCGTTTTTAATGGTAGTGGTGGATATATGGAACAAGATCAAAAAATTATCTATGTTATTGTACAATCTCAAAGACTTCTTTATTTAAAAAAACTAATCAGAGAAATTGATCCAAATGCTTTTGTTGTCGTTAATAACGTTAAAGATGTGTCGGGAGGAACTTTCTTTGCTACTCCTATTGCAGACCAGATTGCTGAGCATGCAGAATCTGAAGAAGCGGGGCAGACAGCTAGGGAGTAAGACCAAGCGCTAAGGCGATTTCTGTAATCATTTGGATAACCGAATTAGTGTTCACGTGGTCTAGTGAGGTAGACATAAGTAAAGAAGACTTAGTATTTCATGATATAGATAAAAAGGCTGGCCATTGGGTCAGCTTTTTTTAGCAATTAGGAAACAAGCATGCTTCCACCGTCTATAATGAAAACAGCAAACTTAACTATAAGAATGTCTCCTATACGCTTGGGACTGCGGTTACTCGTCCCACCAAAAGATCTGGGACTGCGGTTACTCGTCCCACCAAAAGATCTGGGACTGCGGTTACTCGTCCCACCAAGAGATCTGGGATTGCGATTACTCATCCCACCAAAAGAGCCAATCAGAAAAGATATAAAAGACGAAGTAACTTGAAATTATGGTTGGTGCTTTTTAACCGCAGCGGAAATCAACCCAGCAGTTACCTTGTCTTTTATATCAACTGGACGCTAAAGAGCAACAATACTTACGACTAGTTTCATTCAAGAAAGTATGTGCCGCCAGTGGTACGCTGTTAAATAATAGACTTGTTTCAATATCAGCGATAAAATAACATAAGAAGGAATACATGAGATCCACATATCTACTTAAAATAGGAGCAAAACTATGAAGGAATACTACTTTGATAAACTGTTGAACATACATACCAGAGGAGAGCAGAAAGGCTTTCCAGATTCAATCCATCATTACCCGTATGAACCGACGCCTTATAAGGCGCTTGAGGTCCTGTATAAAAACTACGAATTAAAATCCGGTGATCAGTTGGTTGATTTTGGGTGTGGTAAAGGTCGATTAACCTTTTTTATCGATTATTATTACCAGGCAACTGTGAAAGGGGTGGAAATGAATGAGAGCTTCTACCAGAAAGCGTTAAAAAACCGTAATCGGTATGCAAAGAAAAAAAGTCCCGATGACATCCATTTTTATTGCTGTCTGGCAGAAGAGTACCAGATTGATGCATCAGACAACTGCTTTTATTTTTTTAATCCATTTTCCGTCCAGATTTTTATGAAGACTATCAATAATATACTGGTTTCAATGGAGCGAGCAGCAAGAGAAATTGAATTAATTTTATATTATGCTTCAGAGGATTACATTCATTATTTAGAAAATGATACCGCTTTTGAATTGAAGAAGGAAATAATCATACCGGGGTCATATGAATGGAATCCGGACGAAAGGTTTCTTATTTATAAATTAATCTATTAGCCGATTTATATGAAAAGAACTAAAGCTCAGGTCGTGCCTTGACCCTCCCGACTTCAATCTTGGGGGTAAAACCAGGAAGAGAAGTGGGGAAGCAACTGCAAGTATTTTTTTCGTTTTATCCGTCTACGTTTGAAAAACTATGAAGTCATGTTTTTTTCATAGTATGGCGCTTGCTTCGTAAAGAACTGTTGCAATGCCCAGCTTTTCTCTTTTGCTTCTGTATATCCCTGTATATATAATTGGTCCAGCTTTTCACTGCTTTTTTCAATTCTGCTTACTTTTAACGGTTCTTCGGGTTGTATGAGAAACACTTCCCCACGTTTTTCCATTTCCAACAGCGTTTTTATGGTCCTGTTGTACAGGATATGCCGATCTTTTAATAATTTCGCAAATTCCGGATGCTTTTTAAATACCCGTTTATAGAGCCAATTTAATTTAGTAGCCTTTTTTATATATCCTCTATTTCTTGAAAGGATTACAACATGTCTTCGGTATCCACGATCAATGGATGGTTTAATCGGAATAGCTTCACCAATCCCACCATCCATTAAGTTATTTCCTTTATAAGAAATACTTGGTGCAAGTATAGGTAACGAGCAGGAGGCACGGATAATGCTCAACAAGTCTTCTTTTGACCCGTAGGAATCATGGTAAACGGTACTTCCTGTATTTAAATCTGTTGTTCCAATAATAAATTTGGATGCAGCCTTTGAGAATGATTCATAATCAAAAGGTACTAGCTCATTCGGTATTTTATCAAAAATAAAATCCATACTGAATAATTCCTTTTCGCGGATCATTCGTTCAAATGATATAGATTTATGGTTTTTTCCCATTTCCATTAGTATTTCGTAATTTCTGCCCCGTTGCTTCGCAATATAAGAACTACCGATAATTGCAGCTGAAGAAGCTGATGTGACGAGTGGGAAATCGATTCCTTCATCGTGAAAAAAATCAAGCACGCCGGAGGTATATGCCCCTCTCATTCCACCGCCTTCCAAAATAAGGCCTATGTTATCTTCCAATTCATACACTTCCCTTACTTTATGTAATTATAGTATAGCATTTGTATAGAAAATGTATCAAAATACTGGATTGGGATTGATTCAACAGAATGGACAGATTTATTACAGGAGCTGATGTTTTTATTCTAGTCGAAAATGATACATTTGGTGCCTGGCTGTTTTCTTTTACATATAAATATTTCCCTTTGGAATTACTCCAAAGGGAAACAAACAATACTTTGTATGAAAATTCTGGTTGGCTCGTTTCGTAAATTTTGTTACTCTTTAACGTCGCAGTTGATATAAAAGACGAAGTAACTTGAAATTGTGGTTGGTGCTTTTTAACCGCTGCGGAAATATACTACGCTTTCCGCGGGTGACCCGTGAGCCTCCTCGAACTCCGTTCTGCGGGGTCTCACTCTGGCCACTGTTCTGAGCAGGAGTCTCCGTATATTTCCTTCGCTGATATGTGCATTACAACTTCATTAAGCACTTATGTGATGGTTGATTGGAGCTGCGGACCGTTGACTCCTGCGGGAACAGCACGAGCTGAAGACCCCGCAGAGTGGGTTTCTCGAGGAGGCTAAAGCCGTGCCCGCGGAAAGTAACGGTCCGCAGCGGAAATCAACCCAGCAGTTACTTCGTCTTTTATATATTTTGTGTCAAAAGCAACAAGTCTTTTCGATGTGATGAGTAATCGCGGCCCCAAGCATATGGAGACAGTTTTCTGATTAAATTGCTGTTTTCATTATAGATGGTGGCCGTGTGCTCTTAGCGGCCATGTTGGTTTCTTATCTAAGTTACTTTTTAATTAGCTTTTTAAAATCAGCCCAGTCTGTAATCCTTGGGAGATTTATCATCTCCTGATTATAGGACTGATCCTTGATGAATAGACTTGTCGGCTGATCGGTCAGTGTCTCAAGAACGACAGGTTTATCATCAACATAATAATCAAGTTGCAAATCTTTAATGATATGCACCTTTTCATTATCCTTCATTCCGGAGAAAAACCTGTCATCCCGGATAGGGAATCCCTGCTCTTTCATCCATTTTTTTGTTCTTTCCCCATGCCCTTTTGGTCTTGCGGTAATATAGAATATCTCATGTCCTTGCTCTTTTAGCTCATCAAGCATTTCAATTGCGCCTGGAAATGGAAGACAGGTAGTGTAATAGACTTCTTCCATTGAATCTTTCCACATCTCTTTGCCCTGTTCTTCTGATAAGCCAAAGAGTTCATGGATTTCCACCCGTCTTAATTCTAAAAAATCGTCACGGGAAACATGTTTATTTAACTTCTCTTTATAAATGTTAAATGCATGCTCCCTCAGGTTGATTAACGTATCATCAATATCAAAACCAAATCTCATATTCCATCCCCCCTCAACTTTCATTATAGTGGCTTGGATATCCGGTAAACTTAAAGTCTTTGCCGATTTTAATGATATCTGTATCCGTTAGTTCTACAGCATCTTTCATCTGATCAATTCCTGTACCCTCAAGGAAAGTAGGGGCGTCTTTCCCGCCTGCCAGTTTCGGTGCAAAATAAAGGACGACTTTATCAATCAACTGGTTTTCTAAAAAAGAAGCATTGATATTTCCGCCACCCTCAATAAATACAGAAGATATACCTTTTTCTCCTAAAATCTGGACGACTTCCTTTGGATTGACCGATGTTGAACCACTTGTTTCGATTACGGCTATTCCTGAGTCTTCTAGTGTTTTTCGCTTCTCCCTGTCATATTTCCGGCTTGTAAAGATCCATGTTTCAGCTTGTTTGTCTGTAATGAGTTGATAGTCTAATGGAATTTTTAAAGTGGAATCCAAAACAACGCGGATTGGATTTCGCCCGTTCGGTATTCTGGCAGTCAGCATAGGGTCGTCTTTCATTACGGTATTTATTCCGACAAGGATTGCCATGTTTTCACTTCGTAACTGGTGGACATCAAGTCTGGCTTCTTCCGATGTAACCCACTTGCTGCTGAAGGAATGTGTTGCAACTTTTCCATCTAACGTAATTCCGGCTTTCAGTGTTACAAAGGGCTTCTTTTGCATGATGAATTTATTGAATACTTCATTCATTATACGAGCCTCTTCCTCACGCACACCGACATCCACTTCGATTCCGGCATCTTCCAGTATCTTGACACCAGTGCCTGCAACTAACGGGTTCGGGTCAAGCGTGGCAATAACGGCTTTTTTTATTCCTGCTTCAACGATTGCTTCTGCACATGGACCGGTCCTTCCATGATGTGAGCAAGGCTCAAGCGTCACGTAAATTGTTCCGTTTTTTGCTTTTTCACCGGCCATACGGAGTGCGTGGATTTCAGCATGCGGCTCTCCAGCCTTTAGATGGGTACCTATTCCTACAATTCGATTGTCATTGACGATGACAGAACCTACCAGCGGATTTGGATCAGTCTGGCCTTTCATTGCCTTTGCATTGTTTAAAGCAAGGTCCATATAGAATTCATGATTAGTCATTTGGACAGGTCCCTTCATCTTCTATGTGACCGGATTTATTGATTTTCGTCTGTAAATATTTTTTATTATATTCGGAAATATCACCCCATAAAGGTGTTCTTCCTAAAACGGATAAACCCGCGTTTTTCAATGCTTCAAGTTTTTTCGGATTATTTGTAATAAGTGTTACAGGTTTCGTGCGTAAAGTTTGAAGAACTCGAATGGCGTCATCATAGTTTCTGGCATCATTGACAAAACCTAGACTTTCATTCGCTTCCACTGTGTCATATCCGTTTTCCTGAAGCACATAGGCCATTGCTTTGCTGAACAGCCCAATGCCGCGCCCTTCATGGTTGGCTAAATAAAACAATGCGCCTGTTCCATGCTCTGTAATCTTTTTCATCGACTCTTTCAGTTGAAAGCCGCAGTCACAGCGTTTACTTCCAAAAATGTCACCGGTATGACAGATGGAATGCATACGGATCAGTGCATCATCCGAATTTTCAAAGTCTCCGTATACGAGTACACTGGACTGCTGATATTCTGCCAGGTTTGCAGAGGCTAAGCGATCAATGATTTTTTCGTAATCCTCGGTAACTTCATCATAATTTAGCCAACAGTACCATTGGAATACAATAGTTTCTCCATATAGATTGACCGGGAGCTGAATTGGCCCCACTAAATATATCGCACTGTCATTATTTTTGATTAATTGAATTTTATCTTTTAAAACGGAAAAAACTTTAGATTCAAGGTTGATACCCATTGTACTGTCTCCTTTCACTTCACCTTAGTATAATGAAAAAGTCGTATATCATCAATTTATTTTTCTCAAAGTGATGCCTTCTATTCTATAGTTATTCAAAAGAGAATGTGTGAAAAATGCGAAAGAGAGGAATGAGGGTATAAAAGTCCATCAACAAATCTCCATTCAATCTTTTTGGAGTGCAGGGTTTCTCTGAATGTCATTTAATTGTCAATCGGAAGCATCTTTTACCATGATAAAATGGATTATACTAGTTTGTATACTGCCAATAAAAGTTAGTTAAACTAAACATCTGGAGCAATCTTGATTTGTCGCAGTTAAAAAGACTAAATATATGTTCAGTAGTGAATTTGATAAATGATTTTACAGGGAGGTTTTTCAAGTGCTGGAAATGGATACGGTTTTGATGAGTAGAATGCTTACTGCATTGACACTCGGTTTTCATATTATATTCGCTACCATAGGTGTCGGGGTTCCATTAATGATTGCCATTGCAGAATTTATTGGAATCAGGAAGAAGGATCCGCATTATCTGATGATGGCCAGACGCTGGGCCCGCGGATTTGTCATTACAGTTGCCATTGGTGTGGTGACCGGAACTGCCATTGGGTTGCAATTATCCTTGGTATGGCCTGACTTTATGCAATTGGCAGGAAATGTGATTGCACTGCCGTTATTTATGGAAGTTTTCGCATTTTTCTTTGAGGCAATATTTTTAGGGATTTACTTATATACGTGGGATCGTTTTAAAAAACCATATACCCACTGGCTGTTATCTTTACCGGTTGTAATTGGTGGAGGAATGTCGGCTGTATTTATTACGATGGTAAATGGCTTCATGAATACACCAGATGGATTTGCGATGGAAGGTGGCCAATTTGCTGCGGTTAATCCGATTGCTGCGATGCTGAACCCTGCTACACCAACGAAGGTCTTTCACGTATTAAGCTCCGCATACTTAACCATTGCTGCTATGCTGGCGGCAATAGCGGCCTTTTCAATATTAAAGAAACGGGCATCTGATTATCATAAAAAGGCATTAAAGCTAATGGTGACACTGGTTTTCATATTCGGTGTATTAACCGCATTGGCTGGAGATACCTCTGCGAAGTTCCTGGCAGAACACCAACCGGAAAAATTGGCTGCTGCCGAGTGGCACTTTGAAACAGAAGAGGGAGCGGATTTGATTCTGTTTGGATGGCTCAATGATGCACATGAAGCAGTGGGCGAGATTCGCATACCAAAGTTTTTAAGCTTTCTAGCGTTTGGTGACTTTAATGCGGAGGTGACTGGTCTGGAAGAGTTCCCTGAGGAGGAAACACCGCCACTTTTTGTGCATTATTTGTTTGATTTAATGGTTTTAATTGGCTTTGCGCTTGTCGGAATTTCTTTGCTTTATTTGATTGTCAGCAGGGTGAAAAAATGGAATGAACATAATAAGGTGTTGTTATGGCTTCTCGTACTGAGTGGACCATTGGCATTTCTTGCGATAGAGTTCGGTTGGCTCTATGCTGAATTCGGCCGCCAGCCGTGGATATTACGAGGCTATATGACGGTAGATGAAGCAGCAACTTCTTCCCCATATATCGGTCTCATGTTCTTTCTGTTCCTAGGTTTGTATATTGTGTTAGGGACATTGTGTGTCGTTACATTGCGAAAGATATTCCGTAATAACCCAGTTGAGGAAGAACTTGAGAAGAAATACCCAAGCATAGAAAAGGGTGATGAATAATGAGTTATGAACTGATTGGTATTGCTGTCCTATGGATCTTTCTGTATGGTTACCTGATCATTGCTTCTGTGGACTTTGGTGCTGGATTTTTTGCATATTATGCGAAAATGACAAAGAAAGATCATATCATTAACAAGCTGATTTCCAGATATCTGTCACCGGTATGGGAAATAACCAATGTGTTCTTTGTGTTTTTCTTTGTCGGTATTATCGGATTCTTCCCGGACACTGCCCATTACTATGGCTCTGCATTGCTTGTTCCGGCAAGCATTGCGATTATACTGCTCGCCATTAGGGGATCTTTTTACGCATTTGAAAATTATGGTTCCAAACAGAGTAATGTCTACATGTTTTTATACGGCGCAACCGGATTACTAATCCCGGCATCGCTATCTGTTGCTTTAACTTTATCCGAAGGTGGATTTATCATAGAAGAAGATGGTGTCGTATCACTGCAGTATCTCGAACTGTTTACGAGTCCATTGTCATGGAGTATCGTAGGGTTGGCTATTGTATCCGTATTGTTCATCAGTGCTACGTTTTTAACCTTTTATGCCTCACGGGCAAATGATAAACCGGCATTAAAGCTTGTGCGAGATTACGCACTGTTCTGGAGTACGCCTACAATCATTGCAGGGTTAACGACATTCATTTTCTTAAGTCAGCATAATGAAAGACATTTTCAAAATATGATGGATCTCTGGTGGATGCTGGGTCTGTCTGTGGCGTTTTTCATGCTTACAATGTGGTTGCTTTATTCGGGAAGAAAATACGGGCTTGCGTTTATTAGTACCATGCTGCAATTCTTCTTTGCCTTTTTTGCATATGGCATCGGGCATTTCCCGTATATACTCGATCCTTATATCAACATTCATGACAGTGCCACCCATGAATCCATGGGAATTGCCTTAGTGGCAGCATTTATTGGCGGATTATTGTTATTGATACCATCCCTGATTCTCGTCTTTAAACTGTTTTTATTTAATGCCGACTATGTAAAAGGGAAGAAATAACGGTTTTGATAAAATATTTTCTTAGCAGTTATGAAGTATAAAACTTCCTTACTGCATAAGTGCGGGCTAATGTTTTCGCCACAAGGGCTTGGGCGTTTAGCCAAGTTTTCTAACGCCTATGTGACTTCTTAAGTTAGGGGAAATGAACAGGTATGAATGAACTGAAAAATAAGCTTTCAACAGAGAAGAGAAGCATGTTGTTCTTGCTTCTCTCATCTGTGCTGTCAGGTGTTATGATAATTATCCAAGCATATCTTTTTGTTGCAATTGTGGATAGCGTCTTTCTTCAAGGAAAGGCTTTTACAGAAATCCTGCCATTCCTGGGAGGGTTATTGCTTGTTATGCTTGCAAGAACGATGTTCAATTATTTGAATGGACGCACAGGCGTCAAATTAGCTGCAAAGGTAAAAAGTGATTTTAGAAAGTCCCTGTTAAATAAATTTTCAAACTCGCCCGTAGAGGCTTCCTTGCGTGGGCAGTCCGGTCGAAAAGTCAGTGTTATGCTGGATGCTGTTGATGAAATAGACAGCTATTTCAGCCAATATATTCCTCAAATGATCCAAACATCCTTTATTCCGCTTTTGATTCTCATTGTCGTCTTCACCCAACATATCAATTCCGGACTTATTATGGTAATTACTGCTCCATTTATTCCTGTTTTCATGGTTATTATTGGCATGCAAACAAAGAAAAAATCAGAGGAGCAACTGGACAAGCTTGCGGCATTTTCAGGAACATTCCTGGATACCCTGCAGGGACTGACAACACTGAAACTATTCGGAAAGGCAAAACAGCAGAAAGAGGAAATTCAAAGAAGTAGTCTCGGCTTTAGAAAAGCAACGATGGAGATTTTGAAGGTTGCCTTTACAAATTCTTTTATGTTAGAAGTAATTACCATGCTCAGCATTGGTATTGTGGCACTTGAGCTGGCTATCCAGCTAATTATTTATGAAAGTATCTCCTTTTTCACCGCTTTTTTCGTGCTCGTACTTGTTCCGGAGTTTTATACATCCTTGAAGGAACTCGGTAATGCCTTTCACAATGGAAGAAGCAGTATGGGCGCGGCGAAAAAGGTGGAGGATGAACTGGCAGATGATGAGCAGGGAATTACTTGGGGAGAGGCAAGTTTTTTATCAGAAACAACACCGCCAATTATTGAACTGAAGGACGCTGGTTTCAGTTATGGCGAGGGAAAATTTGCATTGGATCATATACGTACAGAAATACCTGCTTATGGGCAAGTTGCCATTGTTGGCAGAACAGGCTCAGGTAAAACGACCCTGCTTCATGGAATTGCTGGTTTAATGGCTCCTTCTAAAGGTGATATACATCTTAACGGAAAACCGATGGCTCAATATAAAGAGCAGGACTGGTTTGATCAATTAAGCTATATATCGCAGCATCCGTATATTTTTTCCGGAACAATTGCACAAAACATTGCAGTTGGTGCTAATTTCGACGCTACCCAGGCAGAAATTGAACAGGCCGCGGAACAAGCGGGTATCTCTGTAATGATCAAATCATTGGAAAAGGCTTATGAGACATTCGTGGGTGAAGGAGGAAGAGGCCTTTCTGGTGGCGAGATGCAACGGCTTGCCATTGCCAGGGCTTTCCTGAAAAAGCCAACAGTCATTCTTTTTGATGAGCCAACAACAGGGCTGGATCTGCAAACCGAAAGCATACTTCAAGAATCGATGCATCGGTTGGCGCAGGATGCTACAGTCATTACGGTGGCGCATCGTCTTCATACGATTAAGAATGCGGATACTATTCTTTTCCTTGAGAATGGAAGACTGGTTGCTTCAGGTACCCATACGGAGCTTATTGAAACAGTGAGAGAATACCGGGATATGGTGACAGTACAGCAGGGAGGTGACGCATCATGAAGGATTTAGCTGTTGTTACGAAATTAGTGATGATAGAGAAAAGGGATATCTTTATTTCAATTGTTGCCGGCTTTATTGCAGGGATAGCTGCTGTCGGGCTTTTTGCTGCCAGTGGATACCTGATTTCGAAAGCGGCCCTTACACCGCCTTTATATGCGTTAATTATTCTAACATCTACTGTGAAGCTGCTCGGGTTTACGAGAGCTTTAAGCCGTTATGCAGAAAGGTATTTCTCCCACAGGGCAACATTTACAATTTTAAGTAACTTGCGTGTCTCCTTCTTTGAAAAATTGGAACCATTAGCACCGGGGATCTTTCAAAAATACCGAAGCGGTGATTTGCTTTCCAGAATTGTTGGAGATGTGGAGAGCCTGCAAAATTACTTTTTACGCGTCTTTTATCCGCCCATCGTATTGGTCATGGTGTTTTTAACAACCGTTCTATTTACCACATTCTTTTCACTATCTGTGGCAGTGGTTCTGTTTATCGGTCTTATTCTTACAACCTTTGTTGTGCCTGCTTTATTTGCGATGAAGCAGGCAAAGATTGATAGTCATGTAAGAGAGGGAAGGGGAGCGTTATCAACGGAAGTGACGGAACTCCTTCATGGATTTCGTGATTTGAAAATCTATCAGAAGTTGGAGGAAAAAGAAGATAAACTGATTAGATCATCAGATGCATATATCAACGAACAGGAAATGGAAGGTGTCAACAAGTTATACAGTCAGTCGGTAAATACGTTTATATCACTATTCATTTCCTGGGTCGTGCTGGGACTGGGATCTTATCTCGTTGCGGGAGGCGAACTTGAAGGAATCCTGCTTGCTATGCTGGTAATGATTTCTTTAACTGTTTTTGAAGATGCTGGACCAATGGCTGTCTTTCCCATTCACATGCAGGACAGCAAACGTGCAGCAACACGTCTTTTTTCCGTTGTACGGGAAGAGGAGAATCCAGGTGAAAAAGAAATAGAACCTGAGGAACAGCTTTCTTATCAGCATGCGCCGTCTATTGACATGCATAATGTAACATTTTCTTTTCCTGATGAATGGAGAACAGCATTGAAAGACATTGATTTAAAACTGAAGGCAGGTTCGAAAACAGCCATCGTCGGGCCGAGTGGTTCTGGAAAGTCAACACTGATGCAGCTGCTTTTGAAAATAAGTTCTGCCAATCAGGGAGATATTCGTTATGATGATGTTTCCATTGATTGGATTAAAGCGGAAAATATTTGGGAAGCGGCAAATGTTATGCTACAGGAAAACCACTTTTTCTATGGCACAATCCGGGAAAATTTGCTTCTTGCAGGAGATGATTTGACTGATGAGCAATTGAAGATCATGTTAGAAAAGGTGAAGCTTGAGCATTTTTCCCTGGATGATTCTGTCTTTGAAAAAGGTGAAAACCTCTCGGGAGGGGAGAAACAAAGACTTGCTATTGCCAGGGCAATGCTGAAAGGAGGACGTCTATGGCTGCTTGATGAACCAACCTCATCTGTGGACGCCCTTACGGAGCAATCTATCTATGAGCAGCTTTTTGAACAGGCGAAAAATGACACACTTGTGCTTATCAGTCACCGTTTAACAGGTCTTGAGAAACTAGATCAGATAATTGTCATGGAAGAAGGCAGGATTATCGAATCTGGAACATTTGAGGCGTTGATGGATCATCAGGGTTATTTTTACAAAATGAAAGAGATTGAAAAGAATTTATTGTAGCGTGATGAACGCAGACTTCCTGGCCTGAGCGCAGTACTTTTGGTGTCGAGCGCAGTACTACAGGATGCGAACGCAGTACTTAGGGTCGCGAACGCAGTACTACAGGATGCGAGCGCAGTACCACCGGCCATGAGCGCAGTACTTAGGGTCGCGAATGCAGTACTACAGGATGCAAGCGCAGTATCACCGGCCGCGAACGCAGTACTACAGGTTGCGAGCGCAGTACTTAGGGTCGCGAACGCAGTACTACAGGATGCAAGCGCAGTACTTAGGGTCGCGAACGCAGTACTACAGGATGCAAGCGCAGTACTTAGGGTCGCGAACGCAGTACTACAGGATGCAAGCGCAGTATCACCGGCCGCGAACGCAGCACTACAGGATGCGAGCGCAGTATCACGGCCGCGAACGCAGTACTATAGGTTGCGAGCGCAGTACCACCGGCCGCGAACGCAGTACTATAGGTTGCGAGCGCAGTACCACCGGCCGTGAACGCAGTACTACAGGACGAGAGCGCAGTATCACCGGCCATGAACGCAGTACTACAGTATGCGAACGCAGTACCACCGGCCATGAGCGCAGCACCATATGCCACAGGCACCGAACTAATCTTTCCACAAACAAAAAAATGGATGTTTCTCTGGAACAAATGCAGTTACTGCGAATACTTTGTCTGCATAGATAATAGTGAAGGAGGTAACAACCATGAAAATCAACTGGAAAGTACGTGTTTTCAGTTATCCATTCTGGGTGGCAATTTTTGGATTGATTGGTTTGATTGTTCAGGATCTGGAGTTACTTAGTGCTGGGCGATATGAAGCGTATGTTGATGCTATCTTGCTTGTACTGGTGGCCAGTGGTGTTATATCTGACCCAACAACCAGCGGGATGAATGACAGCATTAATGCCCTCAGTTATCGTAAGCCCAGAAAGGATAAGGAGCCATAGAGATTATCTGGAATTTCCACATGGATGATTCTAATCTGAAATAAAAAAAGAAGCTAACCGGCTATGCTCCGATTAGCTTCTTTCTAATGCTTTCCATTTAATAATTTCTTCAAAACAATTAATTCATATGGCAAAATAAACGTAAACTCTCCATTTATTTCTGACTGCTCTTGCTTCTGGTCGAACGCGTTTGTTGCTGCGATCTTCCAATTACCTGATGAAGGGAGGTGTAGCTCGTGTTCATCCTTCGTTGGATTTGCATAAATGGCGAAGTCCTCATTATCACCAAGTAGTGTAAATCCGAAAAGTGGGTGTGGTGTCTCCAAAAGATGGAACCTTCTCCTTATCTCCCGTTTGGAAGTCATTCGGAAAACATCATATTTTTTTCGAATAGAGATAAGATTTTTGATAAGTTGTATCGTTTCATCTTCTTGTTCCCGCCGATTCCAATCCAATTGATTAATCCCATCACCAGAATTATAGCTGTTCTCATCTCCCTGCTTGGTTCGGAACCATTCCTGGCCGGCATGAAGAAACGGAACGCCCTGACTTAGGAGTGTAATCCCTGTTGCCAGTTGATGGATTTTCTTTCGATTCATCTCGATTTCTTCTGGATTGGTGAGAAGCAGCCTGTCCCAAAGGGTATGGTTATCATGACATTCAACATAATTGATGGTTTGATCCACGTCAGCTACAACAGACTCTCCAAACTCATCAAGCGCTGACCCGGTAACGAGATTTGGCATTCTCTCGATAAAGTGGCCATTTCCATTTACAAAACCACTATCAGTGGCATCAAATAAATTTCCTTTTAGTGAATCACGAAAATAATCATTGAAAAAACGGGTGCTCACCAATTCCCTGGAGTTAGCCGAAGTGGCCTTTTTGCTCGACTCAAGAGCAGTAGGGAGATCCCAACCTTCACCAAGCAGCATAATTGGTATTTTCTCTTCTCCACAACGTTGCTGAATTTTCTGCATTGTTTCGATGTCCATTGCGCCCATTAAATCAAACCGGAATCCATCCACGTGGTATTCCTTTAGCCAGAAGTCTATCGTATCCAGAATAAATTTCTGTGCCATTTTCCGCTCTGAGGCAAAATCATTGCCCACTCCGGTTCCGTTACTTAGCGTTCCATCCGCGTGGTAACGGAAATAATAACCTGGGACAAGCTTTTCAAAAGATGAATTTTCCATAATGAATACATGATTATATACAACATCAAGAATGATGGAGAGCCCTTCCTGATGGAAGGATTGAATCATTTTTTTACATTCATTGATCCTTACGAGCGGGTCATCCGGCGAGGTGGAATAACCGCCCTCAGGGACTTGAAAATAGAGGGGGTCATATCCCCAGTTATACTCCTTATCTGGATTTAATTCATCTACTCGTGCAAAGTCGTTTACTGGCAGGAGCTGCACATGGGTACAGCCTAATTCCTTAATATAAGAAAAGCCAGTGGAGGAGCCATTACTATTTGAGGTATCTTTTTCTGTCAACCCTAAAAATTTACCCTTATTTTTTATACCACTTCCGTCATGTACGGTTGCATCTCTGACATGGAGTTCATAAATAATAGCATCCTGCAGATTATCAAATCGTGGCCGGTTGTCTTCTTGTACTGTTCTGGACAAATCAATGACAACACTTTTTTCGCTGTTGGCAAGTAACGCTTTTGCATAGGGGTCGTTACAGCGGGTCTTTTTTCCATTGACGGTGATTTCGAAATCATAGGCAAATCCATGCCAGTCACCATTCACTTTTAGCTTCCATACCCCATTTTCCGGTTTGCTCAACAGAAGCTGTTGCTCACCCAGGGATAATTTTACAGAAATTGCTGTCGGTGCCCAGACAGCAAATGTTGTTGCAGAGTTTTCATATATGGCCCCAAGCTCTGCGTCGGGTGCTCCGTAATGATAATCAAACCAATCTGTGCGTACAATGGCGCCTGGATATACAGGTATTTCGATTCCCCCCCATAGAAGAACAAGGTTTTCTCCCATTGGAAGGTCCTCAAAAAAGCTTACATGTACAATGGAATGTTCTATCTTCTCTTCCATTTTTGTCTGAAAGTATTTTTCTTTGTCTTCCCAATAAATGACGGGTGGATTTTCATCTTGAATCAGTTCATCTATATCGTTGGAGATGACAGTTAATTTGTGAATGTCATCAATCCAGGCTACACGGGTTTCCACAACAGCAACTCCTTCGATTTTCCTTTATCTGTTTTAGTATATGCCATAATTCCTAATCAGGATAACTTATAGCTTAGAAAAGTTCTACTTAAACAAAATAATAGCCGTATCTTCCATTCATTAAACCTTTTTGACAATAAGTTGAATCGATTCGACAAGTACTGACAATGAAAACGTTAACGATAAATAAAATGTCGAACGAATTTTCAGAAAAATAACCTTTAACTCCTTGTATTACCCACCCATAGATTTTATAATTTACTTTATTCATCCCAAACTTATCCAAAACTACAGTTATTTTACAATATACAAAAGGAGGAAGCATCTTGTTCTACACCATCTCTGAAGAGGAAATCTTTTTATTTCACCAAGGTACAAATTATCGCAGTCAACAGTTTCTGGGGTGTCATCCCCTGGAATGGGAAGAGGAACAAGGCTTTCGATTTGCTGTCTGGGCACCACATGCGAAAAACGTCCGTGTTGTCGGTGACTTTAATGAATGGAAAGGAGAAAACTATGAACTTCATAAGGTGAATGATGAAGGGTTATGGGTAGGATTCTTCACTGGTATTTCCGCTGGATTACCCTACAAATATGAGCTTATAACTTCTGCTGATCATGTGATATTAAAAGCTGATCCTTATGCACTTCAATCCGAGCTACGTCCTTTGACCGCATCCATCATTCCAGAATCTCTTACCTATGAATGGAAGGACCAGGTCTGGCAAAATCAAAAAGAAACTTTCGATCCATATACTTCCCCTGTTTCCATCTATGAAGTTCATTTAGGTTCATGGAAAACGAAAGAGTCTGGTGAATTTTACACTTACCGTGAACTTGCTGAAGAATTGATTCCATATGTGAAGTCACTGGGTTACACCCATATCGAATTGCTTCCGCTTGCCGAGCATCCATACGATCTTTCCTGGGGGTATCAGATCTCCGGTTACTTTTCAGTGACTTCCAGATATGGATCTAAAGAAGACTTCAAATACTTCGTTGATCAGTGCCACAGGGCAAATATTGGTGTCATTATGGATTGGGTGCCTGGTCACTTTTGCAAGGATGACTTTGCACTCAGAGAGTTTGATGGGGAAGCCCTTTTTGAATATTCCAATCCGAACAAGGCTGAAAAAAGATCGTGGGGAACATTGACTTTTGATTTCGGACGTCCTGAAGTACAGAGTTTCCTGATTTCCAATGCCCTTTTCTGGCTGGAGGAGTACCATATTGATGGGATTCGCGTAGACGCGGTAGCCAGCATGCTTTATCTGAACTTTGGTAAATCCGATGGCGAAGAGAAAATTTACAATTCATATGGTGGAGAAGAAAATTTGGAAGCCTTCGCTTTTATTCGCAAGTTAAATGAGGTTGTTTTTTCCTATGAGCCAAATACCCTGATGCTGGCAGAGGACAGTTCCGATCTTCCCCTTGTGACGGCACCAACGTATGCAGACGGACTCGGCTTTAATTTCAAATGGAATATGGGCTGGATGAACGACATGCTTACATATATGGAAAAAGAGACGGTTCATCGCAAATGGCATCATAATTTGCTTACCTTTTCGTTTATGTACACCAATTCAGAGAATTTCCTTTTACCTTTATCCCATGATGAAGTGGTGCATGGAAAAAAGTCCTTACTCGATAAAATGCCTGGAGATCAATGGCAGCAGTTTGCCAATCTAAGGTTACTGTATGGCTATATGATGGCACATCCAGGGAAGAAGTTGTTATTTATGGGTGGTGAACTTGCCCAATATGCAGAATGGAAGGATAAGCAAGAATTGGACTGGCACTTGTTGGAATATCCGCTTCACTTAGGAATGTTCCATTATGTGAAAGCATTGAATCATTTTTACCTTGAAAATACAGCGTTTTATGAATTAGATCACGATCCGGAGGGGTTTGAATGGATAGACCCACACAATATTGATCAAAGTATTATTGCCTTTTTCAGAAAAAGCAAGGGTTCAGATAGTGAGCGAGTGATTGTTTGTAATTTCACTCCCCATGTCAGTTATGACTATAAAGTCGGTGTGCGAACTCCAGGAACCTATCAGGAAATCTTTAATTCGGACAGGGTAGAATTTGGGGGCTCCGGTCAGATAAATGAAGCAGAGCATTTCAGCTTTCCTGAGAGGTGGCATGGTTTGGATCACCATTTGAAGATAAAAGTTCCGCCATTGGGTATTGCAGTATTTACTCGACTAACAAATGAAGGGAAGGATGCAGAATGAAGGAATGTGTAGGGATGTTGTTAGCTGGAGGAGAGGGAAAACGGTTAGGAGCATTAACTAACAATCTGGCAAAACCGGCAGTTCCATTTGGCGGGAAATACAGGATCATTGATTTTACCTTAAGTAATTGCACCAATTCAAGCATTCAGACACTGGGTGTGTTGACACAATATTCTCCGCTTGAGCTCCATAAGCATATCGGAAATGGAAAACCCTGGGATATGGATCGGCGTAATGGCGGCGTAACCGTCCTATCCCCTTTTACAGCGAAAAACGGAGGAGACTGGTACTCGGGAACGGCAGATTCTATCTATCAAAATATTCATTATATCGATCAGTACAATCCGAAATACGTGCTTGTGATTTCGGGAGACCATATTTATCAGATGAATTATCAACGATTACTGGAAAAGCACAAACAAACTGGTGCCGAGGCGACTATTTCTGTTATATCCGTACCATGGGAGGAGGCTTCCCGATTTGGCATCCTCAACACAACGGAAAATCTGGAAATCTATGAATTTGAGGAAAAGCCAGAGAAGCCACAAAGTAACCTGGCATCAATGGGTATCTATATTTTTTCTTGGGAAATATTAAAATCCTATTTAAAAGAGGATGCAGAAAATGCATCTTCCAGCCATGACTTTGGAAAGGACATCATACCCGGAATGCTTGAGGACAAACGCCGAATGTTTGCTTATCGCTTTGAAGGTTATTGGAAAGATGTCGGTACCGTTCAGAGTTATTGGGAAGCAAATATGGATCTTCTTGATGAAAATGGAGGCCCCCCATCTCTGACGAATAATAGTTGGAGGGTACACACGAAAGCATCCAATTACCCGCCACAATATCTTGGGGAGACAGCACTTGTAAAGAATTCGCTGATTAATTCAGGCTGCTGGGTTTACGGTACTATAGAAAATTCGGTGTTATTCAGAAATGTAGAAGTTGAGTCTGATGCAATCATTCGTCAATCCATTTTGCATCCGGGGGTGGTCATTGGGAAAAATGTGCTCCTTGATCGGGTCATTGTCATGGAAAATACAGTGATACCGGATGGAACAATCATTCAAGTGGAGATAGCTGAGGAACCGCTGGTGATTGATCAGGACACCTTAAATCAGATGACATCAGTTACAGGAGGAGAAATTTAAGTGAAAACAATGATGGGTCTAATAAATCTGGGTAATGAACACCATGTTTTTAATGAATTGACATATTTCCGCAATGCGGCAACCATTCCTTTTGGGGGACGCTACCGGCTGATTGATTTTACACTTTCGAATATGGTTAATTCAAATGTTGATGAAATAGCAATTTTCGTGCGGGATAAATACCGTTCTTTGATGGATCATCTTGGAACAGGTGAAAATTGGGATCTGGACCGGAGGCATGGAGGGTTATTTATCCTTCCTCCTGACTGGAATGATCCGACGGATATGTCCAAAGGAGATTTACGTTTTTTCCATAATAACCGTGACTATTTGCTCCGAGGAAAATCAGATTATGTTCTGATTAGTGGCAGTCAATTCATTTCCAATACGGATTACAAGGATGCCTTTGCTGCACATCTGGAAAGCGAGGCTGATGTGACGCTCGTGTCCACAGATGTTGAGAAGGTACGACCGGAACATGATCCATATTTCCGGATTGAATCAGATGATTTGGGGTGGGTCCAGAATATTACAAACGACAAGAGGAACCCAAGGTTATTTACTGGTGTGTATATCATTAATAAAGATCTGCTGATAGATTTGGTAGATTATTGTATTGCTTACCACCATGATAACTTTTTCATTCATGGAATTAAGGATAAACTTGCGGATTTGAATATTCAGGTATATGAGCATCAAGGGTACAATGCGTTTATCAATACAATTAACAGTTATTATCAGCATAATATGAATCTATTAGCGGAAGAGAATTACAAGGAGTTATTTTACAAGACTAATTTTATCCGGACAAAAATCTCAAATTATCCACCGGTGAAATACCGTAATAATGCCGTTGTGAATCAATCCATTTTTGCAAATGGCTGTGTCATTGACGGTAATGTAGAACGCAGTGTGCTGTTTCGAGGTGTAAAAGTAGGAGAGGGTGCATCCATAAAGAATTCCATTATTATGCAGCGCTGTACGATTGAAGATGGTGTTCACCTGGAAAATGTGATTTTGGATAAAGATGTACATGTGACAGCAGACCAGAAGCTTATTGGCTCAAGAGATAAACCATATGTAGTCGCAAAAAGGCAGATTGTTTACTAAATAGTTGATCGGACAAAAGCTCAGGGCGCCTTAGTCATCCTAAGGCAAGAGGGGTAGGCGCTGGAGCTGGACGTGGCAGGTAATCTAATATAATTGTTCTCTGCCAAAAATTATATATCTTATCTTTTAAAAAAGGAGAAATCAAATGAAGAAGGTACTGTTTGTTGCCTCTGAATGTACACCGTTTGTTAAAACCGGGGGGCTTGCAGATGTAATCGGTTCTCTGCCCCAAAGCTTGAAGCAGCATGAACAAATAGAAGCCCGGGTAATTCTGCCGCTTTATGATGAAATTTCCGCGGAGTGGCGGGATAAAATGGCATATCATACCTCTTTGGATGTTGAACTTGGGTGGAGAAATCAGGAAGCGGATATCTATTCATTAACCTATAACGGTATTGTCTATTATTTCATCGCCAACGATTATTATTTTACACGTAAAGGTGTCTATGGATATTACGATGATGGAGAGCGGTTTGTGTTTTTTTCACGGGCAGTGATTGAGGCACTTGCTCACATCGATTTTAAACCCGATATCCTCCACGCACATGACTGGCAGGCAGGAATGACTGTCGCTCTGGCTCATATTATGCAGCCGGTTGAAGAGATGAGTACAGTATTTACGATTCATAATATTCAATACCAGGGTGTAATGCCGCTTGGAACGTTTGATGATTTTTTTCAGTTATCCAGAGAGCATATTGGAGGCATGGAATGGAACGGAATGTTGAACTGTCTCAAAAGTGCATTGTTCCATGCGGATAGAATTACTACTGTCAGTCCAAGTTATGCAGAGGAAATAAAAGATCCATACTATGGTGAAGGGCTTGATGCCATTCTTCGTGAAAGAGCGGATGATCTGACCGGGGTGCTCAATGGTATTGATACAAAAGAATACAATCCTTTAACAGATTCACTTATCCCTGTAAATTATCGTTCCTCCAGAGCGAAGAAGAGGGAAAATAAAATTGCCCTTCAGGAAAAAGCCGGACTGCCTGTTAATGGAGATATGCCGCTTTACGTAATGATTAGCCGTCTCACGGAGCAAAAAGGTGTCCATCTCATTCAGCGTATTTTAGATGAATTCCTTGAGGATGATGTGCAATTTATTCTTTTAGGTACCGGAGAAGAGGAATTTGAAGACTATTTTCGAGGAGTTGCTGACCGGCATCCCCAAAAAGCTGCAGCAATGTTAACATTTGATGAAGGATTGGCACGACATATGTATGCAGGTGCTGATTTCTTTTTGATGCCATCAAAATTTGAACCCTGTGGTTTGGCCCAACTCATTTCCCTGCAGTATAAAACAGTACCAATTGTTAGGGAAACAGGCGGTCTGAGGGATACGGTTTCATCTTATAACGAATTGACCGGAGAAGGGAATGGATTCAGTTTTCCGAATTATAATGCACACGATTTACTGAATGTATTACGGTACGCTCATAAAGTCTATCATAATCCTGAATCGTGGCAGCAACTATCCAGGAATGTAAATATGAGTCAGTTCAGCTGGAAGGATTCTGCCCGGGAATATAGTGAAATGTATGAACAGTTAACACCAATATATGGATAGGAGTGGAGCGCTCTTGCCTCAGCTTACAGCAGATACCATAAAGGAACAGATCACGATTAAATTGAGAAAAGAAAAAGGGATAGAAGTAAAGGATGCCACCACTAAAGATATCTATTATGTGCTTGCGTCACTGGTAAATGATGAAATCAGAAATGACTGGCTGAACACAAATAAGAAATATACAGAAAAAAAAGTGAAGCAGGTATATTATTTATCCATGGAGTTTCTAATCGGCAGTTTAATTGAAAGTAATCTGCTTAACTGTGGAATGCTGCATAATTCAAATCAGGCGCTGGAGGAGCTGGGATATGATCCGGAGGAAGTCTATGCTCAAGAGCATGATGCAGCTTTGGGAAATGGAGGATTGGGGCGTTTGGCGGCATGCTTCCTTGATTCGCTTGCTTCTCTTCATTATCCAGGGCATGGTTATGGCATCAGATACCGTTATGGTTTATTTGAACAGCGTATTATTCATGGCAACCAGGTGGAACTTCCGGATTATTGGCTAAAAGATCCGTACCCTTGGGAAAACCGGAAAGAAGATGAAGCAATTGTCATCCATTTTCAAGGGAATGTACATATGTTCAAGAAAAACGATGGATCGTTGGAATTCAAATATGAAAATACAGATAAAGTGATGGCAGTTCCGTACGATATTCCGGTAGTCGGATACCAGAATGAAGTGGCTAACACATTAAGGCTTTGGAGTGCAGAGCCGGTTTATCACGAAGATGAAGAAATAATAGAAAGTGAATCGGAATTTTATCATGATCTGGAGCATCAGCATTCTATTGAACAAATTACTGGTTTTTTATATCCGGATGATTCAAGTCATGAAGGAAAAGAATTGCGATTGAAGCAACAATATTTTCTTGTCTCTTCCAGTATCCAAAATATTATTCATCAATTTAAGAAAAACTATAAAATGCCACTTGGCAGGTTACCAGAAAAAGTAGTTATTCAAATTAATGATACACACCCGAGTTTGGGGATCCCGGAACTGATGCGGATTTTAATGGATGAGGAACATTTAGGCTGGGATGCAGCATGGAAAATAACCACAAAAGTCTTTGCTTACACGAATCATACAACATTGAGTGAGGCACTGGAAACATGGCCAAAAGAAATGATTAACTATCTCCTTCCAAGAATTTACATGATAATTGATGAGATTAATGAGCGTTTCTGCAAAGGGATTTGGTTTGATCATAAGGAACTGCGTGAAAAAATCCCTGAAATGGCAATCATTGCGGATGATCAGGTGCATATGGCAAGACTTGCAATTGCCGGAAGTTTTAGTGTGAATGGGGTTGCCCGGATCCATACGGAAATTTTGAAAAAACAGGAAATGAAAAATTTCTACACTCACACCCCTGATAAGTTTAATAATAAGACAAATGGAATCACGCATCGGCGATGGCTGTTACAGGTGAATCCCAAATTGGCTGAATTAATAACAGAGGTAATCGGTCCACAATGGATTAAACGTCCGAAGCAATTGATCAGCCTATTGAAATATACGAAGGACCGTCCACTGTTGGAAAAGTTCGATAAGGTGAAACATGATAATAAAAGAGCACTGGCAGCTTTTATTCACGAACGGACCGGTATTTTAGTGGATGATCAATCCATATTTGATGTACAGATTAAACGACTCCATGAATATAAACGGCAGTTGCTCAACATTTTTCATGTCATTTATTTATATAATGAGTTAAAGGAAAATCCAAAGCAGGATATGACTCCACGTACCTTTATTTTCGGAGCAAAAGCTGCACCAAGTTACCATTTGGCAAAAGAAGTAATTAAATTGATTAATACAGTTGCTTCCATTGTGAACTATGATCCGGATATTCGGGGGAAACTGAAAGTCATCTTTCTGGAAAACTACAATGTCAGCCTTGCCGAAAAAATCATTCCGGCAGCGGATATTAGTGAACAGATTTCCACTGCCAGTAAGGAAGCATCCGGTACAGGAAACATGAAGATGATGATGAATGGTGCTTTGACTCTTGGAACAATGGATGGTGCCAATATTGAAATCAACGACCTTGTTGGAGACAAGAATATGTTTATCTTCGGCTTAACAGCAGAAGAAGTATTGGACTACTACCACCATGGAGGATATAACGCGACAGACGTTTACAACACGGATGACAGGGTCAGAAGAATTATGGATCAACTGAATCAGGGAGAATTTGGTTCACAGGAAATGGAATTTAAAGATATCTATTATAATATTCTTTCCCATAATGATCCATACTTCGTGTTGAAGGACTTCGAACCGTATATCGAAACACATGAAATAGTGGAGCAGACATACAGGGACCGGCTGACATGGCTCAATCGGAGTGTGACCAATATTGCTCATTCGGGAAAATTTTCGAGTGATCAGACGATTAAACAATACGCAACAAACATATGGAAACTGAAACAGGTTTAGGTGGTGGTGCGGAATATCGTTGTCTAAAACCTTGTGAGATGCCGTTCAGGTTTCTGTGATTATCACCCTCATGGAAGTAATCATTCGCCTGAATCGAGTGAAATATCACCCTCGAGGAATTGATCATCACCTTAATCGAGTGAAATATCACCCTCGAGGAATTGATCATCGCCCGAATCGAGTGAAATATCACCCTCGAGGAAGTAATCATTAGAGTTAGTATAAAAAGTGGACACAGGGATTGATCCATGTTTTAATCAAACCTAAATCTAAAAGGACGTGTTCACTATGGCTGAAAAATACAAGACTTATAGCACTGAGTTTATGGAATATGTGACGAAAATGGTTGTCCTGGATGGTCACAAACAAACTGACATAAGTAATAAGCTGGATATCCCTTATGGAACTATAAGGAGATGGGTTCAGGCGTATAGAGATAGGCGAAAAAGGGCGGAGAAAGAGAAGCAGAACCAACTGCTCACGGCCTCGGAATATAAGGATTTGTATGAAAAGGAACGTCAAAATAGATTGGAAATGGAAGAGGAGAATGAGATTCTAAAAAAGGCGATGCACATCTTCACGCAGGAAAAGGAGTAAGGTTCGCATTTATCCATGATCATCGCATGGAGCACACCGTTACGAAGATGTGCGAAGTTCTTGGTGTGTCGACTTCTGGTTATTACGAATATGTGAAACGGTTAGAACGGGCGGAAACAGAGCGAGAAGCGTTTAATCGTTATTTGGATGAGCGTATTCTTTTTCACTATCATGATAATCATGGTTTTTATGGGAGTCCGCGCATTCACAAAAAGCTTCGTGACCGGGACAATATTGATGTCTCTAAAAAGAAAGTGACGAACCGGATGAGGAAGTTGGATCTTTATGCCACGCCGCCGAAAAAGTTCGTTCACACGACCGATTCAGGTCACAAACAGCCGACCTTTTCGAATCATTTGAATCGAGAATTTGAGCCCGAAGCACCAAATCAGGTTTGGGCGACAGATATTACCTACGTTCATACAGGGGAAGGGTTTCTGTACTTAAATCCGGTTATGGATCTTTATGCACGTCGGATAATTAGCTATCGAGTGGATGATCACATGGGACAGCAGCTTTCGCTGGACGCCTTAAAGGAAGCAATTGCCCTACGTCAGCCTGAGGAAGGATTAATCCACCATTCAGACAGAGGATCTCAATACTGTGCTAACGCTTATTTGAACACGCTTGAAGAATCTGTTGCCAAAGTCAGTATGAGCCGGAAGGGGAATCCCTATGATAACGCCTGTGTGGAGAGTTTTTTCGCTTCTTTAAAAAAAGAATTTTTGTATAAGCATGTATTTCCCACAAAAGCTGAAGCTATGTTAGCAATTCAATTTTACATCAAATTTTATAACGAGAAACGTATGCATTCGTCAATTGATTATTTGAGCCCAATGGAACGAGAAAAGATCTATGAAATGGGCCACAAAGCAGAGATCGAAAATGAACAAAAAACCTCTGCGTAAGGGAACGCATCGGTTTATGATTCGTTCCCTTACGCAGAGGCATCCAAGCGACTTGGAGAGAGTCGCGCGGAAGTAATAAAATGGTTCAATTTTGCATCTGTTTTTGTCCACTTTATTGACAGAAGTCCATCATCGCCCGAATCGAGTGAGACATCACCCTCGAGGAATTGATCATCGCCCAAATCATGTGAACCATCACTCGAATATTGCCTGGATCTTAGTATCTTAGTAATATAACCATAACAACAGGAACGATTTACAAAATAAAAGCAAAGCCATTTATCCGCTTATTGTGGATAAATGGCTTTTTTTGGTATCAGGAAGTATAGAACTATCCTACTTCATAAGCGCAATGAAGGAACGCGCCTGCCGAGGGGGAGATGAAGATCCAAAATTTGCGGAAATTATCAAAAAATATTTTGTGATATATTGCATTTCTCTAAAAAAGATAGTATGATAGGTTTCACTAATATATTGCATATAGATTTTAACTGATTTAAAAATAGCATCTGCATTTATATTAACAATCATAGGGGGTAGCAACATGAAGGAAAAACTGTCATTTTCATCTTATACAGCAATCGGAGTTATGCTATTTGCACTATTTTTCGGTGCAGGAAATCTGATTTTCCCTGCGCAGCTTGGTCAAAATGCCGGCACTAACCTTTGGCCGGCAATAGTAGGCTTTTTAATAACAGGGGTTGGCCTACCGTTACTGGGTATCATCGCAATGAGCTTTTCTGGAAGTAAAAACCTTCAGGAACTTGCAAGTAGAGTTCATCCGGGTTATGCCATATTTTTCACGTCACTTCTTTATTTGACGATTGGACCATTTTTTGCAGCTCCACGTACTGGTACAGTGGCGTATGAAGTAGGTATCATGCCATTTGTAGGTGAGGGAAATGCACAACTCGGATTACTTATTTTTACACTGATATTCTTTGCAGCGACACTCTGGTTTTCATTGAAACCGGCAAAGCTGGTTGACAATGTGGGGAAAATTTTAGCACCTGGTCTTGTTGTTCTGCTAGCCATTCTTTTGATCATGGTCTTTATTCAGCCGATGGGAACCTTTGAGGCACCTCAGGAAGCCTATGCAAGTGGGGCATTCGTAACTGGATTCCTGGAAGGTTATAATACGATGGATGCACTTGCTTCGCTGGTATTTGGTATTATCGTAATAAGTGCTATTCGTTCCATGGGTGTAACATCCAGAAAAGGAATACTTACTACAACAGCAAAAGCAGGTACTGTGGCAATCTTATTGCTTGGTTCTATCTATGTTGGAATTGCTTATTTAGGTGCAACAAGTACTGGGGTTTTTGGAATATTTGAAACTGGTGGGCCTGTTCTTAGCAGTGCCGCATCTTACTATTTCGGGACAATAGGATCTATTTTGCTGGCAGTTGCTATTACGCTTGCTTGTTTGACAACAGCAATCGGATTAACAACAGCAAATGCGGAATACTTTCATACACTATTCCCAAAAATTAGCTATAAAACATTGGTCGTATTCTTTGCGACAATCACATTTATCATTGCAAATTTCGGATTGGCAAATATTATAACTTATTCTATCCCTGTTTTGATGTTCCTATATCCTCTGGCAATTGTGCTTATGTTATTGACGTTCATTTCTCCATTATTTAATCATGCGCGTATGGTATATGTTTCGACCATTGCCGTGACATTTTTGATTAGTGTATTTGACGGTTTAAAATCACTATGTGACTCACTTGGAATTGATTATTTTAGTTGGATGGTACCTGTCGTTAACTTCTATGAACAGACACTGCCACTATATAATCAGGGCCTTGGATGGCTATTGCCGGCGGTAATTGTTATTGCGATTACAGGTGTAATTGCTCGTGTACAAAAATTATCTACCGTGAATGCATAAAAAACAAAAGCCGGTTTCCTCATATAAGAGGGAGCCGGCTTTTATTTTCTCTGTCTATTTTCTACAGGGAACTCCTCGATTGTACGTAACCAATTTCCTTTCATTATTGAAGAAACTTGTTCTTTCTCACCCTGCTTCATTAATTCTATGATTTTGTCATGCTCTTCAATGGACCTATCTGCTAAACCAACCGAATTATGGAAAAATAGCCTTCTGACATGTGGCTGCAGTGATTCAATTAGGCCGGGAATATAGGAGTTATTGGCTGTATCTACGATAATTTGATGAAATTCTTCATCGGTTTTTAAAGCTGCATAATAGCTTTCCGAACGAATTGCTTCTGCAAATCTTTTGTTAGTTTCTTTAAGCAATGTAATGACATCTTTTGTAAGGTTTTCTATGGCCAGTTCAGCGGATAATGCTTGAAGCATTGCTAATGGAGGAAGAAGGTCTTTAATCGACTCTCTTTCCACTTCAGTCACCTGTGTTGCTTTTCCCGGGTACATTTTTACAAAACCTTGTACTTCAAGAAGCTGCAGCGATTCACGTACTGGAGTTCTGCTGACACCTAATGCATTTGCAAGTTCGGTATCATTCAATTTCTCACCAGGGAGCAGTGTTCCATCAATAATCCATTGCTGGAGTTGATTGAATGCGTTTTCCTTTGCCGATTGACGAATTGGCTTTGAATGGCTACTTGGTATGGGCATTGTAACCCCTCCTTTAAAGTAAGTAATGTAAATATAGTATACACGAAAATGAATAAAATTGATATACAATATATCGCATTTAAGTGAGGGGCCTGTAAGTGAGGGGCCTGTCCCCCGTTACGTTAAAGCGTTAAAGTGGTGAGGGCCAGGTCCCTGCGGAAGTGAGTTCTTTGTTTTCCACATAGGTACAGTAATTTTCCTTTTGGGGTTCTTGAAAGTATGATAAAACTCGTTTGGTTTCTAGTAACGGATGGTCTTTGGCATCATCTATATAATAATGATAGCTGCTCCAAAGATATTGTTCAGGTTTAAGCATCATTTTAGCTTCTTTTGGGTTTAAATGGATATATTTACTTGCCTGAAGAAAGTACTGGATTGTATCAATCAGTTTTCCGTGGTAACGGCCTTGAAATACATGACCACTTAAATCATACCGTTTATTAAAATAGATGGCGTAACGGGAATGGATGAATTTGATGATGGTGCCAGGCGGTTCTTTTTTTGTTTCAAGAAGCAGGTGAATATGGTTTGGCATGAGGCAATATGCATGAAGAGAAAATGAAATGTCCTTTTTACATAAGCCGAGAAGATTTATATAATGCTGATAATCGTAATAATCATAAAATATATTATCACGACGAATTCCACGGGCTGTAATATGGTAGGTCGCACCTGGAAACCATACCCGGTGTTTTCGAGCCATTTAATGGGCCTCCTTTTCTAAGATAACTTGATGATACTCTAATTGAGCTGTTTAAACAAAGAGGGAATAAGTCATTTTGGCTCCCAGTACCCATTGAGAATTTCAAAATTATTTATGGAAAAGTTAAAAACAGCGAGAGAATTATAGTGTAATATACGGTTTTATAGTTTTTACTTTAACGATTTAGCGCAGTGGGGGACAGACCCCCAGTTGACCAAGGTGGTCGATGGTGTTATTATGTAATCGACCGATGTGGTCTGTGCGGTTGGTAATTAGCATTAAAATAATGAAATGGGGTTGAGCTGATGTGAATGAGACATTTAAAAACCTTGATACTCAGAAACAAAAGCGAATTTTGAATGCCGCAATGAAGGAGTTTGCGGAAAATGGATATGAAAAGGCTTCAACGAATCAAATCGTTAAAAGTGCCGGCATAGGAAAGGGGATGCTTTTTCACTATTTCAATAATAAAAAGGATCTTTATCATTATCTGATTGATTATGCCATTAACATCCTTCTTCATGAATATATTTATCTTATCGATACGAAAGAACGGGACTTCATCGAACGCTTAAAACAGATTGCTCAGGTTAAGTGGGAATATCAGCAAGAAAATCCAAATGTCAGTAATTTCATAAGTGTTGTTTATTTGAATGAGGAAGAAGAAATACCTGCAGAATTACATGCACACCTAATAGAATTCCAGAAAAAAGGAAATGCCATGATTTATGAGAATATCGATAAAAGTCTTTTTCGCAATGATATTAATGTAGACAAAGCTTTTCAGCTCATTAGATGGTCCATAGAAGGTTATCAGAATGAGTTAATGGCACACTTTAAAGATAAAAAAATTGCTTACGTCGATTTAACGCCATACTGGGATGAATTTTATGAATACCTGGACGTATTAAAAACGAGTTTTTATAACCAATAGGAGGGATAAAATGAGTTTGTTAAAGGTTAGTAATGTAACCAAAAAATTCGGAAAGTTTACCGCGTTAGATGGAGTGAACCTGGAAGTGAATGAAGGAGAAATATATGGTTTCATTGGACCAAATGGCGCAGGAAAATCAACAACCATCCGTGTGCTGCTCGGTATTTTAAAGGCAACAGAGGGAAAGGCAGAAATTTTCGGCAAAGATGCATGGTCAGATGCTGTTGACATTCATAAGCGGATTGCATATGTTCCTGGTGATGTAAATTTATGGCCAAACTTAACTGGCGGAGAGGTTATTGATCTATTTGTAAAGTTACGTGGAGGTAATAATAAAAACCGACGCGAAGAATTAATTAGAAAATTCGACCTTGACCCCACCAAAAAATGCAGAACCTATTCCAAAGGGAACCGGCAGAAGGTTGCATTGGTTGCTGCTTTTGCTTCCGATGCAGACTTTTATATCCTGGATGAGCCGACGTCTGGTCTTGATCCATTAATGGAACAGGTCT
The DNA here is from genome assembly GCF_055380755.1 of Virgibacillus ainsalahensis. Classification (NCBI taxonomy): domain Bacteria; kingdom Bacillati; phylum Bacillota; class Bacilli; order Caryophanales; family Bacillaceae; genus Virgibacillus; species Virgibacillus ainsalahensis. The sequence goes on along the minus strand of NZ_AP043943.1, from coordinate 3,221,299 downwards.
TCCAGGAGTGTGTCCTCGATGTAAAAAGAGCAGGGAAGAGTGTTCTGCTGTCCAGTCATATTTTATCAGAAGTAGAAAAATTATGTGACAGGGTTGGTATTATTCGCCAAGGGAAAATGATTGAAACAGGTACGTTAAGTGAACTGCGTCATTTAACACGTACAAATTTGCTTGTCGAAACGAAGGAGCCACTTTCTGGTTTACATCAATTAATCGGTGTTCATGCTTTGGAAGAAACAGAGCAAGGGTTGTCATTTCAGGTGGATACAGAAGAATTGGACAATGTGATTAGGCATGTAAGTGAATTTGGCATTGTGAAATTAGAAAGTGCACCACCAACCCTGGAGGATTTATTTATGCGTCATTATGATAATAAGAGTGAGACTGAGGCAGGAGGTGTATCCTGATGGCCGGGTCAATCTCTAAAAATACCGGATCACTTTCCAGGCTGATTCTAAGAAGGGATCGCATTCGTATTCCATTATGGTTAATTGGAATTACATTCTTTACGCTTATTGTTCCTATTGCCTTTGCGGATTTATATCCTTCTGAGCAAGATAGAGTTGGGATGGCTCAGACAATGGAAAATCCCGCGATGACAGCGATGGTAGGTCCGGCAGATTTGAATAACTATACAATTGGAGTGATGTCAGCACATCAAATGCTGCTTTTTACAGCGATTGTTGCCGGACTTATGAGTATTTTATTAGTGTCTCGCCATACGCGGGCAGATGAAGAAGATGGACGTATTGAAATGATCCGGTCCTTGCCAGTCGGGAGATTATCCAATCTAAATGCAACGTTACTGGTTATAAGTGCAACGAATGTGATTTTGGCACTGATTACGGGTTTTGGATTATATGCATTAGGTATAGAAAGCATGGGGGTGGAAGGATCTTTACTATACGGTACAGTATTAGGCGCAACCGGTATTTTCTTTGCCGGTGTGACAGCAATTTTCGCCCAGCTTTCAGAGAGCTCCCGTGGTACAATCGGTTATTCCATCGCCGTGTTGCTTATCGCCTATCTCATCCGCGCTGTTGCTGATGTAAGTAACGAAGCATTATCATGGATCTCTCCCTTAGGTTGGGTTCCCCAGACGCAAATCTATTCGAATAATAATTGGTGGCCGATGCTGTTGATGATTGGTGTATCTATCATTCTATTCATCTTGGCAAATTATTTGAATGCCATTCGGGATTTGGGGGCTGGTTTTTTTCCGTCAAAACCGGGCAGGAAATATGCTTCGGCCTTTCTGCAAACTCCTATTGGTCTCAGTTTAAAGCTGCAGCGTACGGGAATAATTTCCTGGGCTGTTGGTATGTTTGTGATGGGACTTTCCTATGGCTCTGTTTTAGGTGATCTGGAAGCATTTTTTTCAGGTAATGAGATGATGGAGCAGATGCTGATGCAGGAGGAAGGGTATACATTAACGGAGCAATTTATCCCCATGTTAATGATCATAATGGCTTTACTTGCAACAGTGCCTCCTGTGATGGCAATAAATAAACTTTATGGGGAAGAGAAGAAAAATCGCGTTGAACATTTACTTGGAAGAGCTGTTTCCCGTATAAGGCTGATGGGCGGTTACCTTCTCATTGCTATGGTGAATGGATTTATCATGCTTTCACTTACTGCAATTGGTCTTTGGGCTGCAGGAGATGCTGTCATGGAAGACGGCTTTGAATTTGGAACAATCTATGGAGCAGCACTCGTATATTATCCGGCAATACTTGTCATGATTGGTATTGCTGTATTGCTCATTGGTTTTCTGCCAAAGCTCACCAGCCTCATTTGGCTCTATGTATTTTACTCCTTCATTGTGCTATATTTAGGAGGGTTATTTCAATTTCCGGACTGGGTTGGAAAGCTCTCTCCGTTCGGCTATATTCCCCAGCTTCCAGTAGAAGAAATGGAAACCATGCCGGTTATTGTTCTGACAATCATTGCGGCTGTGTTAGTGATTGCTGGTTTCATAGGATATAGGAAGCGGGATATAGAAGGATAGATTTTTTGGGGTCTGTCCCCCATCACTTTAAAGCGTTAATGTAGTGGGGGACAGACCCCCGCTAAAAAGATTGGAGTTATATCATGAAAGAACAACAAAGGGGACTAAAGCCTTTTATATCCCTTATATTATCAACAAATATCCCAAAAATGGTACTGACATTGGGTTTAATAGGCAGTCTTATTACAACACTTGTAGGACTTACGATACCATTGCTCACACGGGAGCTTGTGGATGGATTTTCATTGGAATCTCTAAGCCCGCTAATCATTATTGCTATTGTGTTAGCATTTATTTTGCATGCGGTTATTGATGGGTTTTCTACTTACCTGCTGGCTGCAGTGGGGCAGCGAATTGTGGCGAGATTACGGGAATTCATGTGGTTAAAGCTTATTCGCATGCCAGTAAGCTATTTTGATAAAAATGCGAGTGGTGAATCAGTCAGTCGTGTGGTTAATGATACAGGTATTGTACGGGATTTAATCTCCCAGCATTTTCCGCAGTTCATTTCAGGAATCATATCGATTATAGGAGCTGTCATTATACTGTTTATTATGGATTGGAAAATGACACTATTAATGATGATTTCTGTACCGGTTACGGTGGTTATAATGCTTCCATTAGGAAATAAAATGGCAAGAATATCACGCAGCCTTCAGGATGAAACAGCTGATTTTACAGGGAGTATTCAACAAACATTGGCTGAAATTCGATTAATGAAATCTTCAACAGCTGAAGGCGTGGAAGAAAAGAAAGGTATATCCGGTATTGGAAAAATGCTGGGGCTTGGTTTGAAAGAAGCTCGGATTATTGCCTTGATTGGTCCACTGATGTATATGATAGTTATGTTTGTCGTTGTAGTTATTATCGGTTATGGAGGTATCCGTGTGGCAGAGGGTTCGATGTCCACCGGTTCCCTTGTTGCATTCCTGCTTTACCTGTTTCAAATCATTTTTCCGATTACAACATTTGCCATGTTCTTCACCCAATTGCAAAAAGCGAAAGGGGCAACAGAGCGGATTATTGCAATTTTGGAATTGCCTCAAGAAGCAGGGCAGGAAGGAATAGAGAAAGAAATTGGCAATGAATCGATTCAGGTTTCCAATGTGTCTTTCGGTTATAACGAAGCAGAACCTGTAATCAGAAATGTGTCATTTGAAGCTAAGCCAGGGGAAAAGATTGCATTTGCCGGTCCAAGTGGTGGCGGGAAAACTACATTATTTGGTTTGCTTGAAAGGTATTATGAGCCAACATCCGGGGAAATTCTAATTGGCAGCACATCAATAAACGAGTTGTCCTTGAAATCATGGCGTAGTCAAATTGGATATGTTTCACAGGAAAGCGCCATGATGGCCGGAACCATTCGTGAAAACCTGACATATGGATTACATAATGCCGATAATATACCAGAGGAACGACTGTGGGAAGTGGCTGAAATGGCTTATGCTGATCAATTTATTAAATCTTTTTCAGCAGGACTGGATACAAAAGTTGGGGAACGCGGTATCAAACTGTCCGGTGGCCAGCGTCAGCGGATTAATATTGCCAGAGCATTCCTGCGAGACCCTAAAATTCTGATGATGGACGAGGCAACAGCTAGTCTTGACAGCCAATCGGAAAAGGTTGTCCAACAGGCATTAACCCGGTTGATGGAAGGGCGCACAACCTTCGTTATCGCCCACAGGTTATCTACCATCGTTGATGCGGATAAAATCCTTTTTATTGAGCAGGGACAAGTAACAGGTAGCGGTACCCATGTGGAGCTGACGGCATCACATGCGTTGTATCGTGAATTTGCAGACCAACAATTGACTTGAATAAGAGGCCTCTAAAAGTGGGGGCCTCTTATTATTGTGCTGACAACAAATGATTTGATTAAAATGGCTTGTAGATGTATAATTTCTTATCTATTTCAATTGAAAATGCTAAACAATGAAAAGTAAGAGAGGAGTTTAATATATGAGTTCTACCGCGAACACATCATGGGATTTACCCAAAGGTCAAAAAGCGGCCATGATTGCCTCTTTGTTAATTGGTGCATTCATGGGGATTATAAATGAAACATTACTGGCAACAGCCTTACCGACCATTCAGGAAGCATTTGGAATTACACAAGGGGAAGTTCAATGGCTGACGACAGCATTTCTTATGACAAATGGAATCATGATCCCGATTTCAGCTTATTTAATTGAGCGTTTCTCTACACGTGCTTTATTCTTAACGGCAATAGGTCTGTTTGGTACAGGGACACTTATTTCCGCCGTTGCGCCAGCTTTTTCTATCCTTCTCCTAGGAAGAATTGTTCAGGCTTCCGGTTCAGGAATTATGCTTCCGTTATTAATGACGGTGCTTCTGGCCATTATTCCGATTGAACGCCGTGGAACTGCAATGGGCATGATTGGGATTGTCATTTCCTTTGGACCGGCAATTGGACCGACGCTTTCCGGCTGGCTATTGGAGCACTTTGAATGGCGAGCCTTGTTTTTCACTGTCTTGCCAATCGTTGCTATTACGATTACGGTGGCTGCCATTTTCTTGAAAAATGTGACAGAACTGGGCAAACCAAAGCTTGATGTTGCTTCCATTATTTTATCTTCGTTCGGGTTTGGAGGATTTCTTTATGGATTTAGTACTGCAGCAGAGAGGGGATGGACTAGTCCTGTGGTACTTCTTTGCATTATAGGTGGAGCGGTTGTGATTGGGCTATTTATATGGAGACAGTTCACGTTGCAAGCACCAATGCTGGAATTCCGTGTCTTTAAATTTCATATTTTTACACTTGCGATTATCATTACAATGGCTGTACTGATTTCCCTGATTGGTGCAGAAACCCTGCTTCCTTTATTTATGCAAAATGTGCTTGGATTTACACCACTTGAATCCGGCTTAATGCTTCTTCCAGGTGCAATCGTCATTGGAATTATGTCACCAATCACAGGACGCCTGTTTGATATGTTTGGAGCAAAGTGGCTGGCGATTACCGGTCTTACAATTGTAACGGTAACAACGTTTCTATTCACCCAATTGTCACTGGAAACCTCGTTCACTTTTTTAACAGTGGTATATGCAATTAGGATGTTTGGGCTTTCCTTTACCCTCATGCCTGTAATGACATCGGCTCTGAACCAATTGCCGGTTAAATGGTATGCTCATGGATCTGCAATGGCGAATACAATGCAGCAAATCTCTGCAGCCATTGGGACGGCAATCCTTGTCACGCTTGTTAGTGTGGGAGCCCAGCAATATCAGCCTGGAGTAAATACCTCTGGAAGCCTGATACCACAACTGGCACAAGTTGAAGGATTTGAATGGGCATTTATGGGAAGTACAATTCTCGCATTTATTGCGTTAGTCCTTTCATTATTCCTGAGATCTCCAAAAAAAGAAAAAGAAATGACTGGTGTGAATGCGGATTAGTATTAGAATTTTTGAGATATGAAAGGATTGAGTCCGGCTAAACGTCGGACTCTTTTAAAGTGCAAACAAGAAAAAGACGAAGTAAATCGCTTAGAATTTAGCATCGAATTTAAGTTGGAATAAAAATAGCAGGGAGTGATTTGAAATAAATTATCCCCTGCTATTTTTTCCATGTTAATTAAATGACATCAAGCATATGAAGGACATTTCTTATGCGAATCACAAGATAAATGGTCATCATCAAGGAAATGAAGGACATTTCTTATGCGAATCACAAGATAAATGGTCATCATCAAGGAAATGAAGGACATTTCTTATGCGAATCACAATATAAATGATCATCATCAAGCATATGAAGGACATTTCTTATACGAATCACAAGATAAATGGTCATCATCAAGGAAATGAAGGACATTTCTTATGTGAATCACAATATAAATGGTCATCATCAAGGAAATGAAGGACATTTCTTATGCGAATCACAAGATAAATGGTCATCATCAAGGAAATGAAGGACATTTCTTATGCGAATCACAAGATAAATGGTCATCATCAAGCATATGAAGGACATTTCTTATGTGAATCACATCGAACTCTTGTTTTAATATAAGGTCCATATTGAAACCTCTCCCAGCACTTATCCGTAGTAATATTAAGACACAACAAGGAGGGGCATGATTGCGATATCTGAGGGTGTTTTTTATATTGGTTGTTTTTTTAACTGTTTTCTTAACCGCTTGTAACAATGGAGAAGGAGGTGCTGAAGAAAATCAGGAAGAAGAAACAAATGAAGGGGAGGAACCGATGAAACCAGAAGAATTATCCGATGTTTTCCTGGAAGGGGATTATGAGAGGATGTACGGTCAGATGAGCAAAGCATTTCAGGATGAAGTGTCCCTGGAGCAACTGCAGGAGATAGGTGAAGAATTTAATAAAGGAGTTACTACATATACATTACAATCTGAGGTTCCTTATGTTGATGGCGGGCAGCAATATGTTTGGACAGATGACAGTGGTTCCAAAGGGATGGTGGCAGTCTTTGATGAGCATGATATTCTGCAGGGATTCCAGGTTATGCCACTCGCGGTCTACCCGAAAACAGATGAAGTATATACTGAAACAGTATTTGATTTGCCTTTTCAGGATGAGTGGTTCGTTGTTTGGGGCGGTACGAACAGTTTGCTGAATTACCATTATGAATATGAAAATCAGCGCTATGCTTACGATTTCTTGATCATGAACGAAAACAGCACCTACGAAGGGGATCCAACCAAAAACGAAAGCTATTATGCATTTGGTAAGGAATATCTTGCCCCAGCTGATGGGACGGTCGTTAAAGTAGAAAATGATGTGGAAGATAATAAACCGGTTGGTGAAATGAATGAGGAGTCATCTATGGGCAATTATGTCATCCTTGACCATGGTAATGAGGAATACAGTTATCTTGCTCACTTCAAATACCAATCAATTGAAGTCAAGGAAGGGGATGAAGTCAAACAAGGTGAGCTGCTTGGAATAGTAGGAAACTCTGGAAATTCCAGTGAACCACATATCCATTTTCATGTTGCTGACTCTGCAGACCCAACGGATTCAAAAGCCATTCGAATTAACTTCAAGCGCGAAGAAGAATTTATCCAAGGGGATTTTGTGGAATAAGTTCAAACATATATCACTACTGATTATTGATGAACCAGAGGCAGGAGGAATTCCAGGCCTCTGGTTTTACTTTTTTCATATTTAAAGTTTAATAAGAGTTCTTCCCCGAACCTTTCCTTCCAGGATTTCTTCCAACACATGGGGGACTTCCTGTAACGACACCTCATTGACAATGTCTTCATTGAGAAAGGTAGGTTTTAAATCATCTGCTAAACGGTTCCATACTTTCTTGCGCAAATCCATTGGACATTGTACAGAATCGATCCCGAGCCAGTTTATTCCTCTTGAAATGAACGGAAGTACGGTTGTAGAAACTTCGATACCCCCTACTAGCCCGCTGGTGGCTACAGATCCTCCGTATTTCAGGCTGCTCAAAATATACTGAAGTGTCTCTCCACCTACTGGATCCACGGCGGCTTCCCACTTTTTCTTGCGGGTTGGGGTACCGTCTGTATCCGTGACCGCTTCTCTGTCTATAACTTCTTTTGCACCTAATTTTTTCAAGTATTCCGCTTCACTGGATTTCCCTGTGCTTGCTGTAACGTCATAGCCATTTTTCGCTAGCATATCAACACAAAGACTGCCCACCCCACCTGTGGCACCTGCAACAAGTACGGAACCTTTGCCTGGAGTTAAGCCATTATCTTCCAGTCTCTGTATGGATAAACCAGCTGTAAGTCCGGCTGTACCAAGGATCATTGCCTCTTTAAGAGTTAACCCTTTGGGAAGTGGGACAACCCACTCACCCGGAACCCGTGCTACTTTACTAAATCCTCCGGCATGTCCTGTACCCAAAGCATAGCTCGTAACAATCACCTCATCGTCTGATTTAAAGCGACTATCCTTTGAATCAATGACGGTACCGGCTAAGTCAATACCCGGCACATGAGGATAAGATTTGACCATCTGGTTATTAATGCCAACCATTGCATCTTTGTAATTAATGCTTGAAAACGCAACTTCGATGACAACATCACCATCAGGCAAATCATTCAATGTTAAATTTCTGATATCCAGGCTGGTTTGTTCATTTGTTTGATCAAGTACAAGTGCATTAAACTTTTCCATTCTATCATTCCTTTCTTTGGCAGTTGGGAAAGGATGAAGTTTCCCTGCAGCATAATTGGAACTAATGACGACAGACCAGATTTTCTAAACGTATTTATATCTAATTCCCTTTTTCGGGAAAATAAAACGCATTGGCATTCATTTTTACTCTATGCGTCAATATGAAGTATATTCCAAATTACCAAGGTAGGATAGATGAAAATACTTTAGGAGTTTGTTGCGGTAGAGAAGTTAATGGATGTATAAAAAGGCGAACAGTACTCTGTTCGCCTTTACTACCAAGTGTAGATAACTATTTTCCTTTCTGTGGATCTGCCGTTTCCTTCTCATCTGATTTTGTTTCCTCATCACTCATCAGACTGTGCGCTGATTTCTTAAATTCGGAAAGAGTTTGGCCAAAAGCAGATCCGATTTCCGGAAGCTTTTTCGGTCCGAAAATAATCAAAGCAATGATTAAAATGAGAATCAAACCTGGTATACCTATACTTGTAAAGCCCATTTTGCTAACTCCTTTTGTTTTGGGATGACACGCTTGTTTTAGTATGTGTTCAAGAAGGTTTTTTTATTAGTCGATACGTATTTAGCAATCGCATTGTTTATTCTGTCCAATTATTAAATTCGTAAACATTAATTACCAGTCCTTTGCTGGAATTCTAATGATATCTGCTTATTGTATAATTAATCAAAGTGAAATGAAAAAGCTTATAAAATTGAATCATTTCTCTTGATAAAACGTATATCTGATATACAAGCGAAAGTAAGAGGATGATTGAAATGAAAGAATATGATGAGAAAGTGGTCAATGACCTAAAGGCCTGGCGAAGAAAAGTGTTGAAAAGATCTGGTCTCTTTAATCAATTATCGAAAAAGGCACAAACGAAAGTGAATGGAATGATTCCTGAGAAAGCCCATAAAATTATTACGGATAGTATCAAAAATATGGTAAAGGCAACTTTAGTCGGCTCACATGTCACAACAGGCAAGCTGCAATCAAGTGAAACAAGTCTGTATAAACGCGATGAGCTCATTAAGGAGAAGTTGACATCTTACCGAAAAACTGCAGTCATTGAAGGAGCTGGAACTGGCGCAGGGGGCATCTTTCTGGGGCTTGCTGATTTTCCATTACTTTTATCAATTAAAATGAAGTTCTTGTTTGAGGTAGCAGCAATCTATGGGCATGATACAAGGGAATATGAAGAACGTTTATTCATTCTACACGTATTCCAACTCGCTTTTTCCAGTGATGAAAGAAGGAAGGAAACTTTCTATATTCTAGAAAATTGGGAAAAGGAAAAGGAGAAACTTGTTGATATGGATTGGCATGTATTTCAACAGGAATATCGTGATTATATAGACTTAATTAAAATGCTTCAATTGGTCCCCGGATTTGGCGCAATTGTAGGAGCATATGCAAACCATAATCTTATGGATACGCTGGGAGAAACAGCGTTGAATGCATATCGAATGCGTTATTTGAATGCTCCTGATGATTAAAAAATCCCTGAGGTCACAAAACAGTGGTTCAAGTATGCCGCAAAAAATACGTTCATTAAGTACCTATGTACTTAATGAACGTATTTTGAATAGGTTTATTTTTTATTGGATTTCATCATTTGCTGACCAATCAAACCAATGATTAAAGTAACAATCGAAATAAGACTGTAATCCTTAAAAAAGGTTGTAAACGGTATATCCAGTAATAAGAATACAGCCGTAATTATTCGTCCCAATAATAACACCAGACCGATTACTGTCATCCAGTCAAAAACTATCTTGAAAAACTTCATCATATTCTCCTTTGTCCTTACATCTTAATTGCTATTCTTTTTGTAAGCAGTCGTATAGCCGACAGCAGAATCCCTATTAATATAATGTTTCCTATGATAGATCCATAAAGCGGTAAATTAATCGAATCAAAGGGCAGCCAGTTGGACAGTGGTTCTTCTATTTCTGTGCCCCAGAGTAAATCTGAAGTAAAAATAGAAGCAATGCCAATTGCAACAAATCCAAACCCGATGATCCACCCATAGCGGTAGTATCCTGCTCCTATAATCCACCCAATGACATAAAAGGTTAGTATATTTAACACGAACATTATCATGGACAACAGCCAATTCGTGCTGTTTAACAGGATGGATGAATCGAAAATTTCTTTTGGTATATAAAAGCCAATTTGGTTATCTCCTGTTACTGGTTCAATTACAGATGAAATATTTGTAAGTTCCAGAATAATATATTCTACACCAGTCAGGGTAGCAGAGATTAAAGTAAGAGCCATGGAAATTCCTGCAGCTGCTAAGAATGATCCTTTAAAATAGTCTCTCCTCGTTACTCCATGATTCACATAGAATTCCAGAAAGCCATAGATGGATATAATCCCGATAACGAGCATATAAATTTTGGTGGATCCATGGGCAAAATGTAAAAAGTTTCCCATTGAATTGCCGGTATTTACAAGAACAATAATCGTTATGATACGTGCTGCTAAAACAAAACCTATAAACCAAAGTGTCCAGATAAGCTGCACGGAAAACAGGTCAGTTGCAATTTTAGGGAAAATGGATTTTTGATTCAATCTAACCATCCTCCTTTGTTAAATGTATGAATAAATCCTGGAGCGAAACAGGACCAACTTCTAATCCCTTTTTCTGTGCTTCTTTTATCTGCTTATCACTGAGTGCCCCGTATACCATTACAGATTTTGTTCCACCTAATTGCTGCTGGTTCAATTGTTCCATTCCGCTAACAAACGCATCTACTTCTTGAGACGCCCCGGTAATAGAAGCACCTTGTGAAGCCAAAGTTTCATAGTCTTCTTGCAGTACAAGCTTGCCCTGATCAATAATAAGCACTTCATCAAATAGATAATCCATTTCAGAAACGAGATGGGTGGATACGATAAACGTACGCGGATGTTTTGCTTGATCATCCAATAATTCCTGATAAAAAATTTCTCTTGTTGGTGCGTCCATGCCAAGATAGACTTCATCGAAAATCGTTATAGGAGCCCGACTTGCCAAACCCATCGTCACACCCAGCGCAGATTGCATCCCTTTCGAAAGCTGATTGACCGGTTTATCTAAGGGTAGCTTAAATTGTTTTACGAGATATTTCGCATATTCCGCATTATAATAAGGCCGGTATCTTTCCACAATTTCGAGCATCCCCTTTACCTTTTCCGTTTCTTCTGAAAGATCTGCATTATATAAAAAGGATATATGTTGCATGATACCGGCATTTTCAAACGGTTCTTCCCCGCCAATTTTAATGGAACCTTCTGTTGTTTCCCGGAACGAGGCTAAGAGGGAGAGAAGAGAAGTCTTCCCGGCACCATTTCTGCCAAGAAGTCCATATATTTTTCCGTGCTCAAGCTTAAATGAGATATCCTTCAGTGCTTCAAAATTTTTGTATTTTAAGGATAAGTTTTTCATTACTACATCAAAAGTCATTTATTTCACTTCCTTTTACCTGTTTAATTAATTCGAATACCTCGTTCTCCGATATTCCCAATTTGTCCGCTTCCTGGACTAAATGAACGACATAATTATCAACAAATGCTTCTTTTCGTTTTTGGAGCAGCTTTTCTTTGGCCCCTTCTGCGACAAACATGCCAACACCTCGCTTTTTATAAAGAATCCCTTCGTCCACCAGCTGAGTGACACCTTTTGATACAGTAGCATGGTTGATTTTATAGAAATTTACCAATTGCGTTGTGGATGGTGCCTGATTCCCTTCTTTTAATTGGTCATTCACAATTTGATCTTCGATACGTTCTCGTACCTGCATGAAGATCGGTTTATTATTATCAAATGTCTTATTCAACGGAGCGTCACCACCTTGCTTCTTAATTGTATATATACTGATATGGTATTATGGTTATATACTTATGTGTATAACCATAATACCATATATTAATTTTGTCAATCGTAAATGTTGGAGTCTTGAGCTGACTGAAACGAAAGAGGATAAGTGTTGGGCTTGGTAATATACTATAAAAAGAGAAATAATTTGCCGTGACGATACATTAGATAACAGGAGGAAACAGCTTATGAGTACTTTGATAGTAACGGATGAAATTATTATTCATGCGCCGCCTTCAAAGGTATGGGATATACTCGCAAAGCCGGAATATATAAGAAAATGGGATGATTTGCCGGAGAATTTCCCGGAAGAGACGGTGGAGGTTGGAACTGAAATGAAATGGAATTTACCCAGTGGCGGGTTTTGGAAACATACAGTGATTAAAGCAGAAAAAAATAAAGAATTACAGTTAGATTTGTGTATGTCCAATTGGAGAGCAGTGCCAAAAGCCGGGGAGATCAAATATGCTTATCAGCTATTGATACATGGTGATGGTACAAGGCTTAGAATGAGACATGGAGATTTTGCGTTATTGCACAACGGCAAAGATTATTATGAAGCATCAGCGGAGTTTGCAGCTGTAGCAAAACAAAAAATCAAGCAATTATCTGAGGAAAGTTTTTTCCATTAAAATAAGGGCTGAACCTTTTGGACAGCCCTCTTTGGATTAGCCGAATCAAACAGCGTTTTGACCCGGTCAGCTTTTAATCTCATAATGATTGTTTTCTTCAGCATACCTGTTATGGCGGCGCTGGAATAGAATGAACAGATGACTTACAATAACTTTAAGCACTGCATAACCTGGGATTGCGAGGAGGATTCCTACGACTCCAAACAAGTTTCCTGCAGTTAATAGAACAAATATAATCGTTATAGGATGTACGTGGAGCCTTTTGCCCATTATTTGCGGCGAGATTAATTTACCTTCCAGTAATTGTACAATCGTCCATACAATGACTAGCTTGAAAAACATAAATGGTGATGTCACCACAGCAATAATTAATGCTGGGATAATCGCGATTGCAGGGCCCAGATACGGTACAAAATTCGTTACACTGGCGATTGCGGCTAGCAGCAGCGAATAATCAAGACCAATAATCAGAAACCCAATATACAGCATTACGCCAATACTAAGGCTGACCAATATTTGACCCACGATGTAAGAACTCAACTGATGATCAATGTCATCAAAGACTTCTTTAAACTCCGGGCGTAATTTTGGGGGAAGTAACTGTATGATTCTTCGTGGAAATTTCTCCCCTTCTTTCAATAAATAAAATAGAATAAAGGGAACTGTCACGATAGCAATTACGATGGTGGCAACCTGGGAAATAAAACCGGTTATCCCTTCGATTGTGTTGCCGGCATATGTGGACAGATTTTCCAAAAGGTTTTGAAATAACGTATCAATATTTGCAAACAGGTTCTCATAATAGCCGGCAAAAATAGAGCTTCTAAGCCATTGATCTAATCCGTTTCCCATCTGCAGGAGATATTGTGGAAACTCATCAACAAGACTCGTGATTTGCCGCTGCAGGAAGGGGACAATCAGCAAAATGAGTAAGGCAATCGCGCCAATAAGTGCAATAAAAACAATTAATATTGCCCAACCCCTTTTTATGCTGTAGCTCTCCAGTAATCTGACGAGCGGACGAAGTAAATAAAACGCTATGACAGCCAGAATAGAAGGAAGGGCGATTGTTCCGATGAGAACTGCAATCGGCTGAAAGATAAACGAGACTTCTGTAAAGATAAGAATATTCAGCCCGATGAGAAGTAAAAGAGCAAATAAGTATAATAGATTTTTTCCGCCAAAGAAGCGGAAGAATGGCGAGGTGTCCCAACGATTCATTGTCATTATCCTTTCCTAGCGTTCCTCAATCCTTATAAAAGGAAAGTTACTATTCATATTTTATCACAATAGTATGCCGATTTCATGATATACTCCTCTGCTAGGAATGTAATAGAGAAGCTTAACAGGATACTATATCGTCTCAGGAAATTCATGACTCCGAATGAGATTAACCAAAAGAAATGGGTCTGATCCCCGATTTTACGAGGAGTCAGACCCGTTCTATCCCTTGATTAATAAGGGTCGGCGTCATGTCCTTTTTCTACTGCCTGATCAGGTGCTTTTTCCGCATCTTTGTTGCCAAGCGGATTCATGCTGGAGCCATCCTTTTTCATTTTTTTTGCCTCTTCCAGCCCCTCACGCAGCCGGCGGCCATATTCCTCATCTGCCTCTTCAGCAAGAGCAATCATTTTATCCTGGATATCCTGGATGCATTCAGAAAGATCCCCGACGAGGTTATTGATTAATTCATCCCGCTCCCAATCCTGAAACATCCGGAACGTTTCTCCAGCCTGTTTTGTATTATCATTCCGTTCAATTGGTTTACGCACGAGCTTTCCTTCAACTTCAGGTGTATGTTCCTTCCCGGTTTGTACCGCTTCATGCAGGCCTCCTAATGAAGACGGTTCATAATTAACATGTTTATTTTGGCCGGGAGCCTTATCATTCTCATATCGTGATTGGCCACCTTCCTGATTTGTCGCCACCCGTTTCTTAGCAGCATTAATCGGAATCTGCAGGTGGTTTGCACCTACCCGGTAGCGCTGGGTGTCTGAATAGGAAAACGTTCTTCCCTGTAGCATTTTATCATCGGAGAAATCAAGACCGTCCACAAGCACGCCTGTACCAAATGATGCCTGCTCCACTTCTGTAAAATAATTTTCCGGATTTTTGTTTAAAATCAATTTTCCGACCGGTAACCATGGAAATTTATCTGCAGGCCATAATTTTGTATCGTCGAGTGGATCGAAATCAAGTTCCGGATGTTCCTCGTCACTCATGATCTGAACAAAAAGCTCCCACTCCGGGTATTCTTCACGTTCAATTGCATCATATAAATCCTGTGTTGCATGGTTAAAGTTTTCAGCCTGAATTTCTGCAGCTTTTTTCATCGTCAGATTTTTTATGCCCTGCTTTGGCTCCCAATGATATTTAATAAGTACAGCTTCTCCTTCATCGTTTATCCATCTGTATGCGTTAACTCCTGATCCCTGCATCATCCGGTAATTTGCCGGAATCCCCCAAGGTGAATAAATAAATGTAACCATATGAAACGATTCAGGTGAATTCGAACAAAAATCAAAGAAGCGTTGACTATCCTGTATATTTGTAACAGGGTCGGGTCGGAATGCATGGATCATGTCAGGGAATTTCATGGCATCCCGGATAAAGAAGATTTTTATATTGTTTCCAACCAGATCCCAGTTACCATCCTCTGTATAAAATTTAACTGCAAAACCACGTGGATCACGTACAGTTTCGGGAGAATGTGTTCCATGTACGACGGTTGAAAAACGTACAAATACCGGAGTTTGTTTCCCTTTTTCCTGAAACAATTTGGCACGTGTATATTTCGAAACAGGCTCATCTCCAACCGAGCCATATGTTTCAAAATATCCATGGGCTCCAGCGCCACGAGCATGGACAATCCGTTCCGGTATTTTTTCTCTATCAAAATGGCTTATTTTCTCGATAAAATCATAATTCTCGAGCGTAGCAGGGCCCCGACTCCCAACTGTTCTTATGTCCTGGTTGTTTGTAACCGGCTGCCCCTGTCTTGTTGTCAGTGTGTCTTCGTTCTCTATATTTGTTTTATTTTTACGGTTGTTTGATTGATTATCGGCCATTTATTACCATCCTTTTTCATATAGTTTGATTATAATGATTCTTCATTTCACTATCCTCAGTGTTGCCGACCTGCGTGGAAATCATGCCCGTTTTTTGAGAAAATTAGATATGAATAAAAAGGACGAACAGGAACTGAAGAAATTTGAATACAATTGATTTGAAAAGGAGATGGAGGGAATAGGTAAACGTGTTAAAATGAGGTAGGTATTGTTTGCAATGTCAAAAAGTATAAATTTATTGGTTTGACCTTCTAAGAAAAGGAGTTTTTATTAATGATACCTAAAGAGAAATTTCAATCCATGACACCTGCCAATGACCCGTGGGAAGCCTATAGGGATGTTGAAGAACATGGTGAAATGACTTTATCAAATATCGAATTTACAACAACAAACATGTGCAATATGCGCTGCGCCCATTGTGCAGTCGGCTACACCTTGCAGCCAAGCGACCCGGATGCGCTCCCAATGGATTTGCTTATCAAACGGTTGGATGAAGTTGTGCATCTCCGTACATTAAGTATCACAGGTGGAGAACCGATGATGAACAAAAAATCAGTAAGAAACTATGTCCTTCCTTTGCTGGAATATGCACATAGCCGCGGAGTAAAAACACAGATGAATTCAAATTTGACGCTGCCTTATAATCGCTATGAGCAAATCACCCCATTTCTCGATGTCCTGCATATTTCTCATAATTGGGGAACAGTGGAGGAATTTGCGGAAACCGGATTTGCACGTATGGAACGCAAACCCTCGTTGGAAAATCGAAAGAAGTATTTTGATCGATTGGTGGAAAATTCACAAAGACTTTCGGATGAGGGGGTTATGGTATCTGCAGAAACCATGCTGAATAAGCGGACCTTTCCATATCTTGAAGAGATCCATGATCATGTTAATGAAATGGGATGTGCGAGGCACGAAATTCACCCAATGTACCCGGTAGATTTCGCCAGCAATCTGGAAACACTTACATTGGATGAAATGCGTACAGGTATTGAGCGTCTTTTAGATTACCGTAATCAAGAGATGTGGATGTTGTTCGGCACACTACCTTTTTATGCTTGCAGCTCCTCGGAAGAAGCGTTAAATTTACTTAAACGATTGTACAAGGAAAAAAATATTTCACTTAGGAATGATCCGGATGGGCGCTCCCGTCTAAATGTAAATATATTTACAGGAGATATTATCGTAACGGACTTTGCGGATGAATCTTCATTGGGAAATATTCAAACAGGCGCATTACCAGAAGCCTATTCACGATGGCTGGAGTCAAAGACTGCCAAAAGTCTGAACTGCCATTGTTCAGCAGTCAAATGTCTCGGCCCAAATGTTTTGGTGAAAAATGCATATTATCCGGATATTGATTTTGGGAAGAGGGAAGCGAAGATTCGAATGTAATAAGAAGATTTTTGCGCCGGGTATGACGAAGGCGCAAAAATCAATCGACAGTGGCATTAGAAATTAATTCTCTTCAGCTATTAAGCGTATGGAGACTTCCTCAAAAGGGGCCTGCTCATAACTGTCAATTAACCCCTGTGCTGAAATGGCCTCCTTCGCCACGATTTTTTGTTTGATTTTAATATCAATCGGCTCCTCGAAAGGAAATGGATCAAGTGCAATCGTATGTTCATCTACCCAACGGGGCTGCATTGTATCTCCCAGTTCCAGATCAGAGGATAAAGGTATACCTTTCTTAAAGAAAGGATGCACATTTTCTTCTGAGGCTAGGGGCTCGTTTAAACAGGCATATAAAGATAGACCATCACCAAGAAGAACAAGACCATAATGAAAGTTAAACAAACGTTTGTTGAATTGACCCAGTGACTCTATGATTCGTTCTTCCCGCTCTTCTTCCTGCTTAACAAAAACCTGAATTTCATCCCCTGGTTCATTGATCAGGAATTGTTTATAATGTTCACTGCAAAGTAGGCCTGCATAGGAGTCTTCCTTCTCTACCACATCGACCCCATGCTTATAAAGGATAACTTTAGGAATATCAGGAAAATCGTTAAACGAGTAAGGGCTTTGATGTTTATCATTCCAAAAAGGTTTCCTGTCAAAATTCTTCCAGCCGTAATCATGCATATGAATCGCATATTCCACAGATTTTCTTTGTTCTGTCCCTTGAAATAATGCATCCTTCCATTTAGCCATGATCTTTCCTGAAACCTGGGCATGGTGATCCTGTTCAATCATTACAAATTCATTCGTGCGTTCCCTGACTATCATCAACGATCATCCTTTCTACTCATTTTACCCATCATGTATATTCTAAGTATAATCAAAAATGTTGGAGTGGCAAAATATAATGAGCCAGTTTTTAATAATGAAATAGGCTGGAACGGGAAGAGTATTAGAAAAATTTGGCTTTTACCAACTTGTGACAAAAGCCAAAACGGACTTATACAGTAAGAAAGTTTTACTTTTGTATGAAAAACAACGCATGCGCTTAGCCACCTTGCTGGTTTTATCTACATAAAATAACTTCACCATCCGCAATGAATGGTGAAGTACATCATCTATATAAGTTTATCAAAGCGTAAACGTTTATTTAATGCATACATAATCGGTATACCCGCAGCGAGTACAACAATTTCACCTGCAGCTGTTGTTAGCCATGTGAACAGGAATGGCAGGGCAAGAGCCAAGTTTAATTCGAATGCGATGATAAACATATTGAATGTAAAGACGAGCGTGTTGGCAATCAGCAATATCCAAATGTTTTTAATATACTTTGCAAGAAAAATAATAATTCCCAAAGAAATAGCAGAATGTGCCACACCAAATACCAGGTCGTAAATTCCTAACGGTGAGAAAAGCAAATTGGTTAAAAACACACCCAATACGATCCCGAAAAAGTATTTTCTATTAAAAACAATAAGATGGTTAAACATTTCGGAAATACGGAATTGCACATTCGTAAATCCAAATGGCTGAATTACCATGGATACAGCAATATACAATGCTGCCAACACGGCATTTACTACCAGTGTTTTCGATTTCATATTTCATTCGCTCCCTAGTTTTTTTTCGTGGGATGGTTACGAACCACGTTTTGCAACTAAACTAGTATAGTACAAAAAGACAGGAATGAAAAGAGGATTTCAATGCCATGCTTAAATTGAAGAGAAGTCAGTTGACAATACGTGTAATAGGAAATATAATACTTACATAAAGTAACCAAGTGAAGACTTGTAATAAAAGTGTTTATATAAAAGAAAATTGAAGGAAGAGGAAGATAAATATGGAAAAGAAGTTTTTTGAAAAACCGGTGACATATATTGGTGAAGTTAGTATTAACGTAACAGATCTGGAAAATTCACTTACTTTTTATAAGAATGTTGTCGGATTTCAAGTGCTCGAACAGTCTGGTCGTAAAGCTGTGTTAACAGCAGATGGGAAAACACCTTTACTCACGATTGAGCAACCTGAAGATGTTGTACCGAAAGAGGGAAGGACCACTGGATTATTTCACTTTGCAATTCTTCTGCCATCACGTGCGGACCTTGCAGCGTTTCTAAGAAATCTTATTAAGAAGGGAGGCCCCCAATTAAGGTTGGGAGCATCTGACCATATTGTAAGTGAAGCACTTTATTTTTCCGATCCGGATGGGAATGGAATAGAAATTGCCCGTGACCGTCCGTCTTCCGAATGGAATTGGAAAGAAGGCGAGGTAACGATGAGTACAGAGCCTCTGGATGGAGATGGGCTCCTTGCGGAAAGTGATAAAGAATGGAATATGCTGCCAGAAGATACAGTAATGGGACATATCCATTTGCATGTTGCTGAACTGGAAAAGACGGAAGAATTCTACATGCAGGGGCTTGGCTTCAACATTGTTACAAACTTCCCTGGTGCGCTTTTTACATCAACCGGTGGCTACCATCACCATATTGCATTAAATGTCTGGAATGGAACGGGCGCACCAGAGCCGGCAACAAATAGTGCGGGATTAAGGTGGTACACGATTGTATTTCCGGATGAGACTGTAAGAAGAGAAGCGGTTGATCGATTAAAGAAGATTGGTGCGGGTGTAACTCAAGCAAATGATTATTATGTTGTGAAAGATCCATCTGGTAATACAATACAGATGAGAGTGAATGTTTAAAAAATGTAAACGGCTCACTTTTGGGAGGAAATACTCAATATCATAGTAAATAATGAAGAGAGCCGCATAGCTGGAGAACAAAAAAGGTCAGATTAGATTTAATCTGACCTTTTTTAATATGTTAAATTATTGTTCTTCATTGGACATCTTGTACATATATATGAAGTGATGTTAAATAGGATGGAGGGTAATTAATGCAGTATTACTATGGGAACCAGATGCCTTTACGTGTTCTTGATGAGGCCGAGTTTTGGAAACATCAGGAAGAAGAACATACTGTTGTTATTAGGGAGCTTGTGGGAAATCTTGAACAGAAATATGTAGAGGCATTAAAAGATTGGGAAAAAGAATTTGCGAAAGCACATCAGCGAGTAACAAGATATATTGAGACAGTAAATCGTTCAAATGGACAGGTTTCTCAAGCACTTCATCAGGATATTATGCAGCTTGTTACTTTTTGTTTGCAGCAAAGTGAAGCCTTTATTGAATTTTGCCGTACAATTATGGAGGAAAGTCAACCTATTAGCACCAATCAAACAGCCAAGGTTGTATTGAATCATATTATTGTTGAATCAGAGTATTTTATTGGAGTCGCACAAACAATCCTGTATCAGCAGTAATTCTGTCAATATAAAAATAATACGAAATAGTCCTTATTAATGGGGTAGCCATTATAAAGGGCTTTTTCTTTTGGAAATTAAATAAGAACACCTTTAACATCATTATTTTAATTTAACTTTTTTCGTTTATAATAATAGGAAATGAATAGGAAAAACTACTAGAAAAATACTGTTATAAAGGAAGAGCATCAATGACTTATATTTTATTAATTGCTGGTTTTGCATTGCTCATTAAAGGAGCGGATCTTTTTGTGGATGGTTCCTCCAATATTGCAAGGCTGCTTCGTATACCGCCTATTTTAATCGGCTTGACGATTGTAGCTTTTGGAACAAGTTCCCCTGAGGCGACAGTCAGTATTATTGCAGCACTGGAAGGAAGTGCAGATGTTTCATTGGGTAACGTGGTAGGGAGTAATATCTTTAATCTGACACTTGTAGTAGGGGTTGCTGCTTTTCTTTATCCCTTAAAAGTAGAAGGGGAAACCGTTAGAAAGGAAATTCCTTTTACTTTATTGGCAAGTGGAGTATTGTTTGTTCTTATGAGTGATATTATATTACAAGGATTGGGTAGTAATTTATTAACACGCAGTGATGGGTTAATCTTTTTACTGTTTCTGTCTATTTTTATGTATTACGTCATTGAGATTGGCTTGAAAAGTCGGAGGGATACGGCGGATGAGGCAGTTTCTGAGGACATAAAATGGGGGAAAAGCATCGTTTTCACATTGCTTGGACTTGCTGCAATTGTGTTTGGCGGTGATTTGGTTGTGGATAATGGTACAGAGATAGCCTATTCACTGGGAATGAGTGAGACACTTGTTGGTTTAACAATTATTGCGATAGGAACATCCCTTCCTGAGCTTGTAACATCCATTTCTGCAGCATTGAAAAAAGAAAGTGAAATTGCACTCGGTAACATTGTAGGAAGTAATATTTTTAACATATTATTTGTACTTGGTGCCTCGGCTGTTATTTCTCCACTGGCGGTTAATGGTAAAGTTTTCATGGATGTAATGATTATGATTATACTTACCGTAATATTGCTTGTTTTCTCAAGAACGAACTTTAAAATCGGCAAAACGGAGGGAATCATCCTTGCTGCGATTTATGTCATTTATCTTGTTTATATTATTATTCGAAATTAATGAGAAAAGCTGGATATTCGCCAATCCCCGCACTTTATTCAGTGAGAAAGTGTATATTTTCTTAGCTTCCAGGCAAAAAAACGTCCTGTCTTTAAAAGAGACAGAACGGTTTTCAATCATATTATACTGTTTGATACCATTTTCCAGCTGCTGAAACTTCACCCATCGTTAACTGGTGCCCGCTGTTTTCCCAATGAATCTCAACTCGGGCGCCAGCGTTTTCCAACAAGGACTTTAGCTCCTCAGATTCCTGAGCCGGGCAGATCGGATCATTTGTACCAGCACCAATGAATACATTTTTGCCTGATAGATCCGGTAAATCAACACCTCTTTTGGGAACCATTGGATGGTGCAAAATCGCTCCTGCTAAGGCAGCCTGATAATGGAATAGCAGGTTTGCTGCAATATTAGCGCCGTTTGAGTATCCGATCGCAACAATGTTATGACGGTCGAATTCATATTTTTGTGCTGCTTCATCAAGAAACTCATTTAATTCTTTCGTGCGGAACATAAGGTCTTCCTCATCAAATACACCTTCCGCTAGACGTTTGAAAAATCGTGGCATACCATTTTCAGAAACATTTCCTCGAACGCTCAGCACATTTGCATCTGCATCAATCTGCTCTGCCAGTGGAAGAAGATCCTGTTCCGTTCCTCCAGTTCCGTGGAGTAAAAGAATAGTTGGTTTTACCTGGTCATTTCCTTTTTGAAAAATATGTTTCATTGTATTTCTCCTTTCTATTGTCTTGCCTCATACAAGGCCAAGGTGGGGTTACTTCGGTCTTTCCATTGAACCCCTGCGTACAATACTTCCTGTTAACAGTTTATCATTCTCTTTCTGTATGATTATTTGGATTCAAGGAAAGCAAAGTAAAACTTCTTTCTAATTATCCAGGTCTCTTATTTGGATTGGGATTAATGTCTGGTTGAGCTGGTCACGGTACATTTCATACTGTTCCGGAAGTTTCAATGCCTGTCCCATTGTTCCATGGGGCTCATCATGTGCAAATCCCGGGGGATCTGTAGCGATTTCAAACAGAATTTCCCCGTGTTCTCTGAAGTAAATGGCATTAAAATAGTTTCTGTCACGAACGGGTGTAACGCCATAGCCATTTTCCCCAAGATATTTTTTCCAATCTAATTGGTCTTCATCATCTTTTGCCCGCCATGCAATATGATGTACAATACCGACGCCCATTTGCCCTCTCGTATCTGGAACGGATTTTACGTCGATGATATTACCGATATCGCCGTAGGATTTGAAACGAATCAACCCACTTTCTTCCCCGACTCTTTCCAATCCCATTACATTCTGAAGCAATTGGGTTGTCTTATTTGGTTGAGCTGACAGCAATGTTGCTCCTCCAAAGCCTTTAATTGCTACATTAGGAGTAATGTTCCCGAAGTCCCAGGTGTTTTGTTCGCCATCATCTCTTTCCACAAGTTCCAGCTGAAGCCCATGCGGATCAGAAAATCTTAATGATGTCTCTCCAAAGCGCGTGGATTTATCAAATGTAATATTAAATTTCTCCAACCTCTTTTCCCAAAACGCTAGAGATCCAGTTGGAATGACATAAGATGTCACCCCTACCTGGCCATCGCCAATTTTCCCCTGACGAGCATTTGCCCAGGGGAAAAAGGTGATAATCGTACCTGGTGTGCCACCTTCATTGCCGAAATAGAGGTGATACGTACCAGGGTCATCAAAATTAATTGTTTTTTTAACCAGTCTGAGTCCTAACACACTTGCATAAAAATCAATATTCTCCTGTGGGTGGCCTACAATAGCTGTTATATGGTGTATACCTGCTGTTTTTTTCATTTTTTACATTTCCCCTTTTTGCCCAACCCTTTTTAAGGAGTCAATAATCGTTGCCTTTTCATCATCAGTTATATCTGAAAATAGATTCTCAATGACTTTTTGATGCTTTGGAAAAATTTCATCCATTAGCTCGTTTCCGCGATCCGTGATATGAATAAAGACAACACGACGGTCATCTGTGCAAGGGCGGCGTTCCAGTAGGCCTTTAGATTCCAGCTTATCAATGACATAGGTGATGGAGCCGGTATTGATGAGCACTGCTTCAGAAATCTGTTTCACGGTCAGCTCCCCTTTATGGTATAAAGCTTCTAAAATGGTGAATTCAGATGTTTTCATATCATAACTGCTTATATCTTTTTTTACTTGTTCCATCACTGCTTTTGATGATTTCATTAATACAACAAATGTTTTTAGAGATAAATTTTCACTCACTTTTGTTACCTCCAACGTAATAAATATTTAATCTAATTAAACTGAAAAAAACTATATTGAATTCATAATATATTATTTTAAAAGAGATGTCAATCCCCGGCGTTTGAATAGCAATAGAAGTGAAATACAGGGGGATATACCGTTAATATGTTTATATTTGCTAAAGATATGTAAGAACTGGATATGATATTAAGGAAGTATAGAATTTGCACAACAATATTCAAAAAGCAAGAATAGACCTTTTTGATATTTCTTTGGGTGGAAAGGACAAATTGCTGGCTGGGGAAGACTAGTTGCTTCTCAGGTATCATTTGCAAGAGGTATAAGGCATACGTTTAATATTCAATTATTGTATTTGGAAGATTAGATTCCCCAATTGTTAACTAATACCGTCATAGGGAAAGAGGACACAGATCTTGTAGAGGAATGTTAAGAAATATTTATTGGGCATCAGAAGCTGCCAGCTGCACAGAAAAAGAGACTACTGTAGTAAAATAGTAGTCAGTTGGTTACAAAAAACTGCTCAGGAATGAGCAGTTTTTTGATATTAGGAAAAAATCCGTTCTATTCCTTGAATTTCTTCTTTGGTTAATCCAACTTCCAGTGTCTTTAAATTATTAAGCACCTGTTCCGGTTTCTTCGCCCCAGGGATGACAGTATCAATGGATGCGCGTGTCAAGTACCAGGCAAGAACGACATGGGGTACTTCCACTTGTTTGGCGTCTGCGATTTCCCTTAATTGTTCTACTTTTTCCAGGTTTTTCTCAAAAGCTTCGCCCTGGAGATGAGGCATTTTAGAGCGGAAGTCGTTGAACTTCGTATCTTTTGTATATTTACCAGCTAAAAGCCCTGCTGCAAAAGGAAAGAATGGAACAAATGAAATATCATTTTCTGCAGCGTATGGCAGAAAATCCTTCTCAGCATCACGGTTTAACTGGTTGTAATGGCCCTGGAAAACATCGACATAGCTATCCTGGTTTGCTTCTTTTAACTGATCCATGGAAAGGTTGGATGTTCCGATTGCTCTGATTTTACCTTCATCTTTCAACTCTTTCAATGCCCCGACCGCTTCGTATTTCGGTGTATTTTGATCCGGAAAATGAATATAGAATAAATCGATATAATCTGTTTGCAGTCGTTTTAAACTATCTTCTACTGTTTGTTTTAAGAAGGCTGGTGAGTTATCAATGACTGTTTCTTCACCTTCAAACCTTTGCGCACCTTTTGTAGCAAGGATAACTTCATCTCGTTTACCTGTTTATTTGATTGCTTCTCCAACTAATTCTTCAGAACGTCCATTGCCGTAGCTAAATGCTGTATCGATAAAGTTCATTCCAGAATCAATTGCAGTTCGTACGACTTTTTTTCCCAATTCCTCGTCTAAATCTGGATAAAGGTTATGTCCACCTACCGCATTTGTACCGAGGCCAATTGGATTTACATATAAGTCTGTCTTGCCAAGCTGTACTTTCGTTGCCATTATTTGATTCCTCCTATAGTAGCCAAAAAAGTAAATTTCTAATTATTTTTATTGGTTTAATTGTATAAGGAGCTGATTTACTATGCAAACAAGAGCACTTAAGGTGTTTTAAATTTGGCAATGACGGAAACTAGTATAACAAAGAGAAAATGGAGGGATCTAGCATGAAAGTAGGTATCATTGGAGCAACCGGAAAAGCAGGTAGTCTTATCATGAAAGAGGCTATAGATAGAGGAAATGAAGTAACCGCAATTGTACGTGATGCTTCTAAATTACAGGAAACAGACATTGCTGTTATTGAGAAAGACGTATTTAATTTGAAGGTAGATGATCTGAAATCTTTTGATGTGGTCGTGAATGCTTTTGGGTCCTCACCAGGGAAAGAGCATTTGCACGTAGATGTTGGAAGAGTGCTGATTGATCTTATGACACACTTACCTGAGACGAGATTACTGGTTGTCGGCGGGGCAGGAAGTTTATATGTCGATGAAGAGAAAACGACAGTGCTGAAGGACACCGCGGATTTTCCGAACAATGCTTATCCTACAGCATCCAACCAGGGGAAAAATCTAGAAGACTTGCAGCAGTCAAGTGGCATCAAATGGACATTTATCAGCCCGGCGGCAGTCTTTGATCCACAAGGGAAGCGAACAGGATCCTATCAAAAAGGAAAAGACAATCTTATCGTGAATGCAAAAGGCGATAGCTATATAAGTTATGCAGATTACGCAATTGTGGTGGTAGATGAGATAGAGAAACCACTGCATATAAATGAAAGGTTTACGGTTGTATCAGAAGCGGAATAAATAAAAAAAGGGTATCTTGAAAGCTGAACTTTTGAGATATCCTTTTTTGCGATATAAGAAACCAACATGGCGGCTAAGAGTATGCTGTCAACATCTATAATCTAAACAGCTAATTTAACCAGAATGCCCTTTTGGTAAATTTTGTTGCTTTTTAACGTCACAGTTGATATAAAAGACGACGTAATTTAACAGTGATTTCCTCTCATCCCTTACAAAATAGGTGCTAATATAGCGCTGCTTAAAAAATACTCGCTTTCCACGGGGAACGCTTCAGCCTCCTCGCGGAAGACCACCGCTGCGGGGTCTTCAGACTGTTCCTTTTCCCGTTGGACCTGAATTATCTTCATGAATCAACACCGCACGAAGAAAATTGGTTTGTATTTTCAAGGAGTCTCGCATTTTTTAAGCAGCTTAGAATAGCTTTCTTTTTCAGGGAGAAAATGTCCATGAAACATAGAGTTCATGAACTTTATCCTTTCTATAATCAGAACACCATTCCAAGCGTAGGCAGAATACGTAAACTGTGGGAATAGCACGAGGCTGAAGCCGCCCATGGAAAGCGAAGTATTCTGCCAAAGCGATTGTGATAGCACTCGGGTTCAAAAGAAATGGAAGAAGCAAAACCACGATAAAGTTACTTCGTCTTTTATATCTTTTATGCCAAAAGCAACAAGTTTTTTTGATGGGATGAGTAATCGCAATCCCAAATCTTTTCGGTGGGGCGAGTAATCGCAGTCCCAAGTCTTTTTGATGGGATGAGTAATCGCAGTCCCAAGTCTTTTCGATGGGGTGAGTAACTGTGGTCTCAATTAATTAGAAAACCTGTGGCAAGAACGCCACTGTGAGTTTTTTGCTTTCGCTATGCCTTTCGTGTGGTTAAATGATAGCAAAACGGGGATAATTCGAATAGAGGAAATTACAGCTTATCACAGCAATGTACAACCCTCCATAATGATGTGTGACTTTACAGAAAATGTATAACATATGTAAAAGGAGTCAGTAATGATGCGAAGTGAATTACTGAAAATGCTGGAATCACGTGAAAATGAAATGATTGAAATCCGCCGTTACTTACATGAAAACCCTGAGCTTTCTTTTGAAGAAGAAAAAACTGCCAACTACATCGCTGATTTTTATGAAGGCAAAGATGTGGAAATAGAAAGAAATATAGGAAATGGCTATGGAATAATAATAACGATTAAAGGCGGGCAATTGGGGAAAACGATCGGACTTCGGGCAGATTTTGATGCACTTCCAATTACCGAAGAAGCCGACGCCCCGTTCAAATCCAAAAATGAAGGAGTCATGCATGCGTGCGGACATGATGCTCATACAGCATACCTGCTCGTTCTGGCGGATTGTCTTATCCAATTAAAGAATGAGCTGCATGGTACCATAAAAATTATTCACCAGCATGCAGAAGAGGTACCTCCCGGCGGAGCAAAAAGTATGATGGAATCAGGCGTACTGGATGACCTGGATAATATATTCGGCGTTCTTGTACTCCCATTAGGCCCGGCCGGTGTTGTGGGGTATCATAGTGGTTATTCATTTAACGGAAGAACATATTTTAAATTGACCATTCAAGGAAAAGGTGGGCACGGTTCTTCTCCTCACAAGGCCAATGATGCGATTGTGGCAGGCGCTCATTTTGTGACAGGAATTCAAACCATCGTCAGCCGCAGAATAAATCCGATGCAATCTGGTGTCGTTACGGTCGGCTCCTTTGATGGGAAAGGAACTTTCAATGTAATTAAAGATCGTATCGAGCTGGAAGGAGATATCCGTTATTCGGATGAGGAAGTTCAGAAGGTAATTGACAAAGAATTTAAACGGATAGTAAAAGGGATTGAAGTGGAGTTTGATGTGGCGTGTGAACTCACATACACTGCTGATTATCCACCGTTATATAACGATCCTGAAGTTACAGAGATGGTGGCACAAAGTTTGAAAAGCATGAACGATAAGGATATTAAAGAAGTGAAGGAATTTCCAAGACTCGCACCATCTGAAGACTTTGCATATTATGCTGAAAAAATTCCGGCGTGTTTTTTCTACATTGCCTGTACACCAAAAGGGGTAAAAGAACCATATTTCAACCATCATCCGAAATTTGAGATTGATGAAGATGCCCTCTTAGTTGCAGCAAAATCAGTCGGACAGGTTGTTTGTAGTTACTATGATTTGAATTAAAATAGAAAACGGCAGATTAATTTCTGCCGTTATTGAGGTTATTTTTTCTTTTTAATAGTTGTTGGAATTCCCTTTCCAATACTTCAGACGGTTCGAGACTGAGCTTGCCTAGAATTTCGCTTATTCGATTTTCTATTACCATTAATTCCTGTTCGGAAGGATCAGCTTCTACCTGTGGTATATCATTTTTGTATGCTTCATAGGTTCCTTCAAACACTTGAATTTCCTGATTTTCAATTGCCAGAATACGTGAAGCAATGTTTTGGATGAAGCGCCGGTCATGAGAAACGAGTAATACTGTTCCTTCATAGTTCATGAGCAGTTCTTCCAATGCTTCGACTGCTTCAATATCAAGGAAATTGGTTGGTTCATCCAATAACAGGGTGTTAATATCACTGACAAATAATTTTGCGAAGGCTACTTTAACCCGCTCCCCACCGCTAAGAACGTCCACTTTTTTGTAGACATCCTCCCGGTAAAAGTGGAGTCTGGCCAGGACGGTCCGAACCAGGGTTTCATCCTGGTTTGAGGTAGAACTTACATTTTCCAGAATAGATTTATCGGTATCCAGTACATCTAAATTTTGACTGAAATAGCCTATCTTTATACCAGGGGAAAGGCTGATGCCCTCTGTTTCATTCATTATTTTCTTCATCAGTGTCGTTTTCCCGCTGCCATTATTTCCAATGATGGCCAACTTGTCTTCGCCCCGTATATGAAAGCTTGCCTGGTTCCAAAGGATTCGGCCATTGATTGAACCAGATAAATGTTCTGCACGTACATTAATCCTGCCCTTGAAAGTTTCTTCATTTGGCAGATTCATCTTAATTGGAGTGATTTCCTTTATCTTTTCTACTTTCTCCAGCTTCTCCATCCGGGTCTCTATCGCCTTAGCGGATTTTTGCATCTTCTTTTGTTTTTTGGCGAAATAAGGTTTTGCGCCTGTTATCTTTGCTTCTGAAGCGCTGACATTTTTTGGCTTTTTCGTTGCTCTTTGTGCCTTTTGTTCTTTCATTTCCAGCGCATTTTCCAGTTGTTTTTTCTTTTTGATATATTGATCGTAGGCGTTTTCCTGCTGCCTAATTTCTAATTCTTTTTGTGTGACATATTCAGAATAATTTCCCTTATATTCTTTTATTGTTCCATCATCCAGTTCCCATATCACTTTACAAATCGAATCAAGAAAAGCCCTGTCATGTGAAACAATAACGATAGCACCCTGCCAGCTTGTCAGCTGTTTCTCGAGTTTTTCCATATGTTTTGTATCAAGATTTGTTGTGGGTTCATCTGCAAGCAGTATATCTGCTTTTTTTGCGAGAGCGCGGTTGATATAATCTTGTGTGACTTCTCCGCCACTCTTTGTCGTGTTTGTATTTTTCAATTGTGGGAGTAGTTCACGTGTTGCCTGTGAATCTATGATCCCTTCACTTGGCAGCGATTTTCCTGCCAGTACCTCCAATAATGTTGTTTTTCCGCTCCCATTGGCACCGACTAAACCAATCCGGTCTTTCGCTTGAATACGTAGTTTCTCTGCATCGACTAACAGGCGATCTTTAATGTACATTTTTAAGTTATTGGCTTCTAATAAAATCATCCAATCATCTCCAATCTATTTTGGGAGATTAGAAAACTTGGCTTTTCGTAGGCTCTTGTTGCGAAAGGCCTTAGTTGCACTTATGCAGTAAGATAGTTCTATGCTTTCTTAACTGCCAAAAATGCCTCCTATCTTTTTTCAGAATAGGAGGCACAGGTGTACAGCAAAAAGAGATCACTCTATTTGTTGTCCAATCCAAACATGTAAATCCAATCCTATTCTGAAAAATACAGCTGATGGCATACGAAAAGAACAGAATAATTCTGTCTATCGGTTATGCCTTCACTTGAATGTTTTCGGAAAAAATAGGATTAGTACTTCATGTTCTCTTGGTTCACCCTTTACGTTTTTAGTTAACGTTATTATAAATGAAATAATGGTGTATGTCTATAGACAGTAGAATTATAAAAATCACGAAAGTTTATCAATATTTTCCTGATGTATCATGTTACGTTCGCTTTTTTCATTACAATGTATTATAAGTAAAAGAATATAAAGCCATGAATCATATTTCAATTGGAACCACATTAATTCAAGGATTTGTCATGATTGCATGCTTTTCCTCCATATCATAATCAGCCAGCTTACCCTGATACACGAATTGAAATTTTTCCGCCTCCTGTAAATCATGTGGTGTTACCAGTGATAATGGTTTTTGAAAGGTAATAATGTCACATTCCTTCAATACAGTAGCAACAAATTGAGAACAAAAGAATGCATTTTCTCTTTTAACCGGTTTATTCAGCATAACGCCAAACAAACCGATGAAGTTATATCGATAAAGATCTTTGTGTTCATCTAATTTTTGTAAATAGTTGTTGATTTTTTGAATCTGCTCTTCATTCACTGTACAACAATAGATGGCACCTCTGGCGTGTTTGAATAGCCCTGTTTTCGTATTTTCCCTGACAAATCCTCCGATAAATGGATTACGGGGTTTTTTTCTCCCGAAACTGTAAACTGTCGATAAATTGGAATCACAGGAAATGGATGCATGATTGTATGGCTTTTTTGTATATAGTTTGATCATCCTGGTAAATAGTGTCCCTGTGTCTGTCAAAAGGATATATATCTTTTTTTCTTCCATCATAAAATCAAATCTCCTTGCATGTTGATCATGAAAACCTTCCTCCTATGAAAGTCTGAAATTTGGCATCTCGGTTGTTGTTCTTCTATTATATTAAAGGGTTTTTGTAATCGGAATAAGCAGCCTGAGTAATATTTAATGATAGGTCTGAAGGCGTATAACAGCGTTTACTTTTCCGGATGCTTGTGAAAATAGATCGTCCGTTTTATTAAATTGATGGGGAAACCCTTACCGGTACATTCATTTGCTGACTGTTATGCACTCCGATAGAATATAACTATAGCTAAATGTTACCAAGGAGGAGAAAACATGCGCGATCAATTAATGAAAATGCTGGAAGATCGAACCGAAGAAATGATTGAAATTCGCCGTTATTTGCATGAGAATCCGGAGCTTTCTTTCAAAGAAGAAAAAACAGCAAACTACATTGCTGAATTCTACAAAGATAAGGATGTACAAATCCAGAGAAATGTGGGGAATGGATATGGAATTGTTGTCACCATCAAAGGGGAAAATCCGGGAAAAACAATTGGCTTACGGGCGGATTTCGATGCTTTACCAATTACCGAAGAAACGGATGTACCCTTTCAATCAAAGAATGCTGGGGTAATGCATGCATGCGGCCACGACGGGCATACAGCATACCTGCTGGTACTTGCCGACTGTCTCATTCAATTGAAGTCATCGCTTGCAGGCACGATCAAAATTATTCATCAGCATGCGGAGGAAACACCACCGGGTGGTGCGAAGAGTATTGTAGAGTCGGGGCTTTTGGATGATGTGGATAATATTTTTGGCGTTCACCTGTTTCCAACAAATCCCGCAGGAACAGTCGGATATAGAGGTGGTTATACCATGGCAGGCAGATCCTATTTTAAATTGGCGATTCAGGGGAAGGGTGGACATGGATCATCCCCGCATATGGCAAACGATGCAATTATTGCTGGATCACACTTTGTTACAGCAGTACAAACGATTGTCAGCCGCCGTTTGAATCCATTTGAAATGGGTGTGGTTACTATCGGCTCCTTTGATGGAAAAGGAAGTTTTAATGTAATCAAGGATCGAATTGAAATTGAAGGCGATGTTCGTTATATGACAGCGGAAACACAGGAAATGATTGAGGAGGAAATGCACCGTATTACAAAGGGGATTGAATCGGAATTTGGTGTGACGTGTGAACTTACATATACAGCTGATTATCCGCCGTTATATAATGATCCGGAAATGACAGAAAGGGTCCGATTAAGTCTTGAAGGGATGAATGCCCCGGATGTAAAACAAGTGGCTGAATTTCCGAAATTCTCCGGTTCTGAGGATTTCGCATATTATGCTGAAAAAGTTCCAAGCTCTTTCTTTTTCATTGGCTGCAAACCAAAAGGGGTGGAAGAAGCGTACTTTAATCATCATCCTAAATTTGATATTGATGAAGATTCCCTGCTGGTTGCAGCAAAGGCAGTCGCCCAAGTGGTGTGCAGTTATTACGAGATGGATTAAAGTGTGGGCTTTGGCCGTCACCAAAAAGGCTTGGTGACGGCCAAGTTATCGAATAGATAAAGAACCACTATACAAATTTGTGTTTGATGGTTCTTTGCTTTAATCTAAAAATGAAAATATATCCTCTATTGAAAAAGTAACATCAGGGAAGTTTGTTGAATGGAAGGTTTGGTTTTCTTCTTGGTCATAAACGTTTTCCAAGGTATATGAATCTTTATTTAACACATATTTTTCCATGTGTCTGTTTTGATAATCGATAATTATATATTCCTTCACACCGGCTTTTTCGTAATAGTTTCGTTTAAGCAGTCGGTCATTCCGGGCTGTACTGAGGGATAACACCTCTACAACCAAATCAGGAGCCCCGTAACAGCGATTGTTACGCAATTTGGTTTTATCACAAACAATGGAAATGTCCGGTAGAACAATAACATCGTCTTTTCCTTTCTTTTCGTCTTTAAAAGGGAAGACAACCTGGAGATTACTGCCAAATAGCTGGCATGTATTTCCTTTTAGAGCACTTCCAATTTCTCTGATCAAATTTGCGATAACACCTTCATGTTCGTAGGATGCTGGAGACATAAGGACAGGGATACCTTCATATAATTCTGCTCGTTCTTCCTTTACGTAAAGGAGAAATTCCTCTAATGTATAGGTTTTATTTTTATCTAAATGCGTCATTGTGCACCCTCCTTCACACAACATGCTTTAGTAAATCATAGCAAGTATCACCCTCCTGTGCAAGCAGGAAAGTGAATGAAAGACAGAATTTTGTTAATTTTATTCGGTTGCGACAAAAAGTCAACCACCCGCAATCTGGATTGCGTGAATCAGACGCACTACATTGGAACGGGGGCAAATGGAGAAACCAGCGCAAGACGTAAAGAAAGAAGCGTGTAAAATGATATTCCTGTTGTGTCGCTGGTTTGATACACCAATGCGGGGAAATTAACGATGATGAATGCAGTGTAAGAGTTCTTAAATAAGGGAATGGGTAAACTAGTAATTAAAAAAGATAATCACGAAGGCAGCGTGGGCTTACAAATGAAATGTTGCAAAGGATTGGACAACAGATAGAATACGAAGCAGAAGGAACGAAACTTATCGTAGCGTGCAAGGATTCAACTGTGAAAAATATGGACAATATGTTCAGCGCATAACGAATCATAAAGGAAGTGTAAATAATGGCATTAACGGATAAAGAAGTACTGGAAATAGCGAAGAAACACGGACTGGAGATACAGGAAGATGCGTTTGAATTTAATGAATCAGGGCTGGATTTTCAAGTGGCATTCGTAAGTGACAGGCAGGATGAAAAGTGGGTACTACGAATTCCAAGGCGTGAGGATGTAGTGCCAACTGCTAAAAAGGAGAAAGAGATTCTGGATTTGGTGGGACCGAGAATTCCTATCGAAGCACCAAACTGGGCAATTTTTACAGAGGAATTGATTGCCTACAAACTATTGAAAGGTATTCCGGCTGGAACAGTTGATTCCGAAAAACAAGCATATGTATGGGAAATAGATGAAAAGAATATTCCGGTCATTTTTCATGAGACCTTGGGAAGAGCCATCGCTGCACTGCATCAAGTTAATCATGAAGAAGCGCGGCAAACTGGCCTTGATGTGCAAAAGCATGGGCAAATCAGGAGATCGATGCAACTGAGAATGGATAAAGTAAAGGAAAGATTTGGTGTAAGTGAAGAATTGTGGGCACGCTGGCAGAAATGGCTGGATAATGATTCTCTTTGGCCAAATCAGACAGCACTTATCCACGGTGACCTTCACCCTGGTCACCTATTAATTGATGAAAATTCCCGCGTAACAGGACTCATTGACTGGACCGAAGCCCGAGTCGATGATCCAGCCAATGACTTTGTAGGACATTTAATGGCATTTGGCGAAGACGCTTTGAAAGCGTTGATTAAAAGCTATGAAAAAGCTGGAGGGTATGTATGGCCGTCCATGTTTGAACATATTGTTGAACTGCAAGCTGCCACTCCTGTAGGTGTTGCTGAATTCGCGATGAAATCCGGTTTGAAGGATTTTGAAAAAATGGCGAAGCAGACGCTGGGTGTAAATAATTAATGAAAACAGAAGCGTCCGTTCTGTTAAGGAGTGGGCGCTTCTGGATTTGGGAATGGAAAATGTAAAACTTCCTACGCTTCATTGCATTTATCTTGCCTCTTTTTCGATATACGTTTCACCAAGGATTTCTTTACGGTTGTATTTTTCAGCAGGAAGTTTTTCTTGAATAAATGCATCGACTTCATTTTCTTGCAGGTCATACATCACTTCAAGCTCCTTTGAAAATAACAGATCGTCCTTCTCCATAAGTGCCGCAAGTTGAGGCTGTTCCTTTGGTTGTATTGTTACATCGTTGGTAATGACCTGCTGCAGTGCGTTGGCATAATCTGCAAGTGAACGTGCACCGACAATTTTTACACCTTTGTTTTCTTCATTAACCATAATAATTGTCGGGAATCCCCTTGCACCAAGCTGTCCTGCGAGAGTGAAATCCTGATTTAATAAATCCTGGCCACTTGAAAGATTGGCTTCTTTCACAATCGTCTCTCCATCAAGACCTAGCTCATTTACGATTTCAGTCAATACCTTTTCGTCTCCAATGTTTTTATTAAATGCAAAGACTGCTTCTCTAGCTTTACGCAAATATACGTTAGCCAGTTTATCACTATGCTTTTGTACTACTTTAAAAACCCTGGATGGCGGAAATGATGATTGGACTGGGTCCACATACCATAATGAACCGTCAATGGGCATGCGTGAATGCTCGCCAACTTCTCTCCAGTGTCCAGCAACGTCGGAAGGACCACCGATTCCATTTGCTGCATCGACAACACCATCTCCCCATTTCTCTAATAGTCCGCCCATCACTGTTTTAAAATTGAAATATTGTCCATACTGCGCGACAAAGCGGCGGAGCACCGGTTCCAGTGCCCAGCAGTGAGAACAGATCGGGTCCGTCACATAATAAAGGTCAATGGTTTTCTTAGGTTGATTAAAATCGATCGTTTGCATGGTTTCCTCTTCACCAACTCCACAAACTCCAGTTTCCGGGTCACAGACCATATTGTTTCTTGTTTTCATTTTATTCTCTCCTCATTGTTTGTAGTTATGTTAACATCCAGATTCTGTTGCGCCCATTCCTGAATAGGCTTTAATGCATCTGCCAGGGAACGTCCTTTTTCTGTCAACTCATACGAAATTGTTACAGGAGATCCTGCCTCCACTTTTTTATCAATTAACCCATATTCTTTGAGTTCAGACAATTTTAATGAAAGTGCCCGTGCAGTAATTCGGTTGAAATCGCGCTTCATTTCAGAAAAATGTGCGCATCCATTATTGCAAAGTGATAAATAGTGTATAATCTGACCATTCCATTTTCTGGCTAATATTTCAAAAGAAGACTCAATATAGGGACAAATATTCATGAAATTACCTCCCGTATGATTTCATTATACTAAGTATAAAAAATATATCAAGTATAAAAAATATATTTAAAAAGTCTAAAACAACGCAGCATTTATATACTGCGCTAGTTTAACTATGGTTGGAATCCAGGTTACGCAAGGCGAACAAAAGGATCTGAGCTCAAGGTTATATGGGGTTCGAGCGCTGAACTTCGGGCCTTGAGCGCAGGACTTTGAGTTCCGAGGGCAGGACAAAAGCACCTGAACGCCCGATCGCAGGACAAGAGCCCGTGAACGCCGGACCTCGATCTCCAAACGCCGAATCTTGGGGCTTGAACCCCGCAACCCAATCCCCGGCCGCAACCGCAAAACAGCTTATTTTTGTTTTGCTGCCTGTGTCATTTGATGCCAGATGGATCCTTTGGCTTTTTCTCCACCTTCAATGCGGGCGAGCGCCATTTTAATCTGCATGCGAACTTCAAATTCCGGTTCATTCAGTGCTTCCTGTAATACGGGGATTGCTGTTTCATCACCAATTTCATAGAGAAACATGGCAGCTCTCCACCGCACAAGTCTGCTGGAATCTGATAATGTTTTGATCATTTCCGGCATTGCTTCTTTAAAGCCAAGGTCGGATATGCAATCACCGGCAGTTCTCCTTACGTTAACTGCCTTATCTTGTAATGCTTTATATAAATAAGGGAGCACTTCCGGTTCTTCGATCATTCCGAGAAATGCGGTTGCAAGACGACGGATGGATGCTTTTTTATCATCTAGTGCTTTATTTAAAACTGGCAGATCATCGAAGGTAGGTTCGATGATTCGGTCCAATGCCGCATAACGCTCTTTCCAGCTAGGGTTATCCAGCATGTCAAGTGTCACCTTTTCACTTCTTTGGGAAGAGGTTTCAGCACCTTCCCCAGAAATGGCAGCCTTCACTAATTCCTGTACCCGTTCATCATTGTAGCTGGCCGTTATTTCTTCAACGACATCTTGACCGGTTTCTTCCATATCTCCGTACCGGGGGCTTTGTTCTACCCATTTCCTTTCCATCAGCATATTGTCAGAAGCTGCGGATGCCTCCATTGCTGCATTTGTAAACCGCTCAGGAAGGCCGAACCTTCTTTCTTCGTCTCCGTCCTCAAGCTTTACCTGCATCGGGATATTGCGGAACATTTGGATAAAAACCTTTATTTCTCCATAAGTATCATCATGTGAAGCTTGTTTTTCGCCTAATTCTTCCGGCTTTTCTTCAGCAGATCCCAATACTTCACGGACACCTGGTAAGATTTCCTCCCATGCATGCTTGGGATGGCGTTCTAATGCAATAAAATCAATTACATGATAAAGACCTTTCACTCCGTCGATTTGAAATAGATTGTTGATGTATTCCGGTGCTTTATCCAAATCATCTCCAAGCTTATAATTTCTTGTTTCTCCGTCCGGTAACTGCTCGTCGAGATTTATTTTCATAGAGTGTGGGCTCGGTGTCGGTTCAATTGAAACTATTTTCATTTATATCCTCCTCATAATTCCTAATTGTATCGATAAGAAGTTCTTCAAATTTGTTTTTTTCCGCTTGTGTAAAAGCCTTGGGGCCTTTTGTCCGTTTTCCGCTTTTTCTCGCCATGGCGCTGGCGTAGCGGGATTGCAAAAGTGCTTCAATATTTTGGTTGGTGTAGGCAAAACCTTTGTGATGCAGAACAGTACAGCCTTTTGCCAGTCCCAGCGATGCCAGGCCATAATCTTGTGTGATAATTATGTCGCCCTTTTTGGCAAGTTGCATAATCTTGTAATCGGCAGCTTCTGCCCCTGTATCGACGTAAATCGTTTCTACTCCGTTCGGTTCCTTATCATGAGAGAAATGGGCGAAGCTTTTTACGAGCACAACACTGATATCTGCTTGTTGTCCGATTGAAACAACGATATTTTTAACTGGAGATGCGTCTGCATCCACATAAATCTTCATACATTTTCCTCCAACATTCGCCATAAGCACAAGTTTTATCTCATCTTATTTTGGCATATATAAAAACTTCTTACTACATAAGTTTGGGTTGTTTTAGCAATAAAATCTTGGTGAAAGCCAAATTTTAATCGTTCATTTCATTGTATTCGATTTTTTTACTTATATCAAAGAAGTGAAAGCTGTGATGGATTACTTCTTTACTGGTAATAATTTATGTAAAAATTATTATCAAATAAAACATTATCGGTTATGATGAAGAAATTGATTGTGTTTCTTTTAATTATTTAGGGGAAGATGAGTGATTGGATGAAGGAAAATATAGTAATTGAGAAGATGTCAAAAGCCGATTGGAACCAGGTTCGAGAAATTTATTTAGAAGGTATCAACACAGGCAATGCCACATTTGATACAGAATCTCCCACATGGGAGGAATGGAATGAAAAATACGCACCTACTTGCAGACTGGTCGTGAAGGAAGAGGGAAATGTCATCGGTTGGGCAGCATTGCTCCCAATGAACGGTAAAGCTGCTTTTTATGGTGTAGCAGAATTAAGCATCTATCTTAGCCCAAAAAGCGCTGGTAAAGGAATAGGGACAAGGTTATTGAGCGAGTTAATTACAGCAAGTGAAGCAAACGGATTTTGGACACTGCAATCCGGGATTTTTCCGGAGAATGTGACAAGTATAAAATTACATAGAAATGCTGGTTTTAGAGAAGTGGGAGTTCGGAGGCGTCTTGGTAGATTAAATGGGGTATGGCGTGATGTTGTTATGCTGGAGCGAAGGAGTAGTGTCGTTGGTGTTGATTAAGTGAATTTTATTTACTCGTTCAAATTAATTTTTAATGTGCATAAACGCAGGTTTTCAAGGGCTTGAGGAAAAATATGTTATACTAAACAAAACTGAATAACTTTTGCTTTATGGTGACGTTGCTTAGGCAAAGTTGAAAAGGGAAGTTGGTTAAAATCCAACACGGTCCCGCCACTGTAATGAGGAGACTTCTTCGGGTAGCCACTGTTTATTTAAATTGGGAAGGCGAGTAAGGAGTTGTTGAATCTTAGTCAGGAGACCTGCCATAAGGAAGAGCATTTAATCCTACGGGAGATAGGA
Organism: Virgibacillus ainsalahensis; assembly: GCF_055380755.1. NCBI lineage: Bacteria > Bacillati > Bacillota > Bacilli > Caryophanales > Bacillaceae > Virgibacillus > Virgibacillus ainsalahensis. The sequence continues at coordinate 3,182,297 of NZ_AP043943.1, read as the reverse complement.
GGGTGTTACGTTACGTACATATGGTAAATGAATTTGCTGTAGTGTATGAATCTGTAAAAAATAGTTATTAACATCTTCGGCTCAGGAGGTGTTTTTTGTTTTTTTAAGGAGGAGACTGTTTGTGAACATGATAGCGATAAAGGATACTAAAACGGTTCAAACCCGATTGGTACTTCCACCTGACACCAATCATTTGGATACTATATTTGGCGGAAAAATACTGGCATATATTGATGAAATCGCTGCGTTAACAGCAATGAAACATGCAAATAGTGCTGTTGTTACGGCATCGATTGATTCTGTGGATTTTCTGTCTTCAGCGAAAGTCGGTGATTCATTAACATTGGAAGCTTATGTTACATATACGGGGACAAGTTCTATGGAAGTATATGTTAAAGTAACTGCGCATGATTTGATAAAAGATGAGCAGAAATTAACTACCGAATCTTTTCTTACAATGGTAGCGGTGAATGAAAAAGGAGTACCGGTTCCGGTCCCTAAGGTGTCCCCGGAGAGTGAGGAAGAAAAACTTTTATATTCAACAGCCCCATCCAGAAAGGAGCATCGAATGAAACGCATTATTTATAGCAAGAAGAAAACTTGATATCATGTATAGCTAAAGCAGTTTGATAAGTATAGAAATATTGGTCAAGTCCCTTTTTAACGTGAGGTCTTGACCATTTTCCTCAGCCAATCTTCGTAAACAAATTATTCAATGATTCGCTCATGGATGGGTGGGTGAATATACTATCCCGCAGAAAGGTATAAGGTAACTTTGCTTCCATTGCCAACCTGACTGTATTAATGATCTCACTGGACTCTGCACAGAATAAGGTACAGCCTAAAATTTCTTTTGTTTTCGAATCAACAAGCGCTTTCAAGAGTCCATCTGTCTGTTTAATGATTCGAGTACGCGGAATTCCTGCTGCAGGCATTGTTGCAACTTCATAGTCAATCCCTGTTTCGATACCATTATTTCATTTATGATATAAGCAGCATTATCCTAAACAAAATATTGGGGTTACACGTCTGAAACTGCTAGTATCTTATTATATAAATGAAATTCACTATAGAGAGGTGAAGGTAATGAATCAGAAGGTAATGCTTAATAATAGGACAATTAATACGAAAAACTTTAATCAGCAAACGGTTGTGAAAGATGGTAGGCAGCTTCTTATGATCAGCTTTGAATTTGAAGTGACAAGCAGTGACTATCATGCTGTTACAGCTTTACTCTATGAAAATGATTTTACAGTGAAGGTTCCTGATGAAAACCTGGATTTTTCTGCCACCATTCAAAATTATTCTACCTCAATTACAAATTTATATGAGGAAAACAATGTTGGAATTTTCAATTTGGAGTTAATTCAGAAGGCAGGATAGGTTATAATGTAAAGCGTAGATTATTAGGAATGATATTTTATCAGCTGGAATATTATCTGCTGTTTAGTGTAACCAGGGTCCCTGTTTAAGAACTGGCACTACTTCATATTTTCAAACAGCTAAATACGAACAGAAGGGATGTTATGAATATGACTTCAAATCAAATTAAACCGCGTCTGGCATTGGAAAAAATACAACCATACTCTCCGGGTAAACCAATTTGGGAAGTACAGGAAGACTTGAAGCTGGATAAAGTAGTTAAGCTTGCATCAAATGAAAATCCCATAGGTCCTTCCCCGAAAGGAGTTCAAGCAATAACCGATAATTTAGCAGAACTTAACCGTTATCCGGATGCTGATACAAGTGCTTTGAAAAGCGTAATCGCTGCAAAATTAAATTTGTCAACAGGACAGTTGATTGTTACAAATGGAGCAGACGAATTAATTACTTTAATGTCGGAGGCTTTCCTCGAGGAAGAGGATGAAATCGTTGTACCCTTCCCATCTTTTAGTGAGTATGACTTTGGGGCACACTTAATGGGGGCAAAGGTAGTACCTGTTCAGCTGGGGGAGAGTTTCCAGTTTAATGTGGATAATATTCTCTCTGCTGTCACGGAGCATACAAAGTTCATTTATATTTGCTCACCAAATAACCCGACAGGTACATATTTGTCAAAAAGCGATTTTGAACGGTTGCTTGAAGCTGTGCCGAAGCATATATTAATCGTGTTCGATGGAGCATACAGTCATTATGCGTCAGCGGAAGATTATACAGACGGCATTGAGTATGTAAAAGCAGGATATCCGGTAGTTGTGTTGCAGACCTTTTCAAAAATTTACGGGCTTGCAGGTGTGCGAGTTGGCTTTGGCGCAGCACCGGAACATATCGTTCAAAGTATCCTGAAAGTGAAAGAACCATTTAATGTGAATACATTAGCTCAAGTTGCGGCTAAGGCAGCTATTACGGACGATGAACATGTTGAAAAATCCAAGGAGGCGAATATTGCCGGTCGTGAAAAGCTTTACCAGGCATTTTCAGAGCTTGGTTTAAGTTACACGGAAACGATGGCTAATTTTATCCTTCTGAAAATTGGCCCTGAAGCCCAGAAGGTGAGTGAAGAACTGCTTGCAAAAGGAGTTATTGTAAGATATGGGCCTTCATGGGGGACGCCGGAGCATGTACGTATTTCGATAGGGACTGCTGAAGAGAATGAATTTCTAATCGAAGAGTTAACATCAATTTTGCAAAAATAACAACGGAGGTACGACAGTGAATAATCTTGCTAAACAATTGAATGAAAAAATCACGAAAGAAAATGAAAATTTACATGAAATGTTATCAGATCTGGGAAGAAATATATTTTATCCTAAAGGCATCCTGAGTCAGAGTGCAGAGGCTAAAAGTGCGGCAACACCAAAATATAATGCGACACTTGGAATAGCAACAGAAGAAGGTTCGCCAATGCATTTTAAACATATTCAGGATAATCTGGGTGGATATGCACCTGAAGATATTTACCCATATGCGCCACCCCAAGGAAAGCAGGGTTTGCGTGAAGCCTGGAAGCAAAAATTAATGGAAGACAACCCGTCATTACAAGGGAAGGATTTCGGCATGCCGATTGTTACAAATGCGCTGACACATGGTCTAAGCATTGCCGCAGATATGTTTGTTGAACCAGAGGATTCAGTAATCGTTGCAGATAAATTTTGGGGGAACTATAACCTGACGTTTAAAGTGCGTCGTGGTGCAAATATCGAGACTTATGCGCTTTTTGACGAGGAAAAGAAATTTAATGTATCTTCCTTCAGAGAATCTGTCATGAAGCAAAAATCAACAGGAAAAGCCATTGTCGTACTTAATTTCCCGAATAACCCGACAGGCTACACACCTCATGAAGCGGAAGCAGAAGGAATTATTTCTGTACTAAAGGAAGCCGCTCAATCTGGTATCAATCTTGTAGTCCTTCTGGATGATGCCTATTTTGGTTTATTCTATGAAGATTCCTTAAAAGAATCGTTATTCGGACGCTTAATTGGTCTGGATTCGAAAATTTTGCCTGTCAAGATTGATGGAGCAACGAAAGAGAACTATGTCTGGGGATTACGTGTCGGTTTTATCACATTTGGAATGGAAAATCCTGACGTGTTGGATGCATTTGAACAAAAAACAAAAGGGCTTGTTAGAGGAACGATCTCAAGCAGTTCGCATCTTTCCCAAACCGTTATTTTAGAGTCACTGCAATCAGCTGAATTTGAGCAGGAAAAACAGCAGAAGTTTGAAGTAATGGAAAAAAGGGCGAAAAAAGTGAAAGAGGTACTGGCCCAGGAAAAATATGCAGATTACTGGTCAGTATATCCATTTAATTCCGGCTATTTCATGTGTTTAGAACTCAAAGGTGTTGATGCAGAAGAACTGCGTGTTCATTTGCTGAACAATTACGGAGTAGGTACCATCGCTGTGAATGCTACCGATTTACGAATTGCTTTCTCCAGCGTCGAGGTAGATGATATCGAGGAAATATTCGAGCTTATTTATAAAGGAATGAAGGACTTAACAGAATAGTAAAGAAGAACAGAGCCTTGGAAGTGCTCTAAGACGTTCTCTTTTAAAGTACAAACAAAAATCCGTTTTAGAATTTACCATTGAATTTGAAAATAGCAGGGTGTAATTGAAAATAAATTACTCCTTGCTATTTTTCATGTTTATTAAATGAAATCAAGGTAATGAAGGACATTTCCTGGTCGAATCACAAGCAAAAAGTCTTTCATCAAGGTAATGAAGGACAATTCCGGGGCGTAGCACAAGCAAAAAGTCCTTCATCAAGGTAATGAAGGACATTTCCTGAGCGTAGTACAAGCAAAAGTCCTTCATCAAGGTAATGAAGGACATTTCCTGAGCGTAGTACAAGCAAAAAGTCCTTCATCAAGGTAATGAAGTACATTTCCAGGGCGTATCACAAGCAAAAAGTCCTTCATCAAGGTAATGAAGTACAATTCCTGGGCATATCAGAAGCAAAAAGTCCTTCATCAAGGTAATGAAGGACAATTCCAGGGCGTATCACAAGCAAAAAGTCCTTCATCAAGGTAATGAAGTACAATTCCTGGGCGTATCACAAGCAAAAGTCCTTCATCTGATTTTCACTGTAAAAGAACAAATGAACATAGATGGTAACTGTTTAAACACATAACGATAGGCGTTCCCATATAAATATAAGGATTTGTATTTTGGGAGGAATCAGAATGAATAATGAATTTCCTGAATTCGTAGAGAATATAATCGCCATTTGGCCTGAGCAACAGCGAAATGGTGCGATAAAGATAATTGAAAAATATGGATTGCCCGAAGAAGCCACGGGAAGTAGATTAATGTGGTATAACAATGGTCCCTGGAAAAGAACGATTGTTCATCGGGATGCTGTTCCACATAATTTTCCTACGCCACACCCTGATTTTCTTGAACAGACGATTGATTACCGAACACCGTTAGATGCATATGACGCGATAGCCTATTATGATGGCAGCTGCCGTCCTGACCGAACAAAGGGAGAGGTCACCGCAATTTGTGATAAGGAAGAAATGAATATGTTATCAATAAACTTGTTTCATGATATTGTAAATCGAAAAAGAACAGTCGAAGAAGCAAGAAGATGCATGATTGAGCTTGGTGAGGCATTTTTGCTTCACAATATTTCTTCACCATATGTTGAACAGTTTCTTTTTCATAAGCAATATAATACGGAGGATCCAGACAGGGCATATTTCTAAACAGAACGGAAAAAGGTATCTTAATAATGGCCATCCTTTTCCTATTTGCCTTAACATGCGATAATAGGGGAAAAGTTAGATAGGGTGACATTATGTCTGAACAAATTGATTTAAAAGTGAAAAGAAATTATATAAAACAATACAAAAATAAATATCCACTCATCATCAAGGATGCCATTATGAATGCTGATACCCTAACCAATGAAGGAAACATTGTGCATTTACTGGATGAAAGTAACCAGTTTATCGCCAAAGGCTATTATGGCAAACAGAATAAAGGGATTGGCTGGGTGCTGTCCTATGATAAAGGTGAAAAGATCGATGCCATCTTTTTCAGGAATAAGATTCTGACAGCAATGAATAAAAGGCAATCTTTCTACAAAGATGAAAACACCAATGCATTTCGCATTTTTAATGGAGAAGGTGACGGAATCGGTGGACTAACGATTGATTATTTTGACGGGTATTATCTGATCAGTTGGTATAGTGAGGGAATCTATACATTTAAGGAGAAAGTCGTTAATGTCCTGACTGAACTAGGTGATTATAAAGCAATTTATGAAAAGAAACGCTTCGATACCAAAGGGAAATATATGGATGATGATGATTTTGTGAAGGGTGAGCGCGGAGAATTCCCGATTATCGTGAAGGAAAATGGAATAAATTATGCAGTCTATTTAAACGACGGAGCCATGGTCGGGGTTTTTCTTGACCAGCGCGATGTCCGGGATGCTATTCGTCACACGTATTCAAAAGGGAAACATGTACTTAACACATTTTCCTATACAGGAGCTTTTTCGGTAGCGGCTGCACTCGGGGGAGCGGAGAAGACGACAAGTGTTGATCTAGCGAAACGCAGTAAAAGCAAGACAATCGAACAGTTCAGTGTGAACGGAGTCGATTATGAACAGCAGGATATAATTGTAATGGACGTCTTTGATTATTTTAAATATGCGAACAGGAAAAAACTAAAATTTGATTTACTTGTTCTGGATCCGCCGAGTTTTGCCCGTTCTAAAAAGCGCACATTCAGTACATCCAAGGATTACCCGGACTTGATTAAAGATACAATTTCAATTACGGAGAAAGACGGCATTATCATTGCTTCCACAAATAACGCGACATTTGGAATGAAAAAATTCAAAGGATTTGTGGAAAAGGGTTTCCGTGAGAGTAATGCAAAATATAAGATTCTGGAGGAATTTTCCTTACCGGCAGATTTCCATGTGAATCGGAACTTTGTTCAAAGTAATTATTTGAAAGTGCTAGTCATAAAGAAGATTGGCTAATTAGTCAATAAGGAGGGATGATATGGCAATATTAACAAATGACTGGGCTCCCATCATGGAGAAGGAATTTGAGAAAGATTATTATATGAAGTTGCGCTCATTTTTGAGAAAGGAATATCAGGAGAACACGGTTTATCCGGATATGCACGATATTTTTAATGCGCTTCATTACACGACATATGAAAAGACGAAGGTGGTTATACTTGGGCAAGATCCATATCATGGTCCAAATCAGGCACATGGGCTAAGTTTCTCCGTAAGGCCTCATGTGAAAGTACCACCTTCATTAAGAAATATTTATAAAGAACTTCAGGAAGATATTGGCGTTCCAAGTCCAAATCATGGATATCTGACAAGTTGGGCAGACCAGGGTGTCCTATTATTAAATGCAGTTCTGACAGTGAGAGCGGGACAAGCCAACTCCCATCAAGGGAAAGGATGGGAAAACTTCACCAACGAAGTGATTCGAAAGGCTAATGCAAAGATTGATCCGGTTGTGTTCATGCTTTGGGGGAAAAATGCCCAGACAAAAGAAGAATTGATTACAGGGACGCATCATCTTATTATTAAATCACCCCATCCCAGTCCATTTTCTGCACATAAGGGCTTTTTTGGCAGTAGACCATTTTCGCGCGCGAACCAGTTTTTAAAAGATGCAGGGCGTCCGGAAATTGATTGGCATCTACCAGATAGCAAAGAGGTATGACCATAAACGTTCATACCTCTTTGCTGTTTCACTAATATTTAGCTGTGGTCATGTTTAGCAGCGAATTGATTGTTGTTATTTGGCCCGTAGTCCCACTCTTTTAGAAATCAGCCTTGAAATATAATTCATTTGAGAAGCCCGTGTTCTTAACCCCAAACATCATCCGCTACTTCTTTAATTAAGCGAAGTTTGTTCCATTGTTGTTCTTCCGTTAAGATATTTCCTTCTTCCGTTGAAGCGAAACCACACTGCGGGCTGATGCAAAGTCGGTTGATATCCACATATTTTGATGCTTCTTGAATGCGGGATTTGATAACCTCTCTATCCTCTAATTCACCTGTTTTTGATGAGAAAAGACCTAAAACAACAAGCTTTTTGTCACTTACATGTTGTAATGGTGAAAAATCACCGGCGCGATCGGTATCATACTCTAAATAAAATGCAGAAACGTTTTCTTTCGCAAATAGGAGATCCGCAATCGGGTCATACCCACCAGAAGAGGCCCAGGTAGAATGATAGTTTCCACGGCAAACATGAGTGGTTATCACCAAATCCTCTGGTAGATTTTCAATTGCTAAATTATTGACACGTAAATATAACTCCCCAACTTCTTCTCCATTTGCGCCTACTTGTTGGGCTGCCTTATTATTTGTACCGACCAACATCCCCCATGTGCAGTCATCTATTTGAACATTTCTGCAGCCAGCGTTGTATAAATCTGTTATAACGGTGTGGTATGCCTTTGCGATATCAGCAACAAGTTCATCTGTATCAGGATAAAGCTGATCTGTTACTTCTTTATTTTCCGCACGCTGTAGTTCAGCAAAAAACTGAGCTGGTGCCGGGATCGTTTGTCTAGCTACCACACCATCTGTTGCATATTGTTGAATAAAAGAAAAATGCTCCACAAATGGATGGTTCTCGCCGCTGATTTTACCTATCAGGCAAGCTGTTTCTGGTCGGGTTTCTTCATCATTAAAAATATAACCTTGACCAATCGTTTCTTTTTTGACTCCATTTAATCCCCACATAAAATCTAAATGCCACCAGGAACGGCGAAATTCCCCATCTGTAATCACTTGAAGGCCGACATCTTTTTGTTTTTGAATTAAATAGACAATAAACTCATCTTCAATACGTTTTAATTCACTCTCTGAAAGGCTTCCTTCTGCAAATGAAGCACGTGCTTTTTTTAACTTATCAGGACGTAAAAAGCTACCTACATTATCAAATCGAAATGGTGCTACTGATCTTTTTTCTTTTGTAATGTCTACTCCCATGTAAATCTCTCCCTTATGCTATTTGAATTAAGGTAAGTATACCATGGGAAAATCAATATAGCGTAACACATAAAATCTATCATTTGCTATAGCTTTAAACTATATCTGCTGTAATTCTTCATCAATCGTTTCTTTTAAATATCTGATATAAATATTGGCAAGTGGACTGTTTGTCACGTTTTTATGGGTAATATATCCAACATTAATCCGCTCCTCTACTTTTAAAGGAACTGCAATAATGTCTTTACTGTTTAATTTATGACTAATGACCCCTGTTGAAATCGTATAGCCGTTTAATCCAATAAGCAAATTAAATAAAGTAGCCCGATCACTGACCCGAATATTTTTCGGTCTGGAAATGGTGCTTAGAATCTCCTCCGAAAAATAAAAGGAATTATAGTTCCCCTGCTCATAGGAGAGGTATGGATATGGAAGCAAATCAGATAATGTTACATAATCCCTTTTGGCTAGCGGATTACTTGAGCTAATAAAAACATGAGGCTTTGCTTCAAAGAGCTCATAAAACTTTAAATTTCCTTCCCTTAAAAATTTATGAATCACCTTTTTATTAAACTCATTTACATATAAAATACCAATTTCACTACGGAGATTTTTCACGTCATCAATGATTTCATATGTTCTCGTTTCCCGTAATGTGAACTCATATTCCTCCCGGTCATATTCTTTATGTAATCGTACAAAGGCACTAACCGCGAATGCATAGTGCTGGGCTGATACAGAGAAATGCTGCTGAGGCGATTGTGTATTGGTATAACGATTTTCAAGTAGTTCTGCCTGTTCAACCACCTGTCTTGCATAACCTAAAAACTCCGAGCCTTGACTGGTAAGTATAATTCCTTTATTGGTTCGTGAAAAAATAATAATTCCCATTTCTTTCTCCAGCTCTTTTAGTGCGTTAGAGAGGCTTGGTTGACTAATAAACAAACTCTGTGCGGCTTTGCTAATGGAACGGCTTCTTGCTACTTCAATTAAATATTTTAATTGTTGTAATGTCATCTTTTATTCCTCCCTAGGTAAATTATCTCATAATTATATTAGAAAACTTGGCATTCGCAATAGGTTAGGGAATTGCTAAAGCCCGTACTTATGCAGAAATAAATATGGATATACTTTTATACTATAAAAAAAAAAAAAGCTGCGGGGGGGTTATTCCTCCGCAGCCATTTCATTTAAATGTTTAATCTGAACTCCATTTGGGTCAATCTTTAATGAGGCAACTTCATATTCAGGTAATAAAGTTTTCATTTGTTCAGCAATGGCATTTCCTTTCCCATCAGGTGTGAAGGAAATCATTGTTGGGCCTGCGCCACTGATCACAGTACCATAAGCCCCGGCACCTTTAGCTTCCTTCTTGATATCATGATAAAGTGGAATTAGTTCTGCACGAAATGGTTCATGGAAAAGATCCTGCTCCATCATCTTTCCGGCCAGTTTATAGTCACTGGTTGCAAGCGCGGCTATCAAGAGGTTACTTATGCTGCTGGCCGCAATGGCATTCTTTTTGTAATAGTTGTCTGGCAGAACCTCTCTTGCTGCTTCTGTTTTTAGCTCGAAATTAGGAATGTACGCAACTACATCTGTCTTAGGAAGAGGCAGTTGCACCCAGTCAACTTCATGTTCAAGTGTTTGTACGGATACGGTGAATCCGCCAAACAGAGCAGGTGCTATATTATCCGGATGCCCTTCGACCTCTGTACCATATAGAAGTTTATCTTCTATGGATAGGGAAAGGTTACACATCTGATTTGCTATTTCAATACCTGCAAGAATCGCTGAAGCACTGCTGCCGAACCCACGTGCCAGAGGAATGTCGCTGTTTACAATAACCTTACATGCAGGCAGTTGTTTGTTATGTCGTTCGGCAGTTTGTTTAGCAATTTTATAAATTAAATTGTCCTCATATGACAACTCAGGAGGTAATAAAGGTGAGCGGGTTTCAAACTCCCACTTTTCAGATTCCGTAACGTGCAATGTTAAATAAAGATTTAATGCGATGCCTGCTGAATCAAAGGCCGGGCCAAGATTTGCAGAACTTGCCGGAACAGAAATGCTGAATTGTTTCATGCTTTCACCTTGTCTGTTAAATAATCCATCACAGCTTTTTCATCATTTGGTAAGGATACCGGGTTTACCTCTACCTGGTCGATTGCTGTTTGAGGATCTTTCAATCCATTTCCTGTAAGAACAGCAACAACTTTACTCCCTTTCTTAATTGAGCCGTCTCCACATTGCTTGATAAGGCCTGCAATAGATGCACAGGAACCAGGCTCGGCGAAAATACCTTCTTTTCTTGCCAGAAGCTGCTGAGCATGCAGTATTTCCTCGTCAGAAACGGAATGGATCTGGCCTCCTGATTCATCTCTCGCATTAACAGCAAGTTTCCAGCTTGCAGGGTTACCAATCCGGATAGCTGTAGCGACGGTTTCCGGTTCAGTTACCACTTCATTGTTCACGATCGCTGCAGCACCTTTTGCTTCAAAGCCAAACATTTGAGGAAGTCCTGTCTGTTTTGTTTCATTATATTCCTTGAAACCTTTCCAATAGGCACTGATATTGCCTGCATTGCCTACAGGGATGGCCAGTACATCAGGGGCTTCACCAAGTTGTTCACAAACTTCGAATGCAGCTGTTTTTTGCCCTTCCAACCGGTAAGGATTTACTGAGTTAACCAGGGTAATGGCTGATTCTTCACTAAGTTTTCTTACAATCTTTAATGCATCATCAAAGTTCCCGTCAATTTCGACGATTTCCGCGCCATACATCATGGCTTGTGCCAGCTTGCCGAGCGCAATTTTTCCCTTTGGAATAATGATGATTGCTTTAAGACCTGCCTTTGCAGCATATGCGGCAGCAGAAGCGGATGTATTCCCAGTTGATGCGCAAATGACGGATTTACTTCCTTCTTCCACAGCTTTTGCAACAGCCATGACCATTCCTCTGTCTTTAAAAGAGCCTGTCGGATTTATTCCTTCTACTTTGCCGTATAGTTCAATCCCTAATGCTTCTGATAATGCAGGGAAATGGATGAGTGGAGTGTTTCCCTCATGAAGCGTGAGCTCTGGGGTCTCAGTTGTTACTGGTAAATTAGATTTATAATGTTTCAGTAGCCCTGGCCATTTCATTGTCGCCATCTCCTTCTGCTTTATAATAACTTTTTATCTCTACTACATTACTTAATGATTTTAATTCATCTAATGCTTTTTGAAAATTCTCTAAAGATGTCTCATAGGTTATGAAAACAACTTCTGCTAATTCCTGCTCTTCTCCCAGTGGTGTTTGTAAAATCCGTTTAAAACTAATATCCAGCTCATGGAAAAGAGAAGAAATGGTCGAAAATACACCGGCTTCATCTTTTACATGAAGACGCACATAATATTGCCCAAAACGCTTGTCGGGTGATTTTAATTCTTTTTTATAGTAAGGGTCGACCAATTGATTTCCGTTTACACCCAATCGCAAATTTCTGATTGCTGCGACAACATCTGATACGACAGCGGTTGCAGTAGGCAGGCTTCCCGCTCCCGGACCATAAAACATCGTTTCTCCTACAGCATCTCCGTATACATAAACGGCATTGTATTCATTTTTAACATCTGCTAATGGATGTTCTTTCGATAAAAGTGTTGGCTGTACATTTACTTCCAGCTGATGATTATAGAAATTTGCATAACCGATGAGCTTCATTGTATAACCAAGCCTGTCCCCATTTTGCAGATCTTCCAGTTCAATATTTTTAATTCCCTGTACTTCCACATCTTTTAAATCAATCTCTGTGGAAAAGGCGAGACGACCTAAGATAGCCATCTTTCTGGCAGCATCCAATCCTTCCACATCGGCGGTAGGATCAGCTTCCGCAAAGCCGAGGTCTTTTGCTTCCTGAAGGGCCTCTTCATAGCCCATGCCTTCGTTATTCATTTTCGTTAATATGTAATTTGTTGTCCCATTTACGATCCCCATAACTTGTCTAATATGATCAGATGAGAGTCCATCTGCAATCCCTCTTAAAATCGGGATTCCGCCAGCAACACTTGCTTCATAATAGAAATCGCATTTATTGCGGTTTGCTGCTTCTTGAAGTTCCTGACCATGTAAAGCAACCAGATCTTTATTTGCTGTGATGACATGTTTTTTAGCAGAAAAAGCATGTAAAATATGTTCTCGTGCCTTATCTATGCCACCCATCACTTCAACGATGACATCGATTTCCGGATCATTTAAAACATCGTCCGGATTCGTAGTAAGAAATGTTTTATTTATATCAACATCACGTGCTTTTTCTGGATTACGAACCAATACACTTTTTACATTTACACTACAGCCAAGCTGATGAACAAGCTTGTCCTGATGCTCTTCGATGAGCTTGATTACTCCGGAGCCGACTACTCCCAAACCGAGAAGACCGACTGATACACTGCTTCCCACATTATCACCTCATAGTACCTTCCTGAAAAAGGCATAAATTTGTATATTTAATACATTTAAACACGAAAATCAAAGTATAGCAATAGCGAATTTTTAAATTATTTGCAATGAAACGCTTCCATGGAATAATGAACCAAAATCAATGGAACGTAATAAACTAATTGCAATCATACTGAATACGGGAGTGGTGAAAATGAATGCTGCTGGAGCCGGTTTTTCATTTGTTTTTTGCCTGGGAATTGGAACAGGATTTGGCTTTCTATTCGGGAATGCGGAAACAGGTGGTGCAATTGGTCTTGGTATGGGGTTAGTTATCCTTGCGTTATTTCGTAAAGAAAAAAGACTCTAAATAAACTGGAAGAGGTTGTGGATCGGGCTGTGAATAAGGAATGAGATTGAAGCTTGTGGTATTTGGTACTGCAGACTTATTTCAACAGTTAAAAGGTTTCCAGTATGAAAGGAAGAATATGTTAAAAAAACGGTTGGCGAAAGGTAATGTCTGAACGTATATTCAAACAACTCCTGAGCCAACCGAAAAATTAAATATATGCTTTTCTTCTGGATTTTGCTAGTGATATCCAAATGGATCCAAGTGCCAGTATAACAAACAGACCGCCAACTGTAGCATTTTCCTCCACGGAGGCCTGTTCGATTACGATGCCGCCAATTAGCGAACCAAATGCGATTCCGAAATGAAGGGCGGAATTATTAAGGCTTTGCTGGATATCAGATGTTTCTGGTGATGTTTCGATGAGGTAACTCTGCATCGCCGGCGTGATTGCCCAGCTCATCATCCCCCAGATTGCCATTACAATTAAGAAGATTGGCAAGGCAAACGTTGTATGTGGAATCATAAAAATAGCTATTCCAAAAATAACAATCGATGTAAGGATGGTACGTTTTGATCCGAATTGATCGGATAAAGTTCCTCCGACACCGCCACCACTTACTGCAGCGATACCAAAAATCAGGTAGATGATACTCACCCAGGTTCCTTCCAATCCCATTGTTGTCTTGGAAAATGGTGTTAAGTAGGCATATAATGTTGTATGCCCACTTAGAAATAGAAATGTTGTTAAGTGTGCAAATAATATCTTCCTATCCTTTAAGGTTGCCAGTTGTTTGCCGAGCGGGATGGCTGGCTTTGGTGCAACCTTTCCCATCAGGAAATATACACCAATTATAGAAAATAATGTTAAAATGGTGATGAACACAAAAGGTGCACGCCAGCTGAATGCATTACCTAACATTAACCCGATTGGGAGCCCCAGTACAATGGAACCACTTACCCCCATGGTAACAATGCCTATCGCACGGGCGCGATACTTCGAATCAACAATATTGGCTGCCATTGTTAAACATAAAATAATGAGTAATGCGCCGCTTCCTGCAGATATAATCCTCCCGATAAAAAGGATACTGTAAGAGGGACTGAGAACAGCCACAACATTACCCAGTAAGAATATAAATAGAGAAATTAATGTTAATCGTTTTCTTTCTATTTTAGCTGTCAACATTAAGAGAATTGGAGCTGAAATGGCAAAGATCAAAGAAAAAATAGTGATCAGCAGTCCTGCCTGTCCAAGGCTGACCCCTAAATCTTCCGCTACTAAATCAAGTATTCCGCCTATAATTAATTCGACCATCCCTACAACAAAAGAGACAATCGTTAGTAAATAAACACGTTTATCCATAAGATGATTTGACACCCTTCTTTCTAAAATAACCTATCTAATGTTAATCCTATTTACTACGAAATACAAGGAATACTTTTTGACAGTTAAGGAACAAACATGGTGGCCAAGATCATGCCGCCACCATCTATAATGAAAACAGCTAATTTAACCAGAAGGCTGTTTTCTAAAAGATTGGGACTGCGATTACTCGCTCCACCGAAGTGATTTGTTGTTGCCACAAAGATATAAAAGACGACGTAACTTTATCATGGTTTTGCTTTCTCCCATTCCTTTTGAATCCGAGTGCTATCACAATCGCTTCGGCAGAATACTTCGCTTTCCGCGGGCACGGCTTCAGTCTCCTCGCGGAAGGTCACCGCTGCGGGGTCTTCAGACTCGTGCTGTTCCCGCAGGAGTCTACGTATTCTGCCTACGCTAAGAGTGGCGTTTTGATTATAAAAAGGATAAAGCTCATGGAATCTATGTTTCATGGAGGCTTTCTCACTCAAATAGAAAGCTGTTCTAAGCTGCTTAAAAAATGCGAGACTCCTACGGGAAAAGGAACAGTCTGAAGACCCCTAAGGCGAGGTCTTTGCGAGTGAGGAGGCTGAAGCGTTCCCCGTGGAAAGCGAGTGTTTTTTAAGCAGCGTTGGACTAGCACTCATTTTGTAAAGGATTAGGATGAGAGGAAGTCACTGTTAGGTTACTTCGTCTTTTATATCAAATGCGACGTTAAGGAGCAACGAAATTTACCAAATGGGCCAATCTGAAAAAGGAGCATTCTTGGTTCATGGTGGATTAATTTTTCCCATTCTAATAACAGTTGTTTTCACACAAAAGTATATAATGGTCAAGAACGTCACTGAGTTCTTGCTTAAAGCTATGCCTTAGGGTGATCAAGGCGCTTTCACTTTTGTTAACAAACCTAGGTTGAAGCAGGCGCTGTTCGGATTGGCTGAATGACAAGATATATTTTGCTATATTTGGTATAATAGAGATAATGGATGATTGGGAGGAGGAGCACAGAATGAATGAAGCTCAATTACAAAAAGAAGCGATGCATGTCCTGAAAGCTACAAGCAGAACATTTTACATACCTATCAAGTTACTAAGACCAACATTGAGAAAAACAGTGGCTTCTGCTTATTTATGCATGCGGGCAATTGATGAAATAGAAGATCATGAACAATTGGATAATGAAACGAAGCAGCATTTGCTCCGCTCAACCAGTGAATCATTAAAAACGCAATTTGACCGCAAAGCATATTACCAGTTGATTAAACCATATGAAGCATGCTTGCCAGAGGTTACAATGCGTCTGGGAGACTGGATTGATTTTTGCCCTGTGAGAATTGTTGAAAAAGTGAAAGAGTCAACAAGTATAATGGCGCAAGGAATGGCAGATTGGGTAGAAAAGGAATGGCGTATAAAGACGAAAGCAGATTTGGATGATTACACCTATTATGTTGCAGGTCTGGTCGGTGTCATGCTGTCTGATATTTGGGAATGGCATGATGGGACACAAACTGACAGAGACCAGGCAATCGCATACGGAAGAGGTTTACAGCTGGTTAATATTTTACGTAACCAGGAAGAAGATGCTCAGCGCGGCGTTCGATTTGTTCCGGATAATTGGGAGAGGGAGGATCTGTTTACTTATGCCTCAGATAATCTGAAGCAAGCAGACCAATACATAGAAGACATCAAAAACCGCAACATTATTTTATTTTGTAAAGTTCCACTGGCTCTTGCTAAGAAAACATTAAATGCAATGCAAAGCGGTAAAGAAAAAATGTCCCGAAACGAAGTAGAACAAACCGTAGATGACATTTTGAATGAATAAATAAACACGGTCAAGCATTGATCGTGTTTATTTTTTGCAGTTAAGAAACAAGCATGCCGCCACCATCTATAATGAAAACAACTAATTTAACCAGAAGGCTTTTCCCTAAAATATTGGACTGCGGTTACTCGTCCCATCAAAAGAGCTGGGACTGCGGTTACTCGCCCCACCAAAAGATCTGGGACTTAAAGTTATGCCTTAGAGTGTTCAAGGCTTCCTGCGCTTTTGTTTATTTATCCTGTGGAAGGGAAAGTATTGTCAGTGACTAAAAATTTCGCTTTATATTCTTCAAAAATACGCTATACTATAAAAAATGATTATTTATAATTTGGAGGGGTTTTGAATGAGCCCAGGAAAAAAGTTGGTAGAAGAGGAAATAAAGGCAATTGGAAAAAAGTTTGAAGAAGCAGGTTCTGATTTTACCGAAAGACTATCTACGGGATTTTTTGAACATGAAATTGCAAAGGAAAATATTATAGAACTTAAACAAATTCTTGACGATACATTAAACTCACGAGGAGAAATGCTGAATGAGCGTATCGTTGATTATGGGGCACGAACTGGGGAGATTGCGCTACAGAATAATAAAACACTAGTTAAATCAATCCAGGAGCTTTCTGGTGCCAGAAGAGAAACATGGAATCTGGTTAAAGAAATCATGCTGGAATTAGAAGTGTCAAATGTAGCACTTTTAGAGGTGACAAATAAGTTTGATCCATTGTTTGATTTAGTAATTTCCTCTTTTAGTAATACATATATTAAATCATATGAGGAAAATATACAAAGGGCTGAGGATGAATTTCTTCAACTTTCTGCACCGGTTATAACAATTTTTGACGAGGTTGCAGTTCTGCCGATTATTGGCGGGATCGACGAGAAACGTGCAGAGCTTTTAATGAAAACTGCATTATATGAAACTGGAAAGAAAGATTTAAGTCATCTGTTTATCGATCTGTCCGGTGTCAAACTAATTGATACAATGGTGGCATACAACATTTTTAAAATTGTACAATCATTGGAACTGGTAGGAGTAGAGACTGTGTTAGCAGGAATCCGTCCTGAGGTCTCCCAAACAATGGTAAGCTTAGGTATCGATTTTGAAAAAATAAAAACCTACAGTTCACTGCAGCAGGCTTTAAACAGACATATGCATATTGTTGTTCAAAAATAACTATCTCTTTATTTTAGTAATTTGACGGGGCAGTGAATTATTCCTATAATAAAAGACTATGCGAATAGATAATTTGGGCAAGCTGATGGTTTTTTGTCAATGGTTATTAAATATTAAAAGTGATCATATCCATCCAACGGTCTTTAATGACAAAATGGAATATTATATTTTAGACACTTGCTCCTAATAATTAGGAGGAAAAGCGTGGAATCGAATAAGAAGAAGAGGTTAGATTGGCCAGTATTTCTGATAAGTGGTGGATTTTTAATTGCATTTATCGTACTATCGTTCATTAATAATGAAGCAGTGGGGAGTGCAGTTAATACACTATTTGCATATTCCTCAGATTTATTTGGAGCATACTGGCAGTTGTTGTTACTCGGGAACTTTTTCATTGGATTGGGTCTGGCTATCTCAAAGTATGGAAAAGTTAAATTAGGTAAACAGGACAAACCGAAGTACAGTTATTTTGGCTGGGTGTCGATGATTCTGGTTACATTACTGGCGAGTGGTGGTGTATTCTGGGCTGCTGCTGAACCGATGTATCATTACATGGGTACTCCGCCATTATTTGGCGGCGGTGAGTTCAATAATATGAATGCGGCATTTGCGCAGGCATTTATGCATTGGGGATTTACCGCTTGGGCAATATTAGGGACGCTTGCTGTAATTGTTATGATGTATGTACATTATAGTAAAGGTTTTCCTTTAAAACCGAGGGGATTGCTTTATCCGATTTTTGGCGAAAAAATTTATCATAAAAGTGTAATTGGTTCGTCGGCTGATATTTTTTCAATTATTGCAACGGTTGCTGGAACACTGGGACCTTTAGGTTTTCTGGGATTGCAGATATCGTATGGTCTAAATCATTTATTTGATGTACCGAATACATTGACAGTTAGTATCATTGTTGTATTGACATTGGTGGCTATTGCTGCGATTTCAGCTGCAACCGGGGTAGACCGCGGGATTTACCATCTTAGTAATTACAATGTCAAATTCACCATTTTCTTGGCATTTGTTGTACTGATTATTGGACCTACGATGTTTATCATTGATGCGTTTGTAGGCGGAACAGGTTTTCATCTGCAAAACTTTTTCACGATGAGTATGTATCGCGGTGATGAAGGATGGCTTTCTGGCTGGACAATCTTTTTCTGGGGCTGGTTCATCGGCTATGCTCCAATGCTGATTGTATTTATCAGCCGAATTTCCAGGGGAAGAACGATCAGAGAATTAATTATTGCTGTTTCGATTGTTGCACCATTAGTAAATAACTTCTGGTTTTCTGTTGTAGGTGGAACGGGTGTGTTTTATGAAAGGGAAAATCCAGGTTCTGTCTCGGCTGCCCTGAATGAAGGTGGAATGCCTGCAGCTGTGATGGCGATTACAGACCAGCTGCCAATTGGGGTAATCATGGGATTAGGGTTTTTACTTGTATCGATTATCTTTGTTGCGACTACAACGGATACTATGTCTTACACCGTTGCAGCTACCTTAACCGGAAATGATCATCCCAAACGCTGGCTGCGCGTGTTTTGGGCCATTATATTTGGGCTTACAACGGTGGTGATTTTAACAATTGGTGAAGATAGCGTTTCTTCCATTCAGAATTCCATTGTTATAACTGCCGTCCCCGTATCGCTATTATTACTGCCACCGCTGTGGAATGCGCCGAGAATAGCGAAAAAGATGGCATTGGAACAAGGCCTTATCTGGCAACGGGAAATGCGCAAAAAAGTAAATAAGCATAATTAATCAATGGCTCTCATCTATCTGCACAGGTGAGAGCTATTAACATTTACGCCAAAAATTTTAAATTGGTATTTCTTTCGGAAGTTCATACCATACAGGAAAATTTGTGTCTTTTTAGGAACAGGAGTAAAATATAGAGGGGACTGATTCTGCTGATCAGTCCTTCTTTGTTTGCAGTTAAAAAGTATTGCATACGTTCAGGCTAAGATTTTTTCGTCTTAAAAATCTGGTGAAAAGCAAGGTTTCTAATCCATGTAATTGGTACATAGTAAATAGAGGTATTTATTAGGAAAGAGGTATTGTTATAATTATGGGAAAATACACAGGTGCAGCTAGCTCTGTAAAAGAAACAAGTCTCCTTTGGATAACGATCAAACAGGCATTCGAAGTAAAGAAGAATCCTTTACCTTGGATTAAGGCATTCAGTGCTGGGTTATGTGCAGCAATTCCGATTTTTCTTGGGTTGTTATTGGGGAATTTCCAATATGGGTTATATGGCAGTATTGGGAGCTTCACCTTTCTTTATATGTTTAACGAACCTTATGCACTACGCGCGAAAAAACTTTTCTTTACCGCAGCTGGCCTCTCTGCAGCTGTAGGATTAGGAACATTACTGGCTCCTTACCCTTATGCAATTGCCGTAGCGGTTGGGTTACTTGGTGCATTGGTTACATTTATCTTTGGAACTTTAAAAATTCCTGGCCCTGCTGCAATTTTCTTCGTGTTGGCTTTTACGATAACGTCAGCTATGGAAATAGACCCATCTGCTGCTGGAGTTCGTGCGGGATTTGTTTTTCTTGGCGGGATGTTGTCATGGTTTGTTGCAATGTCCGGTTGGTTTTTTAACCGTCGTGGACCTGAAACGAATGCGATTAAACAAGTCTATGGACAGTTGGCTATACTGTTGGATACTGTAGGTACAGAGAAATTCAGTGCAGCTAGAGAGCGTACACTGCAACAGATTAAGATAGCTGAAGAGACGCTGTTGTCAGGGTATATTTCGTGGGATAAATCTCCGGATTATAAGCAATTATATTTGCTATATGAACAAGCCAATATGATATTTTCCGAAGTAATTGAGTTTCATACGTACAGGCATACGAAACTTCCTCCAGAACTGGGGAAATCGATAAAGGCTTTTGCGAATACAATTGGCAAAAAAACAAATAAGGTCACTATGCAAGAAGTAGAAAATACGGATCCGGTGCTTCATCGTCTAGTCAGCAAAATAAAAGAAGTTCAGGCAATAATAAATGATCCCCAAAGAAACGAAGGGAAAGGAATTCATGTTAGAAAGCAACCTATGAAAACAGTATTTGGTGGCGCATTTCATAAAAACTCCATTATTTTTGTTTCTGCAATCAGATATGGGTTTATTCTGATGATTGCTGCAGCGATTGCTTTTTCATTTAATTTTGATCGTTCATATTGGATTCCATTGTCCTGTGCTGCTGTCATGTTAGGTTCTACAGTTATTACGACATTTCATCGGGCTATCCAGCGTTCATTTGGGACAGTCGTAGGGATTCTTATAGCCAGTGTGCTTTTATCAACACAGCCGGATGGTTTTCTCATTGCCATTTATATTCTGATTTTAACTTTTTTAACGGAGCTTTTTATTCCGCGTAATTATGCATTTGCTGCATTCTTTTTTACGTCAACAGCGATATTTATGGCAGAAAATGCAACACAAATATTCGATATAAGATATTTTGCTACAGCTCGGATAACCGATATTTTAATTGGTTGTCTGATCGGTTTAATAGGGACATTAATTATTGGAAAACGCTCGGCATCCAGTCGCCTTCCACATTTGATATCAAAGACGATCCGCAGTCAAATGCAATTAATAGTGCGATTATTTTCTGAACAACAATCCGGTTTACCTGCAGCAGAGAGCAGTGAGTTTCGTAAGATGCAAACAAACTTAAATAACTTAAAAATCGTTTATTCTACCGCATTAGGGGAGATTCCACGAGATAAAAAAGAATTAGACCATCTCTGGCCTGTTATCTTTTCTGTTGAACAGCTGGGATATTTGCTCACTAATAACTCGAAGCGGGAAGAGCGGCCAATTCTTAATGATGAGGATTTATCGCAATTATTGCTTGTCTTTGAAATGATGGCGAAAGCAGCAAAGCTAAAACAATCACCAACAACGAGATATGTTCCGGAAATAAAGGGGTATCCACTTATTCAAAAAGAAATTGGTGATCTTCAAGCCGCTTTGCAGGTTAAAGATAGGGTACCAGTAGTATAAAAGACCGCTTAAAACGCGGTCTTTATATCAGGGAAAGTTAGGGCTGTATAATCTTTCATAATGAGCGTACCAGTGTTTTTCCACCCTAAAAACACTGGAAGGATTCAATTCTCCCCAGGTCGATGCCGAAATAGACCCATCTATTAGCCTGCCAGCGGTAGCCTGCGATGGAGTCCCTACCTACAAAGGTTGGGTAGAACCAGAAGGAATCTCTTCTTAGCCATACATAAGTAAAACGATACATACAGCCGCGAATGCCACCTGGATCTACTGCAAAGGTTTGAAATTGTGCCTGCTCTGGCGTGAAAGGTGGTGGCGGGGTGTTAGGTGGCCCCCCGGTCTGGCCTCCACCAGGAAATGGGCCACCCGGTTGCCCTGGGAATCCACCCCCAGGAGACTGCTGTCCCCATGGGCCAAATAATTGCCCCCATATGAATCCTGGAAGATTAAATTGCCTCTGCTGATAATCAAATGGCGGTCGGTTTTGATACATTGTATTTTTCCTCCCTTATAAAAGCTTTCTTTTTACTATATGGGAGATTGGTCTAGTTGGGGAACGATTACGGGAAAATGGGCAGAAGCTGATAAAAATGGAACTGGAAATGGCAAAGGCAATCAGTCAGATTATGAGGCAAAATTGCAGGAAATCAGGGAGACCTGAATTCCTGGAATTATAACTGTTTAACGGCTTCGATAACATCAGAAGCCTGTGTGATTGCAGATATAACAGATACTCCATCCGCACCTGCTTTTATTACTGAAGGAGCATTCTCTGTGTTGATCCCTCCAATCCCCACAATAGGAAGGTTTGGAAATTGTGATCGTACTGTTTGAATCCACTCTAGCCCGACTACAGCTTTTGCATCCGCTTTGGAACTCGTTGAAAAAATAGGGCCAGCTCCTACATAATCAACCAAAGAGAGAGGACTTGCAGCAACCTCATCCTGAGTCGATACGGAAAGGCCGATAATTTTATCGCCGAAGCATTCCCGGACTAACTTTACAGATGAATCATCTTGTCCCACATGGACCCCGTCAGCATCTAAAGCTTCCACTAAATCGATATCATCATTTACAATGAATGGAATATTATATTGGCGACAGATGTTCCGTAGCTGCTTGCCCAATTCCAGTTTCGCATCACCAGTAAATGATCCCTCTCCTTTTTCGCGAAATTGGAAAGCGGTTATTCCGGATTGGGCAGCCTGCTCCAATATATCTACAGGGTTACGGTCACAATTTTGACTGCCCATGATAAAATATTTGCGTAGGATTTGTTGTATAGGATAAGACAATTAATTAACCCCTTTCTAATAATGTGTCAGCTTGAAATGAAAGAGCATCAATGAATTGAGGCAAAAATGTCCCCGATCCTGTGACCTCTTTGTGGGAAGCTGCGTATTCTGCCGCTAGACCATAAAATTCGATTGCGGTTAATACCTGCTCCTCAATGCTGTTCTCTGTGGTCAGACATGCTGTTACAATCGATCCCAATAAACAGCCAGCACCCGTTACTTTTGATAATAGCGGGTGACCCGTCTCATTTTGGAATACGTTTTCGTTCGTACATATAACATCTGTTTTTCCTGTCACAATTGCAGTAGTTTTATAGATTTCTGCTACTTTTCCAGCAATTTCTACATGATCTCCATCACCTGTCGATTCTACTCCTTTTGTCTCCACGGGTATCTGCACCAGATGTGCCAGTTCGCCGGCATTTCCTTTAATGACGGTTGGTTTCACTTCCTCCAGGATTTGTTTTACAGCTGACGACCTAAATGACGTTGCTGCCACGCCAACTGGATCAAGAACTACTGGAATACCTTTCTTATTTGCAGCTTTCCCGGCAAGAATCATGGACTGGAGTTCGCCTGCCGTCAGGGTACCGATATTAAGAAGCAGGCCATCTGCAATGGACGCCATCTCTCCAGCTTCTTCTTCGGCTTTTGCCATTACCGGAGCAGCTCCAAATGAGAGCAGCCCGTTTGCACTGAAGTTTATGACGACCTGGTTGGTCAAATGATGGATAAGCGGATTATTTTCTCTTACTTTGTTAATGATATTTGCATTCATTCTTTTACACCTGCTTTCCTTATAGCCCAATGATTAGTAGGACCGCTCCCGGCTCCAAGGGGGAATGCATGCCGGATAGCTTCTGTTACGAAATGCTTGCTTTGTTTTACGGCTTCTTTTAAAGATACTCCCTGACTTAAATAGGCAGTAATGGCAGCTGAATACGTGCAACCGGTCCCATGTGTGTTTTTAGTGTTGATTCGTTCAGCTGAAAAGGTATGGATGTTTGAGCCATCATATAAAAAATCGACAGCTTTTCCTTGCATGTGTCCGCCTTTAACTAAAGCAGCATCAGCACCGAACTTTTCTACAATTTGTTCTGCTGCCTGTTTCATATCATCTGTCGTTTCAATCGTTTCACCAGTGATAAATTCTGCTTCCGGGATATTAGGTGTCACCAGTGTTGTTAATGGCAAAAGATGCTGACATAAATATTGCTGGGCTTTTTGTTCAATTAACGCATCTCCACTTGTGGCAACCATGACAGGGTCCATGACATAAGGTGCCTGGATACGAACAACTTTTTCTGCGATGATTTCCATCATATCAATATTCGCAATCATTCCTGTTTTTAATGCATGAACAGGCAAATCGGAAATAACGGAGTCGATCTGTTGTTCAATCATCTCAATTGGCAGATGGTGGACATGCTGCACACCTGTTGTATTCTGTGCAACAACAGAAGTGATTACGGACATCCCATAGCTCTGTAATTCCTGGAAAGTTTTTAAATCTGCGTGGATTCCTGCTCCGCCACTGGGATCAGTGCCGGCTATTGTAAGTGCACAAGCGACATTTTTCATTTAATACATCCTCCTTTAATAGCGTAAAAGATTTTTGTTATTTATTTTTGAAATTAAAAACCAGCCAATGAGTGCGCCTGTAACGCTGCTCACAAGAAATGGCGGGATAAAGGCAAATGCACCAAGAGAACTCCCCATTAGAATAGCTGCAAAGGGGACGGCAAATAATGCCCCAACAATTCCACTGCCAAAAGCTTCTCCCACAGCTGCCCAGCCTTTTTTACCGAACTTTTTATAGAGATATCCAGCTAAAAACGCTCCGACCATGCCTCCAGGAAATGCCATTAATGTTCCAAGTCCCAGCATGTTACGAAGCAAACCGATCATAAATGCAATAATTACAGCAGGCCCAGGACCCAGCATGACTGCAGCCATAACATTGACCGCATGTTGAACAGGATATGCTCTTGCCACACCTGCAGGAAACCATACTAATTGTGCTGTGATTGTTCCGATAGCTACAAAAACAGCCATTGTTGTCATTAAACGAGTTCGATTCATTGTTTCTCCTCTCTCTATAGGCGCACAACGAAAAAAGCCAGATCCATGATGGACCTGGCTTTGATAAGCTGAAAATAGATTAGACTATAAATGTCTGACTACTTCCCTCCGCTGGTATAATCCAGATCAGGTCCATAAGAGTCGGAAAGTATCGTCGGCTTTCCTCTCAGCCCATGCATTCGGGCACCCCTAGTAGTTGTTTTTATTTAATTATCCTTTTTTAATCATAACAAACAAATATCCATTTGTCATATTAAGGCTTGAAAATTACTTCCCACTTTACTTTGAAATGTTACTGCTTGCATTTTTTCATATCCTTAAGTAAGTATTTATAAGAAGTTTCTCCTTCGTTTAGTATAATGAAACAAATAGTAGTATAGTAATCTCGTATGAGAAAATGGTATAAGTAAAGAAGCGGTCTAAGGAAAGGATGATTTCGTGACAGTCTTATCGATGGAAATAATAGAAAAGCATGATAAGGATACGCTTTTATTTCCTTCCTTTCATCTAAAGGTTAATAAATCGGAAATAACGGCGATTTACTCAACGTTGAATGTACGTCATACACTTTTGAATATGTTTACAGGTAAATCCTCCAACTTAGGAGGAGAAGTTTTGGTGAAGGATGAAAACATTACAAAAAATAAAGAGACATTTTTTAAGCAAATCGGTTTTTGCTTTTTTGAAGATGGGCTATATGGCCGGCTAACCGTAAAGGATCATTTCAAATTTTATAAGGAATTATACGATGCTGATCAAACGATTGATCAAATTCTGGAATTGACACAGTTGGGGGCCATAAAAAATTCAAAAGTAAACAGTCTATCTGTTTCTGAAAAACGGCGGGTTCATTTTTCACGTTTGTTGTTTCAAGATCCAGCTTTGTTTCTGCTAGAGGAACCTGACCTAAATACAGATATAGAAACAAAGCATGTATTAATAAATATCCTTAAGAAACTGCAGCAGGAAGGGAAGGCTATCCTTGTGTTGACTGGAAATATGGAAAGTGCAATTACTTTTGCCGATTCGGTTTACCGGTTGGATGAAGATGGGTTACGTCAGATTGAACTTGGTGGGGAGGAAGAGGGCAATTCAAATGAAGAAGTTGAGCCTGAACTTGAAAATGATGAGAAAGAACCGGAAACTGAGCCGATTCAATTTAATAAAATCCCAACAAAAGTAAACGAGAAGATTATCTTATTTGATCCACCGGAAATTGATTATATTGAGAGTAGTGAAGGACAATCAAATATTTACATAAAAGGGGAACCCTTTCCCAGTTTATTCACACTAAATGATTTGGAAAAACGATTACAACATTATGGTTTCTTCAGGTGCCATCGCTCCTACATTGTAAACCTGCAAAAAGTGCGGGAAGTAATCACATGGACACGAAACAGCTACAGTTTGATTCTTGAGGACAAAGAAAAATCGACCATCCCATTATCGAAAACAAAGATGGCGAAATTAAAGGATATGCTGGGCTTGAAATAAGCTCCATTCAACCCCTGATTTGCTCTTTTCACGGAAAATATGATGTTATTCTCTCCTATTTCTCCTATTCTAAAGTCACAAGTAAAAGTGATCAGTAGGGAGGAATAAGTTTGGAAAATGTGATTGAAGTAAAAGGTCTGGAAAAAAAGTTTAGGAATCAAGCGGCATTGGAAGATGTTAATTTTCATGTGGGGAAAGGGGAAACTTTTGGGTTTCTTGGTCCAAGTGGTTCAGGAAAAACCACAACCATCAAAATTCTGACTGGTCAACTCGCTCCGTCATCCGGGAGAGCATCTGTGTTTCATTTGGCGACTACATCGTTAAATAAACCGAAATATCGAAAAAAATTTGGCGTAATTACGGATAATAGTGGACTTTATAATCGGTTAACTATCTTTGATAATTTAAAGCTTTATAGCGATTTATACAATGTGTCGGCAGGTAGAATCAGTGAGGTGCTGGAAATGGTTAATCTAACCGCTGATTCTAAAAAGCAGGTGACAAAATTATCTAAAGGTATGCTGCAGCGTGTCCTCTTGGCAAGGGCTTTCCTGCATGAACCGGAGCTTCTCTTTCTGGATGAACCAACCTCAGCATTGGATCCTGCCAATTCCAGGCACATCCATGAAGGTCTGCGGAGGTTAAATGAAAAGGGAACAACAATATTTTTAACGACACATGACATGAGTGAGGCAGAGGATCTATGTGACAGGGTTGCCTTCCTTAATAAAGGAAAAATCAGGCTGATGGATGAACCGAAAAAGCTTCGCAGACAGTTTGCTGACTCAAACATCACAATAGAATTAAAAGATGGACGGAGACTGGTTATTCCAGGCGGGGATAAAGGCGCAGACGAATTATATCAGTATATGTCCAGAGACGAAATTGTCTCCATTCATTCGAATGAGCCAACGTTAGGAGATATTTTTGTGAAAGTAACCGGGAGGGAGTTAATATGACATCATCAATGAAACGAATTTATGCCATTTTTCAAAAGGACTTAAAGGACTTATCGAAAAACTTGTATATATCTACCACACTTCTTTTGCCGATTTTCTTTGCTGTTATATATGGAAGAGACGAGACAACGTCAATTGAAGTCCATATGCTGGTCATCAATTTAACATTGGCGGTGGTCACTTCCTTTATTCAATGTGCGATTATCGCAGAGGAAAAGGAGAAAAACACGCTGAGAGGACTAATGCTCTCACCTGCAACAGTTATAGAAATATTGACAGGGAAGAGCCTGGCAACCTTCCTCTTGACAGTACTAACGCTTATCCTTTGTATGGTGCTTACTGGGTATGAATCGGGAAATATACCACTTATTTCTGTTGCCATTGGTATTTCGATATTATTTTATCTTACGCTGGGGACACTTTTAGGGCTGGTCACAAAGACAGTAGTAGAGGCCTCTGTTGTGATTATGCCCATACTATTTATTTTTGGGTTTGGATCTATTCTATTGTCAGTTACAGAGAAATACCCTGTGCTATCATTTATCGAATATCTGCCGAGTATTCAATTGGGATATATTGCTGCAGGAGCACAGGAAGGATCTGGGATAAACGATCATTGGACACCACTTTTAATTATTACTTCCTGGTTTATCGGAACATTAATTTTAACAGTTGCAGTATATAGAAAACGAGAGCTGGATGAATAATTAGATGAGGTGGGAGAACGGATAAAATAAAAAAATACTGGATATCGTCCTGTTCGCTGGCATGGTAGTTGCTGTACTAAGTAAATTTTTTTAATTGGTGGTAAAGGGAGAACTTCAAAATAGAAAGCTGGGATGGTGGAAGGAAGGGTAAATTTTCCCCACCCTAAATTGTTACGTGAAGAGAGAAAGAGAGGCCTTCAGGTAGTATAATTAATTTGAAAATTATTTTATTTTTAGTTGGGGTTGCATTTCAAAAATCGCGTGCTATGCTAAATACATTCCAAATTGAATATTGTTTTTCGTATAATAGCAGGGATATGGCCTGCAAGTTTCTACCGGCTTACCGTAAATAAACCGACTATGAGAAGCATACATCAGGTGACACCCACTTTTGTCGGGGTCTATTCTGGTGATTTCGAACGATTTAAAGCTCGAAATACATTGCTTTTCTTATAAAGAAGGCATGTGTTTCGGGCTTTTTTTTACTAGCAGCAGAAACAATGATTAAACATAAGCAATTGTCAGAAGAAGGGACGAAACAGAAATGGATAGCACAGCACGGGAATTAGAATTTCAACCAGTAGAAGAACAAGTACATACGAAAAGAGAAACGATTTCGGTGGGCAAGTCGTTTGTCATTGGGCTGCAGCATGTATTAGCAATGGATATTTTTATCCCTCCAATAATACTCGCAGGTCTCCTGTCATTTTCGGTGGCCGACACCGCTCTCTTGATTCAAATGACCTTTCTGGCTTGTGGGGTAGCAACTGTTATTCAGGCAGGCTTTGCTATGAAGTTGCCAGTGATGCAGGGTCCATCCTTTGTTCCGCTTAGTGCTTTAGCGGCAATTGGTACAACGTCAGGGCTTGGAGCTATGGTTGGCAGCCTGATGCCGGGTGCTTTGCTGATTGCTGTATTAGGTTATCCATTGAAGTTATTCAGTAAAGTTGTAGGTAAATTTATTCCAAAACTTGTTGCGGGTACAGTCATCATCGTTGTAGGTGTTGCACTGATGCCGAGTGCAATCAGTTCTATTTATACTGCACCGGGAAGTTTTGGCAGTAATATTGCTGTAGCGTCTGTAACCGCGTCTGTACTAGTGCTATGTATGTATTTCGGTGAAAAATTTACCAATCTCAAATTTATTAAACTGACTTCTGTCATTCTATCTTTAGTGATTGGCACAGTTATGGCATCTTTTTTCGGGATGGTTGATTTTTCTGCAGTAGCTGAAGCTGGGTGGTTTGCTTTACCGAGTATTTTTGCATTTGGGACACCTGTCTTTGAACTAGAGGCAATCATTACAATGGTTATAATTTATTTTATTATTATGATTGAAACAACAGGCACCTGGTTTACAGTTAGTAATGTAACAGATGAAAAGCTTGATACAAACCGGTTAAATGGTGGGGCTGCAGGGGAAGGTTTAGGATGTTTTGCTGGATCCCTCTTTGGTGGAACCCCGGTTACAGGCTATTCATCAAATGCTGGAGTTGTAGCAATAACTGGTGTGAAAAGCCGTAACCCGGTGATTGCCGGCGGGATAATTTTAATTGCCCTTGGCATGATGCCAAAATTAATGAATATCATTGCCAGTATTCCTGCAGCAGTCATCAGCAGTGTATTTGCGATTGTATGTGTCGTCATTATGATGAACGGTTTTCGAGTAGTAAAAGATATACAGTTTACAGAACGGAATATGCTTCTGGTTGGCTTGCCGATTATGCTGACACTATTTACTGTGTTTTTGCCAGCTGAAGTATTAAATGAAATGCCAAATATATTAAATTATATTTTTTCTTCAGGATTAGCGGTTGGAGCTTTAGCTGCAGTAATTCTTAATATGCTGCTGCCAGAGTAATTAAATAAAACAAAACCATTAGTGCACAGATTTGAACATTAAATTTATTGGTAAAGGGAGATTTAATCATGCAACAAGATCGATTATATAATGAATGGCACCCGGTTTTTAAAGCCGATGAACTCAAGGATGATCCAGAGCAAGTACAGGTATTAGGCGAACGAGTGGTTATTTTCCGAAATGATAAAGGAGTACACGCGTTTAAAGACTTGTGTGTTCACCGTGGAGCTGCTCTTTCTTTAGGGAAGGTGAAGAACGGGAATTTAGTTTGTGCCTACCATGCATGGGAATATGATTCAGAAGGTATCTGTGTCAACATACCTGCACTTCCATGTGATAGACCAATTCCGAGAAAAGCCAGAGCAACTGTTTATCATTGTGAAGAGTATTTGGGATTAATCTGGGTTAATTTGAGTGAAGCGCCTGCGCCTCTAATCCAATACCCGGAAAATGAAAAAGAAGGCTATCGGACGGTAATCTGTGGTCCATACGATGTAAAAGCGAATGCCCCAAGGATTATAGAAAACTTTCTTGATGTATCCCATTTGATGTTTGTGCATGAAGGGATGTTAGGTGATGAGGATCATGCTGAAGTTGTCGATTATGATGTGAATTTTATTGATAATCGTTACATAACAAGCAAAATACCCGTTTACCAGCCAAATCCGGATGGCCGGTCAAAAGGTGGCTATGCTGATTATGTGTATCAAATTTTAAACCCGACCACTGCCCGTTTTACAAAAACGACAGAAGGATCGGATGAGGAATTCACAATACTTACAGCTGTACTTCAAGAAGAGGGAGAGAAATCGAAAGCATTTATGCTGCTTACAAGAAACTATGACCTCGATAAATCGGATGACTCTTTTGTTGAATTCCAGGATTTGATTTTCAGTCAGGATCTGGATATTGTTGAAAGCCAAAAGCCTGAACTGCTTCCTTTAGATTTACAGATGGAAATGCATCTGAAGAGCGATGCATTAACAATAGCTTACCGCAGGTGGTTGCATGAACTTGGTATTGAAACAGGAACGATGCCAGTTATTAGAGAGAACCGGAAAGTTAAGCAATAATAATGGTGTTAGTAAAAGAACTTCGTCACTGGACGAAGTTCTTTTACTTTTTGGCAGTCAAGATAGCAACTATCTTCATGGATATAGTTGAGTAAGAATTTATCGCGATAAAAGTCAAGTTTTCTAATAAACAAAAAACGCCCATCCCCTTGAGGGGCAAGCGTTTTTAAGTAGATGGAGCATATCGGGCTCGAACCGATGACCTCTTCGCTGCCAGCGAAGCGCTCTCCCAGCTGAGCTAATGCCCCGAAGGCTTATTATTTAAGCACAAATTATATTATATACGTTTACTACAATTTTTTCAATTATTTTGTTGAAATGAATCAATTTATACTGTTTGTTTAAACATTTTCGCTTTCAAAGATAATTAAATACAGTGTAAAACTTGCACTCTCATTTCAGTAGTCATCGAATTGACATAAATCTTATTTAATCTTAACGCTATTCTAATAGTTTTCTAATGTTCTGTTAATTGGTTTTTAACCTGCATGGTGGATACTGTAAGTAAGTTGAAAGGAGGTATAAAAAATGACTTATTTCGATGTGGCAACACCGGCTGCTTCTACAGATGTTTCAAGCATGAGCTATAGCCAAGAGAGCGAAAGCAATAGTTATAGCTATAGCAACAGCTACAGCAACAGTAACTCTTAATCTTTACAAGTACAAATCAGGAATGACGAGCGGCTCCTTTCGAATGGGAGCCGCAGCTTTATTCAGGAGTGAGATGGATGGAAAACAGAAAACGGCGAATGAAAAAGGAAAAGCAGCATCCATTTCTTCAAGGCTTTAAAAGCCTATGGAGGATAGAAAATGCTGATGATAATCTTATTGCTGAGTCTCCCCCGGTTCCGGTGAAAGAGATATTCCTCAGGTTTTGGCCATATGCCCGCTCCTTTCGTTTTTGGATTTTGTTAAGTCTGTTGTTAATTGCCCTTCAACCAATAGCTCAGTCAGCAACAGTCTGGCTGTTGCAAGTATTTATCGACCATGTGCTGGTAAGTGAAGATCTTCGTCCTCTTTATTGGATTGTCTGCGCATATCTGGGAATAACATTCCTCCGCGGCATGCTCTTTTTTAGTGGAACCTATCTATCCAACTGGGTAGGAGAAAATTTTGTTCTCTCTTTAAGAAAAAGTCTATTTGAACATTTACAGGGATTATCGCTAAGTTTTTTCGAGGGACGTAAACTAGGGGATATTATCTCAAGAATTTCCGGTGATATTGCTTCTATTGAACGCCTGGTTATCAGTGGTGCTACCTCAGCCCTTTCTTATATATGCCAACTCATTGTTTTTGTTGGAATGCTTTTTTTCATGCAGTGGAAATTAGCTTTGGTTTCTTTAATTGTTGTTCCACTGTTCTACGTGGTAACCAGGTTTTTCTCGCAACGAATTAAGTTGGCATCTCGTGAACGTACACGTAGAGAGGGAGCGATTAATGCCGTATCTGAGGAAAGCTTTTCTAATATGGCATTAATACAGGCATATAACCGACAGGGGACAGAGGGTGAGCGGTTTGATTTGCAGAATCAGCGTAGCTTTAAGGCCAAAATGTTGAAAGTACGTTTGAAAGCAGCATTTACGCCGGTAATAAGTCTCATCGAAATGGTGGGAACGCTTGTTGTAATGGTTGTTGGCGCCTGGCTTCTCCTCAATAATGAAATCACACTGGGTGCACTTATCGCCTTTATAACACTTCTAAGCAAGTTATACAGCCCTGTACGCAAATTAAGCAGATTGTTAAATACAATCTATTCCGCCTCAGCAAGTGCAGAAAGAGTGATCGAATTTATGGAAGAAAAACCAGTGGTAAAAGAATCTCCCTATGCACTGGACAATACTGTAGGTCGCGTTACATTCGATAACGTTTCCTTTTTTTATCCCGGCAAATCGAAAAAAATTCTTTCCAATGTTTCCCTGACTATAGATCCCGGTGAATCAGTCGCACTTGTGGGTGCGAGCGGAGTAGGAAAGTCCACCATTGTAAAATTGCTCATGCGCTTCTATGACCCGACAAGCGGCAAAATTCTTCTGGATGGAAATGTGCTAAAAGGTTTAAAACTTGATTCACTAAGAGAGAATGTGGCTGTGCTTTTTCAGGAATCGCTCATTTTTGATGGGACGGTAAAGGAGAATATCGCATATGGAAAGCCGGGGGCAACTCATGAGGAGATTGTTGATGCAGCCAAATCTGCCGACGCCCATGAATTTATTCAGGCCATGCAAGATGGCTACAACACACCAGTCGGTCAAAAGGGGAGAAATCTATCCGGCGGTCAGCAGCAGCGGGTGGCCATTGCGAGAGCCCTGATACGAAATGCGCCAGTCCTGGTTCTTGATGAACCGACAGAAGGGCTCGATAGCAGCTCTGAGAGACGTGTTATGGATCCAATGAAACGGCTAATGAAGGATAGGGCTACGCTTATAATTACGCACAACTTAAGAAGTGCTGCTGCTGCGGATCGAATCTTGTACCTTGAAGGTGGAGAGGTGATAGAAAGCGGTACACATGAAGAGTTAATCACGCAGGGTGGAGAATATGCAAAACTCTATGAAGCACAGCAAGGGGAAAAGAAACCTCTAGCCATGGTCCCCACCTTTAGAGACGCCCCGGGTGTAGATGAAAATAGCGATGAATGTTTATTAACAAAATAGGAGTTGATAATGCCATGATAGTTGATCGGACAAAGATTGCTGAAGGTTTAGCAAATACAGAGCCTATTCAAAAAGGAGAATCTCTCATCCCTGGTTATACAGTCATCCATCATATGCGGCGTGGGAAGGACTGTGATGTTTATTATGTCTGGGATGAGGAGCGGCTCTGTGGGTGTATTGCAAAAACCCTTCAACCCGAGTTGTTGGAAAATGAAGTCGCAAGGAGGAGGATCATCAGAGAGGGAGACTATTTAATTAAACTTTCCCACCCGAATTTGGTACGGGGATATGAGATGTTCACCAGTTCAACCCCTGTATTAATTCAGGAGACGCTGACAGGTGAAACATTATCTTATTTAATTAGAAATCTTACGAATCAAAGCAAAGTTCTTCCGCTCCAACAATTGGCACACCTTGGCATGCAGTTGTGCTCGGTTATCCATTATCTTCACTTGAACAATCTTTTACATCTTGACTTGAAGCCATCCAATATCATTTCCCAACCTCCACTGGCAAAGGTAATCGACCTTAATCTTGCTACTTCTGTGGGGGAGGTTCAAAAAGGAGTTGGAACAAAACAGTATATGGCTCCAGAGCAGGCATGTGGTGATATTCTAACAACAGCAACGGATGTTTGGGGAATTGGTGCAGTACTCTTTTTTGCAGCTACAGGCAAGCGCCCGTTCCAATCTTTTGAAGATGGAAGGTATGAACAGCTTGAGCGACCGGCGAAATCTGTACAGGTACACCGGGATGTGGATGAATTTTTTGCAGAGACCATTGACCGCTGTCTTCAGCAAGAAGCTGGTCAGCGGCCGACACTTAACGAAATCCATAACTTTCTACGTGGATTTATAGAGAAGAACACAGAAAACGAATAAAATGAGGGTATCCTTGTCTTTGCGTGATATGCTTGTGCTGTATGGATGTAGAGGCTGTGTGTATTTCTGTATACATACTGTCTCTTTTCTATGTCTCCTTCTTCCCTGTGAAACCAGAATATTATTTAATTTTACTACCAATTCACATATATATCGGTTATAAATAATATAAGTAAATATAGAAGGGAGGGATTTGTGTGCCGACGGATGATGAACGTCTATTTTCCATGTTGATTTATGTGCTTAGTTTTCCTCTGCCGATTTTAGGCCCTTTGCTTGTTTGGTTATTGAAACGTGATCAATCTGAATTTGTTGATTATCATGGTAAGGAATATTTTAATTTCTTTCTATCCTATACGATTTACGGTATTATTGGCACGGTATTAATACTTCTGCTAATTGGTATTGTTGTACTTATTGTATTAGGCATCATGGGTTTGATTTTTACGATCATGGCTGCAGTAAGATCATATCAGGGAGAGAGATACAGATTTCCATTGATCATTCGATTCATAAGTTAAGCGAACCATTTTCGGTTCGCTTTTATTCATTTCCCGTGAATATAAAAGAGATGTATAGGTCCAAATAACTGTTTTTATAATTAATTTTAGGAATCTACTAATCTTTACAAAAACTTAATTGTTTGTCTCCTTATAATGTGCCATATTAATAGTGTGTCCTGTTTTGATAGGGACACAGAATTTATGAAAATATGGGGAGGGTACAAATGAAAAAGTCAACGAAGATGAAGATGCTTAATGTGTTGTTGGTTTTTACACTTGTTTTTATGAACTTTTCTACTGTTTTTTCTGTGGCAGTATCTGCAGAAAGCAAGGATGTAGTGGCAAAGGATTTATTTATTTCCGAGTATATTGAAGGAAGTTCCTTTAATAAAGCGATTGAGATTTATAACGGGACAGGAGATTCAGTAGATTTATCTGATTATCAGGTAGAATTATATAGCAATGGAGCGAGTGAAGCCAGTCAAACTCTTGAAATGTCTGGGATGCTCGCACATGGTGACGTTTTTGTCCTTGCACACAGCAATGCTGACGAAGAAATCTTAAATCAGGTAGACGCGGAGAATTCAGCAGTTATTAATTTTAATGGAGACGATGCATTTTCTTTAAAAAAGAATGAGGAACTTATCGATGTATTAGGGTTGATTGGTGAAGGTCAAGATTATGCGAAAGATGTAACGTTGGTAAGGGACTCTTCTGTGACTGCACCTGCCCAAAGCTACAATGAAACACAGTGGGTTGAGTATACCAGTAATACTTTTGCATATTTAGGTAGCCATATAATGGATGGTGTTAATCCAACAGATCCTCCAGAGGAACCGGGCGAGCCGGGGGAAGCATATACAATTGTTGATGCCCGTGAATTAAGTGATGGTACCGCTGTATCGGTGGAAGGGATTGTAACCGCTGATAGTGAGGCCATTAGTAACGGATCACAGTTTACGACATACATACAGGATGAAACTGGTGGTATCAATCTTTTTGCATATGAACAAGGAGATTTACCTGAGCTCACAAAAGGTGACAGGGTTCAGGTTACTGGGGAACTGGATACCTACAACGGATTGAAAGAAGTTATTCCATCAACGGTGGAAATAGTAGAAAACGGGCAAACTTTGCCGGAAGCTCCGGAGATTACATTAGAAGATCTTCAGGACCCGGAAGTTGCGGAAGCTTATGAAGGTGAACGGGTACAGGTGAATGGTTTTATTAATAATATCCCGGAAAGTCCAGCAGGCGGTGGGTACAATGTTTCTGTCGTAGATGCTGATTTTAATGGAGCTACCTTGCGTGTCATGGAGAATGCGCTTGAAATGGAGCAGGTAGAATCAGAGATGTGGTATGACGTGACAGCTATTGTAAGCCAATACGACAGCTATCAGCTTATCCCTACAGAACAAGCTGACCTCCAAGTAGCAAAAGAGCAGCCGGAACCGCCATCTGCAGCAGGACTATATGAAACAACGGTGGAAAGAATTACGGACGGAGACACGATCCGTGTAGAAACACCAGTATTTGGTGAAACCCGTGTACGTTTTCTGAATATGGATACAGCTGAGACATATGCAGCCCATAATGATGACCCCGACCGGGCTGAAATCAATGAGAATCAGAAATATTATGGTGATCTGGCAACAGGTTATATCAGTGAATTAATTCAGCCTGGTGATGAAATCTACCTGAAAATAGGTGAAGAGCCGACCGATGACTATGGGAGAATTTTAGCAGAAGTCATTCGCAAAGAAGACGGGTTAAATATTAATCTGGCAATGGTAGAAGAAGGTTATGCATCAACATACTTTCTCGCGCCAATAGATGAAGATGCGTACCCTGAATATCAAAATGCAGTGAAAGAAGCAAAGGATTTAGAATTAGGGATATGGGATCAGGAAAACCCGCTATTGGAACTTCCTTTTGCTTTTCGTGCAAATGATGACCAAAAAGGATTTTTAAGATATGTTGGGAATTCTGACACAATGGAATATGTTAATCCGAATGCGTGGGGAGATGTTCCCGTAGAAAAAAGGATATTTTTCTCGAGCAGCGAAGAAGCCGAATCTTATGGTTATACTCCTGCCAGTGATGAGGAAGATCCGGGTGAGAATATTCTTGAAGTCCAATTATTGAGCCTGAATGATCTGCATGGGAAAATTGATCAGGAATATATGCTTGATCCGGATGGGAATGGCACAGAAGATATGTTTGGCCGTATGGATTATACAGCTGCAGCAATGAAAGAACGTGAGCAGGAAAATCAAAACACCTTGCTGGTTCATGCCGGGGATATGATTGGCGGCAGTTCCCCAGTATCCGGTCTCTTACAGGATGAGCCGACAGTAGAAATTATGGAAGAGATGGGATTTGATGTTGGTACGGTTGGTAATCATGAATTCGATGAAGGTACAGATGAGCTGCTTCGTATGACAGATGGTGGTGAGCACCCAGAAGGCTTGGGTACAGATGATTATGACGGCATGAACTTTCCTTTATTATGTGCGAACTGTGTTTATCAAGACAGTGGGGAAACAATTTTGCCTCCATACCATGTACAAGAAGTTGATGGAGCTGAGATTGGATTTATCGGTGTTAATACACAAGAATCTGCCAACATGGTTATGCCTGAAGGAATTCAGGATATTGCATTTACGGATGAAACAGAAGCAGTGAATGATGCGGTGGAAGAATTAACTGCACGGGGGATTGAAGCGATTATTGTGTTGGCACATATGCCAGCAGATCAGTCAGGTAAGCGTGCAACAGGTGCTGCAGCGGATATGGCAAACGAAGTGAATGATGCAGTGGATGTGATTTTTGCAGCGCATAATCATCAGGTGGTTGATGCGGTGGTGGACAATAAACTGATTGTTCAAGCTTCTGAGTATGGAAAAGCATTTGCGGATATAGATCTGGAAATTGATCGTCGGACAGGCGATATTGTTGAAAAAGAAGCAGAGGTAGTGTTCGTGAACCAGAACGATTATACGCCAAACGAGAATATTACTGTGATCTTGGATCACTATTCAGATTTAATTGCCCCGATCATGAACCAGGTTATTGGTTATAATGCAGCAGATCTTACAGGCGATTATACGAATGAAGGTGATCATGGACTGGGGAATCTGATTGCAGATGGTATGAATTGGTCAATGGATAGTGACTTCGCGATGATGAATGGTGGCGGGATCAGAGATGACCTGCTGGCGGGTGAGGTTACCTGGGGTGACCTGTACAATATTCAGCCATTTGGAAATACCTTGATGACATTTGAAATAACAGGGGCAGATCTCTACCCGATTATCAATGATCAGCTGTCACCAATCTATGGCCCTGACTACAGTGTTGCCGGATTGCATTACACATGGAATCCAGAATTGAATGAAGTTGTAGATATTACATTTCCGGATGGTACATCAATTGAAGAAGAAGAAGTGTATACATTGACAGTAAATAATTACATGGGTACATCCGAAGGTCCGATTAAAGATTTAGGGAAAAAATCGTTCATGGGAGCTGCAGATATTGATGCCACAGTAGATTTTGTTGAAAACCTTCAAACTTCCGAGGACAATCCAATCGACTATGGATCAGAAGGTAGAATCACGGAAACAAATGAAGAACCTGGCAATCCGGGAGAAGAACAACCGGTGAAAGAAGTTGAGCCGAAGAAAAATAACGGAACAGCTACGGTTCATACAAAGGATTTAGAAGTACTTGATCATGGAGTTCAAGTTGTAATCGATATTTACAATGAGAAGAAACAGCGGAAATTATTGCTGAATAAAAAACAGGTTGATATTTTAAAAGAAAAAGAGGTTACGCTTGTTGTAACAAATGGGGAAGCATCTAAGACTTTTGAGATGGTAGATGTTAAGGACAAAGTGTTGAAGGTAGACTTGAAAAATTAAGGAATTTAATGGAAAGGAAAGGATTCAGGGATGGAAAGATGCTCTGAATCCTTTTTCTTCTGCAAAACTTTCTAATCTAAATCACGCGGATTTATATTTTATAATATTCAAATATTTACAAGTGACCTTTCCTTACGTTATATTAATAGAAATAAGCTATTGCAGTTTTTGACGTTTAAGGGGGAAGAAAGTTGAAGAATGACCTGCAAAATAATAATGATTATCGATATAAAATAGCCAACCGGGAAGCATTGATTGGTGTTGGGCTAGTCATTTTCAATTTTATATGGTGGTATGGATTTGCCTATGGATTAGGAAGCAAGGACCCTAGGGAATATGCATATATTTTTGGTTTACCAGCATGGTTTTTTTATAGTTGTGTGATTGGATTTGTGGTAATGGCTGTGCTTGTTACAATTGTTGTAAAAAAATTCTTTGTGGAAGTACCCTTTGATGAAGGTGAAAATAAATGAACTGGCAGGCGATTATTCCGTTAATTGGGTTCTTAGTCCTTATGTTTGCTATTGGTATACTGGCAAGCAGGCGAGTCCGGTCTACCAGCTCGTTCCTTGAGGAGTATTTTTTAGGTGAAAGAAGTTTGGGCGGATTTGTTCTAGCGATGACAATGACGGCTACATACGGCAGTGCAAGCAGTTTCATTGGTGGGCCAGGTACTGCATATACTGAAGGACTCGGTTGGGTATTGCTGGCAATGTCACAGGTTGCTACCGGTTATTTTATTTTGATGGTATTAGGTAAAAAATTTGCGATTGTAACAAGAAAATATAAAGCAGTTACAATGGTGGATTTTTTAAAGGAACGGTATCAGTCCAAATGGGTGGTATTGTTTTCAGCTGTTAGTATTATTATCTTTTTGTTCTCCGCGATGGCAGCACAGTGGATTGGTGGTGCGAGGCTAATCGAATCATTGACTGGCCTTACATATACGACGGCATTGTTTATTTTCGCTGCATCTGTATTGGTTTATGTGACAATCGGAGGTTTCAGGGCAGTGGCTTTGACAGATGCGGTTCAAGGTAGTGTCATGTTTATAGGGACACTGATTCTATTAATTGCAACAATCATCGCAGGTGGAGGAATCTCGGCGATTATATCTGATCTTGCTGCGGAAAATCCTAACCTGATCACTCCCTTTGGTGCAGAAGGGACCTTGACACCTACCTATGTGTCCTCTTTTTGGATTCTTGTTGGGGTTGGTGTGGTTGCTTTGCCACAGGTGACAGTACGGGCAATGTCCTATAATAACTCCAGGTCCATGCACCGGGCATTGATAATTGGCACGATTGTCGTCGGCTTTATTATGCTTAATATGCATTTGATTGGTGTATTTGCCCGCCCAATCTTACCGGGGATTGAAGTTGGTGATCGGGTCATGCCTCTTATTGCACTTGAGGTACTGCCTGCATGGCTTGCGGGCCTTGTACTGGCGGCGCCAATGGCAGCAATTATGTCGACGGTGGATTCTTTATTATTATTGGTCAGTTCAACCGTAGTGAAAGATGTTTACTTAAATTATGTGGAGCCGAAAGCATCACATAAAAAGGTGATGCGCTTAAGTATTGGTGTAACAGCGGCTTTGGGAATTATTGTCTTCTTAATGTCGTTGAACCCCCCTAATTTGATTATATGGCTGAATCTCTTTGCATTCGGCGGATTGGAAGCTGCATTTATCTGGCCAATTGTGCTTGGTCTTTATTGGAGCAAGGGAAATAAATATGGCGCGCTTTCCTCGATGATCGCTGGGGTGGGGCTGTATGTTCTATCCGATACATTTTTCCCACAGCCGCTTGGTTTACATTCGGTTGTGCTGCCGGTGATTTTTTCGTTCGTTGTCTATGTTGTAGTTAGCTTAATGACACAGAATAGAATGATTGCGGATAAAGTATAGTGGAAGCTGTTTGTTTATGGGTGGAGTTAAAATCAATTACTAGAAGAAGAACGAGCTGGATTTGATGCCGGCTCGTTCTTCTTTCTTTTATTTTGAATGTATTTGGCTTTGTGCTTGTGCAAATTGCACAAAATAGTCCAGGGAGTCTTCATTGCTTAAGGAACCTTTATTAACTACCTTTTCAACTGGTTTGCCCATTAGTATTTTTTTAACTGGGATTTCTAATTTTTTCCCGTTTAATGTTTTCGGAAAATCTTTCACTTCATATATTCCTGTTGGCACATGGCGTGGCGAGCAATGTGTCTGAATTTGTTTTTTAATTGTTTGCTGAATTTCTTCTGTTAATTCATAGCCTTCCTTCATGATGACGAACAACGGGGTGGTCGAACTCCCGTTATCATCGGGAATATCCACAATTAAACTATCGGAAACTTCTTTCACCTGATCGACTGCGCGGTATATTTCACTTGAGCCAATGCGAATGCCGCCCCGGTTGATTGTCGCATCAGAACGTCCATAAATCACCGCTGTTTGTCGGTCTGTAATTTTTAAGTAATCACCATGACACCATATGCCCGGGAATACATCAAAATAACTTTCATGGAGACGAGTGCCATTTTCGTCATTCCAAAAGTAAATCGGCATGGAAGGGAAAGGTTCTGTTAGTACTAATTCCCCGACTTCTTCTATCTCAGGCTTACCTTGTTCATTATAGCTTTCTATTTTCGCTCCAAGGCCCCGGCAT
Source organism: Virgibacillus ainsalahensis (assembly GCF_055380755.1). Classification (NCBI taxonomy): domain Bacteria; kingdom Bacillati; phylum Bacillota; class Bacilli; order Caryophanales; family Bacillaceae; genus Virgibacillus; species Virgibacillus ainsalahensis. The sequence continues at coordinate 3,140,638 of NZ_AP043943.1, read as the reverse complement.
TGCAATTCACCCGCATATACAGGTAAAACCGGAGCTCCTAAGATAAATGCTGTACAGACATCTGTCCCCCCGCTTGCTGAGGCAATCCATAAATCATTTTTCACATTTTCATAACACCATTGAAATCCTTCCGGTGGTAATGGTGATCCAGTGGAACTGATATTTTTCAAATGGGTTAAGTCAAATTCCTTTCCGGGATTGAGTTCCTCTTTCATGCATGCAGTGATATAACTTGCGCTTGTTCCGAAGACAGTCATCCTCGTTTCTTCCGCAAATTTCCAAAGCATTTTCTTATCTGGATAGGCAGGGTTTCCGTCATAAAGGATAACGGTACTGCCAGTCAGCAGTCCGCTGACAAGGAAGTTCCACATCATCCAGCCGGTTGTTGTGAACCAGAAGAAACGGTCATCTTTCCCCAAGTCTTCATGAAGGGTCAATACTTTCAGGTGTTCAAGTAAAATCCCGCCCTGGCTTTGAACAATTGGTTTGGGTTTTCCGGTTGTACCTGAAGAATACAACACCCATAATGGATCATTAAAGGGAACATGTTCGTACGTAAGATCGATTTGTGCTTCAGATGCAGTGGCATCTTCCCAAGTCTGTGCATTTTGGAGCTTGCTGAAATCAGCAGATTCTTTCAGGTAAGGAATTCCAATCGTTGCCTCCAACGTGGACAGCTCGGATTGAATATTTTCAACCACTTCCATGCGATTGAAATCCTTTCCGCTGTAGCGGTAGCCGTCAACGGTAATCATCACTTTTGGTTCGATTTGTTTGAAACGGTCAATTACACTTTGTGTCCCGAAATCCGGAGATGCACTTGACCAGATGGCACCAATGCTTGCTGAAGCCAGAAAGGCTACAATAGATTCATAGATATTCGGTACATAGGCAACAATACGGTCCCCTTTTGTAACCCCCAGACTTTTTAGTGTCTGCTGAAGTGCTGCTGTATCCTGATAGAGCTGCTTCCAGCTAATTTCAGCTCGCTCTCGTAATTCTGAGGCATGAATAATAGCAGCTTTATCTTCTTCTCTATTTCTGAAAATATGCTCGGTGTAATTGATGGTAGCCTCCGGAAACCATTTGGCCCCAGGCATTTCATGTGAGGATAAGATAGTTTTGTATGGGTGCTTCGCTTGTATATCAAAGTATTCCCACTGTGATTCCCAAAACTGTTCCACTTCATTAACCGACCATTTCCAGAGGGAGTGATAATCTTCAAAGTTTAATTTTTTATGTTCCTTTAACCATTTCATATAATTATAAATGTTTGAGTGCTGCTTCCGTTTTTCATCAGGCTCCCATAATAAGGTTCCTTCTTTTATTTTACTCATCCAACCCCTCCTGGAACTTACATTGATTACTATTATTATATGAAAACGTTTTCTATATGTAAAGCTATACTCTGCTTCTGTGTTTTTAATTAGATTCTTTTCGGAAGTTTTGTTGTCTTTATCTCTCACAGTTGTTATAAATGCGACGTAATCTAACAGTGATTTTCTCTCATCTTTTACAAACTAGGTGCTAGCCCAGCGCTGCTAAAAAATACTTGCTTTCCACGAGGAACCCTTTAGCCTCGGTCCAACACGATGTTGGTCACATAGGCGTAGTCCCGTCCTGGTAAGCGTAACCGAAGTCCCGATCTTTTGGAAAACAGTATGTAAGCAAAAAATCTCTCGCTCCTGATGCGAGAGATTCGGTATTATTGTTCTGCCAGTTTATCTGCGAATACTTTCACATATGGCGGCAGGTCAGGTGGACGGCGACTTGATACAAGATGACCGTCAACGACTACTTCCTCGTCGCTCCATGTCGCTCCCGCATTAGCCATATCATCTTTTATTCCTGGTGTGCTGGTCACTTTTTTGTCTTTTAGGATGTCTGCTGAAATAAGTACCCAGCCGGCGTGGCAAATTTGCCCGATCAGTTTCTTTTCCTCATTCATTTCCTTAACAAATTGCAACACCTCAGGATAACGTCTCAGTTTGTCCGGCGCCCATCCACCAGGCACAAGGATAGCATCGTAATCGGCTGATTTAATATCAGTGAATGCATAATCAGATTCTGCAGGAACGCCGTATTTCCCAATATATTTTGTCTTGGCTTCTTTTCCGATTAAATCTACTTGGGCACCTTCTTCCTGAAGGCGTAAAACCGGATACCAAAGTTCCAGATCTTCAAAATCATGTTCTACGAGTGCGATAACTTTTTTATCATTCAGTCGCATGTAATCCCTCCAAGTTTTGATACTTCAATTGTAACAGAGAGTGGATGTGATTTCGATTTTCATGCTAATGCAGATACATGTCGCTAAAAGCTACTTCACTATTTCTTTTTCTGTAATTCATTATTTAATGCAGCCTCCACTTTTTTGTAATAAAGGTAATATCCGGTCCCAAACAAAGAATAAATTAGCATAAATACAAGGATACTTCCAATGAAAGCCCATGGTGTGACAGGTATCCAGCCAACTGTTAAGGCAACAATAAAGTAAAAGATAATGGAAATGCTAAAATGAATGATCGTTTTCTTTAAATAACTTGATTCGTTCATCTCAAAAATAAAAGAAGATAATCCAAAGTAGATACCCACCACTAAACTTGCCAGCATATGCTGCCAAACTTCTGAAACGGAAGCCTCCAAGTTATTGAATTTCATAATGGAAAGGGCAATAAATGTAAATATACCTCCAAAAGCAATGCCTGTGGTAATTCGTCTGAGTATCTCAATTATCATATGTCTGGCCTCCCTGCATTAATTGCTCCTTGATTGGTCTTACATACTTTCTGGTAATATATTCTTTATTTCCAGAATGAAAATAAACACACAGGTTTCCATTAAACGCTAGTTCAAACCGCTCAATCTGGTTAAGGTTGCCGATAACGGATTTTGAAAAGCGCATAAAGTTATAGGGAGCTAAAATTTCTTCTACTTCATACAATTTCATTCTTATTTCGATTTTTCGTTTTTTTACAGCTGCGAATATTTTTCTGTTTTCAGCATAAACAAAGTCAATATTTTTTGGGTCAAGAAGTATGGTTTGTTCCTCATCGACTCCAAATAAGCGTCTCTGTTTTCCTTTTTTCAGGGTCCTGACAATTTCCTCCAACTCTTTAGACCATTCCTTCGCCTGAATCGTTATCTGTGTTTCTTCATGGCTGTCGTCAATATCAATGTTCACTTTCATTGATCATTCCTCCAATTTACCTATCCTCTGGCTTGTTTTAAAAAGGTAGGATAGCGAATCCATGCGATAATAAATCCTGCTAACCCAAATCCGAAAAGAATCAGGGACGTTTGTATGAGGTCGCCAAATAGCAATGTTCCTTCCATCGCATCTTGAAAAGCCTGATGTGCCCAGGATTGTGGCAGAAACTTGCTGATTGTCTGCATGATATCCGGCATCATATCTACTGGCATCATTTGTCCGCCAAGCAAAGCCCCGCCAAGTGCAATGACTTGCGTAAGGGCAATCCCCATATTATTTGTTTTTACTAGCAGGGCGAGCGCCAATCCAATTCCGGTAACAGTAAATGTTAGAAATACAGCCAGCACCAGTAAATGGAGCGGCTGTTCCAATGGGATATTGTACACAAGCATGCCAAACAGAAAGAGAATGACAATCTGTATAAGTACAATAAACATATTCGGTATCCATTTTCCGAGCAAATAGAAATAAGATGAAAGTGGTGTGCTTGCAATTCTAGCTGTCATACCAAGCTCCCTGTCCTTTAGTACCGTTTCAACCATATTAATCATAATGAAAAAGACAAACATTACGGTGTAGCCTGGAACAATGGACAGAATTATTTGGTCACGTATGGCTGATTCCGTTCCGGAGGTGAGCACAGCTATAAATAAAACTGTGAAAATAATCGGCAAAATCAACATCCAGAATAATAGACCTCTGTCCTGCAAATACTTTTTCATTTCCATTGAAATGATTGCATTCATAATTAAACCTCACTTTCATTATTTTACCATAATTCAGTCTCTTAATTGGCTGCCGGTTAAAGAAAAGAAGATATCCTCCAAGCGTGGTTGCATCAGCTCTAAGCGTTCTATATTCACACTATTTATTCGGCAATGACGTGATACTGCTTCCATTTCCTGAAGCGGATTGCTGGTTGATAATACATATCCGCTTCCTTTTTTTGTTAGTGAACCAAACGGTTTGATGTTTTTCGGCAAACCATGTTCACCTTTGATAAAAATAGAAGGCTCAGCATACCTCTCTAGCAGGCTTTCAATATGTCCATCTTCAACAATATTCCCCCTGTCAATAAATGCCACATCTTCACAGAGTTGTTCCACTTCTTCCATATAATGGCTCGCGTAAATAATGGTGCAACCTCTATCTTTAAACGCTTCAATCAATTGAAAGATATAGCGGCGTGATTGTGGATCAATCCCCACTGTAGGTTCATCCATAATAATTACATTTGGATGATGCATGATAGCACAGCCAATATTCAGACGCCGCTTCATACCTCCTGAAAAAGTGGTTACCCTGGCTTTTCCTTTTTCTATCAGTCCGACCTCTGTCAAGACCTCATTTGCGCGATTCGTTAGTTGTTTTCCTTTCAGACCGTAAAGTCTTCCGAAAAAATATAGATTATCGAGTGCGGTTAGTGTTTGTTCCAGACAGATTTCCTGGGGGATGTAGCCAATCTGCTTTTTATAATGCTTATTGATAGTATTATGGCCAAAATAAATGTCACCTTGATAATCCTCAATGACGGAAGCGAGAATTTTGAGCAATGTTGATTTTCCAGCTCCATTTGGGCCAACAAGACCATAGCAGCTCCCATTAGCAACGGAAAGGTTGACATTTTTCAATGCAGTATTTTTGCCATAGTGCTTATTGATCTGCTTCATTGTTAGCATCTCTTTCACCATCCTTTCTTATTTCTTTAAGTATGGCAGGATGGAATTTTAAGTTGTTAACAAATGGAATAACATGAAGTGATTTATGTTTGAACACACCGTAATTGTGTATATCTATAACAGAGCAAATAAAATACGAAGCAGCCCTCTCGGAACAGCTTCGTTTGCAAAAAGTTTTATAAAATATTTCAGATTAGTTTTGATAACTTTCACCATATTTCACAAATGTTTTTTCATCTTCAATAAGCCCGCATGAACCGCATTGGATTCTGTATTGAGGTCCATTATAAATAGTATGGAAAACTTCCACACTTTCATTTGTGTAATCCTGAATAACTTCCCCTGTTTGTGGGTCCATTTTCACCGGATTTGCTACTTGTTCAATAATATTAAATCGGGAGCGGTTCGTCTTACAATTAGGACATCTGTATGGTTGACTCACAATAACACCTCCTTAAAGTATTATTCCTGTATAACAGGTGGTTTATGTGCCTCAGGAGGTTCCTTTTCAAAATTGCCAGGTGAGAACACTGGCCAAGAAAACAGTAAAGGGAAAAACCGGTCAGGTTCTATAAACGTGACCGGTTTTTTTATCCAAACCATTGTTTTAATTTTGAAAGAAAGGATCCAGAATCTTTAGCTGGTTCTTCCTTATCTTTTTCCGTTTCATCCTTAATAAAAATGTCTTCTTTATCAATCGCATGATCATAGGTTAGAACAGCACCAATTTCGGTATCGTTCTCCTCATTTGTAATGGTAGTGTACGGTATATTATATTTATTGGCCAAAGCCTTTTCTTCCTTTAAAAATCGATAAGATACGTCACCATTGATTAATAATTTAGCATCTTTATGTTCTTGCATTGCTTCATCTAATTTTGCAAGACCGGAATCAGACATGACCTGTCCTTTCGTCAGCGCAATTACAATACGCTCCCTCAGTGTCCCCAAAAACTGCTTTCGTTCAGCATCCTTTGGCAATCTTTTACCATATATTCCTTCTGTTATATAATCGTCAACGGATTTATTGCTCATCGTTATCCCTCGCCTCACTTTATATTGCCTTTCATTAATTGTACAAAGTTATAAGAGGAGAGGCAATTTAGAAGACCTGACTTTCCGACAAGATTTTAGCAGTAATCCTTAGTTGTAAAGACTTGACCCTAAATAAAGGAACAGTCTGAGCCCGGCCGAATTATTTCCTCTTCGCGCGTTTTTCTGCTGCCCGGCTTCTTGACTGGGCTTCTTTATCATCATGGTCAGCGAATTCTTCAGCAAACTCCACGTCTTTACCGTCTGTCAGCTGATTCTTTGGTGTTTGTGCCAAAAAACTGTTTTTTGATTTATTGTGTTCATCTCTACCCATGTTTTCACCTCTTTTGAAGTATTGTATTCACAGGTAGTATGTGCGCAAGCGTTGAATCTTATTTAACTTGAAGATTATTTTCTGTCTCCGCCTAATATATCAAATAGTCCTCCCGCAAGGCTTCCTTCCCCTTTTGAACCACCTCTTTCAGGCGCTGCGGCAAAGATTCTGCTTGCAAGTCTGCTGAATGGAAGAGATTGGATCCAGACAACACCGGGTCCACGCAATGTTGCAAAAAATAAACCTTCCCCACCGAATAAAGCTGTTTTAATGCCACCAATGTATTCAATGTTATAATCCACATCACCAGTCATTGCAACAAGACAGCCTGTATCAACTTTTAGTGTTTCACCTGCGTTCAGCACCTTTTTCTGAATCGTACCACCTGCATGTACAAAAGCCATTCCGTCGCCCTCCAGCTTTTGCATGATGAAACCTTCTCCACCGAAAAATCCTGTTCCTACTTTGCGCTGGAATTCAATGCCAACAGATACGCCTTTTGCTGCAGCCAAAAATGCATCTTTTTGACAGATTAGTTTTCCATTGATCTCACTTAAATCCATGGGAATTATTTTCCCGGGATATGGTGAGGCAAAAGCGACCTGTTTTTTCCCATTGCCTTCATTTGTGAATGTAGTCATGAATAGACTTTCACCAGTTATTACACGTTTTCCTGCCCCAAGGAGTTTACCTACAAAGCCCTGCTGGTTCTCTGATCCGTCTCCAAAAATTGTCTCCATCCGGATATGCTCATCCATCATCATCAGACTTCCTGCCTCGGCAATTACGGTTTCTTGCGGATCAAGTTCAACTTCAACAAATTGCATATCATCGCCATGAAGCACGTAATCAATTTCATGGTTATTCATTTTTCCATCCCCTTTAATTTAATGGTTATAAATACGTTTCATTTTCAAATAAGATTCATTTTGATAATATACTATATTTTTCACATACTAAAAATAGAAGAAGGATGAAAAAAGGAGGATATTACATGGTAAACAGAGATGAAACCTGTAAAGCTTGTGAAGGAACCGGAATGCTTTCTGATGATGAAGGCTGGCAATATAAATGCAGCGTTTGTCATGGTGATGGATTATACAATCAAACAGATGCTTCAAAAGGCGTGAGAATCATGTCAGTAGATGAGAATAATCGCTTGCTGGATTAACTTTAGGATAAACGATAAGGCCAAATGAGAATGATAACATAAAACAAAGGGTGCACCACCTTAGGCGGTCACCCTTTGTCATTTAATGTGGCATGTTTCCTTGTGCTGGTGCGAAACTATTCATATATGCCTGCATATCTGCTTGCTTCAGCTGTGGAACCTGATAATATTGATTTTTATTCTGATATAAAAATACTTCATATGCCATTTCGATTAAATTTGGTATACTATCAGCAAATACTCTGCGTAAAACAGGATTTGTTGTTTCCAATGAAGCGGTTGTAAATGCAGTTGCTGATGCCTTTAATTGTGCCATCATAAAGCTGGAAATACATTGATCATTCAATTCATTTACAGACTGGGCAGGTGTTTTCGGCGGAGAAGGCTGCATCCCGTAAACCACATTATTTCCTTGTGCCATGTTGTAGGTTTGCGTTTCTATGGCTGGCTTCTGACCAGTTTGTAATGTTTCTACCAGCGTATTATACAATTGAGTCAAAAATGCTTTATGCTGTTGAAGCATCGTCTTTAATTCCGGATCTTGAATATGTTGTTCGTATAATAATCCGTGTTCCATTCCTCCGACAAGTCCGGATATTGCTTCATGTGCATCGAACATCTCGTGACCGCCATGACTTTGCTGATCCGCCATTTGTGAGGAATCCTGCATGTTTTTCTGCTGTTGGTTTTGCAATGAAATAACCTCCTTCAAGTAGTCTTGATTATTTTAAGCAGAAATGAATAAGTTATACTTACAACACTGGATATTTAGTTGTATAATTTAATTTTAAAAATGGACAAAGGAGAGAGTGCATGTCTGAACAATCACCTGATAACAGAGAAACTATAAACGAAGAAGGAAAAAATATAGAAGTTTGGGAAGACGTAGTAAATATCAAGGATTTGCTTTTAAGTATGATCATTTGCAGTGCTTGCGCCCTTGGTGGTTATCTCATTGCTCCAAATGAACCGCCACAGCCGCTAATCTATGGTTTGGTCGGAGTGGTCATCGGGTTTATCGCCAGCAGTCTGATCATTAAACCGAAACGTACACTTCGATTTGAGGATGAGGAGAACTAGGAGATGGATGTTACAATAATTTTTGAAATGATTGCTGCTTCTGTATTTGGAGCGGTATTATATACAGTAATTGGAATTGCCCCGGGGACAGATGAGACTGCAGTATTAGCTCCGATAACGATGGTGCTTGTTCTGACCGGTATGGAACCGATTGTTATTTTAGCCTTTTTTATCGCTGCTATAGTTGCAAAAAAATTAGCGGATTCCATTCCTGTTGCGATAGCGGGAATTCCTGGAGGCGTATTATCAGCCCCGATGGTGGATCATGCGATGGTGCTGAAACAACATGGCCTTCCGGATGTCAGTATTCGTAAAATGGCTTCAGGTTCTGTGATTGGTACAATCAATTCTGTGCCATTAAGTTTATTCCTGGCAAACCTGCTCATTCCTTTAGGGGATGTTATTGCTGAATATTCCAGCCAAATATTCTTTTTTGGTGCCGTGTTTTTAGCATTAATGACGAAAAACAGATGGCTGGCTTTACTTTCTATTGTCCCTTTTGCCTTGCTCATTCAAGGGCTGAGACATTTATATTGGGGAGTAGGTGCTGTGCCGGAAGATGTTACGGTATTCACTTCCTTTTTTCTTGGAATTACAATCGGGCCGATAATTTTACGATTATTTGAATTGCTGAATAAGGATATCCTTAATAGCCTGCCACGCCGTCATATGAATGATATTAAATTGAAACGGCAAAAGCCTGTAAAAGGTTTCCCAAATCCCTTTAAGATTTTGGATAAGAAAGAAATTGGTTCTTCCACCTTTGGTTCTGTTTTAGGGGTGCTAACTTTCTTTATGAGTCCAGCAGGGATGACCATATTTTTGGGGGAAACATTATCAAGCCGAATAAAAGACCCAATTAAAAAAGCATCCCGTGCCATTTCAAGTATGGATGGAGTGACAAATGCTGCATATATTGCCGGAACGTTAATTCCTTTAATCGCGATTGGTGTGCCGGTATCACCAACAGCTCTTGGGCCGGGGATAGCATTATTTAACGCACCACCTGTTTTTACGGAGGACCGTAATTTGCATCATCTTCTTTCTACAGGTGACTTTATTGTGGCAACATTAATTGGAGCCATTATTGCAATTAGTTTGACCTATTTTGTTACCATCAAATATTCCCAGCAGATTTGTACATTTGTATTCAGATACATACCGCATGAAGCATTGCTGGGAGTGTTTTTCGGTCTTGTATTGATGCTTGCTTATATGGATGCAGGCTTAATCAATATTGGTGGTGTATTGCTAATTGGGCTGGTAGCAGGACTCCTGCACCGCTGGGGTGTCAATTATGGTGTGCAATTTATGGTGTTGTACGCGGCACCGTGGATTGTGACTCAGTTGGTGTTATAACTAAACATATGCTACAGGAAAGCTTTGATATCAGGCATGGGCATGTAAGTGCCAATGCCTGTTTTTTTTGAAACCTATTCGTATAATAATCGTACAATAATTATGACAAAAAATTTATAAAAGACGAAGTAACTTGAAATTATGGTTGGTGCTTTTAACCGCTGCGGAAATATACTACGCTTTCCGCGGGTGACCCGTGAGCCTCCTCGAACTCCGTTCTGCGGGGTCTCACTCTGGCCACTGTTCCCACAGGAGTCTCCGTATATTTCCTTCGCTGATATGTGCATTACAACTTCATTAAGTACTTATGTGATCGTTGATTGGAGCGGAGGACCGTTGACTCCAGCGGGAACAGCACGTGTCTGAAGACCCCGCAGCGGTGAATTAAAGAACATAGGCTAAGAACGCCCCGTCCTAGGGCAACGCCTATGTGACCAACATCGTGTTGGCCCGAGGCTGAAGCCGTGCCCGCGGAAAGCAACGGTCCGTAGCGGAAATCGACATAGCAGTTACTTCGTCTTTTATATCAACTGCGTGGATTAAAATCAACAGAGCTTACGAAAAGGGGTCTAATATTATCGCAGTATGTGGAGGAAAAAAGATGAAAAAATGCATGATTGCAATATTATTTATACTTATTTTTGTAATTGGGTGCAATAAGGGGAGTGAACAACCTAACGCACGAGAAGGAGGTAATCCGGTTATGGAAACATTGGCTGATTCATGGTCTGGTTCGATTGAAGTTCCGGGTCAGCCGCTTAATATTGTCGTGGAATTCGCAAATGATGAGGAGTTAACAGGCACAATCAGTATTCCTGTTCAAGGCCTACAGAACTACCCCCTTTCCATCATCAATGTAGAGGAGGAAAGTATTTTTTTCACGATGGAAATACAGGGACAGTCAATCTCATTTGATGGAAAAGTGGACGAAGAAACGATTACAGGAGACTTTAAACAGAACGGGCAAACCTTCCCCTTCGAACTAACAAAAGGAGCTGCTACTTCTGAACCGGAAGAAGATGGTGAGTTTCTTGAAGTAGAAACAGAAATTGGAACACTCTATGGTGAAGTGGAGATGCCTGATGGAAATGGGCCTTTTCCGGTAATGCTTATTATCCCGGGATCTGGTCCAACAGATCGTAATGGTAATTCACCTGGAGCACGAAATGACAGTTTGAAATTTGTTGCTGAAGAACTTGCCGCAAATGGGGTGGCCAGTCTCCGTTATGATAAGCGAGGAGCGGGTGAAAATAGAAAGGCGATTATTGCCGAAGAAGAATTACAATTTGAACAATTCATTGATGATGCTGTTACGTGGGTGGAACTGTTAAAAGAAGAGGAGAATTTTACAGAGGTAGGGATAATTGGTCATAGTCAAGGTTCTTTAGTTGGTATGCTGGCGGCGCGTGATACAGAGGTAGACACATTTATATCACTGGCTGGTGCCGGGCGTTCTATTGATGAAGTTTTACATGATCAATTACGTGAACAGCTGCCGGGAGATCTCATGAAGGAATCTGAAGAGATCCTGCAGCAGCTTAAAGAAGGAAAAGTGGTCGAGAATGTCAGCGAGGAACTACAAAGTGCTTTTCGGCCATCGGTTCAACCCTTTATCTCTTCGTGGATGCAATATGAGCCCACAGAAGAAATAGCAAAATTGGATATTCCAACCCTTGTTATAAATGGGAAAAACGACCTGCAGGTTTCACCAGACGAAGCAGAAATGCTTCAGGAGGCAAAAGAGGATGCAGTATTGGTGCTTATCGATAAGATGAACCATGTTTTAAAGGAAGCGCCGGGAGATGAAGAAGGTAATTTACAAACCTATAATGATCCGGACCTTCCGTTGGCGGACGGTCTGATAGATGCACTGGTCGAATTTTTAAATAGCTAATTAAATGTTTGAGATGAGGATAATAATAAAGAGTTATGATTATTGTAAAAATACGCTTAAATTATGAGTTGTGAAGAAGAAAATATGCTATTATAAATGAAAGAAATGCAATTGTCCTTAATGGGCGGATTTGACGAAAAGCCAAGTGCTAATGTAGGAGGTTGAATCATGCAGGATAAAGAGCCAATTCAATTAGATCATCGAATTCATCTTATTGACGGGTTTGATTTGAGTGTCTCACAAAGAACGGGAGCTTATGTTATTAATGAAGATGAATTAACCATCGTGGAAACCGGGCCAAGTCCATCGGTTAAACATGTCAAAAAAGGTCTTGATTTTTTAGGATTTTCCCTGGACCAGGTCAAGTATATTATCGTAACACATGTCCATCTTGACCATGCCGGGGGTGCGGGGCTTTTACTGAGGGATTGCCCGAATGCTTCCGTAGTTGTTCATCCAAGAGGAGAAAGGCATTTGATAAACCCAAAAAAACTGGCAGCTGGTGCGAGAGCAGTATACGGTGAAAGTTTTCAGGAATTGTTTGAACCAATCGTGCCTGTACCTGAAGATCGATTGATTGTTAAAGGAGAAGGGGACACACTTAAAATAGGGCCTGAATGTACCTTGGAATTTCTGGACACTCCTGGGCATGCCAAGCATCATTTTAGTATTTATGATCCAGTAAGCAATGGCATATTTACTGGAGATACAGTTGGTGTCCGCTATGATCAGCTGATTCATGAGGGTGTTGATTTATTTTTACCTTCTACATCTCCAAACCATTTTGATCCAAATACCATGCAATCCTCAATCGACCGAATTGCTGGAATGAATGTTGACCGGATCTATTATGGACATTTTGGAATGACAGAAAATACAGATTCAGCATTACAGGGAGTATCTGACTGGCTTGATGTGTACATGGAAGAGGGCGAACAGGTTATTGCTGAAGGGCAGGGCTATGATGAACTTGCAAAGCGATTACTAGGGAGGATTCAATCCCATCTCCGGCAATCAGGTGTGCAGGATGATCATGAAATCTATATCATCATAAATCTGGACATGCAAGTCTGTGCACTGGGAATCATTGATTATTTTCAAACATTGAAGCAATAAATGAAAAAAAGCATCCGTCTTTTTTCGGATGCTTATTTTTTCAGCCATTGCTCAACAATGCTGCCAACTTCAGCTTCTTTAGCTGTCTGTCTTAAATAATCCAGGTCCATAATCTCCTCATCAGATCTATGAATCTGAAACATTCGCTCCGCCCATTCATAATCATCTGTCCATTCGGGGTTGTCCGGGTGTGAAACAACAGCAGATTCTAAACGATGGATGATGATATCTTCTACTCCCACTACAAAGATATACCGGCCATTCTCTAATTCCATTTTAAAAACCTTCTCTAAGCTTCCTTCTAAAAAGTTATCTGGTATTTCAATGGATATTTCCAGTTCCTTGTGATACCAGCTTCGGCCCTCTTTTACAAAATCCAGTTCCTTCGTTAACAATACATCGAATTTATCCCGTCCATCTGTAATTAGATCAATATCATAAGTCGTGTAATTATTTCGGGTGTATATTTCTACCGAGAGCCCGCCAACAATAATAGGTTTTATATTTTCTAATTCAAAATAAGCCGTAAGTAATGCAGAAGCCTGCAGCATTCTTTCATGTTTGGAAAATTGTAATAGGTTTTTAAACTCGTTCTTCAATTCATTCAGCTGGATCATAATACATCTTTCGCTTTCCTATCATTTTCATTTTACCTTCCCTTTTTGCACGCTCTACACTTTCCTTGGTGATCTGTGTTAATGCAATTCGTTCATCCAATGACCTTGACCGTTTTCGTCTGACACGGGGACTCCCTTTACGGTTACATTGTAGATTTGCATTCACTTCTTGGCGTCTTGAATTGATGTTCTCATCAATTTGCGTCATTTTAATGAAACGCATAAATCACACCACCCTCGGGATTTATTTATCTTCATTTTAGCAGATAGGCAAATATAAAACCATTTCGGCAGTATAAGTCAGCTTAGGCAAGGGCAATTGCCTGGCGAGTTGAACTTCCTAATATCATTATTATATCCACAATCTTGAAATTTGCTACATGCCTTGTCAATTGATAATCAAAAAGCCAGGCACACTGCCTGACTTTAGATATCATATAAAATAATTCTAATTTATTATTGATCCTCTTCTGTCTTCATAAACGTTAAGATTAGGAAAAACACGAAGCTTAATAATAATATGGTTCCTCCAACAATAAAGAATACTGTAGTAAATGTATCATTAAGATCAAACGGGCGAACGTAGTACAACCACATGCCACTCGTTAATCCAATGGTTCCAATGATTGCGGACCATACATGTAAAGCTGCAAGGATTTTATTTGCAGGGGTGAAAACCTTGTAGAAGACAGCCCAGGCAAATAATGACAACCAGCCGACAACAAGAATATGTGCATGAACCGTTTTGAATTCCAGTCCGCCTGCACCTGCCATATGTGAGCCGATGAATGCTCCTATTGCAGCGAAAATTGCTGAAAATCGAAGCAATGTTTTACTATATTTATTCAACTCGAATCTCTCCTTCCATCATCAGTAGTATAGATTAGCAATATGAACAGAATATGAATAACGGATTACAATTTAACGAAGCGGCTTCAACTCCAGCATCACCGGGCAATGGTCACTTCCCATGACCTGTGAATGGATCTGTGAGTCAATAAGGGAATCTGTCAATCTTTCTGAAACGATGAAATAATCAATTCTCCATCCGACATTCCTTTCCCGAATTGTTTTCATGTAAGACCACCATGTGTAGAGTCCGTCTGTGTCAGGATAGAAATAACGTAAGCTGTCGACGAATCCGGAACTCAATATGCGGGTCATTTTGCCACGTTCTTCTTTGGTAAAACCTGAATTACCATGATTGGTCTTATCATTACGTAAATCAATCTCATTGTGGGCCACATTTAAATCACCGCAATAGATGACCGGTTTCTTTGCATCGAGTATTTTCAAATAGTTGTATAATTCATCTTCCCACTCCAGCCGATATTCAAGTCTTGTCAGATCTCTTTTGGAATTTGGTGTATAGACATTAACTAAATAGAAATCTTCAAATTCCAACGTTAAGATACGGCCCTCTTCTTCTGTATCCTCTTTTCCAACACCATAGCTAACACTTAGTGGTTTTTTCTTTGTAAAGACTGCTGTACCGGAATACCCTTTTCTTATTGCGTAATTCCAGTATTGATAATAACCTTCGAGATCCAGCTCAATTTGTCCCTCCTGGAGTTTTGTTTCCTGCAAGCAGAAGATATCTGCATCCACTTCTTTAAAATAATCCAGAAATCCTTTACGAACACAAGCCCGTATTCCATTTACATTCCAAGATACCAGTTTCATAACTACAAACGTACTCCTTCTATTTGTGATCAATTGTTTTTCCATTTTAGCATACTTAGTAACAGGGAACCCCGTTTTATGTCGCGTCATTTTTTAAGAAATGGTATTGACATGCAGTCTGTATTAACCGTATAATACACCAAGAAGACGTATTAAGTGATTAATACACGTTTTTTTGAGTGTAGTGTATTAATGGGTTAGTACATTAAACCATATACATCTGAGAAAAATTTAGGAGCTGTTGCTATGAATGTGAAATTTAATAATCGTGATCCTGTGTATGTACAGGTTGTTCGGCATTTTAAAGAACAAATTGCAACAGGCATGCTGGAACCGGGAGAGGAGATTCCTTCACGACGGGAATTGGCCAATCGTTTAAAAATCAACCCAAACACAGCACAACGGGCATATAAGGAAATGGAGGAAGCAGGCTTGATTTATACAGAACGAAATTTGCCAAGTAAAATCACTACAGATGAAAAAGTTCTCGGGTCTGTCAGGGAAGAGCTTATTTTAGAAGCGGTGAATTCTTTCATAGCCTCTATTCATCCGATTAATGTTCCACTTGACGAAGTAATAGATTTGCTAAGGAAAAAATACGAAGGTGAAGCAAATGAAATAGGGAGGGAGAAGCATGATTGAGGTTAACGATATAAAGAAAAAATATGGACGTAAGAAAGTGTTGGATGGAGTTACCTTCAATGCAGAAAAAGGTGAAATTACATGTCTGATTGGAATAAATGGCGTCGGTAAAACGACTGTTCTGAATGCGATTATGAATCTGACACCAATGAACAGTGGTCAAATTTTAATGGATGGTGAAAAAATTAAGAAAGAAAGCTATGAAAAAATCACGTTTATTCCGGATGCCATCACCATGCTGCCACAGATGAAAATTGCTGATGTGATGCAATTCATGCAGGATTTCTATGATAATTGGAATCAGAAACGAGCTGCAGAGCTGCTTGGATTTTTCAGACTGAAAGAGGATGAACGAATTTCCGAACTATCCAAAGGGAATACCGCAAAAGTAAATTTGCTTCTTGGATTGGGGTTAGATGTGGACTACTTATTAATGGATGAGCCATTTTCCGGAATTGATATTTTCAGCAGGGAACAAATTGCTGATGTATTTACCAGCCACTTGGTGGAAGATCGTGGTGTGATTATCACAACTCATGAAATCAGTGATATAGAACATTTAATTGATAAAGTGGTGTTGCTTGATAACGGGAAAGTCTTAAAGGAATTTAATTCAGAGGAAGTTCGTGAAACAGAAGGGAAATCCGTTGTGGATGTGATGAGAGAGGTGTATCAGGGATGAATCGTTATTTGAAACTGGTTAATTTCGAATTGGGCCGTTTTATGAAGATCTATCTCGTACTGATTGGGATCACTATCGTTTCGCAAATTGCAGGTGTTATTGTCACGTCAAATAATTATGTAAGTGAGGCCAATAAAGCGGTTTACGAAAATTTAATACCAATAGAGCAATTTTTGGAAAGGACAGGAACCATGAGCATGTTACAGGTCATACAAAGTATGTGGTTTATGGGACCGATTGCTCTATGTATTGCCGCATTGATTTTTTATTGCTTTTTTATCTGGTACCGTGACTGGTTTGGAAAAAACACATTTATCTACCGTTTGCTGATGCTTCCGACAGCGCGCCTGAATGTTTTTCTGGCAAAGGCGACGGCAATCTTTCTACTGGTGCTAGGTTTGGTTGCATTGCAGCTTTTACTTCTCCCTGTGGAGAGTACCATTCTTAAATGGATGGTGCCATTGGATTTCAGAACAGATATGGTGGTAGGGGAGATGGTTAATAACTCTGTTAATGGTATTTTGCAAGTCCTTCTTCCGCAAAGCTTCATCCAATTTATGATTAATTATGGAATTGGTTTTATGGCGGTATTTATCTTATTTACGGCTATTCTTTTTGAAAGGAGTTTTCGCTGGAAAGGTATTTTGCTAGGGGCAGTATATAGCGTCATAGCATTAAGTATTTTTCTATTGCCTATTCTGCTGGAGGTGTTCTTCGGGTTTGATTACTTGTACCCTTTTGAAATGCTTGTGATTCAAGGTATCCTGGGGATTCTAGTTGCGTTAGCATCTATTTGGATGAGTCGTTTTCTATTGAATAAGAAAATAACTGTGTAGGAGGGAAGATAAGTGAAACGTTATTGGAAAGGAATTTTTATTACCGCAATCGTCGTACTTACCATTGGGACATATTATATTCAATCAGCTATTGCTGAAAATAAAAATCCGGAGTTTGTGATGAGCACAACAGCTGGAAATGAAGCTGAAGTAAAAGACCTTATTTTTAATGCGTCCTACCATGAAAATAGGAAGAGGGATAGCCTATGGATTTCCGCGGAAGGTACAATGTACTCCCAGGAGTTATCCTATATCGACCGTCTAGGGGGAAGGCATACAGATCCACAGATTGTACATCTTCAGGAAGAATACAGAAATTTCATGCGTGGTAAACCAGCTGATCCTTCAAAATTTTATGAGGATGAGCGCATGCTCCTGTATGTCGAAGAAAATACTGACTCCCTCTATTCAAGCGATGGCATCTCCCTGCGTTTGGAAATTTTAGATAAAAGTTCGAACGATACCAAAACGATGACAATTAAGGTTCCAGATACAACCGACGATAATTTCCTGAATGTAGAGGATGTTCAGATGGTCAATGGGGAAATAAATGTTATTACCCGTAACTTTCTCCAAATGCGTCAAACAGGTTTTGGTACATCAGAGGAACTACATGTATACCAAATCGATGTAGGCGTCCAGGAAGTAGTCTATGATGAGACTATCCGGTTAGACAATGAGTCATCCGAGTCAGTCAGGTTTTACAGTGAATATATAAGTGATGCGAATTTAGGGTCAACGGAATATGCTGTATTCAAAGTGGATAGAGAGGAACTTCAGCAAAAAAATGGGGAGTATTATCAAGAAAAAACGGGGACGGAACTGATTGCATATAATCTAAAAACGAATGAACAAGAAAAACTTGAACTGCCGGAAAAGGTAGAGAAAGCCATCGATACAGATTCTCTAAGTAACAGTATGGGAGGATTACATTTGGGAATTAAAGATGGCAAAATGTATCTGGCCGATCGATACAAAGATCACGATAAACAAGCGAACATTCTAGTAGTTGATGTAGAAACTGGAGAGACCCTCTATGAAGGCTCGTTTGAAATGAAGCATCCAGAGGAAAATCAGGATAATTATCATTTATCCATTAATGAGTTAATTATAGAGGGTGAGAAAAGTTGATAACTGTTAAAGAGGTTAGCCATGATTTTATCTTAGGGAAGAAAAAACAGCAATCACGCTTATCTGTCTTAAAAGATATTTCCTTTGAAGTGAAGAAAGGGGAGATAGTTGCAGTTGTTGGAAAGAGTGGCTCCGGGAAGTCTACGTTATTAAATCTGATTAGCGGTTTTATTCATCCGACTGATGGAGAGATTTGGATAGACGATCAGAAAGTGACAGAATTTACCGAAGCGGAATTTGCGGACTTCCGGTTAAAACAAATGGGATTTATCTTTCAAAACTTTCAATTGATCCCCAGTATGACGGCTTTTCAGAATATAGAACTCCCATTAACCTTGAGTGGGGAGGATATTTCAGATAGAAAACAATTAACATGGGAAATGCTTGAAAAAGTAGGCTTGAAAGATTACAAGGATCATTACCCTAGTGAATTATCTGGTGGTCAGCAGCAGCGGGTGAGTATTGCAAGGGCACTGGTACTAAATTCACCGCTAATTATGGCTGATGAACCCACCGGAAGTTTGGACAGCGAAACAGAAGCGGACCTGCTTAAACTTATTCAGCAGCTGAATAGGGAGATGGGTGTTACATTCTTAATGATTACACATGATGAGGAAGTTGCTGGGATCGGCAACCGGGTCATTACAATAAGTGATGGCAGTTTAATAGAAGATGGTGCTATCGTATGAAACGCAGAGATCAATTCCGATTTGTAAGGCAGAACATTAAAAAAATAAGGTTAGAACATTTATGACCATTTTGGCAACAGCAATGGGATGTGCGTTTCTTATTGTTTTGGCATCTATAGGTTTCGGCCTTCAACAGACTGTTGTTGAGGATACCTTGGAACAACAGATTGTTACCGAAATTGATGTTCACGGCATCGAAGAAGAGAACGGCAATTATAGTCCATTAACGATGGAGGATATTACGTATATAGAGGAAATAGAGGAGGTACAAGCTGTAACTAGAAGAAATCAACTCCGGCAAACTCCAACATACTCCATCGATAATTATCAGGCTGATGCAGGAACGACGGCTACCTATTTTCCAGCCGAAATACAATCTGGTCTTGAATTGGAAGATGGAAGATTTCCACAAGAGCCGAAAGAAATCGTACTAGGCTACCATTTTTCAAAAGTTCTCATTTCAGATGCAGCCGGGGAAGATGCATACGATAAGGAAGGCAGGATAAAGGAAGAATATCTTTACGAGGAAGACCTAATTGGAAAAACACTGGATATGACGGTCCGTAAACATGAAGAAGGAGAGGAAATGACAGAGACCATTCCGGTAAAAGTAGTCGGTATTCTGAAAGAACCAAAAAGAGAGTGGATGCAGGATTCTAATGTTTATATTTCAGAGACATTGCTTACTGAAATTGAGGCATTTACAGACACTCCAAAAGGAATGCCGGAGACCATGGAAGAAGCGGAAACAGCTGAAACTTCCAAAATGATTGACGAAGTAACTGTTTTTGCAACCAATTTAGAGGCTGTAGAAGGAATTTCCGAGCAGTTAGATCAAGCGAACTATTCCACTTACTCGGTTGTCAGTGAGATGAATCAGATTAACATGCTGTTCACCATTGCAAAGGCGGGCTTGATTTTGGTTGGAACAATCGCTATCATCATCGCATCAATCGGCATATATAATACAATGACGATGGCTGTGACGGAGCGCGCCCCAGATATAGGGATCATGAAAGCCATTGGAGCAAATCCAAAAACAATCCAAAAGATTTTTCTATTGGAAAGCAGTTTTATTGGAATCATTGGTGCAGTTATCGGAACAGCAGTTGCTTATATCGTCAGTTTTTTCGTGAATTTAGGACTTCCTTTCATTATTGAAACCGCCTTTGGAGAAGAATTGCCTGAAGGATTACAATTCTCAGCTATTCCAGGAACATTAATATTGATTGCTGTTGGGATTTGTTTAGCTGTTACCATTCTATCCGGTATTCGCCCAGCCAAGCGCGCAACGCAAATCGATGTATTAAAAGCAATGAGGCGTGAAGTTTAAAGCGGAGGATTCGTATGAAGGAAAATTCAGCAGCAACAATGTAGTGAAATTACTTAGCTACATTAAATGAAAGCTAAGACTGGGTAAAACCTGCACCGCATGGCCGTTTGAATCAAATTCAGAGAAAGCAGGGGAAATGGGGGGATTTTGTAAAATCTGGTGAAAAGATGAAAAGACAGCGACTTCTCCCTTATATCTTTTGTATGACCTTGGGAATGAGCCGGTTGCCGAGAGCAGGTGAATTCAGTAAGGATATATTAGTCGCTTATAAAGAATTTCTTGTAGTTTATTTATGAAAATGTGGTTGAATCAATTATGATCCGACCACATTTTCATATATTTTATTAATTTTTTCATCCAAAAGCTCCATATGGACGATTCGCGCTTCACGGACATATTCTTTTCCATCCACAAAAAGCAATAAAACAGGCACGGTAAAAATAGAAAAACGACCGGCAATTTCTTCTACTTCGGATGCATCTACAGAACCGAGTTTTATTTTAGGGTAATTTTCCATTAATTCCTGAATTTGCGGCTTCAGTCCATGACAGACACTGCAATTTGGACGGGAAATATATAGAAATGATAAAGGATGCTCTTGTATAAATTGATCTGTCAATTCGATATTGGTCAGTTCTTCAAAATCTCTCATGTTTATCCTCCCATCCGAATGGCTTTGTTTCTATTATAACAGTTACACAGGATTTGATATATGTTTACAGAAAGACAAAAGAGGTAAAAGTACGTAAAACAGGGAAATTGAGGTGAATGATATGAGTAAAGATGAAAAGAAGTCACCGAATAAAAACAATGAAAATCTTGAAAAAAGAAGTAGTCTGGATAAGTTTGAGGAACAGAAAATGGTTGATGATATTCCGATGGAGGACTTGAAAATAGAGATGAAAGATGAAAAGAAAAAATTTAAATCAAAGAATTCCTCAGAAAGTGAACGGAAGCATAAAACAAATAACGAGGAATAAGAATCCACTCAAATAAAGAAAATCCTATGCAAGCAAATGGCTGCATAGGATTTTTTAAAAGATAAGAAATCAACATGGCGGCTAAGAACATGCCACCATCATCTTATGAAAACAGCTAATTTAACCAGAAGGCTGTCCTCTAAAAGCTTGGGACCGATTACTCGTCCCATCAAAAGACTCGTTACTTTGACACAAAAGATATAAAAGACGAAGTAACTTGAAATTATGGTTGGTGCGATTACTCGCTACGGAAATACACTACGCTTTCCGCGGGTGACCCGTGAGCCTCCTCGAACTCCGTTCTGCGGGGTCTCACTCTGGCCACTGTTCCCGCAGGAGGCTCCGTGTATTTCCTTCGCTGATATGTGCATGGCAACTTCATCTAAACACTTAAAATTGCTTAATTATATAATAAACATAGTAATGCACTTTTAAAATAGTTGATTGGAGCGGAGGACCGTTGACTCCTACGGGAAAAGCAACAGCTGAAGATCCCGCAGGAAGTGGTTTTTGCTTCCGAGGAAGCTGAAGCGTTGCCCTAAGGTGCGCAACGGTCCGCAGCGGAAATCGACATAGCAGTTACGTCGTCTTATATATCAAATGCGACGTTAAAGGGCAACAAAATTTACGAAAAGAGCCAAGCGGAAAAAGGCATAATCTTGTTTCATAGTGGTTATATTGAATAGCTTTTCCCGTTCTAATAACAGTTGTTTTCATACAAAAATATAAATTTTGGTAGCATATCAATTCCTTGTCAGTAATCGCCTCGGCCAGCTCCAACTCCTACCCCGCCTGAGGTCAAAAGCTGCGAACTCCCGCATGAGCTAGAACGCGCATGCCCGAGTTCTTGCTTTCGGCCCACAGGACGTGGGTCAGTTCGACGCTGCCACGGATGTGGCGCTTTTAGTCGAGCTTCCTCTTGCCTTAGGGTGATCAAGGCGCCCCGAGCATTTGTTCGCGTTAATTTTTGACTGTATATAGTAAATCATACAAAATAAGCATGTTAATTTCATAAAAATGACTAATAATTAGTAAATTGCGCTCTTCCTATATTTTAGATATAATAATCTTTATGTATATTTAGGAGGATTAACTGCAATTATGAATACTGAAAATTTAGGTAAAAAGAAGAAATTCGAATTTCCGCATGTATTTGTTATATTGTTTGGCATTATTATAGTCGCAGCAATTGCTACATATTTTATTCCTGCAGGGGAGTATGATAGAGAAGTAAATGAAGGTGGTACAGAAACGGTAGTCGAAGGAACGTATACTGCTGTAGAGAAAACGCCACTTGGATTTTTTGATATATTTCAGTCCGTTCATGCTGGAATGGTTGAAGGTGCGGGTATCATATTCTTCATCTTTATTGTTGGTGGTGCTTTCGGAATTTTAAATGCAACGGGTGCTCTGACAAGTGCGTTTGGAACCTTATCAAAGAAATTGGCTGGTAAAGAATTGCTTTTAATTCCGATAACGATGACCGCTTTTGCTTTAGGTGGGGCAACTTTCGGTATGGCAGAGGAAACCATTCCATTCGTATTAATATTAATACCTATCGCGATGATGCTTGGTTTTGACTCCATCGTAGGGACGGCAATGGTGCTTGTCGGAGTTTATGCAGGTTTCACAGCTGCTTTTATGAATCCATTTACTGTAGGGGTAGCGCAGGGAATTGCTGGAGTGCCAACGTTCTCAGGAATGGGAGCGAGGGTTGTGTTTTTTGCTATTTTTCTGGCTGTAAGTATTGTGTATGTGATGCTTTATGCAAGACGAATAAAAAAAGATCCTGAAAAAAGTATAGTTTATTTCGATGATCAAAAGAGGGATGCTAAGCATAACTTATCTGACCAGCCAGCTATGACAAAAAGGCAGGTCATTATTATCGGTGTATTAATTTTAACGGTAATTGGTCTTGCTTTAGGTGTAACCATTGAAGGTTGGTATATGAGAGAAATCGCTGGTCTCTTCTTATTGATGGGGATTGTGGTCGGTTTTATTGCTAAAATGAGCGTGAATGAAATAGCCTCGTCTTTCCTTAAGGGATGTGAGGAGCTTGTACTTGGAGCGCTTGTCGTTGGTTTTGCCTACGGAATTGTTTTCGTGCTGGAAGAAACAAATACCATTGATACTATTTTATATGGAATTACTACTGTGGTTTCCGGGTTACCAGCAAGTTTGACAGCTATGGGCATGTATGGAACCCAAGGCCTATTAAATTTTGTAGTGCCATCCGGAAGTGGACAGGCTGCTTTAAGCATGCCAATTATGGCTCCGCTTGGTGATTTGGTAGGGGTCGAGAGACAGACGGCTGTTTTAGCCTTCCAATTCGGTGATGGTATATCAAATATTCTAACCCCGACTGGCAGTGTACTAATGGCATGTTTGGCTCTTGCTAAAATATCATGGCTTAAGTGGATTAAATGGGTTTGGCCATTGATTTTAATCTGGTATGCACTTGGAGCAATCTTTGTAACGATTGCACATATGTTTATTTGGTAACAACTGGGAGGCAAGAATGATGGAAAATCTTTTTAATAAACTTGAGGGAATTTATCCGGAATTAGTAGAATTACGCAGAGATCTTCATATGTATCCGGAACTTTCCCACCAGGAAGTGAAAACCCCTGAGAAAATAGCTGCATTTTTAACAGATCTGGGGATCGAAGTAAAAACAGGTGTAGGCGGTAGGGGTGTAGTAGGAACACTTAAAGGTGGAAAACCGGGCAGAACGGTAGCTTTGCGAGCTGACTTTGACGCCCTTCCAATTCAGGAAGAGAATGATGTAGACTATAAATCTCGTGTACCTGATGTCATGCATGCATGTGGACATGATGTACATACCGCAACACTTCTGGGTGTTGCGAAAGTTTTGAGTGAAGTAAGAGAGGAAATCCCGGGTACTGTTGTGTTTGTGCATCAATTTGGTGAAGAAGCAACTCCAGGCGGGGCAAAACCAATGATTGATGAAGGATGCCTGGATGGTGTCGATGTCATCTATGGAGCACATGTAATGTCAACAGAGGAATTCGGGACAGTTACAGCAAAAGCGGGATATGCTTCTTCTGCACAGGATGATTTTTTTATTAAAATACATGGAAAAGGTGGCCATGGATCTGAGCCGCATCTTACGGTTGATCCATTAGTGACAGGCAGTCAGTTAGTGGTAAACCTCCAGCAGATTGTCAGCCGTAGAGTGGATCCACAAAGTTCGGCAGCAGTGACAGTTGGTTCTTTTGTCAGTGGGGACGCGACAAATGTTATCCCCGATACTGCCACGATTAAGGGAACGGTTCGCACCTTTGATGAACAGTCCAGGGCAGTCATTGAGAAATCGATGGAACAGATTGTAAGGTCTACCTGTGAAGCCGCCGGAGCAGACGTTGATTTTGATTATATTAAAGACTGTCCCTCCATTTGGAATGATCCTGAGGAAACAAAAATCGTTCAGGATAAAGCAGCCGCAATCTTTGGAGAAGATAACCTGGATAGAAAAAGTCCAATGAACGGAAGTGAGGACTTTTCCTTCTATCAAAAGGAAATACCTGGAGTGTACTTTAATGTAGGTGGAGGCAACTCGGAGATTAATGCAATCTATCCACATCATCATCCAAAGTTTAAGGTTGACGAGCGGGCGATGATTAATATTGGGAAGATGTTTCTAAAGATTATAATGGATTAGAGATCATTATTTTCAAAAGAATGAAGAACAATTACAAAGAGAAAAAACAGCGAAGAATTATGAATTCATTCGCTCTGTTGTACAATAATCTTTTTATTTATAGCTGAGAGAGTAAAGCTCCAGTCACTAGTCTAAAGTGACTGGAGCTTTTTAAATGTCTGTTATTGATAAAAATTGTTTTATATTAAAAATTAAAGTCAACCTCTTTGTCCGTCTGTTTTTCCACGCCTTTCATATAATCAATTCTGCGTTGTGCAGAAGTTTGACTGACCTGCTCATCTGCATGGTAGGAGGATCTTACGAGCGGTCCTGCTTCACAATGGCGGAAGCCTTTTTTTAGAGCGATTTCTTTTAACTCCTCAAATTCATCCGGGTGATAGTAACGCTCGACCATCAAATGCTTTTTCGTCGGTTGCAGGTATTGTCCAATTGTAAGGATGTCTACATCATGCGCTAATAGGTCATCCATAGCCTGAATGATTTCTTCTTTTTCTTCTCCTAGACCAACCATAATGCTGGATTTTGTTGGCGTGTTAGGAGCAATTTCTTTTACCCGCTGCAAGAGTTGCAGTGACCTGTCATACATTGCAATAGCTCTTACTTTTTTCGTCAATCTGCGTACGGTCTCAATATTATGATTGAATATGTCCGGTTCACTATCCATTAGTGTGTGAAGGCTTTCATAATCCCCCTTCATATCGGAAGGAAGAATTTCAATCGTACCACCAGGGTTTTGTTTGCGGATTTCACGAACTGTTTCCGCAAATACTGCTGCGCCGCCATCTTTTAAATCATCACGAGCGACGGCTGTAACGACAGTATGCTTTAATCCCATTACTGCAACAGACTCAGCAACCCGTTTTGGCTCTCCCCAGTCCAGTTCATTAGGCAGACCGGTTTTCACCGCACAAAACCGGCAACCCCGAGTACACGTATCTCCCAAAATCATAAATGTAGCAGTTTTTCGTTCGCTCCAGCATTCATGGATATTTGGGCAGCGTGCTTCTTCACAAACTGTATTTAATTTTTTATCGCGCATTAAGTGTTTAAGCTTTCTGTATGATTCATTGGTGTTGATTTTTGTCTTAAGCCATTCAGGTTTACGTATGTACTCTGCTTGTTTTGCCATTGATTACTCGCTCCTTCGATGTATTATTATTCCATGATTCACTGGCATATTTTACACTTGCTAAATGGTATACTTCTTCCCACATGTCCTTAGATAGTTCTATTGGTTGAAAACTTATATCTAATCCTGTCTGAAATCCTTTTTTGAAAGCAGTTGTCATCATTTCATACGTATGCTGTTTTCCTGTCAGATCGTTGATAGTAGTTGCTTTATTTACAAAGGAATTTCGCTTTCTTTGCCGGATTTTCTCTGACGGGAAATTAAACATATCAAATAACATTTTTGTGTCGATGCTCATAGGTATAGACCCATGCTGCAGAAGGACACCTTTTTTTCTCGTTTGTGCATTTCCCGAGATCTTCTTGCCATCAACAATCATTTCGTAGGATGCTGGGTTTTCAAAGCAAATATCCGTTCTTTCCCTGTTCAATCGCCTTTCTGGCATAGCGAAATCAGCTTGGATACCTAAATTTCTATACCCTTCCAGAACACCCTTTGTTAACACATAGTAGGCTTCTGTTACTGATTTTGGAATCGATGGATCATCTTCTGAGATAACAAGGCTATAGGTAAGTTCATTATCATGTAAAACAGCACTGCCACCGGTTAATCGGCGGACAAATTGGCAGGTATACTTTTCTAGAGCAGTAAAATCAATAGATTTGGCAGTTTTTTGAAAATGCCCGATAGATAGACTTGGTGCTGACCATCCATAAAAGCGCAATGTAGGAGGGATTTCACCTTTGCCATGCCAATTCAGTAAAGATTCATCTAAAGCCATATTTACTGCTGCATCGGCAATTCCACTATCCAAAAAACCCCATTGTTTCTCCACAATTAATCACCTCCGAGAATAAATTTGGACACAAGGGGAGGCATAACACAAACGTGAAATGTTTTAATACGATAATGTTTGGCTTCGTACGATTCTATCTAAAAAAAGACAGCAATTCCTTAAGGTTGCAGTCTTTTTTGGCAGTTAAGAAGTATAAAACTTTCTTACTGCATAAGTGCGGGCTAATTTGTCACAAGGGCTTGGAAAAAGCCAAGTTCTAATATCAACTGCACTTTCCCACGCTAGTATTATCTAATTCGGGTGCAAAGGTCAGAATAATCGCATTCCTCTCAGTCAGTTTTACGGCTCCCTTAGTGCTAATTTTTATACAAATTCCACTTTTATCCTATCTTATAGTTGTCAGAATGTAAAATAATTAACGCTATTTTCGATCTATTATTATTTTTAAGTTAAAGGTAAAAAAAGAAGGGGGAGAAACAAGTATATTCATTTCTCCTGAGAGCTATTAACTCTTTACTTCCTGCTTCAGACTCCTGTTAATTAAATGTTTAACCTCTGCCTCTTTACCTTCATGTAATAAATCAACGATTTTACTGCCCACGATGACACCATCACAATTTTTACTAAGTTCACGTGCTTGCTCGTCATTGGAAACCCCAAAGCCTGCCAGTACAGGAACAGAACTATTCTCTTTTAACATCTTTAGAAATGCTGTTACATCCGTGTGATGTGCTGCACGTGCTCCAGTTGTCCCAACGACGGAAACGGCGTAGAGGAAGCCTTCTGATTTTTTTGCCAGCGTAACTAACCGGGATTTTGGACTTGTCATCGCAGCCAGTTGGATAAAGGCAATATCGTTCTCTTTTAAATGTGCATCAATCAAATTTTCTTCCTCCAGCGGCAGGTCGGGAATGATTACTCCGTCCACTCCGGCCAGTCTGCACGCTTTTGCAAAGTTTTCCACCCCATAAACAAAAATCGGATTAATATATGTCATTAATATAATAGGGATGGAACGATTTTCTTTGAAAGATTGCAGTTTTTCCAGCACCTTTGATAGGGATGTGCCATTTTTTCGTGCGCGAATCCCTGCTTCTTGTATCGTTGGTCCGTCAGCCACAGGATCAGAAAATGGGATTCCCAGTTCAATTGCTGCTGCACCGGATTCTTGGAGGAAAGAAATTCGTTCCTCCAATATATCCAAACCACCGTCACCTGCCATTATATACGGGATGAACAAGTTCTGATTGTCTGCTTGCTTAAGTTGAAAAGCCTGTTCCATTTGTTGTTTACCCATATTAGTTTTCCTCCAATCTGTCTTTTACTTGCTCAACATCCTTATCCCCTCTGCCGGACAGGCAAATAACCAGAGTTTCTTCCTGTTTCATGTCTTTTGCCAGTTTTAATGCATAAGCAACAGCGTGGGCGCTTTCCAGTGCAGGGATAATACCTTCCGTCTTTGAAAGATATTGAAATGCCTCCAAGGCTTCATCATCTGTAATCGATGTATAGGTTACCCGGTCGTTTTCATGTAAATGACTATGTTCTGGTCCTACTCCGGGATAATCAAGTCCTGCTGAGATGGAGAAGGCTTCTTCAATTTGACCATCATCGTCTTGAAGCAGATGTGTGAGTGTTCCATGCAGGACACCAACTTTTCCTCCAGATAATGTAGCTGCATGTTTGTTGGTTGCCAATCCAGCTCCACCTGCCTCAACTCCGAATAATTTTACATGTTCATCTTCAATAAATGGGTGGAACATACCCATTGCATTACTCCCTCCGCCAACACAAGCGACAACGGCATCTGGTAAACTATCAGTCTGATCAATCATCTGCTGTTTTGTTTCCTTGCCGATAACAGATTGAAGGTCACGCACGATTTTTGGAAAGGGGTGTGGTCCGACAACGGAGCCTATAATATAGTGGGTATCATTCACATTGCTTACCCAGTATCGTAAAGCTTCGTTGACAGCATCTTTTAATGTGCCGCTCCCATGGGATACACTGCGAACTTCCGCACCTAATAGCTCCATTCGAAATACATTCAGTTTCTGCCGACGTATGTCTTCTTCCCCCATAAATACGACACATTCAAGCCCCAGCAAGGCACATACAGTTGCGGTGGCGACACCATGCTGACCTGCTCCTGTTTCGGCAACAACTTTTTTCTTGCCCATTCGAAGTGTTAAGAGCGCCTGGCCGATGGTATTGTTTATTTTGTGTGCCCCAGTATGATTTAAATCTTCACGTTTTAAATAAATTTGTGCTCCCCCGAGCTTTTTAGACAGGCTTTTTGCATGGTACAACGGGGTTTTTCTGCCAACATATTGCTTTAAATAATCGTTTAACTCTGAAATGAAATCAGGGTTCTGCATTGCTTCGTCATAGGCTTTTTCCAATTCTATGACGGCAGGCATTAATAATTCAGGAACGAAACGTCCTCCAAATTCACCGTATCTTCCTGTTTCATCTGGTAGGGTATATGTTGTCAATGGACTCATCCTTTCATGTATGTTTTGCATTTCGAATAAATTGTCTGATCTTTTCATGATCCTTTTTTCCATCTGTTTCCACACCGCTTGAGACATCAACTCCAGCAGGATTTACGAGATTGATAGCACCTTGCACATTCTTTGGGGCCAGCCCCCCTGCTAAGATAATTTTTCCTTGATTAATGGATAGACTTTCTATTAGATTCCAGTCAAAAGATGTACCGTTTCCGCCACGATTTTTACCAAAGGGACTATCAAGCAAATAAAAGTCACATGGATACGATTCAATTTTAGAAATTGTGTCTTTATCTACCGGAAAGGCTTTGATAACTTTATAGGGCAGAGCCTCAGCAATTTTAGTGGACTCATCTCCATGTAGCTGAATATAATCCAGACCGACCTGTTCTGCAATTTGCTTCATGTTTTCAGGGGGTTCGTTTACAAATACACCTACTTTCTTAACCGTTGTGGGCAGACTCTTGGCAATTGCTTCAGCCTCAGCAGGTGTGATCTGACGTTTGCTCGGAGCAAAAACAAAACCGATAAAGTCCGCACCTGCCTGAACTGCGGCAGAAGCAGCCTGTTCTGTCCTTATCCCGCAAATCTTCACAAGCATTTGCTTCACACCCCTTTAGTAAGTAGCGGAATTTGCAGCTCCTGGAAGGTCTCTGACAAATTACTTGAGCGCATCAGTGTTTCTCCAACCAAGATGGCATCAGCTCCAAAGTCACGTACACGGGTTACGTCTTCACTGGTTTTTATACCACTTTCACTAATAAGCATTGTTTGCGGGTTTGTTACCATTGCCGCCAGATCCTCTGTTGCTTTGAGGTCGACGTGGAAGGTCTTTAAATTACGATTGTTTATTCCAATGATTTCCGGATCAAGCCGTAGTACCCGTTTCATTTCCTCTTCATTATGAACTTCACAAAGTACTTCGAGATTTTGGTCTTTAGCATATTGATAAAGTTTTTCCAAATCGGCATCCGATAATGCCGCTGCAATTAACAGGATGATATTGGCACCGGCAGCCTTTGCCTGGTCAATTTGGACAGGGTCGATAATAAAATCCTTACACAGAATTGGCAGTTCTACAGCTTCTCTTACTGCTCGTAAATCTTCCATGGATCCATGAAAGAAAGGATTATCAGTTAAAATGGAAATCGCTGCAGCACCTGAATGCTCATACTGTTTTGCCTGTGTCACCGGATCCACATCCATCTTTATTTCACCTTTGGAAGGAGAAGAGCGCTTGATCTCGGAGATTATATTCATATTACTGGAAGAAGCTACTTTTTCCTTGAAAGTCGTTATTTTTTTATCATGCAACGTTTCAAAGGTTTGGGTTTTCAACTGTGTGACTTCTTTTTCTTTTTCAACTAGAATTTTCTCTAATATTGACATTTATAACACCCCGCTTGGAATTTTTTTGCTGTATTCTACCAGTCGTTCTAATTTACTAAGTGCTGCGCCAGACTCAATGCTTTCTTGTGCCATCTCTATTCCGGACTTAATGGTTGTTGCTGTACCGTTCGCAAATAATCCGAGTCCGGCATTGAGGATTGTTGTATCGAAATAGGCACCTTTTTTTCCTTTTAAGACGTTACGCAGGATTTCTGCATTTTCTTTTGCATTACCACCGCGGATTTGTTCATTGGAGTATGTTGGTAATCCGACATCCTCTGAGCTTAAAGTTAAAGCTGTTTGCTTTCCCTGATCAAGGATAATAAGATGATTCTCTCCTGCAAGCGAGGCTTCATCCATATTTCCTGCACCATTTACAATGACAGCGCGCCGTCTTCCTAATTTATTTAGTGCATCGGCCAGCATTGGGAGCAAGTCGCGACGATAAACGCCAATAAACTGGGAATCCAGTTCAATCGGATTTGTCAGTGGCCCAATTGCATTAAAAATTGTTGGCAATCCAAGATCTTTACGAACCTTGGAAAAAGGCTTCAATGCAGCATGAACATGAGGTGCAAACATAAAGGCTATTTTGTTATCCAGTAACATTTCTTCTACATGGTCTTTTGATAAAGATAAGGAAACTCCCAAATGCTCCAATACATCAGCACTGCCGGTTTTACTTGAAATGCTCCGATTTCCGTGTTTTGCCACTGTGACCCCAGCCCCCGCGATGACAAAAGCAGATGTTGTGCTGATATTGAAACTGTAGGATTGATCGCCTCCTGTACCGCAATTATCCATTGCATCTGAAATAAGACTTGTTTTGAATGTGGACTGGGAGCGAATCATTTCAACGATACCGGTGATTTCATCCGAGTTTTCTCCTTTTGCCTGTAAAGCAGTCAGAAATGCAGCAATTTCAGAATCGGTAGCGGACTCAGTAAAGCAATATTTGGTTGCCTCTTTCATTTCATCTACAGTTAAACTCTCACGATTAATTAATTTACTTAAAAATTGTTTCATTTTTTGGGGACTCCTTTCTGATTTCATGTAAAAAGTTTTTAATAAACTCTTTTCCTTCGTTGGTTCCAATCGATTCTGGATGGAACTGTACACCATAAACAGGATAATCACGATGGTTTATTGCCATGATCTCATCATCTTCCAGGGATGAGGAAACAACTTCCAATTGAGATGGCAGTGTATTTCCATCAACGACATACGAATGATAACGCATGACCTCAACGGGACTGGGGAGGTTTTGAAATAAACCAGAGCCATTATGCGATACCAATGAGGTCTTTCCATGTTTAATAAAAGTTGCCGGTTTTAATTGTCCTCCGAATGCTTCAGCGATAATCTGCTGGCCTAAACAAACACCAAAAATCGGGAGCTTATTATGGAAATGTTTTACTGCTTCTATACATATACCGGTTTCCTCAGGTAATCCAGGCCCAGGTGAGATTACCAGTCCTTCCGGTTGAAGATTTTCAATTTCTTTAATAGTGATTTTATCGTTTCTTGCTACTTGAACATCTATCGCTTCTTCTGAAAAATATTGATAAAGATTGTAGGTGAATGAATCATAATTATCCAGTAATAAAATCAATATTATTCACCTCCATGAGAGATTTTGCTTTGTGTAAGGTTTCCGCGTATTCTTTTTCCGGGACGGAATCATAGACAACCCCTGCACCGGTTTGCAGGTACGCACGTTTTTCCTTGATAACAAGAGACCGGATGGCAAGTGCTATATTTAAGTCATGATTGAAATTGATATAGCCAATTCCGCCAGCATATGCCCCGCGCTTTTTGTCTTCAAGGTCGTTAATGATTTGCATTGCCCGGATTTTTGGTGCCCCGGAAACGGTCCCTGCCGGTAAGCATGAGGCCAATGCGTCAATGCTGGTGTAATTTTTGTTTAATTTCCCCGTTACTTCTGAAACGATATGCATCACATGCTGATATTTTTCTATTTTCATATAAGTTGGAATCGTGATACTGCCAACTTCACAGACGCGGCCAAGATCATTTCTGCTCAGGTCAACCAACATCCGGTGCTCGGCAATTTCTTTTTCATCCGTAAGTAATTCCTGTGCTAATGCTTCATCTTCTCGAGGTGAGGTACCGCGCGCACGGGTACCCGCAATTGGATTTGTTACAACTTCATCACCAGTTGTTTGAATCAGGCTCTCCGGGGAGGCCCCTAATACAAGGTAGTCTTCAAAGTCAATATAAAACATATAGGGAGAAGGATTCGCCTTTCGAAGTTTTCGGTAAAAAGAGAAAGGATCTCCATTGATTTCAGCCGTCATTTTTTGGGATAGGACAACTTGGAAAATATCACCCTGCCTGATATGTTTTTTAGCAATCTCTACATTCTTTTTAAATTTTTCTTCTGTTATTTCCGGTTCAAAGCGAACGCTGCTGTTCGTATCCTCTTTTGTATTTGCCTGTGCTTTCAACATATCTTTTAATTGCTGCAGGCGCTCATCTAATACTTCTTCAGGTTGGTTATCAGGGTTTACCGCGACCAAATAGATATTTTCCTTATTGTGATCAAATACAATAATATTTTTATAAAGCATAAAGTGAATGTCGGGCATGTTTAGATCATCCGGTAAAACCTCTCCGATATTCTCATATTGCCTAATGGCATCATATCCAACGTATCCAATCGCACCCCCATAAAAAGGGAGAGGTAAATCTGTATCGATTTTCGGTAATTGCTTTTGAATATAAGGTAGTGCAGCTTCAGAAACATTTTTGGTTGTGCCGGTTTCATGTTTTACATCGGTTGTTTTGCTCCCATATCCAATAATTTCCTGGTAAGGATCTGATCCAATAAATGAATATTTGCCCTTTTTCTCATGTTGAAAGGAGCTTTCCAGCAAAAACTTTTTCTTTCCAGCGATTCGTTTAAAAATTTCAATTGGCGTTAATGTATCTGCATTTTGCTTAATAAACTTACAAGGCAATGTCTTTTTTTCGGTAGTTTTCATGCTTTCCATCCCTTTCTTTCTAAAATAAAAAAGCCCTCTATAAACACATGTAATGTGTTTATAGAGGGCGATTGCAATCGCGGTGCCACCTCAGATTGAAAAGATAAAAGATCTTTTCATCTTATTCGAATACGGAACCTAAGCGAATGTTACAGATCCGATATCCTATCCGTATAACGGCGGATCCCGTGTCTTCCTACTGGTATAACGTTCAGAAAACCTCTCGCAAGTCCATTCAGCATTCCCATCTGTACTGGAATTCCACCACAACCAGCTCTCTGTAACGCTTGGGCAATACTTACTACTCTTACTCAACGATTTTATAATATAAAAATGTGAATACAAAAAATCCCCACATCCAAAAAGGACGGGGGACCGTGGTACCACCTTTATTAGCTGAAAACAGCTCACTTTGGCAATATCAAGCAAAATCGCTTCATATCTGTCTCGTGTAACGATGAGACCTGTTCGCCAAAGCCTACTGCATAATGGTTCGGTTTGGAAGCTCAAAAGTCCATTCATCTACAAAAACACACTGGTTTACACCAACCACCAGCTCTCTGATGTGTTCAAATAGACTACTAATCTTTTTCAACGCTTTTTATCGATTAAGTTATTGTAGTTAATATTAGAATAATTTGAAATGAAAGTCAAGGATTATTTTGAAAAAGATCCAATATGTTTTGTCGAAGGCTCATTCCTTAAGGTGCATCAACTTAGAGAGTACGTCACATTTTATAAAAATAGCAACAAACTGTGCGAAAAGGAATGATTAAAAGTAACAATCCTTAATAAAAAATGTCGAAAAAATAATTGGGGTTCATCATTTCCCGGGAAATATCGACATATGCTTAAAAATATGTAAAAAAGGAAATGGTAAAGTAGAGGTGATAAAATGCCGATAGAAGTCTATATACGAATTGGCCTTTCCATTGTGATCCTGATTGCCATTATCATTATCCTCGTCCGATTTAAACGAAGGAAATCAGAGGGGAACCCCCGGGACTCTCTTCAACTTATGAAAGAGCGGTTAGAAAAAGGAGAAATTACACAGGAAGAATATGATGAAGCAAAAAGGAAACGCGGGAAATAAATGAATGGAGCTGTCCTCGTTTGGGTCAGTTCCTTTATTAATTCACCAGGGGAGAAAGTATAAGCTTTCTTACCATATAACCATAAGTCTGTTTGTGTTTTTTAGTAAGTTAGGTAATAATTTCTGAGATTTCACTTCTATATACAGGCAGGTTTATGCTATTTTTAATATATAGCTTTTATACTTGTATAATGTATTTTAGTATTTGTTATAGAATTTAAGTTATCTGCGAATTTATTCATTGGTTTCTAGTAATAAACGAGAAAATTTTTAAGGAAAGGGTGTTACATATGACAAAGAAAAAAGTTGGCATCATTTTTGGTGGAAAATCTGCGGAACATGAGGTTTCCCTGCAATCTGCCAAAAATATTGTGGAAGCAATTGATAAAGATAAATATGAGCCTGTATTGATTGGAATTGATAAACAGGGAAAATGGCATTTGAATGATCAACGTTCATATTTACTACATGCTGAAAACCCAAAGCTTATTCAATTAAATAAGTCGAATGATAAAATTGCTCTCGTACCGGGGCAATCTACGAATCAATTAATTCATGCGGTTAATGCAGATACAATGGATCAACTGGATGTAGTCTTTCCGATTGTGCATGGAACACTTGGGGAGGATGGGAGTTTGCAGGGCATGCTTCGTACAGCGAATCTGCCTTTTGTAGGTCCAAGTGTTCTCAGTTCTTCTATATGCATGGATAAAGATATTGCGAAAAGACTGCTAAAAGAGGCAGGTATCAATGTGGCAAAAGGTTTGGCATTTACAAGAGCAAAAAAAGATAAGATTGATTATGATGAAGCAGTGGCCTATTTAGGAACACCAATGTTTATTAAACCAGCAAATCAAGGTTCTTCTGTCGGTGTAAGTAAGGTATCTACAAAAAAAGAATTTGAAGCTGGGATAACATCAGCTTTTCAATACGATCATAAGCTTATTATTGAAGAAAATCTTGTCGGTCGTGAAATCGAATGCTCTGTTCTTGGAAATGAAGACCCAAAGGCTTCTCTGCCGGGTGAAATATTGCCGCAAACCGAATTTTATTCCTATGAATCTAAATATATTGATGAAAAAGGAGCAGAATTGGCCATTCCGGCTAATCTTTCGGAAGAAGTAACAAAACGGATGCAAAAAGTAGCTGTGGAAGCCTTTGAGACACTTCAGTGTGAAGGTTTGGCAAGGGTTGATTTCTTTCTGACAGAAGAAGAAAGGATTTATGTAAACGAAGTAAACACACTTCCAGGATTTACAAAAATAAGCATGTACCCCAAATTATGGGAAGCAAGTGGTATATCCTATCCGGATTTGATCAATCGTTTGATTGAACTTGCCATGGAACGTCATCATAACGATAGTAAGCTTAAAAGTACCGTATGGGATGACTAATATGATGTGAAACTATATTCAATGAGGGGTTACTAC
Organism: Virgibacillus ainsalahensis; assembly: GCF_055380755.1. Classification (NCBI taxonomy): domain Bacteria; kingdom Bacillati; phylum Bacillota; class Bacilli; order Caryophanales; family Bacillaceae; genus Virgibacillus; species Virgibacillus ainsalahensis. The sequence continues at coordinate 3,104,136 of NZ_AP043943.1, read as the reverse complement.
TCCTAAGAAAACACCACCAAATGTTTATTTGACATTTGGCGGTGTTTTTCTAACCTTCGAACCGTGTAAATTTATCTGATACTTTTATTCTATCTTTTGAAATTGGCTTTTCATCAAAATATCCCATATGAATGAAACCAACGATTTTTTCATTCTCACCAACTTTTAAGAGATCTTTTACTTGTGGGTCATAGATATGCGGATTGGTTTTCCATACAACACCAAGCTGTATTTCCCATGCCAACAGCCAGAAATTTTGGAGCATTGCTGCGGTAGCACCAAAGTTTTCATCCTGGACTTTTGGTATGTCCCCCTCTTCCATAACTACAACTAAAATGGCGTTTGGTTCATTTAGATAGTCTTCACGATTTTGCTGTCTTTCTTCTGGATAGGTTGCCGCCACCTTTTTAGCAAAAGCGGGCAGTTTATCAGCATCAACAAAAATAAACCTCCACGGCTCTCGCATTCCATGAGTTGGAGCCCAAATGGCAACATCCAGCAATTCCCGGATGGTTTCTTCTGTTACTTTTTTATTATTATAGCCTTTTTTAACCGCACGACGGTCACGGATAAGCTTTGCGAGTTCTGTTTGCTGTTTTTCTTCCATCATTTCAATTTCCCCCTCAGCCTAAATATATCTGTAAAGTCAAATTGATAAGTATTATCAATTAAATTGTAGCCGATTGGCGATGGAAACGCAACTGTATAAGGAATTGGCGTAGATTGGTATAATTAAAGGTTATCAGACAAAAAGAGCCTTCTCCATAGAAAAAGCTCATTGATAGTAATAAAAATATTTAAAGGACTGTACGCCGCACTATAGACTGAACCACCTGAATTCATCATTATGATGCAGGGGAATTTCCCTCCATCTATTGTTCCAGTAAATAGCCTGCGATCTTTAATGCTTCGCAGGCTTCATCAAGCTGTTCCTCTGTATCGGCCTCGATTGTATGCAAATGAACGCCTTCTGTAAGTCGCGACAAGAGTGTTGCCTGAGTGTTTTTCATTTTATCGAGATAAGCATCAACATCACGCCGGTTCTTCAGCATTAGAGAGCCGGTAAGATCTCCATAAATCGGATGTTCCACCACCACATTCTGTATGGAAACACCATGGTCTACGAGGGTATATAATTCATCTGCAGTGTCCTCAGAGCGGTGACAAACAGCAATAATCTTTTTGATTTTGTCCGTTTCATTCCGATCGTTAAAATAAACATAACCTCGTGATGTGGCGATGATGGGTTCACCCTTGGCCTTCAATAGGGAGACATCCTGAACGATTACTTGCCGGCTGACATGTGTCCTCTCAGCAAGTGCCTTCCCTGCCAATGGCTCAATGCTGTCCTTCAGCCAGGATAAAATTAAATGTCTTCTTTCTTCCCCTAATATTTTATTGCCTTCTTCGTTCACTTGTAGAACCTCCTTAGAAAACTTGCCGTATCGACAAGTCAGTAAGCCTTGGTTGACTTACAGGTAAGAAAGTTTTGTACTTTCCTATCTGCCAACAGATTTTTGCTAAAAAATAGCTGTTCCTTCTGTATAAAAGCTATATTCAGTATACCAAATTCTATTCGTTCGTACATCAGCGCCCTCTTTTAATCAAAAAATATGTTGCATTTTTAAATTACATATGTAAATATATGTGTAAAGACATCAGGAAGTATATTTATTTTTTGATTACCTAAACTGATTTTCATCATGTTCAACTTTTCACGAGATGAGGTGTAATTGTTATGAAAAAAAAGTCGAAATACATTTGGGGGATTATCATTATTCTATTAATTTTCCTTGCTTTTATCCTTCCCTATACAATCCTTTCAGGGATCCAAACCTGGTACGGCAGCTTCCTCTTATGGGGGATTATCGGTGTACTCATTATTATAGCTAATATTATGGTCACAAGGGATTGGGGAGAATAAAAATATGGATACAAATTTGGTAGTTTGGGGAATTTCAATTTACATTGCACTCGCAATAGGTATAGCCTTTTTGTCACGACGCGGGAACAGGGGGGATATGGCAGGATATTTCCTTGGTGGAAGGAAAATGAATGGTATTCTTTCCGCGTTAAGCTATAGTGCCACAACATACAGTGCATTTATGATGGTAGGTTTGGCAGGGTTGACCTATCAAGGGGGCGTAGGGGCACTCGGTTTTGAAATCATTTATTTTACCGGCGTTTCCCTTATCGCATTATTTGGTCCGCGTTTTTGGCTTGCCGGAAAGAAATACGGATATGTAACACCTTCAGAAATGGTCGGGGACCGCTATGAAAGCAAAAAGGCGGCATCAGCCATTGCACTTGCCAATTGTTTATTTCTAATACCCTATAGTGCGGTTCAACTCGCTGGAGTTGGCTATCTCTTGCAAGGCATCACAAATAATGTGATCCCTTTTACAACAGGTGTAATAATTGCGACCGTATTAGCAATTTTCTTTAGCTATGTAGCCGGAATCCGTTCTATCGTTTGGACGGACTCGCTTCAGGCTGTCTTTATGGTAATTACCTCTACGATTGTCGTACTATTGGTGATTGATGGCCTGGGCGGCTTTGGAAAATTTTTCAATACATTGCAGACGGATCATCCAGAGATGCTTTCCGTTCCTGGTAATGGTTATTTTGACTTCCTGACATTCCTTGGAATGACATTGCCATGGTTTTTCTTTAGCTTGTCTAATCCACAGGTTAGTCAGCGAATGTTCATGCCAGCTTCATTAAAAGGGTTACGGCAAATGTTAATTGGTTTTCTTATATTTGGTTTCATTTATACATTTGTCTCTGTCTTTTGGGGATTTTCAGCTTTCCAAATGTTCCCGGATCTTTCCACGGCAGATTTGGCAACTCCAATGTTGTTGTCTTCTGACCTTGTTCCGCCTATTCTGGGAGTTATTGTAATGGTCAGTATCTTAGCTGCAGCTGTTTCAACGATTGATTCGATTTTGCTTACTTTATCATCCATGTTTGCCCGTGATGTATACGGGAATTTAAAAAAAGAACCGAATGATGCCGAACAACTGCGAGTCGGAAAAATAGTCATTCCTGTAATAGCAATATTAGCATTTGCATTTGCAGAACTGGAATTGAACTTAATTGCTGTGCTTTCTGTAGCGGCATCTTCTGGCCTGGTTGTTGTCGTTCCAGCTTTATTCGGTACATTCTTTTGGAAGCGTGGAACCGCAGCAGGTGTCATCTCCAGTGTCTCTATTGGGGCAATTCTTGTTTTCATTCTGGAGTTTACCGGTCTAAAACCACTTGGCTTAGCCTCCGGTATCTGGGGGCTGATCATCTCAAGTTTTCTTTTCATTGTAGTAAGCCTGCTGACAATAGCACCAAAGCAAAAAGCTTCTGAATTCATAGGCTATCTAAATGCAGAGCTGAGTAAAAATAAAAGAAGTAATTAAATGCCATTTTTCAAACTTGCAAAAATTGGCCGTCCCACATGGGATGGCCAATTTTTTAGCAGTTAAGAAAGACTATTTTACGATGTAAGTCCGAGTTAAGGTTTGCTGGAAAGCCAAGTTTTCTAAGCTTTCACCAGTTAATGTGATAAAAATCACTTTAACTGGCGATGAACTTGTTTATAATTAGGCTGTTGATTATTGAACAGGAAGAGGAATTTCACTATTAATATAGATATTTTTTCATATTTACTTGCGATGGAAATAATAGTACAATTTTGTGAAAATAAGGAATCTGAAATAATTGGAAGGAGCATGTGACAATGCGAACCTTTTTCATTAGTGATATCCATGGCAATTTTTGTTCATTTAAGAAGCTGATTGATCATGTGAAGTTAAATCCTGAAGAAGACCGGCTTATAGTAGGTGGGGATATGATAAATCGGGGTCCGAGAAGTGCACAGGTCCTGCAATGGGTAAAAGAACATACGAACAAATACCCTGAAAACATTCATGTGATTATAGGAAATCATGAAGAGATGATGATTTGGTTTATGAAGGAGCTTTCCCCGATATGGATGGAGTTTGGCGGGGATGAGACAGTTAAAAGCTTTAAGAGCGTATATGGTGATGAAAATGGGTGGGGGGTTGCTGAAGATTACGCGTTTTGGCTGGAGACCCTGCCACTCATTTATGAAGATGAATATGCGATTTATGTACATGCAGGATTAGAAATTCTTGCTGAGAAAAAAGAACAACCTCGTGATATTGTTTGGATGAACAAAAAAGAATTATTAGAGGTTAGTGAACGTAAATGGAATCACTGGAGTAATGGTAAATTTATCTATCGCGGTCATAACCCGCACTCCACGGTTCATTTGGATGGCTGGTTTATCCATTGTGATTTAGGAAGTGGAATATTTGATGGAGATAGTGCTGCTCTTGCATTGGTGGAGGTGACGCAAAATCGTTATTTCCGGTGCTCGACAGATGGAGAAGTGACTGTACATGATATTGTTGGAATGGAAAAAGATTCACATGCATCTGGTTAATCATATCTAAAGTTTATAATAATCATACACAGGGGGATAGACCTGTGTATTTTGATTTTCAAGAAGCAGGGGTGTTAAGAAAATGAATAAGCTGATTGAGGAGGCACTGCGTAAAGCAGGTGATTCTACTGCGGTAACACGTGTTAAGCAAATACAAGGTGGATCGATTAATGATAGTCTTTTCGTTCAAACCAAAAAAGAAAAATACTTTATAAAACACCATACCGATGCACCAGAAGATTTCTTTAAATTGGAAGAAGAGGGTCTTAGAAATATACAGAACACGAATTCTATAGATGTACCGGAAGTTTTGGCATATTCTGATGATAAAGGAAAAGGTTTTCTAATAATGGAATGGGTAGAAGGTGAAAAAACCACCGATACGGACAGAATGCTTGGAGAGAGAATTGCAAAACTGCATCAGACGGCTGGAAAAGAGCATGGTTTTAAAAATGATACATTCATTGGTGTGCTTCCACAGCCAAATGGCCTGTTCAACAGTTGGCTGGAATATTATCGTGACCAGAGGCTGGGTGCCCAGTTGGATCAGGGAATTAGACAAAAAAGTATTGCCAGGAAACGCAAAGAAAAGCTGGAAAAGCTCTTGACTCAATTAGGTCGATGGGTTCCGCAAAATGTTGTCCCTTCTTATTTGCATGGTGATTTATGGGGAGGAAATTGGCTTGTTGGCAGGGAGGGAGTGCCTTATGTGATAGATCCTTCCTTTTTATATGGGGATAGGCATTTCGAATTGGCTTTTACTGAGTTGTTTGGTGGATTTTCGAGTGCATTTTATCAGGCCTATGAAACGCAATTTCCTCTCGATGAAAATTATGAGGAAGTAAAGCCACTGTACCAGCTTTATTATCTTCTTGTTCATTTAAATATGTTTGGAGAGGCGTATGGTCCAAGTGTTGATATGATTTTAGACCGCTATGTCGGTAATTAGTATATGGATTCACAAATCTGTTGTAAATCCTTCAATTAGTGTGCGATATGTCACAAACTGAAAGGCTCGTTGGTGTATGATTGATTTGTATCTATTTTCAGGAGGCATGCACCATGTCATTTTATGAACTGCTCGTATTTATTCATATTTTTTCTGCAATAATTGGGATGGGGCCGGGTTTCGTAATGATTTATATAGTGACTAAAGCAACGAAGATGTTGGAATTGAAGCATGCGTATGTTATTCGTACCCGGCTGCATATTTTTACAATGGTTGGTGGGACACTGCTATTAATTACTGGTTTGTGGATGGGTTTTATCAATACATATTTATTCACACAAGGGTGGTACATTACTAGCCTGGTACTGTTTCTTATCGCTTTAGCTTTTGGACCATTCATCTTGTCGCCGCGTTCCAAACCAATTAAAGCATTGCTAAAAAATTATGAAGGGGAAGAGATTCCACCCGAATATTATACACTATCCAAAGATCTGTTTTTTTATGAACGGATTGAAAATGTGATTTTTCTTGTGGTAATTGCACTGATGATCCTAAAACCTTTTTAGACAAAAATGAGCGCATCGCTTTGGTGATGCGCTATAATTCATGTTAAATTTTTCTTTTCAGCAGGCCTGCAATGATTGCGGTGATGATACCATCCATACAGGAAACTATATCTTATGTTTAAAGTTAGTGAAAATAGGCAATCTATTATTGCAAAAATACCTTTTTCATGATATAGTCATAAAAATTTAGGAAAGGAGAGGATTTTAATGAAAAGAGTGACCCTGGAACAGATATTTACACATCCAATTACACAAAAGTATCTAAAGCGGTCCGGTGTGGCACATGCAATTGCAGTAGCCGAGTATGCTTATATATTTGCCAGAAAGTTCGAGGTTAATCCGGATTCGGCTGTTAAAGCGGCACTTCTGCATGATGTTGGCCATTACACCTGGTACCGTGATGGGGAATGGGATTATGAGCTTTATAAGGAAAATGATATCCATGCAATCAAAGGGGCCAGCCGCGCACATAAGCTATTGATTCGAATTGGTGAGGACCGTCAGACCGCAAAGGAAATTGCAGTAGCGATTTTGCTTCATACGGATTCCTATTTACCTGAAGGCGAACTGAAGTTAAAACCATTGCAACAGGTTGTGACACTTGCAGATGAGGCTGATGAGGAAACAGGCGGAAACCATCATTATAAATCAATCGAAGACCATGTAGCAATTGAGCGGATTCGGGCGCTGGACATACAAATTGAAAAGGAAGAAAATGAAACGGGTAATAACAGATATTCCTATATTAACCTCTAATATCCCCCTCGACTGGCAATCCTGCCCTCTGTACATGTACATGCAATTATAAGGCAGGTGTACATAATGAATAATTTTAATGAAAAAAGACACAGTTATAAACGTGCGCCTTTCACTCCAGATTAATTATTTTTTATCTTTCTTCTTCTTTTCATCCTCAAACTCATCTGTGGAAACATCCATTTGAGGATCACTTCTTTCAAAGTCACTGCGTTTTCCATAACGAATCAGGTCATACAATACTCTGCCAACACTTGGCTGACCATCCGGATAATACAGTGGCACTGCATCCATTAGAATAAAGTAAAATGTATAAAAGATAAACCTGTTCCAGAACTCTTCCATTCCCAACATGCCATTAGCAAGTAAAAAGTTAATTGTAAGTGCTACAATCAAATTGGCTAATAAAGGAGAAGAGTAGAGTAAAATGTGTCCCAGTTTGGTGTCATTTCTAAGTTCATCATAGGAACACCAGCTATACATGAAAAAATATTTTCTTATTTCATAAATTGAAAAATTCCATAGATGTGGACCGGAACCAATGGTTATTTTTACATCTTTCGCTCCAAGAAGTTTACAAGCAATAAAAAAACCCGATTCACGTATAATCGATACAATCGGAAAAATGATAAAGATAGATAAGATTAATGAAAATAAATCTAATAAACCAAACATATTAATTCACCCTAGATATATCGAACATGTTATGTATTTTATTATACCCGGATTAGCATTATTGAAACGTTAGAAAACTTCGCTTCCGAGCTAAACTTATATCATGAGAAACTTAGCCCGGAATGATGCAGTGTGATCGTTTAAACTTTGTATGAAAATAACTGTTATTAATAGAACCGGAAAAATCATTCAGTATAACTACCAGAATCAATATTATACGTTTTTCTGGTTGGCACTTTAACGTCACAGTTGATATAAAAGACGAAGTAACTGCTGGGTTGATTTCCGCTGCGGACCGTTGCGCACCTTAGGGCACGGCTTCAGCCTCCTCGCGGAAAATCACCGCTGCGGGGTCTTCAGCTCGTGCTGTTCCTGCTGGAGTCAACGGTCCTCCGCTCCAATCAACGATCACATAAGTGCTTAATGAAGTTGTAATGCACATATCAGCGAAGGAAATATACGGAGACTCCTGCGGGAACAGTGGCCAGAGTGAGACCCCGCAGAACGGAGTTCGAGGAGGCTCACGGGTCACCCGCGGAAAGCGTAGTATATTTCCGCAGCGGTTAAAAAGCACCAACCATAATTTCAAGTTACTTCGTTATTTATATCTATTGTGTCAAAAGCAACAGATCTTTTGATGGGACGAGTAATCGCAGTCCCAGATCTTTTGATGGGACGAGTAATCGCAGTCCCAGATCTTTTGATGGGACGAGTAATCGCAGCCCCAGATCTTTTAGAAAACAGGCGGCATGCTCTTAGTCGCCATGTTGGTTTCTTAACTGCCTAAAAAAACCTGCTCAAATTGAACAGGTTTTTAGAATTTAGATTGCTCCCAGATACTTTTCGAATGTAATGCCCTGTGACATGATTTCATTGGCAGCTTTTTCTCCGACATAACGTAGATGCCAAGGTTCATACTGGTACTCTGTTATTTCTTCTTTCCCCTCTGGGTATCTTATTATGAATCCGAATGTTGCTGCATTTTCTTTAACCCATTTCCCCTCATCCGTATCACCGAAATTAGTGTTTAATTGGTAATTGATATCAGCGCTTGTTACATCCATGGTTAAGCCTGTTTGATGCTCGCTTTCTCCGGGACGTGCACTGAATGTATTAGCCGCTTTTTCACCATGTTGGTCTACATAAGAAGCAAAAAGGATTTCCTGTCTTTCATAAGAACGATAACCAGATTGTGCAAACAGAACAAGTCCCTCTTCTTCTGCTTCCTGAAACATTTCTTCCAGTGCATCTGCTGCAACTTTACGCATCTGTTTCTTTGGTAATTCCTCGGTAAAAGGGAATTTCACATCTGGAATGACCATGTCCTCAGGCATGTAATCAGCAGGCAATGCATGGCTTTTATTCACTAATGAAAGTTGGTCGTAAGGATTTGCCAGGACGGGTGTGCCGGATTCTGTTGTACTTACTTCAACATCTTGGGGAATCCCGGCCCCTGGTTCTATTTCATTAGCTGTTGAAAGAACTTCATCCATGGCGATTTTTGTATCCTGTTTGTATACACCAAGTGCCAATAGGTCTTCATGCTGAAATTGAAAATCCGTTACTGCCCATGTTGTTGCCTCGCCAAAGGTTCCATCTATTGGAATGGAGTAACCAATTTCATTTAAAGCCTCCTGCAGATGTTGAACATTTTCTCCCTCATCCAGTTTTTGTAATTCTGCTTCAGGGAATGTTATAGCAGTTTTATCTGTTTCTGACTCAGATGAACCTGATAGCTCAGATGTTGCGTCACTGCTCGCATCCTGAGGATCCTTTTCATCTGTATTTTCGGTGGAGCATGCTGTTATAAAAAATAGTAGCATTACCATTGCAAAGCTTACTCGTATTCTCTTTTTAGACATAATGATTCGCTCCCTGTAAATTATACACATTTATGACAAACCGATTAACATTTTCTCATAGAATTGTTCAGGGAAGCAATAAGTTCGTTCGGTGGAAGCGAGTATATTTTCCTCTGCGGTCTTTATGTGTTTTCAAAATGATTATTTTGCTTCCAGCAACTTACAAATCTCTACAATTACATTTGTTGCCTTTTCCATATTGTCTACTGAAATATATTCAAATTTTCCGTGGAAATTTTCTCCTCCTGTGAAGAGGTTGGGTGTCGGCAATCCTTTATAGGAGAGCTGGGATCCATCTGTGCCACCGCGTACCGGCTTAATCACTGCTTCGATATGCAGTTTTTCCATCGCCTGTTGGGCAATATCCACGATTTCTTTTACCGGTTCAATTTTTTCCCGCATGTTATAGTATTGATCCTGCATCTCCAACTGGACACTGTTCTCTCCGTACTTTTCAGTCATTTCATTTACGAATTTTTCGACGTTCTCTTTTCTCGACAGGAAGTTTTCTTTGTCAAAATCCCGGATGATATAAATAGCCTGTGTGCTTTCCACATCCCCATTAACCGAGATTAAATGATAGAAACCTTCGTATTTCTCGGTATGTTCCGGTGCTTCCTGCTCCGGGAATTTTCCGATGAATTCTGCTGCCATTTTCCCGGCGTTAACCATTTTGTTCTTTGCAGTGCCTGGGTGCACACTGTTGCCTTTAAATGTAACCCTGGCTACAGCGGCATTGAAACTTTCATATTGTAACTCACCCAATGGGCCGCCATCAACGGTATAGGCATATTTTGCATCAAATCGTTCCACATCAAATTTATGGGGGCCGCGACCAATTTCCTCATCAGGTGTAAATGCAACACGTACTTTTCCATGCTTGATTTCCGGGTGTTTGATTAAATAATCCATTGCTGTCATAATTTCTGCAATTCCTGCTTTATTGTCTGCCCCGAGTAGGGTTGTTCCATCTGTTGTAATTAATGTATGTCCTTTGTAGCCTGGAAGCTCAGGGAAATCCTTCGCAGACAAGACAACATCTAACTCTTTATTCAGTGTCAGATCATTCCCGTCAAAGTTTTCAATAATTTGCGGGTTTACATTATTACCGGTGAAGTCAGTAGCCGTATCCAAATGGGCCATGAAACCGATGGTCGGGACATTTTTTTCTGTGTTGGAAGGCAGTGTTGCCATGACGTATCCATGATCATCAACTACAGCATCTTCCATCCCGATTTCCTTTAATTCATCTATCAGTAAATTTGCCAATTCAAACTGGCCGTCGGTAGTAGGAGTGGTATCAAAATCTCCATTGGATTGTGTATCGATTTTTGCGTATGTAGTAAAACGTCTGATTATATCGTTTTTCATCTTGTAATCTCTCCCTTCGTTCCTTTCATATCGTATCACAAACTATATCGAGTCACGAAATAATTTAATAGGAAAAAAACCAATATTAATGAATATATATAAATTAAAACGATGGGCTTTGCATATTGTATTGCATCGGTTAGAATTGTCAGTAATAACAGAAAATAAAGCAGGCATAATTTTATATATAAAAACAAGTTCAAAATAGAAGATAGCAAAAGAGATTTCTTTATGGATGCTAATTCGCTCGAAGCGTATGTGATGAATAAATTACTGGAGGGATAACATGTCTTATTTAATCAGTGTGAACCGATTGAAAAATCGCCTGGAAAATAACCAGGATAATACTGTAATTGTGGATGTGAGATTTGAACTTACCGATCCGGATGCTGGAAGAAAAATGTACCTGGAAAGTCATCTTCCAGGTGCGGTTTATATGGATTTAGAAAAGGACTTATCAGGTAAGGCAGAAAAACATGGTGGAAATCATCCACTGCCGGATATGGAAATGTTTGCAGCGAAGGTTGGTAATATTGGTATTAATCATGAAACAACGGTTGTTATCTATGATCAGGCAAACGATATGTATGGGGCAAGATTATGGTGGCTCCTCGATTACTTAGGGCATGAAAAAGTATACATCTTGGATGGGGGCTATACACGTTGGATTACAGAAGGGAATGAAGTTACCGACAGGATCCCGGAATTGGAGGCAAAGAATTTTCAGCCCATTTTCCGAAACAACCAGGTTGCTGACATAGAAGAAGTGAAAGAAAAGCTGGAAAAAGACGAGGCAATGTTAATCGATTCCCGTTCAAAGGAAAGGTATTTAGGAAAGTCGGAACCAATGTACGTAAAAGCCGGACACATACCAGGAGCTAAAAACTTCTTCTGGAAGGATGTCTTGACAAAAGATGGGGTATGGAAAAAGAACGGAGAGCTTCAGGAACACTTTGCATCTATACCAAAAGAACGTGAAATTATTGTTTCTTGCGGATCAGGTATATCAGCATGCCCGAATGTACTGGCATTAAAAGCCGCTGGTTATACCAATGTGAAACTGTACCCAGGCAGTTTCAGTGATTGGATTTCCTATGAAGAAAATAAAGTGGAGAAGAAAGAAGCTTAGCGGATGGGTATAAAACGTTGTGAATGGGTCACAGAAGACCCAATATATATAAAATATCATGATCATGAATGGGGCCGGGCAACCCATGATGATCGTATGCTATTTGAAATGCTGTCCCTGGAGGGAGCTCAAGCTGGATTGAGTTGGATAACAATACTTAAAAGACGTGAAAACTATCGTGAGGCTTTTGATTATTTTGATCCAGTTGCTGTCAGTGCATACGGGGAGCAGAAGATAGAAGAACTTTTGCAAAATGAAGGGATTATACGCAATAAACTTAAAATCCGCTCCGTTATTACAAATGCGCAAAGCTTTCTAAAGGTGCAGGAGGAATTCGGAAGTTTTGACAGGTATATTTGGCAATTTGTAGATGGAGAGCCGATTTTAAATGACTGGGAGACCCACGGACAAGTGCCGGCTTTGACGAAGGAATCAGAGCAAATGAGCAAGGATTTAAAAAAACGCGGGTTCAAATTTGTCGGTCCGACGATTTGTTATGCATTTATGCAGGCAACAGGAATGGTGAATGATCATACAAAGGATTGTTTTCTGGCAGCTAAGTAATGGATGCCCTAGCACAGAGGCGAAGCCGTTATCCGATTATTTATCGGATTGAAGAACGACCCAAAGCAGAAGAGAAACTCTTATTCGGTCTTAATAGATTAATATCCTTCATTTCTCTTTTACAATTAGACTTCAACTTAGCAATAAGAATAGCATACCAATCACGATGTGATTTGGTATGCTATTCAACTTGTTAATTCAGTTTATCTCCATCAAAAGTGAACCACTTACCAAAAGGGGGCAGCTTTTTTCTTTTTACCCCTTGTAATCAGGCTGGTGTATCTAGTAAAATACCAAATTGTGTGTGTGTCAACATACAATATATTTCTACAGGTGATTTACATGGTTTACTCAGCTTTTCTGGAGAAAGAAAAAAATAAAGATGAATTAAAACAGGAACTGGATACATTGGAAATCCAGCTTTTCCGTATGCAAAACAATATTAAAGAAATCGCTAAAAGATCTGAAATTATCAGTATTGACCAGGCAAGGGATGCTAACTGGGTTGTAATCTTTGCCGACCGCGGGAAAGAGACCTTTCAAATCATGCTTCATGATTGCGCAAAACCTTATCGTGGAGCTTGGGACTCTGCGATTCAAGCACAATATAAAGATCAGCATACGATTCATATTGCTGATATTAAAGGTAAGGAAAATAAAGGATACGGCTCTGTTTTAATGAAACATTTAAAAGAGGTTGCGCGAGAAGAGAATGTTCAGTATATTACTGGAGATATCGCTAAAAGAGACTATAATCATGTTAATCGGTTAAATTATTTTTACTGCAAACATGATTTTAAGGTGAGTATTGACCACGATGAGCAATGTGGCGAAATTGTCTGGAATGTTGCCACAAGTGGTGAATCATTGTTGCAGAAAGTATAACGTTAAGAAACACGGCTATCAAAAAGCAAGGGAAAAAATATAAGCATCAGAAAAAGGTATAATAATCAAAAGCTTCCTTTTACAGAGTGGTAGCAGATTAGCGAATTACCCAAAAACCCGCTCAACAGCAGCTTTGTAGTCATGGAAATAACGAGGTATTTCCGTATCGTCCAAGCCAATAGCCATATTGGCAGCAACAGATTCGTTATACCATTTTTGTTTTTCAAACCCTGCATTAAAATGTTGCCATACGATATCGCCTTGTTCAGCAAGATCCTTTTCCAGGCCGAGGAGATTGTCTAATTTATCTGCAACAATCAGATACTTTATTTCCTTTTCGGCATCCTTGATTGTATTTATGGTATGCTGTTTTCTTTCCTGCCACGATTTTGATTTATCTTCTGTGTGGCCAGAGACCAATTCAGCCACTCTCCTGCCAAACATCGCTTTGATATCCTCTAATTCGTAAGGGGTATCTTCGACCACATCATGCAGGTAGCCCGCGCAGATGAGTTCATCAGAGAAGTTATATTTTTCAAGTCTTTTGGCGACCCGAGTCGGGTGGGTGATATAAGGTACATTGGAGCATTTCCTTTTCTGTCCCTCATGTGCCTTTTCCGCAAATTTTTTGGCCTGCTGTTTCAAAAGATTCCCCTCCATGGATATTTTTTGTTTACGTCAATCTATACCATCTTTTAAGCATTTAAACAAGTAATTCTATTCGTCGTTGAGAAAGCATAATTTTTTTTATTACATCGGTTCGGGCTAAGGTTTGGTGAAAAACCGATTTTTTTTAAAAAACAGTTAGGAAACCAACATGGCGACTAAGAGCATCTTTAATAAAAACAGCTAATGTAACCAGAAGCTATTCTCTAAAAAATTGGGCCTGCGATTACTCGCCCCACCAAAAGATCTGTTGCTTTTGACACAAAAGATATAAAAGACGAAGTAACTTGAAATTATGGTTGGTGCGATTACTCGCTACGGAAATACACTACGCTTTCCGCGGGTGACCCGTGAGCCTCCTCGAACTCCGTTCTGCGGGGTCTCACTCTGGCCACTGTTCCCGCAGGAGGCTCCGTGTATTTCCTTCGCTGATATGTGCATGGCAACTTCATCTAAACACTTAAAATTGCTTAATTATATAATAAACATAGTAATGCACTTTTAAAATAGTTGATTGGAGCGGAGGACCGTTGACTCCTGCGGGAAAAGCAACAGCTGAAGATCCCGCAGGAAGTGGTTTTTGCTTCCGAGGAAGCTGAAGCGTTGCCCGCGGAAATCGACATAGCAGTTACGTCGTCTTATATATCAAATGCGACGTTAAAGGGCAACAAAATTTTACTAAGAGAGCCAACCGGAAAAAGGTATAATCTTGGGTTCGTGGTGGTTATACTGCATAATTTTTCCCGTTCTAATAACAGTTGTTTTCATTCTCAGTAAATGTCACGTCCCACTCTGGGTGACTATCCTCTCGAGGTCAATCCTGTCGAGTTTCTTCTTGTCGTACGGTATTCAAGGGTTGACCAGATCTTTTGTTTTCAGCGTTTTAAAAATCAGCATTTCTTCCATTACTTTTTCCTGAATTATTGGTATGATAAAGGCTACACTGTTATGATTAAACAAAGAAGGGAGCCATTTCAAATGGAGCAAAGAATTAATCAGCGGAAAACAGAACATATACGTCTTTGTTTAACCGAAAATGTTGAAGGAATCAATAAATCAACCGGGCTGGAAGGAATTTCATTTATACATAATGCATTACCGGAGATTAATTTTGATAATATAGATTTGAGTACCAGTTTTTTAAATAAGAAATTAAATGCGCCGTTTCTCGTGAGTTCCATGACAGGTGGTTCAGAACTGGCAACAAGCATTAATCAGAATCTGGCACTAGCTGCAGAAAAAATGGGATGGGCTGTTGCCTTGGGATCAACGAGGGCCTTGCTTGAGAGCAGTGCGCATGAAGATTCTTTTCTGATCCGTAAGCAAGCACCAACAGTACCTTTAATTGCGAACCTGGGAGCGGTTCAATTAAATTATGGCTATGGGGTGGAAGAAGCGCAGCGGATTATTGATAAGACAGAAGCAGATTCGCTCGTTCTTCATTTCAATAGTCTTCAGGAAGCTGTGCAGGACGGCGGAGATTTAAACTTTGAAAATCTTTTGCCAAAAATAGAAAAAATCACAAAGGCTTCCAGTGTTCCAATTGGTGCAAAAGAAGTCGGTTTTGGCATTGATGGAACAGTAGCCGAAAAATTATACAATGCTGGAATTTCCTATATTGATGTTGCAGGTGCTGGCGGGACTTCCTGGAGTCAGGTGGAGAAATTGCGCTCACTGGACCCTCTAAAAAAGGCTGCTGCTGAAGCATTTAATGATTGGGGATTGCCAACGAAGGACTGTCTCGTTTCTGTCCGCGGGAAATTACCTGATGTTCCGCTTGTAGCTAGTGGTGGAATGAAGACGGGAGTAGATGCAGCGAAGGCAATTACAATTGGGGCAGATGTTATAGGATTTGCCCGTCAATTGCTGCAAGCTGCAACAGAGTCTGAAGAAGCTGTTGTGAAAACAATGGAACAAATCGAACTTGAATTGAAAATGGTAATGCTTGGTATTGGTGTCAAAACACTGAATGAATTGAAAAATACAAATCGTGTCAGTATTATGGGAAGATCATTATTGGAGGAAAACAGCTAAGGCTTTATTGCTTTAGCTGTTTTTTTATTACTTTTTATTTTCACCTGAAAACATGTTTGAAACCTTTCATACACTAAGAAAGTTTTACCATCGTTTGGTGGGTATTATATATATAAATGAAATTGTTGAAGGAGGAATATTGCATGCCTTGGACTTTAAATGACTACCCGTCATCCATGAAAAACTTAAATGATGTTACGAAGAAAAAAGCAATTGATATAGCAAATTCAATGGTTGATGAAGGTTATGAAGAAGGAAGAGCCATTCCAATTGCAATTGAACAGGCGAAGGAATGGCGTGAAAATGCAAGCAGTGGTGAAATTAATCAATACGGCGAGAGTGGGAAACCGACGCAACGGTCGGAAGAAGGAAAGAAGTATGAGAATAATCCGGAAAGACTGAAGGAAGGCGAACAGGTTGTCACCCATGATGAAGGATGGGCAGTCCAATTAAGTAATGCCAAGCGTCCGAGTGAAGTTTTTGCACGCAAAGATGACGCAGTGGAACGTGCCCGGGAAATTGCAAGAAACAAAGGAACTTCATTAACAATTTATAAGCAGGATGGCTCTGTTCAAGAAAAAACAGCCTATTAGAATGAAGGATAGTGATGACTACCCCAACTGGGGTGGTCATTACTATCCTAGAGCACATTATTTAATGAATTATTCATGCTATGATACAATATTTCAGAAATGAGGTGGATGTTATGAAAATTGAAGTGTGGTCTGATTTTGTATGCCCATTTTGTTATATGGGAAAAAGAAGACTGGAAAATGCATTAGAGAATTTTACACATAAAGCAGATGTAACATTAGAATACAAAAGCTATGAACTTGATCCGGATGCTGAAGCGAAAGCTGGACAGAATATCTATGAATACTTTGCCAATAAAAAGGGAATGTCTATTGAACAGGCGAAAGATATGAACGAACAGGTAGGGAAGCAGGCTGCTGAGCTTGGATTAACCTATAAATTCGATACAATGCAGCATACAAATACATTTGATGCTCATCGTGTTGCAAAATATGCAGAGGAACAGGGTAAAGGACAAGAAATGACCGAACGACTGTTGCATGCTTATTTTACTGAATCAAAGCTGATCAGTGATTATGCAACACTAATCGAACTTGCTGAAGAGGTTGGACTTGATGGGGATGCAGTAACTGCATTACTAAAAGCAAATGGTTACGTGAATCATGTCCGGGCTGACGAAGAACAAGCGCGTCAAATAGGAGTGCAGGGTGTTCCATTTTTTGTATTCAATGAAAAGTACGCAGTTTCTGGTGCTCAACCAGAAGATGTGTTTACAGAAGTTTTTGAGAAAGTTTGGCAAGAAGAAAATGAAAAGCCTGTTTTACAATCCTTAAACACCAAAAAATCTGAGACAACCTACTGTACAGATGAAGGCTGTGAAACAGAATAACTACTATAAAAACCGCCAGATGAGGGATGGTGTTCTCATCTGGCGGTTTTTTCGCTTTAATGAAGTAAAAGTTATTGTAACAATAACTTGAATCGTTATTGACCTAAAGGCTTAATATGATATACTGTAGTTAATAATCTAATTGATAATGAATATCATTCTTAATTAGAATTATTTAAAGTTGATAATTATTATTAATAACCTGGTTATTAAATTTAAATGGGGAGTAATAGAAAACATTGGAACAGCCGTTTGGCTGGGGAAGTTTTTCTAAGAGAAGGTCGTTCTATGAAAATAAGATACTTAATATTAACGCTTATTATACTCTCGGTTGGATCTGTGTTTATCGGAGTTTCAAATGTTTCACCATTTGATTTATTCAGTTTAACTGAGAGTCAGGCACAAATACTGTTTGTCAGCAGGATACCAAGGCTGATAAGTATAATAATTGCGGGAGCGAGCATGAGTATATGTGGTCTGATTATGCAGCAGTTGAGCAGGAACAAGTTTGTTTCACCAACAACTGCCGGAACATTGGACTCCGCCCGATTGGGAATTCTTGTTTCCATGATGGTATTTACAGCGGCCAGTCCATTTCAAAAAATGATTGTATCCTTTGCGTTTGCACTCTTGGGTACATTCCTGTTTATGAAGATACTGGAGAAAATCAAATTTAAAGATGCTATATTCATCCCGCTAATTGGATTAATGTTTGGTAATATTATCAGTTCTGTTTCTACATTTTTCGCTTACCAAAATGATCTCATTCAAAATATGTCGTCATGGATGCAAGGCGATTTTTCGATGATCATGAGCGGAAATTATGAAATAATGTTTATTAGTGTCCCGATTCTTATATTAGCCTATATTTATGCGAATAAGTTTACGATTGCAGGAATGGGAGAAGACTTCTCCAAAAACTTAGGGCTGAACTACCGCCAGATCGTTAATCTTGGGTTAATGATCACGGCACTTGCAACAGCTTCTGTTGTGTTATCAGTTGGTGTGATTCCATTTCTGGGTCTGATCATTCCAAATATCGTTACAATCTATCAGGGGGATCACTTGAAGAAAACATTGATACATACCGCATTGCTAGGTGCAGTATTTGTATTATTTTGCGATATCATCGGCAGAGTTATAATCTATCCATATGAAATTCCAATCAGCTTAACCGTTGGGGTGATAGGTAGTGGGATATTCATCTATCTGCTGTTAAGGAGAAAGAAATATGGATTATAAGAAAAAAATAATTATCCTTGCCGTAATCGCAACACTACTAGCACTTCTATATGTTTTCTATGACTTAAGTGGCAATATTGGATATCTCTTGCCAAGAAGGCTAATCAGAGTAGCAGCCATCGTCTTGACAGGTGGAGCAATTGCCGTGGCGACTGTAATCTTCATGACAATAACGAATAACCGGATTTTAACACCGAGTGTTATGGGGCTTGATTCACTTTATCAATTACTGCAAACATTCATCATCTTTGTTGCCGGTGCAAATTCGCTCATTATGATGAACAGTCAAATTAATTACTTAATTTCGATTGGAATTATGATGTTATTTTCTCTAGTACTCTACCGTCTTCTTTTCAAGGGCGAAAAGAATAACATCTATTTTCTATTATTAATTGGAATGATTTTGGGAACATTCTTTGGAAGCTTCACAGATTTCATGCAAGTACTGATTGATCCGAATGAGTTTACGATGGTTCAGGACCGTATGTTTGCAAGTGTCAATAATGTCAATACAAACCTTGTCTACTTGTCTGCCGGCCTTACCATTTTAGTGTTATTGTATTTTACGCGTTTTTATAAATACATGGACGTTTTGGGGCTTGGTAAGGATCATGCGATAAATTTAGGTGTTCCTTATAATGTGGTTGTAAAACAGTTATTAATTATTGTAGCAGTTCTAATTTCCATCGCTACGGCGTTAATCGGACCAATCACATTCCTTGGATTATTGGTAGTAAATGTGGCATATGAATTTCTGAAAACGTATCGTCATTTTTACGTTATTATAGGATCCGTATTAATCAGTATCATCGCACTGCTTGGCGGACAATTTATTGTAGAAGAAATCTTTACATTTGAAACAACAATCAGTGTGATTATTAACTTTGTCGGTGGTGTCTATTTCATATATCTTTTGTTAAAGGAGAATAAATCATGGTAGATATTAAACGTGTATTTAAATCGTATAACCAAAAAAAGGTCATTGATGATGTATCCGTGGAAATAGAAAAAGGAACAATTACTTCATTTATTGGTCCGAATGGTGCAGGGAAAAGTACATTAATCTCGATGGTTAGCCGTCTTATTGCAAAAGATGATGGGGCAATTACGATTGACGGGGAAGATATTCTGCAGGCGAAAAACAATGAGCTTGCCAAGAAAATCTCTATATTAAAGCAATCAAATGCAATCAACCTTAAACTAACCGTTCGCGAACTCGTATCTTTTGGCCGCTTTCCATATTCACAGGGAAGACTGAAAAAAGAGGACTGGGAAAAAGTAGAAGAGGCAATTGATTATATGGAACTTAGGGATATGCAGGATAAATACTTAGATGAACTTAGTGGCGGTCAACGCCAGCGTGCCCATATTGCCATGGTAATTGCACAGGACACAGAATATATTCTGCTTGACGAGCCACTGAACAATTTGGATATGCGTCACTCTGTCCAAATTATGAAAACGTTGCGCAGGCTTGTGAATGAAATGGGCAAAACAATTGTCATTGTCATTCACGATATCAATTTTGCTTCCTGTTACTCTGATAACATTGTTGCATTAAAGGATGGGAAAATAGTGAAGCAGGGTCGCGCATGTGATGTTATTGATAAATGTGTCCTAAAAGATATTTATGACATGGATATTGATATTAAGGAAATTGATGACAGACGAATTTGTGTGTATTTCTAAGCAGTTAATAAAAGATAAAAATTTCATTCTGTGCAAGCACAATGAAAGCAAAAAACAAGTTTTTTAATAGCGGTTGCTGCATGATAAAAATGGATATAGGTAATTCATATGAAAGCCAAAAAGAATCAGTATAATAAATCCGGGCTTTTCACCAAAAGTCAATGGTGGAAAGTCCCGAATTTCCTTATACCGGCAAAAAAAAGCCCCTTATAATGGGATGACGTGTGTTGGTCAAATCCATTATAAAGGAGCCCTACCACTTTCAAGTTTACCTTATTTTATCAATTGGGTAAATAGTTTTGCTCAGGAGTTAAGAAATGTAAAATTTTCTTATTGCTAAAGTCCTGGCTAAAAAATCAAGGTTACTATAAATATAAAGAGAAAACATATCAATAAAATATATGTGGCATGAGCGCTCATGCCACACGGGATTTTTTCAGGACAGCCCATTTGCTGATTGAAAAAATCAATATATACCTTTTTGGCAGTAATACGTGATAATCCATCCAATAATTAGATTGCAGCATTCGTTATTTTAAATATAAATTTTAATAACAAAGGAGTTTTATAGATGAAGAAGGTTTACCTTTTACTGACAATGAGTGTACTGCTTGTTGTTATTACTGCATGTGGAACAGACGAGAGTGGTGAAGGAACGAGTGCTGAAGCTGGTGAGTCCATCACGATAGAGCATGAGCTTGGTGAAACAACGGTACCGAAAAATCCGGAAAAAGTAGTCGTTTTTGACTATGGAATATTGGACACGCTGGATAAACTGGATGTTGATGTTGCAGGCGTCGCAAAAGGGAGTCTTCCATCATATCTGGACCATTATGATAGTGATGAATATGAAAATATCGGAAGCTTAAAAGAACCAGACTTTGAAAAAATTGCTGAAATGGATCCGGATGTGATTATTATTTCCGGACGTCAGGCAAACGTATATGACCAACTGGAAGAAATTGCTCCAACTGTACATCTTGGGGTTGATAACACAAGATATATGGAATCATTTAAAGAAAATATGATGAAAACTGGAGAAATTTTCGGCAAGGAAGCAGAAGTGGAAGAAGAACTGGCAGCGATTGAAGAATCCATTGCTGAATTAAACGAAAAAACTTCCAACAGCGATGAGAACGCTCTGATTATATTGGCAAATGATGATAAAATCAGTGCGTATGGTCCAAGTTCCAGATTTGGGTTGATACATGATGTGTTTGGTGTACCTGCAGCAGATGAAGGTATTGATGCGTCGACACATGGAATGAATGTTACATTTGAATATGTCGTTGAACAGGATGCTGATCGTCTATATGTTATTGACAGAACAGCTGCAGTAGGCGGAGAAACTTCTGCAAAGCAGCTCGTGGAAAATGACTTAGTGAAGAATACAAAAGCATATGAAAATGATAATATTTATTACCTTGATCCAGATTTCTGGTACTTATCTGGCGGTGGTCTTGTTTCCGTTAGTGAAATGATTAATGAAATCGAGGCAAGTTTGAACTAAATTTGTGCAATCGAAGGCAATCCTCTAATTTTGGGGATTGCCTTTTTTAGCAGTTAAGAAGCCAACATGGCGGCGTATAGCATGTAGCCACTATTATTATGAAAACAGCTAATTTAACCAGAAGGCTCTTCAAAAAGATTGGGACTGCGATTACTCGTCCCATCAAAAGACTTGTTACTTTGGCACAAAAGATATAAAAGACGAAGTAACTTAACAATGATTTCCTCTCACCCCTTACAAAATAGGTGCTAATACAGCGCTGCTTAAAAAATACTCGCTTTCCACGGGGAACGCTTCAGCCTCCTCACTCGCAAAGACCGCTCGCTGCGGGGTCTTCAGACTGTTCCTTTTCCCGTTGGAGTCTCGCATTTTTTAAGCAGCTTAGAATAGCTTTTTGTAAGAGAAAATACGTTCATAAAACATAAATTCCATGAGCTTTATCCTTTCTATAATCAGAACACCACTCCAAGCGTAGGCAGAATACGTAGACTCCTGTGGGAATAGCACGAGTCTGAAGACCCCTGAAGAAGCGTTCTTTGCTTCTGAGGAGGCTGAAGCCGTGCCCACGGAAAGCGAAGTATTCTGCCGAAGCGATTGTGATAGCTCGGGTTCAAAAGAAATGGAAGAAGCGAAATCAAGATAAAGTTACTTCGTCTTTTATATCAACTGCGACGTTAAAGAGTAACAAAATTTACGAAAAGAGCCAAGCAGAAAAAGGCATAATCTTGTTTCATAGTGGTTATATTGAATAGCTTTTCCCGTTCTAATAGCAGTTGTTTTCATACAAATGTATAAAATTTTGGCATGAAATATTTATATTAGATTATCAGCCATGTCCAGCTTCAGCGCCTACCCCGCCTGAGATCTTAAGTAAGAATCCCCTCATGAGCAAAGGATGCGCATGTTGAGTTCTTAGTTAAAGCTATGCCATAGGTAATCAAGGCTTCCTGAGCTTTTGTTCTTCTGCATCATTTGTGGCAGAAATAAGTTTAGCATACAGGAAATTGTTTTTTAAATGTAAAGAAGCGGAGAAACCTTATGATGGCGCATATAAAAAAGGGTTTTACGAAATATGGCACTTGAAATATATGGATCGTATGTGTTTGAATTAAAGGAGATTGAAAGGGAAGTGAGGGTGTATTCAAATGAAAAAATTACTGATATTAGCATTAGCACTAAGTATAGCACTGATTCTGTCTGCTTGTGGAGGAGATGATTCTGCGGAAGAACAGGAAAATCAAACAACCAATAACCCTTCTGAGCAAGCCCAGGAACCAGTTGAAGTTACGGATGAAGAAAAGATCGAGGAAGATGCTTCCGTAGTTAACGTAAATGGTAAGGAAGTAAAAGGGGATAAATACAATCCGATTTACATGCAAGTGAAAACTACAATGCAGCAAAGTGGCCAGGATATCAGTAATCTGGATCAGATAAAAGAACAAACAGTCAACCTCCTTATCGAACAGGAATTAATTTTGCAGGATGCAGAAAAAGTAGGAATAGAAGTATCTGAAGAGGAAGTCCAGACAGAGCTTGATTCGATTAAAGAACAATCAGGCGAGCAGCTGACAACGGTCCTGGATCAGCTTCAAATAACGGAAGACCAGTTTAAATCCCAGTTAAATGATGATTTAATTACGACAGAATATATGGAACAAGAGCTTGAAGTAGAAGTTACGGATAAAGAAGTGGAAGAATTCTATAATCAACTAAAAGAACAAAGCGGAGAAGAAGTCGGTGAAATGGAAGAACTAGAGGAACAGATTCGACAGCAGATTAAGATGAACAAAACACAGGAAAAGCTGATGACTAAAGTAGAAGAGCTTCAAGAGCAGGCTGAAGTAGAAAAATTGATTTAACGATTTAGTAATGAGAAACAGCGTCCCTGTTATAGGAATGCTGTTTCTCATTTTTACTGTCTTTCAGGGGAAATTCTCTTATCAGCAATAGCGCATACGCTGTAGCGTCATTGCCTGATTCGACGTTTACTCACCTGAATTTTCTTCTTTTTGAATATGTCTCTTTTGTAATTCTTTTTGAATATCATTAATGGTTACACCCAGTAATTCCATCAGAACAAGTGTATGATAGGTGAGGTCAGCAATTTCCCATGTTACCTCCTGTTTATCATTATTTTTTGCTCCAATAATGACTTCACTCGTTTCTTCGCCTACTTTTTTCAGGATTTTATCAATGCCTTCATTGAAAAGATAGGTTGTATAAGCGCCTTCTACGGGATTCTGTTTTCGCTCTTTTATTTTTTCAGCAACTTGGTATAGAACATCCTGTGCTACTTCTTCCTCTTGATAGAGTAGGTTATGGAAACAGGATTCCTCCCCCTTGTGGCATGCTGGTCCCAGTGGTTTTACCTGAATCAACAGTGCATCCGCATCACAATCAAATGTTATTTTTTTAACCTGCTGCTTATTGCCGGAGGTTTCTCCTTTATTCCAAAGCTCCTGACGTGTGCGACTGAAAAACCACGTTTCCTTTGTTTGGATCGTCTTCATGATCGATGTTTCATTCATATAAGCAAGTGTTAATACTTTTCCGTTTTCTGCATCCTGTACAATAGCAGGTATACGTCCGTTTTCATCAAATGAAAGTTGCTCGATATTTACTTCCATTATTTATCCCTCCTAACAATGATACCTTTCTCAGCTAAAAACTCTTTTAACTCGGGTATCTGAATCTCACCATAGTGAAATACGGACGCTGCCAGAGCTGCATCTGCACCCCCGCTTTGCAGTACGGTTGAAAAATGTTCTTTTGTTCCCGCACCGCCACTGGCGACGATTGGAATATTGACGGAATCAGCAATTGCTTTAGTTAATGCTAGATTGTAGCCATCTTTTTCTCCATCTGCGTCCATGGCATTGACGACAATTTCGCCAGCTCCGAGACGTTCTCCGCGCCTGGCCCATTCAATGGCGTCAATCTCCGTATCATTTCTTCCACCGTTTGTAACTACATGCCATTGATCTCGCTCTGTTTGTTTTGCATCAATAGAAAAGACAATACACTGTGAACCAAATTTTAAAGCTGCTTCTGTAATGAGATTCGGATTGTTCACTGCAGCGCTGTTTATCGATACCTTATCTGCACCGGCACGCAGCACCTTATGAATATCCTCCAATGTACGAATCCCCCCGCCAAC
Source organism: Virgibacillus ainsalahensis (assembly GCF_055380755.1). Lineage (NCBI taxonomy): Bacteria > Bacillati > Bacillota > Bacilli > Caryophanales > Bacillaceae > Virgibacillus > Virgibacillus ainsalahensis. The sequence goes on along the minus strand of NZ_AP043943.1, from coordinate 3,079,202 downwards.
CGTAAATGGTATGGCAATTTCTGCTGCAACATTTTCCACAACATCCAGAAAAATATTTCTATCTTCATTGGAAGCTGTAATATCATAGAATACAAGCTCGTCTGCGCCAGCTTGATTATACTTTTTGGCAAGGTCAACGGGATCTGCAACATCCTGGATATTTTGGAATTTTTTCCCTTTTACAACACGCCCTTTATCTACATCAAGGCAGGGAGTAATACGTTTAGCGAGCATAATTATCACCCTCCACTAATTCTTCAAAGGTTAATGTGCCATCATATAAAGCTTTTCCAATAATAGCCCCGTACAGGTTTAATTCTGTTAATTTTTTTACGTCTGCTGCTGTCGTAACCCCACCTGAGGCAATGACATTCATAGAAGTAGCTTCATTAATTGCCTGTAACTCTTTGAAATTTGGTCCTTGCAACATGCCATCTTTTAAAATATCCGTATAAACGATGGTCTGTACACCAATGGATTCGAGTTCTTTGACAAGGTCGATAGCTTTGACAGAACTGTTTTTCGTCCAGCCTTCCGTTGCCACATACCCGTTTCGGGCATCAATGGAGACTGCTATTTTCCCTCCATACTTTTTTACCGATTTCTGTAAGAATGATTTATCATTAATTGCTGCAGTTCCTATAATCACACGATCAATTCCTGCAGTAATATATTCTTCAATGATTGGCAAAGACCGGATTCCACCACCTAATTGTATTGGGATGCCAGCCTTTTTTGTGATTGCTTTAATTGTTGATTTATTTATGGAATTACCAGTCTTGGCGCCATCTAAATCAACGATATGAAGGAACTGGGCACCTTTCTTTTCCCATTTGACTGCAGTGTCAGGAGGTGAATCGCTATAGATTTTTTCTTTATTGTAATCACCTTGTATAAGTCGGACACATTTTCCATTTTTTATATCGATTGCCGGAAACAGAATCATGAAATCATCTCCCCGAAATTTTGTAATAGTTGTAATCCAGTCACACCGCTTTTTTCCGGATGAAACTGCATACCAATTATATTATCCTGTTGCACGATGGCTGGTACAGTTCCTCCGTATTCACTACTGGCTGTCAGTGTGTGTTTTTGATAGCTGCTAACCATATAGGAATGAACGAAATATACATAGGCATCATCATCGATTTTGTTTAATATAGGACTCTTTGAATGATATGTAATGGTATTCCAGCCCATATGTGGAACTTTCACGGAACTCGGGATCCGGCTGACTTCTCCTTCCAGCAGACCAAGTCCGTTCCATTCACCATCTTCAAAGCTCTTGCCGTAAAATAACTGCATTCCCAAGCAGATACCGAGCAAGGGCTTCCCTGTTGCTGCTTCTTTTTGAATCACATCAATTAATCCCAATTGATGCAGTGCTTCCATTGCATCGCTAAAAGCACCGACACCCGGTAGTATAATCGCATCACTGTCCTGAATTGTTTGAGGATTAGTTGTTACACGTGATTCCAGGTTCTGCTTAGTTAGAGCGAATTGCAGGCTTTTGATATTGCCGGCTCCATAGTCAATAATAGAAATCATTGCATTTGCTCCTTTTTTATAGGGTTCCTTTAGTTGAAGGCACACCCTGGATCCGGGGGTTTTTTTGACTTGCCAGATCGAGCGCACGTCCAAATCCTTTGAAAATCGATTCAATGATATGATGTGAATTCTTCCCATAAGCTAGATTGATATGAAGTGTTATTTTGGCATTACTCACAAAAGCTTGAAAGAATTCTTCCACTAATTCGGTATCAAAAGCTCCTACTTTATCTTTTAGCCCATCCACATGGTAGACGAAGTATGGACGCCCGCTTATATCCAATGAAATGGTGGACAACGCTTCATCCATTGGTGTTGTAATCGTTGCATAACGGGTGATACCTTCTTTTTTTCCAAGTGCTTTGTTGAATGCCTGGCCGAATGCGATGCCGATATCTTCAACGGAATGATGTTGGTCAACTTCCAGGTCACCATTACATTTCACCTGTAAATCCAATAAACCATGCTTTGTCATCAATGTGAGCATATGGTCAAAAAAACCTGTTCCTGTATCAATTTCGGGCTTTCCTGTACCATCAATGGAAAGCTCCAAATCTATTTCTGTTTCAGATGTTTTTCTATGAATCTTGTAATTACGCATTTGGATCGTCCTTTCTTACTTGGATGGAATTGGCATGCCCTGTTAAACCTTCTGTATTTGCAAGTGTTATAATTGAATCTGCAGCTTGCTGCAATGCTTCTTGGGAATAGTGAATAATACTTGATTTTTTGACGAAATCATAAACGCCAAGCGGGGATGAAAAAGCAGCTGTCTCGCTTGTAGGCAATGTATGATTTGGCCCGGCAAAGTAATCACCTAATGCTTCAGGGGCATAGTTTCCCAGGAAAATTGCGCCGGCATTTTTAATGTGTTGAACACTATCGGCCGGGTTTTGAATCATTAGCTCCAGGTGTTCGGGAGCAATCATGTTAACAACATCAAGCGCTTGGTTTAAATGATTTGTAATAATTATTTTTCCGTTATTTTCCAATGATTTTTCTATAATATCTTTTCTTTCCAGCTTTGCTGTTTGTGTTTTTATTTCCGCTGCAACTTTTTTTGCCAATGGTTCACTTGTTGTAATGAAGATAGCACTTGCTAATTCATCATGTTCCGCCTGTGAAAGCAGATCCGCAGCTATGTAGCTGGCTTTTCCCGTTTCATCTGCTACAATACAAATTTCACTGGGGCCGGCAATCATATCAATGGCCACATCGCCATACACCCACTTTTTTGCTCTGGCAACGTAAGCATTTCCCGGTCCTACGATTTTTGCCACTTTTTCAATTGTCTCCGTACCATAGGCAAGTGCGGCAATCGCTTGAGCGCCTCCAACTTTATAAACCCTATCAGCACCAGCTATCTTGGCTGCCACGAGAACATATGGATTTACTGTGCCATCCTCCTGTGGTGGTGTAGTAATGTTTATCGATTCTACACCGGCTATTTTTGCAGGTATGACATTCATTAAGACAGATGAAGGATAAGCAGCCTTTCCACCTGGAATATAGACTCCAGCCTTCTTTAGCGGCGTTACTTTTTGTCCCAGCGTGACCCCGGCCTCTTTATTCATAAACCATGATTGCTCCTGCTGGTTTTCATGAAATGCTGAAATGTTAGCTTTTGCTTTTTTAATCGCTTCAATAAATTCTTCAGAAACCAGCTGCTTGGCATTTTCAAATTCCTGTTCCGAAACAATTAGGTCCTCTAATTTGACGCCATCAAACTTTTTCGTGTAATGATAAACTGCTTCATTGCCAGTTTCTCTTACATGTCTAATAATCTCTAAAACGGATTGGTCGAGTTTTTCATCATTTGTTTGTGCTTCAGAAAGCTTATTTTTTTCTTCGATGAATTGTTCGGCTGTTATTATTTTCATTATTATCACTCCAGGGAAGACTGTAATTTATTTATAAATGGGTTGATTGCATTTGATTTTGTTGCAAAACTTGCTTTATTAACAATTAACCGGGTACTGATATTCTCGATTTCCTCAAGAATTGCCAATCCGTTTTCTTTAATGGTTGTTCCTGTTTCAACAATATCGACAATATAATCCGCCAATCCGATGAGGGGCGCTAATTCTACGGATCCATTTAGTTTTACGGTTTCAATAGGCTGACCTGATTTTTGGAAATGGCTTTTTGCAATGCTTGGATATTTTGATGCAATTGTAAGTTTTTGGTTTCTCTTTAATTCCTGACCCTCTTTACCTGCAACGACAAATCTGCATTTTCCAAGTTTCAGATCAAGCATTTCATATATATCCACCTGTGCTTCCAGAATATTATCTTTTCCTACAATACCAATATCAGCTGCCCCTTTTTCTACATATGTTGGCACATCGACAGCTTTTACAGTAATTAATTTAATGTTTCTCTCCGTATTGTAAAAGATAAGTTTTCTGCTTTTCTCGTGGAAATCAGGAAACTGGATACCTGCTTTTTCCAATAGAGCAATCGTGCTTTCTGCTGTTCTGCCTTTAGCCAATGCCAATGTTATATAATCCACTTAGTTTCCTCCTTTGCGATCCTGTAACAGTGAAACAAGCTCATCCAGCTGAACGAATATCTCTCTTCTATCATGGGAAATCAGCAGGTTTTGCCCATTCTGATAATAGATTTTGTTTGTTGCCAAAGTTGCATCGTCAGCCATTGTACCGGTTCGGAAAGTAAGTACTTGGTAACCTTTGTTTCGTAGTTGATATCCTGCATTAAATGCATCTTCCTGTTTTTCTTTTTCATAAAATATAATGGCATCTGCCTGTGTGTTTTGCTGGAATGAAAGATTTTGCTGTCTGCGGGCAAGCAGGAGATCATCAATGTCAAATGCAAAACCGATAGCCGGCATAGGTTTACCAAACTGTTCACCGAGATGGTCATATCTGCCTCCCATCACCACTGGTTTTCCAAAGTCTTCGACAAACCCTTGAAAAATAATTCCCGAATAATAATTCATATTATTTATTAATCCGAGATTAAATACGATGGAATCCTCGACTCCATAGTTCTTCATTACGTCATACACCTCGACAAGTGATTGCAGAAGTAGCTTCATATTTTCATTGCGAATGATTTTTTCCGCCTGCTCAATAACATCATTTGGATTTCCGTAAAGCAGAGGGATGGACTGAATTGCTGATTTTAAGTCATTATCTATTTCCAGTTTAGTAAGGAAGGGATTGATGTCAGCTAAATTTTTTGACTGAATCAGAGCTTGTAATTGTTCCAGTTCCTGTTGAGTTATAGATGCTTGTTTAATAAGTTCCTTAAAGAACCCGGCATGGCCGATTTCTAATTTGAAATTGGTGAAACCTAAATCTTTTAATGTATGGATTGCCAGCATAGCGACCTCTGCATTGTTTTCCGGGATGTTTTGCCCAAAGTACTCGACGCCTGCCTGTGTACTTTCTTTTTTGTCTGCTTGGTCAGAAGATTGACGGAAAGCATCCAGTACATAAAATAATCGCAGGTTTTCAGGTGAAATATCTTCATTGGATGCTACCATTCTTGTGATTGGAATGGTTACATCGGGCCTGAGAACTAATACACGACCGGAAGCATCGATCACTTTCAGCATCTCATCTTTATTTACGGTTCCGGTAATAGAATTATATAAATCATAATATTCAAAGGTAGATGTCCGTACTTGTTGAAATCCATATGTCGAAAAACGTTTTTTTAATGTTGTAATCAAATTATCTCTAATTTGGAAATCCTCTACGATTGTATCTCTGTCACTGCTCATTATGTAATTTTGCATGAAAAATCTCCTTCCACTAAACTTTAATGCTTTATTGCTTTATCTAATTAAAGTTATATAGTATTCTAATAAGTATAAGGAAAAAAGTCAATACTAAAGGAGAGAATTTATTATGTTTGATTATCATATACATAGCGATTTTTCAGCAGATTGTGAGACTCCGATGGAAAAAACAATAGAGCAGGCCATTTCCCTGGGACTGAAAGAGATTTGCTTCACGGAGCATGTTGATTATGATTATCCGGATACATCTATTGTTTTTGAATTTGATCTGAAGCAATACGATGTGAAAATGAAAGAGATGCAGAAGAAATATGGTGAAAAGATCCGTGTCAGAAAAGGGATTGAGGTTGGCGTGGAGCCACATCTCCTAAATAGATACAACGATCTGCTGAATAGCGAAACCGTTGATTTTGTCATCTGTTCCAAGCATACGACAGAAAGAAAGGACCTTCATTCTGGAAGTTTTTTTAAAAATAAAACAGTCGATGAAGCGTATCAAATTTATTATGAAGAGCTGCTTTATTGTATAAAAAACTATAAAAATTACAATGTGCTGGGACATCTGGATTTAGTAAAACGATATACAAAAGAAAAAAGTATGAATGATTTCCATGATCTGATCACGGAGATATTCAAGGAAATTATTCCAGATGGTAAAGGAATAGAATTGAACACGTCGGGTTTTCGCTATGGCTTGGAAAGCGGAATGCCAAGTACTGATATTTTAAAATTATATAAAGAACTTGGTGGAGAAATTATAACACTCGGGTCGGACTCACATGTGGAAACAACACTGGCTTATAACTTTGCGGAGTCACTCGAGCTGCTAGAAGCAATTGGCTTCGATTATGTGACCACATTTGAAGAAAGAACACCTGTATTTCATCCGATCCAGGATATTCGATAAAGTTTGTATCATTTCCCTGACAATGAAGACATACTGTGGGAAAAAGTGCTATAATGAAGCAATATGCAGTTCATTAAGAGAGGGAAGTTTTGTGAAGAAGAAATACATCGTAGTGCTGACATCATCCTGCATCTTATTAGTTGGGGCTATATGCCTTTTCAGTATACCGAATAAGACAAAGTCCGGGCTTTATACAGGGAGTCCAACCGTGTTTGTTCATGGCTATAAAGGAACATCTAATTCCTTCGGGTATATGCTGGAACGATTTGAAAATGAATACCAATGGGGAAATAAAGGCTTGGTATACTATGTTTCCTCAAAAGGAAGAATAAGAGATTATAATCTAAGCAAGGGAAAAGCTGAGCCTACATTTGTTCAGGTTATTTTTGAAGACAATCGGGCAAGCATTGAAGATACAACACGGTGGTTATCCACTGTTGTAAGCCATATGAAGGAAAATTATTATGTTGATACAGTTAATCTTGTCGGACACTCGATGGGAGGGCTTGTCTCATTGAGATTCATCCAGGATTATGAAGGGGAACAATACCCCGTGGTGAGCAAATTCATTGCCATTGGAAGTCCTTTTGACGGGATTTATAGTCAGGAATATTTTCAAATCCATCATGATGAAGCAGCAACAGATCTAAAACCAGATTCCCTGACGCTTGAATTACTAAGAAAAAAAACAATTCCAAATCATATTGATGTACTGAATATCGGCAGTACAGGTGACACAGTAGCTATGCCGGAAAGTGTGCAGGCTTTAAAAAAGATTGTACCAAATAATCAATATAATGAAATAATAATCGAAAACGAAGAACTTGGTCATAGTGCCTTACATGAGAACAGAAATGTGGACAAAATAATTCATTCTTTTTTGTGGCAAGGCGACCAGCAATGACTTACAATAGTAAAGGATAATAAATTTTTAAGAACGCAATTAAGAAAGGGTAAGATCATCTTACTGCATGAGGGCCTTTCGCCACAAGAATCAGGTGAAAAGTCAAGTTTTCTAAAAGGAATGATGGAAGTGACAAAAGATCATCATATATACGAAAAATTAATACGTCTGACAACCGAGAAAAATGTGATGGTGGATGAACATTTGAGAAATCATACGTACACCCATCTGGGTGGGAAGGCTGATTTCTTAGTAAAACCGGAAACATATGAACAGGTGCAAGATATCGTAAAACTGGCTAACAAAGAAAAAATAGCTTTCACTTTGCTTGGGAATGGATCAAACCTGATTGTAAAAGATGGAGGTATTCGCGGGATTGTTATGAACTTGCAGAAACTGACTGCCATTCAAATAGATGAGGGGACAGTTGTCGCCCAAAGTGGTGCCAGAATTATTGATGTTTCCAGAGAGGCTTTACGGGAGGAGCTTTCCGGACTGGAATTTGCCTGTGGTATCCCTGGTTCGGTCGGTGGAGCGCTTTTCATGAATGCAGGTGCTTATGGAGGGGAAGTGAAAGATGTTCTCACAAGCACCAAGGTAATTGACAGAGAAGGAAACCTGCTCACATTAAAAGCTGACCAGCTGGATTTGGATTACCGTACAAGTAACATCCCTGATAAGGGATATATTGTATTAGAGGCTACATTTACGTTAAAAAAAGGCGAGTATAAAGCTATTAAAGCAGTTATGGATGATTTGACGTATAAACGGGAATCAAAGCAACCATTGGAATATCCATCCTGTGGAAGTGTATTTAAACGCCCGCCGGGATACTTTGCCGGAAAACTGATTCAGGATAGTGAACTGCAGGGCAAACAGATTGGCGGTGCTCAGGTATCCCTGAAACACGCTGGTTTTATAGTAAATAGAGATGGTGCATCTGCAAAAGAGTATATTGATTTAATCCACCATGTTCAGGATACAGTAAAACAAAAATTTGGTGTCAATCTGGAACGTGAAGTAAAAATTATCGGTGAAGATTTGAAAAGATGAGCTGTGATTACCTGTGTGATTACAGCTTTTTTCTTTGGATTAGAAGAGGCTCGATGTTCGTGGAGAATGAGATGATGTTCCGTTATTGTGGCTAATGCTATCTTAAAACGGATGATATTTCCACAAGTGAAAAGAGGGCGGCAAAAGCCGGCACCTCTATAACTATTAGCTTCTGAATCTGTGTAGAAAGCTTTTTAGACGTTCGTTGCTTGAGTGCTCAATAACTTCACTTGCTGTACCTTGCTCAGCAATTACCCCCTCATCAAGAAATAATACCTTATCGGCAACATCCAGTGCGAAGTCCATTTCATGTGTTACCAGAATCATTGCCATGTCACCTTTTTTGGCAATATTCCGGATAACTTCAAGAACTTCTCCTACCAATTCCGGGTCAAGCGCGGAGGTTACTTCATCAAATAGCATTATTTTTGGCCGCATGACAAGCGCCCGTGCCATGGCTACACGCTGTTTCTGACCACCGGAAAGCTGATTTGGATAATTATCAATTTTATCTCCGAGTCCGACACTTTCCAACATTTCAATGGAAAGATCCTGGGCTTCCTTTTTATCTATTTTTTGTACATGGATCGGTGCAGTCATGCAATTTTCCAGGATTGTCATATGTGGAAACAGATTAAAATGCTGGAAAACCATGCCAATATCACCGCGTACTTCCCGTAGATGTTTTTCATTAGCTTTGACCTGCTTTTTGTCTTTTTCCATTTTCCACAAGTTTTTTCCACCTACAATAATATCACCGGAAGTCGGTTCCTCCAATGTCATCAACAGACGGATAATGGTTGTTTTACCTGACCCACTCGGACCGATAACAGCAACTTTCTCAGCGGGTTTAATCTCTAAGTCAATCCCTTTTAGTACTTGTACATCTCCAAATGATTTATGAATATCTTTATATTTAACAATTGGTTCCGTCATTCGGTCACGCTCCTTTTGAACTGTTTAGTGCTTCTTTTTTGTCAAAACTTGTGTTCATTTTCAGTTCTAATTTTTTAATCAGGACTGCAGAAGGATAACTCAATACCAGGAATAATAGTGCTACAATAGTTAATGGCTCCAGGTATGCCCAGTATTGCGCCCCGTAACTGTTTGCCAGGCTCAGGATCCCTACAACACCAATTGTTGATGCTAATGGAACTTCTTTAAACATAATAATAAAATAGTTGCCAAGCATTGGGATGGTTGGCGGTATCGCCTGGGGAAGTATGATTTTAGTCCATTTTTTACCTGTCGAGAAATTTAATGCTTTAGAGGCTTCCCATTGGCCTTTTTCTACACTTTCAATACCAGAACGATAGATTTCGCCTATGTACGTACTGAAATGTATACCAAGACCTAAAACTGCACTGGTAAATGGACTTAAGGTCATTCCAATAACAGGAATAACTGGCCATGCGAAATAAATAAAGAACAACTGTACAAGTGGCGGTGTGGAACGAATAAATTCCATAACCCATGTAACCACCCAATTCAATGGTTTGTTTGGAATTCTTCTTAAAAAGGTCCAGAAAAAACCAAAAATGAGCGCAAATACAAAACATGAGATTGTTAAGCCGACAGTTACTCCCAACCCCTGTAAAATAATTGGAAGAGCATCAATAAATGTTTCCCAGCTCCAATAAGTACTTTCCATTAACTAGCCACCCCTTTCTTGGAAATGCTTTCTGCTTTCCGTGTCAGCCAAATTAGAGGTAGTGCAAGAATAAAGTAGAAAACCAGGACCAGCATGTACACAAGTGGTGTCTGGGAAATATTGGCACTCCTGAGTATATCTCCATAATATAATATATCATGCATACCAATTAACGACACGAGGGATGTTGCCTTTAACATTTGAATAAGATAATTTCCGAACTCGGGCAGCATCATTCGTACAGCCTGTGGAAAAATGATAAGGCGCATCCGTTGGAAACGTGACATGTTAAGGGCGGTTGCTGCTTCAGTTTGTCCTTTTGCAACAGCAAGAATAGAGGTTCGAACTACTTCTGATAAATATGCTCCATAGTTCAGAGCTATTGCAATAACACCAGCCCACCAATTACTACCAAGTTGAATATTAAAGAGCATAGGAATTGCATAGTATAACCAGAATAACTGAACAATTAATGAAGTACCGCGGAAAACTTCTACATAAAAACCGGTGAATTTCCGAAGAAAAATGTTATTTGACAAACGGCATAATCCTGCAATAAATGCCATCAAGTAACCAAAGAACGCAGCGGCCAGAAGAACAGTAACTGTAATCCCAAGCCCCTGGGCAAGTTGAGGGATAATATCAATAATTGCGTTGATTGTAATCACTCCTTTATCTATTTATATCCTGAAAAGGTTGTAAACCATTATATGATTAACTACTTGTTTTATGCGGAGTTAGGAAAGTATGAAACTTTTTTAAATGCATGAGTTCGGACTATGGACTTTTGCCATAAAGGTTTGGCAAAGGCCAGGTTCTCTAAAAAAATAGGGCCAGGCCCCTAGGTGAGGGAACCGGACCCTATGGAGTCGTAAGGTTAGTTTTCGTTTACTAGCTTCATTTTCAATCTAGTGAATTAAGCTTCCCCGTTGCAAAGTTCCTCTGTTGTTACTTCACCGATTTCTACCATATTACTTTCTGCACTAAATCCATTTGTTTCATCTAAGATGTCAGCAATTGTACCGTCTTCTTTTAATTGTTCAAGCGCTTCATTGTATGCATCACGAAGCTCTGTATTATCTAAACTAAATGCAGCAGCACCGAAGCTCGGTACACCATCAATATCAGGCTGCTCGAAATTTTCCACAAGTTCCAGACCGTCTGTGTCAGCAGATTCAAATGCCATTCTGACTGTAGCTTCTGTTCCAGTAGTAGCATCAGCCCTTCCAGCCTCAACTGCTGAGAAGGTTGCTGGAATGTCAGCAACTGTTTGTATTTGATCATCGCTGACACCTTCTGATTTCAGGAATTCAACTTCAGTTGCGCCTTCCATAACCACTACTGTTGCGTCAGGATTATCAGCGATATCTGCATAGCTTTCAAGTCCCAGTGGGTTATCTGCTGCAACAACGAGGCCTTCCCCGTACTGCATTTCTGGTTCAGAAAATGCCGCATTTTCACAGCGTCCCGGCTGAATAGCCATACCTGCAGTTATAACATCAAACTGTCCTGCCTGAACGGAGGGGATGAGCTGTCCGAAATCTGCCAGTTGTGAATCCATATTATCAATTCCCAGCTCTGAAAATACTGCTCTTGCAATTTCTACCGCTGCACCCTGTAATTCTCCATCTTCTCCTTGGAATGCATAAGGCTCTTCGTTAGCAAAACCAACTGTAACGGTACCGGCTTCCTGAAGTTCGGCTAATTTATCGCCTTCACTGTTTCCGTCTTCTCCATTGTCACCGCTTTCACCGCCAGACCCTTCCTCATTGCCACCGCCGCAAGCTGCAAGCAAAATGAGTGTAAATAATAAAACGGATGTAAGTAATAATTTTTTCAACTCTACATGACCTCCCTTAAAAGTATAAAACAAATTGTTGTGCTTGATGTCCCTGGTGACTTTTCTACTAGGTATTTATCACCGAGGAAAATCGAAAAAAAAGCTGTAGAAAAGGGGAGAACTTGTCTCCAAAGCATTCATAATATAATGTTATCGGTAAATTTAGATAGTTACAAACGTAGTATTTTCCGATAATTTGCAATAAACCTTTGAATTTTAATGTAACTGTTATTACACTGGAAAATACAAAGATATACTTCATCATCTTTTTATTTACTTTAATATAATCGAAATTTGCCAGTGAATATAAAGAATAGTAAGTATTTTTACAAATATATTACAAGGGTGAGAGGGGGATTAGATCAAAGGGCGGAAGTGTTGATAGAAATGAATGGAATTAGTTGCTATACTTTACAGGTGGTTGAAGTGGACGAAGAAATAATTCATCAATTAAAGTGAGGTTTTGAAAATGTGGGGGTATATCCTTCTTTCCGTTGGTATTGCAGCAATCGTATTACTGTTATCAATGGTTACGATATCGAAAGGCTATGGCTATAAACATACGGTGGATCCTCATCCCGATGAGAAAAAGAAAGATAAATTGGATGAAGAAAAGGATGATGAAAAATGAATTTTTCTACAATAGGAACAAGTTGGATTACGCAGAGCTTTATTGATGCAGCCAAAGCATCTGGAAGAGCACAGTTACATTCGGTGTATTCCAGGTCTGAAAATACTGCAGACAATTTTGCAAAAAACAACGGGATTACTAACTCATTTACAAACATAGATGAAATGTTGGAAAATCCAACTGATTTCATCTATGTTGCATCACCGAATGTATTACATTACGAACATATTCTGAAATGCATTGCCAAAGGGAAACATGTGTTTTGTGAAAAACCAATGGTCTATACCGAAAAGCAATGGCGGGAAATAGAGGAAGCGGCTGATAGACAAGGCGTGTTTATTTTTGAAGGGTATCGTCATTTATTCTCACCAAATTATGAAACTCTTAAAAAACACCTGCCTCATATAGGGCAAGTCCGCAGTGCTATGTTACAGTATGTTCAATATTCTTCCCGGTATGATGTATATAAAGGGGGAGAGGAAGAGGTTCCCAATGTTTTTTCTAAAGAATTTGCCGGGGGTGCATTAATGGATTTGGGGGTATATCCATTAAGTATGGCAATTGATTTATTTGGGGATCCAAAAGATATTGAATATTTTCCTGTAAAGTTATCCAATGGAATTGATGGAAGCGGGACATTGATTGTAATGTATGAGGATTTCCATGTTACGATTCTGTGTTCTAAAATAGCCCAGGGCACCATTCCCTCCGAAATTCATGGGGAGGATGGATCATTAACCTTAAACCATATCGCTCCAATAGAGTCATTAAAATTATATAATCGTAAAACGAAACAAGCAGAAGAATTGGCACAAGACCAGGCAGAGTTGGATATGGTTTATCAAGTCCAGGCTTTTGCAGACATGATTGAATCAAATAACAGGACATATTATCATTTTTTGATGGAAAGAAGCCGTCAAGTGGTAAGAATGTTGGAGAAAGCAAGAAGAAAGCAAAATATATATTTCCCTGGAGAATGAAAAAAGATCTCACAACTTAGTGAGATCTTTTTGGCAGTTAAGAAACCAACATGGCGGCGTATAGCATGTCGTCACCATCTTTAATGAAAACAGCTAATTTAACCATAAGGCTGTTTTCTAAAAGATTGCGACGTAACATACCGCTGCGGAATTACACTACACTATACCTGACTATTTATGTGCCTCTTCCACACTTTCAGGATCTGGTCGTATTCCGTTTTGAAGTTGATTGATAGTGAGGCCGAAACTCATTTGCAGATGTGGATAGTCTGGAAAGTTTGTCCAGTCGCCACCCCATTCAAACCCTAAGTCTTTAGCAAGTTCAGCTACCTCAAACCAGTCGGAATCTCCGTTACCATTACCATCGTAATGAATATCCCAAATAACATTACCACTGTTGTCTATTAATGCGTAATCAATAGCCAGTCCATAGTTGTGGTAGGATTCGCCTCCCTTGGCATTCGTAACAATACTTCCGTTCATTGATCGGCCTTGTTCATATAATTCATCTTGTCTTGAAAACGAACGGGTTTCATCTGTTATAACAACATCGATATTTATTTCGGCAGCCTGTTCGATCAGCTTATTTTTATTTTTCTCAACCACTGGATGCAGCTCACTTGGAATAGGTGCATCCTCACCTAAATCTTGATGATTATTATCCGCCTGGTTATATACAATGAATAAAATCGTTAAAAATATAATAATAATAACCCATGGAATAAATGTGTCAATGATGCCTTTCATGTAAGCGAAAATCCTTTCCCTGAAAAATTACTTACTGTTCTATTTTAGCAGATAAACAGAAAATCTATAGAAAAAGATTTGGAAAAGGATAAGGCAATGAAGAAAGGAGTGAACGATTACGGTTCTTTATTTTTTCGTATAACCATACTCGACATAATTGATTGTTTTCAGACCGAAATGTCTTTTGATGGCCAGTGCTGCGCCACCGAGTGCAGAGGAGTCCTTTCCTAACTTGGATGCTCTGATTTCACGGTAATTATTTATCTTTGACTTCAATTTATCCTGTATTTTATTAATAAAGGGGGAATTGCCGTTAATGATTACCCCATTTAATATAATTTTTTCCGGGTTAAAAATATTTATGATGTTATTCAATCCAACAGCAAGGTAATCCAGATAGTTTTCAATAATCTCTTCTGTACCCTCCTGATTCAGTAATGTTTCGATTTTACTCTCTCCGGTAACAGAAGGATGTTTTTCCTTTAAGGCTTCAAGCAGTACGCTTTCTGAAGCATACAATTCCCAGCAGCCCTTGTTGCCACAAGAACATTGCCGTCCACTGGATTCTATGATCATGTGACCAATCTCTCCGGCGAATCCTTGGTAGCCGCGATATATCTTATCTTCTGAAATAATTCCCAAGCCTATACCTGAATATAATGTGATACAAAACAAATCAGAGATATGCTCATCATACACTTGCTCTGCAAAGACACTTAAGTTTGCATTATTATCGATTGTTACATTTGTCTGAAATGCTTCTTCGAGTCTGTCTTTGATGTTAATGTTTGACCATTTCTGTTTTGGAGTGAAAATAATGTCTTCCTTGTCGTTGACAATTCCATGAATTCCCACACCCACACCAACAAGTCCGATTGATGCATACTTTTGATTGAATTCTTTGATATAGGGCATTAGATTATCAATCAGTTGTTTCGTTAAATTATCAAGATTATAATCCAGAATAGGAAGATTGAGATTATAAAAGGGTTCTCCCTTCAAATTAGTGAAATATATATTCATTTGAGATTCATCAATATCAATACCGATACTATACCCGCCATTCCCGTTTATTTCCAGGAGAATTGGTTTTCTGCCCCTTGTGATGGATTCCCCTTCACTTTTTTCGATGACAATGTCTTCCTGTAGAAAATCAGCTACCTGAGCAGAAACTGTAGCTTTATTTAAACCGGTTATTCTGGCTAAATCGCTCCTTGATAAGGATATGTTCTTTATAATTTCTTCAAGTAGAATTCTTCTATTTAGCCTTTTAATATAATTTGCATCTCCTGTGTTCAAAAGAAGTCCTCCTATAATTGTAGAAATTCCTAGCATTTCTCCAGAGATGGAAAAACAAAGATTTCTCTATATTTTGTGCTGATTCAGTTTCTATTTTTTTCAGGTAAGAAAGCATAAAACCTTTGTTGCTCTTTAACGTCACAGTTGATATGAAGTGCGACATAACTGCTGGGTCTTCAGACACATGCTGTTCTGATCAGGAGTTAACGGTCCTCCGCTCTTAGCAGCCATGTTGTTTTCTTTCTGTACAAGTACAACTAGGGCCTTTCGCCACAAGAGTTGTTCAAATCCATAGTAAAAGTAATTTTATACTTGAAATATAAAACGGTTACATATATTATGTATAGTATAAGATAAATAGTTTGTTTAGTAAACAAAATAATTAACTTTAGGAAGAATCTTATTGTTTATGTTACGATCGATGATAACAACTTGACAATCTATTCTCTTAAAAATCGAAGAAAGGTTGATGTACATGAAAACATTTATTACAGATGATTTTTTGCTATATAATGAAACGGCAAAAGAATTATATCATAATACAGCAAAGAATTTACCGATAATTGATTACCACAACCATTTAAATCAAGAAGAAATTCTCCAGGATAAAAATTACGATAACCTGTCTCAAATCTGGCTGGCAGGAGACCATTATAAATGGAGAGCAATGCGTGCAAATGGTACTGACGAAGCATACGTAACAGGAGACAAAAGCGATTATGAAAAGTTTTTGGCTTGGGGGAAAACTGTACCGAATACGTTTGGTAATCCATTGTATCACTGGACACATTTAGAGTTATTAAGGTATTTTGATATTGATGAAGTATTTAATGAAGAATCAGCACCGGCTATTTGGGAAGAAGCCAATCGTAAACTGGCAACACCGGAGTTTTCCGTGAGATCTTTATTGAAAAAGGATAAAGTGGAGTTTGTTGGGACAACAGATGATCCAACAGATGATTTAGCCAGCCACATCGAATTAAGTAAAGAAGGATTCTCAGCGAACGTAAAACCATCCTTCCGACCGGACAAAGGTTTAGGTATTGATAAAGAAGATTTCCTACCATGGGTAGAAAAATTGGGGAAAGTCACAGATTCGAACATTGAAACGTATGAGGCGTTTCTTGATGCGCTGGCAAAACGTGTTGATTACTTTGACGAACACGGGTGCCGGGCTTCTGACCATGGTATCAATGTGTTGTACTATGAGGAAGCGACAAAAGAAGAGGTTTCAACTATCTTTTCAAAACGGTTGAATAAAGAGCAGCTTTCTGAAAAGGAAATGGATCAGTTTAGAACCTATACCTTGCTTACATTAGGTGAGTTATATGCAGACAAGGGTTGGGCTATGCAGCTTCATATCAGTCCATTGCGTAATAACAACAGCCGTATGTTTAAAAAATTAGGCCCGGACTCCGGCTTTGATTCCATCGGTGACCCGTTAGTTGCTGAGAAACTGTCACACTTATTGGATGCCATGGAAGCAAGAAACAAACTTCCTAAAACAATTCTATACAGCCTGAACTCCAAAGATTATAATGTACTTGCTGCAATGGCTGGAAATTATCAGAATGCAGAAATTCCTGGAAAGGTTCAGTTTGGAACTGCATGGTGGTTTAATGATACAATCGATGGTATGGAAGACCAAATGAAGACATTAGCCAATATCGGGCTGATCAGTAACTTCATTGGGATGTTAACAGACTCAAGAAGCTTCCTGTCTCTATCCCGCCATGAATATTTCAGAAGAATATTGTGTAATTTACTTGGTACATGGGTAGAAGAAGGTAAAGTTCCTAAAGATATGCCATTGCTTGAGAAGTATGTTCGCGGAATTTGCTATGAAAACGCAAAACGTTATTTTTCGCTATAAGCGATAAATAGCTAAATTCATAAACGAGGAAGGTATCTAATTATGTCAAAACAACAAATTGGTGTTATCGGTTTAGCGGTTATGGGGAAGAACCTGGCATTAAATATTGAAAGCAGAGGATATTCAGTTTCTGTCTTTAACCGTTCTTACGAAAAAACAGAAGCTTTTTTGGAAAATGAAGCAAAAGGCAAGAACTTCGCAGGGTCTGAAACCATCGAAGAATTTGTGAATTCACTTGAAAAGCCTCGTAAAATTTTACTAATGGTAAAAGCTGGTCCTGCCACGGATGCAACCATTGAATCATTGCAGCCGTATCTTGAGAAAGGTGATATTCTGATCGATGGTGGTAACACATTATACGAAGATACGATTCGCCGTAATAAAAAACTCGATGAAACCGGCATTCATTTTATTGGAACAGGAGTTTCCGGAGGAGAAGAAGGTGCGCTCAAAGGTCCATCCATGATGCCTGGCGGTCAAAAAGAAGCATATGAACTTGTTGCTCCGATATTTGAAGCAATCGCAGCAAATGTAGACGGAGATCCTTGTGTGACATACATCGGCCCTAACGGAGCCGGGCATTTTGTGAAAATGGTGCACAACGGCATCGAGTATGGAGATATGCAATTAATTGCAGAAGCATATTATATCTTAAAACATGTGCTTGGTATGGACACTAATGAACTCCATGAAGTATTTACGGAATGGAACAAAGGTGAATTGGACAGTTATCTTATCGAGATTACTTCAGATATCTTCACGAAGAAAGATGATGAAACAGGTAAACCACTTGTAGATGTAATTATGGATAAAGCTGGACAAAAAGGTACAGGAAAATGGACAAGTAAGAATGCGTTGGACTTAGGTGTCCCACTTCCGTTAATTACAGAATCTGTATTCGCCCGCTTCATTTCTTCATTGAAAGATGAACGTGTGAAAGCAAGTAAAGTGTTGAATGGACCAACACCTCAGAAACATGACGGTGATAGAAAAGAACTGATCGAAGCGGTAAGAAAAGCATTATATATGAGTAAGATTGTTTCCTATGCTCAAGGTTTTGCACAGATGCGTGCAGCTTCACAGGAAAATGGTTGGGATCTTCAATATGGAGACATTGCCATGATTTGGCGTGGAGGATGTATTATTCGTGCAAACTTCCTGCAAAAAATTAAAGAAGCATATGACCGTGAACCGGAATTATCAAATCTGTTGCTGGATCCTTACTTCAAAGAGGTTGTGGAAGGATATCAATCCGCTTTACGTGAAGTTGTTTCGGTAGCAGTTAAAAATGGTATTGCTGTTCCAACATTTGCAAGTGCAATTGCTTACTATGACAGCTATCGTTCAGAAGATTTGCCGGCTAACCTGATTCAAGCACAGCGTGACTACTTTGGTGCTCATACGTATGAGCGCAAGGATAAAGAAGGAGTCTTCCATACGAATTGGTTCTAAAAAAAAGCAAGCTCCCATGCTATTGGCATAGGGACTTGCTTTTTCTTTTTGACTGTTTTCTAAAAAACAGGACTGCGATTACGCTTCCCATCAAAAAGCGTTTTTGTTTATGACACAAAGTCTACGTATTCTGCCTACGCTGGTAGTGTTGTTCTGATTATCGAAAGAAAAAGTTCATAGGATCTATGTTTCATAAATATTTTCTCCCTTAACCAGAAAGTTATTCTAAGCTGCTTAAATAATGCGAGACTCCGACGGGAAAAGGAACAGTCTGAAGACCCCGCAGCGGTGATCTTCCGCGAGGAGGCTGAAGCGTTCCCCGTGGAAAGCGAGTATTTTTTTAGCAGCGCTGGACTAGCATCCATTTTGTAATGGATGAAAGGAAGTCACTGTTAGGTTACGTCGCATTTCATATCAACTATGAGGGTTAAATTCAAAAAAGCTTACGAAGAGCGTTTCTTTTAGTGTGCTATTTCTCTACTTTTACCATTGGATGGGATATGGTCCTCTGTAAGATTTAAGAAGAGGGACGGCACTTCAAGAAATCGCTTGATTGCTAAAGCGCAGGCTCCCATGACGCATGATTTGTAACCAAGATCTGAAAGAACGATTTCACGATATTGACTCACACTGGATACCAGATTACTCTTTATCCCTTCAATTGCATTTGGATACAGCTGAAGAATTCTGCTGTTTAAAACAATTGTTTCGGGATTGTATATATTAATAATGTTATTTAAACCAATAGAAAGATAGGCGATATATTGTTCCATATGTTGACTTGTGATCACATTTTTCGTGGCAATCAGCTCTTCGAAATCTTCATAGGTAACCTCGGTTTTATTCAGCTTTTCAGCTAATTGATTAAAAAAGTTTGATTCGGAAGTGTAAAGTTCCCAACAACCATGATTACCGCATTTACATTTACCTCCACCTGGCGAAATGATCATATGTCCCATTTCACCAGCATAACCGTGATAACCTTTTTGCAGTTCGCCATTAAGCATTATACCCAAACCAATCCCTGAAGACATGAGAATTGAAAGCAAATTACCGCTTTTGTGATGTTGATAAACTTTTTCTGCATATGCAGAAAGATTCGCGTTGTTTTCAATGTTAACCGTCACATTTATTTCTTTTTCCAGCTCTGCTTTAAGGTTTTTGTCATGCCATTGATACTTTGGAACGAAATTGATTTGTTCATCTTTATTTACAGTTCCATGAATTCCAATCATTATATTTATCAAACCATATTTACTGTCTTTGGATTTTTTATCATATTCTTTGATATGGTCTGACAATAATTGAATAATCTCATCATAGTTTTCCGTTTCCAGTTCAACTGTGTCACTGCAGACGGGATAACCAAGTAAATCAGATAAAGTGTATTGTATTTTTTTATAGTCAAGATCGATCCCAAGTACATAGCATGCCTTACGGTTTATTGAGAGCATGATTGGTCTTCTTCCAATAGTATTATGCTCCTGCTGCGTTTCATAGATTAATTCTTCATCAAGGAGATCAGCAACCTGGACGGAAATGGTAGCTTTATTTAAACCGGTTATTTTAGATAAATCTGCCCTTGATATCATCCCATATTCAATAATTCGTTGTAAGATGATTCCTCTATTAATCTTTTTAATATAATTCCCATCACCTGTAATCATAAGTACTCCCCCTTGTTTTCCTGTAAGACGATGATTTTTTTTCTTCGTTTATACATCCGTGCACAATCTGGCATCATAAGGATTTATTGACGTAGATATGCAACAATGATACTCTATTATTGGATATTTTAATTTGTTTAATAGACAAATTAAACAAAGTTATTCTCCTGTAGTGTAAGGGTTTACATAACAGGTAATAATGTTGGAAATTTTTAAGATTCCATCATCATTATAACAGAAAAAGGTGAGTTTGAAATGAAAATCCTTTATTTTGATTGCTTTTCTGGAATCAGCGGGGATATGACAATAGGAGCACTTGTTGATGCCGGGGCTGATTCTGAAAATATGGAAGCAGAATTACAAAAACTTCAGATACAAGATGAATACGAATTAACGTGGAAGAAAGTAGTGAAAAATGGAATTACGAGTACAAAATTTGATGTGATTTTAAAAAATGAAAAAGAGCATGAACACCATCATGAAAACGGACATGTACATAATCATGAGCATAATCATCACCACGATCACCATAATCATGGACATAATCACGGCCATCAACACCATCATCATGATCACAGATCCTATAAAGATATTGTGAAGCTCATTGAAACATCCGATTTAACGGACGCAGTGAAAGAAACGTCATTAAATATCTTTAAGAAAATTGGAGAAGCGGAAGGAAAGATTCACGGACTTCCTCTGGAGGATGTTCATTTCCATGAAGTAGGTGCAGTTGATTCTATTATTGATATTGTGGGTACAGCTATTTTAATTCATCAGTTGGATGTGGATACAGTTAAATCATCCCCTGTTCCGGTTGGTGGTGGAAAAATTCATATCGATCATGGTATATATCCAGTTCCGGCACCGGCGACACTGGAGATTTTGCAAGGCGTTCCTATAGCGGGCAGCGATATTAAAGGAGAGCTTACAACACCGACTGGAGCGGCAATTATAGCGGTGCTTGCAGAGGAATTCCGTACCCTGCCTTCCATGAAGGTGAAGGCAATCGGATATGGTGCTGGAACAAAAACGTTTAAGGACCACCCGAATGTGCTTCGCGTCGTTATAGGTGAATAAATTCTACGAAAAAGGGAGGTTAAGATAATGAAAGTTGCTTTAATCGCGCATGATAAAAAGAAAGATGATATTGTACAGTTTGCGCAAGCATATAAATATGTTCTGAAAAACCACAAGTTATTCGCTACAGGAACGACCGGGCTAAGAATCTCTGAGAATACAGGTTTATCCGTGCAACGTTTTCGGTCAGGCCCATTGGGCGGGGATCAGCAAATCGGTGCTTTGATTGCGGAGAATAAGATGGATATGGTTATATTTTTTCGGGACCCATTAACAGCGCAGCCGCATGAGCCTGATATTTCTGCTTTAATGCGGCTTAGTGATGTGTACAACATTCCATTAGCTACAAATATGGGTGGTGCAGAATTGCTGATTCATGCATTGGACCGTGGTGATTTAAAATGGCGTGAAATTATTCATGAGCAGGGAAAAGAATAAACTTACGCTTGGTTAGATGTGTAAAAGTAATTGAGTGAAATTAGTCCTGTTTTTGCAATAATAATCCTTTTAATTCAAAGTTATATTCATTATAATAATTATGCAAGCACTTACATTTCATTTAATTAAATTCGGATGAAAACGCATTCGATGATAGAATAAAAAATTATAGTGAGGAGAATAAATCATGAAAAAAGTAAGATTAGGTATTATTGGACTAGGCGCGCAGGGTGATGCCTATGCAGGGTTTATCGCAGAAGGAAGAGTTTCCAACATAGAGATTGGAGCAATTTGTGATATCGATCCGGAGAAAAAAGAAGTTGCTGCAGAAAAGTACCCGGAAGTTCCATTTTATGACGATTACATTAAAATGATGGAAAGTGGAAATGTTGATGCTATCGTTACATGTGTTCCACACTATCTGCATCCGGAAATGGGTATCGAATCATTAAAAAGAGACATCCACGCATTAGTAGAAAAACCGGCTGGTGTTTATACGAAACAGGTAAAGGAATTAAACGAATTTGCAGAAACAAAGCCGGAAGTTACGTTCGGCATTATGTTTAACCAGAGAACAAACGAACTCTATCAAAAAGTAAAAGAGGTTATCGACAATGGAGAGATCGGTGAAATCCGCCGCACGAACTGGATTATCACAACATGGTGGAGACCTCAGGGCTACTATGATCAAAGTGCATGGAGAGCGACATGGGATGGCGAAGGAGGCGGCGTTCTTGTTAACCAGGCACCGCATCAGCTTGACCTCCTTCAATGGATTGCTGGAATGCCGAAGAAAGTATATTCCAATGTGAAATATGGCTATCAAAGAGATATTGCAGTAGAAGATGAAGTTACAGCAATGCTTGACTATGGAAATGGTGCTACCGGTGTATTTATTACGGCAACACACGATATAATGGGCACAGATCGATTCGAAATTCATGGAGACAAAGGGAAAATTATTGTTGATGACAGTAAAACAGTTACAATTAAACGTCTGAAAAAGCCTGAATCTGAAATGAGTGCAACAATGAGCATGAAGGATGTCGCGAGCATATTTATGGGTGGTGACACAGGAGACATTTTTGATGAAGAAGTACTGGAGTTCGAAAGCGTATGGGGCGGCCAGCATATTGCTGTAATGGAAAACTTTGCAGCAAATGTCTTAGATGGAACGCCGTTACTCGCACCAGGCAGCGACGGTATTAATGGGGTTGCATTAGCAAATGCTATCCACCTGTCCAGCTGGCTTGGAAAGGAAGTAGATCTTCCGGTTGATGAGGATCTATACTTGGAAGAATTAAACAAGAAAATTGCTGAAGAACAAAAAAACAATTAATCATATTGAAGCAAACTAACTCATTTCCATTCTGGCAGTGAGTTAGTTTTTAAGGAGACTCAAATGAATGTTAAACGTAGCAGTGATTGGACTTGGTGATATTTCGAAAATTCATCTGCCTGTAATCCAGGAGAATCCAAATACAAAGTTAGTAGCGGTATGTGATATTGACGAAACCTTTAAAAATACGGTAGCTAATGCCACTTTTTATACAGATTATCAAGAAATGCTGGAAAAGGAAGCATTAGACTGTGTTCATGTATGCCTGCCGCACCACCTTCATTACGCGGCTACAAAAGCCTGTGTTGAAAAGGGCGTCCATGTATTTCAAGAAAAACCGCTGGCTAGAAGTGCAGAAGAGGGTATGTCTTTAGTTGATTTGGAAGAGCAATACAAAGATATTAAAATATGTATTAGCTTTCAGAACCGACTTAATGAAACGTTTGAAAAACTTCTCGAAATTATTGAAAGCGGACAGTACGGCAAAGTAACAGGCTTAAAAGGATTGGTGACCTGGTTCAGACCAAAGGCTTATTATGATGTGAAGCCATGGCGGGGAATCATGAGACAGGCCGGTGGCGGTGTTATGATCAATCAGGCAATTCATGTCCTGGATCAAATGCAGTTGATTGGTGGAGAAATTGCGACAATTAGAGGGTCAATTGACAATCTATTTGACTACGGCCATGAAGTAGAAGATACTGCGACAGCTAATATTCAATTTGCCAATGGTGCTACGGGACTATTTTTCTCAACTGTCACAAATGCCACCAATTCTTCGGTAGAGCTCCAGGTTTTGTTGGAAAAAGGAAAACTAACCATTA
This sequence comes from Virgibacillus ainsalahensis, assembly GCF_055380755.1. Classification (NCBI taxonomy): domain Bacteria; kingdom Bacillati; phylum Bacillota; class Bacilli; order Caryophanales; family Bacillaceae; genus Virgibacillus; species Virgibacillus ainsalahensis. The sequence continues at coordinate 3,055,203 of NZ_AP043943.1, read as the reverse complement.
AAGATAGTATTTTGACGAAAACAAATGATGAAGGTAAGAAGGAAAGAGTTATTGAAGATGAGAAGCTCCCAGGTGCGAAATTTTATTATGGGGCAAGCCATTCAAAACTGATTAATCACTTCTATTCATGTATTGAAAATGACAGTCAGGATTATATTCATGTGAAGGACGCACAGAAATCAATGGAAATTATCAGCGCAATCCGCAGATCATCCGAACTAAAACAAGAAATAAAAATGGAGGTATATCAATGACAAAAGGTAAAATCGGTGTGCAAATGATGATGCTTAAAAATAAAGTGGAAGAACTTGGTGCATATGAAACAATGAAAAAACTGCATGAACTTGGTTTCGGTGCTGTAGAAGTATCCCAGATTCCGATGACAGAAGCAAATGTAGCTGAGTTAAAACGTGCAAGCGAGGAATTTGATATTAAGATTGCAGCAATGTCTGCACCCCTGGAACCAATGATGCCTGGTGCCCCTGGTGAAACACTGACCGATGATTTTGATAAAATTGTTAATGATTGTAAAACTTTGGATTGTAACTTCCTGCGTATTGGTATGCTGCCATTAAATATCATGGGCGATAAAGATCAAATTATGGAGTTCATTAAACGGGCAGAAACAATGGCAAAGCGTCTGGCAGAACATGGAATTGAATTGTATTATCACACACATCACATTGAATTCCAGAAATATGATGGGGAATATTTATTGGATCTGATGAAAAACAATACGTCCAAACTAGGCTTTGAATTGGATGTACACTGGATTCAACGAGCTGGAGAAGACCCTGTACAAATCATTAAAAATTATAAAGACCGTATCTCCTTATTGCATTTGAAAGATTACCGTATCGGTGAATTGGATATCCAGGAAAGTGATCTTGAAGATATGGGTACATTCTTTAGTAAATTTACGAATCTTATTGAGTTTGCAGAAGTAGGCGAAGGAAACCTTGATATGAATGCTGTCATTGAGGCTGGTCTGGAAAGCGGAGCACAGTATTTCCTGATCGAGCAGGATGACACGTACGGACGTGACCCGTTTGATTGTCTGGAAACATCCGCACAGAACTTAAGAAAACTGGGGTATTCAGACTGGTTCTAATATCGAGCGTGTCAAACGCTAAATCACGCGAAACAGCGTCTGAAACGAGCGGGAATGTTGTGGAATCGAGCGGTATCGCAGTCGAAATGAGCGAAGTGCAGTAAATCGAGCGAGACCACATCCAAAACGAGTGATAACAAATATTTTGTACAGATATGATAGTTGGAAACAAAGGAGTGGATGATGCATGAGTAAAGACGGTATGAATTATGCGCCAAAAGGAAAACCAAATCCGGTTGTAAAAGAAGGAGAATTTCCAATTGCAGCAGTTGCACTTGACCATGGTCACATTAATGGGATGTGTAATGGACTGGTAGAAGCAGGTGCTACATTGAAATGGGTTTATGATCCAGATCCAGAAAAGGTAAAGGATTTTGTTGAGCAATTTCCAGACGTAGAGGTTGCTGATTCACTGGAACAAGTTTTGACAGATGACTCCATTAAACTGGTAGCAGCTGCGGCAATTCCATCAGAAAGAAGTGCATTAGGAAATAAAGTGATGGAATCTGGAAAAGATTATTTTACAGATAAAACTCCATTTACTACCATGGCACAATTGGAAGAAACAAAGCGTGTCGTTGAAAAAACTGGACAAAAATATATGGTGTACTTCAGTGAAAGGCTTCACGTTGAAGGTGCTGTATTTGCCGGAGACCTTATTAAGGACGGAGCAATTGGTAAAGTTATTCAAGTCACTGGATTCGGCCCCCATCGCTTGAATGCCCCAAGTCGTCCAGACTGGTTCTTCAATAAAGAACAGTATGGTGGCATTTTATGCGACATCGGCAGTCATCAGATTGAACAATTCCTATATTATGCAGGATGTGCAGATGCAGAAATCCTTCATAGTAAAGTTGGAAACTACAATAATCCAGATCACCCGGAATTAGAAGATTATGGTGATGCTACCTTAGTTGGTGATAATGGTGCAACTCAAATCTTCAAGGTAGACTGGTTCACACCAGAAGGATTAAGTACATGGGGCGATGGCCGAACTTTCATTACTGGAACAGAAGGTACCATTGAAATTCGTAAATATGTGGATGTAGCCCGTGAAGAAACAGGAGATCATCTCTATTTGGTTAATAAAGATGGCGAAAAGCATTATTCCCTATCAGGTGAAGTAGGCTTCCCGTTTTTTGGTGAACTAATCAAAGATTGTATGAGCCGTACAGAGAATGCAATGACACAAGAGCATGCATTTAAAGCTGCAGAACTTTGCTTAATAGCTCAGGAACAGGCAGTAGTAGTAACAAAATAAATGATTGGCTGTCTGATAATCGACTATGGTTATTCGGGCAGCTTTTCTTTCTGTATCATCTTTAATCTTTAATCGTAAAGGAGAATGAAAATGGCGTACGTATTACAAGTGGACTTTCCAATGCAGGGACCATTTGGTGATGAAATGGCAGAGGCATTTTCTGATTTAGCAGATAGTATCAACGAAGAAGAAGGATTCATGTGGAAAATTTGGACCGAAAACCCTGAAACAAATGAAGCTGGAGGAATCTATATCTTTGAAACAAAAGAAACTGCTGAAAAATATATAGATATGCACACAAAAAGGCTAGATGGATTTGGGATTACAGATGTGAATGCGAAAATTTTTGCTATCAATTCTAAACTCACAAAGATCACGAATGGTCCAATAGAATAATTTTTTCCATGAGGCTGATTTCGTATCGTTTGCTGTTATTTTTATAAACTATATCAACTACTAGTTAAGATTCATTGTTTGGACAAAGGTAATCTTTTAGAAATCAGTCTTTCGTGAGGATTGAGGTATAAGGAGCGAAAACTGCATACACTTGATGGGGGGCTAGGTAGATCTCGGAGTACGATTACACTACTTTTTGCCCCCTTAAAAACCCGTGATTTTATTTGACGAACCAGGGAGGAAATGGTATTCTTTAATTAATAATTTGTTTACTAAACAAATTAAATAAAAACGACCATTCCCTTAATGTCAGTAGACTCACGCTCGTTTTTTATTCCGATTTGAAAGGGATTACATGACTTGCTTCATTTTTACCATTATTATAGTGTTAAGAAGGATTTGTGAGGGAAGTATATTTAAAGAAGTATCTTGTTAATTACAGAAAATAAACATAGAGTTTTAAAAAAGGAGTGTGTTGGTTTATGGGTATTCTTCAAGAATTATTGCAGGATATTCCTCTCCCTAAAATGGCGAAAGTGAAGCAGGAATTTGATCGATCTCAAGTGGATGATCTCAGTGCTGCACTAGGTGCTGAATTGGATAAGGAATATATAAAGGAAACCGTTAAGCCGGGCATGGAGATTGCTATAGCAGTCGGAAGCAGAGGGATGGACCGTCTTGTGGAAATGACCGCCGTTACTGTCAAATATCTGCAGGATTTAGGTGCAAAGCCTTTTCTTGTACCATGTATGGGAAGTCATGGAGGTGCAACAGGGCCAGGACAGAAAGCTGTGCTTGAGCATTTAGGTGTAACGGAAGAAAGTGTCAATGCCGAAATCCGTTCCTCCATGGAGGTCATTAAGGTTGGCGAATTGCCGAACGGCTTACCTGTATATGTTGACAAAATAGCTTCTGAAGCAGACGGTATTGTCATTATTAATAGGGTGAAACCACATACTGCTTTTCGTGGACCTGTAGAAAGCGGAATTATGAAAATGATTAGTATTGGCCTTGGAAAACAAAAAGGTGCAGAAGCATGTCATCAGCTTGGGTTCAAACATATGGCTGAGCATGTTCCGGAAATGGCCAAAATGACTATGTCGAAGATGCCGATTCTTTTTGCAGTAGCTACAGTCGAAAATGCTTTTGATAAAGTGGCGGAAATTGAAGTTTTGGCTCCGGATGAAGTAGAAGAAAGAGAAACCGAGCTGCAGAAGCTTGCTAAACAGTTGTTGCCGAAGATCCATTTTGACAAAATTGATGTGCTTGTCATTGATGAAATTGGGAAAAATATCAGTGGTGATGGCATGGACCCTAATATTACCGGACGTTATCCGACTCCTTATGCCTATGGGGGACCGGATGTCACGAAAATGGTTGTACTTGACTTAACAGAAGAAACGGAAGGGAATGCCAATGGAGTCGGGACTGCAGATTTCACCACACAGCGGCTTGTTGATAAGATGGACAGGGAGGCAACCTATGCCAATGGTTTAACATCAACCGTTGTAGGGCCAACCCATATATCAACAGCTTTGCCGAATGATGAGCAGGCAATCAAAGCGGCAATTAAAACTTGCAATATACTCGATTTTAACACAGTGAAAATGGTTCGGATTAAAAACACTCTCCATGTCAGTGAGATTGAAGTATCTGAGGCATTATTAGATCATGTGAAAGGGCATGACAGTATCGAACAGACTTCAGAACTATATGAAATCAATTTTAATAATGAAGGTAATTTGGCTTAATATAAAATACGTACCAGGGGGATTTATGAAATGACAAATTTATTTGATTTAACAGGAAAAACAGTTGTTGCAATTGGAGGAAATAGTACACTGGGTGGTTCCATCGCACAAGGATTAGCAGATCATGGTGCCAAAGTTGCCATTGTCGGCCGTAATATGGAAAAAGCGGAAGAAGTGACAAAGCAGATCGAAGCTGCAGGCGGAGAAGCTAAATCATTTGTGGGGGATGTCAGCGATCTTGAATCTATCGAGCAGGCAGCAAAAGATATCGAAGCCTGGTCAGGCGGCTGGGATGTTGTTCTGAATGCACCTGGTAAAAACAGCTCTACACCATTCATGGAATTGGGCACAGATGAATGGGATGACATTATGGATGTAAACTTAAGAGGTGTAGTATTCGCAACACAAATTCTCGCAAAACGAATGATTGAACAGGAAAGAAAAGGAAGCATTATCAACATTTCATCTGTTTCCTCAACAACACCATTATCCAGAGTCTTTACGTATTCTGCATCAAAAGCAGGAATCAACAGTGTAACACAATATCTTGCGAAAGAATTCGCTCCACATGGTATCCGTGTGAACGCAATTATTCCAGGATTCTTCCCTGCCGAGCAAAATCGTAAAATATTAGATGAGGACCGTATTAATTCAATTATGGGCCATACACCAATGGAACGTTTTGGTGAGCCGGAAGAGCTTCAAGGTGCAGCTGTCTATCTGGCATCTGAAAAAGCTTCCGGATTCGTTACAGGAACGCTTCTCCGTGTAGATGGCGGATTTGGTGGTATGACAATATAAACCTTTAATGGTCAGGCAAAAGGCTTTGGTTCTATTCGTTCCAAAGCCTTTTCTGCAGAACCTTAATTAATTTGGATGTAAAGGAAGAGATAATTATGGTAAGAGAATTAGTTATGGGGCTTGATTTGGGAACAACAAGTGTAAAAGCAGTTCTCTTTGATCTGAGAGGGAAATTAATCGCTGAAGCGGAACAAATGATAACAACCAATTATCCGCACCCTGGCTGGGTTGAACAGGATCCTAAAAAGATAGAGTGCTCCTCTGTATTGGCGATGAAAGAAGTTATTGAAACGGCAGACGTAAATCATGAGGAACTGTTAACGATTGGTATCTCCAGCGCGATGCATTCCCTTATTTGTACAGACGATAGTGGTAATCCAATATCCGGGATGCTGATTTGGTCTGATGGCAGAAGCAGTGAATTGGCGGAAAAACTGTTGCATACCAAAGGAATGGACATCTATTCCAGAACGGGTACACCGATTCACCCAATGTCCCCACTTAATAAATTATTATGGATGAAAGAAACAGATTTTGAAGCGTATCGCAATGCAGCCTACTTCATATCCATGAAAGAGTTTTTGCTGCAAAAATGGTTTGGGAAACGTGTCGTTGATTATTCAATGGCATCAGCCACAGGAATGTTTAATTTAAAAACACAGGATTGGGACGAGGAAGCACTGGAAATCACAGGAGTCAAAAAAGAGCAGTTGTCTAAAATCGTGCCTCCAACGGAAGTGCTGACTGGTTTAGACAATCACATTGCCGAAGAAATTGGAATCTCTCAAAAAGTCCCTCTTGTTATTGGCGCGGCTGACGGGCAATTGGCAAATCTCGGGAATGGTTCAATTTCTCCAGGAGAAGTAAATGTTTCTGTAGGTACGAGTGGCGCAATCCGGCAATTCATTGAAGGTGCGAGCGTTAATGAAAAACATGAAACGTTTACGTATGCATTTTCAAAAGATACATCCATTATTGGAGGACCTACTAATAATGGGGGAATTGCGTTACAATGGTTAAAAGATCTTCTGGATTTTCAGGGCAGTCATGATGAACTGACTGCAATGGCAGAAAAGGTAGAGTTAGGCGCAGATGGCATTATCTTTCTACCTTACGTCAACGGCGAAAGAGCGCCATTATGGAACCAGAAAGCGAAAGGAAATTTCTATGGCCTAAGTATCGGACATAAAAAGGAACATCTCGTACGTGCAGTTCTTGAAGGCATCACATTTAATATCTATCAAATTGGAAAGTCATTGGAAGAAATAGCCGGCGAGCCGAAAAAGATCAGTGTCAATGGCGGTTTGACTAAATCCAAACTATGGGTGCAGATCATGGCAGATGTATTTGGAAAAGAAGTACACCTTTCAGATACCCATCATAATGCGGCATGGGGAGCAGCATGGACAGCTTTGGTAGGGATTGGGAAGGTGAATTCTTTTGATGAGATTAAGAGAAACATGCCTCCGGAAAAAGTTGTAAAGCCGAATATGGAAAACCATGAAGTTTATACCGGAATATATACAAAGTATGAAAAAATTGCTAAGGATATAGCAGTGAATTTTACGTGATAATTAATTCATTAGCAGCGCATGTTCCTGCTGATGGATCTTAAAGTGAGGGAGAACGTTGGAAGATATTTTAAAACAAGTCCAGGAAGGCAAATTAAGTGTGGCAGAGGCCAAGGAAATGTTGGCTGCATATGAGGATTTAGGGTTTGCCAAAGTGGACCATCATCGAAAAAAACGTCAAGGTTTTCCGGAAGTTATTTATGGAGAAGGAAAATCCGCTGAACAAATTACCTCCATCATTGAAGCCATTCAAGCAAAAGAGAATAATGTACTGGCAACACGAATTTCCAAGGAAAAGGCCGAAGTTATTTTAGAACGGCATCCAGAACTTACCTATTATGATGTAGCAGAAGTTCTTTTTTGGAAGCAGAAAACGGTGTCCACAAATAAAGCGAAAGGCTATATTGCAGTTGTATGTGCAGGAACCTCTGATTTGAAAGTAGCAGAAGAAGCAGCTGTGACAGCAGAAGTACTGGGCAGTGAAGTACGTCGGATTTATGATGTAGGTGTCGCTGGAATCCATCGTTTGCTGGATAATGCAGAGGAAATCCAGAATGCTAACGTGTCTGTTGTGGTGGCAGGCATGGAAGGAGCCCTGCCAAGTGTTGTCGGTGGGCTTGTATCACACCCGGTGGTTGCTGTTCCGACCAGTATTGGGTATGGCGCGAACTTCCAAGGTTTGTCTGCACTCTTGGCGATGTTAAACTCTTGCGCATCGGGAGTAAGTGTGGTTAATATCGATAATGGCTTTGGCGGTGCCTACAATGCTGTATTGATGGATCGAATGTCGCAAAAAGATGGAGAGGGGTTTTAAACGTGGTCTCCAAACAACCTCCAAACCATGAGCATATCGATGATCAAATGGTGAAAATGGAAGTGAATCTTGATGATATTTCCGGTGAATGGCTAGGCTATGTCATGGATGTCTTGATTGAAGCGGGAGCAAATGATGTATTTTATACGCCGATTTATATGAAGAAGAACAGGCCGGGAATTTTGCTGCAATTACTTTGCTCCCAAAAAAATATCAATCACATGAAAGAAATTCTGTTGAAAGAAACAACGACGCTGGGAATTCGGTATTATCCATTGACAGTTCACCGGATGGAGAGGTCTTTTATAAAAGTAGAGACGGAGTGGGGGACGGTGACAGTGAAGCAGGGCCTGAAAGATGGGGGAGTCTTTCAAAGTTCTCCAGAGTTTGAGGATTGCAGGGCAATTGCGGAGAAATTTGACATTCCTTTGAAGAAGGTTTATGAGCGGGTTTGGCAGGAAATGAAATGATTATGGAATTCAAATAGGAAATTGGTTGTCTCATTAATATTGTGGGATAACCTTATTTTTTTCAGCAGTTAAGAAACCAGCATGCATGGCGAATAGGAGCATACAGCCACCTCTATAATGAAAACAGCTAATTTAACCAGAAAGCTGTTTTCTAAAATCCATAAATAATTCCCATTATGCTACGGGAGGAGAAAATGAGACAACATCCAATCTTTCGTTATTTGTATATCTTTTATTCAGTCGTATTTTTACTACATATAATCAATGTTTTCATAGAAAACGAAACATTAAATTACATCATTGGAATTTTTTCTATCTTTATGTTCGCCATTTCTATTCCCTGGGCTTCCAGATTGTTCAAAATTCTGGCCGTTACTTTTACTGTGGTTGGTGCTGCTGCTTTTATTTCGTCAGGACAATCTATCGCTGCCATTCCAGCAATGCTAACATCTAACCTCTCCCTGTTGACACTATTAGCTATGCTTCCATGGATGAACAGTGTCGTAAAGAGTGGACGGTTCGATCGTAGTCTTAATAGTTTGCTGAAAGTGAATGTTGCTGATTTGGGTAAGCTCTATCCGCGCAGTTCTGTAACAACGCTGACATTCGCATCGTTTTTAAATTTATCAGCTGCTACCATATCACAGGATGTACTAAAGAAGAATTTAAGCTCGCTCAATAAAAAATTGCGGGATTCATTTACCAGTACAGCGACACTCCGGGGTTATTCCTTAGCCCTCTTATGGAGTCCATTGGAAATATTGTTGGCGGTTTCCATATTTACAACTGGAGTTGATTATGTTTCCTTGTTGCCTTGGCTTCTCTTGATTGCAGTGTTGACATTTTCACTAGATTCCATTTGGGGAAGGTTTCATTACAAGAAATATTCCTATGAAAATACGAATAGCGGGTCAGATATGGATGTAGGGGCATTGACTAAAAAAATAGCCCATTTGTTAGCCGCACTAATTATGTTCTTAACACTTGTAATAATGATAGGCAATTTGTTTAACCTGGATTTTATTTTTACGGTAACATTGCTTATATTCCCGTTTGCCTTCATTTGGTCCATTATTATGAAGAGGTTACGCAGTTTTTGGAAAATTGGCTGGCCAACATGGAAACAGAAGACGAATACGATGCAAAATTTCATTATTCTCTTCTTCTCCTTGGCCTTTTTTGAAAATAGTATAAACGATACATCCTATCTGGATTTTATTCAACAGCCGATTTTGGCGTTGTCTGATCACCCATTACTTGTTTTTATTCTTATACAGGTTATTTTTATTTTCTTAAGTATGTTTGGCGTTCATCCGATTGCAACAATGGGTATTTTAGGCAGTGTTATAGCGGTGTTATTGGAGTTTATGAATCCGGTCAGTCTAGCAATTGTTCTTGTGACGAGTGCGGTTGCTACTACTTCTGTAAGTACGTATGGACTGGTTGTTCAAATTACTGCAATGAATCTGGGGGAGAGTCCATACCGGATTACCTTAATTAATATGCCATACGCTCTTATTTTTGGTGGCATTGGATCAATCATCGCATATTTGCTTTTATAATTTCAGGGAAACTTAGAGACTGCTTTAATCAAATCAAGCAGTCTCTATTTTTTTCAAAAAAACCCTTGCCTTTTTAACCGCTTACATTTATACTATAAATAACTTAGTTAGTTTGTTTACCTAACAAATTAACTAGCTATAGAAATAATAGATTAATTGAAATAATAAGGAGTCGTGAGCCCTAAAAATTTTCACGAAATGAAAGCGGTTTACCAATCTAGGGGGGATATTCATGTCAACAACAGCAGTGGGCAACGAAAACAACTATCATTCAGCGAAGATCTGGCAAATTGCATTTTTTGCACTTAATAATACTGCAACGAACTTATATATGTTTGCGTTAACATTTGTGTCTTATTATGCAACAGGTATTGCAGGACTGACAGTTGTAGTAGTTAGTACAATTTTAACATTTATGCGTGTATTTGATGGTATTACCGATCCGATTATTGGATTTGTGATTGATAAAACCGAGTCGAAATTTGGTAAATTCAGGCCAATTATGATTATCGGAAATATCATTTTAGCTGGTTCGATTTTAATTATGTATAATGTAACCCATCAGTTACCGGAGTCATTTCAGTTGATTTTCTTTATCGGTATTTATGCGATTTATATTATTGGCTATACCATGCAGACCGCTGTAACGAAAGCGGCACAGACGGTTTTGACAAATGATCCAAAACAACGTCCACTTTTTTCTATTTTTGATTCCGTTTACAATATCGGAGTATTTACAGGTGGTCAAATTTTTGTAGCTTCTTATCTTATGGCGAAGCATGGTGACTTTACGGCTAGTCTTTTCACAGAATTGAATACAATTGTAATGATTACTGCTGGTGTCTTTACAATCATGGCGGTTATTGCAATTTGGACGAAGGATAGGAAAGAATTCTTCGGTCTGGCGAATTTGACCGCACATACGAGATTTCGTGATTACTGGCCGATTTTGAAAGAAAATCGCCCGTTGCAAATGCTGGTGATTGCCGCATCTACAGATAAACTCGCTTCTCAGGTTTTGAGACAAGCACCTGTAATCGTTATGTTTTTCGGAATTCTGCTTGGAGACTATGCGCTTAGTGGTACAATATCAGCAATTACTATTATACCGGGAGTTATTATTACATTCTTAGGAGTTATGTATGCGAGAAAGAAAGGAATGAAAAATACTCTGGTAAATGCTTCATGGTTAGGCATTATTTCTTTTGGGGTTCTGATTCCCTTCTTCTTAATAATTGATACAACCGTCATCTCTCTGCAGAATATAGGTATGGCAACGATTGTCTTTTTAGTACTGTATAGTATAGGTAATGGTATTACAACACTGACACCATCTATTGTTATTCCAATGATTGCCGATGTTTCCGATTATGAAACATATAGAACAGGGCGTTATGTACCTGGGATGATGGGCACGATCTTCTCTTTCATTGATAAAATGGTATCTTCTTTGGCACCAGCGCTTGTTGGTTTTCTTGTAGCATTAATAGGCTATCAAAATGAATTTCCACAGTTAGGAGAGACATTAACTACACCTTTACTGATTATGACATTGATTATCTTTTTCGGTGTTCCAATAGTATGCTGGCTTATTTCTATTATTGCAATGAAGTTCTATAAATTGGATGGTAAAAAAATGGAAGAAATTCAAGCATCGATTGCTGAAGTGAAAGATGAAGGAAAAAAAGAAGAAAATGACTCAGCAGTTTTGTAAGATATGATAGGATTTGACCAATTCAAAATCGAACAGGATAAAGGAAACAGTGTGGAAGAAAAATGGTACGAGTCAAATGTGATGGAGACCATAAAGAGCTGGATTAAAATTCAGGATTTCAGTTATAAAGGATAATATAAATTATGAAAATGCTAGCCTCTATGCGAAGGCTAGCATTTTTGCTGGAAATTTGCTTTTTAAATTCAGTGGTCCTGCTTTTCCTACCTGGAACTTCTTCTGAAATAGGAAGCATCCCCCGTATCCGACAAGCCAAGCAATTTCTTTTGAATAGATAAGACGCCGAGATGGCTGATTGGAGAAACGTTCAGAAAAGGGCCTGATCCTATGTACCGAATTTTTTTCTGTTTTTGGTAGATAATTGTTTTTTCATCTTTCTTTGGAGAATCCAAGACTCTAGACCACCTGACCCAAGTATAACGCCGGATACAATGAAAATGAGCCCGATAAAATGTGCTGCGATAATCGATTCATTAAGAAAAATAACTGCGCCGAGAAGAGCAAAAAACGTATTCAGATTGAGAAAAATAGATGCTTCCGCCGGCCCAACCTGCCCAATGGAATAATTATAAACCATGTGCCCGATTCCGGTTGCAATCAGTGCTGAGAAAAGAAATAGACCCCATAAGAAAGGGGAAGTAACATTAGCAACAGCCGTTATCCCACCTGGCTCCTTCCATAAGCTGATGATAAAAAGTATAAAGGAGCCGATAATCAGCATATAGCCGGTTAACAGGCGCGGATCCATTGTTTCGGAGGCCCGTTTGATCAAAATAAAACTGAGTGCCTGTGAAATAATCGATAACATAATGTACACGTCTCCACCATTAATGGAATGAATGCCGCCGCTTCCGGCCAAAACCGTAAAGCTGACACCCACCCCTCCAAAGCCAAAGCCGATTAGCTGAATAAATGTTGGTTTTCTTCTTAAGAACACCATCGAAAAAACAACAGTTAAGAGCGGACCCATCCCTAAAATCAATCCAGTATTAGTAGCTGATGTTTTAACCAGCCCTTCTGCCAGAAAGTAATGATGGAAAACCACACTTAAAAAAGCGCCGCCAATCAAATATACCCACTCTGACCTTTTAGGAAGTCGTACGAGACGGAAAAACATGAGAATAATAAGAGCAGTTGAACCGGCAGTAAATATCCGCAAAGAAGTAATCGTAATTGGCATGAAATTCTCCACAACGATTTTTAGTGCAGAAACATTTAATCCCCAAACGACCATCACGAGAATAATGATGATGTATATTTTATTGAATTGCAATGGAATCGATCACCACCTGATATTTACATAATGTATGGTAGCTTATCATATTAGGTTGTATCCGTATAGGTTTGTACAAAAAGGAAAAGCTGCTAAACAGTATGGAAGCAATCTAAGTTTCCCGCCCAGCCAAATCTGCTAAATTGACAAATGAAGGATTCTAAATTAAGGTATTCGAATATGGTAATGATATTTTCAAGCGATTTAAAAAAGGAGGCTTTATTCATGCCACATCTTTTTTCTCCTTTAACCATCAAGGATATAACGTTACGCAACAGAATTGGGGTTGCTCCGATGTGCCAATATAGTGCAGCGGACGGCTTGCCAAGTGATTGGCACCTCGTACATCTGGGTACACGGGCTGTTGGCGGAGCAGGACTTGTGATTGCCGAAGCCACAGCAGTTGAACCGAGTGGGCGAATTTCGCCGGAAGATCTGGGCATTTATTCTGACAAACATACAGAGGCTTTTCAACGAATCACGCAGTTTATTAAAGACCAGGGAGCTGTTCCGGGGATTCAGCTGGCTCATGCCGGGAGAAAAGCGTCCACATATGCACCATGGAAGCAGAAGGATTTCGGTGTCAATGTTCCTGATGATCAAGGCGGATGGGAAGTTGCTGCCCCAAGTGCTATTCCTTTTTCTAAGAAAAATCGAACGCCAAAAGAATTGGTAACAGAAGACATTCATGAGATACAAGAATCTTTTCGCCAAGCAACAGCCAGAGCCAGGGAAGCAGGGTTCCAATGGGTTGAATTTCACGCGGCGCATGGTTATTTAGCACACAGTTTCTATTCACCTCTTAGCAATTATCGGAAAGATGAATATGGTGGCAGTTTTGAAAATCGAATTCGCTTCGTGATGGAAACGGTTCGGTTAATGCGCCAGGAATGGCCGGATAACCTCCCGTTTACTGTTCGCGTGTCCAGCACCGATTGGGCGGATGGGGGCTGGACGATAGAAGATTCTATCGAGTTGTCCAAACGTTTAAAAGTGGAAGGAGTGGACCTGATCGATTGCAGTTCCGGTGGAAATACGCCGAATCCGTCCATCGATGTTGGTCCGGGTTATCAAGTATCTTTCTCGGAAAAAATCCGCCATGCTGCGGACATTGCAACGGCCGGAGTAGGATTGATTACAGAAGGGATGCAGGCAGATGACCACATCCGCAACGGGCGTTGTGATATTGTGCTTATGGCAAGAGAAATGTTACGCGACCCATATTTTCCGCTTAAAGCAGCAATTGATATCCATCAGACAGAAAGCCTGGATACACCACCCCAGTATGAGCGCGGATGGAGAGTTTGAAACTAATTTTAGCGTTTTTATGAGAACAGTTGATACAAAGCAATGCACTTCAGACGAGGGGCATTGCTTTTTTGATGCAATAAATCATTGCTGAAAAAGGCAGAAATTTTAAACCGTTACCACGCTTCTTCTCTATACTGAGAAGGTGTTATACCTTCCTCCCGCTTAAAAACCCTTGCAAAGTAAGATGCATCCTCGTACCCGACACTCCAAGCTATTTCCTCAATCGAGATGGCTTCATTTTTCAGCAGATGTTTTGCTTTATTTATCCGTATCATTTGCTGATAACCTGTTATTGTCATGTTTGTTTCCTGTTTAAACTTCCTTGAGAGGTGGCTTGGGTGTGTAAAGCAGATGCTTGCAAGTTCATCCTTATCGATTTGCTTATCATAGAAACTGACGAGATATTCAATCACTCTTTGCGTTAGCTTTGAATAGTTGGTCAGTGCATTTGATACGATAAGATCAGTGTATTCCATTACCATATCATTATATAATTGCTGCAGTTTGGATAATTGATTCGTAAATTCTATTTCATTGGCAAATTTTTCAGAAACGCGATGAATCAGTATTGCTGGTACTTGCCTCCTTGTAGCAGCAGTGCGCAATAATGTGCTTAAAACAATCGCCAGGTTTTTCACCCTCCGAAGCGGCTGGTTTGGAAATCTTTCGGAAAAGGAAAAGAGCATATTGTTGGAAGATAAAAGCTCTATCGCTTTCGATTTTTGCCCGAGTTCAACTGCGTGTATGAGATCTGCTTCTATCCGGTATCTCACTTTTATAATTTCGACATCTTCGTTCCATTGAACCATTGCAGATTCTCTCTTATCCTTTCCATTGCCATTTACTGCGATAGTGATTGGCGTTGTATCTGTATCAATAAGTCTTTCGAATTGCTGAAGAATACTGCCGTAACTATTTATTTTATCTACCGTTAAAACTTGAATCTGGTTACAAAAACTTCTCAAATTCTCACTCTCATTGCTGCTGAGATGATATTTTCTGGAGAGACTGAACAAATTGGGAGTGAGGTCAAGATAAGGTCCAATGATAACTTTATAAGTTGCAGTGGTATAGCCAAGATAACGCAGTCCCCATTCATTTACATAGGAGTAAAAATGTTTATTTTGCATGTTCATCTGCTCGTGAAAATAAAGTATATCTTCCTCCTCCGCTCCTGGCAGGAAGCGCGGTATCGTAATTCTTTCGTGATGGAAGAGAATGTTTGCATTGTTGTCTAATACATAAGTGTTTAAATCTGTTGAATGATTTATTATCATGGCTGCAGATATAATTCTTGTTTGTTCCATAGTTATGTTCACCCCGTTGAATTTTTGGAAAGCGTTTCATGAAAACGCTATTATTATCCTTTAAATGTTAAATATGTCCTTATAATAATGTTACTTTTCTATTATGATAGAATCATGAAAACGATTGCAACTATGGAGGTCTAACAAATGGAAGATTTTAAATATGAAGAAGAAACAAAAGTAAATAATAAATTAGGCTTTAAGGAAAAACTCTCCTACGGGCTGGGTGATACAGCAAATAACTTAACATTCTCTATGGTCACAACGTATTTGCTGGTATTTTATACAGATGTTTTTGGTATCTCTGCGGCAGCGGTTGCTACTCTATTTCTAGTAGCTCGAATCTGGGATGCTATTAATGACCCGTTAATGGGATCAATTATTGACCGTTTTGGAAAAACTAATAAAAAAGGAAGATTCAGACCCTATATGAAATGGGCAGGAATACCGGTTGTAGTAATGGCGGTGCTAGTTTTCTTCACACCAGATCTTTCTGAATCTGGTAAACTGGTCTATGCCTATGTAACCTATATTTTATTCGGTATGGCATATACAGCTGTCAACATTCCGTATGGTTCATTGGCTTCCGTGATAACAAGGAATCCAGTTGACCGTTCGGCTTTGGCTTCGTTTCGTGGTCTAGGAGGACAAATTGGTGTGTTTTCCGTCGGGATTCTCGTTGTTCCGCTGGTAGCGTTATTTCCTTCTGAACAAATTGGATATCCTGCTGTTGTTGCGATATTTGGTGTCATAGCAGTAGTGCTTTATTATTTAACTTATAGAAATACAAAAGAACGTATTAAACCGGTCGATTCTGCGAAACCGGAAAAAATGAATATCCAAATGGTTACGAGAATCATGAAAAATGGCCCGTTTTTATCACTTTCATTTATGTCATTTTTCATTCTGATGGCCATGTTGATTAATCAATCGGTCGGACTTTATTTCTTTACTTATAATTTGGATAACCCATTTCTGTTTTCCGTATATAATATGTTAAATATTGTATCTGTTATCCTGTTGGTGGTTTTTATTCCAAAGCTTACCGCAAAGTTTGGCAAGAAAACATTAACATTAATAGGATTCGTAATAGGTGCCGGCGCAATGGCCTTGTTGTTCATTTTGCCTGCGACACCGGCTACTGTATTACCTCTTCTCTGGTTGGGGATGCTTGGGATCAATATTCCAAATATGCTTGTCTGGGCATTCATTTCCGATGTTATTGATTATGGTGAGTGGTCTTCAGGAATCAGACAGGAAGGTACAACCTATTCCCTCTACAGTTTTATGCGGAAATTGTCTCAGGCTGTAGCAGGGTTTGTAGGAGGAATTGGACTGAGTATCATCGGCTATGTTCCCAATGCTGTCCAGACACCTGATACGTTAATTGGAATAAAAGTAATGATGGTGTTAGTACCTGCAATCTCTTGTATTATTTGTTTTATCATATTTAAATACGGCTATAAACTGAATGATAAGATGTTTGAACAGATTAATGCTGACCTTGCTGCAAAAGAGCAATAATAGTACAAATGGGCGATTAACTTCTCGATGGGGCGGTTAATCGCTCTTTTTACAAGGTGAGAAACCAACATGGCGGCGTATAGCATGCTGTCACCATCTATTATGAAAACAGCTAATTTAACCAGAAGGCTGTTTTCTAAAAGATTAGGCCTGTGATTACTAGTCCCATCAAAAGATCTGAGACTGCGATTGCTCGTCCCACCAAATGCGATTACTCGTCCCATCAAAAGATCTGTTGCTTTTGACGTAAAAGATATAAAAGGCGAAGTAACTGCTATGTCGATTTCCGCAGCGGACCGTTGAGGGGACAACGCTTCAGCATCCTCGGAAGTAAAAATCACTTCCTGCGGGAAAGCGAAGACGATGAGACCCCACAGTGAGCGCCCGATAAATAGTTGGATTGTCGGGCGCTATTTTTTTTGCTATTATTTAAAAATGATGAGAAATAATGAAAGGTATATAATGAGGAGAACTATATATGAAAAAGATAAGGATTATAATATGTTTAAGTTTAATCGTCCTGCTAAGTGCCTGTACTGGAGGGGATGGCGAAGAGGTTCAACAGGAGAAAGCTGATGGTGCAAGAGATGAACTTGTACTCGCAATTGGTGGAGAGCCGGATGATGGCTTTGACCCGACAACAGGATGGGGACGCTATGGTTCACCGCTTTTCCAAAGTACTTTGCTCAAACAGGACCAGAACTTTGACATTCAAAATGATTTAGCCAAGAGTTATGAAGTAAGCGAGGACGGGTTGAAATGGACGGTTCGGCTTCGGGAAGATGTGAAGTTTTCAGACGGGGAGGAACTGACTGCAGCTGATGTGGTCTTCACCTTTGAAACAGCTGCCGACAGTGGGTCCATTATTGATTTAAGCAATATGGAAAAGGTTGAAAAAACAGCAGAAAATGAAGTTACATTCACATTGAAGGAACCTCAATCTACCTTCATCTATCTGCTGGTTACGACAGGAATTGTGCCGGAGCATGCTTATGACGATAATTATAATGAAAATCCAATTGGATCCGGGCCTTTTCAGTTGCAACAATGGGATAAGGGGCAACAGATTATTGTAACAGAAAATCCATACTATTATGGAGAATCACCGAATTTCTCTAAGCTGACATTTCTTTTCCTTTCCGAGGATGGCGCATATGCTGCAGCTCAGGCAGGTGAGGTGGATGTAGCATCTGTACCACCTGCATTTGCGAAAGATGATTTGGAAGGAATGAAGCTTATTGAACTGGAGAGTGTCGATAACAGAGGAATTATGTTTCCATACGTGCCAGAAGGAGAGGAAACGGCTGATGGTGCACCAATCGGGAATAATGTAACAGCTGACGTAACGATTCGAAAAGCGATAAATATAGCCATTAATCGTCAGGAGCTTGCTGATGGGGTCTTGGAGGGTTTTGGTACACCTGCTTATTCCGTTGCAGATCAGTTACCATGGTGGAATCCAGAAGTTGTGTTTGAAGATGGAAAAATGGAAGAAGCAAAACAGATGTTAGATGAAGCCGGATGGGTTGAAAATGATCAAGGTGTAAGAGAAAAAGATGGGATTGAAGCATCATTTACACTGCTTTATCCAGTTGATGATCAAATTCGCCAGTCTTTGTCCATGGCTTTTGCTGATATGATTAAACCGCTTGGCATCAATGTGAGTACAGAAGGGAAAAGCTGGAATGAATTAGACCGGTTAATGTATTCTCATCCTGTCATGATGGGGTGGGGAAGTCATGACCCACTTGAAATTTATAATTTATACAGTAGTAACACAAGAGGGATTGGATATTATAATGCGAATTACTACGCTAATTCTGTTGTAGACGAATATTTGAATAAAGCATTAAGCGCTACATCGGAGGAAGAAGCAAACAGCTACTGGAAAAAGGCACAATGGGACGGAGAAACTGGATTTTCCGCCAGAGGGGACGCCGCCTGGGCATGGTTGGTTAATCTTGAACATTTATACTTTGTTCATGAAGATCTGGAAATTGGGGAGCAAAAAGTTCAGCCACATGGGCATGGATGGCCAATTACAGATTTTATTGAACAGTGGCATTGGACCGATTAGTAAAAAGAAAGAAGGGTAGTCATTGCAGGTGAAATATATCGCTTTTTATATTGGAGGTAAATTAGTAAAGCTTGCACTATTATTAATAGCGATCAGCATACTATCCTTCACACTCATTAGTTTTTCCCCGGTTGACCCGGTACAATCCTATATTGGAGCGGATATGACACGTGTGAGTCCTGAGCAACGGGATAACATCGCTGCATATTGGGGATTGGATGAACCAAAAGTCCAACAATTTTTCAACTGGGGAAGCGCGATGCTGCAGGGGGATATGGGGACCTCTCTCATACACCGCAGTCCGGTTCGTGATGTAATTGCGGAACGTTTTATCGCCTCACTTGCCCTGATGGGTTTGGCCTGGGTACTCTCAGGCCTTTTTGGTTTTGTACTCGGAATTATTGCAGGGATGAAAGAAGGAACATGGTTGGACAAGTTGATCAAAGGCTATTGTTTTACACTTGCTTCAACCCCCGCGTTTTGGCTTGGCTTGTTATTATTGATGCTGTTTTCAGTGTGGCTAGGCTGGTTTCCAGTAGGACTTGGCACACCAGCAGGAGTTCTTGCTGAAGATGTAACAATTTCCGAGCGGCTACGGCACTTGTTCTTGCCTGCTTTAACATTAAGTATTGTTGGTATAGCCAATATAGCATTGCATACAAGACAAAAGCTTGTGGATGTCATGAATAGTGAGTATGTACGTTTTGCCAGGGCAAAAGGTGAGCATGGAGTCACATTGCTAATTCGCCATGGTTTGCGAAATATTTCCATGCCGGCTATTTCCGTTCATTTCGCCTCATTTGGCGAGCTTTTCGGTGGTGCTGTTTTGGCTGAGCAGGTATTTGCCTACCCAGGTCTGGGGCAGGCTGTTGTCCAGGCCGGGCTTGGTGGGGATGTTCCTTTATTATTAGGAATTGTTCTGTGCAGCACAATCTTTGTATTTACTGGTAATCTTATGGCAGATACTTTATATAGAGTTGTTGATCCTCGTATTAAAAGAGGTGAGTTCTAATGGGAGAGCATACAGGAAGAAAGCATCTTAGTATTAGACAGCGGACCATTGCTGTCAGTGCCATTGTGATTGTTTTACTTGCGGGAATGGTGGTTTCCGGACTTTTTATTGGTGAGAAAAGTCTGGGAGTGAATCTGGATGCAAGAAACGAGCGTCCTTCTATTACGAATCTGTTTGGAACAGATTGGCTTGGACGGGATATGCTTGCCCGGACCGTTAAGGGACTTACATTAAGTCTTTGTGTCGGCATACTGGCAGCATTTTCGAGTGCGATGATTGCGCTTATTCTCAGTTTACTTGCTTCCTGGAATAAAACAATGGATCGTTTTGTTACGGGTTTAATTGACCTATTTCTAAGCGTTCCACATATTGTATTGCTGCTATTAATCTCTTTTGCGATGGGGGGAGGGTTCACAGGGGTTGTTATTGGCCTGGCTCTCACACATTGGCCAAGTTTGACACGGATATTGCGCGCAGAAATGCTGCAGGTGAGAACAACTGAATATGTTGGTGTTTCACGTCAATTAGGAAAATCTAAGGCTTGGATTGCAAGACATCATCTGCTTCCACATCTCATACCACAGCTTTTCATTGGATTTATTCTATTGTTCCCGCATGCGATCCTTCATGAAGCAGCAATTACATTTTTAGGCTTTGGTTTGCCTGCAGAGCAGCCTGCAATTGGAATTATTTTATCTGAATCCATGAGCTATTTGTCAACAGGAATGTGGTGGCTGGCGTTTTTCCCAGGGCTGTCACTGTTGTTGATGGTTGTTATGTTTGATTTACTTGGTAAAAGCTTAAGCAGATTAATAGACCCGTTTCATGGACAGAAAGGATGAGGTGAGCATGATGATAACATCAGATAGAACACGGAATAATAGAATAAGCAAATCTCCTCTTCTGGAAGTGAAAGATTTTGCACTTTCTTTCCGTCAATATAAAAAGGGATTACGTGAAACCAATTTGCAAGTGATTCGTAAACTAAATATGACAATTTATGAGGGTGAAATTGTCGCAGTTATTGGGGCAAGCGGGTCAGGTAAAAGTCTGCTTGCAGATGCTGTGTTAGGTATACTACCTGAAAATGCGACCATTACTGGGGAATTGAGATATAAAGAAGAAATGCTTACAACCAAGAAACAGGAAATGTTGCGTGGCAGAGAAATTTCGCTAATTCCACAATCCGTCAATTCGCTAGACCCATTAATGAAAGCAGGAAAACAGGTGCAATCTGCAGTTCAAGGGAAAGACAAAAAAGATGTTCAGCGGGCTGTGTTTCGAAAATTAGGTCTGGGTCAAGAGTTAGAAAAACGCTATCCTTTTGAATTATCCGGTGGCATGGCGAGAAGGGTTTTGGCTGCAACAGCGATGGTAATTGATGCAAATTTAATAATTGCGGATGAACCAACGCCCGGGCTGGATCCGCAGGCAGTCCAGGAAACGGCCGCACATCTCAAAGAATTGGCTGCTGCAGGGAAAGGCATCATGTTTATAACCCATGATATTGCGACAGCACGAAAGATTGCAGATAAGGTTGTAGTTATGAATGAGGGCAGAACGATTGAAACTGCAGGGGTTGAGGCCTTCTCGGGAAAAGGTGAGAAATTGCAGGAGCCCTATACAAAGAAATTATGGGATGCATTACCGCAAAATCACTTTTTTTCAGGTAGTCCAACGAACTCAGAGGGGGAGCCTGAAACGGATGGCAAGATGCTTCAAGTGAAGGGAATCAGTTATCGTTATTCCAAAAATCCATATCTTTTTAAAAATGTGGATATAACAATAAAGCCCGGGGAAATTGTAGGCATGTTTGGATACAGCGGATCTGGTAAAACAACGATGTCAGAAATCATTGCCGGATATATCAAGGCAAAGGAAGGTACTGTTATAGTAAATGGGGAGACAGATTTTCGCACCATGGCACATCCGGTACAATTGATCTGGCAACATCCTGAAAAAGCAATTAACCCGAAATGGAAAATGGGAAAAGTGTTGGCAGAAGCTCAAGTGGCTGATAGAGAATTGCTGCAGGCGTTAGGAATTAGGGAAGAATGGCTAACAAGATATCCGAGTGAATTATCCGGAGGTGAACTGCAGCGGTTTTGTGTTGCACGTGTGTTTCATTCCCACACGAAATACATCATTGCTGATGAAATGACGACAATGCTTGATACCATTACACAGGCAGAGATATGGCAAGTGGTTTTAAAATTAGCTGAAGAGCGTAAGATTGGGGTGCTTGCTATCAGTCATGATTACGATTTGCTTCAGCGGATCAGTAATCGAACCATTGATTTTAAGAAGATTCGTAATGTCTGATTAAGAAAGAATTACACCATCGTATTCTTACAGTTTGGATTTCGCTATATACTGAAGCAAAGGAGGGTTCATGTGTATTTTCTCATTGCTTGTATAATTGGATATATTTTTGGCTGTATTCATGGCTCGCAGGTAGTAGGTATGTATAAGAAAGTGGATATTAAGAATGCAGGAGTGAAAAATGCCGGGGCATCGAATACAACAATATTGCTTGGCTGGAAATATGGAATTTTCGTTGCTCTTATTGATATTTTTAAGGGAACTTTAGCACTGTTATTGGTATTATTTATTTTAAATGAAAATGGAATTACTGGTGAGGCGCAACATCTGCTTGTGTATATAACGGCATTATTTGTTATTATAGGACATAATTACCCAATCACGATGAAGTTTAGCGGCGGGAAGGGGACGGCATCACTTGTCGGGACGCTGTTTGTAATTGACTGGAAAATAGCTGTGTTTGGAATTGGTATTTTACTTTTGTTTACAATTACGACAGATTACTTAGTTGTCGGTGTGTTATTTATGTATCTTTCCTTTCTAGTTACCACCGCTTTCTTTTTTGGAATGGAGCCGACAGTGATTGTTATTTTATTATCGATATTGAGTATTTGGAAACACATGGAAAACTACAAACGAATCTATAGAAAAGAAGAGACGAAACTATCAAGTATGTTCCGGAAAACGCCGGAGTAACAGGAGGGCATCATGCTGGATATTATTATATGGATTATCATTATTGCGTTATTTGTCGCAAGTTTTGCGGGAATCATCTTTCCAATTATTCCTTCTGTGTTTGTCTTATGGGGAGGGTTCCTTCTCTATCATTTCGTATTGAATTCACAGGAACTGAACGCATTTTTCTGGATAGCCATGTCTGTATTCACAGTTATCCTTGTAGTGGCGGATATCATTGCCAACAGTTATTTTGTGAAACGTTTCGGTGGAGGAAAATGGGGAGAACGAGGGGCTGCAGTGGCTGTGATTGTTGGATCATTCATTTATCCACCATTCGGTATCCTGATTGTTCCCTTCATTACGGTTCTGGTCATTGAAATGATTCAAAAGCGAACGGTTAAGGAAGCGTTTCGTGCATCCATTGGCTCATTGATTGGCTTTTTGGGCGGGGCTTTCGCAAAAGTGGTCGTGCAGTTTATTATGATTGTCTGGTTTTTTATTGTACTATTATTTTAGAAATAATTTTCGAAAAGAGGTAGTTCCAGATGAAGCATCCATCAAGACTAATCACAATTGCAGGTTCTGCTGCTGGAGGCAGTGCAGGAATTCAGGCAGATTTGAAAACATTTCAGGAACTGGACGCATATGGGATGAGTGTTGTTACTGCAATCGTAGGAAGACACCCGGAAACAGACAAAAATGTTCATCCACAGACCATCGAAGCAATCGAGGCACAATTTTCCACATTGCTGAAACAGGTTGGAGCAGATGGATTAAAGACAGGAATGCTGTTTTCGAAGGAAGTTATTGAAACGGTTGCGGGATTGATTAAGGAGACCAATATTCCAAATATAGTAGTAGACCCCGTGATGGTGGGGAAACTGGATTCGAAGCTGTTAGAAGATGATGCGATTGATATGTTGATTAACCAGCTAATCCCAATGGCAAAAGTCATTACCCCCAATGTGCCGGAAGCTTCGTTGTTATTGGGTGGCAAAGCTCTAAATAATGTTGACGATTTAAAGCAGGCAGCGATTGACCTTCATACACTGGGTGCGGATTATATTCTGGTAAAAGGCGGCAGACTGGAAGGTCCGGCAGTGGACGTTCTATATGATGGTGAAAGTCTGACAACATTTGAGGCCCCACGGATTGATACTGTGAATACAAGTGGTGCTGGATGTACGTATTCTGCAGCGATTGCAGCACATCTGGCGAAAGAAAAAACGATTGTGGAAGCGGTTCGACTAGCAAAACGTTTTGTAACGACAGCGATTGAACACAGCTTTTCCTATACGGATGCAGTTGGCCCGACCTATCATGCTGCGGAGCGAAAATTTGGCGCGGCTCATAAAATCAACGTGAATACATTCTAAATGGAAACGTTACGAGAACAATAGACTAAGTTGATTGCATCATTGCGAACGAGGAGAGTCATTTAGGGTCTCCTCGTTCTCATTCGCGAAGTATTATCTTCTCCAAACTGTTCATCCAAAAAATAAATAAATAACGTAAAGATCTGGCGTCAGATCGACATTTGATAAGTTGCAAAATGATATAAAGCATTTTAAATTAAAAGCGCTGTGTATAGAAAGGGGATTAACAATGTTCAGATGTGCATGGTGTATGAAGAAGATTGCTGAAGATCAACCATTATACGCAATAAATGTTAAGTTTGCCGAAGGGATTGATTACTCGGAAAAAGAAGGGGAAATTATCCAAATTTATTTAAACTCAAGGCATACCAGTGTCCCAATGATTGTCACAACGTCTGACTCCGAAGCTAAGAAACATGGACAAGACGGCCTATTTGCGATCTGCAGCGGGAAATGTGGTGAAAAAATGAAAACAACTCTTTCAAAAGAAATCGAGACTTTCAAAACTTTTTCAGATGCAGAATAGGAGAAAAGCCTTTCGCTTTGAGGAAAAAGGTATGTAATATTGATATGCCTTGACTTTGCCTTTGTATAGCATTATATTAAGAGATATAAACGAAACGCTGAAAAAGGATTAGTACATTGCAGTGTCTTTCAAAGAGAGGAAATGGCCGGTGTGAATTTCCGAAAGACTGAATTGGAACCTGCCTTTATAGTTCGCCATCGGAAAGGCAATATTTGCTGTAAGATGTGCGCGGTTCATAACCGTTATCAAGTAAAGTGTGCATGGCTTATTTTGTGTCTGCAAACAAGGGTGGTACCACCAAACCTCGGTCCCTTTACGGATGGAGGATTTTTTGTGTTCAAATAATAATTTTTATATAAAGAGGTGTTTTAGCTTGGGTAAGAAAAATAAGCAGTTTGTGGAGAACATTACCGCAATGGAAGATGATTTTGCGCAGTGGTATACAGATGTCGTTAAACAGGCGGAACTGGTTGATTATGGACAAGTCCGCGGAACAATGATTATTAAGCCGTATGGTTTTGCAATTTGGGAAAATATCCGCGAGGAATTAGACCGGAAATTTAAAGAAACAGGTCATTCCAATGTTGCATTCCCCTTATTCATTCCGGAAAGCCTTCTGCAAAAAGAGAAAGATCATGTCGAAGGGTTTGCACCGGAAGTAGCCTGGGTAACACATGGTGGAGACGAAGAATTAGCTGAACGGATAGCAGTCCGACCAACATCAGAAGTACTTTTCTGTGATTATTACTCCAAAAATATTCATTCCTATCGTGATTTGCCAATGCTCTATAACCAATGGACAAATGTTGTACGCTGGGAAAAAACAACACGCCCTTTCTTGCGTTCATCTGAATTTCATTGGCAGGAAGGACATACAGCACATGCGACAGACGAAGATGCAGCAGCAGAAACGGATCGAATGCTTGGTGTCTATGCAGATCTTGTGGAAAACTATTTAGCAATCCCTGTGTTAAAAGGACGCAAAACGGATAAAGAAAAATTCGCAGGTGCGAACTATACATTGACGATTGAGAGTTTAATGCATGATGGAAGAGCACTGCAATCCGGTACGTCCCATCATTTCGGAACAGGATTTGCAGAAGCCTTTGATATCACTTATTTGGATGAAAATGGAGAGAGCCAGTTTGTCCATCAAACATCGTGGGGACTTTCAACACGTATAATGGGCGGCCTAATCATGGTACATGGAGATAATCGGGGATTAGTTGTTCCTCCACGAGTTGCACCGACGCAGGCAATGATTGTTCCAATTGCCCAGCATAAAGAAGGCGTGCTGGATAAGGCATATGATTTACGTGATCAATTAAAAAACTTAATTCGTGTGGATATAGATGGTAGTGACAAAATGCCCGGATGGAAGTTTAATGAATATGAAATGAAAGGCATTCCTGTCCGTATAGAAATGGGACCGAAAGATATTGACAAAGAGCAGGTCGTACTTGTTCGCCGTGATACAGGTGAGAAGGAATTTGTAGCACAAAGCGAGGTTGAGGAACGGGTCCCTGCACTGTTGGAAGAAATTCAACAAAATCTATTTGATCGAGCATTGGCTCATCGTGAAGAGAAAACAACTGTTGCTAAGGACATGGAAGAGTTTAAACAAAACCTCAATCAAAATCAGGGATATATTAAGGCCATGTGGTGTGGGGATACAGGCTGTGAAGAAAAAATCAAGGAAGAAACGTCAGCAACATCACGCTGCATCCCATTTGAACAGGAAAGTGTTGCAGATACATGCGTATGCTGTGGCAAAGAAGCAAAAGAACTGGTTTATTGGGCAAAAGCATATTAATCATAGCTGAAAACGAGCGCGAGAATTGCGCTCGTTTTTTAGCATAAGGATTAGGTAAATGTTGAGGACTGTGGATCCTTAAAGTAGACCAAAGCTTTCAAACTGGAGTGTTTCAAGATTCAATCACTTTTTTTACATCTTTTTCGATACTTCCCGGTTTGGTCTGTGGTGCGTAGCGGTCGATGACTTCTCCTTGTTTGTTGATGAGAAACTTTGTAAAATTCCATTTTATTTGTTTGGAAAGTATCCCTTTCTGTTCATCAGTAAGGTATTTAAAAAGAGGGTGGGCATTATCGCCCTTTACATCAATTTTACTAAACATTGGAAAGGTGACACCGTAATTTTTTTGACAGAAATTCGATATTTCCCCGTCTGTTCCTGGATCTTGTTCATTGAATTGATTGCATGGAAATCCGAGAATTTCAAATCCTTGATCATTGTATTGTTCGTATAGTTTCTGCAAGCCTTCAAATTGTGGTGTAAATCCGCACTCGCTTGCTGTATTAACAATAAGAAGAACGTTTCCTTTGTAATCTTCCAAAGACTTTTCTTCTCCCTGCATGGTTTTAGCAGAAAAATTATAAATACCCATATGAAATGAGCCTCCTTTAATGAAAGGATAGCAAGGCCTCCTATTAATGTCAAAATATTTGGGCGATATTTCCGGCATTACCTTTATCTTTGTAAATCTCACTTTCTAATGTTGCTTCATCGCCCGAAAGTACACAAACATCGCCTCCAGCCTTCGCGTCATCGCCCGAATCAGCACAAACATCACCTGCAGCAATCGTGTCATCAGCCGAATGTGCATGAACATCGCCTCCAGCCTTCGCGTCATCGCCCGAATCAGCACAAACATCACCAGCAGCAATCGCGTCATCGCCCGAATGTGCATGAACATCACCAGCAGCAATCGTGTCATCAGCCGAATGTGCATGAACATCGCCAGCAGCAATCGCGTCATCACCCGAATGTGCATGAACATCGCCTCCAGCCTTCGCGTCATCACCCGAATCAGCACAAACATCGCCAGCAGCAATCGCGTCATCAGCCGAATGTGCGCAAACATCGCCAGCAGCAAACGCGTCATCGCCCGAATGTGCGCAATCATCGCCTCCAGCAATCGTGTCATCACCCTAATCAGCATGAACATCACCTCAGGCATCACGTCGCCTGAATCAGCACAAACATCGCCCTCAGCCTTCGTATCATCACCCGAATCAGCATAAACATCGCCATCAATCCCCCTTAATGAAAATAAAAAGACGACCCGCCAAGGTCGTCTTTTTATTATGCTTCCTGTTTCAATGTTTCTCCAAGATTTTCGAGTCTGCGCTCTACTTCTTCCTGTGATAATCCATGTTCTTTTACATACATGTTTCGTGGACTGACACGGCATTCATGTGTACAACCGCGCATATATTTATGCTCATTTTCTTCTGAGCTGATAATCTGTTTATTACAATCAGGGTTGGCACAATTTACATAGCGTTCACAAAGTTCACCATCAAAATAGTCTACGCCGACTACAACGTGGTCTTTTTGATTGATTGGTACAGAGATACGCTCGTCAAATACATAGCATCTGCCATCCCATAATTCCCCTTGAACTTCAGGATCTTTACCATATGTTACGATTCCCCCATGTAGCTGGGCGACATCTTCAAAGCCTTCTTTAACTAACCAGCCAGAGAATTTTTCACAACGGATACCACCTGTACAGTAGGTTAGAATCTTCTTGCCTTCAATCAGATGTTTGTTTTCCTGCACCCATTGCGGTAACTCGCGGAATGTCTCAATATCCGGACGTATTGCACCACGGAAATGTCCCAGATCGTATTCATAATCATTGCGGGCATCAAGGACAATTGTATCCTCATCCTGCATTGCCTCGAAGAATTCCTTTGGCTCCAGATACTGTCCTGTAGTTTTGTGTGGATTAATATCATCTTCCAGGCGAAGTGTTACTAATTCATTTCTTGGACGTACATGCATTTTCTTGAAAGCATGGCCATCGTGTGCGTCAATTTTAAATGTCATATCAGCAAAGCGTGGATCCTGATGCATTGCTTCCATGTATTTTTCAGTTTGCTCAACGGTCCCGGAAACTGTGCCATTGATACCTTCCTGAGCTACTAAAATTCGACCCTTCAATTCTAAGTCCTTGCAAAATTGAAGATGTTCAGCTGCATAGCTTTCGGGATCTTCAATTTGTACATAGTTGTAGTACAATAAAACCTGATAATTATCTTCCATTTTCTTTACCACCTATTCATTCATATATTTGCAAGATATAGAACGTATGGTAGTCGTATTCAATTTTATAATCTTGCAAGAAGATATTTTATCACGTTTTTGTCTTTTTTTCCAACCTCTCTTTTAACGTGTAATATTCCCCTGGTGTATCTCAATGAAGTTACTATTAATAAATGAAATTAAGCTTTCGATCGATATTGTAAATTATGCTTCTTCAGCGTTTCGTCTTTTCCAAACAAGAAATGTTTCTCCATATCCGGGGAGTATTTCGAATTTGGCGTTTCAACCCCTGCAGCTTCTGCTACTGCACGCAGCATTGCCGGGGAAGCACCACAGCATAACCCGATATAATTAACCCCGATGTTCTTAGCTTCCTTTGCCCATTCAGCCAATTCATATCGATTGTGATAAAGCGGGTCTAAAGCGGTGGGAAAAGTTGTCTCCAAAGGTAAATGACAGCTGCATCCTCCATCAGGCAAATTAAAAAATGTCGGATTTTCTTCAGTTGTGCGATACGGAATCGGCAGTGCACCGACATAGCCATCTACGTGATTTCGTATATCAGCTATGTAGGGCTGCATCGTCCGAGGGCCACGAAAACAATTCATTCCAACAACCAGTGCACCTTTTTCAGAAAGTATTTTACAGGATTCTTCGACCGTATATCCATCTCTTAGAACGTTTTCTCCCATTAAGCCTAATGTGATTACAGCAGGCAAATCCTGCTTTAAAATTTCTTCTAAGGCGATTTCAGCTTCTTCATGGTAATAAAAGGTTTCTCCATTAATGAAATCGACTTCTTCCTCCTTACACCATTTCACCATTTCAGCAAACATATTTCGTACTTTCTTTTTTGATTCATTGTCATTTGAATCAAATATATTAGTGTTTGATATATTCCCGGCAACCAGTGCTTCTTCCACTTTGTTTTCTTTTGCTACTTCTTTCGCTAAACGGATGGCTTCTCTGTTCAACGGTTCTAATAACTCTTCCTTACCGATGATACGCATTTTTTCTCTATGTGCGTTATACGTAAAAGCTAATACAACATCAGATCCGGCATTCATATAATCCCTATACGTTTGCTTAAGTGCTTCAGGGTTATCTAATGCTACTTCAGGCACGAATGATCCTGCCTGTAAATATCCCCTGCGTTCCAATTCAAATAAATAACCTTCTCCCACAATTACAGTTCCGTCTTTTAAACGATCTTCCAGCGTACGTTTCATTCTTTTTCCTCCTCCTAATTTTTTCTGAAGTGGCAAGCATGCAGATTTGGTCTTTCGCTGCATTTATCCAACAGGAAAGTTTTATACTTTCCTAAAACACAAAAAAACCTCTTCTTGAAAATAAGAAGAGGTTTGCCTGTGACTGTTCCCATCTTATCTTCAAGCATTACGCTTCTGGAATTGGCACAGTGCTCAAGACGAGTCTGTTGCCGAGGTATCTAAGGGCCAGTCCCTCCACCTCTCTGGATAAGAAAATTTCTTTAATATTTTATTAAGCTAAAATATACATGCAATTATACCAATTGTCAACGGGAAAATTGAATATTTTAAAAGTTTTTTGATTTTAATGAAGAACCTATGTATATATTGGAATTATGCAATTGATGAGGGATGTATTTTAATTTGAAAATAATTTGCTAAACGCTTGCATTTTATTTTAGAAAGAGGTAAAGTTAAAAGTAGCAAAAGGAAATTGAAGTTTGAATAATACTTTACGATCTCTTTAACAAGTGGTGTAAAAGTATTTATGATTCAATTATACTTTGCACGATATTTGTATAGGGAGGTCATTTAGATGACTGGTAAAGTAAAATGGTTTAATGCAGAAAAAGGTTTTGGCTTCATCGAGCGTGAAGATGGAGACGATGTATTCGTACACTTCTCAGCTATTCAGGCTGAAGGTTTCAAAACACTTGAAGAAGGTCAAGACGTAGAATTTGAAATCGTTGAAGGTAACCGCGGACCACAAGCAGCTAATGTAGTTCGTCTATAATAGAGTATTTTAGGAGGCTTATCTCATTTTTTGAGATAGGCCTTTTTTGCATATATGAACGTACATAATTTTGGCAGCGTATCAATTAGCTGACATGACATATATGTATATAAAGGAATTCCGCCTGCTATATCGAATATAATTACTAAAGTATTGTAAAGGGGTGCGCGCATGGTTTTATTTAACTGGAAAAAGGAAGCTGAAGAACAATGGGATAATCGGGCTGTTTCTTGGAATGAACGAAGCAGGAATATGTGGGATAATGGAAGCAGAAAAGATATTATTCCTTTTGTCCAAAAGCATATGAAAACGGGATGTGAAGTCCTTGATATTGGCTGTGGGGATGGCTATGGTACCTATAAATTGCATGAAGCAGGATACCATGCATCCGGGATGGATCTATCCAGTGAGATGATTGCACTGGCGAATGAACGGACAGTGAAAGAACCGATTCAGTTTACGCAGGGGGATGTGAGTGACCTGCCTTATGAAGACAATAGCTTCGATGGTATAATGGCAATCAATGTATTGGAATGGACGGCTTCTCCTGCTGAAGCTTTAAAAGAACTGAAACGTGTGGTCAATGATAATGGGTTCATTTGTGTTGGAATATTAGGACCGACAGCTGGTCCAAGGGTAAACAGCTACCCACGACTTCATGGCGAAAAGGCAATTTGCAATACAATGATGCCATGGGAATTCCAAAAACTTGCGGCAGAGGAACATCTTAAGTATGTTGATGGGTTTGGGGTATATAAAGAAAATCTCAGTGAAAGTCAATATAGCAGTCTCTCCGAGCAATTAAGACAGGCTTTGACATTTATGTGGATTTTTATGTTGCGAAAAGGTTGTGAATAGAATGGATAAGAAAGGAATGGAAAAACAGGTCATCGAAAGTTATCAAAATGATGAAAGAATGATGATTTTGGTTTATGCACAGTGGTGTATTAATAATAATCTTGAACCAGTGGCATTGTACGAACAAACATATCCTGGTCAATCGAAGAACAATGCGTTGAGAGAAATGCTCGAGCTTACGGTTTCCAAAAAAGAATCCGATGAAATGCCAGATCAGACAGTGTTGAATGTCCTACAGCTTTTTGGGAATGATGATCTCGCATTTACGGTACAATATGAAATAGAGAAACGGGAAAAGAAGGAATGATTTTTCCCGTTTCCCTTTTTACTACTGCTCAAAAAGTTTAATCAATGCTTGTGTACCACTATCATTTTCACCTTTTTCAGCAAGTTCTTTGTAAAGATCTAATGAAAGTGAGAGGCCTGGCGTTGATAGACCCATCTCCTGTGCAGATTCAAGAGCTATCGTCATGTCCTTAATAAAATGCTTCACATAAAATCCGGGAGCATAATCGTCTTTTAGCATACGGGGGCCGAGTTTTGACAATGAAAAGCTCCCTGCAGCTCCTGTTGTAATACTTTCCAATACACGCTCTGGTTCTAATCCTGCTTTCCTGGAATAGGAAATTGCTTCACAAACACCGATCATGTTAGAGGCAATCGTAATCTGGTTTGCTAATTTTGTATGTTGTCCAGCGCCTGCTTCGCCTTGTAAAATTATATTCTCACCAATAATGTCGAATATGGGTTTGACTTTGTCATATACGTCCTGCTCTCCGCCTACCATAATCGCTAATGTGCCATTTTTAGCCCCGACGTCCCCACCGGAAACAGGTGCATCCAATACATGGATATTTTTTTGCTTTGCCTGATTATATATGTTGATTGCTAAGGCTGGCTTTGATGTAGTCATGTCAATTACATAGGTTTCTGCCTTCGCGTTTTCTAAAATTCCGTTCTTTCCAAAATAGATTTCCTCTACATCTGCTGGGTAGCCGACCATTGTAATAATTACGTCAGACGATTGCGTGAGTTCTGTAACCGTGCTTTTCCACACTGCGCCATTTGTTAAAAGCTCCTCGGCTTTTCCTTTTGTCCGGGTATAAACAGAGATTGAATAACCAGCATTCTGCAAATTTGCCGCCATGCTTTTTCCCATTACTCCGGTTCCGATAAATCCGATTGTTGTATTAC
Source organism: Virgibacillus ainsalahensis (assembly GCF_055380755.1). Taxonomy (NCBI): domain Bacteria; kingdom Bacillati; phylum Bacillota; class Bacilli; order Caryophanales; family Bacillaceae; genus Virgibacillus; species Virgibacillus ainsalahensis. The sequence goes on along the minus strand of NZ_AP043943.1, from coordinate 3,022,206 downwards.
CTGCCAGCATTATTAAATCCTCCTTTATCTTCTCTCACTACATTCTTCGACAAAGCATAAGCAAATTCCTTGTTTTGAGGTTCCTCTTAAAAATGAAAAAAGGATGACATTCCCCATATTGACATGATTTGGGAGCTTCATTAAAGAATCATTATACAGCTTTTACACATAGTATGATTAGTACATTTTAAAACTTTTGGAGGATGATCATAATGATCACAGCCGATCAAATAGCACAATGTAAAGCTGCATTAATGGAGAGACAAACAGAATTAATTGATCATGTGCAAGATCATTTTGGCACAACGCTTGAACTGGTAAAAGAATCAATGGGGGAACTGTCAAACTACGATAATCACCCGGGTGATCATGGTACAGAGCTGTATGAAAGAGAAAAGGATATTGCATTAAACGATCATGCCGAAAAGGAATTGGAAGAAATAAATGAAGCACTGCATGCAATCGCAGAAGGGACCTATGGAATCTGCTCTAAATGTGGGCAGGACATACCTTTCGATCGATTAGTTGCTGTCCCTACGACAGATCGATGTGTTGAACATGCGAGCAATAATATATTCGAGAGTAGCCGTACAGTTGAAGAAGAAGTATTCAGCCCCAACATTAATCCGGATGAAGTTACCGATGAAAATCAGGTGGGGTATGATGCGGAAGATACCTGGCAGGAAGTAAGCCGGTATGGGACATCCGAATCACCATCTGACTTTTATGGGGATCGAGATAATTATGATGAGATGTATCCAAACAGTGATGAGAATGTCGGTGATGTTGAAGATGTGGAAGGCTTTTTGTCGTCAGATATTGATGGTAAATATAATGGTGTAACACCGAACCATAATAAGTATGAAGATGAATCTTTTGACTAGTTCACTCCGTATCACTTAATAAGGGAGTGATTGGATTGAATGAAAATAAAGGATGCTTAAAATGTGGAAGCACTAATGCAGATACCAAAGAAGTGGCGATGACCGGAACTGGGTTATCAAAAATGTTTGATGTCCAAAAGAATCAATTTATCGTTGTATTTTGTAAGGACTGTGGATACAGTGAATTTTACAATAAGCAAAGCTCTTCCGGGAGTAATATTTTTGATTTGTTTTTCGGTTAAACAGAAAGACTCCTTCACAGAAGCAATTGTGCTTTGAAGGAGTCTTTCTTAAATAATCGTTTGTGTTTATGCCTGGGGCTGTTCCTGCTCTTGCGCCTGCAATTCTAAGTTTGTAGTCTCCTGGCTGCCGTCGCGGTAGTATTCGATTTCTACTTCTTCGCCAATTGATGCTTCAGAATATAGAAATTGTCTTAATTCCAAAATAGATGTAACTTCATTTCCGTTTATTTTTGTAATTACATCAAATTGTTGTAAATTTGCTTCATCTGCTGCTGATCCTGATTCAACTTGGGCGATAACCATTCCACCTTCCACTTCTTTCGGTAAGTTGATTTCATATTGAACCTGTGGGGGAACTTGATTTAATGACGCAGTTGATATTCCGATAAGTGGTCTTACGATTTCACCATTTGTTTCCAAATCTTCTATAATTGGCAGCGCCTCATCAATTGGAATGGCGAAACCGATTCCTTCCACTTCCTGTCGTGCTACCTTCATTGAGTTAATCCCAATGACTTCACCTTCTGCATTGACTAATGCACCACCGCTATTACCAGGGTTAATAGCTGCATCTGTCTGGATTACTTCTGTCACCCAATCGGGCTGTCCATCGCTATTTGTATCAACACTGACGGATCGATTGAGTCCACTGATAATTCCCTGTGTTACCGAGTTGGCAAATTCCATACCTAATGGATTTCCAACAGCCATTACAGATTCACCGACTTGTAAATCGGCTGACGATCCAAGGTTTGCTACAGTATCTATGTTCTCACCGTTAATTTCCAGAACAGCTAAATCTGTTAATTCATCTGTTCCCAAAACTGTTGCCTTAATTTGTTCATCATCATTTAAAACGACTTCCACTTCCTCGGCATCTGCGACTACATGTTGGTTTGTTACTACATATGCTTTACCATCCGCTTTTTTATAGATAATTCCGGACCCGGATCCGGCTGCTTGGCTTTCTGTCCATACACTCTGCTGCTGAAGATTGGTAACACCTACTACCGCTTCAGAGGTTTCACTGATATTGGACGCAATGTCGGCATTATTTGTGGACATTGTTTCAACAACTTGAGAACCTGTGTCTTCTTCCCCTGATGTCTGGTTAGTTTCAGTTGAATTATCAATATTATCAATCGGTATAATATTGTAGGCGACTAGCATAACCACGGCAACTGCAGAGATTATTCCGCCAATAAGGCCACCTGCCAAGGCACTGACACCAGTCTTACTATTTTTTGATGGCTTATTTGGAGGTGAATTAGTGGAAGCGGTATTTTTTCCAGCTGGCTGCTCCGCCGTTTCAGAGTTTTCCTCCTCATCTTGTGACTGATTTACTGAATTATCATCATTCATTGCGTTATATTCCACCTCATGATTTTCATTATTGTTATATAAATTGTTATCTTTGTTGTCACTCACTGGTTAATCATCCTTTCGTTTGCTTTGCTGTAGTTTTATTATATAAAGTTGTATTGGGAGAGATTTGGAACAATTGTGGAAAAAATGTGTAAAAAAATTATGTTAAAATGTAAATGAATAACAGGTGAGGTGATGAGCCAATGAGCAAATATATAGGGGTCGTGGAAGATGACAAGAATATACAAAACATTGTTTCTGCATATTTAAAAAAGGAAGGGTATACGATTACGGTCTTGGAATCTGCAGAAAAAGCGTGGGAAGTATGGGAAAAGAATCCCCCGGATATGTGGATCTTAGATATTATGCTACCTGGGATGGACGGCTATGAATTTTGCAGAAAAATTCGCATGGAAAGTGATGTGCCAATCATTATCATTTCAGCGAAGGATGAAGAAATTGATAAAATTCTGGGGCTGGAGCTGGGTGGAGATGATTATTTAACAAAACCTTTCAGTCCAAGGGAATTAATCGCCCGTGTGAAGCGCTTATTTAAGCGTGTGCGTCCGGTCGTTACGGAGGAGAACGGCATTGCGAAAGATAAAGTGAAAGTGGGCAAGCTGTTAATTCATAAAAACGATAGACGACTCTTCTGGAATGGAGAAGAACAGGAAGTTACAACAAAAGAATTTGATCTATTGTTATTGTTTGCTGAAAATACGAATCATGCGTTCTCACGGGAAGACTTGCTCGTAAAAATATGGGGTGATGACTACTTCGGAAGTGACCGGGCAGTGGATGATTTAGTCAAGCGAATTCGTAAAAAAATTGAAGCTATACCTTTGGAAACGGTTTGGGGCTATGGGTATCGGCTGCGAAAAGAAGAGGATTAATTCATGAAACTTCAACACCAGCTGAATATTGCATTTACTGCATTGCTAATTATAATCTTGGGAGTAGCAAGTTATGTGATATACTCACTCATTCTGGATTTACTGATTCAGGATGAACAACGGCAATTGGAGCAAAGCGGTGAAATTATTGTAAATGTATTAGCGGATCAGTATGGAAGTTTGAATATCCAACAATTTAACGAAGTATTGGAGGCTCAGGATTTACAGCTCTTTCTATATGACCGGAATGAGGATGCTATACTCTTTTCGACGATGTCAAATCCGGTCACAGAAGGAATTTTCCAAAACAATGATTTCTCAAACGATAGTGAAATGCTTTGGGAATTTGGAGATAATAATTTCGTAACATCAAGAATTTTATTTTATCCGGAGACATTGGGACTTGAATTGATATTATTAACACCAATGAGTGATATCTCGGCAGTTCAGCAGGATTTTGTCTTTCTTATAATCATTGTCTTTTTGGTTGGTGCTGCAGTAGCCGTACTGCTGAGCTATTTTCTAACAAATAAATTGGTAACCCCACTGTCGCAATTAAAACGGCAATTGAAAAAGATTGAAAAACGGCAATTCAGTGATGTTAAGCGCGTTAAAGCAAGTGGGGAAATTAAAGAAGTTGAGCAAAGCGTATACGATATGGCTCAGGAGCTTCAACGGTACATGAACTCCCAGCAGGCCTTTTTCCAAAATGCAAGCCACGAACTGAAAACGCCGCTTATGACGATTCAGGGCTATGCAGAAGGGATAAAGGATGGAATTTTCGATGAAACAGATACAGAAAAAGGCCTGGAAGTCATGGTGACAGAAGTGAATCGACTGAAAAAAATTATCAATGAGATGATATTGCTTGCGAAATTGGATAGTAAGCCAGATGTATATGAAGCAGATGAGGTAGATCTCACCACCTTAATTGATCAAGTAGCAGATCGCGCACTGCCGGTTTTAAATGAGCAGCAAATCGAACTGTATCATCATGTGGAAGGTGATCTTACGCTTGTCGCGGATGAAGAAAAATTATTAAGGGCACTGCTCAATTTAGTGTTTAATGGCATCCGTCATGCAAAATCCCAGGTTCAAATCACAGTTTATCATGAGAGTAAGGTAACGGCTATTACGGTGGAAGATGATGGGGATGGCGTTGGAGATGACCTGATTCCGCATATTTTTCATCGGTTTGTAAAAGGTAAAAGTGGGGAAACTGGTTTAGGATTGGCCATTGCACGTGCAATTGTAGAACAGTCCGGTGGGAAAATAAGACTTGTAAAAGGAAAGCTTGGCGGAGCAAAATTTGAAATTATATTTCCAGATTAAGATACTTATTTGTATCTTTTGGTGGATTATGATATAATTTTATGGTTTGAACCATCCGGTTATTATAGAGGAGCGTACGGTTTATGAATTTAAGAGAAGACATTCGCAATATCGCTATCATTGCCCACGTTGACCACGGTAAAACAACACTTGTGGATCAGCTTTTAAAGTACTCAGGAACATTCCGTGAAAACGAACAAGTTGATGAGCGAGCAATGGATTCAGGAGATATCGAGAAAGAACGCGGTATCACTATTCTGGCAAAAAATACAGCAATTGATTATAAAGATACGACCATCAATATTTTGGACACGCCGGGCCACGCTGACTTTGGCGGTGAAGTTGAACGTATTATGAAAATGGTTGATGGTGTAGCTCTAGTTGTTGATGCTTATGAAGGAACAATGCCACAAACTCGTTTTGTATTAAAGAAAGCATTGGAACAGAAACTAACGCCAATCGTTGTTTTAAATAAAATAGATCGCCCGAATGCACGTCCAGGAGAAGTTATTGATGAAGTGCTTGATTTATTTATCGAGCTTGGAGCAGATGACGAGCAATTGGAATTCCCGGTTGTATACGCATCTGCATTGAATGGTACTTCAGGAGAAGAGCCTGAGGACCAGCAGGAAACAATGGACCCGGTTTTTACTACTATTATGGATCATATCCCAGCACCTGTTGATACGAGGGACGAGCCCTTGCAATTTCAGGTGACCTTACTTGATTACAATGATTATGTCGGCCGGATTGGGGTCGGGCGTATTGTGAGAGGTTCAATGAAAGTTGGCCAGCAAGTTGTTGTAATGAAAAAAGACGGCACAGAGAAATCTTTTCGTATAACTAAATTATTTGGCTTTACTGGTTTGAAACGAATTGAGATTCAGGAAGCAACAGCCGGTGACATTGTAGCAATTGCCGGTATGGAAGATATTAATATCGGAGAAACGATTTGCCCGCAGGATCATCCGGAAGCTTTGCCAATGGTTCGAATCGATGAACCAACCCTGCAAATGACATTTTTAGTGAATAATAGTCCTTTCGCAGGAAAAGAAGGGAAATATATCACTTCAAGACGAATTGAAGAACGATTAATGAAGCAGCTTGAAACAGACGTGAGTCTTCGCGTTGATCCGACTAATTCCCCTGATGCATGGACGGTATCCGGACGTGGTGAGTTACACTTATCCATTCTGATTGAAAACATGCGCAGAGAAGGTTACGAATTACAGCTATCCAAGCCTCAGGTAATTATTAAAGAAATCGACGGCAAAAAATGCGAACCGTTTGAACGTGTACAAGTCGACGTCCCAGAGGATTATACAGGTCCAGTGATGGAATCGCTTGGCGCACGTAAGGGTGAAATGCTCGACATGGTAAACCAGGGTAATGGGCAGGTTCGTCTGGAATTTAAGGTTCCTTCCCGAGGCCTTATTGGTTATTCAACAGAATTCATGTCACAAACACGTGGATATGGAATTATTAATCATACGTTTGATACGTATGAACCGCTTGTCAATGGACCTGTCGGTGGAAGACGCGAAGGTGTGCTTGTCGGTCTGGAAAATGGTAAAGCATCCACATATGGTATTATGCAACTTGAGGACCGTGGTGTAATTTTTGTAGAACCTGGTACAGAAATCTATGCTGGTATGATTGTCGGTGAGCATAACCGTGAAAACGATCTGACGGTGAACATCACAAAAGAAAAACATTTGACAAACGTACGTTCAGCAACAAAAGACCAGACTTCCACGATTAGAAAAACACGTGAAATGTCGTTGGAAGAAGCAATTGAGTACCTGAATGACGATGAATATTGTGAAGTAACACCAGAATCGATTCGCCTCAGGAAGAAAATCCTGAATAAGAATGAACGGGAAAAAGCATCAAAGAAATCAAACTTGGGCTAAGTTAAAACAATAGCATTAACAGAGAATAAATGATTATAAAAAAAGCGAGCACTTTCATAAGTGCTTGCTTTTTTTACGAGATAAGAATCAACATGACGGCTAAGAGTATGCCATCACCATCTTTAATGAAAACAGCTAATATAACCAGAAGGCTGTTCTTTAAAAGATATGATTGCGGTTACACCTCCTTAAGTTATGTCGCATTTTATATCAACCGCGACGTTAAAGAGCAACAAAATTTACCAAAAGAGCGAATCAGAAAAAGGAGTAATCTTGGCTCATGGTGGTTATACTGAATCATTTTTCCCGTTCTAATAACAGCTGTTTAAACATGATTGTTTTACAACTGGAGAATCATGGATCAAGGTAAACCAAACCCGAATTATAAATTAATTAATGCAGCACAGGGAGTAAATGATGAGCATTTAATTATCGTATATAAAAAAAGAAACTGCCCAACGAACAGTCTCTTTTCTTAGAGTCAGGATTTTTTGCTTTTTTTATCATTTGGGATATATTTTGAATAATGGACTGCAAGTAATAAACAGACAATCGCGATCCCCCAGGATGCAATCCCACTCCAATATAAATCTATACTTAATCCAATTACAATAACAATTACACTGATAGCAATGAAAATAGCTGTTAGATATCGTTTCACTTTCAACACCCCAATAGGTAAGGTAAAAGTTTGTATATACTTTATTATAGTATGTAATAAGTCATCTATCTATTAATGTATCTTCAGATTTTAAAAGACTTTATTCCTCCACCATTGGTTTGGGTTTTCTAACGAGGCACATAATCCCTGCAATCAGGTAAAAAATACCGGCTATTATTCCCGCAAAACCCATTGAGATGACACTGACCACGGAGGTAACAATGAAAATGATTCCTGAAGCTTTCGGTTTTCTATTTCCTTTCAATAATACCATTGCAACAATACCTAATATGATAGCTCCAACTGCGGTGATTGTGATTAATAAACCATTGTCCCCCATCGTTTCAATCATAGCAGTAAACTCCGCTTCCGTTATTTCGATTCCTTGACGTGATAATTCAGCAGGAAGCTGCTCAAGTAGGGTAGCATTATTACTTACCCAAATCATAAATCCGCCGATTAAACCAAAAAAACCATAACCGAGTGCTCCGATGATACCTAAGATTATTTCTCCCGTTCGTTTCATGTAAAGGACCTCCATTTTTCTCTTACTTTATTATTACATAAGTTTTGGCTAAGACTTTCTGCATGAAACTTTGGCAAAAAGCCAAATTTTCTCTTACCATTATTATACGAAATCGATAACAGAAAAGTTTCATCACTATAATCAATATTAAAGCACCTTGCTCAATCGAACAAGGTGCTTGTAAAATTACGTACTATTTAATTTTGTTTTGCACTATTTACTTTAGCTCTGCGGTAACCTCCAGCAATATCAGCTTGCTTGAATTCCTTGGAGTAATGAACTTCCTGTGCATCTGAAAGCTGTTTATTTTTTGTTGGTTGATACTGTACTTTTGGCATAATTTGAAAAATCCTTTCTTGTAATGGTAGTATTTCTACAAATCCTTTTCCCCGAAATGATAAATTTAAACATATATCTATGAAATGAAACAATTTATGCTATGATAGGGGCAATAATAAGGGAGGGTCGGTCAATGAGAAGAAATATATTTGTTTGGCTGTTCATTCTTTTATTCTTCAGTTTATTCCTTTCTGCGTGCTCGGCTGAAAATGATACTGTGGAAATGGATGTACATGAGTCGAAAAAAGTAGGTTTGCAATCGAAAGAAGCATTGGATTACACTCAAAAAATAACATTTGCTGCAATAGGGGATATGCTTATCCATGAACGGGTTTATCAGGATGCGAGAATAGAAAATGGCTATGATTTCACACCAATGCTTGAAGCAGTCGAGCCATTCTTGAGCAATCCCACGATTACGTTTGCAAACCAGGAAACGATGATTGGGGGAGAAAAATTGGGCTTATCATCTTATCCCTCCTTCAATAGTCCTCACGAAGTTGGTGACGCTTTGAAAAATGTTGGAGTGAATGTTGTTTCGTTGGCTAATAATCATACACTGGACCGTGGGGAAGAAGCTATTCAACAAGCCATTCAGCATTGGGAAAAGATTGATATGATGTATACAGGTGCATACAAAAATCAAGTGGATCAGGAAAATATAAGAGTGTTTGAAACAAAAGAAGAAATTTCCGTAGCCTTTTTGGCTTATACCTATGGAACAAATGGTATACCTGTCCCGGAAGGAAAGGATTACCTGGTTAATTTGATAAATAAAGAGCAATTAGCCGAAGAAGTGGCTATGGCGAAAGAGCAGGCAGATGTCGTTGCTTTAAGCCTTCATTTTGGAAATGAGTATGAGCGCATGCCTAATGAGCAGCAGAAAGATTTGGTCCAATTTGCTGCTGATAAAGGTGTACATGTAATAATCGGACATCATCCACATGTACTGCAGCCTGTGGAATGGGTGACTGGGGAGAATGGGAATGAAACCCTCGTTATATATTCGCTTGGTAATTTCTTATCGGGGCAAGATGAATTTTACCGGCGGATTGGTGGAATTTTGAATTTCACAATAACGAAAAATAATAAAACGGATAAGCAATCCATCGAGATAGAGGAACCCAGGTTTATACCAACCTTTGTTAAATTTAGTGAAGAGACTGATTATGAAGTTGTGCCAATGTATCAATTAACAGAAGATGAACTTTCCGATGCCGAGGAGCACTATCAGGAAATTAAAGCCCACATGTCACAGTGGATGCCGGAATTGGAATTTGTCGAAGAATGATGAAGTTTCATATCTATTATGGGGACGATTTTTTATTCCGCTGGTATTCAAATATGATATAATAATTTTTGTGTTTGTACATATAATTAAGTGGCAGATAGTTAAGGAGATTACGAAGATGGAATGGAAAAATTTATACCGTGGTCTAATCATGGGAGCAAGTGATGTAATTCCGGGAGTCAGTGGAGGAACAATTGCTGTATTACTTGGTATCTATGACCGGCTGATTGCTGCGATTAACGGTTTTTTAAGCAAAGATTGGAAAAAACATTTGGGATTCTTAATCCCTTTAGGCATTGGTATTGTAACAGCGATCTTTTTATTAGCTAATGTTATTGAATGGTTGTTTGAACATTATCCTGGACCTACACAGTTTTTCTTTCTGGGATTGATTCTTGGAGTTTTGCCATACTTATTTCATAAGGCAGATGCAAAGCATACCTTTAAAATAAAACATGGCATTTTATTGATTATTGCAGTGGCCCTTGTTGGATCGATGGCTTTCTTTAATCCTAACGAGGGGGAAATTATAGAAAATGTGACCGGCTCAACCTACGTTCTATTATTTTTCTCAGGATTTATCGCGAGCAGTGCAATGATTATTCCGGGAATTAGTGGATCATTTATGTTATTGCTGATTGGCGTGTATTCTACCATCATTGCTGCTATAAGCAATCTGCAATTGGATATTATTGCAGTAACAGGGATTGGTATTGCTGTTGGGCTTCTCGTGATGAGTAAAATTATTCATTACTTTTTATCCAATCATTATACCGGTACCTTTGCAATTATTATTGGACTGGTGATTGGTTCTATTTTTGTCGTATTTCCAGGATGGCCTGAAGCGACTTCGTTGTTACTCTTAAGTGTAGTAACATTTGCAGCAGGATTGTTTGTTGCATATATTCTTGGAAGAGTGGAATACAAGGATTAAGCAAACAAAAAGACAAATGAGGTTAAAGCCGTTACAATAAAAGTAGAAGATGAAGGAAGAGGTGAAAAGCGTTGGAACATTTACAAACAAAAGAAAAGTTCAATGAAGTGATCAGTAGTGATGAACCGGTAATTGTGAAATTTTTTGCAGATTGGTGCCCGGATTGTAAGCGGATGGATATGTTTATTGGCGATATACTGGAAGAATTCAATAATTATAAATGGTATGAGGTCAACAGTGATGAGTTGGACGGTCTTGCTGAAAAATATGAGGTAATGGGTATTCCGAGTATTCTTATTTTCAAAGATGGCGAAAAACTTGCCCACCAGCACAGTGCCGATACAAAAACACCTGAATCTGTAACTGAATTTCTACATCAGCAATTAGGATAATGAAGATAGGAGCTTTCCCATAAGGGTCAGCTCCTATTTTATTTCTTTAAAGTTCAGGAAATCATATAAATTATAGTTTCCCCTTGGATGGATATAAAAAAATCAATCCTCATTCTTATCGTAATTCCAACACCAACTTAGTATAATGAAAAGAGATACAAATGTTTACCTAAGAACCAATTCATGAGTACTTAGCTGTAATTTATTTCTTTAAGGCTGTTTTCTAAAAGACCTGGGGCTGCGGTTACTCGCCCCATCAAAAGACTTGGTGTTTATGACACAAAAGATATAAAAGACGAAGTAACTTTATCTTGATTTCGCTTCTTCCATTTCTTTTGAACCCGAGCTATCACAATCGCTTCGGCAGAATACTTCGCTTTCCGTGGGCACGGCTTCAGCCTCCTCAGAAGCAAAGAACGCTTCTTCCGGGGTCTTCAGACTCGTGCTATTCCCACAGGAGTCTACGTATTCTGCCTACGCTTGGAGTGGTGTTCTGATTATAGAAAGGATAAAGCTCATGGAATTTATGTTTTATGAACGTATTTTCTCTTACAAAAAGCTATTCTAAGCTGCTTAAAAAATGCGAGACTCCAACGGGAAAAGGAACAGTCTGAAGCCCCCGCAGCGAGCGAATTAAAGAACATAGGCTAAGAACGCCCCGTCCTGGGGCAACGCCTATGTGACCAACCTCGTGTTGGCCCGAGGCTGAAGCGTTCCCCGTGGAAAGCGAGTATTTTTTAAGCAGCGCTGGAATAGCACCCATTTTGTAAAGGATGAGAGGAAGTCGCTGTTAAGTTACTTCGTCTTTTATATCAACTGTGAAGGTTAAAGCGCATCTAAGTTTACGAAAAGCGGCTTATTTCATGATATAGTACAGAAAAGGAAATAATAGGAAGCGGGTGGAGAGAAGATGGAGCAACCAGCTATTTTAATTGTTGAGGACGAACGAAAACTAAGCAGAGTTCTACAGTTAGAACTTGACTATGAAAATTATAAAACAGAAATCGCTGATAATGGAAAGGAAGCACTCCGATTAATGGAAGAAGGAGATTGGGATTTGATATTGCTCGATATAATGATCCCCGAGCTTAGCGGGCTTGAAGTGCTAAGACGAATAAGAAGAACAGACGACAGTACACCAATTATTTTGCTGACCGCTCGTGACGAGGTTCATGATAAAGTGAGCGGACTGGATTTAGGGGCAAATGACTATATTACTAAGCCGTTTCAAATTGAAGAATTACTTGCACGTATCCGGGTACATTTGAGATCTCCCAAAAGAAAGCAGGTAAATGAGAATCAACTTTCAGTAGGTGATTTACATATTGACTTAGATGCACGCGAAGTCAAACGAGCCGAAGTACAAATAGATCTTACCCCAAGGGAGTTCGATCTTCTTGTATGCCTGTTAAAAAATATAAATATTGTACTCACAAGAGATCAGCTCATTGAAAAGGTATGGGGCTTTGATTATTATGGGGATACAAATGTTGTCGATGTCTATATCCGTTATTTGCGTCAGAAAGTTGATAAGGGATATGACAAAGCTTATATCCAGACCGTCCGTGGTGTTGGGTATACTATAAAGGATCATGCCTAATGAAACTGAAGACAAAGATTCAGCTATTTTCCAGTTTATTTATGCTTGTGCTGATTTTATTGGTAAACACATCCATTTATTTTCTATTTTATAAGATAACTGCAGATAGTGAAGTGGAACAGCTTTCCGCACAAACAAACACGCTTGTGGAAACATTGGCGCAAAGTTCGAATGCCGGGTTAAATGAGGTGGAAATCAGTAACCTTTTAAAAGCCTACCTTCCAACAGAAGGGGTTATTCGGGTAATTGATGAGAACGGGTCGCCATTTGAAGAGCATTTGCGATTAGGAGATTATCGTACATTATCTTGGGAGTATTCCACCACGGAAACACAATCAATTGTCTCAAAGGAGAACAGTCCGGATATTGCTGTGGTCTCTAAACCAATTATATGGAATTCCGGTGAGCATGCAGGAGAAATCGTCACCATTCAAGTTGCCAATCATCTTGTACAACTTGATGAAACTAAGACAACCCTGTTTTATGTTTTAATAGTGGCCTCAGCGATTATGCTTATTCCGACTGTGATTGCAGGAACATTGCTGAGCCGATTTTTATTAAGTCCGATAAAAAAACTGATTCAGACAATGAAACAAAACACACAGCAAACAAAATGGGAGAAAATTGATTTGGAAAGCCGCTCCAAGGATGAGCTTTACGAAATGGAAAAAACGTTTAATGAAATGATCGATTACCTGAGAGAAAACTTTGAAAAACAGGAAATTTTTGTTTCGGATGCCTCCCATGAGTTAAAAACACCAATATCTATTGTGAAAAGTTACGCCCAGCTTCTCGAACGTAGGGGTACTGAGGACCTGTCGCTTGTCAAGGAATCGATCGGGGCAATTGATTCAGAAGCAGATCGGATGAAAAAGCTCGTAGAACAAATGCTACTGCTGGCGAAAAATAAACAAACAGCTGAAATGCAGCAGATTGATATTACGGCATTATGTGAGGAAATCATCCACACGTTCAAAGGAGCCTACGCACGGGAAATAATTTTTGAAAAAAGTACGGATGAATTATTTGTAAATGGAAACAGGGCTCAATTGGAGCAGATCATTTATATATTGATGGATAATGCATTGAAATATAGTACAGATAAAGTGAATGTCAGTATTTCCATGCAAAGTAATAAGGCGATTTTTAAAGTAACGGATTATGGAAAAGGAATTCCCGAAGAAGAGCAGGAACGAATATTTGAGCGCTTTTACCGAATGGATAAAGCGAGAAGCAGGGATACAGGCGGGACAGGTCTTGGCCTGGCAATAGCCAAAGTGATTACGAGAGAACATCATGGTGATTTATATGTCAAAAGTAAAGTTGGCGAAGGATCCACCTTCCTACTTCAATTGCCGATTATCAAAGAGTAGTTTTAAAATTTCTCATCAAATTCTAATCTGATTCTCAGACTTATTTTATTTTCTTTAGATAGGATAGAGGGGAAGGAGGAAGAACAATGAATAAGAAATTGGGGATTGCACTGGGGGCAGTTGCAGCAGCCGTTGTTTTGGGGCTTGGAATTTATCAGTCCACAGCATCGACAGCTGGACCGGAACTATCGTCAGATCAAGTACGTCAGATGGTGACAGATCAATATCCTGGAACCATCACTGAAATTGAACTGGCAAAAGATATCAATGATACAATCTATGAAGTTGTAGTGGAAAGTGATGGGAAAATATATAATATAAGACTTGATGGCAATAATGGTGAAGTGAGGAATCTAAAAGAGATAGCCTCTTCACAAAAGGAATCATCAACTGAAAATGATGCTGATAAAATGGAAAATCCAAAAAATCAAGTGGATTCTCAAGATGATACAGATAATGACAACCATAATGACCACCAGGATAACTCGATCAATAATGAAAATCGTGAGGAAGAATCCGGCGGGAACGGTGTCATTGGAAAAGAGAGAGCAAAGGAAATTGCCTTGGGCCAATTTTCCGGCAGAATTGAAGACATTGAACAAGATGAAGATGATGGCCGTCTCATTTATGAAATAGAAATAGTGGACGGTGAAGATGAGGCTAGCATTGAAATTGATGCGTACACCGCTGAAGTTATCGCACTGGAAATAGATAGGGAGAATGATTAAGCTGTCAGTCTACGCTGGCAGCTTATTTTCATGAATTTTAATGGCTTTCTCATTAAATTCTAATCTTCCTCAAAGGGTTCTTTCATGTTGTCCGGTTATGATAAAGATAACAATAAAACAAGGAGGAAATAAAGATGAAAAAGAAATTAGGGATTTTGATTGGAACATTTACTGGAGCTGCTCTATTAGGATTTGGCGTTTATCAGACGAATGCAGAAGAGGCTAACCCGGCGTTAGCAACAGATGAGGTTCAACAAATGGTAACAGATCAATACGATGGGACCATTACAGAAATGGAATTGGATAAAGAATTTAACAGAACAGTATATGAAGTAGAAATAGAGGGTAATGGCGTGTCCTATGAAGTGAAAGTGGATGCTGATACAGGAGAGGTTCTAAAAGAGAATGCGAAGGAGTATGATGGTGATGATGCGGATGACAGAGAAGAGAAAGCAGTAAGTAATACAGATAAGAATGTCATCACCACAGAAGAAGCTGGCAAAATAGCTTTAAATGAATTTTCCGGTACGATAGTAGAACTTGAGCTTGATGAGGATGATGACCGTCTTGTTTATGAAATAGAAATTGAAAATGGGGACAACGAAGCAGAATTCGATATTGACGCACATACTGGAGAAATTTTTGAAATGGATATGGAGACAGATGACGATAATGATTAATTGATAGAATGAGTGAAAGGGACTGACCATTCGTTTTGAGTCAGTCTCTTTTTTTTGTTACTACTCAGCTTTTACAGTAAAGTTATTTGATACAGTTGCTTCTACGGTTTGATGCTTTTCGAAATATCCGCGAATTAATTCTACCGCATCTTTCTGGATTTCCCTGATAACCGGTTTTCCTTTAAACATATCATAATTACCACCACCGGAAGCACGATAATTATTGAGTACAACATGGTAGGACTTATTTGCTTCAAGTGGTTCTTCGTGATAGGTGATTTTCTCAACTCTTTCTCCCACGGGGTTGGCTACATTAATTGTATAGTTAATGCCCTCCCACATATCGTAATTATAATGTTGTGGTTTAGGTTCGATATATGCCGGACTGACAGTAATTTGGTTTTGTTTATCCAAAGTAAAATATGCAGCGCTTTTTTCCAGAGCTGCTTTAATGTCTTCTCCTGTCAATTCAAGCACAACGAGCGTGTTCGGATACATATAATTAGCAACAATATCCCGCATTGTTACAGTATTGGAAAATCCCTTTGAGCTGTTATTAAGCAGGGCAGTGACGGAAATATCAACACCACTGGCATCTATTTGAACTTTTTGAATAAATTCAATAAAAGGATGTTTGGTTAATCTAGCATGAAGCGGGTCTTCGATTGTCATATCGCCATCAATAAATCCTGTTGGCTGATCGAGCCAATTTTGCGTGGATGTTTCTAACTCATCCATATACTCGAGTATACCTGGATCTGATTGTACCCCGTCCAACGTCTTTATTTGTGCCTTCCTGTCGCTGATCTTCCATTTCCCGGATTCGTATTGAACATCAATTTGTATCTCTCCATAGGCCTGTCCGTTATTTCCTGGCTGGATGACAAGTACATCATTGATTTTTTCTGTTAACTTTCGATGCTGATGCCCGGTTAATAAAACATCTATGCCCTCAATTTCTGTACACATTTTATATCCCTGATTTTCACCTGTTAATGCTTCGGTAGGTTCACCAGTTTCTAAATCACGTTCAAAGCCGCCGTGATACATGGCTATGAGTATATCCGGTTTTTCTGTCTCACGTACTTTTTGGACCCATTTCTGTAATGTGGAAGATGCGTCTGCAAATTCAATTCCCTTTATATGCTCAGGTGATTCCCAATTTGGAATATAATGAGTGGTCACACCGACAATAGCAACTTTCACACCATTATCCAATGATTTCATTATATAAGGAGGGCCGAAATAAGGTTTACCGGATTTTTCATTCAAACTATTTGCTGACAACCAGGGGAATTTGGATGAATTCACAGCATCTGCTAAAATCTCGGCACCGAAATTAAATTCATGGTTTCCGATGACCCCTGCATCTATGCCAATTTGGTTCATAATCCCAACCATTGGATTTTCTTTTTCTCTATGTTTCTTTACGTAATGGGTCATTAAAGGTGTCCCTTGAATTAAATCCCCGTTATCAACGATAATGACGTGATCATTTTTCTCACGAGTCTGCCTTACAACAGTGGCATATTTTGCCAGACCAATATCAGCGGTCTCATTAGTGCCATATAATATAGGCATCGCATTCCCATGAATATCACTCGTGTATAATAGTGTGATTTTTGCTGTGTCCTTTTTCAAACGGATACATCCTTTCTTCATATGGAAATGTCTCACAGAATTAGGAGAACCATCCTGCGAGACATTAGAATTAATTATACAATTTTCCTTCTGATTGTGGAAGAAGCAAAGTCGATAACCGTTACGACAATAATGATTGCTAATAAAATAGTTCCCATTTCATTCCAGTCCCGGTTATTTGATGCGAAAATAATCATCGTACCAATACCACCTGCACCAACGATTCCCAGGATGGAAGATGCCCGAATATCTACTTCAAAACGATAGATGGCATAGGATAGGAATTCTGGAATAATTTGTGGAATCACCGCATAGAAAAGGATTTGTATTCGATTGGCACCATTTGCTTCCATTGCTTCAACCACTTGCATGTCAATAGATTCAATGATTTCCGAGAACATCTTTCCAAGCATTCCGGTTGAACCGATTGCGATTGCAAGAACCCCGGCAAATGCATTTGGTCCGACAGCTACGACAAACAGAATTGCCAGAATCAGATCGGGAAATGCACGAACCGCTGATAGAATCCATTTTCCGAGGGTTGAGAAAACTTTCCCACCCATCATATTATGTGAAGCCAGAAAAGAGAGCGGTACAGCTAAAATGGCGGCCATCAAAGATCCGGCAAATGCAATAAAGATTGTTTCCAGCATGGCCATGGAGACTTCTCCTGCTGCCTCCCAGTTCGGGCTGAACAGTTCTGGGATAACTCTCTGGAAGTTATTAATGGCACGCTCAATCGCCCGGCCCCAGTCAATATTAATACTCATAAATGTCCATACATACAAGGCTATCACCAGAAGTGCAATGATAATATTTCTGACTTTCTTCAGGCTGGATCCTTTTGGTTTTGGAGGTAGGGTAAGTTTTTCCATTATAGCAGTGCCTCCCTTATTTTCGTACTGATATATTCAATAACGATAACCACCACAAAAATCATAATAATAATCATCATGGCATTCGGGTAATTATAAAAACCTAATTGCTGATTTAAAATGAGGCCAATCCCACCAGCTCCAACCAGACCCAATACGACGGATGCTCGAATATTAATTTCAAACACATACAGGACGAGCGATGTATATTGCGGTAAAACCTGCGGAATTAATGCATACCAGATTACCTGAAATACGTTGCCACCGGAGGCACGCATTGCCTCAAGGGGATTCATATCTACAGATTCAATTGTCTCACTAATGAGTTTAGCCAATATACCCAATGAAAAAATGGTGAGTGCCAATATACCAGGGAACACACCGATTCCGAATAACCCGACAAAGAGTACTGCCAATACAAGATCCGGAATGGTACGCAGGATATTTAAACAGGTACGTGTTACATAATATAACGGTTTAAATGTAGCTATATTTCGTGCTGCCATAAGGGCCAATGGAACGGTCAGAATAGCAGAAACGGTAGTAGCGATAATTGCCATTTGAATGGTTTCCACCAATGGTCCCCAAATGGCCGGGATAACAGCAGTATTCGGTGGGAAGAACTTTTCGACAACGTTAAACATATTGCCAAATGCACCACCAAGCCCGCCAACCATTTCCTTTTGTGTCCAATACATACTGAATAAGTAAATACCTAATACAATGAAAAATATTACGGATACCTGCATTTTTGTTTTAACAGGATAAATGGAAGGGGTCTTCTTCCCGGTTAATGAATTGTTTTCAGTTGTCACGATTCATCAGCCCCCCCACGCAAGTCATCCTCACGTATGGAACGGCCGTAAATCTCCTCGAAAGTCTTTTCTGATACCTCTGAAACCGGACCGTCAAAGACTACTTCACCTGCACGCATGCCGATAATACGATCTGCATATTCCATCGCCATATCAATGAAATGCAAGTTTACAATTGTTGTAATGTTATCTTCTTTATTAACTTTCTTTAAATATGTCATTACTTGATGAGAGGTTGGAGGGTCAAGTGAAGCAACCGGCTCATCCGCTAAAATATATTTAGGTTTTTGTGTTAGTACACGAGCAATACTGACACGCTGCTGCTGCCCACCGCTTAACTCGTCCGCACG
This sequence comes from Virgibacillus ainsalahensis, assembly GCF_055380755.1. Lineage (NCBI taxonomy): Bacteria > Bacillati > Bacillota > Bacilli > Caryophanales > Bacillaceae > Virgibacillus > Virgibacillus ainsalahensis. The sequence goes on along the minus strand of NZ_AP043943.1, from coordinate 3,003,372 downwards.
ATTGTAAATTTTTTCATCGATATTCACCCGCTTCAGGCTTTCATAAGCCAAGGACAGATCTTCTTTTTTATATAAATTCAAAATGGAACGCAATGTTCCTGTATGACCCAACCGACCGGCCAATACATTTTTTAGTACATTTGACCGCTTAACCAGGTTATAATTTTGGAAAATCATACCGGTTTTCGTGCGGAGTTTTCGCAAATCGCTTCCATGATAGTTAAGAATATCCTCATCATCCACGAGAAGCGCACCTGAAGTAGGTGTCACCAGGCGATTTATACTACGAATGAAGGTCGATTTCCCTGCTCCAGATAAGCCAACGATCACAACAAACTCACCATCATTAATCTTGACGTTTATATTTTTTAAGCCTTCTGTTCCATTTGGATAGACGAGGCCAATATCTTTGAATTCAATCATAATATGTATTTCCTCCATTACGGTCTTATGTCATTAACATGTTGGTAAACTAGGAAAAAAGGGGAGTATGCCCCCCTTTTAAACTAGTTGAAGTATATGGATCGATTCAGATTATAGTTCGATATTATCCTTGAATTTTTCGTACGTATCTTTTACCACCTGATATTCGTCATCGGTAGCTTCGTCGATTTCATCCCAGTTATACACTTCATTCATAATTTCAATCATTTCTGGATCTTCATTAAATGATAGGAAAGTATCTTTAATTTCTTGAACGAAGTCATCATCGAGTTCTTTTGTAACAGAGATGGTATCATTTGGGATTTCATCCGTGTAACCTAAAACAGTCAGTTCATCCATTACATCCGGATATTCCTCTTCAAGCTCTGTACGTACATCATCAAAAGTTGTTGCGACATCAGCATCACCTTCATAAACAGCGATAGCCGAGTTATCGTGCCCACCGGATTGGAGCGTTCCACCGAAGAATTCACTTTCTAATTCAGCAGCAGTATCATATCCGAATTCTTCCATGAGTTGGTTTGCAGGGAATAGGTATCCAGAAGTGGAACCCTGATCACCGTATGCCCATGTCGTACCCTCTAAATCTGCAAGGCTTTCAATACCAGAATCAGAGCGTACAAGATATTGTGCTTTATATGTACCTGACCCGTATCGGATGGATTTTAAGATTACTTCAACATCATACTGCTCGTTTGCCAGAACGTAACCAAAAGCAGGAATGAAACCAACATGTACCTGATTGGCACCCATCGCTTCGACTAATGCGTTATAATTCGTCATAACCTGACCTTGTACCTCAATTCCCAATTCCTCACCTAAACGGTCTGCCAACGGCTCGATGGTATCAGCAATCGTATCGGAATCCTGTGATGGTACAAATCCGACTACCAACGTTTCCGGGGTCATCCCTTCACTTTCTTCTGTACTTTCACCATCTGAATCTTCACTCCCGCTGTTGGATTCTGCTTCATCAGAACCTCCACAGGCAACAAGTATAAATGCAAATCCTAAAATAAGCAGCAAACTATAAATCTTCTTCATGTAGACCCTCCTATGTATTTGAAAGTATTATTTCTTACATTTATATTAAATACTATTTGCATCGAAAATACTAGTCTATTTTAAGATTTTTACAATTATTTAACGTTTATCCGAAAGAAGTCTCCCTCTTCAAACGTGTGAAGGGTAAAGCCCCAACGGTAAGGGGGAGATGAATTTCGGTTGGTGATAGCCAAGCATATTTCCTTATGATATAATAGGAACACTAGTTTGCGTTAAGTGAGGTGATTTGATATGGCTAAACATAATAAAGCGTATAAGTTCAGATTGTATCCAACAGATGAACAGGATTTGATGATAAGGAAAACGTTTGGTTGTGTTCGCTTCGTCTCTAACAAAATGTTAGCAGAACGAAAAGAAACTTACGAAAAGCTGAAAGATGATAAAGAAGCATTAAAAAAGGTAAAACATCCGACTCCTGCTAAATATAAAAAGGAGTTTGCATGGCTAAAAGAAGTTGACGCTTTAGCATTAGCTAATGCACAATTAAACTTGGATAAGGCTTACAAAGCATTCTTCAAAGGTAATGCTAAGTTTCCAAAATTCAAAAGTAAACGACACAAACAAAGCTACACAACGAATGTCGTCAACGGAAATATTGAGATGTTAGATAGTCATATCAAATTGCCTAAGCTTAAAATGGTTAAAATCAAACAACATAGAGAAATTCCTTCCGAACACAAAATCAAATCTTGTACCATATCTATGACTTCATCAGGAAAATACTATATTTCCATTCTCACAGCGTACGAAAAAGAAATTGAAAGCAAAGAAATTCAAAAAATAATTGGATTAGATTTTGCTATGGATGGGCTGTTTGTCGAAAGTGAAACAGGTAAGAAAGCCAATTACCCACGTTTCTATCGTCAAATGCTTGAGAAATTAGCAAAAGAACAACGCAAACTTTCTCGAAAAAAGAAAGGCTCTTCGAATTGGAACAAACAGCGTATTCGAGTAGCTAAAATTCAAGAGAAAGTCGCAAATCAACGTAAGAACTTTCTTCACCATAAATCAAAGAAATTAGTGTCTAACTTTGATGCTGTTGTGATTGAAGATTTAGACATGAAAGGAATGTCACAAGCTCTAAAGTTTGGGAAAAGTGTCGCTGATAATGGGTGGGGGATGTTCACTTCTTTCTTACAGTACAAACTAAAAGAACAAGGAAAACAACTTGTCAAAATAGATAAATGGTTTCCATCTACTAAAACTTGTTCGAATTGCGGTTCGGTAAAAGAGATAAAATTATCAGAACGTACCTATCACTGCACTTGTGGACTAACGCTTGATAGAGATTACAATTCAGCACTAAATATAAAAAAAGAAGGCCTTCGATTATTAGCGACTACCTAATGCAATATGAACTCTTGGAACAAGAGGGTTAGCTTGGTCAATTTCGTCAGCTACCAAAAGTGGCGATTACCCAAGAAGCCCCCACTTCAAGCAACCCGTAAGAGTGGTAAGTGGTGGGTAGTTCACAACTGGGGTAAAAGGTAATACGTATGAGAAGTGTAAGGAGAGATATTATGCCTAAATATCATAGAGCACTGTTTATATATAATGGTAACGCAGGAAGTAATGGTATGGAGCAAAAGCTTACCCAGACCCTGCCAATATTGTCCCAGGCCATCAAAGAACTTACAATCATTCAAACAGAAAGCATTGAACATGCCAAACAAACATGTGTAAAATTTTCAGGGGAAATAGAACTGCTCATTATTCTAGGAGGGGATGGGACGTTAAACGCCTGTGTAAATGCTATTGCCACATTAAAGGACAGGCCTGTAATCGCTATTTTACCAGGCGGTACATCCAATGATTTCAGCAGAATGCTGCAAATCCCTCAAAATCTTCAACAAGCAGCACACACTATCGTAAATGGAAAAGTTGTGAATATCGACCTTGGCAAGGCTGGAGACAGATACTTCCTCAATTTTTGGGGAATTGGTCTGGTCGCTCAAACTTCACAAAATATAGATGAGGAACAGAAAACAAATCTTGGTATATTGAGTTATTTTATGAGTACAGTTCGTACCGTCAATCAAGCAGAAGCTTTTCAATATGAGATTATTACCGAAGAAAATAAGTATTCTGGGGAAGCAGTAATGATTATCGTATTGAATGGAAGGTTTATCGGAACAAGGGAAATGCCAATCCCTTCCATTCATCCAAATGATGGAATGTTTGATGCATTAATTGTAAAAAACTCCACACTGTTAACCTTCCGTGAGCTGTTGTCAATGAAAAATCCTAATACGGATGTCGAGCAATTAACGGAACTTGATCACTTCCAAACGAAAAAATTAAAAATATCAACGAACACGGGAAAAGAAATCGATATGGATGGAGAAATTGCAGGTACAACTCCTGAGGAAATATCCGTAGTACCTGGACATATGCAGATGATCCATGGGAGTGGTATGTGGTAGTAAAGGTATGAATGGAACTAAACATTTTATTGGCAGTTATGAAACCAACATGGCGGCGTAAAGCATGCCGCCACAATCGCTTGGTGAAAAATCAAGTTTTCTAAATTTCATGTTTGGCTTCTTTTTGTTCAGGTAACAGTACATCAGTAAATGATTTTATATAGGAGGATGAAAGATGCGGGTTTTAGTAATCGGAGCAAATGGCTCTGTAGGTAAACAAGTGGTAGAAAAACTTATGGATGCGAATCACGAGCCGGTAGCCATGGTACGAAAAGCAGAACAACTTTCCCAGTTTGAAGATATTGGTGCCCAGACAGTATTAACCGATCTGGAGGAGAATTTTGAGAGTGCGTACGACGATGTCGATGCAGTAATCTTCGCAGCTGGTTCCGGTCCGAATACAGGGGCGGATAAAACAATAATCATTGACCAGGAAGGTGCGATTGAAGCAACAGATTTAGCGAAAAAATATGGTATAAACCGTTTTGTGTTATTGAGTTCCATGGGTGCAGATAAACCAAAGGATGCCAAACAAATTAAACATTACCTGTATGCAAAACATCGGGCAGATGAATACCTGAAAGATTCAGGGTTAGCATATACGATTTTACGGCCGGGAGGATTAACGGACGATCCTGGTAAAGGTAAAGTTAACTTACAAGAGAAAATAGAAGAGTTTGGAAAAGTGACAAGGGAAGATGTAGCTTCAGTACTGGTCCAAATATTAACAAGCAAGGAAGCCGAAAACAAAGTTTTTGAATTATTGGAAGGAGATACACCAGTATCTGATTTATAGGAATTACGGTTATCAAAATTGAAGTTCAAATGAAGCGTTCTTTATCTATTTCCGTTTTTTCTGAGGAGAGAAACGGGAATTTTTTTGTTCTGTGTTAGTAAATTATTGGATTAATGCATAAAAAGCTATTTTAATCTAAATGTAATGTAAATGTAATTTTTAAAGATAATCTGGTTTGACTTTGTAAGAATGTGGGTATTAAATACTATAATTTAAATCAATGTATTCATGATACATCCAGGAGGAATCATCTGTGACAGAGAAAAATGTGATGATATATATAGGTGATAACAATTCACAGTGTAAGGAATTATTGGAGCAAATGGAAAAGTGGGATGTTTCCTACAAGACAAAGAATGTTTCTCAAAACAAAAACTATATGAAAGAGTTACAGGATGTAGGTATTTACGGTACCCCTGCCACATTTATCGAAGAAGAAGATCCTATATTGGGTTGTCAAATAAATAAAATTAAATACAATTTAGGAATTGGAACTAATTCATACGAAAGTCCGTTTCATGGTGGTTATGAAAACAATTGGTAACCTTACACACACTCTATAAGTAGCGCATAGTATATTATAGAAAATAATACAAAGGCACTTTTTCTAATTTTGTGTCAAAAGAAACAGGTCTTTTCGATGGGGCGAGTAACCGCAGCCCCAAAATTTTAGAAAATAGCTAAATAAAAGAGGTGTGGGCAATCATGTACGATAATCCTTATTATAATCGACCTGATTATCAAAACTATGCACATCAAACTGCCCCTTACGATAAATATGCGCCACATTATTCCAATAGTTCGTTTGAACCGGGATTCCATCAGACACCATACGAACATTTTGCCAAACCAAAGCAACCGGAATTCTGGCCACAATACATGCAATCTTATCCATCATATTATCAGTCGTCACCAGTGAAACCAGGAAATAATAACCTGTTCGCTTATTTTCAAAACAACGAAGGGCAGGTTGATGTTGACAAAATGATATCAACCGTTGGTCAATTAGCCAACACGTATCATCAAGTATCTCCAATTGTTAAACAATTTGGATCACTCATAAAAAGTTTTAGATAAAATACAAGATACGGAGCTGATGGGAGATAATAAATATACCATCAGCTTTTTTGTGCAGTTGAGAGCTTTCTTATGTATTGCTAACCAATGCTTTCGCGTTTAAGTATGGAAATCATCCAAATTGTCTAATTGTCAATAATATGTAACAAAGGAAAATGAAAATAAAGAGGTATAATGGAACTATAGGTAATATTTTGTCGAAAAGAGATAAAAGAAAATTATATAGTTATTTAGAGGAGAATTAGTATGATTGGATGTTTAGTTATCCATGGTTATACTGGGGGACCATATGAATTGGACCCATTGGTGAACTTTTTAAAGGAGAAGACGAATTGGCGTATTGAAGTACCAACATTGCCAGGCCATGGCAAAACACTAAATCTGGAAGATGCTTCCTATAAAAAATGGATTGAGAAAGCAGAAGGCGCACTTAAGCAATTAAGTAAAGAATATGATGAAATTTATCTTATCGGGTTTTCAATGGGAGGTATGATTGCTTCCTATTTGGCAGCTAAATATAAAGTGGATAATCTCGTCTTATTGGCTACTTCTGGTAAATTTCTATCCTTTAAACAGATGGGGCTTGATATTGGTACAGTAATTGCTGATGGTATGAAAGGAAACTTGGGGAAAAATAAATTATATTCGCATTATCGGAGTAAAATGGGAAATGTTCCATTCAAAGCCAATCTGGAATTCCTGAAATTAGTTAAGTTTACACGCCGTTATTTAAAAAAGGTGGATTCTCCGGTGTTAATTGCCCAAGGGCAGCAGGATGGAATGGTGCCTTATAAAACAGCCTACTATCTGGATAAGGAAATTACTTCGAAACAAAAAGAGGTTGTCTTTTTTGAGCGTTCCAGACACCTGATTTGTTTAGGCGATGATAAGGACACACTGAATTCCATGGTTTATGAGTTCCTGACAAAGTCAAATTCTGAAAAATAAAGGTGCTGACCCAAACATAAGGGTCAGCACCTTTATTTTTCTAATCATTGAAGAATGCAATAACTAATGCGCCTTCTCCACCATAGGTTGAGATTAACGGTCCCATTTCACTTAGATAAGCATCCTTGAATGGATAATTACTTCTAATCCCTGAAAGAACATTCTTCGCTCTTTCTTCCGCGTTGCAATGTGTCATAGCGATGACCTTATCTTCCATATTTTTAGTGTATTCACCAATTTGCTGAATGAAACGCCTTATTGATTTTTTATCACCCCGGACTTTTTCCACAACCTCAATCGTTCCTTCATCGCTACCTTTCATTAATAATTTGATATTGAGTGTTTTCGCAATTGTCCCTTTTACTCTGTCCAAACGTCCGCCTAAGATCAAATTTTCGAGTGTTTTCAGAATAAAGAGCGTAGATGTTTGCTCCACACGCTCACGCAGGTGGCCGGCAAGTTCATTAAACCCAAGTCCCTCATTTATTTTTATGTGGGCATCATGTATTAAAAGGGCAATTCCGCATGAAGCTGTTTTTGTATTAATTATTTCTATTTTCCGCTCAGGTTCCTCATCTAACAGCATGTTTTTTCCTATGATTGCATTCTCGTAAGTACTACTTAATCCTTTGGACAAACTGAGCATAAGAATTGGTGTATTTGGATCAACCTTCTTATAAGCATCATAGAAATCATTTGGACTGGGTGCAGCAGATCGAGGCAATTCATTTTTTTCCTTTATTTTTTGGTAAAAACTTTGCAGATTCAACTCTTCACCACTTTTATATTCGCTGTCATTAAAATGCAAATATAGTGGGACAACAATGATATTGATGGTTTCTTTTAAATGCTGAGGAATATCTGCTCCACCGTCTGTCATTATTTGGATATTCATATCTTCACCTGTTTCTTTCGTTGATTATCTAGAGAATTTTAAATCGCATCAAATTATATGTGGTGAATCTCTCTAATAGCTTGTTTTTCTGATATTTAGAATCAGGCACCTGATAGTATATCGGTTAATAGGCAAGATTACATGAAAATTTCTTCCTTTGTGTGTGTAACGATGGCTTAGCGAAAAGCCAGGTTCTAATTACCTTCTTTATGTGAAATAGTTACTTTTGATTTCCTTGTGGTGCTCATAATGAATAAAAATAACCCGAATATCACAATGGTTCCCCCTAATAGTTGCGGCCATGTGATAATTTCTCCCAAAATGAAATAAGCGAGAATGGATGCACCGACCGGTTCAAGAACAATCGCCATGGAAATGGTGGAAGTGCTTAACCATTTAAGTGCCCAATTAAATAATGTGTGGCCAAAGAATGTCGGGAAAATCGCTAATGCCAGGAATAACCACCAATGATCTGCAGGGTAGCCAAAGAAAGAATTTTGCAGTATTACATTATAGATAATTAATGTAATTGCGCTTGCTCCGTAGACGACAAAAGTATATGTCATAAGCGATAAATTCCTTCTTACACGTTGGCCGAATAAAAAATATACAGTTATTGTTACGGCACCAAGTAATGCAAGAATATCCCCAAATAAAGCCATCCCGCTTATCTGGAAATCACCCCAGGAAATAATGAAGCTTCCAAATAATGCAATAACCATGCTGATGACTGCACCGGATGAGAAACGTTCCTGGAAAAAGAAATACGTCCCTAAAAAAGCGAATATCGGCTGCAATGTTACGAGCACAACCGAACTTGCTACAGATGTATAGTTTAATGATTCAAACCAGAGAATAAAGTGGAAGGCTAAAAATACTCCGGCCAGAATGGATAACATCCAGTCTTTTTTATTTATGAGCCGGAATTCGTGCCGGTATTTGATTAAAATAATTGGTAACATCATTAGTACAGCGAACAATAGTCGATAGTTGGCAATGATTGCCGAGGGTGCACTGTCCGCCAGTTTAACCAGAACTGCTGAAGCAGAAACAGTAATCACGCCAATACCAACCGCTGCATATGGGTTAAATGGAGGGCGACGCATATAAAGACTCCTTTTATCTTGGCAGTTAAGAAAGTTTAAAACTTTCTTACTGCATAAGTGTGGGCTTTGACAATTCGCCTAACCTATAGCGAATGCCAAGTTTTCTAAAAAGATAAGAATGTATAAAATTTTGGCATGAAATATTTATATTAGATTATCAGCCACGTCCAGCTCCAGCGCCTACCCCGCCTGAGGTCTTAAGTAAGAACGCCCTCATGAGCAAAGGACGCGCATGTTGAGTTCTTACTTAAGCTATGCCTTAGGGTGACCAAGGCGCTTGCACTTTTGTTCTTGGCTTGTCTGTTTTTTCTATTTTACCATGGTATCAACAAAAAATCATTTCACAGTTAGTATGATTGTGAAATATATGTTATGATAAAAAATGTATGAGTTTTCGAGTGAGGCCTCTTACCAAAATGTGGTGAAGCCTTTTTTGCACTTTAGGAAAGTATAATTATTTTTTTTCGGATAAAAGTATGAATGAAAAATCCAAATGCAAATCAGGATTTTCCAATACTTTAATGAGAAAATAACATGATGAGAGATATGATTGATTCTTATGTACCCAAGTGTTTAATACGCTGAAAAGACGGGGATACTATTTAAAATACCTAAAGTATGAGAAAAATCCAAGGCCTCTTCTGAGAATGAATTTTTTACAAAAAGAAGGAGTAGACGTTTAGGTGACAAAATTTAATGAATTAAACATCTCAAGCCCCATCCTGAAAGCACTGGAGAAAATGGGATTTGAAGAAGCAACACCAATACAGGCAGAGACGATTCCATTGGCAATGCAGGGTAATGATGTGATTGGACAAGCACAGACAGGTACAGGGAAAACAGCAGCTTTTGGAATCCCCATGCTTGAAAAGATTGATTCAAAACAAAGAAAAATTCAAGGTTTAATTGTAGCTCCCACACGAGAACTGGCAATTCAAGTAGCTGAAGAAATTAACCGGCTGGGGAAATTTACAGGTATTCGTGCATTATCTGTTTATGGCGGACAGCATATGGAAAGGCAGATTCGTGCGTTAAAGGACGGCCCGCAAATTGTCGTGGCGACACCAGGCAGACTGTTGGATCATATGCGCAGAAAAACAATTCGTATTAACATGGTACAGACAGCAGTACTTGATGAAGCTGATGAAATGCTGAACATGGGATTCATTGATGATATCCGCGATATTCTAAAAGGAATTCCCGAAGAAAGACAAACCTTATTATTCTCAGCAACCATGCCAAAAGAAATCCGTGATATTGCTACAAATTTGATGAAGGAACCAAAAGAAGTCAAAGTAAAAGCAAAGGAAATGACGGTTGAGAATATTGATCAATACTTTGTGGAAATCCCGGAAAAATACAAATTTGATACGTTAAACAATCATATGGATATTAATTCACCTGATTTGGCAATAGTATTTAGCAGAACGAAAAAACGTGTCGATGAAATAACAGAAGGTCTGCAAGCAAGAGGCTATCGAGCTGAGGGTATTCATGGAGACTTGACACAAGGTAAACGCACATCCGTGTTAAACAAATTTAAGAACGGTCGCGTGGAAGTACTGGTAGCAACAGATGTAGCAGCGCGTGGTTTGGATATTTCCGGCGTTACACATGTTTACAATTTTGATATACCACAAGATCCGGAAAGCTATGTGCATCGAATTGGACGTACAGGAAGAGCCGGCAGGACAGGTGAAGCCATCTCCTTTATTACGCCAAGAGAAATGGCACACTTGAAAGTGATTGAAAAAACAACGAAAAGTAAAATGAAACGCTTGATGCCTCCAACAAATCAGGATGCACAAAAAGGACAGCAGCAGGTCACAGTGGACAAGCTTTTAAAAACAATTGAAAAAAGTGATTTAAAAGCATATCAAGAGACTGCAAATGAATTACTGGAGGATAATGATTCGATAACAGTAATTGCTGCCGCACTGAAGATGCTTACAAAAGAGCGCAGAGACACACCGGTTAATATCTCTTCTGTAGCACCTATCAGCGTAAAGAAAGCACCAAGAGGTAAAGATAACAACCGTCGTTCCAATAATAAACGGTTTTATGGAAACCGCAGTCAGGGTGGACGTAATCAAGGTGGTCGTAACCAAGGCGGAAGAAATCGCAAAGGGAACTTCCAAAAGCGAAGAAACCGTGACTAATATAAAACAGACCAGGAAAAGCTCCTTTGTATTTGGGAGCTTTTTTTAATGGAACCTTTTATTAGGTTATTCGTAGAACATAATAAGTAAAGATTGGGGGAAAAAACATGAGACAGCCACCTATGAATACAATCGCTCAAGATGCAATCAAGGCGTGGAGGATTACGGAAGCTATTTTTGTGGGGGTTCTTTGGGTAATAACCATTGGTTTGGCAATTATTTCTGGAATGTTTGATTTTCCATCCTGGATTGTAATCACTGCTGTAATAATTAGTGGTCTAAGTACATATTTCTTTATATTTCTATTTCCGAAGCTTCGTTGGAGAAGATGGCGGTATGAAGTGTTTGATCAGGAAATATATATCCAGCACGGTATTTTAATTGTATCACGAACGCTGGTACCAATGATCCGGGTACAGCATGTGGATACAAAACAGGGGCCTATTTTAAAAAAGTTCCAGCTTGCAAGTGTCACGATTTCAACGGCAGCAACCACTCATGAGATACCGGCATTGCTGGAGGAAGATGCATCGGAATTGCGTGACCGCATTTCTGCTTTGGCAAGGGTGGATGAAGATGATGTCTAAACAGCAACGACTGCATCCAGCAGCTATTTTATTTAATTTTGTGAAGTCAATAAGAGAAGCAATTTTCCTGATTGTACTTGGTTTTATTACATTCAGAGATGAATCCCTCTTCTATTTTATTCTTATTGGGTCTGTTTTTTTGATTATCCTTATCACTTCCAGTGCACTCTCCTGGTACCGATTTACATACCGCGTGGAAAATGATGAACTAAGGATTGAGTACGGTGTTTTTATAAGAAGGAAACGCTTTATTTCCAAAAACCGTATTCAATCTATTGATCTAACTTCGGGCGTCCTTCACCGGATATTTAAATTAACAAAGGTGCAAATCGAAACGGCTGGAAGCGGTGCAGGTGCAGAGGCCTCGCTCCAGGCAGTCACCTTGGCAGAGGGGGAGCGTTTAAGGAATGAATTGAAAAAGGGAAAAGTTCAAGAGGCTGAAGCAACAGAAGAAGAGGAGGGATTTTCAAGTAGACCCACTTTTCAAATTACCTTTAAACGGTTGTTTTTGGCAGGGACAACATCTGGGAGTATTGGTGTCATTTTAGCTATCTTTGCTTTTTTATTTTCTCAATTTCAACAATTTATCCCGGACGGGGTGTATAACTCTACGGTGGACTGGGTGATTGGCTTAAGTGTTGTATTTATCATTGGACTCTCGCTTCTCTTGTTAATTATCCTATGGTTATTGGGTATTGCTGGAACGATGATTAAATATGGAAACTTTACCATTACAAAAAATGAGGATGAGTTGTTCATCACAAGAGGGCTATTGGAGAAAAAACAAATAACCTTGCCATTGAAAAGAATCCAGGCAATTGGTATACAGGAAAGTATCATCAGGCAGCCGCTGGGCTATGTAACAGTCTTTGCAGAAGTTGCCGGGGGAGCTATGGAAAAAGGCGAGGATTTCTCGACGGTATTATTTCCGATTATGAAAAGAGAGGAAGCAGAGGATTTCCTGGAAGACCTTTTGCCGAATTATTCGGAACATGCAGTGGAATTTAACGCACTTCCAAAACGGGCATTGAAATTCTATTTAATCCGGGCTGTGTTTCCATTTTTATTGATCACCGCAGGCGTCATGTATTTCATTCCACAGATTATCTGGGCCGCCATCGTTTTAATTGTTGTGAGTTTATATTTAGGATTTTTGCAATACCGTGATGCGGGGGTTCAGGTAAATGGCAAACGGTTTAGCATAAGATATCGCACCATTGGCAGAACAACAGTACGAATTTTTCATAAACGTATTCAGGCATTTGAGAAAAAACAACATAAAATTCAGAAACTGCAGAAGCTGGCAAGCATAAAACTATCGATTATTTCTAAACTTGGTGCAGGGAAGCATTATAATTTAAAACAACTTGAAGAACAGGATGTGGATGCGTTATCGGATTGGTATTCGTATCGGCGTTAATAAGTAGATACTAAAACGAAGAAATCGGCTAGTTTGCCGATTTCTTCTATTATTTATAGGCTATAATCTGTTCCATATCGCAATTAATACCAGAATCCCAAGTATAATCCACCAAATATTTTTCTTCATCTTCTGAGAGATGCCTCTTTTTTTCCAGCGATTTGGATCAAATTGGATGGAATCATCATTCTCCTTATGGAAATGCCGCCGGTTTCTCCATGGAGAGTATGGTTTGACATTTGATAAAATGAGTGGTGCGATGACAAACCCCCCAAGAAATCCGAAAACATGGGCATGTGTATTAATGTTTGACCGGACAAATGTCAAAATTAAGCCAATAACAAATAGAACCACAATGATTTGTGTGCTCCCCGGATCAATCAGGTGCTTTCGGAAAGCAACCATAAAGAGATATATTCCGAAAAGCCCATAAATCGCACCGGAAGCACCGAGGTGAACATAAAAGAATTCCGATGGACCAAACACATATGTAGCAATATTACCCGCTATTCCGGCTCCAAAATAAGCGAGCAGAAATTTTGCTTTTCCAAGCATTTGTTCGAGTGCCGGGCCAAATATGACGAGGGCAAATGTGTTAAATAATAGATGCATGAAACCTCCATGTAAAAAAATGGGGGTCACAAGACGCCAGTACTCACCATGTGCAATAAAATAATTACTGCCGGTACCCCATTGATAAATCATTTGCCCAAAGGGAAGCTGTAAAAAGTCTATAATCAACCATAATGCTGCATTTATAATCGCTATTCCAGCAACTACCGGGTAAAACTGGATGAATTCCTTAATGCTACGTTCATTTCGAATAAACATTCGTATCCCCCTGAAAATAATTTTATTCTATGCAAATGTCGGGTACTATTATTATAATAAGTAATTTTTGCTCATATAACCAATATAATCGTACTAAAATATTAAAATGAATGACAATGAAATGTATCCTGATAAAGAAAGGTAAGAATTTGAATGATAAAAGGAATTGGTATTGATTTAATTGAACTTGATCGGATTAAAAGCAGTCTTTCAAAAGGGGACCGCCTCGTTGACAGGGTTTTGACACCGATGGAAAAAGAAGTGTTTGGCAAATTGAAAAATGATCAGCGTAAGACTGAGTTTCTTGCAGGGAGATTTGCTGCGAAAGAGGCGTTCGCTAAAGCGACAGGCACTGGAATTGGCAAATTAAGCTTTCAGCATATTGAAATTGCAACAGATGATAATGGAGCTCCAAGAGTCAATGCAAAAGGCTATGGGGAGCATCATATATTTATTTCGATTACCCATTCAAGGGACTATGCGGTTGCACAAGTTGTTATGGAAGAAAAATGACTGGTGCATATTTACAAAGGTTGTCTCATATATTTTAGTGCGGGCAGGAGGGAACAAAGTGTATATTGTCACCGCAAAAGAAATGTACGATATTGATCATTACACAATGCAGGAAATCGGGCTTGATGGGAAAATCCTAATGGAAAATGCGGGAAGATCCATTTGTCAGAAGGTTGAAGCAATCATTGGTGAAAAAAGAACGATTACCATACTTGTGGGTTCTGGTAATAATGGCGGGGACGGCTTTGTCATAGCAAGGACATTGATCAATAAAGTCTATGAGATCCATGTCGTACAGGTCGTTCCAGATAAAAAAATCACCGGAGACGCGCTTTACCACAAAAATCTATTTTTACAATGTGGCGGTTCGGTGACTGTCGTACAAGAAGGAAACGTATTTTCGAAAAGGTTAGTGGAATCAGAAGTAATTATCGATGCAATGGTTGGAATAGGTATTAATGGAAAACTGAGAGAGCCATTCGCTGAAATTGTTTCATTAATAAACGAATCACCCGCTTATGTAATTTCAGTAGATATTCCATCCGGACTTCCCGCAGATGAAGGGATTATGGATTTTCAAGCTGTACAAGCTGACGATACCTATGTAATCGGTGCCCCGAAGATGAGTGCATTCCTCCAACATACTGCGAGGTATTATGGAAGATGGGAACAAGTTGATATTGGATTTCCTGACGCCGCTTTTTTGCAATATGTGAACAGGCAGGTTTGGAATGCAGCTGAATATTTGCGTACGATGCCAAAACGAAGTCCGTATACGCATAAAGGCAAGCATGGAAAAGGTTTAGTCATTGGTGGAAGCACTCAGATGCCCGGTTCCATTGCAATGACGGTAAATGCAGCATTAAAAGCCGGGGCAGGGCTAATAACGGCAGGTACCTCCGAAAAGGTAATCCAGATGATTGCATCCCGGTGTGTAGAAGCTACGTATCTATCACTTTCTGAAACAAAAGGCTATCTCAATGCCGATAATTTGATAGCAACAGACAAATATAATGCGATAGCACTGGGGGTTGGCATGGGCCAAAGTGAAGAGACCACGAAGCTTGTGGAGCGTGTCTGCAGTGAAATGGATGGCCCCGTCGTTATTGACGCAGATGGACTTTCCCATATTAAATCCAATCTTCCCGAGATGAAAGGCAGACAGCAGCCCGCTATTTTGACGCCACATCCTGGAGAAATGGCTATGCTTATGGATATTTCCATTCCTGAAGTCCTGTCCAAACCATTTTATTATTCAGCCGGGTTTGCCGAGAAATATAATGTATATGTTGTCTTAAAAGGTACATATACGGTTATAACGGCACCAGATGGCAGACAGGCCGTGAATACAACTGGCAATCCAGGGCTTGCCAAGGGCGGAAGCGGGGATGTACTCACAGGCATTATCCTGGCAATGGTCATGCAGGATCAAAGTATATTTCAGGCGTTGTGTAACGCATGTTTCGTTCATGGAAGATCCGCTGATTTAATGGTAGAAGATTCGAACGCCTATCCCGACTTAATGGCATCTGACGTGATTGAAGGCATTTCGAAAGTATATCGTACATTTTCTTGATCATTGCGTGACAAAGTTCCCTAATGTTTTTACTGAGACAAGGGAGATATGTCCATGAAAAGAATGCATGGTGTTTGGATTGTAATGTTCGGCCTGATTATATTGATGGCTGCCTGTGGCGAGAAGACACAGGAGGATGTAGTGTCAAAATTGCAAGAAAACCTGGAGGAAATGGATGGATACAAAGCAACTGCTGAAATGGTAATGAGTACAGGTCAGGAAGATCAACAATTTAATATAGATATTTGGCATAAGAAAGAGGACTTCTATCGGGTGACACTGGCGAATGAACAGGATGAAAAAGGAAGCCAGGTCATTTTGAAAAATGAAGACGGTGTTTTTGTGTTAACACCGGCATTGAACAAAAGCTTTAAGTTTCAGACAGAATGGCCCGAGAATAGCAGCCAGCCGTATTTATACCAATCACTTGTCCAGGATGTATTAAGTGATGAGGAAGCGGCATTTGAAGCAACAGATAACCATTATATATTTAAAACAAAAACGAACTATCAAAGTAATAATAACCTGCCTTCACAGGAAATTTATTTTGATAAGGATTCCTATATGCCAGCGCTCGTAAAAGTAATGGATAAAGATCAAAATGTACTGGTCCAAGTAGAGTTTACAAATGTTGAAATGGACCCGAGCTTTGAAGAAGACGATTTTACAATGGATAAAAGCATGACAAGCAGCAACGCTCAGGATGCACCTGTTTCAGGGCAGGAAATGGATGATACGCTTTCGGTGGTTTACCCAACGTTTCTCGCCGGCTCTGAGTTAATCGAGCAAAAAGACGTTGAATTGGAAAACGGAAAGCGGGTCATTTTAACTTTCTCAGGAGAAAAAGATTTTACCCTGGTTGAAGAAACGACAGAGGTTTTACCAACCCTCTCCTCACCGCAGGAAGTAAACGGTGATATTGTCAACCTTGGTCATACTGTCGCAGCGCTTTCGGAAAATAGGATCGAGTGGAGCTATGAAGGTGTTGACTTCACTCTCGCCAGTGAGGAATTGACGAGAGAAGAGTTTATCCAAGTTGCTCAATCGGTTCAAGGCAGAGAAGTGAAATGATTTGACTAGGCTAGTTAGCAGACACCTCGTATGTAGAGAGGGGGTCTGCTTTTATTTTGCACGCTTAGATGCTGATATGTGCATTACAACCCTAAATGTTTCATTTAATCACATAATAGCAACTCACTTTTAGGATGGTTGATCTTCGCTGCGGGTAGTCGACGCCTCGAAAATGTGTACACATTTTCTTCGTGCGATGTAACGCTGCCGAAGCTTTCCTTGTCCTGCGGGAAAAGCAACAGCTGAAGGGCTGCCCTAGGGTATGAGCGCCGGACCACAGGCCACGAACGCCGGACTCCAGGTTGCGAGCGCAGGACCATCGGCCACGAACGCCGGACTCCAGGTTGCGAGCGCAGGACCATCGGCATTGAACGCAGAACCCTTGGCCACAAACGCAGAACCATCTAGCGTGAGCGCCGCGCGACTGCCTCGAGTGGAAATCAACATGATCTTATGTCGCAATTTATAAATTTTGAAATCAACCATTATTAAGGAATCACGGAATTTTAAGAAAAACCGTGGTTCATACCATTTGACACTCGAATTCATAAAGGAAATAATATGGGATAGAGTTTATGGGGGAAAGGAGTTTTCTGCTATGGTGGATCAATCGTATAGAGATACATGGGTGGAAGTGGATTTAAATGCAATTGAACGTAATGTTCTTAGAATGAAGGAAAGGTTGTCGGAGGATACGAAGATTATTGCAGTAGTGAAAGCGGATGGCTATGGACATGGAAGTGTCCCGGTTGCAAAAAGGGCCTTAGAATCCGGTGCCGAAATGCTTGCTGTGGCTTTGTTGGAAGAGGCGCTTCAACTACGAAAAGCAGGTATCGCCGCACCGATTTTAGTGCTGGGCTACGTACCACCCAGAGGGGCTGTAGTTGCTTCTGAAAATGATATCACAATAACGTTTTACCATAAATCATGGCTCGAAGAAGTAAACACCTATACATTTACGAAAGATCTGAAATTACATATGAAGTGGGACACAGGCATGGGGAGGATTGGGATTCGTACCGTAGAGGAATTGAAAAATATTCTGCATGCATTAAATCAAAATCCAAGCATATATTTAACTGGGGTGTTTACACATTTTGCAACGGCAGATGAAGAGAATCTGGACTATTTTGAAGAGCAGAAAACTCGCTTTAAAATGCTGTATGCTGAATTTAAGAAGAATTGGAAAGATAAAGTTGATATTCATATCGGAAACAGTGCAGCATCCATCCGCCTGCCGGAAGAAATGTATGACTATATTCGATTTGGTATCTCGATGTATGGATTGTATCCCTCAAAAACAGTGAAAAAAGAAAAGCAGATAGATTTACAACAGGCCTTCTCCTTACACAGCAGGATTACCCATGTTAAGAAAGTGGATCCCGGTGAGTCTATAAGCTATGGTGCAACTTATACAGCGAAAGAAGAAGAATGGATTGGAACAATTCCGATAGGCTATGGTGACGGCTGGTTGAGAAAGCTTCAGGGAATTTCTGTACTGGTCGATGGAAAGCGTATGCCGATTGTCGGAAGGATTTGTATGGATCAGACAATGATCCGGCTTGATAAAAGCTATCCAATCGGAGCAAAAGTAACATTAATCGGCAAACAAAAAAATGACTTCATTGAAATGGATGAGTTGGCAGATTACCTAGATACAATTAATTATGAAATTCCATGTACAATCAATCATCGGGTACCAAGAATTTATAGAGAAAAACAATAATCTCCAAGTTTTGTGTTTACCACGTAGCAAGGTACATGAAACGAAAATAATGTAGATTCTTTTAAAAATATCCCGATATCCCTTTGCAAACATGTAAATTCAGTGATATTATTAAGATTGAATTTATTGATCGTTCATCAGTTGGCGGAGGTGTATGGTTTTGTCAGAGAGCTTACAGGAGATCTTAGTAAAATTACCAACAAACCTACTAAATGAGGTGGATGGAGTAATGAAATATGAAAATAATGACTTAAGTGATTTCATTTGTGAGGCGACAAGAAATTATTTGCAGCATAAGAAAGAGGAGCATATTCAACATTTTCATGAATCCATGCAGCGTGGATACGAAGAAATGGGCCGTATTAATCTAAGAATTGCTTCAGAAGCCTTTCAAGCCGAAGAGGAGGCTGAAAACACCTTAGAGCGCACAGTGATCGGGGTGTAACAATTTGATCGTTCAAAGAGGCGAAGTATATTTCGCTGACCTTTCCCCTGTGGTTGGATCAGAGCAGGGGGGCATTCGCCCAGTATTGATCCTGCAAAATGATATAGGAAATCGTTTCAGCCCGACAGTTATTGTTGCCGCTATTACAGCACAGATTCAAAAGGCTAAACTGCCAACACATGTAGAAATTAATGCAAAGCGTTATGGCTTTGACCGGAATTCTGTTATCCTTCTTGAACAGATTCGAACGTTGGATAAGCAGCGTTTAACTGATAAAATTACCAGGTTGGATAAAGAAATGATGAAGAAAATAGATCATGCATTGGAAATAAGTCTTGGGCTTAGAGATATGTATGGTCAAAGCTAAAAAAACTCTTGTAAATTAAAATTACAAGAGTTTTTTTAATGTCTGTAACGAGATAGAAACCAACATGGCAGCTAAAAGTATGCTGTCATCATCTTTATTGAAAACAGCTAATTTAACCAGAAGGCTGTATTCTAAAAGATTTAGGACTGCGCTTACTCGTCCCACCGAAAAGATATGTTGCTTTTGACACAAAGATATAAAATACGACATAACTGCCATGTTGATCTCCGGCCCGGACCGTTGCTTTCAGCCCACACGAAGTAGGTCAGTCAGTTCGGCGTTTCCAGGGGAGTGATTCACTTAGGCGAACTTCCTCATGCCTTAGGGTGGCCAAGGCTTCCTGAGCTTTTGTTTTTAATCTCGATGCCTAATCACTGAAATTATAATATGTTACAATAATCGTTACAGTATTATAACATTGGATGATTAGTTAATATATTTGCAGAAATTTCGCGAACATGCAACAATATTTATAAAAATGACAGGTGGTTACGGAGGTAAATCAATGAATGAGAAATTTAAAAGAATAGTTTTAGAGAGCAGTGACACGATTGTTCAAATGTGGATGGGAGAAATTCATTCTTTAAAAGATGGTAATTACACAGCAACTATTTCTGATGAATTATTTGAAAGTACGAACAGAGAATTTGTAAATGTTATTTTCACTAGCATAAAGAATGAAGGTAATACAAAGGCTGTGGAAGAATTCTCAGAAAAAATCATCAACCTCGGATGGCCCTTGAGTTATATTACGGATGGTCTCCAAGTGTTTAGAAGGGTAACGATTGATTATATACTGAGTCAATCTGATAAGGTTGATTCGAATTTCATTTCAGAGGTCCTGGCAAGTGTCGATAAATGGGTCGAGCCAATCATTCGTCAGCTTGTTAACGAGTATTCCGGCAGCTGGGAAAACATTGTTTCCCTGCAACGGGTTGCTTTGCAGGAATTATCCGCCCCACTTATTCCGGTCGTCCAAGGTATTACAGTAATGCCGTTAATCGGGACAATCGACACAGATCGAGCCAAATTAATTATGGAAAACTTGCTGGAAGGCGTCATTAAGCATAACTCTGAGGTTGTCTTAATTGATATCACAGGAGTGCCAGTAGTCGATACAATGGTTGCCCATCATATCATTCAGGCTGCGGAGGCTGTACGTTTAATAGGGGCCACCTGTATCCTTGTTGGTATCCGTCCTGAAATAGCACAGACCATTGTGAATCTGGGGATTGATCTTGGGAAATTTCCGACGAAAAGTTCGTTGAGAAAAGGCTTTACAAGTGCGCTTGAAATGACGAATAGAAAAATGGTTAATCTGGAAGAAAAAAATAAAGGTATTGAAGAACTACTAGAATCTTTACAAGGGGAGTGAGAATATTGCGCATACCTATTTTAAAATTAAAAAATTACTTATTGATATCGATACAAACGGAATTAGATGATAATACTGCTATACAGTTTCAGGAAGACTTGTTGGACAAAATCTACAAAAGCGGATCATCCGGAGTAGTAATTGATTTAACATCTGTGGAGATTATCGATTCATTTATTGCAAAGGTGTTGGGTGATGTTGTTACAATGTCAGATCTTATGGGGGCGAAAGTAGTTTTAACTGGTATTCAGCCTGCTGTTGCAATGACTCTAATTGATCTTGGAATCCATTTAAAAAATGTTCCAACGGCACTGGACCTGGAACAAGGGCTCCATAAACTCTACCAGGAATTGGGGGAATAGGAATGAAGCCTCAATCGTGTGTGAATATTAATAAAGAGTGGGACATCGTTGGAGCGAGACAGCTGGGCCGGGATATCGCCAAACAAATTGGCTTCGGAATGGTGGATCAGGCGCGTATTGCCACAGCGATATCTGAACTGGCTCGTAATATATACTTATATGCCGACGAGGGACAGGTTTGTTTTGAAGTCATTGATAATTTGGAACAGAAGGGTCTTTGCATGATTTCAATTGATTCAGGTCCGGGTATCAGCGATATAAGTCAGGTCATGGAAGATGGTTATTCAACTTCCGGGGGACTTGGGGCGGGTATGCCAGGTGTAAAACGACTGATGGATGATTTTGATATACAGTCGGAAGTTGGAGAAGGAACAAGAATAAAAGCAACAAAATGGGTACGTTAACCATAAGAAATATATAGTATTAATTTTTGCAGTTAAGAGAGAAAAGAACTTTCTTAGTACAAGTTCAGAATAATACTATAAAAACTCGAAGCAAATCCAATTTCAAAAGTAATATATTAAAAAGATAGATGTGACCAACCTATTGGCAGTTCGCGTCTATCTCTTTTAGCAGGTAAGAAAGCATTAAACTTACTTATTACAGTTCAGGATAACTCATACGACTGGGGCTTGGAGTGAACTCCAATCTTTCAGCAATTAATAAGTTGACGCTATTAGGGGAGGATACAGTTATGGATGAAATCGTAAAATTAGATGCAGCCGCATATAAAGACTTACTAAAACATTATATTACAACACAAGATGAACAGTCGCTGTACGGTGTGGAACAAATCAGTAAATCATTTATCAAAAATCATATTCTTCCAGAAGAGATTGTGAATCTACATAATCAGTCACTCGCAGAATTATATCCAGATTTGCATGAAGACTTTCAGCACTCCATGGATTTTTTATTAGAGGCAATGATTTCCTATGGCCTCTCCCATCAGGAGATTCAAACACTAAGAGAACAGCAGCTTGCACTTAAATCGGAAATTTCTGTA
Source organism: Virgibacillus ainsalahensis (assembly GCF_055380755.1). Taxonomy (NCBI): domain Bacteria; kingdom Bacillati; phylum Bacillota; class Bacilli; order Caryophanales; family Bacillaceae; genus Virgibacillus; species Virgibacillus ainsalahensis. Next base: position 2,981,180 of record NZ_AP043943.1, on the reverse strand, counting down.
GCTGCCAGTATGCAGGAAACTCTTTTGGGCACCAAAAAGCCTATGATTGAAGGGCTGGATATAGGTGTGGTAAGTGTACCAGCACATCAGATGAATGGAGATTATCATCATTTTATAAAAGGAAACGATGGCTCTCTTGGTATTGCTATCGCAGATGTGATTGGGAAAGGAATTCCTGCTGCATTGTGCATGTCTATGATTAAGTATTCCATGGACAGTTATCCGGAAGAGTCCATGAGTCCCAGAGCAATATTGAAGAATTTAAACCGGGTTGTCGAACGAAATGTTGACCCAAGTATGTTTATCACGATGTTCTACGCGCAATATCTCCCCTCGGAAAGTAAACTCCAATATGCTTCCGCAGGTCATGAACCTGGATTTTACTTCAACGCTGAAAAAAACACCTTTGAGGAAATTGCTGCCAAAGGTCTTGTGCTCGGGGTTTCCTCAGACACGGATTACAGGCAGTTTGAATTACCAATCAGCAAAGGTGATATGGTTATCTTGTTAACGGATGGTGTGACAGAATGCAGAGATGGAGAGCGTTTTATTGAAACAGAGGAAGTACTAGAAGTAATTCTTAAATATGCAGAGTTACCGGCACAAGACATGGTTAATCAAGTATACAAACATTTTGAACGTCTACAGGACTTTCAACTGAGAGATGATTTCACATTATGTATTTTAAAAAAAGAGGTTTAATATTTGGCTGAAGCGGGAATTAAATGAAAGTGAAGTTGAAGTGTAGACAATCGGAAATTTAAGTAAATATTAGACGGCTTAAAATGTTTATTTATACATACCATAGCCGTATTCAGGAGGTAAATTATGAATTTAGCTATAGATGTTGTAGAAGAAGGCGAAAAATCAATTGTTTATCTTTCAGGTGAAATTGATGCATATACAGCACCACAATTAAAAGAAACACTTTTACCATTGACGAAAAATAATGGCCATCTAGTGGAAATAGATTTGGAAGAAGTAAATTATATGGATAGTACAGGGCTGGGTATATTTATCAGTGCATTAAAGTCTACGAAAGAACATGACAGTAAAATGAAATTAGTAAATATTCAGGACCGTGTATTGCGCCTGTTTAAAATTACCGGACTGGACGAGATTATGGATATAAACGCAAAGATTCGGGGTGGAGTTGAATAATGGAAAAATTTGATTTTATAGAGATGAAGGTACCTGCCAAGGCCGATTATGTTGGAGTTATCCGATTAAGTATATCCGGTATTGCGAATAGAATGGGATTTTCCTATGAAGATATCGAGGATTTAAAAGTGGCAATATCAGAAGCAATTACAAATGCGGTAGATCATGCGTATAGCGAAAGAGATGAAGGAGAAATCACGATTGGATTTGGCCTTTATGAAGAGCGTCTGGAAATAATGGTAGCTGATTATGGCGGGAGTTTTGACTTAAGTGAAATCAAAGATGACATTGGACCCTATAAAAATTCAGAATCTGTCGAAGATCTTAGGGAAGGAGGATTTGGCCTGTACCTAATAGATGCGTTAATGGATAAGGTACAAATCAGCAATAATTCCGGTGTTATTGTTCTAATGACAAAGTATTTAAATGAAACTGAGGTGGGCTTTGATGACGACCAAATCTCAACCACACAATAGGGGAAGAGATGAGGTTTACCAATGGATTGAATATCTGCAGGAAGAGCCGACTGATGAGGTAGTTCAAGAGAAAATTGTACTTACGTATAAAGATCTTGTCGAATCAATTGCTAGAAAGTATTCAAAAAACAGTACGATTCATGAAGATTTGGTACAAGTAGGAATGATCGGACTATTAGCAGCAGTTAAAAGATATGATCCGGGTTTTGGTAAATCCTTTGAATCTTTTGCTATTCCAACAATAATTGGAGAAATTAAACGTTTTATACGTGATAAAACCTGGAGCGTCCATGTACCACGGCGCATTAAGGAATTAGGACCGAAAATTAAAAAAGCCGCAGATGAATTGACAACGATGAACCAGCAATCACCGACGGTAAAAGAAATAGCTGATCATCTTGGTGCATCTGAAGAGGATATATTAGAAACGATGGAGATGGGCAAAAGCTATAAAGCTCTTTCCGTAGATCACAAAATTGAAGCTGATTCTGACGGCAGTACCGTCTCTATTCTGGATTTAGTAGGAAATGATGAAAGTGGCTATCAGAATACGGATCAAAAAATGGTATTGGAAAAAATTCTACCTATTTTGTCTGAAAGAGAACAGCAAATTCTTCAATGTACCTATTTTGATAATTTAAGTCAAAAAGAGACCGGTGAACAATTGGGAATTTCACAAATGCACGTGTCGAGACTACAGCGACGGGCACTTCGAAAACTCCGGGAAGCCATTCAGTCAGAAAGTTCGGAGGTATTCGATTGACTACATCAAGCAAGGTAGATGTTTCTGTCTTTCAGCGACCAAAAAAGGGTAATTATTACTGTGGAGACAGTTTTTTTTATAACGAATCAGAAGAGCAGTTTATCTGCGCGATTGCAGATGGACTTGGAAGTGGTGAGTACGCGAAGGAATCGTCACAAATCGTGATTGATATTATAAAAGGAAATGTTCATGCAACTGTAGAGCAGCTTGTAAAGTATTGTAATAAAAAGTTATTTGGGAAGAGAGGCGTGGTAATAGGAATACTAAAGCTGGATTTCAGTTCCAGGATGGTTTCCTTTTCTTCCATTGGAAATATCGGTCTGCTTACAGTTGATAAAAAACAGAAGAAAAAGCGAAATATTCCCAACGGTGGTTATTTAGCCGGTTATCACAGACCATTTAAAGTCGTACAGCAAAAGTTGGAACCGGAAACGAATTTTATTATATTCTCTGACGGCGTATCTGATAAAGACTTATCACAGCAATATTTGCTGAATAAAGATGTTCAACAGGTCACAAAATCTTTTGAGTTAATGAGCGATAAAATCAGGCATGATGATACAACGTTAATTGCGATGCGTTATAAAGGATAAGTCATGAGGGGCTGGCACACAGATGTCAGTCTTTTTTATTAGGTGAACTCCCTCATGAGCAAATAAACGCATGTTGAGTGAAAGCTTTCAGCCCTCACTATTGCGTTCGGCGTTACTCACGTATTAGTGACGCGCTTAGTCAAACTTTCTCTTGCCTTAGGGTGTTTAAGACACGGCCTAAGATTTTTTTCTTTTAGCTGATTAGGAAATTGGGGTGTTCTTTGGTAAAATAAACGTGTAAGAAAGGGAGGAACCAACGTGACAATGGAAATAGAACAGCAATTAAGTGGTTGGGTTTCCAAGGAGACCCAGATAAATACAACCACAGTAAACAAAGTAATCGCATTATTGGATGAGGGAAATACAGTACCGTTTATCGCTCGTTATCGGAAAGAAGTAACTGGCGGACTGGATGAAGTACAGATTAAGGCTGTTCAGGATAAATGGACATATGCGCTCAATCTCTCGGAAAGAAAACAGGAAGTACTTCGTATCATCGATGAACAAGGAAAGTTAACAGAAGAACTGGAAAAGGAAATTAAACAAGCGACACAGCTGCAACGGGTGGAGGATTTATATCGCCCATACAAACAAAAGCGCAGAACAAAAGCAACAATTGCAAAGGAAAAAGGATTAGAGCCCTTAGCAGAGCTGCTTTGGCAACAGGAAATCACAGCAATCGATGAAGAAGCTAAAAACTATCTATCCGAAGAGCATGAATTACATACAGTAGAAGAAGTAATTACAGGAGTAAATAATATCATTGCAGAATGGATCTCGGATGAGCCGGCATATCGCGAATATATACGCGAGGAGACCTTTAAACGGGGCATGGTTCAATCAGCAGTGAAAGATGCGGAAAAAGATGAAAAGCGTGTTTACGAAATGTATTATGATTATAATGAAGCTGTCCGTTCATTGGTATCCCATCGTATATTGGCCTTAAATCGGGGCGAAAAGGAAAATGTACTTAAAGTGGGAATTATGCCACCTGCTGACAGAATCGTGGAGTTTTTACAGAAAAAAATAATCAATAAAAACACAGTAGGCAGAGTCGTGGAAGTATTAAATCATGCAATTGAGGATAGTTATAAACGATTGATTCAACCATCCATTGAGAGAGAAATCCGCAGTAGTCTGACGGAAAAAGCAGAGGAACAGGCGATTGAGGTATTTTCCGTAAACCTTAAAAATTTGCTGCTGCAACCACCGTTAAAAGGAAAAATGGTATTAGGCGTTGACCCAGCTTATCGGACGGGCTGTAAGCTTGCTGTTGTCGATGAAACAGGGAAGGTTCATGAGGTCAATGTGATGTATCCGACTGCACCGAAGAATGATACAAAAGGTGCGGAGAAAATGGTGATGGAATTTGTTAATAAATATCAGATCGAACTTATCGCAATTGGCAATGGTACTGCCTCCCGTGAAACAGAACAATTCATTTCAGATGTCATTACCAATAATAACCTGGATGTACCATATATTATTGTTAACGAAGCAGGTGCAAGTGTTTATTCTGCCTCTAAGCTGGCTCGTGAGGAATTTCCAGATCTGCAAGTGGAGGAAAGAAGTGCAGCATCCATCGCACGCCGTGTACAGGATCCACTTGCAGAGCTTGTAAAAATCGATCCGAAATCCATTGGAGTGGGGCAATACCAGCATGATGTCAGTCAAAAAGCACTGAATGAATCATTAACTTTTGTTGTTGAAACAGCAGTTAACCAGGTTGGCGTGAATGTTAATACCGCATCTTCCTCATTGCTTCAATATGTTGCGGGCCTAAGCAAAACGGTAGCAAATAATATTGTCAATCAAAGAGATGAGGAAGGGAAATTTACGAATCGCAAACAATTAAAGAAAATACCACGCCTAGGTGCAAAAACATATGAACAGGGGATTGGCTTTCTTCGTATTGTTGATGGTAGCCATCCTTTGGACCGGACACCAATACACCCGGAAAGCTATAAACATACCGAAAAACTTCTGGAAATGATTGATTGTCAGTTAGCAGATATTGGATCAGATAAGCTCCGTGAAAAAATGAATACATTGCATACAAAAGAGACTGCGGATTCTCTGGAAATCGGTGAACCGACATTGATTGATATCATGAACTATTTAAGCCGTCCGGAACGTGATCCCCGTGATGACTTTCCGCAGCCTCTACTGAAACAAAATGTGATGACACTGGAGGATTTAACCCCAGGAATGGAAATGCAAGGCACTGTAAGAAATGTTGTTGACTTTGGGGTTTTCGTGGACATTGGAGTGAAACAGGATGGACTTGTCCATATTTCGAAAATGGCTGATAGATTTGTGAAACACCCGATGGATATCACTTCAGTAGGTGATGTTGTGACCGTCTGGGTTGAGCAGATTGATGTTAACAAAGGCCGGATTGCATTAACAATGGTTAATAGTGAGAAATAATAAAAAGCCGGTTACACTAGTAGCCGGCTTTTCTCTGCTGGGAATAGGTTAAGTATGGAAAAAATTTAAAACGGCTTCTAATCCAAATTTTTATATTTTCTTTACTGCAAAAAAAGAATAGTGCTGGGTTTTACAGCACTATTCTTCATAGATTACTAGATTATTTTACACTTTCTGGAACAGACAAACCTAAATCTTCAGCAACTCTAGTGCCCCAATCCGGATCTGCTTTGTAGAAATGTTCAATTTGACGCAGTTTGATTTCGTCACTCTTAACAGGTCTCATATGGTCAGCGAAGTTTTTCACCAGACGTGCTTTTTCATCTTCACTCATCAGACGATAAAGGTTTCCGGGTTGCGTATAGTGATCTTCACTGTCATAAGGAACACTGTCTGCTTCGCCGGCAACTTCGAATGGCTTGATTTTTGTGGATGAATCTTCGGCTGGTCCGTTTACACTATTAGGCTCATAAACTGGAGATTGTCCTCCGTTGCCATTCACCGCCATGAAACCATCGCGCTGATAATTGTTTTCGTTTTTCGGACGGTTAACAGGAATTTGCTGATGGTTTGCACCAACACGATAGCGATGTGCATCGCCATAACTGAATATACGTCCTTGAAGCATTTTATCCGGTGATGCTTCAATTCCAGGTACAAAATTCCCAGGTGTCAGTGCAGCTTGTTCTACATCCTGGAAGAAGTTCCCCGGGTTTTGGTTTAGTACGAGTTTACCAACTTCAATTCTTGGATAGTCTTTTTTAGACACTGTTTTTGTTACATCGAACAGATCCCATTCGTGTGTTTTATAATCTTCATATGGGATAATTTGAACATATAATGTCCATGAAGGATGATCACCATCTTCAATGGAATTATATAAATCTTCTCTATGAAAATCAGGGTTTTCACCGGCAAGTTTATCAGCAAGGTCTGTATCCAGTGCTTTGACGCCTTGATCACTGATAAAATGGTATTTCACCCAGAATGCTTCACCATCAGCATTTACCCATTTATACGTATGGCTTCCATAACCATTCATATGACGGTAAGTTGCAGGAATACCACGGTCTCCATGTAAGTAAGTGATTTGGTGCAGTGACTCCGGTGATAATGACCAGAAATCCCAAACCATGTTAGGATCTTTTAGGCCGTTCGGAAGACGCTTTTGTGTATGAATAAAATCAGGGAACTTAATTGAATCGCGAATAAAGAAAATAGGTGTGTTATTCCCAACTAAATCATAGTTTCCTTCTTCTGTATAAAATCTAAGCGCAAATCCACGGGGGTCACGTACGGTATCAGGATATCCCTGCTCACCGGCAACTGTGGAGAAACGAATGAACGTTTCAGAGCGTTTCCCTTTTTCACTTAGGAAATCAGCTTTCGTATATTTGGAAATTTCATCATTTGTAACCTCGAAGTATCCAAATGCTCCTGCACCTTTCGCATGAACGACACGCTCGGGAATACGCTCTCTATTAAAGTGTGCCAGTTTTTCAACTAAATGATAATCTTGAAGTAGAACTGGGCCACGCTCACCAGCAGTAATCGAATTTTGATTGTCTCCAACTGGGCTTCCATTTCCACTAGTAAGTGTTTTTCTATTATTACTCAATATTATTCCCCTTCCTGAAATATAGAATTATATTGCCTACATTCAATTATAATACAATTCAAATGAAAATCAATGTTTAATTACAATGATTTTAAATAGAGAGTGTGCTTTTGTGAATAATATTTGAATAGGGAAAAGAATTTGGTATTGTATTAACAAGGAAAAATTTCATAGATAAGATAGAATAAAATAATAGAAATGAAATGACAGCAAAGGAAGTTTTTCGCAAATGGATCAGTTAAATGATAAAGAACTTTATAAGCTTGTAAATGAATTATCTTTAATATACTTTAATAAGCCGTTTAAACATGAGGTGACATTCAATAAGCGCCTTCGTACAACGGGAGGCAGATATATCCCTGCTAAGAAGGTAGTAGAACTAAATCCAAAATATGCGCTCGAAATGGAACCCGATGAGTTTACAGGTATTATTAAACACGAGCTGTGTCATTATCATCTTCATATAGAAGGAAAAGGATATAAACATGGTGATAAGGATTTTAAGATGTTACTGAAAAAGACGGGGTCACCCAGGCACTGTAATCCTTTGCCATCCCAAAGAAAAAAATACAATCATCTGTATAAGTGTAAGAAATGCAAGCACGAATATAAAAGAATAAGAAGGGTTAATTTGAATAAATACAGATGTGGCAAGTGTGGTGGTAAGTTGGAAAAGATATCGGAATAAGGTAAGGATTAATGAGGGAACAAAAGAATTAAAGACAGACCTGTGTCGCTACTGAGAAAGAAGGTTGACAAATAAAAACTCATGCGCGATGTTAAATTGATCCGCGTGTTGAAAGAACAATCCCATCGCTGTTTTTGGGGGTTTTTGTATGAAAACAACTGTTATTAAAACGGGAAAATTATTCAGTATAATTACCATCAGCCAAGATTATACCTTTCTCTGGTTGGCCCTATTCGTAAATTTTGTTGCTCTTTAACGTCTCATTTTATCAATTGTGGCGTAAATGCTATGCTGATTTTCGCAGCGGGAAAAAAGCATCAACCTTCATTTCAAGTTATGTTGTACTTTATACCTTTTGCTTCAAAAGCGACATGTCTTTTCAGTGGGACTAGTAACTGTAGTCCTAATCTTTTAGAAAACACCCTTCTGGTTAAATTAGCTGTTTTCATTAAAGATGGTGGCGGCATGCTCATAGCCGCCATGTTGGTTTCTTATCTGAAGACTTAACTGGCCTAATCTTCAAAGCCGGCAGTGGCTTATACAATAACTTAAATATTTAGTTCCAACATTCTTAGAAAAATTTATTTGATAATCCATTGACGAATTTTGTCATCCGTGGTAAATTAAATAAGCTGATTAATTACAGCGCGTTTCTACAAAAAAATCTTTTTTGAAACAATTGACAATGCGTTAAAAATGTTGTATTATATTTCTCGTTGCCTTATTCACGCAATAGGACAAGCATTGCTCTAAAATGAAACGCACATTCAGATTATTCCACAGTAGCTCAGTGGTAGAGCTATCGGCTGTTAACCGATCGGTCGCAGGTTCGAATCCTGCCTGTGGAGCCATATGGAGAAGTACTCAAGTGGCTGAAGAGGCGCCCCTGCTAAGGGTGTAGGTCGTGTAAGCGGCGCGAGGGTTCAAATCCCTCCTTCTCCGCCATTGTTAATTGGCCCGTTGGTCAAGCGGTTAAGACACCGCCCTTTCACGGCGGTAACACGGGTTCGAATCCCGTACGGGTCATCTTTATTTAAAATAAAAATTAGGTTGGGTCCGGTAGTTCAGTTGGTTAGAATGCCTGCCTGTCACGCAGGAGGTCGCGGGTTCGAGTCCCGTCCGGACCGCCACTTGTTGGGCTATAGCCAAGCGGTAAGGCATCGGGTTTTGATCCCGTGTATCCCAGGTTCGAATCCTGGTAGCCCAGCCAATTTGTATTTTCTAATAATGTAAATAATGAAACAATCAAGTGTTATTATACAAAAGAGCCATTAGCTCAGCCGGCAGAGCATCTGACTTTTAATCAGAGGGTCGGAGGTTCGAATCCTCCATGGCTCACCAATTGCGGATGTGGCGGAACTGGCAGACGCGCTAGAATCAGGCTCTAGTGTCTTAACGGACGTGGGGGTTCGACTCCCTTCATCCGCATTAATAATTGCTGTGATTATGCACAGCATTTTATTTTTCACTTTAATTAACAATATAAAAAAGAAACTCTTTATAGAAACCATGCGGTCGTGGCGGAATGGCAGACGCGCTAGGTTGAGGGCCTAGTGGGAGTTAATCCCGTGGAGGTTCAAGTCCTCTCGACCGCACTTTTTCAAAAAAGTTCTTGCGAAGCATCGTTAGTCATGTTATGCTTGAGAGGTTGCTTTAATGCGCCCGTAGCTCAATTGGATAGAGCGCTTGACTACGGATCAAGAGGTTAGGGGTTCGACTCCTCTCGGGCGCGCCATTTCTACGGGAAGTAGCTCAGCTTGGTAGAGCACATGGTTTGGGACCATGGGGTCGCAGGTTCGAATCCTGTCTTCCCGACCATCGTTAAAAATGATTTCAATTATATAAAGACACTTCATTATAATAGATAATCAATAATTATGCGGGTGTAGTTTAGTGGTAAAACCTCAGCCTTCCAAGCTGATGATGAGGGTTCGATTCCCTTCACCCGCTCCATTTCAACTATGGGCCTGTAGCTCAGCTGGTTAGAGCGCACGCCTGATAAGCGTGAGGTCGGTGGTTCGAGTCCACTCAGGCCCATTTCACTCCTTGAAAGTAAAAAAGAAGTGAAAAAACAGTTGACATCAACTAGTCAACATGTTACATTTATAAAGTCGCTGTTTTGAAGCGGCAAACGATTTTCGCTCTTTGAAAACTGAACAAAACAACCAGTATGTCAAGAAGAACATAACCTGTTTTTCTTTAAACAAATCAGAAGTTAACGCTTCTGAGAAAAGCTAAGTATATAAGATTGATTGGTGTTAATCTTATTTCAAACTTTTTTGGAGAGTTTGATCTTGGCTCAGGACGAACGCTGGCGGCGTGCCTAATACATGCAAGTCGAGCGCGGGAAGTAAGCAATCACCCTTCGGGGTGTGCGCTTGTGGAACGAGCGGCGGACGGGTGAGTAACACGTGGGCAACCTACCTGTAAGACTGGGATAACTCGCGGAAACGCGAGCTAATACCGGATAACACTTTTACTCTCATGAGTGGAAGTTGAAAGGCGGCATTTATGCTGTCATTTACAGATGGGCCCGCGGCGCATTAGCTAGTTGGTGAGATAACGGCTCACCAAGGCGACGATGCGTAGCCGACCTGAGAGGGTGATCGGCCACACTGGGACTGAGACACGGCCCAGACTCCTACGGGAGGCAGCAGTAGGGAATCATCCGCAATGGACGAAAGTCTGACGGTGCAACGCCGCGTGAGTGATGAAGGTTTTCGGATCGTAAAACTCTGTTATTAGGGAAGAACAAGTGCCGTTCAAATAGGGCGGCACCTTGACGGTACCTAACCAGAAAGCCCCGGCTAACTACGTGCCAGCAGCCGCGGTAATACGTAGGGGGCAAGCGTTGTCCGGAATTATTGGGCGTAAAGCGCGCGCAGGCGGTCTTTTAAGTCTGATGTGAAAGCCCACGGCTTAACCGTGGAGGGTCATTGGAAACTGGAGGACTTGAGTACAGAAGAGGAGAGTGGAATTCCACGTGTAGCGGTGAAATGCGTAGAGATGTGGAGGAACACCAGTGGCGAAGGCGACTCTCTGGTCTGTAACTGACGCTGAGGTGCGAAAGCGTGGGGAGCGAACAGGATTAGATACCCTGGTAGTCCACGCCGTAAACGATGAGTGCTAGGTGTTAGGGGGTTTCCGCCCCTTAGTGCTGAAGTTAACGCATTAAGCACTCCGCCTGGGGAGTACGGCCGCAAGGCTGAAACTCAAAAGAATTGACGGGGGCCCGCACAAGCGGTGGAGCATGTGGTTTAATTCGAAGCAACGCGAAGAACCTTACCAGGTCTTGACATCCTCTGCTATCGGTAGAGATACCGAGTTCCCTTCGGGGACAGAGTGACAGGTGGTGCATGGTTGTCGTCAGCTCGTGTCGTGAGATGTTGGGTTAAGTCCCGCAACGAGCGCAACCCTTGAGATTAGTTGCCAGCATTTAGTTGGGCACTCTAATCTGACTGCCGGTGACAAACCGGAGGAAGGTGGGGATGACGTCAAATCATCATGCCCCTTATGACCTGGGCTACACACGTGCTACAATGGATGGAACAAAGGGCAGCGAAACCGCAAGGTCAAGCAAATCCCATAAAACCATTCTCAGTTCGGATTGCAGGCTGCAACTCGCCTGCATGAAGCCGGAATCGCTAGTAATCGCGGATCAGCATGCCGCGGTGAATACGTTCCCGGGCCTTGTACACACCGCCCGTCACACCACGAGAGTTGGTAACACCCGAAGTCGGTGAGGTAACCTTTTGGAGCCAGCCGCCGAAGGTGGGACCAATGATTGGGGTGAAGTCGTAACAAGGTAGCCGTATCGGAAGGTGCGGCTGGATCACCTCCTTTCTAAGGATATATTACGGAAACATACTTGGTTGTTTGGTTCAGTTTTGAGAGAGTGAATCTCTCCAAGGACCTTCTGTTAAAGACCGTCACGTCCTGTGACGAACACAGAAGTCACCACGTCATGTGGAAACTTGTACCTTGAAAACTAAATAAGAGTAACAACGACATCAATTTTTTTGAAATAAAGCGAAGGCGAATTTAAATTCGTACGCTTATTCACAGTAACGCTAGTTAAGTGAATAAGGGCGCACGGTGGATGCCTTGGCACTAGGAGCCGATGAAGGACGGGACTAACACCGATATGTCTCGGGGAGTTGTAAGTAAACTATGATCCGAGAATTTCCGAATGGGGAAACCCACTGTTCGTAATGGAACAGGACTTGTGTCTGAATACATAGGGCACAGGAGGCAGACCCGGGGAACTGAAACATCTCAGTACCCGGAGGAAGAGAAAGCAAACGCGATTTCCCAAGTAGCGGCGAGCGAAACGGAATCAGCCCAAACCAGAAAGCTTGCTTTCTGGGGTTGTAGGACACTCCACCAGGAGTTACAAAGAAATTCCTTAGACGAATGATCTGGAACGATCAGCCATAGCGGGTAAGAGCCCTGTAGTCGAAAAGGAATTTCCTCCGGAGTGGATCCTGAGTACGGCGGAACACGAGGAATTCCGTCGGAATCCGGGAGGACCATCTCCCAAGGCTAAATACTCCCTAGTGACCGATAGTGAACCAGTACCGTGAGGGAAAGGTGAAAAGCACCCCGGGAGGGGAGTGAAAGAGAACCTGAAACCGTGCGCTTACAAGTAGTCGAAGCCCGTTAATGGGTGACGGCGTACCTTTTGTAGAATGGACCGGCGAGTTACGATCGTATGCAAGGTTAAGTGGAAGACACGGAGCCGCAGCGAAAGCGAGTCTGAACAGGGCGAATGCAGTATGCGGTCGTAGACCCGAAACCGTGTGATCTACCCATGTCCAGGGTGAAGGTCAGGTAACACTGACTGGAGGCCCGAACCCACGTATGTTGAAAAATGCGGGGATGAGGTGTGGGTAGGGGTGAAATGCCAATCGAACACGGAGATAGCTGGTTCTCTCCGAAATAGCTTTAGGGCTAGCCTCAAGGAGATAGAGTACTGGAGGTAGAGCACTGATTGGACGAGGGGCCCTCACCGGGTTACCGAATTCAGTCAAACTCCGAATGCCAGCTACTTTACCTTGGGAGTCAGACTATGGGTGATAAGGTTCATAGTCGAGAGGGAAACAGCCCAGACCGCCAGCTAAGGTCCCAAAGTATACGTTAAGTGGAAAAGGATGTGGAGTTGCCCAGACAACCAGGATGTTGGCTTAGAAGCAGCCATCATTTAAAGAGTGCGTAATAGCTCACTGGTCGAGTGACTCTGCGCCGAAAATGTACCGGGGCTAAACGTATCACCGAAGCTGCGGATTGTTCTTTGAACAATGGTAGGAGAGCGTTCCAGGTGCCGTGAAGTCAGACCGTGAGGACTGGTGGAGCGCCTGGAAGTGAGAATGCCGGTATGAGTAGCGAAAAAAGAGTGAGAATCTCTTTCACCGAATGCCTAAGGTTTCCTGAGGAAGGCTCGTCCTCTCAGGGTTAGTCGGGACCTAAGCCGAGGCCGAAAGGCGTAGGCGATGGACAACAGGCAGATATTCCTGTACCACCTCATGATTGTTTGAACGATGGGGGGACGCAGTAGGATAAGGAATGCGCACCGATGGATGTGTGCGCCCAAGCAGTGAGAAAGTTGGATAGGCAAATCCGTCCAACAATTTCAAGCTGTGATGGGGAGGGAAATTTAGTACCGAAGTTCCTGATTTCACACTGCCAAGAAAAGCCTCTAGTTAGATCATAGGTGCCCGTACCGCAAACCGACACAGGTAGGCGAGGAGAGAATCCTAAGGTGAGCGGGAGAACTCTCGTTAAGGAACTCGGCAAAATGACCCCGTAACTTCGGGAGAAGGGGTGCTCACTTGTGAGTGAGCCGCAGTGAATAGGCCCAAGCGACTGTTTAGCAAAAACACAGGTCTCTGCGAAGCCGAAAGGCGAAGTATAGGGGCTGACACCTGCCCGGTGCTGGAAGGTTAAGGGGAAGCGTTAGCACTTACGTGCGAAGCGTAGAACCGAAGCCCCAGTAAACGGCGGCCGTAACTATAACGGTCCTAAGGTAGCGAAATTCCTTGTCGGGTAAGTTCCGACCCGCACGAAAGGTGCAACGACTTGGGCACTGTCTCAACGAGAGACCCGGTGAAATTATACGATGTGTGAAGATGCACATTACCCGCGACAGGACGGAAAGACCCCGTGGAGCTTTACTGTAGCCTGATATTGAATGTTTGTGCAGCTTGTACAGGATAGGTGGGAGCCTGAGAAGCGTGAGCGCTAGCTTACGTGGAGGCACCCGTGGGATACCACCCTGGCTGTATGAACTTTCTAACCCAGGACCGTGAACCGGTTCGGAGACAGTTTCAGGCGGGCAGTTTGACTGGGGCGGTCGCCTCCCAAAAGGTAACGGAGGCGCCCAAAGGTTCCCTCAGAATGGTTGGAAATCATTCGCAGAGTGCAAAGGCAGAAGGGAGCTTGACTGCGAGACCTACAAGTCGAGCAGGGACGAAAGTCGGGCTTAGTGATCCGGTGGTTCCGCATGGAAGGGCCATCGCTCAACGGATAAAAGCTACCCCGGGGATAACAGGCTTATCTCCCCCAAGAGTTCACATCGACGGGGAGGTTTGGCACCTCGATGTCGGCTCATCGCATCCTGGGGCTGTAGTCGGTCCCAAGGGTTGGGCTGTTCGCCCATTAAAGCGGTACGCGAGCTGGGTTCAGAACGTCGTGAGACAGTTCGGTCCCTATCCGTCGTGGGCGTTGGAAGTTTGAGAGGAGCTGTCCTTAGTACGAGAGGACCGGGATGGACACACCGCTGGTGTACCAGTTGTTCCGCCAGGAGCATGGCTGGGTAGCTACGTGTGGCAAGGATAAGTGCTGAAAGCATCTAAGCATGAAGCCCCCCTCAAGATGAGACTTCCCATCACTTCGAGTGAGTAAGATCCCTCAGAGACGATGAGGTTGATAGGTTCGAGGTGGAAGCATGGTGACATGTGCAGCTGACGAATACTAATCGATCGAGGACTTAACTAACTTCTTTATGATGTCTGTTGTTTTAACTCTTATTTAGTTTTCAAGGTATAATAAAAAAACTTGCATTTTCATTTGAAAAGGCATATAATATATCTTGTCCTTGTTTTGAGGAATGTCTGGTAGCAAGAGCGGAGAGGTCACACCTGTTCCCATGCCGAACACAGAAGTTAAGCTCTCCAGCGCCGATGGTAGTTGGGACGTTGTCCCTGCAAGAGTAGGACGCCGCCAGGCTTCACAAAACTACTTAATATTATTATTTCATATCGCGGGGTGGAGCAGTCTGGTAGCTCGTTGGGCTCATAACCCAGAGGTCGTAGGTTCAAATCCTGCCCCCGCAACCAAAATTGTTTAATTAACTACATTGCTTCTGGCTTCTGAGCTAGTTGAAGATCAGTAGTGCTATTTATCCATTTAAATCTGGTCCGGTAGTTCAGTTGGTTAGAATGCCTGCCTGTCACGCAGGAGGTCGCGGGTTCGAGTCCCGTCCGGACCGCCATTTTTATAAAAGAAATACATACACACACATGATTTTAAAAATCATGTGTTTTTTAATGGCTCTTTTCGTAAATTTTGTTGTCTTTATCCTTCACAATTGATATAAAATACGACGTAACAGCTAGGTTGATTACCAATCCGAGCAGTCGTTTTCTGGAGGCAACGCTTCAGCCACGGGCCAACACGATGTTGTTTACATAGGCGTTGCCCCAAGTCTTTTCGGTGGGAAGCATAATTGTAGTCCCAGCCTTTAGAATAATATTTTTTTATTTTAAAATTACCTGATTCAATCTTAAAGATAGTCGTATTATCGGACATTTCCATTCACATAAGTACAATTAAAAAGCACATAACTGGGCTGCACGCTTGCTTGTTCCTGAAGATAACGCTTCATTGTTACAAACGTTACGTCGTTTATCGATTCAGGCATCTTGTAGAACGCCTGTCATTAACATTATTTTTTCCTTTTCACTGTCTTTTTGCTATCATAAGTGTAGTCTAATAATAGAAAATGGTGATGAATAAATGGATGAATTTTCATTTATAGATTCAATTAAACAACAGATTTATGAACAGAATACATTGATTAAGGGTATTGGTGATGATGCTGCGGTTTTTCGTCAGCAGACCAAGGATATTGTAACTGCTGTAGATACATTTGTTGAGGGCGTTCATTTTTCAAAGGATACAATGGAACCTATTCATGCTGGCTATCGTGGGCTGGCGGCAAATATCAGTGATTTGACTGCGATGGGAGCAACGCCTGCTTTTTATCTTGTATCTATCGTGATTCCAAAATCATGGACCATGGACGAGTTGGAAGGAATTTTTTTCGGCATGAAGGAATTGGCTCAAAAGTACAATATGGATCTAATTGGTGGAGATACGGTTTCCGGTGCAGAACTTTCGCTCTCAATTACTGTCATTGGTTATGTTAATCAAGGGAAGGCTCGTTACCGAAGTGAGGCGCAACCTGGCGATGTTATCTTTGCAACAGGAACATTAGGAGATTCACAGGCAGGTTTTCATATTTTAACAAATCCCGGGGACTATTTGTATGAAAGGTATTATATTCGTCGGCATCAAATGCCCAGTCCTCGAGTTGAATTTGCAAAGGAACTAGGAAATATTCCCCGAGTTGCCTTAAATGACATTAGTGATGGGATCGCAAATGAAGCTGCAGAGATTGCAGAAGCTTCCCAGGTTAATCTAATACTAAATGAGGATAGAATACCAATAAGCCAAGGTTACACACAGTTTCCTAAAGATTTGCAGCATAAATGGAAATTTTATGGTGGTGAGGATTTTGAACTGTTGGGCACAGTTTCCGAAGATAATTGGATGAAGGTAAAGGAAATTGCAAATGGTACAAATACACAAGTGACAAGGATAGGTTATGTTACAGCAGACGATACTTATGGTAAGGTGTTTTTAGAAGAACATAATAGGAAATTTCAATTATATAAAAAAGGATACACTCATTTAAAGTAGGTGCAATGATGGATAAACATCAGATAAATACACAGACAGCTCAGGAGACGAAACTATTGGCTGAGCGGCTGGCCGTCATGCTGAAGCCTGGTGATGTAATTACACTGGAAGGTGATCTTGGTGCCGGTAAAACGACGTTTACAAAGGGAATAGCGAATGGCCTTGGTGTGAAACGTAATGTCAGCAGTCCGACATTTACGATAGTAAAAGAATATGAAGGAGAACTTCCTTTTTACCATATGGATGTTTATAGGCTGGAGAATTCTGACGAGGATATTGGATTTGAGGAATACTTTAATGGAGAAGGTATATCTGTTGTGGAATGGGCGCAATATATCGAAGAATTTTTGCCAAATGAACGATTAGCGATTAAAATTAGCTATGTTGATGAAAACTCAAGAACGCTGGAATTTAACCCGAAAGGTTCACACTATGAAAGGGTTATTAATGAATTAATGCGTCCAAGCTTATAACGTTTTTAAGCAGTTAAGTAAGTATAAATTTTTTTACTACATACGTATAGGCTAAGGGAACGCCTAAGATTTTACGGAAAGCCAAGTTTTTTAAAGGAGTTACGTTGGAATGAATATACTTGCAATAGATACATCGAATCAAGTATTGGGTGTGGCAATACTTAAAGATGGACAAATTATCGGTGAAGTCACTACAAATTTAGCAAAGAATCACTCAGTGCGGTTAATGCCGGCAATCGATCACCTGATGAAGGAGGTTTCGATGCCTCCTGACCAATTGGACAGAATAGCTGTCGCAAAAGGGCCCGGATCTTATACTGGAGTCCGAATTGGGTTAGCAACCGCAAAGTCTTTGGCATGGTCACTTAATATTCCTATTGTGGGTGTATCAAGCTTAAAAGTCCTTGCTTATCAGGGAAGGTTTTTTAATGCTTATATTTGCCCATTCTTTGATGCACGGCGCGGGATGGTTTTTTCAGGTGTCTACGAATGGAAAGGCGATAAGCTTGCCCCGGTCTTTGAAGAATCGAATATTTCAATGCAAGAGCTCCTGCAACAGCTTTCCAAAGAGAAAAAACAAGTGCTATTCCTCAGTCCGGATGTTTCATTATACAAAGAAGCAATTACCGACAGTATGGATGAATTTGCAATTATACCAGAAGGCCCCTATCATTTATCTAAAGCAAGTCATTTAGCTTTGGCAGCTAGCAACAGCGAACCTGAAGCCATCCATACATTAACACCAAATTATTTGCGACTGGCAGAGGCAGAGGCTAATTGGATGAAAGCCCAGAAGGAAAAGCAAAATGGCTGAGCTCATGTTAAGAAAGATGATGACAGACGATGTCGATCAAGTGATGGAAGTGGAACGGGCATCGTTTACGATACCTTGGACAACGGATATTTTTTATCAGGAGCTTGTAGATAACATGCACGCCCATTATTTTGTAATGGAACTTGATAATAAAATCATTGGGTATGCTGGAACATGGATTATCATTGATGATGCACAAATTACGAATATTGCTGTTATGCCGGAGTTCCGGGGACAGAAACTTGGTGAGAGGCTCTTTCAATATACCATCCAGCAGGCGGTTATGATGGGGGTTTCCCGTCTGTCATTGGAAGTACGAAAATCGAATATCGTGGCACAGAAAATGTATCAGAAATTTGGACTTGTTCCTGGTGGTATCCGAAAAAATTATTACGTCGATGACCAGGAAGATGCTATAGTGATGTGGGTGAATTTACGATGAAAAAAGATATAAATATATTAGGTATTGAAACAAGCTGTGATGAAACGGCAGTGGCTATTGTGAAGAATGGAAGGGAAATTGTTTCCAATACCGTTGCCTCACAAATAGAAAGTCACAAACGATTTGGCGGAGTAGTTCCGGAGATCGCATCCCGGCATCATGTGGAACAGATGACCATTGTGTTGGAAGAAGCGTTTCATGAAGCTGCAGTGAATTGGGAAGATATTGATGCGATTGCAGTTACGGAGGGACCAGGACTTGTTGGTGCGCTCCTGGTAGGCGTCAATTCTGCGAAGGCTTTGGCTTTTGCGAAACAAAAACCGCTAATTGGTGTCCATCATATTGCCGGACATATTTATGCTAATCGTTTGGAAGAGGAGTTCAAATTCCCGCTGCTTGCCCTCATTGTCTCAGGGGGTCATACAGAGCTTGTTTTGATGAAAGAACATGGGACGTATGAAGTAATTGGTGAAACGCTTGATGATGCAGCTGGAGAAGCTTATGACAAAGTCGCAAGGATGCTAAAATTGCCTTATCCAGGAGGACCACATATTGATCGTTTAGCCGGTGAAGGAGAAGAGACTATCGATTTTCCCCGGGCATGGCTGGAAGAGGGAAGTTATAACTTTAGTTTCAGTGGGCTGAAATCAGCAGTTATCAACAAAATACACAATGCTAAGCAACGCGGGGAAGAATTGAAAGCAGCAGATATTGCTGCAAGCTTCCAGGCAAGTGTCATTGACGTCCTGGCAGTGAAAACGGTGCGTGCAGCAAAGGAATATAACGTGAAACAGGTTATCGTAGCAGGTGGGGTAGCTGCAAATAATGGCTTAAGAAGTGTACTGCACGAAAAATTTGCGGAAGTAGATATCCCGTTGCTAATTCCACCATTGAATCTATGTACGGATAACGCAGCGATGATTGCTGCAGCAGGAACAATTGCTTATGAACAGGGGAAGTTTTCGGGGTTGGATCTAAACGCCAATGCTTCGCTATTATTAAAATAACTAGTTATCCACAGTCCTGTGCACAATATTCATGAAACCCTATAACATAAACACAATGCCTGTTGATTAATTAAGTGGATAACTTCTCGCGGGACTGTGGATAATGTGCATAACTTTGTTAACAACTAGTTTTAAAGCTTTTTTACATCAAAAATGATTGTGGATAATTATTTGGAGAAGCGGAAAGAAATTTGGTGATTATGCTATGAATAAAAAGCAATCTTATTATATGCAAACTGATTTTATTATGTTATTTATTTTATTTGTTTGTGTAAGTCTTTTGGCTATTTATAATGCCCAGCAGCTGGAGCAAAATGATGGGACAAATTTTGTTCTGCAGCAAATTGTCTGGTTCAGTGCTGGTGCGTGTATTGTCGCAGCTATTCAATACTTTGATTTGGATCAACTCTTTAAAGCTAGTATTTTTATCTATGGATTTGGTGTTTTTCTATTATTTGTGTTGTTGATAAGTCCGCCCAGTATAGCAAGCCCAGTAAATGGTGCAAAAAGCTGGTTCCAGCTGCCGGGTCTTTTTTCCCTGCAGCCTGCTGAATTTGTAAAGATGTCCACAATTGTCTATCTTGCTGCAACTGTAAGTCGCCATAAAGCTAAATATGAGGTTACTTCATTGAAAACAGACTGTTTCTTGTTGGTTAAACTGATAGCCATTGTTGTAGCGCCTATTTTGTTAATTATGATGCAGCCAGATTTTGGTACCGCCATGGTATATTTATTTGTCTTGGGCATGTTCATCATATTGTCCGGGATCAGTTGGAAAATTATTGGTGCTTTGGCTGCTGGAGGGGCTGCTTTTGCAGCAGCTCTTCTGGGAATTATTCTTCAATTTCCTAATTTTGCAGAAGAAGTGATAGGGATTGAACAATATCAAATTAATCGAATTTTGACATGGTTTAATCCTACTCAGCCATCCAACGACGCGACCTGGCATTTTGATCAGGCCTTTATGGGACTCGGGTCGGGACAGTTATTTGGAAAGGGCTTAAGCGGATTAGAAGTGAATTATCCAGAAGCACATACAGACTTTATTTTTTCCGTAATTGGAGAAAGTTTTGGTTTTATTGGCAGTGCGCTTGTTATTTTCCTTTATTTTATGCTTTTGTATAAATTGGTTACGCTGGGGTTAAACACATATAAGCATTCTGCATTTGCTTCATATCTATGTTTTGGCTATTTCAGTGTATTGTTGATTCATGCATTTCAAAATATCGGAATGACACTGGGGATAATGCCTGTTACTGGTATTCCATTGTTGTTGATAAGTTATGGTGGAAGCAGTGTCTTATCCACAATGATTGGTTTTGGAATTGTTTATCGTGTGGCTGTGGAACATACCATTCAAAATGATTATCTTTTTAAATAGAAAACACCCATACACTGCAAATTGCAGGCGTATGGGTGTGTTTTTTATTAGCAGATAAGAAACCAACATGGTGATTAAGAGCATGCCGCTACTAGCTCTTTAATGAAAACAGCTAATTTACTCAGAATATGAAGGATTCCCGAGCTTTTTGTTCCACTGTATAATCAGCATTTAGCCATCCTGCAATGCTGTCCATTCTTCCATAAGGGATTCTGCTTCTTTTTTTAGTTCGCCTGTTTTTTCTGTCAGCTCAAGTGCCTTCTCATGATCCTGATAGATATCGGGATCGGTCATTTTTTCTTCCAGTTTGGAAATTTCCAATTCAATCTCTTCGATGGTATCTTCAAGTTCCGTAATTCGGCGCTGTTTCTTGCGTTCTTCACGCTGTTGCTGCTTATCTTTCTGGAAGTCCAACTTTTTCTTATTCGTTTTCTGAACGGTTTCTTCCGTTTGTTGCAGTCTTGCTATTTCAGCTGCTTCTGCTTTTTTCTCAATATAATAATCATAGTCTCCAAGGTAGATTGTAATTCCATCCTGTTGCATTTCTGCTACCTGGTCCGTAATTTTGTTAATGAAATAGCGGTCATGGGATACGAAAATAATGGTTCCCGGAAAATCAGTGAGTGCAGCTTCCAATACTTCCTTGCTATCGATATCCAGATGGTTTGTAGGTTCATCCAGGATAAGTAGATTCGCTTTTTGCATCATTAATTTTGCCAATGCAAGCCGTGCCTTCTCTCCGCCACTTAATGCCTGAACAGGCTTTAGTACATCATCTCCAGAAAATAGAAAATTACCTAAAACGGTGCGAATATCCTTTTCATTGACATTCGGATACTCATCCCATAATTCTTGCAGAACGGTTTTGGAAGAAGTCAGGTTCGCCTGTTCCTGGTCATAGTAGCCGATTTGCACATTTGTTCCAATTTGAATGGTTCCATCTTTTGGTTTTAATACACCCATTATTATCTTCAGTAATGTGGTTTTTCCGACTCCATTTGGACCTACAAGTGCAATTCTTTCCCCACGGTTTACATGCAGTTTTGCATTCGTAAACAAGGGCTGACTGTCATCCTCATATTTAAATTTAAGATTATCCATTTTTAGCACATCGTTACCGCTCCGCCGGTTTATTTGAAAGGAGAAGTTTGCAGAAGACTCATCGCCTAAAGGCTTATCCAGTTTATCCATTTTCTGGAGCTGTTTTCGTCTGCTCTGTGCGCGTTTGGTTGTGGAGGCACGGGCAATGTTTCGCTGGACAAAATCTTCCATTTTCCTAATTTCAGTCTGCTGTTTCTCAAATTCTTTTAAGTCCCGCTCGTAGTCAAGGGATTTTTGCTCAAGAAATTTACTATATGTTCCATGATATTTCTTCGTTTTATGTCGGGATATTTCATAAACAATGGAAACCGTTTTATCTAAAAAGTAACGATCATGGGATACGATAACGACAGCCCCGGGATAGCTCGATAAATAATTTTCCAACCAGCCGAGTGTGTCAATATCCAGATGGTTCGTTGGTTCATCCAATATGAGCAATTGCGGTTTGGTTAATAACAGTTTTCCTAATGCCAGGCGTGTTTTCTGTCCGCCGCTTAAATCACTGATTGGTGTTTCATTTGTGTAATCCTGGAAATTCAGACCATTTAAAACAGCCTTTATCTCCGCTTCATATGTATAACCACCGTCTCTTTGAAAAGTTTGCTGAAGTCTGTCATATTCGTGTAAAAGTTTTTCAGAATCTGCAGTCTGCATGTCCGTATTTTCTGCCATCTTTTTTTCAATTGCCTTTAGTTCCAATTCCTGATCGGTTAGATGCTGGAATACTTCCATCATTTCATCCCAAATGGTTTTTTTAGATTCCAATGACGTATGCTGGGAAAGATAGCCAATAGTAAGGTCTTTTGGCTTAAAGAATTCGCCCTCATCATAGGTGAATTCACCTGCCATAATTTTCAGCAGTGTTGATTTACCCGCACCATTTCTCCCTACAATCGCGATGCGCTCATTATCTTTTATTTCAAGTTTGACATTATTTAAAATTTCATCCGCTCCAAAGGACTTGGATACTCCGTTTAACTGCATTAATATCATTACGTTCACCTCATCCATTCTAGTTTATCGTATATGTAATCAGGCAGGCAAGGCAGGCGATGGAATTGTGAAATTAATCACGACTTTTCCCCGTAATTCTGTTAAAATAATATATACATTGTGCAAAAATGAATGAAGTGAAAAGAGGCGTAACAATGGTACAGAATAAAATCCCACAGGCAACTGCGAAACGTTTACCCTTATACTATCGATTTTTAAATAATTTGAATCAGCAAGGGAAATCACGGGTATCTTCCAAGGAACTCAGTGAGGCTGTGAAAGTTGATTCAGCAACCATACGGAGAGATTTTTCTTATTTTGGGGCATTGGGTAAAAAGGGATATGGCTATAATGTGGAATACCTGCTTGGTTTTTTCCGTAAAACATTGGATCAGGATGAAGTAACAGAGGTTGCCTTAATCGGTGTAGGTAATCTTGGTACAGCATTTTTAAATTATAATTTTATGAAAAATAATAATATAAAAATTCAGATGGCTTTCGATGCAGACCCTGAAAAGGCCGGATCAGATATTGGTGAAGTTCCTGTTTACCATATTGATGAGATGGAAAAAAAGATGTCTGGTATAAAGGTTGCTATTCTGACCATTCCGGCAAGTGAAGCGGATGGAATTACGGACCGGCTTGTACAATATGGAATTGAAGGTATTCTTAATTTTACCCCTGCACGGATAACGGTGCCGGAACATATTCGTGTACACCATATCGATCTGGCCGTTGAGTTACAGTCATTGGTGTATTTTCTCAAACATTATCCTTTAGATACAAAAGAATGACGTCTCCACACTTCGGAATGTTTAATTCAGTGGGGTGTTTTTATGTGGAAGTCCCATGCCTTACAAAATGGGATTGTTGAATAGGAGAGAAAGCTGACATGAAAGAAAAGAAGATGTTTGCAGTAGTCATCATTGTGCTGCTCAGTCTTATTGTTAGTGCATGTGCAAGAGGTTCTAGCAGTGAGGAAACGGAAGATCTAACAACACAATACGAATTAGAGCGTGAAACAACCGAAGATGATAAACAAGAAGATAATGATGCTTCTGAAGAAAAGGAATCGATCCGTCAACTTGATGAAAAAGATGAAGCAATAGAAGAAGTGTCATCCGCAGAGGAAATAGCAATTAAAGGAGGTTACGCAGAAGTGTTTACCGACCTCCAAATGCCCTTTGATGAGGATAAATGGACACTCGGAAATTATCAGGAAGATGAGGGGGAAGCGATTGCAGAGTTTCTGACTGATGGAGAGACATTTGAAAACTATTCGCAGCTTTTAACGATTCATTATTTCCAGGAAGGGATGGACGACATCGGAATAGCGAACTTTATGCATTCGATGGAGACTAATTTATCGGAAGAGACTACAGGTGAATTAGAATTCAACAGGATTGAAGAAACAGAACATGAGGGAATGTATGAATTTTCTTTATCTGAAGATGATGTACAGTTCGATCAGGAAGAGCTTGGAAACGTATTTGTGAAGGATAATGACCTTTTGGTTGTCCGTTATACAACAATGGAAAAAGACATTAAAGACAGGGATGAGTGGCTGGAAAAATTAAGTAGTATTCAATAGGGGGAAAACAAAAGGAGCTGCGCAGCTCCTTTTGTCACTAGTAAAGAAAGTATAAAGCTTTCACCTATAAATAATGTTGCCACGGATGTGGCGCTCTTAGTCGAACTTCCTCTTGCCTTAGGGTGACCAAGGCGTCACGAACTTTTCTTACTTTTTCCGACTAAAATGCATTTTAATCATTCGAATACCTACTCCAAAGTCAAGTGCAGCAACAGCTGCAAGGATGAGGGTTGTAACATTCCAAATCGTATCATCAGCATATTGGATTGCTACATAAATAAAAAGCACCCCCATGGAAAAATAGATAACGGCCATTGCCAATGGTGACATCTTCATGCTTATCCTCCTATAAATATCATCATTTGTTCCAGTTGCCGCTGCATGTCTTCAATATCTTCCGGACTCAAACCGAATTGTGCTATAACTACAATCGTGTTCATTGCTGCGTGCACGATGATCGGGACAATAATTCGTTTGGTTTTTACATATAAAAATGCAAAGACAAACCCCATGGAAGCATAAATCAAAATATGTGTCGGGTCTAAATGGATAAACCCAAAAATTAAGGCTGATAATAATGCCGCAAAAAAGAAATTTACCCGTTTATAAAAGCTGCCGAAAATAATTTTTCGGAAAATAATTTCTTCCAAAACAGGTGCGATTATTGCCGGGATAATCATAAATATTGGTGCAGCACGTGATATATCCATAATTTCCTGGGTGTTTTCAGAGCCGGGATCAATTCCTAGAAGCTCCATCTCAATCACACCGGCAATAGTTTGTGCAGCAAAGGCCATGAATACCCCCAGAACAGACCAGACGATAATTTCTCCTATGGAGGATGCATCACGCTGACTACCCATTTTCATATCAGGCTTTAATAATAGCAACGTAACAACAAGTGCTCCTGCAAAACTGAAAATGGACCAGTAAATAACAGCATCAAAATCACTTATTGGAAATAAGGCATACAGGATTGGTGCACCAATAATTCCTGAAAATTGCATAATGATATAGGTTAGAATAACCCACCAATACCGTTTCGGCAAAATAAAACGACTCCTTTAATAGTTTGTGATTATAATAATATATGTTTTCATGTACAAATCATACATATTACGTATTTTATCACATGTTGATCATATATGTCGTGATACTGAGCCATGTCCCTCTCAGATTTTGTCGGATTCAGTCTAAATAAAGTTGTGAAATATTATTACTTTATTCTTGCATTTTTTAGACGAATTATTTATTATAATAATTGGGATTAGCACTCATTACCTTCGAGTGCTAATAAACAAAAAATAATGATATGGAATTAAGGAGGCTTTCTACATGATTAAACCACTAGGAGATCGCGTAGTTATTGAGCTTGTGGAACAAGAAGAGAAAACTGCAAGCGGTATTGTACTTCCAGACTCTGCAAAAGAAAAACCACAGGAAGGTAAAGTAGTTGCAGTAGGTTCTGGCCGCGTTACAGATAATGGAGAGAAAGTTGCACTCGAAGTTGCAGAAGGTGACAGCATTATCTTCTCAAAATTTGCGGGTACTGAAGTGAAATATGAAGGTACAGAATACTTAGTTCTTCGTGAAAGTGACATCCTGGCAGTAGTTAGCTAAAATCAGATAATAAAATACTTAATAATGACTTTAAGGAGGACTCATAAATATGGCTAAAGATCTTAAGTTTAGTGAAGACGCACGCCGCGCGATGCTACGTGGTGTAGATACATTGGCAGATGCAGTAAAAGTAACGTTAGGACCAAAAGGCCGCAACGTTGTTTTGGATAAAAAATTCGGTTCACCGTTAATTACAAATGATGGTGTTACTATTGCAAAAGAAATCGAACTGGAAGATGCTTTTGAAAACATGGGTGCACAGCTTGTATCCGAAGTTGCATCAAAAACAAATGATGTTGCTGGTGATGGTACAACAACTGCAACTGTTCTTGCACAGGCAATGATCCGTGAAGGGTTGAAAAACGTTACTTCCGGTGCAAATCCTGTAGGCATCCGCCGTGGAATTGAACAAGCAGTAGAAGTAGCTGTAAAAGAATTAAGAGCTATCTCCAATCCGATTGAAAGCAAAGAATCCATCGCTCAAGTCGCATCCGTTTCTTCTGGTGATGATGAAGTCGGTACCCTGATCTCTGAGGCAATGGAACGCGTTGGTAATGACGGTGTTATTACAATCGAAGAATCAAAAGGTTTCAACACTGAATTAGAAGTGGTTGAAGGGATGCAGTTTGATCGTGGATATGCTTCACCATACATGGTTACAGACCAGGACAAAATGGAAGCAATTCTGGAAGATCCGTATATTTTAATTACTGATAAAAAAATCGGTAACATTCAGGAAGTATTGCCAGTACTTGAGCAAGTTGTACAACAAGGTAAACCGCTTCTTTTAATTGCTGAAGATGTTGAAGGGGAAGCACTTGCAACATTAGTTGTGAACAAGCTTCGCGGTACATTTAACGCTGTAGCAGTTAAAGCACCAGGATTCGGTGACCGTCGTAAAGCAATGTTAGAAGATATCGGTATCCTGACCGGTGCTGAAGTAATCACAGAAGATCTTGGATTGGATCTGAAGAGCACAACAATGGAACAATTAGGTCGCGCATCTAAAGTTGTTGTAACAAAAGAAAACACAACAATCGTGGAAGGTTCCGGAAATCCAGAAGCAATTTCTTCCCGTGTGACACAACTTCGTGCACAATCAGAAGAATCTACTTCTGAATTTGATAAAGAGAAATTACAAGAGCGCCTTGCTAAATTAGCTGGCGGTGTAGCAGTAATCAAAGTCGGTGCCGCTACAGAAACAGAATTAAAAGAGCGTAAACTGCGCATTGAAGACGCATTGAACTCTACACGTGCTGCGGTAGAAGAGGGTATTGTTGCAGGTGGTGGTACAGCCCTTGTAAATGTACTTACAAAAGTTGGCGAGTTGAACCTGACAGATGACGAAGCAACAGGCGCAAAAATCGTTCTTCGCGCATTAGAAGAGCCTGTACGTCAAATCGTTCACAATGCAGGTCTTGAAGGATCCATCATCATTGAGCACCTAAAAGGTGAAAAAGTAGGCATTGGCTATAATGCTGCAACAGGCGAATGGGAAAACATGGTTGACGCTGGTATCGTTGACCCTACAAAAGTTACTCGTTCCGCATTGCAAAATGCAGCATCTGTAGCAGCAATGTTCCTAACTACTGAAGCTGTAGTAGCAGACCAGCCTGAAGAAGATGGCGGCGCTGCCGGCGGCGGAATGCCTGATATGGGCGGTATGGGTGGAATGGGCGGCATGATGTAAATCATCGCCCGTAAACTTTTACATGACAGTGTTTATAAGAGATTTATAGACCTCTGAAACATGAAAATGTCACAAGAAAGTAACATTTAATTAAAATTTATTTTGGATAGGGCGTTTTCGTATAAGTTGCTAACTTTTGCGGAAGCGTCCTTTTTCATTTTTTTGGTTACATGTGTATAGATCTTTAAAGTCGTTTGTGGGTCATCGTGTCCTACCCTTTCCATAACCGTTGCAAGGTCAATACCAGCTTCAGCCATCATGCTTATATGGGTGTGTCTGAAGATATGGGGTGTCGCCTTTTTTTCAATGTTTGTATATTCCATCAGCCTAGCCATCCTTGTCACTATATTCTTTTGTATATAAGGATATCCATTCGCTCGGCAAAAAACGAAATTACCGTCATGTTCCACTTCATTACGATATTTCATTTTGATCTTTTTCTGACGTTTGTGATGTGATTTAATAAGCTGCATAATTTCAGAATCCACTTCAATCGATCTTATCGACCCATTTGTTTTTGGAGGTGTTAATTCATATTTGCGCATGTTGTTATCTTCGTTATAGAGTGTTTTTGTAATTCGAACAGTATTAGTCTTAAAGTTAATGTCAGACCATTTTAATGCACATAACTCTCCGGAGCGCATACCCGAAAAAGCTAACAGATAGAACCGTTCAATATCTAATTCCTGTCCATGGTTTAAAGTAGCATTAAGAAACTCGTTCAATTCTTCGTTCGTTAAATATTTTTGTTCAATAGGTACCATCTCAATTTCTTCAACTGTTTTTCTTTTTTTAGGTATAATTACATCGCGATTTGGTCTTTCCTTGATAAGCTTGTCCTTTATCGCACGCTGAAATATCATGCCCTGATGTGTTCACTCCTTGAACAGTAGTCCGAGCATAATTTGGCGAAATGTCATTAATGAATTTTTGATACATGGAGTACGTAATCTTTCCAATTGGGCTTTTTGCCATATAACGGTTTAGTATAGCGACTTCTTTTTCACGGATTCGCAAAGTGCTTCTTTTAACACCTGTTTGTTTGTATACTTCTAACCAAGCAGATGCAACTTGATCAAATGTGATGCGTTTTCCTGAGTTCTCATCGATTTTATCTTCTTGGGTTGAGCGGACGGCTTTTTGTACACGTTCTTTAGCTTCTCGTTGTGTCTTTGCTCGTCGTTTGATTTGTTTGCGGCTTCCGGTTGCAGAATCACGTTCTCCATCAGCAATACACTCCCATCTAACTTGTCCAGATTTCGTTTTGAATTTTTGACAGTACATGATTCATGTCCTCCTCATATAGTTTATTTTGGTACATTTCTAACCGTCCTCAAGCACCGGATCGAAGCCAAATCGCAAAGAACAAGGGTTAAGTTCATGAAACAAACAGTCATTGAACAAACCTTCTCTGTAACGGGCGGGATTGTTGAACAAAGCACCCATATTTTAAACGACTTTATTGTTATATTTTTAGACACAATGAAGTGATCCACATTAGAAGTTAAACACTTTGTTTTTACCCCGTCTTATTATGAGGACGGGGTTATACTGTTTTGGTATTAAAAATTAAATAACTTTATTGACACTTAACAAGAAGAAGGGTTTTTCAATGCTTTAGAGGGGGAATCCCCGGGCGTTTATGAGTGAGCTAGAAAGTCAGGAAATAGCACCGGAGCGGCGGCAGGTTCCGCGAAGATTTACTTAATCAGATTAGTTCTTTAATTACAACTGTTTCACTTACAATTGATTATACTCCCTTAACAGCAACACTCGGCGCGCTGATTATCGGTATTGGAACAGAATTTACGATCCTGGTAA
This sequence comes from Virgibacillus ainsalahensis, assembly GCF_055380755.1. Classification (NCBI taxonomy): domain Bacteria; kingdom Bacillati; phylum Bacillota; class Bacilli; order Caryophanales; family Bacillaceae; genus Virgibacillus; species Virgibacillus ainsalahensis. Next base: position 2,951,539 of record NZ_AP043943.1, on the reverse strand, counting down.
TGGAGCGGTTTTACGAGGAACGTCAAAAAGGTTCAAAAAGACAGGAAGCAATTATAACAGCCAACGAAAAAATAGGTAAAGCTATATTTGCTTCAGCCTTCATAACAATTGGCGGATTCAGTGCTTTGCTTATATCTGATTTCGTGATTTTAAGCAATTTTGGTATGATGACATTAGTGAATATTTCCTTTGCCCTTTTGAGTACGATCATTGTCCTGCCCGCAATATTGGTAATTTTTGACCGGTTTGTGCGTACAAAAAGTGATGAGGGAACAGAAATTGTAACGGGGTGAAATAGGTATGCGAGATAAAACGGATCAAATTTTGAATGCGGCAATCAAGGTGTTCATTTCAAAAGGGTTCCTACAGTCCACCACTCAGGAAATCGCAAAGGAAGCCGAAGTGGCCGAGGTAACACTTTACCGCAAATTTTCCACAAAGCAGAACCTTTTTGAGATTGTGGTGAAAAAAGCACTCGAAAATGAATTTCATGCCAAAGTCATGAAGTTCGCGGAAGAACCGGGAACAACGGAATTTTTCAAACGCATTCTGGATGACCGATTTACAGCTTTGTCAAAAAACCATATGCTTGCAAAGACACTGCTCGCCGAAAGTTTTATGGGGCTTTTAGCCGACGAAATTAATTTTCCCGTTATTATTTTTAACGGACTCAAAAAAGGATTGGATATACACTTTGCTGGATTTGAAAATAAACCTGACACAAACCTTCTTGCAAGGCAAATAGGCGGTATTCTTCTCGGTAGTCTGACATTCCCGCCGGAAGTGCCTTATCATAAGCAGTCCAAGCAGCAAAAGGAAGAACTGTTAAACGTACAAGTGCATGCTTTGGAAACCTTTATACCCCGTTGATGGTTCATTGAATGGTTGCAGGAACACACGAGAGGCTGGAACAATAGTGTTTTTTCAAAAGCGATTCAAAAGTAACTGAAAACAAACTTGGGACATATGATGATTTTGTATATGTAATCACAAGAAAGGATTGAAAACTATGTCTCAGTATGAATATCCTTATTCCTACTCGCCAATTTGTAATTGTGGCAGGGTACCGTTTAACTGGGGTGCAGCAAATGAATTTTATGCAAACCAACATTGGCCATACGCAGACCCCCGCAGCTTTACGGGTCCCTTGATGCAAGATCATGGAAAAGAGCCATTTGTTCTGAATATAGATCAGGCTGCCAAGCAAAACAATACTTTTCGTACAGCCATATGGACAGGAGATAACTTGCAGGTTACATTGATGAGTATTGGAGTTGGGGAAGATATAGGTTTAGAAGTACACCCTGATGTGGATCAATTTTTACGTGTTGAGGCAGGGCAAGGAGTCGTTCAAATGGGAGATAGGAAAGATAATTTATATTTTCAGGATAGAGTTTTTGATGATTATGCAATCATGGTACCTGCCGGAGTATGGCACAATCTGATTAATACGGGTCGTACGCAGCTTAAACTTTACACAATCTATGCCCCGCCTGAACATCCGTTTGGCACTGTTCATCGTACAAAAGCAGAGGCAATGGCCGCTGAGGAAGATTAAATCAGTTTTATAAGCCGTGCAAAGTTGAGAATGCTGCCAGAAGTTTAATCCAAAAAAATGGTTGTCTGTCATTAATAGTCAGGTATCGTCCGGGGGAGATCCAGTCGTTGCCTGGCTTTTTTCTTAAAACTTAACGTTTTTACAAATAAGTTGGAGCACCGTTCTATTAAAAATTAAAAAGGTATTTTCATCAAGTTTTCATATTCACACTTTACTATGAATCATAAGAAAAAATCGGTTCAAGTGGAGGCAAAATGACCTCATCACCGCCTCCCGATGATAAGGATGATGTCAAAGGGATGGATGAGGTGGGGATTTCAGTAGGACAAATTGCTCCGGACTTTAATTTAAAGACGCTCGAAGGAAAAACAGTGCGCTTGTCAGATTACCGGGGTGAACGTGTTATTGTCAATTTTTGGGTTACATGGTGTCCCCCTTGCAGAGCAGAAATACCTGATTTTCAAAAGCTCTATAAAAATAAGGATGTGGAAATATTAGCGGTTAATCTGACATCAACGGAAGAAAGCAAAGGTGCAAAAATCAAGTAGCATTGGTTATCAAAAAAAATTGAATATGCGCTTGACAAAATACCCATCAGGGTATATGGTGAGTTATGTAATGTTTTTAAAGGGGTTCAGCAAAAGAGCGAACCCTATTATTTAGCAATATTTAATACCTATACATGTATGAGTGTAAATAAAAGGAGTTGAATAAGTAATTGATGCAGGATAAAAAGAAAACAACAATTGTTTTGTTCAGTGGTGATTATGATAAAGCAATGGCTGCATATATTATCGCAAATGGCGCGGCAGCCTATGACCATGAGGTGACTATATTTCACACATTCTGGGGATTAAATGCGCTCCGGAAAGATAGTCAGGTTCCGGTAAAAAAGAATTTTCTCGAAAAAATGTTTGGAAAACTCATGCCGCGTGGTACAGATAAAATGGGCATATCCAAAATGAATTATTTGGGAATGGGACCAAAAATGATTAAACGTGTTATGAAAAAGCACAATGCTATGCCTCTTCCCCAATTGGTGGATATGGCTCAGGAACAGGATGTTAAACTGATTGCGTGTACCATGACAATGGATTTGCTCGGTCTTCAAAAAGAAGAACTTATGGATGAAATTGAATACGGTGGTGTGGCTGCTTATGTTGGAGAAGCAGAAGAAGGCAATATCAGCCTATTTATTTAAAATAATTTAATACCCTTACCCATATTGGTAAGGAAGATTTGATTTAAGGATCTGTTAAATAAGACTATCAAGGAGGTAAATTCAATTGAAATCAGTAAAGACGAACGAACTGGAAGAAAGAATCAAAAACAAAAGTGATGTAAATGTTATTGATGTACGCGAGGATGATGAGGTGGCACAAGGGAAAATACCGGGTGCGAAACACATTCCTCTTGGTGAGATTTCGGATCGAATCAATGAACTAGATAAAAACAAACACTATTATATGGTTTGCCGTTCGGGTGGCCGTAGTAGTAAAGCATGTGAATTTCTTTTGAACCAGGAATTTGATGTAACAAATGTTGATGGCGGTATGCTCGCCTGGACAGAGAAAGTGGAGAAATAAAATAAAGGAGGCATTGATTCATGGGAATTAAAGCAAATGAAACAGTGGATGCAAAGGGGCTTGCTTGTCCAATGCCAATTGTCAAAACAAAAAAGGCTATTTCTGATTTGGATCCTGGGCAGGTAATGGAAGTTCAGGCAACCGATAAAGGATCCACAGCCGATATTAAGGCTTGGGCGGAAAGTACAGGTCATCAGTACCTGGGCACTATTGAAGAGGGTGACGTGCTGAAGCATTATTTGCGTAGAGCAAGTGATGATGAAGTAAAAAATGAAGCAAACTATGATGATGTGATTGGTTTACAGGTGTTGCGGAATAAAGTTGATGGACTTGAAGATGTAACGATTCTTGATGTTCGTGAACAAGCAGAATATGCATTTAATCATATTCCGGGCGCAATCAATGTTCCGCTTGGGGAATTGGAAAACCGAATGGATGAAATAAATACTGACAAAGAGATTCATGTTATTTGCCGTACGGGGAGCCGAAGCGACCTTGCAGCCCAAAAGCTGTCACAAAAAGGTTTCAAAATCGTAAAAAATGTGGTGCCGGGCATGGCTGAATGGGATGGCCCAACGGAAAAATCCACAAAATAATTGAGGGAGGAATAAACAATGGAAAACAATAACACACGCGTAGCAATAATAGCAGCAAATGGTGGTATGTTCGATGCCTATAAAGTATTTAACATTGCGACAGCAGCCGCCGCATCGGATAAAGAGGTAGGGATATTCTTCACATTTGAAGGACTCAACTTGATTCATAAGGAGGCTCACAAAAACCTGGCGATGCCGGAAGGGAAAGAGCACTTCAAAGAAGGCTTTGAAAAAACGAACGTTCCATCCATCAGTGAGTTGTTGGAAATGGCTCAGGAAATGGGTGTCAAAATGATTGGATGTCAAATGACAATGGATGTTATGAATCTGGAAAAAGACGATTTTGTGAAAGGAATTGAAGTCGGTGGGGCAACTTCATTCATTGAATTTGCCAAAGATGCCGATATTTCACTGACATTTTAAACAGTAGGAGGCTAATTGTATGATAAAAAGTATTACGACTGATGAACTTGCAAAACGAGTTGTCAACCGTGAGGAGACTCTCATCCTGGATGTTCGGAATACGGATGAGTTTGATGATTGGAAGATCGAAGGGGACAGCGTTGAAATAATCAATGAACCTTATTTCAACCTGCTCGATGGCGTTGACGCTATAGCAGATAAAATTAGTAAAAATCAGGAAGTAATTGTGGTTTGTGCCAAAGGGGGCTCATCGAAAATGGTGAGAGACCTTTTGGAAGAAGAAGGTTTTACACATGCTTATGACCTGGAAGGCGGCATGAAAGCCTGGAGTGAACATTTGGAGCCCATCAAAATAGCAGATTTGAATGACGGCGGAAGTCTATACCAGTTTGTACGTCTTGGAAAAGGCTGCTTGTCATATATGGTTGTTTCCGACAAAAAAGCAGCGGTTGTTGATGCTAATCGTATGACAGGTATTTATGAACGTTTTGCTGAAGAAAAAGGTGTATCGATTGAGCATACGATTGATACGCATCTTCACGCTGACCATATTTCGGGTGGACGTCAACTCGCTGAAAATACCGGAGGCACGTATCATTTACCGGATAAAGATGCGGAAGAAGTAACATTTGATTATGCATTATTGGAAGAAGGAACAGATATTACTGTCGGAAACACAACTATTCAGGTACAGCCGATCTATTCACCGGGGCACACAATTGGAAGCACATCGTTGATTATTGATAACAAATACCTGCTGACCGGAGATATTCTATTTGTGAAATCGATTGGCCGCCCTGATTTGGCTGGAAAGGCTGAAGATTGGGTCGGAGATTTGCGGGAAACGTTATACAGCCGTTATAAAGAACTATCTGACGATCTGATTGTATTGCCCGCTCACTATTCATTTGTGGATGAACTTGGAAATGACGGAAGTGTCAAGGCACGGCTTGGTGATTTGTATCAGCGTAATTCAGGTCTGCAGGTGGAAGATGCACAGGAGTTCCGGAAAATGGTAACGGAGAACCTGCCGCCGCAGCCAAACGAGCACGATAATATTCGTCAGACCAATATGGGTAAAATGAACCCGGAAGCTGAAAAACAGCGCGAAATGGAGATTGGCCCGAATCGCTGTGCAGTACACGGTTAATACATTTAACTGAATGGATGGGTCCAGAAACAGCACGGTGATTAAAAAATTACAAGGAGGAACTTATGATGGAAGCAGTAAAAGTATTAGATGCAAAAGGAATGGCATGTCCTATGCCGGTAGTAAAAACGAAAAAGGCAATCGAAGACATTGAATCGGGTGAAATTCTGGAGGTTCATGCGACAGACAAAGGTGCAAAAAGTGATTTAACAGCTTGGACTAATTCAGGTGGTCACGAGCTGGTGGATCAGACTGAAGAAAATGACGTACTGAAGTTCTGGATTAAGAAAGCCTAACGAGGGGCCCCTTATTCAGGGGTTTCTTCTTTTTATGAAAGGAGTATGGCTATGGAATACAGTTTAATGTTCATATTAGTCCTGTTTTTAATTGGATTTGGTGGTTCATTCCTATCCGGGATGGTTGGTATCGGCGGTTCCATTGTTAAATATCCGATGCTGCTATACATTCCGCCTTTATTAGGACTATCAGCGTTTACAGCGCATGAAGTTTCCGGCATTAGTGCCGTTCAGGTTTTGTTTGCCACAATTGGCGGGGTATGGGCATACCGGAAAGGTGGATACCTAAATAAAACACTGATTATTTATATGGGGATAAGTATCATGCTTGGAAGTTTTATTGGTGGTTATGGTTCCCAGTTCATGACGGATGGCGGCATCAATTTTGTGTATGGTGTAATGGCTACTATCGCAGCCGTTATGATGTTTGTTCCTAAAAAAGGGATCGACGATCCCCCGCTTGACCAAGTTACATTCAACAAGTGGCTTGCTGCATTTTTTGCATTTGTAACCGGTATTGGGGCCGGAATTGTAGGTGCGGCAGGCGCATTTTTATTGGTTCCAATTATGCTGCTTGTGCTGAAGATACCGACACGTGTGACGATTGCATCTTCACTTGCCATTACATTTCTTTCAGCCGTTGGTTCAACGGCAGGTAAAATAATGACCGGTCAGGTATTACTTATTCCGGCTGTGATCATGATTATTGCTAGTCTGATTGCATCTCCGCTTGGTGCAAATGCCGGTAAGCGAGTAAATACGAGAGTATTACAAGGCATTCTTTCAGTTCTGATTCTGGCAACAGCTGTTAAAATATGGTCGGATTTTTTCTAGGATAACCAGTTACCTAATGGACTAGGAGGGAGTTGGATGGAAATTTTACAATGGATTTTTTTCATTATTATAATTGCATTTGTGGTGAACTTTTTTCTTTCGACAAAAGGAGTTTCGAATATAACCGCAAAAGAAGCAAAAGATAAGTTTGCGGAAAAAGATGTACAGTTCGTTGATGTAAGAACACCGGGTGAGTATAAAGCCAATCATCAGAAGAAATTTGCAAATGTACCATTAGCCCATTTATCAAAACGTACCGGAGAATTGGATAAAAATAAAGAAGTAGTCGTTATTTGTCAAAGCGGTATGCGAAGCGCAAAGGCAGCCAAAATGCTTAAGAAACAAGGTTTTGAAAAAGTATCTAATGTTAAAGGCGGAATGAATGCCTGGGTATGATGATTGATGATGAAGGAGTTTAACAGGTATATTAACATGGAGATGTTTAACATTCCGTCGTATGGGTTAGTATTAAACGTTGGATGGAAATTACCAAATATAATTTTATCTGTTTATGGCAGGTAACTTTTTATAAAAAGGGAGTTGTTTAAGGTTATGTTTCATTATACAGTTGAAACGGAAAAATCACTGGAGGAAGCGATTCATGCACTGGAGGAAAACCTAAAGGAAGAAAAATTCGGTGTGCTTTGGCAATTTGATGTTAAAGAAACGTTAAACAATAAAGGGTTTGATTTTGAACAAGCTTATCAGGTTTTGGAAGTTTGTAATCCAAAAGAGGCGAATAATGTATTATCTGAAAATCAGCTTATAGGTTATTTTCTCCCATGTAAAATAGTTGTGTACCAGGATATTGAAACAAACAAGGTTAAAATTGGCATGCCAAAGCCAACAGCATTAATTGAAATGGTTCATGATGATTCATTACAAGAGTTTGCAGCTGATATAGAGGAAGGACTGATTGTTTGTATAGATAAGACAAAATAATATCTAATTACGAAAGATTTTCATCTTTTTGTGTGAGTTTTAATACCCCATCATGTATAATGGAAGTAAAGGAAATGAATGTACAAAACTGGTTTTATGTACAACACAAATACCAGATTCAATAGAGAAAAGGGGTGCCGTCCAATGGAATATGATGATCAGATGAAAAATCGAATTAAACGTATTGAAGGTCAAGTCAGGGGATTATTGAAAGCGATGGATGAAGGGAAAGAATGTCGTGATGTAGTGAACCAGATGACTGCTGCCAGAAATGCGCTTGACCGTACAGCAGCATTGGTTGTTAGCAGAAATCTGGAAGCGTGCATTCGTGAGGAGAAGGAATCCGGTGAAAGTTCGGAAGATCTTATTAAGGAAGCAGTAAACCTGCTTGTAAAAAGTCGGTAATTCTCCTGCAGATGTGTTGGGTGAAAGGAGATAACAATGACTGGATAAACGCTTTAACCTAGAAAGAGCAGATAAGCTGATGAGTGTCGATCGCAGAAAAAAATTACCGCCGGAGGAAATAATCCGGTATTTGGAATTAGATAAAAATGACACGGTTGGCGACCTTGGTGCAGGCACTGGTTTTTTCACGATTCCCATGGCTAAACAGGCACAGGAAGTTTTTGCGGTGGATATTGAACCAAAGATGCTGAGGATGCTGAAGGAAAATACGGCGAAAGTGCATCTTGAAAACATTCACTATGTTGAAAGTGATCTGGGCCATATCCGGCTGGATTGTTGTTCATCATTGAGTGGGAAGCCGTTGAAACGGATTCTGGTCCGCCGCTTGATCACCGGATTCCTTCCAATGACATGGAGAATTCATTGGAAAATAACTGTTTCAAACCTGAACTTGATTCATTTGAATCCGGAAAATTACGCATTCAAGGCTGTATTGAAATAATAATCTTTAGGCAACAAGTGTTTTATTTTAGATATATGCTTGTTCCGCTATACCAGCTAATAGTTGTCAACATTTAAAGTTAAAAAAGTTCAATAAAACATGTTACACTCCCTCAGATAGATTCAATTTACTCGTAAATGCTCGCTTATTCGCAGGATTTCAAACCACTTGTAAGAACAATAACGGATGATTGGAATGAGTAATGATGTTTAAGGCTACATGAAGGCATACGGGAATAGAGGAGTTAAAAACTCCAAACATTCCAAAAGATATACGGCACGTATTCTCCACGCCGCCCTCGGAGGCTTTCCCTCCCATGTCTCAACGGGTCTAATGCCCTCTCATTCCTTCGTCATGCCTATCCAAGGGGTGGAGGCCGGTTTTGCTAAAATAATGGGTCTGTGCCCTTTCGTGTAACACATCCAGTACTCCGTGCTTTTTTTGAAATCCTACGAATAAGCCATCACTCAAAAAGTAACTTTTAATTTTTTTGATAGGTTCAGTTTCAAGGTAATTAATTTATGCTATTAAAGGCGATAAGGGTTGTATTTTTACTGGACAATAGGGTTCATTACGTCGGGCAATTCCTACTATTATTCTTGCAAACTTGCCAATCAATTTCATAATAGATTTCATCTTTTTCATCTTTTTTACTTTGACATTGTGGGCATGAAGTTCTTTAAATTCAGGATTGTTCATTACGAGACTCATTGTGGCTAAGTACAAGTAACGCCTTAGGCGAGATCTTCCGCGCTTAGAGATAATAATTTGCCTGCATGTCGTAATAAAGAATTACCGTGTGCAAATTTACTTAAATCACCAGTTTCACCTATAATACCCCTAAGTGTAATTTCAGTAATTCCTTTCATGCCAAGTATTTTGTTGGCGAAAGTAATTTTTTCAAGTGAATCAGTCGCTTCTTTTTCAACTTTTTCAAGTTGAGTTGTGGCGAGATCAAATTCTTCAAGTAATTGTTCTAGGTGTAGTTTATATGCGTCAAGTGCTTGGGTGGCACCAACAGAACCTTTAGCTAATTGAATTAATGTTTGTGCTTTTTTAAACCCGGGTTGTCGTTTCGTCAGTGTTCTCCATCCTTTAACGATATCCTGGGCTTCCATTGAACGTAATTCAGCTGGTGTAGGGAATAAGCGAAGGGTTGCGATTGCACCTTTTCCCTTTAACATCTTTAAATACTTGTCGAAGTTCAGGGAATATAATATCAACCCAACGATTTATTTGGTTAACGGAACTAACAAGTCGTTTCACGATTACGTCACGGTTAGACATTAGAACTCTCAGTTTTTCGAAAGCCTCTGAAGTTGGATGTAAAAAAGAATAATATCCATTCTTCACCATATCAGCAATTACGAGAGCATCCTTTTTATCACTTTTGGATTGCGTGTTATCTCGATTTTCTTTATTCTTTTTTACAAGATGAGGGTTAACCGTTACGACATCGATACCTTGATCATACAGCCATTTAGATAAGTTTAACCAATAATGTCCGGTAGGTTCCATTCCCACAATTTCAGTACTATAACCTTTTGAATATTTTAATTCGTTCATCCATTCTTGTAATCTAGCACATCATTTTCAAAAGTGAGAGGATCACCAATCACAATACCTCTATAATTTACTGCACGAGCTACATGGAATTGTTGTGCAATATCCACTCCAACGACTAGATGTTGGTCTGATATTCTTTCTATAAGTTGATTTTGTTTGTCCTGCATTTTATACTTCATGTAGAGCTTCCTCCTAAGTTAATTTGTTTGTGTGTAAATTCATCTTATCGAGGGGCTCTATATTTTTCAAACCTTAAAATTAACGTTCTACAGGAATGCTAAAATTAAGCATACCAAATAGCCTTACCGTTGAATCGATAATGTTTTGAAAATTGTGACTTTAAATCGTTTCTTATTGATCTACAAAGACTTCCTGACGTTTTAATATGGCATGAATCCAGTGAATGAGTTTATTAGCACAGGCAATCATAGCAACCTTGTGAGGTTTGGCCTCGTTTCTTTTGCGATCATAAAAGACTATCAGTTTTTTATTGCGATTTTTGGCCAGGCCGCATTGCACAGCCGTATAAAGGGCCTGACGTAATATTGATGATCCCCTTTTCGTGATGCGGTTGATGGCAGCCTTATATTTACCTGATTCGAAGACTGCTGGGTCTACCCCAGCATAGGCAGCCAGTTGCTTAGGCCGTTCAAACTGATCAATTCCCCCAATTTCGGAGATGATTGTTGCTGCAAGCTTATCTCCAATCCCGGGAATCGACTGGATCAATCCATGGTCTTCAAAAGACCGAGCCAGGGCATCTATTTCTCGTTTTAATTGGGATAGGTGCTCTTGATATTGAAAAAGCATCTGAATATACATCTGTAAGCTGACAATATGACCATGACAGACGGGATGCTGAAAGGGATTACGGTCTGCCGCAGCCTTTAATTGGGCTGCTTTATCCAAAAACCATGCGTCGGAACGTCTAGCCCCGAATTGACGCATATCGTCGGCTAATGTTTGTTGAGCGACTTTTTGAAATAGCCGAAGCAGTCGGATAATGCAGTAAGGTGTTCAACGATAACTTGCCACAAAGATCGCTGAAGACATTATGATATTCCGGAAAAATATGATCGACTGCAGCTTGGAACTGCAATTTTATTTCAACATAGCTATCCGTTAAAGCACTGTGCTGTCTGGTTAATTGACGCAGATCCAGGTATTGCTCGGTTTTCTTCTGAAAGGCTTCTAGATCTTCTTTATAGTACAACTCACCTAGATGATACGCATCGACTTTGTCTGTTTTCACTTTACGCAGACCCGTTTTTTTGGCCTCATAAGAAACGACCGGATTGATGACATAATACGTGATAGCCTGATCCTCGAGAAATTGAAGCACAGGTTCATGATAGTGCCCGGTAGATTCGAAAATGACGGCCGGAGGCTGACCGGCAACCTGTTCCACTTCCTGATAAAACTGATAAAACGTGTGAAGTCCTTGTAGATGGTGCGCAAATTTAAAGCTTTGCTTATACGTTTTTTTCCGTTGTAAAAAGGTTTGGACCTGGCTTTCTCCTTTGTCGACATCCAGGCCGATAACAGGATCCATAACTGATCACAACTCCTTTAATAGATTCGCCGGTGCTCCCCTTACACGCCCTTGTAGTGTCATAGCTTCGCTTGTTATGCGGGATCGTGTCCCAACCAGCCTCAAACATGTTTCTACAAGGAAGGGGTGGACAGTATTACGGACGGGATCAGTGTCCCACGGGCGCAGACGTCCTCCCCCGACTTCCTCAAGCATATGAAACCTATAAAAAATAGGTCAACCAGTTCAAAGCCCGGCTGACCATATAATACGAACGGGCGCAGTAACGGAAGCGTTAACTCTTTCTGAAACGGCTCATTTTGTTGAGTGAAAGGAATACTGCGTAACAGAATATGAGAGGCAAAAAGTAATATAAAGGATGGTTGTTCGAATGAATACAGTCGTACTCAAAGATGGTTCAAAGCTTTTCAGTAATGGAATCAATTACGTACTCATCTTGATGAGAAAACCTATCTTGATTTGGTAAGGGAGCCAAAGAAAGGGATATGTATAGACTATTCGGCTTGTATGATCAAGAAGAAATTGTTGCAGTCACAGGGTTTAAGCCTATGATCACACTTTATTATGGTCGCTTTGTTTGGGTTTGTGATTTGATCACTGATAAAAATAAACGTTCAAATGGTTATGGTGAAAGACTATTATCCTATGTACATGAATGGGCTAAAGATAATGGCTACGAAAGTGTTGCCAAGTGAGCTATGTATTTAAAAAACCTTTATAAAGCAATCGTGCGCGTTAGTCGAAGAGTGTAATAATATGAACCACACATATTAGTTATGTTTAATATGTGTGGTTCTTTTCATATCGAATGTTTTGCCTTTCTAACCTAATTATAACTATTTTAATTCTCACATTATCTTTGAATATTACTTTGTTATTCCTGACAGTCCTTGAGACGCGGGACCTGTCCCTTTGTCCCGATCCCAGAAACGGGACTGGGCAATAGCCGTCACAAAATCCTGCTTGAAATTTGTACTATTTGCTGCCATGATGACACCTACTAGGTTATCCGAAGCTGTTGGTGCGATCATTTCCTGACCAGTAGTAGCAATACCAAGAGGCTTGTAGAGTTTATAGGCCATGTTCACAAACTCTGAAACATTTTCCGTAAACCTTTTTTCATTAGGAGTATTACCTCCGACAACGTAAACGGAGTCAACTAAATATGGACTAGAATTCAGGAACGTTTTATTCACCTTGATTTTACCTCCGTTGGCCCCAGTGACGAATCCAAGCCTTTCACTAATAATATCGTAAAAAACCTTATGATGGTCAAAAAAATTAAGAACCCCGGTTACTTCCTGATCATTAAAACCATTGCCAATCAGTACACCGACTTTTTTCGTATACGCGCTAGGAGGTGTGTTGAATTGACTTAAAGATGGGTAACTACCAGAAACCGGGACATGGCTGCCTGTTGGACGAGCAACACCAATATTATCTGCAACTGTCGACGCTAGTTCCACATCGACATTGGCTAATAAATTCACATTTTGTTGACGAACCGATTCGTCCATCACGTTACCGAGTTGATAGCTAAATGCTTCAATGGTATGCATTTTTTCAACAGGAGTCAAGCTATTCCAGAATATTCGTGTCTGTGAAAAGTAATCATTGACCGAATCAATCGGTTTCCGCGTTGTGCGACCACCTACTTCTTTTGGATAATGTTCATAACCACCTTCATCGATTGGTGTTTCATGAGGAGTATTATCCGCTAACGAATTATTATGGTAGTTCACATGGTCCACATCGATTCGATAACGCATAGGTCCACGTCTTTGGTTATTATGGAATGGACAAACCGGTTTATTGATCGGCAATTGTTGGAAATTTGCCCCAATCCGATAAAGTTGTGCACTATGATACGCAACTAACCTGCCTTGCAATACAGGATCATTGGAAAAGTCAATCCCAGGAACAACGTTGGCGGGATTAAACGCGACTTGTTCGGATTCTGTATGGTAATTTTCGATGTTTTGATTTAGCGTCATCTTACCAATAATCTCTACTGGAATCAGTTCTTCTGGCCAGAACTTGGTCGGATCAAGGACGTCAATATCATATTTGTGCTCATCTTCGACTGGTATAAGCTGAACTCCTAATTCGTATTCTGGATAAGCACCACGGTGAATTGCCTCCCGGAGATCTTTTCGATGAAAATCAGGATCAATTCCACCGATTTTGATCGCCTCTTCTTGAAGTAAGGATTGAACACCAAGAACAGGTTTCCAAACAAACCGTACATAAGTTGCTTTACCTTGTTCATTCACAAAAGTATACGTATTAATTGACCACGATTCCATATGGCGATAACTTCTTAAAACCCCTCTGTCTGACATAATCCAAGTAACCATATGAACCGCTTCAGGGTTATTCGCGACATAATCCCAAAATCTGTCGTGAGCACCTGTAGCAGTTGGAATATCATCATCCTGTTTTGATTGGTATGCATGCATCGCATCTGGGAATTTCATCGCGTCAAAGTTAATAAGTACAGGCATAGCAATGGTTGTCAAATCATAATTTCCCTCCTCCGTATATAACTTAACACCCTGACAACGTAAATCTCTCGCTGTATCATAAGAACCTCTTGGCCCTTGGACGGTTGAAAATCGAATGGTTAGAGGGGTCTTTTTCCCAGGTTCTTGTAAAAAATTTGCTCTTGTTACATGCTTCATTGAATTGTAGCATTCAAACTCCCCATGGGCACTGTACCCTCGGGCATGGACCACCCTTTCAGGTTCCTCTTCATGAACAAAATGAGTGATTTTTTCAAAGTACTGCCAATCCTCATGTAACGTCGGTCCACGTTCGCCTGCTTTTAATAATTCCTTGTCATTTGCAATGGTCCTTCCTTGATTGGTCGTCAATGGTTTCCCTATGTTCTGAACACGATACTCGTCTAATTGTTTTTGTTTAATATCTTTCATCGGATCATTATTCAAAATGATATTCCTCCTAAAAAGTTTTTTATGACGATTATTATTAGATTTCACCAACTAACCATAAATATGCACACTTGGTAAAATTTTGAGCGTGGAGGAAGAAATTTTTAGAATGACATGTATGTCATAAATAATTAACTAAATTTATTTCCACTATTGGAGGTCCAAGAAGGATTAACTACCTTTTTTTGGTGTGCCCGGCATGGGTACAAACTATAGGGTGAAAGTCCCGAACAGCGAAGGCAGTAGTAGCTGTAGCTCAAGACAAGGGCATGGGGGGGCGACCGTCATGTCTGAAGGAAGTCGACGGCAAACTTCCGCCCCGAGGGACACGAACCTCATATAAGGCTAGGTAATATTGGATGAGTCTGCCAAACAGGACAAAACCCATACTGCCAAAGGTATTACAAAGTAGATGAGGCGGGGACATGGAAGGAAAGTTTGTACTCTTACCCGGGGAGAACCTGTTGATACGCTGTGCCCACACGGTAAGCAGCTTTGTGAAAGGCTGTTGAACAACAGGCGTCAGCAGAAGTCATAGTACCTGCTTTACTTAAGGAAGCAGGGAAGGACGGAACCAATTATGGAGAATCACGTCTAGGCGTTCATTCCATTCAATGAAGCAGAAAAGATGGCAACCTACTTTAAGGAGGAAACGGTGAATCCCGTGGGGGACTTAAAGAGGGCGGAGAATGGGATGGCACAAGAAGAACGCTGATTCACGCAGGAGGATATATCTATGATGGAACGGATTCTAGCACGACCGAATCTTTTACAGGCAATAAAACGAGTAGAAAAGAATAAAGGCAGTCACGGTGTTGATCAAATGACCACAAAAGACCTGCGGATGCATTTGACAGAAAACTGGACAGCCATCGTTGACAGCCTAGGGTCGGGTACCTATCAGCCGAAACCAGTCCGCCAGGTCGAAATCCCGAAACCGGGCGGAGGTATTAGGAAACTAGGTATCCCTACGGTGACAGACCGTTTCATTCAACAGGCCATTGCCCAACAACTGACAGCAGTGTTTGACCCGACATTCTCGGAATTCAGCTATGGGTTCCGCCCGAATAGAAGGGCACATACTGCCGTTAAACAGGCAAGAGCCTATATTAAAGAAGGATACCGCTGGGTTGTAGATATGGACTTGGAGAAATTCTTCGATAAAGTGAACCATGACCGCCTCATGGCAAAACTTGCGGATAAAATTAAAGACAAGGAGTTACTCCGTCTTACCCGAAGTTTCCTGCAAGCAGGAGTGCTCGAAAATGGATTGGTCCGCCCAATCACAGAAGGGACTCCTCAAGGTGGTCCGTTAAGTCCGTTACTTTCAAATATTGTATTGGATGAACTGGATAAAGAACTGGAGAAACGCGGTCATAAATTCGTTAGGTATGCGGATGATTTCCACATCTTCGTGAAATCCAAACGGGCTGGGGAACGAGTGATGGAATCCATTACAGAGTTCATCGAAAGAAAACTTCGCCTCAAGGTAAACCGAGAAAAGAGTGCGGTCGACAGACCGTGGAAACGCAAGCTACTGGGCTTTAGCTTCACAAGCAATAAGCAGAAGCCAAAGATCAGGATTGCGAAGCAATCAATAAAACGGTTTAAAGCCCGAGTCAGGGAACTAACTTCACGAAAACAACGAATCGCAATGGAACAACGCATTAACAAACTTAACAGCTATCTTGTCGGTTGGCTCGGGTATTATCAATTAATTGATACGCCAAGCAAACTGAAAGATTTGGAATCATGGCTGCATCGAAGATTGCGCATGGTACGGTGGAAAGAATGGAAGCTCCCGAGAACCAAAATGAGGAAATTAATTGCCCTTGGGATATCACCCCAAAAGGCATACGAATGGGGAAACTCCAGGAAGGCCTACTGGCGCATCGCCAAGAGCCCTATACTACACAAAACCCTAGGCACCGCCTACTGGGCGAACCTAGGGTTAAAGAGCATATCCGCAAGATATAAAATTTTGCGTTCAACATAACTTGGAACCGCCGTATACGGAACCGTACGTACGGTGGTGTGAGAGGGACGGAGGTTAGTCACCTCCCCCTATCTCGATCAGGTGATCCTTCCTCTGAGGAGATCGAAGAATTTAAGAAGGTGCTGCGCCTTTTTTATGATTCACTTGGTTTCTCGGATAGAATTCATACAACTGGTATTACGTCACTGGCTAATGAGGCATATCCCATATTCAGTGACTTTTTAATGTTTGCCCGTGAGCAACTCTATGACAATACCCAGAAGCGCATCATTCGTTCAGAATTGTCATCCTCAAGGGTAAAGCGACTCGAAAAAATTGAACTGGTGATAGATAATTTGGTGAACAGTTTTGCTTATTTATTCAACGGTCATACAACGATTCCTGACATTACGAATGAACAAGTAATCTTCTTTTCAATTCGTAATTTGACAGGACTTGAGAAAAGTGTGTTCAACGCTCAAATGTTTAATACGCTGAACCTGATTTGGGATAACTTGATTCAAGTTGGATCATCACAAAAACAGAAAATGTATGACGATGAATCATTTGATGTTGATGAAGCGACACGTTTTCTTGTGATGATTGATGAAGCGCATCGACTGGTCAATTCGGAAAATATGCTGGCGGTCAAGTTTTTAACAGACTTTGCACGTGAAGCACGGAAGTATTTTGGGGGACTCATCCTGGCAAGTCAATCCATCCGTGATTTTGTACCTGACCATTCCGACACGGATACGGTTACCAAAATACGGACGTTATTTGAACTGACCCAATATAAGTTTGTGATGCAGCAGGATTCCAACTCATTGGATACATTGCGAACCGTTTTTGAAGGACAGCTGACGGATAGTGAATTGGAACATGTACCACAACTACAACAAGGGGAATGTTTATTGAGTATCAGTGGTGTTGGTAATTTGATGCTCTCCATTGAAGCATCTGACGAAGAATTGCAACTGTTTGAGGGTGGTTTGTGATGGAAAAACGGGTTCTTTACAAGTTTACATTCCTCATCATCGTTGCTCTGTTAATTATAGCGATGTATGTTTGGAAATGGGCAAACGATGCAGAAGAGCAACAAACTCCGGAGGATTTATTCGATGAATCACAGCAGGAAACAGAACAACCACCAACACTTCAGGAAGAAAAAATTGATGAAGTATTAGGAACTAAAACAGATTCAAATGCTGCAGATGAAACGCAAAATGATACAGAAGATAAGGGTAACCAGCAAACGGAAGATCAACATGAAACTGCCTATCAAAAACAATTTGGTGATCAAGCAGTCGCCAGTGCAAAGGAGCAAGCGAAACAAGGGCTTGCTCTTTATTTATCTCAAATCTCAGACTGGGATAAATGGCAAGGGGTTGTAACAGCTTCATTTTTAGAGGACATCAAGCAGGATATTCAAACGGTGAAAGAAGCAAATGTTGAACGGCGAATTGAATCCATTGAATTGTTTGCTTCCGATACGTCACAATCCAACAACATGACATTTGGTGCATTTGCCACATGGCATGTGACATCCAATGGACGTGTAACCAATGAACGAACGCAGCTTTTTTATCTGACAATGGTGAAACAAAACGATCAATGGCTGGTGAACAAACTAGTAACCCCTGATGAAGGCATGGAAGGAAAGAAGGATACATGAAACATATTTGGGGTGTCGTGAAAGCCAATGGTAAGAAAAAAGCGATTGGATGGATTGTTGGTCTTGTGGCAGCGAATATCATTCCTATACTGATTGGTTTAGTTTTAATGA
This sequence comes from Virgibacillus ainsalahensis, assembly GCF_055380755.1. Lineage (NCBI taxonomy): Bacteria > Bacillati > Bacillota > Bacilli > Caryophanales > Bacillaceae > Virgibacillus > Virgibacillus ainsalahensis. Next base: position 2,933,417 of record NZ_AP043943.1, on the reverse strand, counting down.
GTATTATGTTTGCGATTATTGGTGCGTTAGGCGGGAGCGTTGACGAACAGCATTCGGAACAAAATAATCCATCTGCCGGTTATGTATGCTCGGCAACAGGGGAGATTAATCAGGAAAAATGGAATGACATTTTTCAAAGTCAAAAGCGTTCAGGAGCATTAAAAGGGCATGGCGATACCATTATTCAATTGTCAGAAGAAACGGGCGTTGACCCAGTTTTGTTTGCTTCCATTGCGTTACATGAAACAGCGTGGGGAAAATCAAATGCGGTTCAACAAAAAAACAATCCGGGTGGTTTGATGAATCCGGATGGCAGTGGCCTTTTTTCTTTTCCAACGTTGTATGAAGGATTGGAGTCTATGTCCAAAACATTATATAACCGTATCAAAGTCGATGGCTTGGTGACGGTTGAACAATTAGGAAGTGTTTATGCGCCGGTTGGTGCAGCTAACGATCCCAACAATTTAAATGAACATTGGGTGCCAACAACGAAAGAGATTGCCCAAAACCTGGGTGGTTTAACGATGAATTGTGAAGCATCTGCCCAACCAGACATGGAAGTGATTGGCGATAAATCATGGATATCATCACACTCTAAAAACATCACATCAGGCTTTGGTAATCGGAGTTGTGGTGGCTGTTCTTCGTTTCATGCTGCCATTGATGTTGCATCGAATGGCATTCAGGGAACACCGATCACGGCATTTGCGGACGGGGAAGTTGTCATTAGTGAAGCAAATGGTACGACCCACGAATCCAGCAGCAATAACATGGGAACAGGGTATGGATGGTATGTGGAAATTAAACATGGAGACGGTCTGCGGACAAGATATGCACACATGATGGAAAAAGGAAAGCCAGTAGGAACAAAAGTAAAAGCTGGTGACGTCATTGGAAAAGTTGGTTCAACGGGTGCATCAACCGGAGCCCACTTGCATTTTGAAGTGATCATCAATGGTGAAAAAGTCGATCCTATGCCGTACATTAAACCATTTTTAACAGGTGAACAGTAATCAAGAAAGGGCGTGATGATAACGTGAAAACTAAATTGAATCGTGGACGTGAAAACAAAACCTATATCAGTCTATTGCTTGTCGTCGGCCTAGCGTTCGGTGTTTTTTTTACGTCCAAAACATGGATGTACGATGACAGTGCGATAGCTCAGACGTCTTTTAATGAATCAATTGGCGGGCTCAGTCAAACCACATTAACGCTTCGTGATTGGGAGTATAACCCGACAAATAAATTAATGGAAGTGACATTGGAACGTAATCATACCGGAACAGATGCTGTCGAACCTACATTTTCGTTTTATGCGAAAGAACAAAATGAGAGTCAAAAATACAATGCAGATTTGGTGTATCAGTCAGACAATAATATGGTCGTTCAGATTGAAGATGTCCCTGAGTCCTTTCAAGTTATCGGGCTATTCGTGAATGAACATCGTGATCAAAACATACTCAAACAAGAATACAAAAAGCAGTTGCAAAACAAAGATAGTGAAACAACGGTGACCGATCAGGACATTAAAGAATCCGACTTACCTGAGCCGGAAGAAGTGATTATCGTTGGGGATTATCGAAAAATCGACATCAACCAAGCATTGGTAACGAAGACGGATGAAGGATACAAGAAAGAAAATATTATCGCGGATATGGAACGTACGAAACAAGAAATCACCACCATTATTAAAGAAGATATACCGTTTCAGGAAGATTTGATTGAGACACTTAAACAGGAAAAAGAATTACTGAATCAAGACATGGCATTTGAAACGAAGGAAGAGAAAGCTGACACAAAACGGGAGATCGAACAAAAGGATAAAGCCATCGATGATGCGAAAAATGAAATCCAAAAACTGAAAAAGAAAGTAACAGAACTCCGGGATAAATATCAAAATCATGAAGAAAAACTGAATGCTTTAACGCAAAATAAGGGTGACAATAAGCAACAAGAAAATGACAAAATGGATGCCGATAATAAGAAAAATGATCAACAAGCTGCAAACAAAAACAAACAAGATAAGAACACTAATAGCTCCAAAAAGTCATCCAATGATAAGGAAAAACCCGACGAAAAGAATGATAATTAAGTGATGAAGGTGTACGCCAAATGTACGCCAGCAAGGGCGCCAAGTGTACGCCTTTGCTCAAAAAAATGGTCTTACCGGAAAACTAGGCTCTGCCTAGTTCCCCACCTTGTGTGGGGACATTTTCCCCTTATCCTGTTCAACACTATTTGCGCTCTCATGAGAATACTGCACTGTATGCATTGAAGGAAGCTGACAGAGAGGGAAGGGATTTACGTCATATTGATGTGTGAACAAGCAGCAAAATTAACGGAAAGGAATGATGTAATAATGGAAATCAAAGTGCGTGATGTCGATTCCGGCGCCGTCAAAGTTTTAAATGACGAAGCACGAAAACAAAACGTGTCACGGAATGAATTGTTAAAAAGACACATTGAAGATTTAGCACAGTTTAACGGCATTAAACGAGCTGAAAAAGAATTGGATTCAACATTAAGTCGAGTTGGTGATGCATTAGAGATTACGTACAATCGGCTTGACCAATTAGAAAAACAATCCATGAAAATGTATTTGTTGTTAGCTACTGTATTGGACATTGACCCTGGGGAAACAGATGACTATTTGGAAAACATGTTCAACGTAAACATGAAGGAGATGAATTAAATTGAATGCAACGAAACAACGTTTACATGTTCGGTTGTCACCCGACACTATTGAAAAGATACAGACCATTGCAGCTGAAAAGCATGTGTCACAAGCGGATGCCATCACGGAAGCCATTGATCACTATGATGCAGAACGTGATGAAAAATATGTTGTTTTCAAAAACATGATTTCGGATTTAATGGATGAAAAGCTTGCGACCATGCAAGACAAATTACATCGTATTCAGGTTACTGGCAATGTGGTTGATCGTGATACAAAAATTCTGTTGGAGTTTATGAACCATTATTACTTGATCAATGAATTCAAAGATTTGATTACCACTGAAAAATATAAGACGAATGGGATGCAGCAAGCAGAAGACTTAATTCAAAAACGTATCCATAAATATGGTCAAAAGAAACTTGATTATGAAAATCGAAAGGCACAAAAACAACAGGGAAGTGAGGTTTAATGCATGAGTAGTCCTGCGGTTGTGTTACGAAGCAAGTTTGTTATACCTGGGTCCAATATCTTTAACGATTATATCAATTATATCGACCGTGAAGATGCGAAACGTCATATTCATGTGAACCAATCATCCAAAGAAACGGATGATTTTTTCGTGTTTCACGACTTCATGGATTATATGGATGATGAAGCGAAACAAGGTGAACTTTTCACTGAAAATAATGATCAGTTGAATCAGGATGACAAGAAAATTTTGAAGCAACGATTTCAGTTAGCGCAACAAAATGAATCACCCATGTGGCAGGATGTCATTAGTTTTGATAATGAATGGCTGGCAAAACAAAGTCTTTATAATTCGGCAACACATACCGTTGATGAAGCGAACATGCGGAAGGTTGTCCGTGAAACGATGGCTACCGTATTGAAGTCAGAAAGCATGGGAAACTCGGCTGTATGGGCAGCATCTTTACATTATAACACCGACAACATTCATGTCCATATTGCTTCAACGGAGCTGTATCCAACACGTGAAAAGATGGACGTATTTGATAAGGAGACGCAAACGTGGCAGGAAGAATACCGCGCCAAGCGTAAACCCAAAACACTAGATAAAATGAAATCCAGAGTCGCCAACGTGATATTGGATAGAACGCATGAACGCAATAAAATCGATGACCTTGTTCGTGGTACAGTTCATCATAAAAAAGAAAATGGTGTTTCCTTGTCTACTTATCGCCAAACAAAAGCATTATTTCAGGAGGCCATGAAACATCTTCCATCGGATAAAAGATAATGGCAATATGGTTATCAATCGATTAATGATGCAAGACCTTATATAGACGAAATAACAAATATTTATTTGCAGCAATTTCATGGTGATGACATGTATCAGTTGCACCAACAATTGGATGATGAAGTAAATGTCATGAAAGAGATGTACGGTGAAGGGAGTGATTATGAAAGGTATAAACAAACGAAACTGGATGATCTAAAAAAGCGCATGGGGAATGCGGTACTGTCTGAGATGCGTGACTATGCAAGAGCGCAAAACGATTTATCGTTCCAGCCAAAACGATTAAATGGGTGGAAATCATTCAATCAACAGCAGTCATTTACTGATCGACATCAGTCTGTTTATGCGTTTAATGCTTCCATGATGAAGTTAAGTAAAACCATGCGCCGCACGTTTCATGATTATCAAAAAGATCGAAACATGCAGGAATTTGACCGTATAATGGATGGCTATGAATAACCAAAAGGTGGTGACGTGAGTGGAGAATCTATTATTCTTGTGCAGTGCTATGTTGATTGTTCTGTTTGTTTTACCAACGATAATTAAATATATCAAGAAGAAAAAACGATTTAATCGGATGAAAAAGTCAGGTATAAGAGACATTGACCGTATGCAGGGTTATCAGTTTGAAGCGTATCTGAAAGTATTGTTTAAGGAACTGGGATACCGGCCAGTTGTGACACAAAAATCAGGTGACTACGGGGCAGATGTGGTGCTTAAAGGTAGAAATAAAATTGTGATACAGGCAAAGCGCTATGGTTATAAGCATAATGTCAGCATGGATGCCCTACGTGAAGTACTGGCAGCCATGTTTTTTTATCAGGCAGATGAAGCGTGGGTAATTACGAACTCCTTTTTTACGAAGCAAGCTAAAACATTAGCCAAAGCATGCGGCGTCACGTTATTAAACCGGTATGAACTAGAAAAGTTCATTGTAAAGATTAATCCAACGCAACATCCAAAGCAAATTGCAGGGAAAAGGAGAGAATTAAGTTGACAGCTCCGGTATTAGCCAAAAAACCAAGTCAGGCTAAGAACTATGCAGAAGCGTTTAAACATGTCAGTAGAAAAGATGGATACATGGAGGTGTACGATAATCGATTCTTTCAAGGAAAAAAATATATAACGTGGGGTTTTGGTCATTTGGTGGAGCTCGTTCCACCGGAAGCTTATAGTGAATCCTGGAAGCAGTGGCATTTAGACAACTTACCAATATTCCCGGAAACATTTCAGTTTCAAGTGGGTAAGGATAAGCAGAAGCAGTTTGACATTGTGAAGCAATTATTGAAGGAAACAGATGAAATTATTGTCGCAACCGATTGTGATCGCGAAGGTGAAAACATTGCCAGAAGTATTATCAAATGGCTGGAGCTTCCAATAAACCAACTAAGCGGTTATAATGCACGGGGTTCGACATAGATCAGTTGGGGTACAAAGGCTTTAACCATAAAAGCTACCTTCCTCTGACGAACCAAATGCATCGTAAAATACTTGTTCTGCTTCCGTTTCCGTCTTAAAAACAGCAAATTCATCTGTTAATGGAAAATAAGTTTCATGTAAAAAAAGCGCAAGTTCATTAGGTTTATCTGGATTCTCTACTACAGCTGCTTGTTGCACATTTGCCACATCTTGAGCATGAGGATTGCGAATGATTATATATACAACCTCACCCGGTTTAAATGTTTGATTAACTTCCATTATTTCACCTGTTTCCCTTGAGATTTACTTCTATTATTCCGCTAATTAACTAAATTATTTTCATTATCTGTGCATGATTTGAATCTTTGCAGCAAAAGATAACACTTACCAAAAGTACGTTTGGAGGTGAAAAATATGAATGCTTTAAAACGAATTGCGCTTGCTTTAGTTATCATTGGTGCAGTTAATTGGGGACTAATCGGATTTTTTCAATTTGATTTAGTTGCTTCCATCTTTGGTGGTCAAGATGCTGGACTTTCCAGAGTGGTATATGCTCTTGTTGGTCTGAGTGGTTTATATTGTTTAACCTTATTATTTGACCCAATGAATGAAGAAAGTACTGATAGAGGTAAATCCATCCCATCAAGAAATTTAAATTATGGAACAGAGTTTAGTGAAGAAGAGGACTTTTCAAATATAAGAAACCGTGATAAAAAAGAGTAAAACCTTTTACTAATGCTTTAAAAAAGGAGACACATTTTAACCCGAAACCCATTTAAATGTGTGTTTCCTTTTTTATATTCTAGCCCTTTTTTATAAAACTAGAGGTTTATTTCTTTTTGCCGAAGATTCTCTATACATTCCTGCAGATAATCTTCATTGTGTTCTGGATGCTCCATATTATCCGTTAGATCTAAAGTTTCATCAGTATAAACCGGGCAAACCTTTCCTCGATAAGAATGATTCTCCCATAGGCTTGGTAAGTTATGTAAGGAAAATAACAGTAAGGTTTTCGTTTAATTTTTTACCAACAATGGAATAATGTAAATACCATTGATAAAGGAGTGGATCTATATGAGTCAATCAGAAGTAAAAGCAACTATTGAAAATATTTTAGATAATAGTTCTGTTGGCACGATGGCAACTGTTAAACAAAATAAACCACACTCAAGGTACATGATTTTTTCTCATCATAGCTTAAACCTTTATACAGCAACAAGCAAAGATACTCACAAAGCGGAAGAGATTGAAGAAAATCCTTACACACATATTCTCCTAGGATACGAAGGAGAAGGATTCGGTGATGAATATGTAGAGTATGAAGGAAAAGTCCAGATTTCGGATTCGCCGGAACTGAAAAAGGAAATGTGGAATTCATATATGGAGAATTGGTTTGACGGTCCGAATGATCCTAATTTTATTATATTGGAAATTAAACCAATTCAAATAAGCTTGATGAATAAAACAGGTATTGAACCAAAAATATTAGAATTGTGAGGATAGGCCGAGCTTAATTGCTTGGCTTTTTCACCCCATAGCCCCTCTAAATCCTCCAAGCATATATTATTATTCTGCTCCCTGAGAGTTAATCCATATCCTAGATTATCAGATTCCAGGTGTATATTTATCGGCTGCCAACTCAAAATAAGACATAATCTTTAGTCCAATGTTCCCTAATGATTAAAAGGAGGTTACATCAATGAATGAAAAGGATGTCGTGAAGGAGTTAAATGCCTATTTAAAGGGGGAGTACATGGGTATCCATGCTTATGAACATTACATTAAACACACCCAGGACCCAAACCTGAAGAGCAAACTACAACGTATTCAGCAGGAACATAAACTGCATGCTGCAAAAACAGCCGAACGCATTCAAAATCTTGGTGCTAAAGCTGTTGAAGATAATGGGGTGAAGTTATCTATGTCAGAAGTAATGATGAACATGAAAAAATACCCAGATAATAATGAAGGAATTATTAAAGGCGTCCTGAAGGGACAAGAAGTGGGTGTGAACCAGGCAGAGGAAATCGTCAAAGGGGATTTGGATCCGGAAAGTCTTCAGGTCATTAAAAATAATTTGGATGAAGATAAAGCTCATATTTATCAATTAAACCAGCTTATCCACTAACGGCAAGTAAAAGAAAATCGACCTAACTGATGATGAAAGGTCGATTTCTTTCCTAATGAATCTAACATATGGTCATACAAATTAATTCATAAAAGAAATATTAGGAAATGTCAAAGTCTTTCATCACACTAACGACACGACGGACCTGCTGTTCACCAGCTTCTTCCCACCTACTTTTATCCAATATTTTGCCATCTTTATCAACAGGTTCCTGAAATTGATTAAATCCTGTTGTCGTCAACAGTGAATTTTCATCCCAATCCAGTCCTGTATTTACAACATGTTTAATGGTATACGGCTGCCCAAATTGAACAAATGCATTGGGGTGATCCAATTCACCATCTAAGACATCAAAAGGGATTCTTATGTAAATTGTTTCTCCGCCTTCCCGGCATAATACCATATCAAATTTCCCTTTATGGTATTCAAAATTACTGCAAAAGGTAAACCCATTGGACTTAAATAATTTTTCTACGTCACCAAAGTATACTTGTTTTCCTTCTATATCTGTCTGCAGCTTTAGCAATATTATCCACTCCTTTGATTGTAGTATTAACTGAATGAAGGAAAAGGATACACTTGAGTTGCTAAAAATATGGTCATAATTGAGACAACGGTTACCTACTTAATTACGATTTATTCACCACTGCCTAAAATAAATAGGATACGTTACACAATTTCATCAGGTGAAGAAAAATAAGCCCCATCAAAAAAAAAGCCAAAATTTTACTATACTGAAATTAATTAAAATGGTAATACTAATAAACCAAGAAACAAAGGAGGAATTTCGTGAACACTTTACTTGTTTTAGTGAGCTTATTACTTCCACTTACAATGATCTTCCTGCGAAAAAAATGGGATAGGCTACATTTTATTTTTAATCTAACTGCTCTTATATCAACATTTGTCTTTGGCAATATTGCTTCTCTCTCTATTTATCAAATCACTAAAGATAAAACCGTATTCATGACAAATATCCATGCCATTTTCCTAAATCCTTTATTCTTAATTACCGGCTCTTACTTGGGTATATATATCCTTTATCAAATGATGAACAAAACTTTGAAAAAATATTGATTGTATGAAATTGCTATTAGGGCATAGATGGCTACAAATCAAATCGGGATACCAACTCACATAAATAGTGTTAATAAAATCTCTTATTAAATATTAATCCCCGTCTCATTCAAGACAGGGGGTTGCTTGTCTACTCATTGGATTTATACTGAAGGAATACAATAAGCTTATGACTAACTTAGATAATTTTTAGCCTTTAACTGTTGTTCTAACTGCTGTAGTTGCTGCTGCTCTTCGGCTGAACAATTTGTATATGCGTGTTGAATCGTATTTTTTGCTGCTTGTTTTTCTTGTGCGTTGTTCGCTTGTTGGAAATTATCCATCTAAACACTCCTCGTATTACGTGGTTAACTACTTTTAATTTGCATCTGATTTCACAACAGGTTCTTCGTTGTTATCTTAGGGAAGTAAATGTCCCATTTATAGTATGGACGATAACTGTTTTTATATCCCGTAGAATTTTTAGGAGAAAAAGAATAACCCAATTTCAGTCTTGTTCAAAATAGATGCAAAATCATATAAATGAATGGAATGCTGAAAATACATAATACAGTAGTTAATAATACACCTGAAGTTGCAAAATTGGTATCTGCATTAAACTTTTGTGAATATAATGAAGTTGTTGATGCAGAGGGCATTCCGGAAACTAGAATTGCAATTACTAGTAATGGAAAGGGGACAGGTAACAATGCAAATGGAAGTAGTAATGATGGAATTAGAAGAAGCTTGGCCATTGCAGCTTTCCATAAATGGAGATTTTTCAACAATAAAGGAATGTCCTTATATTTTGTGTTCGCCATCAGGCTTCCGATTAATATCATGGAAAGTGGAATGGTCATTTCGCCAACGGTTTCCAATGCCTTTGATATGGTTTCTGGAAAACTAATAGGAGAAAATAAAATAATTAATCCAATAGTGGTAGACAGGATTCCTGGATTCAAAAAGATGCCTTTCCAACTTATTGCATTACTGCTTTTAGTGAATAGATGTATACCATACGACCATATAAGTAGTAAATAAAATAGATTAAACATGGTTAAATAAACAATTCCTTGTTCGCTAAAGAGGATAAAGCATACAGCATAACCGATAAACCCTTGGTTTCCAAAGATGATCAGGCTTTCATAAACGCTTTCCTGTTTCTGTGGAAGTTGAGACCGCCTTCTCATCCAAATAGCCAAAAAGGTGGATAATAGGAGTACATAAACAGACATGGAAAAAAGCCAGAGAAACTCCTTTATTATAGTATGAGAAAATGAAATATCTAATGAAAATAAAATAAGTGCGGGTAATGTGACATAGAGAATCAGTTGTGTTAACACATCGTTTGTATGCTCATTCAAAATCCCCGTTTTTCTTACTATAAAACCTATTGCTCCAATACAATATAGCATTAACATCTCCAAAAAAAAGTCTCCTGCCACACCCATTGATATCCCTCCATATCTTATTGTATGAAAGTGATACCTGGGTGGTTATTAACTATTTATGGGGGATAAAGTTTTCTACTAGACAATAAAAGTGTTCTTCTTATTAAGGATATAGATAAGTTGGAACTGATACCATTATTTTATGAATATTAAATAGGAAAAGCTTCAAATACTAATTTTGTAAAAATTACATTATAGAGAGAGGATATTGAATATTGAATGTCTGTATTAAATGATTTTAATTCCTGGAAGGGCTTCTTGTCCGGGCTTCTGCAACAAGCAGAATCGGATGGTATGAGCGAACAACCCCTTAACGGAATAGCTTACGAGGTTGGAGATTATCTGGCAAATAGTGTAGAACCAGAGAACAGCGAACAAGCTGTCCTAAAAGAGTTGTGGACTGCATCCCAAGAAGAAAGGCAAGCAATTGCAAGTACAATGATGAAACTTGTTCAAGGTAAGAGTGAATAATTAATCACACTCATTTAGATGAATGCAAGGTAGTTATTGAATCGAAATAAAAAAAGGGCCGGGGATACCTTGCCCTTTTGTACTAATATACATATTGTATAACTGATTAATAATGTGCCGACAGTGACAAATCAAACATACTAAAAATCGACACAAAGAGTTCCCTATACCCTCAAACTTTTAACGCGTGCACTTAAACAACAAGCAAAAAAGCAAAAAACATGGCGTGCGTTGTAAAAATTTTGACAACTTGATTTAAATGTTATATATTAGAAAATAAAAAAATAAAACCTCTAATCGGTAAATACGCTTGTAGAGGCTTTATTTTGTCCACGATTTGTCAACACTGTCCAGGAAATTTCAACAGATTATACATTTGTGTATATATGCTATTTATGTGTTTGTTATCGTAAAGTGCATGTTCGTGGAGTTTGATAGGTCAACATTGACTATTTTTGGTGTGATTTATATTTGCAAGATATCAATGTTTTATTTAATTTGTACCAGTTGAGTGAAACAGGAACTTATGTGACATTTTAAAATGTCACATAAAAGTAACTAAAAGAAATAAAAATACGAAACGGAACGGATATACGTTCCTGTTTTGACAGGCTAATATATTCTATAAAAACAATAAAAGTAGGCTAAGGAAAAACCAAAAAATAAAGTCAAGTACGGGCGGCATGATGTAAATCATCGCCCATAAACCATGATATAACAGTCAATAATGACACCTGTTCCTCCAAAGAAAACTGTCATCCAGTTAATATGATTGTAATATATAGAATAAATGACTCATACAGACATGCTCATATTCAAAATATTACTCATAAATTTTTGGTTTGCAAATCTCTATTTTGTGTTATAATATACATAGAAACACAAAGCAGACATAAAATAATAAAGACCGAAGATATTGTGGTATCTTCGGTCAGCAATGAACCGCTTCCCCTTCGGGCCAGCGCAAGTAAGGAATAGACCTCACCATGACTGAAAATATCAGGGAGGTCTATTTTTTATGGTCGATGATCATCACAACAAGAGTTGCGAAAGTGATCATAATAACCATTGTCTCAAAAACAGACAATAGGCACCACCCCTTCGTTTTAGCGTATCGTATGACACCTACAACCGGCAGAAGTGCGCCGCCCTCCTTGAGAAAAACTACTATTGCATGTTTCACTTATACCACTGCCATTATTCTTTTGTAACTATCAAAGGATAAAATCTAAACTAAATAGAAGCAGAAACAGTAGCAAACATGAATCGCGCAGATTTTATGACTAGAGAGAAAGAGGCATTATGGCGTACCTCGCATTCAAGGATTACTTCCTGCATCTCAATTGTCTTATCATCCTCATGATCCCCCGAAAGTAGTATGAAAGAATGTAAAGTACCACAAATGACGATTGAAACATAGACACAGGGACCTGGAAGACTGGACCAAAACGCCTCATTCATAAGTGAGATCGACTGAATATGCTCTATACACGATTCCTCTTGCAATCTATTGTTCACTTTCCTCCGCTGTGGGTTTCCGGAGTCAGTGGACTAGGACCAGACTAGGCTCATTGTTCACTGAAAAAAGACGAATTCTGCATGTATTTCTTCGTCAATCTCAAGAATGGCGAATGAGTAATAGGGCTGTGTGCGTTTGTCTGTCGGTGAACCGGGGTTTAGTAACAGTACTTTTTTGAAATAACGGAGCAGTGGGATATGGGAATGGCCAAAAATAATCACGTCTACTTTTTCATCAGCAAAAGCTTCAAATGCTCTGGTTTCGGTTGTCTTTTTTTCTCCGTGGCCGTGAACGATACCGATACGAAATCCATTTATCGTTACCAGTTCTTTTGAAGAGAAATTTTTAGTAATACCCGCACCATCGACATTTCCATAAACGCCTTTAACAGGTCCATACTTTGCAAGCGCGTTGTATACATCCATAGAATTCCAATCTCCTGCATGTATGATCATGTCAGCTGTCTTTAATTCTTGAATAAGCCGGGTTGGCAACTCTTTCGCCTTGTACGGCATGTGAGTGTCTGCCATGATGATAATCCGCATTTTACACGCTCCTTCCTGTTTTGCCATTACCGGCATAGTGGTTATTAGGTGTCGGCAGGTTTCTAACCGGAAATATAATCATGATGGCCATTGTTGTTATTTGTATCAGCGGTGCTTGCGGGCGGCGCTATTATATCATATAATTCCTTTTATAAAGCATTGAAACGGCTTACATACCAACAAGGTATAGTAAATACATAGATTGTCAATTATGAAAAAAGCAACCCCTCACTAATGAGATTTTCCCCTATGTTATAATTATGTTAATAGACTAATTTCCCTGTGAAAGAAAGGATGGATGGTGTGAGTAAGCAAAAGAAAGGAACATGGGCAGAGGCCAAAAAGCGCTGCCGTCTAAATCAGGCGGATATTCAAATGGCAAAAGAGCTTGGCATGAAACCAAAGAGTCTCATTAAAAATATTCCTCCCCCTTCCCAGCAATGGAAAGCACCGGTCAAGATATGGGTTCGTGATTTATATGAGAAAAAATTTGGAAAGGTACTTGATCAAAAATGAATGAAGAACATAAAGCACTTCCTGAAGAAGAAATACGTGCCATTTTGCGTGAGGAGCAGCCTTATATACTTCATAGAATTCATCTTTTCCCATTATGAGAGAATCGCCTTCTAGGAATTGATTATCTCCAGCATTTAAAATTGGTTTGTGTGTTTCAATTTCTTCTTGACCCCCCTCATACCACACAGTATTCCCGGCTACATATACGTTTTCTCATCTGGGTGTTTGAAGACAACTCCACCCATACATGAGCAGCAACTTCCAGTATTTTTCCTCTACCATGCTCGTCTTTTGTTTTGATTAATTTAATATCCTCAAAAGCTGTATCTTCTTGAAGAACTTCTACATTTTTGAATCCAGCTGTATACGAATAGATATATGCTTTTGGATATCCTTCATTAGTTGCAAAGATAAAGTCATTTCCTCATATGAATAAAATGATTTATTATCATTCATAATCTTATCTAGTTTTTGTTTATGTGACCGGCTGAGACCTATTTTTGCTACGCTTTTATAGCTTAAACTTCTAATCCTGCAATCCCGAAACCACCAGGTCCAGAATGAGTTGAAATCATAGCACCTGCCTGCATCCATTTTATATTAATGAAACCATGTTCTATTGCGATTTCATCCATTCGCTGCTTAATCCCTTCATCAAGACCGATAGAGTAGATTAAATAGAGTTGGTTCCGATCAATGTCGTATTGATTTAAATAGTCTCGCATAAGTTTTTCTGAAACCTTACTCATTTTTCCGCGATATTTTTTATTAGAAACAAGTTTCCCGTCGATTAATTCAATTCGAGGCTTTAATTTTAACAAAGCCCCACCGAGATAAGCCACATTACTTACACGTCCACCAGCTCTTAAAAATTCCAGGCTGCCGGGGACGAAAGCGAGTTTTGATTTAGGAATAATAGCTTTAATTTTTTCTACTAATTGATTAGGTTCCATCGTGGGTTCCTGCTCTATTAGTGTAACAGCATACATCACAATAGCGGTTAATCCACCTGTAACATTCAAAGCGTCAATGAGAAAAAGGTTGTCAAATTCTTCTGATGCAATCACTGCATTTTGAAAGGAGGAAGAGGCCTTTGACGTATAGCCATTATGAACAATGATGCAATCAGGAAAGTCTGCATTTATCTTTGTGAAAAAATTATGATATTCATGGGAATTTGTAGATGTTGTAGATGGTATATTTTTGGTACGGTCATAATAGTCATAGATTTCCTGTACGGGAAGGGAACCATCCAAATAATCCTCACCATCCATGATGACGTGCATTGGGACGACTTGAACATCATGTTCTAAAGCTAAATCTTCCGGTATATCTGCGCCACTCTCTGTCGATAAAATAATTTTTCTCATCATTTGCCCCCATTTCCATATAATCAAGCTGTTCCTGTGTCATTTTTATATACTACTATAAATATACACGAAAAGGGAAAGGGATACATGGTTTTAAAAAAATTGGGTTAGTGAGTGGAATGATGCAACTGGTATCTATGATAAAATGATAGAATGTATATAGGGAAATACAACGCACTGATTACCAATTTAGGAGTGGAACAACTTTGGACAAAAAAGATATAGCAAATATCCGTAAACAATTTAAAGTGGATAATGATTTATTGAAAATAGATGAAATTTTTAATGTGTACATCATGAAAGAATCCAGTGATATTTACCATCACCAGAGTTCGCCATTTGAAATGCTGGAGATTGATCAGAAAGAGTTGTTTATGGACAATTTTAAAAAAGTATTATCCGGTCAATTGGATGAAAAGTTATTTGAATTAAAGTTTCAGCGTGATGTGGAAAACAACAGTCAGCTCATTCTCCATCAAGGTCTTTTAAGTAATGATACAGAAGAATGGAAGGGGCATATGCTTCAGCTCGTAGAAAAAATGCTGAAGGATAAACAATACGAAATGGATATTGTTGTAACCTTTATTCGGGGAGAATATATGAAACCGATGAAGAACATGAGTGACGAGGCGGAAGAAAGTGAACGGGACAGGGTTTATTCCCATCCCTTTATTTTATGCAGTATGAACAAAACGCAGGATCCGAAAAAAGAATTACTTTTTGATTATGTCGAAAAGGAATTTAAATATAATATTGTTGTAGATCCAATTATCAATTTAAAAGCTCCCATATCAGGATTTCTATTTCCTTCTATCACGGATAATGCTGCGGATGTCAACCATGTTCTTTATTCGTCAGGGAAGAAGAATGAACTGAATTATCATTTTATAGAAGAAGTTTTAAATGCGGAAGAAATTATGACTGCTGCACAGGATAAATTAGTTTTTGAGGAAATTGTGAAAAACGTAGCTGGTGATCAAAAAATCAATACATCCACACTTTCGAATGTATACGAAGAGATTCATCGGGTCACAGAAGAACATGAAGAGGAAGATATACCGAAATTAGACTATAAAGATGTGGAACAGGTTTTAACAAGCAGTGGAATAGAAGATGTTAACACCGAAAAGGTTGAGTCCGCTTTTAAAACGGTGATTGATGATGAACGTTATGAGTTTAAAGCAAACAACATTGTACCGAAATATACTTCAAAATCTATCAAAATAGAGACGAAAATAGCGAATATCTCCATAAGTCCACAAGACTTAAGCCATGTCCGTCAAGTTCATTTCAATGGAAAACGTTTCTTGATGATGGAAGTGGAAGAAAACACGGTGATTGAAGGCTTTGAAATGATTCCGGAAGCTTTAATTCAACAAGCGCCGGAGGACAATGATACATCGGAGTAGAATGGGAAATATAACGCACTGTTATACTGATTGTAGTGCCAACACTATATTGTGGTTATATCATTTTTGTTAGATAAATTAGTGTAAAGTCAGGGTTTTCGCTATACTTCTAATATATTTCACTGTTTTCTTAGAGAAACTCTTGGTTTAACTGCTGAAAAAACAAAAACTTCACTTGACAGTTTTACTAGTATCCGATAAGATGTGAAGAAATCTTAAAAATTTAAAAATTAAATAAAGCAATTCCTTATCAAGAGTCGGGGGAGGAACTGGTCCTGTGATCCCGCAGCAACCGTTACTTGAAATACAGTAAAACGGTGCTAATTCCAGCAAGCATCCGCTTGAAAGATGAGTAAGTGTGTAAAGAAATTTAACCTCTTCCTCATCGGGAGAGGTTTTTTTCATTCTAATTGGAATAGATAGGAATCAATTACTGGGTATAATATTGTTTGAAAACCAAGTAATTTCATAAGGTAAGTTTAATTAATTTTAGGGAGGTGGTTAAAAAAGCAATAAATTACCTTCATGACCTGTCTATTAATTTATCACACATTACACATTACAAACCAAAATTAAAAATTTATGAGGAGAGATTACATTGACAAAGACTGATAGCTTGTACAAAAAATCGTATTTTAACCGGATTACTGAATTAAAGGAATATGCTCCAGAAGTATTTCAATCCTTTTTTGCATTTAATGACAAGGCATTGGCAAAAGGGAATTTGTCCGTAAAATCGAAGGAATTAATTGCCGTGGCGGTGGCACACATAACTGGCTGCCCGTACTGTATTGATTTACATGTGGGTAATGCAAAGAAAAATGATGCTGATAAAGAGGAAGTGGCGGAAGCTATTTTTGTGGCAATAGCATTAAAGGCAGGATCGGCAGCCGCACACTGTGTGAACGCCCTGAATGCATTTGACGGGCAAGGTGATGATGAGCTTTATAAAGCATCCTATTTCAACAGACTTAAGGAATTTGGTGAACTCAATGGTGATACATTCAAGGCATTTGCGGGATTTGATCAAAAGGCCATCAAGGCAGGTAAACTGACAGAAAAGGAAAAAGAGTTAATTGCAGTGGCGTCAGCACATACAACAGGGTGCGCTTATTGTATTGACTTGCATACGAAAAATGCTAAGAAAACAGGAGCAACTCTAGAGGAAATTTCTGAAGCTATTTTTGTAGCGGTAGCTTTAAAAGCAGGATCAGCAATTGCACATAGTGTGAATGCATTAAATGCTTACGACGAGGCTTAAGTCGTAAGCAAAGACCACTTAAAAACAAGGGAAAAGGAGTTCTAACAATGACAAAACAAATTCACTTAAATGGATTTATTCAAAATTCACCTTCCCCACACTCCACGGGATTGTGGAAACATGAAAAAGATCAGGGGACAAATCATAACCGACTGTCTTATTGGACGGAAACAGCAAAAGTTTTAGAACGCGGGAAATTTGATGCAATGTTTATCGCCGATGTTCTAGGGACGTACAGTGTATATGGGAATAGTCATGAAGCAGCTGCTCAACATGCTGTCCAACTTCCAGCCCATGATCCGCTGATCCCAATTTCCGCAATGGCCGCGGTAACTGAAAATCTTGGCTTTGCGCCAACGATTTCCGCTACATATGCGCAACCATACGCACTTGCGAGACAATTATCAACACTTGATCATTTAACGGAGGGAAGGGTTGCATGGAATGTGGTGACATCTTATCTCGAAAGCGAAGCAGTTAATCTCGGGCTTTCCGGTCGTCTTCCAAAGGAACTCCGTTATGACCGTGCCGATGAGTTCCTCGAGGTCGTCTATAAACTCTGGGAACACAGCTGGGATGATGATGCGGTTGTTCATGATCGAGAAAATGATACATTTGCACATCCTGATAAGGTTCGATTGATTAATCATGAAGGCGAATTCTTTAATGTACCGGGTCCGCATTTGGCCGAACCTTCGCCCCAACGTACTCCGGTTTTATTTCAGGCAGGAGCTTCACCAAAAGGACGCGACTTTGCGGCTAAACATGCCGAGGCTGTCTTTACCAAAAATCATTCGCTGGACGCATTAAAAGCCTATGTTGCAGACATCCGGAAGCGAACACAGGAACAGGGCAGAAACTCGGAGGATGTACTCATTTTTCCAATGATCCTGCCAATCATCGGGGCAACGGAAGAAGAAGCGTATGCGAAATATAGAGATTTGACCAACCATGTCAGCTATGAAGGAACAGCTTCTCTTCTTTCCGGTCACACGGGAATTGATTTTTCCAAATACGATCCAGATCAGTATATTGAAGATATAGAAACAGAAGCGGTTCAGGGAAATCTGGATATGTATACGAAAGATCCTAATAAAAAATGGACACTGCGGGAGGCCGTCAAAAATCACGGGCTTGGTAATGGCACCGTGAAGTTTATCGGTACACCCGAACAAATTGCGGATCGAATCGAGGAATGGGCTGTGGAAGGTGATGTTGATGGGTTTAATATCGCACAGACCTACTCACCGGATACATTTCGAGAGTTTGTGGATTTAGTTGTACCTGAGCTGCAGAGACGTGGCATTTACCGGACGGAATATGAAGGAAAGACGCTAAGGGAAAATATGTTTGGGAAAGGGCGTGCCCATTTGTCTGATAATCACCCAGCGAGAAAGTTTGCTGCCATTCAGTCGAAATAAGGGGGGCGAGTTGCCCCCCTGTACGAATGAACGAAAAAGTATACGTAAAGGAGGTCAGAAATGAGTACAATTACGCTGTATACATGGATTGGTTTTGCAATATTTCTTATTGTTATGCTTGTTCTTGGTTTCGTAAGTGCCAGAAAAACGAAGAGTGTCAGCGACTTTGCTACTGGTGGGGGAAACTTGGGGCCATATGTGCTCGGTCTATCCTTTGCTGCAACCTATTTAAGTGCCGCAACTTTTCTCGGCTATCCGGGCTGGACCCATGACTGGGGGTTATCCAATCTTTGGCTGTTTTTGGCTATGATTGGGGGCGGACCGATAGGGGTGTTGATGGTAGCCAAAAAGGTAAGAAAGCTGAATACGGAACAAAAATCACTTTCCCTACCGGACTGGCTCGGTGATTTTTATAATAGTGATATTTTAAGAGTGGGGACAGGACTGATTCTGCTTTTCAATATTTTTTATATAGCTGCCCAGTTTGTGGCGGGCGCACGAATTTTTGAGTATCTTCTAGGAATGTCATATACAAACGGATTAATATTCATTACAGCAATTGTTGTTCTTTATGTGTTTGCAGGTGGAGCATTTGCTGATATCTATACGGATGCCATCCAGGCGGTCATGATGGCGATTGCTGGTCTTGCTATATTTATTTCTGGGATTGTCATTTTTTGGGAGGGAGGTATAACTGCGACATTTACCGGCATTGTGGATGACCTCAGCGCCCAAAATGGAAATTTAGTGGAGGTATTTAATCCTGAGTCAGCTCATTTTTATTCCATTGGTGCAATCTCCGGTGCCATTATTATTCAATGGGCCTTTGCCTCCGCGCCGCATTTGTTTAATAAAGTGCTTGGTCTGAAAAATGAAAAGGATTTAGGAAAAATGATTGTGACCTATGTTATCACTGCTGCTTTCTGTCTACTTGTGCTATTTGGGGGGCTATATAGCAGAATGGCACTTGGTGATAATGTGGTGGAAGCTGACCTGGCATTAATGGAATATGCAGTTTGGGCTTTTCCTGCGATTATAGTAGCAATCTTTGGTGTGGTGATTCTTGCGGCGGCCATGTCAACAACAGATGGAATATTCGTGTCCATTTCGACCGTATTTGCCAATGATATTTTTCTGAAATACCTTGTTAAAAGAGGAATTATCAATATAAGTGATGAAAAAGCACAGAAAATGTCCCTGCAAATCAGTCGTTTGGCAGTTCCACTGGTAGGTTTAGCTGCATTTTTAATTGTGCTGCACCCGCCTGCTTATATGGGAGATGTCATGTGGATAGGGATTTCAGGCGTAGCTGCGGGAACGATGGGCCCTATTTTATATGCTATTTATAGCAAGAAGAAAGCTCCTGCAAGAGCTGCAGAACTGTCGATGACTATCGGTTTGCTTTCCTATCTGATTATCTACTTTACTGGTATCGTCCCAAGTACGATGTCGGCAGGAGCACTGGCTACTTTTATTGGTATTGCAACGATTGTGATTTTGGCACGAATACTGAAGAACCCTCAAGTTACTGAAGGGGAAAAAATAGAAAAAAATCAAACGCAGGCAAATTAGGGAAAGGGTGAGTTGTGATGTTTGTTAATCCAATGCTTTCCGTATGGTTGTATGGATTTATCACTAGTCTTATTATTATCGGTTTCTCACTTTGGAAATGGTATTTCGGCAAGTAGAAGGAGAAAGCAATGCAAAAGGAGTCAAGTTAGATTTAACACCATAAGGGTTTTTCATTAAAGGTTGGAATTTTAGGAATAGGTAGGTTACTTTGATAACTAATCTATTAATTTGGCGTATAATGATGGAGAAATGTAGAAAGTTGGAGGTTATACGATGACGAAAACGAAAATCGAAACATTGAAGAATTACATAGCTGGAGAGTGGATTGAAGCAGAATCGGACAGGACAGAGGAAGTCTTTAACCCGGCGACTGGAGAATTGATTGCATATGTACCTATTTCCTCCCAGGGAGATGTGGATCAAGCCGTGGAGAAAGCTGCTACAGCTTTTCATGAATGGAAGGAAGTTCCAGTACCGAAACGGGCGCGTATTTTATTTAAGTATCAACAATTGCTTGTGGACCACTGGGATGAACTGGCGGAAATTGTAACAATTGAAAATGGAAAAAGTTTTAATGAAGCAAAGGGGGAGGTGCAGCGTGGAATTGAAAATGTGGAATTTGCTGCAGGCGCACCTTCCCTAATGATGGGCGAACAGCTTCCTTCAATTGCAGAGGGATTGGAATCTGGCGTGTATCGCTACCCAATCGGCGTCATTGGTGGAATTACGCCGTTTAATTTTCCAATGATGGTCCCGGCATGGATGTTTCCCATGGCCATTGTCACTGGTAATACATTTATATTGAAACCATCGGAGCGCACACCTTTATTGGCAAATCGATTGGCTGAGTTGTTGGAGGAAGCAGGATTGCCAAAAGGGGTATTCAATATTGTGCATGGGGCACATGATGTAGTTAATGGTTTATTGGATCATCAAGGTATATCGGCAATCTCCTTTGTTGGTTCCCAGCCGGTTGCCGAATATGTTTATAAACGAGGGACTGCCAACTTGAAGCGTGTGCAGGCACTTGCCGGAGCAAAAAATCACTCGATTGTGTTAAAAGACGCTAATATGGAAAATGCAACCACACAAATTCTAAATGCAGCATTTGGCTCGGCGGGTGAACGTTGCATGGCTGCGTCAGTTGTTGCTGTCGAGGATACGGTCGCAGATGAATTCATATCTTTGTTACATCAAAAAGCCGATGAAATCAAAATCGGCAACGGATTGGATGAAGGAGTATTTCTCGGTCCCGTAATTCGTGAGAGTCATAAAGAACGAACCCTTAATTACATTGAAACTGGAGAAAAAGAGGGAGCTAAGTTGGTGCGCGATGGTAGGAAAGATGAGAACGCCAAAAGGGAAGGCTATTTTGTCGGACCGACGATTTTTGATCAAGTGAATAGTAAAATGAAAATCTGGCAGGATGAGATTTTTGCCCCTATCTTATCAATTGTCAGGGTGAAAGATCTGGATGGAGCAATTACATTAACAAATAAATCTCCTTTTGCAAATGGCGCATGTATTTTTACCAATGATGGAGGCAAGGTCCGGCAATTCCGTGAAACCATTGATGCCGGAATGCTGGGTGTGAATATTGGTGTACCAGCCCCTATGGCTTTCTTCCCGTTTTCCGGATGGAAAGATTCCTTCTATGGCGATTTACATGCTAATGGAAAAGACGGTCTAAATTTTTATACACGTAAAAAAGTAATCACCACTCGATGGGTTTAATTATGTCTGCAGGGAAAAGCCCAGTGTGGTATGCCATTTGGTCATTTAATGAAGGATTTAGACTTGATTGGCGAGGATTTTAAATTATAAGTAATACAGCAAATGATTGGAGATTGGAGGGGAGCGAGCGTGAATATTATTGGAATATCCGGTTCAAGGGTCGGTTCAAAAACAAGAACGGCCATGGATTACACCGTTAAAGCGGTGGCTGAAAAATACCCGGATGCACAAACGACATTAATCGATTTAGCCGAATATGATATCCAATTTAGTGATGGGCGCCACTACAGTAAATATGAAGGCGATACAAAATATGTAACGCAAATAATTATGGAGGCCGACGCTATTATTATTGGTACACCTATTTTTCAGGCGTCCATACCAGCAACATTGAAGAATATATTCGATTTAATCCCTGCAAACGCATTTCAAGATAAAGTAGTCAGTATGCTTGTGACAGCCGGGTCATCAAAGCATTATTTAATTGCGGAACAGCAATTAAAACCAATCCTCGGTTATATGAAAGCACAAGTGGTACAGACATATGTATTTATGGAAGAGAAGGATTTCTATCGGAAGGAAATAACAAATGATGATGTACTATTTCGGATCAATCGTTTGGTTGAAGATACGGTAGTTTTAACTGAAACATATTGGAAAATACGGGAGGAAAAAGAAGCAGTATATGAATTTTAGTAGATAAATTTAGTAACATGATAGATTGGCAGGGCTAGCCTTTCCTCAATTTCATCAGAGGAAAATTGTATGATAACCAGATCAATATCAGTGATGCGAAATGTTTATACACTTCGTAAAAATTATCTATATCTCCACCTTCACTACCCGAGGGTACTGAAAAGACCATTTAAAGAAACAAGAAGTTGGTTACCTACAATATGTAGATAATCAACTTCTTTGATTTACTATGGGAGTACGACGAAGCACCCATTCACCGAAAACAAAAATGTGTTTGCTTCAGTGAACTGTTGATAGGGGAAAGTTATATATGTGAAGTTATCCTTGATCGAAAAGTGAGAAGAGGTAAACATACGTTTTTATACACAATCTCTTGTCGGTTTTGACTTAGAGGGGAAAGAATGTTTTCGATGTGTGTCCGAACTAGTCGTACGCTTGTCTTGACAGAAGTATGAAAATAGAAAAAATATTTCATTTTAAAATTGAAAATCATCCATTTTTACTAAAATACTTGCACGAAGTTGATCAACTTCTTCATCAATCGAGTCGTACTTGTTGGAATACAGTCCCAGAGGTGCAGTTGGGCAATTTTTAGCTCGAATAAATCCATATCATGTTCCTCTGCAAATGATTCATATTACAATTTATGCTGGAACAAATTTGCATCAATATCCCCATTGTTCAAGGCGTTGTTCGGTTGGATATAATCACTGGGCTCCGTATTCTCCACCGTGTATCCTTTATCCTCAAGTAACGGTTTGAGCGCTTTGGTTACCATATCACTGCGTGGTCCGGAAGCCACCCCAAATTTGATTGTTGTTTTTTCCTCTGTAGCATCCCTACCCTTGAAATACCAAGCATTAAAGTTATTTAACTTCATCCTGCTTTAATAATTCTTGAATTTCTACATACACTCCTCATTTATCCACCTTTTTACCTCCATCAATGACTGGAATTAGATTGCTAATTTTCTATCACTTTAAGGTATTCGTTTTTATTTGTCGGAATTGTATACTTAATTAATTAGTCACAAAGACGAAACGATGATCCGAAATAGTGTTAAAATAATGATAAATTAATTAATCTTAATATTGACATAAATATAAATGGTTGATATTATACTTATAACAAATAAAATAATCCCGTATTAAAAACGTAATACTATTTTTCGTTATATATTAGGAGGTGTAAAAATGGAGGAAGATATGTATGATGTTACTATAATTGGCGGTGGTCCTATAGGACTCTTTTCAGCTTTTTATGGTGGTATGAGGCAATTAAAAGTGAAGATAGTTGAAAGTTTGCCGCAACTAGGTGGGCAACTTAGTGCACTATATCCTGAGAAATATATTTATGATGTTGCAGGTTTTCCAAAAACAAAAGCACAGGATTTAGTCGACCAACTAGTTACCCAAGCCAATCAATTTGATCCGACGGTAGTATTGGATCAAACTGTAGAAAGTGTTGTAAAAGTGGAGGAAGGGCATTTTCAAGTTATTTCTGATAAAGAAGTACATCATTCCAAGACCGTTCTAATTGCAGCAGGAATTGGAGCATTTAAACCCCGTCGAGTTGATCATGAACATGCAGAAAAATACGAAGAGAAAAATCTTCATTACTTTATAAATGATATGGAGCGATTTACTGATAAGGAAGTTTGTATATTAGGCGGTGGAGACTCAGCAGTTGATTGGGCGTTAATGATGGAACCGATTGCAAAGAAGGTAAACATTATTCATCGTCGTGATCGTTTTAGGGCCCATGAAGCTAGTGTCGAACAGATGAAAAACTCCAATATTCATGTGTATACCCCTTATAATTTATTGGATATTTATGGGGATGATGAGAGAATAAATGCCGTTTCCATACAAGAAAAAGATTCAGAGGAAGCGATCACCGTTGAATTGGATGAGTTGATTACAAATTATGGATTTGTATCTTCCCTTGGTCCGATTAAGGAATGGGGATTGGAGTTTCTGAAGAAGTCGATTGTGGTTAATTCCAAAATGAAAACGAATATAGAAGGTATTTATTCAGCAGGTGATATCGTGACGTTTGATGGCAAAGTAAAATTAATTGCTACTGGTTTTAGTGACGCAGCTACAGCTATAAGCAGCATTAAAACGTATGTTGATCCAAAGGCCCGTCAGCAGCCACAGCATAGTACGAGTTTATTCGAAAAAATAAAAGTTTAGTAGAGGAGGAATAACGAATGGCATTTGTAATAACCTCTCCTTGTCATAATGAAAAATCAGCTGAATGTGTGGAGGTTTGTCCAGTAGATGCAATTCATCCAGGCGATGACATGTTTTATATAGATCCGGATGTATGTATTGATTGTGCAGCTTGTGAGACGGTATGTCCGGTTGAGGCTATCTATGCAGAAGAAGAAGTCCCAGAGGAAGAAGAGGAATATATCGCATTGAATGAGAAATATTTTAGTGAAGCGACTTAAGTAATAACCAAGCAGGAGGTAATGTCAATTGTTTTTTAATAGAGAAATGGAAACGCTTGCGGATGAAAAAAAGGAAGCGCTGCAATTAGAGCGATTGAAAACTACCGTGGAAAGAGTGGCAGAGAACGTGCCATTCTATCAGGAGAAATTTGAAGAAATTGGTTTACGACCAGAGGATATTAGGTCTATCGATGATATTCAGAAGCTACCTTTTACTGTCAAGAAAGACCTGAGAAATAATTACCCATATGGACTTTTTGCAAAATCTGTTAGCCAATTGGCAAGATTACATGCTTCCACTGGAACAAGTGGGAAACCGACTGTTGTGGGGTATACGAAAAATGATATTGATGTATGGTCTGAAATTACTGCGAGAGCAATTGCTGCTTGTGGTGGTGAACCTGAGGGGGTGTTACATAATGCGTATGGATATGGTTTGTTTACCGGAGGACTTGGCGTCCATTATGGTTCCGAGAAGTTAGGTATGACAACTGTACCAATTTCGGGAGGGAATACAGAGCGCCAAATCATGATTATTGAAGATTTTAAACCAACAGTGATCACAGGCACCCCGTCCTATGTGCTGAATATTATCGAGAAGATGGAAAAGATGGGGAAAGACCCGCGTGAGAGCAGTGTGAAATACGGTATCTTTGGAGCGGAAGCATGGTCAGAGGAAATGCGGGAGACCATTGAACAACGGATGGATATTAAAGCAATGGATATTTATGGGTTAAGTGAAGTCATGGGGCCTGGTGTAAGTATCGAGTGTAAGGACGCGCAGGATGGATTGCATATCGCAGATGATCATTTTTACGTAGAAGTTATTGATCCAAAAACTTTGGAAGCTGTACCAGAAGGAGAAGAAGGGGAACTTGTTTTTACGAGTTTAACGAAAGAAGCATTCCCTGTTATTCGTTACCGTACAGGAGATATTGCCTCTATTACAAAAGAACCATGTAAATGTGGTCGGACTTCTATCCGTATGTCACGAGTAAAAGGACGGATTGATGATATGTTGATTATTCGCGGTGTGAATGTATTTCCATCCGAAATTGAAAGCGCTCTATTAGAGATGGAGGAATTTGTACCACATTATCAGCTTAAAGTAAATCGTGAAGGGGCGCTAGATAAAGTAGTCCTCAAGGTTGAAATCAGTGAAGAAGTCTATCAAGCTATCGATTGTGACATGAACCATGAAAAGATAAAAATTCTATCCACAAAAATATCTAAGAAGTTAAAGAGCAGTTGTCTTGTAACGATTGACGCAAAGATTGAATGTCCAGGTAATATTCCAAGGTCGGAAGGAAAGGCAATTCGGGTTATTAGAGAATCCCAAAAAGCAACGGTTCCTGGCTCGTAACATAGAAAACTAGATAACTCGTTAATAGATTGTATAAAAAGGAGGATTTTAAAAAATGGAAGCGATTCAATATTCCTCTGAATTAAGAGAGGAAGAAAAGTATGAGCATTTCATGCAACGAATTGAAGCGGATGAAAAGATTGAAGCAGATGACTGGATGCCAGATGAGTATAGAAAGGCTCTAATTAAGCTGATTTCATCCCATGGAGTTAGTGAAATAATGGGTGCCTTACCAGAGAAAGAATGGGTTCCCAAAGCACCGACGATTGACCGGAAACTTTCTATTATGGCAAAGGTACAGGATGAAATGGGGCATGGTCAATTACTGCTTCGTGTAACAGAAGACTTAAACAAACCATTCGGGAAAACCCGGGAAGGTATCCTTGAGGATTTATTCTCTAAAAAGCTGAAATTCCATAATGTATTTCACATGGCTTCACCTACTTGGGCTGACGCTGCAGTTATCGCATGGCTTGTCGATGGGGCAGCAATTCTTACGCAGACGATGATGCTAAAGACTTCCTATGGACCTTATGGAAGAGCACTGAAGCGAATATGCCAGGAAGAATCATTCCATGCCAAACATGGTGAAAGTCTAACTCTCGCATTAGCTGCCGGGACAGATCAACAGAAGCAAATGCTCCAGGATTCACTGGATCGCTGGTGGGAACCACTCTTAATGTTCTTTGGCCCTAAGTCCAAGAAAGATATAGGTAATTCCAGCGTTGATATTAATATTAAGTATAAACTCAGATCCAAAACAAATGAGGAATTACGTCAAGAGTTCTTGACTAAATATGTTTCTAAAATAAAGTTACTTGGTTTATCCATTCCAGATGAAACATTGAATTTCGATGAAGAAAAACAAGAGTGGAGTTACCAGGAACCTGATTGGAACAAGTTTAAACAAGTTGTATCTGGTAATGGTCCAAAATCGGACGAACGCGTTTCCCTTCGAAGAGATTCTTATAGAAGCAGTAGCTGGGTTCGTGAAGCATTGAGTACGTATTATCAAGGGAAAAAGGAATACGTCGGTTAAACATTTTACTAAACAGCAAAGAAAGGAGGATTTAAATGTCGGAAGAGTTATTCTATGAGGAATTTGAAGTGTTCAGCAGAAAAAAAGATGGGCTTGGCTTGGAGCATCGTTTTAGCCTGCTAGCACCTAATCGGGAAATGGCCTTTGTGATGGCAAAGGAAAATTTCTTCCGCCGGGAAGCGATGAAAGAATTGTGGGTTGTAAAACGATCCGAAATCAGGATGATGTCACAGGAGGAAAGAGAAGGCTTTAAGCACGTGGATAATAAAAGTTATCGTGAAACAAAAGGTTATGCAAATCTGCCAAAGCAGTGGAAGGCCTTTGAAGAAAAAATGAATTAGGGGTGTTTTGTAATGAATCAGGAAAACAAATATATTTGTGAATTACTTTATCAGTTAGCTGATGATAATTTCATTCATTCCTATCGTGGCTCGGAATGGCTTGGATTAGCACCCCATATTGAAGAGGATGTCGCTTTTTCATCCATTAGTCAGGATACCATGGGCCATGCCGCGATGTATTATCAGCTTCTTGAGGATTTAGGGGAAGGGAATATAAATGATATTTCCCATAAAAGAGACCCGGAGAATTTTCGGAATGCCATTATTTTAGAAGAGGTAAACGGACCAGGGAACTATCTAAAAGAACCAGAATATGATTGGGCATTCACCGTTGTCCGTCACCTGTTTTTTGGAGTTTTTAAGGAGATCCGTCTGGAATCACTTAAACAGTCAAGCTATGAACCTCTTACTCATGCGGCAGTGAAGATTTCAACGGAGCAATATTACCATCTCATGCACTGGAAGACTTGGTTCAACCAGTTGATGTCCAGTACGGATGAAGCAAGGGAAAGAATGGAAAGAGCAATACAGCGTGTTTGGGATGAATTTGATGGAGTGATTTCCTTAGGGAAGTATAGCAATGATATTAGTGATCTTGATTTCATTGCTCCGGAAGAAGAATTACGAACCCAGTGGCTTAAAAGTATCCAACAATTATTTGCTGAAGTGGACTTTTCAATCGAAGGGGCGCCTGGTATGAAAAGTGGGAATGGCCGAAATGGAGAACACACTGACGATCTGAATGAAGCGTTAAATGTTTTAACGGAAGTGTATAATTCTGATCTAGAAGCAGTAGCTTGGTAAATGACCTATAGAAGGAAGTGGCGGACATATGCCGGTAATTTCAGATAACGAACACAAGATGCTTCACCTGTTGCAAAATGTTACAGATCCGGAAATGCCCTTTATCAGTATTGTTGAATTAGGGATGGTAGAAGGAATAAAGGTTGAAAACAAACGAATGTCTGTAAAACTATTACCAACATTTAGTGGGTGTCCGGCTTTGGATATGATAAAAGGTGATGTCGTAAATAAGGTAAAAAAGGAAATAGCAAATTTCGGTGATTTTCAAGACATTGATGTGGAGTTCAGTTTTAATCCTCCATGGACGACAGATCGAATTAGTGAAGATGGAAGATTAAAGTTAAAGCAGAATGGAATCACACCACCTCCAGCTGAACATAAGGAGGGTGAACCATGGGAAATGGATTGTCCCTATTGTGATTCAAAATATGTGACGATGGATAATATTTTTGGGCCGACTGCGTGCAGAAGCATGCTTTACTGTAATGAATGTCAAAACCCGTTTGAAGCGATGAAACCAATCGCAAACTTATATGAAAAGGTGGATTAATTGTGGTAAAACTAATTGCATTATACAAACAACCAGAAGATAAGCAGGCTTTTGATGAACATTATACAAATGTCCATGCACCAATAACAGAAAAAATTCCAGGTTTACGAAAGATGGAAGTGACTAAAATTGTTGGTGCTCCTACAGGGAAAAGTGATTATTATCTACTTTGTGAAATGTACTATGATGATCATGACTCGTTAAAACAGGCAATGAAAACGGATGAATCCAAGGCATCAGGAAAAGATTTAATGTCATTTGCCGGTGATATCGTAACGATGATGATCGGTGAAGAGGTTGAATAACTACCAATATATTAATACTTGGATTGAGGATGAAATTGGAAGGATGGAACTGAATCGTCCAAAGGTATTAAATGCATTAAGCCGTCCAATGATAACGGAGATTGTAGACTGTTTATCTCATTTTGATCAATCCGAAGAAGTGAAGATTATTGTTATTTCCGGGGCAGGAAGAGCCTTTGCAGCGGGAGCGGACATTGATGAAATGGCGGATGATAATCCTATTACATTAGAAAACTTAAATCAGTTTGCAAAATGGGATAATATTCCTCAGATAAAGAAACCGATACTTACAGCAGTACAAGGATTTGCTTTAGGTGGCGGGTTTGAGTTGGTATTAAATGCCGATATTATATTTGCCTCTGAGGACGCGAAGTTTGGGTTCCCGGAAGTGAATATTGGTGTGATGCCTAGTGCAGGAGGAACGGTAAGACTAACGAAAGCACTTGGTCAAAGAAAAGCATTGGAATGGCTTTGGACCGGTGAGCAAATGCATGTTGAGGCAGCCTATCAGTATGGATTAGTCAATCGAATTGTTCCTGCAGAGCTTTTAATGGAAGAAACGCTTGCCTTTGCGAAGAGACTTTCTAAACAAGCCCCCCTTTCCCTGCGTTTAATCAAAGACACTGTGGGTAAAAGTGAAGATCTTCCCGTCTATGAGGCGATGCAATATGAAAGAAAGAACTTTTATTTACTTTTTGCCTCAGAGGATCAAAAAGAAGGAATGATTGCATTCAAAGATAAGCGATCTCCCACGTTTAAAGGGAAATAGGAGGGATGCTCTAGATGTACGAAACATTAAAATATGAAATAAACAATCAAGTGGGCTGGCTAACCTTAAATCGTCCAGAAAAGTTAAATGCATTTACGGAACAAATGAATAAGGAAGTTATTCAGGCTTTAAAATCCTTTCAGAAAGATGCTGAGGTCCGGGCGATTGTCATTACTGGTAAGGGAAAAGCATTCAGTTCTGGCGAGGATCTGAGCGGGTTACATGCGGACGTGGATCATCGTGAAATGATTCTTACGCGTTACAAACCAATGATGGAACAGTTGGCAAAAGTGGAAAAGCCGACAATTGCTGTAATAAATGGAGCTGCAGCCGGGGCAGGGTTCAGTTTTGCATTAGCTTGTGATTTCCGGATTGCATCGGAAAAAGCATCTTTTATTCAAGCATTTATAAATATTGGTCTGATACCTGATTCAGGGAGTTTGTATTATCTCCCTCGTATTATAGGGATGGCGAAGGCCTTGGAACTAACGATGCTAGGAGAAAAAGTGAAAGCAAATAAAGCAAAAGAATATGGTCTCGTTACAAAAGTTGTTTCACAAGATACCTTGGAGGAAGAAACGCAAGCGTTTGCTGAAAACCTTGCATCAAAGCCAACGAAAGCTATAGGGTTAATCAAACGTTATATGCAACAGTCATTTGAAACACCATTGGATGAGATGCTTGATAACGAAGCATATGGTCAGAAAATTGCTGGTACAACTGAGGATTATAAAGAAGGTGTAACGGCCTTTTTTGAAAAGAGACAATCTGAATATAAGGGATACTAATATAGAAGGAGAGTAATTATGATGTTAAAAACAGAAGAAAAATCAATTCCAACAGAAGTAAAAAGAGATGCGTATAAGATGGTCATTAACGGGAAATTGGCCGATGCTGAATCAGGAGAAGTAATTAAGACCTATAATCCAGCAACAGGAGAAGTTATTGCAGAGGTCCCAAAGGCGGGGTTGAAAGATGTTGATATAGCAGTAGAAGCAGCTAGAAATGCCTTTGATTTTGGTAAATGGAAAAAGTATCCTGTTGGTAAGCGTGCGAGGGTTTTAAATAAAATTGCTTCTATTATGCGGAGCCGTTTTAAGGAATTAGTTGAAATTGAGGTATTAAATAGCGGAAAAACAATATCCGCCGCACAAGGCCAAGTATCCCAGGCTATTGAAGACTTTGAATTTTATGCAGGTGCCATTGTAGGACATCGTGGAGAAGTAAATAATGTTCCGGGACAGTTTTTCAATTATACCCAAAAGGAACCAATTGGTGTTGCTGCACAGATTATTCCTTGGAACTACCCAATGATGATGGCTGCTTGGAAGATAGCACCAGCCATAGCAGCAGGTTGTTCGGTCGTATTGAAGCCAGCTAGTTTGACACCGATCACTGCAATCCTTCTAACAGAAATTTGTCAAGAAGCGGGTGTACCTGAGGGTGTAGTTAACGTTGTTACGGGTCCAGGAGCAACAATTGGCTCTTATTTATCAGAGCATGAAGGTGTAGATAAAGTAGCATTTACTGGTGAAACGTCCACAGGTAAAGACATTATGGCAAAGGCATCTCAAACACTAAAACGCACCACATTGGAATTGGGGGGGAAGTCTCCTAACCTTGTATTTCCAGATACTGATTTAGAGGCCGCTATTAACGGTTCTCTATTTGGAATTTTCTACAATACAGGTCAATCCTGTGAGGCAAGATCTCGTTTATTTGTCCATGAAGATATATATGATGATTTCATGGAAGGTTTCGTAGCAAAAACAAAAAAAATGGTTGCAGGGGATCCATTATCACCTGAGTCACATATCGGAGCGATTATCAGCCAAGGACAATTGGATAAAATCGATGAACATGTTCAAAGTGCAGTAAAAGAGGGGGCAACAGTAGTAGCCGGAGGCCAGGCCTTAGAGGTAGAAGGTTTTGAAAACGGATACTGGTATGCACCAACCATTCTTATTGATGTAACGAATGATATGAAAATAGCTCAGGAAGAAGTTTTCGGCCCAGTAGTCGTTGTAATGAAATTCACAGATGAAAAAGAGGCTGTCAAACTTGGTAATGATACGGAATATGGTCTTGCAGCATCTATTTGGGCAAAAGATCAAGGGTTAATTAAACGTGTAGCAGATAAATTACAAGCAGGGGTTATTATGGTGAATTGCCCATTCTCCGCATTTCCGGGCACTCCATTCGGAGGATATAAACAATCCGGGTTTGGTCGTGAACTGAGTATTGAATCGCTGGATCTTTATACAGAAACCAAAAGCATACTTTCTTATGCAGGGTCAAAACCGCTAAATCCTTTGAACATATAGTTAACGCGTATAAGCGAGAAGCTATTTATTTTATGGTTTTTAAAGTTTGTTGTTCAACAAAAATGATAACCTACTAAAAAAGCCTTATTTAAATAATACGGTATGATGATAAAAGGCGAACTGCATAAGAAGGTTCGCCTTTTATCAATCAACTTTCATGGGAGGATTTTGGATGAATGTAGTAATTGTTGGAGCAGGTGTTATGGGGCGCGGAATCGCATATGTGAGTGCCTTAGGTGGATATGAAGTGAGGTTAGTAGACCTCAATGAAGAGGTGTTGCAAAGTGCTGAGACCGAAATAGATAAGAATTTTGAAAAGGCTATTACCCGAGAGAAACTCACGAATCTAGAAGCTGAACGAGCAAAAGAAAGATTAGCGTTTGTGACGAAAATGGAGCGAGCAGTAAAAGGGGCTGATCTAATTATTGAAGCAGTTCCGGAAAAGAAAGAATTGAAGAAAAACATATTTGAAACAATCGATCAAATTGCGCCAAAGGAATGTGTATTTGCGTCAAATACATCGACCATAAGTCCGACGGAAATTGGCTCTTATACCAATCGTCCTTCTGCTGTGATCGCCATGCATTTCTTTAATCCAGTACATAAAATGCCGTTGGTTGAGATTGTACGTGGTTTGGAAACAAGTGATGAAACTGCTCAATTTGTGGAAACAGCTGCAAAACAGATGGGAAAAGAAACCGTAGTTGTCAATGATTTTCCAGGATTTGTGACGAGTCGGATTAGCTGTCTTGTAGGAAATGAAGCTTTCTATATGCTTCAAGAAGGCTTAGGCACAGCTGAAGATATAGATAAAGCAATTAAGCTAGGCTTAAATTATCCGATGGGGCCGTTCGAATTAGTTGATTTAGTTGGGTTAGATGCCCGTCTGAACAACCTCCGCTATCTACATAGTACATTGGGTGAGAAATATAGACCTGCTCCATTGCTGGAAAAATACGTAAAAGCCGGAAGATTGGGTAGGAAATCAGGAACAGGTGTCTATGACTATACAAATTAAGGTGAGTGATGAATCATGAAAGAAGTTGTTATTGTTGATGCACTAAGAACTCCAATTGGCCGTTACAAGGGAGCGTTAAAGGATGTGCGCCCAGATGATTTGGCTTCACATGTCATAAAAGGGATTGTAGACCGACAACCTGGTTTACCTGTTGATGATATAGAAGAAGTTATTTTAGGGAATGCAAATGGTGCTGGTGAAGAGAATCGAAATGTCGCAAGAATGGCTGTATTACTCGCAGGACTTCCTATTGGAGTAACTGGTACAACTATCAATCGTTTATGTGGATCTGGCCTTGATGCTGTAAATATGGCAGCAAGAGCGATTATGGTAGGTGACGGCGATATTTATATTGCTGGTGGAACAGAAAGCATGACGAGAGCACCCTACGTGATGGCTAAACCTTCCAAGGAATTTCCACGAGGATCAATGGAACTTTTAGATACAACGATCGGTTGGCGCTTTACAAACCCAAGGCTAAAGGAAATGTATGGATCGGACAGTATGCCTCAAACTGCAGAGAATGTCGCTCAAAAGTTCAATATTTCCAGGGAAGAACAAGATGAATTTGCATATAGTAGTCAGATGAAAGCCAAGAAAGCAATGGAAAGTGGTCGTTTTAATGACGAGATCATTCCAGTTACATTTGAAAAAAAGGGGGAAACCATCACAGTGGATACGGATGAACATCCACGTCCGAATACAAGTACTGAAAAACTTTCCAATTTAAAACCAATATTTCAAGATGGTACGGTTACTGCCGGGAATGCATCGGGTGTAAATGACGGTGCGTCAGCTGTATTATTAATGAGTGCTGAAAAGGCTGATGAATTAGGTGTTAAGCCAATGGCACGTTATGTTTCAAGTGCAGCGGCGGGTGTTGAACCCCAATATATGGGACTTGGGCCTATTCATGCGTCGCGAAAAGCAATGAAACGAGCAGGAATTGGTATTAATGAGATTGACTTAGTTGAATTAAATGAAGCATTTGCCTCTCAGTCTCTTGAATGCGTCAAACAGCTTGAACTAAACACGGATATTGTCAATGTTAATGGTGGAGCAATCGCGTTTGGCCATCCATTAGGAGCAAGTGGAGCAAGGATCCTAACCACCCTCGTTCATGAAATGAAGAAAAGAGACGCCAATAAAGGGCTCGCGACCATGTGTATTGGGGTCGGCCAAGGTATTGCAACAGTAGTTGAAAACATATAATTTGAAAGGAGGATATAAGTTGGATAACATTCAATTTAAAGTGGAAAATAAAATCGCCTATATAACGATAGACAGACCTGAAGTATTAAACTGCTTTAATTTTAGCACATTAGTAGAGTTAGAAGAAGTCATTCAAAACATAGCTATAGATAAAGAGGTTCAGGCTGTTATTTTCACAGGTGTAGGTTCAAAGGCTTTTAGTGCTGGAGCGGATTTAAAAGAACGAAAAACGTTGAATGATAAAGAAGTACGAAGAAATGTAAAAAAAATCAGTGATGTATTTAATCAAATTGCTGAACTTCCGCAACCAACCATTGCAGCAATAAATGGATACGCATTTGGTGGTGGTTTCGAATTAGCCCTTGCTTGTGATTTTCGTTATGCTGTATCTCACGCTATTATCGGACTTACAGAAACGAGCATGGGGATTATACCTGGAGCTGGTGGGACACAACGCCTCCCACGTTTAATTGGAATGCCAAAAGCAATGGAATTAATATTAACTGCAAAACGTTTGCCAGCTGATGAAGCTTATTTATGTGGAATCATCAATCAAATCACCAGTCCATCCGAATTAACCGCTATTTGTGAAGAATTAGCTACAGCGATAATGAAAAATGCCCCAGTAGCAGTCAAGCAAGCTAAATTTGCCATGCGAAATGGTTTGGATATTGATATAAACACAGGTTTGCAACTAGAAGCAAATGCTTATGAGTTAACCATTCCAACAAAGGACCGAACCGAGGCTTTATCTGCGTTTAACGAGAAGAGGCCCCCTGTGTTTATAGGCGAGTAATAAGTATGTAAGGAGTATATTATGGATAAAAAACCGAATACTAGATCTATGATTTTTACCTTATATGGGGATTATATTCGCCGATATGGAAACGAGATATGGATTGGAAGTCTTATCGAACTTTTAGAGGCATTTGAACAGAACCCTCAAGCAGTCAGAGCTGCTATTTCAAGAATGCATAAACAAAACTGGCTCGCCAGTCGTAAAGAGGGGAACAAGAGTTATTATTCGCTTACGAAACAAGGAATTAATAGGATGAATGAGGCTGCAGGCAGAATTTATCAGATTGAACCAAAACATTGGGATGGCAAGTGGAGAATGTTTTTGTATACTATTCCAGAAAAAAAACGCCAAATTAGAGATGAACTAAGAAAAGAGTTAACTTGGAGTGGGTTTGGTTTCTTATCAAATAGTCTTTGGGTAACCCCAAATGATTTATCTTCTGAATTAAATGATATTATTGAAAGATATAACATAGAAGATTATGTGCATGTGTTCACTTCAGAGAATATTGGGCCAAAGTCAGATGAACAAATTATTAAAGAATGTTGGAATATTGATTATTTAAATGAACGATACGAGGTATTTATAAATAGATATCAAGAAAAATATGAAATGGATCGTTTGAGAATGGAAAGAGGGGATATTAGCGCGAAAGAATGTTTTGTAAATCGTACAAAATTAGTGCACTATTATCGAAAATCCCTATTTATTGATCCTGGTCTTCCAAGAGAATTACTGCCAAAAAAATGGATGGGAGAAAAAGCAGCTAAATTATTTAATAATTATTATAACCTTCTTGTTCAACCAGCTAATATGTTTTATGAAAAAATATATGCAAAGGGCTATGATCATATTAAAAAAAGCAGTGAATTTGATATATACAATTCGCCTTATATACCGGATTAAATATAAAACTAGATTGGAAGTGTGAAATATGGATAATCCAGTCTCTAATCTATTAGGTATTAAATTTCCAATTATTCAGGGGGGGATGGGGAATATTAGTGATCCTCATTTAGCGGCGACAATATCTAATACAGGCGGTTTAGGCACAATTGGTGTTGGAACTTTGCCTATTGAGGAAATTGTGGCAAACATAAAAACAATGAAGGAAAATACAGAGAGACCTTGTTGCGTTAACATACCGATTTCCGTACATCCTCATGTTCATCAGGTAGTAGAAAAAGTGCTCCATTTTAAAGTACCTGTGGTCTCTTTATCCGCCGGGAACCCGGCAGAATTCATTCCGGAATTTAAAAAGCATGGCATTAAAGTTATTTGTGTTTCTTCCACTTTAAGACAGGCGAAAAAGGCGGAAAAAGCTGGTGCTGATCTGATTGTATGCGAAGGGTATGAAGCAGCGGGAATTAATGCTCTAAATGAAAGTACTACTATGACACTTATTCCTCAAGTAGCTAAGGAATTATCAATTCCTATTATTGCTGCTGGAGGCATAGCCGATGGCAGAGGTTTGGCAGCTGCCATCTCTCTAGGTGCGTCTGGTGTTCAAATGGGAACTCGATTTGTGGCTACAGAGGAAGCGGTATTTCACGACAATTATAAGCAAGCAATTCGTGAAGCAACTGATGAGTCTACGATTATTGTTGGGCGTGGATTCAATAATATCCGCAGAATTATGAAAAGTAAGTATGCGGAGGAATTATTAAATATGGAAAAAGAAACTAATGTAGAAGAATTTATAGATAAGACGAGTGAAAGTTATCATCAAGTTGGAGCAATGAATGGGGATACAAAAAGTGGCTTTATTAACAGTGGTCAGATCGCTGGATTGATTAATGACTGCCCTTCTGTAGAAGAGTTGATGGAGACGATGGTTGTAGAAGCAAAGGAAACGTTAAAGGTCAGTATGGGATTATTATAAGATATAATTCTAGGAGGTTGGAGATGAATAAAACGATAGATGATATTTCGATTCATCAGGACCATTACCACGAGATTTTAAATAAACTTAAAAATGATCAATTTGCTGCACATTTAGGGATTGAAATAATTAAATTCACCGCAGGAGGAGCTACCGTTCAACTTAAAATTCAAGATTATATGTTAAACGCACATGGCACCGTTCATGGTGGTCTACTCTATAGCATGGCTGACTTTGCCTTTGCTATTGCTTGTAATTCCTATGGAAAAACTGCTGTCGGACTTTCGACGACTACCAATTTTATGAAGAGTGCTGTAGAAGGGGATATCATTATAGCGAAGGCTACAGAGGAAAAGCGGAATAACAAGATTGGTTTTTATCGGATAGAAATTGAAACGAAGAATGAAGTTATCGCTTCCATTGATGCCATCTGTTACCGAAAAAATAATTATTTTATATCAATAGATTAGGAAATAAAAATGCTGTGCCTAAAGTTTGGTTTGGGCACAGCATTTATTCTGCTTAAAAGGTAATATTTATTTCACCCGAGTATTTCTTTGAATTCTTTCCCTTTTTTCACATAAGAATCTACGGAAAGATCAATTAAATCGTAATCCTCTTTCGATAGTGAACGAACCACTTTACCAGGAGAGCCAACAACCAAAGAACCAGCCGGTATTTTTTTGCCTGAAGGGATTAAAGTATTTGCTCCTATGATACACTCTTCTCCCACATCTGCATGATCAAGGATGGTTGATCCCATGCCAATAATAGACCGCTTTCCTATTTTACACCCGTGGAGTACTACATTGTGTCCTACTGTTACTTCGTCTTCGATTTCTGCGGGTGAACCTTCGTACAAATGAATGGTTGAATTATCTTGAATACTACATTTTTCTCCGATTGTAATAGAATCCTCATCTCCTCGTAGTACAGCATTAAACCACACGGAAGATTCCTTTCCAATGGAAACATCTCCTATTATATGACTTCCTGGAGCTACTAAGACAGTATCATGGATGGAAGGATACTTATTATTGTAGGTTATTATCATCATTACACTCCTTCATATTATTTTAATAATTACATCTATTTATCTATTATAACATTAAATTAAGTATCTAAGCGGAGTTACCGCAAATTTCACTTGTCTTTTTTGGCTTTTTGTGCATGAATCAATTATCTAGTTTACTCCGCCAAAACAACTGTTTTCCCGTTGTAATATCTTCTGCTTTTTTAACGGTATACCTTCACATACAACTCCAGAATCTCATCACCATTTCCAATCGTCACTTTCCCGGTAACGAATGAAAATGGAATAGAAGCTGAAAAGTAAGTTGCTTTTGCTGGTTCACTACGAGTTTAATCAATTGATACCCTGATTTTGCAAGAGATCAGCTTAATTCTCTTTTATAGCTAGTTCTCTTGGATTCTCAGCACCTCTTTATATTCTAAAAATATGTAATTAAAAAAATGTAAAAAATATTCTAAATTTAATGTTGACAACCCCTCTACAATATCGTATTATTTGTATAACGATTAGTTAGTATTACGTTTTACTAACGTTATACTATTTTTCGCGAATTTATATTACATCACTTTTAGAAAATTTTCAGCACGGCTGCATTCACCATCATTGAGATATGCTCTGTCTCTTAGAACCTCGGAACGGATTTATTGATGAGAAGAGGTATAGGTGTTTTGACGCTACCGTACCCAGTGCCTAATTAAAAAGGATATTAACCTTTTTAATAAATATTTTGAAATTACAATTTAAGGGAGGAAGAAACGATTTATGAAAAAACAAAGGAAGATAAGACCGGGGGTTAAATGGGGCCCCTTTACAGCAAGAGTACCTGGGATCCACTTAAAACTGACACCAAGTCAGCACTTACAGGGGGGGCTGATGCTTCTTGCTACGTGCGGAGCGGTTACTCCGCTTGTTATGCAATATTTTGATGTCCCCTTTGAAATGGCATGGACCGTGAGCCTTGTCATGTTATTTTGGGTACTTGCCCAAACAGTATTATTTGGTGACCCATACGCTGCTGGAGCAATTACAGCTGGGCTACCACTAACCATCGTTTTTATGAATGCGCTTACACCTGGTGAGGAAGCTATAGAAAGTATGATTGCTATCTTTCTAGTTGTCATAGCACTGTTTTTATTTTTTGGCATTACCAAACTTGGGGAAAAATTTAATAATTTATTTCCTACAGCACTAAAAGCAGGGGTTATTATGGGAGCGGCAATTGCTGCCTTTCAGTCCGAGTTGGACCGATTACAGGAAATACCGGTTACCTTAATCACCGCATGGATTATCACATTAATCTTAATGTTTTCCATTCCTTTTTCTAAACTGCCAGATTCAAAGCTGAAAATTGCTGCCGGTACCAATGCTCTTTTAATCGCTTTTGCCGGAGCGGGTGTTGTGGGATGGCTCAGTGGAGAATTAACGTTTGAGATTTCGTGGGGATTTTTTGTCCCTCCGCTTGGAGAAACGATTTCGACTTTATCTTTGTGGGCTGTTGGTCTTCCTAGTTGGGATGTTATCCTTTCTGTACTTCCAATAGGCATTATGATCTACATTTTGGCCTTTAGTGATTTGATTGTTGCCAATACGCTTTTAAAAGGAGCAGACAAAGCAAGAAGTGATGAAAAGATCGACATCAATACAACGAGAAGCCATTATATACTTTCTATTCGAAATGCCGCTCAGCTCTTAACCGCAGGTCCTCTTCTTTGGGTTCACGGACCTATATGGACAGGGGTACAAATATTCTTGATTGAGCGGTACAAAAAAGGAAAACATGTTATGGATTCTATTTACGGCGGTGCCATGAACTTTTATATTTTAGCGATTCCGCTTGGTCTTTTTTTGCCGGTCATCGGTATTATTACCCCATTATTTCCGGTTGCCTTATCCGTTACGCTGCTATTAACCGGGTTTGCTTGTGCTTACATAGCAATGGGGATGGTATCTAATAACACCTCACGCGGACTGGCGCTTATTATCGGAATGCTGACAGCAACGCTCGGTGCGGGATGGGGTATGGGTATCGGTATCGTTCTCTATCTTTTACTTATTGGTTTAAAAGAAGAAAAAGGAGCGACAGCTGAAGTAAACAAAGAGAAAGAAAGAACAGATAGAGAAGAAGCAATTTAGGATAGCTATTGATTACAAAATCACCATAAAAAAATTAAAGAATTAGCAACTATCACTCTAAATCTATGAACCAATGAACTTTTTCGGAATAGCAGGTGCATAAATTTTTTTCTTAACCCAATGGCGAATCGACAGTTTTTCTAACATTCCCACTGACTTTCATAACAGAAATAGTTCATAAAGGAATAACCGGTAAGTCGATTTTATTGGCTTACCGATTATTTTTATCCTAACTGAATTTTTTTTGATTATATACATACTTAAATGAAAATCAGTAAATTCTACGGCTACACTTCTCTTTTCTATCTGGAATTGTTACCCTCTATTTTCACTTCAACCCCACCCTTGTGTTTAGGCCACTGTCCAAGTGTTTTAGATCTACACTTAAAACTATAAGGTAGCTAAAGTATTAATGTTAATATTAACGATAATGCCTAATATTTGTGGCGATAAAATAGCATGATAAAAAGGCTTTATGTCAAATGAACCGAACTATTTCATGGATCGAATAATAACAAAATGTATAAAATTTAAAGAAGCAGCTACGTGCTAGTAGTGATTGTTGAAAATCCTTTTATTATAGGGGCCGTTTTTTGAAGAGAGTTCACTTGACTAATCCAAAATTATTATATGACAATTTTGGACTGATCAATCATAAAAAGAAAAGGGTCAAAAATTTAGTCCCTATTTTTCCGTTTAGTCTCCATAATTTCCACTTGAGCCCTAAAAACTACCTTGTGATTATTATCATTTATTCCTTCAATATTAATTAGCCCTGAGTCCATAATATTTGAAATCCCTTTCTGTAAGATAATGGTATCCCCTGGCAATGCCTCATGATTAAAGTTCATTTCGATGGATTTTGTCTCATGGATTCGATGATCTTTAATGGGAAAACAATCCAGCATATAATCTACATATTTTGAATTGTTTAAATGACCATTAAAATCAGTATCGCTGTAGCCAATCACTTTATGGTAGGCTGTTTCCATTGATCCCACACTCTTTAGTTTTTTTAGTTTATAATCAATTGCACGTTCTTCCATCACTGATGGATTTTCGAATGAGATATATGAAGGTCTTTTTAGTTTTCTTTCCTTTAAGTCCATAATCATCCAGGCCGAAACTGCTCGAATAATAGGAAGTCCTTTTGGATCACGAACAATAAAATCTCGCTCGAATTCCAGTCTTCCAGGTTCCTGAGGCCATGTTTCAATCGTGATTTTTTCGTTCAACTCAGGTAATCTGTCTATTTCTACTCGTATCCGCACGAGAATCCAAGCGACACCATAATTATTTGCTAATGTATCTATACCTACACCAAGATTTTCGGCAGAAAGACTGGCCGCTTCCTGGAAATAACTGAATAATGTGCTTAGCCTTAATTTCTTTTTAAAATCAACATCGCGTAAGTCAATATGATAATTTTTTTTATATAATATGGCATTTTGCATCTTTATATCTCCTTATTGCTTGTATTCTTCTTTACATTCTATCATGCTATTATCGAATATGTAGATATAAAAGGTGATTCCTTTTATTTTTCAGCTTCTTAGAGTTGAGTATTACGAAATGAAGATTTTACTTGTGGGGGCTACCGGCCTTTTGGGGAAGGCAATCACGAAAAAACTAGTAGGAAAGCATGAAATCATTCGGGCTGCAAGGCATAACGCTGATGTTGAAGTAGATATCACCAAACCTGATCAGATTCGTAAAATGTTTGCACAAGTTGGAAAAGTGGATGCTGTAGTCAGTGCGACAGGGCATGCGCATTTTGGAGCTATTGAAGATATAACGCCAGAATTGAATGAAATCACAATTGAAATCAAATTAAAAGGACAAATAAACCTTGTTTTACTTGGCATGGATCACGTGAATGATGGTGGAAGCTTTACGTTAACTACAGGGATCATCATGGATGAACCCATCGCCCGTGGTGCCTCTTCTGCATGGCAAACCGAGCGGTAAGGTCCTTTGTAAAATCAGCAGCTATCGAGATGCCCAGAGGGATACGAATCAACAGCGTAAGCCCGACTGTTTTTCAGGAATCACCGGAAAAGCTTCGTGAATTCTTTCCAGGGTTTGACCCAATTCCGGTAAGTAAGGTGGCATTGACCTTTTAAAAAAGCATTGAAGGAGCGCAAACTGGACGTGGCTATGAAGTTTATTAAGGTGGAGAAAGTAGGCCGGAAATGCCAAGGAATTGTAAGCAATGCTGGACATTCTATATGAAGACTTTTCACCAAAACAGCTGGAGTTATTTTAGTTTTATTGGGTGTATAAATAACTGTACGTGGTCTACTGTAAAATAGAAATGCATAAGCTATAAAAAACCGCTCTATCTTACCAAATTGGAGCGATTAAAATAAGACCAAAACCCATTAAGAAGGGCTCTGGCACATGAAGGTAGAAATAATCCCTCAACGCCTGCTAAAACATATGAGGGGTTATCTTTTATTTTCCGACATAATAACAAGCCGAAAGAAATCATCAGTAAGTTCGAATGAGGCGGCCAGTAAGGTTCTCAACTCCCCATTAGCAATGGATTCTTTTATTTTTTCTTCCACGAAGATCTACATATTTATATCCCTTTTATTCATTACTCTCTCAAAAGAAATGCATTTGTTTGTAATCATATTATTTCGTAAACCGATTCGCATAACTGCTTGCAACAAACGAGTTCGGCTTGATTTTTGGTTCGATATCAAGTGATTCCATTCGTGCTACCATTTCATTGACGAAGATTCTCGTTTTATTCCTGACTCCAGATCCGATATCGATATGTCCTTCAATGGTAAAGGAAGCCCCTTTATAAATGTTCGGCAAAACAATATTAATCAATTGATCTTTTCTTTCTTCTGTGAACATGGAGACAACTTCTTCTGTTAATGTTGTTTCATAGGAGATGCGTTCATGAAGGTTGGTCATTTTTCTTGGGATTATTACTTTGTGAATACAAGCCCATGCGCCTTTTGTTTCACGCTGGATTACGATGCCCGTAATAAACTTTGTATAATAGGCATGAACCTGAGAATCCGTGCCAAACATCAAACGATAATTCCCTTTTGGGTCTTTCTTCATAAAT
Source organism: Virgibacillus ainsalahensis (assembly GCF_055380755.1). NCBI lineage: Bacteria > Bacillati > Bacillota > Bacilli > Caryophanales > Bacillaceae > Virgibacillus > Virgibacillus ainsalahensis. The sequence goes on along the minus strand of NZ_AP043943.1, from coordinate 2,889,802 downwards.
TGGACAATATGCTGAAATACCTGCTTGAAGGACATATTTTTTTGGCTTAAGTTCTGAAATCTAACAACATTCACCTAAATTTCCTCCCTTTTAGAATGTAGCATGTACTGAAATAGTGCAATAATTTAGTGTGTTCTTTATAATTATAACAATTCAGCTGTGTAAACATTCCTAAGAAATTGTAAATTCTATGAAGTTGATGTTCCTAAAGGCATAAAACCTTGCGATAAGCATGAGCATTTTCTGATGTATTGTAGCCGCTGGTATTATTGTATTCGGACTGGTTTTGACGTTCGTTACGTATATAATTGAAGATAAATCCTTATTTCATGGTACAGAGAAAATGAAGTCTAAGTCTAGATAAGGCTTGGCTCTTTTTAATTGTTTAGGCCATATGTTGCCGCGGCTAGACTGGAAAATGCACAGCGCACCGCGACATGAACAAAGACTGGTATGCTCGGGACAAACAACCAAACCCGTGGAACGAATTATCCTCCTAAGAGCAATTTTTGATAAAACTATCTGTGAAGCGGAAGCAGTACAGCTCTCAGCTCGTTCAGCACTCTTTGCACTCAATAAATTTGAAGTGAAATTTCGTTCATCATTTCCCGGGAAATATCGACAGTTTTACTTATGTTTTTTGAAATCCATTATTCGGGTGTATTTCCGAGGAAATTGCGTAACCTCACAAGATTAGTCTAAAGGTGGCTGCTCTTCAATTTTTAACCACTCATCCTGCGACCGCAACGGCTATTCCTGGTTCTACTCGCCCGCATCGAAGAAGAATTGGCAGCGATGAAAGCGGAAATTCCAGCTTCCTTTTGGCAGGAATTAATAAAAAGGGATTCGTCTCCCACTAAGGCGCCATTACCAATGAGTAATTACATTAAAATATGATGATATTGGAAAAAGAATAGCTGTTCCGGAATTTAACTTCCTAACAGCTATTCTTTTAAAAGTATCATGCTCATTATTTTTTGTGATTTACCATTCTTGTATACCGTTTTCGTTGATAGGTGGAAAATATGACTCCTCCCACTATAAATAGGGAACCTGTTATTTCCACACCCGTGATTGGTTTATAAAGTAATATTAAACCTGTAATCATAGCTACAAACGGTTCTAAATTAGATAATATGGAGGCCTTTGAAGCATCAACATGCCGAATGTTATTATTCCAAATCAGAGTAGCTATGCCATGAACGGTAACGGCAGTTCCAATAAGTAAAGCCCAGTCAAAAACAGTAACGCCGATTCGTAACGGGTTGTCCAGTATAAAGACAAACGGAACCGATACAATAAATCCCACGATATTTGAGTAGAGGGTAATTGTAAGTGGATCCATTTGTTGGGAAAGCATCCTTGTCATTATGATCATGATGGCGAATGTTACCATCGTTACAACAATCCATAAAAGTCCTTTGTCAATATATACAGAGGATAAGCTACCCTTCGTTACAACCAGAAAAATTCCCGTAATCGCCAAAACAGACCCCAACAGCATACGAATCGTTAATTTCTCTTTCAGGAATATGGCAGCTAAAAAGCCGGTTAAAATCGGGGCTGTTGCCAGGACCAGAGCAGATGTTGTAGGATCGGCTGTTTCCAATCCTACAAAAAAAGACCATTGATTTATAAATACACCAATAATCCCCAAAGAGAAAATTGCTAGCCATTCTGTTTTATTTAAACGTTTTATATGTCTTTTGTAAGACGATAAGCCGACTAATAATAATACAATAAAGAAAAGCCTCAGTGATGTTAATAACGTTGGAGAGAAATCCTGAACCAAAATTTTTCCAAACACAAAATTACTTCCCCATACGATTACGCAAAAAGTCAGCCAAGAATAAGCTTTTAACATTTTTACTACGATCTCCTATATTAAAATGACAACTTTACTATCATAAACATAATAGTATGTTCTGTATACTATTATGCTCAGTCGGGAGTTTTTCAATTCGACTCATAAATTCTCTTTCCGCACATTTCTCCATGCACAAATCGGACAGAACCGATTCTTACAGGAATTGCCTTTATGTTGTTTTTTCAACTCCAACTTTTCATCACTCTTAAACATCATAAATGTATTACAATCTGCAATCAGTTTTAGACTTGTTTCTGATACAAATGACTGTATGAAGTTTTTCAACAATTGTTTTGAGAAGTTGTAATCTAATTGAATCTATCTTTTCAGTTAACTTTCCTTCATCCTGTCAGCAACCAACCTGCCTTGAAAATAAACCTTTTTAATATCTTCTATAGACGTGATTTCCAACCCCGGGATTCCGTTCGTTATTAAAAAGTTGGCGTCCATGCCTGTTTTTAACCTTCCAAACCGATTCCCTTTACCTAAGATTGTTGCCGGATTTGCGGTTAATAATGAAAGTGCTTGATTTTCATCATATCCGCCGGCTTTTAGAAGCTTCATTCCAGGTTGGGCGATTTGCATGAGAACATCTGGACCTTGTAATGCCTGATCTTTAAAAGGTAGCCAATCGACATTGGGGTATGGTGGTAAGTATGCATCAGTGGCAATGGAGACAGCAATATTCTTCTCAACTAATTGCATTATATTTTCTGGTGAATTTGGTTCTAAATGTGTTCCGCCCATTGGTGTTGCAATGATTTTGGTACCTTGTGATTTAGCCCTTTCCATCTGATTTTCTGTAATACCGTGTGCATGATGCAAAATATCGATACCTGCCTTAAGTGTCATTTCGATTGCATCTTCACCGGCAACATGGACACCAATTTCTTTGCCGTATTGGTGGAAGATCTTGACTATTTCTTTTAACTCTTCAAGTGTATAGATAATTTCTCCTGCACGTGGAACTTCATCTGCCGTAAAGTTTGCCGGGGTTGCATTGATGAATAGATTCTCACCTGGGTAATCATTTTGTATCGCCATTTCTTTCACTATTTGTGGATGAGTTAAATCTGATTGAGAAACAGCTTTTGACTTAGTTACAGATGTAAAATGAGCCAATGTATTAAAACCAATTGATATACTGGTAGTAGCAAATGATATATCCATCGGAAACTCTTTTACAATATCTCGATAATCTCCAATCGAAAAAACACTCTCTGGATGCCCGCATATCTGTTCCCCAATTGCTGTTATGCCAGAAGTCAAGGCGTGTAAAAGTAATGTCTTGCCTGCCGTGAAATGGATTTCTGGTGTGATAGGATACAAGGAGGATGGAGCAAATTCCAATAAATGTGTATGGCAATCTACTAAACCCGGCGTGATTACATGGTCCGGATAATCTATTACAGGAAGAGAAGGGTTTTGTCTTTGGAGTGTGTGCCAATCTCCAATATCGATTATTTTTTTATCTTTTATTACCATAGCTCCATTATAAATGGTACCGGTACTGCTTACTGTTACTAACTTTCCAGCACGTATTATATAAGCATTTTTCATTTATTACACCACCAGGAAAGGAGTAAGGAAATATCCGAGAAGACAAGCTGTTGCAATCCGGATTGCAATACCGATTAATGCAGCATATATGACTTCTCTTTCTTGCAGGTCGGTTGACTCTGCCCAAATTGCAGGAATCTGGCCTACAATAACGTAAACAGGAAGTCCTGAATTTGCTAATACGAAACCACCAACGATTAACCTTGGATCAATAGTAGTAACTAAATCAGCCATTTGAGCTACCGCTAATGTGGGGGCAACGAGAAATGAAACGATTCCGGAGTCAGGCTCGATACTAAGCAGGGAGAAGATGGATGCCATGCTTGCTTCAAGCGTCTCCCATACACCCGCGAAATTTAGAATACCAATGAGGATAAATACGACTGTAACAGCTGGGATAATGGTTAATAGCAGTAAACTTGTTCCTTCCTTCGCTGAAGCAAAGATGGTATTTAAAAATGTTGTTCTTGGTGTGAAACGCGGTAATTGATCTAAAGTAACTTTATTTGTGTCACGATAAATGGTTCTTGATAAGAGGAAAGGTACAATAATTAAAGGAGCGAAAATGGATAATAGAATGAGTAAAAATGCATCTATTTCAAATACCGATAATGCGATGAGCCCTAATACAAATGTAGCGAAAGACTGAGGAGATTGGATCATGGTTGCGACAGCTATCTTTTGCTCTGCTTTTGTCGCGTTTGCTTTTACAAGGATTGGACCAGCAATTTTACCTGCAGCGTTGATGTCACCAAGAATATTATAGGCACTCGGAATAATAACGACTGGATTTATTTTAAACAATTGCATAATCGGAACAATAAGACGGATGAGCCCATCTGTGAAACCAAGGCGTTCCAAGATTCGTCCTACAATAACACTGACAATAACAGCAATTCCAACTTCCCCTGTCAAAAAGGTATCTACCACAACTGGTTTTACCTCACTGATGATGGTATCGAATAGTTGAGAAAGTGAATCAGGCGCCAGGAAAAGCAGCCCAAGTGCAATAAAAACAATTGAAACACCAATGATCTCAAAGAGATGCCATCTCGATCGACTTTGGGGATTTTTTGAACCATTTTTTCGTTCGGCTTTCACAAACATCCCTCCAAGACATTTTAGTATAGGCTATGCTGGAAAGAAAAAATGTGTGTATGCCTATTAATTGAATCTGAGAGGAAGTAAGTGAAATTGTGATGAAAGCTGATTTGAAAGGGGTAAAGAAAGCATCAAAGATCAATAAATTCGGAAAATTAATAAATGACAAAGGATTTTGTTTTACGCCTGCTTTGTTTTTAATTTCACCAACATATTTATATGCTATAATTTTCCCTGTATCGAGTAAAGAACATAATAATGGGATAGACAATATAAGGAAGTTAACAGCTGGGCATTTGCTTAAGTAAAAATATAGAGTTTAGAAGGAGATTCAATGAAAGAACTTTTTAGAAATAGAAAGCCGATTCGATTGCAGACAAGGATTATACTGTTAATTATAGGGGTATTAAGTGTTGCATTAGCAGTTACAAGTCTCCTAATCGCAAGTGAAACAGCTGATAGCACTAGAGAAAATGAGAGGGAAAAGGTGATGAATATTGCAAGTACTGTGAGCCAATCCCAGCTTGTTACCGAAAAATTAACAGATCCGGATAATTCAGGAGAGATACAGTCTTATACGAAAGCGGTACAGGAGGATACAGATGTTGATTATATCGTCGTTATGGATAATCAACATATCCGTCGCTCCCATCCTGTTGAAAAAAGAATCGGAGAATATTTTGTAGGAAATGATGAGGATCGTGCTTTTGGGGGAGAGAGATATACGTCCATCGCGGAAGGAACACTTGGTAAATCAATGCGCGCATTTATTCCAGTATGGAATGAAAATAAGCAAGTCGGTGTAGTAGCGGTCGGGATATTGCTGGACAATGTAAATGAATCCGTTTTTAGAAGTCAGGCTATGGTTTATACAGGAACTGCTGCTGGTTTGATTATCGGAGCAATTGGAGCTTTTTTTCTATCAGGTCGAGTTAAGCGTACATTACACGGGCTTGAGCCACAGGAAATTGGACAGTTATTACAAGAACGAGATGCCATGCTTGCATCTGTAAGAGAAGGTATTATTGCCATTAATAAGCAGAATGAAATTGTCGTTGCCAACAATAACGCCATGGATTTATTTGATCGCGCAGAACTTTCAAAAAATCCTGTCGGTCAGCAGCTGGAAAGCTATTTGCCAAATTCTGATTTGAAACAGGTGTTGCTGGATCAAAATATTGAATATGATCAGGAGCTTAGTCTTAACGGTATTAATATCGTTGTTAATACTAGGCCCATTATTGTCAATAATCATATGGCAGGTACAATTGCCACATTTCGGGATAAATCGGAGCTTACCTCATTGGTCGAGCAGTTAACGGAGGCCAGAACTTATGCAGATACACTTCGGGCACAAACTCATGAATTTATGAACAAATTGCATGTCATCTCAGCAATGGTGCATACCGAGTCGTATAAGGAGCTGGAAAAATATATTGACCATCTTTCTGATAATTATCACAGCGAAATTGGGGCAGTTTCCCGACTTGTGAAGGATCCAGTATTGGCAGGTTATATCCATAACAAGTTGAGTCAGTTCAGAGAAAATGGAGTTGACATCGAAGTCAATGGAGACCGGCAATTGCCAGTGTTAGGGAATACAGAAAAAGTACAAGCTATCATAACAATGATAGGAAACCTAATGGATAATGCAAATGATGCTGTGGCACACCAGCTTGATCGGTGTGTTCTTATTACAATTAACCATATAAATAAGCAATTTCATTTTACCATTCAGGACAATGGACCAGGTTTAACACCATTCGAAAAAGAAACGATTTTTAATAAAGGTCTCTCCACAAAGGGGAGCAATCGCGGATACGGATTATTCTTAACAAAAAAAGCCCTGGATGAATTGGGAGGAACACTTGAAGTTTACTCTGAAAAAGGCGAAGGAACCGTGTTTGATGTAATAATTCCATATGAAGGTGACAATATATGATAAACGTATTAATTGTAGAAGATGATCCAATGGTGGCGAAGTTCAATCGGATATACCTTGAAGAAGTAACAGGGTTTACAACTGCTGGTATGGCGCATGATATTTTGACTGGGTGGGATTTTCTAAATAATAATGAGGTGAACCTTGTTTTATTGGATATTTATATGGCTAACAGTAATGGTCTTGATTTGCTGGTGGAGATAAGGAATGCTGGTTTAAATGTTGATGTTATTGTCATAACAGCTGCAAATGATCAAGCCTCGATTCAAAGAGCTTTACGTTATGGGGCATTTGATTATTTAATTAAACCATTTGATTTTGAACGGTTTAAAGAAGCATTGCTGAAATATCAGCAGAAATTTGAACGTATGGAAGACGGACGAGAAGTACAACAGGAAGACTTGGATGCCTTTCTTTTGAAAAAGTATCGTTCTGATTCACGTGGGGATCATCTACCTAAGGGTCTGACCGCACCTACACTTGCCAAAATCGCCAGGCAGATTGTGAAGTGGGAAAGCCGCCCCTTTTCTACTGCGGAAATAGCTGATGAAACAGGGATATCCAGAGTATCGATAAGCAAGTATTTAAAATACCTGACAGGTCAGGATGTCTTGCAAGTAGAGATATTGTATCAGGAAACAGGACGTCCTTTGCATCGTTATCAATTAAAACCTGAGCGTATTCAACTCATTCATTCTTTAGTGGCAGAGTCAGAAAAATGACCTCTGCCCTTTGCTTTTTTTACTTACAAAAGGGTTGAAATAATTTCAAAAGGTACACAGAAAGAAATCTATAGCCTAAACTCTTTGTAAGCGCTGACAATATATTGCAAAGGGGTAGTGGTAATATGTCACAAAAAACTGGAAATATAGCAGCCTTTTGGGGGCGGCTTTGGCGTTCACATGAGAATACAAAAAAGATATTAACTTTTTCTAAGATGGGAAGTGGTACGGGCTCTACGACATCAGAAAAACGTGAAAAAGATAGTTATTCCATTCCAAGTGGTGGAAATAATAGTTATAAGAAGAAACCCTCCTTTAAACCTGCTCAGAAAGTGGGGCTAATCCTGGGGCCTTTGTTATTTTTACTAACATTATTATTTTTTCAGCCGGAAGGTTTAAATATTGAGGCTAGGGCGGTTCTTGCTGTGACGTTGTGGGTCGCTACCTGGTGGATTACAGAGCCAGTGCCAATTGCGGTAACTTCGCTCTTACCTATTATTTTGCTTCCGATTACCGGGGCACTAGATGGAGATACCGTTGTTTCATCCTATGGAAATGATATTATTTTCTTGTTCTTAGGTGGATTTTTTATTGCTACAGCGATGGAAAAGTGGAATCTTCATAAACGAATTGCATTATCGATTATCTCTGTAATTGGTACAAGTCCACAGCGAATTGTATTGGGTTTCATGGTAGCTACTGCTTTTCTATCCATGTGGGTTTCCAACACGGCAGCTACAATGATGCTGATTCCAATGGGGCTGGCGATTGTACATCAGGCATCCAGTTCGTTGGAGAAAGGTGAATATGCAAAGGAGATACCGAAATTTGAAAAAGCGGTTATTTTCGGTATAGGGTATGCCGCAACCATTGGTGGTCTCGGAACGTTGATTGGAACACCTCCTCTCAGTATACTCGCAGCTACAGTAGGAGAAATGTTTGGCACAGAAATTTCCTTTGCAGGCTGGATGATGGTTGGCGTTCCAGTTGCTGTTATTTTAATTCCAATCTTATGGCTTTACCTTACGAAAGTCGTTTATAAAATAAATTTTAGTGAACTTCCGGGAGGGAAGAAACAGATCAATCATGAAAGAAAGTCGCTTGGGGGAATTTCCTATGAAGAAAAAGCTGTGGCAGCTGTCTTTATTTTCGCGGCCTTTATGTGGATTACTCGTACATTTATTTGGGAAAATATCGTACATGTTCCCGGCATTAGCGATGGTATGATTGCAATGGCAGCAACTATTCTGCTCTTCCTGATCCCAGCTAAACAGGAAGAGGGAAGCAGAATAATGGAATGGAAGGATTCCAAAGATATTCCATGGGGAATCTTAATTCTGTTTGGAGGAGGACTGGCCATTGCTGCAGGTTTTACAGAGACAGGCCTTTCAAATTGGATTGGAAGTCAGCTGGCAGGACTTGAAGGAATGAATGTTTTTATTATCATGCTTGTTGCAGCTGGTGTCATTTTGTTCCTGACCGAAATTACGTCGAATACAGCAACGGGGACTATGATTATCCCGGTAGTCGCTTCTCTTGCACTTGCGCTGAATATACATCCATATGCATTAATGGTTCCATGTGCGATGGCAGCAAACTGTGCTTTTATGCTCCCTGTGGGTACGCCACCGAATGCAATAATATATGGTACAGGAAGGTTGAAGATAACCGAAATGGTTAAAAACGGATTCTGGTTAAATATCACTGCCCTTATCTTAATCGTAACCGTAGTATATTTCTTTTTACCGGTTGCATGGGGGATTGATTTATTTGAAGTACCAGCAGAATTTCAATAAACCCTTAGCCAACTATATAACATGTTCCAACATCGCATAGATAGTTATCTGTGCGATGTTTTTAGTTTTATTATGTATTGCATTTACAAGAAAATTTGTTATAATTAAATAAATATTATGAACATACTATCCAGTAGGTATTCAGGTAAAACTTTGTTAGGGGGAAGGTAAAATGGATTTTTCATATTCGGAAAAAGTAATAGGATTGCAGAATAAAGTTGCTGCCTTTATGGAAGAGAATGTATATCCAAATGAGAGAGTTTATAAAGAACAGTTGAACCAGCAGGAAAGCCGGTGGACCCAAATCCCACCTATTATGGAAGAATTAAAACAGAAAGCAAAAACGGAAGGGTTATGGAATTTATTTTTGCCGGAAAGCGAATATGGGGCCGGGTTGACCAACCTGGAGTATGCACCGCTTTGTGAAATAATGGGAAGATCTATGATTGGACCGGAAGTGTTTAATTGTAGTGCACCTGATACAGGAAACATGGAGGTTTTGGCTCGGTATGGGACGGATAAGCAAAAAAAGGAGTGGCTTGAACCGCTACTGGCTGGAGAAATCCGTTCATGCTTTTCTATGACAGAGCCTGATGTTGCGTCCAGCGATGCAACAAACATAGAATCAAGTATAGTTCGCGATGGCGACGAATATGTTATCAATGGACGGAAATGGTGGTCATCAGGTGCAGGAGATCCACGTTGTAAAATTGCAATTGTTATGGGGAAAACTGATCCGACAGCAGCCAAACATGAGCAGCAATCGATGATTCTGGTTCCGTTAGATACACCTGGTGTTAAGATAGAGCGGATGCTTCCAGTGTTCGGGTATGATGATGCACCACATGGTCATGCGGAAATTATCTATGACAATGTGCGTGTACCTGCAGAGAATATGCTTTGGGGTGATGGAAAAGGATTTGCTATTGCACAGGGAAGACTTGGTCCCGGCAGGATTCATCATTGTATGCGTCTAATCGGTGCCGCAGAACGTGCGCTTGAAGATTTATGTAAACGCGTACAAAGCAGAATCGCATTTGGTAAAAAGGTTGCAGAACAGGGTGTTGTACAAGAATGGATCGCCGACTCAAGAATTGATATTGAACAAGCAAGGTTATTAACACTGAAAGCTGCATATATGATGGATACAGTTGGTAATAAAGAAGCGAAGACTGAAATTGCAATGATTAAAGTTGTTGCCCCAAATATGGCATTAAAAGTAATTGATCGCGCAATCCAGGCGCATGGAGGGGCAGGAGTAAGTGAAGATTTCACCCTTGCCAATCATTGGGCAAATGCCAGGACACTTAGACTTGCAGATGGTCCAGATGAAGTACACCGCAGACAAGTTGCTAAATTAGAGCTTCGAAAATATAAAAAAGAGGAGAATTTAATATGAGTGTGCTGGATTTATTCAAATTGGATGGGAAAACAGCAATTGTTACAGGCGGAGGAAGGGGGCTGGGGGCGCAAATTGCTCAAGGGTTCGCGGAAGCAGGCGCAAATGTCGTCCTCTGTTCAAGAAAGTTGGAGACTTGTGAAGAAATGAGTAACGAGTTAAAGAAACTTGGTGTTGATTCATTAGCATTTGCATGTGATGTATCGAATCCGGATGATGTCAAAAAAGTTGTAGAGGGTACACTTGGCCACTTTGGTTCCATTGATATTCTGGTTAATAATAGCGGGGCTACTTGGGGGGCACCTGTACTGGACATGCCTTTTGAAGCATGGCAAAAGGTTATCAATGTGAATATAACCGGAACATTCCTAATGAGTCAGGAAGTTGGTAAAACAATGATGAAGCAAAAGGCAGGGAAAATTATCAATATTGCTTCTGTTGCTGGGTTTGGTGGAACAGATCCAAGGTATATGGATACGATTGGTTATAATACAAGTAAGGGAGCAGTCATGACGTTTACAAAGGATTTAGCTGTTAAATGGGGACAGCACAATATCAATGTAAATGCAATTGCACCGGGGTTCTTCCCGACAAAAATGTCCCGGGGTCTGCTGGAAAAAGGAGAAGAGAAGATTCTGGAAGGAACGCCATTAAATCGACTAGGAAATGACGCTGATCTGCAAGGTGCTGCATTATTTCTAGCCTCAAAAGCATCTGATTTTGTTAGTGGTGATATTTTAGCTGTTGATGGTGGATCACACGCTTATTAATAGATGAAAGCTGGAGGTTATGATAAATTTATCATAGTATAACTCTACAGCAAGCGAGGTTAGGCAAATGAAGGATGAAATCACAAAACAAAGCATTTTGCTTTTCGAGAAAAAAGGATTTAGTCAAACGTCCATCCAGGATATCGTCAACGAATTGGGAGTGACGAAGGGAACGTTCTATTATTATTATTCCAGTAAAGAGCAGTTGTTAATGGAAATTCATCAAGATTATATTAGCCATTTATTAGATCGCCAGAATCGGATAATCAATAATGATAACTTGTCACCGAAAGAAAAAATAACTGAAATAATAAACTTATTAATTACAGATATTGATAAAAATGGTCCAAGCGCTCGTGTATACTTTCGTGAGGTACGGCATTTAGTCAATGAAAATATTGAAAGTATTAAACAAAAAAGGACGCAGTTTCGCTTGAATGTTGAAAATGTTTTGCAGGAAGGAATAAATCAAGGACAGTTTAAGGAAAATTTAAAAGTGGACATGATTTCGTTTGGAATATTGGGAGTAACAAATTGGAGCTATAATTGGTTTAATCCAGGAGGAGAAGTTTCACCAGAGGAATTGGTGGAAATTTACTCAGATATGATTTTAGCCGGGATACAGTAGAAAAAAGAAATTACTATCTAACCAGATAGTAATATGGAATTTAATTTCTGAATAGTATAAACATACTATCCGGTCAGTAACAAGGGCTGATGATTTTTTCAAGAACATATGCATTTGGTGTGAGGAGGACTGAAGAACAATGAAATCTTCGTTTAGCGATACGATAGCTGTACGTGAAGGGGAGGGACTTAATAAGGAAATATTGCAGCAATTTGTACGGAAAAATATTTCGGGGATCCCTGATGGGACAATGGAGATTGAACAATTTGGTGCTGGTCATTCGAATTTAACCTATTTGTTACGGGTTGGGGCATGGGAGGCGGTACTCAGGAGGCCGCCACTCGGCCCTGTTGCACCGAAAGCACACGATATGAAGCGGGAAAGCACAATCTTATCCAGTATGCACCCATTATATCCAACTGCACCAAAGCCATATATTTTTTCAGAGGATGAACAAATTGTTGGAAGCCCATTTTTTATCATGGAGCGTAGAAAAGGACTGGTAATCGATACAAAGTTTCCTGATGGCATACAATATGATCCGGCATTAGGCAGGAAAATTTCTGAGTTAATGGTTGATAAATTAGTGGAGTTGCACCGGGTTGATTACAATCAGACGGAGTTGGTAAACCTCTCCAAGCCGGATGGTTTTATGCAACGGCAAGTGTTTGGATGGATTAAGCGATATGAACGGGCAAAAACAGAAAATGTCCCAGGTGTTGACCAATTGACGAAATGGCTGCAAAGTAATATTCCTGTGTCCCAGGAACCTACTATTATCCACTATGATTATAAGTTAAATAATGCCATGTTTTCAGAGGATTTTAGTGAAATGACAGGTTTGTTTGATTGGGAAATGACAACGGTAGGAGACCCATTGGCAGATGTTGGAGCTGCTTTAAGCTACTGGGTTGAAGCGGATGACCCGGAGCAGTTGAAAACAGGACTTGGGAAGCCATCTGTAACGATCAATGAGGGTTTTTTTACGCGAAGGGAGTTTTTGGAGGATTATACGAAGAAAAGCGGGCGTGATGTTTCTTCTATTCACTTTTATCTTACTTTTGCCTACTTTAAACTTGCCGTAATTTGCCAGCAAATCTATTACCGCTATCATAATGGGCAGACCAATGATGCAAGATTCGCTAACTTCAATGAATCTGTTGCGAATTTAATTCAACATGCATTGCATTCTGCCAAAGGTGTGTAAATGATGAAAATTCATCTCTTATTGAAAAAAGAAGAAATTGACACTTTCCAGATGGATAACAATAAAATCGCAGTTGTATTTGACGTGCTGCTTGCAACTTCAACAATCACAGCATGTCTTGATTATGGAGCAGAGCGTGTGGTTCCTGTAATGGACGAAGCGGAAGCTTTACAAGAGGCAAAAAACTTTGCACCTAAAGATGTTTCACTTGTCGGGGAATATGATGGAAAAACGATTGATGGGTTCCTTGGTCCAGCCCCATTGGCATTAGAGAAGCATGTCGCGGGGAAAACGGTAGTGCTGTCAACAACGAATGGAACAGTTGCCATTCGTAAAGCGGCATCCGCAAAAGAGGTATATATTGCATCATTGTTGAATGGAAAGGCCGTAAGTGAGGAGATTACAGAAATATATGACAATGAAACGATTATTGTTATATGTTCTGGTTCGCAAAATCAATTCTGTATAGAAGATTTCTACGGCGCAGGGTATTTTATCCAGCAGCTTGTAAGCGAATATGGTGACCATGTTGATTTAACGGATAGTGCACTAACCGCAAAAATGTTTTATGAAAATGTTACACATCAAGATGTGTTGCGTGATTCCCGAGTTGGACGAATGCTAGTGAGTCATGAACTGCAGGACGATATCACATTTATAAACCAGCAAGGGATACTATCCATTATCCCTAGATTGGTAGATGGTAAAACAATCGAAGTGAAAAAGACAAAAATCAATAAGGAAACATAGGAGGAAAGCGAAATATGAAAGCCATACAATTCAAGGAATATGGTGGACCAGATGTACTTAAATATACAGATATGGAAACACCGTCAGTTGAAGCCAATGATGTATTAATTGAAGTGAAAGCAGTTGGTGTTAACTATGCCGACACAGCAAGACGTCAAGGGGAGTATGTCGTCCCTACAGAATTGCCATTCATTCCAGGTTCAGAGGTCGCCGGTGTGGTAGCAGAGGTTGGGGAAGCTGTTCATCATATTAAAAAAGGGATGCATGTTGTTGCATTAATTGAATCGGGAGGTTATGCGGAATATGCTGTTGTTGCTGCAAAAACGTTGATACCTATTCCAGAAGATGTATCTTTTGAAAAGGCTGTTGCTCTTCCTTTACAGGGCCAAAGTGCATACCACATTTTAAAGACAATGGGAAGATTGGAAAAAGGCGAGACCGTCCTTATTCATGCAGCGTCAGGTGGAGTCGGTTTATTGGCTGTTCAGCTGGCAAAAATATTTGGTGCAGGAAAAGTGATTGCAACTGCCAGCACAGCGGAGAAACTATCACTTGCTGAAAAGATGGGAGCAGATCATCTTATTAATTACTCGGAAGATGGATGGGAAAATAAAATTTATGATTTGACGGATGGCCAAGGTGTTGATGTAGCACTTGAGATGGTTGGTGGCAGCGTTTTTTATAAAACAATGAAATGTTTAGCGGATTTTGGCCGTCTTGTTATTTACGGAGTAGCAAGTGGGGAACAGGCAAAATTATACCCATCATCATTAATGAGACGTAATCAAACAGTAGTCGGTTTTTTTCTGCCACAAATCATGAAAAAACCAAAATTGTTCACAAGCAGTTTACAAGAACTTCTGACATATGTGGAACAAGGGAGGTTGGAGCTGACGATCGGTAATACGTACCCATTAGCTGAAGCGAACCACGTACATGAACTTTTTCAGGAGAGAAAGACAAAAGGAAAGATAATATTAATACCTTAGAGCGTGCTTTAATGATTAAAATAGGAAGGGTGACATATGATGAATACCAATCACTTGGAGTTTTGGCCTGCCCGCTTATCTAATAAATATCCACGAATCGTTGAGTTTCTAGATGAATTTCCAACTACAAGCAGTGGGAAGATTTTATGGAGAGAATTACAGAAGAATAGCTGAGGTGGTTAGAGGATTTTTTAAACAGGAATCCGTCCAGGAGTAATTAAACGGGCATCCTGCACATGTTTTTGAAAATGTAATCCCTGCATTAAAGAAGAAGGGTGTGCCTGGGAATGATATAGAAGCAACGTTTTATTTGTAAGCGCTATCTTAAATGATTTTCCAAGGAGGAATGATACGATGGACAAAGTCTGGTTAAAGCATTACCCGGAACATATCAAACAGGAATTGGAAATACCGGATATATCACTTACAGAGATGCTGGATGAAACGATTGCGAAATATGGAGAAAAATCAGCCATTTACTTTTATGGGAAAGAGATTACGTATAAAGATCTTGGCAAGCAGATTGATGCTTTTGCTGCAGCTCTTCAGGAGCAAGGGATAAAGAAAGGGGACAGGGTGGCAATTATGCTGCCGAATTGCCCACAATATGTCATTAGTTATTATGGAGCTTTACAGGCAGGTGGAATTGTAACACAGATCAATCCGATGCTCATCGGAAAAGAATTGGAGTTTATTTTACGTGATTCAGGTGCCGAATCTATTGTTATTTACGAGCCGCTGCTTCCTGCTTTAAATCAAATTATTGATCATACATCAATTAAAAATGTTATTAAAGTTAATTTGGAAGGAAGAGAAACCGAAGATGGTATGGCGACAGGCTTTGAAACGTTTTTGAAAAAGGCAACAGCCCCTCCTAAGCCTGTTGCTATAAATGCGAGTGAGGATACAGCCATTTTACAGTACACGGGTGGAACGACCGGACGTTCAAAAGGAACCATGCTTACACATCGTAATCTGCTAGCAAATGTGATGCAGTCAAACGAATATTTTAAAGATGCCCTTGAGCCGGGAAAAGAGCGTTTCCTGACTGTGATTCCGTTATTTCACGTATATGGAATGACGTCATGTATGAACCTTGCCATTTACAGTGGAGCGATGAGCATTATGTTACCCAGATTTGATTTGGAAGAAGTGCTTCAGACAATTAAAGATGTGCAACCAACATCTTTTCCAGGAGTGCCAACCATGTATATTGCTTTAATTAATCATCCAAAGGTAAGCGAGTATAATATGGATAGTATCAAAATTTGTAACAGTGGTAGTGCTCCAATGCCAGGGGAAATCCTGCGAACGTTTGAAGAGAAAACCGGTGCAACAATATTAGAAGGATTTGGGCTTTCAGAGACTTCTCCCACAACACACTGTAATCCTTATTTCGGGATAAGAAAACCTGGTAGTGTAGGCATTGGTGTTCCGTCTACCGATTATAAAATTGTTGATCTGGCTGAGGGAACGAAGGAACTACCCACTGGAGAAATAGGTGAGGTAATTATTAAAGGGCCACAGGTGATGAAAGGTTACTGGAATATGCCGGAAGAAACTGCCCATACATTTCGAAACGGTTGGTTGTATACAGGTGACATCGCTTATATGGATGAAGATGGTTATTTATTCATTGTGGATCGAAAAAAAGACCTGATTATTGCGAGTGGGTACAATGTTTATCCACGGGATGTTGAAGAAATTCTATATGAACATTCTTCTGTTCAGGAAGCAGTGGTTGTTGGTATGCCTGACCCGTACCGCGGAGAGACGGTAAAAGCAGTTGTTGTGTTAAAAGAAGGGAAGCAACGTGATGAAAAGAAGTTAATTGCGTATTGCCGAAAGAATATGGCGGCATATAAAGTACCAGAGGTCATTGAATTTAGAGAAGAATTGCCAAAAACGAATGTCGGAAAAATTTTACGCCGGAAAATCAAAGAGGAATCAAACAATTAAATTAGCTATGTAATGAGAGGGGGAAATAAGTGGGGGAAATTGTTACGTATCAAAAAGAGGCAGGTATTGCTACAGTTACGATTGATAATCCACCATTAAATGTGATGAGTCAACAGGTGCAAAAAGAGTTAAAAGAAATCACTGCAGTATTAAAAGATGATAAAGAAGTAGTGTGTATTCTATTAACAACAGCTGGGGATAAAGCATTTATGGCTGGAGCGGATATCAAAGAGTTTCCACAAATGATTGGAAACGCTGATATGCTCAAGGATGTAAGGTCCATGCATATCATGTTGAATGAACTGGATAAGTTACCAAAGCCGACGATTGCAGTCCTTGATGGGCTTACATTTGGTGGAGGCTGTGAATTGGCATTAACATGCGATATTCGGATTGCAGAAGAGCAGGTACAGCTTGGGTTTCCTGAAATTAAACTGGGGCTCTTTCCTGGAGGAGCTGGTACCCAACGACTTCCCAGGCTTGTTGGTGAAGCAAAAGCAAAAGAAATGATGTATACAGGGAATCCGATTACAGCGGCAAAAGCGGAGAAAATAGGGTTAGTAAGTCAGGTGGTTGAACAAGGAGAAGCATTCACTGCAGCAATGAGTTTGGCTCAACAGATTGCCGGGAAGTCACTACAGGCTTTATCAAGGATTAAACAGGCCGTTGATCAAGGGCTGGAGATGAATTTAGAAGCAGGGATCGAAAATGAAGCGGCACTTTTTGAAGAAGTTTTCCAGACAGAAGATGTTAAAGAAGGAGTAGACGCATTTATTGAAAAAAGGAAACCGAATTTCAAGCATCAATGATAGTTAATAATACTGAAGGGATAAATCCGGAGGAAAAGAGGCTGGAATTATTGAAAACATGGGGTTTTGATAGTTCGCCTTATAAAGCCGCCGGAAAGTATTTGATTGACGACGTTATTGATCCAAGGGATACAAGGAAATTTCTATCACAGACATTGGAATATGCTTGTGCCAAAAATGGATCAAAAAGTGAGCGAAATCTTGCAATGGCCAACAGGTTTTTAAGGTTGTACACCAGTAGTGGAAAAATAAATTCATATTATTCTCGATTGAAATACCATAATTAACGTTTAAACATACTGTACGTTTAGTATCCAGATAAGAAATAAGATTTCTGTCTTTCTAGTAATGAATTAAAAGAAATCCCATTGTTAAGGAGGAATTACAGGTGCGCAGTTGGAAAGTGACAGAATTAGGAGAACCAAAAGATGTATTGAAATTACAAGAGTCAACCCGCCCCAATGCTGAAAAAGGACAAGTATTAATAGAAGTTGAAGCTTCTTCTCTTAACTTCTTTGATATTTTACTTTGTCAGGGGAAATATCAGGAACGGCCAACTATTCCCTTTACACCTGGTGCCGAAATCTCAGGAATTATTCGCTCTGTTGGGGAAGGGTGCCAACTTAAGGAAGGTCAGCGAGTCATTGCAACCCCAAAACTGCCTCAAGGAGGGTTATCAGAATGGGTTTCTGTTTCTGAGGAATCTGTTTATATTGTTTCAGATACAATGTCTGCCAGTGAAGCGGCAGGTATGTTTATAACCTATCAAACTTCTTATTATGCGTTATATCACCGTAGTAATATTCAAAAAGGAGAAGTCCTCTTAGTCCATGCAGGTGCCGGGGGAGTAGGGTCATCCGCTATTCAGCTTGGCAAGGCAAAAGGAGCAAAAATTATTGCAACTGCCGGAGGACCAGAAAAGGTGCAGTTATGCAAAGACCTTGGAGCCGATGTTGCTATTGATTATACAACTGAGGATTTTGTGAAAATAGTAAAAGAGGAAACGAACGGGCGTGGAGCCGATGTAATTTTTGATTCTGTAGGTGGAGATGTGTTTGATCGTTCACGAAAATGTATTGCCTTTGATGGGCGCATACTCGTTATCGGTTTTGCAGGTGGGCGTATTTCGGATGCTCCAGTAAACCATGCATTGGTTAAAAATTATTCCATTGTTGGTGTTCATTGGGGGTTATTTCGTGGTTTAAATCCAGAAAAGGTAAGTGAAATTCATGATGATTTAATGCGACTTTATGAAGAAGGATCGGTTCAACCACTAATTTATCATGAATATGATTTTAAGGATGTACCAGCAGCTTTAGAGGTATTGGCAGATCGCAAAACATATGGAAAACTCATAGTAGTTCCATAAATATTCCAGGTTATATTTTTTAGCAAAAAGGGTGATCACATGCGGTTAGAAAGCAAAGTTGCCATCGTTACCGGCGGTGGTGGAGATATTGGCAGAGCGACAGCTTTACGTTTTTCAGAAGAAGGAGCCAGGGTTATGGTATCGGATATCAACGAAGAGGCTGGGCTAAAAACGGTGAATACGATTATAGCAAAGGGTGGAAAAGCAGCGTTTGTTCATACTGATATGAGCAATCCAGAAGAGGTCAGGAATTTGGTCAAAAGAACGATTGATACATTCAGTCGAATTGATATCCTATATAACAATGCAGGGGTGAACAGTGATGAGAAAAAAATACCGGATGTCTCACTGGAAGAATGGCAGAAAGTTATGGATATCAACCTAACTGGTGTGTTCCTTGGAATGAAATATGCAATTCCCTTGATGGAGCCGGGTAGTTCCATCGTTAATACGGCCAGTATTGCTGGAATAAAGGGGCAGAAACTTGTATCCGCATACTCCGCTTCAAAAAGTAGTGTCATCACACTTACCAAAACGGCGGCAACAGAGTTTGGAAGGAAACATATACGTGTGAATGCTGTTGCTCCAGGCATTATTGATACAAAAATGGTTGATGATTGGAAGAAGACAGATAAGTGGCCGATTCTATCTACTGCAAATGTCCTGCGAAGAATCGGTAAACCGGAAGAAGTTGCCAATGCAGTCTTGTTCCTTGCTTCTGATGAGGCCTCGTTTATTACAGGAGAAACGCTTGTTATTGATGGAGGTACGCTGAATATTTAAAAATAGGCCTTCGCTGAATGATTTGTACAACATTTTTACAGATTGAAAAGCGGCATCTTACTTAAAATGTGAGGGGAAAACTATGGATCTGTCTTCCAACAATTAGTAACCCATCAATTTTATGATAGAAATGACTGACAGTGTTACCGGATTATACATGAAAAGGAAGGAATAGCTGCTTTCACAATTTTTCCTTCCGTTTCTCCCCATTTAACATACTTACTAGTTAGTATAAATAATATGATAGAAAAGAACAGGAGTGGATAACATGCATTTACGTTTAACAGATGAGCAAAAAATGGTACAGCAAACAATCCGAAAATTCGTGGAAAAGGAATTAATGCCATTAGAAAACGAGGTATTACGAAATGAAAGGGAGGGTAAACCAAGCCTGTCACAGGAAAAAATGAAAGATCTTCAACAGAAAGCCAAACAATCCGGCTTTTGGGGGATTAATACACCTGCTGATTATGGTGGAGCAGAAATTGGTCAAATGATGCTGGCTATCGTTTTAATGGAAGTTTCAAAGACATTTGTTCCGTTTGAATTCGGGGGATCAGCGGATAATATTCTTTATTATGGGAACGAAGAACAGAAGGAAAAATATTTAATACCAACGATTAATGGTGATAAGAAATCCTGTTTTGCAATGACAGAACCTGGTGCAGGATCTGATACACAAAATATAACAACGACAGCTGTGAAAGACGGAAATGAATGGGTTATCAATGGAGAAAAGACATTTATTACGGGTGGGAACGAAGCTGACTTTGTAATGGTAATTGCTGTAACAGATAAAGACAGTCACGAACGTACCGGAAGAGATGGTGTTACTTGTTTTATTGTCGATCGGGATATGGGATGGAAATCCGAATATATTCATACAATGGGAGAATGGGGACCAGCAGGACTTGTTTTTGATAATGTCCGAGTCCCGGAGGAAAATATTTTAGGAGAGTTACATGGTGGTTATAATCTTGGCTTAGAGTGGATCGGTTTTGCAAGATGGGTTGTAGGTGCAACAGCAGTTGGCTCCGCTGAGCGGTTATTGCAAATGGCCATTGATTATTCCAAAGAGCGTGAAACATTTGGTAAACCAATTGCGGACCGTCAAGCAATTCAGTGGCAAATCGCCGACTCAGCAGTTGAAATTGAAGCAGCAAAATGGATGGTACTAAATGCGGCGTTCACGCTCGATCAGGGAGAAGACAACCGTCATTTAGCATCAATGGCCAAGTTATACGGGTCTAATATGGGAAATAGAGTAGTAGACCGTGTTATGCAAATTCATGGTGGAATGGGGTATACAAGAGAATTGCCAATTGAACGCTGGTACCGTGAAGCAAGACTATGGAGAATATACGATGGTACCGATGAAATTCAGCGGATAATTATTTCCAGAAATCTATTAAAAGGTAACGTTAAAATAGGCCAATTTATTTAGAGGACAACATTTAAAAAATTCAGGAGGAATTTATCGTGGCAAAGAGATTTGAATCAAAAGTGGCTTTTGTAACAGGTGGTAGTCGCGGAATAGGTAAAGGGGTCGCCAGGCAATTTGCTGAAGAAGGAGCAAAAGTGACGATTATTGATATTAATGAAGAGGCCCTCAGTCAGACGGAAAAGGAATTTAAGGATCAAGGCTATGAAATTCTTGCGAAACCTGCCAATGTTGCTAATGCGGAGGAAGTAGAAGAAGTAATGAAAGAGACCGTTGAAACATTCGGATCCCTGGATATTCTAGTAAATAATGCAGGAGTTATTCGGGACAATCTGTTATTTAAAATGACAGATAGTGACTGGCAGCAAGTAATGGATGTCCATTTAAATGGATCATTTCATGCTGCCCGCGCAGCACAAAAATACATGGTAGACAATAAATATGGAAGAATTATTAACACATCATCTACATCGGCACTTGGTAACCGTGGACAAGCCAACTATGCGACGGCTAAAGCAGGGTTGCAAGGTCTAACTAAAACACTCGCCATTGAACTAGGTAAATTTGGAATCACGGTAAATGCGGTTGCACCAGGTTTTATTGAAACGGAAATGACGAAAGAAACAGCTGATCGGATCGGAGTTCCTTTTGAAGAACTGGTAAAAGCCAATGTCAACACGATCCCGGTTGGCAGAAGTGGAAAACCCGCCGATATTGCTAATGCGGTTGCTTTTTTTGCTGATGAGACGTCTTCATTTGTTAATGGGCAGGTAATCTATGTTGCCGGCGGACCAAAAGATTAAATCTATTAAAGCATAAAGGGGATGCAGATATGTTTAACGAAGTGATAGGGAAATGTTCCGATAAAGTTAAAAATATTGTGGAGCGAGGTATGGTAAGAAGGTTTGCTGAATCCATCGGTGATTCACATCCTATATTTGTGGACGAAGCATTTGGGGAGCAGTCAAGATTTGGACAAAACATTGCACCACCAACGTTTCCGCGTGTCTTTGAGTATGGGGAGATTGATGAGTTATACCTACCCAATAAAGGGTTGATTCATGGAGAGCAAACCTATCATTATGAAAGACCTCTGTTGGTAGGTGAAACATTATATTGTTATACAAAGGTGGCAGATTACTACGAGAAAAACGGTGGCAATGGCTTAATGGGATTTATTATCCTGGAAAGATATGGTGAGGATACACAAGGAAAAAACATATTTACGGAGAAGCAAGTTGTCATTATAACAGAAGCTGTAAGAAAGGAATTGGTCAGATGAAACATTTAATGGATTTACAAATAGGTAATCAAATTGATGAGACACTTGACCCTGTATCCAGAATTGATTTGATTAAATACGCTGGTGCTTCTGGTGATTTTAACCCTATCCATACGATTGATAAAGAAGCGGAAAAGGCAGGGCTACCCGGCATTATTGCCCATGGAATGTGGACGATGGGAAACTTGTCTAAACTTTTCACTCCCTATTTGGAAGACGGATTTATTCAAGGTTATACCATAAGGTTTTCAGGAATGGTTTTTCTTGAGGATGTGATTACACTTAAAGCAATATTGCATGATACCAGTGAAACGCATATGGATTTTAATGTGATGGCTGTGAATCAGAATGGAAAAGAAGTTATTAAAGGAAAAGTTCACTATAAAAAGTATTAATAGGGGAGTGGATGAATTTATGAAAAGAGATGCTGTTATCGTATCAGCCGTTCGAACGCCGATAGGAAGACAAGGGAGTGCTCTAGCATCTGTTCCGGCACATGTTTTTGGGGCTGAAGTTATAAAGGAAGCGGTTAAACGGGCAACAGTTGATCCACAGTTAATCGATGATGTGATTATGGGAAATGTGTTAAGCGGTGGAGGAAACATCGCCAGATTAACCACTTTACAGACAGGATTGTCTACAGATATACCTGCTTACGATTGATCGTCAATGTGGTTCTGGGATCAATGCTATTAACCTGGCTAAACAGGCGATTAATGCTGGAGATGGAGATGTTTATATAACAGGAGGCATAGAAAAGGAGGAGAATTAAGAATGAAGCAGACAGAAAACAAGCATTTGTTAACCAAGATTAATGATGGTGTAATGCACCTTTCTTTGAATCGACCGGATAGTTTGAATGCATTTAGTCCAGAGATGATTACGGGACTAAAAGAAGCTATTAAAAAGGCTAAATATGATGAAACGATTCGTGTCGTTACCATTGCGGGTGCAGGTCGTTCATTCAGTGCGGGCGGGGATGTTAAGACAATGGGTACGGGTGACGCCTTAGAAACGTATGAACATATTGGAGAGTTAAATGAGTTAGTTCAATCGATGAGAGATTTGGAAAAACCAATTATTGCTGCTGTACATGGGTTTGCTGCAGGTGCAGGGTTTAACCTTGCGTTAGCATGTGATATGATCCTGGCCGCAGAAGGGAGTAAATTTGTATTGAGTTTTTCCAAAGTTGGCTTAATTTCCGACGGAGGTGGGTTGTTTTTTCTACCAAGGTTAATCGGTCCATACCGGGCGAAAGAGCTGTTATTCAGTGCAGAGCCAATCACGGCTGAAGAAGCTAGCTCTTTAGGTATTGTTAATCATGTTTATCCATTAGAAGACTTTGATGTGAAGGTAAAGATGTTTGCCGCAAAAATAGCAGATGGTCCTGTAAAAGTGAATGGGTTTATAAAAAAGATTGCCGACCAATCCCTTACTTCCAGCCTGGATGAAATTCTTGAACAGGAACGTATCACCCAGGCCACAGTCGTATCCACAGAAGATCATCAAGAAGGAGTTCAAGCGTTTAAAGAAAAGCGGAAGCCGAATTTTAGAAAGACTGAAGAAGATCCTTTAAGTAAAAATAGTCTATAGTTAGCTTTACTAAGAAAAAAGGCCCCCTAGATAGAAGCGTTCTCTATCTAGGGGGCCTCATGTTCTAGAATGTTTATTTTCATATTACAAAGGAACAAATACCGTCCAGGTTGAAGAATACTGGACGGTATATTTTATTTTAAAATCACAGTATGGAAACCTATAAACCGCCTATATCTCGATTTTTACCTTGGTGGCAACCTGCTCGTAGCCGCTATGTTGGTTTCTTATGTTTATCCTACGTTTATAAAATTAAAAACGTGGTAAATAAGTAGAGTATATAGCCGAGAGAAGTTGTTAAACTTACTATATATCTACTTTTATATCGTTATAAATAATTGGAGGTTTAGATAGAAATGGGCAAAAAAAGCAAAGGATCGAGCAAAAGAAGGCTAATAGACCATAGAATATTTGCCCCATCTTTACTTATTATCATCGCAATTTGTATTCCTTTTGCGATGTATGAAGATGAATCCTTAGAATTATTAAATACCATATTTAATCAAATTGTTGAGATGTTTAACTGGGGGTATCTATGGTATGCCATTTTAATGGTTGCCGCCGGACTTTATTTATCATTTTCCAAATATGGGGATGTTGTTTTAGGTGACCCGATGGAGAAACCAAGGTTCACGCTTTTTGAATATTCCTCGATTCTAATCGCCATGGGGCTGGGGTCCACCATCATGCGGACAGGGATGACTGAATGGGCCAATGTTGCAGTAGATCCCCCTTTTGGTGTAGAGGCACAATCAGCCCAGGCGTTGCTGTGGGGAAACGCCTATAGTATGTTCTTGTGGAGCTTTCAAACCTTTGCCATTTTCGTGATGGCTGCTCCTGCAATGGGATATCTCGTGCACGTTAGGAAGAAACCGCTTATGCGAATTTCCGAAGCTTGCCGGAGTATTTTTGGAGATAAGTTTACGGATGGTATCGGTGGTAAAATATTGGATGTTATTTTTCTAATCAGTATCCTTGCAGGTGCCGCTGTTACGTTAGGGTTAGGGACCCCGATTGTCACCTATAGTCTGGCAGAAATATTTAATATTGAAATCACATTTGGCTTAACATTGATTGTGACAGTTGTATGGGTACTTTTATTCTCTATCAGTGCCTATTTGGGTATTGAAAGAGGAATAAAGAAATTAAGTACGTTAAATATGTACCTTGCAGGTTTGTTTGCTATATTCATCATGGTAGCAGGTCCAGGGGTATTCATCCTTAATTATTTCACAGACACTGTTGGTTTTCTTATCATGCATTATGTTGATATATCCCTTTATACAAATTCTGTGAACATGGGAGAAACCACACATATCGAAAGCAATACCGTGTTCTGGTTTGCCTATAATGCTACATGGGCAATGCTGCACAGTGTTTTCGCTGCAACAATATCCCGAGGAAGAACGATAAGGGAAATGATTCTAACCTATTTATTAGCTCCAATGCTAATATCCTGGGGTGCAACAGCTGTCCTTGGCGGTCTTGGTGTACACAGGTATCTTACGGGAGAAGTTCCTGTACTGGAGATTATTCAGAATGACGCGATGGCTGCTATACCGGCAATATTGAGTTCCATGCCTTTAGCTATTATTGCTCTGGTAATGTTTGTCACCATTGCTATGATTTTCATGATCACTACATTGGATTCAACAACATATACCATTGCCAGCTATGCAGGAACGAAAAATATGAGTAAATCGGAGCCATCCAGAAATCTGCGGCTGATTGTCGCTGCAATTATCACTGTTCTTGCATTATTATTAATGCGAATAGGCGGATTGGCACCGCTAGAAGTACTATCTGGCCTTATGGGGATACCAATCATTGTTGTACAGTTCTTGACCATTTTTGCTGCCAAAAAAATGATGGATGAGGATAGAGCATGGGTCAATAATGTGCGAAAGAAAAAGAAATGGACACAGAAGAGTAATAATTAAACATTCCAAGAGAAAAAGTAGATTATTGGAAAACTAGGTGTTCCCCAAGCGTTTAATGGTGAGCGGCTAAAGCCCGCGCTTATGCAGTAGGAAAGTTTTATGCTTTCCTGCCTGCTAAAAAAGTTTGATACATTTACGTTGATATACTGGATTCTTTCAATACAGCAATCGGGCAGGTTGTGGAGTAACTTATCAGGATATTTTTTGTTAAGGTGATGGTCACATTGTGATTAGTGAAAGCTTGTTTAGATAAAAAAAGTTGACGATTAGTTCGAGGGATTGATAAACTTGTAATAGAAAGGTCGTTCTATATAATTGAAAGAGAAGTGAATGATATGAGTAGATCTATAAAAAAAGATACATTACTTAAAGTAGCTGAACAGTTATTTTATGAGCATGGATTTCGTGGAGTAGGATTGAAACAAATCATCAGTGAAGCGAATGTAGCAACGATGACGCTATATAATCATTTTCCTTCCAAGGATAATTTGGTCGAAGAAGTACTTAGGCAGCGGGAAGAACGCTATTGGTCATATTTGGATTCACATGTAGAAATGGATTCAGATTCCCCTTTCATTCTTGCTGTCCGAGCTCACGGCCGTTGGTTAAAAGAACAATCCTACAAAGGAGATATGTTTTTAAGAGCAATAGAAGACTATGCGGGAACTGATAATGAGATTGAAAACATTGCAAGAGGGCATAAATCAAAATTGCTTAAATATTTTCAACTATTGGCTCAAAGGAAAGGTAAAGATAACGAACGAGATTTAGCTAATCAATTTACATTGCTGCTTGAAGGAACTACTTCCATGACGACATTGATTGGCGCAGAGAAGGCGACAAAATATTCGATTGCGATTGCGATGGTACTTGTCCAACATACATCGTAATTTTTTTACCTAAAAATTAGAAAGGTCGTTCTATATAATTAAAAGTTAGGATGAATACGATGCAATTTTCAAAGTTGGTTCTGCCTGGAGTTGCCATGATTGCTGTCACTTATGGTTTAGCGAGGTTTAGTTTTGGATTACTCCTTCCTGAGATAAGTGAATCACTTGAAATGTCTGATTATGTAGCAGGGATAATCTCATCATTATTTTATTTGGCCTATTGCTTCACGATTGTCCTATCCACTGTGATTACTACAAAAGAAGGACCACGAAGGATGATTATCTCAGCCGGTGTATCTGCTTTTACTGGATTGCTGTTGATGTCTATAACTCCAAATGCATGGGTGCTTGCGTTTGGAGTGTTACTTGCTGGTGGAAGTACAGGTCTGGTATCTCCACCTTATGGCGCTGCCATATCGCTTTGGATTAAAGAGGCTAGGCAAGGAAAGGCGAATACATGGGTCAATTCAGGAACAAGTTTTGGCATAGCCCTTACTGGATTAGGAGCGATTTTATTAACACCGAATTGGAGACTGACGTATTTGATTTATGCTGTCTTGACATTTCTTATATTGATATGGAATTTCCGAGCGATTCCCAAAGTCGGGAAGAGTTCGAATTTGATGTTTAAAAAAGGAAACCTCTCTGTACGAGGAGTAAAAGGAGTCACTTCGTTGATTTTGGCATCTCTTATCTTGGGGATTTCTACGGCAGCCTTTTGGACCTTTTCCAGATCTTTTATTGAAGTGGCTGGTGAATACAGTGATTGGCAGCTTTCCGGATTTTGGGTAATTATCGGATTATTTGGTGTACTGGGAGGGTTTTCTGGTTCTCTCGTTGAAAGGTGGGGACTGTCTGTTGCTTATAAATTAGGGAGTTTGTCAATTGCTTCAGCATCGATTATTCTATCTTTTACACCTGGAAATTGGTTAATCTCTTACTTATCGGCCGGAATTTTCGGTAGCTCCTATATATTTTTAACCGGAGTTCTTCTTGTCTGGGGAATCCGTGTATTTATTACAAATGCATCATTAGGTATTAGCATTCCATTCTTACTTTTGGCAGTAGGACAAGCATTAGGTTCATTACTTGCTGGATGGTTTATTGGAACATGGGGCTATGCTACTTCTTTTATAATTTATGGATTAGTTGGCATGTTGGCTATCTTCATAGGGCCAAGAAAGAATAAGAAAGAGAGTGACTTTGATATGCATATGAAACAAAGAAGTTATTAAAAAGCTAAACGCAGTGATTCCACTAAAAAGTTAACAGATCACTTCCTAACATAGTTAAGGAAATGATCTGTTAATCAACTTTTCTTATTGGCCATAATAAAACCCGCCTGGTGGCAGCATAATGAAGCAGTGGTTTACTATTAAAAACAGTATCAGGCAAAAATGGGGTTAAGTTTTGTCTCGTAATAGAAGCTTCTACATCATGAATTTTCCATTGTCTATGATGAATACCCCCTTGAAACAGAGCGTTATTCCTATACGAATATAAATAATATCTTTCCAGGAGCCAGTGGGAAAGACTTCCTTTTTTCGGATAATAAGCTTCAGAAGTTGGCCGGTAGCTTCCTTTAAATATAGCTTCTGATTTTCCATAGCGCATACTGCTGTAATGAAAGGTATCTTCGCTTTTTTTCATCTTCATTTTTGCATGAAAATAAGGTAATGTGGCTATTCTTCCACCCGCAACAGCAAAAATTTTTTCGGCATCCAAACTAAAAAAATAAATTCCAGGTATTCCTTTTCGTTTCACATAGGTCCGTACATTCAGTTCTAAAAAAGACTTCGCGAAAGGAATAGGTGGTGTTTTGCGAAAACGCATGTCATTTAATTTGAATGGAAGTATGGTTAGCCAAGCCATTCCATCATAGATATCCAGGTCCACGCTTTGAGGGATATGTTTCTTCATTATCTCAGGAGGGACAGGCAAATGAATGAATAACAAATGATCCCACTTTTGTGTCATTATCCATGGACCATCAGGTAAAGGAATCCCGCGATGTTGGGTGCGGTTTCGTATATCCTTATACATTTTCTACTCCTTACTACAGATTTATTGGTTTATACTAATATATTGTTAGTATGAGATAAGCGCTCAAGTTTATACGATTTACGTTTAAAATGCTAACATTGTAGGGGGATACTATTAATATTATGTATAAAAGGAATTATTTATAAAATACCAAAAAAATAAAAGGGATGAGAGGGAGAAGAATGGTTTAAAGGGAGAAATCCTGTGCAAGAAAGACTGCTGGAAATAAACGGGAAAGGCTCACCATTCACTGATGAGCCTCTATTTTCTATTCCGAGCTTTCAAGATTCTCCCCTAAAAATTGCATGCGCTGATTAAAAAGGGTCGGGAATGATAAATAGCCCAACATGATGCTAGTCACTACAGCAGTTGTCAGCAAGAGGAATAAAATGAGTAATTGGAATAAAACCGCTTGAACAGGATCTGCTCCCGCAATAATTTGCCCACTCATCATTCCTGGCAACTGGACAAGCCCAATGGTTTTCTGGCTTTCAATTGTCGGAATCGTACTTGCTTTGATGGAAGTGATAAGCTGTGTATGCACTGCCTGTTTTGGTGTGCCGCCCAGTGACAGGATAAGTTCTATTTGCTCCTGACGTGATTCCATTTCCGCTGTGAATCGGTTGAGAAACAGAATACCAAGCACCATGGAGTTTCCAATCACCATACCACTGATTGGGATGATATATTGAGGCGTCGGTGGTGTGATATGTAAACCGAGCAAGATGCTTTGTGTCAGTAATTCAACAAAAACAAAGGTAACAACAAGTTTCCACGTGATCCCTTTAATGGATACGCCCTTTTTTCGGGCGTTCTGTGTGGCCGCAGCAATCATGAGTAAGATCATCAATATCATATAAATGGAGTTTTCAGCATCAAATACAAACTGAAGGATATATCCGACAGCCAGTAGTTGTATGATGGAACGAACGGTTGCAATGATGGTATCTTTCTCGAGTCCAAGCTTAAGCGTTTTGGATAATATAAGTGGGATGAGTACAAAAATAAGTGTAATAGTTAAGGTAAGAAAGCTCATTCGACTTCCCCCTTTACAAACCGTTTTACTTTGTCATTTTCAGGGTCGTCCAGCAAATCGCTTGTTCCTGTTTCGATGACTTCACCTTCCATCATCACCCATGTATAGTCACCGATTGTTCGAGCCTGCTGCAGATTATGGGTAATCCAAATAATGGTTGTTCCGAATTGCTGTTTGATTCTCACGATGAGGTCTTCAATATCCTGTTGGGAAACACGGTCGAGCGAAGATGTAATCTCATCAAGCAATAAGATTTTTGGCCGATTTACGAGTGTTCGGGCGATGGATAGTTTTTGGCGCTGGCCGCCGGACAAATCCTTGGAGTTTCTCTGCAACATATCTTTATTCAACCCTACGATATGCATTAATTCTTCAGCATCCTCTCTAGCCAGCTGCTTTCCTTGCAATTCTAAAGGTAGTGTTAGATTTTTCAAGACACTGCCACCTATCATTGCTGCATTCTGCAAGGCAATCCCGACATGCCGGCGCAATTCCACCGGTTCATAGCTATTAATATTTTTATCATGAATATATATTTCACCAGAATCCGGTGACTTCAGACCATTACATAATCGGAACAATGTCGTCTTTCCAGCACCTGAAGGGCCGACAATTGTTGTGATGCTGCCTTCTGTAAACGAACCACTGATGTTCTTTAGAATATGTAAACCCTCCGTGGAGTAATTCACTTGATTAAATCGCACTGCTGCATTATCACTCGCTATCATTTTTTCACTTCCTTCTATGTAAAAAAGCATATACACACTGCTATTGTATCCTTTTTAATTTTAATTATTATCATACATTAATTTGATAAAATTGGAAAACAATAGACGGTATTGCTTGAAGTGTGCTTATATTGCCTTCATGCCGGAGAGCATCGCCTGAATCATGTGGGATATCGCCCTCAGGCTAGGGTATCGTGGACTTCTGTCAAGAAAATGGACAAATAGAAAAGAGAATTCTTTCTAAGAGATACCTATCTCAGCCTTGTCGATGAGAGAGGATATTTTCCTCTCCATTTTGTTTCGATTACATGTGAGTCATTTTAGAGCCACAAGCGAGAGAGGTGAGCGTGCAGAAATCCCGCAACTTGACATGGAGCCTCTGTGGGTATGCATCTGTTGCCAAACAGGCAGGTATTAAAAACTTGGCCTGCCAATCAAGGCTAGCATACCCCCTTCTCCATATAAAGTTGCTTATTTGGCCCGCTTGCCCATCTATGGTTGTATCACCTTTATGCAACTTTCCTATGTGCCGAATAACCGTACATTCTTTCATATTCATTTGGCGAAACATAACCCAGTGTAGAGTGACTTCTTCTCTCGTTATAAAAGCTCATAATAAATTTCCAAATCTCTTTTTTAGCTTGTTCTCTGGTACTAAACTTCGTGCGATAGACGAACTCTTTCTTTAGAGATGCATGAAAGGACTCAATACATGCGTTGTCATAACAGTTTCCTTTGCGGCTCATACTAATGATAATATTATTTTCTTTCAGTTGCGCTGTATAATCATTTGATGCATACTGGCTTCCCCGGTCCGAATGATGAATGAGTGGGCCGGAAGGCTTTCGAAGGGTTAAAGCCCGATCTAGAGCCACTAAACATAACTCTTTTGTCATTGTCTTATCCATGTTCCAACCAACGATTCTCCGTGAAAATAAATCCATAACGGTGGATAAATACAACCAGCCCTCTGTGGTCCAAATGTAAGTGATGTCTGTAACCCATACAAGATCAGGCCTGGTCGGATAAAACTTCCGGTTTAACAGGTTTGGATAAATAGGTTCGGACTGGTTGGAATCAGTCGTGACGACAAATCGTTCTTTAGGGATCGCACTTAACCCCATCTCCTTCATATAACGCCCCACTGTTTTCTCACTGATTTTAATACCTGATTTATGCAGCTCCTTTGTAATACGCGGGCTCCCATAAATCCCGTGATACTGATGAAACAGGTGACGAATTTGCTTCATTATTTCCTCTCTTTTTTGTTGAAGTTCACTCTTCACTTCTTTCGTATTCACCCACTTATAATAGCCACTTTTTGAAACCTTTAATGCGCTGCACATCTTCACTACACGAAACTCGTGGCGGTGTTCGTGTATAAAAGCGAATCTTACTTCTGGTTTTTCATGAAGATGCTTGCCGCCTTTTTTATGATTTCATTTTCCTCTTCTAAATCTTT
Organism: Virgibacillus ainsalahensis; assembly: GCF_055380755.1. NCBI lineage: Bacteria > Bacillati > Bacillota > Bacilli > Caryophanales > Bacillaceae > Virgibacillus > Virgibacillus ainsalahensis. The sequence goes on along the minus strand of NZ_AP043943.1, from coordinate 2,857,736 downwards.
AATCCTGTCTAATAGCTCTTTCTCTCGCTTCTTGTGCTCACTGGGCGTTATATAGTCCAGGTCAGCGGTCTCGGCCTTTTGCTTTTTACGATAATTGCTTACCCAGCGACTCATGGTTTTATAGGGGACGTCCATCTCTCTCGCTACTTCTGCCGCGTTCTTTTCTTCTTCCACAACTAATTTAGCGATATATTGTTTAAATTCATGATCATAATATCTTGGCATTTTAACACGCTCCATTCAACTTATTTTATAATATAAGTTCTCTCTATTGCGTGTCCACTTCTAAGACTAATACTAATCGCCTGAATCATGTGGGATATCACTCTCAGGCCAGTGGGTATCGCCTGAATCATGTGGGATATCACCCTCATGCTAGTGAGCATCGCCTGAATCATGTGGGATATCGCCCTCAGGCTAGTGGGTATCGCCTGAATCATGTGGGATATCACTCTCAGGCCAGTGGGTATCGCCTGAATCATGTGAGATAATCTCAGGCCAGTGGGTATCGCCTGAATCATGTGCAACATCGCTCTCAGGCCAGTAAGCATCGCCTGAATCATATGAAACATCGCCCTCAGGGTAGTGAGCGTCGCCTGAATCATATGCAACATCACCTTCAGGCCAGTGAGCATCGCCTGAATTAAGTATAACATCGCCCCCAGGCCAGTGAGCATCACCTGAATTATGTGCAACATCGCCCTCATGCCAGTGATCATCGCCTGAATCATATGCAACATCACCCCCATGCTAGAGAGCATCACCTGAATCATGTGCAACATCGCCCCCAGGCCAGTGAGCATCGCCTGAATTATGTGCAACATCGCCCTCATGCCAGTGATCATCGCCTGAATCATATGCAACATCACCCCCATGCCAGTGATCATCGCCTGAATCACGTGCACCATCACCCTCATGCCAGTGATCATCGCCTAAATCTCACCAAACATCGCCCCCATACCGGAGAGCATCACCTGAATCTCGCCAAACATCACCCTCCAAGCAAGCAGGCATCACTTTAACATACTGCAATCTATCCACACTAAAAAACCTGCCCTCACACCAGGCAGGTTGCTGTCTTTTCCTAGCGGGATTTACTTTTAGGGTCAAACGCATCTCGTAATCCATCGCCGATAAAGTTAATTGCCAATACTGTCACCAATATTGCAACCCCTGGTGGAATCCAGGCTTCTGGATGATTTCTGAGAATACGGATATTTTGTGCCTCTGAAATCATATTTCCCCATGTTGGCGTCGGCTGTGGGATGCCGAAGCCAATGAAGCTAAGACCTGATTCAATGATAATGTAAGTTGCCATCATAAGTGTAGCATTAACAATAATCGGTCCAGCTGCATTTGGAATAAAGTGCTTAAATATAATCCGGAAATCGCCAGCTCCAATTGCGCGTGCTCCAAGCACAAATTCCTGTTCACGAAGCGATAAATAAGTTCCTCGAATAATTCTTGTCAGATTAGGCCAGGCAGTTACCGCAATAATGGTAACAAATATCGGTATGGTCACCTCCTCCAGAATAGCCATGATCGTCAGGACAAGCACAAGAAATGGCAGCATAAGCATAATGTCTGCTCCGCGCATAATAATGCCATCCATTTTCCCGCCGTAATAACCGGCAAGTGATCCCAGTACCACACCAATGGTAAGTGTAAAAAACATTGCGCTGAAACCGACAATCAATGAGATTCTTCCACCATATAACAACCGGGCAAAATTATCCTGGCCCTGTCCGTTTGTGCCTAAAATATGTTCATCACTTGGTCCTTTTTCAATTAATAAGAGATTTGTCTTCTCAGGGTCCAAATCGGTAAATACAGGTGCAAGCACACAGACGGTGATAATGGCCAATAGAACAAATACACTTAAGACCGCAAGTTTATTTTTCATAAATCGGAAAAACGCCAATTGAAATGGGCTTCTGCTTTTATTCTTCCCATTGGGGTCTGGCCCCCCGGTTTCTGACCCTGCTTCCAGTCGCAAAGGCGGCAGTTTTCGTGAACTCGGCTGCATCTCACTTCACCTCAATCGTATCGGATTCTTGGATCTATAATACTGTAAAAAATATCGGCCAATAAGTTACCAACAAGGATAAGTACGCCAAGTATCAGGGCAATCGCCATTACCACCGGAAAATCACGGTTCACGACCGAACTCAAAAACAATGTTCCAAGGCCTGGATACTGAAAGACCTGTTCTGTAATAACCGCCCCACTTAGCAACACACCAATTTCAAATCCCATTAACGTAATAATTGGTATAAGAGCATTTCGGAGTGTGTGTTTGAAAAGTACGTTACGATCAGACATTCCTTTCGCTCTTGCTGTACGAATATAATCACTGCCGAGAACATCAAGCACTTCGGAACGCATGTAACGCATATATGTTGCGGTTCCCGCGAGACCGAGTGTGATGCCAGGCAATATCATGTGGTGCAGGCGGTCTATAAATGCCCCGAACCCCGTTACACCAGGTGTGGAAAGGGTTCCTTGTGCAGGGAACCAGCCTAAATTAATCGACAGTACATAAATAGCAATAAGTCCAAAGAAAAAGTTCGGGATTGCCAGTCCGAGAAAACCAAACCCTGTTGCCCCATAATCAAGCATTGAATACGGATGTCTTGCTGAATAAATGCCAATCGGGATCCCTACAATAATCGTAATAGTTAATGAAAAAAGACCTAAATAAACGGTGTTTGCAAATCGGGCCTCGATTAACTCAGCAACGGAACGTCCATTAAAGACTAACGAGTTTCCAAAATCACCTTGCGCAGCTGAACTTATCCAGTGCCAATACTGAACTGGAATCGGATCATTTAACCCTAAAGCCTCCCGCTGTTGCTCGTACACTTCTGGATCGACATTCGGGTCTGAGAGTGACTGTCCTGTTAAAGCGTCCCCGGGTGCTGCTTGAGCAAGTCCGAATACAATAACTGTTAAGCAGAAAAGCATCGGAATAAATACAAGGATTCGGCGAATGATATACTTATACATAATCTCCCCCCTTGCTGTTGAAATCTAAGATATCTCCTAAGTTCTAAACCAGGCTATATATCTTTTACAAGAAAGAGCATACGTTGAGATCCGTACGCTCTTTCCTGGCAGTCTTTCTACATAAGTTCAGACATTAGCAATTCGCCTAACTTATAGCGAATGCCAAGTTTTCTAATAAGATGTTACTCGGATATCCACCATAGTTCAGGGTCATTATTGAATGAATATGGCATTGGATCCACGCCGTTTAATCGTTCATTGAAACCGTAAATTTTGTTTTGTGCATATAAGAGAAGGGCAGGCAGATCTTCTGAGAAGACAGATTGCCACTCACTGTATTTCTCTGCACGAAAGTCCTGTTCAAGTGCTTCTGGTGCCTGCATGGCTTCCTGGATTAATTGCTCTGATTCTGCATTATTCCAGCGGGAGAAGTTGTAGGCTGCATCTGCCCCCCATAAACCGGATGGATCTGGGTCTGTGCTTCCTAAGCTCCAGCCAATCAGATAAAGGTCCCAATCCGTGTTATCATTCGTTAAGTCTTCAACATATGCTGTCATTTCTTTTGGCTGGCGCAAATCAATTTGAATACCCACTTCTTCAAGGAATTGTGCCAGAATTGGTGCCGAGTCTTCACGTAGTTTATTACCAGTCGGGTAATTCAGGTTCACTATCCATTCTTCACCCTCTGGTGTTTCACGAAAACCGTCATCATTTGTATCAACATAGCCAGCCTCGTCGAGTAAGGCGCCTGCCTGTTCTGGATCATACTCATAAGGTGTGGCCGCATCCTCATCATATGCCCAGAACTGCTGTGCAATTGGGGCATTAATAACAGAACCATGTCCATATAGTAGATTATCAACAATTGCCTGACGGTCAACAGCATAGGCCATAGCCTGGCGTACAAGCTGATCACTCATATCTTCATTCGGTTCCCAGTTATCCGGATCAAGTGTGCCGCTTTCTACATCAGCATCTGATCGATGATTGACCTTAAAGCCCATGAGCTGATAACCGAAATCAGGTTGTTCAATGATCTCAATATGATCAAGATCTGCTACTGTTTCATAGTCAGCAGCTGGAACACCGTTTGGATCGGAGATAAAGTCAATTTCACCATTCTCCAGCAAGCCCAGCATGACGGATTGTTCAACAACACGCCAGACAATTTGATCTAAATATGGTTCACTTTTCCAATAGTCAGCATTTTTTTCAAGTACATATTGTTCACGCTCAAGCATCTCCGTAAACTGAAACGGTCCGGTACCGATAACTTCACCGGCATTAAGTGTTCCTGGATGTTCAGGAACTTCTGCAATCGGAATATCTCCAAAGACATGTTCTGGGATAATCGGAAAGGACACATCTTTTAAAAGCGTTACATTCGGCTCAGTGAATTTAAATGTAACAGTGTGATCGTCTTCTGCGATAACGCCTTCGAACTCATCTGTCTCACCATTATTAAATGCTTCATAGCCCGCGAGTCGAACAACATACTCGGTACGAATACCGCCTGCTTCAATATATCCCGGACTGGACATTGCCTTGTAGGTGTAGACGACATCTTCTGCTGTAAAGGCTTCGCCATCATGCCAGGTGACGTCCTCTTCAAGGGTTAGTGTAATCTCAGTTTGGTCATCATTGATTTCCCAATCAGTTGCCAAGTTTGGTTCAAACCCTAATTCTTTATTCTGACTGAGAAGTCCTTCGTGCGTGAAATCCAAAATGTTAGCTTCATAAGCTTCCTCATAAAAAATTGGATTAAATACGCCGGCTGGGGCGGTGTCCATTGCACCAGTGAGAGTACCGCCCATTTGCGGCTCATCTGAAGAAGCTTCTTCCTCTTCTGTTGATTCTTCCGTCTCATTTTCTTGTGTATCCGTTTCTTTTTCTTCCTCCGGATCTTCATCGGATGTGTCGCTGCTGCAGGCAGCTAACACCAACCCAAGTGTCAGCACAATAATAAATAATAATAACCAATTCCTTTTTAACTTCAAGCCAATTCCCCCTTTATGTTTGGTATCACACAACTTGTTTGACCGTTTGTTATCTACAGATAATCACCTCCAAGTGTTAGTAGATATTCATGAGTGACTTTCATCATATAGATGGCAAGCCACATGATGACCACTCCCCAGGTCTGTTAATTCAGGACGTTCTACCACACATCGATCATATGCCTTTGGGCACCGTGTGCGAAATACACATCCCGATGGAGGATCAGAAGGGCTGGGCAAATCTCCTGTTAATGTAATTTTCTCACGTTGGTGCCGGACATCTGTCGATGGTACCGAAGAAAGTAATGCCTGTGTATATGGATGAAGCGGATTATCATATAGGGATTTTTTGGGTGCAATTTCTGCAATGCGCCCGAGATACATAACAGCCACACGGTCGCTAATATGCTTAACGACACTTAAATCATGTGCAATAAATAGATAGGCTAAATTAAATTCCTCCTGCAGATCTGCCATTAAGTTCAGGACTTGTGCCTGAATGGACACATCAAGTGCGGACACCGGTTCATCACAGATAATGAATTTTGGATTAAGCGCTAAAGCCCGTGCAATACTAATTCGCTGACGCTGACCACCGGAGAATTCGTGTGGATATTTCGTGCGGTCGGCAGCGTGTAAACCTACTTTTTCCAGTAGTTCAATACACTTTTTCCTCCGCTCGGCCTTTGTTGCCACTGTTTGAACGAGTAAGGGCTCTTCAATCAGTTCACCGACACTCATTTTAGAATTAAGTGAAGCGAAGGGGTCCTGAAAAACAATTTGCATGTTTTTTCGATAGTTCCGAAGCTGACGATTACTTAGATTTGAAATATTATTATTCTCAAAGAAAACATTTCCCTCTGTTGGTGCAAGTAGCCGGAGAATGACACGTCCGAGTGTTGATTTGCCTGAGCCGGATTCACCAACAAGCCCCAGTGTTTCTCCTTTATTAACTTCAATAGAGACATCGTCAACGGCTTTGATATGTCCTACCGTATGTTTCAAAATACCTCCCTTAATAGGAAAGTATTTTTTAATATTTTTAGCTTCAACGAGTACTTCCTTTTCTTCTGCCGGTACCATCTTATCAGCCCTCCTTATTCATAGAGATAGCAACGAACCTTGTGATTTGATTCAACTTCAAGCAGTTCCGGATTTAACTCATAGCAGCGATCCATCACGTGGGGGCAGCGTGTCGAGAAGCGGCATCCCAGTGGAAAGTCATATGCAGGCGGAACATTGCCTTTGATCGTTCCCAGTCTATTCAGATCTTTTTTTAGACTTGGCAAACTATTAAGCAGGCCTGTTGTATATGGATGTTTCGTATTTTCAAAGAGTTGCTCCATTTTTGTTTCCTCAACTACCTGCCCTCCGTACATGACCAGCACACGGTCCGCATACTCGGCAACAACACCTAAATCATGGGTGATCAGAAGTATTGCCATATCAAGTTTTTCTCTCATTTCCGATAGTAAATCTAATATTTGAGCTTGAATGGTGACATCTAAAGCAGTTGAAGGCTCATCAGCAATCAGCAGTTTTGGCTCGCAGGAAATTGCCATCGCTATCATTGCCCGTTGCCTCATACCTCCCGACAATTGGTGTGGATATTCATTTATAACTTCTTCTTCCCTTGGAAAACCAACCAACTTTAATAATTCAATTGCTTCTTTGCGTGCAGTATTCTTTGGTACTTTTTTATGTTTACGTATTGTTTCTATAATCTGGTTTCCAATTGTATACACAGGGTTCAGGGCAGTCATTGGCTCCTGGAAAATCATTGCAATATCGTTGCCCCGGATTTTACTCATCTGTTTGGAAGATAATTGAGGGAGTTCCTTACCATCCATTATAATGTTGCCATTTACAATCTCGCCGGGTTTGTTAATCAGCTGCATCACCGAAAGGGCGGTCATACTTTTGCCACTGCCGGATTCACCAACAAGTGCAACTGTCTCACCTGGGTAAATGGAAAAGGATATATTATCAACCGCCCTGGCAACCTTGTTATCATCTAAATAAAAATATGTTTTCAATTGGTCAACATCTAATATGGGATTGTTATCCATATAAACAACTCCATTCAGAGAAATAATAGTGGGAAAAATGGCTTGGTATTTGTCCATATATCCTATGTGAAGGAATTGTAATATATTCGTAATAAAAAAATAGCTCTCAAGCACATTCAAGCTTTGAGAGCGGGTTTAGGTTTTACGCGATTCCCTTCCATATACCTTCAACAAAATCCATCGTATAAGAGCACCAACAATCAAACCAATTGGCAGGGACAAAATGGGGAGCCACATGGGCCCAATCAGGGTTCCGAAAATTGTAAACACTGGTGAAAAAATCAAGCCTACTGTAACAAAATAGGCTGAAAAAACAAGTGGTAAGTATGCAAACGGTTTTTCTCCTCCTCCAGCGTCCTTATAGGCATCCCAAATGGAAAAGAAATATAAACAAGGGTAAAACATAAGCCAAAGATAATTCGTCTGATTAATTGCTTCTTGAATTTCGCCGTTAAAACTTAATACAATAATACGATTGAAGTTTCCTATCACATTAATGAGGAATTCCAAACCGATCAAAAGAATACCTTTAATATACTTATGATTTAATAACTGTCCAAACCCAGGTAGGGCGATACTCCATAACAGTACTTCCAATTTTCTGCTTCTTTTATTTATCTTTTTCTCCATATGTTTCCCTATTTCGCTAATTCTTTTCGGTCAGCTGCCATTGGAGGTTGTTCCATCCAGCCGTTATCAATCAAAATGTTTGCTCCATCTTCAGAGTAAGCAGCCACCTCTGTAGTTAGCCGAGCATAATGGGTTCCTAAATCCCTTCTTGGACTTGCAGCCATGGAGACACCGTATTGTCCGATACCTGATGCGATTAAGGTGGCAGTCAATTCCATCATCAATTTATCTGAAAAAGGAGCAACTGTGGAATCCATTACCTCTGAAGTCATTAATAGCGCACCGTCGGAGAGATAATCTTCATGTAATATGGATGTAAATACTTCCAGATGTTTCCCTGCAATTTCCCGGCCTCTTTCAAAATAGCGTCTGACTTCCTTTGATTTTGCTACTTGGCTGAATCCGGTGATAATTGCCTGTCCCAGGGCATTTCGTTTCGTATTAAAAACAAGATTCGTAATCTCCGCGCCAAGCAGTGGCCTACGATCCGCAAACCATCCTGCCAGGAATTTCTGTTTTTTTACAAAATCAACTTGGTTGTATTTGGGGATGTGTGGGGCGCGTATATAAATCCCTTTTTCTTTGGATAACTTTTTTGACTGCTTGTGGAGATTTTGGAATTTAATTAAATTTTCCGAAAAGAAGTTGATTACATCTTCGCGTTCGGCAGCTACAAGAGCAGCAGTAAAGGAGACGAGAGACATATCGGTCATATTTAAAATAGCTTCAAGATAAAGTTTATCTGAGAAAAGACGAGGAGCATCTACATTTACATCCTGTTCAGTAAAACCCAGGGGAACAGGATAATTTTCCTGATGAAAAAAATTCGTAAGCTGTTCAACCTGCTGCTGAATTAATTTAAATGTATTTTCAAGAATGACGCGTATTTGCTCATCTTCAACATGGTTTAAAATATATTTTAATCCACATACACTCATTGTACTGCTTTGATAGGCTGTCCACAGTGCAGAAATTTCCGATGCGGTGAGTTCAATATGTTCGTGATTTTCCATTTTCGTTTACTCCTTTCTTTTGTCCATTTTGGCTAATTCCTCCCGGTCAACCATCCGGGGTGGTTCCTCAAGCCATTCGTTTTTAATCATAATATTGGCCCCATCCTCTGAATATAAACCGATTTCATCCATGAGACGCATGTAATGGGAAGCTATATCCCTTCTGATGTTTGTTGAAATACTAAATCCGTAAAAACCGATCCCCTGGGCAATCATTCCAGTTGTATGAAACATGATTAATTTATCGGAGAAAGGCGAGATCTCAGAGGAATTTGTCACCATAGCATCTGATCCCATTGGAACAGGAACGTCATTTCCTTCCATCACTTCACTGAATATGTTTACATGTTTCTTTGCTATATCAATGCCTCGAAGTAAATATGATCTGACTTCCTTTGATGCTGCCACCTGGCTGAAACCTGTTAATGTAGCGGCACCTACCGTATTCCGCTGGATATTAGCGTATAGGTTGGCAATTTCTGGAGCGAGTAGCGGCCTACGCTCACCAAACCATCCTGTCAGGAAATTTTGTTTTTTAACAAAATCAACTTCCTTTGGTATGGGAATTGAAGGCGGACGGACATAAATTCCTTTCGACAATGCAGCCAATGTTGCTTTATGATGAATAGCGTTAAAATCACGAAAAGCCTTCGAAAAATAGGAATATATATCTTCCCGTGAAGAACAGCTTATAGCCATTGCTAAAGCATTCATCCCCAACATGCCCACCTGCAGGGTATGCTGCAGCATATAACCATCTGTATATAAGCGTGGGGCATTTATATTAACATCTTCATCTGTAAAGGCCTGTGGTGTCGGATGCCCCTCTTTTTCAAGAAAATCTTTAAGTGTTTTTAAATGATTCTGAGATACGTCTAGAACATTTTGGATAACAGGCTGTATTTCTTCATCTTCAACTTTCTCTTTGAAATAGGAAAATACAGCAATATTTAAACTTGCATCCGTATACCCTATCCAGATGTGGGTAAGTTCGGAAGCTGTTGCATTTACTTTTTGATTTATGTTCATGGAATACCTCCTTGGCAATGATTAGTTTGCCGTTAAATCGAATGATTATACAGTTTTTAGGAGGCACTTTTCGTAAATTATGTTGCTCTTTAACCCTGCAGTTGATATAAATTGCGAAGTGACTTGACATGAAGGTTGATGATTTTTACCCGCTGCGGAAATACACTACGCTTTCCGCGGGCTCGCGATAAGCCTCCTCGCTCGCAAAAAACGCTCGCTGTGGGGTCTTATCGTCTTCGCTTTCCCGCTGGAGTCTTCGCGTATTTCCTTCGCTGGTAAGACTTTGCAACTTATAGTATTTATTGCTTGATTTAAGTCACGTGATAGTTATGCAGTTTTATGATGGTTGAGTGGAGCGGAGGACCGTTGACTCCTCGAAAATGTGTACACATTTTCTTCGTGCGATGTAAAGCTGTCGAAGCTTTCCTTGTACTATGGGAATAGCACATGTCTGAAGACCCCGCAGTGGTGAATTAAAGAACATAGGCTAAGAACGCCCCGTCCTGGGGCAACGCCTATGTGACCAACATCGTGTTGGCCCGAGGCTGAAGCCGTGCCCTAAGGTGCTCAGGCGGTCCGCTGCGGAAATCAACCCAGCAGTTACGTCGTCTTTTATCAATTTTGTGTCAAAAGCAACAGGTCTTTTGGTGGGACGAGTAACCGCAGTCCCAGGTCTTTTGGTGGGACGAGTAACCGCAGTCCCAGATCTTTTGGTGGGACGAGTAATCGCAGTCCCAAGTCACTTTGGTGGGGCGAGTAATCGCAGTCCCAGATCTTTTCGGTGGGAAGCGTAATCGCAGCCCCAAATCTTTTAGAAAACACTCTGTTAGGAAATAGGCAGACGGGCTATTTTGTATAAAAAGTAGTCATAATGGGAAACAGAAGGAGAGCGTTTATTAAGTGATCGGGGGCGATGAAATGGTACGGGGTTCATTTTTTACCAGGCGGAGAAAACAACCAGAAAAGAGTGAAGAAAATTTTTCGGTAGAAATAGGACCCAAACTGGAAGAAAACTTAGATGATTTAAAGAAAATGTTAGATGGACCCGGTGATTTAATTATCCGCAAATTTACTGCAGGTAGTACGGATAAAAAATGTGCGATTGTTTACATAGATGGATTGGTTGATAAGGACCTGGTTAACAACAATATATTGAAAGCTGTACAATATAGGACCAAACAAATAGAAGAAGATGTAATGAATGAAATGTACCAGGAGATCATAGCAATTACCGATATTAAAAAGACCAAAATCTTGGATGACGTTTCTTTTGCGATTTTAACAGGTGGTACGGCACTTTATTTGGATGGAACGGATACCGTCCTAATTATGGGAACGGCAGGAGGAGAAAGTAGATCAATCAAAGAGCCCCAGTCAGAACAGTTAATACGGGGGCCAAGGGACGGATTTGTTGAAAATATCCAAACAAATATGGCGCTTATTCGCCACGATATACGAGACCCCAATCTTCGTTTTAAAGCCCATGAAATAGGAAGAAGATCAAAGCAGAAACTTGTCGTCAGTTATATTGATGGAATTGTCCATCCGGATATCGTGAAGGAAGTTAATCGCAGGCTGGAGACAATTGATATTGACTTTGCCCCGGAATCGGGCTATGTAGAACAGTGGATAGAAGATAATTTTTTATCCCCTTTTCCACAACTGATGAATACAGAAAGGCCTGATAAAGCATCCACTGCTATACTGCAGGGAAAAGTAGTGATTATATTGGATGGCACGCCATTTGTACTTATTGCTCCAATTACATTTGGAAATACACTACAATCCCCTGAAGATTATTATGAACGCTGGACAGTTGGGACTTTTTTGCGGGCAGTACGATATTTTGCAGCATTTATTGCTATGTTTTTACCATCCTTGTATATCGCATTAGTTTCGTATCATCCTGGTATGATCCCTTCTAATCTCGCTTTTTCTATTGCAGCAACGAGAGAAGGGGTCCCATTTCCTGCCTTTATTGAAGCAATATCAATGGGAATAACAATGGAACTGTTGAGAGAAGCAGGTTCCAGGTTACCTAAAGCAATTGGACAGACAATCGGAATTGTCGGGGGGCTGGTGATTGGTGAGGCAGCGGTTTCTGCAGGTATCGTAAGTCCCATTATGGTAATTGTTGTCGCACTCACGGCAATTGCATCTTTTACCAATCCATCGTACAGTGCTGCCATTGCATTTCGGATTATACGCTTTTCTTTCATGATTGCTGCTGCCGTATTAGGCCTTTATGGAATTATCCTTGTCTATATTATGCTTAACATCCATATGGTCAATTTAAAAAGTATCGGCACCCCCTATACAGCCCCTTTTGCTCCCAGCTTTCTTGCAGACTGGAAAGATTTGGTCATCCGTACGCCTTTGACAATGCTTTCGAAGCGGCCAGCCTACATGCAACCAATTGATGAAAAGTCAGTAAATAAAGGAGAACAGCAGTCATGAAAAATTTCAGTTATGCAGATGAAAAAATAAGTGACAGAGAAATTATGGTTGCCGTTCCATCCATGATGATTGGCGTAGGAATTCTTTTACTGCCGAGGACGCTGGCGGAGAACACGGTAGCTGCAGATGGGTGGATAGCCATATTAATAGGTGGAATGATTGTTATTGTTATAACCTGGATGGTGGCTAAATTGGCAGCCGGCTTCCCAGGTCAATCCTTTTTTGAATATGCTTCCATGCTGGTTACCAAACCGGTTGCCAGCATATTAATGTTCCTTTTTGTCATCCAGAGTGTCCTTTTAACAGCGTATGAAATCAGGGCGATTGCAGCTACATCTCATCGATATTTATTTGACAGAACCCCCGTCGAGGTAGTTGCATTAACCTTTCTTCTAATCGTTGTGTATGCCGTTTCCGGATCAAGGGCAGGCATATTCCGATTAAACATCATGTTTTTGCCGATCATTCTTTTTCTTTCAATTATATTAATTCTTTTCTCATTGCAGTATGTGGAACTAGAAAATCTGCTACCTGTTTTTAAAACAGATATACAGGGATATTTACAGGGTACAAGAGAAGGCATGCTGTCCTATACTGGTGTTGGAATACTGTTTTTTTATATAGCATATGTAAGGCGTCCTAAAAATGCACCAAAAAAGGCTGTGCTCGGCATGACGATGGCTATCAGTCTGTATGTTTTTCTCTTTCTGACATGCATCGCAGTGTTCGGTAATATGGCTACAGCGAATATTATGCATCCAACTGTGGAGTTATCAAAAGCGGTTGAAGTTCCCGGAGGTTTTTTTGAACGGTTTGAATCTGTGTTTTTTGTTATTTGGATTATGGCTATTTTCAATACAACAGTGATGGCATTTGATATTGGAATACTCGCATTGCATTCGATTTTTTCAAAGGTGAAAAAAACAACACTTATATTTGCATTATCTCCACTCATTTTTTTTATTAGCATGTTACCACAGGATTTCACGGAAACTACCGGGTTCGGAAATTTTGTAAGTTATTACGGATTAGGATTGACAGTTACCGCGGTCATTTTATTACTGATTGTTAGAAAGGTGAGGGGTGTGAAGTAGGATGGGTAAGTATAAGTTTTTGTGGATTTCTTGTGTATTGGTGTTTTTGCTCACAGGCTGCTGGGACAGACAGGAGATAGAGGATAGGGGATTTATTGTTGGAGTTGCCATTGATTTAGCAGAAAACCATAATAATGGAAGGTATAGCTTATTACTGACAGAACAAATTGTTATTCCCTCTCGTATAGGGGCCCCTACTCAAAGTGGCGGAGGTGAACAGGAAGCTTATATGAATGTATCTGAAAGTGGGCAGGCCATTTATGCGATACATAGTGAGATCTCAAAAAAAACAAGCCGTTCTCCATCACCGGAACATGTAGACGTCCTTCCTGTTTCTGCGGAAGTAGCAAAAGAACCAGGCCTATTTGGTAATGTAATGGATGTTTTTCTAAGGGATCAGGAAATGCGACGAGGGATACATATTGTTATCGCTGCTGAGGATGCAAAAGGTCTTTTTGATATTAATCCAAAAAATGAACAATTTCCCGTCCGTCATATTGAATCCATTTTGGAAAACAGTGATAGAAATTCTGCCATCATAGATCCGGTCCGTCTTGGTGATGTTCATGAATATCTTTTAATGGAACAAAGCTTTATTTTACCACAAATGGTTATTACAGAGGATAACAAAATCGGCAATGAAGGGGTTGCGGTTTTTCGGGGTAAAAATAACCAGTTAGTTGGATCGCTTGATGGTGATGAAACAAAAGGATTAAACTTTATTACCGGTGAAAATCAGGAAGGAATTCTCGAGGTTAGTACAGAAGATACTCCAGTGTCTATTACCATCAGGGATGGAAAACGGAAAATAACGGTTGATAAAAAGGATGAAAATAATATTGTATTTCATGTAGATCTCGAAGTAAGTGGAACCATTGCTGAAGTATTCAGCTCAAAAGATATCTTCAACCCTGAAAGTTTAGCAAAAATAGAAAGTTCTCTGGAAGATGAGATTGAAAATCTGGCCAGGGCATCCATTGATAAAGTCCAAAATGATTTTAAAGTTGATGTCTTTGGATTTGGCCCTTATCTTCATCGTCATCATTATGAATTTTGGCAGACTGTGAAGGATAATTGGGATCATGGGGAAAATTACTTTGAAAAAAGTCAAATCGATGTCTCGGTAACAGCAGAGATTGAGGAATCCGGAAATATTCAACAACAAGAAAAGGAGGATTAAAACGATGTGGGAAGTTATTACAGAAAGACTACCTGAAAAAATGACCATTCTATGCACGATTCTAGCTTTCGTCATTCCATTTTCTATCCATAAAATTAATCAGAAACTGCATAAATACGGAGACCCCCCATGGAAAAAAGAGAATTATGATTAATGTGGGGGAGTTGTCACTTCAAGTTAATGATTCATTGATGATACACTGATGGGAAAAATATACAAATGAGGTGTAGAAGTGGAACTCCAAACATATAGGAAATTAGATGCTACAGATTTGGCGGAATTGATAAAAATGAAAGAAATATCACCGAAGGAATTACTTGAGCTGAGTTTCGAGCAACTGGAAAAAGTAAATCCCTCATTGAATTCGGTTATCCATTTGAGAAAAGAGAAGGCTTTAAAAGAGGCAGGAAGTTTCGTTGGAGATGAGCGCCCATTTGCAGGGGTCCCTATTTTGTTGAAGAATATCTCGCAAAGTTTGCAAGAAGAGCTGATGACCTCTGGTTCAAGGCTGTTAAAATCAAATACTGCACAGCATGACTCTAATTTTGTAAAGAAATTCAGGGAAGCAGGATTTCAATTCATGGGGCATACGAACACACCGGAATTTGGGTTGAAAAACATTACGGAACCTGAATGGTATGGGCCGACAAGAAATCCATGGAATACAGATTATTCACCGGGAGGATCAAGTGGCGGGGCGTCAGCTGCTATTGCATCAGGTATTGTTCCAATGGCGGGTGCCAGTGATGGAGGAGGATCGATTCGGATACCAGCATCGTTCACTGGATTATTTGGTCTGAAACCGACCCGGGGACGAACACCTGTGGGTCCTGGTGTAGGCCGTCAGTGGCAGGGTGCATCGATTGATTTTGTATTATCAAAAAGTGTCCGCGACAGTGCCGCAATGCTTGATATACTTCAGGTCGTACAGCCGGAAGCGGCATTTCATACCCCATTGTTTGATGGAAACTATGTTGGGGCTTTACAGACGCCATTTCAGAAACCGCTCAAGATTGCATATACAACCACATCACCTGTAGGGACTTCTGTTTCTGAAGATGCAAAGGAAGCTGTGAGAAAAACGGTAAAATGGCTGGAAAAAGAGGGTCATATGGTGGAGGAAAAGGAAAACGATGTAGATGGTGTTCAATTAATGCAAAACTATTATTTGATGAACAGTGGAGAAATTTCTTCAGTAGTAAAACAATTGGAACAGGGAATAGGACGAGCCATTACTGCGGATGATGTAGAAATAGAAACCTGGCTACTGAACGAGGCCGGAAAGTCTGTTTCAGCAGCAGACTATTCCGCAAGTCTTACGTCATGGGACATGGCAGCAGCACAAATGGCGAAGCTTCACCAAACCTATGATTTTTACATCACGCCTGCGACTGCACATACTGCACCAAGAATAGGTGAATTAACATTTTCTGGAGAAGAGCAGGACGAGCTTCGGTTAAAAATGAATGAGATTGATAAGAAGCACCAACAGGATCTTGTTTACGATATGTTTTTACCAAGCTTGACGTACACCCCGTTTACACAGCTGGCAAACTTAACGGGACAGCCTGCGATGTCGGTTCCAGTTCACCTATCAGTGGAAGGTCTTCCTTTAGGCGTACAGGTGATGGCAGGAAAAGGCGAAGAAAATAGGCTCTTGCAACTTGCGTACCAATTGGAGCAGAGCGACCTATGGATTGGTATGGAGCATAATCCGATGATGCAGGGTTAACGCTGGCTACATGGAGGCCAGGAAGTATCGTTTTCTGGCCGAGTTTCATCACCCTCGGGCCAGGGGGGGCATCGCCTGAATGATATGGAGCATCACCCTCGGGCCAGGGATCATCACCTGAATGATATGGAACATCGCTTTCGGGCCAGGTAGTCATCACCTGAATGATATAAAACATCACCCTCTGGCCAGGGATCATCGCCTGAATGATATAAAACATCACCCTCTGGCCAACGAGTATCGCCTGAATCATATAAAACATCGCCCTTGGGCCAGGGAGCATCACCCGAATCATATAAAACATCGCCCTCTGGCCAACGAGTATCGCCTGAATCATATAAAACATCACCCTCTGGCCAGGGATCATCGCCTGAATGATATAAAACATCACCCTCTGGCCAACGAGTATCACCTGAATCATATAAAACATCACCCTTGGGCCAACGAGTATCGCCTGAATGATATAAAACATCACCCTCTGGCCAACGAGTATCGCCTGAATGATATAAAACATCGCCCTTGGGCCAACGAGTATCGCCTGAATGATATAAAACATCACCCTCGAGCCAGAGATCATCACCCGAATGGTATAAAACATCGCCCTCAGGCGTCAGTCCTGCGCTCAGGCAAAGTCCAGAAGTCCACACATCGCATAATGCCGAAATTATTTATTCAAGGGCCAATCTTAAGAAATATTTCATTATTTTTACTTAGGGTTTTGGTATTTAAATTCGTATAAGAGATGTTTATAATGAAAGATGTGTAAAAAAGCATACTTAGTTTTCAGAATATTACTGATTCGACATCAAGGAAGGAGCAATATTTATGGAGGAAGGAAGAAAAGGTCTTTTTCAACGTTTCTTGGATGGGGTTGAAGTTGTAGGAAATAAATTACCTCATCCGGTTACATTGTTTGCAATATTAGCGTTATTAGTTCTTCTCTTATCTGCTGCCCTGCAACCCCTTGGGATTAGTGTGGAGCACCCGGGTGAAGAAGGTCAAATGGTTGAAATAAACAACTTATTGAATGCGGAAGGTCTTACGTATATCTTCGGAAGTATGACAGATAACTTCATCGGTTTCGCACCACTTGGAGTTGTACTTGTAACAATGTTAGGGATTGGCGTTGCGGAACGTACAGGATTAATAAGTGCATTGCTGCGCGGATTCGTTTTATCTATACCAAATCGGTTTATTACCGTTGGGCTGGTATTTGCAGGTATTATGTCCAGTGTAGCCTCAGATGCTGGTTATGTTGTTTTGCCGCCGCTTGGTGCATTAATTTTTGCTGCACTTGGAAGACATCCGCTTGGGGGACTGGCAGCAGCTTTTGCCGGGGTTTCAGCAGGATTTAGTGCAAACCTGTTATTATCAGGTACAGATGTTATGTTGGGTGAATTGACCATTGCAGCAGCATCAATCATCGACCCTGCTTATGCAGAAACGATGAATATTGCAATGAACTGGTTATTTATTGCAGTTTCTGTTTTTGTCCTGACCTTTATTGGTACGTGGGTAACAGAAAGAATAGTAGAGCCTCGCCTTGGAGAATATAAAGGCGAACACAAGGAAGGAAATCTGGAAGGACTTACTTCAATAGAGAAAAAAGGACTTATTTGGTCAGGAATCTCATTGGTTTTTGGATTGATATTAACAGCATTGCTTGTTCTGCCTGAAAATGCGCCAATGCGTGGAACAGAAGGAAACTGGATGGATCAAATTATCCAATCCCCATTCATGAGCTCACTGGTACCAATCATTGCCATATTATTCTTTATTCCAGGCTTGGTTTATGGACTGATTACGAAAAGTATTCGGAGCGATAAAGATGTTGCCGCACAGATGACTGACACCATGGCCTCCATGGGGATGTTCATTGTTCTTGCATTTACGGCAGGTCAGTTTGTAGCATACTTTAGTGAATCAAACATGGGACTGGTACTTGGTGTATATGGAGCTGAATTCCTTGATAGTGTTAATTTGACAGGAATCCCATTAATATTGCTGTTTATCCTGATTACTGCATTTATCAATATATTTATTGGCAGTGCCTCAGCAAAATGGGCCATGATGGCACCTATATTTGTTCCGATTATGATGCAGTTGGGCTACTCACCGGAGCTTACACAAATGGCTTACCGTGTAGCGGACTCAACAACAAACATCATTTCGCCATTAATGACATACTTTGCGATTATTATTGCATTCGCTCAGAAGTATGATAAGAAAATGGGTATTGGTACATTGATTTCCACAATGCTGCCATACTCCATATACTTCCTGCTTGGCTGGACAATCATGCTTGTCGTATGGATGTTACTCGGTATCCCTCTTGGACCGGGTGGACCGCTTGAATATCAGCCATAAAAATAACGAAGATGCATTACTCGATTGGAGTGGTGCATCTTTTTGTTCTGCATACGATTTTCAAGACAGGTCGGATTGCATGGGACAGACTTCCAATAAGGTAGGCGATATTACCATATAGCGCTGGAGTGCCTGATAAGTTTAGAAAACTAGGGCTTTTCGCCAAGCCCTAGTTGCACTTATGTAGTAAGATAGTTTTATGCTTTCTAATTACTAAAAAAGATAGAAAACTCTTTTTTTCTGTATAAAAATCTTTCTATCTGTTAATGCTAGTTATATATTTACAGGAAGTATACTTTCACTTCATAGGCTTTTTTAGTATAGTTATAGTAGATTAGAATGCAGGAGTCGCTTGAGGGGAGCCGAAGAGAATGCAGGATATAAATATATATAATGAAACAATTGAGAAAATATTAACGAATATAAATAAAGTCATGATTGGCAAGGAAGATATGGCGACACTTAGCCTGGTTGCTTTGCTTGCACAAGGGCATGTATTACTGGAAGATGTTCCGGGTGTAGGAAAGACAATGCTTGTTCGTACATTGGCCAAATCATTGGATTGTGATTTTAAAAGGATTCAGTTCACACCTGATTTACTGCCATCTGATGTCACGGGAATTTCCATTTATAACCCGAAAGAACTAGAATTTGAATTTCGGGCTGGACCTATTCTTGGAAATATTATTCTTGCCGATGAAATTAATCGGACTTCTCCAAAGACACAATCATCTCTTCTTGAGGCAATGGAAGAAACCAATGTCACCATAGATGGAAATACCATTCCATTAAATAGACCTTTCTTTGTGATGGCAACACAAAACCCTATTGAATATGAAGGAACCTATCCATTGCCTGAAGCGCAACTTGACCGTTTTATACTAAAACTTAAAATGGGATACCCCGCATTTCGGGATGAATTGGAAATGCTTGAACGTACATCACAGAATCATCCAATAGAAACAATTGAAGCCGTTATGTCCAAAGAGGAATTGATTGCTGTTCAGGAAGAGGTAAAGGAAGTCTATATTGATAGAAATATTCAGCATTATATTATTAATCTTGTAAGCAATACGAGAACAAATTCCTCCATCTATCTCGGTGTGAGTCCAAGAGGGTCCATTTCTTTAATGCGTGCGGCCAAATCGTTTGCTTATATTTATGGACGTGATTATGTACTGCCGGATGATGTGAAATACCTCGCCCCATTTGTCTTATCACATCGGGTTATATTAACTTCTGAAGCTAAATATAATGGATTGACGAACGAGCAGGTGATTGAGTCTATTGTAAAACATACACATATTCCGATCCGAAAGGAATTTCATTGATGAAAGAAAACTTGCGGCTTGTCGGTAATTTTGGTTTTATTGTTGTTTTATTTCTTGTTTTGCTTTCTTTTGCAATGTTTCAGGGGGGATTCACAAGCTGGTTTTTATTTTTCGCTTTTCTGCCAATCTTCTTCTATCATTTTGGGCTGTTGCTATACCCGATTAAGAAATGGAAAGTAACACGTCATCTTTCCAGTCATCTTATCCATGCAGGGGACAGTGTGTCTGTCACTGTCAAAATAAAGCGGCTTGTACCATTTCCACTCTATTATTGTATTTGTGAAGAAATTTTCCCGGACACATTAGAGACAGTAGATAATCGGAAAGATAAATATCAATATATGGATGATTCTGGCAGGCTGAATATAGAAAGGAAAATTAAAAAAGTTGTTTTCCCATCTTTTCGCCGTACGATTGAACTTCCCTACACATTGGAACAGGTACCACGTGGAGAGCATCATCTTAAGGGGGTCCGGGTTAGAACCGGAGACATCTTCGGTTTTGTCAAAAAGGAGTTTACATTCAGAATCCCGGATCAGCTGATTGTCTATCCGAATGAACGCCCCGTACAAATGGTTGAAAAGGTCAGCAGTTTTGATCAGGGGGCGACAGCTTCTTCCGTTATAAATCTGACGAACACAAATGTAGCCTCAGGTATTCGTGAATATATTCCAGGTGATAAATTCTCCTGGATTGATTGGAAACAGACAGCGAGAAAAAACGAAGTAATGACAAAAGAGTTTGAACAGGAAAAAAGTACCGATATATTACTTGTACTTGATAGCTGTCATTATAAAGATATGAATCTTTTAGCTTTTGAGGCAGCAATTGAAGTAACGGTGTCATTGCTGGAAACCTTTCGTAAGCAAGCCACCCATGCTGGTCTATTATCTGTTGGTGAAGATGTTGTTCATTTTCCAAAGCATCATGACAGCACGAAGAAAGAATGGATCAGGCAGTATTTAACAAGGATACAGCCCTCGGGGGACCGGCCATTTGCTGTTAAGTTAGGGGAAGAGATATTTAAAATGGGCAATGGTAATATTGTCATAATTGTTACAACACATTTGGATGAAACCTTCAGACAGACCATTCAAAAATTAAAAACACGTACAAAAAAGGTTCGTATTTTATTGATTCAATCATCTAAATTGCTTTTCCAGCACGAACATGCAATCATTCAACAACTGCAATTTGAAGGTGTTGGTATCATTGTGCTGACAGAACAGCAATTAATGAACAACCCTATTGAGGTGAATGGCTTATGAATAAATTAAGTCAAACCAAAACATCATTATTCTTCAGCATTATTTTGTATTTTTGCGGTTTTTTCCTGTTTCTTGAATGGCTTTACCCCATTAAGGACATTACAGAGACTGGCGGCATAACCATCTTTATAGTTTTTGCATTCTATTGTTTCCTCATCTCTATGTTTCAAATGAAGTGGTGGATCGGATTTTTATTGAAAGCTGTTGGCTTGTTGTTTTTCATTCATACATTATATTTTGAACACAGTTTTTTGAGCGGATTGTGGTTTGAACAACTGATTATGGAAATGGGTTTTAATATAGAAGTATTAATCTCGCAGGACTGGTATAATCTGACACCAGTTTTTCGCAGTGTTTTATTTTTCGTATTAATTTGGTTAATAAGCTATCTGTTGCATTATTGGTTTGTTGTCATGAAACGAGTCTTTCTTTTTGTGATGCTGACATTTATTTATATCGCTGTACTGGACACATTTACGCTCTATGAGGCAAACGTGGCGATTGTGCGAACCTTTATTATTTCTTTTATGGCACTTGGAATTGCTAATCTTATGAAAGAAATGGATAATGAATCCATTCGTTTTTCCTGGATCAAAAAGACTCCTGTATGGTTACTGCCCTTGGTGGGGATTGTTTTGTTTACCTCTCTCATTGGTTTTACAGCGCCAAAATTTGAGCCGCAATGGCCAGATCCGGTTCCATTTATACAAAGTGCCGCAGAGGGTGATTTAACAGGCGGATCTGGTGTGCAAAAGGTCGGATATGGTGAAGATGACTCCCGGCTTGGTGGTTCATTTATCCAGGATCATACACCTGTTTTTCAAGCAGAAGTGTTGGAGGAACACTATTGGCGGATTGAAACAAAGGATGTCTATACAGGGAAAGGGTGGGAGGCTTCCTCTGAACCGGATTATCAGTTTCAGCAGAATGGAACGATCTCTTTAGAGACTTTTTCAGATAACGTCACTACAGAAGGACAGGAAGCTGTATTGGAGTTTCAAGACAATACGACGATTGAAAAGCTTATTTATCCATATGGTGTTGATAAGGTTCATAAAGAAGACGGCCAATTCTTACTGGATGATACGACTGAAGCTATCCAAACGAGATTAAATGATGAAGTTGTAAGCATGGAAGACTATGCGATTATCTATGAAAGTCCGTCGTTTGAAATGAATGCATTACGGGATTCAAGCGATGAAGATCCTTCCTCAATACAGGAACGTTTCACACAAATCCCTGAAAACTTGCCGGAGAGGGTAGGCGAATTGGCGGAAGAAATCACCAATATAAGTGATAACCGGTATGACCAGGCCAAAGCGATTGAGCGTTATTTCAGTCAAACAAATGGTTATACCTATCAGACGACCGACGTTCCTGTACCGAAAGAGGACGAGGATTATGTGGACCAGTTTTTGTTTGATTCCAAGGTTGGGTATTGTGATAACTTTTCTACGTCAATGGTTGTCATGCTGCGTACACTGGATATCCCCGCGAGATGGGTGAAAGGCTTTACCAGTGGTGAAATGCTTTCTCAGGGTGAGACAGCAGCCGACGCGGATCTATACGAAGTAACTAATGCAAATGCACATTCGTGGGTGGAAGTGTATTTTCCGGATACAGGATGGGTTCCATTTGAGCCGACCCAGGGATTTTCCAACCTTTCCGATTTCCATACAGATACCGAAAATAATGCAGACTGGAATGATGAGGATGCTTTGGATGCCACAGAGGAAACAGAACAGCCTGAAGAGGAACCGGATTTGCCTGAGGAAGAATCTCAAACCACGATGGCTGAAAATAATACAGCTGAAAATGAATTTACGATAAATTGGTGGCTTGTGGTCATAACAATTGGTGTTATGATTCTGTTAGCCTTCGTTCTTTATGTAACAAGATTTCGTTGGCAAACGCATCTGTTGGCCGTAAGCTTCAGGAGGAAACAGGATGCTAAAACGTATCAGAAGGCTTACCACCATCTGTTGAAAATCTTGGAACATCGTGGGTTGAAAAAAGAGCCTGATCAAACATTGCGTGAATATGCTAAACGTATTGACGTTCGTTATGCCACCGATGAAATGGGACAATTAACACATCATTTTGAGCAGTTGTTATACAAGAATGAATTGCAAAATGAGAAGGCAGATGAACTAACCCAATTATGGAAAAATTTAATCAAACGAATAATGGGTTGACCTCACAAAGCTTGGTTAGTATTATAAGAACATGTAAAACTGAAGTTAATATGCCTTTCGTATATCCTCGATAATATGGTTCGAAAGTCTCTACCGGGGCACCGTAAAAGCCCTGACTATGAAGGCAGAATATCTGATCGGATTGTATTTTATTCAACCTGGATTTCTGCCTTTTTGTAGCTGTATCGTGTAGTTATGAAAAGCGGGGATTCAGGCTTTTTTGTTTTGAAGGTGTGTTGAAAACGAGCGAGACTGATGTGGAATCGAGCGGGGGGATATGCGAAAACGAACGAGGACACTTGAATCGAGAGGGACAGCATCGAATCGAGCGACAAGTAGGCAGCCGCCTTGTTCGAAAAGGCCGACTTTGCTGGATTAACAGGTCACTCGCTTGAACATAGACAAATCCCTCTCGATTAAAGAACTCTCTCGCTCTATGCAGGAAGAACAGCGTATAATGAATCCAAAGATTGAAAGTAGATAGGAGTTTATAAAATGGAAACAGATGAAATGATATTAGTTTTGGATTTTGGAAGCCAATATAATCAATTGATTACCAGACGAATTAGAGAGTTTGGAGTTTACAGTGAATTACATTCTCATAAACTTACAGCAGAAGCCATTAAAAAAATGAATCCTAAAGGAATTATCCTCTCAGGAGGTCCGCATAGTGTGTATGACGAAAATAGCTTCCGCTGTGATAAGGAGATTTTCGATCTGGACATTCCGATTCTTGGAATCTGTTACGGCATGCAATTAATAGCATTGCAGTATGGTGGAAAAGTGGAAAAAGCGAAAAATCGTGAATACGGAAAAGCAATGATCGACGTAAATCAGGAGCCTATTCTTTTTAAGGATACTCCAGCGAAACAATCCGTGTGGATGAGCCATGGAGACAAAGTGATGGAAGCACCGGAGTCATTTCAAGTTGATGCAACAAGTCCTTCCACTCCGATTGCTGCAATGAGTAATCCGGAGAAAAAGCTGTATGGTGTACAGTTTCATCCGGAAGTCCGTCATTCTGAATATGGAGATCACGTATTAAACCAATTTGTTTTTGATGTATGCCAAAGTGATGGAGAATGGACGATTGAAAATTTTATTGATATGGAAGTTGAAAAAATCCAGGAAAAAGTCGGTGACCGCAATGTATTATGTGCTTTAAGCGGCGGGGTTGATTCTTCCGTTGTTGCTGCCTTAATTCATAAAGCGATTGGCGAACAGCTGACATGTATTTTCGTAGATCATGGATTGCTTCGTAAAAATGAGGCAGATGATGTTATGGAAGTATTTGCAAAAGATTTTCATATGAATATCATTAAGGTTGACGCAACAGACAGATTCCTTACCAAACTTCAAGGGGTAGACGATCCTGAGAAGAAACGAAAAATCATTGGAAATGAATTTATTTATGTATTTGATGATGAAGCAGGAAAGTTGGAAGATATCGATTTTCTTGCACAAGGTACACTTTATACAGACATTATTGAAAGTGGTACAGAAACGGCCCAAACAATTAAATCCCATCATAATGTTGGCGGGTTGCCAGAAAATATGCAGTTTGAACTCATCGAGCCATTAAACACGTTATTCAAAGATGAAGTGCGTGAACTCGGAACACAGCTGGGTCTTCCAGAACATATTGTTTGGCGTCAGCCATTCCCTGGCCCGGGACTTGCTATCCGTGTGCTAGGTGAAGTAACAAAAGAAAAGTTGGAGATTGTTCGGGAATCTGATGCAATTTTACGTGAGGAAATTGCTGAAGCAGGACTGGAGCGTGATATATGGCAGTATTTTACGGTTCTTCCAAATATTAAAAGTGTAGGTGTCATGGGAGATGCGAGAACTTATGATTATACAATCGGGATTCGTGCGGTTACATCCATTGATGGAATGACCTCAGACTGGGCGCGTATTCCATGGGATGTGCTTGAAAAAATATCAACACGGATTGTAAATGATGTGCAGCATATTAATCGCGTAGTATATGATGTTACGAGCAAGCCGCCTGCAACGATTGAGTGGGAGTGAAACGAACTTTAAGTGAAAAATATTGTTTATCGTTCGTATTTTATTGACGTTTCTCTTTCTTTTTAGTATTATAGAGTTACATTTTAATATAAATGCGTATAATTTCGGGAATATGGCCCAGAGTTTCTACCAGACCGCCGTAAATGGTCTGACTACGCGGGATAAAGTTTAAAATTCATGCAGCTTAAGGAAGAAAGTAAATAAAGGTTGTATGGTTTCCGTCTTTTTCTCCGTTTGTTTAAGTAGTACTCCTGGATTATGCCAGGAGTACTTTTATATTAGAAAACGAATGCTAAATATGTGGCGAAAACTTTAGTCTGAACTTATGCAGTTAAGAATGGTTTAACACCTACTTAACTGTAAAAAGAAGGGGAAAGAGAAATGAAGAAATATTTTCGTTTTGAAGAATTAGGTACAAACTATAGAACAGAATTTTTGGCAGGATTAACAACTTTCCTGGCGATGGCATATATTCTTTTTGTCAACCCGAATACGCTTGGTTTAGTAGGTGTTGAAAATCTGCCAGACGGGGTAACACGGATGGACACGGATGCTGTATTTGCTGCAACGGCAATTGCCGCAGCTGTTGGTTCCTTATTTATGGGAATTATCGCCAAATACCCAATCGGACTTGCGCCTGGGATGGGTTTAAACGCATTCTTTGCTTATACTGTAGTGCTCGGCTATGGTATTCCATGGGAAACGGCATTGGCTGGTGTTTTAGCATCTGGACTTATTTTTATCGTTTTAACATTAACCGGTCTTCGTGAAAAAATCATTAATTCCATTCCTGCTAATTTAAAACTGGCGGTTGGAGCAGGTATCGGTTTATTCATCGCTTTTATTGGTTTGCAAAGTGCAGGTATTGTTGTAGGCAACCCGGATACGTTACTTGCTTTAGGAGATATAACGTCCCCAACGGTGTTACTGGCTATATTTGGACTTGTAATTTCAGTCATTTTGATTACGGTTGGAATTAAAGCTGGAATCTTTTACGGGATGATTATTACTGCGATTGCAGGAATGATTTTTGGATTGATTTCTCCTCCATCCGGAATGGGCGACGTTGTTGGCAGTGTGCCAAGTTTAGCACCAACGTTTGGTCAGGCATTTTTACATTTTGGTGAAATTTTCACGATTGAAATGCTTGTCGTAATTTTAACTTTTCTGTTTGTTGATTTCTTTGATACAGCTGGAACACTTGTTGCAGTCGCTAGACAGGCAGGATTGGTGAAAAACAATAGACTGCCACGCGCTGGGAAAGCCTTATTCGCTGATTCAGCTGCAACTGTTGTCGGCGCTGCTGTAGGTACATCTACTACCACGTCCTATGTGGATTCTGCCGCTGGGGTTGCTGTGGGAGGGAGATCTGGATTTACTGCAGTAGTTACAGCAGGATTCTTCCTTTTGGCTTTATTTTTCTCGCCATTATTAAGTGTGGTTACTTCGCAGGTTACTGCACCCGCGTTGATCATTGTAGGTGTCATGATGTCATCTGCGTTAAAAGATATTGAATGGGATCAATTTGAAATAGCAGTACCGGCATTTTTAACCGTAGTGGCTATGCCATTAACCTATAGTATCGCAACAGGGATTGCAATCGGCTTTATTTTTTACCCGATTACAATGATTTTAAAAGGTCGTGCGAAAGAGATTCACCCGATTATGTATGGACTGTTCCTTATCTTTGTTTTGTATTTTATATTCTTGAGTTAAGATAAATTCCAACAAAAAACTAGTGCTGTATTCTTATTGCATAATGGGTTCTATTTTGAGATGCAAATAGGAAAAAACAACAAAAATAGCAGGGCAATTCGAAATCGAATTCGCTCCTGCTTTTTTTGTTGATTAAAGATAAATTTTGGATTATTTATGAAGCTGATGAAGGACAAAAGAGTCAGAAATCCCGAGAGAACTGTCCTTCATGAAGCTGATGAAGGACAAACGATTCGGAAATCCCGATTGGACTGTCCTTCATGAAGCTGATGAAGAACAAACGAAGCAGAAATCCCGATTGGACTGTCCTTCATGAAGCTGATGAAGAACAAACGAGTCGGAAATGCCGGGATAACTGTCCTTCATAAAGTCGATGAAGGACAAACGAGTCGGAAATGTCGAGTGTACTGTCCTTCATAAAGTCGATGAAGAACAAACGAAGCAGAAATGCCGGGAGAACTGTCCTTCATAAAGCTGATGAAGAACAAACGAAGCAGAAATCCCGAGGGAACTGTCCTTCATAAAGTCGATGAAGGACAAACGAAGCAGAAATGCCGAGAGAACTGTCCTTCATGAAGCTGATGAAGGACAAACGAAGCAGAAATCCCGAGTGGAATGTCCTTCATAAAGCTGATGAAGGACATTTTAAAAGGTAATTCCCTCATAAAATCCATATTAAGTTATAAGTGGTTTAATTGAATATGCGACTTTTATTAGAAATCCCGTGAAATCAACATTTATCATTATTCTAAAGTGGTTAAAAGGTGTTAATTATATATTTTATACCCAAAAAAGAGAATCTCTTATGTTCTTTCTGTATTTTGACAGAGAAACTGTTTTTTCATTACATTTTCTCTATCTGTAACCCACTTCATCCATTCCATCTCCTTTTGGGATAAATTGCGTTCCAGCTTTGTTCTAAACTCACTGACTAATTTCTCGAAATTATTCATTCACTATCTCCCCCTTTACTTAAATATGTATTAGTTATCCAATGGTAGTATGCAATTATTTCGTCAAATAAGAACAAATTGTTATCCTTCCCGCATTTTTATAATAAATATTAAGTAGTAATCAAATAATAGAATGATGACATGTTTTTCACGGAATGTTAATGATTGGTGCCATATATTTCGAAAAAATTACTACTAACAGGATAGATCAGTTTTCTGTAAACAAAGGGGATTTGTAATGTGAAGGTGAAAAAATTAAATCAACATCGACAATCGACATCAACAAAGCCAGTGATTTTATTAAATATTGATTCACTGATGCCTGCACCACTGGAAGTAGCTATCCAAACTGGCCATGCTCCTGCTTTACAATTTCTAATGGAAAACGGCAGTTATCTCTCTAATGTAGTCAGCTCTTTTCCAACAATGTCAGTAACGATAGACAGCAGTCTGCTGACAGGGACATATGCTGACAAACACCAGATTCCCGGTCTGAATTGGTTCGATGACTCCCGAAAACAAATCATTAATTACGGGACGGGTTTTCGGGAAACGAATAAGTTGGGAATACGTAAAACCATCCATAACATGCTCTACAAGCTGAATAATGAGCATTTGAGTGGCGATGTTACTACCGTATATGAGGAGTTAGCTGAAAAGGGGGTGACTTCCGCTTCTATTAATTCCTTTGTCTATCGTGGAAACACACCAAAGCGCTTGCAAGTTCCGAAGTTATTCAGCACATTGACTTACTTTGAAGACGGTAAGTGGACAAGCAAGACCCCGCCGATTTTCTCATTAGGTGCCTTTTCCAAACTGCGGTCCAGGAGTTTTCCTACACAAATTGCTGCAGGAAATTATAAATACACGGCCAGGGAGCTTCGTCATTTAATTCGTAAAAACAAACTTCCTGGGTTTACTTTCTGTATCTTTCAGGACCTGGATTTTCGCATGCATTTCAAAGGGCCAATGGATATAAAAGGAATCTCCAAAATAGATCGTGAAATCCAAAAAACACTGAACTTGTATTCCAGCTGGGAAGAAGCACTTCATCAATGCGTATGGATGATTATGGGAGACAATGGTCACTCCCCGACGGGTTCCAGCTATCGTAAATTTGTCATTGATTTAAGGAAAACCCTGAAGAAATATCGTATTGCACGACTTCAGCGCCCCATTCACAAAAAAGACGAGATTGTCCTGTCTGTAAACCAGCGTATGGCTTATATTTATGTATTGAACAGAAATATTTCACTCTCCGCTATTATTGATCGTCTGAAAAAAGATCATCGTATTGATATTATTGCCTGGAAAAAGGAGAACTCCATTCATGTCGTCTCAGGCATGAGAGAAGGTTCATTACATTATAGTCCTGGCGGTGAATATACGGATGTGTATCAGCAAACATGGAATATGGAGGGGGATTTTGAACTTCTGGATGTACATGTGGGAGATGATAAAAAAATTTCCTATGGCGACTACCCTGATCCATTAGCCCGGGTTTATGGCGCGATGCATTCCCAACCGGGCCGTTTCATTGTGGTTAATGCTAAACCGGGTTGTGATTTTAAGGCTCAGTCCACACCATTCCATCTTGCTGGTGCTGCACACGGTTCTTTGCACAAACAGGAATCTATCGTGCCGTTGGTGATTGCAGGGACCACGTTGAAACCAGACTATCCGCGTCTTGTGGATATGAAAGAATTCCTGTTGAAGCTGCTGAATCAATAAATTTAGAACTTGGAAGCGGAGTTATTCTGTATTGAAATTCTCTGCTAGAGAAGAAGAACTTCTATGAGGTATAGAAGTTCTTCTTCATTATTCCATTCTTTTTCCGGATGTTACTTGCTTTCTGTACGTCTGCATATGATAAATAATAAGTAAAATTGTTCCGATTAATGCCAGACTTCCCATGCTAAAGTACAACGAACCTCCGCCAAATGTGTCCATAATTGCGCCTCCTGCCAGTGAACCAATAATCCCGGATAAGCCGAAGAATGTAGCAAAAAACAAAAGGTGTCCGGTAGCTTGTAAAAGCTTTGGGATAA
Source organism: Virgibacillus ainsalahensis (assembly GCF_055380755.1). Classification (NCBI taxonomy): domain Bacteria; kingdom Bacillati; phylum Bacillota; class Bacilli; order Caryophanales; family Bacillaceae; genus Virgibacillus; species Virgibacillus ainsalahensis. The sequence goes on along the minus strand of NZ_AP043943.1, from coordinate 2,827,620 downwards.
GCCTTGTCACATATTCAAATGCCGATAAGTAAAAGATACCGAATGTCAGCCCATGCAGGAATTGCAATGCTATAATGTAGATTGGATCTTCAATCCATGCATATAAAAACCATCTTGTTGAATACAGGATCCCTGCTGCAATAATGAAGATCAGTGGATGATATTTTCTGAACCAAAATCCCGCGAAGGCAAAGACAGCAGCTTCTGCAAGAACTCCTACAAACCAGGCAATCCCGACAAGCCCTTCTGAACCACCTAATTGGGTAATATACAGTCCCATATAACTGTCATTCGCGCGATGCGTAATGGTTAGGAACAAAATCATCAGTAAAAAAATGAGAAATGGTTTATTTTTAATGATTTTACCTACATCCTTGAATTGAACTGGTTCCGATTCAACTTTTACATCTTTTAACTGGAAAACAATCAATAAGGCCAAGAATCCGAAAAACAGGTATGGGAGTAACATATATTGGACCCCAATATAATCAAGCAGTGCACCGATAAGCAGGGAAGAGGTAGCAAATCCAATCGAACCCCACGTTCTGATGGTGCCAAAAGAGACTTTAAGATCATCTGCACGACGTTGTGCAAGACTGTCACCAAGTGCCCCGATTGGAGAGGTGAAAAAGTAAAACACTGCTCCCATCAGGATAATCGAAAGTAATGTATTCATCTGAAAGAACAGGGTGCTGCCAATGATAAGCCCGATAATACAAATCAAAAGGATCCACTTCACTGTTTTATACTTATCACTCAAATACCCCCAGAACGGTTGAGCAAAAATGGATGCAAGCGGACCGATGGCCAGCACCCAGCCTATTTCCGTACCGCTGAGCTCTTTGTATTGCAAATATAAGGGTAGAAAACTAAGTATGACTGTATTTGATGCATGAAAGCTGAATAACAGCATTTTCAATGGCACTAAGGATTCGTCTTTGAACAAAATACACCGCTCCTCTTGTCTATATGGACGTAGATTACTAAAAAACCCGATTAAACAACTATATCATGCATGCCTGTATTTTGTAACAAGTATCAGAAATACACAGTTATGTATTTATCAGATAAATCTTATAATTCACTGGACATAAGGATAGCAGTCAACTAAACTGAAGCAAAGTCATATGTATTAGTATAGGGGGGATTCGAAAGTGAAACCAATTATTGGGGTTACATCATCAATGGAAATAGATGAATCACATTACTCTGTCACCAATAGAAATGTAAGGGCAATCTACGAGGCGGGTGGTATGCCAATGATATTACCGTATCTATTAGATGAAAAAGACGTGAAACAAATAGCAGATGAAATTGATGGGCTATATGCGACGGGAGGATATGATATCGACCCTACTATGTTTGGGGAGGAGCCACATCCAAGGCTTGGTACGATTATTCCTAAACGTGACAGTTTCGAAATTGCACTTATTAAAAAACTCCTGGTAACAGATAAACCTGTATTAGGCGTGTGCCGTGGAGCACAAACCCTGAACATTGCAGCTGGTGGGGATATGTATCAGGATATTTATTCGCAAGCCGACGGTGAGCTGCTGCAGCATTCACAAAAAGCACCATTGGATCATGGTTCACATTTTGTCTATGCCGAAGAAGGGTCATTGCTCCACCAGTTGACAGGTTCAGAGAAGTTCCGTGTCAATAGTCTACATCATCAGGCGAACCGCAATGTATCAAGCTCCTTTCGTATTAGTGGGAAATCCAGTGATGGTATCGTTGAAGCAGTGGAAAGTAAGGAACATCCATTTGCGCTAGGCTTGCAGTGGCATCCGGAAGCGATGGTTGTTTCAGGCGATCAGCCATCCATTAATATTTATCAAGAATTTATAAAAGCATGTGATACGAAGAAGAAATAGAGAAACGTGCGTTAGCGAGGCGCACGTTTCTCTATTTCTATGTTCTTGTTGTAAATGTTATAATTACCAAAGACTCTTTTCGTAAGCTTTGTCGCTCTTTATCTTCATAGGTGAGAGGAAATACGATGTAACTGCTATGTCGATTTCCGCTGCGAACCGTTGCGCACCTTAGGGCACGGCTTCAGTCTCCTCGAGAAAACCACTCTGCGGGGTCTTCAGACACGTGAGCAACAGGTATTTTGGTGGGGCGAGTAATCGCAGTCCCAAGTCTTTTCGATGGGACGAGTAACCGCAGTCCCAAGTCTTTTCGATGGGACGAGTAACCGCAGTCCCAAACGATTAGAAAGCAGCCTTATAAAAAAGTAGCAATAAAGATAAATATCGTAAAGTAGGTGTCAGAATGGAACAATCATTTGTACATAAAGTTTTTATCGGTAAAGTAAAACAATTGGGTGATCAAAATGCAACGAATCGAATGGAAAAACCGTGGGCAAGTGGTATTTTCAAAAATGAAACAAATGAAAAACTCCGGGTAGGAGAAAATGGATTCTCAGGCGATGAAGTGGCCGATAAAAAGAATCACGGTGGTCCAGAAAAAGCTATATTCGCGTATCCCATCAAACACTATACTTTTTGGAAAGCAGATCTGGAACTGGAGTCCATTGATATGGGAGCATTTGGTGAAAATTTTGCAGTACAAGGAATGGACGAATCCACTGTATGCATTGGAGACACCTATAAAATTGGCGATGCATTGATTCAGGTCTCACAGCCCCGCCGGCCTTGCTGGAAGCCTGCCCGTCGTTTCCAGATTATAGATTTCGCATTACGTATTCAAAATAGTGGGCGAACCGGCTGGTATTTCCGTGTGTTAAAGGAAGGTTATGTGCAAGCAGGAACTGCCATAGAACTGGTCAACAGACCTTACCCTGAGTGGACAGTTGCAGCTAGTAATAAGGTGATGTATGAGAAAAAGGACGACCTTCATTTAACTGAAGAACTGGCTTCATGTGACTTGCTGGCTCCCAATTGGAAGCGAACATTGCATAAACGTTTGCAAGGTAAAGAGTCTAATATGGAAAAACGTGTTTTTGGTCCGAATAAAGAATAACGAGTTATTATGAAGAAACGTGCAGGGCAAATACCTGCACGTTTCAACTATTTATTTTCTCCATACAGCTTCAATAAATTCATCTCTGCCAGATTTTGCCCGGTCTTCTTTATATTCCGCTTCATTCTTCTTATAAAAATCCTGATGGTATGCTTCTGCAGGATAAAAAACAGCTGCCGGCAGAATCTTTGTTACAATCGGTTTGGAAAATTTATTACTTTGATCAAGCTCTTTTTTGGAAGTTTCGGCTGAATCACGCTGTTCTTCATCCTGATAAAAAATAGCTGTTCGATAGGAATCGCCACGATCTTGAAACTGCCCGCCATCATCCGTAGGGTCGATTTGCTGCCAATAGATGTTTAAAATTTCCTCATACGCAATAATGGCAGGATCATAGGTGATTTCTACTGCTTCATAATGTCCGGATGTCCCGTTTTTCACATCTTCATACGTAGGGTTTTCAAGTTGTCCGCCAGTGTATCCGGAGATGACACTATGAACCCCGTCCCACTGATCAAATGGTTTCACCATACACCAGAAGCAACCACCTGCAAATACTGCCTTTTTCGTTGTCAATTTGCCTTACCTCCTGTTGCTAATGTTATAGTTATACTAGATTATTTTTAAATAGAATAAAAACAATATAACATAAGATAAAGCAGGTGACATAATGGATGAACCACATGTACATAAAATATTTCAAGGTAATGTGAAAGAAATACCGGAAACTGGGAGAACGAACAGACCATGGGAAATAACGATGTCTGCCTATAAATCAATTGAAAATGTATGGTTAAGCGAAACAGGTATTTCAGAAGTTGATGGGCCACAGCGAACGCCAGATAAAGCAGTATTTTCCTATCCGATTAAACATTATACCGATTGGAAGGAAGAATTTGCGGTGGAAGCAATTGATATGGGGGCGATGGGTGAACATTTCGTTGTGCTTGAAATGGATGAATTTACTGTATGCATTGGTGATACATTCAAGATTGGAGAGGCGCTTATTCAAGTTTCTCAGCCTGGCCTTCCTTATTTGGATTCTTCTACGCCTTTTCGTCAGATTGACTTTGCTAGACAGATACAAAAAAGCGGAAGAACCGGTTGGTATTTTCGTGTATTACAGGAGGGCAATGTGCAGGCAGTATCTGATTTGGAATTAATGGAACGCCCCTACCCGCAGTGGTCGATTGCTGCATGTAATGAAATACTACATGTATATAAGGAAGATCTCCGATTGGCAGCTGATCTGGCATCCTGTGAATTATTGGGGAAGAGCTGGCAAAGGGCATTACAAAAGAGGGTACGTGGATTTTAACACATACTTTAAAAAAATTTCCATATGAATATACTATTAATATGTTCTACATGCATAGGAAAGAGGAGGATTTTACTTGTTGGAAAATGCATTTATTATGGTTGCAATCATACTTATCATCAATATCGTGTATGTATCCTTGTCAACCATCCGTATGATCCTGACATTAAAGGGCAGGAGATACATTGCTGCTTTTGTCAGCATGTTCGAAATTGTTATTTATGTTGTGGGACTAGGATTGGTGCTCGATAATTTAGATCAAATCCAGAATCTGATCGCCTATGCAGTTGGTTTTGGGATGGGGGTTATTATTGGAACGAAAATAGAAGAGAAGCTTGCATTAGGCTATATTACCGTGAATGTTGTTTCATCTAATCCTGATCTTGACTTTACAAGGAAAATACGGGAAAAAGGGTATGGCGTAACAAGCTGGTCAGCCTATGGCAGGGAAGGGGACCGGTTATCCATGCAAATTCTGACACCAAGAAAGTATGAGCTCATGCTTTATAAGTTGATTAAGGAAATCGATCCAAAAGCATTTATTATCTCTTATGAACCAAAACAGATTTATGGCGGGTTCTGGGTGAAGCAGGTACGTAAGGGAAAATTAATGACGCCGAGAAAAAATAATGCTGGATCCAATGCGAATCCGTCTGGACAGCCAACAGGAACAGTGGAAAATAATAATATAAATGATACCAAGAAAAATGAGTAGATCAGTATACTGAGTAACGGGTTCTCTTTTGAGGTGCAAAAAAGAAAAAACAATGCAAATCACACAAAGATTAGCAATATAAATAGCAGGGCAATTCGCACTTGAATTTGCTCCTGCTCTTTTTATAGCTGACATTTACTTTAGTGAAGTTAAAAACCTTCATAAAGCCGATGAGTTACCGAATTGAGTTTAAATTCAAGGAAACGGTCACTCATAAAGCCGATGAGTTACCGAATTGAGTTTAAATTCAAGGAAACGGTCACTCATAAAGCCGATGAGTTACCGAATTGAGTTTAAATTCAAGGAAACGGTCACTCATAAAGCCGATGAGTTACCGAATTGAGTTTAAATTCAAGGAAACAGTCACTTATAAAGCCGATGAGTTACCGAATTGAGTTTAAATTCAAGGAAACAGTCACTCATAAAGCCGATGAGTTACCGAATTGAGTTTAAATTCAAGGAAACGGTCACTCATAAAGCCGATGAGTTATTAAATTCCATAAAGGGACAATCAATTTAGTACACAAAATAGCGGATTGAGAACAAAAATTCTCAATCTGTTATTTGTTAGGTGATTTACCTTGCGATTTGACATGTTAAAATGATCTAAACCTTGATAAATTAACATTCATGATGTACTGAAATTGTTGTCATTCCAATTGATATTTCGTGTAATATTTATATGCTTTGGACCTCAAAAGAGATGTCTTAGTATACTGAGCTATTCTTTTTTATTTGTCTCTATTTGTAAGTTTTGTTCCTCTTTAACCCTCACAGTTGATAGAAAATGCGACGTAACCTAACAGTGACTTCTTCTCAACCTTTACAACATGAATACTAGTCCAGCGCTGCTTAAAAAACACTCGCTTTCCACGGGGAACGCTGGACTCCTGATTAGAATATATTGTTTATGATCGCCCAGTAATGATACTTGGTGGAATTAGAAAGTATGCATTAGGAGGAAAATGAATGGATGAGTGGAATGATTTGAGCCACAAAATATTACCAACCGAATTTCCACCCCAGCACCAGCCACAGCAACCCGGTGTTGAATCATTGATGGTTCCGAGGCCAATGATTGAGAATCCTGATTATACGCCTGCAGGAAAACTGAAAGACAAGGTAGCCATTATTACGGGTGGGGATAGTGGAATTGGTGCAGCTACTGCGATTGCTTTTGCCAAAGAAGGTGCTGATATCATCCTTCCTTATTATTATTCGTATGAGGATGGGGATGCATATCGAACGAAACATAGGATTGAGGAGCTTGGCAGAAAGTGCCTGCTGATTGTTGGTGACCTGAGAGTTAAACAGCATTGCCAAAACGTAATCAAACAGACCATGGATTATTTCGGGAAATTGGATATTTTAGTGAATAATCATGGAGTGCAATTTACACAGGAAAGTCTGGTGGATGTTTCAGATGAGCAATGGGATGCAACCTTCCAGACGAATATTTATGCTTTTTTTTACCTGACAAAAGCCGCTTTGCCATATTTAGGAAAAGGGAGTGCGATCGTTAATACGACGTCGATTACCACGTATCAGGGAGAAGAAAAAATGATTGATTATACAGCCACAAAGGGGGCTATTGTCGGTTTCACCCGTTCGCTATCATTAAATGTGGTCAATAGAGGGATTCGTGTAAATGCCGTTGCACCAGGTCCCATATGGACGCCGTTAATTCCGGCGAGTTTTTCCGCTGAACGGATAGCCGAAAACTTTGGCAAAGATGTACCGATGAAACGAGCGGGGCAGCCGTATGAACTGGCGCCTGCCTATGTATATCTTGCATCTGATGATTCTTCCTACGTTTCCGGGCAGGTTATCCACGTAAATGGGGGAGCAATGGTAAGTTCTTGAGTATAAATAAAACTAAAATGCGTAAAAACCGAACATTAGTATAAATTAATAATGGATTGTTCGATATTTTATTGATTTTTCTAGCTTGATTTGTTATGCTTAACCCGACAAATAAATACGGTACCTCATATATTTCTTTAGAATAGGCTTTAGAAGTTTCTACCCGGCACCGTAAATGCTGGACTATGAGGGAGGATGAGTTCGTTGCAGCAGCAATGATCTGTTTGAGTGTGTTTTTGGTATGGTCTATTCATCTTCTCTCATAATACGAGGGAGAGGAATAGACTTTTTTCATAGTATAAGGACCTATAATGTGAAGTTTGTTGCTCCTTCCTCCCGTAGTTTATCATTTTAAGCAACATTTTTATTCGGTGGGACGAGTAAGAGCAGTCCAAACTATTAGAAAACAGATTAATATAAAAAGTGATATAGAAAGAGGGATTTCATGGCACAAGTTGGGATAATAATGGGAAGTATTTCAGATTGGGAGACAATGCAGCATACATGCAGTGTACTAGATGAACTGCAAATCCCGTACGAAAAGGATGTTATTTCCGCACATCGTACACCAGATGAAATGTTTGCTTACGCTAAATCTGCCCGGGAAAATGGATTGAAGGTTATTATCGCAGGTGCTGGCGGTGCTGCACACTTACCTGGAATGATCGCATCACAAACGACCTTGCCAGTGGTTGGTGTTCCTGTTCAGAGCAAGGCACTGAATGGATTGGATTCCCTTTTATCCATAGTACAAATGCCTGGTGGTGTTCCTACTGCAACGGTTGCAATCGGGAAGGCCGGTGCAACAAATGCAGGAATTCTGGCAGCACAGATGATTGGTGCATTTGATGAATATGTAGCAGCAAAACTGGCAACCTATCGTGAAGCAATGCAATCAAAAGTGACAGAAATGAGGGACGAGCTTGCGAAAAAATAATATTATACTACCACCCCAAACAATCGGAATCATTGGTGGCGGACAACTTGGCCGGATGATGGCAATCGCAGCTAAATATATGGGATACAATGTTGCGGTACTTGATCCAACTCTTAATTGTCCCACGGCACAGGTTGCAGATAAACAGATTACTGCAGCATATGATGACATGGATGCCATAAAGGAATTAACTCAAATCAGTGATGTCGTAACATATGAATTTGAAAATGTTGACTTGACGGCTGCCACATATATTGAGGAACATGGAAAATTGCCGCAAGGAGCTTTTGCATTGGAAATCACACAGAATAGGGAAAAAGAGAAAGAATTAATGAGGAATGCAAACTTGCCTGTTCCGGAATTTTCAATCGTGACAAATGAAAAAGAATGCGAAACGGCATTGCAAAACATTACGTATCCGGCAGTTATTAAAACCTGTAGCGGTGGTTATGACGGAAAAGGACAAATCAAACTAAATTCGCCAGAGGATGCACAAGCAGCCATAGACTTTGCCGAGAAAAACAAGCATTGCATTATCGAACAATGGCTCAAGTTCGATAAGGAAATTTCGGTTGTTTTCACAAGATCCGAGTCTGGTGATATCACATTTTTTCCTATAGCTGAAAATAATCATAAGGATCACATCTTGTATAAAACTACCGTTCCGGCGCGAATTAGTGAAGGAATTCAGTCAAAAGCCCATGAAGCAACTGACAAACTTGCACAGGCAATGAACATTGTTGGGACATTTGCGATTGAAATGTTCGTTAAGGGTGAGGAAATTTACCTGAATGAAATGGCGCCACGCCCGCATAATTCAGGCCATTACACGATTGAAGCATGCAATATTTCCCAATTTGCACAGCACATACGGGCAATTTGTGGGTTACCTTTAACAGAGATCAGACTACTTAATCCTGCCACTATGGTTAATATTCTGGGTGAAGATCTCGCTGGTGTGCAAAAAGCAATGGGATATGCCGATGATGGTTTTGTTCATTTATATGGTAAAGACGAAGCAAAAGCAAAACGAAAAATGGGTCATATAACATTCATCGCAGAAACAGAAGCAGAAAAACAGAAGCAAATAGAACGATTCGAGGAGGCAAAACATTGATTGAACGTTACACCAGAGAAGAGATGGGGGCCATTTGGACAGAGGAAAATAAATATAAAGCATGGCTCGAGGTTGAAATCCTCGCATGTGAGGCGTGGAGTGAGCTTGGGGTTATTCCAAAAAAAGACGTGGAAAACCTTCGCGCAAATGCCTCCTTTGACATGAACCGGATTTATGAAATCGAACAGGAAACAAGACACGACGTTGTTGCCTTCACACGTACAGTTTCCGAAACGCTTGGAGAAGAACGGAAATGGGTCCATTATGGTTTAACTTCTACAGATGTTGTGGATACAGCACTTTCCTATCTGTTAAAACAGGCAAATGATATTATTCGCAAAGACCTGACAAACTTCATTGAGATTTTGAAAAATAAAGCAATTGAACATCAGCATACAGTGATGATGGGGCGTACACATGGGGTGCATGCAGAACCGACAACATTCGGACTGAAGCTTGCACTGTGGTATGAGGAAATGAAGCGTAATTTGGAACGTTTTGAACAGGCAGCGAAAAATGTCGAATTTGGTAAACTTTCCGGGGCAGTAGGAACGTATGCAAATATTGATCCATTTATTGAACAATATGTATGTGAAAAACTAGGGACCTCCCCTGCACCCGTATCAACACAGACTTTGCAGCGGGACCGTCACGCAGCATATATGTCAGCACTTGCACTAACTGCTACATCCATTGAAAAGTTCGCAACTGAAATACGTGGCCTGCAAAAAACCGAAACACGCGAGGTGGAAGAACGTTTTGCGAAAGGCCAAAAAGGATCTTCTGCCATGCCACATAAACGAAACCCGATTGGATCTGAGAATATGACCGGAATGGCACGTGTGGTCCGTGGTTATATGATGACCTCTTTTGAAAATGTTTCCTTATGGCATGAACGTGATATCTCTCATTCTTCTGCAGAACGTGTCATATTACCTGATGCCACAATTGCATTGAATTATATGCTGAACCGTTTTGGAAACATCGTTAAGAATTTAACGGTATTCCCAGACAATATGAAGAGAAATATTGACCGGACACATGGCGTGATTTTTTCACAGCGTGTTCTTCTCACATTAATTGATAAAGGCATGAATCGGGAAGCCGCATATGATAGTGTCCAGCCGAAAGCAATGGAGGCATGGGAGACCGGTACACATTTCAAGCAGCTTGTGGAAGCTGACGGACAGATTACTTCGAAGCTGACTCAAGCAGAGATTGATGATTGCTTTGACTACACATACCATCTGAAAAATGTGGATGTAATCTTTAACCGAATCGGTCTAACAAAGGATGAATAATATGAAGAACGCCCTCTTGCATGAAGGAAAGGCGAAGTCGTAAGCGAATGGATGTCTGCTCCTTGCCGATGAAATTTCTCCAGATAAATGGAGGCTATGGGGTATAACAACACTGGATAAAGATGTTTTCCGTCAGGGGACTGACGATTTAATAGAGGTAAATAAAGAAATCCTACATCGACTGGAGGAAAAATGATGAAAAAAGTTACTGTACATATCACGTTAAAGCAAGGTGTCCTGGATCCACAGGGAAAAGCAATACAGGAATCATTGAATTCCCTTGGCTATCAGGAAATTCAAGATGCTCGTGTTGGAAAATATATCGAACTACAGGTTGAGGAAGGACCAAACCTGGAAGAACGGGTGAAGGAAATGTGTGACAAGCTACTCGCAAACCCAGTTATTGAAGACTATCGCTTTGACGTGGAGGGGGCTGTTCGTTCGTGAAATTTGCAGTGATTGTATTTCCAGGATCCAATTGTGATCGTGACATGTACCATGCTGTAAAGGAAGTACTACAGGAAGAGGCAGATCTGGTCTGGTATGAAGGTAGCAATCTAGAAAACTATGACGGCATCCTTTTACCAGGCGGATTTTCCTACGGGGATTATCTCCGTTCCGGTGCAGTTGCTTCTACATCCTCTGTAATGAAACAGATCAAAGAGCATGCCGCTGAAGGAAAGCCTGTGTTGGGTGTTTGTAATGGTTTCCAGGTTCTTACGGAGGCACAGCTTTTGCCTGGTGCATTGATGAGAAATAAAAACCTTTCCTTCATGTGTCATCAGGAGCCACTTGTCGTTCGGAATAATGAGACAATTTTTACTTCCGATTATCAAAAGGATGAAATCGTCCGTTTTCCAATCGCTCATGGTGAGGGAAATTATTTCTGTGATGATGCAACACTTCAGGAACTTAAAGCAAATAATCAAATCGTATTTACGTATCAGAATAACCCGAATGGATCGGTTTCTGATATCGCAGGGATTATCAATAAAGAAGGTAATGTGCTTGGCATGATGCCACATCCGGAACGAGCAGTAGAGGAATTACTCGGCAGTGATGACGGCCTTAAATTATTCCAGTCAATCATCGAAAATTGGAGGGATACCTATGCAACAAACGCATGAAATCAGTCCGGAACAGGTGGAAAAGGATCAACTGTATAAAGGTATGGGGTTAAGCGACGAGGAATTTGACATGATCAAAGATATCCTGAAACGCCGACCGAACTTTACCGAGACAGGGATATTTTCTGTGATGTGGTCCGAGCATTGCAGTTATAAAACGTCGAAACCATTATTGAAACGATTTCCAACGAAGGCACCTTATGTTCTTCAGGGACCTGGTGAAGGTGCCGGGGTTATTGATATCGGGGATAATCAGGCCGTTGTTTTTAAAATTGAAAGCCATAATCACCCATCAGCAGTTGAGCCTTATCAGGGAGCTGCTACAGGTGTTGGTGGAATCCTTCGTGATGTTTTTTCCATGGGTGCCCGTCCGATTGCTGTGATGAATTCGCTTCGTTTTGGAAATCTGACAAAGGAGCGCACAAAGTATCTGTTTACGGAAGTTGTTAATGGGATTGCAGGCTATGGTAATTGTGTTGGTGTCCCTACAGTGGGCGGAGAAATACAGTTCGACGAGAGCTATGAAGATAATCCGCTAGTGAATGCAATGGCGATTGGTTTGATTAACCATGATGAACTTCAAAAAGGAATCGCAGCTGGAATTGGTAATACAATTATTTATGCGGGTGCACCTACCGGACGTGACGGCATTCATGGCGCGACATTTGCCTCTGATGATTTGGGAGAGGATGCAGCCAAAGACCGGCCGGCGGTTCAGGTTGGCGATCCATTTATGGAAAAACTGCTGATTGAGGCATCTTTGGAAGTTATTCATTCTGATGCATTGGTTGGTATGCAGGATATGGGTGCTGCAGGACTAACGTCATCAGCTAGTGAAATGGCAAGTAAAGCAGGTACCGGGATGGAAATGAATCTTGATTATGTCCCACAGCGTGAGCAAAACATGAACGCCTATGAAATGATGCTTTCTGAATCACAGGAGCGTATGTTGCTTTGTGTAAAGCAAGGGCGTGAACAGGAAATTATAGCTATTTTTGAAAAGTATGGATTGCAGGCAGTAGCTGTGGGTGAGGTAATCAGTGAAAAAGTCTTCCGGATTAAACAGCACGGTGAAGTAATGGCAGATGTTCCTGTAGATGCACTTGCAGAAGAAGCACCGGTATATCAGATGCCATCTAAAGAAGCAGCGTATTTCCAAGAATTACAGGCAATCGAAAATACGGTTCCACAGGTTGATGATCATGCAGAAACATTGAAACAGCTATTACAGCAGCCGACAATTTCCAGCAAAGAATGGGTTTATGATCAATATGATTCCATGGTACAGACAAATACAGTTGTAACCCCTGGCTCTGATTCAGCGGTTGTTCGTATTAAAGGAACAGATAAATCGCTTGCTATCACAACAGATTGTAATTCTCGTTATATGTACCTGGACCCTGAGACAGGCGGAAAAATCGCGGTTGCGGAAGCGGCACGTAATATTGTCTGTTCAGGAGCACGTCCACTTGGAATTACAGATGGATTGAATTTCGGGAATCCAACAAACCCGGAAGTCTTCTGGCAAATGGAAAAAAGTGTTGACGGGATGAGTGAAGCTTGTACAGCACTCAGCACACCGGTTATTGGCGGAAATGTCTCCTTGTACAATCAGTCCAAAGGAAAAGCAATTTTCCCTACACCTGTCGTTGGAATGGTTGGATTACATGAGTCCGTTAAACACATTACACCTAGTTATTTCCAGCAGGCTGGAGATCTGATTTATTTAATCGGGGAGACCGAAACGGAATTTGGTGGAAGTGAACTGCAAAATATTGTCGATGGCAAATACGAAGGAAAAGCACCGCGCATTGATTTACAGGTTGAAGTAGAAAGGCAGAAACAACTTTTAGAAGCGATTCATAAAGGTACGGTTCAATCGGCACATGATTTAGCAGAAGGCGGTCTTGCTGTTGCACTAGCTGAAAGTGTCTTTAATGATAAAGGCTTAGGTGTGGCAGTTGACCTGGAAGGGGACGCAACTGTTGCCCTGTTCAGTGAGACGCAATCACGATTCCTTGTATCTGTTAAACCGGAAAATAAAGAAGATTTCGAACGAATTGTACAACCTGTACAACAAATTGGTGTCATAACCGAAGATAGCAATTTTACTGTCAACCTAAACCATTCGAATCTTATTCAGGAAAATACAGAAAAACTGAAAGGGTTATGGAAGGGAGCTATCCCATGCTTGCTGAACTCAAAGGTATAAATGAAGAATGTGGCGTATTTGGAATTTGGGGACATGAAAAGGCGGCAGAGCTTACGTATTATGGCCTGCATGCCATGCAGCATCGCGGGCAGGAAGGCGCTGGTGTTGTTGTAAGTAATGGTGATGAATTAAAACCGCATAAAGGATTAGGATTAGTGAATGACGTATTTAAACATGCAAACTTTGATGATCTTTCCGGGAGTGCTGCGGTTGGCCATGTCCGTTACACGACACAGGGCGAACGAGGCATCGAAAATGTTCAGCCATTACTTTTTCGTACACAAACAGGTAGTATGGCAATGGCGCATAACGGCAATGTCATGAATGCACATCAATTGCGCGGGGAGCTTGAGGAACAAGGAAGCATTTTGCAGACTTCTTCAGATACGGAAGTGCTTGCCCATTTAATCAAACGAAGTGGAATGAAGGTAAACGAGGAGTCAATCTCCGGTGCGCTCAATGAAATTGTCGGGGCCTACACGTATATTCTTTTAAAAGAAGATAAGATGTATGTAGCAGTTGATCCGAATGGTGTGCGGCCATTATCGATAGGCAAATTTGGTAATGCCTATGTCGTGGCCTCCGAAACTTGTGCTTTTGATCAAATTGGAGCTGATTTCGAACGTGAGGTTCTACCGGGTGAGCTTGTAACAATCAGTGACGAAGGAATTGAATCAACCCGTTTTGCAATGCGTGAGCAACGGAGTATGTGTGCAATGGAATATGTTTATTTATCCAGGCCGGATAGTGATGTCAATCTTGTTAATGTTCATGCTTCCAGAAAAAAGATGGGAAAAGAATTAGCAAAAGAGTCTCCAGCAGAAGCAGACATGGTCATCGGGGTGCCGGATTCCAGTATCTCCGCAGCAATCGGATATGCGGAGGAAAGCGGTTTGCCTTATGAGATGGGTATCATTAAAAACCGGTATGTTGGAAGAACATTCATTCAGCCTTCCCAGGAATTGAGGGAACTTGGTGTAAAAATGAAGCTTGCCCCAGTACGCGGAATTGTAGAGGGGAAAAGGATCGTTATGATTGATGATTCCATTGTCCGTGGCACAACAAGCAGGCGAATTGTCCATATGTTAAAGAAAGCAGGTGCCAAAGAAGTCCATGTGCGCATCGCTTCACCTTCCATACAAAATCCATGTTATTACGGTATTGATATGTCAACAAGGAAAGAATTAATTGCAGCCAATCATACGGTTGAGGAAATTTGTGAAATTATCGGTGCGGACAGTGTGGAGTATTTATCGGAAACGGGACTGGAAAAAGCAATTGTAAAAGATAAAACGATCAATCAAGGGCTCTGTACAGCTTGTATGTCAGGGAATTATCCTATTAAAAAAGAGGGCCTAACGGAAATAAGCGGCACGAGTTGCTAAAAGGTGGGTAAATCTATGTCAGATGTATATAAAAAAGCCGGAGTAGATGTTGAAAAGGGCTATGAAGCTGTCGAACGGATGAAGAAGCATATTGAAAAAACAGCCCGTCCGGAAGTGTTGGGCGGTATTGGAGCATTTGCAGGATTATTTGAACTCACTTCATTTAACTACAGGGAACCGGTGCTGGTTTCTGGAACCGATGGTGTTGGCACAAAGCTGAAGCTTGCCTTTCAATTAAATAAGCATGATACAGTCGGTATTGATTTAGTTGCAATGTGTGTTAATGACATTGTTGCCCAGGGTGCGAAGCCGTTATTTTTCCTTGATTATATTGCCTGCGGAAAAAATGACCCGGCGATGATTGAACAGATTGTTTCAGGTATTTCCAATGGATGCGTGGATGCAGGTGCTGCTCTTATTGGCGGAGAAACTGCAGAAATGCCAGGAATGTATCAAGATGATGAGTATGATCTTGCTGGATTTACAGTCGGAATTGCCGATAAATCAAAGCTTGTTACAGGTGAGTCTATTCAAGCAGACGATGTTGTGATTGGTCTGTCGTCCAGCGGGATCCATTCCAATGGTTACTCGCTCGTTCGTAAAATTGTGGAAGGACTTGATTTAAACAAATCATATGAAGGACTGTCCATGTCGCTTGGAGAGGCATTGTTAGAACCGACGAAAATTTATGCGAAGCAGGTAGCTGCTGTTCTGGAAAATCATACAATCAAAGGAATCTCGCACATTACCGGTGGTGGGTTTTATGAAAATTTCCCTCGGATGATTCCGGATAATCTAGGGGTTGAGCTGGACACTGCAGCCTGGGAAGTACCGGAAATTTTCCCGTTCCTGCAAGAAAAAGGAGCTATATCAGATAAAGATATGTATGGCGTGTTTAACATGGGAATTGGTATGGCACTCGTTGTAAGAGAATCAGATGCAAACAGTATTGTATCGATTTTGGAGGAAAATGGCGAGAAGGCATCTGTTATCGGAAAGGTAGTAGAAAACGAAGGAGTGCATTTTTCGTCATGAGTAAAGTGAAAGCAGCTGTGTTTGCATCAGGGACAGGCAGTAATTTTCAGGCAATGCTGGATGAAAAAGACCTGGCCTGTGATATTGCACTTCTTGTGTGTGATAAACAAGAGGCAGCCGCCCTTGAAAAAGCTGCAAAACACGGGATTCCGGCATTCGTTTTTAATCCGAAAGCATATGCTTCCAAAGCGGAATATGAAAATGAAATCATTGAAAAGTTGCAGGAGGCAGATGTCGAGTGGGTTTTTCTCGCAGGTTATATGCGAATTGTTGGTTCAGCCTTACTGCATGCTTTTGAAGGCAGGATCGTCAATATTCACCCATCCCTACTGCCTGCTTTCCCTGGGAAAGATGCCATTGGACAAGCATATCAAGCAGGTGCAGGGCAGACAGGGGTGACTGTACATTTTATTGATGAAGGAATCGATACAGGTCCAATTGTTGCCCAGGAGTCACTTAAGGTCTCATCAGAGGATACCGAAGAAACGCTGAAAAAAAGAATACAAGAAATCGAGCATCATTTATATCCACAGGTTATCAATCAGCTAATTTTATCAAAGTGAGGGATTTTTCATGCAAAAACGAGCATTGATCAGTGTATCCAATAAAGAAGGTATTACAGCATTTGCAAAAGGATTGTCCGAACTGGATTATGAAATTATTTCCACCGGCGGCACTTTACGTGTATTAAAGGATTCCGGGATAGAAGCAAAGGCCATTGATGAAATTACCGGATTTCCGGAGATAATGGATGGTCGGGTAAAAACACTTCACCCGAATGTTCACGGTGGATTGCTTGCAAAAAGGTCGAATGAAAATCATATGAAACAGATTGAGGAAAATGACATTTCCCCGATTGATATGGTTGTTGTAAACTTATATCCATTCAAACAGACCCTGGAAAAAGAAGGGGTTTCAAATGATGAAATCATCGAAAACATTGATATCGGCGGTCCAACGATGCTTCGTTCCGCAGCAAAAAATTTCGCAGATGTAGCTGTTGTTGTAGATCCTTCCGATTATGGTGCTGTTTTAAAAGGACTCCGCGAAGATAAATTTGATGTAGAGCAGCGCAAAAATTTGGCTGCTAAAGTTTTCCGTCATACTGCAAATTATGATGCATTGATTGCAGCGTATTTTGCTGAAGAAACGAAAGAAGAATTTCCAGAGACTTATACCGTTACATATGAGAAAGTACAGACATTGCGTTATGGAGAAAATCCCCACCAGGAGGCTGCATTTTATAAAAGCCCACTGCAGACAAGCATGAGTCTGGCCACAGCAAAACAGCTGCACGGGAAAGAGCTTTCCTATAATAATATTCAGGATGCGAATGCAGCGCTTGATATCTTATCGGAATACAGTGAACCGGCAACAGTAGCCGTTAAGCATATGAACCCATGCGGAATCGGTGTTTCAGAAAATCTGTTCCAGGCGTTTCAAAAAGCTTATGACGCAGACCCTATCTCTATTTTTGGGGGAATTGTTGCATGTAATAGAGAAATAGATTCACGTACAGCAGAGAAGCTTAGTGAGATATTTTTGGAGATTGTTCTTGCACCTGGATACAGTGAAGAGGCGTTGGAGATTTTAACAAAAAAGAAAAACATACGTTTGATGGAATTGAACATGAATGATGAAAAAACGGCTTATCATAAGCTGACAACCGTTAAAGGCGGTGTGCTGATCCAGAATAATGATAATGGTGAAGTTACCGAAGATCAATTACAGGTTGCTACAAAACGTCAGCCGACAGAAAAGGAAGTAACAGATTTACAGTTTGCATGGAAAGCGGTCAAGCATGTGAAATCAAATGCGATCGTTTTAGGAAAAGACAATCAGACAATCGGAATTGGTGCAGGGCAAATGAATCGGATCGGCTCAGCAAATATCGCAATCGAACAGGCTGGCGAGAAGGCAAAAGGTTCCGTCTTGGCATCTGATGCATTTTTCCCAATGCCGGATACAGTGGAAGCTGCAGTGAAGGCAGGAGTTACAGCAATTATTCAGCCTGGTGGCTCCAAGCGTGACCAGGATTCCATTGATGTATGTAATGAGCATGGAATCGCAATGGTTTACACGGGAATACGTCATTTCAAACACTAAGCAGGAGGACTTTTCTATGAATATATTAGTAGTAGGTCGAGGCGGACGCGAACATAGCATTGTGATGAAATTGGCCGAAAGTGAGAAGGTTACGAATTTATATGTAGCACCTGGAAATGGCGGAATTCAGAAACAGGCGGAATGTGTTGCAATCGATGAGATGGATATGGATGGACTGATTGACTTTGCCAAACAGAAAGCAATTGATCTGACAATTGTCGGTCCTGAAGATCCGTTGAATGCTGGCATCGCAAACAATTTTAAGAACGAAGGATTGACTGTGTTTGCACCAACGAAGGAAGCGGCAATCCTGGAAGGTAGTAAAAGTTTTGCCAAAGCGTTCATGAAAAAACATAATATTCCTACAGCTGCCTATGAGACTTTCACGAGTGCAGAGGAGGCAAAACAGTACATCGATGTCAAAGGTGCGCCGATTGTTATTAAAGCAGACGGTCTTGCAGCCGGAAAAGGTGTAGTTGTTGCGGAGACGATAGAACAGGCGCAGGAAGCAATTAATGATATGCTTGTTGCCGAAACATTTGCTGATGCAGGCAAAACAATTGTGATTGAAGAGTTCTTAACAGGTAAAGAGTTTTCATTGATGGCCTTTGTGCATGAAAACAATGTCTATCCAATGGTAACGGCAAGGGACCATAAACGGGCTTTTGATAATGATAAAGGGCCAAATACCGGTGGAATGGGTGCATTTGCGCCAGCGGATGATGTGACAGAGGAGCATGTAGCCTTTGCCCAAAAGGAGATCCTGCAGAAGACGGTGGATGGCTTAATGGAAGAAGGGCGTTCATTTACGGGAATCTTATATGCCGGGTTAATCATGACGGAGGTAGGACCAAAAGTCATCGAGTTCAACACCCGTTTTGGTGATCCGGAAACACAGGTTGTATTGCCGCTTTTGGAAAATGACCTTGTCCAGGTTATTACAGATGTGATGAATGGGAAAGACCCTCAGATTAGGTGGGAAACGAATGCCTGTGCAGGCGTTGTACTGGCTTCAGAAGGATATCCTGGTAAGTATCATAGAGGAACAGAGATTCCTGAATTGTCATCAGCAAAAGGCTCCTTTACCGTGTATGCAGGAACGAAATTAGCAGGGGAAACGCTTATTTCGGACGGGGGACGTGTACTTCTAGTTGGGGCTAAAGCTGCTACATTAAAAGAAGCCGCGGATGATGTGTATGATGTTCTATCTGAGGATATGAACGGATTCTTCTATCGCAGAGATATAGGAAAAGTAAACTAAAAAAACTTGGCGATGAGCCAAGTTTTTTTATGTTAGGACCATCTCGTAAAAATTGTGGATATGGGCCGCAGTTGGAATACAATTCACTTCCCGCAGGCAGCTGGTGAGCCTCTGGACAACACGATTTTGTTCACACAGGCATTGCCCCACCGAAAAGACTTTTTGCTTTTGCCACAAAAGATATAAAAGACGAAGTAACTGCTATGTCGATTTCCGCTGCGGACCGTTGCGCACCTTAGGGCAACGCTTCAGCTTCCTCGGAAGCAAAAACCACTTCCTGCGGGATCTTCAGCTGTTGCTTTTCCCGCAGGAGTCAACGGTCCTCCGCTTCAATCAACCATCATAAGAGTGCATGGCTATGCTTGTTATATAATTAAGCAGTATAAGTGTTTTGATGAAGTTTCAGGAGCATCTTACCAGCGAAGGAAATACACGAAGACTCCAGCGGGAGAAAAGGCATCGGTGAGACCCCGCAGTGCGATAGCACGAGGAGGCTCACCAGCCGCCCGCGGAAAGCGTAGTGTATTTCCGCAGCGGGTAATCGCACCAACCATCATTTCAAGTTACGTCGTCTTTTATATCAATTGCGAAGTTAAGAGCAACAAGATTTATCAAAAGAGCCAACCGGAAAAAAAGTATAATTTTGGCTCATAGTGGTTATGTTGAATAGTTTTTCCCGTTCTAATAACAGTTGTTTTCATACAAAGGTATAAAACTTCTTACTCCATAAGTTTGGGCTAATGTTTTTGCCACAAAGTTCTCTAATTGTTATTAGAAAACAAAATTCTTACAATAAAATCAAATGCTTTATATTAGAAATGCTGAAAATAAACTTCACAAAAACTTCATGATAAATTATAAGCAACTTTACACTGCTAAAGCGTAAAATATGATAGAATGGAAAAAACTGATAAATAGAGAGTTGAGAACTTATGCTGGAAAATGGAATGAACTGGAGGAACCGGGAACTTAGAGAACATGTCAGGGTAGTCGATGGTCTTGAGGCACCAACCCTGTTACTTAAAAATGGTACTTATTTAAACGTATATACAAAAGAATGGATTCAGGCGAATATTTGGATTGTGGATGACCGCATTGTGTATGTCGGTGATAAATTACCAGAAAAATCCTCTGGGACTGAAATAGTGGACTGTACCGGAGAATATCTGGTGCCAGGATATATTGAGCCACACACACATCCAAATCAATTATATAATCCGGAAGAACTGGCAATTCATGCTGCGAAATTCGGAACAACAACTTTAATGAATGACAACTTATTATGGCTTTTTTTATTGAATAGAAAGAAAGCGTTTTCTTTGTTAGAAGATTTTTGTAATCTCCCAGTTTCCATGTATTGGTGGACACGATTTGATTCGCAAACAATGCTACAGGATGAAGACGAGCTTTTTAACACGGAAGATATATTATCCTGGTTATCCCATCCGGCTGTTGTCCAGGGAGGAGAATTAACCTCATGGCCAAGCTTGCTGGAGGGTGATGACCGTCTGCTCTATTGGATGCAGGAAGCGAAACGGAAAGGAAAACCGGTGGAAGGACATTTTCCGGGGGCATCGGAAAAAACATTAACAAAATTGAAGCTGCTCGGTGCAAGCTCAGATCATGAATCGATAAATGGGGAAGATGTAATTACACGTCTGAGGATGGGATACCAGGTAGCGCTTCGTTATTCCTCCATCAGGCCTGATCTGCCCAAACAGATGGAGGAGGTTAAAGCTGCCGGCCTCAAAAACTATGATAATCTAACTCTGACTACAGATGGGTCTACACCGGCATTCTATGAGAATGGGCTGCAGAATGTCTGCATCAAAATTGCGATCGATAAAGGTGTGCCAGTTGAGGAAGCTTATCGAATGGCCAGCTATAACGCTGCAAGACACTTCGGATTGGATGAACAGCTTGGCAGTATCACCCCGGGCAGGATTGCTCATATTAATATTTTAAAAGCGAAAGACAATCCGGATCCGCACAGTGTGCTGGCAAAAGGGAAGTGGATTGTTAAAGATGGGACAGATCAAAAGATCAATAAAACCATTAATTGGGCGGATTATGAAATTAATCCACTTACATTTGACTGGGATCTTGAAAAAAAAGAACTGCAATTTTCAGTGCCCGTTGGGTTAGAAATGAAAAGTGATGTAATTATAAATCCATATGCCATTGAGACAGATATTACACCGGACGTTCTACCTGCAAACAAGGGGGATGCATTCCTGCTATTGCTTGACAGAAACGGCAAATGGCGTGTGAATACTACTATCCTCGGATTCACAAACCAGCTTGGAGCGATTG
Source organism: Virgibacillus ainsalahensis (assembly GCF_055380755.1). Taxonomy (NCBI): domain Bacteria; kingdom Bacillati; phylum Bacillota; class Bacilli; order Caryophanales; family Bacillaceae; genus Virgibacillus; species Virgibacillus ainsalahensis. The sequence continues at coordinate 2,805,945 of NZ_AP043943.1, read as the reverse complement.
CGAGCTCCTATTCGGCCACAGGTGATTTTATCTTCATCGGTAAAAATAAACAAGACATATTACTGGCTTGGAAACGGTTAAAGGAAATAGGCGGTGGAATTGTACTTGTTCATAATGGAGAATTACTGATGGAAATACCACTGACCTTAAAAGGGTTTATGTTCGACGGAAGTATGAGCGAGCTTATTGAAAAAGAAAAACAGTTAAAAGTAACGCTGGAGGAATATGGTTATGTGTTTCATGATCCTATCCATACGATTTTCTTTTTGTCATCAACCCATCTGCCCTATGTAAGGATTACACCACAGGGAATTGTAGACGTGAAAAAAAGAGAAATACTCTTCCCGGCAACAATGTGTTAACATATACTAAATAGTATAAGGTCAAGTCGGGCAGAGGTGGAGAAGCATGAGGAAAATTGTTTATTTGCTGTTGGGAGTAATGATGCTTCTTATGGCTTGTTCGGATGAAAAAATCACGGTGAAAGACAATGAATCCAAAGAAAATAATGTTGTAGAAAAAACAAAAGCACCTGATATAATTGAAGTCCAGGAGGATATCAGCCACGTTTATCCTTTGACAGGCACCGAAACGAATGAAGATGTCGATAACCGGATGATCGGTGTAATGGTCAATAACCATACTGACGCAAGGCCACAGACGGGGCTTTCTAAAGCAGATATCGTGTTTGAAATTTTGGCCGAAGGAAATATCACACGTCTACTTGCATTGTATCAGAGTGACATACCGGAAGTTGTTGGACCTGTTCGCAGTGCCAGGGAATATTACTTCGAATTGGCAAATGGCTATAATGCAATGTACGTGTACCACGGAGCTGCAGGATTTATAAATGATATGATAGAAAAGCGGGAAATCGATCATTTAAATGGCTCCAATTATGATAATAACGGCCCCTTGTTTAATCGGGAGTCTTTTCGTCAAGCGCCGCACAATTCCTATTTACAGACTAGCGGAGTCTACCCTGAAGCAGAAGCGAAAGGATATGATATCTCTGCTAACCATGAGCCGATGACTTTTACGGAAAAAGACGCTCAGAATTTCTCCGGTGAAGAAGCAAACCATGTGGAAATCATTTATGGAAGTGATCCGATGGAAATTGTTGAATTTTATTATGACACCTCCAGTGAAACTTATACAAGATACAATGACCGGGAAAAAACAGTCGAGTTAAGTACAGGCGATCCTATTCGGGTGGATAATATTTTCATTGTAGAAACAGATCATGAAGTTATTGATAATGCAGGCCGACGTGATGTTGATTTAACATCTGGCGGAAATGCATATTTAATCCGAAAAGGAAACATAGAGGAAGTGCAGTGGGAAAACAGGGATGGACGAATAATCCCGGTTAAAGATGGCGAACCGGCCGGGTTTGTACCTGGTAAAACATGGATTAATATTATTCCATCAAACCCAGGTATCAACCGGTCTGTAACCGTATCAAAATAGTTTAAAGGAGGACTTTGATTGCAAATTGATAAATTACGTGGAGAACAATTAGATCAGTTATTTGATGCGATTCTTTCCTTAAAGGATCGCGAAGAATGCTATCGTTTTTTTGATGATATAGCAACAATGGCGGAAATTCACTCAATCTCCCAACGCTTACAGGTTGCAAAAATGCTGACAGAAGGCAGTACATATAATGCCATTGAAGAGGAAACGAAAGCATCCACTGCTACCATCTCGCGAGTAAGAAGGTGCATCAATTACGGCAGTGATGGATACCAGATGGTGTTGGACCGTATTTTAGATGATAAAGATGAATAAGCCTGCCGCTACCTGATTGTGGGTGGCGTTTTTTTTGATGTAGCACTTCCTGGTCACGATGCTTTTGAAGATTTAGTCGGTGCTGTCCTACAGTGGTGATGTATACGAAGACCTAGTCTAATGCTGCGAAATGAGTAGGCGATGTTTATGAAGATTTAGTTGATGTCGCCCATCCAGTGGGCGATGTTAATGAAGATTCGATTGATGCTCGCTGTCACGAGGTCGAAGTTACGCGAGATTCGGTTGATGCAGCCAAACTAGAAGGCGATGTTAATGAAGATTCGATTGATGCTCGCTGTCACGAGGTCGAAGTTACGCGAGATTCGGTTGATGCAGCCAAACTAGAAGGTGATGTTAATGAAGATTCGGTCGATGCTCGCTGTCACGAGGTCGCAGTTACGCGAGATTCAGTCGATGCTGCCCCACGAGAGACTAGCTGTTCAGTCAGGACACCATCACCATCCACATTTCCCCCCATATCACTTCTTCTACTACACTTCTTAAAAAGATTAGCCATTTCCCTAAATTCCAAGCGTGATTTTTGGTATAATAAACTAATTGATTATGATGATGGAGGATTGAACTTTTGAATACGAATATGAATGAATGGAAACATATTTTTAAATTGGATCCGGCTAAGGAAATTTCCGATGAAGACTTGGACGCAGTTTGTGAATCGGGAACGGATGCTGTGATTGTTGGCGGAACGGATGATGTAACACTTGATGGGGTGTTGGATCTGTTATCACGAATCCGCCGAAAGCATGTTGTTCCATGTATCCTGGAGATATCTACTGCAGATGCAATTACTCCGGGTTTTGACTATTATTTTATTCCGATGGTGATGAATTCCACTGAAAAAAAATGGATGATGGATATGCAGCACCAGGCGATCAAACAATATATTGATATGATGGAATACAGTGAAATTCTGTTTGAAGGGTATTGTATTCTTAATGAGGACGCAAAAGCATTCACACATACGAACAGCTATTTACCTGACGATGGGGATGTTACAGCATATGCCTATATGGCAGAAAACGTATTCCACTTACCGATATTTTACATGGAATACAGCGGGAAGTATGGTGACCCGGAACTTGTAAAAAAAGTGAAAAATGGATTGAGCAATACGAGCCTTTTTTACGGCGGGGGGATTGAAAACACTTTCCAGGCCCGTGAAATGAAGGAACATGCGGATGTTATTATTGTTGGAAATATTATTTATAAAGATATTAAAAAAGCACTAAAAACTGTAAAAGCAGTTAAAGATTATTGATTCAAGGCGGTGTAAATATGAGTCAGATGATGGATGGCTTATTAAAAGGACTGAATAAGGAACAACAGGAAGCAGTGAAGCATACGGACGGGGCGTTACTGATTATGGCCGGTGCAGGCAGTGGAAAAACAAGAGTGCTTACACATCGAATTGCTTACCTGCTGGGTGAAAAAGATGTGGCAGCAAGAAATATATTGGCAATAACATTTACGAATAAAGCAGCACGTGAAATGAAAGACCGTGTTCGCAGGCTTGTTGGCCCTGAGAGTGAATACATGTGGGTTTCCACATTTCACTCCATGTGTGTCCGTATTCTAAGGCGTGATATTGATCGAATCGGATATAGCAGTAATTTTACAATTTTGGATAGTGGTGATCAGCTTTCTGTCATCAAGCAAATTTTAAAAAACCTGAATATCGATCCGAAAAAATTCGATCCCAGGGCAATGCTTGGACAAATCAGTGCAGCAAAAAATGAATTGATTACACCAGAAGAATACAGCAAAAATGTCGGGAATTTTTATGATAGGCAGATTGCACAAATTTACGAAGCGTACCAGAAAATGCTGCATAAGAACCAGTCCCTGGACTTCGATGACTTGATTATGCAAACCATTCACTTATTTAAACGCATTCCGGAAGTGTTGGAATATTATCAGCGCCGGTTTCAGTATATTCATGTGGATGAGTATCAGGATACGAACCATGCACAGTATTTCCTTGTTAAGCAGCTGGCAAGCCGTTACCAGAACCTTTGTGTTGTCGGTGATTCGGATCAGTCCATTTATCGCTGGCGGGGGGCGGATATCACGAATATCCTTTCCTTTGAAAAAGATTATCCATCATCAAGGACTGTTTTTCTGGAGCAAAATTATCGGTCAACCAAATCAATTCTTACTGCGGCAAATAAGGTGATAGGAAATAACTCCGGACGTAAGCCGAAGAATCTTTGGACAGAGAACCCGGATGGGAAAAATATTCACTATTACCAAGGGGCAACGGAGCAGGAAGAGGCACTGTTTATTACTGATAAGATTCAGGAACTGACCCGGGAGGAAGGTTACACCGCAAACGATGTAGCTATTTTATACCGTACCAATGCGCAGTCCAGGGCGATTGAGGATACGTTAATGAAATCAAATATCGCCTACCAGATGGTCGGAGGTACAAAGTTCTACGAGCGAAAAGAAATTAAGGACATGGTTGCCTATTTAAGATTAATCACGAACCCGGATGATGATCTAAGCTTTGAACGGGTTGTTAATGTCCCAAAAAGAGGGATTGGAAAAACATCGATTGAACGACTAAGGGAACATGCTGCAACGCATGATATATCTTTTAACGAAGCGGTTAAAGAAGTGGATTTCACTGGTGTTTCCAAGAAAGCTGCCAACGCGCTTGCGGAATTCGGAAATTTGATTCAGACATTGTCCCAGCAGCAGGAGTTCCTGACGGCAACAGATATGGTTGAAGCGATTTTTGAACGCACGGGCTATTTGGAAATGCTGAAAAGTGAACGAACCATTGAAGCACAAAGTCGGTTGGAGAACCTGGAAGAGTTTATGACCGTAACTCAGGATTTTGAAGAAGCAGCGGGGGAAGATAAAACGCTTATCGCTTTTTTAACAGACCTTGCATTGATTGCGGATATTGATCGTGTCGATGAAGAAGATATGGATAATGAACCAAAAATTACCCTGATGACACTACATGCTGCAAAAGGACTGGAATTCCCAGTTGTCTTCCTGATTGGATTGGAGGAAAATGTTTTTCCACACAGCAGATCGATGTTTGATGAGGAAGAAATGCAAGAAGAGCGCAGATTGGCCTATGTGGGTATTACGAGAGCTGAACAAGAGCTTTACCTGACACACGCAAAAATGCGCACACTTTACGGCAGAACAAATATGAATCCAATCAGTCGCTTCATTAATGAAATTCCGGATGAATTAATGGATGGCATCGAGCAGGCAAAAACAACGATGTTCGGTTCAAGCTTTGCGCAATCAAAAGAGCGACCGTCTCCTGTTAAACGAAAAGCAGAACGGATGCAGCAAACAACAGGCGCCGAGAGTAAGTCTTGGGGGCCTGGTGATAAAGCAACACATAAAAAGTGGGGAACAGGCACAGTTGTAAAAGTACAGGGAGAAGGTGAAGCAATGGAGCTTGATATCGCATTCCCTGCACCTGTAGGAGTCAAGCGTGTGCTGGCAAAATTTGCTCCAATTACGAAAGAACAATAGGAGGTGCTTGGCATGGAAAAACTGCAAGCACAGGAACAAATCAATATACTAAGAGAACTGTTAAATCAATACGGATATGAATATTACGTGCTTGATAAACCAAGCGTCCCGGATGCAGAATATGACCAGAAATTACAGGAGCTCCAAAAGCTGGAAGCGGATTTTCCGGAATTTATCACACCTGATTCCCCTACACAGCGAATCGGCGGCGAGCCACTGGATGCTTTTGAAAAAGTTCAACATAATGTGCCAATGATGAGCCTTAGTAATGCTTTCAATGAGCAAGATTTAAGAGACTTTGCAAGACGTGCGAGCGCTGGAGTGGATCAGCCAATCGCCTTTGTCTGTGAACTGAAAATTGATGGACTGGCAGTATCTTTAACCTATGAGAATGGGAAATTTGTCCGTGGAGCAACGCGTGGAGACGGAACGACAGGTGAGGACATTACAAGTAATTTACGAACAATCCGAAGTATTCCACTATCGATAAAGGAAACAGAGACAATCGAGGTGCGTGGAGAAGCATTCATGCCGCATCGGTCCTTCCTTGCTTTAAATAAAGTAAGGGAAGAAAACGGTGAAGAGCAGTTTGCGAACCCAAGAAATGCTGCAGCAGGTTCATTAAGGCAACTGGATCCGAAAATAGCAGCAGAGCGTAATCTGGACATATTTTTATATGGTGTAGGAGAATGGAGGACAAGTGAGTTGGCCACTCATAGCGAGCGGCTGGACAAGCTGAAAGAGTTGGGGCTTAAAACAAATCCGGAATGGAAAAAGTGTTCTTCGATTGAAGAGGTTCTTGATTATGTTGCGTATTGGACAAACGAGCGTCCTAACCTGAACTATGAAATTGATGGAATCGTCGTTAAAGTGGATCATCTAAACCAACAGGAAGAACTTGGCTTTACTGCGAAAAGTCCCCGCTGGGCAATTGCATATAAATTCCCGGCGGAAGAAGCAATTACAAAGCTGACAGATATTGAATTAAGTGTGGGCAGAACTGGTGTAATTACGCCAACTGCCATTTTGGAACCTGTAAAAGTTGCTGGGACGACTGTCAAGCGTGCTTCCTTGCATAATGAGGACTTGATACGGTCAAAAGACATACGAATTGGTGATACGGTTGTAATAAAAAAAGCCGGAGATATCATTCCGGAAGTAGTGCGTGTCGTGGAAGAAAAACGAGTGGATAGTCTCACGGAATATTATATGCCAACAGAATGCCCTGCATGCGGCAGTGAGCTCGTTCGCCTGGAGGAGGAGGTTGCACTAAGGTGCATTAACCCAAACTGTCCTGCACAATTGAAGGAAGGACTTATCCACTTTGTATCCCGCAATGCGATGAATATTGATGGATTAGGTGAAAAGGTAATCATCCAGCTTTTCCAGGAAAAGCTGATTCATACCATTGCAGATCTGTATCGATTAAAGCGGGAAGAATTGCTGAACTTAGAGCGTATGGGTGAAAAGTCGGTTGACAATTTATTGAACGCCATCGAGGCATCCAAGGATAATTCACTGGAGAAACTATTATTTGGTCTGGGTATTCGTTTTATCGGTTCAAAAGCTGCCAAAACCATTGCGGCAGAATTTGAGACAATGGAGAAACTGCAGCATGCTGATTATGAATCGCTTGTAGCTGTTGATGAGATTGGCGATAAAATGGCTGATTCCGTTGTCCAGTATTTTTCCGGGGAAAAGGTAATTGCCCTGCTAGATGAATTGAGAGAATTGAATGTGAATATGGAATACAAAGGTCCGAAGAAAACGGAAGTAGCACAAGACAGTACCTTTGCAGGAAAAACCATCGTACTTACAGGGAAAATGGAATACCTCACGCGTAATAAAGCCAAAGAAGCAATTGAAGAACTGGGCGGTACTGTTACCGGCAGTGTAAGTAAAAATACAGATATACTGATTGCGGGGGCTGATGCGGGTTCAAAGTACGAGAAGGCCAGGAAATTAGGGGTTACAATCTGGGATGAAGAAGAGCTTAGAAACGCGTTGCAAAGTTAAGGGAGTGTGGAATACTTGAAGAAAAAAATAAGTGTTTGGTTGTTAAGCACACTCCTGATTATAACGAGTTGTGCACCAAATGTTAACGATGATGAAGTTTTGCAAGAGGATGATTCCGAACAAGAAACATCTATTGTGCCAAGCTACCAATTGACGGATGAAAATTACAGGATGATTCTTCCATATAAAACAAGTGAAGCAAGAGGTCTCATTACTGGTCAGATGGCAAACCGGGTGGATATTGATGCAGTGGAAGAAGGGCTGAGACGGCATTCGAAAGCAGTCTATGATCCCGGGGAGTACTTTTTTCAGGAGGGGCAATATATAACGGAGGAGATGGCTCTTGAATGGATTGATGCATTGAATCCTGAAGTGGATGATGACGCCGGCGAGGACACGTATCGTGATAATCCCCGTTATTTATCACATATATTGGAACAAAACTTTCTGACACAAAATGAAGATAATTCAGTTAATCTGAATGGGATATCGATTGGCCTCGCGATGAAGTCGGTTTACCGTTTTCAAACGGAAACTGGTGGCCCCTATTACTATGAAGATATTTCGGAAGATCAAATGATGGAAAAGGGCAATCAGATTGCTCAGAAAATCCTGGAGCAACTTAGACAGATTGAAGGACTCGAAAATGTTCCGATTATGTTTGCTATATACCGTGAAGAAGAACAGGACTCGCCTGTACCAGGAAATTTTGTTGCGAAGACAAATGTAGCTGGTGACAGTAATTCAATCGGTGACTGGGATTCCATTAATGAGGAGGTTATTCTCTTTCCATCTGATGAGGGAAGAGAGAATTACTTTGAGGATCATGAAATTGTCACGAATTTTGGGAATGAAATTGCGGAGTTTTTCCCGAACTATGTAGGTGTCATTGGAGAAGGTTTTTATGTTAATGAAGAGCTGCAAAAAATGACGTTGGAGATTCCGATTGATTTCTATGGGAAAGCGGAAGTAATCGGGTTTACACAGTTTATTTATGGGTTGGTACAGGATATGTTTGCAAACTACTATGATTTGGAAATAAAAGTGACATCAAGTGAAAAATTGGAAAGTCTTATCTACCGTGAGGCGGGAGAAGATTCTCCGACGGTTCATGTTTTTCACTAAATGAACGGTCTCAAATTATCAGGCCATGAACGCCGGAGTTTCAGGTCTGAACGCAGAACTAGTCGCCGCGAACGCAGGACTTTAGGTCATGAGCGCAGAACCAGCCGCCACGAACGCAGGACCTCATGTCATGAACGCGGAACTTCCGGTTCTGAGCGCCGGACGATATAGGAAAATAATATCGGAAATACCTTTAGTAAAAAATGCAAAATGAAATCAGCCCCGTTTTGGACAAATTATGTTCAAAATGGGGCTGATTTTCCTGTTATAGGAAAATCAGAAAGTTTTATTGGTGTTTTTTTGCCTAAAACAGTCTATTTACCCTATAATTTTCCCAATATGAATTATCAGAAATTATGTTATAATATAACTATATTAGAAAAACTTAACTAGAATTGATGCAGGAGAAGCGGGAGAAAAGTTCTATACTTTCCTGGCTGTCAACATAACAAAAACATAATTTGATGTTAGGGTGGATATATTGTTAGAAATAGGATCCTTTATCAAACTACAACGGACAAAGAAAGAAATGACCCAGGGAGAATTAGCTAAAGGAATTGTTTCATTATCCTATTTATCAAAAATCGAGAATAAGAAAACAGACGCTAGTCCTGAGATCATTCAATTACTATGTACACGCCTTGGAATTCAGTTAAATAATGAATTGGATACACATATCCAGGAAAAATGTAAACAATGGTATAACATGCTTTATGAAGTGAATGACAAGGATGAGATTATTGCTACATACAACGAAATCCAGGAATTAATGGATGGAAACCTGACAGAGAATTTATTAATGTTCGAGATTCATAAAATTAGATATCACATTATCTTAAGAAAATTTGATAAGGCTCTGAATAAGATTAATGAGTTAAATGAATTGGCTGGTTCGTTTGATGGTATACATCAATACTACTGGTATAAGTTTAGAGGTAACTATAACTCATTCACTGGGGAAATTAACCAGGCAATCAAGCTGTATAAATTGGCAGAAGAAAAAATAAATCAAATAGATTTAGAGGAAAATGAAGTTGCCGATTTACAATATACGATTGCTGTCACCCATAGTAAATTGCGCAACACGCTGGAAGTTATTGAATATGCAGAAAAATCTTTGAATATCTATATGAAAGAATATAACTTTATGCGGTGTGCCCAGTGCCATATTGTGCTTGGCATCTCTTACAGAAGAATAAAAATGTACGAAAAGGCGATTAAAAATTATAATCTGGCGAAACACTTAGGTGAGTTAAATAAAGATAAAAGCGTCATTCAATTAACAAACCTTAATTTGGGATATCTACATTCTGCAAAAGGGAACCCAAACGGCGCGATTAATTTTTTTCTGGAAGTAGTCGCAGAAAAAGAAGTGCCTTTAACGGAAAGAATAGCTGCTGCTACTTCATTGATTAAGGAGTATTACACTATTTCTGATTTGGAAAAAACAAAAGAAATGATTGAACAGGCACGAGAGGTATTAAATTTAGCAGATAACAGTTCATATTATCAATTATATTATTACATTATTAACACATATACGTATGCAATCAATGATGAACATGAAGCGCTTATATCGTTAGTTACAGATAAATTTATACCTTACTTAATGGGAAACAGGGACTATGCTAACTTGGTGACATATTCCAAGATGCTAGCTGAGCAGCATGAAAAATTAGGTAAGTATAAAGATTCTGTTAAATACTATAAACTTGCAAACCAGACATATGAGGAGTTAATAAACCTTTAAAGGAGGGGAGTTAATGAAAAAAATGGTTACTACCTTAGCATTGGGAGTGCTTCTTGTAGCAGGATTTACATTTGCTCAAAACAAGGAAGTACAGGATTTGTCCCATGAATTGGAACCTAGTATTCTTTCAGTTGAAAGACCGAGCCTCTTCTACTAACCTATGAAGATGCTAGTCAGTAATTTTTTACCCTAATACTATATGATGGATATGCCTGAATAGTGTGGAAAGCTATTCAGGATTTTTTTGTTACCAGCTTATAACTTATACACCTATTCAATTCATCACCAATTATAAGATGTAGTTAGTTTGAAGATAAGTTTATTGAAATTAAAACAGATTTCCCATATACACCAATGATTTATAAGTGCTTTTGAAAATAGCTGATATCCCTATAATAATTTGATTATGAATTAGATATAAGTAAAAAGTATTTACCAAAACAATCTGGTTGTGGCATAATATGAGAGTAGGGAAATCATAACAGAAAATAAACTGACAATTTTATGTTATTTATTTATAGTTTTTTAGTAAATTCGGACAGGTATATTAGATAAATATTTACTAGGAACCACATGTAAGCGCTGTTATTTTATTTGCTAATTCGTTTAGAAAACTCTGTGATGAAAGCCTTATACTTAAAGTCGGGTTTAAGTGTTTCCCTATATGCCCTGAAAATGTACAAAAGTAGGCATATGGATTAGGGTGAAATATAGTGTAATACGGGGGCACAATGTACATATTTAACGTATTACATGGTAGAATAGTAGAGTAGCGATAGGTAAAAAGACAGGTTGTGTAGCATGAAATGTCACAATATTGCGAGTGGAAGGTATTGTTTGTGTATAAGAAAAGTTGCGGTAAACCTTATAGATACGACGATATTAGGATTATTCATTAGTTTGAAAGCGCTAGCTAAATTAAAAGGATACGTATCGCCATTGCTGGTATCGGCGGCGGTATGGAAATTACATTGTTAATGCTAAAATCCAGATGTTTAAATACTCATAAGGTGTATGTGTAACTACTATTACAATGTACTATAACTATCATGAAGAGGAGATTTAAAATGGCAAAAATTATTACACTAGCTGAGGCTGCAAATCTAATTAAAGACGATGATTTTGTTGCAACAACAACAAATGGATTTGGTGGTCTTCCGGAAGAACTATTGGTAGCAATTGGAAATAGATTTCAGGAAGAGGCTCATCCAAAAAATATTACCTTTGCTCATTCTTGTGGGATTGGAAATGGAACAGAAGGAAGAGGTGCTGATCACCTTGCATATGAAGGTTTAACCAAACGTATAATCTCGGGTCATATTGCTCTATCTCCAAAGATGGCAAGATTTGCCGCAGATGGTACAGTTGAAGCTTATTTACTTCCGCAAGGTGTTATGACTCATATGTATCGTGCAACTGCTAGTAAAAAGCCGGGAGTTTTTTCAAAAGTAGGACTTAATACGTATGTGGATCCTCGTCTTCAAGGTGCAAAAGCTAATGACAAGACTACAGAAGAACTGATAAAACTTATTGAACTTGATGGGGAGGAGTATTTACATTACCCAAATCTTCCAATTCAAGTGACATTACTTCGCGGTACTACTGCTGATACAGAAGGAAATATTACAACAGAAGGTGAATCTGTCCTATTTGAACAATTTCCTTTAGCGAATGCTGCGAAAAATAATGGTGGTATTGTTATTGTTCAGGTCAAAAATATTGCAGAAGCTGGCTCACTAAACCCGAGGGATGTTCAGGTTCCAGGTGCATTAGTAGACTATATTGTTGTGAATGAAAATCCTGATTATCATTATCAGACAATGGGGACAGAGTACAACCCAGCATTTGCCGGAGAGATAAGGGTACCAATGGATGGGATTCCACGTCTTCCTTTAAATGCCAGAAAGATTATTGCCAGACGTGCTGCGATGGAGTTAGAACCAAAATCGATTGTTAACTTAGGAATCGGAATGGCAGCAGGGGTTTCCGATATAGCATCGGAAGAGGGTGTTGCAAATGAAATAACATTAACACTTGAATTAGGTTTATTCGGTGGGGTTCCTGCCTCAGGGATAGATTTTGGTGCTGTATATAATCCAGGTGCATTTCTTCCACATGATTCCATGTTTGACTTCTATGATGGTGGTGGATTGGATGGTGCGTTTTTAGGTGCAGCGCAATTTGATAAACATGGTAATGTTAATGTGAGTCAGTTTGGATCAAAAGTAACAGGCCCGGGTGGATTCATAAACATTAGTCAATCATCTAAAAAAGTTGTATTTATGGGAACCTTTACGGTAGGTGGCAAAGCGGAAGCAAATGACCATAAATTAGTGATTACGGAACAAGGGAAAGCGAAAAAAATCGTAGAAGAGGTTCAACAAATTACGTTTAGTGGTAAATTTGCCTCTGATAACGATTTGCCGGTATTATTTGTTACGGAACGAGCCGTCTTTGATATCTTGGACGGGAAGCTTCGATTAATTGAAATCGCTCCAGGTGTAGATCTTGAAAAAGATGTCTTAGAATGGATGGATTTCAGACCTGTGATTGCTGATGATCTAAAAGAGATGGATTCTTCTATTTTTGCGGAAGAATGGGGAGGACTCCGCGAAATTATAGAATCGAAGAGATAAATTAACTGGAAATCGGTCAGTGGCCGATTTCCAATTTGTTACCAATTGGAAGGATGCAAGGGGAAAAGTATAAGTATTGTTATGGTAAATAATTATAATTTCAAGATCATAATGCTGGTTGGCTGTTAAGAATTAATTGAGCCATCTTTTTAACCCTTACCTAAAGATAACAGTTTTATCTCCTTATATTTCTATTCCATGCGATTCTCAAGGAAAATATAAAAGAGGGGGAGTTGGTGTCTTTCCTACATTTCTATTGTGCCTTAAATATTTAACTTGATTTTATTGTTTAAAGCATTTAATCAGTTCTTTTCACTCTAACAGAAAGATAGTTAGTATTATTTTAATACATTAGTTCACTGAATGTTAGCGTTTAAAGATTAGCAAAAAAGTGAATTACACATCTCTGGCTACATGTTCTTCTCCTACCTTGTTGATTAATGCTTCAGTAATTGTTTATAGATTCAATCACTCCCTTAAAATAGTAAATCTTACTTTTATTTAATTACTTTATAATTTTCCTTAGCCATGTTAAGCAATGCCAGTGCAGGTGCTGATAACATTTCACCTTTTTTATAGGCAGCAACAACATTATATTTATAGGCCGGTTTGCCAATCGCAAAATAATTTTGGTTTTGTTGGATATTACTTGTATTTGTAATGCACTCGGGTATAATGGTTAACCCTATACCATTGCTGGCCAATCTAAATGCGTTTTCGGCATTAGAAGTTTCTAAAATAATATTTGGGTTAACGGAGTACTCTTCAAAAATTTCATCTGTTACTTTTCTTAATCCGTTTCCGGGTTTCAACAAGATGAAATCTTCTCCATCAAGCAATTGCATATCAAATGGCTCTAATTTATTTGTTTTTTGGTCGGTACTATAATATTTATGTCCCTGTGGTATAACAAGTAAAACCGATTCTTCATATAAGTATTCATAGGTAATATCCAAATTTAATACAGGGAGCATATTTATGCAGATATCAATCTTTCGTTGTAGCAACAATGATTCAATCTCCTTAGCAGATTCTTCTATTAAATCAATTTCAATACCTGGATAACGATTCATGAAATCTGGAAGTAAATTATAAAGCGTATGGGTTCCTAATATAGGATTAATACCAAGTTTAACCCTACCTTTTTTCATATTTGTTATTGCTTCAATTTCATGTTTCATGTTTTTATATGTTTGTTCAATTTCATCCATGTAATTTAAATAACGCTCTCCGGCATAGGTGAGTGTTACTGGTGTTACATTCCGATTAATCAGTTCAACACCCATATCCATTTCTAAATTCTTTATAAATTTACTGAGATAGGGTTGGGATATGAATAAAGCCCTTGCCGCACTGGAAATATTCCCATTATCAATAATTGCTCTTAGATATTCTCCTGACATATCACTTGTCATATAAGATTCCTCCCTTTATATAACACTTAGGTTATATGAAACATTCAATATAAGAATACACCAATTATGAAATTTAGTTAACTTTGAAAAAAAGATAAACTGAAAACAAAATTAAACCTCCTTTATAAGTACATATACAATAAAACGTTTTCAAAAATCAAAGATTACCTCTATAACAATTTGATTATAAATTAGATATGTAAAAAGGTATTTTTCGAGATTTCTAAGCTATGACATAATTTAAGTGTAAGAAAATTATAACAGAATTACATCGACAATTTTTGTTATTTGTCCATAGCTTAGTACTAAAATCGCACAGTATAATGCCTACTTTTGTAAGAAATAAGTTGTAAGCGCTATTATTCTGTTTGCGAAATTTGTTGAAAAAGGTGGCGTTATAGATGTTGAAAAATCAAGTAGCTATTATTACTGGGTCCAGTCAGGGTATTGGAACTGGCGTAGCCAAATATTTTGCAAAGCAAGGTGCTGCAGTAGTTGTAAACTATCCATTTGATAGTGAAGCAGAAAGCGCAAATACAGTTGTAGAAGAAATCACTTCTAAAGGTGGAATAGCAATAGCATTAAAAGCAAACGTTGCGAGTGAAACTGAAGTAAAACAATTAATAGATGATACCATAAGTAAATTTGGAAAACTAGATATTCTTGTTAACAACGCTGGTATTACCAGAGACTCTACTGCAAAAAAAATGACAGTAGAAAATTTTAAAATGGTCCTAGATACAAATTTAGTTGGTTCATTTATTACTTCTAAAATCGCTGCCGAAATTATGGCTGAACAGGGTTATGGAAGAATCATCAACACCTCGTCCATTGCTGGTCAACAAGGTAATTTTGGTCAAGCAAATTACGCCTCCTCTAAATCTGGCGTTCTTGGTCTAACTAAAACCTTTGCACTTGAATATGCGAAAAAAGGTGTCACAGTTAATGCAATATCACCGGGTTTTATTAGAACACCAATGACAGAAGCAATTCCAGAAGACATCAGGAAAAACATGATCAATGAAATTCCTGTTAAGCGTACGGGTGAACCAGAAGATATCGCAGCAGCTGCTGCCTTCTTAGCCTCAGATCAGGCAGGATTTATTACTGGCCAACTTTTACCAGTTAACGGCGGCTTATACATGTAAGAATATCATTTAAGTAAAATAAAAATTTAATAAAGAGGGTGCTATATATGAGTGAAGTAGTTATCACAAGTGCAGCAAGAACCCCAGTGGGTGCTTTCCTTGGTGATTTTAAAACAGTTCCTGTAGAAGAACTTGGTGCCATTGCAATTAAAGAAGCGTTAAAACGTTCAAATAATTTAGATCAAAGTCTTGTAGATGATGTCGTCATGGGACATGTTGAATCATCAGGTGATGCGCCGAACTTGGGACGAAATGCAGCACTTTTAGCTGGGTTAGAGCATGTGCCGGGTTATACCATAAACCGAATTTGTGGCTCTGGTGCACAATCAATTGTTAACGGTACAATGGATATTTTAACTGGAGGCTCTGAAATTGTTGTAGCTGGCGGAGCGGAAAACTTATCAAGAGCTCCATACTACTTGCCGCTGGAAATTCGCTACCAAGGATTTCTCATGGGGAACCAGGAATTAAAAGATGCAAATACCAAATATCATCACAATGCACAACCATATCCACAATTCCCAATCATGCATATGGGAAATACAGCTGAAAATGTAGTTAAAAAATATAACATACCAAGAGAAGACCAAGACTTATTTGCTTACAATAGCCAAATGAGAGCAGCAAAAGCAATGGAAAGCGGACGTTTTGCAAAAGAAATTGTACCAGTAGAAGTTAAGGGAAGAAAAGGTGCAGTAAACGTAGTTGATACGGACGGACATCCAAGACCAAATACAACATTAGAAGCTTTAGCTAAACTTAAACCATCTTTTGAAAAAGAGGGTACAGTAACTGCTGGAAATGCATCAGGCTTAAATGATGGTGGGGCAGCAGTAGTATTAATGAAAAAAGAAAAAGCAAGTGAACTAGGTCTTTCACCAATGGCAGAAATTGTCGATTGGACGGTAGCGGGACTGGATCCGACAATCATGGGAATGGGACCAGCATATGCAATCCGCAAACTGCTTAATAAGCAAGGTATGGAAAAAGAAGATATTGATCTATATGACATTAACGAAGCCTTTTCGGGTCAAATGCTAGGTGTGATGAAGGAATTAGATATGTATTTGGATAATCCACTCTATGAACGACTTAATGTAAATGGTGGTGCGGTGGCACTAGGTCATCCTTTAGGAATGAGTGGTACAAGAATTGCGATGACTTTGATGTATGAACTCATCGACCAAAATAAAAAATATGGTATTGCAAGTGCTTGTATCGGTGGCGGTATGGGAATTGCTTTATTAATTAAAAACCCCAATGCTTAAATACTTATTAAACATCATGTATAACTTTTACGATACAGGAGATTCATGAAAAGGAGAATTAAAATGGCTGAAATTATTACTCCGGCTGAGGCTGCAAATCTAATTAAAGACAATGATTTTGTTGCATCGACAACAAATGGATTAGGTGGTCTACCAGAAGAAATTTTGGTAGCGATCGAAAATAGATTTCAGGAAGAGGGTCACCCAAAAAATATTACCTTTGCTCATTCTTGCGGGATTGGAAATGGGACAGAAGGGAGGGGTTCTGATCACCTTGCATATGAAGGTTTAACAAAACGTTTAATCTCAGGTCATACTGGTACTTCTCCTAAGATGGCGAAATTTGCTGCAGATGGAACGGTTGAAGCTTATTTACTTCCACAGGGTGTCATGACCCATATGTATCGTGCAACTGCTAGTAAAAAACCTGGCGTGATGTCAAAAGTAGGGCTTAATACATATGTAGATCCTCGTCTTCAAGGTGCAAAAGTTAATGACAAGACTACAGAAGAGCTGATAAAACTTATTGAACTTGATGGGGAGGAGTATTTACATTACCCAACTCTTCCAATTCAAGTGACATTACTTCGCGGTACTACTGCTGATACAGAGGGGAATATTACAACAGAAGATGAATCTGTGCAATTTGAGCAATTTCCTTTAGCGAATGCTGCGAAAAATAACGGTGGCATTGTTATTGTTCAGGTCAAAAATATCGCAGAGGCTGGATCACTAAACCCGAGGGATGTTCAAGTTCCAGGTGCGTTAGTAGACTATATTGTTGTGAATGAAAACCCTGATTACCATTATCAGACAATGGGGACAGAGTACAATCCGGCGTTTACCGGAGAGATAAGGGTACCAATGAATGGGATTCCCCGTCTTCCTTTAAATGCCAGAAAGATTATTGCCAGACGTGCTGCGATGGAGTTAGAGCCAAAATCGATTGTTAACTTAGGGATCGGAATGCCTGCAGGAGTTTCCAATGTAGCATCGGAAGAGGGTGTTGCAAATGAAATAACATTAACACTTGAGTTAGGTTTATTCGGTGGGGTTCCAGCTTCAGGATTGGATTTTGGTGCAGCATATAATGCAGGTGCTATCCTTCCACATGATTCCATGTTTGACTTCTATGATGGTGGTGGATTAGATGGCGCGTTCTTAGGTGCAGCACAATTTGATAAACATGGTAATGTTAATGTGAGCCAGTTCGGATCAAAAGTAACAGGCCCGGGTGGATTCATAAACATTAGTCAATCATCTAAAAAAGTTGTGTTTATGGGAACCTTTACGGTAGGTGGAAAAGCAGAAGCAAATGACCATAAATTAGTAATTACGGAACAAGGGAAAGCGAAAAAAATCGTAGAAGAGGTTCAACAAATTACGTTTAGCGGTAAATTTGCCTCTGATAATGATTTGCCGGTATTATTTGTTACGGAACGAGCCGTCTTTGATATCTTGGACGGGAAGCTTCGATTAATTGAAATCGCGCCAGGTGTAGATCTTGAGAAAGATGTCTTAGAATGGATGGATTTCAGACCTGTGATTGCTGATGATCTAAAAGAGATGGATTCTTCTATTTTTGCGGAAGAATGGGGAGGACTCCGCGAAATTATAGAATCAAAAAGATAATTGAATGATTGGAAATTGGTCATTGGCCGATTTCCAACTACCAACTTGTTCGTTTAAAAGTCAGGTATATTTTGTTCGCAGTTAAGAAATCAACATGGAGGCTAAGAACATGCCGCCATCATCTGTAATGAAAACAGCTAATTTAACCAGAGGGTTGTTCTCTTAAAAGATTGGGACGACGCAGTCCCGGGACGGAGCGTTCCTAGCCTATGTTCTTTAATCCACTCTGCGGGGTCTTCAGACACGTATTCTGAGCAGGAGCCAACGGTTTGCAGCTCCAATCAACCATCACATAAGTGATTTGGTAAAGTCGCGATGCACATATTAGCGTAGTGTATTTCCGCAGCGGGTAAAAGCATCGATCTCATTTCAAGTTACGTCTTCTTTTATATCAATTGCGGCGCTAAAGAGCAATAAAATTTACCAAAAAAATCTACCAAAAAAAGATATAATCTTGGTTGATGGTGGGTATACTGAATAGTTTTTCCTGTTCTAATAACAGCTGTTTTCATACAAAAGTATATAAAATTTTCTTAATGCATAAGTTTTATAATTTTAAAGCATAATGTTTCGAACAATTAGTATGAATTTTTTTGAATAAAAAACAAAGCGCTTTCATTCTATTTGGATTAGAAATGAGTGATGAAACGGTAAATAAATGAAAGACTGTATCAGAAGTATTAAAAAAAAGAGGTAGTAGAGGTCAAAAAAGATACCCCTGGATTTATTGTGAACCGCATCATGATTCCGCAATTTATTGAAGTGATTAAAGTTCTGGAAGAAGGTATTGCATCAAAAGAAGATATAGATAAAGCAATGCGTTACGGTTTAATCATCCACTAGGTTCATTTGAACTTCAAGACTGTGCTGGTAGTAGATATTGGTTATCACGTTATGGAATATTTCTAAAAGGAATTTGTGGAAAACCGATGGGTACCACCACTTTTATTAAAAAATATGATGAGATCTGGAAAGTTTGGAAAAAAAGCAGAATCTAAGTTCTACGAATATTAGAGAAATTGGCTATCGACCAAGCCTTTATGACAAAAACAAAAGATACACTTATGTAGGTAGGAAAGTTTTATGTTTTCCTATCTATCTACCAATAAATCAATTTATCCATGTATAAAAAGGATTGGGGGAGTTAAAATGGCAACATTGAGTGGTATCGGTGTCCTATTGGGGTTTATCATTCTCATGCTTGGGGCATGGAAAAAAATAAATTTATTAATCGTAACTTTAGGTGTAAGTGCTATTATTGCAGTATTTGGGGGACTTGGAATTGCTGAAACTTGGACCGGACCTTATATGTCAGGATTTACTAGTTTTGCAAGTCAATATTTATTGCTTTTCTGTATAGGTGCAATGTTTGGGAAAGTTTTAGAAGATAGTGGTGCAGGTTGGAGGCTCGCTGATACTATTGCTACCAAAGCTGGAGAAAAGTGGGCATTAGCTGCTTTAACATTAATCACCATGTTGTTGTTGTATGGTGGTGTAAGTATTTTTGTTATTATATTCTTTATTCTTCCAATTGGGAAGAACTTATTTCAAAAATTACGTATACCATGGTCATATTTTCCTGCAATCGCATTAATTGGAACAATCCCACCTGTTGGTATGTTACCAGGGTCTTTGCAGGTTTTAAATATTATTCCTACAGAGTACTTAGGGACGACTCTAATGGCTGGAGCGGGATATGGGCTTATAGCGACAGTAGTTTATCTTGTTGGTGCTACCATTTTTGTGAAACTTCTTTTAAAAAATGCTGAAAGGGATTTCGATATTCAGGAGTTCAATAATATTAGTTCAGTTGATATTGATGAAGAACAGTTGGCGAAAACAGCACCAAATGCATTCCTTTCTGTTCTTCCAATTATTGCAGCACTGGTTTTAATTAATGTATTTAAAATGGACATTGTTTTTGGACTAATACTAGCCAGCATACTAGCTATTGTGTTATTTTGGAAATCACTAACTGATATTGGACAGACAGCAAGTCAAGGTGTTGAAAATGGTATTTTACCTTTAATTTATGTTTCCGTTATTGTTGGTGTTGCCCGTGTAGTAGAAGCGGTACCTTTCTTTGATGTTGCCAGGGATTGGTTAATGGACTTACAAATTAATGGAATGTTAAAAATTATGGCTATTACCTCCTCTATATCAGCAATGACAGGTTCTTCATCTGGAAGTCTGACGATGATCACGGATCTATTTGGACAAGAGTTCCTATCATGGGGATTTGATCCAGAGTTAATTCATAGATTGATGGCTACAACTGCTATTGGATTTGATTCATTACCATGGAATTCCGTCATTGTAGTTATGTTTACTTTGAGTGGGGTTGCATATGCAAAAGGCTATAAGCACGCATTTGTAACATCGGTAATTTTACCTTTAATTGGTGCTTTATCGATATTCCTGACAGGCTTAATTTTCTCGTAAAGTGAAAAAATATATAAATCAGTAACTTAGAAGAGTCAGCCAATATTTCTTTCACTGACTCTTATTTTTTAACAGTAAAGTATAAAATTTCTTACTGCATAAGTGTAAGCTAGTGCCTTTTGCCACAAAGGCTTGACGAAAGATCAAGTTTTCTAAAAAACATTTCAAAGGTGGTTCATTATGAATATATCAGAGCAATTTTCCATAACTGCCGCTGATCAGCCGAATAAAACTGCATACATTTTTCAGGATGAAAAGACAAGCTATCGTGAACTGGAAGCGCAAATTAGTCGATTTGCTTCCAATTTACAACAATTAGGCTATAAAAAAGGAGATCATCTTGCGCTAATCATGTGGAATAGCCCATATTTTGTTATTGCTTTATATGGTGCTCTACGAATTGGTGTTGTGGTCATTCCAATTAATCCACTGTATACGAATGAAGAAATGAGATACATTTTGGATAATGCTGAAGTAAAAGGAATTGTTTCAACAGATTCGCTGCTAAAAGATTTTGTGGGAAAATCAGGTGAATTGCAGCGAGTTGAACATTATATAATCGTTGAGTCAGAAGATGAACCCTCATATAACGAAAGTGTTCTGGCAGCGAAGATCCAATTTTTTAGCAGGATAATGGAAGCTGATGGTTCTAGGTATGAACGTGTACCCTGGAATAAAGATGATACAGCAATAATGTTATATACATCTGGAACGACTGGGCGCCCAAAAGGAGTAATGTTAACTTTTGAAAATGTATATGCCAATGCATTCAATAATGCGAAACATTTAACGTTTGATTATCAGGATCGCGTTATTGTTACATTACCAATGGTTCATGCATTTTGTATCGGAGCAGCGTTATGTGGTCCGTTATTAAAAGGGGCTACGTTATTAATTCTTCCAAAGTTTTCACCCAGTGAAGTATTTCGCATTGCTAAAACTTATAAAGCGACCATTTTCCCTGGTGTTCCAACAATGTATAATTATTTGTACAATACGGCTGATAAAGACAATGATTTGATTGATAGCTTTGCTTCTATTCGTTTATGTATTTCAAGTGGGGCCTCCCTTCCAAACACAATGCTTAATAAATTTGAGAAAACATTTGGTGTCAGGATCATCGAGGGATATGGTTTATCCGAAGCGGCTGCAGTTGCTTATAACCCTATTAATTTAAGAAAACCAGGGTCTATTGGTAAACGTGTTGGACAAACAGAAATGAAAGTAGTCAATAAAAATGGAAAGGAAGTTGAGCCGGGAATAAAAGGTGAACTAATGATACGTGGAACGAGTGTCATGAAGGGCTACTATAAAATGCCAGAAGAAACAGCTGTGTCAATCGAAGAAGGCTGGCTTCATACAGGAGATATTGCTCGGCTGGATGAGGATGGTTATTTCTATATTGTTGATCGTGAAAAAGATATTATCATCGTCGGTGGATATAATGTATATCCAAAAGAGGTAGAGGAAGTTCTTTATACACATCCATCTATTTCTGAAGTAGTTGTACTTGGCGAACCGCATCCAGAATCAGGGGAATCTGTTATTGCGTACGTAGTTGTATATAATCAGCCAGTGCTGGAAGAAGAAGTCATTCATTTTTGTGAAGGAAAACTGGCGAAATACAAAATACCTGTAAAAATAAATTTTTTAGATGAGTTACCAAAGACCCCGAGTGGAAAGATCATAAAAAAATCAATAAAGGTTTAATATGAGGACGATTATGATGGATTTGCCTGAATAGCGTATGGAAGCTATTTAGGCTTTTTTCGTTGTAAGAAACAACATGGCGGCTAAGAGCATGCCGCTACCATCTATGATAAAACAGCTAATTTTAACCAGAAGAATTTTTCTAAAAGATTTGGGACTTCGTACTCGCCCCCCGAAATGATTTGGGATTGCGATTACTCGTCCCATCAAAAGATCTGTTGCTTTTGACACAATAGATATAAAAGACGAAGTAACTGCTATGTTGATTTCCGCTGCGGACCGTTGCTTTCCGCGGGCACGGCTTCAGTCTCCTCGAGAAACCCACTCTGCGGGGTCTTCAGACACGTGCTGTTCCTGCTGGAGTCAACGGTCCTCCGCTTCAATCAACTATCTTAAAAGTGCATAACTATTACGTGACTTAAATCAAACAATAAATGCGATAAGTTGCAGTGCACAATCCCAATCCAGCGAAGGAAATACACGAAGACTCCAGCGGGAAAGCGAAGACGCCTGAGACCCCACAGCGAGCGTTCTTTGCGAGCGAGGAGGCTCAGCGCGAGCCCGCGGAAAGCGTAGTGTATTTCCGTAGCGGGTAAAGCATCAGCCTTCATTTCAAGTTACTTCGTCTTTTATATCAACTGCGACATTAATTTTACGTAAAGAGCTAATCTGAATAAAGTATAATCTTGATTCATGGTGGTTATATTGAATAATTTTTTCCGTTCTAATAACAGTTGCTTTCATACAAAAGTATAGAAGTTTTTCTTACGATAAGCCAGGTTTTTAAAAAAAGTTATCCGGTGAAGATTTGTAAGAAATAAAGAGATACGCAATAGAAAAAGGAATATAGCTGCATAATAAGAAATGTAATGAAGTATATCACGATAAATAAATTGAAATAAACAACCGTGACCAAATACCACATTTGAATCGGTGATTTATGAAGCAAGTCTGAAGGAAGGTCACCTATGTAAGGTTGAAAAATAGCGTGGATTGTGAAATTATAATACATGTGCTTTTTAAGAAAAAACAATTCGTAATTCTGAGAAGATTCGGAAGGGAGTTTGTTATATGGAATACGAATACGCTATTAAAGGAGCGACATGGTTTTGGCTTTTTGTTCCAATGCCTATCGTGCTTCTTTTATCATTTATCACATTATTTACGGAAAGGAGGAAATAATTCATGGATGCTACAACATTGATAACGTTTGCTTTTTATTTAATTGGAATGCTAGTAATCGGTATTATGATGTATTATCGAACGAATAACTTATCAGATTATGTATTAGGCGGACGGAATTTAGGCCCTGGTGTGGCAGCATTAAGTGCTGGTGCTTCGGATATGAGTGGTTGGCTCCTCCTTGGATTGCCTGGTGCCATTTATGCATCGGGGATGTCAGAAGCATGGATGGCGATTGGTTTGGCCATTGGCGCATATCTCAACTGGCAATTCGTTGCAAAACGCCTGCGTGTTTATACGGAGGTTTCTGATGATTCCATTACAGTCCCGGACTTTCTGGAAAACCGGTTTAAAGACAAGTCGCATGTTCTTCGTGTCATTTCCGCACTGGTTATTTTATTATTTTTCACCTTCTATACTTCTTCGGGCATGGTTGCCGGTGCAACACTGTTTGAGGCTTCATTTGGATTATCTTATCAGACAGCACTCTGGATAGGAGCGATTGTAGTTGTTTCTTACACGTTGCTGGGCGGATTCCTGGCAGTGGCATGGACAGACTTTTTCCAAGGAATATTAATGTTTTTTGCCTTAATTGCAGTACCGATTGTTGCGCTATCTGAGATGGGGGGCTGGAATCAGGCTGTACAAGCAGTCGGAGAAATTAATCCAGACCACCTTAATATGGTTCAGGGTGTAGGAATTCTGGCTATTATTTCTTCGTTGGCCTGGGGGTTGGGCTATTTTGGCCAACCACATATTATTGTAAGATTTATGGCATTACGGTCTCCAAAAGATGTTCCCAAAGCAAAGTTCATTGGTACAGCATGGATGGTACTAGGATTATATGGCGCTATCTTTACCGGATTCGTCGGACTGGCCTTCATAAGTACACAGGATGTTTCACTGCTGAATGATTTTGGGATAGAGGTGGTTACGGAAGACGGCATTCAGATGCTGGGCAATTCGGAAACCATATTTATTGCTTTTTCCCAACTTTTATTTCATCCAGTGATTTCAGGGATATTGCTTGCGGCAATTCTGTCAGCAATTATGAGTACCATCGATTCCCAACTGCTTGTATCCTCTTCAGCTGTAGCGGAGGACTTTTATAAAGCAATTTTTCGTAAAAAAGCCTCTTCAAAAGAACTGGTGTGGGTTGGACGGATTGCTACAGTGGGGATTGCCCTAATTGCAGTGATTATCGCAATGAATCCGGATAGCACGGTGCTTGAACTGGTCAGCTATGCATGGGCAGGTTTTGGCGCAGCATTCGGTCCAATTATTTTACTGTCCCTATTCTGGCGGAGAATCACCAGAAATGGTGCACTTGCGGGGATTATTGTTGGTGCATTGACTGTTATTATATGGGGAGGTATGCTGGAAGGCGGAATTTTTGATTTATATGAATTACTTCCAGGATTCCTGTTCAATATGATTATTACTGTCTTAGTCAGTCTGCTTGGTAAACCTTCACAGGAAATTGAAGCAGAATTCAATACCACAGCTCAAAAAGTGAAGGAATAACAAAACCTTATAGATCCGCTTCTTCTGGAATGGAGGAAGCGGATTTTTTATTTTTTGATTAGTTGCTTATACACGGCTAATTCTGCTATTATCAAGAAGTGGTATAATCGTTTAATATAGATTCAATTATAACAATAGATAAAGTGAAATCGTTTGGAGGTTGAAAGAATGGCAGATATATCAAAAGATCAGGTAAAACATGTCGCGAACTTGGCAAGACTTGAGATTACCGAAGAAGAGGCGGAAATGTTTACAGATCAATTAAGTTCAATTATTACATACGCAGAACAATTAAACGAATTGGATACAGATGGCGTTGAGCCGACAACTCATGTGCTTGATTTGAAAAATGTGATGCGTAAAGATGAGCCTAAGAAAACAATTACACAAGAGGATGCTTTGAAAAATGCTCCTGATAAAGAGTCCGGTCATTTCAGAGTACCATCGATTTTGGAGTAGGAGGATAGGTTTATGTCATTATTTGATTACAAGATAACAGAATTGGAAGAAAAACTACATAATGAGGAAATAACCGTCAGCGACCTTGTGAATACATCCTATGAACGTATTAAAGAAGTGGATGGGGAAGTCCAGGCATTTCTGACATTGGATGAAGAAAAGGCACGCGCAAAAGCAAAAGAATTGGACGAGTCCAAAGATAAATCACGGAGCCTTTTCGGAATGCCAGCCGGAATTAAAGATAACATCGTTACAGAAGGACTGCGTACAACATGCGGCAGTCAATTTCTGAAAAACTTTAATAATCCATTATACAATGCAACTGTAGTTGACAAGCTCAATAACGAAAAAACAGTCACCATTGGAAAAATAAACATGGACGAATTTGCTATGGGTTCTTCCAATGAAAATTCCAGTTTCACACCAACCCGTAACCCATGGAATACCGATTATGTTCCTGGTGGATCCAGCGGCGGTTCTGCAGCATCAGTAGCAGCAGGAGAAGTGTTATTTGCATTGGGATCTGATACAGGTGGCTCTATTCGCCAGCCTGCAGCGTTTTGCGGAGTTGTGGGATTGAAGCCTACATATGGACGTGTATCACGTTTTGGCTTGGTCGCTTTTGCTTCCTCACTGGATCAAATTGGACCAATCACACGTAATGTTGAAGATAATGCCCGTGTGCTGGAGGTTATCGCAGGACATGACAAAATGGATGCAACAAGTGCTGATGTGGAAGTGCCTAACTATACAGAAGCCTTAACAGGTAATGTAGAAGGACTGAAGATTGCTGTGCCGAAAGAATACCTGGCAGAAGGTGTTACACCAGAAGTGAAAGAATCTGTCATGAATGCATTGAAAGTATATGAATCACTGGGTGCTACCTGGGAAGAAGTTTCTTTGCCGCATTCTAAATATGCTGTTTCCGCCTATTACCTTATTTCTTCATCTGAAGCATCTGCTAACCTTGCCCGTTTTGACGGCGTACGTTATGGTGTACGGTCAGAGAATGCAAACAACATGATGGATATGTTTAAGAAATCCCGCAGTGAAGGTTTTGGAGAAGAGGTAAAACGCCGTATCATGCTTGGAACATTTGCCCTAAGCTCCGGCTATTACGATGCCTATTATAAAAAGGCGCAAAAAGTACGTACATTGATAAAAAATGATTTTGATAAAATATTTGAAGACTATGATGTCGTTATTGGACCAACAGCACCGACACCTGCATTTAAAGTCGGTGAGAAAATTGATGATCCATTGACAATGTATGCCAATGACATTTTAACAATTCCAGTAAACCTAGCAGGTGTACCGGGGATTTCCGTACCATGCGGGTTTTCTGAAAATGGATTGCCAATCGGTCTGCAGATTATTGGGAAGCATTTTGATGAGAATATGGTTTTCCGTGCTGCACACGCTTATGAGAAGGCAACAGATCATCATACAAAACGACCTCAATTAGGGGGTGCAAAATAATGAGCAACTTTGAAACAATTATTGGCTTGGAAGTACATGTTGAATTAAAAACAAATTCAAAAATTTTCAGTCCCAGTGTCAATGCGTTTGGTACAGAACCTAACACAAATGTAAACCCGATTGACTTAGCGTACCCTGGTGTGCTTCCTGTATTGAATGAAGAAGCAGTTAATTTTGCAATGAAGGCAGGTATGGCCCTGAATTGTGAAATCGCGACAGATACAAAATTTGACCGTAAAAACTATTTCTATCCGGATAACCCGAAGGCATATCAAATTTCCCAGTTTGATAAACCAATAGCGGAAAATGGCTGGATTGAAATTGAAGTAAACGGCAAGAAAAAACGTATTGGAATTACACGCCTGCATATGGAAGAAGATGCAGGGAAGCTGACACATGGAGATGATGGTTATTCATTGGTGGATTTTAACCGTCAGGGAACTCCGTTAATCGAAATCGTATCAGAGCCTGATATTCGCTCACCTGAGGAAGCCTATGCATATTTGGAAAAACTGAAAAATATTATCCAGTATACAGGTGTTTCTGATGTGAAAATGGAAGAGGGTTCTCTCCGTTGTGACGCCAATATTTCTCTGCGTCCAATTGGACAGGAGGAATTTGGTACGAAAGCAGAATTGAAAAACCTGAATTCTTTCAGTTTCGTTCAAAAGGGATTGGAATTTGAAGAAAAGCGACAAGAGAAAGTATTGTTATCGGGTGGAGAGATTCTTCAGGAAACACGCCGGTATGATGAAAAAACGAAAGAAACCATTCTAATGCGTATCAAAGAAGGATCGGATGATTACCGTTACTTCCCGGAACCGGATCTTGTGCCATTGTATATAGATGAAGCTTGGAAAGAGCGGGTCCGTGCAGAAATTCCGGAGTTGCCGGACGCCCGGAAAAAACGCTATATCGAAGAAGTGGGACTACCCGAATATGATGCAGCAGTTCTTACCAACTCCAAAGAGATGGCTGACTTTTTCGAGGAGGCAACCAATAACGGTGCAGATATCAAGCAGGTATCCAACTGGTTAATGGGTGAAGTTTCTGCATATATGAACAAGCACCAAAAAGAACTTGATGATTTAGCAATCACTCCAGCAGCACTAGCAAAAATGATTCAGCTGATTGAAGATGGAACCATTTCATCTAAAATCGCTAAAAAGGTTTTTGCGGAATTAGTAGAAAATGGTGGGGACCCGGAAAAAATCGTGAAGGAAAAAGGACTTGTTCAAATTTCTGATGAAGGTCAACTGAAAGAAATCATTTCAACCGTGCTTGATGAGAACGAGCAATCCATTACGGATTATAAGAATGGAAAAGGAAAAGCAATGGGTTACCTTGTCGGACAAGTAATGAAAGCAACCAAAGGACAGGCAAATCCTCCGATGGTGAATAAGATTTTAAAAGAAGAATTGGATAATAGATAAGGAAGAGAGACTATCGCTGCTTTACGTGGCGGTAGTCTAAACCATTTCCCTTTTCAAATAATGATAAAAGGTCTATGATATTGGTTGGATGTAAATTTTACGGAAAAATTAAAGAACATTGCCCTGTATCATGGAAGAATGGGGAGGGAAAGTAATGAAGAAAGCCCGAATCATATATAATCCAACGTCTGGGCGAGAGGCGTTTAAAAAGGTATTGCCAACGGTCCTGGAGCGTTTTGAGGTGGCTGGATATGAAACATCCGCACATGCCACTACTTGTGAAGGTGATGCGACAGAGGCTGCAAGAGTAGCTGTAGATAGAGAATATGACCTGGTTATCGCAGCCGGGGGAGACGGGACGATTAATGAGGTAATAAACGGTATAGCAGAACTGGAGCCTCGTCCGAAGCTTGGTATCATTCCGATGGGAACAACCAATGACTTTGCCAGAGCCTTACATATTCCAAGGGATATCAAGAAGGCAGTTGATATCATTTTAGCTGATCAATCGATGTTGCTTGATATCGGCAGGGTGAATAATGACCAATATTTTATGAATATAGCAGGTGGCGGTAAATTGACCGAACTCACCTATGAGGTTCCAAGCAAATTAAAAACCATACTCGGTCAGATGGCTTATTATATGAAAGGGGTTGAAATGCTCCCTTCCTTAAAACCGATACGTGCAAAAATAGAATATGATGGAAATATTGTGGATGAAGACATCATGCTATTTTTATTATCAAATACAAATTCAGTTGCCGGATTTGAAAAGCTTGCACCAGATGCGAAAATAGATGATGGCTATTTTGATTTGCTTATTTTACGGAAAATAAATTTGGCTGAATTTATCCGAATCGCCTCACTAGCACTCAGGGGCGCCCATTTGGAAAGTGAAAATATCATATATGTCCATGCAAAACATATAAAAGTAACCACGGATGAAAAAATGCAATTGAATATTGACGGAGAATACGGCGGGCTGCTGCCTGGGGAATTTACCAACCTGAAGCAGCACATCGAGTTTTTCGTACCGGATGAATTTATTAAGAAGGAAGATTACTAAATAGAGTAGTCTTCCTTTTCATTGGTTAGAAATGATTTTATGGTAAAAGGTATGATAAGATGATAAGCAATATACCAGAACGTAAAGGAAGATAAATATGGCTAAACATACAGCTCCAGTAAAAAAGAATGAAACAATTACTCTGACATTTGAGGATCTTACTCATGAAGGAAATGGTGTTGGCAAAGTCGATGGCTACCCATTATTTGTGCCATACGGATTGCCTGGTGAAGAAGCGCAAGTAAAGGTCGTCAAAGTAAAAAAGAATTTCGGATTCGGAAAGTTATTAGACGTTAAAAAGCAGAGTGACGACCGGGTAGAACCTCCCTGCAATGTATATTACCAATGTGGGGGCTGTCAGCTTCAGCATATGAGTTATCATATGCAGCTTGATATGAAATATAACCAGGTGAAAAACGTCATGCAAAAAATCGCCCATCTCGACCATGTCCCTGTCCATCCAACGATAGGAATGGAAGACCCGTGGCGTTATCGCAATAAAGTGCAAATCCCGGTCGGTGAAAGGGATGGCGAATTAATTACAGGTTTTTACAGGAAGCGGAGTCATGAAATTATTGACGATATGGAAACCTGTGTAATCCAGGATGAATTGAATGACCGTTCATTGCATGCCGTTCGCAGGATAGCGAATCAGCTGGGGATCAAAGCATATGATGAAAAGAAGGATCGCGGAGTCCTCCGTCATATCATGGTACGTACTGGAAGAGAAACCGATGAAACGATGATTGTGCTGATAACACGTACAGAAAAATTACCATATCAACATGAGCTAATTCGAGAACTGACTGAGACTTTCCCACATGTGAAATCAATCGTGCATAATATCAATAACAAACGTACGAATGTAATATTAGGTAACAAAACGAAAGTTATCTGGGGAGAGGAATATATTTACGATACAATCGGAGATATTCGTTTCGCAATTTCTGCAAAATCATTCTATCAGGTGAACCCGCCGCAAACGAAAAAGTTGTACGACAAGGCCCTGGAATATGCAAACATTGAAAGTGATGATATCGTTGTGGACGCCTATTGTGGAATTGGTACTATCTCACTGTTCTTAGCACAGAAAGCCAAAAAAGTTTATGGTGTTGAGGTCGTACCTGAGGCAATCAGTGATGCGAAAAACAATGCCAAACTGAATGGGATTAAAAACGCAGAATTTGTCGTTGGGGAAGCGGAAAAAGTCATGCCACAGTGGAAAGCAGAGGGGCTGAACCCGGATGTTATCGTAGTAGACCCACCACGTAAAGGCTGTGAAGTGGACTTCCTGGAGGCTATGATTGAAATGGAGCCTGATCGGATTGTTTATGTATCCTGTAATCCATCGACACTGGCACGGGACCTGCGTGTACTGGAAGATGGCGGTTATGAAGCCAAAGAAGTGCAGCCGGTGGATATGTTCCCACAAACGGCGCATGTGGAGTGTGTTTGTCGATTGGAGAGGAAAGTTGTTTAACTAAAAAATACTCTTGCTAATTAAAATAAACATTTGATATTTCCATTACAAATTCAATAATTTCTCGGGTTTCTCTCAACAGAAACCCGGGATTTTTTCATGTTTTTCCAATACAAAACCAATATCTTTTCAATACTCTTTTCATGC
This sequence comes from Virgibacillus ainsalahensis, assembly GCF_055380755.1. Classification (NCBI taxonomy): domain Bacteria; kingdom Bacillati; phylum Bacillota; class Bacilli; order Caryophanales; family Bacillaceae; genus Virgibacillus; species Virgibacillus ainsalahensis. Next base: position 2,774,720 of record NZ_AP043943.1, on the reverse strand, counting down.
CCAAAGTCTTGCTGTTCTTGGTTTTATCCAGTAAACTATCCAATAGTTGCTTCAATTGTACCCAGTGTTTTTCAATAGCAAACCAACTTTTTTCTTAGCCCCAATTATATATTTTTTCTATTTTCTTTTCTCAGTGACTTTTCTCTCCTCAAATATATGTAAATATGAAATAAGAGAAAAATTTATCAAGAACTTATAATCCGACAATAACCGTTTCTTCTTCATCGGGTATTGTTTTTTGATCGTTATTATAATTAATACATGTAGGAGGGAATAAGTAGTGCTTAAAAGTATGAACGAGGCGTTAGATTATATTGAATCACATTTGAATGACGAGATCGATTATAACGAATTGGAGCGAATTACAGGAACTTCTGTTTACCATTTTCGGAGAATGTTTTCTTTTCTTTCTGGCATGTCATTAGGAGAATACGTCCGTAATAGGAAATTATCTAACGCTACTTTTGACTTGTTACATGAAGGAATGAGTGTTACAGAAGCAGCATTCAAATATGGTTATGAATCAGTTGATGGATTTTCACGTGCCTTTCGGGAATGGTCGGGAATTAGTCCTTCAGAGGTCAAAAAGAAAAATATGCTTAAAGCATTTCCTAAGCTCTCCTTCCAATTAACGGTTCAAGGAGGAATTGATATGGATTATAGAATCGAGAAAAAAGAAGCCTTTAAGATTGTCGGTGTGAAAAAAAGAGTTCCTATTCAATTTGAAGGAGAAAATCAAGAAATTATAAAGTTAGCTAAGAGCATCACACCTGAACAAAGAAAAAAACTGCACAACTATGCAAACATGGAGCCAAATCAAGTAGTGAATGCATCCTATAATTTAGATGATAGATGTATGGAGGAAAAAGGCAATCTCGATCATATGATTGGCTTTTTAACTACAAAAGAGTCAGGTTTTGATGAGTTTGATGTAGTAGAAGTCCCAGATCTAACTTGGGCAATATTCTCATCTGAAGGTGAATTTCCAAAAATCATGCAAGAGACCTGGGCGAAAATAGCTTCTGAGTGGCTTCCTTCTTCAGATTATGAATTAGTAGAAGCTCCTAATATTTCATTTACAGGAGATTTGTCTGACAGAAATAATGTGTATAGTGAAATTTGGTTCGCTGTGAAGAAAAAACGGGAAATTTAGCAAGTAGATCAACATGAGGTGATATGGTGTTATTTGTTTCCCCATAGCTTTCTTCTTCCTTTCCCACTGTAACTAATTCGGTATATTGGAAGGAAGAAGAGGACCAGGAGAAGAAGCGGGCGGAACACTATGTATTTATAGAATCTGAAAAAGGAAATGACTTTTATCTAAGAGTCATTTCCTTTTTGTATAAGTACGATCCCCAATACTGGACACAATAGTGGTTCAGTTCCTTTTTCTTGTAATAAACAACTATTTTTTAAAACTTAATATTTTCTTAAGAAATCAATTAAGTTCTTCTTATGTTTTCATATGTATATTGTAATAGAAATGTTTCTTTGACAACTTAGAGGAGAATGATCATGACAGAAAAAAAGGGATATCTTCTATTAACAAATACAGGTACATTATTTACAAAATTGATAAAGCTATATACGAAAAAAACATATAATCATGCGTCTATTGCCTTTGAATCTGATTTATCAGAGGTGTACAGCTTTGGCAGGAAATCTATTAGAAACCCTTTTTTTGGTGGTTTCGTAAAAGAAGATATGAAGTCAAATTTGTTTAAACAAGCAGAATGTGCCATCTATTCTTTTGAAGTCACTGAAGAACAAATGAAAGACATGAAACATTATATACAAGAAATAAAAGCAGAAAAGGAAAAATATCGCTATAATTTATTGGGGTTATTCGGATTTATATTTCATAAGCCGATAAAAAGAAAAAGAGCATTCTTCTGTTCACAGTTTGTTGCATCCGTACTAAAGGAATGTAACATCATTGATTTTGAAAAGCCGCTATCACTTATAGCACCAAATGACTTACTGAAAGGACCTAAAATTAAATTAGTGTATGAAGGGAATCTTAAGGCTTATCATAATAACAGTGCAGGGGAAAAAGAGCGTGTTCCTGTTCATTTCATGCCAGCCGAAATGTGATACACTTTTTTACAATAATACGTACCATTAAAGGGGAAATGAAAGTGGATCAAACGATTAATATTCTGATTGTTGAAGATGACAATGATATTAACCAATTGTTATGTGAAATTATAAGAAAAAGCCAGTATCAGCCGCAACCTGCCTATTCTGGGACAGAAGCAATGATTTATTTAGAAAAACAGAAATGGGACTTAGTTTTACTTGATTTAATGCTTCCAGGTATGGCAGGAGAAGAAATACTTGCAAAAATAACAGAAAAAGGTTCTGTTCCAGTTATTATTATTTCAGCAAAAAGTAAACAACAGACAAAAATAAATAGTTTACGATCAGGTGCAGATGACTTTATTTCGAAGCCTTTTGATGTGGAAGAAGTATCTGCTCGTATTGATTCTCTACTACGGAGATACAATCATACCAATGAAAATCAAAAACAAAAGGTGTTAACGCATAAAGATATTCATATTGATTTAGAAGCGAAGACCGTGTATCTGAATGGTCTAGAGCTTTCATTGACGGTTCGTGAATACACGATTCTCGTTCTTCTTATGACTTCCCCCAAAAAAGTATTCTCCAAATCGAATCTTTTCGAAAGTGTATGGAATGAGCCTTTTCACGGGGACGACAATACTGTAAATGTTCACATGAGCAACTTACGGAATAAACTCGGCAAAGCAAATCCAAATGAAGAATATATCGAAACCATCTGGGGAATGGGCTATCGTCTTAAAACTTAAGGTTTTCTTAAGGATTGATTTAAGCCTTTCTTATGATTTATGTTCCATCATATTATTAAAAGATAAGAATTTATAAATAGTTGGCAGCATATCAATTCCTTATCAGTAAACGCCACGTCCAGCTCCATCGCCTACCCCCTCGAGGTCTTAAGCAAGAACTCCCTCATGAGCCAAGAACGCCACTGTGAGTTCTTGCTTAAGCTATGCCTTAGGGTGATCAAGGCGATTGCGCTTTTGTTCTAGCAAATAAGGGAGGTAATACATCAATGAGTGAATATATCTTAAGAACCAATCACCTTTCAAAAAAGTACAGAAATGATTTTGCCCTTAAAAGTATTAATATATCCATCAAAAAGGGAGAAATTTATGGCTTCATTGGTCAAAATGGAGCGGGAAAGTCAACATTGTTACGTATTGTTACAGGACTAGCCTTTCCATCAAATGGATCAATAGAGCTATTCGGAAATGACCATCCAAATAAGTTAACAGATGCACAGAAAAGAATAGGGGCCATTATTGAAAGTCCTGCACTTTTCCCGAATATGACAGCATATGAAAATTTAGAAGTTTATCGTTTGCAAAAAGGTATTCCAGGAAAAGACTGTATCAATAATACATTGGAGCTTGTCGGGCTTAAGGATACGGGAAAGAAGAAGATAAAAGATTTTTCACTTGGAATGAAGCAACGGGTAGGGCTTGCAATAAGTCTATTGAGTGATCCAGAATTCTTAATTCTTGATGAACCAACAAATGGATTGGACCCAATGGGAATCGCCTGGCTTAGGGAACTAATAAAAAAATTGAATCGGGAAAAAGGGTTAACGATTTTAATATCAAGTCACGTCTTAAGCGAACTACATCTACTGGCAAGCCGTTACGGTATTATTCATAAAGGGAAACTCCTGGAAGAAATATCTGCAAAAGAGTTGGATGAAAAATGCAGACAACATTTGCAAATTAAAGTCGATCAGCCAACGAAGGGAGCCACGGTGCTGGAATCTACTCTATCTACTACTGACTATGAAGTGATGCCGAATGGTACAATAAAACTTTATAGTCATCTGGATGACGTGCGAAACGTCTCAATGGCTTTAACTGAAAATGGTCTTGTTATTGAACATCTCGCACAAAATGGCGACAGCCTCGAAAGTTATTTTTCAAAACTTGTCGGAGGTGAGGAACATGAGTAATCAGATTAAAGCCGAATGGTTTAAATTACAACGAAATAAGACATTTTGGGTGTTACTATTAATCAGCACGGGCTTAAGTGCATTGCTGCATTATTTAGTGATCATTGATTGGTGGCAAATGAGTGGTACCGCTTTTGATAGTGCTGGTTTAAGTGAACTAAATGCCGTATCTACATTTACAATACCTTTATTTTTTAACTTAATCGTTAGTACGTTAGCCGGTTTTTTTATCTCTAATGAGTTTTCGCAAAGTGGTGTAATCAAAAACCAAATAATAAGCGGTAGTAAAAGAAGCCATATTTTCATATCAAAGTACCTCGTATTTACAATTGGATCAATCATCGTTACGATACTGATTCCATTAATGACAGCTATCATAGAGGTTATATTATTAGGACACGGAGACATATTGACTGTTTCTAGTATGCTTTATTTAGGTAGAGCATTTGGACTATTTACACTTCAATTTTTAGGCTATACTGTGATCATATTATTGATCGCCATTATTACGGAAGATAGTGGAAAAACAATTATTTTATCTATTTTATTTACCATTGTAATGTATGCAGTTGAAAAACTTCCTACGTCACCATTTATAAGCATTTTGTATGAGCATTCTATCTTTCAGCAATTTAGTGAAGTGTTTCAGTTTACGATGACAAATGGAGGAATATTGAAGTCTATTTTAATTGCCTTGGTAACGTTCATCATCTTAATTTTGTGCGGAATTTTTGTTTTTAACAAAAAGGAAATGAAATAACTTTTGAAAGCGGGTGAAAAGGTGCTATATCTATTAATAATCGTATCATTAATGGCTGTATACTTTTTTATTCGCTTTATTTCTATAAAGAAAGAAGTGAAAAAAACAGGCGGGCAACTGAAAAACTATAATAATCAAAGGACAAACAAAAAAATAGATATGACGCTTTTAGATCAGAATGTTGAGCATTTAGGAATTGAAATCAATCACCTTATAGATTTGCACGTAAAAGAAAAAAGAGAAAGAATCCGTTTTGAAAATGAACTAAAACAGACCGTTGCAAATATATCCCATGATTTAAGAACGCCCTTAACTTCTATTTTAGGATATATGCAGATGGCTGAATCAAATGAAATTCCGGAAGATGAAAGAAAAGAATATATATCTATTGCAAAAAATCGAGCTAAAAGGCTTGAAAAATTATTAAATGATTTCTTTGAGCTGTCTGTTATTGAATCTGCTGATTATCAACTGAAGCCAGAAAAATTTAATTTGAAGAACTTAACAATAGATGTATTAATGCGTTTTTTCGACCGTTTTAATGAAAAAAATATGGAACCAATTATCAACATGCCAAATAATGATGTATTTATGAAGACGGATAAATCTGCAGTAACGAGAGTCATTGAAAATCTGATTTCCAATGCAATGAAGCATTCCAGCGGAAATATAGCCATAGGTCTTGAGGAGGAGAAATCAGCTGTTCGACTAATCGTTCAAAATGATGCACTTACATTAACTGATAAGGATGTAGCGCTCTTTTTCGATAGATTTTATGTGGCAGATCAATCTCGAACTGGTAAAAGTACAGGGCTAGGCTTGTCCATTGTGAAAAGTTTCATGATAAAGATGGATGGAGAAGTTACCGCTACACTTAAAAATGGTCAGTTGTCGATTATATGTGAGTGGAAATCCCACGAAAATTAGAGTTTTTTTAAAAAGTAAATACAATAAAATGGGGGAGCAAAAAATGCGAAGTCTTCAAAGTAAAATTGTCGAACGCTTACTCCTTCGACGAGGTTCTAAAGAGAAATTTGTGAATGAGAAACAACTGGAAGCGTTTATGGAACAAAAACGAAATGAAAATGACAAGCCATATATCTTGCCTGAACATATCCACCAGAAATTTGATCTAAAAAAACGGATATTAAATGGAATGGATTGTTATGTTTATAATTTAGGAAATGCCTCTTCTGAAAAACAAATATTGTATTTACATGGTGGGGCGTACGTTAATCAACCACTGGCCTATCATTGGAAATTTCTCGGGAAGATTGCAAAAGAAACCAATGCAACGATATTCGTTCCGATTTACCCGAAAGCACCGAATCACCAGTACCAGGAATCATTTGAAAAAGTGCTTCCAATCTATGAAAAGATTTTGCACACATCAGGTGGGAAAAATACTATTTTAATGGGTGACTCTGCTGGAGGGGGCTTCGCATTAGCTTTAGCCCAATTGATTCTGGAAAAGGAATTGCCGCAGCCAGCACACATTATTTTACTATCACCATGGCTTGATATAACCATGAAAAATCAAGCTGCCTATGAATTGGAAAAAAAAGATCCAATGCTCGGGGTCTACGGTTTGATTCAAATGGGAAAAGCATATGCAGGAGATACCGATCCTAACCATTATTTACTGAGCCCTATAAATGGAAAAGTAGACGGATTAGGAAGCATTCATTTATTCATTGGGACACGTGAAGTACTTTTCCCTGATGCAAGAAGGTTTAGAGATATTGCGAAATCACAAGGCGTGATGATAAATTATTATGAATATCCAAAAATGAATCATGTCTTTCCACTATATCCGATTCCAGAGGCAAAAAAAGCGACGAAGGAAATCGTGAATATTATTGACTGTGTGGGAAAATGATAACTATTTTTGAGCAGTTAAGAGACTAATATGGCGGCTAAAAGCATGCAGTCATCATCTATAATGAGATATAATCTTGGTTGATGGTGGGTTATACTGAATAATTTTTCCCGTTCTAATACCAGGTGTTTTATACAAAAGTATGATACTTTCTTACTGCATAACTGATGGCTTTGGCTTTTCCTCATAAAGACTTGGTGAAAAAACAGGTTTTCTAATGTATGGTCATATCTGTTACAATAAGATGAAAATCACTTTTTTATTCGATAAGTATTAGCTGATAGAATTTGAATGCTGTGATCTTTTATTCATGTATGCAGGAGAAAGGTTTTATACGTTTATATCTGATAAAATATGATGTGAAGGTTATGATAACAAGAAGCGGAAATATGTAAAGGAGGAAGTCGAGATGGAAGAAGAAAACACTTTTGGTAATGGTGAAGTCCAAACAAATCATGCGGCTGAGGGAGAGACGATTAACATCATTAGGGGTGAACAAAAAGGTAAGAAAGGAAAAGTTTTAATTGTAAGGGAGAACACGGTGATTGTCAGGATTGGAACAGACTCAGAGACAGGGGACCCAATTAAAACCGTTGTTAATCATAAGAATTATAAACGCGAAGAGTAAAAATTAAAAATGCGCTACGCTGGCTTTTACAAGTCATGAGAAACCATTTCTTTGCCTATTGTATCTTTATTTTATTTAAATAAAGAGGTATAATAGATTCTCAATACAAAATATTATTCAAATGATAATCAAAATGGTACGGCTTCGTTTGGGTAAGTTTTGTTTCAAATTGCTTAAATGGAGGCATTACAATGACTACGATTAATAAGGGTGAGAATAAATTCTACGTTGGGGATGATATCAAAGACCCATTAGCAGAAATTACATTTGTACAAAATGGCGGCGGTAAGCTGATTATTGATCACACCTATGTATCGGACGAGCTTCGAGGCCAGGGGATTGCCGGGAAATTAGTAGAAAAAGTTGTGGTGCATGCAAGAGAAAAGGATAGGAAAGTTTTGCCTTTATGTCCATATGCTAAAAGTAAAATGGAAAAGACACCAGAATTTCATGATGTGCTGATAGAGCAAAAATAGTCTTTCGAAATCAGGATTTCTCACCAAGGAGATATCCTGATTTTTTCGGTATTTCAGAAAACTTAAAATAAGGACTTGGGCGTTTAGCTAAGTTGTGTATGAAAGGAGCCACCTTTATGTACCTCACCATAGAAGAAACGGCTGAATATTTATCCATCGAGGAATCGAAAATCAGAGCCTTCGTCTTACAAGGGCGCGTGCGGGCTATCTTTGACGGGGAGCACTATCTTATTAACAGGGAGCAATTCAATACTCATCTTGACCAAGTTGAAAAATACCGTAAAATGATTCAGGATTACCTCAATGAGCCAATACCTGAGGATATTGATGTGAAGGATGAAGATTAGATATAAGCCGATTGGTTAAATTAATCACACGCTAATTAAGACAGAAGAGGAGATTTATTCAATGGCAAAAAAGCAGGGCAATACAAGAAATAAACAAGCAAATTCGTTAATATATACAGTGAAAGAAGAAACAAAACTACTACCATTTCTATTACGGGCAATGTCACAACGAAGCCGCAACTCAGTAAAATCCATTTTAACCCGTGGACAGGTTACGGTAGATGATCATATTGAAACAAAACACAATTATCCGTTGCATCCGGGTCAAACCGTTTCGATATTAAAGAATAAAGCAGCTATAAAGGAAGACGCATTAATTGGGATGTCCATCTTATATGAGGATGAGGACATTATCGTAATTAATAAGGAGGCAGGCTTGCTTTCCATCGCAACTCAAAAGGAGAAAAACCAGACCGCTCACCATCAATTAATGGAATATGTTCGTCTGGAGAATCCGGCAAACAGAGTTTTTGTCGTGCACCGTTTGGATAAAGATACTTCAGGTGTTATGATGTTTGCAAAAACCGAAAAGGTAAAACATATGCTGCAAAACAATTGGAAAGACACGGTAAAAGAACGGACCTATGTTGCCCTTGTAGAAGGCGAGGTTACAAAAGAGAAAGGTTATATTTCTTCCTGGCTTAAGGAAAGCAAGACGCATCTGATGTATTCCAGCCCGGCCAAAAATGATGGGCTGCATGCGATTACCCATTATAAATGTATCCAATCCAATAAAGAATTCTCCCTATTAGAAGTACAGCTGGAAACAGGCCGGAAGAATCAAATCCGTGTGCATATGCAGGATCTCGGTTATCCGGTTGTTGGGGATAAAAAATATGGATCAAAGAAAAAGGCGATAGGCCGGCTGGGGCTTCATGCAAAGGTCCTGGCATTTAAGCATCCTTCCACTGGACGATCATTACTATTCAAGGCAGATGTTCCAAAGTCTTTCATTAATAAGTCTAGATAGTTAAGTGATAGCAAAATAAGGCTGTTACTCATTTTTTCCAGTATTCCATTATTATGTGAGCCACGTCCAGTGTAGCGGACTCCCTTCTCGAGATCTTAAGTAAGAACTCCCCTCATGAGCAAAGAACGTGCATGTTGAGTTCAGATGGGTCAGTTCGGCGTTGCTCACGTATTAGTGGCGTATCACCTGAATTTGATGAAACATCGCCCTTGGCTTATTAACCATCCCCCGAATCCGCTAAAACATCGCCCTTGGATTATTGACCATCACCTGAATCCTATAAATCATCCTTGAGCATCCGAACGTTATGCACTACCCGTCCTTTTCTACCTTCTGTTTTTTCAGCCTGTTCAAGTGATCGTATGACCGCATCTTCTGTTGTTTCGATAACTGCTTGAAATAATTGATTCATCAATGGATGATCATCACGAAGAAAGGACATGGATTCTACCGCATAATTTGAGTTGTGATCCGATGTACTTGCGGTTGAAAAGGCAATGGCAATATCTCCGCTGCCGTGGTCAATATGGCTTCCTGTACGACCAAGTCCTGCTGCGCAACGTTTAGCCAGACGTTTTAACTGCCGGTCATAAAGTGGAGCATCAGTAGCGATAATCATCATGATGGAGCCATCAGGAGTTTCCAGCTCGATTTTATTCCAATCGGCAAATAATGCTTGTTCTCGTTTGCCAAAATTACTTAGGACCAAGCAGCCGACCGTGTACGTTTGCTTATCGGATATAACTTTACGGGAAGCTGTACCGATTCCGCCTTTGTAACCGAAGCAGACCATCCCTTTTCCGGCACCTACAGCACCTTCTTGTACAGGGCTTTCTGTAGCATTATGAATGGCTTCCATCGCATGTTTCGGCTTTATTGCCTGATGCCGAATCGAGTTCAAATAACCGTCATTACACTCACCAACAACAATATTAATGGTACCTGTGGTATCACCAATTTCCTTATTTTCCTCAAGCATATATTGCAGTGTCCCCTGAAGAACCGATCCCACTCCAAATGTATTTGTCAGCATAATTGGTGATTCAAGCAGTCCAAGCTCCTCCAGCTGAATAATACCAGTTGATTTACCAAATCCGTTAATTACCGCACTTGCTGCGCGTACTTTTTTCTTAAACAGATTTCCACCATGGGGAAGGATTGCCGTAACACCAGTGCATATGGAGTCTTCTCTATCAATCTTTTCATGTAAAGTGACATGTCCTACTCTTACACCTTTGATATCCGTAATGCAATTGAATTTTCCTTTTGGTAATGGCATAGAAGGATTCTCCTTTTTTAGCATTTAATTGAAGTATATGTATTATAGCAAATTCTTAGCAAAGTCACCGTATTTTTTGTATGTATCAATCAAAGTGCGGAAGAATAAATACGACTACGTTAGCGGAGGTATGGTTTATGAAAAAAATACGATTATGGTTTATTTTACTAGTTATGATTACAATTGCATTAGTAGCCGGATCTACAGTAGCAGCCGAGGAAACAGGTCTTGAAATTGGAAATACAGCACCTGATTTTGAATTGACAACAACAGATGGTGAGACGGTTAAATTATCCGATTTCCGTGGAGAACGGGTGATGCTGAATTTCTGGGCGACCTGGTGTCCGCCATGCAAAGAAGAATTGCCGGCAATGCAGGAATTCTATGAGGATAAAGATGTCGCCATACTTGCAATTAATTTAACCGATACGGAAATCAATCAAAAGGACATACCAAAAATGACCGATGAATTTGGGTTAACTTTTCCGATATTGTTGGATAATCAGGGGGAAGTATCAACCTTATATCGGATTAAACCAATCCCGACTTCCTACATGATTGATTCAGAGGGAGTTATTCAATATAAGGCTTTTGGTGCACTGGATTATGAGTTGATGGTCGAGGAGTTTGAAAAGATGGAATGATAAAGGCGGCAATTTTGACTGAACAAATGATGCTGGAGTGATTCTGCCGATGAAGAACAATAATTCTATATTTTAACCAGGCTATATCTTTGCATTTTCCCAGTATTAACTGTATACTATAAGAAATTAAATTACGAAATAGTCCTTCGGGGTCGGGTGAAATTCCCAATCGGCGGTGTTGAAGCAATGCTTCTTAGTCCGTGACCCGTGCGGTTTTCTAACCAAGCGGTGGATCTGGTGAAACTCCAGAGCCGACAGTTATAGTCTGGATGGGAGAAGGAATTTTTAGTGATGCACGGTTGCTAAAGTGATAGTAATTTCGTTGATTTTATACATTTTATATGTGTATAATCTTTCTTTTTGCTGTTTCTTTTGAATAAATAAAGTGTGCTGATAATTAAAATTCTAACCTAAGCCTCTGAAGCTATTTCAGGGGCTTTTTTCGTTTACATAAATCACTTATGCAGTAGGAAAGTAAATTACTTTTCCATCTGCCTTACAGAAAGGAAGAGCGCATTGTTTACAGGAATTATTGAAGATAAAGGGACTGTAAAAAATATCAAAAACGTATCGGAACAGGCGGTTCAATTGACCATTGAATCAGCAAAGATACTCGAAGACGTAAATATTGGCGACAGTATTTCGGTGAATGGGATTTGTCTCACTGTTACAGAGTATTCAGGTAACCATTTCCAGGTGGACGCTATGCCTGAAACCATTCAATCAACCTCATTACAGGCGTTAAAAACAGGGTCAAGTGTGAATCTGGAACGGGCGATGCATGCAAACGGACGATTCGGAGGTCACTTTGTTTCAGGACATGTGGATGGTACCGGTAAAATATACGGAAAACGAAAACAGGAAAATGCAATTTATTATGATATTCAGATTCCAGAGGAGCTGTCCGGTTTTTTATTGCATAAAGGCTCTATTACGGTTGATGGTGTTAGTTTAACATTATTTGCAGTAAACAAGGATTCCTTTACCATTTCACTCATTCCACATACTGTGTCGGAAACGATTCTTGGTGAAAAAGGGATAGGCGATCGTGTAAATATTGAATGCGATATGCTGGCAAAATATGTGCAAAATATGCTAAGCAAGCAATTTCCACAGCAGAAAAATGAAATAGATCAGGAATTTCTTGAAAATAATGGGTTTGCATAAAGGGAGTGTATAAAATGTTCCATTCAATTGAAGAGGCAATAGCTGAATTAGAACAGGGAAAGCCTATCATTGTTACAGATGATGAAAACAGGGAAAATGAAGGTGACCTCATTGCCTTGTCGGAAACAGTCACAGCTGATGTGATTAATTTTATGATTACACACGCAAGAGGTTTGGTATGTACGCCAATCAAAGCAGACTTGGCCGAAAAACTTGGCCTGTCGATGATGACAGATCAAAGTACAGATCCATTAGGAACAGCTTTTACAGTTTCAATCGATCATATAGATACAACGACTGGTATCAGCGCGAACGAACGGTCGAGGACGATACGAGCTTTAACGGACCCGGAGGTACTGGCGGCAGATTTTAAAAAACCCGGACATGTATTTCCCTTAATTGCCAAAGAAGGTGGTGTATTGACCCGCCCTGGCCATACGGAAGCTGCGGTCGATTTAGCATTATTAAGTAATGCCTTTCCTTCCGGAGTAATTTGTGAAATTATCAAAGATGATGGCACAATGGCCCGGATTCCGGATTTACTGGAAATGGCCGAACTGTTTGACTTGAAACTAATTACAATAGAGCAATTAATTGCTTATCGAAAAAAAATGGAGACTCGTATTCATAATTAATGAGGAGATGAAACAGATGGGAAAAAAATTTGAAGGAAATGTAGTTGGTACAGATTTAAAAATAGGTATCGTTGTAGGCAGATTTAATGAATTCATTACAGGTAAATTATTGGAAGGTGCCGTCGATACATTAAAAAGACATGGTGTTGTTGAGGGGAGCATCGATATTGCCTGGGTCCCCGGCGCTTTTGAAATTCCGTTAATCGCTCAAAAGATGGCAGAAAAACCGGAATATGATGCTGTAATCACACTGGGAACAGTAATCCGTGGATCCACACCGCATTTTGATTATGTTTGTAGTGAAGCTGCAAAGGGTGTTTCAGGCGCATCTTCTAAGTCAGGCAAACCGGTAATCTTTGGTGTTTTAACAACGGAAACGATTGAACAGGCCATCGAACGTGCAGGTACCAAGGCAGGAAATAAGGGTGCTGAAGCTGCTGTTTCTGCAGTCGAAATGGTGAACCTGATCAAATCAATAGAAGGATAAAGGTGTCGGGGAGGCAGTACATACTGCTTTTCCCGGCTTTTTAAATGGAAAAATACCGATGAGTAAGATAAACTGTATGGTGGGCTATTACGAATATCGGGGGAGATTATAATCAAACTTTTAGTGACACAATTTATTATCATAGCAGTAGTCTGGACAGGAATGGCCTTTTTCTTTTCTGATATGAATGATACGAGTAAATTAATCTTTTATCTCGTTACTTCCTGGTTGTTATTTTTAATTGTTATCATTGGGAAGGCATGGATAAAGAATAGAAGACATCAAACGAAATAGATAAAAGCGTGAGGAAGGATAGTATATGCTTACGATTGAAAATGTACATAAGTCATATGGTGAAAAATTGTTATTTAAAGATATCACTGTAACAATTGCTGAACAGGAACGCATCGGTCTCATCGGGGTGAACGGGACAGGTAAGTCAAGTTTTCTAAAAACAATTGCCGGAATCGAGACACCCGAGAAAGGGATAATCAAACATTCAATGGATTACCATATCGAATATTTGCCCCAGGACCCTGAATTGGACAATGATTTAACTGTTATTGAACAAATTTATTATGGTGAAGCAACGATTATGAAAGTCATGCGTGATTATGAACAGGCGGTCTTGCATCTTCAGCGAGACCCGGAAAGTAAGCAAGCACAATCCCGGCTACTAAAAATGCAGCAGAAAATGGATGATGAGGAAGCATGGGAAGCAAATGCTGCGGCAAAGAAGATTCTTACCAAATTGGGAATTACGGATTTTGATAAAAATGTCACCGAGCTTTCAGGGGGACAGCGAAAGCGAATCGCAATCGCAAAAGCACTTATCCAGCCTGCAGATCTGCTTATTTTGGATGAGCCTACAAACCATTTAGATAATGAAACAGTGGAATGGCTGGAGAAATATTTGCAAGCTTATAGAGGGTCCTTACTGCTTGTAACACATGACAGGTATTTTCTGAACCGTGTTACCAATCGAATCTACGAATTGGATAAAGGCAATCTGTATATTTACGAAGGCAATTATGAAGTGTTTCTGGAAAAGAAAGCTGAACGTGAAGCTCTAGAACGAAGCAATGAACAAAAACATCAAAACACATTACGACGGGAGCTGGCCTGGTTAAAACGCGGTGCAAAAGCCAGATCGACAAAGCAAAAAGCAAGGATTAACCGCGTATCGGAGATGAAAGAGCAGAAATTTGATACGACAAAGAAAAATGTTGAATTCCAGGCAGCCTCAACAAGGTTAGGAAAAAAAGTTATTGAAGTGAACAATATTGATAAAACCTTTGAAGATAAAAAGCTGTTGGAAGATTTCAGTCATCTTATCGTACCCGGGGACCGTATTGGGATTGTTGGCCCAAACGGTACTGGCAAAACAACACTGTTGAATATAATGGCGAAGCGGGTGAGCCCTGATCAAGGAGAAATCGAGACAGGAGAAACCGTTAAAATCGGTTATTATACCCAGGGTGATGAAGAACTTGATGGCAATATGCGTATGATAGATTATATAAAAGAAGTAGCTGAAGTCATCTATACGAAAGATGGTACAGAAATCACTGCAGAACAGATGCTGGAGAGATTCCTGTTTACCCGTCCTCAGCAATGGACCTATATACGCAGGCTTTCCGGCGGGGAAAAACGGCGTCTGTATTTGCTGAAGGTGTTGATGACAGAGCCGAATGTGCTGTTTCTCGATGAGCCTACAAATGACCTGGATACACAGACACTAAGTATTTTAGAGGAATATTTGGATCATTTCCCGGGTGTGGTGATTACCGTTTCCCATGATCGGTATTTCTTGGACAGAGTTGTAGATCAGCTGATTGTCTTTAAAGGACAGGGAAAAACACGACATTTCTTTGGAAATTATAGCGATTATCTTGAAGAAATTAGGGAGACAGAAGAAAACCAGCAGAAAAAGATGGTTAAACCAGCAGAAAAACCAAAAAAGCAAAAGAAAAAACTCTCCTACCATGAGCAGAAAGAATGGAACGTAATTGAAGAGGAAATTATGGAACTGGAAGC
Source organism: Virgibacillus ainsalahensis (assembly GCF_055380755.1). Taxonomy (NCBI): domain Bacteria; kingdom Bacillati; phylum Bacillota; class Bacilli; order Caryophanales; family Bacillaceae; genus Virgibacillus; species Virgibacillus ainsalahensis. The sequence goes on along the minus strand of NZ_AP043943.1, from coordinate 2,759,390 downwards.
TCGGGTTGAAGAACTTCAGGGTGAAATTGCTGAAGCCGGAAGTGATTCTGAAAAGGTGCAAGAAATATTTACCGAGCAGCAGAAAGTAGAAGCGGAATTGGAAACAAAAATGGATCGTTGGGAAGAACTTTCTCTGCTGGTGGAAGAATTGGCAAATAAATCATAAAAGGTTCTGCTGTATGTTTAGGATGGTTTCTTCCATACAGTTTGAGAACGTATTTCGTTAACTGCCTAAGTTCTATGCCAAGTTTTTCATCCTGAATAGAATTACTCTTTTAGTCTAAAACTAAAAAGAAATGATTTATTTAGGTGGGCTGAGAGATGAATGAACATCAATTATATCAAGAAATCTTCAAAGTTAGGGAACAGCTTAGTAACTTATATTCTGAATACTGGAGTCTCTATTCAGGTATGGATACATGGTACTTTTGGGTCAATATTGCGAGCGTTTTGCTGCCACTGATTTTTCTGTACTTTGTAATAGATAGGAAAAGATTATTCGAAATTTCTTTTTTTGGTTTTACGATACACATTTTATGGATGAATGTGGATACTATATTAGCGGAGCAAAATTTTCTTATTCACCCACACACATTGACTCCCCTTACTACGAGTGGAATCACGGTAACTGCCGTTTTACTTCCAGTAACTTTCATGCTCTTGTATCAACACTGTACAAATAAAGGGAAAAATTTTTACTTTTATGCTGTAATTGCGTCGGTCATTTTTGCTTTTGGTTTAGGAGGTTTATCTAGTATTTTCGGTTTATTAGAATTCCATAAAGGAATGAACCTGACGTACTTATTATTCATTGATGTCGGGATTGCGTTTCTGTCCCTATGGTTTACAAAGCTTTTTCTTAAAATAAAAAATACAGATAGAAAAATATAAGCTCCAGTTGTGACTGGGGTTTTTCGGCATTTTGTTTATCAAGAAAAATTATTTTCTATTTCTATTCATATAAGATACACTATAGGCAGATAATAGAAAATGAGGGATGTACGGATGAAGCAGATATATAGTGATATTGTCCAATTTCGCGGCAGCCACTATGATTTTGGATACATGCAGGGGGAATTGCTTAAAGATTCTTTTACCGTAGAGAATCGGAAAAAACAGTGGAAAATAAGAAGGCCACGCTTTACCATAAGTGAAGCGGAAGCAAAACAGGCGTTTTTGTCATTTGCTCCTAAAATTTGGGAGGAACTTATCGGTTTTCGTGATGCTTTGGAATGGAAAATGGAAGATGTATTACTGGAATTCGGCGGGTATCGTCTTGAATATGTGAAAAGCGGTTGTTCCATTTTCACCGGATCTGATTATATGATTCGTAATTATGATTACAATCCCAAGACCTATGAAGGTCGTTATACGGTTTATCAGCCAACAGATAATGGCTATGCGGTGATTGGACCATCCCAGAAGATCACTGGACGTATGGATGGGATGAATGAAAAAGGGCTGGTAATGGGATACAATTTTATGCACCGCAAGAAGCCAGGTGATGGATTTATCTGTCATATGATTGGAAGAATCGTTCTGGAAACTTGCGCAAATGTAGATGAAGCGATCTCTCTTTTGAAAGAAATTCCGCATCGCCACTCTTTTAGCTACACCGTGCTGGATGAAAATGAGGAGACATTTGTGGTGGAAGCAACTCCAAGAGGGGTGGAAGTAAGACAATCTAATATCTGTACGAATCATTTTGAAATCCTGAAAGACGAAAACCGCCATCATCTGGATGATTCTTATCAACGGTTAAATGTGATGAAGCAGCAAGCTGGCACAATGGACGCCTATCAGGCATTCCGAATGCTAAATGATACGGATAGAGGAGTTTTTTCCGATAAATATAAACAATGGGCAGGGACGATTCATACATCTGCATATTTCCCAAAACAAAAAAAGGCAGGATTTGCTCTTGGCGGTGATCGTGAACCGCTTATGTTTGATTTTGAGAAATGGCTTCAAGGTGATAATATTACAGCAAAACGGATTTTAGGTGAGGTGAATACGGAGGTCCCTTTTGTCCATATGGAAAAAAATGTACGATAACTACCGGTGATTATGTTTAAATTTTGATAAACTTAGGGAACTTATATATGGGCTTTCTTTTTCACGAAATATAGTTATAATATAAAAAGCATAAGCATTTTAGGAGGTAACGAAATGAAGCTTTATCAAGTAAGAAAAGGACAATTTGTTTTTTACAGAAATGAACTGCATAAGGTTTATTCTGTTAAGCCTGTGTTTAAAAAATCTGTCCATCTGTACCGTTTGAAAGACATGCAGCAGGTTTTGACGAGTGCCAGTGAAATCGAATTGTACAGACCTCAGCATAATGATACTTTTATATTCTATGGGAAGCGATATACGATAGATAAAGATAGCAAGCCAGAACCTGGTGATTATATTCTAATTATCAAGCCTGCCCCTGATTTCCTGGATCACTATTCCCTAAACGAAATTGAAAAAGTGGAAAGTGTAGAGGGAGGAAATGTAACGACAACAAGGGATAATGGTGTAAAACATAGTGAGTATGTTGTAATGGTTCCCGGAAAGTCTGATGCCAGTCAGGAAATTGCCTATTTTGATAAAAATCTGGTACCGGAGTCCCAGCAAATTGAGGATGAGTCCATTTCCTATCTTTCTGAGAAAGATGATACATTAAAGCCGGTTGTCGGAGATATCTATATTGATGTTCAAAACAAAACAAAAGCAATGGTTGTTGCGATGACGGAAGATGAAGTTGTATTTGGCCATGGCGTACGTGTTCACGTTGCGGAACTGCTAAATGAGTCTAATTTTGAACTCGTCTACCGTTTTGAAGAAGATTTATAATAGAGGAACAAAGGGTCTGCCCCCACAATCAAGCAAGGGGGCAGACCCTTTTATTTAAAAGATAAGAAACCAGCATGGCGGCGAAGAGCATGCCGCCACTACTCTATAATGAAAACAGCTAATGTAATCAGAAGGCTGTTCTCTAAAAGATATGGGACTGCAATTACTTTTCCCATCAAAAAGACTTGCCAAAAGCCAATTTTTCTAAATTTCTTTTTAAAGTTAAAGCATACTGGAAGCTTTGTATCCAATAATGTTAATTGGATCTTTTGGACTTGAATATGGAGGTGCATAGCCTAATTCTACTTCTTCAAGCTCTGCGGTTGTCAATTTGGCTTTGATGGCAGTTGCGAGTACTCCAAGCCTTTTATCTACACCGTCAAATCCCACGACATTGGCTCCATAAAGAATGCCGGTTTTTTCATCAAATAAGATCCTTATCCACAGTTTACCTGAACCGGGATAATATTTTGCATGGGAATAGCTATGAAGCACAGCTTCTTTAAACCGGATTCCGGCTTCATTTAATGTGTTTTTGTTATGACCTGTTGCTCCAATTGTTAAATCAAACAGCTTCATAATTGACGTTCCGATAATACCCTTATATGGCACCATCTCGTTGTTCAGATGGCTTGCAATGACGAATGCTTGTCTATGGGCAGGTCCTGCAAGTGCTATATGTCTCGGTTTTCCTGTTATTAGATCCTTTGTTTCAACTGCATCTCCAAGCGCATAGATGTCAGGATCATTCGTTTGCATATATTCGTTCACAGCAATAGCTCCTGTTTTTCCAATCTTTAAGGAGGCTGATGAGGCAAGGTCAATATTCGGCCGGACTCCTGTCGCCATAATGGTCATGTCTGCCTGAATACTGTTGCCGCTAGCAAACTGGACAGTTTTTCCCTGATCAGAATATCCGGATAGCCCATCTTCTAAAAGAAGCTGAACACCTTTTTCCTTAAGATGATCACCAATGACCTCAGCCATATCTTCAGAAACGACTTTCATTACTTGTTCTGATCTGTCGATAATAGTACAGTCAATCCCCAATGCATGCAGGTTTTCCACCATTTCCAGCCCAATAAAGCCACCTCCGATAATTGCCGCTGTTTTTGGTTTACTTTCCTTAATGTACCGGTAGATTTTATCCATATCTGGAATGGTATGCAGTGTGAAAATACATGCTTTGTCTTTACCTTCAACTTCCGGCACGACAGCTGAGGCACCTGGTGACAGGATTAATTTATCATAGGATTGATTGTGATTTCCTGTCTGGTCTTTATACGTAATCTGCTTTGTTGTCCGATCAATGGAAACCACCTCAGCATTTGTTCGAATGTGGACATTGTACTTCTCTCTGAATTTATCGGTGGAGACTAAAATGTTGTCCCTTTCCTCGACGATTCCACCGATATAATAAGGCATCCCGCAATTGGAAAAAGATATATGCTCACCCTTATCAAAAATAGTAATTTCCGATTTCTTATCATTCCTGCGTATTTGCGCGGCAACGGTCGCTCCACCGCCAACGCCGCCAACGATCAGGATTTTCTGTGCCATATCAAATCGCTCCTTTGCTGAATGAGATAATCATTATTTTATCCTAAATGATCCCTAATGAACCTAAAAATACAATAACTATTGTAACCGGTACAATCCAGCGGATAAGCTGAATCCATACTTGATAGATGCCGGGAGATATATTTGTACTATAAGAAAATTCTTGTTCCACAAGGGCCTGATCCATTTTAAAACCAATAAACAGTGCAATAAATAAACACCCGGCAGGAAGCATAATGTTACTGACTAAAAAATCTGTTGCGTCAAATGGAGTTAATCCAAAAATTTTAAAGTCGGCTAACGCGCTGGATGATAAAGCTGCCGGAATACCTGCAATGAAAACAAGCAATGCGGCGGTTATTGCTACTTTCTTCCGGGATCGGGGCTTTTTTTCTGTAAAAGCGGAAGTAATGATCTCCAACATACTGAAAGAGGAGGTTAAAACCGCAAATAGGAAAAGCAGCAAAAATAAACTTAGAAAGACTTCGCCAAATGGCATTTGACTAAATGCTTCCGGTAATACCATAAACAACAAACCCGGTCCTTCTGCCGGTTCAAGACCAAAAGCGAATACGACAGGGAATATGGCGAGCCCAGCTAACAAGGATACGAGAATATTCATCACAGAAACAGAACCTGCGGATGCCGGCAGACTTACATCTTTATTCAAATAAGAACTGTACGTAACCATGACGGAAATCCCGACAGCCAGGGAAAAGAAAGACTGACCAAGTGCATATAATACATTTTCAGCTGTAAGTGCAGAAAAATCAGGCTGAAGGAAAAAGCGTATGCCTTCCATGGCTCCTTCAAAAGTGACGGCACGGATCACGAGAATAATGAAAAAGATGAATAATAATGGCATTAGTATTTTACTAGATCGTTCAATTCCATCTTTAATACCAAACGAAACAACAATAACATTAATCAATAAAAAGAAAGCCAGTCCGGCAATAGTAATCATCGGATTTCCAGTGATGGATGCAAATAGTTCCTGATAATCTGTTCCACTTGTAATAACCATCCCCGGTATCGACAGTAAGCTATAAATCAGAACCCAACCACCTACAACACTGTAAAACGACATAAGGAGAAATGCACCGACTACACCCCAATGTCCGATAAATGACCAGGGGGATTTTTTCGGTGTGAGTGTCTGGTACGCACTGACCGCCTCTTTCTCTGCTCCTCTGCCAATAATGAATTCCGCGATTAAAATAGGCAGTCCGATAATTACCGTAAAGGCGATAAATAGAAGAAAGAATGCTCCTCCACCGTTCACCCCGGTCATATAAGGGAATTTCCATATGGCACCAAGGCCAATCGCGGCACCGGCCGAGGATAGGATGAAACCAATTTTCGTCGACCATTGATCTGTTTTCTTGCTCATTATAAATTTCCTTTCTTAGATGCGTCTTCATAGCAGGATTAATAGCTCTGGCTGATTTCTTAACCAGTAGTTGGTATAAAATGCGACGTAACTGCTGGGTTGCTTTCCGCGGGCACTTCAGATACGTGCTTTTCCCGCAACGAGTAAGACATCAACCTGCATTTTAAGGTACGTCGTAGTTTATAGAAATAAAAATAAAATTGTTTATAATTTGGTTCGAATATCCCATAATTCTGGAAAGAAATAGTGTTCTAACACTTTTTTTAGATAGCCAACACCTGAGGAACCGCCTGTTCCTGTCTTATGGCCGATAATCCGTTCTACGGTTTTCATGTGTCGGAAACGCCATTGTTGAAATTGGTCTTCAATATCGACCAGCTTTTCGCCAAGCTGGTATAGATCCCAATATTTGTTTACGTTTTTATATACTTCCATCCAAGCCTGTTCTACAGTCGCATCTTTTTCGTATGTTTTGGAAAAATCACGTTCCTGAAGTTCCTTATTAATTGGGAAGCCTTCTTTTGCCAATGCTTTAATCGCAACATCATATAGCCCTGGGTTATTGTATGCTTTTTCCAAGATCGCATGCAACTCAGGGTCTTTTTCGTAAATTTTCAGGATGAATGGTGTTTTATATCCGAGAACAAATTCAACCAGACGATATTGATAGGATTGAAAACCGGAAGCATTTCCCAGGCTGTCACGGAATTCCATATATTCAGCCGGAGTGAGTGTTGACAATACGTCCCAACCTTGAATAATTTGTGTTTGTATTCTGGAGACACGTGCCAGCATTTTAAAGGACGCCTGCAAGTCATGGCGCTCGATTGCGGCAATTGCTCCCTGAGTTTCATGAATAATCAATTTCAGCCAGAGTTCGCTCACCTGATGAATGATGATAAACAACATTTCATCATGGTGTTCGGAAAGTCTTTTTTGACTTGATAATAATGAGTCAAGCTGCAGATAGTCCCCATATGTCATTTTTTCCTTGAAATCAGTATGGATTCCTTCTTCTGATCGAAATGTATCTTTCGAGTGCTTTTCGGTCATAATTCGCTCTCCTTTTCCTCAATCGGGCGAAGCACCGCCCGGACTGGACTGCCATCAGCACCGTTAATGGAAAGCGGCAATGCAATCAATTCATACACACCTGTGGATACGTGGTCAAGCATAATATTTTCCAAGATATTAATGTCATGCTTATATAGTGCATGATGTGTAGCCAGATTTTTACTATCAGCTGCATCAACGGATGGCATATCAACCCCAAGTAATTTCACACCTTTTCCCTTCAAAAAGGGGGCTATATCCGGATCCAGGTATGGAAAAGTCTCTGGAAAGCGTTTAGGATCATTTTTTAGGGATGTGTGCAAAAGAACTCTCGTTACATATTCCCATTCAAACTCCTGTAGAACATCGGCAGTTATTTTTTCCGTATTGCTGACATCAAGGACTACCGCTTTGCCGATATAACGGTCAAGGTCAAGCTGTTCCACTGTTTTTCCATTCGAGTCGTAGTGAAAAGGTGCATCAATATGTGTCCCGGTGTGCAGACTTCCTGTCATTTGGCCAATATTAGCGGAGCCTGTTTCCAGCTTTGTAAACGTAAGCTCATAGGAAAATGGGGTATCTCCTGGAAAGTGGGCCATGTCATTCGTTAGCGGTTGTGAGATATCAATCCACATTGTCATGCAATTTCACCTCGTTTGTTTTCAAATTTTTTATAGGTTTCTTCACGCATAATTGTTTTTAAAATTTGTACTGCTCTCCATACTTCTTCAAAGGTGTTATACAGAGCAACAGGAGCAAGCCTGATACCGTTCGGATTACGAAAATCAGGAGTGACCCCGTTTGCTTTAAGGGCCTTGCAGATACGTGCAGCTTCCGGATGTTCGAGAAAGACATGACCGCCGCGTGTTGCTTTATCACGTGGGTTTGCAATCGTGAAATCATAGTCGGCTAACTCCGTTTCAATCAGTTCCATTAAATAGTTCGTCAAAGCTAGTGATTTGTTGCGAATCAGGTCCATACCGGCTTCCTGAAACATCTCCAGCGAACCAAGCAATGGAGCTGCACTTAACACATGTGGTGTTCCGATTTGATATGCCCCCGCGTGTTCCGCCGGAGTAAGGGTATGTTCCAAATCAAACTGCTTATCTTTTGCAGAGCCGAACCAGCCTGCAAGCCCGGGCACTTTTCCGAAGTGTTTTTCGTTTACATATAGGCCTGCGACACTTCCCGGTCCGCCGTTTAAATGTTTATATGTACACCAAAAGGCAAAGTCCACGTCCCAATTCGATAATTGGTGAGGAATGGAACCAATGGAGTGGCATAAATCAAACCCAATCAGAATACCGCGCCTATGTGCTTCAGTTGTCAATCTTTTCATATCCAAAATCTGACCGCTTCGGTAGAGCACACCAGGCAATACGATAAGTGCCACCTCATCTGACATGCAATTAATAATCTCTGTCGTTTCCAGCGTATTTCCGTCATTACTTTTCACCTGGATAAGATGCTCCTCCGGATTCAAGCCCTTTAGCTGTAGCTGGCTTTTTATTGCATAAATGTCAGAAGGGAAGTTAAGTTCATCGGCGATAAACTTCGTCTTCTTCCCATCAGGTTTGTAAAATGTTGCCAGGAGCTGGTGCAGGTTCGTTGTTGTGGACCCGGTGATAATCACTTCTTCCGGTTTCGCTCCAACTAAGGAAGCACTTATTTCTCCCAGATTTTCCGATAAGTAATACCAAGGGTGATTTCCTTCTGACCACCCATCGATGGCATAATCTTTCCAGGAGTTCATTAGCTTTGTTACAGCTTTTTCTGCACGTTTGGAGAGGAGACCTAGTGAGTTCCCGTCAAAATAAATATTGTCATCCGCTATATAAAATTCGTTTCGAAAGTTTTTCAGCTCATCCTGTTCGTCCAATTGCTGTGCATAAGCCTTTTCTGCGTTCATATTTTGATCCCCTTTTACATATATTCCTGTATCTTCTCATTCTAACAAATAAAGATCATTTTTTCGTATAAATATGCGGTTTTTAAAATAAAATTAAATATCGGAACAAACCATCTGTGTTTTTCGAATAGTTGTAAATGTAAAAAAACTGATTTATAATTGAATCAGATACTTGACATGATGTTACGTATATTATAAGTGGGGGTTAAAAGATGTCTTTTGTTTCGGACAAAGTGAAAAATCTGCCGCCATATCCATTTTCAGCGTTTCAGAAGAAGAAAAGGGAGCTGGAGGATGAAGGGGTAGATGTCATCGACTTGGGAATCGGGGCTCCGGATTTACCTGCACCTGAATTTGTATATAACAAATTGGTGGAGGAAGCGAAGAAACCAGACAACCATCGATATTCCGCTTATAGTGGCTGTAGTGAATTTAAAGAAGCCGTTGCAGCGTTTTATCAAAAATATTATGGCGTCAATGTTGACCCGGAATCAGAAGTTTTGGCATTAATTGGATCCAAAGAAGGCATTGCCAATTTGATTCAGGCAATAATTAATCCAGGTGATACCGTATTGCTCCCAGACCCGGGCTATCCAGTTTACAGCGCTGGTGTGCATTTAGCAGGTGGAAGAAGTGTTTCATTCCCATTGGATGGGAACCATGGTTTTATTCCAAGTTTTGGGCAGTTGGCAAAAGATGATGTAAAGCAGGCGAAGCTGATGTTCCTTAACTACCCCAGTAATCCAACAGCAGCAACTGTCGAATTAGATACTTTTGTGAAAGCGATTACATTTGCAAAAGAAAATAATGTCGTTATCGCTAATGATGCTGCATATGGGCTGGTGACTTTTGACGGCTACAAATCACCAAGTTTGCTGCAGGTACCGAATGCGAAAGAGGTTGCATTAGAATTCGGGTCTCTATCCAAGAGCTTTAACATGACAGGGTGGCGGATCGGCTATGTTGTCGGAAATAAAAAAGTCATTCAAGCTTTAGCAACACTGAAAAGTAATATGGACACCTCGCAATTCTTACCAATTCAAAAAGCTGCTGCTACAGCATTGAGAAGTGACCTCTCGACAGTACAAGCAAATAACGGCATATACAAAGAACGGATGGAAAAATTACATGCTGCTTTAATGAAACTTGGGATTTCAGCGGAAAAGCCGAAAGGAACCCTCTTTTTATGGGCAAAAGTTCCAGCAGGTTCCAATTCGATTGATTTTGCTACCACATTACTGGAAGAGGCAGGGATTATTGTGACCCCGGGTAATGCCTTTGGTTCAGCCGGCGAAGGCTTTATTCGAATTGCATTAACCGTATCATCAACCAGATTGGATGAAGTTATCAAGCGTTTGACGCAACTTGGTATTGGAGGTGAATAATGGATGAAAAGGCAAATGGCTGTAATGACTGGGGCACAGTCGATTGTGGTATGTATGAAAATGGAAGGAATCAAGCGGGTGTTCTGTGTGCCTGGAGAAAGCTATCTCCCTGTACTCGATGCACTTTATGACGAACCTTCGATTGATGTCATTTCAACCAGGCATGAGAGCGGTGCCGCATTTATGGCGGAAAGCTATGCAACATCTGTCTTAAAGCCGGGCGTTGTTTTTGCCACTCGGGCGGTTGGTGCAGCAAATTTATCCATCGGTGTTCATACTGCATACCAGGATTCTACACCCTTGGTCGTATTATTAGGTCAGGTTCATCAGAAATTCAGGGGGAGAGAAGGCTTTCAGGAAGTGGATTTGGATCAATATTTTGCTCACATTGCAAAATGGACTGTTGAGGTGAGGGATGCTGAACGTATGCCGGAAATGATTCAGCGTGCGTTTCGAATTGCCCAGTCGGGGAGACCTGGACCAGTTATTGTATCACTACCTGAGGATGTACTTCCTGAGGAAGGGCAAATGGAATTCGGTCCTGTTTCAGGGAGGCCGATGCCTGCACCAGCTTCAGGTGAAATAGTAATGGTGGAAGACCTTTTCAATAAGGCAAAAAAACCATTGATAATCGCTGGCGGTGGTGTGAAAAGCGCAAAAGCAGAAAGATTACTGGTACAGTTTGCGGAAAAATATCAGCTTCCAGTTCTTACGGCATTTCGTCGTCATGATGCTTTTCCAAATGATCACGGTTTATACGCAGGTCACCTTGGTCTTGGGACAAATAAAAGAATCCTTCAGACTGTTAAAGAAGCGGATGTGATTATCGCATTAGGTACGAGGCTTTCGGAAGTCACTACACAGGATTATTCAATCATTACATCCGATAAAAAACTGATTCATGCGGATATTTCCTATGACACAATTGGTAAAGTGTTTGCTCCAGATGTGGGAATTGTTGCCGATATGAAAGAAACACTACAGGCGCTTCTTCAGATGAAGGTGGAGGTGACCTGGGAAAACTGGGCAGTATGGAGACGGCAGGCATATGCTGAGGTGAGCAGCTTAGAAGTGTCAGAGGATGATGTGATTAATAAGCAAATTATCGCAAAGCTGGAACAAAAGCTGCCGAAAGATGCGTTATTAACAACAGATGCAGGTAATTTTGCCGGATGGTTGCATGCTTTTTATCCATTTAGGAAGCAGCATACATTTGTTGGACCTACATCAGGTGCAATGGGGTATGGGATGCCTGCAGCAATTGGCGCAAAGCTTGCTTTCCCGGATAAAACCGTAGTCTCTTTATCCGGTGATGGAGGGTTTATGATGACCGTCCAGGAACTGGAGACGGCAGTCAGGTATCATATTCCGGTCATAAGTCTCGTTTTTAATAATAATATGTATGGTACGATCCGTATGCATCAGGAAATGCATTATCCAAAAAAGGTAATGGCTACTGAACTAGGGCAGGTTTCTTTTAAAGACTTAGCAATCAGTGTAGGAGCAGATGGTTATTTAGCAGATAACATCACTGATTTTGAACATGCTCTAGAACAGGCACTAAGCAGGCAACACCCTGCAGTGATCGAAATCAGGACAGATAAAGAACAAATTTCTGTTTCCTCAACGATAGCACAAATCCGAAAACGACAAGGGAAATCATAAAATTTAGGAGGTTTTTTTCATGGCAGTAACACTTGAAACTCAAAAACTAGCAAATTTTATTGATGGAGAGTGGGTAGGTGTGAAGGAGTCTACCCCTGTTATCAATCCGGCAACTGGCGGAGAAATTGTTCAAGTACCTTTATCTGGTAATGAGTATGTTGAAGATGCTGTAGCAGCAGCGGAAAAGGCTCAAAAAGAATGGGCACTGGTACCCGCGCCACAGCGGGCTGAAGTACTTTATCAGGTTGGCTATCTCATGAGGGAGCGCAAGGAAAGACTTTCTCAATTGTTAACAATGGAAAATGGAAAAGTTCTTGAAGAAGCGCGTGGGGAAGTCCAGGAAGGTATCGATATGGCCTTTTACATGGCCGGGGAAGGACGAAGGCTTTTCGGTCAAACCACACCAGCGGAATTAAAGGATAAATTTGCAATGAGTCAGCGAGCTCCAGTTGGTGTCGTTGGTATTATCACCCCATGGAATTTCCCAATTGCGATTGCAACATGGAAATCATTCCCTGCAATTGTTGCTGGAAATGCAGTGATTTGGAAACCTGCGACCCAGACACCAATTATGGCCTATGAACTTGCGAAAATCTTTGAAGAAGCAGGTCTGCCTAACGGAATTATGAACGTCGTGTTTGGGGCAGGATCTACTGTTGGAGATGCGATGGTCCATCATGACGCGATCCGGGTTATATCATTTACAGGATCAAATGATACAGGAAGGAATATTGCCAGTGAGTGTGGCAAACAGCTGAAAAAGGTTTCCCTGGAAATGGGCGGAAAAAATGCTGTCATTGTGATGGATGATGCTGATCTTGATCTGGCTGTGGAAGGTATTTTATGGAGTGCTTTTGGAACGAGCGGCCAACGCTGTACAGCATGCAGCCGTGTGATAGTTCACGAGAAAGTGAAAGAAACATTGCAAGAACGGTTACTTGCAGCAATGACAAAACTGACGATAGGCAATGGGTTGGATGAATCGATAAAGGTAGGGCCAATCATAAACAAATCCGGTATGGATAAAATTAAGTCATATATCGAGATTGGCAGGGATGAGGGAGCTAAATTACTTGCAGGTGGCTATGAACTGAGTGAAGGGGATCATAAGAATGGATACTATTTTGCCCCTACGTTATTTTCAGATGCTACCGCAGATATGCGTATTGCCCAGGAGGAAATATTTGGACCGGTCGTTTCATTGATTCCGGTAAAAAACTTTGAAGAAGCAATTGAGGTGAATAACGGAGTAACATATGGACTTTCAAGCTCTATTTTCACACATGATGTAAATCGTGTCTTTAAAGCACAGCGGGATCTCGATACAGGTATTGTCTATGTGAATGCGGGAACAACAGGTGCGGAGATTCATCTGCCATTTGGTGGCACAAAGGGTACAGGAAATGGGCATCGGGATTCAGGTGTGCAGGCATTAGATGTATTTACAGAATGGAAAGCGATTTACGTCGATTACAGTGGAAAACTTCAACGTGCACAAATTGATGTGGAGTAAAGAGGATTTTTTAGCAGTTAAGAAAGTATAAAACTTTCTTACTGCATAAGTGAGGGCTTTGACAATTCGTCTAAAGGCTTGGGCGTTTAGCCAAGTTTTCTAAGAATTTAAGAATGTCTTCCTTACTTCATAAGTCCAGGCTAAAGCTTGAAGATAAATAAGGTTTTCTAAAAAAGGGAATACTTTTTTGCGAGGGGTGGATCGTATGAAGATAGGTGTGCTAGGCTCTGGTTTAATGGGGAAAGAAGTGGCGCGCGATCTGGTTGCAAGTGAGGAAGTGACTGCTGTCGGCCTGGCAGATATCAATATTGACGGTGCCCGGAGAGTCGTCAGTCAGTTAAACTCACCAAAACTGAAAGCATATCAGGTAAATGCCAGTGATGAGGCAGACCTTGCAAGTTATATGAAAAAGTTCGATGTAATCATTAATGCATTATTTTATTCTTTTAATGAAATTGTCGCGAAAACAGCCATTCAAGTTGGTGTTAATTCCGTGGACCTCGGTGGACATATTGGACACATGACTGATAAAGTTCTCACAATGAAGGAAGAGGCAAAAAAGGCAGGAGTGACACTTATACCCGATTTAGGTGTGGCACCAGGGATGATTAATATACTATCAGGACACGGGGCAGGTAAACTGGATAAGCCAAAGTCTATTCAACTATATGTTGGAGGAATTCCTGTTAAACCTGATCCACCATTTGAGTATAATCACGTATTTTCCATGGCGGGTGTATTTGATCATTATACCGATCCTTCGCTGATTATTCGTAACGGAATAAAACAGGAAATTCAATCATTAACAGAGGTAGAACGTGTTTACTTTGAGAAATTTGGGCCGTTGGAAGCATTCCATACCTCTGGTGGTACCTCAACCCTGTCACTGTCCTACCCGTACCTGGACACTCTGGAATATAAGACGATAAGATATCCGGGGCATGCCGAGAAATTCAAATTACTTGTTGATTTGAATTTAACACGAATGGATTACGAAGTGGATGTGAACGGAGAAAAAATCAGCCCGCGTGAAGTGCTGTTGAAAGTACTTGATCCTATCGTTGAACTGGGTGAAAAAGATGATGCTGTCTTACTTCGAGTCATCGTATCCGGTGAGAAAAACGGTGTACTATCAACCTATGAATATGAAATGACAACATATAAGGATCGACATACAAATGTAACAGCAATGGCCAGGGCCACTGCGAACACGATATCGGCAGTCGCTCAAATGATTGGAAATGGAACAATTGATAAAAAGGGTGTTTATCCACCAGAGCAGATTGTTCCAGGGGAAGTTTATATCAGGGAAATGGCTAACCGTGGCGTGACAATTCAAGAAGTGAAAAACCAAACGAAGGCTGGGTTAAATATGTAGAGGTAGTAAGGGATAAAATAAATACTGTGATGTGTAAAAGCACCGTATGTATCGGTGCTTTTTCAGCAGTTAAGAAACCAACATGGCAGCTATAGCATAAGTTTTCGAAGATGGTATAATCTTTACTCCCTATCGTCCATTGGCTTTCCGTTTTCATACGGTTTCAGTATGCCATATAGTGTCTCGATGACAGGAACATTCACCTCGTACTTCCCAGCTAAACGTAGTGCCCCTCCATGTAAATGCTCGACTTCTATAGAAAGCCCTTTTCTCATATCCTGATGCATGGAAGATGTCGCTTCTTGTGGAAAACCTTTTAACCTGTTTGCCATCTGTTCCACTTCTTGTTCTGTTAAATCAATACCCTCTTTTTCTGCGAGCATTTTCATTTCATAGATTACTCTTTTAGCAGTGACAAACGTAGCCTCGTTCTCAGATATAAAACCTGCCGGCAGATTCATTGCTGAAGTAATTCCAGAAAACGCTGTGATAAATATGTACTTTTTCCACATATGCTTTCGTATGTCTTCTTCCCTTAGAATATTCGTCTTGACAAGACCCTGAAGCTTCTCTAATTGTTCGCATATATCTGCTTGCTCGTTATGAAGAGCACCAAATTTTATCGCACTACCACCACTGGTATGATTTACATGACCCTGTTCATTCAGTGTTGCAATAATAGAGGCAAATCCTCCCAACACTTTTTCTTTGCCAATGGCTTGCTGTAGTCTTTCCAACTGCTCTACACCATTTAGCAAAGGAAGCACGAATGCCCCCGTCTGGCGAACAATCATCTGAACTTGCGGTATAACTTGATCAAGGTGATAACCTTTTACAGCAAGGAGCACGACATCTATATTTTTGACTTCCTCAGGCGATGTGTAGACAGTTATATCTCTTTTTTCGAAATTTCCTACTGGGCTGTTTATTTTTAATCCCTCTTTTTTTAATTGAGCACTCCGTTTTTCTCTCACAAAAAAAGAAACATCTTGTCCTGCTTCCAACATTCTCCCACCGAAATAAACGCCCAAAGCTCCTGCGCCTTGTACCAATATATTCATAATAGAACAGCCTCCCCATCTCTTTTCTACTAATGTTACCATTGATAAGTTGGCAATCCCACCATTCTGTTTTGTCCACGAAATGGAGATGCTGCTTACAATGTTAGAATAAAATTGCATACGGATAGTTCATGCAATTTTTCAAGAGGTCTCATTTCTTTTTACTATGATATGATGAATATATATTCTATATAGGCGGGAGAGGAAGCAGAAGATGAATACTGTATTTATCGCCGGGCATTCCAGGTTACCTGCAGGGATGGCAGCAAAAAGTATGTATGAAACATTGACAATCACGGCGGAAATCGATAAGAAATATGGTGTGATTGTTGCAGCAAATTGTACTTTAGCAACAGCTCATGGGAGAGAATTTATCCAGCAGCTGCTCCGTGGTCACAGTTTACAAGATGGTATTGACAAGCCGATTGAAAAAGTGAAAACACATTATCTCGGAAAAGCAGGTGGCGCACTTGCTTCAGCTTTAAAAGACTTATATAAACAGTACGAAGCACATGCGGAAGGGTTAGCAAGGTAGGTATCAAGCGAGTATGGCTGAATCGAGCAACAGCGCATTAAAATAGAGCAGAAGTAACTTGAAATCGGGTGGCGCCTGTTCAAATCGAGCGACAGCGTGGATACCACGCTCGTTTTTCGATAGAGATATATGCTCGATATAAAGGCTTTCTCACTTGGAATAATCAGCCATCCGCTCGATTCAGACGATATATATCTGAGGACCTTGATAGTGCTACCCAAGGTCCTCAAGCGTGGAAAAAATTTATCTACTTCTCCAAAGCCGGAAGCATTTTATTGAGTTTTTTATCCTGACGATAACCCAGAACATATTCTGCCTGCATTATTGTGTGTACTTCGCGGGTTCCTTCGTAAATAACAGGTGCTTTGGAATTGCGCAGATAGCGTTCTACAGGATACTCATCTGAATACCCGTATGCCCCGTGGATTTGTAAGGCGTCATCCGCTGCCTTATTGGCAAAATCACATGCTTGCCATTTGGCGAGGGATGTTTCCCTTGTATTTCTTTTTCCTTGATTTTTTAATTCACCTGCGCGATATACAAGCAGACGGCTCATCTGAAATCCAGCCTCCATTTTAGCGATCATCTGCTGAACAAGCTGGTGTTTGCCAATCTCTTTTCCGAATGTTTCTCTTTCATGCGAATAGTTGACACTTGCTTCTATACAGGCCATGATTTGCCCTACTGCCCCTGCAGCCACGGTGAAGCGGCCATTATCAAGGGCTGCCATCGCAATTTTAAATCCTTCCCCTTCTTCTCCAAGCAGGTTTTCTTTTGGAACTTTGACATCTTCAAAAAAGATCTCTCCCGTATTTCCGGAACGTATGCCATGCTTGCCTTTAATAGCTTTGGAAGAAAATCCCTCCCATTCACGTTCTACGATGAAGGCAGAGATGCCTTTATGCTTTTCAGACCTGTCTTTTGTATAAGCAAAAACAAGAAAGTGATCTGCAATATCACATAAGGAAATCCACGTTTTTTGTCCATTTAAAATATAATAATCTCCTTCTTTTGCTGCTGTTGACTGCATTGCGGCTACATCGGATCCTGCACCTGGTTCTGTCAATCCGAATGCGCCAATTTTATCTCCCATCGCCTGTGGGGTAAGGTATTTGTGTTTTTGTTCTTCTGTTCCCCATTGTAAAAGCGTCATGCTGTTTAATCCGGTGTGAACGGAGACTGCGGTACGAAAAGCGGTGTCTCCACGCTCCAGTTCTTCACAGACAATCGCCAGTGAATTATAATCCATCCCACTTCCGCCATATTCCTCTGGGATACATACACCCATTAAGCCTAGCTCAGAAAGCTTTGGAAGAAGGGAAGGATCAAATTTTCCCTCCCGGTCCCAATCGGCAATGTATGGCATAATCTCCTTATCTGTAAAACTTCTAACAGTTTGACGCAGCATATTTTGTTCTTCAGTAAAATCAAAATTCAATGCAATCATCTCCTAATCTTTTATTTATTTTGTTTCTCCCAGTATCTCTTCATTATGCTCACCTGCATCTGGTGGATGATGTCTCACTTGTACTGGAGTCCGGGACAGTTTCAGAGGATTTCCAATCATTTTAATCGACCCTGCAGTCGGGTGCGTGGCATCAATAAACATGTCACGCGCATGCAGCTGCGGGTCTTTGGCTACTTCATCAATCGTCTGGATAGGACCACATGGTATATTGTTTTTACGGCATTCTTCCAGCCAATAAGCAGTCGGCTTTTTTATCAAGACTTCCTGTAATAATGGAACTAATTCGCTGCGATGCTGTACACGGTCAGAGTTTGATAGAAATCTGGGATCCATACTGTATTCGGGTTTGCCCAGAATGCGGCATAACGCTTTGAACTGATTGTCATTACCAACAGCGATAACCATATCACCATCAAGGACGTGGAAGGTCTGGTATGGAACAATGTTCGCGTGATGATTACCGAGAGCCTCCGGTGTTTTGCCAGACATTAAGTAATTACTTCCGATATTGACTAGGGAACTGACAGCAGAATCATACAGGGAAAGATCAAGCTTTTGTCCCTTATCTGAAATTGTACGTTCCAGTAAAGCTCCCTGAATGCCAATACAAGCGTATAAACCAGTTAAAATATCAGTAATTGCTACACCGACTTTCTGAGGGCCGGAAGTTTCATCACCGGTTATACTCATTAGTCCACTCATTGCCTGAATGATAAAATCATAGCCGGGCATATCCTGATAGGGGCCTGTTTCACCAAAACCGGTGATCGAGCAATAAATAATTTTTGGATTGATTGCTTCAAGTGTTTCGTAATCTAGACCAAAACGCTTCATCGTACCGGATTTGAAATTATTGATGATGACATCACTCTCTTTTACAAGCTGTTTGATTGTATTTATTCCATCATTCGATTTTAAATCGACGGTAATGCTTTTCTTATTCCGATTTGCGCAAAGATAATAGGCACTTACATCATTCTGAAAAGGAGGGCCCCACTTGCGAGTTTCGTCACTGCCACCCGGCGCCTCTACCTTGATGATTTCCGCACCCAGATCGCCAAGAATCATGGTGCAATAGGGACCTGCAAGGACTCGGGATAAATCGAGAACTTTGATATTTTCCAAAGCACCAGCCAATTTGTAGCCTCCTCTCTCTATATTATGGAATAAAAAAGCCAGTTCAAATTGATTACAGGGGAATCTGTAATTCAACATGAACTGGCTTTTATCTGTTGGAACAGCTCTGGAATGGAACTGTAAACAGATTAGGCAGTCGGTTTTTGATTTGATTTCACAAATTAACCATGTGTTTAACGCATGTAGCACTTTGACATGATTTATTAACTTTATTGTACATGAAATTGAATGATATGTAAACGGTTTATTTTAAAATTTCGGAAAAATTTAAAAGTAAGGGTGATTAAAGGGAGCGCCCCCACGAACCAAAGGATATCGCCCGAAAGTGTTGAAACATCGTCCTCATGAAAGTGCGCATCACCTGAATGTGTTGAAACATCACCTTCATGAAAGTGCGCATCGCCTGAATGTGTTGAAACATCACCTTCATGAAAGTGCGCATCGCCTGAATGTGTTGAAACATCACCTTCATGAAAGTGCGCATCGCCTGAATGTGTTGAAACATCACCTTCATGAAAGTGCGCATCGCCTGAATGTGTTGAAACATCACCTTCATGAAAGTGCGCATCGCCTGAAAGTGTTTTAACATCGCTCTCATGAAAGTGCGCATCGCCGGAATGTGTTTCAACATCGCCTTCATGAAAGTGCGCATCGCCCGAATGTGTTTTAACATCGCCCCTAGGAAAGTGCGCATCGCCTGAATGTGCTTCAACATCGCCCTTAGGAAAGTACTCATCGCCCGAATGTGTTTTAACATCGCCTTCATGAAAGTGCGCATCGCCCGAATGTGTTTCAACATCGCCCTCATGAAAGTGCGCATCGCCCGAATGTGTTTCAACATCGCCTTCATGAAAGTGCGCATCGCCTAAATGTGTTTTAACATCGCTCCTAGGAAAGTGCGCATCGCCTGAATGTGCTTCAACATCGCCCTCATGAAAGTCCATCGCCCGAATGTGTTTTAACATCGCCTTCATGAAAGTGCACATCGCCCAAAAGTGTTCAAACATCGTCTCCCGCCAATCTACTCATCACCTAATCCACTTAACTGACAACAAAAAGCCCATACATAAAATAAATGCATGGGCTTAAGTATAATTATTCTTTTATTTCGCTGCTTTTTGTAGTTTTCCAATCATTTTCAATGCGCGGCCTGTGCCGATTGCCACCGATTCAAGCGGGTTTGGGGCAAGGTGTACAGGTACGATGATTTCATTGGAAAGCCAATTCTGCATCCCTTTTAATAAGGCGCCTCCACCAGTTAATACGATACCATGATCAACAATATCCCCACTTAATTCAGGAGGACAATTCTCCAATGTAGAACGGATAGCTTCCAAAATTTTATCCAGCGACTCTTTTAGGGCTGCATGTATTTCTGTGGATGTAATACTTACTGTTTTAGGCAGACCGGTAACCATATCTCTACCGCGGATTTCCATAGTTTCTTCTTTATGATCGGGAATCGCATTTCCAACTTCCATCTTAATATTCTCTGCTGTACGATCACCGATTAGAATATTATAATTTTTACGGATATGCTGGACAATTTCCTCATCCATCTTATCTCCACCAGTACGCACAGAATTACAGGAAACAACTCCGCCAAATGAGATGATACCTACCTCTGAAGTTCCGCCGCCTATATCAACAATAACGTTCGCTACGGGCTCATCTACAGGAAGATCAGCACCGATTGCAGCAGCTACAGGTTCTTCAATTAAATGCACCTGTTTTGCTCCATAACTGGACACAGCATTGTGAATAGCGCGCCGTTCTACTGTTGTGCTTCCGGAAGGTGTGCAAACAACAACTGTTGGCTTTCTCAAGGATAACCCATTTTTTTTGCTTACTTTTTTCAAAAACTCTTTCAGCATCTGTGCAGTTACATCATAATCAGCGATAACTCCGTCTTTTAATGGGCGGATGGGGACAATGTTTTGTGGTGTTTTTCCTACCATTTCTTTTGCTTCTGCACCAACAGCTACCACTTTTTTTGTGTTGACATCAATGGCTACAACAGCTGGCTCGTTTAAGACGATTCCTTTTGCTTTTGAATAAATAAGTATATTTGCAGTACCTAAATCAATTCCGATTTCTGCATTTGATAACATTGACATTTTCATGAATCCTCCAATGATGACTATATTCTTAACATTTTATTTCTATTTATTAAGGGTGAACGATTGAAAATAAGGGGGGTTGATAAAAAAGTAATATATTTTAGTAATATCATAGATTCTCCACTTATCCCTACTATATAAAAATAAGGCATTTCATAGGGGGAAAGCAAGTAACAATATCTTTACAAATTATTCATCATTGTAATAAAACAGGTGACTTTTTAAGGGTGTCAATAGCAATTTTGATGAAATATCTACCACTTTACCAAACTTTTTCCTATTTATCTGATTTTAGGATGGTTATGATTCCTATAAAAACAAAGGGGGATTCTGATTTAGAAAAGAGAAGACACCGTTTGGAAAACCCTGCCAGAATTATTACAAATAATCCATGCTATGATAATTTTGCATCAAACAAAACACAAAGGAGCGTGCAACAAGATGTTTAAGAAAGTAAGTATTGTTACAGCATTATCAACAGCTTTACTGTTTGGTGGAGCATTTGACTCTACTGCAGATGCATCAGCAAATGCTGATCAGTCCAGCTTTAACAAATATAAAATCTTTTATTCTGTAAATTCTCAGCAGGGGACCATTTCTGGTGATGATGTAAATGGAATGCTAGATAAAGCGTGGAGCAATTTAAAAGATAAATTGGACAACGTGAATTGGAATCATATTCAGGTTGAGTTACAAGAACAGCCTGTGAAAGAAGAACAAAAACAAGAAAAACCTGCTGAAGAGAAACAACCTAAGCAAGAAGCAGAACAGCCAACCGAAGAGAAACAACCTAAGCAAGAAGCGGAACAGCCAACTGAAGAGAAACAACCTGAGCAAGAAGCAGAGCAACCTGCTGAAGAACAACAATCGGAACAACCAGTTGAACAAGACAAGCAAGAAGAACAACCAACACAAAATGAGGAAGAGACAGAAGAAGAGCCTGTAGAGCAAGTGGAACAGCCTGAATCCTCAGCTCCTCAGCAAACAGTTCAGGAACAAGAACAACAAAACCAGAATCAGGAACAATCACAAGAATTAAATCAATTTGAACAAGAGGTAGTAGAATTAACAAACGAAGAAAGAGCTAAACAGGGTCTAAGCCCCCTTCAAATCGATACAGAATTAAGTGAAGTGGCAAGAGAGAAATCTCGTGATATGGCGGGAAGCAATTATTTTGCCCATAACAGCCCTAATTACGGCTCTCCATTTGATATGATGCAGAGCTTTGGTATTGATTACCGTACCGCTGGGGAAAATATCGCAAAAGGTCAACGTACTCCAGCAGAAGTTGTTGATGCATGGATGAATAGTGAAGGTCACCGTGCGAATATTCTAAATGGCGATTATACACATATCGGTGTTGGATATGTGGAACAAGGTAACCACTGGACACAACAATTTATTGGAAAATAATTGATAGATTAAGAGACTGGAATCCTATGAATAGGGTTCCAGTCTCTTTTTTTAAGGTTAAGAAAGCGAATTTTCTTACAGCATAAGTTAAGGATAAGGCTTACACTATAAAATTCTGACGAAGAGCCAATTTTTCTTATGACAATGGAAAGTGTGAGAAGTCATTGTTTAGGGAGGGTTCCCCCCTTGAAAATGCCAACCCACGTTGTATAATAATAGTGTCAGTGTCAGTGTCAGTGTGATTTGATGATTTGAACCATATGAATTTACATAATATGCAAGTATGCTTGTATTGGAACGATATTCAAGCTCCAAAAGGTAAAGAAGAAGGCAAATGTACAATTGTAGCTGTTGTAATTGACGCATCATATTATGAAAAGGAGTCAGCATGAAAAAACCGACTCCTTTTCTAGGCAGTTAAGAAAGTATAAAACTTTCTTACTGCATAAGTGCGGGCTTTGAATTTATCGCCATAAAGGCTTGGGCGTTTAGCCAAATTCTAACACAAGGGTTGTCCAAAAGAGTCTTCTCTCTTAACTAAGGCTTAAAAGTCATGGCGAAACTGGTTTCTAAAAGGTTATTGCGATTCTTTTTAGGGTATTATGGTTAAACAGGAAGAAACTAACGCAGAGATGATGAATTCCTGATATTCATTGAAATTTTCACAGAAATATACACATACTAGTCTTGGCGAGGTGGTTTCATTGGTACAAGGGACAACAAATTGGAATACGGAGTTAACCCGGGAATGGCTGCAGCAGTATGTGGATGACTGGGTCTCCTTTTATCGAAAACATACAGGTGATGGAGAGCTTGCATCCTATATTCCCATCCTGGAAGAAGCAGATCAGGATGATTTAGGCATTTCAATTCTTGGGAAAAATGGCCTAGCCATTCGCTCCGGAGACATTAATATCCCATTCACTATTCAAAGTATATCAAAAGTCTTCACTTTCATTGCGGCATGCATGGAACGCGGTGTCTCCTACATGCTGGATCGCGTTGATGTTGAACCGACTGGTGAAGCATTCAATTCGATTATGCATCTGGAAATGAAACAGGTTAAAAAACCATTTAATCCCATGGTTAATGCTGGCGCGATAACTGTTACCTCTATGCTGGAAGGAAAGACATCTGATCTTAAACTGGAGTCGTTGTTCGAGCTGTTCGAAAAAATGCTTGGCTATCGTCCGTTGATTAACATCGATGTGTACGAATCAGAAAGAGATGCTTCCATGCGGAACCGGGCGATTGGTTATTATTTATTGGAAATGGATTACCTGGAGTCGGATCTGAATGTAACATTGGAAGCATATTTTAAGCAATGTTCTATTGAAATTACAATAGATGACTTGGCTAGAATGGGTATGATACTAGCTAACGATGGAGAAGATCCGAACACCAGGGAAGAGATTATTCCACGGCAGATTACCCGGCTTGCGAAAGCACTAATGCTGACATGCGGGATGTATGATGCTTCAGGCAAATTTGCTGCTTATGTGGGAATTCCAGCAAAAAGTGGAGTCTCCGGTGGTATTATAGCCCTCGCTCCACCTAGAGTGCGTGACGAAGAACTGCCTTTTATGGAAGGTTGCGGCATAGGCGTATATGGACCTTCTCTCGACCCGCAAGGTAATAGCATTGCAGGGATTCGTTTGTTAAGGCATATTGCAAACCAATGGGATTTAAGCTTATTTTAAGAGGGGGATAATAATGTGTGGCAGGTATACATTATTGGCTGATGAACTGGAGATCATGCAGGAATTTGGTTTGGAACATGGCATCAATGGATATCAATACAGTTATAACATCGCTCCAGGACAAAATGTACTCGCAATTATCCACGATGGCAAGAAAAAAAGAGCAGGTTATTTGCGATGGGGGCTTGTTCCTTCATGGGCTAAAGATGAGAAAATCGGCTATAAAATGATTAATGCAAGAAGCGAAACAGCACATGAAAAACCAAGCTTTAAACAATTAATGTCACGTAAAAGATGTTTAATCGTGGCAGACAGTTTCTATGAATGGAAGAAAACAGACGAAAGAAAGCATCCGAAGCGAATTAAGCTAAAAAAACGAAATCTATTCGCATTTGCAGGATTGTGGGATAAATGGGTACATGGTGATCAAACACTTTTCACCTGTACAATTTTGACAAAGGATGCGAATGACTTCATGCAGGATATCCATCACCGGATGCCGGTCATTTTGCCTGATGGCAGGGAGGATGAATGGATTCATGGTCATATAAAATCGTCAATAGATGCACAGCAATTCATACAGACATTAGAGGATATCCCGCTCACCGCTTATAATGTGGCCGACTATGTGAATGCTGCCAAAAATAACGATACAACATGTATCGAGCCGATTACATTGTAAAGAAAGGATGCCCCTTGCGCTGCCGGGCATCCTTTCTATATAAGGAGTTTACGTACCTCAAAAGAATGAAAAATGTAATATTTTTTGCTTCTATTCTTGATTGATGATTATAATAGAATTAAAGTAGGGGTGGTTGTGTAAAATGATACGTGTCTTGTTTGTCTGTCTGGGAAACATTTGTCGTTCTCCAATGGCAGAGGCTGTATTTCGTGATCTTGTGCAAAAGGATAATTTATCCGGAAAAATAGAGGTCGATTCAAGTGGAACAGGAGAATGGCATATTGGCGAGGCGCCGCATGAGGGGACAAGAAATCTACTAGAAAAACAGCAAATTTCCTATGAAGGAATGTTTGCAAGGCAGGTTAATACAAATGACTGGGATGCTTATGATTATATTATTGCAATGGACGAGCAAAATATAATGGATTTAAAAGAAATGAACCAGAACACGGATGAAGCGGTTGTGAAAAAACTGATGGAATTTGTGGATGATCCGGATGAAATAAATATCCCTGATCCTTATTTCACCGGGGATTTCAACTACACATATAAGCTGGTTTCGAAAGGATGCAAAAACTTACTTTCATATATCAAAGAAACACATAATATAAAATAAGAGGAGAGAATAAGATGAGTAAACGTAAATTGGTAACAGGGATTCTAACAGGAGCAGCAATCGGAGGACTGGTAACTTTATTTGACAAAGAAACCAGGAAGTACACCGTAAATAAACTGAATACAGTTAAGTCAGGTTCATCTTATTGGATACAAAATCCTTCGGAAGCCGTTCATAAGTTAAGAATGACGTTGGACAAAGTCAGTGAAAACTTTCCGGATGGAGCTGCGAATGTAATCAATGCATTGGAAACTGCAGAAAAGCAATTGGAGAAAGTGGCAGGAAATAAGGAAACAAAAGAATTAGAACAGTAATCACAAAGGGGGAGTTGGTATGGGAAAAGCAGTAAACTTCACCAAGCAAGTATATGGCCGAATTATGAATGATGATATATTTGGTTTGGCTGCACAATTAGCATACTTCTTTTTGCTATCACTCTTTCCTTTCCTGTTGTTTCTGCTAACCTTGATTGGTTATTTGCCGATTAATGATCAGGTGGTAATTGATCTACTTGCAGATTACGCACCAGCACAAATTGTTGACTTAATCAATACAAACATCAGTCAATTGGTCAATGAGCAGAATGGTGGTTTGTTATCGATTGGGATAATCGGCACATTATGGGCAGCTTCCAATGCGATTAATGCTATGACAAGATCCTTCAATAAGGCATATGAGGTGGAAGAGAACCGCTCATTTATTGTTGCCAGACTGATAGCAATTGTATTAACAGTTGCAATGGTACTAGTCATTTGTATCGCCTTCCTGCTGCCCGTTTTTGGCCGGATAATCGGTGAATACATATTTTCATTTTTTGGTCTGTCGGCAGGTTTTCTTTCCATATGGGAAACCTTTCGATATGTTATATCTTCACTTATATTTTTTATTGTATTTCTTGCATTGTATAAACTGGCACCCAACAAACGAATTTATTTTAAAAATGCTGTATGGGGCGCACTTTTTGCTACGGTCAGCTGGCAGCTCATATCGCTTGGTTTTTCCTTTTATGTCAGTAATATGGGGAACTACTCTGCAACCTATGGCAGTTTAGGTGCTGTTATTGTACTTATGATATGGTTTTATATTTCCGGAATTATTATTATGACCGGCGGAGTAATTAATGCAGTGATCCGAAAAAACAAAAGGGCTGGCAGTTGAATATCAGCTGCCAATACTGGCAAATCATTTACATTTACTGAAATCCTACTCCCCTCATGCCCATTAACATCATCAGTAAAACAACCACATTGATTGCAAAAGCTCTTTTCGTAAATTTTGTTGCGCTTTAACGTCGCAGTTGATATAAAATGGTACGTAACTCTATCGTTTTTTGCTTTCTTCCATTCCTCTTGAAAGAAGTGTAGCTTAACAATTCACATGTTAGATAGATGGATTGCACCAAATCATTTACATCAGCATCATCTCCTCTGCTACCAATTCTACAAATGACCTCCCCATTGCACCAAGTACAGGAGCATCATTAGTTCATTCACCTACTATTGTCACATGTTAAATCTTTCTTTAATTGATTGATTCAAACAGTATCCTTCCATGCAAAAACTGTAACAATTACATTATTAGATATTGCTATAACAGTTGTTTTCACTGCGCTGTGCTTGTGCTCTCCATCCCATTGAGGGGTGATTTTTTAAAAAGCTAAAACAAACGAGGAAGTAAATGGTATCTGCTGTTGATGTTTTATGGAGTATTTATTAATACAGAATTCACTTTATTGAATCTCTCATAAAAAGCTGTTACTATTAATTTGATACAATTTATGACACAGGTGATGTTAGGGGGGATTTGATGAAGAATTTTAAAACTTGGCTTGTTTTACTTATAGCAGTTGCTGTTTTGGGTGCATGCGGTAATTCTGAAGAAGAAAGCACGGGTAGTGAAACAGACGAAAGTGTTGCAGATGAAAGTTGGGCAGAGATTCAGGGTGCCGGTGAACTTGTTGTAGGAACTTCCGGTACTCTATTTCCCGCTTCTTACTATGAAGGAGAAGAAGGAAATCAAGATAACTTGACCGGTTATAATGTGGAAGTGATACGGGAGCTTGCAAGCCGGCTTGGGTTAGATATTTCGTTTGAAATTATGGGGGTTGACAGTATGCTGCCTGCAGTTCAAAGCGGGCGAATTAACGTGGCAATCAATGACATTGAACCAACGGACTCAAGAAAAGAACAATTTAACTTTAGTGAACCTTATAAATATTCGTATACCACCATGGTAGTTCGTGAAGGTGATAATTCAGGAATAAACACACTGGAAGACCTGGACGGAAAAAAAGCCGGTGGTGGAGCAACAACAGTATATAGCCAAATTGCAGAACATTATGGAGCGGAGGTTGTTACATACGGAAATGCCCCAAATGAAGCCTACCTGCGTGATGTTCACAACGGGCGTACGGACGTTGTTATCAATGATTATTATTTACAAAAATTCGGTATTGCGGAATTCCCGGATTTTGATATTCATCTACATCCTGAATTGAAATTCCGCCCAACTGAAAATGCTATTGTCCTACCAAAAGGTTCGGATAAATTAACGGAAGAAATAAATAATGCATTGAATGAAATGCGTGATGATGGAACACTGTCTGAACTTGCAGTACAGTTCTTTGAAGAAGATGCATCACAGAAGCCTGAAGGAGAAATTCAACAAATCGAGGGCCTGGATTTGTGAGTAGAATAAATGGTAGCTAATAGAGAACTAGAGCATTGTTTTTTTATATAACAAGGGAGATGAAAAAATTGAAAAAAATTAATATGTTATTTGTTTTGTTTATATCGATTGCTCTACTAAGTGCATGTGGTACTTCTGAAGAGGAAAGTACGGGCGGTGAAACAGAGGAAAGTGCTTCAGATGAAAGATGGGAAGAAGTCCAGGATGCTGGTGAACTTGTTGTTGGAACTTCTGGTACGTTAATTGCTGCTTCTTATTATGATGGAGAAGAAGAAAGTGAAGACCAGTTAACCGGTTATGATGTTGAAGTAATGCGAGAAGTTGCTGATCGTCTGGAATTAGATATTTCGTTTGAAATTATGGGGATTGACAGTATGCTTCCAGCAGTTCAAAGTGGTAGAATTGATGTTGCGGCAAATGATATCGAGGCAACAGATAAACGAAAAGAAGAATTTAACTTCAGTGAACCATATAAATATTCTTACACTACAATGGCTGTTCGAGAAGAAGATAATTCAGGGATTGAGTCATTGGAAGATTTAGAAGGAAAAAAAGCCGGTGGCGGAGCAACGACAATTTATAGCCAAATTGCAGAACACTATGGTGCGGAGGTAATTACATATGGAAATGCTCCGAATGAAGCCTACTTGGGTGATGTGCATCGAGCGAGAACGGATGTTGTCATTAATGACTACTTTTTAACGAAATTCGGTGTTGGAGGATTTCCTGAATTTGATATCCATCTACATCCCGATCTGAAATTCCACCCTACGGAACAGGCTGTTGTTATACCAGAAGGTGCGGATACAATGACAGAAGAAATAAATAATGCACTAAATGAGATGCGTGAAGATGGCACACTTTCTGAGCTTGCCATAGAATTTTATGAAGAAGACGCTTCACAGGAACCGGAAGAGGAAATTGAGGAGATCGAAGGCTTAGACCTTTAAGGAGACTTGAGTAATGAACTTCAATGGTTTTGACTTTGGTGGTTTGTTTAACATAGAACTCGCATTGGAGAGCCTCCCTTTTATTCTGGAAGGATTGCCAATGACCCTTATCATCTCAATCGCAGGAATGCTGATAGGTTTAGGTCTGGGATTATTCCTTGCATTAGCCAGAGGTTCAAAAAAAAGTATCCTTCGTTGGCCGGCGCGACTGTATATATCATTTATGCGAGGAACTCCAATGCTTGTTTTTTTGTTTATTTTATATTTTGGATTACCTATTGTCGGCATAGAATTCACAGCTATTACTGCGGCGATCCTGGGGTTTGGCTTAAATAGTGCGGCATACATCGCTGAAATCGATCGTTCATCATTAAATAGTATTGATAATGGTCAATGGGAATCGGCAACGGCTTTGAATATAGGTTATTGGACAGCGTTACGTAAGATAATCCTGCCACAGGCAACAAGAATTGCAATTCCTCCACTAACCAATGTGTTCATGGATATTGTAAAGGCCACATCGCTTGCAGCGGTTATTACAGTGCCTGAACTTTTTCAGAAAACACAAATCGTAGCCGGAAGAGAGTTTGACGCAATGACAATGTATGTGCTTGTTGCATTGATTTACTGGCCGATATGTATCCTGATTGGATTTATGCAGGATCGGTTGGAAAACAGATATAGTAAATATGTATAAAAATAGGCTGTCTTCAAAGAAGTTGATTCTTTGAGACAGCCTATCAACTTATTATACGGCATCAGCGTGTTTTTCTTTACGTAAGAAAATTGCAGCTATTATCACAAGCAGTACTGCAACAATTAAATAAAAGAATGAAACTCCCGGAAATGCTTCCACATATAACCCGCCGAGAAAGGGTCCACTTATACTCCCAATACTAAAAGTAATCCCCACCATCAGATTGCCAGCCGGTAACAATTCTCCTGGAAGCATATCGGTCATATAGGAGATACCCAGAGAAAAAAGAGAGCCGACAAACATCCCGGCTAGTGTAAATAGTATAAATAAAGCAATTACCGATGTTTCAAAACCTGCTGCAAGCACAAAGCAGATTGTTCCGGCAATCAATATGGAAAGGAGAGTTGCTCTTCTTCCATATCGGTCACTTAAAATTCCCAATGGCAATTGTGTGATAAGACTGCCCGCAGCAAAACAGGGGACAATGAGGGACAGGATATCTACATCATGACCGATTCGCATCCCGTAAATTGGAAAGATACTGTGCAGGGAAGCTTCCAGAAATCCATAACCAAACCCGGGCAGAAGAGCTACCCAAGCTATTTTTCCAGCGTGCCAAAACCGGCCAATCGAATTTGTTCTGCTGGTTGTTTCGATTTCTTGCTTCGGCCAGCTATTTCGAACAAACAGCATGGTAGACCAGACAAGCATGCTAAGTCCTGCTGAAACTAAAAATGGCAGAGCTTCATTAACAGATAATAAGCGCGTCATTAATGGCCCCAGGGCAAAACCCAACCCGAAAAACATTCCATAATAAGCGATGCTTCTGCCTCTTGTTTCTTTAGTAGCGGTTGTTGTAATCCATGTTTGTGTGCCAAAATGAAGCATTTGGTCGCCAATACCAACAGTTATGCGCAAAATAAACCAAAACCATAGGGCCTCCCAAAATGGAAATAAAGCTAATGAAATAAATACAAGCATTCCTCCGAAAATGATAATTGGTT
This sequence comes from Virgibacillus ainsalahensis, assembly GCF_055380755.1. NCBI lineage: Bacteria > Bacillati > Bacillota > Bacilli > Caryophanales > Bacillaceae > Virgibacillus > Virgibacillus ainsalahensis. The sequence goes on along the minus strand of NZ_AP043943.1, from coordinate 2,728,625 downwards.
TAAAGCCAAACTTTCGCATAGGCTTTTCCATAAAGGGAGAAGCTAAGAGGACACCAATATATAATCCAGTTGCATGAAGACCGTTAACAGAGGAAGAAATCCCATTTTGCTCCAGAATAATTGCAAGTAATGGTAGTAACATTCCTTGTGAAAACCCCGAAACTGAAACAAGCGCTATTAAAATCCAAAATCGTTTTTTAGCAGAAACCATTATTGTTCATCCATTCGTTTTATATTACATATCCAACCTAATTGGTATTATAAGGGCAAATATTCTGCATTACCAGCCGAGAAAAAGATTAAAGTAAACCATTAATGGAAATATACTAGTAAGTCGAAAGAAACGGAGGGGTACTAGATGGAATTTTATTTAAAAGAAAAAGGTATACGAACCGATTTGGATTACAATGAATTAAGCATTTCAGGAAACGAAGAATATGGATTTCGCCCATTTCAGTTGATGGTAGCATCCATTGCAGGCTGCAGCGGTTCCGTATTCCGGAAAATTTTGAATAAACAACGTGCCGAAGTGGAAGATATGGTTATTTCAGCTGATATTGTAAGAAATCCTGAAGAAGCAAACCGTATTGAACGTATTTCGTTAAAATTCACGATAAAAGGTTATCGGCTTGACCCGGAGAAACTTTATAAAAACTTAGAAATTGCACGAAAAAATTGTTCCATGATTCGCTCTGTGGAAGATAGTATTAAGATTGAGGAGAGTATTGAAACAATTGAATTGAGCCACTAGAATAAAGAAGATTAAATGAAATCTTCGTATAAAATTCATGTGTCAGAAAAAACTATGGAAAAAGGAAAGGAATGGCACACATGAATAAGAGGAAAAATTATGCTATTGCATTAATTGTATTTGCTTTTTGTTTTGTATTTCCGATACCTGGTCACAGTGATGAAAAAGAGTCATCAAAAGGAGACTATGATATTCCCAGTCATGTATTAACAATCTCCAAAGAAAATACATTTCCAAACGCTTCAGAGGACCAGGAAGTTGTTGAACCAAGCGAATTAACACAAGAGTTGATTGATAAAATAAAAACACCGGTTGAAAACCCTGAATTAATCAAATTACTGAATGAATCAACCCTAAAGCCGTCTCCGATTGCAATTGGCTATAGGGGAATGGTGTATTTGGGAAGATGGCCGCTGAATTATCAATCAACAGAAACAACGATTAATTGGGAGTACCAGCATATTAACACAAATGAACTTAATAATCTTGGCGGAAACGATAACCAGAAAATGAACTATGTACAGCAGGAACAAAAAGAAGTTAAAGGAGCACTTACCAACAAAATCGCAAATCCTGAAAATGTAAAAACAATGATGCTACTAAAATCAAAAGCCAAGACAGAGCTTCCCCTATCCTATAATACAACCATTGGGAAAAATACGAAAAAAGATAATGCCTATAATGTTCCTGAAACTAAAAATGGGGAATTAAAAGCATATGCCCCAGCTGTGAATGAAAAAGGACAAGTAACATTTGGAGAAGTATATATCGAATTAAAAGGCTCTAAAAAAGCCATCGTTATTAAAAATGTAACCAAACAGGGAATCGGTGCATGGATTCCAATTCAAGATCATACTTCTTTCTCTTTTCAATTAAAATAGCCAAAAAAAGCCCTGTGACTTTGTTGCAGGGTTTTTTAATATTAAGGTTGATTTTTATGCTTTAATGCTTTATCATGGTGAAGTATTAAAGATAAAATCATCAGGTATCGCTATAGAGAGGGGAATATATATGGAATGGATTGTGGTCGTTTCCGTTCTGGTTATGACAATACTTAGTCTGTCAAGGGTAAATGTGATTATTGCCATCATAGCTGCAGCACTGACCGCAGGGTTAATGGCAGGATTGTCATTCATAGATTCAATTGAAATGCTGGTAAATGGCATGGGAGGACAGGCGAATACAGCATTAAGCTATATTTTGCTTGGAGCTTTTGCTGTCGCTATCAGCTATACGGGGATCACAGGTATTTTAGTAAATTACCTGATAAAGGTACTGACAGGAAAGAAGACAATGATGCTGTTGGCGATAGCCGGGGTAGCATCACTTTCACAAAATCTGGTACCAGTTCATATTGCATTTATACCAATTTTAATTCCACCGTTATTAAAGCTTTTTGATAACATGCGTCTGGATCGTCGGGCTGTAGCTACTGCACTGACATTCGGTCTGAAGGCACCATATGTGATGATTCCAGCTGGATTCGGCCTTATTTTCCATAATACTATTGTTGACAGTATGAATGAGAATGGTACTGCAGTAACAGTTGGAGATACGGCGATGGCAATGCTTCTCCCTGGTTTGGGGATGGTTGTCGGACTGCTTGTGGCAATATTTTTCACATATCGAAAAGATCGTGAAGCTATACCAGGTGCAGGCGGAATAGAGTCATCTCTTGTTACATCAGAGGCAGAAGAAGTTTCATTTAATAAAAATCATATGTTTACCATTGTTGCAATTCTTGGGGCATTAATTGTGCAAATCATAACAGAAAGTTTAATTCTGGGAGCTTTAACTGGACTTGTATTAATGTTTGCTTTCATTGTAGTTCCGTTCAAAAGTGGTGATCGAATTGTCTCAGAAGGTATCGGTATGATGGGAACCATTGCATTTGTAATGCTGGTTGCTTCCGGATATGGAAATGTTTTAACAGAAACCGGTTCAGTTGATGCCCTTGTCGAAGTATCTTCCGGGTTCTTAGGTGATAATAAGGCAATGATTGCTTTTATATTATTACTTGTTGGTTTAGTTGTAACTCTGGGGATTGGTTCATCTTTTGGAACGGTCCCAATTCTAGCTGCATTATATGTTCCAATTTGTATGGCTGCCGGGTTTTCACCTGTCGCAACTGCCGCTTTAATTGGTACGGCTGGAGCGCTTGGGGATGCCGGATCACCAGCTTCTGATAGTACCCTCGGGCCGACATCAGGCTTAAATGCTGATGGCAAACATCATCACATTTGGGATACCGTTGTCCCGACATTTATCCATTATAATATCCCGTTATTTATATTTGGGTGGTTAGCAGCTATCGTACTATAAATGAAGGTTGGTTTCCGCACTGCGGCAATCAACCTAGCAGATACGTCACATTTTATTTCAACTGCAAGAGTAAAAAGCAACAAAATTACGATAGCCTAAATGAATAATATAGAAGATAAAAGGAAAAGGTAAGATAAAAACAGGTGGGTTGTTTATGCAAAAAAATGCTGCAGTATCAATCATCGTTATTCTTATCTTTTCTTTTGGTTTTCTTGAGCCGGCAACTGCCACAGGATATGGGTGGGGATTTAAAAAAAATACAGATCATCAAGTGCCCGACATTGGAAGTTATCAGGCATTACTTGAAAAGTATGGAGCCTACTATGCAGACCTTTCCGGAGAAAAAAATATTTATCTGACCTTTGATAATGGCTATGAGGAAGGTTATACAGAAGGTATATTGGATGTTTTAAAAAAAGAAGAAGTACCTGCGACTTTTTTTGTGACAGGGCACTATGTTGATAGTGAACCGGATCTGATTGCTAGAATGGTGGATGAAGGACATATTATAGGAAATCATTCTTACCATCATCCGGATTTTTCAACGGTTTCAAAAGAAACAATGCAGCAGGAATTGGAAACCCTGGAAGAGGCAGTTGCAGATGTTTCCGACCAGAAGGAGTTAAAATATCTCCGCCCGCCTAGAGGAATGTTTAATGAGCAAACATTGGAATGGTCAAATGAATTAGGCTATATCCACGTTTTTTGGTCGTTGGCATTCATTGATTGGGAAACGAATAAGCAAAAGGGTTGGGAATATGCATTTGATCAAATCATGAACCAAATTCATCCGGGGGCAATTGTACTGCTTCACACCGTATCATCTGATAATGCAAAGGCACTAGAGCATTTGATTTCAGAATTGAAAGACCAGGGATACAATTTTAAGAGTCTGGATGATCTTGTATTGGAAGACAGGCTGCCAGAAGGAATTTATGGATTATAAGTATGGACAGTCCAAAAGGGTCTGATCCCTCGTTTAACTGTAATATCCAGCGAGAAATTTCAATTCTTCACTGGATATTGTAACCGAGGATCAGACCCCTTATATTTATTTAAAATTTTCTTAACTTTTGATATACTTAATTGCAAACGCGTATGGGGAGTGAAAGGAATGAAAAGGGAAGATTTGATTGCTCCAAAAGATTATAATATAGTGATGGAAATGGAGCGTTACGCAACAGATCCAGACAAAAAAGCATTGATTTGGCAGGATGAAGCCGGCCAGTCAAAAGAAATATCTTATGTTGACTTAGTGGAAAATATAAACAGAATTGGAAACGTTTTTCTTGATAATGGTTTAAAAAGAGGAGATAAGCTACTAGTAATGATACCAAGATTTATTGATGTATATGAGGTATACCTTGCAGCTTTAAAAACAGGAATCATTATCATACCAAGCTCTGAGATGCTTAAAACAAAAGATCTGCAATATCGGATAAGCCATGGAGAAGTAAAAGGAATTGTAAGTTATTATCCTTTTGTTGATCAGTTTAAGGATATTCATGAATATGATCAATTGATAAAATATACAGTAGGAGGACCGGTTAAAGAGTGGTCTTTCCTTGATGAGTTGAAAAAGGATGTATCTGATGAATTGGAAATGGCAGATACAACACGGGACGATATCGCATTTCTTCCATATACTTCAGGAACAACAGGTAATCCAAAAGGTGTAGTACATACACATGGATGGGGCTATGCGCATTTGCAGACTGCGCCCAAAAACTGGCTTTCCATCAAAGAAGGGGACAAAGTATGGGCAACCGCAGGCCCGGGTTGGCAAAAATGGATATGGAGTCCGTTTTTATCTGTGCTTGGTTCAGGAGCAACAGGTTTTATCTATAATGGAAAATTTGACCCGAAAACATATTTAAGCCTTCTGCAGGATGAAGAGATTAATGTATTATGTTGTACACCGACAGAATATCGGATTATGGCTAAGGTTGATAATCTGGGAGACTATCAATTGCCAAAGCTTCACAGTGCCGTTTCAGCTGGGGAACCATTGAATGTGGAAGTAATTGATACATTCCAAAGGTATTTTGACATCATAGTAAGGGATGGTTATGGACAAACAGAAAACACACTGCTTCTTGGTGTGATGGAGAATATGAAGGTAAAACCAGGTTCCATGGGCAAACCAACTCCAGGCAATGAGGTAGAGATTATTGATGAAGAAGGAAAGCCGCTTCCTGCAAATGAGGTCGGTGATATCGCAGTTAAGATCGATAGCCCGGCATTATTCAGGGAATATTACAAGGATATGGAACGAACAAAAATGTCTCGTATTGGAGCGTACTATATTACTGGTGATCAAGCTAAAAAAGATGAAGACGGTTATTTCTGGTTTGAAGGTCGTAAGGATGATATCATCATCAGCTCCGGTTATACCATTGGACCATTTGAAGTAGAGGATGCACTAGTTAAACATCCGTATGTGCAGGAATGTGCAGTAGTGGCAAGTCCTGATGAAACCAGGGGAAGTATCGTAAAGGCATTTATCGTATTGAAGGAAAATGTGAATCAAGACAATCCAGATTTACCTAAAGACCTACAGGATCATGTGAAATCACTGACAGCTCCCTATAAATATCCGAGGCAAATTGAGTTTATGGATGAACTACCAAAAACCACCTCAGGGAAGATCAGACGAATTGAACTGAGACAAAAGGAAAAGTCAAAACAGTAATATATAAAATTCAGGTGGGACTTTTACATAGTCTCATCTTTTTTATGGCTGTTTTCTCAAAGGTATGGGGCTGCGGTTTATAACTATAATTTTTATAAAAAAATTGCACAAAACACTTGAAAGTCAAAGATGGTCAGAGTATAATAAAATCATAAGGTCAAAGATAGTCAAACTGAAGGTGCTGCTACTTGAGCACAAACTTCTTTTGATTTGACCTATTAGTAAAAACCACATTGATTAGCGAAAATCTCTTCAAGCAAAACATTTGCATGCTAATAAATGTGGATTTATAATAAAGTAAAGGTCAAAGATAGTCAAAGTCAAACTAAATAAAATAGAGAATAACTACCTCAAGGAGGAATAGAATATGCAATGTCAAAATTGTGGTGTAAATCAAGCGAATGTGAATTTAGCAATGAATATTAATAACCAAAAAATGCAAGTGCATCTTTGTAATGAATGCTTCCAGGAAATCCAGGGGCAAATGATGAATTCAAATGATTTCTTTTCAAAATCCCCGTTTGGTAATGCAAGTGAAGCATTTTCCAATAACTTTTCTCAAGGAAATGGCTCAAACCAGACTGGAACAAAAACAAAGCAGCGAAAAGGTAATAAAGGAAATGGTTTACTAGACCAATTAGGCAAAAATGTAACAGATTCAGCTAAATCTGGCCAAATTGATCCTGTGATCGGCAGGGACAATGAAGTAAAACGTGTTATTGAAACTTTAAATAGAAGAAACAAGAACAATCCGGTATTAATTGGTGAGCCAGGTGTTGGTAAAACAGCGATTGCAGAGGGACTGGCAGTTAAAATAATAGAGGGAAGCGTACCTGCGAAATTAATGAATAAAGAAGTTTACCTACTGGATGTTGCTTCTTTAGTAGCGAATACCAGCATGCGAGGTCAATTCGAAGAACGCATGAAACAACTGATTAGCGAATTACAGGAACGTGAAGAAGTAATCCTTTTCGTTGACGAAATTCATCAATTGGTTGGTGCAGGTACTGCTGAAAGCTCGCAAATGGATGCCGGAAATATTCTGAAACCCGCACTGGCACGTGGTGAATTGCAAATTATTGGTGCCACAACATTGAAAGAGTACCGTCAAATAGAAAAAGACGCAGCATTGGAACGCCGTCTCCAGCCAATCATTGTAAAAGAACCTACACTGGAAGAAGCGGAACTTGTTTTACACGGCATTAAAGACCGTTATGAAAACTTCCATGAAGTCCGCTACTCCGACGAAGCAATTCATGCTTTCGTAACACTGTCAAACCGTTACATCCAGGATCGTTTCCTGCCGGATAAAGCTATTGACCTGATGGACGAAGTGGGATCACGCTTGAATCTTTCCAATGCGGAAAAAGACTCCAATTCCATCCAACAGCATTTGGATGAAATTGTGAGGGAAAAAGAAGAAGCTGCAGAACTGGAAGATTATGAAAAAGCAGCCAACCTTAGATATCAGGAAATTCAGCTGCAAAAACAGTTGGAAAAAGCAAAAGACGAAGAGCAGGTTATTGATGTAGAAGTATCTGATATCCAATTGATAGTAGAAGAAAAAACGGGCATTCCTGTTACGAAGCTGCAAGCAGATGAACAGAAAAAAATGCGCGATATCGGAGACAATCTTGGTGCTAAAGTAATCGGTCAGCACGAAGCAGTAGGTAAAGTTGCTAAAGCAATCCGACGCAGCCGTGCAGGTCTGAAATCTAAATACCGCCCAATTGGTTCCTTCCTATTTGTCGGGCCAACCGGTGTTGGTAAAACAGAATTGACCAAAGCACTTGCTGAGGAGCTATTTGGTTCACGCGATTCACTTATTCGTCTTGATATGAGTGAGTATATGGAAAAACACACCGTTTCTAAAATTATTGGTTCACCACCGGGATATGTAGGACACGAAGAGGCTGGGCAATTAACCGAAAAAGTACGTCACAATCCTTATAACATCATTTTGCTTGATGAAGTTGAAAAAGCGCATCCGGACGTACAAAATATGTTCCTGCAAATTATGGAAGATGGTCACTTGACGGATTCACATGGGCGTACAGTAAGCTTTAAGGAAACAGTTATTATCATGACAAGTAACGCAGGAACAGGTGTGAAAACTGTGAATGTAGGTTTCAATAGCGATAAACATGAATCTGTATCCACATTGGACAACTTAAGTGATTACTTTAAGCCTGAATTTCTGAACCGTTTTGATTCCATTATTAACTTCAATGAACTGTCTGAAGACAATCTGATTGAAATTGTTGATTTGATGCTTACTGAACTTCAAGAAACCATTGAAGAGAATGAGATTAATATTACCATAACAGATGAGGCAAAACGAGAATTAGTAAAACTTGGCTATGATAAGCGCTTCGGTGCAAGACCTTTACGCAGAGTTATCCAGGACAAAATTGAGGATCAGCTTACCGATTTAATTCTGGAAGAAGAATCTGTTAACAAAGTAGAAGTTGATGTAGTTAATGAAAAAATTGTAGTTGAAAAAGCATAGAAGAGATAAATGAAAGGGTCTCGCTGGCAATGTCGGCGAGACCTTTTTCTAATATAATGGAAAATGATTCACGGGTAAGCTTTTAAATAAAGAAACTGCACAGAAATAAGCATGAACGCTCGCATTTAAGGCAGATAAATGAATCGTATAATGGATCATAAATTTATTTCTTAATCATTCATAATTAACGTCAATCTGTTAAAAACTAAGGGATACCCCGAAATAAAGGATGTATCCTATGCGACGTTTGAAAATTTTCCCGGTAATTGTATTAATTATTTCCTTTTCCATTTATACACCAGTACAGGTGGTTCAAGGTGAACGCCAGCCTGAAATGCTGGTTCACTTTATTGATGTCGGACAAGGAGACAGTATGTTGATTCAAACTCCACATGATAAAAACATTCTCATTGACGGTGGGCCGCCCGATGCAGGAGATAAAGTAGTAAGTTATCTTGAAAAGCTTAAAATCGACAAAATCGATCTTTTAGTAGCGACACATCCGGACATTGACCATATCGGCGGTCTCCCCCAAGTAATGAAGTCTTTTCATATCGATCAGGTGCTGGATACTGGTAAACTCCATACAACAAAAACCTTTGTAAATTATATTAGTGAAATCAGAAAACAGGAAATCCCTGTCCAAATCGCACAGGAAAACCAGCAAATTGAGTTGGATCCATTGCTTGATATTAAAGTATTAAACAGCTATGGAAAATTCAAAACCAATAATCAATCCTCCATTGCTTTGAAAATAACCTATCAGGATATTGACTTCCTGCTGATGAGTGATGTGGAAAAAGCACAAGAAGAAGCACTGTTAAAACAGAAGGAACTTCAATCTGAATTTATTAAGATAGCTCATCATGGTTCAAAGACCAGCACATCCCTAGAGTTCTTGCAGGAGGTTAAACCCCAAATAGGCATATTAACTTACAGTGTCCAAAACAGATATGGACATCCAGTAAACCGGGTCATTGAAAATTTGTATAAAGTGAATGCGGAAATTTATTCAACAGCTGTCTTTGGAAATATAATCGTTACAACGAATGGAGAAGATTATTTCGTAGTGCCGGAAAGGAGACCGATTGAAAATTTGTATAAAGGAGCAGGATAAAGACTTATGAATTCATTTCCTCAATAAGACTCATTAAGAAACTCTGCAAAACGCTAATTCTTTGGCTTTTTTGCGGAGTTTTTTCTGGGGAACTAACAGTATCGAAGCGAAATAATCATATTATATCTAAGCTCCTTTCGCATAGTTTGTTTGTATTTCTATAAACTGCGATTAGCTTGAAATGAAGGTTGATGCCTTTACCCGCAGCGGAAATACACTTCGCGCACCTTAGGGTGACCCGTGAACCTCGGGCGAACACGATGTTGGTTACATAGGCGTTGCCCGCGGAAATCAACATAGTAGTTATGTCGCAGTTTATATCAACTAGTAGTTAAAGGTTTATTAATTCTTGAAAAACAACCATCTTTTAGAAATCAGTCATATCTAAAGATTGATTTTAAGAAGAAGCCAATATAAAATGCAAAGGGTATTAGAGATTATGTTGATACGAAAAGGGGAATATGATACGGAAGGAGAACCAAACAGTGCAGGAAATAAATGGGTACGTCCTGGCTGTATATTTTTAATGATACGGAATTTAGGTATTATTTAGTAATAAAATAAAATCCCGGATAGATTGGAAAGCAAAAAATTAGAGACCACAGGAGGTATTACAATGTCATACATAGATGATGGACTGGCTCTTCATACAGACTTATATCAAATCAATATGGCAAAGACATATTGGGAGGATCAGATTCATAATCGTAGAGCCGTATTTGACTTATACTTTAGAAAATCACCATTTGGAAATGGATATGGGGTGTTCGCAGGTTTAGAACGAATCATTGATTATTTGCAGGACTTTCGCTTTCAGACGTCCGATTTAAACTATTTAAAGGAAGAATTGGGGTATGAAGAAGATTTCATTGACTATTTAAAAACCGTACGCTTTAATGGTTCGATTAAAGCAATGCGTGAAGGAGAAATAGTCTTTGGTAATGAACCAATACTAAGGGTGGAAGCAAATTTAGCAGAAGCACAATTATTGGAGACAGCATTGTTGAATATTGTTAACTATCAAACGTTAATCGCTACAAAGGCAGCGAGAATTAAACAAATTGTAAACGGTCAACCACTTATGGAATTCGGAACAAGAAGAGCACAAGAAATGGATGCAGCCATATGGGGAGCTCGTGCATCAGTGATTGGCGGGTTTGATGCCACAAGCAATGTCAGAGCAGGAAAATTATTCGGTATTCCAGTTTCAGGTACCCATGCTCATTCCATGATACAGGCGTATAAGGATGAATATATGGCTTTTAAAAAATATGCAAACAGTCATCAGGATTGTGTATTTTTAGTAGACACATATGACACATTGAAATCAGGTGTCCCGAATGCAATTAAAGTAGCAAAAGAATTAGGAGATAAAATTAATTTCCAGGGGATCCGTCTGGACAGTGGCGATATGGCATATCTGTCAAAAGAAGCAAGGAAGATGCTTGATGAAGCTGGGTTTCATGAAGCTAAAATCTACGCCTCCAATAATCTGGATGAATCTACCATTTTAACACTGCAGGCACAAGGAGCAAAAATTGATGTTTGGGGAGTTGGAACCAAACTGATAACAGGCTATGATCAGCCTGCTCTGGGGGCTGTATATAAACTGGTAGCTATTGAGGATGAAAATCGAGAAATGACGGACACAATAAAAATCTCAGGAAATCCGGAAAAAGTAACAACACCAGGTCTGAAGAAGCTTTATCGTATTGTAAACAAGATCAATCACCGGGCTGAGGGGGATTACATCACCCTAGAAAATGAGAATCCAAATGAAGAAGAAAAACTGAAAATGTTTCATCCTATCCACACCTACATTAGTAAATTCGTTACGGATTTTGAAGCAGTTAATTTGCATGAAGATATATTTGTAGATGGAAAGCTAACCTATAAAAATCCTCCTTTAAATGAAATGCAAGCATATGCAAAAGACCAGTTGAAACTATTTTGGGACGAATATAAACGAACAATCAACCCGGAAGAGTATGCGGTTGATTTAAGTCAGAAGACATGGGACAACAAGATGGAGAACATCCGGAAAGTCAGGGGAAAATTCAAGGAGGTTGCTGAAGGATAAGCTTTATCTGCAACTAGTCCACAGGATAAATACGTACAAATTTATAATATTTTTCAAAACTCCGAAAACGCCTTTTATATGGCTGATTCTCGGGGTTTTTTATTTGATATTGCTTAGTAAATAGTTTGCAAAATTATATTAAAGTGATATCATTTTAATATAATTATAAAATCATATTAGGTGAGAAAGGTGTGCTTGGATGATGCAGGAGAGAAATGCGTGGATGATGAATGGATTTTTAGGTATTATTGTTATTGCCTTACTTTTGGCTGGTACGGTGTTCAGTTTTGTACAGCAGCAGTTTGTTTTGGGTGGGATTTGTTTAGTTCTGGCAATCACATTGGGCAGTGGAATAACACTTGTACAACCAAATCAATCGGTAGTTGTGATTTTTCTGGGAAAATATATGGGAACGATTCGTCGTGAAGGGATTGTTGTTACGGTGCCATTCTCAGTGAGACGTACCATTTCGCTTCGTGTCCGAAATTTTAACAGCAATCGCTTGAAGGTGAATGACGTAAATGGAAATCCGATTGAAATAGCTGCGGTTATTGTATTCAAGGTTGTTGATTCAGCTAAAGCTGTGTTTGATGTGGATAAATACGAGCAGTTTGTAGAGATTCAAAGTGAAACAGCAATCCGCGCAGTTGCGACAAAATATCCTTATGATACTTTTCAAAATGTGGAGCTCAGCCTTCGTGGGAACGCAGAAGAAGTTTCCAATCAGTTAACGACGGAGCTGCAAGATCGGCTTACGGTCGCTGGTGTTGAAATAATCGAAGCACGTTTGACACACCTTGCCTATTCAACGGAAATTGCTCAAGCAATGCTTCAGCGCCAGCAGGCCAGTGCGATTATTGCTGCCCGAAAACAAATTGTTGAAGGTGCTGTAGGGATGGTTCAGGATGCAATTGGACAACTGGAAAAAGACGGGCTTGTGGACTTAGATGATGAACGCCGAGCTTCCATGACAAATAATCTGCTCGTTTCGATCGTTTCAGATAGCGGTACACAGCCTGTAGTGAACACTGGATCATTATACCAATAAAGAAGGGTTATTATGGCGAAAAAGAAGAATTTTCCACTAAGAATAGACCCAAAATTATATGACGTTTTGCAAGCATGGGCAAAGGATGAATTTCGCAGCGTTAACAGCCATGTGGAGTTTCTACTAAGGGAATCAGCAAAGAAATCTGGCAGGCTACCAAAAAAAGAAGATAAAAATGAAGAATAGGGTACTGCACACAATGCGTGTGGTACCCTATTTTTTTAGTTCCTAAGAAACCAACATCGCGGCTAAGAGCATGCTACCGCTACCATTTATAATGAAAACAGCTAACTTAACCAGAAGACTGTCTCCTATATCCTTGGGACTGCGATTACTCGCCCCACCGAAAAGACCTGGGACTGCGATTACCCCCCCCACCAAAAAGATATGTTGCTTTTGACACAAAAGATATAAAAGACGACGTAACAGCTATGTCGATTTCCGCTGCGGACCGTTGCGCACCTTAGGGCAACGCTTCAGCCTCGGGCCAACACGATGTTGGTCACATAGGCGTTGCCCCAAATGTTTTCGGTGGGACGAGTAATCGCAGTCCCAGGACGGGGCGTTCTTAGCCTATGTTCTTTAATTCACCGCTGCGGGATCTTCAGCTCGTGCTGTTCCCGCAGGACAAGGAAAGCTTCGGCAGCGTTACATCGCACGAAGAAAATGTGTACACATTTTCGAGGAGTCAACGGTCCTCCGCTTCAATCAACCATCATAAGAGTGCGCATGGCTATGCTTGTTATATAATTAAGCAGTATAAGTGTTTTGATGAAGTTTCAGGAGCATCTTACCAGCGAAGGAAATACACGAAGACTCCAGCGGGAGAAAAGGCATCGGTGAGACCCCGCAGTGCGATAGCACGAGGAGGCTCACCAGCCGCCCGCGGAAAGCGTAGTGTATTTCCGCAGCGGGTAATCGCACCAACCATAATTTCAAGTTACGTCGTCTTTTATATCAAATGCGACGTTAAAGAGCAACAAGATTTACGAAGAGAGCCAACCATAAAAAGGTATAATCTTGGTTGATGCTGATTATGCTGAATGGTTTTTGCCTTTCTAATAACAGTTGTTTTCATACAAAAGTATAATTTCTTTTTGGGAATCACTTTCAACGAAATCCTGTTTGCGAATGAAGAAGTGGTATAAATTACATAATTGTCAAAAAACTAGTTGACAAATAAGTTAATTAGTTATATGGTTAGTTACAAAGGTAATTAACCAATTAACGAAGGAGTTTAAAATGAAAAACACATTAGATGAAAACAAGCCAATCTTCCTTCAAATAAAAGAACAACTAGAAGATTCGATTATAAATGGAACCATTAAGTATGGAGAAAGAGTACCATCAACGAATGAATTTGCCGCTTATTACAAAATTAATCCTGCCACAGCTGCCAAAGGGATTAACGAACTTGTCACAGAGAAAATTCTTTATAAGCGAAGAGGTGTAGGTATGTTTACAACAGAAGATGCCAAGGAGATTTTAATTGAAAAACGGAAGGAGACGTTTTATGAAAACTATATGCTCCCATTAAAAAATGAAGCAAAAAAACTCCGTCTTGATGAAAAAGAATTACTGGAAATGGTAAAAAGGGAGGATGGAAATAATGAAAATTGAAGTGAAAAATCTATCCAAAATCTATCGGAACACAGAGGCATTGAAAGATGTTTCCTTTACATTGGATGAACCGAAAATTTATGGATTACTTGGCAGGAATGGTGCCGGGAAAACAACATTTATGGATATCTTATCCGGGCAAATACTGGCAAGTAAAGGTCAAATATTAATTGATGGAGAAAATCCTTTTGATAATCAACGATTAACTGAATCGATTTGTCTGATTAAAGAGGGAAATAACTTTAAAAAAGATTTAAAGGTGAAGAACGTTCTCAAAATTTATTCCTTTTTTTATCCGACATGGGATCAGGAACTTGCAGATGAGTTAATCAAAGAATACAATCTCAATCTAAATGCAAAAGTGAAAACACTTTCAAAAGGGATGGAGTCAGCACTTGGGATTATTGTCGGTTTAGCAAGTAAGGCACCAATCACTATTTTTGACGAACCGTATATCGGTCTGGATGCTCCGTCCAGGAAAAAATTCTATGAAATAATGCTGGAAACGTATGAAGAGGAGAAGCGTACCATTATTTTTTCAACGCATTTAATTGATGAAGTCAGTTTATTATTTGAAGAAGTATTGATATTGCAGGAAGGTTCATTAGTTTTGCAGGAGGAAGCGGATGTATTAAGAGATAACACGTGTGCCGTATCAGGAACCGCCGAAGAGGTCAAAGCGTTCACTGCTGACAAAGAAGTAATTGAGGTAAAACAGCTGGCTGGGATGATGACAGCTTATGTGTATGGAAGTGTAGAGGAAGCTAAAACGCACGGATTGAATGTGGAAGGTGTGCCGATCCAGGATTTAATGATTTATCTAACGGAAAGAAAGAAGGGGGCATAACGATGGGCAGACAAATCAAAGGATTGCTTTACTTTTTTATCACAGAAATACGCTATTCACTTATGATTTTTTGGACCATTTTATTAGGGATTTTAGTGGTTTCATTAGCAATCGCATATTTTTTAACAGGTATCGACGATGAAGAGGTATTTTTCACTTTCAGTTTAACGGGACCAATCTATGTATATTGTGCGATAAGAGGATTTTTAGCGGTAAAAGAATGGATCCCATTTTCAATTAAAATAGGAGCAACACGTAAAAATTTGTTTGTTGGTATAGGGATGTTCTTTTTCTTGATGGCTTTGTTAATGGCAATTGCTGCAAGTGTTCTACAGGAGATCGTAGGGGCATTTTCATCGTTGATAGGCATCGATTTATTTTACTTCCTACATTTTTCTTATTTTATGGATGACACATGGTATACAAGAATTGTTATTGATATATCAATTATGATTTTCCTTTTTACATTAATGTTTATTATAGGGGTACTATTTCACAAATATGGGATGGCCGTTGCTGGTAGTGTGTTGGGGGTAATAGCTATTGTGTTACTTGTAGGTATCGCACAAGGCTGGATTTTTGATTTCATTATCGAACTGTTTACGAATGTTGAGCTGACACTTTTTTATCAAGTGCTGGGTATTGGCATCGTGATTTATTGCATTTCCTTCGTGTTCCTAAGAAGAATAACCACTGTGAAAGTGAAGTAGTAGAAGGATTGGGACCCCCAAAAGAGGTTCCAATCCTTTGTTTAATCCGCCATTTCCTTTGTTTTAAACGTAAAGATGGAAGCTGTTAATACAAGGATGATGAGTACGATCGTCACGACGGCTGTTGCAACAAGATCTGATGAAATGCTGCCTGTAATAACCATTTCATTAATATGACTGGAAAGATTATTTGGGCTCCATTCCAGGAAATGTCCGAATACTTGTGTTATGAGACTCATTAGCATAAATGTTAATATCGAAAGAAACGCAACAAGGCCAGGGGTTTTAACAAGTGTATTAAAAAAGATGGATACCGTAATTACTAATGTGAGCCAAAGCCCGTAAAAGAAAACAATCTGTAAAAACGTTATAAAGGTGAGCTCACCAAACAGAATGTTCGTATAATACCAGCTTGCAAGCATTGCCAGAAATAGTGATGACCATACAAGTACAAGGAGTCCTGCCCACTTTGCAGTAATATAATTACGGTAGGATACAGGTTTTACTAAAATCAGTTCTGAAACTCCGCTTTTTCGCTCTCCGGCAATAGTTCCCATCGACATAAGTACAATAACCAGGACACCTAAACTGCTTAATTGACCAAGGCTCATCAAGACAACATCAGCGGGAGTGAATTCGGGCAGCTGAAAGGAGGTATCTTCAGGAAGGCCACCGACGGAATCAATAATTTGTGGCATATAATAATTGGAAATCGGATCAATAATTGCAAGTAAAATAATTACCAAAGGAACCCAAATCCATTTTTTATTACGCCAGTTCTCAACGCTTTCTTTTTTGAAAAGGGTTAGCCATTGCATCATTTCTGCACCACCTTCATAAACATATCTTCTAAAGTTGTTGCTCTATTTATTGCAAATCCGGTCAGCGGCCAGTTACCTTCGGATGCGGCGGTCAGAATTTCCTGTCGTGCCTTGGTAATGTCCTTAGCGTTTATGTGTAATGCGTTTTTCTCTATATAACTGCTTTTCACACTGGGGAGTGCATGCACCTTTTCCTGATATCCTATGATGCCCTCCTGAAATTCAAGCTCAATTTTGGAAGTCTGATATTTATTCCGTAATTCTTCCATTGATCCGGATTCCAGAATCTCACCTTGATGCAGAAGCAGTAATTCATCACTGATTTCATCAGCGTCACTTAAAATATGTGTCGAAAAAAGAATGGTCATCTCCCGCTTCAATTCTTTCATAAGCGTTAAAATCTCACGGCGGCCAATTGGATCCAATGAGGATACAGGCTCATCCAGCATTAACAGCTTTGGTTTATGAATAATTGCCTGGGCAATGCCAAGCCGTTGTTTCATCCCCCCTGAATATTTGCCAATCCGCTTATTTCGTGCTTCATGGATTCCCATTTTTTCCAGCAGCTCTTCTGCACGTTCTGACGCCTCTGTATTGGATAATAAAGCTAGCCGGCCACTGTAAATTAAAAATTCCTTTCCAGTCATCCATGAATAAAAGACGGGATATTGCGGTAAATAGCCAATATATGGGCGAATATCGTCATTTATTTTCATATCTGAGAAAGTAACAGACCCACTCGTTGGGTTGAGTAATCCTGCAAGAGCTCTTAATATTGTTGTTTTACCAGCACCATTTGGACCAATCAGCGCAATGCATCTACCAGGCTGAAATTCAAAGCTGACATTATGGACCGCTGTTTTGCGGTCATACTGTTTTGTGAGATTTGATACGGATAATAATGCCATTTAATCTTTCCTCCTCCCAAAAATAAAATACAATATCGGGCCGATGATATTTACAAATACGATAATAAAAAACCACATCCATCTCGGCCCATTGATATCCTCCGCCTTCGCCCAATCAATGAGTGCTACAATGAGCAATATCCCCTGAATGACAATAAACGGTGCAATAACGACCCAGTTGATATCATTTAAAATTTCCACTTGGAGTATCCTCCTTTTTTGTTCATGATTTATATACGAATAAACAGGCAAAAAGTTCCATGAAAAATGTGTGCACATATCCACAGAACTATCAACAGGAACAACCCCGATAAGGATGGGGTTATTCAAGTTATTAACACTATTCACAACAAAACATTGAGTTGTGCACAAATCATTGTGGAAAACAGGGGCCGTCGTATTGCTGTTAAGGGAATTTATTCACAGCCTGTGGGCAAGTGCAGATTAAGAGATTTGATTAATACAATAAAATTTAATATGGCGGCTAAGCATGCCGTTACCATTTTTAATGAAAACGCTATTTAACCAGAAGGCTATTTTCTAAAAGATTGGGACTGCGCTTACTCATCCCACCGAAAATATTTATTGCTTTTGCGCAAAAGATATAAAAGACGACGTAACTGCTGGGTTGATTTCCGCTGCGGACCGTTGCTTTCCGCGGGCACGGCTTCAGTCTCCTCGAGAAACCCACTCTGCGGGGTCTTCAGACACGTGCTGTTCCCGCTGGAGTCAACGGTCCTCCGCTTCATTCAACCATCATAAGAGTGCATGACTATGCTTGTTATATAATTAAGCAACATAAGTGTGTTGATGAAGTTACAGAGCATCTAACCAGCGAAGGAAATACACGGAGACTCCAGCGGGAAAAAAGGCATCGGTGAGACCCCGGAGTGCGATAGCACGAGGAGGCTCACCAGCCGCCCGCGGAAAGCGTAGTGTATTTCCGCAGCGGGTAATCGCACCAACCATAATTTCAAGTTACGTCGTCTTTTATATCAACTGCGACGTTAATGAGCAACAAAATTTCACCAAAAGAGCCAATCAGAAAAAGGTATTATGGTGTATATACGGAATAAACATTTCCGTTCTACAGTTGTTTTCATACAAACGTTTTACTTGTGCTTATTTGCAAAAAAGAAGAAACCAAAGCAACTTTAGCTTCGGTTTCTTCTTTGAGATAATTGATTGTATAAACGGTCTGCATGCTTAAATTCCTTCTGATAATGAACTTCCTGTGTTTTTGATAAAAATTTATCACGCTGATTTTGTTTGGACTTCTGATTCACTTGGCATCCCTCACTTTTTCTTAGGATGACCGTAATATATTCTCTATATACATATTAAATGAAGACATGATTTTTAATCGTTCTTTGTATGAATAGCTTGTAGGGCCTCCTTCAGTTTCGGTTGCACAAATTGATAACCAGTATCCAATGCTTTTTTAGGGTAAACATATTGGCCTTTAGTAATAAGCTGACTCATTTCACCCAGGCTTGCATGAAGGATGGGGGAGGGGGTTTTTAACCAGTACGGACGCTTCAGTACAGCCGCTAATATTTTAGTGAAGTCCTTATTTCTCTTCGGATTTGGTGCTGTCACATTAACAGGGCCTACCATTTCCTTATGCAACAGACAAAATTCAATAAGGCCTGCGACATCTTCAATGTGTACCCATGAAAGCCATTGTTCCCCGTTTCCTATTTTCCCGCCGACGAGCAGTTTTACCGGCAGTCGCATCAACGGAAGTGCCCCTTCATTTCCTAAAATGACGCCAAAGCGGGCATACACTGTACGAATGCCGAGGGTTTCCGCTTCTTTGGCCGCTTCTTCCCATGTCACTGCAACTTCAGCCAGGAAATCTTCACCTGGATCTGTTGTTTCTTCAGTAAAAATTAAATCTTCACTAATTCCATAATAACCAACAGCAGACCCGCTTATGAAAACTTCAGGCTTTTTATTCATTTTTTCCATCATACGAATAACCTGTCGGGTCGTTTCCACTCTGCTTTTTAAAATTGTTTCTTTTTTCTGTTTGGACCAATACCCAAAAAGCGATTCGCCTGCGAGGTTGATAACAGCATGTATGGCTGGGAGTTTTTCAATTGGATAATCGTAGCTGATGTAGGTAGTCTTGTCTGTATCATGATATTTATCCGGGGATCTTGTGAGTATGTAGATATGATGTTTTTTTTCTTGAAGGTTTGTTGTCAAATTCTTTCCGACAAACCCAGTGCCACCGGTAATTAATATATTCAACGGTATCCATCTCCTTATCATTTCAATCGTTCCGTAATATTATTATATGCATATTTACGATTCTTACGGCAGTGTCCAGGTAATTATTTTCATGCTATCATAAGGGAAAGGGGTGAGAAACGATGAGAAAAATTACCCGGATCACTACACAAAAAAAACATAAGAATCGGTATAATATCTTCTTGGACGATGGCCAAGGTGAAACATATGGATTTAGTGTAGACGAAGCTATATTAGTTGAATACAGGCTTCGCAAAGGTCTCGAAATGGATGATTCCATGATCACTACACTTGTCCAAAAAGATACAGTACATAAGTTATATACCCAAGCCATCCAATTTTTAAGCTACAGAATGAGAACAAAAAAAGAAATTCATGACTATTTAGTGAAAAAAGAGGCCGAAGATGAGCAAATCGATCAGATTATGGGAAAATTGGATGAAGAGAGGCTGATTGATGACAAGCAGTTTGCGGCAATGTTTGTCCGAACTAGAATAAACACTTCCTTCAAGGGGCCTGCAGTCATAAAAAAAGAACTGATTGAAAAAGGGGTTGCTGCAACTGTTGCCAGTGAAGCAGTCGAGCAGTATCCGTATGAAATTCAATATGAGAAAATACAGAAACTGATAGAAAAGAAACAGAAGCAATCGAAAAAAGATTCGTTTCGCAAACAGGTTCAAAACTTACAAGCAACGCTGATGCAAAAAGGTTTTCCACAGGATGTCATTAAAGATGCTTTATCAGACATCAATGATGAAAAAAATGAAGAGGCTGAATGGGAAGCTGTGGTTTACCAGGGAGAGAAGCTGTTTAGAAAGCACCAGACAAAATATGAGGGATATAGGTTGCAGAATAAAGTAAAAGAAGGTCTCTTTCGAAAAGGATTTTCGATTGAATTGATCAACCGTTTCCTTGAGCAGGAGTAATATCATTTCAATTAATTAAAACAATTGATAAAATAGAGAACGTGGGGAGTTGATTAGATGAACTATCGATATAGTGATTTTTCCATTGAACAGTTGCGTGAAGAAATCGCGAAATTAAAGGAAAAGGCACAGAAAGCGGAGCAATTGGGGAATATTTCTGAAGTGGCAGTAAATGAACGGAAAATGCAGGTTGCATTATCATATACAATAAATCCAGGAGATTTTTCTGCAGATGAAATATATCAATTGAAAATGGAGCCAGGCTATAAATTTAAAATTAATTATATAAATGGTGTATTTGCGTGGGGACACCGGGTAGACTTACTGGACAAAATGAATGAAAAAGAAGAAGCAATACCCATTTCGCTGCTCGGTGATAAAGATAAGGATTAAAAGACAGCAGGTGCTCATCTTGAGCATCTGCTGTTTTATACTGGACCTTCCTTGACATATAATTTACTTTGCAGTTTATGTTCGGAAAAGATCCATCCTGTATAGGAACTCATAATTCGCATATTATCATCAATCTGAACAACCGCATTAAAAGGATAATATCCGTTTGACCGGTAACGTAAATCAGTGAGCCTGATTTCTGTGAAATCATCGTAATCATTTATTTCCCAACGGTAAACTGGTGAAAACGATAAAAAGGCTGAGATGTTTTTATCATTTTTGGCCATTTCCATCATTGGTGAATCCGGCAGTGGCGCTTTATCGAATTCATCAATGATTTCGATATGCCTGTTTTCGACTGTTCCGACATAATATTTCGTATCTGTCGTAATAGCTACACGCCAGTAATTCTGTTTCATTGTAGGTGATGTTGCAATCTGTTTGGATTCTGGAAAATAGTCTTCAATTTTTTTAACAATTTCCCTCTTATCCAGATAGCGCTTAATGTAATATAATATAATCACCGTGTACATTAGAACCCATGTATAAACCGGATTTGCTCCAAGTATCCATGCCCCAATTCCTGCGATGTGGAGGAAAAAGATATATGGATCAAATGTGTTAATAAATCCATGGGCTATCCATTTTTTTGTGAAAGGCCGGTATGCTTGTGTTCCATATGCATTAAATATATCGACAAACACATGAATAACCACTGCTAAAAAGGTCCAAAGCCAAAGGTGAAGAAAATCCACCTGGGGGACAATCATATAGATAATTCCTGAAATCAGAATTCCCCATAGAAAAACGGCAGGAATAGAGTGTGAAGTTCCGCGGTGATGCCGGATATAGGTTGCATTATTTTTTAATTTAAAAATCGTATCGAAATCAGGTGCATGAGACCCGACAACAGTTCCAGCTAAAACAGCGCTGAATAGTACAGGATCATTTTGCACAACAGGATCGAGTGTAGCTAATCCTCCAAGTGCAACACCCATAACAATGTGGGTTCCAGTATCCATAAGTAAGGGTCCTCCTTAGGTTTTGTCCCTTTATCTGCATATAAGAATATCGTTACTTTTACTTTTTTATTGTACCATAAAGGATGTGGTAATATGACGAACAAACCGTTACAATCATTTAACACTTTAGAATTTCAACAAGATTTACTGAACTGGTATGACGAAAATAAACGCAAATTACCTTGGCGTGAAACGAGTGACCCGTATAAAGTCTGGGTATCGGAAATCATGTTACAGCAAACAAAAGTTGACACCGTTATTCCATATTTTCATCGGTTTATGGAAAAGTTTCCTGACGTATATAAATTGGCTGAAGCTGACCCTCAGGATGTCTTAAAGGCATGGGAGGGTCTAGGTTACTATTCCCGTGCACGGAACTTGCAAAACGCAGTTCGGGAAGTTGTTGACACTTATGGAGGAGAAGTACCTTCCAACCCCAAAGAACTAGGGTCACTTAAAGGCGTAGGGCCGTATACGAAAGGTGCTATCCTCTCGATTGCATATAATCAGCCAGAACCGGCAGTAGATGGCAATGTCATGCGTGTGTTTTCCCGTGTGCTTAAAATTGAAGAAGATATTGCACAACAGCGAACAAAGAAGCTTTTTGAATCGTATCTTCGGGAAATTATACCGGAAGAAGACCCATCTTCCTTCAATCAGGCCATTATGGATTTGGGTGCTTCTATTTGTACGCCAAAATCTCCTGCATGCCTGTTTTGTCCTGTCCAAAATCATTGCAGCGCATTTGCTGTAGGGATGGAAGAAAAGTTGCCTGTTAAAAAGAAAGCAAAAAAGCAAAAAACTATTACTTATGTGGCATTACTAATAAAAAATAATAAAAATCAATGTGTCATTGAGAAAAGGGCAGACAAAGGATTATTGGCAAATCTATGGCAATTCCCTATGGTTCCAATTAAGGAAGTTGGCTGGGATCATGTGGGAAATTGGGTGTACGACGAATATGGCCTGGATATCAAAATCAAGCAAAGAAAAGGCGATTTGAAACATGTATTTTCCCATATTATCTGGGAACTGGAAATATATGAAGCAGAAACAATGCAATTCGATACACAGGACGAGCGTCTAAGCTTTGTTGATATGGATGAATTACAAATATATCCGTTTCCTGTATCGCATCAAAAAATGATGAAATATTTAACAGAAGATTAGACAGAAGAGGGAATGCTGCTTAGTCTGCATTCCCTCTATGGTGTTTTAATGCGTATTTCTACGCTGTATTTCCTTGTTAATTTCATGTAATATCGTTAAGCCCTCAGGGTTTATATAAGGCAGGGTTTGTGACAAAGCATGTTGAAAATAGTGTAATTCATCACTATTCCATTTTGTTTTGCTCATCATTGACAGTTCCGTAAAGTCTCTTGTTTGCATGTTTTATCCTCCGTAACTCCGTAAATAGCTGTTTGGCTTTAGATTATGTTTAATCACGTTTTTTATTCGACAAAGGTATGTTTTACCATTATGAATCAGTACGGATAATAAAATCTGATATGGACAAATTAATCATTGCGGAGGTGATACTGATGGCTAAAAATCCTAATAAAACTTCTTCAGGCACAAACATTCAGGATGTGAAAAAGCAAAACCAAAAAGCTAAACAAGGACAAGGACAGTTTGGCACTGAATTTGCATCTGAAACAAATGCCCAGGAAGTAAAAAAGCAAAATCAAAAATCTCAGCAAAATAAAAAGTAAATAATTACCCCTACTACCATAAAAGAGCTTCCTTCGCTTCAAGGAAGCTCTTTTTATTATGCATTCGACAAAATTCGGGGAAATGTCAAGAACTGCTCTCTTTAGGTCTTAATGCTTTATATTCTATGTCATTGCCTTTATAATGTATAAAGGATTAATGGCTAACGGAAGTAAAATGAGGAGAAAGGAAGATAGAATGGTTGCTCCGAGACCTGGTTTTAAGATGCAGATACAGAGCTATAAACATAATGGAAAGCTACATCGGGTATGGGCGAACAGTTTGGTGCTAAAAGGAACAGAAACGGTTGTAATCGGAGCCAACGATAAAACGCTGGTAACGGAAAGTGATGGAAGAACATGGGTAACAAGGGAGCCTGCTATATGTTATTTCCACGCAAAACATTGGTTTAACATCATTGGGATGCTTCGGGACGATGGTATTTATTATTATTGTAATATTAGCTCCCCTTTTGTTTACGAAGAGGAAGCATTAAAATATATTGATTATGACTTGGATGTAAAGGTTTATCCGGATATGACATACGATTTATTGGACGAGGATGAATATGAAGAACATCGTGTACAGATGAATTATCCGCAGGTACTGGATCGCATCCTGTATAATAACGTTGATTATTTAATACGATGTATACGCCAGCGCAGAGGCCCCTTCTCCCCGGATTTTGTCGACCAGTGGTATGAACGATACCTTACTTATCGGTAATGACCTATCAGTAAACCCTTGTTACAAACGTAGCAAGGCTTTTCTATTAACTATAATTTAAGGAAGATTGATGTATGAGCAGTGTTAAGCAATATATGAACTATGTTAAACCATACAAATGGAAGATTTTATGGACCATTCTTATTGGAATTGTCAAATTTGGAATTCCTTTATTGATGCCATTAATTTTAAAATATGTGATTGATAACATCATTGGTGCAGATAATTTAAGCAATTCAGATAAAATAAATGAACTCTTTTGGATTATGGGTGTTTCATTTGTTGTTTTTCTCATATTGAGGCCGCCGATTGAATATATTCGACAATACCTTGCACAGTGGGTAGGTAATAAAATCCTGTTTGACTTAAGGGGCAAATTGTTTGATCATATCCAAAAATTAAGCCTTAATTTTTATTCTAAGACAAAAACCGGCGAAATTATTTCCCGGGTAATACATGATGTCGAACAAACGAAGAATTTTGTAATTACAGGATTAATGAATATATGGTTGGACCTGATAACAATATTTATTGCAATTGCTATTATGCTCACAATGGATGTGGGATTGACATTGGTTTCTATCATATTATTCCCGTTTTTCGGGTTCGCGGTTAAATTTTTCTACGGAAGATTACGCCGGCTGACAAGGGATAGATCCCAGGCGCTTGCTGAAGTTCAGGGACATCTGCATGAACGCATACAAGGAGTTCCTGTTACAAGAAGCTTTGCTCTGGAAGATTATGAGCAGGGGCAATTTGGAAAAAGAAATGAAAACTTCTTGAATAAAGCACTAACACATACGGACTGGAATGCAAAAACATTTGCCGTAACAAATACCATTACCGATTTAGCTCCATTGCTTGTTATTGCTTATGCCGGATATAGCGTAATCATTGGCAATCTGACATTAGGAACAATGGTAGCATTTGTCGGATACATGGAAAGAGTGTACAGCCCGCTTAGGCGTTTAATCAACTCTTCAACCACGCTTGTTCAGGCAATCGCCTCAATTGACCGGGTATTTGAATTGTATAATGAAAAATATGATATTGTCGATAAGGAAGGCGCAAAAGAAATCAAGCACGTAGATGGTTCTATTGAAATTGATAATGTTTCCTTTCAATATGATGAAGAGGACAATTATGTGCTGAAAAATGTCAGCCTGAATGTCCAAAAGGGAGAAACCATCGCATTTGTCGGGATGAGCGGTGGCGGGAAATCAACACTTATCAGCTTAATTCCCCGATTTTATGATGTGACAGATGGCGCAATAAAAGTAGACGGCACGGACATTCGCGATGTTAAAGCCCGTTCCTTACGTGACAAAATCGGCATCGTTCTTCAGGACAATACACTATTTAGTGAATCAATTGCCATGAATATCCGGATGGGGAATCCGGATGCTACGGATGAAGAAGTTGTAGAAGCAGCTAAAGCAGCCAATGCCCATCAATTTATTGAAGAAATGCCATATGGCTATGATACATTGGTAGGCGAACGTGGCGTGAAATTATCAGGTGGGCAAAAACAGCGAATCGCAATTGCCAGGGTATTTTTAAAGAACCCTCCAATTCTGATTTTTGATGAAGCGACTTCTGCTTTAGATTTGGAAAGTGAACATACAATACAGGAAGCAGTGGGAAAATTGGCATCGGACCGTACGACATTCATTGTTGCACACCGGCTGGCAACCATTACACACGCGGATAGAATAGTAGTTATAGAAAACGGCGAAATTCAGGAAATGGGCTCACATCATGAACTGATGCAAATGAAAGGAAGTTATTTCGACTTGTATCAAGTACAGGATTTAGACGGGTAAGCCTGAGACCGTTTAAGAAGAACTCCTTCACCACTGGTGGGGGAGTTTTTGTATGTAGGAGCAGGATAGCGGCGGGAGTGGATGATATAAGCAACACCCTTAAGCAGCTATCAGGCATCACCTTAATCTTGTAAAACATCGCCCCCGAGTCGGTAAGCATCACCTTAATCTTTCGAAATATCACCCTCGAGTCAGTGAGCATCACCTTAATCTTGCAAAACATCGCCCCCGAGTCGGTGAGCATCGCCTTAATCTTGCAAAACATCACCCTTGAGCCAGTGAGCATCACCTTAATCTAGCAAAACATCACCCCCGAGTCGGTGAGCATCGCCTTAATCTTGCAAAACATCACCCTTGAGCCAGTGAGCATCACCTTAATCTTATAAAACATCGCCCTCGAGCAGTGAGCATCACCTTAATCTTGCAAAACATCACCCTTGAGTCAGTGAGCATCACCTTAATCTTGCAAAACATCGCCCCCGATCCAGTGAGCATCACCTTAATCTTGTGAAACATCACCCTCAAGCAGTGAGCATCACCTTAATCTTATAAAACATCGCCCCCGATCCAGTGATCATCGCCTTAATCTAGCAAAACATCACCCTTGAGCCAGTGAGCATCACCTTAATCTTGCAAAACATCACCCTCAAACCAGTAAACATCACCCAAATCAAACGAAACATCGATTCTTTCGCCAAGCCTTTATATGCTTAACTGCCAAAAAAGTACACCCTCCAAAAAGGAGGGTGCACGGATTATTGTTCAGCCATTTGTTCAAACGCATGGCCGACTGCTTCAATTGCTTTATCGATATCTGCATCCGTGTGTTCGGTCGTTAAAAACCAAGCTTCATATTTGGAGGGGGCCAAATTAATTCCCTGCCGGAGCATTAATTGGAAGAATTTACCAAAGGCATCACCATCACTTGCTTCTGCTTGTTCATAGTTCGTGATTTCAACATCCCCAAAGTAAATAGTCAAAGCACCACATAATCGATTTACAGAAATTGGAATTCCGTTCGCGTTGCTTTTTTCCAAAATGCCATTTTCCAATCGTTTGCCAAGCTTATCAAGTTTTTCATAAACCCCTTCTTCCTGCAAGACCTCTAGACAGGCAATTCCGGATGCCATTGATGCGGGGTTTCCAGCCATCGTTCCAGCCTGGTATGCCGGCCCGAGTGGTGCAACCTGTTCCATAATATCCTTTCGGCCGCCATATGCACCGATTGGCAAGCCGCCACCGATAATTTTACCCATAGCTGTCATATCAGGTTCAATACCATAAATTTGTTGTGCACTGCCGTAAGTGAATCGGAAAGCAGTAATTACCTCATCATATATAACTAATGCACCCACGTCATGTGTCATATCATTTACAGCCTTTAAAAAGCCCTCATGTGGTTCAACGATTCCAAAATTGCCTACAATTGGTTCAACTAATACAGCTGCGATTTGATCACCCCACTGATCCAGTGCTTCCTTGTAGGCATCCAAATCATTAAATGGGACAGTGATAACATCTTCAGCAACGGATTGAGGGATCCCGGCAGAATCTGGTGTACCAAGTGTCGCAGGGCCTGAACCTGCTTCTACTAGTACCGCATCAAAGTGTCCATGATAGCTTCCGGAAAATTTGATTAATTTGTCTCTGCCGGTATATGCACGGGCTACGCGAACTGTTGTCATGACAGCTTCCGTTCCTGAATTGACAAAACGTATCTTTTCCAATGAAGGAATAGCTTCCTTTAGCATTTTTGCAAATTGATTCTCAAGGCGAGTGGGAGTGCCATATAAAACACCTGTTGTAGCTGCTGTCGAAATAGCTTCTGCAATGTGTGGGTGCGCATGTCCAGTGATAATTGGACCGTATGCCCCGAGAAAATCAATATATTTGTTTCCATCCACATCCCAGAAATAAGCACCCTCACCGCGTTCCATATATACTGGCGTTCCTTTGCCAACAGCCTTGTAGGAACGGGATGGGGAATTTACCCCGCCAACGATATGTTCAAGTGCTTCTTTATGTAAGATTTCTGATTTAGAAAAATTCATTAAAATCCTTCCTCTCTTCATTGTCCATGCTATATTTCTATCCTATCGTATTGTTACTGAAAAATAAATGACAAGCTTTGCGAAGAATAGGCATATATATTAGTTGAAGAAATTAAAATAGAAGGGGATTTTATGAAGGTTATTCCATGTCTGTTAATAGGAGTTATATGCTTCATTGTAATATCAAGCTTGTATGAATTTATCCGGGGCAGGAATTTCCACATTGAAATGCGGGAAAGTCGCTTTTCCTTTGAACTTTTTTATGTGTTGTTGATTATTTATTGTATTGTCATTATTGGATTTGGGCTGATTTACTTTATTCTCTCTTTCCATGGAATCATCCTGGTGGAGAATGGAGAATTAAGGCAGGTTAGTGCATTGGGAACAGCTATTCACTCTATGTATTTCAGTGGAGTGACTTTATTGACTATTGGTTATGGCGATATTACACCAATTGGGATCGGCCGTCTGATTGCATTGATTCAGGCTTTAATTGGATATATACTACCAACCGCTTTTGTATTACGACTCGTCCAATCACAGCAACGAAGCAGGAATGAATGAATCATCATTTCGAATATGCTATAGTGGAAATTATAGAATATAAGATATGGAGGGATTCATAATGACAGTAGAAACAGGAAAACAAGTAGCAGATTTTACACTACCTAATCAGAATGGTGAACAGGTCAGTCTATCTGATTTCAAAGGAAAACATGTCGTTTTGTATTTTTACCCGAAAGACATGACTCCAGGTTGCACAACAGAGGCCTGCGACTTTCGTGATCAACACGAGAGCTTTGGTGAATTGGACGCAGTCATCATCGGAATAAGCCCGGATCCTGTAGCTAGCCATCAGAAATTTATTGACAAGCATGAACTCCCATTTGAATTATTGGCAGATGAGGATCATAAGGTAGCGGAAGATTTCGGTGTCTGGAAACTGAAAAAGAATTTTGGCAAAGAATATTATGGTATTGAACGCTCCACGTTTATTCTTGATAAAGAAGGAAAACTTCAAAAGGAATTCCGTAAAGTCAAGGTAGAAGGTCATGTGGAAGAAGCTCTGTCCTTTATTCGTGAAAATCTGTAATTAGGCAGCTCTTATTAGGGCTGTCTTTTTGGCAGTCAGGATAATATAAAACATTCTTGCTTTATAAGTTTGGGCTTAGGCGCACGTCATATCAGCAACGCGATAAGCCAAGTTTTCAAAATCAGATAAACCAATTAAAATAGATGATTAAGTAATGTAGGGGGAGGCAGGGTGTATGATTCTTTTTTCCGCAAAAATATCCCGGAGGCATCATGATAAATTAAGAGAAGTCTATCCAGATCAGGAATTTATATTTTCTGAAGATAAAGATGAAGTAAGTCAGCATATAAAAAAAGCTGAAATTCTTGTTACATATGGTGGAGATTTGGATCATGAATTCATTGAACAGGCGAGCAACCTGAAATGGATTATGGTACTGTCTGCCGGAATAGATCAATTGCCATCCGAAATAATTCGGCGAAAGGGTATCCTTGTCACAAATGCCAGGGGTATTCACAAAATCCAGATGGCCGAATATGTCATTTCCATGCTGCTTCAGGTATATCGCCAGGCGAAAGTTCTTGCCCAGACGGAGAAAAACCATGATTGGGATCAATCTGTAAAAATGCAGGAACTAACTGGCAGAACAATGCTTGTAGCTGGCTCGGGAGCAATAGGGCAGGAAGTAGCACGGCTTGCGAAAGCCTTTCGAATAAAAACGATTGGTATTTCCAGAAGTGGAAGAACTGTGGAAAATTTTGATGAGAACCACACAACAGCTGATTTGGAGAAATTACTACCAGACGTTGATATAGTTGTATCAATTCTTCCAAGCACCGAAGAAACAAGAGGTCTATTCACCTTCAGACATTTTCAGCTTTTACCAAATCATGCGGTATTCCTGAATATGGGAAGAGGTGATTTGGTGCGCAGTGAAGATCTGTTAAAAGCGGTACAACAGGAAGAAATCGGTCATGCTGTGCTGGATGTTTTTGAGGAAGAACCACTTCCTGTAGATCATCCGTTCTGGGAAGAGGAAAAGGTGACGATTACGCCACATATAGCTGGGCTCTCCCCGCATTACACGACACGGGCATTGGAGATTTTTAGGGAAAATCTTAATACGTATTTGGCTGGAAAAGCTGATTTCGTAAATAAAATTGATGTAACCAGGGGGTATTAATCATGGCTCGTATATATACACGGTCTGGAGATAAAGGGGAAACATCTTTAATTTATGGAAAAAGGGTAGCAAAAAATGACTTGCGTGTCGAAGCATATGGAACCTGTGATGAAGCTAATTCAATGATAGGTATGGCATTAAGTTTTCTGGATAACGAGGATTGGGATGAAAAAGATGTATTTATTGAAAAAATGCATCGTGTTCAGACGATTTTATTTCACGTTGGAGCAGAATTGGCTACACCAAATGATAAAGAGGTAACCTGGAAGTTGAAACAGAAGCATATCCAGGAGCTGGAAGACCAAATCGATGAATGGGATGGGGGGCTGGAGCCTTTAAAAAATTTCATCCTGCCATCCGGACATCGTGCATCAAGTACACTGCATACTGCAAGGACTATAGCCCGGCGTGCAGAGCGTGCTGCTGTTGGTATTGGAGATGAACTGACAAATACGCTTGTATACTCCTATATTAATCGTCTTTCAGATTTTCTGTTTGTCGCAGCAAGATATGTGAACCAGAAGCTGGGCGGAGAAGAGCGTATGTTGAAAGCAGATATTTAATAACCGACTAAGACAGCCACCTTTATTTACCTGCTGTGTGTAATGACTGCTTTACTTATATAGGCTACACAATACGTCAGTCTTTCTAAATTATTTGGAACAGTTATAAAAATGATTTCCTGTAATATACTTATATTGACAGGCTACTACTATAGCAGGTACACTAATTATAAAGATTATAATCTAATAATATGATTAGAATTGTATAATATATGGAAAGAGAGGTGGTTGTCCGTGTCTGACAAACGATTAAATGAAGCGATTGATACACTAAAAGAATCAGGCGTCCGGATTACACCACAGCGTCATGCGGTTCTTGAATATCTTCTAAACGCCATGATTCATCCGACAGCTGATGAAATCTATAAAGCCCTTGAGGGAAAATTCCCTAATATGAGTGTAGCAACGGTATATAATAATCTGCGTGTACTAAGGGAAATTGGCCTTGTTCGCGAGTTGACCTATGGTGACTCTTCAAGCCGGTTTGATTGCAACACTTCAGATCATTATCACATCATATGTGATGCATGTGGTAAAATAGTTGATTTTCACTATCCGACATTAGACGAAGTGGAGTCATTGGCTGAGCAGGTGACAGGTTTTGATGTAAGTCACCATCGTTTGGAAATCTATGGAAAGTGTGAAGGTTGCCAAGGCCTGGAAACACAAAAGCATTAATATATTAAGTATTTCTTCATAAAAAAATCCAAATGCAGATGCTGCATTTGGATTTTTTATGTACCAATAAAATTTGAAATTTATTTCTCGGCGTTTTTATTCTGAGCTTTTACTTCTTTTTTATATTTACGTGTGTTATATTTCTCATCAAAATCCTTGCCTTCCAGATCTTTATCCAGTGTAAGCGGCTGCTTGCAGTGCATGCATGCATCCACGCGGCCCAGCATTTTCGTCGGTTTTTCACAACTGGGGCAAATTATAGGGACGGCTTTTGTTGATAACGTACCGATCCAAATATATACAACACAACTAAAAAGTATAGATAACGTCCCAAGAATAAAGAAGAGTCCCATTAACCAACCAATGTTTCTTGATAAAAGTCCACCATACATTAGGATGAAACCAAAAAAGATTAAGCCTAGTGCAAAAGAGCGTATTTTATTTATCTTACTTGAATAGACTAATCGTTGTTCTGCCATTGTTGTCCTCCTTACATATTACATAGGGTAGTATAGCATATATTTGTGGAAATTTCGTGACAGAAAAAGGAATTCGAGTAAAAGTAACGAATTATATATACTAGTGAATTGGAGGGGGAAAGGATATGGAATCTCTTTTAAGACCTATATACCAGGAGCATGCAAGTGATATGAAAACATTGGGTATTTTAATAATGGAAAAAACGCTGCATAATAGCACCGTTACAGATGATTTCGATGTTATTTTACTTATATTAGTAAGTGAATCTGAACAACCTTGGCAAGTGAAGCATTATGAGTTTGAAGATAAAACCGCAGCGCTGCATATTGTTACAAAGGACTTACTGATGGAATGGATTGATACAAGCGGGTACCGTAAGGCAGTTGAATGGATTATATATGGAAGGAAGATCTTTGATCGTAATGATTTTGTCAGTGGCCTGAAAGAACAGCTTAGAGACTTTCCTGTGGAAAAAAGAGATTTGCGCAAAGTAATTGAATTTGGAAAGTTGATTAAGAGTTATAGGGAAGCCAAGGAACTCTTTGAATCAAATCAGCATAAAGATGCAAACAGTAAAATATTATATTCGCTTCATTACCTTGCACGGCTGGCAGTAATTGAAAAAGGGTATTATCCGGAAGTAATGGTATGGAATCAGGTTAATCAAATAGACATTGAAGTTTACAAACTATATGAGGAATTCATTGAAAGCAGTGAAGCAATTGAAAAAAGAATCCAATTGATGCTCATTGCGATGGATTTTGTTATTAGTAACAGAGCCAAACATGCTGTAAATTATTTATTGAATATTATGCAAGCAAAAAACACCGCCTGGTCTTATGCAGAATTAAAGGAACTGGCGATGACAGCTCCATTTTCATTGGATATGTCAGCTATCATTTCATATTTAGTAGATAAAGATATTATCAATACAGTAAAAGAACAATCAAAAGGAGTGGGGGTATTTCATAGAAAATATGTCGTTAATGATGCTGTAACGGAAAATGAATGAAATGCATAGAATTATGTGTTGGTATTAATAACCCGGGGGACGATAATTACAGGTTTAAATAAATTTGCTATATAATGAAGGGATAGTACATTATAAATTTAATGTAAATTATTTATTGACTTTGTATATTAACCATGATACATTTAAGTCCGTCGCAAAAAAGGAACAGGAAATAGCGACAAAAAACTTTAAAATTCTTGTTGACTTTACACAAGTTAACATGGTATATTAATAAAGTCGCCGATTTGATTGGCGAACTTGTAGAAAATACTCTTCAAAAAGAAATGCAAAAAATTATTGACTTTGAAGGGTGCAGGTGATACAATATAAAAGTTGCTGTTTTTAAAGCAACAAACGATTTTCGCTCTTTGAAAACTGAACAAAACAACCAGTATGTCAAGAAGAACACAACCTGTTTTTCTTTAAACAAATCAGAAGTTAACCCTTCTGAGAAAAGCTAAGTATATAAGATTGATTGGTGTTAATCTTATTTCAAACTTTTTTGGAGAGTTTGATCTTGGCTCAGGACGAACGCTGGCGGCGTGCCTAATACATGCAAGTCGAGCGCGGGAAGCAAGTAATCACCCTTCGGGGTGTGCGCTTGTGGAACGAGCGGCGGACGGGTGAGTAACACGTGGGCAACCTACCTGTAAGACTGGGATAACTCGCGGAAACGCGAGCTAATACCGGATAATACTTTTGCTCTCATGAGTGGAAGTTGAAAGGCGGCATTTATGCTGTCATTTACAGATGGGCCCGCGGCGCATTAGCTAGTTGGTGAGATAATGGCTCACCAAGGCGACGATGCGTAGCCGACCTGAGAGGGTGATCGGCCACACTGGGACTGAGACACGGCCCAGACTCCTACGGGAGGCAGCAGTAGGGAATCATCCGCAATGGACGAAAGTCTGACGGTGCAACGCCGCGTGAGTGATGAAGGTTTTCGGATCGTAAAACTCTGTTATTAGGGAAGAACAAGTGCCGTTCAAATAGGGCGGCACCTTGACGGTACCTAACCAGAAAGCCCCGGCTAACTACGTGCCAGCAGCCGCGGTAATACGTAGGGGGCAAGCGTTGTCCGGAATTATTGGGCGTAAAGCGCGCGCAGGCGGTCTTTTAAGTCTGATGTGAAAGCCCACGGCTTAACCGTGGAGGGTCATTGGAAACTGGAGGACTTGAGTACAGAAGAGGAGAGTGGAATTCCACGTGTAGCGGTGAAATGCGTAGAGATGTGGAGGAACACCAGTGGCGAAGGCGACTCTCTGGTCTGTAACTGACGCTGAGGTGCGAAAGCGTGGGGAGCGAACAGGATTAGATACCCTGGTAGTCCACGCCGTAAACGATGAGTGCTAGGTGTTAGGGGGTTTCCGCCCCTTAGTGCTGAAGTTAACGCATTAAGCACTCCGCCTGGGGAGTACGGCCGCAAGGCTGAAACTCAAAAGAATTGACGGGGGCCCGCACAAGCGGTGGAGCATGTGGTTTAATTCGAAGCAACGCGAAGAACCTTACCAGGTCTTGACATCCTCTGCTATCGGTAGAGATACCGAGTTCCCTTCGGGGACAGAGTGACAGGTGGTGCATGGTTGTCGTCAGCTCGTGTCGTGAGATGTTGGGTTAAGTCCCGCAACGAGCGCAACCCTTGAGATTAGTTGCCAGCATTTAGTTGGGCACTCTAATCTGACTGCCGGTGACAAACCGGAGGAAGGTGGGGATGACGTCAAATCATCATGCCCCTTATGACCTGGGCTACACACGTGCTACAATGGATGGAACAAAGGGCAGCGAAACCGCAAGGTCAAGCAAATCCCATAAAACCATTCTCAGTTCGGATTGCAGGCTGCAACTCGCCTGCATGAAGCCGGAATCGCTAGTAATCGCGGATCAGCATGCCGCGGTGAATACGTTCCCGGGCCTTGTACACACCGCCCGTCACACCACGAGAGTTGGTAACACCCGAAGTCGGTGAGGTAACCTTTTTGGAGCCAGCCGCCGAAGGTGGGACCAATGATTGGGGTGAAGTCGTAACAAGGTAGCCGTATCGGAAGGTGCGGCTGGATCACCTCCTTTCTAAGGATATATTACGGAAACATACTCGGTTGTTTGGTTCAGTTTTGAGAGAGTGAAAACTCTCTATTTGTACCTTGAAAACTAAATAAGAGTAACAACGACATCAATTTTTTTGAAATAAAGCGAAGGCGAATTTAAATTCGTACGCTTATTCACAGTAACGCTAGTTAAGTGAATAAGGGCGCACGGTGGATGCCTTGGCACTAGGAGCCGATGAAGGACGGGACTAACACCGATATGTCTCGGGGAGTTGTAAGTAAACTACGATCCGAGAATTTCCGAATGGGGAAACCCACTGTTCGTAATGGAACAGGACTTGTGTCTGAATACATAGGGCACAGGAGGCAGACCCGGGGAACTGAAACATCTCAGTACCCGGAGGAAGAGAAAGCAAACGCGATTTCCCAAGTAGCGGCGAGCGAAACGGAATCAGCCCAAACCAGAAAGCTTGCTTTCTGGGGTTGTAGGACACTCCATTGGAGTTACAAAGAAATTCCTTAGACGAATGATCTGGAACGATCAGCCATAGCGGGTAAGAGCCCTGTAGTCGAAAAGGAATTTCCTCCGGAGTGGATCCTGAGTACGGCGGAACACGAGAAATTCCGTCGGAATCCGGGAGGACCATCTCCCAAGGCTAAATACTCCCTAGTGACCGATAGTGAACCAGTACCGTGAGGGAAAGGTGAAAAGCACCCCGGGAGGGGAGTGAAAGAGAACCTGAAACCGTGCGCTTACAAGTAGTCGAAGCCCGTTAATGGGTGACGGCGTACCTTTTGTAGAATGGACCGGCGAGTTACGATCGTATGCAAGGTTAAGTGGAAGACACGGAGCCGCAGCGAAAGCGAGTCTGAACAGGGCGAATACAGTATGCGGTCGTAGACCCGAAACCGTGTGATCTACCCATGTCCAGGGTGAAGGTCAGGTAACACTGACTGGAGGCCCGAACCCACGTATGTTGAAAAATGCGGGGATGAGGTGTGGGTAGGGGTGAAATGCCAATCGAACACGGAGATAGCTGGTTCTCTCCGAAATAGCTTTAGGGCTAGCCTCAAGGAGATAGAGTACTGGAGGTAGAGCACTGATTGGACGAGGGGCCCTCACCGGGTTACCGAATTCAGTCAAACTCCGAATGCCAGCTACTTTACCTTGGGAGTCAGACTATGGGTGATAAGGTTCATAGTCGAGAGGGAAACAGCCCAGACCGCCAGCTAAGGTCCCAAAGTATACGTTAAGTGGAAAAGGATGTGGAGTTGCCCAGACAACCAGGATGTTGGCTTAGAAGCAGCCATCATTTAAAGAGTGCGTAATAGCTCACTGGTCGAGTGACTCTGCGCCGAAAATGTACCGGGGCTAAACGTATCACCGAAGCTGCGGATTGTTCTTTGAACAATGGTAGGAGAGCGTTCCAGGTGCCGTGAAGTCAGACCGTGAGGACTGGTGGAGCGCCTGGAAGTGAGAATGCCGGTATGAGTAGCGAAAAAAGAGTGAGAATCTCTTTCACCGAATGCCTAAGGTTTCCTGAGGAAGGCTCGTCCTCTCAGGGTTAGTCGGGACCTAAGCCGAGGCCGAAAGGCGTAGGCGATGGACAACAGGCAGATATTCCTGTACCACCTCATGATTGTTTGAACGATGGGGGGACGCAGTAGGATAAGGAATGCGCACCGATGGATGTGTGCGCCCAAGCAGTGAGAAAGTTGGATAGGCAAATCCGTCCAACAATTTCAAGCTGTGATGGGGAGGGAAATTTAGTACCGAAGTTCCTGATTTCACACTGCCAAGAAAAGCCTCTAGTTAGATCATAGGTGCCCGTACCGCAAACCGACACAGGTAGGCGAGGAGAGAATCCTAAGGTGAGCGGGAGAACTCTCGTTAAGGAACTCGGCAAAATGACCCCGTAACTTCGGGAGAAGGGGTGCTCACTTGTGAGTGAGCCGCAGTGAATAGGCCCAAGCGACTGTTTAGCAAAAACACAGGTCTCTGCGAAGCCGAAAGGCGAAGTATAGGGGCTGACACCTGCCCGGTGCTGGAAGGTTAAGGGGAAGCGTTAGCACTTACGTGCGAAGCGTAGAACCGAAGCCCCAGTAAACGGCGGCCGTAACTATAACGGTCCTAAGGTAGCGAAATTCCTTGTCGGGTAAGTTCCGACCCGCACGAAAGGTGCAACGACTTGGGCACTGTCTCAACGAGAGACCCGGTGAAATTATACGATGTGTGAAGATGCACATTACCCGCGACAGGACGGAAAGACCCCGTGGAGCTTTACTGTAGCCTGATATTGAATGTTTGTGCAGCTTGTACAGGATAGGTGGGAGCCTGAGAAGCGTGAGCGCTAGCTTACGTGGAGGCACCCGTGGGATACCACCCTGGCTGTATGAACTTTCTAACCCAGGACCGTGAACCGGTTCGGAGACAGTTTCAGGCGGGCAGTTTGACTGGGGCGGTCGCCTCCCAAAAGGTAACGGAGGCGCCCAAAGGTTCCCTCAGAATGGTTGGAAATCATTCGCAGAGTGCAAAGGCAGAAGGGAGCTTGACTGCGAGACCTACAAGTCGAGCAGGGACGAAAGTCGGGCTTAGTGATCCGGTGGTTCCGCATGGAAGGGCCATCGCTCAACGGATAAAAGCTACCCCGGGGATAACAGGCTTATCTCCCCCAAGAGTTCACATCGACGGGGAGGTTTGGCACCTCGATGTCGGCTCATCGCATCCTGGGGCTGTAGTCGGTCCCAAGGGTTGGGCTGTTCGCCCATTAAAGCGGTACGCGAGCTGGGTTCAGAACGTCGTGAGACAGTTCGGTCCCTATCCGTCGTGGGCGTTGGAAGTTTGAGAGGAGCTGTCCTTAGTACGAGAGGACCGGGATGGACACACCGCTGGTGTACCAGTTGTTCCGCCAGGAGCATGGCTGGGTAGCTACGTGTGGCAAGGATAAGTGCTGAAAGCATCTAAGCATGAAGCCCCCCTCAAGATGAGACTTCCCATCACTTCGAGTGAGTAAGATCCCTCAGAGACGATGAGGTTGATAGGTTCGAGGTGGAAGCATGGTGACATGTGCAGCTGACGAATACTAATCGATCGAGGACTTAACTAACTTCTTTACGATGTCCGTTGTTTTAACTCTTATTTAGTTTTTAGGGTATAAATCAAAAAAACCCTTGCATTTTTATTTAAAAATGCATATAATATATCTTGTCCTTGTTTTGAGGAATGTCTGGTAGCAAGAGCGGAGAGGTCACACCTGTTCCCATGCCGAACACAGAAGTTAAGCTCTCCAGCGCCGATGGTAGTTGGGACATTGTCCCTGCAAGAGTAGGACGCCGCCAGGCAAACCAAATTTCCATACACCGTGATTGTTAGCAGTTTAAAAAAATGTTGATGAAATTATACGGTGAATGAAGCTGCTCTGAATAATTGCAATAAGACAAGCTTTAATTGGTTCATTTGCATGCTATTCTGATTTGGATTATTCCACAGTAGCTCAGTGGTAGAGCTATCGGCTGTTAACCGATCGGTCGCAGGTTCGAATCCTGCCTGTGGAGCCATGGAGAGCTGTCCGAGTTGGCCGAAGGAGCACGATTGGAAATCGTGTAGGCCGTTATCGCGGCCTCGAGGGTTCGAATCCCTCGCTCTCCGCCACTATTCATATATTATATTGGCCCGTTGGTCAAGTGGTTAAGACACCGCCCTTTCACGGCGGTAACACGGGTTCGAATCCCGTACGGGTCACCAACTTTTATAATTTACAATTTTGAATCCATGTTAGTTTGTAACAAGGAGTCATAATACATAAGCCGTACTATCCTATGTGTCGGAGGATTAGCTCAGCTGGGAGAGCACCTGCCTTACAAGCAGGGGGTCGCAGGTTCGAGCCCTGCATCCTCCACCATTTTCTTAAGATGACAGCTTATAAAGTGAATGGAACAAATCAATATTATTATCTCATACCGCGGGGTGGAGCAGTCTGGTAGCTCGTTGGGCTCATAACCCAGAGGTCGTAGGTTCAAATCCTGCCCCCGCAACCAAATATTTTAATGGTCCGGTAGTTCAGTTGGTTAGAATGCCTGCCTGTCACGCAGGAGGTCGCGGGTTCGAGTCCCGTCCGGACCGCCATTACATAAAATATACGGCTCGGTAGCTCAGTCGGTAGAGCAAGGGACTGAAAATCCCTGTGTCGGCGGTTCGATTCCGTCCCGAGCCACCACTTTTCATTTGTAAATAATAAATATGGAGGGGTAGCGAAGTGGCTAAACGCGGCGGACTGTAAATCCGCTCCCTCAGGGTTCGGCAGTTCGAATCTGCCCCCCTCCACCATTTCATTTAAATATTAATAACGTAGGGGTATAGTTTAATGGTAAAACGAAGGTCTCCAAAACCTTTGATGTGGGTTCGATTCCTACTACCCCTGCCATTTTTATTATGGCGGTCGTGGCGAAGTGGTTAACGCACCGGATTGTGGCTCCGGCATACATGGGTTCGATCCCCATCGGTCGCCCCATATTAATAATTGGGCTATAGCCAAGCGGTAAGGCATCGGGTTTTGATCCCGTGTATCCCAGGTTCGAATCCTGGTAGCCCAGCCACTTGCGGAAGTAGTTCAGTGGTAGAACACCACCTTGCCAAGGTGGGGGTCGCGGGTTCGAATCCCGTCTTCCGCTCCATGATATTATTCATAAGGCGGTATAGCCAAGTGGTAAGGCAGAGGTCTGCAAAACCTTTATCACCGGTTCAAATCCGGTTACCGCCTCCAACACATGCCGGTGTGGCGGAATTGGCAGACGCGCATGACTCAAAATCATGTTCCCTCTGGGAGTGCCGGTTCGATCCCGGCCACCGGTATCAGTATTATACACGAATAAAGTATTATAATATTATCGTAAGAGATGAGACAGGATGAATAAATTCCTGTCTCTTTTTATATGCTACTTAAGACTATGAGGTGAACAAAGGAGGATAAGCGGGGACCCAACAGAGTGAACAGGATGGTATTCCTTTCTGTCCGAACTTAAGCATTTTAAAAGCAGCCGGATTTGTCGGTAAAAAGTGGTCCAGGGCGCGCCTCTCACCATGGATTTTGTTCCCACTTCCTCACCTACACATATTCTCTAATTTCACCTGTATGTGGGTTGACTAGGTACCATCCTCTCGTTGCTGTATGATTGCCGACAATTTCATATACGTGAATTAAATATTTATTATTGAGATTTCGATCATAGGTAACGTATATATTCGTATTACCTATCAATCCCAGAGCCCTTCTAACTAGAAATTCTGCTTGCTCCGTTGTCAGGTTCCTATCCTTTTCCACATTTAATAGTTTGACAGTGCTAGTTATTCCTCTTATATGGCTCGTATCTGCATGAATGACAAGATAGTGCTTGAGGGAACCAATGACATAAGGTTTGGGATACTTCATAATTAAGGATGCCCTATTTTGTTTTTGACCTTCTGATGGATAGATCAAACAAGCTGCTTGCCCATCAACATTGATTCTCTCTTTCGTAGGACTTTCTCCATAATCACCTTCTGATACAAGGCTCTGACAGACTTCATCTAATGAAGCACTATCAGTTGGATTTGATGGTAGGGTAGCACTAATGCTGGACACCTCAAAGTAACCCGATCGCCCCTCATATCTTATTGGTAAATTCGTAACTCTCTCCCATGTGTTAGGATACATAAAAGCTACATGGTGATATTGTTCAAAGAAAAGCTTCCACTGAATTGGTAAACATACCATTTGCCCAATCACCAACTGATTAGGGTTCACATTAGGATTTGCCTGTAAAACGGTTGAAAGGGAGAGGTTAAATTTACTAGCAAGTTCATAAAAACTATCCCCCTGCTTAATCTGATAAGGGGTTGAATCAGGACAATAAGAAAAAGAAGATGTAGTTGGTATGCAGATTGCCTGCCCAATTTGTAGATTACTAGGGTCTGTATTTGGGTTGGCTTGCATCAATTGCTCCAAAGGTATAAAAAAGTATTGGGATAGTCGGTAGTAGGAATCTCCATCCTGGATGAAGTATATTTGTCCGTTGGAACAGCCTGGGAAATTTTGTTGCATTGGAAGGCATATTGTATCTCCAGTAGATAATTCTTGTAAATTAGTCATGGGATTTGCTGCTTGAATGGATTGAAGAGGAATCCGAAACTGTTGGACAATTTGATAGATATTTTCTCCTTCTTTAACAGTGTAAATCGTTAATCCGGGTAAACATTTTGTTGTATAATTTGGCAACATAACACACCTCCAATATTAGCCTATTCACAAAATGCGCGGACAGTTCATGGGGACAAGGAATGTTCCCATGAACCATTTCAGTTGACGTTTTTTCTTGTTGTTAGGATTCATTGACTACTAGAGTGATAGTAGAATTGTCTCTTTGTCCCACTATGTGTGCCGTTAAGAGAAAGTTTTGCATATCTAGCGTTGAAAACATTTAAAAGGAGGTTGGAAAATAAATAACATGAATAACAAATTTTATTTATCGAAATATGGGAATGTATTTCCAGGATACCCAAACTTTGAAGGACCACTCCCAGGACCAAATAACAATAGAGGTTTTTCTAAGTAAAAAGTATATGATATCACGGAAGCAGGGGATTCAGGGGATTCTCTGCTTCCCACGTTTTTCGAAAGAAGCAATAATCGTCCCACTATTTCATAAAAACAAGAATAATAATAGTTGCTAATATTGAAGAACTATCTATTACTATAATGTGTGTATAACGTTGTGTTCGGTGCACCGGTATCTTTAGATAAAAACGATAGAACACTCACAAATGTTGACACATCAATGTTTTTGTTTTTTTATTTTTGGGATAAAAGGCTCCAAAGGGTGAATACCTATAAATATTGCATGTACCATCGCGCCACGAGTAACTGTTTCTTGTTTATACCAGTTCATTAGTTTTTCCATTTCTCCGTAGGTATATCAACAGAAATAAATACTTGCTGGTCTCGATAAACTTCTTCATATTCATCATGAATATCTTTTAAAATGAAACGATGTAAATTCTCAATTTTCTTGTATAAAATGATTTCAAATCCTACCTTATTCAGATCGTACATAACGATTATTATTGAATTTAGAACGAGTGAAAGATCGCTTTCCATCGATTGTCATCAAAGTAGAAAATTGGTTGGATTATTACAGGGAAAAAGGTGCGTTATTCAATCTTTTTGTTAGTGAGAGTATATCATGTTTTGCATTAGCCGAAACATAAGGGACAAGTCTGGACTTCTCCTACCTAAAGTGAAAGCAGTGTGTAAAAGATTAAAAAGCCTTTCTATAAAAAGAAAGGCTAGGCAACTCCCAAAAGAGTTCATATATTTCAATTTTAATCACTTTCCACAGCACTTTTTAAATTTCTTCCCACTACCACAAGGGCAAGGATCATTTCGTCCAATCTTCGCACGTTTAGCGTCTTGTCTAGCTCTTTCTTTCTGTTGTTCTTCCCAATAAGCATCTTTTTCTACTAGTTCTTTTTTCCACTCCTCCAGTTTTGGGTGACCAATGCCATTAATGACACAATTCGCATAGAGTGGCTCCTTTAAATCAAGTAATGTCTCATCGTAGCCTTCCTCTATAAGTGCTGCCACCTTTGGAATAGCTTTTGTTGATAGTTGGCGACATAATGCTTCTGCAAGTTGCGTTTTCAAACTTTTATTGGTTGTCTGATCAAAGAGACGTAGTAGCATTTCTTCAGCGGCAGGATGTTTAATATTTTCTAACACATCAATCGCGAATAAAGACGTATCTTCATTTGTAACATATTTCTCAACTGCTGGAATTACTTCAGGTGTACCAATCTTAATTAGGGCGTCAGTGACCTCTTCCAACAAAAAGTCTTCTTCCGCCCGTGAAAGTAATTCCGTAAGTTGAGGAATCAAGGAAGTTACTTTTTGCTCACCAGCAAGGTAAACATTATAAATGCCATTAAAGGAAATAAACTCCTTGTCCCAATCTTCCTTTATAGCTGCTTCAATCTCCCAAAAATTTGGTTGGTCATATTCTCCTCGATTGATCAATTCTTTAAAAATTCTTTTACCGAAGTTGAAGAGGGGTTGATTAAATGCACCATCTTCTAATGAATTCATAATATCAGCGACTTCCAAGTATAACTGTTCCGTATCCATCGAACGTAAGCTTACAATTGTTTCTATTGCCTCTTTATTGACGAATGGAGAAAGTTCACTTTGATACTTTGCAAGCAGATCATTGTCACAGTGTGAGATAATCATCGAATACCAATGAGAGTTATCATCTTTTTCATTTAGGCGTATAATTACCTCTTTTAACACATTTTCTGTTACAGGCATGTGCTTTGTATAAGGAATAATCGGATTAATCATTGGATGAGGTTCTAGCTTGTCCAATGCTTGTAGGGCACAGAAAAAAGTTTGCTCTGTTCCCAATTGAGAATTATTGAGTGTATGCAGCGTGAAATTACGTAGCAATTTATCGTCGCTCAGGATATATGGTTCAACTGTTGCTAAGAATGTATTAGCCATTATATGTATCCTCCTTTATAACATAATGATACTATTTAATATTCTAGTTGTAATCCTTCTACATCTATAAGATAAGAAGCAGGGCTGAAGAGGGGGAGACCCTTTATATAGACAAGTATCCATTTCTATGAGATAGATTTTATGGTCATTATACTAATTGATAGTATACAGTAAGACTTTTAAAATATAAATCGGATTCAAACATGAATAAAATTCATGATTGAATGTTTTCTTTTGATTATAATCAGAGGAAGGCGGTTCTATACTATCCAGAATTTCATCATTACTAAATAAAAACATGAAACTTATCCTTATTTATTTTCGTATGGTTATATACAAAGAAAAGATAGGAGGAAATTCCGTAATGAAGCCTATTACGAAAAAACGTACAAAAGCGTATTTTATTGATTTTGCTATTTCAAGTGTAGCTACGGTTGTTGTTGAATACTTTCTGCGTAAAAAAGTGAAAAATGAAGTGGTTCATGCATTGATCACACCGACAATTGTCATGTGGTCACTGGAATACGCACAATTATGTCGTAATAGACAAACCATTGGTTACAAAAAGATGGGATTGGTCCTTGAGAATAAGGAGGGCTTTGAATTAACATCCAGTCAGATTATTAAACGTATGGCTTATCGAGATACAGTAAGCAGTTTCGATTTCTTGAAAAATCCCAAGGCATTTGAGGAACAAAATGGAACAGTGTTTCCACATGATCATTTTTCGGGTACAGTGGTGAGGGAAAATTAGGCAAGGTTGAATATGCAGAATGAAGCAAGCTGCAGTAAACCTCCTCTAAATTAAAACCTATTGAAGGAAAACAGCAGCGAAGCGTTTATGAAAAAATCCTCGTTCTATTAAGCCTACGAGGATTTTTTGTTTTGAGGACTAAAGTTGCTGAATTATATTTAAAACGCAGCAGTCCACCCACCATCTGCAGTTACGACTGTTCCGTTTACAAAACTTGATTCATCAGATGCTAAGAATAGTGCTACCTGTGCAATTTCCTCTGCTTGTCCGACTCTTGGCATCACTG
Organism: Virgibacillus ainsalahensis; assembly: GCF_055380755.1. Lineage (NCBI taxonomy): Bacteria > Bacillati > Bacillota > Bacilli > Caryophanales > Bacillaceae > Virgibacillus > Virgibacillus ainsalahensis. Next base: position 2,683,728 of record NZ_AP043943.1, on the reverse strand, counting down.
CCTGTACTGCCTTTGTGCGTTCCATACCAAATTCACTAACATTATTCATGGAGGAGGCAATATTTGTTGCTACACCCCCTGGAGCAATGGCATTACAACGGATACCTTTTTGTGCATACATATAACCAGTATTTTTCGTCAGACCGATGACTGCATGTTTTGATGCTCCATATGCTGCACCTGCATGAGCCCCGCTTAATCCACCAGTTGAAGCAGTATTAACGATTACTCCATTTTCTTTTTCCAGGAAAATTGGCAGTACTTTGCGCATTGCCCGCATAACGCCTTTTGTATTAACATCAAAGATTAAGTCCCAGCGTTCATCAAGAATATCTCCAACAGGTTCAAATCCATCCATAATACCAGCATTATTCACAAGAATATCCACAGTTCCGTATTCGTTTACGGCTGTATCAATCATGTTATCAATGTCTTTTTGGTTTGCAATATTTACCTGAATAGCCCTAGCGACACCATTATTTTCTGTGATTTCTTTAGCTACTGCCTCGGCACCCTCTGAATTAAGGTCTGCAACAATAACTTTTGCACCTTCCTTAGCATACAATTCTGCAATCGCTTTACCCATACCTGAAGCGGCACCGGTGACAATAGCTACTTTGTTTTTTAATTTCAATTTCTTTTCCTCCTAAAGGTTTATAATTTTTATTGAACATGTGTACAATAAAAATTATAATAGATATGAATAATAAGTACAAACAACGGAAAAGCCGAATTGTGTTAAGTAATAAACAATAATTTATTAAAGTGTTCAATAATGGAGTGAAATAATTTGAAACAGGATCTGCGGATTATAAAAACACAGGAAAGTTTACGTCATGCTTTATTAACCTTGCTAAAATCGAAGTCCCTGGAGGCTATTACAATTGCTGAACTATGTCGCTTGGCACGAATTAACCGTGGCACGTTTTATCTGCATTATGAAGACGTTCATGGAGTGTTTAAACATTACTTGGAGGTAATTGTTGAAGATTTACGACTATCCTATGAGGAACCTTATTATAAGACAAACTTCAATGTTTCGAATATCGAAGCAGATATGATTAAAATATTCCATCATGTAAAGAAATACCAGGATTTTTATCAGATTATTTTTGATGAAAAAATTCCGATGATGTACTATTATTTACTATTTGATACAGTTCGTTCATTTATGAAAGAATCTGTAAGTGAATTCTTGGAAATAGAGCCTGAAATAAAAATAGATTATCTCATAAGCTATCAGACAAATGCCATCCTGGGTATTTTGATTGAATGGCATCGGCAAGGCTTCCAGACATCTATCCCAGAGTTAAACAAGCAGCTTATAGAAATATTATCCATTAATCGTCCATTTCGCAAGATGTAGGAATGAATTTTTAGGGTAAGGTACCTGTTTATATTTCAAAACTAGCGTCATAAAATATTATGATTGAATCATTGAAACCGTAACAAAAGCAACTCCCTTCATCAAAAAGGGAGTTGCCAATAAACACAATTATTTTATAAATAATTTTTTCTCAGTTCCTCCGGTGAACGTGGTGAAATATGACCTGGTGCAATATCGTAAACCGTTTTAGCACCAAATTGTTTTTCCTGACTTAATCTGTGTGCTGCTCTTGCATATGCGACTAATACACTTGCAGTAAATTCAGGGTTACTGTCTAATTTAAGTGAAAACTCGTAAATCTGCTTATTGTCATCACCTGTATTTCCGCCTTGAATAACAAATCCGCCGTGTTTTGCTTTGGAGTGGTTTTGTTTTAATTCTTCTTCTGTAATGAAATTCACTTCTGTGTCATAATCAGCAAAGTAATTTGGCATTGTCTTGATTTCATTTTCAATTGCTGATTTGTCCGCTCCATCTTCTGCTACGATATAGCAAACGCGACGATGTTTTTCAGATGTTGATAATTCCGGATTTATACCACTGCGCACTTTTTCCATTGCCGGCTCCGATGGAATCGTATATTGTACACCATTCTTAACGCCATCTACTCTTCTTACTGCATCAGAGTGTCCCTGGCTGAGTCCTTCTCCCCAAAACGTATAGTTTGAACCATTAGGTAAAATTGCCTCAGACATTACACGATTAATTGAGAATAAACCTGGATCCCAGCCTACGGAGATAACAGCTGTTTTATTATGTTTGGCTGCTACTTTATCTACGGATTGATAGAATTCAGGGATTTTTGCGTGCGTGTCGTAACTGTCTACAGTGTTGAACATGCTTGCGAAATATGGGGTTTGTTCAGGTAAGTCTGTTGCTGATCCGCCACAAAGTAACATCACATCAATATCATTTTGGTAATTATTTGCATCATCAATATGTACAGCTTTTACACCAGCTTCATCAAGATTCAGGCTCTTTGGATCTCTTCTAGTGAAAACGGCTACTAATTCCAGGTCAGAGGTCTCTTTAATAGCTTTTACTGCACCTTTTCCAAGGTTACCGTAACCAACGATTCCTAGTCTTATCTTATTGCTCATATACATTCCTCCTCATTTTTTGAAAATTTATTATCTACTTCTATTACTTTAAAGAATTTTAAGTGAGAAATCAAACGTAGAATACTGTTGTCTTAACTTTTTCCACACCCTAGAAAATTACTATTTTTCTCTTTCCTTAATACTAATCAAACGGCTGAAGCAGAACCTAAGAATCTAAAGCAGCAGATCACATCAACACAACTAACCATCATTTTCCTATGCGGTGAAGAATGACCCTATCTAGCTGGAAGTAATCCTTCCTGTTTTTTATTTCCGAAATTGAGAATTTATCTGTTTCATTAATAAGACACTTTGCCGAAAAGGATGTATTCTTAGACTGAAGAAAGGAGCATGAAATTATTTCATTTCCAGCATGTTTATAGAGGGAAGTGCATGTCATTGTTTAATAAAAACACAATAAAAGCCTATGGATTGTTTTTACTGAGTCTTATTATCATGGGGTTGGGCATCAGTCTGGTTACTTTGGCACATCTTGGAACGACTGCAATTATAAGTCCGTCGTATATTCTTAGTTTGTTCCTTCCTATTAGTTTTGGGATGTTAACGATGTTAGTTAATTTTCTTTTTGTTTTGATGCAAATGATACTATTGGGCAGGGGTTTTCCAAAAATACAGTATTTACAATTAGCAGTCGGCCCCATTTTAGGACTTGCTATTGATTTCTGGTCCTATATTGTTTTATCTGTTCCTAAATCCTATTATTTCACACAATTGATTATGGTTGTAATGGGCTGTGTGGTAATTGCATTCAGTACAGTATTACAATTGAAGGCAAAGGTAGTAAATAATCCTACAGAAGGTATTGTAAAAGCTTTTGCAATCAAAACATCGAAAAAGTTCGGGACGGTAAAAATATATTTTGATGTGAGTTTAGTTTGTCTTGCCGCTATCATTTCATTTGGGGCGTTCGGAACTATTTACGGGATACGTGAAGGAACGGTTATTTCTGCTTTTATCATCGGTCCTCTTATTAAAATTTTCCAAACCGAACTGAGAAAACTAGGCTTTCCCCGAGCTTTTATGGTGAAGTCTTAGTTGCACTTATGCAGTAAGAAAGTTTTATGCTTTCTTAATTGCCGAAAAATCAGAAGCCTTCTACTACTTACAAACGACAAAGTGGTGAATGACATGTATAGATGTTTCACTTCTCTTCGTGCTAGTCGGAGTGGGGTGGTGTTTCTCCCAATATCATTGTTTATTGTGCCGATGTGGTGGTTGTCTTTGTATTTTTCTACACATTTGTTAACATTTAGATAAGAGATTCTTTACAGCATTTTATTTTTTGATGATAGTAGTTCTATTTTATTTAATTAGAAAGGGTGGAGGTAATGAAAGTTCTTGTTGTTGGGGCAAATGGGCAAATTGGAAAACATCTTGTTTCATTTATACAGGATAGTGATAGTCTGGAAGCAAAGGCGATGATTCGTAAACAAGAGCAAGCTTCCTTTTTTGAAAACTTAGGTGCAGAATCCGTTGTAGCGGATCTGGAAGACGATATTGGAGCAATTGCAAAAGCTGCTGATGGGGTCGATGCGATTGTATTTACAGCCGGTTCTGGTGGACACACAGGGAAAGACAAAACCATTATGATTGATTTGGATGGTGCTGTAAAAACAATCGAAGCAGCTAAAGTTGCAGGTGTGAAGCGGTTTATTATGATTAGTTCGTTTGATACGACCCGTGAAGCAATTCAGGATGCTTCTTCTTCCTTTGCTCCATATGTTATAGCAAAACATTATGCGGATGAATGGTTGAAATCAACCGATTTGGATTATACGATTATACATCCAGGCTTACTGACAAACGATAAAGGAACTGGTCAAATAAAAGCAGCATCTGAAGTGGAGAGAGATGAGGTCCCTAGAGAGGATATAGCAAGTGTAATTCTTGCAAGTTTAGAAAATGAGAAAACAATTGGAAAAGAATTTCAGGTAGTAACCGGATCAAATCCAATTAAAGAAACAATAAATTCCATCTAATTGAGGCGGACAGTTTCGCTGTAGGTATCAATATTAAATGAAGGACAATTTGCCAATGTGGTGAATTGTCCTTTTGTTTGGCAGTCCCTGTAAAAAAGTAAAGGAGCTTGAATCTCAGCTCCTTTACTTTTTTTTAGGTCGTATGTCTGCTATTTTGAGGGCTGGGGCGAGACAGGCTGCGTTTGTTTTTCCAAACACGGTCGTTGTTTGATGTTTCCGGGAACTTATCCCCAGCTTTCAGCTCTATCTGATGTGGATCGTCTACACCACTTCCAGACTCGCCAACCTCAATATAAATTCCGTTATTCGGAGCTTTTTCTCCACCTTTAAATTGGCTAATTTCTCCCATGAAAATTCCTCCTTATCTTTCGTCATATTTATTATGGGAAGACAAAGATAAATCTATGAATGGAAAAACTAGGAAGAGGGTGATACTGGGCGTCCAATCCTTATATTTGTGTTGATGTAATGGGAGAAGATGACCGTTGAATCGGTGTAAATTACTGCGAACGATATTCTCTTAAAAATGTAATATCTTCGTTCGCTAAAGGGTGATTGTTTATCATGAACTTTCGATCTTTTGCCCCTTTCAGAATCACTTTACCGTTTACCAATTCATCTTCTGACAGGATACATGGGATTTCATATTCAACAAGCTTTCCTTCATTATCGTAAAACAAATATCCTTCCTTTTCGTCATAAATAAAGGAGTTAATTTTCATATTTGGTGTAATAAACAACGTTATCTTTTCATTGTCATTCCACATTACTTTTACGAGGATTTTCTTCTTCATTTTCCTATCAACCAAAGCTTTTAAAGCACTTAATGAAATGGATTCTTCCATTGTTCTACCTCCAGCATCTCTTTTTTGTCGAACTGCTAGCTGCATGATTTTATTATTTCTCAATTATAAAATAAGACGCTAATCTCGTTCATTTTCTTTATCTTTACCATAAATTATCTGGATAAACAACAAAACGGGGCCTGGCTCACTAAAAAAATCCACTGTTATAGTAACAAATATTTTAACATATGTATGAGTAAGGGCGTACTAAAATATAAGTTTAATTATTAGCAAAATGTTTTCATATATTAAGTAGCGAATAGAGGAGGAGAGCTGATGAGTAAAGATACATTTGTATTAGATGAAAAGAAATTTGCAAGCTACCCACAACAGCCACATGGTGGAAAATTAGTTAATCGTGTTCTTACCGGTAAAGAACGGAATGAAGCAATGGAGAGAGCGAAGCAGTTGCCAATGATTATGGTAGATTTGGAAGCTGTTATTACACTTGAAATGATAGCTACAGGTGTATTGTCTCCTAATGAAGGTTTTATGGTTGAAGAGGATTACAAATCAGTTCTTACGGAAGGGCGATTAAAAAATGGCGTTGTATGGCCAGTTCCACTGAGTTTTGCGCCAATTGGTGATCGGAACAAGCAAATGATTCAAACGTTATCCGTTGGTGATGAAGTGGCACTTGCGGATGAAACGAAAGAGCCCGTTGCTATTCTTAAATTGGATGATATCTTTCATTATGATCGAAAGTTTCGTGCTTCTAATCTTTTCGGCACGACTGACCGCAGCCATCCAGGAGTAGATTCCATTTATCGGAGGATGGGTGATACTGCTTTAGGGGGACCTGTTCAATTGCTTCGGAGGGTTCATTGGGGTCCATTTGAGAATATTCGAATGGAACCGAAAGATACATGGAAACTGTTTTATGAGGAAAAGAAATTTAATTCTGTTGGGGGATTTATAACAGGTGCCAACCCTTTGCACCGAGGTCATGAGTATATTCATAGAAATGCATTGGAGGAAATGGATGGTTTATTTGTTCAGCCTCTTGTTGAGATGGCGAAACGTGAATACACAAGACATGAGTTTCGGATGCTATCTTACCGCAGTGTTTTGGATACTTATTATCCGAAAGAAAGAACCGTTCTTGCACCGTTAAGGGTTACGTATATTTTCGCAGGTCCTCGTGAAGCTGTGCTCCATGCCCTGATTATGAAAAACTATGGCTGTACCCATGCACTTATTGGGCGAGACCATGCGGGTATTGGTGACTTTTATGATAAATATGCCAGCCATTCCATTTTTGATAAATTTACAGCGGACGAATTAGGGATTGATATACGATTGTTCCATGAAGTATTTTATTGTATTCGATGTGATAATCCGGCAACAGATCAGACTTGTCCACATGATGAGCGGTATAGAATTAATATTTCTGGGACAGGTATTAGGGAATTGTTGCGATATGGGGTATTACCTCCAAAGGAAATTGTTCGACCGGAATCAGCTCGAATTGCAATGCAAGGTGTCCAACCAAAAGGTGTTGATGCAAACAATCAGGCTGTGTCACCAGTTGGAAAAACAATAAAAAGTCTTTTCCCATATTATTTAAATACATCCAGATTGGGCGGGCCAAAGCGAAAAAAACCATTAGATGTGGAAGAACTGACGATTGAAGATTTAGAGACAGTTATGATGGATGTCCGTTCAAATGCAGATCGAATTTATAAAGAAATTTTTGAGGAATTTAGTTATGTCACGGATACCCTGCGATCTACACAAGCAGAGTGGATTGCAAATGCTCGTGAATCTATCCATAAACAACAAGAAATGGTTATTGAGTATTTGGAGGAAAAAGTCAATAAAGCACCAGATAAAGCATCGGATGAATTTATGTACCAAGATAAAGAAGAAGCAGAGCACGAATTAAAAGTAGCACGGAAAACCTCAGGTGATATTCCATCCGCACTACGCTCTGAAGAATTACAATATCGAACATGGAACCCACTACCATATAAGCGATATCGGGGAAGTGATGAAAAGTAGTTTAAAAAGTATTAGCGGAGCGGTCCTTTCATTAAACCAATGGATTTGTCTTTCTATACCGTTGATACAAGGGAAGGGTTTATTGTGATGAAGATCAACGTAAATATGGAGCAATAAAGGGGTGGAAATATTGATTTAAGTAGTTCACTATTGATGGATATTAACTGAATTAACATACTTCTAATCGCTGTCAGTAGGGTTCCAATTCGTATGTTATTGTGACCGAATAAGCGTTCCTCCTCCGCATTCGGTTACTCATCCCCTCGATAAGTGCCCGAATGACGGCTCTTCTTCCGCGTTCGGTCATTCATCCCCCCGATGAGTACCCGAATGACAGCTTTCCTCCGCGTTCGGTCATTCATCCCCTCGATAAGTTCCCGAATGACAGCTCTTCTTCCGCGTTCGGTCATTCATCACTTCGATAAGTTCCCGAATGACGGCTCTTCCTCCGCGTTCGGTCATTCATCCCCTCGATAAGTTCCCGAAAGACGGCTCTTCCTCCGCGTTCGGTCGTTCATCACTTAAATGGAGGTTCCATCCCTTTATTTATGGTTATAGAAAGTATAAAATTTGGCAGTATAAATTTTGACTACAACGTAAGCCACGTCCAGCTCCTCCCCCCTCGAGGTCTTATGAGAAAATTCCCGTATGAGCAAAAAAAGCGCATGTTGAGTTCAAGATTCGGCCCACATGACGTGGGTCAGTTCGGCGTTGCACGGAAGTGGTGCTCTTAGTTGAACTTCCTCTTGCCTTAGGGTGATCAAGGCGCCCCGAATTTTTGATATCCTTTAATCATTTATTAGAAATTTTCATAAACATAAGTATCTATATGTTCTATTACTTTCTGGTATCATATAATAAGGAAGTAGATTTTATAAATATACAAGAACTTTATTGAAAGAAGGCTGATGAAACTGTTATTTACACTACGTTGGTCCGTTTATTTAATAGGAGTTATCATTTTTAGCTTTGGTATTAGTATTACGATAAGCATGCAGCATTTAGGTGTTCACCCCTGGGATTTATTGAATGTCGCATTATATAACAAGGTTGGTTTATCCATCGGTTCCTGGGCAATCATCGTTTCGTTCCTGTTAATTATTATTTCATGGATATTGGATAAGTCGTATATTAAAATTGGTACGTTTTTAAATGCGGTGTTAGTCGGCGCATTCGTCGATTTTTATTTATGGATTGGTATCTTACCACAAGCTACAAATACGTGGATGGATATCATTTTTATGATAATAGGAATTATCATAATGGGTATTGGTGGGGGCATGTACAATGCTGCCGGTGTTGGATCAGGTCCTCGTGACGGTTTTATGCTTTCCATTTCTGATAAGCTTGGGGCATCGATTGGAAAGGTCCGTATCATTACCGAGAGTTTTGTATTGGTGCTTGGGCTCATATTAGGGGGGCCTGTATTTATATTTACATTCATATTTACATTCATACAAAGCCCCATTTTTCAAAGAACCTATTTACAACTTAGCCGTGTGGTTGAACGCATCAGTTCTAAATACGAGAAAAAACTTTATTCTAAATCTAGTGCATAGTACAATTTCACGCTTTCGTGTATGTAGCAGGCCTGAATTTTAAAAATTATCCAGGAGAAAATTCTGTTTTCTCCTTCTTTATTACTTGCGAAATTCATTTTTACCTCCTGCAACAGATTTCATCTTATGCTAAAATAATGAAAAAGTTTAGGAGGGAAATTGTAATGGATAATATCGTTAACTTTCCGGATCGAAAGAAAGCAATCCATCTGCTCGATGACATTATTCGCTTTTCAATAGACCATTATTCTCTGGAAGTCATGGAAATGACGGAGTCGATGCTTGACAATATGAATATTTCAAAGGAGTTAAGTGAAAAAGCTCACCCCCACATTGTTTACTGGTTCATTTTTTGCAAACCTTTTGGGGATGATAATATTACGATTTATGAACGCTATTTGTCTTACAATAGAGATAAATGGGAAGATCGAAGTGAAGCTTTCCATGATACATTGATGAAATGGTCACGTCTTAGTCCAGGTTTTTATTATGTGGATTACGAGGAGAGTATAAGCGATAATGCATTTCTTTTTCGGGACGTATATGAAGGTGAACCAAAATTTGCATGGTTCTCTCAAAAAGAATTTCAGACTCCATTAAAAGGTTCTGTCGTTAGTGGTCTGTTGATGCCTTTAGAAGATGGACTGTTTACCCCGCTCGGTGATGTATTTCAAATACCTGAACATTTAAATGATGAAATTGTTCGTGAAGTCACTACTTATTTTGAAAAACATCATACATCACAAAATTACATGCTAAATCCCCAACTATTTCCGTCACTTCTTCATATCACCCTGGAAATCATGGAGAAGCATCAATGAAGGTTAATGTAAACGTGGGTGAACTGATAGAAGAACTATCAGATAGTAGAATCAGAATCGTTTATGTGAAAGAATTAGATGAAAAAAGTGAGGAGCAAAGATAGATAAACAAAAATGACCTAAGTCATTTCATGAGCTTTGGTCATTTTCTATACTTATGTATTCATGTATTTGCAGTGATGCTGGAGCGCTCATGTCACGTTCGTCGAGTATATGCTGCATCCAGAAATATGCGATAGCAATACCGACTATTGTTAAGAGTATCATTATCAGTATGATTATTTTACTTTTCATGAAAAATCCCTCCATCAATATGCTTAATCGTACCAAATGATGTAGAAAGTGTAAACGGAAACTCACTATAATCAGGGGCTCTGATTTTTCTGGTAGAAAAGCAGAGTAATATAGAGCTATTTAAAGGTATATTTCATTGTTTGCGCTTCCCTGACATTTTCGCAAAATTACTTTCTATGGTATAATTCATTGGTTGAATTCGGATCAAACCTACAATAGGCTTGAAAAAATAAAATATATTATAGAAAGAGGTAGAGCATTGAGAGTAGAACAATTAAAGCAGGAATGGTTTGGCAATGTTAAGGGGGATATTTTGGCTGGTATCGTTGTGGCATTGGCTTTAATTCCTGAAGCAATTGCCTTTTCAATTATTGCAGGTGTGGATCCGATGGTCGGATTATATGCATCGTTTACAATGGCGGTTGTTATTGCTTTTGCTGGAGGACGTCCGGGTATGATTTCTGCGGCAACAGGAGCAATGGCATTACTCATGGTAAACCTTGTTGCAGACCACGGATTGGAGTATTTATTTGCAGCAACGATTTTAACAGGTATTATTCAGATTTTATTTGGTATATTTAAGCTTGCTAAAGCAATGAAGTTCGTACCACGTTCGGTGATGGTCGGATTTGTCAATGCACTTGCCATCATGATTTTTATGGCACAGATTCAGCATTTTGTAGGAGAAGGATGGCCGATGTATGCACTTGTCGGCTTAACACTGGCAATTATTTATCTTTTTCCAAAAATCACAACAGCAGTTCCTTCAACGCTTGTAGCTATTATTGTTGTAACTGTAATTGTGCTTATAGGGGACATTGGAATACGTACAGTGGGAGATATGGGAGCACTGACACAACAATTACCGGTGTTTTTGATACCATCTATTCCATTTACATTTGAAACACTTGCGATCATTTTCCCTTATTCTCTGGCACTGGCGGTTGTTGGTCTGTTGGAATCCCTACTGACCTCCAGTATTGTTGATGATATGACAGATACCGAGAGCAATAAAAATAGAGAAAGCCGCGGCCAGGGAATTGCGAATGTGGTAACCGGATTTTTTGGCGGTATGGCGGGTTGTGCGATGATTGGACAATCAGTTATTAACGTCAAATCCGGTGGTAAAGGTAGGCTATCAGCATTGGTTGCAGGTGCATTCCTGATGTTTTTAATTATTGCTTTAGGCGGTATCGTTGTCCAGATCCCAATGGCAGCCTTAGCAGGTGTGATGATCATGGTTTCTATCAGTACATTTGACTGGTCATCCGTAAAAAATCTTGGAAAACTTCCACGGACAGACGCTGTTGTCATGCTTGCAACTGTAGCAATTGTAGTAATTACGGATAATCTGGCCATTGGTGTTTTAGTCGGTGTATTGCTGAGTGCAATATTCTTTGCGGCTAAAATATCTAAAGTTAATGTAACGGAAGAACTTGTTTTAAGAGAGCAGAAGAAAGTCTATCACGTAGAAGGACAGTTATTCTTCGCATCTGTTAATGAGTTTCCGGCAAAATTCAATTTCACGGATTCGGTTAAAGAAGTGGAGATTGATTTAACAAATGCACATTTGTGGGATGATTCTGCAGTCGGTGCGTTGGATAAAATTGAAATGAAATTTGCTCAAAATAATATCGTCGTTCACTATACCGGCTTAAATGATGCAAGTCAGCAGCTGAAGAACCGTATAGGTGGGATTTCCAATGCTTCCGGTCATTAATTAACTGTGGTATGATGAAAAAAACGCGTATTTTCTAATGAGGTGGGATTTATGTTTAAGCGGATTTTACTGGCGGTAGATGGCTCTGAACATTCTGTAAGATCAACACATTATGCCATTGAGCTTGCTGAAAAGTTTGATGGAACAATTGATGCAGTTTACGTCGTTGATGGCGATACAGCGAAAAAAGATGTATTACATGCTGCGAATAAGTTTGAAATTGAAAAGAAACGAAAAGAAAAAATTAAACCGATCAAAGATTTATTGAAGGATTCCGGCTTGGTTTTCGGGACCCATATCTTACATGGCGAACCAGGACCAAAAATTGTAGAGTTTGTGAAGGATAGAGAATGTGACTGTGTCGTGATTGGAAGCCGTGGATTGAATGATTTGCAGTCCTTGATTTTGGGAAGTGTAAGTCATAAAGTGGCGAAGCGTGCAGAATGTCCGGTTCTAATCGTTAAATAGTAGATTGATAGAGGCTGTCGCTGGAGGCAGCCTCTTTTTGGCAGTTAAGAAAGATAAAATACTTTCTTAACTGTATAAGTTCAGGCTGCGGTTGTTCATCACAAAGGTTTGGCGAAAAGTCAAGCTTGCTAATAATCGGGAGGGGACAGGCAGGCCCCTTGAGAAATCTGTCCTACTTTACAGCACCTGCTACATCGTAATCAGCTAAGTCAACTTCCAATTCTTTACCAAGTGCAAGTTTTGCCAGTTGAATACCTATATATGGTCCCATCGTCAGTCCGGATGCGCCAAGGCCATTGGCAAGCAGCAACCCATCATATTGGGGCAGTTTTCCCATTACAGGCAAAAACCCTGGAGTGGACGGCCGGTATCCTACTCGCGTTTCAAGTACCGTGCTTTCAGCTAATCCTGGCGCGATATCCAGTGCCTTTGTTAAGATTTCATGTACGCCACCAGCAGTTACACGATAATCAAACCCAACATTATCTTCATGTGTGGATCCAACGACGATTCGATTATCATCAAAAGAGAGTAGATAGGAATTATTGGGTGGCATCACAACAGGCCAACCGGAAGTATTCATTAATGGCATTTGTACATGCATGATTTGTGCTTTTTGTGAAATTACCTCAAACGCTATATTTAACGGCTTTAATAATTCATTCATCCATACTCCTGTGGCTGCAATGACAGTATCTGCTTCGATTATTTTATTGTTCGCCCTGACACCAGTCACGACAGAACCTTCATGGAGCAAACTGGCTTCTGAGTTTACTACGGAAGCACCATGTTTTTTAGCGCCGCTTAGTAGAGCATCACGGAGTTTCCTACCGTCAACTCTTGCCCCGCCACTTACATGTACAGCACTGTAGCCATCTGCCACTAATGGAAACATAGCCTTTGTCTGCTGTTCATCCAAAAGCGTAATTTCACCAATCTCAGGCGCATCTTCCCGTCGTTTTATTGCACGGTCCCTCATGGCAGTAAGTTTTTTTTTATCCATATGAAGACTAATTGCTCCGACAGGGCCGTAACCGGTTTCTGTTTCCCCATCTTTGGTGAGCTCCTCAATCAGACCGGGGTAAATTCGTGCTCCGCCTTTTGCCAGGCGATACCATGCTTTATTTCGTCGTTGGGAGAGCCAGGGGCAGACGATTCCAGCAGCAGCGTCTGTCGCTTGTCCATTATCTTTACGGTCAACTATAGTTACCTCTGCACCATTCTTAGCAAGGTGATAAGCTGTACTGGCTCCTAATATCCCTGCACCTATTATAATAAATTTTTCCCCCATATTAATCTGCAGTCACTACCTGTTTCATTGCTTTCATTTTCCCAAGATGCTCGTTTTCATGCTGCAGAATCATATTAAAGATATCACCATACGTTTTAAAATTACCGAACGGCAACGTATACGGCAGATCCTGTGTAAAAAAATCATCCGAAAGCTCCTGAACCCGTCTCTTTTGCTCTTCTAATAATTTGATAAGCTCAGGCAGTGCAGGTGGTTCAATTGACCAGTCAGCAGGTCTTGTTCCAGTGCCAAAAAGTGCCTCGTATTCTTTTGGGAAGTTTGTAGATTGCTTCGGATAGCCAAAAAGTAAACTTTCTGCTGTTACAAGTACATGTCCCACGTGCCAGCGAATTGTGTTATTGAAATATCTTGCCTGATTATCGGCCGTTTTTTCATCGAGATTTCCTGCAAAATCCAAAAAGGTATTTCTTGTGTATTCAAACTGTGTACTCATCTAAATCCCTCCATTTATATTTGCCCTAGCATTAATATAAAAATAAAATACTCAAATGTAAAATTTATTGATTACTCTGGAAGGAAAAATCGCCAGAATAACGAAATAAACATGGAGGGGGTGTGGCGTATGCAGGGGAATATAATAGGAAAAATATTATTTGTTATTGGGATTGTTGTGATTATTACTGGTGTTTTCTCGGCTTATAATATGGCAAACTCCACGAGCTATACTGGTTTAGGAAATGAAGGAGTGACAATGGAATGGGCAATTTTCTTGCCGGTCGCTGGAAGAGCAGTCGTCTTAGGCATGGTATTGATTGGTTTAGCCGAGGTTATTAAATTGTTGCGTCAACTCAATGCCAGGCACAGGGAAGTTGAACATCTGAGGAGACCACTGGGTGCTGAACCCCAGCAGTCTGGTGTGCTGTACGAAAAGACGGAGGAGTCATCGGACTGGGACCTGGAAGAAGGCGATATATTAAAAATCTATGAACTATATTCCAGGGAGGCCATTTTGGAAATTTTACCTTCAAAGTTGGAGGGTTATTGTGTTGTGAAATTGCAAAATGATGAAGGTGCCCACATAAAAGTGGTAGACATTGGGGGATTTAGTGCCGAGGAAGTGCAGAATACCGACATAGTGAAAAAAGTTACCGACTGGTACGAGGGAGAGCGTTAAAGCTTCCTTGGTATTCACATTGTACAGTTATAGTAGTTATGATAGAATTTTTATAGGCAAGTAAGAAAGTATAAATCTTTCTTACTGTATATTGGCGAGAAGCCGATTTTTTTAATAATTCCTACATATATACGAAGAAAAGAGGAGAATATCCATGAGTAAAACGTTAATTTTCGGCCATAAAAGTCCGGACACTGATACAATTGCTTCAGCGCTTGTCTATGCTGATTTAAAAAACAAACTGGGAGTTAATGCAGAGCCGGCAAGACTTGGTGGTGTTAGCAAAGAGACCCAATTCGCATTGGATTATTTCGGTGTGGAAGCACCACAGCTGATTGAAAAAGTGGAGGAAAATACAGATGTAATTCTCGTTGACCATAACGAATTCCAACAAAGTGTTGATAACATCAAAGACGTACGAATTACTGAAGTGATTGACCATCATCGTGTATCCAACTTTGAAACAAGGGAACCGCTTTTATTCCGTGCAGAGCCGGTCGGCTGTACTGCTACTATCTTAAATAAAATGTACAAAGAGAACAATGTAGCAATTTCCAAAGAGATGGCCGGACTATTAGTGTCAGCTATTGTTTCTGATTCATTGTTACTGAAATCTCCAACATGTACACAGGAAGATATTGATGCGGCTTATGAACTGGCAGAAATTGCCGGTGTCAACTTGGAAACATATGGTCTGGAAATGCTACAGGCAGGAGCGGATGTGAGTGATAAATCTGTTCAGGAATTGTTGACAATGGATGCAAAAGAATTCTCGATGGGGAATGCAAAAGTTGAAATAGCACAAGTAAACACCGTGGATGCAAGTAAAATTTATGCATTCCAGGCAGATCTGGATACAGAAATTGCACAAATCATCAAAGATAAAGAGCTTGATCTATTCCTTTTCGTTGTAACCGACATTTTAAACAATGATTCCGAGGTGCTTGCACTTGGTGATGGAAAAGGAAAAGTAGAATCAGGATTTGATGCATCCTTGGATGAGAACAACCGTGCACTTCTTAAAGGTGTGGTATCACGTAAGAAACAGATTGTTACTGTACTAACAGATGAATTTACAAAATAAAAATTAAAAAACCTTTCCATTTTGCTGGAAAGGTTTTTTAATATGGATAAAGTCATTAAAAAAAGACCTTCTCATCAAGTGAGAAGAGTCTTTTTATTCGTTAGCTTACGCTTCTTTAACAACGTTAGCTGCTTGTGGTCCACGGTTTCCTTCTTCGATATCGAAAGAAACAGATTGACCTTCTTCTAACGTTTTGAAACCTTCGCCTTGAATTGCTGAGAAATGTACGAATACATCGTCTCCACCTTCAACTTCGATGAAACCGAAGCCTTTGTCTGCGTTAAACCATTTTACTGAACCTGTGTTCATGTGAAATTCCTCCAAGTGCTTTCTAGCACATTTATTACTATTTTTGTTCTGAGTAATAATTCAAGACGATAATTACTCTTAAAAGTTATTACGTGTATCTTGTATTGCTTACCGAACATCAATAAGTTAAACCTAGTATAACACATGCATCTAAAAATATACACCTTTTTTTAAAAAAACTTTTTTTACTCGTTTAATTGAAAATAATAAGGGAAATCACCTTAAGTGAAGGGAGTAATTTAGAATGTCTAAACAATTTGATGTTATCGTGATAGGTACAGGGCCAAGTGGGTCAGATATTGCAAATAAATGTGCAGTACAAGGTTTGAAAGCAGCGATTATTGATTCACGGGGATATGGCGGAACATGCCCATTGCGGGGGTGTAACCCGAAGAAGGTTCTTGCAAGTGCGACCAGCATCATTGATAAGAATAAACGCATGGAAGGAAATGGTCTTGAGCCAGCTAGTAATATAAACTGGAAAGAGTTAATTGAATTCAAACGTTCATTTACGGATCCCGTTCCGGAGGCAAAAGAAGAAAGTCTGAAGAAAACAGGAGTAGTAACCTTCCATGGAAAGGCTGAGTTTGTCAGTGAAAACGAACTCCGGGTAGAAGATGAGATGTTATGGGGAGAGAAAATAGTTGTTGCCACAGGTGCTAAGCCTGCTTCCTTACCAATCGATGGGGCCGAGCACCTCACATACAGTGATGAATTCCTGGAAATGGATGAACTTCCAAAGCAGATTATTTTTGTTGGAGGCGGTTATATTTCCTTTGAATTTGCTCATATTGCCGCGATGGCTGGAAGTGAGGTCCACATTGTCCAGCGGGGAGAACATCCGTTAAAAGAATTTGATCCGGATCTTGTAGACCAGCTTGTTAAAAAGTCTGAAGCCATCGGAATTCATGTTCATTTGAATGCTTCCGTTCAAGCAATTGAAAAAAATGAAAGTAGTTATACGATAAAAGCAGACAAAAACGGAGAGATAGTAAGCTTGGAAGGTGATATTGTTATCCATGGAGGTGGACGTGTACCGGAAATAGAAGCCCTGCATCTGGATAAAGCAAATGTGACTTACGAAAAAAGCGGTGTTACCGTCAATGAGTTTATGCAGAGTGTGAGTAATCCAGCTGTCTATGCTGCCGGAGATGCTGCAGATACAAAAGGGTCGCCATTAACACCTGTAGCTCATGTAGAAGCAACAGCAGTTACAAAGAATATTCTGCATGGGAATCAGAAAGAAACAGATTATACCGGTGTTCCTTCTGTAGTTTTCTCTACACCAAAACTGGCAATGGCAGGCATGTCAGAAAAAGAGGCGAAAGAATCCTCATACAATACGGATGTGAACTACATGGATATTTCAGATTGGTTCACATATAAGCATACAAATGACGACACGGCAGGTGTGAAAATCATTACAGATAGGGATTCCGATCAAATTTTGGGAGCGCATATAATCAGCGGAGAAGCAGACGAGTTGATTAATTATTTTGCAATGGCGATTCAATTGCAATTAAAAACGGCCGACCTGAAAAAAGTGACCTATGCATTTCCAACAGCAGTTTCGGATATCCCTTCCATGCTGTGACTGAATAATTTCTCATCTTCCCCCAGAAACTAGCAGTGTGTCAGGAAGGAGGAAAAAGCAATGGGTGGAAAACCAAAAGGACCGAAACAGCAGAAACATCCGAATTTGCCACAAAGTCCTCAGCAGCCTTATGGCGAGCCATTGAGCGGCTCGAAAAAGGTGAAAAACGCGAATCATTCAAGACAAAAAAGAAACCCGCATCATGACATGTAATGAACAAAGGCAGCCATTTGGCTGTCTTTTTATTTAGGAAGGAAAAAAATAACCTTCGTTTGACTTTCCGTATTAGCTCCTGCGTTTTTTTCGTTGGCAGTTAAGAAACCAACATGGCGGCTAAGAACTTGCCGCCACCATCTATTATGAAAACAGCTAATTTAACCAGAAAGCTGTCCTCGAAAAGATTGGGGCTGCGATTACTCGTCCCATCGAAAGATATGTTGCTTCTGCCGCAAAAGATATAAAAGGCGACGTAACTGCTATGTCGATTTCCGCTGCGGACCGTTGCTTTCCGCGGGCAACGCTTCAGCTTCCTCGGAAGCAAAAACCACTTCCTGCGGGATCTTCAGCTGTTGCTTTTCCCGCAGGAGTCAACGGTCCTCCGCTCCAATCAACTATCTTAAAAGTGCATAACTATTACGTGACTTAAACCAAATAATAAATAAATGCGATAAGTTGCAGTACGCTAACCAGCGTAGTGTATTTCCGTAGCGAGTAATCCCACCAACCATAATTTCAAGTTACGTCGTCTTTTATATCAAATGCGACGTTAAAGAGGAACAAAATTTACGAAAAGAGCCAAGCAGAAAAAGGCATAATCTTATTTCATAGTGGTTATATTGAATAGCTTTTCCCGTTCTAATAACAGTTGTTTTCATACAAAAGTATAAAACTTTCTTACTGCATAAGTGCGGGCTTTGGCCTTTCGCCATAAGGGCTTGGCGAAAAGCTATGTTTTCTAAAGACATTACTTATAATAATCGGGAAAAGCACATACTATTTTGTTATAATACACGCATAAAGGAGTTGTTGGACATGTGGAATGATTTTAAGGAATTTGCTTTCAAGGGAAATGTCATGGATCTTGCTGTCGCTGTTGTTATTGGCGGAGCCTTTGGCGCAATTGTCACGTCTCTGGTTGATAATATTATTATGCCATTGGTGGGGATATTATTAGGTGGTATTGATTTCACCGGATTGATGATTAAAGTCGGCAATGCAGAGGTACTATACGGTAATTTTATTCAGTCTATTTTTGACTTTCTTATTATTGCCTTTTCTATTTTCCTTTTTATTCAATTGCTAATGAAATTCAAGCGTAAAAAAGAAGAATTGGAAGAGGAAGAGGAAGGAGCAGAAATAGATGCACAGGAGCAGCTTTTAACAGAGATTAGGGATTTATTGAAAGAACAGAATAGAAAAAGTTAATAAATTTATATAATTTCCAGTATTATTAGACGGAACTTCCGATTAACTAATTACGTAAATCAAAAGTGTACAGCTTATTAGAAAAGAGTGGATATATGCAGCAAATTATTGATACATGGTTTACGGTACAGAAGATTGATGATAGAACATTTGCGATTAGTGAATATGGTCATTGGGAAAAAGTACATTCCTTTTTACTGATTGGTGAGGAAAGAGCAGTGTTGATCGATACTGGTCTTGGAATTGATTATATAAAAAGAATTACGGAGCAATTGACGCAACTACCTATTATTGTAATTACGACACATGTTCATGTGGACCATATCGGAAGTCATGGTGAATTCACTGAGATATATGTGCATAAAGCGGAGGAAGATTGGCTAGTGAATGGGATTAAAGGGCTGCCGATTGAACAGATAAGAAAAGATATTGGACGTGACATTACAAAACCGGCACCAGCCTCATTTGATCCAGCTACATATAAACCGTTTCAGGGAAAACCAACTGGATTATTGAAAGATGGAGAAATCATTGATATTGGGAATCGTTCATTAACAATCCTCCATACACCAGGTCATTCTCCAGGCCATATTTGTATTTTGGACAATGTGAAAGGCTACTTGTTTACAGGAGATTTATTGTACACAGGGACTCCTATTTATGCATTTTATCCAACTACAAATCCGTCAGATTTAGTAAATTCATTAGAGAGAATTGCACGTTTACCTAAAATTATGAAGGTTTATGGCTCCCATAATCAGTTAGGAATAGAAGCCGGTATTTTAGAAGAAGTTGAAGAAGCAGTTGATGTACTTCGGCAAAAGAATCTGGTGAGACATGGGACTGGAATTCACCACTTTAGGCAATTTAGCTTGCAATTTTAGAAAGGAAAAAGAAGATGCTGGTTCACTTGAGCTTCTGAAGGGGGAGTGTTTTAGAATAAATTTTTTTGCATATAGAAGGGTTAACCGTTCTCGTAGCAAGTCTGTATTTTTACGCTCATTATGAATTTAGCTGGTTGTTATTTATAATTATGTTGTTTATTCCTGACTTGTCAATGCTTGGATATGTTTTAAATTAACGTGTTGGTGCTGTCAGATTAGGTATTTTTTTAGAAAATAGGTACATGGCTTATACATCCCTTATGCTTTTGCCATAGGTTAATAGTGAACCTATTACAGGAAAGGGGATTTTATATGAGACATCGTCCTAGACCGAATTGTGGATGCCCTCCGAAGCAGATTGTGCATCCGACAAAGCATAATTGTGTTAATCAGTATTCGGAAAGTGTTGTGGAGCATGTCCATCCGAGCCATACGACCGTGATGAATCATCATACAGTTAAAAATCAACATGTTTACCCTCATTCCACTTCTGTCCAAAATACCACGAACAGTGTGGATCAGTATGGAGGATCATTCAATGTTCCATCAGGTCCGGGTGGCCAGGTAGGAGGAGCAATGTCACCAGGCATGGGACAGGGCCCAGGATACGGTAATCAAGGGGCTCCAGGCTGGGGACAAAACGGCCAGGTAGGAGGAGCAATGTCGCCAGGAATGGGGCAGAACGCAGGGTACGGTAATCAGGCTCTTCCAGGCTGTGGACATAAGGGCCAGATAGCCGGAACTATGTCACCAGGTCATCATGGAAATCACGGCAACCATGGGTCGCATCATTGGAATAAACCGAATAAATGGTGTTAATTTAAGGAGGAAGCTGGCATGAAATCTGCCAGCTTCTAAATTTTAATAGCAAGCAAATATTATATGCAACTTAGCCGTATGGTCAGGCTTAGGCGGTAAGTCAGGTTTACTAGAAGAGGTGTGGTATTACATATGAGAATTTTAACCGTAACAGGGTATAAACCAATGGAACTAAATATATTTAAGGAAGACGATCCCAGAATATCATTTATTAAAGCCGCAATGGAAAAAAGGTTAAGAGGCTTTATCGAGGAAGGGCTGGAATGGGTTTTAATTTCCGGGCAAATGGGTGTAGAATTATGGACAGCGGAAGTCGTTTTGGATTTGAAAGAAGAATATGATATAAATATAGCTATTTTTCCGCCGTTTGAAAACCAGGAATCACGCTGGCCGGAAGCGCTGCAGGAAAAGTATCAGGAGATTATTTCAGTGGTTGATTTCTACAAGCCTATCTATCAGGGTGATTACAAGGGAGCATTTCAATTCAAGGCGAAAGATATGTGGCTTGTCGATAAAAGCGATGGGTGTCTTATGCTGATGGATGAAGAGTTTCAGGGGAGCACCCGGTTTTTTCATAGGGTAGCGAAGGATGCAGCAGAAGATTATCCAATATTCGTGATAACACCTGCCGATTTAGATGATGTAGTTGAAGAGATGCGGATGGCGGATCCGGATTATTGGGAATGAATGTAATGATGGAAAAACTTCAGTATATACAATAAGGATAGCAATCACCACAAGGATCGCTATCCTTATTCTTTCAACAAAATTCAGTTGGTGTATCGCCTGGAGGGATGCTACCACAGATATTCGATCATATCATCCGTGAATAAATTTGTATCAATGTTACACGTTTCTGCATCGATAGCGTATTGCCAACCATACAGCATGGCACTGTCAGGACCTTGTGGGTTAAATTCAGGGGCATTCTTTTTTGTAGTGATTTCTTCCTGTGGGTATGCAGTCCATACGATGGTATTCTCTTGTACTTCTTCACCGGTAGCATGATAGGCTTCCATCAGATCACTTTCCTCATTAAAAACACCGTATAATGCAGGCTCATAAGCGGAGCCTTTTAAAGTCTCATACCAGCCTTCGATAAAAGCACTGTCTATCGGATAACTGGGTTCAATATCACCAAAAATTGCAACACCCTCAGGTATTTCTATTTCCTCAGCCATTGCAATTGCTTCATTTGCATGATTAACACCATGGTCATAGCCTGTTGCATCATTAACGTGGTTATATATAATAAGAACCTGCACGCCATTTTCATGCAAATAATCTATTTCTTCAGCATCCATTCCAGCAGAGACACCTTCGCGATCCCCTAAATAGCGTCCCCACACTTCTGGTTCGCCAAAATTGTCAACCACACATGCGAATAAATTTTCATCGGTATAGCTTGCGGAATCAACACCCCAGTAAAGGTCTTTGTTATCGTTTCCGGATTCATTCTCTTCCTGTTCTTCATTATTTTCACCAGAATCAGGAGAATCAAGCAGGTTGGTGCTCATAAAAACAAGCAATACAAACGTTCCTGCCAGCAATACAATTAAGCCTATCTTTTCATATCTATTCATTATGACTCTCCTTTCGCACCTTGTAGCAGTATATTAAGAGAAAGGAGATCCTGTGTGGACATTCAAACAGGCTTGTCGTCTTGTCTGTATCGTAGATAGAAACATCGTCAAGCGAAATGCTTTTCTAATAGAAAACGCATAGCACAGGAGGAATAATTGATGTTATAATTGTTAAAAATATTAGAATATATTTATACGTGTGTGGGGGTGATGGGGATATGGGGTTTGTCATTCGTAAGATGCGTAAAAAGGATATAATTCAGGTGCGGCATGTTGCAAAAACGAGTTGGAACGCAACATATGCTGGAATCATTCCAATTGAAATCCAGAAAAAATTCCTTGAAAATGCGTACAGTGATAAAACTATGAAAAGACGACTGAAGCATACAAATCTTTTCGTGGCAGAGGATATCGGGAAAATTGTTGGCTTTGCAAATTTTTCAAACGTAAATGATGAGGGAGAAGTGGAACTTGGCGCCATTTATTTATATCCAGAGTACCAGGGGAAAGGTATCGGAACTGCTTTACTTTATAAAGGTATCCAGAAATTTGCAGGAGTGAAAGAGGTTCACTTAAATGTGGAGAAAAACAATGAAATCGGTAAAACTTTTTATCAGGCAAAAGGGTTTGAAGTGGACTCTGAATTCGAAGATAACTTCGATGGTCATATTTTACATACATTGCGTATGGTTTTGAAAGTACAAGAAACAATGAAAACATCATGAAAATCGGCTAATTTTTGGATGAATATATTATACATTAAGTTAGGATGCATGGTTTGTTTCCTGATTCGGAGGAAGGGATTATGTAAGAACTGATAAAATAACGTATGAATGAAAATAAATATAATAAACTTATGAAGAAACAGGAGGTGTGAAAATGGAAGAAGATAAAAAGTATATGCGGGCGAAAAAAAGAGTGGAAAATCTGAAGGCATTTTATATTCATTTAACGGTTTATATCCTCGTAAATACGATGTTTATTATCATTAACTTAATGAACTATGACGCTGCTCAGCATTGGTGGTTTGTATATCCACTTCTGGGGTGGGGAATTGGGCTCGTATCCCACGGACTGTCAGTAGCTTCATTCGGATTATTTGGACCGGATTGGGAAGAGAGAAAGATACAGGAATATATGGAGAAAGATAACAGGGATGATTGAAGTTATTGAATGTTTCAGGGGGGCTGATGAGGCTCCCATTTTCTATTTCCATTGTTTCTATTGTTCAGATTAGCATCGTTAAAGTCATTTTCATACTGGAGGTAAAGTACGAGATG
This sequence comes from Virgibacillus ainsalahensis, assembly GCF_055380755.1. Classification (NCBI taxonomy): domain Bacteria; kingdom Bacillati; phylum Bacillota; class Bacilli; order Caryophanales; family Bacillaceae; genus Virgibacillus; species Virgibacillus ainsalahensis. The sequence continues at coordinate 2,660,129 of NZ_AP043943.1, read as the reverse complement.
GAACATACATATGTCCTAAGTACGGAACGCTTAAATTTAAGAAAAATGAGACAGGATGACACCGCAAATCTATTAGAGATATTTTCCGATCCAATTGCTATGAGATACTACCCTTCTACGAAAAATGAAAAGGAAACAAAAGCATGGATTAACTGGAATATAAAAAATTATACCAGTTATGGCACAGGACTTTGGATTGTTGAACATAGAGAAACTGGTGAATTTCTGGGCCAGTGCGGGATTGTTCTGCAAAAAGTGGATGGCGTCATAGAAATGGAGATCGGCTATCTTTTTAAACGCAGTGTGTGGGGAAATGGGTATGCTACCGAAGCAGCGCTGACTTGTAAAAAGTTTGGTCTTGAAAAATCGGGACTGAAAAAGATGATTTCTTTAATCGATGTTAATAACCAGCCCTCAATCAGAGTTGCTGAGCGAATTGGTATGAAATTGGAAAAGAAAATTATTAAATGGGATAAGGAGATAGCTGTCTATGCAGTGTCTTTATGATATTTTGATTTGGGATTATAATGGAAGGTGATTCAAATGGAGAAGGAAAAAAAGCGAAAAGATAGATGGTGGATTTTCGATCTATTGGGGAGTGTTTTTGAGATTCTTATTTACTTACCGAGGTTCGTGATAAGGGTTTTAACGGACATATTTTAGCAGTTAAGAAAGCATACAACTTTCTTACTGCATAAGTGCGGGCTTATGTGCTTTCACCTAACCTATAGCAAATACCAAGTTTTCTAAAGGTTTTGTGCCACGTGGGAGGTAGGAATGGTGAGAATGGGTAATGGGTGGTATATTTTTTACATACTGGTGCTCGGTCTCCTGTCTTTTGTTACTGGAGAAATTGTAACTTTTATTATGTTGGGGTTTGTACTTGTAAGCTTGAACAATATTAACGAAACACTAAAGAAAATGTATAAGCTTCATCGTGACAATTCAACTGAATAAAATATGTTCAGGTACATCTAGGGCTGAATTCATAATGTAAGATGAAATGGAGCGCATTCAGATGAAATATATACCAATATAAAGACAGAAGGTGATTTCAGGAGAATAGCCAACTATAAGCAGGTATATATTATTTCGGTGGAATTACAGTAATACAAAAAACCTGATTCTTTTTTGTTTAAAATCCTCTTATTAAAGGAAATATAAACCTATGTAAGTATTAATCCTTATTAATGGAGGAGAAAAAATGGGACGATTATTAAGAAGACTTATTAAATATGGACCAATCATTTATCCAATGGTGAGGAAGCTTTTAAATAAGCGAAAAAATAAAAGAAATAATTACCAATAAAAATCTAAAGAACGAATTTGATTTCATAAAGAAACCAGATTCGTTTTTATTTATCACATTGGATTTTTGAATGCTCGTTTCTCACCTTGAACTAATAATTTATAAATAAAACCGATGTTATGTGCGTTAAGCAAATAATTTGAAGAATATGGGGAAAAGCTGTACTATTTTCAATTGGAACGTAATGATCTTCTATTATCTCTTGGTATAGCACAGTTGGAAATACACTTGACTTTGGGGTTCACTTAACTGGCATTGCCTCTTCAAATTTTACCTCATCAAGAAGCCCGCAAAAGTTTTCCAGGATAAGCAAATTATTGTATAGCTCTTAAACTAAGATAAGTAAAGGAGTTCACTTCGAATGATATCCATTCAAAAAGCGACATCAGAACATGTAGATGGAATTGCAAAAGTATGTATAGACAGCTATTGGGCAACGTATGGAGATTTACTATCACGGCAATACATCGAGCGAATGATTAAGGAATTTTATACACGCGAAAGGTTATTAAAAGAAGTAACAGAAACGAACAAACAGTGGAATGGCTGGATTGTTGCACTTGATGGCGGCACAGTAATCGGGGCTGGAGTTGGCGGCATGATCAGCGAAAATCATGGAGAACTTTTTACTTTGTATTTAGACCCTTCCCGTAGAAAAGAAGGATTAGGTACGAGGATTCTGAATGCTGTTACGGTAGAATTGAGAAAATACGGCGCGAAAGAGCAATGGGTAAACGTTACAAAAGGAAACAGAAAAGGTATCCCTTTCTATGAGTCAAAAGGTTTTCAATTTATCCATGAACAGGATGAGTATGGGATTATTGAGGGGGAGGATTTTAAAGCGTTAAGATATCATCGATTAATAGAAGTAGACCACCATTGAACAAACAATACATAAATGAAATAAAGACTTAGTGTAGTAGGTAATGTTTCTAAATAGAGACAGGAGGTGGGGACAAATGAAGAAAGCATCGATTCTTATAATTTCCTCTCTTATTCTGCTGGGGTTTGCAGGTTGGGGAGCGTATAGTTGGCTGGAAGATGAAGAACCAGATAAAACAACAGCAACAGAAGAAAATAAAACAGAAGCAAAGGAAAAGACAGAATCTGAACAAGGAACGGAACAGGAAGAGCTTGTTTCCCAAAGAGAAGAAATTGAGGGAGTAATTACAGAAGACGATTTAGCAGCATATACGGAAGCGGGTCTCAATCCATTTGGAATGTCTAAGCAGCAGGATGAATTAACAGATCGTACATATCAGGAATATATTCATGGCATGTCCCACCAAAAGATAAAAGCAGATAAAAAGTGGGGGTTCTATGAAATCCACCCCCAGCGTATCACATGGCTGTTGGATGGTTTAGAGCAAGCGAATGTAGAGCATGAATCTGTATACAAGGATATTTTAAAAAAGTGGGAAGCTGGAAATTTTACAAGTGTGGATGAGGACCATAACAGCATATGGGATTTGCAGGATGGAACAGTAGGGAAAGCAACAGGAATACTAAGTGCAGAAGAGGAACAGGAATATGTAGAAAGTCAGGCAGACTAATGTATACCCTGGCTTATAGGGGGTTATTGTTTAATGAAAGAGTTATTTATCCTAGATTGAAATCAGATTTCTTGATAAATCCTTATTATTTTGATAAAAATAATCATGTTAATCAAATCAGAATATATTGGAGGAATTCAAGCATGAAGATAGTAGCAATGGTAGGAAGTAACAGGAAAGATTCATATAATATGCAGCTTACAACGTTTATGCAAAAAAGATATGAGGGAAAAATAGATATAGAAATTTTGCCGATCGATCAGCTTCCTTTCTATAATCAGGATGAGGAATTGAACTCACCTGAAATTGTTAATGAGATTAAGAATAGAATCAAAAACAGTGACGGAATTTTAATTGCGACCCCGGAATACAATGGATCCATTTCCGGTATGTTGAAAAATGCAATTGACTGGTTCTCCAGAGTAGATAAAGTAATGGTTAATAAACCGACAATGATAGTCGGAGCATCCATGGGCGGACTGGGTACAGTAAAAGCTCAATTGCATCTTCGTGAAATTTTGAACGCACCTGGTGTAGGGGCGCTGACACTACCTGGTAATGAAGTATTTGTCGGTTCTGTTCATGAAAAAATAGACGATTCCGGTAATCTGTCAGATGAACAGACAGTTTCCTTTTTAGATAATGTTGTCAATAACTTTACCAACTGGGCTGATAATATGAAGGAATTTAATTAATTAACAAATCAAACACGTACACAGGCTAATGACTTGTGTGCGTGTTTTTTAGTATTGCAGAAGGCTGCTTTCTAAAAGATTAGGACTGCGATTATTCGCCCCATCAAAAGATCTGGGACTGCGATTACTCGTCCCACCAAAATACCTGTTGCTTTTGACACAAAAGATATAAAAGACGAAGTAACTTTATCGTGATTTTGCTTCTTCCATTTTTTTTTGAACCCGAGTGCTATCACAATCGCTTCGGCAGAATACTTCGCTTTCCGTGGGCACGGCTTCAGCCTCCTCAGAAGCAAAGAACGCTTCCTCCGGGGTCTTCAGACTCGTGCTATTCCCACAGGAGTCTACGCATTCTGCCTACGCTTGGAGTGGTGTTCTGATTATAGAAAGGATAAAGCTCATGGAATTTATGTTTCATGGACGTTTTCTCTCTTAAACAGAGAGCTATTCTAAGCTATTCTAAGCTGCTTAAAAAAATGCGAGACTCCTACGGGAAAGGAACAGTCTGAAGACCCCGCAGCGAGCGGGCTTTGCGAGTGAGGAGGCTGAAGCGTTCCCCGTGGAAAGCGAGTGTTTTTTTAGCAGCGCTGGAATAGCACCCATTTTGTAAAGGATGAGAGGAAGTCACTGTTAAGTTACGTCGTCTTTTATATCAATTGCGACGTTAAGGAGCAACAAAATTTATGAAAAGGGCATGTAAAAGTTTACGATTTTTTAAATAGGGTGTGACAGTCTGTTCCGAACGTATTGTTACTTTTTTATGACTGAATTTGATAGCATTCTTTCGTTATTTGGATGATATGTACGTTTGTTTCCCTTTTGGATATTTATTTGCAGTTAAGGGCTTGTTCATCCTCTGAAATACCTAAAAAATCCGTTTTGTCTAAAAATTTATTTTTTGGTATTATTAAAATATTACGATTAAAATCGTTCTTTTCAGAGAATTTATACGAAAAAAACAGGGGGTATTTTAATGAATTTTAAAAAATGGAATGTAAAAGCTGCAATATTATTATTTGCACTTATTCTCCTATTGGCAGCATGCGGATCAGGAGATGATACAAACGATGCAGAAAACGATGCGGAGGGGGAAAGTGCTGACGGAAGCGAATTGGAAGACACATATACAGTGGCAACAGATAATTCCTTTGTGCCATTTGAATTTATGGAAGATGGAGAACTTGTAGGTTTTGATGTAGACCTTATAAACGCCATTGCAGAAGAAGCAGGTTTTGAAATTGAAATGGAAACAACCAATTTCGATGGAATCATTCCTGGATTACAGACAGGGCAATTCGATATTGCGATTGCAGGAATTGGTATCACGGAAGAAAGAAAACAGGCAATCGATTATAGTGAACCTTATTTTGAGTCCGGTCTGGCTATCGGAGTCCCTGCTGATAACGAAGACATTCAGGGGATTGAAGACTTAGAAGGAAAAACAATTGCCACCCGCTTAGGCTCAACAAGTTCAGCTTATATTAAAGAGAATATTGAAGGTGCCGAGCCAAATGAATATGAACAACTGGATCAAGCTTACTTATCCGTTGAAAATGGAAGTTCAGATGCTGTTCTGTATGATGATCCAAACGTTCGATATTATATTCAAACATCAGGAGAAGGTAGCTTAAAGGTAGTCGGCGAATTGTATCAAGCTGAGGATTATGGTATTGCCATTACAAAGGGGAATGAAGAATTGGTAACAGCGATTAACGACGCTTTAGCAACATTGCGTGATAATGGCACATACGACGAGCTTTATGAAAAATGGTTCGGTTCAGGAGAATAGTAGAATCACTCACAATAAAACAACTTAGAGGTATGCTTCAAAGAAAATAACGAACAGGCTAAGGCTTATCTCCGTTTAGACAGATAAGCCTTATTTTTAAATTGTAATCAATTATTAAAGTATAAAAACTAAGGCTTTCACAGAATGTATTGATGGTAAGCCAAGGGGTTCAAATGAGGTGAAACAATAATGGGGAATTTTAATTGGGCAGGTGTAGTAGACTTTTTGCCCCAGTTGGGTACTGGTCTATATTATACCTTGCTAATTTCAGTAGCAGGGCTTTTGATTGGGTTTATTTTAGGTGCCATTTTCGGGCTTGGCCGTATTTCTGATAAAAAAATTATTTATGGAATTTCTAGCATTTATATTGAAATTATACGTGGCAGTCCAGTTCTCGTACAGGCGATTTGGGTGTTTTTCGCACTTCCGTTAATCACAGGATACAATATGGAGTCAGTGACAGCAGGTATTTTGGTAATTGCACTGAATTCGGGTGCTTATATAGCGGAAATTGTTCGTGGTGCAGTACAGTCCGTGGATAAAGGACAGATGGAAGCGGGACGTTCACTTGGACTAGGGCGTCGTCAGGCAATGCGTTACATTGTTTGGCCGCAAGCATTTAAACGTATGATACCACCACTTGGCAATCAGTTTATTATTAGTATTAAAGATACATCGCTTTTATCCGTCATTCTCGTTCCGGAACTTATGTTTCAGGGAAGGGTGATTGCGTCAAACCATTTTAACGCAGTAGAAATATATACAGCAGTTGCTGTATTCTATCTTGCTATTACATTGACACTTTCCTTTGTCTTGCGCATTATAGAAAGAAGGTTGGATATTTAATGATTACAGTTAAGGATTTACACAAAAATTTTGGGGATCACGAAGTACTTAAGGGGATTGATTGCGAAATTCAGCAATCAGAAGTTGTTTGCGTTATTGGCCCGAGTGGTTCTGGTAAAAGTACATTCCTGCGTTGTTTAAATATGCTGGAATCAATTACCAGTGGAGAAGTGATTGTTGATGGAGATAGTTTAACAGACCCGAAAACAGATATTAATGTGGTTCGTACTGAAGTTGGTATGGTGTTCCAGCAGTTCAACTTGTTTCCGCATAAATCTGTTATTGAAAATATTATGCTTGCACCACAAAAAGTGCGTAAAATCAGTAGGGATGAAGCACGGGATCGTGGAATGAAACTTTTGGAAAAAGTAGGTCTAAGTGACAAAGCAGATCAATATCCACAACAGTTATCTGGCGGTCAGCAGCAGCGTGTGGCAATTGCACGTGCGCTTGCTATGGAACCGAAAATGATGCTGTTTGATGAACCGACCTCGGCACTCGATCCTGAGCTGGTCGGTGAGGTATTGGAAGTTATGAAGCAATTGGCTGATGAAGGGATGACAATGTTTGTTGTCACACATGAAATGGGGTTTGCCAGGGAAGTAGGCGACCGTGTACTATTCATGGATGATGGCATGATTGTGGAAGAAGGAGATCCGGACCAATTGTTTACAAATCCGCATTCTGAGCGGACAAAAGAATTTTTAAATAAAATTCTGTAGTTAGAAATTGATGAAGGCAAGCGGATCTCTGCGCTTGCCTTCTATATTATTTATTTATCATAATCTATCTCAGTTCCGTCGTTAAATTCAATATCCAGTTCGACTTCCTGTGCATCATCGGGAATATTAAATGCTTCTAACACTTCTTGAAAAATGTCTTCTGCTGCTGTATTCTGATCGAAGTTAAAACTAGAGAAAATGGAGTCTAGCTCCTGCATTGCTTCATCACCTGATAAATTGACACCTGCTTGTTGATCCTCGAAAGATGCTTCCACTTCGTTTTGTTCATATTCATAGTCTACATCGACTGCGTCTTGAGTTCCTTCAACATCTGCTTCTACATTAAATTCTTTAAAATTATATGGGTTCTCAGCAGTGGTGTTGTCTGTATTTGCATCGGTTTCACCATTCGTTCCTGATTCCGTATTATCAGAACCGTCCTCAGCATTATTATCCATGCCTGTATTATTATTTTCATCTGTTTCCTGCTGGTTTTCGCTGGAGGAATCCCCTGTTGGTGGATCTTGTACCTCATCACTGTCACCGCATGCCGCTAGAACGAAAGAGAGAATCATGATAGTTCCCAAGCCTTTAAGTATTTTTTTCATTTGTGATCACTCCACCCTATTCATATTTATTCCATTTATTACCTGTAAACAAGAAAGTTAAACATTAATTCGACAAAGTCTGGGCAAGACAGGTATTATTGGCAGTTTTAAAAAAAGAAAGCTTATTTATTATATGAATTCAGACGTAAGCACTCGTGATATAAGCCAAGTTTTCTAAGGACCATTTAAAGATTTCACTCATTTTTCACTGTATTCCGGGAAAGCTATGATTATAAAAATATGGTCATCAGAAAGGAATGGGTAATGAATATGAAAAGAGGTTTCTTTATTATATTGATTTTTGTGCTCACATTAGGCTTGGGAGCACAGGGAGCAATAGCATCAATAGGTCATGATGATGGAAGGATATGGAAGAAGGAGGATGAACATCCGGCTAAACAAGTAGATACCTTTCATCACAATGAGGCATTAATGAAGCTAAGAGCAGAGGAACTGGGTATTGAAACAAAGGATAAAGACATGGCTGCGCTGGCAAAGGAAATTTTTGAAGCAACTATTATGAAGGCTGCCAAAGAGCTTGAGATTGAAACAAAAGGAAAAGATATAGAGAAAATAAAAGATGAAGTACATCATGCAAAGGTTACGAAAAAGGCCGAAGAACTCGGTCTGGAAACGAATGGCAAAGATACTGTCAGTTTAGCGAAGGAAGTTCAAGAAACTATTATCAACCATAGAGCTGATAAATTAGGAATCGAAACAGAAGGAAAGGACTTGGAACAGATAAGAATAGAAGTAATGGAAATTTCACTGAAGGAAGAAGCTGCTGAATTAGGAGTTGAAACGGACGGTAAAAATAGCCATACCCTGACGGAGGACATTCGCGATGCAAAAATAAACCAAACCGCAGAAAACGTGGGAATCGATGCAAAAGGTAAAGAAGCAGGGCAATTACTGGACGAAATCATTACCAATCACGCGGAAGAAGCAAAAGAGCTGAAGTTATATCCATTTGAGGAAAAAAAGGATAGGTATCACTGAAGAAAATAATGAGATAAGTAATTGTCGATAGTTGAGTAGCCTGAAGGATCATATACATTGGCTTTTTTAAAACTTTAGGACTGCAGTTACGCTTCCCGCCAAAAAGATATCTTGCTTTTGACAAAAACGGATAAAATGCGATGTAACTTGAAGGATTAAAACATGCAAAAGGCCTCTGCCCACGGGAGCAGAAGCCTTTTTTATTTGACAATTTTTTTAAAGAACCGCTGACGTAATCCGATAAGATTTCCTATTATTTTAAAACTTTCCTATATTAGGTGTTTACAATTTAATTAAAAGTGGTAGTATGTCGTTATGTGAGGGGATTTCCTATTATCTGCCAGTAAAAAGATATAATATGTTTCGATCTGAAGAGTGAAAATTTTTGATTAGGAGTGTATAAAATGATGAAAGATCTTTATCCTTCAAGAGAAAATGACACACCGAAGATTTTGGAGCGACAGGACCCTGTCATTCACACGGACAGGTCAAAGGATGATCAGGCACCTATTTCAAAAGAACAACTAGATGGATTTGAAAAAAATGGCTTTATGCAAATTGAGAACCTCTTCTCTGAGGAAGAAGTGGCGGATATGCAGAAGGCTATTTTTGAGTTACAGGACACAAATAGAAATGTGGACTCTGACAAAGTAATCCGTGAACCGGAAAGCGAGGACATTCGGTCCATTTTCCATGTCCATAAAGATGACAATTATTTTCAAAAAGTAGCGAATGATCAGCGTATCCTTGATATTGTTAATCATCTGCTTGGTAGTGATGTATATATACATCAATCCCGAATTAATTATAAACCGGGATTCAAAGGGAAGGAATTTGATTGGCATTCTGATTTTGAAACATGGCATGTGGAAGATGGCATGCCGCGGATGAGGGCAGTCAGTGTTTCTATTGCCTTATCAGACAATTATACTTTCAACGGACCTTTGATGCTTATACCTGGGTCTCAAAACTATTATGTCAGTTGTATAGGGGAAACGCCCGATAATAACTATAAAGAATCATTACAGAAACAAAAGCTTGGTGTACCGGATAATGACAGTCTTCGATGGCTTACCGAAAAAGGTGGCGGTATTTCTGTACCAACTGGAAAGGCGGGCTCTATCACGATATTTGAGTCTAACACCATGCATGGTTCAACCAGTAATATGACACCATATCCGCGTAATAATTTGTTCATGGTATATAATAGCGTGGAAAACCGCTTAGTAGATCCGTATTCAGGCGGGAATGAACGGCCAGAATACATTGCTGTTAGAGATAAGGCCCTATCCTTTAGTGGTGCCAGATAAAAAATCCTCAATCGATGAGGGGAAAGGTACTGCAAGAGGAAGCTTCTTCTGAGAAATATCATACAAGAAAAAGCGTTTTACTTTTTCAAGGACGTTATGTCTTTGGCGGTAACCACATGCAAATAAAATAAAAAATAGGAAGTTCACCTCAAGTACAAAATTACTGGCATACTCTCGGCTGTCTCAAGAATATTGGGACAGCCTCTCTTTATGAAAAAAATTTGAGGGTTGATTGGTAGAAGATGCTTTTCTTTTCTTTACATATTGTTGTTGTGTTAGGATATTAATACTCATGCATAATGCTTTTAGAATTTATAAACTTACATTTGAATGCAGAGAACAACAAGTGAATTAATAAAGAAAGAAGGAAGAATATGGTTGATAATCAGACACCGCCACGATCAGGAGATCCATCCATCAAAAGAGTACCACTTATGATCGTATTGATTTCAGGAGCATTCGTTGCTATTTTGAATCAAACACTTTTAGGTACTGCATTACCGCATATTATGCGTGATTTGAATTTGGATGCGAACACGGCCCAATGGCTGCAGTCTATTTTCATGCTTGTTAACGGGATTATGATTCCAGTTACTGCATTTCTAATTGAACGTTTTACGACAAGAGGATTATTTCTTACGGCGATGGGAACGTTCGCTTTAGGTACATTGATTTGTGCCATCGCACCGGACTTTTTCACATTAATGGCAGGAAGAGTTCTCCAGGCAGCAGGTGCAGGGATTATCATGCCTTTGATGCAAACCATCATGTTTCTTATTTTTCCTATTGAAAAGCGTGGGACTGCGATGGGAATGTTTGGCTTGGTTATTGCCTTTGCTCCAGCAATTGGTCCATCTTTATCCGGCTGGATGGTGGAACAATTCCCATGGAGAAGCTTATTTTATGTGGTGCTTCCAATTGTTATAATTGATATTATTCTTGCTTATTTCATTCTCAAAAATGTTACAAAGCAGACCTTTCCACGGGTTGATATCTTATCGATTATCCTTTCCACGTTAGGATTTGGTGGTCTGTTATATGGATTCAGTACTGCAGGTAACAGTGGCTGGAGCAGTGGAAGTGTTGTTATTTCCATGCTTGTCGGTGCGGTTACGCTTACCCTGTTTATAATAAGGCAGTTGAAATTGGAAAAACCAATTCTTGAATTCAGGATATTCAAATATAAAATATTTACATTGACGACAGCTCTGGGAATGGTAGTATTTGTTGCTATGATTGGAGCAGCGGTTGTTTTACCATTATTCATGCAGAATATGCTAGGTTTTTCAGCATTTGAATCTGGATTGGCACTGTTTCCTGGTGCGCTTTTAATGGGGCTTATGAGTCCAATTACCGGAAGACTGTTTGATAAATTTGGTGCGAGATGGCTGTCTATAATTGGTTTAACTATTTTAGTTATTACAACATTCATGTTTGCTAATCTGTCGACCCAGACAACGTTTACCTATATAGCTGCTGTTAATGCTATCAGGATGTTTGGGGTTTCCATGGTGATGATGCCGGTAACGACAGCAGGACTAAATCAGTTACCGGAACATTTAATACCACATGGTACAGCGATGAACAACACAATGCGTCAGGTGGCAGGTGCAGTAGGCACAGCCTTACTTGTAACAGTCATGACCACAGGAGCATTACCAAATCAAGGTGTAGAAGGAGAGATACATGGTGTGAATGTATCCTTTATCGTTGCAGGTATTTCGGCGGTCATTGCACTTGTATTAGCCTTTTTCATCAAAAATTCCCGTCCTGGGATAAGTAAAACTGGATAATTATTACTTATATGGAGATCATGAAATAAAGCGACCAGCTACAGCTGTTCGCTTTATTTTCTGCACCTGCGAAACATGGGCAGGTGCAGAACAATTGCAAATAAAATAACTAACGGTAAAATAAATGATAGAAATTATTTTGTTCGAACATAATGAAGTTAGGGGATTTTTGAAATGAGGAAAGTCACATGTTAGAAAAAATTACCGAAAACATACATAAATTAATCGTCCATTTACCAGGAGGGATGGATGAAGTGAATTGCTATCTGATCAAAGGAGAAAAAGGCTATACGGTGGTAGATACAGGACTCTACTCCAAAGAAGCTATAGATACTTGGGAGCGTGTTTTGGCATCTGGAATTGTTGTGGAGAAAGTAGTAATAACACATGCGCATCAAGATCATATCGGTCTTGCAAAGTGGTTCCAGCAACATGTTGGTGTTCCTGTTTTTATATCAGATCTTGGCTATAAAGAGATGAAGAAATTCAGAGAATCAAATGTCAAAGAGCAATTGAATAGCCTGGTTACTAAACACGGTGGGCCTGAAATCGGCGAACAGATGCAGGATGATTCGTTCATTTACGATTTTGAACCGGATGGATTTTTTGAAAAAAATGAAGAGATTCATCTCGGGGATGAAAAATATGAAGCGATTTGGACACCGGGTCACGCACCAGATCAATTTTGTTTTTATCATAAGGAAAAACAGTTGATGATTGTGGGTGATCATATACTGAAGAAGATTTCTCCAGTTATTGGATTATGGTTTGGTAAAGAGGAAAATCCATTGCATGACTATTATGAATCAATGACGTTCATAAAACGGTATCCTACAGCAATTGGTCTGCCTGGTCATGGTGAAATAATCGATAACTTCCACGAAAGGGTAAATGAAACAAAAATAAGACATGACAAGCGTCTGAAGGAAGCTTTAGAATCTGTAAAACATGCACCTAAAACAGTGAATCAGGTATGTAAGGAAACCTACGGAAACCTTCATGATTACCTGTTTTTAAGTCAATTTATGGCCACGCTTACCAGGTTCATTTATTTAGAGTCTCTTGGAAAAGTGGAGCGAGAAAAAGTAAATGGGGTAGTAACTTTCAAAGCAAAAATTGCCAGTTGATGGAATGATTATCTATAGTCCTTCCTGTTCAGTCAGGGAAGGAAAGTAGGAAATTTCTTCTGCACACTAAAAAGCTTCATAGTTAGCAAGTTTGCGAATATTTTTTCATTTTCTTATGGGGTTGTCTTTAAAAAATCACATGCTATACTTGTAACATTCTAATAACATATTTTCATATAATCGCAGGAATATGGCCTGCAAGTTTCTACCGGTTTACCGTAAATGAACCGACTATGAAAAGCAGCTGTACGATTTGATTACGTCTATTCTAATGGTGTAATCTCTTCGTTTCATTTCGAATTTATCAGAAGCTCGAAAAACATTGCTTTCCTCATGGTTGGGGGAAAGCTGGTTTTTCGGGCTTTTTTATTTTTTGCAGGTTGGAAGGAGAAATAGAGAAATGAAATTATTACACGAAAAGATTTTAAAAGAAGGAAACATATTATCCGATTCTGTCCTAAAGGTCGATGCGTTTTTGAATCATCAAATCGATCCTGAATTTATGCAACAGATTGGAGATGAATTTGCAGCCCGTTTTAAGGATGCTGGAGTGACGAAGATTTTAACCCTGGAATCTTCCGGCATTGCACCAGCCATGATGACAGGATTGCAATTGGGTGTGCGGGTTATTTTTGCTAGAAAGCGAAAATCTCTCACATTAATTGACCATCTTTATTCAGCTGAGGTTCATTCCTTTACGAAAAAAGAAACAAATGAAATTTCTGTTTCCAAGGATTATATTTCAAATAATGACGTTGTTCTTGTTCTTGACGACTTTCTTGCTAATGGACAAGCGGCACTTGGGTTAATAGATATTGTGAAACAGGCAGGCGCCACAATTGCGGGTCTTGGGATTGTTATCGAAAAAGGCTTTCAGGATGGTGGAAGTCAACTCAGAGAAAAAGGCCTTCGTGTTGAATCCCTGGCAAGAATTGCTTCATTAACAGATGGGAAAATTACATTTAAAGGGGAGGATACAAGAGTATGAAAACAGCAACATTAGGTATTCAACATCTTCTGGCAATGTATGCAGGTGCTATATTGGTTCCACTTATCGTTGGTGAAGCTTTAGGATTAACTTCCCAACAGCTGACCTATCTTGTTGCGGTTGATATTTTAATGTGCGGTGTCGCGACAATTTTACAGGTAGTGAATAATCGATTTTTTGGAATTGGTCTTCCAGTTGTTCTAGGCTGTACCTTTACAGCGGTAGGTCCGATGATTGCAATTGGTGGACAGTACGGGATTTCAGCAATTTACGGTTCTATTATTGTTTCTGGTTTGTTTGTGGTTGTAATTAGTCGTTATTTTGGAAAATTGGTACGTTTTTTTCCACCGGTTGTAACTGGCACGGTTGTAACGATTATCGGTATTACCTTAATTCCTGTAGCCATCAATAATATGGGAGGGGGAGAAGGAGCAAGTGATTTCGGTTCCCTTTCAAATATTTCTCTGGCTTTTGGTACGCTATTATTTATTATTCTGATGTATCGTTTCACGAAAGGATTCATACGATCCATCTCCATCTTACTTGGTTTAGCAGTGGGTACTGTTGCAGCAGCATTTATGGGAAAGGTGAGTTTTGCAGCTGTAACCGAGGCCTCTTTCTTCCATATGATTCAGCCATTTTACTTTGGCACACCGACATTTGAATTCTCAGCCATACTGACAATGATTTTGGTGGCAATGGTGTCACTTGTTGAATCAACTGGTGTTTATTTTGCGCTTGGCGATATTACGGAAAGGAAATTAAAAGAGAAGGATCTTTCTAAAGGATATCGGGCTGAAGGACTTGCCATTTTACTTGGCGGGATTTTCAACGCATTTCCATATACCGCTTTCTCTCAAAACGTTGGTTTAATACAAATGACAGGTGTTAAATCAATTAAAGTAATCCTGGTTACCGGTATAATGCTGGTTACATTAGGTTTTGTTCCTAAAATTGCTGCGTTGACAACGATTATCCCGTCTGCGGTGCTAGGCGGTGCTATGGTGGCAATGTTCGGAATGGTAATTGCTCAAGGAATTAAAATGTTGAGTAATGTCATATCCGATTCTCCAGAGAACTCGATGATTGTTGCATGTTCTGTAGGAATGGGACTTGGAGTGACGGTTGTACCGGAATTGTTTGCACAGTTACCATCAAGTGTTCAAATTTTGACAAGTAATGGGATCGTTGCAGGCAGTGTGACGGCGATTGTATTAAATATTGTATTTAATATGACGCCCTCTAACGCGAAGAAAAGGGCAACTGTTTGGAAAGAGGAGAGTGCATGATCTTATAAATGAAGCAATCGCTGGCTAATCATAGGCGATTGCTTTTTTCTATCTCATCGTTATTGTGGAACTTCAGCGCACGAATATGGGACTAACGGACGCAGGACTTTTTGGAGCAAGCGCGGAACTTCAGGGCTTGAGCGCTGAACCTTAGGCCACGAACGCGGAACCCTCGGCCGCAAGCGCTGAACTCCAAGCAAGGCAGTTTAACACCTTGAACCTCTGTCCAAAAAAGAGCCTTGGAACACTATATTCCAAGGTTCTGGATCATCAATTATTTACTATCGTCATTTAAATTATATGCGCCATGCATCACAGGGCCAACGAATTCATTCAGCTTCCAACCATTAGCAATGGCCGCAGTGACAAATGCTTTTGCGGCTTTAACCGCATCTTTAACAGATTTTCCATTTGCCAGGTTTGCTGTAACAGCGGCTGCAAATGTACATCCTGCTCCATGGTTGTAAGTTGTATTAACCCTATCTTCTTCAAGAAGCGTAAATTCTGCTCCATCATAGAAAAGGTCGACAGCTTTATCATGATCAAGTGCCTTTCCGCCTTTGATGACGACATTTTTTGCACCAAGTTCATGAATTTTTACTGCAGCTTCTTTCATGCCATCAATCGTTTTAATCGGGCCTGTTTGTGCCAGCTGTCCAGCTTCAAATAAATTGGGTGTTATAATCAATGCATGGGGAAGAAGTGATTCCCGCATTGCATCTGTGTTTTCCGGCTGCAGTACTTCATCTTCACCTTTACAAACCATGACAGGGTCAAGCACGTACTTGTCTATCTTATATTCGGCGATTTTCTTTGCACCTAGTTCAATGATATCTACGGATCCGAGCATCCCTGACTTCATTGCATCGACGCCGACAGATAAAATTGTATCCAATTGTTTTTCAACAATATCCACGTTGATGGCAGAAACATCATGACTCCAGTTCTTCGGGTTCATAGAAACAATGGAAGTGAGTGCGTTCATGCCATACACACCGTGTTCCTGAAATGTTTTAAGATCTGCCTGTATACCTGCTCCACCACTGGAATCCGAACCTGCAAGTGTTAATGTTTTTTTCATTGACATCTATAGTCTCCTCCTTAAATTCCTATAACTCTTATAGGATATAATATTATTCGTATCACTAGCGTTGCATTAATTTAAAACAAAAATTAAAAAGACTCATAATATTCACTAATTTACTGTTGTGCAAAGAAAAAGTCCTTTATAATGGATATAGTCAGGTGGTAACCCGTCCAAATCCACTAATAAAGGACAAAACTCATGGATAAGATTACACGAAAAACCTCGTTTGGGCAATGGTTTTCACCAATTAATATTCAATTAGTTGAAGAAAATGTGAAAACGATGAAATTAGATTACTATACAAAAAAATTAACGACAGAGTCATTTCTAAAATTACTACTTTTTTCTCAGCTACAAGAGGTCGAAAGTTTACACGCATTAACCGATTCTCTTTTCGACGATCAGCTTCAGAAGGAAATCGACCTTGATTCTATCAGTGTTTCTCAGCTTTCGCGTCGGTTAAATGGTATCAATCCAGATCTATTTCAACGAATTTTTCTTGATTTAGTGACGCAAATTCATGAGAAAACGCATTATTCCAAGCTTGCAATGCCACTGAAAATCATTGATTCAAGCACGCTTCCACTTAATTTAACGAACCATAGGTGGGCTGAATTCCGGAAAACAAAAGCTGGTGTAAAGCTACATCTTCGCCTTGTATTTATGGAAAATGGGATATCGTATCCGGAAAAAGTTGTTTTAACGAACGCAAAAGAACATGATCGTAATCAGCTTGAAGTTCTGGTCGATGATAAAGAATGCATGTATGTTTTTGACCGAGGCTATTTGGATTATGAGCGCTTCGATCAGATGACATATGATGGTTACTTTTTCCTTACTAGGCTTCGAAAAAATGCTGTGATACGGGTAGTTGACGACTTTAAACTACCGGATGGTTCAGCTGTTTTATCGGATCAAATGGTGTTAATTGGTACGACACAAAATCGTACTGAGAATTACTTTCGCCTTCTAAATGTTGAAGATTCAAAAGGAAATGTACTCCAATTATTTACAAACCGTTTTGATTTGAGCGCAGAGGAAATCTCGGAAATGTACAAATCACGCTGGACAATCGAACTGTTTTTCAAATGGATTAAACAGCACCTAAATATCAAAAAGTTCTACGGTCAAAGTGAAGCCGCGATTCACAATCAAGTGTTTATCGCACTTATTGTTTATTGTTTAAATGTACTTGCTCAAACCAATACGAAAAGTAAACGAACGATTTTACAAATCAGCCGTTTTCTAAAAGCATCCTTATGGAAACCAGCTTATATCTGGGTTTTGAAAATTGAAGGGAAGGGTGCTTCTTAATAAAGAAAACATCGCTGTCACTTTAGCCTAATTGTAAATTTTTAAAAAATGGATGGGCCACCTTTAGTTGGGTATTTAGTTTTTTGGCTCTGTTAGAAAAAAACATATAACTGAAAATTACAACTATATTTATGCAACGCTAGTGTATTCGTATAAATAAAAGAAAAAATTTTCAGTTGTGTAAATGACATGACTCAATTTTCGTCCGGGAAAACTGTTCTTGGAAAATGAGTGATTATTTGTCGCAGTCATTGATATGCCTTAAACTATTAATATCACACATTAGTAATGGGAGGTTTTGTAATGGATAACTTCATGAAACGGGCAGTGCAATTAGCTGTAGAAAATGTTCGTGATGGTGGACAGCCGTATGGCGCGGTACTAACCAGAGATGGTTATATTGTAAGTGAAGGCGTGAATGAGCTGCACAAAACATATGATATTAGCGGACATGCAGAGCTATTGGCTATACGAAGAGCGCAGAAGGAGTTAAAAACGAATGAACTCTCAGGTTTTGTCATGTATGCAAGTGGAGAGCCCTGTCCCATGTGCTTGACGGCGATGCACTTTGCGGGGATTGAAAAGGTTTTTTATTGTGCATCACTGGAGGAGGCTGGCCAGGCTGGATTAGGAAAGGCCAAGGTAATATATGAAGACCTGCAAAGGCCAAAAGAGGAAAGAGAGCTTCCGATGATACAAGTACCATTGGATAACGAACAAGAAAACCCTATACGGCTTTGGAAAGAACGGTTATAAAAATTCTAAACTACAACGATATATCATTAAAAAATCAAAACACACTTAGTTCGAATACGATGCTAAGTGTGTTTTCCATTACATTCGTATTGAATGCAAATATAAAATTAATTAGCATACCAAATCGCAGAGTGATTGATATGCTATTTTTCGTTGATATACAATCATTAAGCATAAATTAACATACTGCTATTATCAGTTAGTAGGGTTCCTATTTGTATGTTATTTTTATTGCTAAATTGAAGTCTAATTGTTACAGAGCGATGAAGAATACTAATCTATTGTGACCGAATGATGGCTCATCCTCTGTGTTCAGTCGTTCATCCCCTCGTTGAGTGACCGAATGACGGTTCTGCCCTTGCATTCTGTCTTTCATCCCCTCGTTGAGTGACCGAATGACGGTTCTGCCCTTGCATTCTGTCTTTCATCCTCCCGATGAGTGACCGAATGACGGCACTTCTACTGCGTTCAGTCGTTCATCCCCTAGATGAGTGACCGAATGACGGCGCTTCCTTTGCGTTCTGTCGCTCATCCCCTAGATGAGTGACAGAATGACGGCATTTCCTCTGCGTTCTGTCTTTCATCCTCCCGATGAGTGACCGAATGAAGGTTCTTCCTCTGCATTCTGTCTTTCATCCCCTAGATGAGTGACCGAATGACGGCACTTCCCCTGAGTTCAGTCGTTCATCCCCTCGTTGAGTGACAGAATGATGGCGCTTCCACTGAGTTCTGTCGTTCATCCCCTCGTTGAGTGACGGAATGACGGCACTTCCACTGTGTTCAGTCTTTCATCCCCTCGTTGAGTGACCGAATGACAGTACTTCTACTGTGTTCAGTCGTTCATCCCCTAGATGAGTGACAGAATGACGGCATTTCCTCTGCGTTCTGTCTTTCATCCTCCCGATGAGTGACCGAATGACGGCATTTTCTCTATGTTCGGTCGTTCATCCCCTCGTTGAGTGACGGAATGACGGCACTTTCTCTATGTTCAGTCGTTCATCACTTAGAAGCAGTTATTAAATGATTTGGTTTTTTAGTTAAACTATCAAATATTTGATAGTTTCTCCAGGGTAAGTAAGTGAACCACTTCCCTTATCAAGAATCAGCTTTTTTAATGGAGGTTAAGAAAGCTAAGCGCAATTAGGAGTCCTCATCGTAAAAGGTTGGCGAAAAGCTAATTTATTAAACTTTTTAAGTAAAGATACTGTCCTGTTAAAAAGGAACAGTATCTTTACAAATGAAATTTCCTGGCAATTTTCTGTTTCATACGTTCCGGCAGACCATATTTGACATACAGCAGAATTAATGCCAATGGTAAGAGTTGGAGTGCAGTGATGATGGACCAGCTTAGCAGGTCGGGTTCATTATTATGGTTGTTAATGAAGAAGTTTATCCACATCAAAAGTAGAGCAACTGCAATAAAGAAAAAGCCAATAACATTGAACCCCCTTACAGATAAGGCTCTTATAACACTCCAGTAGCAAACACCGATGACAGCTGTACCGACAACGATTGGAAATGCCAATGGCACAAACCAGTCAAGCCCTTCATGGAAAATGTCTAATCCGAATAATAGTACGAGTGTAATCATTGCAATACCGATGATTATTTTATAATAGTTCTGGACATAACCGAAGGAAAAATATAAAATACTCCAGCCAGCAAGTACGCTTAAATTACTGTATCTCGACCATGTGAAAGCTTCATCCAATTCATAATTTACATAGAACATGATACTGATGGCAACAAATACCAATAAGGAGACAAAAACAAAAATGCGGTTCAGGACCCTTCGCATGTGGGCTGGGTATGGATTGGCTGCTTTCGGAAATTTGCGCATGTCAGCTTCTTTTGCTTCATTCACTTTTGGTATGGGAAAACTGCATAGCGGACAAGGCCGGTTATCTTTTTTAACTGCCACACCACACTTTGGACAATAGGCCATGTTAATTCTCCTCATCATTTGTTTCTATGGTTACGCCAATCCCAAATTCACGAATCCTGCGGAAAAATTCGCGCTCCAACATTCGGTCTTTGGATAAATTTCCAAAAGAAATGTACATATGTTCCTTATAGCTCATCATCATTGCTTTCACTTTATTACCGATACTTGGAGGAGGATAACACTCAAATCTTTCAATAAACCGCTCTATTCCGCGTGGCACCTGCATAATACCGAGGTTGGACAGCCCACTTGTGTATTGTCCTTCACCAAAAAAAGAATAGATCGATGGAGCAACCATATCCTTCACCGGAGAGGGCATTAGGCGTAAGCCCAATGATTTTTCACCGATGACACTTCTTTTTATATACTGCTTTAACTTTTTTGGTGTAAGTAACCGGTCAAACTCAATCTTTACTTCTTTTATAATTTCTTCAAATTCATATTCGCCGAGTCTTCCGTCAATGGATGGGGTAATACTCACGAAGAAATTACGCATTGTTCCACTTTCAAAAAAAGAGCGCATATTTACGGGAACATTAATGACGATGGGATGTTTACGGCGAACGGTCTGTTTTTGAATGGTTAACAGACTTTCCATATAAATGGCAGTAAGCAATATGGTAATTGAAACATCATATTCCTTTGCTTTCTGTTTGAGTGCCTCCACATGGATAATCCCAGTAACAATATGATAATGCCCTTTTTTATCAAGACTGATGGGAAGCTTGAAAGATTTCCTTCCCCTGGACTTTAAGGAAGGAATATTTTTTTCATAGTACTTCCGAAACGCATTTTCCGTCTCTGTCTGCAGCTGCTCCTGGTTGATTGTTTCAGTATTTAACGGCACTGACTCCTTTAGATGAAGATAGTTTAGAATGAGTTCACGCAAAAATTTAAGTGCACCTGTACCGTCAGTAATACTATGGGATAATTCCACGGCAATTCGTTTTCTGAAATATAATACCCTGAACGGAAATGATCCACGTTTTTTGATGGACAGACTCATGCATGGATAATACATTTCCTCTTCGACTTGTGGAATCTGGCTGGTTCCTTCAAAGTAGTACCAGAAGAAACCTTGCTTTAATTGAACTTTGTAAAAAGGAAAGCGCTCTAATGTTGTTTCAAGGGCTGCTTGGAGAAGTCTGGAATCAACCTGGGATGTGAGCGTCACAGATACCCTGAAAAGTGTCGTCGCTCTGGAAGATATAATGGATGAATATAATTTTCCCGCATTATCAAGCCGATACCATAACTTTCCTTCCTTCATCCATTTCATCTCCTTTACGTGAATAAGCTAATCCAGGTGTGTTTTCAAATTGTATCATATCGTAGAATGACAGTCGCCCTTGAGAAATCCAGAGATCCTAAATTTGGCTGTTCACATGATTGCCTTATTTTTTTTCGACGGCCGTTACAATTTTTGGAAGGAATTTTATAATTTATACAGAAATAAGGTCGTTGAACAAGGTCCTTATTGTAGTTTTTTTGCTTGGCCTCACAGGACGTGGGTCAGTTCGACGTTGACACGGATGTGGCGCTTTTAGTAGAATTTCCTCCTGCCTTAGGTTAATCAAGGCGTCCTAAGCTTTTGTTCAATAAAGCCTCTCAAAAATTCTGTGGAATAAATGAGAGGCTTACCTCGTTTCATTATTTCTTCTTTTTTATATCATGAATATCCTTTTCTTTTGCTATTTCCGTTTGTAAATGATTTTTTGAAAAATCAAAACCACCCTGCTTTCTGTCTTCCGGTAAGATTTTTTCGAGCATATAAATATGGAACAATGATTCGCTGATTGCCATAAAGAAACCTATAAAAAGAGCTACTGTCAGAACTGGAAAGCTTTGTTCAATGAAAAACAGACTAAGCAGCCAAACGGAAACTGCAGCAAGACCGAAGTCGGCAATAGATGCAATTGTTATTCCAAACCGGGGGAGTATAAGTAAGTCACCGATTAGATATGCTGCTCCTGTGATAAGTAAACTCATCCATAAAATGTCCGGGATACTTGCTGCTTCAAAAATGCCGAGTATGGAAAAGAGAACAGTCGCAGTAATTAAAAATTTAATGGCTAATGCTTTTATATGTCTCATTATTTCAAATCCCTTCTATTTATATCTATATTTAGTATTTGAACTTTTTAACAGGATATACCACCGTAAATGAGCATTATGATAGCGGGTTTCTGGATCATGTGGAGTATGCTTGGATAAGCATGTAATATCACTTCAATCATGTGGAGTAGTATCACCCAAAAGTCATCGGAAATCGCCTGAATTAATTGGTCAATACCCTTCAGGTCAGGGAATATCGCACGAGTCTAATGAAACATCACCTTCAGACCAGCAGCCATCGACCGAATCAAGTGAGGTATCGCTTGAATATCATCAAACATTGCCATACCATGAAAGAAAGATAACGCCCAAACCTAAATTCTATTGGTTAAGTTCATCGATTGCGTGATAATTGGGTATAATATAGTTAAGAAATGACATATCCGAGGTAGGAGGACGATCATAATTTTTTCCAAAGAAAAGATAGAAACATATGAAAAAAAGCTTCCAATACTGTCTGAGCTAATGGAAATGAATCCGGTCCTGTGGTTAAACCCTAACTTAGAGCCGGTGGAAAAGCTTACTGCAACATCACTGAACTTGCAAAGTATTCATAAAGCCGAGCAATTATGGCAGCGTTTTGCTCCTTTCTTACAAAAGGAATTCCCCCAAACAAGAGAGGCAAATGGAATTATAGAGTCACCTTTGAAAGAAATTGCAGAAATAAAAGAGTCACTTGGGAATATGTATGATTTTAAAATCAAAGGGAAGCTTTATCTGAAATGTGATAACAGCTTGCCAATTGCCGGGTCCATCAAAGCAAGGGGGGGATTCTTTGAGGTACTCTCTTATGCAGAGACTTTAGCAAGCAAAGCAGGTTTACTCACTGGCACCGACAATTATGAGATTTTTGCAAGTGAAACCTTTAGAAACCTTTTTCAGCAA
Organism: Virgibacillus ainsalahensis; assembly: GCF_055380755.1. Classification (NCBI taxonomy): domain Bacteria; kingdom Bacillati; phylum Bacillota; class Bacilli; order Caryophanales; family Bacillaceae; genus Virgibacillus; species Virgibacillus ainsalahensis. Next base: position 2,636,999 of record NZ_AP043943.1, on the reverse strand, counting down.
CATTCAATTGGTGTTGGTTCCACAGGAAATCTGGGACTGAGTATTGGTATCATGGCCGCACAACTGGGTTTTAAGACTTCTGTCTATATGTCCCGTGATGCCAAACAATGGAAAAAGGATCTACTCCGTGACAAAGGGGCCCAAGTACATGAATTCGAAGGAGATTTCAGTAAAGCAATCGCTTCAGGAAGAGAGAAAACAATGGCAGACCCGAAAGGATACTTTGTAGATGATGAAAACTCTGAAGCTTTATTCTTGGGTTATAGTACCGCTGCACTTCGTCTGAAAAAGCAGCTTGATGAAAAAGGAATACGTGTAGATAGGGAACATCCGCTATTTGTTTACCTTCCGTGCGGCGTTGGTGGATCTCCAGGAGGAATAACATTTGGTTTGAAACAGGTTTTCGGTGATCACGTACATTCCTTTTTTGTTGAGCCGGTCCATTCTCCAAGTGTATTAATTGGATTGGTAACAGGGGAAATGGAAAAAGTCAGTGTACAGGATTTCGGAATAGATAATCGGACAGAAGCGGACGGCCTTGCTGTTGGACGTCCTTCTGAATTCGCTACAGCGATTAGCGACCGGCTGGTCAGTGGCATCTATACGGTGGCAGACCCCATTTTATTCCAATTACTCTCTCTAACTGCCGATAAGGAAGGAATTCAACTTGAACCATCTGCTACAGCAGGGTTAATTGGTCCTTATGAAGTTTTGCAATCGGATTATATAGAAAGACAAGAGTTCAAACAGGAAAATGTAAATCACATTGTCTGGGCTACTGGTGGCGGTCTTGTACCTGAAAAGGAAATGGAGCAGTTTTACAGGAAAGGAAAAGAGTTGCTTGGGTATTGAAGTTACTCAAAAGCATGTTACTGCTATAGTTTTCGTACAACCACTTCTTTTGCTCCCGGTAAGAGAAGTGGTTTTTCACTTTGAGGAAACAAGAATTTATGCCAAAACATCCCACCAGCTACGAAATAATTTGGCCAATTATCCCTTAAATCCTCCATCTGATGTTTCGCCCTTTGATCAGAAGGATATAAGATAACCAATGAAAGGAGCCGGATCGAATGAGGAAGCATATCGTTTTTTATGATGCAGAATGTCCGTTATGCCGTACAGTAAAAGCTTTTTTAAAGAAGCTGGATTGGCTGGAAGCAATTGCCTGGTATCCTGTTCAGGAAATAAGTGAAACAACGCGGCAAAGGGTAAATGCTTATAAAAATATGTATGACGAAATTTATATGTATACCAAGGATAAGAAGGTTTTGACGGGATTCTATACGGTACGTAAGATTTTTTCGCTTCTCCCTGTTACAATTCCGCTGGCTGCATTGATGCACTTCCCGTTTGCAAAAAATATTGGCTCCCCCGCTTATCTGTTCATTTCGAAACGACGTTATCGATGGTTTGGGAGAGTTCCATATGATAAATCGTAAATGACTTTTAGAAAACTCCCCGCTTTTTTATTATACGGTTTACACAAGGTTTATAAAAATAATCGCCGTTATCAGTACGATTGTAATGATTGAAATGAATAAGAGAGAGAGTTTGCGTGAGATGTGTGCCTTTTGCAGGTCCTGCCAATTGGCTGGTTTAATACCACTTAACCAGAATACGACGACAGCAGAGAGTAGTATCGAATTGATATTGACCATTAATAGAATAAACGGAATAACTACTTCTCCCAATTCCCCTGTTCCAAGTATCATGCCAAATACGACGGCTGGCGGGAGTAAAGCAACGGAAACCATTACACCTACAAGAGCCCCTTCGTTTCTTTTAACAAAGGAAAGAGCACCAGCAGCACCTGAAGCGAGAGCTACCACCACGTCAATGAGTTGAATATCCGTACGTGAAAGAAATTCATCACTGTATACAGGAGGTTCAAAGAAAAAACCAAATAGGGCAGCAATGACGATGGGAATCCCGATTCCATACAGGGAGGTAAGCATAGAAGAACGCATTAACTTGAAATCACCGAGAATGGAAGCAAAGGAAACAGCGGTTACCGGCCCGATAATTGGTGCAATCACCATTGCTCCAATGACGATAGCGGGACTGCTTTTGATGATGCCAACCGTAGCAACAAGGGAAGAAAAAATAATAAACCATATATAGCTGACACTCATCTGGCCTGATTTCTCTACTGCCGTATATAATTCATGTCTGCTGGCACGTTCCAGGTCTTTTTCCTCGTTCTTCTGTTCATCTTCCTCTTCATTACGCGGCAAATAAGTACGCACAGGCAGCAGCATTACTTGATAAGCATCATTGTCGCCAGAAAGCTGTTCCAGATAATCCAGGATTTCCTCTGAATCATTTGTTTCCACAAGTATTCGTGTCAGTCTCCTCTCTTTTGATTCCTCAGAAACCCAGTACGAAACTACAGGAAATCCATCTTTAATGTTCTCAATATCCAAAAAATCCTGTGGAGCATAAATTTCAAGCAGCTGTAATGTCATAGCATATCTCTCCTGTTTTCTACACTTTTAAACCTTATTGTTACCCACTCCCCGGTTTCATAACGGAGAATTTTTTATCTCTTATTCTGTACATAAATCCGGCCCATCAACAAAACTGCCAGCAATGCATAGCATATTTAAAAATAGTTAATCTAAATTCAATCATGCAATGAAACATGGAAAACAATTTCAATTAATTGGTATAAAAAATGAAAAAATTAGAAAGAAATATAACTACAACGCATATTACGGTTGACCTTTGTATTAACGATTAATTTTATTAAAGGAGATTTTATGTTTAACGATTATCGTATTTTATATCAGACGGAAGAGGGGCTGGTTAAAAAAACGGTGATTCAGGCCCAAACAAAAAAAGAAGCAAATGAAAAAGCGGAAAGAAAATTGGAGAAAAGTAATATTGTATATGCACAGGAAGAGAATTATTATGTGTGAGGGGCTGGGACATAACTAGCCAAAAATAACTTAAAAATGGTTCCAATCATCGGTTTTGGATGATTGGAACCATTTTTAAGTTATATTATTTTCATTATCTATTGGGTGGTTTGTATTCATGGCGGTGTACTTCCTCAAGTTTATCGTCATGAACGCAAAACCTAATTCATTTTCTACGTTCTCTTTGCCATTATTATTTTTAAAGATAATTTGATAAAATATAAGAATGTACCATTAAAATAAAGATGGCACATTAGTAAGAATTTTAAGGGAGTGAACATTCATGAAAGAAAAACTTGCCAATCAAAGATATCTGCCTATATTGAGAGAAGTGGAAAAACAGTTGATGAAGAAAGAATCTGTGATTGTTGCCATTGACGGACGGTGCAGCAGTGGCAAAAGTTCACTTGCCGCATATTTATCGACCGCATTTGACTGCAATGTTTTTCATATGGATGATTTTTTTCTTCCTTTTGAGATGAAAACAAAGGAAAGAATGGCTCAGCCTGGAGGAAACGTACATGTGGAACGGTTTATGGATGAAGTGCTCCACCCATTAACGCATGGAGAGGAGGTTACGTATCATCCGTACAATTGTTCAGTAAATAAACTTGATGAACCAATCCATAATGATTTAAAGCATCTATCAATCATCGAAGGAGTCTACAGCATGCATCCAAAGTTAAATGATGTATATGACTGTAAAATATTCCTGACAGTTGATCAACAAGTTCAGCAGGAGCGGATTGTTAAACGCAATGGAGAAGAGAAGCTCCAAAAATTTAAAAAGGATTGGATTCCACTGGAAGAGCATTATTTTTCTGAATTACAGATTCCAGAAAAAAGTGACCTCGTATTTGATACGACAGATTGGTGGAAGTAGTCGATTAATGTTGGGGGAAATTGATTAGAACTGGAGGAATTCCTATGTATAAGCCGATTATCGATGCACATATTCATTTGGATGTCTATCAGGAAGCGGAACGCAATCGGATTATCCAGGATATGGGGAAAAATGATGTAGAGTTTCTTGTAGCGGTATCCAATCATTTACAATCTGCCCATGCTAATTTGACATTGGCGCGAGAAAATCCCGGTATAAAGACTGCATTTGGCTTCCACCCTGAGCAGCCATTGCCCAGTGAAGAGGAAAAGAAAAAGCTGCATCAGTTTATGGAGCGGTATCAACAAGAAATGGTTGCGGTAGGTGAAGTAGGTCTCCCATATTATTTACGAAAAGAAAATCCAGGGATGCCATTGGATCCTTATGTCGAAATGCTGGAGGAGTTTATCATTGTTGCGAAAAAGCTGGATAAGCCAATAGCACTGCACGCAGTATATGAAGATGCTCCAGTAGTGTGTACACTACTGGAAAAACACTCAGTAAAAAAAGCCCATTTTCACTGGTTTAAAGGGGATTTTAAGACAGTACAGCGTATCATTCAAAATGGTTATTTCATCTCCATTACTCCTGATGTTCTTTATAAAAAGAAAATCCAGGAACTTGTCAAACATTACCCCATTTCCCAAATGATGGTAGAAACCGATGGACCTTGGCCGTTTGAGGGACCTTTCCAAAACTGTATGACACATCCAAAAATGATACATCAAACGATTAGGAGGATTTCTGAAATTAAGCAAATGAATATTAGAGATGTATATGAAAGGATTCATCTTAATACGATAAATTTTTATTTTTAATAGAAAATAGAAAATCAATTGGTTGCCCATCCCATTAGGAGGGCCAGGCCCTTTAGGGAGAATGCCCCACAGTAGCCTGCTTAAGCCATTGCCTATACGTCTATTGAAGAGATTGGCAAAAATAATTTAATCCCCCGTTTATTGAACGGCAGTAGTTTACTATCTGCAACTAAATGACTGATATACCCGGCAAGACAAGTATAGAAAACTCCATTGATTCCTAAGGAAATCTCCAGTTTGGCAGCGATAAATCCAAAGAAAACAACCCCGATGATCGAATGAGTATAACCACGATGTGAAACGAACGACGCGATTAAAATATATATCCCAAGCAGACTCAACCAAGTTTCCTGCAAGAAGAATCCTCCCGCTAGTACACCAATTCCTGTGATGATTAACATATGCTTTTGCTTAAGTAGCGAGGATAGAACCATCATCGCCACACCAATTCCGATGCCGAGGTATTTTTCTGTTGGTGTTCCCTTATAAAAACTGTAAATGATCATCAGAATTCCAATCAACTGTGCAACTGTTTGAATAACCTTATGAGAGAATGTAATTCTGCTGCGAAGTTTCCCATCGATATCGAGGTCAGGTATTAATCCGGAAACTCCCCCTAACCCAACGAAAAGAAGTGTTGTTGGAGGGTTGGTATGAAAGGTGTTCGCTATAATAAATCCTGTTGCTGCCCCAATTGCTGCATGTGCTGTTCCATTCACTTTAACTTTCACCTCTATAAAAATTATTGTGCTACGTAAACACCATGTTTTATTTTACAACAAAATGTCTGTTCTGTTTAGAGGGAGATGAAAATTATATTTTTGAAGTCCAAACTGGTTCATAGAATTAAATGGTAGTAGTCTACAGAATAGTGGAAAATTCTATCCGTGTATATGTTATACTCGTGAAAAAAGTGAAGCATTTGCATTCATAGACGAATTAAAAATGAATTTAAAGATAGGATGTCCACAAATGAAGTTAAGTCACGCAACACAATACTTAAAAAGTATTCACCTGAAATTAGAGAAGATAGATTCGTATGAGTTGTTTCCGTTCGATTTACCTATTATGAAGACATTTGAGAAATTATTATTTCATCCCAACGTTACCTATATTGTAGGCGAGAATGGAATGGGAAAATCAACGTTACTGGAGGGGATTGCAATCGCCCTTGGCTTTAATCCGGAAGGGGGAAGCAAAAATTTCAATTTTTCCAACTACGATTCTCATTCCAATCTGGATCAATATTTGCGATTAGCTAAAGGAGTTTATATGCCGAAAGATAGCTTCTTTTTTCGGGCAGAGACATTTTATAATGTGGCTACAAATGTTGAGGAGCTGGATCTCGACTCTTCTTTTGGATCTAAGATTATCGATTCATTTGGTGGAAAGTCCCTGCATCAGCAATCACATGGAGAATCCTTTTTTGCGGCTTTCCTTAATCGTTTTCAGGGGGGGGGCTTATATATTTTGGATGAGCCGGAGTCGGCCTTGTCCCCATTAAGGCAATTATCGTTGCTCACCAGGATTCATGAACTTGTTGAGCAAGGTTCACAGTTTATCATTTCCACACACTCCCCAATTATTATGGCATATCCTGATGCAAAAATCATGCAGCTCACAGAAGAGGGAATGAATGAAACAAAATTGGAAGATACAGATCATTATACGGTTATGAAGCAATTTTTTGAGGATAAAGAAAGGTTATTGCATCATCTGTTTCAGTGATAGCATTGTTTAGTTTTTAAGGTGGTTGGACTATGAATTATTTTGCGAAATTAAATGCAATTAGTGTGATATATGGTTTCGTGATTTTTATTTTTATCGAAATTCAATTCAATTACTATCGAGTAGAAAGAATAATTGGATGGGATGGGGATACGTTGGATACTGTATTTCTTTGGTTACATATTATTGGATTTATTCTTTTTTCCATTCTATTCTTTTTCCTGGCAAGAAATTATTTGGAGCAAATGTCACAATTTGTCGTTTTTGTGTCAAAAGCAACAGATCTTTTAGGTGGGACGAGTAATCGCAGTCCCAGATCTTTTAGGTGGGACGAGTAATCGCAGTCCCAGATCTCTTCGGTGGGACGAGTAATCGCAGTCCCAGATCTCTTCGGTGGGACGAGTAATCGCAGTCCCAGATCTTTTAGGTGGGACGAGTAATCGCAGTCCCAGATCTTTTAGGTGGGGCGAGTAATCGCAGTCCCGGATCTTTTGATAAAATCCAAATAAAAAGATATAATTTGTGAAACTATTTTGACAGAAAAAGCGTAAATAAGAGTATCAACCTACATGAAAGGGATGCTTTTATGAAGAAATGGATGATTCCAGTCGTGTTTTTATTTCTGGCTGGAAGTCTAACTGCATGTGGAAGTACTACAGGAACAGATGTTGAAGAAGTTTATACCCAGGCAATGGAGGCTGCGCAGAAGATAGAGAGTGCGGAAATCCTCATGGATATGAAACAGCAAATGGGATCGCCTGATGCAGCGGAATCTATGGAAATAGAAAGTAATATGGAGGCAGAAGTAACAATGGACCCGCTTGCTATGCATCAAAAAGGAACGATGAACATTATGATGGATGGTGTACCGGATGAAATGAAGACAGAAATGTATATGGTAGATGAAGAGATATATGTATATGATTCTTCAACACAGTCTTGGATGAAAGTGAATAACTCAATGCCAATAGAGCTTATTAACCGTCAGCAGCGGAATCCTTCCGAGCAATTGAAACTATTTGAGCAGTTTGTAGATGATTTGGAAGCGGAAGAGACAGAAAACTCATACACCCTGAAGATGAATGGTGATGGTGAGGAGGTTAAAGAATTGATGGACACTATTATGGATGAATCTATGACACCAAAATTGATGGCAGAATTAGGGGAAGAAGCAAGTGAAGTCGTGGATAATGTGAAAGTCCATAAACTGCATTATGAAATGTTTTTTGACAAAGAGACATACGAGACGAGTAAATTTAATATGGATATTGAGATGACTGTGAATGGAGAGGGACAACAACTGGAGATGATTCAGAAGGTTAGTGCAGAATACAAAAATATCAACACAATTGATTCAATCCAATTACCTCAGGAAGTGAAAGATGGAGCAGTAGGTCAATTTTAGATAGGAGGGCTTCCATAAGCTCTCCTTGATTACTTTATGATGAAGTCTCAAGAGTCTCAGCAATTCATGTTGGAGGTTTTGTTCGCTGTTATAAAAAAACGACTATATTGTATTGCAAGGTAGAAGAACTTGTGATAGTCTATATTGTAATACAAGGTAGGTGATGGATTTGTCGATTCGCAGTCAACTGTTAAAAGGAATATTGGAAGGATGTATTCTTGCCGTCATTGCCCGTCAGACTGTCTACGGCTATGAATTAGCGATGAAGCTTCAGGATTATGGACTTTCGGTAAGTGAAGGGTCTATCTATCCCATTTTGCTGAGGCTGCAAAAGGAAGGGTTGATCAGGGGAGAAATGAAAAAATCCTCAACTGGACCGAACCGGAAATATTATTATCTGACGGATGAAGGAGCGGAAGCGCTGGAGGATTTTAAAAAGAACTGGGAAGGAATTAAAGCACCGGTAGATCGCCTATTAAATATGGAGGGATAATATGGATGCGAAAGAACTGATTCAAGCGAATAATATAAAACGAAAACAATTAACAAAAGAAAATCTGGAGTATTATGAAGAGATGTTGTTATATGTCCGCCTGTCCTACGATATTGCCGAACAGGAAATGGAAGAAATACTTGCCGAGTTACTGGATCATTTACTGGAATCCCAGGCAGAAGGAAAAACGGCAGAGGATGTATTCGGAAGAGAGCCAAAAAGATATGCGAATGAAATCATTGGAGAGCTTCCAAAAATGGTAACAAAGGAACGAATGAAATTTTTCATCATGGGAGCCCTGTATTTCCTTGCTGCCAGCACTATCTTCTCCGGGGGTTTCGCCCTATTCAATCATTATGTGTTGGACATGGAAACATTAACAGAAGTGTATCATGTTGGCACTGTAATCTTGAAAGTACTACTATCAGTTCCAATTGCATTTCTGCTTCTATATGTTCTTGTCCAATACCTTCGTTGGGCTTGTTTTAAGAAAATTAATAAGGTAAAAGAATTCTTTCTATTATGGGGGTATGGTGTTGTTTCTTTTGGAATATTTATGTTGGTAGTCTATGTCACCCCTGATATTGGGCCGGTTATAGAGTTTCCGTTTTATATCGTTTTGTTACTTGGTGCTGTTCTTTTTCTAGCTGCACATATGATGAGGAAGGCTATATAAAAGGATTGGAATCTCCTTGAAGTGAATCGAATGAGGATATATATACGAGGTGCATCGTGTTGTATATGCTGTAAGTTCAATGAACAAAAGGCCTGGATCCGGAATGTGGGGGTTACTAACAAGAAATTGATATGCTGACATAATCATATACCTACTTATCTCGTTAGAAAACAAGGCTTTTCGCCAAATGCTTGTGGCGAAAAGTCTTAGTCCAAACGTATGCAGTAAGAAGGTTCTATATTTTCTTAGCTGCCAAGTAAGCATTCCCTTGTTTTATTGATCTTCATCCTCATTTTTCCAAGTTGTTTCATCTCCAGTAATTGGACAAGCCGGGAATTCTTCATTTTTATCTAATGTTACGCGTTCCCCTGATTGACAAATGAATTGTCCAGTTTCAGGAACACCTTGACCGGTTCTGAATTCGCGATGTTTTTTATCCATTCGTTACCCTCCATTTTTCGTTTTCAGTGCTTAGTCTTTCCAAAGAATAATTATTTACCAATCGAGTAAAATACATTTTGAAATCCTCACGCATATGGTCCGAGCCAGGGGAGAACCGAATTGTCAGAAGACGGACGGTCTGTTCATTTAATTTATGAAGTAACCCGGGATAATTTTTTTGATTATATTACAAATCTCGCAAGACAGAATGATAAAATACTATGACTGAAGTCCTGTCTCTGTAATAGAAATAGCCTGCTCTATTACTATTTTAAAGCTATTTTCTAGAATCCTGTAATACCTCTGTAATATTCTTGTAACCTATTATCTGGAAGGTTATGGTATATTGTTACTTAATAGAATAGAAGGAGGAGAAATAGCACATGAAAAAGTTGGTTGCTACGGTCACAGCAGGCGTCCTTATTGCCGGTGCTTCACTATCAGGCGCTTCAGCTGAGCAGGTCAAGGTGCAAAAAGGTGACACGTTATGGGGAATCGCAAATACATATAATACAACGGTTGAGGACTTGTTTGAACTGAATGATTTAAAGTCTACCATCATATTTCCTGAACAAATTCTCCAGGCCCACAAAGAGCATACAGTGAAAATGGGTGACACTCTTTTCAAAATAGCCATGGAAAATGGGGTCACTGTTAATCAGTTGAAAGAGTGGAATAAACTTAAAACGGATTTCATTTTTATCAGCCAAAAACTGACAATCTCAAGTACAGAAAATAGGCAGACTGATGATTCATTAAATGAAGACTCAAAAACAGACAATAAAAAAGTAGTAATAACAGAGAAAACAGAGGAACAAATAGCTGAAGAAGAAGCAGCTCGTATAGCAGCAGAAAAAGAAGAACAAGAACGTCTAGCGGCTGAACAGGCAGAAAAAGAAGAACAAGAACGTCTGGCGGCTGAACAGGCAGAAAAAGAAGAACAGGAACGTCTAGCAGCTGAGCAGGCAGAAAAAGAGGAACAGGAACGTCTAGCAGCTGAACAGGCAGAAAAAGAAGAACAGGAACGTCTAGCAACTGAGCAGGCAGAAAAAGAAGAACAAGAACGTCTAGCAGCTGAACAGGCAGAAAAAGAAGAACAGGAACGTCTAGCAGCTGAACAGGCAGAAAAAGAAGAACAAGAACGTCTAGCAGCTGAACAGGCAGAAAAAGAGGAACAAGAACGTCTAGCGGCTGAACAGGCAGAAAAAGAAGAACAAGAACGTCTAGCGGCTGAACAGGCAGAAAAAGAAGAACAGGAACGTCTATCAGCTGAACAGGCAGAAAAAGAAGAACAGGAACGTCTAGCAGCTGAACAGGCAGAAAAAGAAGAACAAGAACGTCTAGCAGCTGAACAGGCAGAAAAAGAGGAACAGGAACGTCTATCAGCTGAACAGGCAGAAAAAGAAGAACAAAAACGCCTAGCAGCTGAACAGGCAGAAAAAGAAGAACAGGAACGTCTAGCAGCTGAGCAGGCAGAAAAAGAAGAACAGGAACGTCAGGCAGCTGAACAGGCAGAAAAAGAAGAACAGGAACGTCTAGCGGCTGAACAGGCAGAAAAAGAGGAACAAGAGCGTCTAGCAGCGCAAAAAGCAGCAGAAGAGGAAGAAAAAGCAGCTAAAAGCTTATCCGTTGAAGCAACAGCTTACACAGCTGGATGTTATGGATGCTCTGGAATTACTTACACGGGAATCGACTTAAATGCAAATCCGAATGCTAAAGTAATAGCGGTTGATCCTAATGTTATTCCACTTGGTTCCGAAGTTTATGTTGAAGGCTATGGTTATGCAGTAGCAGGAGATATTGGTGGAGCAATCAAAGGAAATAAAATCGATATTCATGTTCCAACGACGGACGAAGCATTCAACTGGGGCAGAAGAACAGTTAATGTAACGGTATTAAACTAAGTTGGATTTGAAAAAATGGTTGATGGAATGACAAAGGAAAGCATCTTATCACGGATGCTTTCCTTTTATTTTGATACAAGGTATAAACTTTACTATTGAATAAGTATCGAATAGTAGAACAAAAAGAGCAGTCCCCTCTGGAATATGATGTGCTCAAACAATGCTTTCCCCCTTAGCTCTTTCAAAAAAATGCCATTTGGATTCAATCCACAAGCCAATTTCACCAATGAGAGTGACTAATACAATCCATGCCCACAGAGTCAAAAACCCTTCGTGAAAATGATACATACTGTTCATATAATAGGGATTTTCGTGCATCATCATCGTAAAGGCATAAAACATACCAAAGGTAAAATTTCGTGACCATTGACTGATGTTGTAGGTGAGAATTCCCTTCTTCCAGCCTAATTTGCTGACCCGCTTTATGGCCCTCATAACCTCTAAAGTTTCGACAATTATCAATAATATAAATACAATCAACCAAAAGATCATAATAAATAAGGCAGAAGCTAATTGGGATGCAACGATGGCTAACCCCGTAATTGATAGGGCGCCGTGAATGATACAATTTGTGTTCGTCCAGTCCTCTGAGAGTGACCATTGCTTTTCACTTATATAACGAAATCCAATTAGGAGTATACCACCCAGATAAAATAAAAGTCCCAGCGATATAGCGGAAATCACTACAATATCAGAAATAAATGGAAATAATTCTACCCATACAATAACAAGTGATTGTGTGGCAACTGTTGAAAGTAAAATAACACCATGGATCGAGTGTCTGCTTGGCCGCTTCCATAGCTGCTTAAAATTATATACACAATATAGGATAAAAAGTACCCAAAAAACCGTATTTATTATTGCAGTGACTTGAACTACTCTGCTTATCTCAGGGAAATATTTAGTAACGACATTACATAAAACCGAGACTCCGGCAATCCAGGAACCCATCACAAAAGAGTTGACTGGATTATTTAAAAATGGAACAAGAAAGTGTTTATGGAAAAATTGGCGGGTAAGTACTGTATAAATCACCATCCCGATGATCACAAGAACAATCGTAAATAACTCTCCGAAAACTTGATTTAAGTAGGGAAAACCTTCAATGGCTCCATAAAGGAAGATTCCCAGTGCCATAATAATGGAACCTGAAGCAGGATTGATTATTTTTAAATCAATCATAGATATCCCCCCCTTTTTTTCTATTTAGCATACATTACAGCATTATATACCTAATTTCACATTTAAAAAAGCCCTGCATTTATTCCGTTAAACAATACTCAAATAGATGCAGTGTAATCTAAAAAACTCTTATAGGAATATAAAGATTCTCAACAGCAATCTTATCTTGAATTTTTATTCCTAGTTAATTACACGGAATTATGCTAACATTAAATTAATTCATAATTGGAGGGGATGTTGATGGATGTTTTTCAAGCAATTCAGGAACGGCGTGAAATAACAAAATACAAAGATGAACCAATACCGGAAAGTGTTTTGGAAAAAGTAGTAGATGCCGGGTATTTTGCTCCTACAGGCAATAATCTGCCGTCCAAAAATCTGATTGTTGTAAAGGAACGTAAGACACTGGATCAATTAGCAGACACTACGCCTTACATGAAATGGATGAAAGAGGTGCAGGCGGCTATTGTTGTCACTGTTAAGCCGGAGGTGAGCAAATATTGGCTTCAGGATGGTTCATTCGCTTGTGCTTTTGTTTGGCTGGAAGCTACTGAAAATGGGCTTGGCTCAGCGTTTGGTGCGATTTACAATGCAGAGAGTGAAAAAGAATCCAACGAGCGGGAGACGTACGCAAGAAACCTTCTTGGCGTACCAGAGGAACACCGCGTTGTCGCTGGATTGGGATTAGGCTATCCAGATCAGGAACTGAAACCAAAGAAGCATGTTCCGAGAGAAGATGTTGTACGTTATGAAAAGTATTAATGCTTAATCAATCAAATATAACGAATCAATAAAAGGGAAGCCTCAATGAAGAAGATAATTTTCATTGAGGCTTTTCGTACGTTTTAGGATATACGTATTGGTTTAAAGCGTTCGTCATTTTCATTACAATTTAAGTGGATACATATTCAGCCTGATAGGAATTTTCTCCAGCATGGACGGAAAGTAACGTATCTGCATATCCTACCAGACGGTTCACAATTTCATCTGTAAGGGCGTATACAAGGGGATGCGCAGTTGTATCGCATAATTGCGGATCATCAAAAATAATAGTTGTATTGATGAATATCTCTCGATTGCCATACAAATTGTAATGAACGATGACTTTTCCTGCAGCACCACCTGTTTTTCTATCTTCAAAACCAGGAAGGAAAATATACCATTCCTCTGCAGTTGCTGAGCGGAAATTTTTAGTGAATTTCATCCCTTCCACTTCATTTGTTATTCGTTTTTGTAAGAGGGGATTGATAACTTCAGAACCATTATTTTTATCCATATAAACCTGCCTACTCATACTTTTTAAATGTTCCTACACTCGATCATTAGTGTATCCATTCGTGATTGGAATAAACAATGAAAGTTGTAGAATGATTCGTGAAGGAAAGGTTGGGAATAACCTGAAAAATTCCCTGTTTAAATTACGATGAAAAGGGTTACTTTAATAATAGATGTATGTTAGAAATCAACACCGTAAAAAAAGATTCAGGTCTAATCGATGACATCTATTAAGGAGGGAAGTATAAAATGAATCCTAATCCAGATAAAAAGAGGAAGAAACAGGAGAATAAGGAAGAAAGCCTCCAAAACTTTTCAAATGAAGCAGTGCGTGGCAAACCGCATTTGGATATTGACCGAGTCCTTGATCAAGATATAGATACTAATTCAACAAAAATGAACAATGAACAAAAATAATCCCTTTCCGTCTGAGGGGATTATTTTTTTATAGGAAGAAGTAATATTTGTCAGGTTGTGATCGGAACAAATCTATACAAATCCATTACTTGACGATATTCCTCAGCAGTGATATATTTATTATGAATTAAATATACATTAATTAAATATAAATAAATTTAATCATAATAAAATGGAGGAATTAATAAATGAACGGTATTAAAGGGATGCACCATGTAACAGCAATTACAAGCAGTGCAGAGAAAAACTATGAATTTTTTACGTATGTATTAGGGATGCGTTTGGTTAAGAAAACAGTAAACCAGGATGATATTCAAACCTATCACCTATTCTTTGCGGATGATAAAGGGAACCCGGGGACGGATATGACTTTCTTTGACTTCCCGGGCGTTCCAAAAGGTTCTCATGGGACAAATGAAATTTTTAAAACATCCTTTCGTGTACCAAGTGATGCAGCATTGGATTATTGGGTAAAACGTTTTGACCGACTTGAAGTAAAGCATACAGGGGTTAAAGAGCAATTTAACACAAAGGCACTTTCTTTTGTTGATTTTGATGATCAGCAGTATCAATTAATTTCGGATGAGAATAATGAAGGTGTTGCAGCTGGTACACCATGGCAGGATGGTCCCGTTCCCTTGGAATATGCCATTACAGGACTCGGACCAATATTTGTCCGCGTAGCCAACTTTGATTATTTCAAGGAAATGATGGAGAAAGTCTTGTTATTCAAGGAAATAGATGCTGATGGTGCATTCCATTTATTTGAAGTCGGTGAAGGTGGAAATGGTGCAAGGGTAGTGGTGGAGTATAATCCAGTTCTTCCAAATGCACGTCAAGGCTATGGTACGGTCCATCATGCAGCGTTCCGTGTGGAAGACCGTTCTGTGCTGGAAGAGTGGATAGGCCGGATGGCTAACTTTGGATTCCGAACGTCCGGTTATGTAGACCGTCATTTCTTTGAATCTTTATACACAAATGTTGCTCCACAGATTCTGTTTGAGTTTGCAACAGACGGACCCGGATTTATGGGCGATGAACCATATGAAACCCTTGGGGAAAAGTTATCCCTCCCGCCGTTTCTTGAACCACAGCGTGAAGAAATCGAAAAAATGGTACGACCGATAGATACAGAAAGAAGTACCAAAAATATTGAAAAAGAATATGAGTAAGTGAAATTTTTAGTAGGCGCATTCCTGAAAAGAGTGCGCCTTTTCGGGTTAAGGAAAAAATAATGTTTCACTGTTTAAACAGAAAAATTCAAAAAAGAAGGGAATTGGCATTAAAAATAGAATTACAGTTATAAGAAAACAAGTGGTGATAAGGGAGAGGTTTTGGATGAGGTTGATTATTGGTGGAGATGTAGAATGAATGTTATTGTATCCTGGAGTGGAGGAAAAGACAGTGCTTTTGCAGCTTATGAATTACTAAAGAACAATACGTTTCAGGTGAAAGGTTTATTATCCACCACTTCGGAGGAAAGCGGACGTTTGCCGATGCATGAGGTGAAGACAACGTTTATTTACGAACAGGCTAATGCTCTGGGGTTGCCCTTATATGAGGTGAAACTGCCTGCTAATGCATCAAACGACGTTTATGAGCAGGCACTCGGAGAACAGATGGAGTATTTTAAAAGCATGGATATTCAAAACATTGCCCATGCAGATCTATTTCTTGAAGATATTAAAGCGTACAGGGACCAGCAACTTGCAAAGGTAGGAATGCAAGCTGTTTATCCTTTATGGAGAAAAGATACATTAAAGGTTGCGGAGGATTTTATTTCAGAAGGGTTTCAAGCTGTCGTGACAACGGTTGACACTTCCAAACTCCCAGGTGAAATGGCAGGCCATCCTTTTGATGAAACATTTATTAGAACCCTTCCAAAAGGCACTGATCCATGTGGAGAAAATGGAGAATTCCATACATTTGTTTTTGATGGTCCGATTTATAATCATCCAGTTGCCGTAAAGACAGGATCTCGGTTTGAAACCTTGGGAGGTCGCTTTGCACATGTGGAGTTGTCCAAGCGATAGTCAATTAGTGTATTTATATTCCGTAATATTTACAAGCTTTCATTAAAAAATAGCGATCATCCAGGGGAGGCCTTTTGGATAATCGCTATTTACTTAGGCATTTTATCCGTGGCAATCGTGGTTATTGATTAATAACCACCGCCTCCGTATCCGCCACCATAGCCAAACCCGCGAGCTCCGACAATAATAAGCAGGATAAAGAGAACAACAATTAACGCAAATCCACCGTTTCCGGCACCATTACCATAACCCATAGAAATAAACCTCCTTTTTCATTAAGGTTACTCTTATAGTATGCTGGTTAATTAAATACGTAAGGGCTTTTATTGGGAGTAGCGAAAACATGTGAAGTTTATCAATAATATTCACTTTTTCACCCATACTACATGCTGAGGTGAAGAATATGTATAAATTGTTGTCACATAACGATTTGGATGGAGTTGGATGCGGTATTTTAGCGAAACTCGCTTTTGGAAAGCAGGTGAGTGTCCGTTACAACTCACTGTCAGGTCTCAATACACAAGTTGAATGGTTTTTAGACAATGATAACAAGGATATGTCCTTGTTTATCACAGATCTGTCTGTAAACAAAGAAAATGAAAAAAGAATAGATGCATTTTACAAGGATGGAGGAAATGTACAACTACTAGACCACCATAAGACGGCTCTAGCTTTTAACGAGTATCCCTGGGCTTACGTTGCCGTTGAAGATGATAAAGAAAGATTAAATTCGGCAACTTCCTTATTTTACGAATATCTAATCAAACATCAGCATATAGAAGCTTCAGACGTTACTGCTGAATTTGTAGAGCTTGTTAGACAATATGATACATGGGACTGGGAGAAGAATGACAATCAAGCAGCCCGCAGATTGAATGCGCTCTTTTTTTTAGTTTCGATTGAGGAATTTGAAGAAAAAATAATCGAACGCCTGAACACAAGTGATCATTTCTATTTTGATGAGTTCGAAAAGAAAATACTAAATATGGAAGATGGCAAAATCGAACGTTATATTCGCAGAAAACGGCGACAACTGGTCCAGGCTGAAATTAACGGTTATTGTGCAGGTATCGTTTATGCAGAATCCTACCATTCAGAGCTTGGCAATGAGTTGGGGAAAGAATATCCGCACCTTGATTATATTGCAATTTTAAATATTGGTGGCAAACGATTAGGATTCAGGACAATTCATGATCATATCGATGTATCCGAGATTGCGGGTCATTTTGGCGGAGGTGGTCACGCCAAAGCATCTGGTTGCTCAATGACCGATGAAGCTTTTAAACAGTTTGTGACCAACACATTTAACCTGGAACCATTGCCGGAGGATGCGAAACGAAATCGCTATAACCTAAAGCAATCTGCATTTGGTTCGCTGTATAAAGGACAAAGGGAAGGATTCTTACTTCTATACCAGAAAAGTACTCATGAATGGATGGTAGAAAAAAATAATTCAAAATTGAAAGAGACTTTTACAAGTTTTGATGAGGCTGAACGTTTCCTGAAACGTAAATATGCAGCTTGGCTTGTAAGAGACGATTTTTTTGTGGATTATTTAATAGACGAATTGAAAAATATAAAACGAAGTAAATAAGCGTTGGCCAAGCTATGAGTCCTTTGCCAAAATTAGCCTTGTATCCGAGTGTGAAAATCATGTGAGATACAGGGCTTTCTTTTTTGTCAGGATGTTCATGGCTGAATAGGAGATGTGTAGTCACAGGTGAAAAGAATCATTTCTCATTCATTAAAAGTATGTACTATTCAGCAATAATAAGGTATCTTTTAATTAGAAGATTAATAGCTTAACGGAGGTAATGATGAGAGAAATTATCCTGATTTTAGCAGAAATCGTAAATACAATACATGATTTATTGGTTGATACAGCAGGGGTGCATTTGACTGATAAAGAACTGCATTTCTGGGTATTTGGATTTATTGGTATCGCAATCTTTTTCTTTGTTTATGTTTGTTTCAAAATCGTGGAAAAGATGAAATGGAGTACAGGAATTTTTGCATTTATCTATACAATTACCATGATGATTGTGTTAGTATTTGCAATTGAATTACAACAGGGCATTACAAATCGCGGCAATATGGAATTTGCTGATGCTGCAGCAGGATTATGGGGATTTCTTGTATTTTTTATGGCTTTTGCTGTTGTGATTGGAGTTATTTATTTGGGGATAAAGGCGTTTAGAAGATAGATTAAACATAAAAAAATCCCCCAAGCCTCCCAAGGCAAAGGGGAAATCTATCATAATATAATGAAGGATAAACTATTATTGCTCAACAGCACTTGCTTCTCCTACTTTTACGATCCAGCCAAATGGGTCTTTCACATTGCCGTATTGAATTCCGGACATGGTATCATACAATTGCTTGGCAGTTTCACCAATTTCCCCATTGTTAATATGAAGATGCTTATCGCCCCAGGCCAATTCGCCAATTGGTGAGATGACTGCAGCGGTCCCAGTTCCAAATGCTTCTTCCAGTTCACCTTCCATATGGGCATTGTAGACTTCTTCCATGGAAATTTTCCGTTCGACAACCGGAACATCCCAATGCTTGAGTAATTGAATCGTTGAATCACGTGTTATACCACTCAAAATGCTTCCATTCAAAGCAGGTGTAACAACTTCGCCGTTGATTTTAAAGAAAACATTCATGCTGCCAACTTCTTCAATATATTTCTTTTCGACACCATCAAGCCATAGAACCTGGGCATAACCTTGTTCACTTGCAATTTCCTGAGCTTTCAAGCTTGAAGCATAGTTGCCGCCTGTTTTTGCTTCACCGGTACCGCCCTTTACTGCACGGATATATTGGTCTTCTACTGCAATTTTTACAGGGTTGATGCCTTCTTTATAATAAGCGCCGACTGGCGAAAGGATGACAATCAATTTGTAGTGGTGTGATGGTGCAACACCGAGAAAGGGTTCCGTTGAAATAATGAATGGTCGAAGATACAGAGAGGTTCCTTCCGCTGTTGGAATCCAATCCTTATCCAAATAAACAAGTTGTTTAATTGCCTGTAGAACGAATTCTTCATCGATTGGTGGTATGCAAAGACGGTCATTCGAGTGGTTCATACGTTTCAGGTTTTTCTCCGGCCGAAATAGTTGGATGTCTCCATCTTTTGTGTAATAGGCTTTCATGCCTTCAAACACAGACTGACCATAATGAAATGTCATGGCGGATGGGTCAATTGTCAGCGGTTGGTACGGTACAATCCGCGCATCATGCCATCCTAAAGGTGTTGAAAAATCCATTACAAACATATGGTCAGTAAAAATTGTTCCAAATTCCAATTGATCCGTATTCGGTTTATCTTTCTTCATACCACAATGTTCTACTTTTACTGTCCATTCTTCCATGTCACTATCCCCTTGTTGTGAAATTTAATGTTTATAATAAGCTATTTTCATTATAAAATCAACCCTAAATATTCAGTTTTTTATTTATTTTATTGAAAAGTTATAGTATTGTAACAGTAAACAGCCTATGGAAAAGAGGAAAAAAATGAAAGCATTGATGTTTGATTTGGATGACACCCTGTTATGGGATGAAAAAAGTGTGGAAGAAACCTTTAAGGCAACCTGCGACATTGCTGAAAAGAAATATGGGATTAACCCGGATATGCTGGAGGAGAAAGTTCGTGAGCACGCACGTAACCTGTATGCTTCCTATGAGACATACGATTTTACTCGTATGATTGGCATTAATCCATTTGAAGGATTATGGGGGAATTTCCCGGATGAAGGAGAGGACTTTCATAAACTTAAAGAAATAGCTCCCACTTATCGAAAAGATGCTTGGACCTCTGCATTAAAAGAATGTGGAATTGATGATCCGGCATTCGGCCATGAGTTGGCGGAGGCATTTCCAAGAATACGAAAAGAAAAGGCGTTTGTTTATGAAGATACCTTTCGTTTGCTTGATCAACTGAAAGGGAAGTATCAGTTGTTGCTGCTCACTAATGGTTCTCCTGATTTGCAGCAGACGAAGCTTGATATCACCCCAGAGCTGGTGCCATATTTTGATCATATCGTTGTGTCGGGTGCTTTTGGAAAGGGAAAACCTGCGCCGGAAATTTTTGAACACGCATTAAAACTGCTTTCTGTTCAAAAAGAGGAGGTCCTCATGATTGGGGATAACCTTCTGACAGATATACTCGGTGCTTCAAGGGCAGGGATCTCATCTATCTGGATAAATCGAAAGAAGAAAGAAGCTAATGAAGTGAAACCAACCTATGAGATTCCTGATCTGGGAGCATTAATACCGCTTTTGGAAAAATTGAATCAGAAATGAAAACGAGGCTGACCTTTGCTTGGGGTCAGCCTCGTTTCATTCATTGATCTTGTTATTTTTATAGATCAATCGCTGTTACTTCATGGATTTCTTCCAATGATTTTAGTGCTTCCATTTCGTCTTCATCCATATGTTTGTCAACAGTAAGCATCATAATTGCATTCCCACCAACATCTGAACGATCCACCTGCATTGTTGCAATATTGATGTTGTGGTTGGATAAAAGAGATCCCATTTTTCCGATTACACCTGGCTGGTCCTTGTGTTGAATGACGACAATATGTCCTTTTGGTGTAAGGTCGACGCTGTATTCATCCACTTTTACAATTCGTGGGCCGAGTCCATTTAATAATGTACCTGACACGGTGCGGCTGCCTGATTTTGTTTTCACCTCGACACTCAGTAGATTCGTAAATCCTTTCGTTGATGTTGTTTTGTTTTCATGAATAGTGATTCCTTTTCTTTCAGCAAGATAAAGGGCGTTTACGTCGTTTACGTGGCTTCCGAGATGGCGCTTCAGAAATCCTTTAACTGTATTTCTGGTTAATGGAGTTACTTCCATATCATACAAATCACCGGCGTAGGAGATGTTTATTTCCTCTGCAACATCCTGGGTCAATTCAATCAGGAATTCTCCCAGTGTTTCGGCTAAATTAAAATATGGTTCAATTTCATTCAAAATTTCTCTAGGTAATGAAGGAAGGTTTACCGGATTTTTAACCGTGTCTTCCGTTAAAAAGCTGACAACATCATGACTGACATCCACAGCAACAGTTTCCTGTGCTTCCACGGTACTTGCCCCCAAATGTGGTGTTGCAATGACTTGAGGCAGCTCAAGCAGTTTGTTGTCAAGGAATGGTTCCTCTTCAAAAACATCCATTGCGGCTCCAGCAACTTTTCCAGAAACAATCGCATTATATAAAGCGTCCTCATCGATAATTCCGCCACGGGCACAATTGACAATCTGCACACCGTCTTTCATCAATGCGAAGGCATCAGCATTCAGCATATGTTTCGTCTCTTTCAGTAATGGTGTATGGACGGTAATGAAGTCTGCTTGCTGCAGGACGTCTTCCAATGTTCCATAGCCGATTCCCATTTTTTCTGCTTTTTCTTCGGTGAAGAACGGATCATATGCCACGACATTCATGCGTTGTCCTTTGGCACGATAAGCGACCTCTGCGCCGATTCGGCCTAACCCGATAATTCCGAGTGTTTTATTTTTTAATTCCACACCCACATATTTTTTGCGGTCCCATTGATGATTTTTAAGGGCATTGTAAGCCTGGGGAATATTACGGGACAGGGACATAATCATTGCCATTGTATGCTCAGCCGCTGAATTAGTATTTCCGTTTGGTGCATTTACAACAATAATTCCATTTTCGGTGGCGGCTTCGAGATCGATGTTGTCAACACCAACTCCAGCACGGGCGATGATTTTCAGTTTTTTGGCATGGTTGATAATTTCTCGCGTGACCTTGGTCTGGCTTCGTACAAGTAAGGCGTCAAATGCCGGGATTTTTTCCTGCAATTCTTCTGGAGTCAACCCTGTATCAATCTCTATATTCATATTTTCAGTATCTCTTAGAGGTTGAATACCATCTTCACTGAGCGGGTCAGCAACTAATATATTAAATGTCATGTTGTTGTACCTCCTGTTATCCTAATTTTTTTCCTTCGTTACTCCTATCACTGATGAACAGCTTAAGTGCTTCTAAAGCTTACTACTAATGAACTGGCGATAAGTTACTCTTGCAAACGCTGATTCTTTGGTTTTTACCCCTTTACCAAGTCATTGACTGAATCAACATGTTTCGGGAGGTTTATGTATTTGCTTATCTAATTGCATTCTCTCTCCTCTCCGAACTCATTATATAATAAATCATTAAATATTTTTCAGCATAGCAGAACTATTTGTATTGTCAATATACGGCACGAAGGAAAATTAGTTTTTCATTTCAGGGAGACCAATAGACAACCCCATGAAAACGTTTTATTAAGAATTATACAAAAATTTCACGGAAAAGGTTGCTTTTTGTCGATATACTAGTGTAATATATTGCATATTAAATATAAGCGATTAAAGGGGGCTTCAGCGATGATCACATTTATACTTTCCATTCTGCTGTTAATCGCAGGATATGTCATATACGGTAAGGTGGTAGAACGTATTTTTGGCATCAATGACGATGAGAAGACACCTGCATATACCAAACAGGATGGCTTGGACTATATACCAATGAAATGGTGGAAGGGAAGTTTGATCCAGTTATTAAATATCGCTGGGACCGGACCGATATTTGGTGCAGTACTGGGTGCACTGTACGGCCCTGTTGCTTTCATATGGATTGTTATCGGCTGCATTTTTGCAGGCGCGGTACACGATTACTTTTCCGGAATGCTGTCACTTCGTCATGGAGGCGCACAATTTCCATCACTTGTGGGAAAATATCTGGGAAAATACGCAAAATTCCTCACGACCGTCCTATCTATTTGTTTAATGATACTTGTAGCTGCCGCATTCACTGCCGCACCGGCACAGTTGGTTTCTTCCATTACACCACTTAGCTTCATGGGGTGTTTACTGCTGGTTTTTGGTTATTTATTACTTGCAGCAGTACTACCAGTGAACAGAATTATAGGAAAAGTCTATCCGGTTTTTGGTGCAATTCTAATTTTTATGGCAGTCTCTATTGGAATAGGGATGTTCTTTTTCGATAATCCGATACCAAATTTAACAATGCAGAACCTGCATCCTGGGGATATGCCGATATGGCCGCTGCTTATGGTTACCATTTCTTGTGGAGCGATTTCCGGCTTTCATAGTACACAAAGCCCGATCATTGCCCGTACACTAAAAAAAGAAAGTGAAGGAAGAAAAGTGTTTTATGGTGCAATGATTGGGGAAGGTGTCATTGCATTAATCTGGGCCGCAGCAGGAATGACCTTTTTTGGAGGTACTGGAGGTCTTCAGACAGCACTGGATGCAGGTGGGCCTGCTGGAGTTGTAAATGAAATCAGTATTTCGACACTTGGTGTATTCGGTGGTATTCTAGCAATCTTGGGAATTGTTATCCTTCCAATAACAACAGGGGATACGGCATTACGTTCCTCCAGAATGATGCTTACCGAACTATTAGGTGAAATAACGAAAAAAGATTTGAAAAAGAAAGGTACGCTGGCCTTGCTTATCATTCCCGTGGCTTTACCAGCACTGTTTCTTTCCATGATTGACTATAATTTTCTCTGGCGCTATGTCGGCTGGTCCAATCAGGTTGTTGCGACAGTAATGCTTTGGACAGGTGCGATGTATTTGTTGAAGAATTATAAATTCCATTGGATCTGCAGTATCCCGGCTCTTTTTATGACAGCAGTTGTTAGTACGTATGTCTTTTATGCACCAGAAGGTTTTAATATAGATTACGGCGTTTCTATGATTCTTGGATCTATTATTTGGATTGCGGTTGCATCCTGGTTTATAAGACAGCTTATTAAACAAAAGTCCGTGGAAAAATATCCAGTTTCTGATGAAAAAGCTGGATAAGTTAACATATCTGTTTCCGAACCTCTTCTTTTAGAAAAAAGGGGTTCTTTATAAAAGGCACTTTTTATAAGGCGCTCTACATATCTTTGTTGTTCACTACTTCTCACTGTCTAAATAAACTGCGACATAACTACTATGTTGATTTCCGCTGGCACGTCAGCCTCCTTGAGAAAACGCAGTCCCAAGTCTTTACGGTGGGGCGGGTAATCGCAGTCCCAATTTTTTTCGATGGGACGAGTAACCGCAGTCCCAAATCTTTTCGAAAATAGACTTTTGTAAAGATAAGAACTTAACCGATTTTATAATACAATAAAAATACAATTAAATGCATAAATATAAATAATTATTTATAAATATAAATTTAGCTATTGACATTTAGAGCTTTTCTTTGCATAATAGAATCAATTACAAATGGAACGTTAACGGAGAAATAGTACGTGTGAAATGTTGTGAAAGAGAGCGGGATTTACAGCTGGAAGGTCCTGTCACAAACAACATACCGAACCTGTCTCCCGAGTCCCCTTCCGATTAGAGGGCGCCCTTTCAGCGTTATCGAAGTAAGTGGGGTGTGTCTGGTTGCATCCAAAAAACGGTGGTACCGCGGAAGCATAGCCTTTCGTCCTTTTTTATAAAGGATGATTGGGCTTTTTTTATATTAGCAGGGTATTTTGGGAGAAATCATAAACTATTAAATAATCTAACAGGAGTTTTGCATAATGAAGAAAAAGAGAATCGTTGTGAAGATAGGCAGCAGTTCCTTAACAAATGAAAAGGGTGAAATTGATGAGGTGAAGCTGGATGATCATATTCATGCACTTGCTGCGCTTCGGGCGGCGAAACATGAAGTGATCTTAGTGTCTTCCGGTGCAGTTGCTGCCGGATTTGCGAGATTAGGATATGCTACAAAACCTGTGGAGCTTAAAGGAAGGCAAGCTGCAGCCGCTGTAGGACAGAGTCTGCTGGTTCAAACTTATAATGAAAAACTCAGTAAGTTTAATCTGACTTCGGCTCAGTTATTATTAACACGCCATGACTTTTCGAATAGAGACCGCTATACGAATGCCATTGCAACCATCACAGAATTGCTTAAGCGGGGCATTATACCAATTATTAACGAGAATGATACGGTATCGGTTGATGAACTGACATTTGGAGATAATGATATGCTATCTGCCCTAGTAAGTGGCTTTGTCCATGCGGATAGACTGATTATTTTAACAGATATCAACGGTTTGTATGACGGCAATCCGAGAACAAATCCATCTGCAAAAAAATATGATTTTCTGGAGAATATTACAGATCGGATGATAGATGGTGCGGATACAAATGGTTCATCTGTAGGGACCGGGGGAATGAAATCAAAGCTTCTCGCAGCAAAAACGGCTGTATCCCTTGGGGTTTCTGTTTTCATCGGCTGTGGTCAAGGTGAAAACAAATTATTGGATGTCCATCATGGGATGGGAGACGGGACATATATATCGAATCATGCCCTTCAACCGGTTAATATTCGAAAACAATGGATTGCCCTCCATTCGAAAACCAATGGTAATATCTATGTGGACCAAGGTGCAGAGGAAGCTATTCTGTATAATGGAAAAAACCTCTTACCTGCAGGTGTGTTTAAAGTGAAAGGAACATTTCAACAAGGAGATGTTGTAAATGTATATGGCATGAGTGGGTTGGTAGGTAAAGGAGAAATAAGTTGTTCATCTGACGAATTAAAGAAGGCAATTGAAAAACGGGAGGAGCACGAGACAGGCAGTGTCTTGTCCTCCGTCGAAGTTATCCATCGGGAAGGTTGGGTAAAAGCCTAAAATGAAGGAGAGGATTCGAGATGGTAAAGGTTATTTCAGAAGTAGAAAGTAAAGGGAAAGCAGCAAAAACAGCCAGTTATACAATGATGGCAGTAACAACAGAGGAAAAAAATGAGGCATTACGTCTGATTGCAGAGCAATTAGTAGCTGATCAAAAACATATCCTAAGCGAAAACAGTAAAGACATTGAGCAGGGAAAAGAAAAGGGGATTTCTGATTCTGTGCTTGATCGGATTTTGTTGAATGAAGAGAGAATTAAAGGGATGGCAGATGCGATTCAGCTTTTGGTAAAAGCTGAGGATCCGATAGGAGAAACCTTGGAAACTATTGAAAAAGAAAATGGCTTATTTATTGAGAAAAAGCGCGTTCCGATAGGTGTTATTGGTATGATTTATGAGGCAAGACCAAATGTAACCATAGATGCGGCTACACTTTCCTTGAAAACAGGAAATGCAGTCGTATTACGGGGCAGTTCTTCGGCAAAGTCTTCCAATATCGCACTGATAAAGTCGATTCACCAGGCATTGGAAAAAAGCTCACTGCCAGCCGGTGCTGTCCAGTTAATTGAGGACACGAACAGAGAAACAGCAAAAGAACTTTTTCAATTGAATGAATGTTTGGATGTATTGATCCCTCGGGGCGGGAAGAATCTGATTGATACAGTTGTTCGGGAATCAACGGTTCCAGTTATTGAAACTGGTGCAGGTAACTGTCACATTTTTGTAGATGAGACTGCCGAACAGGAAATGGCAGAAGAACTAGTTTTGAATGCGAAATTACAACGCCCATCTGTCTGTAATGCGATTGAATCCGTTTTGATTCATAAAAAATGGTTTGAAGCGCATGGAGTGGAATTACTGGGAAAACTTGCCGAACAGGGTGTTGAGATTTATGCAGATGCTACAGTTTGTAATACATTTCAACAGGCAAAGTTGGCATCAGAAGAAGATTGGCATACCGAATATCTTGGTTTGACGGCAAGTGTTAAACTGGTTGCCAGTACAGAAGAAGCCATTGATCATATTAATACGTATGGCACGAAACACTCCGAAGCGATTTTGACGGAAGATGAAAAACATGCAGCTATGTTTCTGCAAAGCGTGGATGCAGCAGCAGTTTACCATAATGCTTCTACCCGGTTCACGGATGGCTCTGAATTTGGCTATGGTGCGGAAATCGGTATCAGTACACAAAAGCTTCATGCAAGAGGCCCAATGGGCTTGCCTGCGTTAACTTCTAGTAAGTTTGTTGTTAAAGGCAACGGGCAGGCACGTCAATAATGCTAGAAAACTTGGCTTTTCGTCAAACCTTTGTAGCGAAAGGCCAAAGTCCGCACTTATGAGGTAAGGAAATTTTATGCTTTCTTAACCGCTAAAAAAAGAGAACCAGTTTATATGATTCTGGTTCTCTTTGTGTTTTTGGCAAATAGATGGATGTATATTTTTCTATTTGTCTTTATTTAATTTGGAATTCAAAGCGGTTTTCCCCGGTAAACTCTCCTTTCTCATAACTGCGTTCCACAAAGGTAACATT
Organism: Virgibacillus ainsalahensis; assembly: GCF_055380755.1. Taxonomy (NCBI): domain Bacteria; kingdom Bacillati; phylum Bacillota; class Bacilli; order Caryophanales; family Bacillaceae; genus Virgibacillus; species Virgibacillus ainsalahensis. The sequence continues at coordinate 2,609,624 of NZ_AP043943.1, read as the reverse complement.
ATTGGACCTATCCACGAGCAACACAGTTGAAGAGCGTGTCCCGTAACCCGGAGTTTTTATGAACAGTGGGGACAGTTTCCGCTCAAGATCCAGATCGACCCCTGTTTCGGGCAGATCTTCATCTTGTGCTTCTTCTGCATCGGAAACAATCTCAAATAATTTATCTATGTCAAGTTTTTCATGTTTCATCACGTATTCTTGTAAATTTCGCTTTCCTTTTACTACTTTGGGCCATGGCGTGTTAAGTGAATCATTGCTGAGCCCATGTGTGCCTGCAGGAATTTCCGAAATTTGATTTTTTACATTATGATAATGGAATAACTGATCCGGGTTGCCAGCAATTATGTTAAACCCGACGTAATTTGCTTGATTTTTTCGTAGATTTTCAAGGAAACCCTCTGGAGAAATATCGTTGGCTAAATAGTTTTTGACAATCTCCCCACGTGAAAGATTGCCTGTTTTCATATGCTTAGGGTCACGATAATTGGTGAGTGCTGCAAAGCGTCCTTGCTTTGTAATGCCCAACCATGTTCCCATCTGCATTAAATCACGGCCGGCCAGGATTGTTGGATGGTCTTCCCAAAACGCTGCCGGTGCGGTGGGACGCTCGTAAAATTCATCCCGATTTGCTGCGACAATAAATTTATAATTCGGATGACTATTGATTTGAAAATTGATTAAACACATCGCTTAATTGACTCCTTTTCGATTCATTATACGTGTTTGTTGGAATGTTTTTCAAAATTAATGAATTGTGGAGGGAATTTTTCTAATGTGATTCAATTCATAGGAGAACTGGTAACAAATAGAGCGAATGTGTGGTTGGTAGGATCAATATGGGTTTAACAATTTCAATGGAGAAATTGTCTGTCGGAGAAGAACTAGAGCGGTTTATCCGTGAAACAGTTTTATAGTAGATAAAAGCGAACAGTTCAGGAGCTTCCCTGTTGAGGAGATTCGTCTTCTGCTCGCTTTCATACGGTTATTTATTCCGCTGTATTGCTGCTTCTTCAAGCACACCCGTATCACTGGTACTGGTTGGGTCATGTCCCATTTTCAGTGTATCATCCGCGATAACCAGTATTTTCCCTGATTCAATTTCTTCAATGTATTTACTTGCTTGTTGGTCTGACATACCTAAGTCCATTAATTTATCATAAATATCCGAATCCGTATCTTCCGTATTGTCATTAAAAAATATTTTTTTTACTTTATCTGTAAATGACTCCTCGCGCTTTTCTTCCGTTACATTGCTTTCCACATTTACGTCTGTATGTTTTTTCATGTCGCTGGTGTCATTTCGGTGTGTAAATACTGTAATGTTTTGTGCGCTATATCCTTTCAATTCAAGACTGTTCACGAGATTAACCGCTTCATCTCTTGCCGAAAAAGGTCCGAAAACTTCTTGTCCCATTTGTAAAACCTCCTTGAATGAAATTTTTCATATAGTTCTATTCCCCAGTGTGTTTGTATTAAAACAATCCAAAGGAAGTTCACTTTCTCTACTATTATTCGCCATTGAAAAACATACACAATCCTCTGATGGTTGCCAGTGGACAGATATTATCCGTGTTAAGATAATGAAGAAGACAAGTTTTTTGAGTATTAAGCGATAATAAGGTGAAGGAGGTTTTTGTATGACTATTCCAATAAAGCAAATAAAACTGCGGAAGTTAAAGATGCGGCTGAAAAACCCTTTTATGACCAGTTTTGGAACCATTCAGGATAAGGAGTTTTATATAACAGAAACAATGGACACAGATGGTCGTATTGGGTATGGTGAGTCTGTAGCATTCATAACTCCGTGGTACACTGAAGAAACGGTAAAGACGAATCTGCACGTCATGAAAGATTTTTTGATTCCGATTTTACAGGATAATGAAATAAAGCATCCGAATCAGGTTTCGGAACTTTTTAGACCGATAAAACGAAATAATATGGCGAAATCAGCACTGGAAGGCGCTATTTGGGACCTTTATGCAAAGAGGGAGAAAATTACTTTGGCAGAGGCACTTGGCGGAAAAAAACAGGAAATTGATGTCGGCATCAGTATCGGTATTCAGCCGAGCACAGAGGCTTTAATCCAAGCAGTGGGACAATATGTTCAGGAAGGATATAAGCGGATCAAACTAAAAATCAAACCGGGTTCAGATATTGAAGTGTTAAGGAAGGTCCGTAAACACTTTCCGGATACGCCAATTATGGCAGATGCTAATTCAGCCTACACACTAAAAGATGTTGCGCATTTGCAGCAATTGGATGATCTCGACCTTACAATGATTGAACAGCCCCTCTCACATGATGATATTGTCGATCATGCCAAGCTGCAGGCTGTGATGAACACACCAATATGTCTGGATGAAAGTATCCATTCCCTTGAAGATGCCAAAAAAGCGCATCAGCTGGGGAGCTGTAAAATTATTAATATAAAGATTGGCCGTGTCGGTGGGCTGACTGAAGCGAGAAGAATTCATGATTACTGTCAAGAACATGGTATGAAGGTATGGTGTGGCGGGATGCTGGAATCCGGTGTGGGACGGGCTCACAATATTGCACTTACAACATTACCTCAATTTGTTTTACCAGGAGATACAGCTGGTTCTTCAAGGTATTGGGAACAGGATATTATTAAACCTGAAGTTATTGTGAAAAATGGTGTAATAGAAGTTCCGGATAAACCTGGCATTGGCTATGACATGGATCAAGAGATGCTGGAGGCATACACGATTGAACAGGAAACATTTTCGTTTTGAACTACTGCACAAGAGTGACAGTTTTAATTACTACTTGTCATTGGTATAGAACAAATCAGACATACTCTGTTAAAATATAGATAACACTTAATAATGCACAGGAGACGCTACCATGTACAAGAACTCGGAAAAATTTTTAACCTCGTTTAATCGAATTGAAAAAGAATTAAAAGCTTTAATGACCCAACGGAAAGATTTTGGCTTTAAAAAATCAGTAATTATCCTGCAAGATTCAAATGCCATTATAAAAAGGTACCGTGATGATTTATTGGAATTTGCCGAACTTCGAAACGCAATTGTACATAATAAAATAGACATGGCTTATGCTATTGCGGAACCACATGATTCTGTTATCACTAAAATGGAAGAAATCGAGAGGGAACTGACTGAACCCAGGAAGGTAATTCATTCATTTAGTCGCAAAGTATTCACTTTTCAGGAAAATGATTTGCTGGCAGATATGCTAAAAGTTATCCGTACGCATTCCTTTTCGAAATTTCCTATATTTAATGGAAAAGCGTTTAAAGGCTTAATTACACAGAAAGGTATTTCAAGGTGGCTAGCCAATAATACAAGCAATGGCTCACTGCCTTCAATGGAAACAGAATTGGCAGAAATCCTGAAATACGAAGGAAAAGATAATTATAAATTTATCAGTGGGGAAATATCTGTCTTTGAAGCGGTCGAACTTTTTAGGAAACAGATTGGCGAAGGACGACGTCTGGAAGCATTGCTCATAACAAAAAGTGAGTATTCAACGGAGCGCTTGATAGGTATTATCACTGCTTTTGATATTTTGGAAATACCCTATGAATCCAATAATTAGAGCGAACAGCATGGAAATGCTGTTCGTTCTTTATGCAATTACTCGTCGCACATAAAGCCCTTCATACAATATGATGAAGGACTAATCAAAAAGGAACTACAGTAATGGATGGCAGGCATCTTTAATCACACCTGCTGTTTTCAGCCTCGAAAGTTGAGTTAGACAGTCTTTAATTAAGGTTAACTGTTTTTTCAGTGGCTTGTTGTTTAACAGCTTCTAGTGCCTGGTCAAAATCCTGGATTAAATCATCAATATTTTCCAGGCCTACAGAGAATCGTAATACACCATCTGTAATTCCCCGTTTTTCTCTTTCTTCCTTTGGCATCGCAGCATGTGACATTGTCGCTGGATAAGAAAGGATGGATTCTACCGCTCCTAAGCTTACTGCAAACACCGGGATGCGGACATTTTCTACAAAGGCTTTTGCTGCTGCTTTATCAGGCAACCGGAAAGAAAGCACAGCCCCGTCACCGCTTGACTGATGGCGGTGAATATCGTGCCCAGGATGTGAAGTTAAGCCAGGATAATACACTTCTTCCACGATGGTCTGCTCCTTTAAATAAGAAGCCAATATCCCAGCGGAATTGGATGACTGGTTAAGACGTGCACCCAATGTCTTAATACCTTGAATCAGCTGATAAGAATCCTGGGCGCCCAGAATAGAGCCAAAGGAATTTTGAATAAATGCCAACTTGTCGCCTAGTTCAGTCGTTCTTGTTACCGCAAGACCAGCAATGATATCACTATGCCCGGAAAGGAACTTTGTTGCACTGTGGAGCACCACATCCGCTCCTAAATCAATTGGATTTTGATAAAGTGGCGTCATAAACGTATTATCAATAAATGTCAAACAGTTATTTGATTTTGCAATCTTTATAATCCCTGCAATATCTGTGATATTCATACAAGGATTGGATGGCGTCTCAATATAGATCACTTTTGTATTCGGTTGGACGGCTTTTGCAGTTTCCTCTAAGTCGGTCAGGTTAACAAAAGTGTGGTCAATTTGAAATTTTGGCAGTACTTCTGTTACGAAGCGAAAAGTTCCTCCATATACGTCTTTGGAAATCACAACATGATCACCAGAAGAAAGCAACATAAAAGCAGAAGAGATGGCTGACATACCTGAAGCAAATGCCAATCCACGTGCACCACCTTCCAAATCTGCAATTGCTTCTTCCAATGCCTCTCTCGTAGGGTTTCCTGATCTGCTGTAATCGAAGGGGCCAAATGCATCAAAACTCTTCTGATGATAGGTAGATGATTGATAAATCGGTACATTAACTGACCCTGTATAATCTTTTTGACTATTGTTTTTCGCTGAATGAACAAGCTTTGTTTCCAGTTTATTTTTGAATGGACTCATTGGAAGTTTGCCCCTCTCTTAAAAATGAAAATGCATGTTTTAAATCTTCTATTAAATCTTCTGCTCGCTCAATACCTACCGAAAAACGCAATAGTCGATCAGAGATTCCACGTCGCTCGCGTTCTTCTTTTGGAATCTCGGCATGTGTTTGTGTAGCAGGATAGGTAATGAAGCTTTCCACTCCTCCAAGACTTTCCGCAAATGTTATTAACTTCAGATTTTGCAAAAATGGATCAATCCATTGACTTTCTTTTAGGCTAAAGGAAAGCATACCGCCTTTGCCAGCATATAAAACTTCTGTAACAATTTCTTCCTTGTGCAGGTATGCGGCAATTGTTTTGGCGTTTTCCTCATGTTTATTCATCCTTAAGGCAAGAGTTTTCAAACCTCTGATTAAAAGCCAGGAATCAAGTGAGGAAAGTACTGCACCCGAAGTATTATGAAGGATGGATAGTTTTTCGCAGAGTTCATTTCCTTTTGCTACTACTAAACCGGCTAACACATCATTATGACCTCCGATATATTTTGTAGCACTATGTATGACAACATCTGCACCTGACTCCAATGGTTGCTGAAGATAAGGAGTTAAAAATGTATTGTCCACGATTAATAAAAGGTTGTGTCTGTGTGCCAGTTCTGCAAGTTGCTCTATACCAATCTCCTGCATTAACGGATTTGTAGGCGTTTCGATAAAAATCGCTTTTGTATTATCAGTAATTAAGTTTTCGGTTTCTGTCGTTTTCGTTAATTCTGTATAAATTGTCCGGATATCATAGGCTTGTTCATAGTGCTGCAGGATACGATAGGTTCCACCATAGAGATCCTCTGGAGCAATGATTTCATCACCGGAACGGAAAAGGGACAGAACCAGTTGTATTGCCGACATTCCTGAGCTGCAGGCAAAACCTTGATCCCCTGCCTCCAGATCTGCGATACCTTCTTCTAAAAGAGATCGGGTAGGATTTTTAGTCCGGGTATAATCATAACCGGTTGATTGACCAAGTCCTTGATGCTGATAGGCTGTGGAAAAATAAACGGGAGGATTGACGGCTCCGGTTAATTCATCACTTTTATTTCCCAACTGCGCTAATTTTGTTTCAATGCTTCGATCTGTCATGATGATTTCATCCCCCTTGTAAAATTAAACCTTTTTGCTCTTACCCGAAAGACGGGAAAGACCTGACAGCAAGTATAAAAATTTCGGTTATCTAAGGTATATGCTGTTCTCAAAACTCCCCTAATAGTTGAAAAACCTCTTCTGGATTAAGAAGAGGTTTGGCATCACGGCTTATATCTCTTCTTATCTTTGAGCAGTATGCTCCTGGAATTGGCACAGTACTGTAAAGTCTGTTGCCGAGGGTTCAAAGGGCCAGTCCCTCCACCTCTCTGGATAAGAAAATAACTTATTCACTATAATTGATTAATACACAGAGTACACCTGCCAGATATTAATGTCAAGAAAAAGTTTGAAGATTGTCTTTAAATCGAATAGTAAGGAATAAATTATCCGCTTATAGACAGTAAAAGAGAACGCTTTTTGTTGACATGTTAAACATGGGACAGTAAGCTGATTATAGAAGAATTTTTATGAAACCATCAATGAATGAGAATCTATTTTTATCCCTTTAGGGGAAATATAAAAGAGTGAGGCGAAAAACATGAATCAGACAACTACGGAAAAAAATCGTCATCTGGGTGAAATTCTTTCTGGAATGAACCGTGTTATTGTAGCTTTTTCCGGTGGTGTAGACAGCACGTTAGTATTGAAAAGAGCACAACAGGAATTAGGGGCTTCCAACGTTCTGGCTGTTGTTGTTAAATCAGAATTATTTCGTGAAGAAGAGTTCGAAGGCGCCGTAGAACTTGCCGAAAAAATGGGAGTAAACGTGCATCAAACAGAAATTAAAGAGCTGGAAGATGCAGGAGTTGCAGCAAATACGCCAGATTCCTGGTATTACAGTAAAAAACTGCTTTATTCCCATTTAAATAATTTAGCGAAAGAAATGAATTATGACTACGTGCTTGATGGAATGATTATGGATGACATGGCGGATTTCCGTCCAGGTTTAAAAGCAAGAACGGAAGCAGGCGCACGCAGTGTACTTCAGGAAGCCAAGCTTTTCAAACAAGAAGTTCGTGAACTCACCAAAGCACTTGATATCCCTGTTTGGAATAAACCAGCTTCCTGCAGCCTGGCATCCAGAATTCCATATGGTACAAAATTGGATAAACAGAAGATTGAACAAGTCGATCAGGCAGAGAAATTCATCACAAAGTTAGGGTTTGATATCGTACGAGTACGTCACCATGGCGATGTAGCACGTATTGAGGTCACTCCTGAAGAAATTACAAAATTAATGGAGCACAGTGAAGAAGTACAATTGAAACTTCAATCACTTGGCTTCGCTTATGTATCCATGGATCTTCGCGGGTATCGTACAGGAAGTATGAACGAAGTATTGCCACAGGATTCATTACAAACTAAAATAAGCTAAGCATGTAAAGAGTCCTTCAGTGATAAAATACTGGAGGACTCTTTTTTCGTGGATAGAGAAATATAACCCTTTCTATTGTATAAGTACGCTAAGATATACTGCCAATATTTTTGAAAACCAGCCATGTTTTCTAACAGGTAAATAGGGGAATCTTGACATTAACAGCATAATTAGAAGTGTAAGGAAAGAGTTGGGTTAAAATTCTAAAAATTCATTGACAATCAAATATTATTGAATTATGATTAAATTAAAACATTGTCGACAATCGGCAAAATAATTGTACCTTTATTTTGAGTTTTTGCATAAAATAAAGTAGTGATATTATATGTATTGCTGATTACTACTGTGTGTTTTCGCGGTTTTTAAAATTTTTTCTGCGAAAGGGTGGATAGCTGTGTTAACATTTCCTGTCTTAGAGTTTCAAGAAAGATTGGCAAAAACAAAGCAGCGAATGGCGACTGAAGGGATTGAAGTCCTATTAGTAACAGATCCGGCAAATATGAATTATATAAGCGGCTATGATGCCTGGTCTTTTTATGTTCATCAGTTGCTTGTCGTTTTGATAGATGAAGACCAACCATACTGGATTGGACGTGGATTAGATGCAAGCGCTGCCAGGCATACAACCTGGCTGGATGAAAACCATATTCTCCCATATGCAGACCACTACGTTCAATCACAGATTAGGCATCCAATGGACTTTGTCTCCGATTTTTTAAAGAAGAAAAAACGGGATAAGCAGACGATTGCAATGGAACTTGATGCTTATTATTTTACTGCCCAATGCTATATTCGGTTAACGAAGGAATTACCGAATGCTACATTCAGGGATGGAACAAATTTAGTCAACTGGATACGCCTCATCAAATCTGACCGGGAAATTAACTATATTAAACAAGCTGCCAAAATTTCTGAAAAAGCAATGCAGACAGCCTACGAGATGCTGAATAAAGGTGTCAGACAATGTGATGTGGCTGCAGGTATATCCTATGCTCAAATAAGTGGAACAGAGGATTACGGAGGGGATTATCCATCCATTGTTCCATTGCTGCCGACAGGTGAAAAAACCTCTGCATGTCATTTGACCTGGACAGACGAGGTTTTTCAGGAAGGGGACCCTGTTATCATCGAATTGGCCGGCTGCTATAAGCGTTATCATTCTCCCTTGGCGCGAACGGTTGTAGTTGGGATGCCTACGGAAGAGATGCAGCGTCTGGGCGAAGTTGTCGTTGAAGGGGTTAATAGGGCATTAGATGTCGTTAAACCAGGAGTTACATGTGAAGAAGTTGAGCTTGCTTGGCGGAGGTCCATTGAAAAAAGCGGGATTAAAAAAGAGTCACGTATTGGTTATTCCATGGGATTGAATTATCCACCGGATTGGGGAGAGCATACAGCAAGTCTGCGTCCTGGTGATCGTACAATACTTGAACCGAATATGACTTTTCATATGATTCCAACCATTGACCTTGGTCATGTGGGGATGGAGATTAGTGAATCATTCCGTGTAACGGAAAATGGTTGTGAGGTATTTGCTGATTTCCCACGGGAACTTTATGCCAAACCGGATATCCGGTTAGCTTGATTGTGTTTTTGATATTAGAAAACCTGGCCTTTCGCCATGTCCTTGTGGCGAAAGGCTAAAGTTCGCAATTATGCAGTAAGAAAGTATTATACTTTTGTATGAAAACAACTGTTATTCGAACGGGAAAGACTATTCAATGTAACCACTATGAAACAAGCCTATGCTTTTTCTGCTTGGCTCTTTTCGTACTCTTTAACGTCGCAGTTGATATAAAAGATGAAGTAACTGCTATGTTGATTTCCGCTGCGGACCGTTGCTTTCCGCGGGCAACGCTTCAGCTTCCTCGGAAGCAAAACCACTTCCTGCGGGATCTTCAGCTGTTGCTTTTCCCGCAGGAGTCAACAGTCCTCCGCTCCAATCAACTATCTTAAGAGTGCATGGCTATTACGTGACTTAAATCAAATAATAAATACGATAAGTTGCAGTGCACAATCCAGCGAAGGAAATACACGGAGACTGATATGAACGAAACTGTCAAGGCCTCACCCACCAAATATTTGAATGTACTTTTTTGGGCAACCTTAATCGAAGGGTCTAAATTTGGCCCTTGTTCAGTAAATAATATTCCATAAACAAAAATGTACAAACTATCATCATCTTCTTAGCTTGCCAACCTCTCCTCCTATATCTAATGGATTGTCAAGTGCTCTCCTTGACGAGCCATTAGATATAGGAGATACTTATGCAAAACTAAGAAGAATGGAAGTTTCTCCTTTCTTCTTAAATTATCAAGGAGAGAAATACACGGCATGAAGGCAAAAATCTCTGCTCCGGTTAAGAGACTGATATCCGTGGGTTCTCACATTTTATCTTTCCGTCTAAGGATCTGTCACGAACTCCTGGCGTGCGTTCACCAATGGTTGGCTAGCACAAGTCTCCGTCGTGCATTATCCTTTACGGTTTTTATCTTTGCCTCCAAGCCCTATATTCCTTTCCTTTTTCTTTCATCCTGCAGCTTGCTTTCGAATCGTTTGGTTTTATACTAACTTAATGCGCTTGAGATTCAGTATCCGGTTCATTGGCTATGGCCCAAATGAATCCTGCCAGTTCTCTTGCAACGGCCGTAATCGCTTTTCCGCTTTCCTTCCCACGTCCTAATAGACGGAAATATTTTTTGTGCAGGCGGTTTTGTGCTTTCCACGAAATACTCAAGATATTCGTTGGCTGTCCTTTTTGTCTCTTTTTTAGCTCACCCTTTACGGCAGGCCGGTACCGATAGCTCCATGCAGCCTCTATTAATAATTTCCGTACATGTCGATTCCCTGTCTTGGTGATATTACCTAATCTGCGTAAGTCACCGCTGGAACTTTCACTTGGGACCAGTCCATTGTAGGCCATAAATTGGTTAGGCGTTTGAAACCGTGCAAATGACATGATTTCCGCAACCAAACTAGTAGCTGTAATGACTGCCACGCCTCGTAAAGTCATGAGTTTTTGAATCATTGGGGCATGGACGCCTTCGTTGGCTTGTTCTTTAATTTCCTGTTCCAACACTTTCAATCGTTGCTGACATTCCTTTAACTGCTGTAAATATTCTTGATAGGTCACCATCGAAGCAGATCGTTTAAATGTTACTTGATCAAGCCAATCCCAATACTTTACCGTCCATTTTTTAGTACCTTTAGGTGGTCTAATCTCTTTTCTAAGAAGAAATTTGGTCAGTCTTTGTTTGGCTCTTAATTCATCTTCCTTTACATCTTCACGTGCTCGAACTAAGTCGCGCAAAGCCTCATCATCTTCTGTTGGTATATAGATAGATGTTAACTCTCCCGAACGATAAAGCGTTGCTAGGTTCAAGGCATCGCGCTTGTCAGTCTTAACACGATTACCAGGTTTCTGAGGGATTAACGACGGTGCTACCACTTCACATACAATATCCATACTCTTCAGGAGACGATAAAGTCCATACCCAGTTGGTCCAGCCTCATAACAAAATTGAAGTTGTTCCGGTTCCCCTAATTTTTTTATTAATTTCCTGATTGCCTCAACTGTATAAGGGATCATTCCAATATACCTTGCCTTTGAACGCCCTTCTTCCGCAACAGCCACAGCAATTTTTTCCTTTGATACATCTAAACCTACATACTTTGTGTTATAATTCATCATACTAGCTCCTTTCGTATTATAGCTCTGATTTGGGTTTTGTACTTTACTGCACTATACCCGAATTAACCTACGATATTACGATCAAGGGGCTAGTTTCGTTCATGATAACTCCAGCGGGAAAGCGAAGACGCCTGAGACCCCACAGCGAGCGTTCTTTGCGAGCGAGGAGGCTCAGCGCGAGCCCGCGGAAAGCGTAGTGTATTTTCCGTAGCGGGTACAAGCACCAACCATAATTTCAAGTTACGTCGTCTTTTATATCTTTTGTGTCAAAAGCAGTCCCAGATCTTTTGATGGGGCGAGTAATCGCAGTTTAGAGACCAGCCTTCTGGTTAAATTAGCTGTTTTCATCATAGATGGTGTGGCATGTTATACGCCGCCATGGTGGTTTCTTAACTGCCAAGTAAAAGGCAGCCTTTAACAGCTGCCTTATTTAAAAATGAAAAAATTTCTGCTACATAAATAAAACGATGGTTTACTGTTAGAAACTTGATAAGCCAAATTTTCTATTTCCGAAAAACATCGGGGTTAATTAAATTTGGCGGTTGTTTACCATCTAACCCTGCTTTCATGTTTTCTGCGGCAAGTGCTGACATTTTCAGTTCGGTTTCATGTGTGGAAGAGCCGATATGCGGGAGTGTTACTACATTATCCATTTTCAGGAGCGGATTATCTGTGTCAGTTGGCTCTTTTTCAAATACATCCACGCCAGCTGCTGCGATTTCCTTGTTTTTAAGTGCTTCAATTAAATCCTGCTCTACAACTGTTTTTCCTCTGGATCCATTTATAAAAATAGCCGATTTTTTCATTAACTCGAATTCCCTTTTGCCAATTAGACCTTCTGTTTCTGGAGTTAATGGTGTCATTAGACAAACATAGTCGGATTTGGTAAGTAATTCATCAAGGTCACTATATGCTGCCTCATATTTTTTTTCTGCATCGTACTTTCGGGACCTTGTGTGATATAAAATTTTCATATCAAAACCAAAATGAGCGCGTTGTGCAATCGCCTGACCGATTGTCCCCATGCCAATAATGCCGAGCGTCTTGTGATGGACATCCGTGCCATACTGCTCCGGTTGCAGTGACTCGATCCATTGCCCGCTTTTTACCATATGATCCAATTCCGGTATTCGTCTCGCGGTAGAGATAAGAATACCGAAGATCGCATCAGCAACCGTATCAGTTAGCACTCCCGGTGTATTGGTTGCCATAATGTTGCGTTTACTTAGCTGCTCAATATCCATATTGTTGTAACCGACAGAGACATTACTTACAATTTTTAAGTGTGGAGCCCGCTCGAGTAATCCTTTATTCACGTCCAGGCCTAAACCGATAATCCCCTCTGTTTCGCTTAAATAATCCAGGAACTCCGGGTCACTGGTTGGGTCTATATTTTTAAAAAAATTTACATCATAATTTTTCTGTAAATCCTCGAGTACAGGCTTTTCCAGTCGTTCATATGCAATGATTTTTTTCTTCACCTATCATCATCCCCTTTTCTAATCATCGTAACTACTCCAAAAGTAGCCGTAATTTACAAAGAAGTCAACATTAAAAATATATAATTTTAAATTATTAAAATACTTATTGACAGAAATAATTAGGTGATTTATGATGGGGTTAAATAATTGCCGACAATCGACAATGATCATTGGGGTTTTAATTTTTCACTGCAACAGTGGAATTCATTATAGGAAAAGGAGCTTAATACATGAATGAGGACAGGACTATTGTGCAGAAGCCATTAAGTCAGCTGATTGCGGAACAATTAAAACAGCGAATCTGGAATAGGGAGGTTCAGTTTGGCGAGCGGTTACTTGAAAGTGAACTCGCAGAAATGTTTGATGTAAGTCGGAGCACACTCCGGGAAGCATTGAAAACCCTTGAACAGGAAGGGTTGGTGATAAGCAAAGCGCGTAGAGGAACTTATGTTGTTGACTTTTCTGAAGAAGATCTGGCCGAAATTATTGAATTGCGAACATTAATTGAGGCACATGCCTTTATTGATGCATTGCCCGGACTGGAGGAAAAAGATTTTGAAGAGCTTGAAGGGATAATCAGTCAAATGAAGAAGGATGGGAACAGGGGAAATTGGAATGCACTGTTCGATCTTGATATGCAATTCCATGGCTATATCGTCAGCCGTTGTGGAAATTCAAGAATCACCAAAATCTATGATTCTATACAAGTACAAATTAGAGCCTATCTGGTGCATCTGGACAAATATTATTCCAGCTATCAGTCGTTTTACGAGGAGCATAAACAATTACTCGATGCTTTAATGACAAAAGATGCCCAAACCGTGAAAGAACGTGTTACACACCATATTGCCTATGTGGAGGAGAAATTTCTTGGTGTGAATGCATAAATATCATGAAAATTGGGAGGTCGCGTAAAATGAATAAAAAGTTTGCAAATGTACAAACAAAATTACCTGGACCAAAGGCAAAGGAACTGCTTGATAGAAGAAAGAATATTGTACCGGATGCAGTCAGCTATGGCATTCCGACATTTGTGAAATCAGCAAAAGGAGCCATGCTTCATGATGTTGACGGGAACAGTTTTATCGATTTCGCTGGCGCAATCGGTACAATAAACGCCGGGCATAGTCACGAGACAGTAACAGATGCCTTGCATGATCAGATAGATCGCTATATTCATACGGGCTTCAATGTCATGATGTATGACCCGTATATTGAACTGGCGGAAAAAGTTGCGGAACTGGCACCAGGCAAATTTGATAAAAAAGTGATGTTTCTAAACAGTGGCGCCGAAGCAGTGGAAAACGCAGTGAAAATGGCCCGTAAGCATACAAAGCGTCAGGCGATTGTTTCATTTTCCGGAGGTTTTCATGGGCGCACACTTATGACGATGTCTTTAACAGGAAAAGTGAAACCGTTTAAATATGAATATGGTCCATTTGCCCCGGAGGTTTACCATGCGGCCTACCCTTATCACTATCGCAGGCCTGAGACCATGAGTGAAGCTGAATATAGTGAATTTCTATTAAATGAACTGGAAAGATTTTTCATCAGTGAGGTTGCTCCGGATCAGGTTGCTGCTGTGATAATGGAACCTGTGCAAGGTGAAAGTGGGTTCATTATCCCTGATAAGGCCTTTGTGCAGGGAGTCCATGCATTATGTAAAAAGTATGGCATGCTGTTTATCGCAGATGAAATACAGACAGGGTTTGGACGGACAGGAAAGTATTTTGCAATGGAACACTTTGGAATTGAACCTGATCTCATCACCATTTCCAAATCTATGGCTGCCGGATTACCAATCAGTGGTGTCATTGGCCGAAAAGAAATATTGGACGCAGCCGGCGGAGGTGAATTAGGTGGAACCTATTGCGGAAGTCCGCTTGGGTGCCGTGCAGGACTCGCAGTTTTGGATGTAATGGAAAAAGAGAAGATAAATGACCGGGCAGTTGTAATTGGGCAGCAGGTTATGGAAAAATTCCGCAAATTGTATGATCGTTTTGAAGTAATCGGAGATGTAAGAGGAATCGGAGCAATGTGTGCAATGGAATTTGTTGAAGATCGAGAAAGTAAGACACCGGATAAAACAATAACAGATAAAGTATTCAAAGAAGCACATCGACGTGGTCTTGTTTCACTTAAAGCTGGTGTTTATGACAATGTCATCCGATTGTTGATGCCGCTAGTTATTACCGATGAACAGCTCCAGGAAGGCTTGGAAATATTGGAAGAATCCATCGAAGCAGTTCTAACTGTAAGTGCTAAATAGAAAACCAGGGAGGTGCAAGGCTTTATGAAGCAGTATTTAATGAATATAAACGGGTTGCCTGTTGGTGAACATCTGGACACTTTCAAGGTTGTGAACCCTGCTAATAACGAAGTAATTGGAACGGCCCCAATCGGTGGTGAAAAAGAAGCCACAGAGGCCATTGAGGCAGCCCATGAAGCTTTTGGGGGATGGTCCGGGTTAACGGCTTACGAGCGAGCTGGATATCTGCAGCGGCTTCACAAGCTTATGTTAGATAATCAGGAAGAAATGGCACAAATTATGACACGTGAAATGGGAAAACCAATCAATGAGTCAAGAGGAGAAGTGAAGTATGCCGCTTCTTTCATTGAATGGTTTGCAGAAGAAGGAAAACGCGTCTACGGAGAAACAATTCCTGCACATTTAAGTGGTAAGCGCCTGCAGGTATGGAAGAAACCGATTGGAGTAGTTGCAGCGATAACGCCGTGGAATTTCCCTGCAGCAATGTTAACCCGTAAAATGGGGCCTGCACTGGCAGCTGGTTGTACAATTGTGATGAAACCATCCAGTGACAGTCCATTGACTGCAATTAAATTGATGGAGCTATGTGAAGAGGCTGGCTTTCCGAAAGGTGTCGTCAATTTGGTAACAGGATCTTCCTCCAAAATTGGCAAAGCCATCATGGAAAATGAAAAAGTTCGAAAAATTACGTTTACCGGTTCCACCGAAGTCGGAAAAACATTAATCCGACAAAGTGCGGATCAGGTGAAAAATCTATCACTTGAACTTGGCGGCCATGCTCCGCTGATTGTTCTTGACGATGCGAATGTGGATGTGGCGGTGAAAGGTGTAATGGCCTCCAAATTCCGAAATACCGGTCAGACATGTATTTGTGCCAACCGTGTGTATGTTCAGGAAGGTGTTTATGATGAATTTATTCAAAAGTTTTCCAAAGCGGTTGAGGAATTAAAAGTAGGAAATGGTGCCGATGACTCGGTGGATATTGGCCCATTAATTAATCAAGCTGGACTTGAAAAGGTACAGAATCATGTGGAGGATGCAGTAAATAAAGGTGCCTCCATTGTGACAGGAGGAAATTCGATCACGAAAAATGGCGGTGTATTCTATGAGCCAACTGTAATCGGCGATGTGGATCCTTCCATGGTGATGATGCAGGATGAAACGTTTGGCCCTGTTGCGCCGATACAAAAAGTAAAAACAGAAGCTGAAGCTATTAAACTGGCAAATGATACAGTCTATGGTTTGGCTGCCTATATTTTTACAGAAAATGTTGCCAGAGGTACTCAATTAATCGAGAAACTGGACTTTGGTATTGTCGGCTGGAATGATGGCGCTCCGTCCGCTGCCCAAGTTCCTTTTGGAGGAATGAAGGAAAGCGGTATCGGCAGAGAAGGTGGACATTATGGCATTGAGGCATTTCTTGAGACACAATATGTTTCTATTGGAATGGAATAATTGTTGGAAAGGCAGTTTGAAAAAGTCTAAAACTTTCTTAATAATAAGCTCAGGTTAAGGCTTGACGAAAAGCAAAGTTTTAAAAAATCCTGACGGTGTGAAGGGGTGATCATCTTGGTGAATCAAAATAAATCATTCCGTGATAAGGCAGAAGCAATCGAGTCCCAGTTGTCACAATGGCGGCGTGAGCTTCATGCAAATCCGGAGTTAAGCTTTCAGGAAATGGAAACGTCACAGATGGTTGCCCGAATTCTTAATCAAATTCCTGATATGGATGTAATGACAGGGGCAGGGTATCCAACAGCGATAGTTGGAACCCTGTCTTCAGGAGAAGGCCCGACTTTTGCTATTCGGGCAGATATGGATGCTCTTCCGATTCAGGAAGAGAATATGCATAATTACCGGTCTGTCCTTCCAGGTGTGATGCACGCCTGTGGACATGACGCTCACACAGCAATTTTATTAGGAGCTGCACATGTATTAGGGGAAGGTTTTCAGAATGGGGAATTGAAAGGAACCGTGAAATTCCTGTTTCAGCCTGCAGAGGAGCGGGTCGACGAGCATGGTTTGAGTGGCGCTCAATATATGATTCAAGCAGGGGTGCTTGATGATGTGGATGCGGTTACCGCACTTCATATGAGCCCGGAAAATCCACTGGGCGAGATAAAGGTTCACGATGGTTACAGTATGGCGAATGTGGATGTATTTGAAGCGGCAATTTATGGGGCTGGGGGGCACGGGGCATATCCGCATCTGGGAACAGATCCTGTTTGGATGCTTGCTTCGGTACTGCAGGCATTATATGGAATTACCGGGAGAACTGTCTCCCCACTGGACCCGGCAGTTCTCAGTGTCGGATCCATTCAAGGAGGGGCCGCCAGTAATGTCATTCCATCTGAAATACAAGTAAAGGGTACCATCCGCAGCTATAATCCCACCGTTCGCAAAAGTATACTTGCTCAGTTAGACAACGCTTTTTCCATGGTAAAGGCACTGGGAGGAAATTATGAATTAACAATCATACCGGAAGACCCCTCCCTTAAAAATGATAGCGTAGTCAATCAATTCATCAAGCATTCCATTCATGAACTCTACCCTCAATTTACTGTACTGGAGGTTCCATTTGGGATGGGGGGAGAGGATTTTGCCCATATGACACGGAAAGTGCCTGGTTCCATGTTTTTTCTAGGATGCAAGGTATTAGATGGTCAGGACAGAAGCTTGCATACACCGACTTTTGATATCGATGAAAAAAGCCTGTCTGCAGGGACAGCAATTCTCGCAGAAACTACAAGGCTTTTTTTAGAAGGAAGGAAAGTATAAGACTTTTCTTCCTCAGAAGTCGAAGAAATTACGATCATTCAAGTTATCGAAACGAAATCGTT
Source organism: Virgibacillus ainsalahensis (assembly GCF_055380755.1). NCBI lineage: Bacteria > Bacillati > Bacillota > Bacilli > Caryophanales > Bacillaceae > Virgibacillus > Virgibacillus ainsalahensis. The sequence goes on along the minus strand of NZ_AP043943.1, from coordinate 2,591,906 downwards.
AAGCTTCCAAATAAAGGGTGTGACAAAATGGCCGAAAGGAAGTATAGCGAAGAATCCCTTCAAGCTGTAACAGTAAAGGATGTTGAAAAAGCCCGTGAACGAATTGCTCCATTCGTAAAAAAATCACCACTCATTTATTCGTCTGCACTGTCTGAATTTGCTGGAACAGCAGTTCACTTAAAACTGGAAAATCTTAACCCGAGCGGTTCATTTAAAATTAGAGGTGCAGCAAATAAACTATTGTGTTTAACACCTGAAGAAAAAAGTCTTGGTGTGACAACATTTTCTACAGGCAATTTTGGCATGAGTGTAGCCTATCTAGCCAGGAAACTTGGTATCAGAGCTGTTGTCTGTATTTCTAAAAGGGTTCCAAAAGTAAAAGTGAAGCCGATTCAACAGTTGGGTGCAGAAATTGAGGTTGTAGGTGAATCACAGGATGACGCGCAAGCTCGTTGTTATCAGTTAGAAAAAGAAGAAGGCCTCACTGTGATTCATCCATTTGATGATCCATCTGTGATTGCCGGGCAGGGTACAATCGGTCTGGAACTGCTGGATGATTTACCTGAAGTGGATACCGTGATAGGAGGACTCTCTGGTGGTGGGATGCATTCCGGATTGGGGGTTGCTTTAAAGTATACAAATCCTGAGCTTCAACTTCTAGGGGTCTCAACCGCCCGTGGTGCAACCATGTATGAAAGTATCAAAAAAGGACGCCCTGTAGTCATTAAGGAACAGGATACACTGGCGGATAGCCTGCTAGGAGGTGTGGGTGAAGACAATCAATATACGTTTGAGATGGTACAGCACTATGTGAATGAAATTGTATTATTAGAAGAAGATGAAATCGCTGAAGGCATGAATTTCATGCTGGAAAACCACCGAATGGTAATTGAAGGTGCGGCTGCATCTGGAATCGGTGCGATTTTGAATCAAAAAGCTCATTTAGGTTCCAGTGTCGTCATTATCATCAGCGGATGCAGTGTCGATACCTCCGTTATTTTGAATATAGCCCATCGTAATCAAAAGTGAGGAACATTTAACCGATCTAAAGAGCATAGACTTGGTAATAGATAACACTTGTGAGCCGGGGAGGTTTTTTACGATGAATAAAATGTTGTTTAATAATCAAATTGTGGAAAGGGAAAACGTGGTTAATATAGAGGATCGCGGCTATCAATTTGGTGATGGTATCTATGAAGTTATCGGTATTTATGACAGGAAGCCGTTTATGATGGATGAACATCTCGAACGGTTGCAAAGAAGCGCAAATGAAATCCAAATGAAACTTCCGTATCTGCTGAATGATTTAAAAAGTAAACTGGAAGAATTAGCAGTGGCTAATAATGTAGAAGAAGGGATTATTTATTTGCAGATATCAAGGGGAGCTGGTCCCAGATGGCATGAATTTCCCAAAGCGGATGTATCCCCGGTACTTGTCGCATATACGAGGTCGGAAGAACGAATGACGGAAGTTGAGGATAAGGGAGCTACAGCTGTTCTTACGGAGGATATCCGTTGGCTGCGCTGTGATATTAAGTCACTGAACTTGCTTCCGAACGTGCTTGCTAAACAAAAAGCTGTCGAACATGATGCGGTCGAGGCAATCCTCCACAGAGGTGATATCGTAACAGAGGCCAGTGCTTCTAATGTCTTTATCGTGCGGGGAGGGGAGCTCTATACCCATCCGGCGAACAATTATATTCTCAATGGTATTACTCGACAAAAAATCCTTCAGCTTTGTGAGGAAATGGGGGTAACTGTAAACGAAAAGGCTTTTACTGTTGATGAAATGCTACACGCTGACGAAGTATTTGTTACAGCAACAAAATCAGACATCATCCCAATCTTGAAAATTGACAATCACATAATTGGGTCAGGTAATCCGGGCACATTGACGTTACGTATTCTCGAAGCGTTTCGCTCACTTATTCGTGAATTGGCAAGTACCTGATTTGATTCCCTGGACAGTAGGCAGAAATCCTTTTTTAGCAGTTAAGAAACCAACATGGCGGCGTATAGCATGCCACCACCATCTATTATGAAAACAGCTAATTTAACCAGAAGGCTGTTTCCTAAAAGACTTGGGACTGCGATTACTCGTCCCATCGAAAAGACTTGGGACTGCGATTACTCGTCCCATCAAAGAGACCAAGCAAAAGCCAAGTTTTCTAACTTTAAAATATGATCTGATCCAGACTAAGATACACGCCTGAAGCTTTGTTTTAAAAAAGTCAGACGTACTGGGGGTTTTTTGATGTTTCAATCTCTAACGTTATCATCTTACCATCCAACCACCGCAGAAATAGATCTTCGTGCTTTTCATGAGAATATCAGAAACATGAAACAAATTGTGAATAAAAGCATGTTTATGGCAGTAATTAAGACAAATGCCTATGGTCATGGGATTGTGCCAATTGGGAGAGAAGCGATAAAAGCGGGAGCAGATCGCCTTGGAGTAACAACGGTAGAAGAAGGTGCCCTACTTCGCGAAAATGGAGTAGACGTTCCGATTCATATCCTGAGTTCAATTACCCCGGAACAGGCTGCGGATATTGTGAATTATGAACTAACCGTATCGATATCCTCTCAACAGTTGGCGAAAGCGATAAGCAAAGTTGCTTTAGATCAACATCAAACAATTCCTGTACATCTGAAAATAGACACCGGTTTGCACCGCTTTGGATTTTCGCCGGCTGAAGCGATTGAATTTTGCGAAGCCTATTACAGCCTCCCGGGTCTTTACTGGGAGGGTGTTTATACCCATTTTTCAAATGCAGACGAAGGGGATTGGAAGATGACAGAGCAGCAGTTTACGTCATTCATGAACACGGTAGAGACATTGCAAACCCTTGGATTCTCCTTTTCTATTAGACATGTGGGTGGTTCTACCATCGCGATAGAGAGATCTGATATGCATTTAGAAATGGTAAGACCGGGAATTGCGTTATTTGGTTACCATCCTGCACAGCGACAACGAAAAATCATTGCATTAAAACCTGTGATGGAGTTAAAATCAAAACTGACACAAGTTCGCGAACTTCCCCCGAATACACCGATCGGATATGGGGGCAGTTATGTAACAAAAGCACATGAAAATATAGCAATTGTTCCAATTGGAAATGGTGACGGCTACAGCAGGTTATTATCAAATAAAGGGGAGATGCTGGTCAAAGGAAAGCGGGCGAAAATTGTTGGAACGATTTCTCTGGATCAGACTATGATTGATGTCACGAACATCCCGGATGTGAAGCAGGGAGATGAAGTTGTTTTGATGGGGAAACAAGGATCAGAGGAAATTTCCGCTTATGAAATCGCCGATTGGATGGATAGTATTGTAGATGAAGTAGTATCCAGTTTAACGGAGAGGATTTGGCGGATGTATGTCTAAATTATTTATTTGAATTCAGGAGGCCACAATGAAAACATTCAATATAGCACTTATACCAGGGGATGGAATTGGCCCAGAAGTGGTATTAGAAGGAGTAAAAGTTTTAAAAGCAATTGAACAACTGGACCCGGATTTAACCTTCACCTTTACGGAATTTCCATGGGGGTGTGAATATTACTTGCAACATGGCACGATGATGGAGGAATATGGAATCGAACAACTAAAAGCATTTGATGCGATTTACTTGGGTGCTGTAGGTTATCCGGGCGTACCTGATCACATTTCATTAAGGGATCTCCTTTTGAAGATAAGGAAGGGTTTCGATCAGTATGTCAATCTCAGGCCTGTAACACTCCTGAATCCATCCTTAACCCCATTGAAGGAGAAGAAGGAAGATGAGATTGACTTTCTTGTCATCCGTGAAAACAGTGAAGGCGAATATGCAGGGGCGGGAGAATGGCTATATAAAGGAAAACCCGAGGAAGTCGTGTTACAATCTGGAGTATTTTCCCGCAAAGGTACCGAAAGAATTATCCGTTATGCCTATGAAGAGGCACGAAAATCAAACAGGACATTAACAAGTGTAAGTAAAGGTAACGCGCTCAATTATTCGATGGTGTTCTGGGATGAGGTTTTTGAAGAAGTAGGGAAAGATTATCCTGACGTGGAAACGTATTCTTATTTGGTAGATGCAGCCAGTCTATACTTTGTTGCAGAGCCGGAACGCTTTGAAGTTGTCGTCACATCAAATCTTTTTGGTGATATTTTAACAGACATAGGTGCAGCAATTACAGGAGGGATGGGGCTTGCGACAGGAGCAAATGTGAATCCCGAAAAAAACTTCCCATCCATGTTCGAGCCTGTACATGGGTCCGCGCCCGATATTGCTGGAAAAGGAGCTGCTAACCCGATTGCGGCGATTTGGTCTGTCAGTCAGATGCTGGATTTTTTTGGGGAAGAAGAATGGGGGAGGGCGGTTCTTTCTACGATTAAAGAAATGCTGAAAGAACCCCAACTCCTAACCGCAGATCTGGGAGGAAATGCTTCCACCAGCGATGTCGGCGACCAGTTTGTTGAATTGCTCCGAACACATAATGTTACTTAAAGAGCCAATACAAAGGTATTTGGTTCTTTTTTTCTGTCTCTATAAAATACTGGCAGACTCGAAGGAAATACATGCTTATATACATGCATTAATGTTATGATAATACATACTGGAAAACTTACATTTCTTTTTAAATAGGTGTTTTCTAAAAAGTTTGAGGACTGCGATTACTCGTCCCATCAAAAAGATATTGACATAATAGATATAAAATCCGACGTAACTGCGGGTTGATTTCCGCTGCGGACCGTTGCGCACCTTAGGGCACGGCTTCAGCCTCCTCGAGAAACCCACTCTGCGGGGTCTTCAGACACGTGCTGTTCCCGCTGGAGTCAACGGTCCGCAGCGAAAATCAACTATCTTAAAAGTGCATAACTATTACGTGACTTAAATCAAACAATAAATAAATGCGATAAGTTGCAGTGCACAATCCAGCGAAGGAAATACACGAAGACTCCAGCTTAGAAAGCGAAGACGTTGAGACCCCACAGCGAGCGAGGAGGCTCAGCGCGAGCCCGCGGAAAGCGTAGTGTATTTCCGCAGCGGGGAAAAGCATCGGCCTCATTTCAAGTTATGTGGTCTTTTATATCAACGGTGACGTTACAAGCAATTAAATTTACGAAAAGATTTTAAAAATATAAGAAACTTAGGAGATGTTTAATACGTATGGACTTTGTGTCTATTGATTTTGAGACAGCCAATGAAAAACGTTTCAGCCCATGTGCGATTGGTGTTGTTGTTGCGAATGAACATGAGATTTTAGATGAATATTACAGTTTAATCAATCCGCTTATGAGCTTCAGCTCCTTTAATACACGGATTCATGGCATTACAGAGCAGGATGTCGCCGATGCACCAACTTTTGCGGAGTTTTGGCCTGTGCTGGACAGGTATCTAGCAGGGAATCTCGTGATTGCGCATAATGCTAGTTTTGACATGAGTGTTATCAGGCAAACGCTGGACCATTTTAATTTATCCTATCCTGAAATGGACTACCTTTGTACGGCAAATATTTCAAAAAAGGTATGGCCCGGTCTGATAAATCATAAACTGAATACGGTAGCTGATCACCATCGCATCACGTTTGACCATCACCATGCATTGGAGGATGCACGGGTCGCTGCGAAAATCTTCATGCAAGCAATAGAAGAATACCAAACAGAATCATTGGATCTTTTTTTGGAAAAATGCAGGATGAGAAAGGGAAGAATTTACGATCGTGGTTATGTACCACCGAAAGAAAAGCGGAAAAAACAAAGCAGGAAGATTTATTTTTAACTTGTTAAGGAGGAAAGATGATGGCTGAATTAAAGTATGAAATCATCGAAACTGTTGGGGTGCTGTCTGAATCGCCAAAAGGCTGGACGAAAGAATTGAATTTAGTCAGCTGGAACGGCCGGGATCCTAAGTATGATTTAAGGGATTGGGCGCCGGATAAGGAGAAAATGGGAAAAGGAGTGACATTGACTGAAGAAGAGGTGAAGCAGCTTAAAACCATTTTACATGAAATGAAGTAAATATAGGGTAAAACATTAAAGGAGGATATACATATGAACAGTAAGCGTTGGATCGCGCTTGTCATTGCGGTCGTATTATTTGTCGTTTCTATCGGCTTTCAAGCAGTTTCAAGTATTTTTACTTCTAATTTTAATGAGATGTTAAATTTCCAGGAAAATCCATTTGAAGAAAAAGTGGTGGAAGAAGGATCGGCGACCAATAAAATTGCTGTACTCAATCTGGATGGTGTTATTCAGGATACTACTACAGGTGCATTTAGCACAGGGGCATATAATCATGAACGGTTTTTAGAAATGATTGAAGAAGCAGGAAAAGACCGCAATGTCAGCGGAATTATATTACGCGTTAACACACCTGGTGGAGGTGTTGTTGAGAGTGCGGAAATCCATGATAAGATTGTAGAGGTTCAGGAAGAATATGAAAAACCTGTGTACATATCGATGGGGAACACCGCAGCCTCAGGTGGTTATTACATCGCAGCACCTGCTAATAAAATTGTTGCACATCCGGCAACACTCACTGGTTCCATTGGTGTAATTATGGAAAGTATCAATTTCGCGGAATTTGCGGATGACTTGGGTGTTGATTTTAACACAATTACGAGCGGAGAATTTAAAGATATTATGTCAGCATCCCGTGAAATGACGGATGAGGAGCGTGATATCCTGCAGACGATGATTGATGATATGTATGGCGACTTTGTTGATGTAATTGCCGAGGGCCGTGAAATGAGCGAAGACCGTGTGAGAGAACTTGGAGACGGCCGGGTTTATACAGGCAGTCAGGCGCATGAACTTGATCTTGTAGACGAATTAGGATCACTCGATGATACGATTGCGTTTATGAAGGAAGACTACGATCTCGGTAATGCTCAGGTTGTTGAATACAAGAGTGGCATAGGATTTACGCTTCTGGGTAGCAGTATGAAGAACATGTTTGATAATAATACAGAACTAAATGGAGTTGTTGAGCTCCTGAGGCAGTCAAACGCACCGCGTGCAATGTATTTATATTCGGAATAAGGAGGATAAAGAGGCATGAATGAAGAACAGGTTGAATATCAGATAACTGATGCAACAGCCAGCACAAGAAGATATGCTGGGTTCTGGATGCGCTTTTGGGCATACCTGGTTGATCTGATTATTGTCTTTAGTGTAAACGGCATCCTGCTTAGTCCGTTGAAATTTATCAATGACGGTGTGGCTATAGATGTTGGTTATTGGACATTAACAGGAATTTTTGGTTCGATTATCTTCTATCTGTATTTTTTGCTGATGACAAGATTTTTTCGGCAGACGTTGGGTAAAATGATTTTTGGGCTGAAAGTAATCCGGAATGATGATCAGCCATTACAATGGAGTGATCTGCTTTTTAGAGAAGTTGTTGGCAGATTTCTACATCGCGTTCTGGCTATCCTGGCAGTTCTCTATTTGGTTGTTGCATTTACATCACAAAAACAGGGGATTCATGACATGATTGCAAATACAAGGGTTATACATGTGAATTAATCTAGAATCAGGATTTCCTGCATTGATGAGCGGGAAATCCTGATTTATATAATGATGTGCTTAACTACAAGGAGGGATTGTAATGTACGAGTTGAAGACAAAAGAGAACAACAACAGTGTCACCGAGTTTATCGAACGTGTTGAAAGTCCTAAAAAACGGGAAGATGCATACAAACTATTGGATATATTTACGGAAACGACAGGCTACCCTGCAAAGATGTGGGGCCCGAGTATGATTGGGTTCGGTTCCTACCATTATAAATATAAATCCGGTCATGAAGGGGATGCGATGCTCGTTGGTTTTTCACCACGGAAGGCAAAAATCAGTCTGTATTTTGCGACAGGTGATGATAAACGGGGGGAATTATTAAAGGACTTTGGAAAACATACGACAGGTAAAGCATGTGTCTACATTAACAAAGTGGCCGATATTGATGTAGATATTTTAAAAGCATTAATCAACCAGTCTGTGGCATTTTTGCAAGAAACCTATCCCGATAGTTAAAATCAGCCCTGTCTCTTTTCTACAAACAGCAGGATAAATGTTGCTAATGGGCCAATAACTAAAGATAGCAGAAACCAATTAAGGCCGGTTCTATTTTTCCCTTGCGCCAGACCGGCGTTGATAAGAGCCAATGTCCCCCAACCAACGAAATACTCATTATTCATCTGATCAGCCCCTCCATTCCTATCGTTACTTTCCTAACTGCCGAACAAAAAACGCTCGTCTGAGGTGTCTTCGGGCTGTTCTTTTTCCATAGGAGTTTCGCATTTTTTAAGCAGTATAGAATACAGCCTACGGTAGATAAATGATAACATATCCTTGCTTAAAAAAGTAAACTAAATTAAACTAAAATAGAGAATATTCAGCATGGACATCATCAAATTCATTTGAGGAGTGGGGATATGAACACTGAAGCAAATGTACATGATGGACTTAAAAAATTGTTGAATCGTGCAAATAGGAATACACTGGGGGATCTACTGGCCCGCACGAGGGACCGAATGCCGGAAAAGTTTGCAATCGCTTACAATGATTTACGACTGAATTACAGAGAACTGGATAATCTGGTGAATCAAACGGCGCATGGATTTCTGGCTGATGGGATGAAAAAGGGCGATATGATAACGGTAATGTCTAAAAACAGTTTGGATTTTGTAGTGGTTAACTTTGCTTTGGCACGTATTGGTGCTGTAATGATTCCAATAAATTATATGTTGGCAGCTGAAGATGTAAACTATATTTTGGAACATGCGGAAGTTAGCGGGTTTATTGCATCGGAGGAATATTTCTCAGTTCTGGATCAGTCAGCAGGAAGATTGGAAATCAAACATCGTTATGTAATGGATTGTCCACCTTCATACGAATGTAAACTGGCCGGCTGGATTCCTTTGTCAAAGGCTCGTGAAGATCAGTCAACCGAATTTATTGATGCTCAAATCAGTGATGACGATCTTGCCCATGTACTGTATACAAGTGGAACAGAATCAAGGCCTAAAGGGGTTATGCTTTCCCACAAAAGTTTAATCAGTGAATACGTGAGCAGTATCGTGGATGGAAAAATGGAAGCGGATGACGTGGCAATACACGCCTTGCCACTTTACCATAGTGCGCAATTGCATGTATTTTTAGGGCCGAGTGTGTACCTGGGTCAAACTGGAATTATCCTTGGTGCAGCTACACCGGAACTTATCCTGGAAACGATTGAAAAAGAAAAAGCCACACAATTATTTTGTCCACCGACAGTTTGGATTGGACTGCTCCGCCATCCTGATTTTGATAAACGTGATTTATCTTCACTGGAAAAATGTTATTATGGTGCAGCAATTATGCCCCGGGAAGTTTTAAAAGAATTATCGGAGCGGCTGCCAAATGCCAGGTTTTGGAACTTTTATGGTCAAACGGAAGTGGCTCCACTCGCTACAGCATTGCAGCCGGAGGATCAACTGCGAAAGCTTGGATCAGCAGGAGTTCCTACACTGAATGTTCAAACAAAAATTGTTGACGAAAACGATCAGGAAGTGCCATGTGGAGAAACCGGTGAAATAGTCCATCGTACTCCCCATGCAATGAAAGGATATTTGCATGATCCAGATAAAACGGCTGAAGCGTTTCGCGGAGGATGGTTCCACAGTGGGGATTTGGGTGTGATGGATGAAGATGGCTATATTACGATTGTGGACCGGAAAAAAGATATGATTAATACTGGCGGTGTCAACGTCTCAAGCAGGGAAGTGGAAGAAACCATTTACCAGCTTGATGGTGTATCGGAAGTAGCTGTGATCAGCATTCCTGATGCTTATTGGATTGAAGCTGTGACAGCAATTGTTGTCCTAAAGGATGGCGTATTGCTGACGGAAGAGAAAGTGATTGAATTTTGTAAAGAGAAGCTTTCGAAATTTAAAGTGCCAAAATATATTGATTTTACTGATGAATTGCCAAAAAATCCGAGTGGAAAGGTATTGAAACGGACGTTGAGAGATCGGTATGAAGGGCTTGGAGCTAAATAGCTGAAAAAGAGCGCTGCATTTGGGCAGTGCTTTTTTAGTTGAGGGAACTTAGCCGGAAAAAAGGAAGTTCGCCGGAAAATAACACAAGTGAAACGTGCAAGCATATAATTCAGCATTCTTCACACACTATTTATTGGAGGTGTTTCCAATGGCTAAAAAGAAGGACAATTGGAACAAAAAAAGAAATGATTCTACAATAAACCCACAAGGCTTATCAGAGGATACAGCTGATCAGCAACCAAAGTCACAACTTGAACAACGTGCGAAAAAGAAGAATACAAAGATCTAGAAGGTGAATCCAATCGATTATACATTGAATTACCTGCGAGAATCGTTGTCCAATTATATGGATAATGAAATGTGCCAGCAAATTGTAAAGAAGATGGAAGCGAATCATTATGTAAATGAAAAATATTTTGTAAGAGACTTGGGTGAAGAAGAAATGACCTATTTAAATGATGTGCTGGAAAATGAGCTGAGCTATGCTAAAGATGTTCAGGATGATATCAGGGTGAAAGAACTTACGGAAGTATACGAATTATTATTTTAATTAGCTAATCTTAGGATAAATTTCCCATTGCAATTTTTCAGTAATAGGTATATTATAAATATACAAGCTGCAATGTACGTATTAAATTAAGTTTTAACCTCTAACAGATGAATAGGGAGTTTTACATCGAAATTGAAATGTCGAGCCGTCATTATGTAGCGGAAGACAGGAAAGTTTCTGCAAACACCCACTTGGAGAAGTGGTGGTTTAAAACTTTTTATTAAGCATACGGCAATTGTGGCCTGTAACCTATACAAATAATTGGGGTCAGTTCCTTAAGGGAACTGACCCTTTTGTGTATACAGGTATAAGAAAATCTTTTGGTTTCTTATATACATTTCCTATTTTCATTATCGAAAATTGGGTGGTACGATATAAAATATAGGTAACTGGTTTTACATTTCGTTTGTAGACTACGATTACTCATATGACAGCATGAATATGTTAACCTGTGATTTTCTTACAGTAATTAAAAGCAGGGAAATATCGATTTTTGACGAATCAATATAGTAAGGAACATTTGCAGCATGGAGGACAAAATGGTCATAAATATAAAACATACATTAATTGATGAAACATCTATCATAGAATTATTAGATGGATATAGGCTTGGGCCGATTACCCGGTGCAGCTTTTTGACAAGAGGATTAAATGATACCTATATTATTACCACACCAAGGAAAAATTATATTTTTAGGGTTTATCGTAATGGTTGGAGAAATAAGGAAGCTATCCAATTCGAACTGGATGCACTTCTTTATTTGAACAAAAGCAGTTTTCCTGCTTCCAAGCCAATTGTCAAAGACGATGGGACATATGTATGTGATATCCATGCACCGGAAGGATTGCGTTATGGTGTATTGTTTACCTTTTCAGAAGGGGAAAGGCCCGTTATTAATAGTGAAAATTCCAAATTGATTGGTGCTTCCCTTAGTAAGCTACATAATTTGACAGCTGATTTTCATTCCGTTCATGATCGGGGGTTTGAACTGAATCTGGATCATATATTGGATAAACCTCTGGAATCCATTGCACCAGTGATACATCATTTCTTTGGACGTGAAATAGAGGGGGATATTATAGAAATAGCTGAAAATGTGAAGACAGAGTTGAACAATAAAGAACTCGAAGTCGGCTTTTGCCATGGGGATTTCCATAACCGCAACATGCATATTCATAATGGAAAATTAGAAGTGTTTGATTTTGATTGTTCAGCAATCGGCTACCGGGCATATGATGTCGCGGTGACTTGGTGGAATCTGCTTACAAACTATGGTCAGCAAGAGGAAGAACATTGGGATGCCTTTTTAAATGGCTATAGGATGCATCGCCGCTTGGCAAAAGATGATGCTGACAGCTTGCCACTATTTATTACGGCAAGAAGATTTTGGCTACTTGGTATGATGCTGCAAAATGAAGATGTTTGGGGAACGAACTGGATAGATAAACAGTACCTGGAGCTTTTTATTTTGCAGGTGAAAACGGATAGGATACGGAAAATGTAAGAGGTGGAAAATGTGGAGACATTACCAAATTGGTTCTGGATTTTATTTAGCTTATTTTTGTTTATCACATTGATAAGCGCTATATACAGCAGTTTTCGGGCGCAGTTGATCTATTGGTCTTATGCAACAATTATAATATCACTTTTGGTACCTGTAATGGGAATAATATTCAGCGCACAGCGGACAAGGGACTTGAATGAATGGGAATATTTCATTTCCCGACTTGGAGACGGGGATGTGTGGGCTGTATTTATTAGCCTGTTGTTGCTATATTTAGCAGTTTGGTGGTACGTATTCCTGAAAGATGACAAATATATTATTTTACTTATTAGAAAGTTACGGGATAATGAGAAAATAAAGGGGAAAATAAAACAAATTAGAGCGAAACTGTTTCCTAAGAGGAAAGATGAATGATTGCAACTATAAAATGGAACGTGAAGAATGAAAATAAACTACCTGAAAAGTAGAATGATTTCCGACATCAAGAATAGGAGAAATTAAATGAAAACAGAGAAACAAAAAATGATAAGTGGTGAGCTGTATAATCCAGCTGATAAGGAATTACAAGCAGAACAGACCTATGCTAAAAAACTGACCCGGTTATATAATCAGACACTTGAGACAGATTTTGAAAAGCGCATGAATCTTTTAACAGAGCTTTTTGGCACTGTGGGTGAGAATATAACGATCGAGCCATCTTTTCGATGTGATTATGGTTATAACATCCATGTAGGAGAGAATTTTTTTGTTAATTTCAATTCTGTCTTTTTGGATGTTTGTGAAATTAGAATTGGAGACAACTGTTTTATTGCTCCAGGAGTACATATATATACGGCAACGCATCCATTGAACCCTTTGGAACGTATTTCCGGGGTTGAATTTGGAAAACCAGTTACAATCGGTGATAATGTTTGGATAGGCGGCGGGTCCATCATTAACCCAGGTGTGACAATTGGAGATAATGTTGTTATCGGATCCGGTTCCGTAGTAACAAAAGATGTACCGGATAATAACCTAGTTGCCGGAAACCCTGCAAAAATCATCAAAAAAATAGAAGATTAGAAGTGATATAACCTCTTCTGGGACAAAAGAAAAAGTTTTCTTCAAGTACGTAACCTTTTTCAGTAATTACCGTCTACCTTTATAAGGAATAAGAGTTGATTTTTAGCTAATTTGGATAATTTATCCGAGGAAGTTGAAAAGGACGGGGGCGGTAAAATGAAAAAAGGTTTTGTTGTCATGATTTTGTTTGCTATTGCGCTTCTAATAGCAGCTTGCAGCAATGAAGGCGGAAAAAATGAAGTCAATATGGACCAAGCTGAATTTAGTACAGAAGAACAGACAACAGAGGAAAGCAGCCATACAGACTCCGTTGCAAATGATGCAACAACAGAGGAAAATGATGGGGCTCAAAATGAGAATAGAACAATCCAGGAAGCAGAAGATGGCCAGGAGAATCGAAAAATAATTTATACCGCGAATCTTCGTATTGAAGTAAAGGATTTTCAGAAAGCGTTGGATGAGATTCAGACTGAGACTTCCAATCACGGCGGTTACATTGTGGAATCCAATATGCGTGGAGAGTCTGAAAGTGAATCAATGAATGGACAGATAACTGCCCGAATCCCGCAAGAGTCGTTTCAGGAATTTGTTCAGTTCGTGGAAGAAGGCAGCGGTAGCGTATTGGAAAGTTCTGTTTCTGGGCAGGATGTGACAGAAGAATATGTCGATTTGCAATCCCGTTTAAGTTCCAAAGAGGTCGTGGAAGAACGATTACTTTCTTTTATGAAGCAGGCAGAGGAAACGGAAGATTTATTAGCAATTTCCGATGACCTGGCAACTGTTCAAGGAGAGATTGAGGAAATAACAGGGCGAATGAATTATCTGCAAAACAAAACCGATCTGGCGACAGTAACAATCCATGTTCAAGAAAACAATGTAACAATTTCCGGAATGAGTGAAGATGATTTAAATACTTGGGAACGAACGAAGCAGCAATTCATGAAAAGTATTAACATGCTTCTTTCCACATTTTCGGGATTTTTCGTTTTTGTAATCGGCAACCTGCCTGTTATCCTTCTATTGGGCCTCATCGGAGCGCTCGCATTATTGATTATCAGAAAAAGAAATCGAACAGGACAAAAAGACTAGCAAAATTTCAAACTTGCTTTCTTTGTATAGGAAGCTTATTAAACAAAAAGAACTTGCTGGTGACCTGGCAAGTTTTTTTGGTAACTAAGAAACCAACATGGAGATTAAGGGCATGCCGTCACCACTCTATAATGAAAACAGCTAATTTAACCAGAAGGCTTTTTTCTAAAAGGTTTAGACTGCGATTACTCGCCCCACCAAGAAGATCTGGGACTGCGATTACTCGTCCCATCAAAAAAATCTGTTGTTTTTATACAAAAGCATAAACTATCTTACTGTATAAGTTAAAAGTTTAAGGCATGAAATAACCATAATCAATTTTTTCAGGAGTGTTTAAAATGGAGGAAAAATTAATATCCTTTCCGCCAGTGTTGCCAAGGAATCCCAAAGTTCTCATTCTCGGGTCAATGCCTGGTGGAATATCATTAGAAAAGAAAGAGTATTACGGTAATCCCCGGAACCACTTTTGGGGAATTCTTTTTGAGATTTTTAAAGAAGCCCCTGTGGATGACTATGAAGAGAAACTAAAATTTATTAAGCGGAATAAAATTGCACTATGGGATTCAATCGCTGCATGTTACCGGGATGGAAGTTTGGATAAAAATATTGCAGAAGAAGAGCCGAATGATATTATCGGTTTACTACGTGAATATTCTTCAATCAAACTGATTGCCTGTAATGGTACGAAATCGTATCAGACCTTTATAAAAAATTTCTCTGAGCAGGAGATTGGTAATATTGATGTCGTGAAAATGCCATCAACCAGTCCAATCCCCGGAAGGTATACAAAAACATTTATTGGAAAGGTGGAAGAGTGGAAACGGATATTGGATTATATGTAGGCCGGTATGTTTATGAAAAAACGTGTGTGGAAAAAGGGTTATAATTTCCTTAAACTGAAGCTGACTTCCATGTAAGGATTTGTATGGGCTTTTGATGCTATGCATTAGAGTTTGTGGTACGATTAAATCGGGATAAAAGAATCAATCGCTGCGTAATGTTGGTATTAATGGTTTTATTTTACAAGTCTGCTGAATAAAATAGCAAGGAGCCGTAAGTGGCGGCTTACGACTCCGATAGATAGCAGCAAGACATGGGTCTTCCTGAGGGAACGAAAAAAAGTAATTATCCCGTCTGAATTGTAAATTCTGGGATGATTACTTTTTTTCTCGGCTGTTTACAATTAACAAGACAAGCGTTGAAAACAGAATCATCAACTCCAGTGTGCTGTCAATTGGTATCACAAGCTTCAACCCCTTCCATTGAGGGTTAGAGCCACCATGCAAAAGAGTTTTCTCTTCTGTTTGCTATGTCAAGCAAATCTTGTGCTATCTGAATGCATTATACTATAAAAAAAATGGAAAATGTTGTAATAGTCAATAAATGGTAAAATGTACATAGGAATTTGAGTTCTATGAATACATTTACGGATAAGATAATGAGAAATAAGGAATATGTTTTCCTATCATCCTTATATTTTCTAATACAACTGAATCATTGGTATGATCGTATACTTGAAGTTAGGACATTTAAGCCCAGTTCCAGCTAAATCAGCGGGAGTATCCGATTAATCTTACGAAGAACGAATCTCGAAATAGTCCTTGGCTTCCTTTTCCCCTGAAGTGATTTGCCGATGTGTTTTTGCAAGGGATGTAAGTTTCTGCCCCTTGCATTCGTAAAGATTATTCCGTATAATTATCATAATATTTCATAAGCAACAGACATGGAAGAGGGAAAGTAGGATTTGTTTATTTTTTCAAAGAGAGCTTCGGAAGCTGGAAAGAAGCATAAAATAAAAATCTGAAAATGGCCTCTGAGTTTCGTACTGAACGTATCCTCAGATATCAGTAGGTGGCGACGAGCTTTGGCACTCGTTATCCATGCCGCAGTATAGGTTTTATTAACAGCTTGTACTTTACTTGAGGCTGTATGTTAAGAACATGCAGTGAAATAAGGTGGTACCACGTAATCCAACCACGTCCTTATCGTTTATTCGGTAATGGCGTGGTTTTTTAATACAAGAATTGGAGGGTTTTGAATGGGTGAGAATTTAGTGTTACAAACAGACTTTGGTCTCAGTGATGGTGCAGTGAGTGCAATGTATGGTGTAGCTATTTCCGTTGACCCGGCACTAAGAATCTTTGATTTAACACATGATATTCCGCAGTACAATATTTGGGAAGCCTCGTATCGACTTTACCAAACAGTAACCTATTGGCCGAGAAACACAGTATTCATCTCTGTCGTTGATCCCGGGGTAGGGACTGAGCGATTAAGCATTGTTGTTAAAACAGCAGAAAATCAATATATTGTTTCACCAGACAATGGAACGTTAACACATATTAAACATAGTATCGGCATTGCAGAAGCACGGGCGATTGATGAGAAAGTCAATCGCTTGCCAAGATCGGGAGAATCCTATACATTTCATGGTCGCGATGTTTATGCATATACTGGTGCACGTCTTGCTGCAAAGGTGATTTCTTTTGAGGAAGTTGGACATACAATTGAGGTAGATGACATTATTGAATTGCCGAAGCCGGATGCTGTATTTGAGAATGGAGAGGTAAAGGGAAATATAGATATACTTGATATACGCTTCGGCAATTTATGGACAAATATTGATCGTGCGTTTTTTAAAGAATCCGGAGCGGAATATGGGGATACGCTGGAAGTGACAATCACACATAATTCCCAGGAAGTATATAAAAACATAATGACATTTGGCAGGTCTTTTGCTGAAAGCCGACTTGGCGAGCCACTCATATATGTCAATTCACTGGATAAATTAGCTGTGGCACTAAATCAGGGATCGTTTGCAAAGGCCTACCAGATTGGAACAGGAGTTAATTGGAAAATTCGTTTTCGTAAAGTGCAGAAGTGAATGGTGAATAATCTTATGCGGATCCACTGAAGTCGTATATAAATACGGTGTTTCTATAATAAAAAGTAGTCAACAGACGGCTGTTTCAATAAATTGGAGCAGCTGTTGTTTATTTCTGTCGTTGTTAAGAAATACCATCAAATGAACCATACATTGTTCTGCTTTTCTAGTATAATAGATTTATAGATAAAAGAAAGGGGGCGACTGGTTATGAAAAAGAAACGATGGCTTATAATAGGTACAGGATTATTTATTGTCCTTTTAATTATAAATGTTGCAGGTGCATTTTATTTCTATAATCTGGCAATTGAGCGTAATGTGAAGGAGTTTCTTACAGGAAATGAAGATTTAGAGGTTTCAGCTGAAGCGATGGATGTTTTTCTGGAAGGAGGCTGGCGTGAATGGACAGACAATCAGGACTTTGAACAATGGGAAATGGAATCTTACGATGGCTTGAAACTGCAGGGATATTTTCTCGAAGCCGAAGAGCCGACTGACAAAACAGTGATTCTGGCACATGGCTATCTGGGGCGTGCAAGTGATATGGGATTATACGGCCAATACTATTATGAAGAACTGGGCTACAATATATTCACAGCAGATTTGCGTGGCCATGGCGAGAGTGGCGGAGATTATATTGGCTTTGGCTGGCATGACCGATTGGATTATATGGATTGGATTGATAAGGTGCTGGAAAAAGTGGGAACAGATTCACAAATTGTATTACATGGTGTATCAATGGGGGCGGCCACCGTGACGATGGCAAGCGGAGAAGAACTTCCCGATAATGTAAAAGCAATCGTGGCTGACAGTCCGTATACTAGTGTTTACGATTTATTTGAGTATCAGTTGAACCGGATGTTCCATCTGCCGTCATTCCCTGTTCTGCCAAGTACTGGTTTGGTAACGAATATGAAAGCTGGTTATACACTGAAAGAGGCGTCCGCATTGGACCAGGTGAAAAAAGCAGAAGTACCGATTTTATATATCCATGGCAATAATGACACATTTGTTCCAACTGCAATGACAGAGGAATTATATGAAAATACCAATAGTGAAACGGATATTATGACCTTTGACGGTGCCAATCATGGTGAGGCTTTTGTCATTCATCAAGATAAATATATTGAAAAATTGAATGGATTTTTGGAGGAATATATAGAGTAAACATGCTGGGGTTTTATTGAAAAACAGAAATTACCTTTTAGCAGTTACGAAAGCGTAAAAAAACTTTTAGACTAAAAATGGGCCAGTCCCTTTCATCACAAGGGATTGACGATCAATGAGTTTTTATAAGATGTTAAATTTTTGTTATAAATAGGATAATTATTTGAAAAAAGAATCAGTAAATGATACTTTTTTAATGAATAGAAATGTTTAAATGCCATGTTTGTGTGGAATATGAATTTCTATTCCACACAGCTGGTGTGTGATGTAAAATTTTTAATAACAGAAAGAAATAGTAGAGTGGAGGTAATGATATGAAAATTATTGTAGCTGGTGGAGATGGCTTTTGTGGATGGCCGACAGCCCTTTATTTGTCTAAACAGGGGCATGATGTATCCATTGTTGATAATGGTATTAGACGAAAAATGGATGAGGAGCTGCGTTCGAATTCCATTACCCCCATTGCGGACTTAGAACAACGAGTAGCAAAATGGAAAGAACTTACAGGAAAAGAAATCCGTACATACGACGGTGATTTAAATCATTATGATTTTCTTCGTGAAGTATTAAAAAGAGAGCAGCCTGATGCATTTGTGCATTTTGCGGAACAACGCTCTGCACCGTATTCCATGATAGATAGAGAACATGCTGTGTTTACACAGGTTAATAATGTAGTTGGAACTTTAAACGTTGTTTATGGCATCAAAGAGGTGGTCCCTGATTGTCATCTCATTAAATTAGGAACCATGGGTGAATATGGTGCCCCGAATATTCCTATCGAAGAAGGATATATTGAAATTGAACATAAAGGCCGTAAAGATACACTTCCATATCCAAAACAGCCAGGATCTTTTTATCACCTTTCCAAAGTACATGACAGCCACAACCTTATGTTTGCATGTAAAATTTGGGGCATTCGTGTAACTGATCTGAATCAGGGGATTGTATACGGGCTGGATACGGAAGAAACCAAAATGGACCCAGTACTAAGCAATCGATTGGATTATGATGGCGTATTTGGTACTGCATTGAACCGGTTTATTATTCAGTCTACAATTGGACATGATCTCACCGTTTACGGAAAAGGCGGGCAGACCCGTGGATTCCTGAATATCAAGGATACCGTCCGTTGTATTGAGATTGCAGCGAACAATCCTGCAGACGAGGGTGAATTCCGTGTGTTTAACCAATTTACAGAATGGTTCTCTGTATTGGAATTAGCTAATAAGGTGCAAAAGGTTGCCGCGGAAGAAGGTTTTGAAACAACCACTGCACATATTGAAAATCCAAGAGTTGAAGCAGAGGAGCATTTCTATCAGGCCGAGAATACAAAATTGAAAGATCTAGGCCTTGAACCCCATCTGCTGACAGATGAAATGATTCGTGAAATTATTAAAACAGTGGTAAACCACAAAGATCGGGTAATCCAGGAGAATGTATTGCCACAGGTTACCTGGAAATAAAGGTGAAGTGGAAGCATTCACTAAAAAGACGATCAACTAATGAGGAAGTGTCTTCTTTGAAAATTGCAATTATAACCGAGACATTCCTGCCTTCAACAGATGGAGTGGTGACTCGATTGAAAAACTCTATCCGTTATTTTCTCAGAGAAGGGCATGATGTCCGTATTATTGCACCAGACCTTGGTGTTTATGAATTTGAGGGTGCAAAAATCGAAGGGGTACGGGCAAGCACCCTCCCTTTTTATCGGTATCGCAAATTTGCTCTTCCTACCCGAGCGGTAAAGAAGCTACTAAAGGAATATGACCCTGACATTGTACATGTTGTAAATCCGGCATTACTTGGTTTATCCGGCGTCTATTATGCCAAAAAACTGGGCTATCCAATGGTTGCATCTTACCATACAAACGTGCCACAGTATGCCGATTACTATAATCTGAATATGTTCAAGGGATTTTTATGGTGGTATTTTCGAAAACTCCATAATCAGGCTGAATTAAATTTATGCACATCAAAAACGGTTCAGGATGAATTGGTGGAGCAGGGTTTTCATAATGTTCATGTCTGGAAACGTGGAGTTGACACGGAAAACTTCCATCCTGATCAGTATGATAAAGCAATGCGGGAAAGGTTATCCAACGGACATCCGGAGAAAAAACTGCTCCTTTTTGTTGGCAGACTCGCTCCGGAAAAGGAAGTGGAAAAGATAAAATCGGTATTGGAAGCATCGAATGAATTTGTGCTTGCTATTGTGGGAGATGGTCCGCATCGGCAACCGCTGGAAAAACATTTTGCCGGAACGAATACGGTCTTTACTGGTTTTATGCATGGAGAAGATCTTGCTAAAGCTTTCGCATCCTCTGATGTGTTTGTATTCCCGTCAACTACAGAAACCCTCGGGCTTGTCATTATGGAGGCAATGGCTTCAGGTCTCCCGCTGGTTGCTGCAAGAAGTGGACCTACCTGTGAACAAATAGAGGACAACCGTACTGGTCTCCTGTATGATAAAGATAAGCAGGATGATTTTACAGATACTGTCCTGAAATTTGAAGATGAAACACTAAGAAAACGTCTGGCAACAGCGGCCCAAAAGGATATTTCTGAAATGGGATGGGAAGGTCAATCAAAGCAGGTGCTTGATTATTATAAAGAAATTGTTGGTATAGAAGATAAAGTAACGATTCATAATAATATCAACTCTTCAGATCTCAAAACCGATAATAAATAAAGGCTGTTTTCTGAAAGGTGTGACTGGTGGTTACTCGCCCTATCGAAAACATTTGGGACAACGCCTATGTGACCAACATCTGTTGCCCGAGGCTCTGAAGCCGTGCGCGCGGGAAAGCAATGGTCCGCAGCGGAAATCAACTTAGCAGTTACGTTGCAGTTTATATCAACTGTGATGTTTAAGTTTAAAGAGACAAAATTTACGAAAAAAGTTTAAATAAAAAATGAGCAAGATTGTAGTGGATATGCTAGTGAATGTCAGGAAGTCCAAGAGGGGTATCATGAAAAAGCAAAGAAAATGGAGAGGCCCGTTTCAATTTCTGCAATTTAGTGTAATCGGCTTTTCAAATGCAGCAATTGATATAGGTACATTGAACTTATTATTACTTTTATTTCACACAGAGGAAAGAGGCTGGCTGATTGTATTTAATACAATAGCCTATACACTGGCGATAATAAACAGTTATTATTGGAATGCCAGCATTACATTTCGTACATCAGCCAAGGGAAATAACAAGCAACGTCTTAAATTCATTCTACAGGGTATTGTGAGCCTCGGTGTAAACAATCTTGTATTTCTGGCATTCGGTGAAATATTGCAATTCTTTGGGGTCCCGGGCTGGCTTCGAGTCAATATCGCAAAGGGTATCGCTATGGGACTTTCATTTACTGCAAGCTTTTTTATGATAAAGTATTTTGTTTTTAAAGATACAAGAAAACACTATATGGAAAAAAATCGATAGTAGAAAGCTGAGCCAATTGATGGGTTCAGCTTTTTTAATATAACTATGCATGCTTAATACACCAAAATCCAATTTAATTTTAAAAAATACGAATAAATATGCAATAAAATTAATAAATATACTTGCATAAATGGAATATGGGTTTTATACTAAAGAATAATTCGAATTAAATTCAGATGAGGCCACTCGTGGATTTTACAAATAAATGAATCGTTAAAAGCCTTAATTTTAAAAATAAGAATTTAATCTTCAGGTAGTCACCTCAGGAAGGAGCCTTCAATATGCCAAAGTATGAAACGATAAAGAAAGTCCTTGTCATCGGTTCAGGACCGATTGTGATTGGGCAGGCAGCAGAGTTTGATTATGCAGGGACGCAAGCCTGTCTAGCCTTAAAAGAAGAAGGTATCGAAGTTGTGCTGGTGAATAACAATCCAGCTACAATCATGACAGATAAACAAATAGCAGATCATGTATATATGGAACCTCTTCAAGTGGAAACAATCGAGAAGATTATTGAAAAAGAAAAACCGGATGGAATGATCGGGACACTCGGAGGGCAAACCGGATTAAATTTGACGGTAGAGCTTTATGAAAAAGGAATTCTTGAAAAGCATCAGGTGGAATTATTAGGAACTTCTGTTTCCTCGATTCAAAACGGGGAGGATAGAGAAAAATTCCGTCAATTAATGATTGATATTGATGAACCCATTGCTGAATCAAAAATTGTAGAAACGGTGGAGGAAGGACTTAAATTTACCAAGGACATCGGTTATCCGCTTATCCTACGTCCGGCGTATACGCTTGGAGGAGAAGGCGGGGGGTTCGCGGATGATGAGTTTGAGTTTATCAATCTCTTAAAACGTGGATTGGAATTGAGTCCAATAAATCAAGTACTTGTTGAAAAAAGCATTAAAGGATGGAAAGAAGTAGAGTATGAGGTAATGCGTGATTCTGAAGGTACAGCTGTGATTGTTTGTGATATGGAAAATATGGATCCGGTGGGTGTGCATACCGGTGATTCCATTGTCGTTGCCCCATCACAAACATTATCGGATGACCAATCTCAGATACTTCGTACAGCTTCACTTAAGGTAATCCAGGCACTGGATATTGTAGGCGGTTGTAATATTCAATTCGCCCTAAACCCGAGGACGAATGAGTATTGCATTATTGAAGTGAATCCAAGGGTAAGCAGATCATCTGCGCTGGCATCAAAAGCTACAGGCTATCCTATTGCCCGGATTGCAGCAAAAAGTGCCGCTGGTTATCTGTTGGATGAAATCCTTAATCCGATTACTGGAAATACCAACGCGTCCACTGAACCGGTATTGGATTATGTGGTTGTCAAGCTGCCACGTTTTCCGTTCGATAAATTCACCGAAGCAGATCGGACATTGGGGACTCAAATGAAGGCGACAGGTGAAGTCATGGCCATTGACCAGACATTTGAAGGGGCATTAAACAAAGCTCTAAGGTCACTGGAAATGAATGTGCATAGCCTCCATTTGCCAGAGATGAATACAAAGACACATGAAGAGTTGTTAAATATGTTAAAAATCCCGAACGATTTAAGGATTTTTGCAATTGGTGAAGCTATGATGCGGGAAATTCCCTTAGAAAAAATCATTCAGCTGACTGAAATCGACTATTGGTTCCTGAAAAAAATAGAAGGGATTATTGAATGTGAAAAATCCTTAGCTAATGATAACTGGCCATCTCTTTCTTTTGAAAAAATATGGGAAGCAAAGGCGTTTAATATCAGTGATGAAAGAATCGGTGAATTGACAGGAACAACGGCAAAAGATGTAAGAAGAGCATATAAAAAGTATTCTATTCAGCCTGCTTATAAATTGGTAGATACAGGTGTAGATAAGTTTGAAGCAGGTACACCGTATTATTATTCTACCTGGAATGGGACGGATGAAGTTAAAACAAATAGTGATCGGAAAAAAATACTGGTGTTGGGGTCAGGCCCCATACGGATCGGTCAGGGGGTTGAATTTGACTACTGTTCGGTGCACGCAGCTTTAGCTGTGAAGAAAATGGGATATGAAGTCGTTGTGATCAACAATAATCCGGAAACGGTCAGTACGGATTATTTCATAGCGGATCGCTTGTATTTTGAGCCATTAGCATTGGAAGATGTGCTGGCAGTCATTGAAAAGGAAAATATAGCGAGCGTGCTTATTCAGTTTGGTGGACAAACAGCTATTAATCTGGCAAATGATCTAAAAGAGGAAGGTGTGCACATATTAGGAACATCTCCAGAGCAAATAGACCGCGTGGAGGACAGGGAACAATTTTATGCGGTTCTGGATCAGTTAAATATTGCACATATCAAGGGGCATATTGTCCATGACTCTGAAGAATTAACTTCTTCCGCCTATGAAATAGGATTTCCGGTGCTTATTCGTCCTTCTTATGTCATTGGGGGACAATCCATGTTTATTTGTCACAATAGGAATGAACTTAAAAAATGCCTGAATCGGATACAAAAGGACACCAATGATCGCTGCTGGCCATTATTGATCGATCAATATATTTCCGGCATGGAATGCGAAATGGATGTGATTAGTGATGGGGAAAATATTGTTGTGCCAGGAATTTTGGAACACATCGAAAGAGCAGGTGTTCATTCAGGTGACAGTATGACTTTGCTGCCACCTGTCACCCTTTCAGATTCCATCAGAAAGGAAATGGTGGAAATTGCAAGGAAAATCAGTAAGACTCTCCCTATCATTGGAATGATGAATATCCAATTTGTCATAGATGGAGAGAAAATCTATGTGCTGGAAGTAAACCCAAGATCTTCAAGAACCGTACCAATTCTAAGTAAAGTAACAGATATACCTATGGTGGAATGGGCAGTAAGGGCACAACTCAAAACAAAATTGACGGAAATAACCGATGACCTGGATTTATTGGAAGAACCAGCGTATTATACGGTGAAATCGCCTGTCTTTTCAGCAAATAAGTTAAAAGGTGTTGATCATGTATTAGGGCCGGAAATGAAATCGACAGGAGAAATTATTGGTATGGGACTGACTAAAAAGGAAGCACTGAAAAAAGTGGAGTTATTCCTGGGAAATGTCAATAATAAACAGTTAAAAGAAGGTCTGAATCTCTTTGTATCGGTTTCAGACCGTATGAAAGCAGAAAGTGTCGAACTTATTTCTGAATTTGAAAAGCTTGGAGCTACAATCACTGCTACAAAAGGCACGGGAGAATATTTAAAGCAATCTGGTGTGATGATAAATCATATCCTAACCAGCAAGGAGGAATTATCCGAGTACTGGCAGGAGATAACTCCGGATATCTTGCTTAATATTCCAAGTGAGGGAAGAGAAAGTGAGAAGGCCGGCTTTCATCTCCGTGAATTATCCGTCAGCCATCAGGTTCCTTATTTCACCAGCTTGGATACAATGAATGTGATAAAGGATCTAATAGTGGGTGATAAAGTCATGACAACCCCGGCATCATTGAAAGACTATCTAGCTTTAGGAAAAAAGAAAGAGCGTTTGGTGCAGAAAATATAGAAGAAGCAGTATCATCATTCGATATACAATAAAAAACGTATCCGCACATGCATCAGGCGGATACGTTTTTTTATTTTATAAGTATTCCTCGAACCAGCGGCAGATATGATTCAGTCTTTCGATTCTCATGGATGGATTTCCACTTCGGCTCAGTTCATGGCTTGCGTTAGGAAAACGAACAAATTCCACATCCTTACGTAAATGCTTTAATGCAATAAACAGTTGCTCTCCCTGTTCAATCGGGCAACGGAAATCCTGTTCTCCGTGCAAGATTAAGAGCGGTGTATTCACATCTTCAGCATACTTTAAGGGAGAGAAATCCCATAGTTTTTGAGGATTCTCCAGCAGGTTTTCACCAAGCTCCCATTTTGTAAAAAAGTAACCAATATCACTGACACCGTAAAAGCTTAACCAGTTTGAAATAGAGCGTTGGGTGACAGCAGCTTTAAACCGGTTGGTGTGTGAGACAATCCAGTTTGTCATAAATCCACCATAACTGCCGCCAGTTACCCCAAGCCGTTTTTCATCAATGAAGCTGTGATTTTCTAGAGCATAATCAACTGCGTTCATTAAATCAGTGTAATCCTTTCCGCCGTAGTCAGATCGGACAGCATCAACGAATTCCTGACCATAGCCATGGCTTCCACGTGGGTTAATGTAAAGAACAACATAGCCTTTTGCGGATAATAGTTGCATTTCATGAAAGAAGGACTGGCCATACATCGCATGAGGGCCGCCATGAATTTCTAAAACGAATGGATACTTTTTGTCTTCTTCAAAACCATATGGTCGAAGGAGCCAGCCTTGCAGTTCCCAGCCATCATCAGCTGTTATCGTTAACGTTTCTGGTTCAGCTACGGACACTTCTTGAAGGAATGCTGCATTTGCGTTGGTTAATCGTATTAATTCAGTTCCTTTGGATAATCTGTAAAAATTGCAAGGATTGGTTGGTGTGCTGATGCCAAGAATAAAATCACCAGATCCCGGGTCATAGGAAAAACCAAAGACATGATTATTATCTTTATAGAGGACCTTCAGTTCTTTATCTAATGTTGCCTGATACAGTCCAGTCGCACCAAAATCCGTAGCAATAAAGAAGAGGTGTTTCTCATCTTTTGACCACACGGGGCCAGTCGTGGTATTTCCTAATCTCGTATCGCCAATCATCAAATCTCCAAGCTGTATGTCCCATTCATCACTAAGTTTCGTATGTTTCCCGGTAGTTACTTCATGTACATATAATTCATTTAACGTAGCACCATCGTATGCATATTCATGTCCAAAGTAAGCAATCCTTTTGCCGTCCGGGGAAAAACTTGCGCTATGATAAGCACCTTTTCCATTTGTTAGATTTATGACTTCCTTCGTTGTAAGATTTAAAGTGAATAGATCGCTTTTCTGTTCATAATCTCTGTCATTACTTAAGTTGGCAGCAAAAAGTAAAAATGTCCCATCAGGGGAGATATCCTGATGACTGTGATCTGCATCCGCTGATGTCAGTTGTGTAAAGATTTCATTCTCTATATCAAATAAGACGACCTGTGTCTGTTTGCTATCATGGAATCCGTTTGCATCTGACTTATACTTTAAACGGTTTACGATAAGCGGCTGTTTCTTTTTCTGTTCTGCTTCTTTTTGACGTTCTTCTTTTGACTGCTCTGTTTGCTTTTTTACATCATCATCCTTCTCCAGTGGTGCACTGAAGATTATGGATTTGCCATCTTTAGACCATTGGGGGCTGTGTGCACCATGTTTGAATGTCGTCAGTTGTTTTGCTTCACCACCATCCGTTTTTAATAACCATAATTGAGGTAAGCCACTTCTCGATGATTGAAAGACAGCTAGCTTGCCATCTGGTGAAAAACGCAGATTGCTATTCTTTCCATCTCCATAGGTCCATTGCTTTGCTTCTTTCTCATTTTGTTTTTGAAAAAATAGATGGGACTGGTATTCATTTTGATCATTAATCTTTGTTGACACATAGGAAAAAGCCTCTCCGCCCGGTGTAAATTGCGGATCACTAAAAACATCAATTTGAGTTATATCTTCTGCGGTAATCGCACGTTTTGGATTGGTCATAAATAGCCTCCTGTTCAGTAAATCGTATCTATATTCTAAACTGTTTCGTGTTACGAATCAATTAAAATAACGGAATATTCCCTTTTTTATTTATGGAGAAAATGCCGTGTTTTAGTTTGGGTCTTTTCGTATATTTTGTTGCACATTAACGTCGCAGTTGATATAAAAGACGAAGTAACTTTATCGTGGTTTTGCTTCTTCCATTTCTTTTGAACCCGAGTGCTATCACAATCGCTTCGGCAGAATACTTCGCTTTCCGTGGGCACGGCTTCAGCCTCCTCAGAAGCAAAGAACGCTTCCTCCGGGGTCTTCAGACTCGTGCTATTCCCACAGGAGTCTACGCATTCTGCCTACGCTTGGAGTGGTGTTCTGATTATAGAAAGGATAAAGCTCATGGAATTTATGTTTCATGGACGTTTTCTCTCTTAAACAGAGAGCTATTCTAAGCTGCTTAAAAAAATGCGAGACTCCTACGGGAAAGGAACAGTCTGAAGACCCCGCAGCGAGCGGGCTTTGCGAGTGAGGAGGCTGAAGCGTTCCCCGTGGAAAGCGAGTATTTTTTAAGCAGCGCTGTAGTAGCACCTATTTTGTAAAGGGATGAGAGGAAATCATTGTTAAATTACTTCGTCTTTTATATCTTTTGTGTCAAAAGAAAAAATCTTTTGAGGGGAAGCGTAACCATAGACCCAAACGATAGATAAAAGCCTCTCGTTTAAAATATAAATCTATTGAATAGAAAAGCAGTCATTTTTATCGATTAAAAATGACTGCTTTTCTAAAACGACTCAATTAAAGCTTCCGCTATGCAGAGGCTTGGAAGTTCTGCTGTTTTCGAGGAGGTTTGCATCCTCATTATATGCTTCTTGTAATTGTCTGGTAATGTTCCCAGGTTTTCCTTCGTTGATTTGATTATTATCCACTGTGATAATTGGCATGATTTCAGATGTACTGCTGGAGAGAAAGATCTCATCCGCCATGCTAATATCTTCTACAGAGAATCCATCTTCAATAAATGGGATATTAAGATCTTTAGCAAATTTTTCCACACGCATGCGGACACATCCATGCAGAATATTATTGGTTGCAGGGTGTGTGTAGATTTTCCCATCTTTCACCATGTATACATTGGATGAACTGCATTCTGTCACGAAACCATCGCGGTGCAAAATTGCTTCATAACAGCCATTTTCTTTTGCTTCTTGTTTTGCAAGTACATTTGGTAGAAGGTTTAAGCTTTTAATATAACAATTCTGCCAGCGGACATCACGCTGCGTAATGGTGCTAACACCATTTTTAAGATTACCTGCATTTCGGGGCAAATCCTGTACATATGCATATACATTTGGTTCAATGTCTTCAGGAAAAACATGGTCGCGCGGTGCCGATCCGCGCGTCACCTGTAAATAAACTTTTCCATCTGTATTCATTTGGTTTTTTTCCAATAACTCAAGAAGCAGATCAGTAATCTGCTCTTTTGTTGAAGTAAGCTTAATTTTGATTGCCTCTGCTGAACGGAATAAACGGTCAACATGTTCGTTGAGTAAATAATAGTTGCCATTGTAAATACGAATTACTTCGTATATACCATCACCAAATTGCAGCCCACGTTCTTCATAAGGGTATTTCAAATTATCACGGTGCGTAAATTTCGTTTGGGACATTATAATTGGATACACAGACATTAAATTCTTCCTCCTTCAAACATATGATTATTTTATTACTTATCTTATTCAATGTAAACAAACTTTTGATAATTATTAAATTTATCTAACGATGTTAAGAAATTATAAATTTTTTGTCGTAAATTGTAAATTTACTGTTGCATTGTGTAAAAACAATTGCTATAATTAGTCTTGCAGTTGAAAAACAGTAGCAATAAATATTACATTAATAAATATGCGGGTGTAGTTTAGTGGTAAAACCTCAGCCTTCCAAGCTGATGATGAGGGTTCGATTCCCTTCACCCGCTCCATACATATGTCATAACGCAGTGTTTCGTACTTAGACTACGAAGCGTTGCGTTTTTAATTTTCCCAGACTCCCTTCCACTTCACTTGAATTCACCATTTTCTACATAGTATGCTTAAGTAAATAAAAATCACATTTGAGGGATAATCATGAGAAAACTATTACAACAATTAAAACAACTCGATAATAAAGGATACAAAGGATATAAAAGTATTCAGGGTCAATACACTTATGATGCGTTCGACTTATTTATAGATTATGTACAAGGTGATCCATTTGCGACACCTTCAAAAATACGTATTGTCATACCGGCTGATAAGCGGGAGGTCAAGAAGGATTGGCTCCAGTCCCAATCGAGAAAGATTGCAGCAGAAGATGCGATGGCACGTGCAGTCGGTAATGCAATTGCAAAGAGCAACTTATTTATAAAAGGTTCCGGTAAAAGCGGTATGATTCTGTTTGATAAACCAGGACAGGAAATCCTTGAGCGCAGTGCAGTTCAGGTAACAGCAGATTCGATTACGGTGTGTATCTCTGTTGGTTTGCCTGCAAATGGTAGAAAGATTAATGGTAGAGAAGCAGAGAAGTTATTCGCTAATGCATTGCCAATGATTATGAAAAATTCTATATTCACCATTACGGATGAACAAATCCAACAGGCTGTACAGCTTGCTGATCAGCAGGATGCTATCCGTACAGAGATGCGTAAGAAAGGTTGGATTGCGTTTATAGCAAATGATGCAATATTGCCGAGAGAAAGCGGTATTAGCAATCGGCCATTAAAGAATGCAGTCACTTTTCGCAGTCCAGAAGAAAATGAAGTGGCCATTGAAATTCCTCATCAATCGGTACCAATCAAAGGCATGGCTGTAGAGAAAGGAATTACGTTAATTGTTGGTGGCGGTTATCATGGAAAAAGCACCATTTTACAAGCGATTGAACGTGGGGTTTATTCCCATACAGAAGGAGACGGCCGGGAGTTTGTTCTGACAGATCCCGATGCGGTGAAAATAAGAGCAGAGGATGGCAGGCAGGTAACTGGTGTAAATATTTCACCATTTATCAACAATCTTCCACATCAGCGGGATACATCATTCTTCTCAACGGAAAATGCCAGTGGAAGTACGTCACAGGCAGCCAATGTAATGGAAGCATTAGAAGCCGGGGCAACTACATTGCTGATTGATGAAGATACAAGTGCGACGAACTTTATGATACGTGATCATCGTATGCAGCAACTTGTGAGCAATCATAAAGAACCAATAACACCATTTATTGATAAAATCAAACAAATGCGTACCGAGTTCGATGTCTCAACAATTCTTGTAATGGGCGGGTCCGGTGACTATTTCGACAGAGCGGATACCGTTATTATGATGGAGTCTTATGTCCCTTATAATGTGACAGAACAGGCAAATGAGATTATCCAAAAGTATCCATTGGAAAGAGATGCAATCACCGATAATCATTTCGGGAAGGTCGCCAAACGTTATTTTCAGCAAAACTCTCTTCAGACGAGAAAAGGGAAAAAGGAAAAGACCCAGGCGAAAGGGTTATATAAAATAATTATGGGAAAAACGGATATATCATTTGAAGACACGGAGCAGCTTGTCGACCAATCCCAAACACGGATGATTGCAGAAATTATACAGTTTTTGGATCGAACAAACGGGCTCGAACCTAAATCACTACATGAATTGTTGGATAAAGTGGAGAAACAAATGGATGAAAAAGGACTTGCTTCATTTACAGTATTTAAAAATCAGCATCCGGGAGACATTGCACGGCCAAGACGATATGAAATTGCTGCAGTATTGAACCGGATGCGTACAGCAAATGTAAAACAAAACTAGAAGAGAGGGAAAGCCGATGTATACCGAAAAACTGAAACAAGAAATCATTGAATACAGCAAAGAAATTGGTATTGATAAAATTGGCTTTGCCTCTGCAGATGTATTTGGAGAACTAAGGGAAAGGCTAAGAAGACAGCAGGAGCTTGGCTACCAGTCGGGATTTGAGAAAGGCTCACTGGATGAGCGTACTGAACCAGAGCGTCTGCTGCCGGAAGCGCAGTCCATCATTTCGATTGCACTTGCTTATCCATCAAGGATGAAGGATGCCCCGAAAAGTACTAAAGAAGAACGACGCGGGATCTTTGCTCGTGCCTCTTGGGGAACAGATTATCATACTGTGCTAAGGGATCGTTTAGAAAAACTCTCAACGTTTATTAAAGAAAAAGTTCCTGATGGAGAAAATAGAGTGATGGTCGATACAGGCGAACTTTCCGACAGGGCTGTGGCGGAACGTGCAGGTATTGGCTTTAGCGGGAAGAATACTTCTATCATCACGCCGGAGTTCGGCTCTTTCGTGTATCTCGGGGAACTTATTACAAACATCCCTTTTATCCCGGATGATCCGGTGAATGACAGCTGCGGAGAGTGTACGAAATGTCTGGACGCGTGCCCAACCGGCGCTCTTGTTGAAGGGGGTCAGCTAAACGCCCAACGCTGTATTGCTTTTTTGACCCAAACAAAGGATTATTTGCCGGACGAATTCCGAACAAAAATAGGAAATCGTGTATATGGATGTGATACATGTCAGGTTGTCTGTCCAAAAAACCAAAAGATAGATTTTCATATTCATCCGGAATTTGAACCTGAAGATGACGTTGCAAAGCCAAAGCTGAAGCCCATGTTAAGAATCGCTAATCGTGATTTTAAAGAAACCTTTGGTCATATTTCCGGTTCCTGGCGTGGAAAGAAACCGATTCAGCGTAATGCTTTGATCGCGCTTGGCCACTACAAGGATAAAACAGCGGTTGAAGAAATGATTGCTGTAATGAATCATGATCCACGTCCTGTGATTCGTGGTACTGCCGCTTGGTCACTTGGAAAAATCGGTACGGAGGAAGCATATATTGCTATCGAATCTGCGATGGAAAAGGAACAGGATTCCCAGGTTTTATATGAAATGCAAAAAGGATTGGATTTTCAAGAAGCCTATCAATAAAGCCTGTTTTTGACGCAAAACTTATAAAAGACGACGTAACTGCTATGTCGATTTCCGCTGCGGACCGTTGCTTTCCGCGGGCACGGCTTCAGCCTCTCGAGAAACCCACTCTGCGGGGTCTTCAGACACGTGCTGTTCCCGCTGGAGTCAACGGTCCTCCGCTCCAATCAACCATCATATGAGTGCTTGGCTATGTTTGTTATATAATTAAGCAATATAAGTGTTTTGATGAAGAGTTACGGGAGCATCTAACCAGCGGAGGAAATATACGGAGACTCCAGCGGGAGAATAGGCATCGGTGAGACCCCGGAGTGCGATAGCACGAGGAGGCTCACCAGCCGCCCGCGGAAAGCGTAGTGTATTTCCGTAGCGTGTAATCGCACCAACCATAATTTCAAGTTACTTCGTCTTTTATATTAACTATGACGGTGACGGTTAAGAGCAACAAATTTTACGAAAAGAGCCAAAGTAAATGAAATGCTTCTTTCATTCAAATCCCCTCCATATACTTTTTATGGAGGGGATTCTTATGGAAATGATAAAGGGAATGTGGTTGGATTTTTTTCAAAATGAAACGGATACAGGTGGCTGGTGGTCGCGAAAAAAACAACTATGGGAAGAGCGTGATGCTAAAATTGTCCGCATTCAGGGAGAAGGAGAGGTTTATCAAGAATCACGTTATGATAAACAGTCCCATTATCATTATTTATTGCATGTTTCTTTTTTGATTAAACAGAAAGAACGTTTTCATGTGGAGGAACTCGTTATTCCATACCAGTATCGGTTAGCGGGTGGTGAAATAACAGACCATAAAACAATAAGCAGAAAAGCACAATCAGAAGAGAAGTTGACCGTGCTTCCAATTGAAGCACGTGAAAAGGGGGATCAACGCTTCACCTATAATCGCATGGCTGCAGTGCAATATGCAGAACGCTGGTGGAATAGCTATAATCCGGATTACCGGAAATTTGATGTAGACTGTACCAATTATGTATCACAGTGTCTAAAAGCTGGCGGGGCTCAGATGCATGGTGAACCGGTAAGGGAACAAGGCTGGTGGTACAGTGGGGATAATTGGAGTTTCAGCTGGGCGGTTGCTCATTCAATGAGGTGGTATTTAAGCGGATCAGAACAAGGACTGTATGGTAAAGAAGCAGAAGATGCCTCGGAGCTTCTACCTGGAGATGTTATCTGCTATGATTTTCAGGGGGATGGTCGTTGGGATCACAATACGATTGTCGTTGCAAAGGACGCTTACGGTATGCCGCTGGTGAACGCTCATACGGATAACAGTCGGAATCGTTATTGGTCCTATGAAGACTCGACTGCATGGACACCGGACATTAATTATAAATTTTTTCGTATTGGTGAAAATTAGTGGTATAATAAAAAGGTTATTTTAATTGATAGGAGAATGAGGTCTTGAGTTTACATGTCGTATTATTTCAACCGGAAATACCAGCAAATACGGGAAACATAGCCAGAACTTGTTTAGGAACCAATACAACCCTTCATTTAATTCATCCACTTGGATTTTCCACTGATGATAAAATGCTGCGCAGAGCCGGGCTGGATTATTGGAAAAATGTTGACATTAAGGAATATAATTCAATCGATGATTTGTATGAAATTTATCCGGATGGAACATTTTATTATATTGAGAACTTTGGAACAAAACATTATACTGATTATGATTTCAGTAATGCTGATGAAGAAATATTCTTTGTTTTTGGCAGGGAAACAGATGGAATACCGGAAAGTCTACTGGCAGGAAAAGAGAACCAATGCCTGCGTATTCATATGAATGATAAAATTCGGTCTTTGAATTTGTCCAATACGGCAGCAATTATAATTTATGAAGTGTTAAGACAGCAGGGGTTCCCTGAAATGATGTAGAGGAAGGTTATCTTATTTAACTGCAAATAAAACCGTCAGACAGTTCAGACTGAATGACGGTTTTTATTGTATCTATTGATTCTTTCTCGGAACTCCTGGTTTTGCTTCATATCCTGCAGTAAAGCATGAAGTGATAAATACAACAGCTACACCCAATATCAGTGCTAATTTCATTTGGAAATCCTCCTTCAGTCTATATGTAAAAAGAGCATATTTTAAAGTCTGCTTTCATTATACAAAATAAATAGGATAAAGGAAACACATAGGGTGAAAAATCCTGAAATCAATTTATAAGTTGGGTAAACAAATAAAGTAATAAAACAGTCTACATTAATTCTATTCTTCGACAAATTTTTAGGTAGATTTATTGTTTCCAAACATAAAATGAGTTATATTAGTTGATGAAGGTATTTTATAGGTTTTATATGGAAAGTGACTTCAAAATGAAAACCGTTACACAGCGGGGAAAGAACTTCAATGGGGGTATAAGTCGTGGCACAGAATGAAGAATCTAGTGAAAGATTCTGGGAACAGTTTCATGGACCGAACATGGGGTATGTAGAAGAGCAATATGAATTATACAAAGAGGATCCGGAAGCTGTTGATCCTTCTACTAAAGAAATTTTCGAAAAACATGGGGCACCTGTATGGGTTAAATCTGGAGAAAGTGATGTACAGGCTGTATCAGAAAAAACCTCAACGAATGATATAAAAAAGTTAACCTCAGCAATGAAACTTGTTGAGGCTATCCGTCGTTTCGGCCATTTAGAAGCAGATATTTACCCAGTTGGACGTGAGAAAGAACGTAAATCAGACCTGGTTAATCCTGCTACATACGGACTGACTGATGAAGATTTGGAAAGTATTCCTTCAGCCTGGTTATGGGAGAAGGCGCCAACAGGTGTCGATAATGGAGCAGATGTCGTAAAAGAGTTGAAAAAGTATTATTCAGGAACGATTACGTATGAATTTGATCATGTAAATAATGATGAAGAACGAACATGGTTGCTTGATTATATTGAAGCCGGGAAGGCGAGAATGAACCTCACAGATGACGAGAAAAAGGAACTGCTGGGGCGCCTGACACATGTGGAAGGCTTTGAAGCATTCCTGCAAAAAACGTTTGTTGGACAGAAGCGTTTTTCAATTGAAGGACTGGAAACCATGGTCCCAATGCTGGACCAGATTGTAGAATATGCTACAGCAGATAAGATTGAACATATTATGATGGGCATGGCTCACCGTGGGCGCTTGTCCGTATTGTCGCATGTCCTTGGTAAACCATATGATAAAATTTTCTCTGAATTCCATCATTCTCCGGATAAAGAATTAATGCCGTCTGAGGGGTCAATGGGGATTAACTACGGATGGACCGGAGATGTTAAATATCACTTTGGCGCAAAGAAGGAAGTTAAAGCTGATGAAGAGTCGACACGAATTACATTAGCACATAACCCTTCACATCTGGAGTTTGTTAATCCGGTCGTTACAGGGTTTACCCGCGCCGCACAGGATTACCGTTTTGCAAAAGGATATCCTGAACGTGATGTAGATAAAGCATTCAGTGTACTGATACATGGAGATGCTGCATTTATCGGTGAAGGAGTTGTTGCTGAATCGTTAAACCTGGCTAACCTGCCCGGATATACAACAGGAGGATCTCTTCATGTTATCGCTAATAACCTGCTGGGCTATACAACAAATCAGCAGGATGGCCGTTCAACACGATATGCCAGTGATTTGGCAAAAGGGTTTGAAATTCCAATTATACACGTGAATGCCGATGACCCTGTTGCTTGTGTATCAGCAGTGAGAATAGCTTATGAATATCGCCAGAAATTCCATAAAGACTTTCTAATAGATTTGGTTGGTTACCGTCGTTACGGTCATAATGAGATGGATGAACCTAGATCAACACAACCTAAATTATATCAGGATATCGATGATCATCCTACAGCCGCTAACGTTTTTGCCAGCGTGTTGGAAGATAAAAACGTTATTGAAAAAGATGAATTCAAAAAAATGACGAAAAAGGTTGAAGACGAGCTATACGATATATATAACAATATGAAAGAAAATGAAGTTGGTAAAGCAGAGGCAGAAGATATACCTAAAGCATTACTGAATGGACTTGACCAATTTGAAACAGCAGTACCATTTGAAACACTACAAGCTTTAAATAAGGGATTAATGAAACGTCCAGAAGGATTTAAAGGATTCAAAAAACTGGAGAAAATCCTTAAACGACGCGAAAATGCACTGGAAGACGGAAATAAAGCAGACTGGGGAGCTGGTGAAGCTCTAACTTATGCATCCATTTTACAAGATGGTATTCCAATCCGTCTAACAGGTCAGGATACAGAACGCGGCACATTTGCGCATCGTCACCTTGTCCTTCATGATGTTGAAACAAATGAAGTGTACAGTCCGCTGCATGGTTTGGAAGAGGCGAAAGCAGCATTTGATATTCGTAACAGCCCGCTTTCAGAAGCAGGTGTACTCGGTTTCGAATATGGGTATAGTGTCCAGGCGCCTAATACATTGGTTATTTGGGAAGCTCAATTTGGTGATTTCGCGAATGCAGGTCAGGTGATTTTTGATCAATTTATTTCTTCTTCCCGTGCAAAATGGGGCGAGATCTCAAATATGGTTTTACTTCTGCCTCATGGATACGAAGGTCAAGGGCCAGAGCATTCCAGTGCCCGTTTGGAACGTTTCCTGCAAATGGCTGCAGAAAATAATTGGATTGTAGCAAATGTTACATCATCGGCCCAATTTTTCCATTTAATACGCAGACAAGCCGCATTGCGTAATCGAGATGAAGCAAGACCTCTCATATTGATGACACCGAAAAGTTTATTACGTAATCAGCGGGTGGCATCTGAGGCAAAAGAATTTACAGAAGGTAAATTCCAATTGTTGCGTCAACAGCCAAACCATAAAGTAACAAAGAAAAATGCAAAACGGTTACTGATTGGAAGCGGAAAGGTCATGGTAGAAATAGAAGAAGCAATGGCAGATTCCGATGAGAAATACGATTGGCTGCAAATACTTCGACTTGAACAAATCTACCCATTTCCTAAGAAAGAATTGGAAAAAGAATTGAAATCATTATCCAATTTGGAAGAGATTGTTTGGGTACAGGAAGAACCGAAGAACATGGGAAGCTGGGATTTTGTTGATGACTATTTAAGAGAGCTTCTAAAAGACGGACAGCGATTGCGCTACATTGGTCGTCCTGATCGTTCTTCACCAGCAGTTGGGGTACCAAATGTGCATAAAACAGAGCAAAGTAAAATTATCCAAAAAGCAATAAAGCCGATAGAAGGAGAAGATTCCAATGAATGAAATTAAAATTCCGGAGCTTGCAGAGTCAATAACAGAAGGAACGATTGCCGAGTGGCTTGTACAAAAAGGTGACAAAATTGAAAAAGGTGACCCGGTTGTCGAACTGGAAACAGATAAAGTAAATGTTGAAGTTAACTCAGATTATGCCGGAGTAATTACTGAAATCGTCAGCGAAGAAGGCGATGATGTTGAAGTTGGGGATGTTATTGCCAAAATAGACGAAAACGGTGAAGCTGGCGGTGACGACTCCAAAGATGAGCCGAAAGAAGAATCAAAAGACGAAGGCTCAAAAGAAGAATCAAAAATTGAAAGTTCCGATGAAACGCCTAAGAAGGATGAGAAGAAAGAAGAACCTCAAACGGATAGTAAAAGTAAGGACGATGTTGTCGCTTCACCTGCTGCAAGAAAGCGTGCGCGTGAGTTAAACATCGACTTAAGCGAAGTCAGTCCACGTGATCCACTTGGCCGCGTTCGTCCGGAAGATGTCGAGACTGCAGCGAAAGGCGAAACTGAAAAGAAAGCCTCTAAACCTGCGAAGAAAGAAGAATCAAAGAAAACGACTGAATCGGAATTTACGAAGCCGGTGGAAGTACAGAAAATGTCACGCCGTCGCCAAACAATAGCAAAACGACTTGTAGAAGCACAACATAATTCTGCGATGCTTACTACCTTTAACGAAGTAGATATGACGAATGTAATGAAACTCCGCAGCGAGCGGAAAGAGAAGTTCCAACAGAAACATGATATCAAATTAGGCTTTATGTCATTTTTCACGAAAGCAGCTGTTGGTGCATTGAAAGACTTCCCATTATTAAATGCTGAAATCCGGGATAATAAAGAGCTTATTCTGAAAAAGTTCTATGATATCGGTATTGCCGTTTCAGCCGAAGAAGGTCTAGTAGTCCCTGTTGTGCGTGATGCGGACAGATTAGATTTCGCTGGTATCGAGCGGGAGATTTCAAGTCTTGGTAAAAAGGCGACAGAAAATAAATTATCAATTGATGAAATGCAGGGTGGGTCATTTACCATCACAAATGGCGGTATATTTGGTTCTATGATGTCTACACCTATCCTGAATGCTCCACAGGTTGGAATTTTAGGCATGCATAACATTCAGAAACGGGCCATGGTAATGCCGGATGATTCAATTGAAGTTCGCCCAATGATGTATATTGCACTCTCTTATGACCATCGTATCGTTGATGGTGCCGAAGCGGTTCAGTTCCTTGTTCGTATTAAGGAATTGATTGAAGATCCATATGATTTATTGTTGGAAGGATAATAATTAACAAAAAAACCTCGTATGAACATTTCATACGAGGTTTTTTGTTTTTTAGTTGCAAAATCATTTAAAAACGAATATTATGGAGTTTGTTGAATTTATCATTCGGAAAGAAGGGTTACATAATGAAAGATATATTTAAACTGAAACAAAATAATACAAATATCCGAACAGAATTCACAGCTGGTATGACAACTTTTCTTACAATGGTTTATATCATTGTGGTAAACCCTGCAATCCTTACATCGGCTGGTGTACCTTTTGATCAGGTGTTCATGGCCACGGTTATTTCAGCAGTTGTTGGTACGTTATATATGGGTCTTTTCGCAAATTATCCTATTGCTATTGCACCAGGAATGGGGATGAATGCGTATTTTGCCAGTGTTGTAGCTACTCAGGGAATATCTTATCAAGTGGTGTTCGGTGCTGTATTTGTAGCTGGTATCATTTTTATTCTATTAAGTCTTACGCATTTACGCGAAACGTTAATCTATGCGATCCCTGCATCATTAAAATACGGAATCACCTCAGGTATTGGCTTATTTATTGCATTTGTCGGTCTAAGAAATGCTGGCCTTGTTGTACCAAATGAGGCAAATATCGTCGGGTTGGGCGATTTAAGTGATCCAATGGTACTCTTAACAATCGGTGGTTTGTTCATTACGTTGGTATTGTTTGTATTAAAAACAAAGGGTGCTCTATTTCTAGGAATGCTTGCTACAGGAATTATAGCATTTTTTACAGGTCAGCTAAGTTTTACAGAAGGCTTCATCTCCGTACCGCCAAGTCCTGTCTTTTTTGATATAGATATTGGAGGAGTTTTCGCAAATAGTCTTTATACGGTAGTGTTTGCGTTTTTACTTGTAACTATATTTGACACAACAGGTACAATGATCGGGGTTGCCGAACAGGCTGGCTTTATGAAAAATGGTAATTTTCCACGTGCAAAACAGGCACTGCTTGCGGACGCGTCAGCAACCACAGTCGGTTCCATGTTCGGAACAAGCCCGTCCACTGCATATATCGAATCAAGTTCAGGTGTAGCAGCAGGTGGGAGGACTGGACTGACATCAATAGTTGTAGCCGCTTTGTTTGCTTTATCCATTTTCTTTACACCGATTATCCAAATCGTCGCAAACATTCCGGCAATCACCTCACCAGTACTAATAATTGTCGGCTGTTTCATGATGGAAGGATTGGCGAAAATTGATTGGAAATCATTTGATGAAGCTTTCCCAGCTTTTGCAGTAATTCTGACAATGCCATTCACTTCAAGTATTGCAACAGGTATTGCAATTGGATTTATTACATATCCGCTATTGAAATTAGCGGGAGGAAAAGGAAGAGAAGTTCATTGGATTTTGTATCTGTTTGCCATCATCTTTTTGCTTCAGATGATTTTCTTTCCGGTACATTAACCTCAGCAATTGCTGAGGTTTTTATTTATTCAAAAATGGGGAATACTCCTCATAATAAGGCAAATATACAGAAAAAACTATCATTTGCATGACGTCAGACGACTTGTTACAATTATTGTTGTAATTATAGATGAAAACACTTACACAAATAAAAAAAGGGAGGCTGTTATGTTGGGTGTATTAAGTATAATTTTAGGATTACTTGCAATTGTGGTAGTTTTGGGGATTGCTTATTTGATGTCTAATGACAAGAAACAAATTAACTATAAAGGTATCGGAATTATGCTGCTGCTGCAAATTTTAATCACTTGGTTCATGTTCTCAACAGAAATTGGACAAATAATCATTAATGGTATTGCCGCAGGTTTTAATAAATTAATTGAATTTGGTCAGGAAGGTATCAGCTTTGTGGTTGGGGGATTTGAGATTCAAGAAGGTGGCGTATTCTTCTTTAATGTTCTCTTACTCATTATTTTCTTTGCTACAATATTATCTGTGTTAACTTATTTACAAATACTCCCGACACTCATTAAATGGATTGGCGCTGCAATCTCAAAAGTGACTGGCTTACCGAAAATCGAATCCTTTAATGGGGTTAACAGTATCTTTTTCGGACAATCTGAAGCATTAATAGCGATACGATCACAATTTCATCATTTAACGGACAACCGTTTATACATTGTCAGTGCTTCTGCAATGGGATCGGTATCTGCATCGATTGTTGGTGCATACATCCAAATGCTTCCGCCAGAATATATTTTAGTCGCATTGCCGCTAAATATGTTCAGTGCGCTAATGATGGCATCTGTTATTGCACCGGTCAAAGTTCCGAAAGAAGAGGATACGGTTGACATCAGTAATGTAACGGAGGATAAAAGTGTATTTGAAGCAATGGGAAATGGAGCATTAGAAGGTGGAAAAATTGCCTTGATTGTTGCTGCTATGCTGATTGCCTTCATTGCATCACTGGAATTGGTAAATTGGATTATTCAACTCGTATTCGCTGGTGTAACATTACAGCAGATTTTAGGTTATATCCTTGCTCCGATTGGCCTCTTAATGGGAATTGCTCCAGGAGAAGTAATCGAGGCAGGATCCGTCATGGGAACAAAAATTGTTACCAATGAATTCGTTGCAATGCTGGAATT
This sequence comes from Virgibacillus ainsalahensis, assembly GCF_055380755.1. Classification (NCBI taxonomy): domain Bacteria; kingdom Bacillati; phylum Bacillota; class Bacilli; order Caryophanales; family Bacillaceae; genus Virgibacillus; species Virgibacillus ainsalahensis. Next base: position 2,550,507 of record NZ_AP043943.1, on the reverse strand, counting down.
CCAGCCATTGATGGAAACAATGTCTGAGAAAACAATTGGTATTGTAACTGTTTTCCTTACGAGTTTTGCTAACTTCTCATCCATCGGTATTATTGCTGGAACTGTTAAAGGGATTGACCCGAAGAAAGCAGGTAGTGTATCAGGCTTCGGTATGAAACTATTAATTGGTTCTATTCTTGCATCTATTCTATCTGCAACAGTTGTAGGGTTATTCTTGTAATAAAATAAAAAAACCGTCCTTTAGGGGCGGTTTTTTTTAGTAGTTACGAAACCAGCATGGCGGTTAAGAGCTTGCCACCATCATAGCATAAAACTTTCTTGCTTCGAGTTTTCTAAGGTTTGTGTTTTATGAAAAAAGGAAAGATTAAGTAGAGAGAGGAGAATGATAAAATGAGTGAGCATTTCAATCTTTTCATAAGTGGTAAGTGGGTATCTGCTAATGAAACACTTGAGGTGAAAAATAAATATACACAGAAGGCATATGCAACTGTCTCAAAAGCTGGGGAAAAAGATGTAGATGATGCAATAGACAGTGCGGAAAAAGCATTTAAATCCAACCAATTGTCAGCTTATGAACGATATGAAATCCTGAAAAAAGTGACAGATAAATTACGTGTGAATAATGAGGAATTTGCACAGACACTGGTTGCCGAAGCTGGAAAACCGCTCAAACAGGCAAGAACAGAGGTTGCCCGTGCCGCGGAGACATTTGAAGTTTCTGCAGAAGAAGCAAAACGAATCAGCGGACATGGCGTGCCGGTAGAGGCTGCCCCCGGTTCTGAAAATCGAATGGCTTTTACGATACGGGTACCAGTTGGTGTGGTTGGGGCAATTACACCATTTAATTTTCCGATTAATCTGGTGGCACATAAAATCGGTCCGGCACTTGCTGCAGGGAATGCTGTTGTATTGAAACCGGCAAGTGCAACACCGATATCTTCGTTGAAATTGGCTAAGCTATTTGAAGAAGCAGGGCTCCCGGCAGGATTGCTGAATGTAATAGCAGGATCTGGCTCTGTTGTTGGTAAACAAATGCAGGAAGACAATCGAATTTCAACATATACATTTACCGGCAGTGCAGAAGTTGGGTTGAAAATCAAACAGAATACTGGTTTAAATAAACTCATTCTTGAGCTTGGAAATAATTCACCGGTGATTGTAGATAAAGAAGCAGATTTGGATAAAGCAGCCACTATACTTTCTACAGCAGGTTTTGCATATGCAGGGCAGACTTGCATTACACCACAGCGTCTCTACGTACATCAATCTGTTAAGGAAGCCTTTCAGACGAAGCTTGCAGAAGCTATGGAATACCTTAAAGTTGGTGACCCCAAAGATGAGGAAACGGTTGTTGGGCCAATGATTGATGAAGAGGAAGCGAAACGTGCGGAAAAGTGGGTAAATGAAGCCAAACAAGCCGGAGCTACAATTGTGACAGGTGGAAGTCGAGATGGATCAATGTATGAACCTACTGTATTAACGGATGTGAAAAAGGATATGCTTGTTGTTTGTGAGGAGATTTTTGCCCCTGTTGTAAGTATTATTGAATACAAGGACCTGGATACGTGTATTGATGAATTGAATGAATCCCCATACGGACTACAGGGAGGTATTTTCACAAAAAATCTCAATACAGCCTTTTATGCAGCAAGAAATGTGGAAGTCGGCGGTCTAATGATTAATGACTCTTCCCAGTATCGTGTTGATCTTATGCCATACGGTGGGGTGAAGGACAGCGGCTGGGGAAAGGAAGGTCCGAAGTACTCCATTGAAGAAATGACGGAGGAACGACTGGTTGTAATGAATTTGGATTAATAACAATTAAAAAACAGCCTAGAGAAAATTGGAAATCAAGCACAGTTACAAAAAACTCACCTGCCAATTATAGAGCAGGTGAGTTTTCATTTGTTTTTCTGTATTTTTTTTGGACGTGCAACAATCGCCATAATAATGCAATTGCACCACAACTCAGGCCGGTAATAATGCCGACCCAATAACCGAATGGCTCCAGCGCGGTGTAATTTGCCAGCAGCCAACCAGTCGGCAAACCGATTATCCAATAGGAGACAAGTGCAATAACTAATGTCATATTAACATCTTTATATCCGCGAAGTGCTCCTTGAATCGGTGCTCCAAAAGCATCAGCAAGCTGATAGAATATTGCATAATAGATAAACTGCTTCGTAAGCTCAATGACTTCAGGGTTAGAATTGTACAATGCAGCAACAGGACCGTTAAAGACATATAAAATCAGACCTGCAAATATAGCGATAAATAACCCGCCGCTTATTCCAATATATCCATAAGTCCGGGCTTCCTTGTATCTTTTTCCGCCGACTTCAAAGCCAACGGCAATTGTCAATGCCATTCCAACACTTAGTGGAATCATATAAATTAATGAGGCAAAGTTCATTGCAGCTTGATGTGCAGCGATTGTATACGTACTATAAACACTCATTAATAAGGTAACTGCTGCAAATATACTTGTTTCAAAAAATATCGCAAACCCGATGGGGAGACCTATTTTCAGTTGCTCCCACCACACTTGTAAAGAAGGTTTGACCCAATCTGTTAATATTCCAAAGCCCCGGAATGGTTGGATCTTATGGATGATTCCAAAGGAAATAATGCAGACCAGCCAATAGGTAACAGCTGTTGCAATACCAGAACCAATTCCACCGAATGCAGGGATACCAAATGCACCAAAGATAAATACATAGTTAAAGACGATATTTAATGGCAATGCAATTAAGATGATGAACATGGAAGTGCGGGTTTTCCCCAATGCATCGATAAAACTGCGGATTGTATTGAATATGAATAACGGCACAATTCCTGCACTTAATGTAATAAGGTAATATTTCGCAATATGTCGTACTTCCGGTTCTAAATCCATAGCGTGTAAAATTGGATTAAGTACCATTGCGCCAATTATAATTACAACAATGGCTAACGCAGCAGCTAAATAAATTCCCTGTTGTACTTTTTTAGGTACTTCATCATTGTTCCTTGCGCCTGTCAGCTGCGCTATAATTGGCGTGATAGCTAAAAGCACCCCATTGATTCCCGTGAAAACTGGCAGCCAGAGACTTGATCCTATCGCAACACCGGCTAGGTCATCAGCTCCGGCCTGGCCGGACATGACGGTATCGAAAAAATTCATCAGCGACATACCAACTTGGGTAATTAATATGGGAATTAATATAATGGTGAACAGCTTCAATTTTTCTTTTATCGTTTTTGTTTCGTACATAATATACTTCCTTTTTTCATTAATTTCTATTACACTTTTAAAAGGATACTCACACTATTTTAAGTATACAAATTAAAATCATAAAACCCATTATACTGTTTTAAATTGTATTAAGCTAGAAAGGAAGAAATACTTTATGCAAAATAAACGAATTCTCTTCACCGGTGGGGGAACAGCGGGTCATGTAATCGTCAATTTGGCACTTATACCCGTGTACCAGCGCGAGGGGTGGGAGATTGATTATATCGGCTCGAAAGATGGAATTGAGAAAAACTTAATTGGACAGTTGGATGGAGTTACCTACCATTCGATTTCAACAGGGAAGCTGCGCCGTTATATGTCAAAAGAAAATCTCAAAGACCCGTTTAAAGTATTGAAGGGAACCATCGAAGCGTGGCGTATTATCGGTAAGCGCAAGCCATCGGTCATTTTCTCAAAAGGTGGATTTGTTTCTGTTCCGGTGGTAGCAGCAGCGAAACTCCGCAACGTGCCTGTAGTGATACATGAATCAGATTATACACCGGGATTGGCGAATAAAATTTCGATTCCTTTTGCTAAAAAAGTACTGGCAACCTTTGAGGAAACGATGCAATATCTACCTGAGAAAAAAAGAGAATATGTTGGTGCCGTTATCCGTGAAGAGCTGTTTCAAGGGGATAAAGAAAAGGGATTAATATTTGCAGGTTTAACTAATGAAAAACCGGTACTGCTTATTATGGGAGGCAGTGGAGGAGCCCGGAAAATCAATGAAACCGTTCGGGCGAGTCTCCCTGAGTTATTACCCTCGCTTCAGGTTATTCATATTTGCGGTGAGGGAAAAACGGACCCATCGATTAAGGAAAAAGGCTATGTCCAATTTGAATATGTGCATGAGGAATTAAAAGATATTTTTGCAGCGACAGATTATGTGCTATCCCGGGCTGGTTCCAATGCAATCTTTGAATTTCTTGCATTGCGAATCCCAATGTTGCTTGTTCCATTGTCTATCCAGGCAAGCAGAGGTGATCAGATTATCAACGCTCGATCATTTACAGAAAAACGCTATGCCCGTGTTGTGGGAGAAGAAGCATTAACGAAAGAATCACTGGTAGAGGAACTTTTGCAACTAAAAGATCAAGCACCAGTGATGATTGATTATATGAAAAAATATAAAAGTGAGGAAGCACGTGATCGTGTGATTGAAATCTTGGGCGAAGTTCAGAAATAAGTTGAAAACCTTCCTTTTCCATTTATTGGATAAGGGAGGTTTTAATTTTCTTCGGCTCATACGACTGTTACCCTTATTGTATCGTTCCATATTGCATAATTTTTACATTTACATTAAAATCAACAGTAACTTCTGGGAACTTCTCGCGCCATTCTTTCTCCGTCAATGTGCCATCTTCCTTGTTAATACGATAAATATTTCCAAGACCAAACGGATCGGAATTAATCTCCTGAAGTTTCTCTAAGAGTGATTCATATTGTTTTTCGAATGCTTTAGCAATTTCTTTCTCCAATAAATTGGCTACCTGTTCATTTTCAACACTCATTAATTCCGAGAATTCCTGTATGTTAATCTCCAGGTCAACATTTGTCTCATAGGTTAGCTGTTCTGTACTTTTTATTTTTGTTTTGCTTTTGCCACTGACACCCATTTGAACTTGAAAATCTTCATCATTCATTTTATTTTGGTCTGGATTCACAAAAAATTTCTCAAAAGGTTTTCTAGTGATAGATACTTCTACAGGTGAATTGCTCACCCTTTTTTGAAACAGGTTTACGAGAAAGGCCTCATCCAAAGAAATTTCGCCAACATATTTATCCGATTGGAAAACTGCAAAAGCTGTTAATGTAGGTGTGTCATTTATTAAGCTAATGACTGGCAATACGGGGTCGTGTCCGATATCACCAATAATATGGGTGAAATGGTGTAAAGCAACACTTGGAATGCTATCTTCCATATACTCCTGTTCAATTAAATCATGTAAATATCTTCCAACATTGTACATTGTGTCCCCTTGTCCTTTTGTAAGGACTTCCTTTGCGGTTGTATTACTAACTGCAAGCAACATCGTATCTGATACGCGGGCGTCTCGTACCAGTGGACTTATGTATGTTGCAATGCCCTTCTGTGCCGCTTCTTTACTGTATAACTCCAGACGGATTTGACCAGGGCTCAATTTATTGCTTGACTTACGATTTGCATCCTCCCTTGCACTTTTTACCGTATTCCCTGTACCGAAAATGTTTTTTGTTACGTTTTCTGATTGCTCATCAAATTGATATACAATTAATGTCGTATCCATTTGCTTCTCGTTTTCTTCAGAAATATCAATTCCGCGTGTGTTTAATATACCAAGATTATCCAGCGGGGTGGATTTTACACAGGCTGAAAGAAGGACAACAGAAATGAGTATACTAGTTATTTTTTTATTTCGCATGACTGTCACCTTCTTTCCGTTTACGCCATTTTTTCTTTATGAGTACTAGTGGTAGAAGTAGAAATGGATAAACAAATACAATCCAGAAACCTATCTTATCGGTGGTATCGATAATTTTTTGTATTTGAAAATGCTGTTGAGAGAAGAAAGTCCCAATTAACAATAAACCAGATACGATGTAAAGAGATGTTTTCTGTGGAATCCTATACAATCGCTTCATCCCATATATTATTCCCCACATTAATAAAATCATATTTGGTATAATTACCATCATCCACTCTGCGACAACTACAAAATCCATTCGCTCAATAAAGGAGAATGTCTGGATTTTAAATAAGGATAATAGTGACCATTCTCTTCTCTCCAACTGCCCCGGACTAAAAAAACCAATTGCTATGAAGGTCGTAATGAAAACGATAAAAGCAGACCATAGGACAGCAGCAAATACTGGCAGTTTTGCTTTTTGCTTGTTTTGGATAAACGGATATATAAATAAAAGTATCTCAAATCCGATAAAGGTGTAGGCTGTAGATTTAGCACCGTTTATCAATTCTGTAAAGGAAGCCTGAAAAGCCGGCTGGTAATGGGTCCAATCTATTTCCGTTGCAGGTTCGATCAACAGTAAAAACACCCAGTTGGAAAAGATGAAAAAAAGGAAACAAACACCCACAATAACTTTCAATCCACCAAGCACACTGTAAGCAATCAGAATGATCAGCAAGGTCCCCATGACAACAGGACTTAAGCTGGGGAAAATAAAGATGTTTACGACCTCGATATAGGTGATAAGTACAGAAAATAATGTAACTGCAAAATAAATAATATACACGGTCCCTAGCAATTTTCCCAGCAATTTTCCGAAAACATCCACTTGAATCCCGAGTATATCTGCATTATCATATTGTTTCAGAATTAGCAACATAACAAATAAAACAAGGATGATATATGCTGCGGCTATTAAAATCGCTATCCATGAATCTTGGTGAGCCTCTATAAAAATAATTCTTGGAGCACCCATGATTCCGACACCTATTTGAATGGAAGAGATGATGAAAAATAAATAAAAAGCCTGAATTCGCAGGTTCTCTTTTATTTTTATATTAATATCCATAAATACACCTACTCATCGATGTCTTTCTTCTCTTTTGCTTTTTGTTTATTGAAGCGTGTTAAATCTTTTGGGAGAAAAGAAGCAAAGCGTTTATTCTGAAAGTGTTGTGGTAAACGGTACAAAACTTTGTTTAAATCCCCAAACCGGAATGGGTAAATTGGTGTAAGGTATGGACGTCCTAATGACGTTAATTTCAATAAATGGATGATCAAAAAGCAGATCCCAAACATAATACCAATAATACCAAGAATTCCTGCCAGTATAATCATTGGAAAACGAAGGACACGAATCGTTGTGCCCATTAAATAACTGGGAGCTGTAAAAGATGCCAGTGCACTTATCGTAATAAAAATAATCAAGATATTACTTGTTATCCCAGCTTGCACTGCAGCTGTTCCAACAACTACCCCACCAACAATACCGATTGTTTGCCCCACTTTTGTTGGTAGCCTTGCTCCGGCTTCCCTTAGAAGTTCAATTAAAAATTCGAGAAGTAATGCTTCGAATATGGGGGGGAAGGGCACCCCCGCTCTCGATTGCCCGATGGAAATAAGCAATTGTGTTGGAATGATTTCATAATGAAAAGTAACCGCTGCTACATACATCGGTGTTAAAAACACCGCAATGAATATGGATAAAATCCGCAGCATCCTCAGAAAAGACCCAGCATTCCAACGCATATATAAATCTTCGGTCGATTCAAAAAAACTGAAAAAAGTCGATGGAGCAATAATTGCTGATGGACTGTTTTCCACAATCACAGCAACTCTTCCTTTGGCGATGGAATAGGATGCACGGTCAGGGAGCTCTGTGGAGTAAAATTCTGGAAAGATGGTAGAGGATGAGTCCTCGATATATTGCATTAGTGTATTACTATCTTCAATTTCATCAACCTCTAAATCCTGTAATCGCTGTCGCATTGTATTGACGTCTGTTTCATTTGCAATGGATTTCAAATAAATTAAGCGCGCTTCACGAGGTGTTCGTTCACCAATCATTATTTTTTCCAATACAAGATCCGTAGACCGCACACGCCACCTGAGAATATTTAAATTCGTAATTAATGATTCAGTGAAAGCTACTTTCGGACCGACGACTACTGATTCCGTTTCTGCTTTTTCCAGGGAGCGTTTTTCTTGTTTTGCCAATAAGTAAGAAACAGCCTTATCTTCATCTTCTACATAGATAAAGATTTCGCCGATAAGTAATTTATTAAGAATATCATCAAGTTTTTCCGTAGTTTGGCCGGAACTTAATGGGATTTCATTTAGAATGGACGTGTATGTCCATTCCTTTTCACTCTCCAATAAGGGTTTCAGCAGATAATTCTCAGCCCTGTCAGCTCCAACCTGGTAGGATATATAAAATACGGCTATTTTTTTATTCTGATGTTCATAGATGGAAAAATTTAAATCAGGGTTGTCTTCAAATCTGCTTTGCATCAGCTTTTCGAGTTTATCAACCTTGATTGGGAAAAGCTTACTGGATTGTTTTTGTCTGCTTTTTCTCATATGTACCTCCAGCGGTTCAACTGCTAATTGATAGTATGTGGAATCCTGGAATAAATATAAGTTGAAACGTAAAAAACTGCCACAATTTAATGTGGCAGTTCCATTGATACTACGCTTCTTTTGTCACAATATCTGCTTTACCAGTGCCTGGATCTATAACCAATCCGTGTACTTTCACTTCGGAAGGAAGCAGGGGATGATTTCGGATAATCCCTACACTTTGCTGTACGGATTCTTCAACTGTATCAAACCCGTGAAATTCTTCATGAAAGTCAATCCCTCCATGTGTGAGTGTATCTAATGTTTCCTGTGATACCCCTTTTTCTTTCATATTAGCTGTGAATGCTGTCGTATCAACCTTGGACATTCCACAGTCATGATGACCAATGACGACAACTTCTTCTGCTTTCAGGTTATACACAGCTACAAGAATACTTTTCATAATACTGTCAAACGGTTTACGAATAATGGCCCCGGCGTTTTTCAGCATTTTCACATCGCCGTTCTGGATGTTTAATGCACGCGGCAGTAATTCTACAAGCCGTGATTCCATACAGGTGAATATTACCATCCGTTTATTCGGGATACTGTCTGTGGAATATTGTTCATACTTCTTTCCAGCAACAAATTGTTCATTAAATGCGAGCATTTCATCTAAATGCATAAATCTCAACTCCTATTCATTTTTCCAAGAATCAATTAATTCTATAAAAACTATAGCACTTTTTCCATGTTTTCGTATAGTAATATCTATTTCTTTTTCAATGGCTGTTTTCTAGAAGACTGCGCTCACTCGCCCCATCGATCTTTTATACAACTGCGGGGGTTAAGGAGCAATAATTATGCCGAAAAATAGCCTTTCTAATTTTAAAAATGAGGGTGAATAAAAAGACTCATTTTTCAAAAAAATAATTGTTAGTTTTTGACGAAAAGTGTATGATATAAATAACAATCATACAATGAGGTGAGGAGATGGGAAGGTTTGTACGTAATTGCCGTTTGTGTGAAGAGCCAATGGAAAGCAGTCCATTCATGATGTGCACAACCTGTCTTACGGAAAGTGATAGGGTACGAAGCTTTATTCGTAAAAACCCTCATGTTTCAGTCCAGGAAATTTCCCAGGAAACCAATGTTCCTCAGTTGAAAATCGAAAATATGATAAAATTAAGATTTACCCGTAAAAACGATATGGAAACCGGGATACATTAATTTTTTCTAATAAAGATAAAGGAGGATGGCTCACTTGACCTGAGTCATTCTCTTTTTTGTTATGTATTAGAAAAACAGGAGTTGATACAATTTTTGCACTGGAACATGGTAAGATAGACATACAGGATAATTTAATAAGCAATGAGTTCCGGGGGGACTTTTATGTATGATGAAAAAGATAACAAGCACGATATGATAGATGAGGATTTATATGAAGAGTTTGATGATGAAGAACTGTATGAATTAGTACAGGAAGAACGTAGAAAGGCATTGGAAAGAGACAAACAGGAAAAAGAGCCAAAGCCAAAACGTCCATTTCCCAAATGGGCATTTTGGCTGATTGCTGTTGTTATGGCATTTAATGTGGTTGCATTGCTCCCACAAACATTTTCAATTCCGGCCATTGACTTTTTAATAAGCTCAGCTAAGTTATCCACACAGGAAGACATTCGTACTTATAAAGAAGCTGTGGTTGTCGTGGAAACAGAGGATAGCAAAGGAACGGGCTTTGGTGTTTCAAGTGAAGGTATGATTCTGACAAACCATCATGTCATTGAGGGGGAGGAGTCCGTGACGGTAGCTTATCCACAAGAAGGCCTTTTTTCTGCTGAAGTTACTGAAACATATCCATCGATTGATATAGCCGTTCTGGAAGCAAAGACAACGGAAGATATGCCATATCTTGAGCTTGCTGATGAAGTTGGTTTTGAGCAGAATGAGTCAATTTATTTTATTGGTAATCCGTTACGCTTTAATGGAATAGCAAATGAAGGAAGTATAATCGGCTACACCCAATTATCTAATTGGGAGGAAGAGGTGTTAATGATTGAAGCGCCTGTTTATCGGGGGAATAGCGGCAGTCCCATAATTAATGAAAATGGTGAAGTGATCGGTGTTATTTTTGCCACATTGAATCATGATACACATGGAAGAGTAGGCCTGTTTGTACCAATTGATTATCTTAATACACCACAGGAGTAAAGAAGGTTTATTATCCTGCATTGGTTTCACTTTATTACATGAAGGGTATTGATTCTATATGAAAACCATTTTCTGGAGGGATATCCTTGCTATATTTCACATCAGATTTAAAAACATATAATATAGATGCATCAGATGGGGAAGTGGGTAAGATTAAAGATTTGTATTTTGATGATAAGGAATGGTCTATACGTTACGCGGTAATTGACACAAGAAAGTGGCTACCCGGCAGGAAAGTTCTGCTTTCACCTTCGTCCTTTGTTAATTTAAATGAAGCAAAGGAAAATCTGGAAGTGGAGTATGATAAAGAAAAAGTCCGAAACAGCCCTGCCATTCCTGAAGGCCAGTCCCTATCCTATGAAGCCGAAAATTCTCTGATTGGTTATTATGGTTGGAGCAGATATTGGATGAGTAACGCGATGTGGGGTGCAGGAGAGAACCCGATTACATCCAGTTTTTATCAAGGGGATTCGATGGAAAAACAAATCCAAAGAGATATACCCCAAAGCAGTACAGAAATGGCATATAATCTTCGTAGTGAAGATGAAACAATGGGATTTAAAGTACATGCGAACAATGGAAAGATCGGTATAGTCGTAGACATGGTTTATGATGATGAATATTGGAATATCAAATATATTGTTGTACAGAGCAATGAAAGTTATGTAAATGAAAAGTATTTCATATTTACCCGTAAAAAAATTGAATCTGTTGATTGGTTTGGAGAAGATATTTATATAAGTGAGCCGCTTGAATCAATTAAACAAAATAAATTATATACGAAGAAAGAAGATATTTTACTGGAACGGTAAAACTTCAAAGAAATGAAATGTCTCTATCTAAGTAGGGGCATTTTTTTGTGGGCGGGTAAGAAGGTAGGGAGTTTTCTAACTTTCATAAATTTTCAAGACATTACATAATAAACGACAGCTGACATACTGGTAACTGATATTTAAAGAAACTGTAATTATATTGTGATAGCTTAGAGTCTGCCTCTACGTTAAGATATTTATACCGAATCAATAATTACAAAGTGAAAAACAATTTAGTGAGGGTGCTTTTACCCTTTCTCTGAAAATCTTGTTTTTTCTAAGCAGTAAGAAAGTATAAGATTTCTTTGCTGCATAAGTGAACGACGGGGCATGCCTAAGGCTTGATGATACGCCGAGTTTTCTAATGTTAGTGCCCGTTAATATGCGAGAAATAAAGATATAGAGATGGTGAATGTTTCATGACTGCTAATAAACAAAATATTTTATATAGATGTAAATACGTAATTTCTACACCCAAAAAGGATTATAATGGAACGAATTTTATAATTGCAAAGGGTGGTTCTGTATGATGATGAGCAAATCATTAAAAGAAACGCCCCTTGAAGAAATGATTGCCTCTGTACAAAAAGGGGACCAATCAATGCAGAACTACCTTTTAAAAAGGTATCAGCCATTTATCGCCAAATGCGTTTCAGAAGTCTGTAAACGGTATATTGATCCCAAAAGGGACGATGAATTCAGTATAGGTCTTAACGCCTTTAATGAAGCTATGCTCTCTTATTCATCAAAAAGAGGAAGCTCCTTTCTATCTTTTGCAAAGCTTGTTGTGAAGCGAAAAGTGATTGATTATATACGTTATATGCAAAAGAAACCGACTGCTGTATCACTGGATGAAAGCTATGACTCGGAACAGATGGAAAATCCTACAGAAATTATTGCTGTTAAAGAACAATATGAAAAGGAACAGGATTCATGGTATCTTAGGGAGGAAATTCTGGATTTTAAAGAGAAACTGAAGGTGTATAATTTAACGCTATCAGAACTTGCAGACGCTTCGCCAAAACATAAGGATGCACGTGACTCAGCTGTCCGAACAGCAAGGGTACTGTTTGAAAACGCTGAATTAAGATCTTATGTTCATCGAAAGAAAAAGTTGCCTATAAAAGATTTAATGAAATTTGTTGATGTAAGTAAGAAAACACTGGAAAGAAACCGAAAATTTGTATTGGCGGTTTTTATCGTGCTCAGTGAGGACTATTTTTATATTAAGGAATATTTAAAGGGGGTGGGTAAATGAAAAAAGGAATTGTAATGGAACAGCATCGAAAATACACAATAATGATGACAAAAGAAGGTACATTTCAAAAAGCCATTCCAATTAATGATGCGGAAATAGGCACGGAGGTTTCCTTTAAGCCTTTGGAAGAAAAAGGACCTCTTCTGTTTTTTTCATCAAGAAAACAAAAAAGTAGAATATTTAAGATGGTTGCTATCGTCTGTATCTTATTTGTATTATTTGTACCTTCCTTTCTCTTCATGAATGCGGATCATACATACGCTTATGTAAATGTTGCAATAAATCCTAATATAGAACTTGAAGTGAATGAAGACATGGATGTAGACAATATGCTGGCCGTCAATAATGATGCGGATAACATTGTGAAAGAGTTAACAGAATATCAGGATAAAGAATTAGAAAAGGTAATCGAGAAAATTATTGAAAACAGTAAGAATGCAGGGTTGGTTAATAATGAACAAAATGTACTGATTGGTGTTAGTTATAAGTCCGATAAGAATGATAATGACTCTTTGCTTTCCAGCATCGAACAGTATCTCGTAAGTAATGAACCCGATTGGAACATTGTTATCTTTGAGGTACCTTCTGATGTACGTGAAATGGCTAAAGAAGCAGGTAAGTCGATGAATGAAATAATGGCAACAAAACTGCTCGACAAAAATTCATCTGTAAAAACTGTTGATTCCCTAAATGATGAGGAAATGGAAATTATTGATACTTTTTATAACGAAGATGACAAAGGGCAGTTAGCAGACGAGATTGAAGAGCAAGAAGAAGCAGAAGAAAAAACTGAGAAGGAAAGTGACAATGCGAAAGATGATCCAGTAAAAGAAGAGAAAGGATCGCTTCCTTCTAATAAAGCAAAAAACAAAAGCATACAAGCAAAACCCAAGGGAAATGAGCACCCAAGTGAGTTAAAGGAAAAGAATAGTAAGACGAACCCTGGTAACGGTAATAGTTCAACCGGAAAAGGTAACAATGGTAAAGCCGATAATAAAGGAAATAATGGCAAGGGTAACAATGGCAAAAGTCCAGATAAATGGAATAATGGTAAAGGAAACAACGGCAAGAGTCCGGATAAATGGAATAACGGGAAAGGCAACAATAGCAAGAGTCCGAATAAATGGAATAATGGCAAAGGCAACAATGGGAAGAGTCCGGATAAATGGAATAATGGCAAAGGCAACAATGGGAAGAGTCCGGATAAATGGAATAATGGCAAAGGCAACAATGGGAAGAGTCCGGATAAATGGAATAATGGCAAAGGCAACAATGGCAAGAGTCCGGATAAAGGCAATAATGGCAAAGGGAACAATGGCAATAATAATTAGATACCCGATAGAAAAAGGCTCATCCCAGATTTTAGTGGAATGAGCCATATTTAGTATTTAAGAAAGTGTAAAACCTGCTTACTGCATAAGTGCAATTTAGAAGCTTTGCAATAAGTCAGTTAAAGTAAAACTGCCACCAGTTGTTTACACTTCTATGGCAGTAACTGGTTCGTATTTCATCGCATGGTCTATATAGTAAAGAAGGTTGTCGTGGCTATTCATTATTTTGCTTTCGTCTAATGAATAATGGTAAGCATTCAGGAACAGCTGAATTTTTTTGGATAACATATCATCATTCGTACGAACCATAAGCACAAGCAGATCATCCCATTGGCCCCAAAGTGTATAGTAAAGAGCCTTGTCATAATCCGGAATATTCATATTTTCCCTCCTCAAATGTAAGGGTATTAATTATGTTGCCCGTAATTTATATATATTGTCTTAAACAAAAATGGTTTCTCTGCCAAAAATAGGCTTTCATCATAAAAGCATAATAAATTAGCTCTGTTACATACTAAAGGTAAATATGTTAAGGAGGTAAAAATCAATGAAATGGAAACTTTTTAGTGTTTTAACAGTGTTTATTTTAATGCTTGCCGCATGTGGAACTGATGGAGACAATCAGGAAGGCCAAGGCGACAATCCGAATGTGGAACCGACAAGATATAATAATAATACAGGTGAACGCATAAATGATGATCGTGACTATAATATGAGAAGGTCTTCAGAACGGGCACAGGACCGGGATGATAACAACAATGACAATAATAATGGCCAAAGCCGTTATGAAGTTGCAGAAGAGGCAGCTGACAGGATAACAGAAAAAATAGATGAAATTGACAACGCTTATGTGTTAACTACAGATAATAACGCTTATGTTGCAGCCGGGTTGGACAATGATAATGAGGGGAACAGGGATCAAGAAAACCGCGAAAATGGCAATATCACAAACAACACCAATAACAATGCAAATAACAATGGAAATAACACCGGCAACCGTGATCATGGAGAAGAATTAACCGAGGAAGTGAAAGAAGAAATATCTAACCTTGTAAAAGAAGTGGATAATGACATTGATAATGTGTACATTTCGACAAACCCAGATTTTGTTGATTTAACAAATAATTATGTTGATGATGTAGATAATGGAAGACCAGTCGAAGGGTTCTTTCAACAATTTGGAAATATGGTTGAACGATTATTCCCGCAAAACCGATAAATTAATCATTAATTTAAAAAAGTATTTAACCGGGTGATTCCATTTATAAATGAAATCACCCGTTTGTTTTGCAAAATAGTTTTGTAATGAACCATTTTGATGTAACATTTAAACAGAAGAGATTTTGTCTGGCTACTTGTAGTCAATAAAAAATAAGGAGCGGGTAATATGGCAAACAAAATGAATGTTGAAAGTTTCAATTTGGATCATACAAAAGTAAAAGCACCGTATGTAAGATTGGTTGGCGTAACAGAGGGAGCTAATGGAGATAAGGTATATAAATATGATATCCGTTTTAAACAGCCGAATAAAGCACATATGGAAATGGCTGGATTGCATTCCATCGAACATTTAATGGCAGAAAACATCCGCAATCATATGGATAATGTATTAGATATTAGCCCAATGGGATGTCAAACTGGGTTTTATTTAGCAATAATAAATAACGATAATTATGATGAAGTACTGGATACATTGGAAAAAACATTGAATGATGTCCTGGAAGCTGATGAAGTGCCGGCATGCAATGAAGTGCAATGTGGATGGGCAGCTAATCACAGTTTGAAGGGTGCAAAAGAAATTGCCCGGGAAATGTTAGAACATCGTAATGAATGGACGGAAGTCTTTTAAAAAGTTGAAATAATTGATACTATTCTGTTTAATATAATTAACAAAAACGCTTGGAAACCAAGCGTTTTTTAATAGATAAGAATTTATAAATATTTGGCAGTATATTATTACCTCGGCAGTTAAATTCCCTCGGGCCAGTTAAAGTGGACAACCACGCCTAGGGTCTCTGGTCACTCATCGGATTGATGAACGACCGAACGCAGAGGAAAAGCTGTCATCCGGTCACTTATCGGATTGATGAACGACGGAACGCGGAGGAAGAGCCTTTATTCTGTCACTCATCGGGATGATGAACGACCGAACGCAGAGGAAGTATGTTATCAGCCTTGGTAGCGGGCTGTCCTTTTTACTTTGTGTTATGCTAAAATAAAATGAACATTAACAAGGAGGAGTCATAATATGAGTGAAAAAGCATTAGCTTATTTGAAGGAAAACCGGAAAAACTTACTGGAAAAGTTAAATGCGTTTTTGTCTATTCCAAGTGTTAGCACGGACAGTGTACATAAAAAAGATGTCCATGCTGCAGCTGATTTTATTACTACATATTTAAAAGAGATTAATTTTGAAAATATCGAAAAACAGGAAACAGCAGGGCATCCACTTATTTATGCGGAATATAATGGAGCAGGGCCTGAAGCACCGACTGTTTTATTTTATGGACATTATGATGTGCAGCCGGTAGATCCGATTGACCAATGGGATAGTGATCCATTCCGTCCGGAAGTAAGGGATGGTCGTTTGTATGCGCGTGGTTCCAGTGATGATAAAGGACAGGTGTTTATGCATCTCGCTGTTTTTGAGGCATATATGAAAACAGAAGGTAAGCTTCCGCTTAATGTGAAGGTGTGTATTGAAGGAGAAGAGGAAATTGGCAGCGAGAATTTATATGATATCCTCCATGAGAAAAAGGAACAATTCCATGCTGATTTTGCTGTGATTTCGGACTCCGGCATGGTTGCAGAAAACCAGCCAACGATTCTATATGGCCTCAAAGGTTTCACAGGAATTGAAATCAATGTCACGGGACCTGACCATGATTTGCATTCCGGCATGTATGGCGGGGCTATTAGAAACCCGATTATGGCATTGAGCCATATCCTCACGTCCATGAAAAATGAGAATGAAGTGGTCACTGTTGACGGATTCTATGATGATGTGGATGCACTGACAGATAAAGAACGGAAATTAATCGAACAAGTAGAGGGAGAAAATTTCACAGAAGCGACCGGTGCCCCTGAAACTGCTTCTGAACAAGGCTATACAGCAAAAGAACATACACAGACCCGTCCGACATTTGAAATCAACGGTATTTATGGAGGGTATCAAGGGGAGGGGACGAAAACGATCATTCCTTCTACAGCGACTGCAAAAATTACATGTCGCTTGGTACCGGGACAGGATCCTGAAAAAGTTCAGCAGCAGCTTGAAGATCATGTGAAAAGTTCTTGTCCGTCTGGTGTAACAGTCGAAGTGAAAAAAGAAAAACTATCCGCAAAAGCGTATAAGGTAGAACCAAACCATCCATTAATTGAAAAAGCGGCAAACAGTTACACAAAAGCTTTTGGCAAGGAAACCGTATATGTCAGAATGGGCGGATCCATCCCTGTTGTGGAATGGATCGAAGCAATTTATGACATCCCAATCGTTTTATTGGGATTCGGCACACCTGGGGACAGACTCCATTCGCCAAATGAAAGTTTTCCTTTAGACAGTTTTGACAAGGGAATGGAAACATTGGTTTATTATTGGGATGAAGTTACCAATGCAAAATAGATATACTTTTCTGTATGTAATGGATTCTTCGTTTTCTTTCATAAGAATCGGGGTATCCTTATGTAATGATATTTATTAAAAAGGGGGGGGTTAGCGAATGAAATATGCAGTAATTACAGGAATTTCGAAAGGACTCGGTGAATCAGTCGCAAAATTGTTTCTGGAGACTGGAGTCAATGTAGTCGGGATTTCTCGAAACAATAATGATAGCCTGTCAAAGCTTGCTGAAGAAAATAATATGGCTTACCATCACTTTTCTTGTGATTTGGGGGATACTTCTGCTTTAGAAGAAACAATTCAAGGTATCACTGAGATAATTTTTACGGAAGAACTTACGACTTTTTATCTTGTCAATAATGCAGGAGTTGTGGAGCCTGTTGATCAAGCGATGCATATAAAAAGTGAAAATCTCTTAAAGCATTTCCAAGTGAATTCGATAGCTCCAATGGTATTGATGAATTCGTTTTTGAAGAAGGCTTCAGAAAGTGGAGTACCTTTGTTTGGGGTGAATGTTACTTCAGGTGCAGCAGAAAGACCAACGTATGGATGGAGCGCATACTGCAGCTCTAAAGCCAGTGTCAATATATATACACAGACTGTTGCTTTGGAGCAGGAGGAATTGAACACGGAAAATAAGGTGGTTGCATTCAGTCCAGGTATTATGGATACAGAGATGCAGAAGCAAATACGCTCAAGTTCCAAAGAGGAATTTGTTGATGTGGAAACATTTAAAAACTATAAAGAAAACAATATACTAAAAAGTACAGAGGCTGTTGGTGGAGTACTCGTCGACATTCTGACTGATGAGGGAATTATAAATGGTAAAATTTATAATGTGCGGGATTATTTATAAAAATTCATAAGTTTATCTGTGCATACGCCCTTCCCAAATTTTCCGTTGGGCATAGAGTATATTAGTCCAGGAAATTGAGGAGGGAAAGATAATGAGTGAAGCAAAATCAGGATATAGCTCCGGCTTCGCGCTGTTAGTCGTTCTGTTTATTCTATTAATTATCATCGGTACCGCTTATACAGGCGGTTATGGTGGCGGCTATGGCGGTTATTATTAAGTAATAAAAAAGATGCAGCGATTTTGGCTGCATCTTTTTCTATAACTGCTGTTGCTCGTTTGTACTGATTTTTTTCTTAAATAGTTTCTGCAAAAGAAGTTGCGAAATCAACATACAGGTGAATAAGATAAATGTACTGGAAAATAAACCTTGTAATGTATCAATATTCCATAAAATCAGTACAATGAAACCAAGTATGCCTACAGAGAACAGAAGTGAAAATAATCCGGTTAATTTTTTAAAAACCTCCTGTTCATCTGTCCAGTTCAATTTGGGCTCAAGGAAGTCGAGATAGGTGCCCAGTGTACTTATGAACCAGTTAGCGGTCAAAACAAGAATCAACCATAGGAAGACAGTGACACCAGTAATTTTCAGGAAAAGAGTCAAAATCAGAAAAGCCAGCAAAATCATAAATAAATTGACGACCCATGCTGTGGCAATTTTACTGAAAAACACTTGTCTGATATCAAGAGGGAGAAATAAATTAGCTTGCCAGCTTTTCCCCTCACGTGAAATAGAAGTGGTAGCTGTAGCATTCACTCCCAGCATAAATACGGTTATGATGAATAGGACAAGGATGCTTTGTTTATCTGAAAATACATCCATCACTCCTGATAGAGAATTATTTCCGAAATCAAGTAATAAAATAATCACAAGAAAAACAGGACCGAAGAAGCTTTGGATCACACATTGCATGAAAAAGGTTGGTGTTCGTAAAATAATGCGCAGTTCTTTTTGCATGTAAGATAACCAGATTGGACGTGTGGTTATCTGCTTATTGAGTTTCTTCTGAGACACCCTTCGTTTTCTTCCAGTACTTATTCCTAAGACACCTTTTAAGTAAAACAATTGCCCGCCCCAAAGGAAGAGAAAAAAAACTCCAATATGAACTGCAATCACTGAAATAAAAAAGAAGAACCCTAACCAGGATACCGGCTCTATTAGAGCAATTGTACTCATATAAGCGGGCGGATAAAAAGATGTAAGCAAACGTAATAAGCCATCGCTTTCCTGAATGAAGGCTGCAAAATCATAAAACACCTCATCCGTATTTGTATTCAACCGGACGAGCACATTAATAAAAATAATGAATGCCAATGAAAGAATACCTGCCGCCACTTTGGAACGGTCCTTATTCTTAGCAATATTGACAAATCGCATCACAATCATGATAAGAATGGATGAAATACTGAAAGGAATGATCGGCAACAGGAAAAAAAGAATCAGGCCAAAGGAATAATAAAAAACAGACGCACCACTAACCGTTCCATAAAAATAAAAAGCCGGTAAAAACACAGCACCTGCTGTTAGATATAAATAGATAAACGGCACAGTAGCTTTTCCAAGCAGCAACTGGTATGAATGAAAAGGAAACGGAATAAATGCTTCAATATCCTCGGCAAAGTAAAATGCGCTTACTACTGTGAAAATACTGACAAAGAATAGTAATAGATGAATACTTAAAAAAAGCAAACCTAATATTAGCGATTCCTGCCCGGCCGGCTGCAGCAGATCATGCATGGCGGTTACAGCATTCCTTACAAATGAAATGTATACAAACACCAGTGGCAGACAGAAAAAAGCGGCGATTACGTACAGCCATTGGTGAGAATTTTTCTTACCAGCTTTTGAATATTGCATTTTGAGGATCGTTTTCATCAAAAGCCATGTTTTATACATTATCTGTCAGCTCCAGGAATACCTTTTCCAGAGATTGATCGGACTGATACTTCTGGCGCATTTCATCCATATTTCCATAGAATAGAAGCTCACCTTTGTTAATGATTGCAACTTCATCACACAGCTGTTCAACAACTTCCAGGCCATGACTGGAAAAGAATACTGTATTTCCTTTATCAGCATGTTCCCGCATTATTTCCTTCAGTATGTAAGCAGATTTTGGGTCAAGCCCTGTGAGCGGTTCATCCAAAATCCAGATAGCAGGGTCATGGATAAGCACACCAGTAACGATGATTTTTTGTCGCATCCCATGGGAATACGTCTGAATATAATCATCAAGTGCATCATATATATTAAACTGCTTTGTCAGCTGTTCAATTCGGTCCTTCCGATTTTTTTTCGGGACTTGAAAGATATCAGCGATAAAATTTAAATACTCTATTCCTTTTAAACGGAGGAACATATCCGGTGCATCTGGAACATAGCCAAAAATTTCCTTTGCTTTCCGGGGGTTCTTTTCAATATCCACGTCGTTTAGTGTAATCGTTCCAGCATCAATCGGCAAAATTCCCGTCATCATTTTAATTGTCGTGGATTTGCCAGCACCATTTGGTCCGAGAAAACCAACAATCTTACCATCTGGTATCGTTAAATTAAGCGCGTTAATTGCTTTTACTCCACCAGAAAAAACTTTATCCACATTTTTGATTTCGATCATTTATTTCCCTCCGTCAAATGTCCGCTTGCTGAAACCAGTTTTGATTTATGGTAAACTTTATGTTGTAGTTTAACATGTATAACACGTATTTTAACATAAAATAAATGTATGTTGATGAATGAAAGAAAGGAATGAAACAGATGATTACAAGAAAAAGCAAAAGGGAAATTGAAAAAATGCAGGCAGCAGGAGATTTGCTTGCTTCTATTCATAAAGAAATTGCTAAAATGATCAAGCCTGGGATTACGACAATGGAAATCGACGCTTTCGCAGAATCATATATGAAAAAACATGGGGCAACAGCGGAACAGATAGGATACAATGGCTATCAGTATGCCACTTGTGCATCCATTAATGATGAAATATGCCACGGTTTTCCGCGTAAGGAGAAACTGGAGGATGGAGATATTGTGACCATCGATATGGTTGTTAACCTGGATGGAGGACTTGCAGATTCAGCATGGACCTATGCTGTAGGCAACGTGGATGAAAAAGGAAAACGTCTGATGGATGTAACGAAAACATCGCTGTATAAAGGTATCGAACAGGCTCAGCCGGGCAAACGTCTTGGCGATATCGGACACGCCATCCAGACATACGCAGAGGGAGAGGGTTTCGCCGTTGTACGCGATTTTACAGGTCATGGCATTGGACCTACACTTCATGAAGATCCACACATTCCACACTTTGGTTTACCAAACAAAGGACTTCGTTTGAAAGAGGGTATGGTGATTACAATCGAGCCAATGATTAATGAAATAAGCTGGCAAAGCCAGATGGATGATAACGGATGGACAGCAAGAACGGTTGATCAAGGCCGATCAGCCCAATATGAACATACCATCGTCATTACAAAAGACGGGCCACTACTGACTACTGACCAGGATAAATAATTTTATCGAATAGGATGGTGGAGCTTTATGCGCGTTGTTTCCATTTGCCCGAGTAATACAGAGATCGTGGACTACCTGGGGAAAATTGATGATTTAGTTGGTGTCGATAATTTTTCCGATTGGCCGGCATCTGTGTTGAATTTGCCAAAGGTAGGCCCTGATTTGTCGATTGATATGGATAAAGTTGCAGCATTGAAGCCTGATCTCGTTCTCGCTTCTTTGAGTGTTCCTGGTATGGAAAAAAATATCGAAGCACTTGATGAGAGGGAATTGCCATACATTATCTTAAATCCGAATTCTATCTCGGAAATAGCTGAGGACATTCAAACAGTTGCAAAAGCGATGGGATATTCGGACTTAGCGGATCAGAAGGCAAAGAAATTTCTCCATAACGTGGAAAATTTTCGCGGGAAAGCAACGAAACGGACGGAGCGGCCAAGACTTTACTGGGAATGGTGGCCAAAGCCAATTTTTACACCAGGAGCAGTTAATTGGTTAACGGAAATCAGTTCACTTGCTGGGGCTGAAAATGTTTTTGCAACCGAAAATGTGGCCAGTGTACGAACCGACTGGCAAGATGTAAAAGAACGAAATCCAGATCACATCTGTATGGTATGGGTTGGTGTGAAAGAGGAAAAGATGAACCCCGAAATAGTCAGAAAACGCCCCGGATGGGATAAGATGAAGGCGGTTCAGAATGACGCCATCCATGTATTGGAAGAATCTCTCTTTTGCAGGCCATCACCAAGATTACTTGAGGGTTTGCGAAAATTGGTCGACACGATTCATTAGAGCCTGAAAAAGTGATATTAGAAGATTATAAAACTGTTTTAATTCAAACTTATGTAGAAAGTTTAATACTTTTGTATGAAAACAACTGTTATTAGAACGGGAAAAATTATTCAGTATAACCACTATGAATCAAGATTACACCTTTTTTCTGATTGGCACTTTTAGTAAAATCTGTTGCTCTTTAACCTCGCTGTTGATATAAAAGACGACGTAAATTGAAATGAAGGTTGATGCTTGTACCCGCTACGGAAATACACTACGCTTTCCGCGGGCTCGCGCTGAGCCTCCTCGCTCGCAAAGAACGCTCGCTGTGGGGTCTCAGGCGTCTTCGCTTTCCCGCAGGAGTCTTCGTGTATTTCCTTCGCTGGTTAGCGCACTGCAACTTATCGCATTTATTTATTGTTTAATTTAAGTCACGTATAGTTATGCACTTTTAAGATAGTTGATTGGAGCGGAGGGCCGTTGACTCCTGCGGGAACAGCACGTGTCTGAAGACCCCGCAGAGTGGGTTCCTCGAGGAGGCTGAAGCCGTGCCCGCGGAAAGCAACGGTCCGCAGCGAAAATCACCCCGCAGTTACTTCGCCTTTTATATCTTTTGTATCAAAAGCAACAAATCTTTTCGGTGGGACGAGTAATCACAGTCCCAAGTCTTTTTGATGGGGCAACGCCTATGTGACAAACATCGTGTTGCCCGAGGATCACGGTCCCTCATGGAAAGTGGATTGTATTCAAACTACGGTTCACATAATAACAATCATTAAAGAAAAGAACCTTACAAAAACCAGGCTGTCGTTATTTCGACAACCTGGTTTTGTAAGGCTCTTATTTTTCAATTCCGCAACATTTTCCCACCAAATAGAACCGTTATTACCGGGCTTAACAGACAAAAGAAAGCAAATGGCAGATATGTCAGTACTGGTACTCCAAGAACATCAGCGATAAATACACCACATACACTCCATGGAACAAGCGGGTTGATTACCGTTCCGGCATCTTCCAACGTCCGAGATAATGCCTTTTTGGATAATCCTGATTTTTGATAGATACCTTTATACGTTTCGCCAGTCAGCATAATCGACAGATACTGTTCTCCAATTAGTACGTTTACGCCAACAGCAGTAGCGGCAGTAGAAAGAATGATGGATCTGACTTTGTGTAACTTTTCTTGAAAAGCAGTTAACATTGCAGGAATAATCCCGGTTACAAAAAGCAGTCCGCCAAAACCCAATGCCAGAATGACAAGTGATATGGTAAACAGCATACTGTTAATGCCACCTTTTGTTAACAGTTCATTCACTGGATCAAATGCTGTTGTTGCAGTGTATCCATTAAACCAGATATTCCATATTTCCGACCAGCCAAATCCACTCGTTATACGAGCAACAAATGTAGCCAATACACTGCTGATTGCAAGCGCAATAAATGCGGGGATTCGAAAAATGGTACAAATTATTAATACGATTAATGGCAGCCAGGAGGACCAATTAATTAATCCAGTTGATTCCAACGCAGTCAAATAGTCTCCACCTGCCTGGGACGGCAGAGCTTCACTTGGCGACAATATAACAAATAGTATAAAGGAAATGATAAATGCCGGAATTGTTGTCAGACTTATATGTTTAATATGGTCGAATAAATCAACGCCCACAATGGTGGAAGCAAGATTGGTTGTATCAGATAATGGTGACATTTTATCCCCAAAGAACGCTCCTGAAACAATGGCCCCTGCTGTAATCGCCATGGAAACATCCATGGCGTTTCCTATCCCGATAAAGGCCACTCCAATAGTGGCTGTCGATGTTAGAGAGCTTCCAAGCGATACACCAATAATTGCCGTAATAGCAAAAACGATTGCGTAGAACCAAGTTCCGCCAATAACTGAAAATCCTGTATTGATCAGTGCGGGTATTGTTCCACTAATCATCCAGCTACTAATTAATACACCGATTAAGAAGAACAGAAATACTGCACCCATACCGGATTTAGCTCCGTTTATCATTGCTTCCTGCAAATCACTAAATGAAATTTTTCTAACCAATCCATAGGCGATCAATATTAATATTCCAATAAGGATAGGGATATGTGGATCAGTTGCCAATCCGATTATAAAATAACTAATCAAACCTATAATCAATATAAAAAAGGTAATGGACTCACTTAATATTGGGTTATACTTTGGTTTTATAGGAAACATTATGTTTATCCTCCTTCTGTGAAAGAAAAAAGCTTCTGCCCCTAGAAATGGGGACGAAGCTTTTCTCCGTGTTCATACCCTGATTGCAGGACACTAAGATGTCCAACTATAATCCGTTTGTAATCCAGGAATGTCTATGTATTACACACTTCTAGACTTTCATCATAAATTTTAACGGTCATCCAAAATTTCTAAAGATTAATATCGAATATACACGGTATTGAACGGGAATGTCAATAGCACTTTTTAAGGTTAAAATCTTTTTAATAATGGAAATTTCATGTATAATAATTTGAATTGCAGATGATGGGGAGGGTGAATAAATGGGAGTGGATACTGCCGATAATCAGCGGGTCTCATTATCAGTACATATGATAAAAAAAGGCATTGCTACTGGTTTTCCGATTGCATTGGGTTATTTGCCTGTGGCGGTAACATATGGTGTTCTGGCAAAGCAGGCAGGTATGTCGTTGACTGAATTAACGTTAATGAGTGTCTTGGTTTATGCGGGAGCGGCACAGTTTATGGGAGCAAATATGATTGCTGTAGGTGCAGGTGCACTGGAAATAATAATTGCTACATTTGTGTTGAATTTCCGTCACTTTGTAATGAGTTTATCGTTTATGAATCGTTTACGTGGAATCAAGCTTAAATGGAAGGCACCTTTATCTCTCGGTCTGACTGACGAATCGTTTGCGGTAACTGCATTACATACAAAGGAAGCAAAAATGGAGAAAGGAGCTCTATTTTATACAGCAATCATTTTAACAGCTTATTTATCATGGATTTTCGGTTCCGTTCTTGGGGGCTTCCTGGGTGAAATTATCCCTGAAAAACTGAGCCAAAGTATGGGAATAGCATTATATGCGCTATTCATTGGTCTCCTGGTTCCCTCCGTGAAAAAAGAAATAAGAGTTGGCCTGATTGCGCTTATTGCAATGCTGATTAATGTAATATGTGTCGGGCTTGGCTTGAGCAGTGGATGGGCAATTGTAATTGCAACAGTCCTTGGCGGAATGAGTGGGGTCTGGTTGCTGAGGGAGGAAGAGGAATGATATTTTTCATTATTATCGGTATGTCTCTTGTAACCATGATTCCAAGAATCATTCCAGCATTCATTGTAGATAAATTACAATTTCGAGATTGGGTGAACCGCTGGCTTAACTCGATTCCATTTGCAGCATTGGGTGCACTTATTTTTCCAGCGATTTTAACGGTTATACCGGATAGACCGTATATTGGATTGATTGGTGGCCTTGTGGCTGTTGGACTGGCATATGTTGGTTTGAATATAGTGATTGTTGTCATTGGTGCAATTGTTACTGTTTTTCTTTTCTCCATATAACAGACTTAAACGATCAGGACGAACCCGGTTGTTTAAGTCTGGTATGGTTCAATATGAATATGTGCATACATAATGTCATGTTTTTCAGCAAGGTAATTTTCAATTCGTTCGGTTATATCATGGCTTTCCCGAACATTTAATGCAGGATCAACAAGAATGGTTAGCTCAATAAATTCCTGATTTCCTACAATACGCCCCTTTAC
This sequence comes from Virgibacillus ainsalahensis, assembly GCF_055380755.1. Lineage (NCBI taxonomy): Bacteria > Bacillati > Bacillota > Bacilli > Caryophanales > Bacillaceae > Virgibacillus > Virgibacillus ainsalahensis. Next base: position 2,524,101 of record NZ_AP043943.1, on the reverse strand, counting down.
ATCAACAACCTCTTTTACTTCTGGAACCTTTGCGATGCTTGAACGAATCTTTTTTATTTTCTTTTCATCAAATCCATCTGTAAGTGTATGGGTGGCATCTTTGAAAATATCCCAGGCCGTTTTGCAAATTATAATCCCTACAATAAGACCTGCTAAAGGATCCAGCCAAAATAGTCCCAATTGTGCACCAATAATTCCAATGAATGCCCCTATACTCACTAGCGCATCTGAACGGTTATCCTGTGCAGCTGCATAAAGTGCACTGCTTTGTATCTTTCTTGAAAGCTTCAGGTTATACGCATAAACAGCGAACATAACAACAGCTCCTGAGAGAGCAACCCAGGCTGTCAGCATATCTGGCCGGGCCTCTGCACCTGTGAATAATTTTTGGATGGTATCAAAGACAACCTGTACACCAACGAACATCATAATAAATGCTGCAAATAATGTAGCAATCGTTTCGGCACGGTAATGGCCATAATGGTGGTCTTCATCCGGCGGTTTCCTGGAAATCTTCAAACCAATCAAAACGGCGATCGAGGCTATTATATCGGTCGCATTATTTAATCCATCAGCCCTCAATGCATCAGAGTTACCGATATAGGAAGTAATTAATTTTGCAGCTGCTAAAACAATATAGGCAATAATGCTGAGCCATGCACCTTTTTCGCCCATTTTTAAGTTATCTGCCCGATCCATGTACTTGCCGCCTCCTATTCATCTTATATAGTCTACCAAAGCTGTATGGTCCAGGTCTAGAAAAACATTAAGAATTCAATAATGGATAGAATTTTGGCAGGGACATTAGTATGGGAAAAATGTAGATAAATACTTAATGTAAAAAAAATTAAATAATTAAGTGTTTACAGTTGCAATTATTCCAAAAATTTAGGATAATGTAGAAAAGGAACAAGGGGGCATGTTCCATGAAGAAAGAGAAAATAGTATATCGGTACTTCCGGTATACCGGTAAAATGATTAAGGCAAAAAAAGAGGTTTCATTTGAGACCAGGCTGACAGCTCGTATGATATTGGATGAGGTATGCTTTAATTGGAACAAGGAACAGTTAAGTGCCGCTATTGACGAATCGATTAAGGAAGGAAATAAGCAGGAATTTATGAAGTTAAGTGAAGCATATAAAGATTATGTCTGGGAGCACTGACTCCGGATTAAAGAGCTTTACCGATTTGGTGAAGCTCTTTTATATATGAAAAGAGTCTGAATAAATGGTAAACAAAACAGAAAAGTTGGTATACTTCTAGTAAAGGAGGGGGAATCGAATGGAAAATAAGAAAAAAACACAACGAAGCTGGATGCTTTACGATTTTGGTAATTCAGCATTTGCAACGACAATCATGGCCGCTGTGCTGCCGGTGTTCTATTATGATGTTGCAGCTGTTGGGGCGAATCAGGACAATGCAGCAAGTTTATGGGGGTATTCGCAATCCATTGCCGTATTAATTGTAGCTGTATTGGCTCCTATTTTGGGTGCGATTAGTGATTATTCCGCCGCAAAAAAGAAATTCCTGCGTTTTTTTGCGTTTATGGGAATTATCGCAAGTATATTATTGGCATTTGTTGGTGAGGGAGATTACATATTAGCATCCGTTTTATTTATCGTGGGATCAATTGGATTTTCCGGGGCGAATATTTTTTATGATGGGTTTTTACCGGAAATTACGGATGGGGATGAAATAGATAAAGTATCTTCCGGCGGCTTTGCATATGGTTATGTTGGTGGCGGTTTGTTACTGGCAATAAATATCCTGATGATTTTAAATCCTGGATGGTTCGGTCTGCCGAATGCCACTGTTGCCAGTCAGTTATCCTTTGCTTCCGTCGGTGTGTGGTGGTTCATATTCTCCCTCCCGCTTCTCAAGAATATAAAGGAAGAAAAAAAGGCCGGCGCAAAACGGGATAAGTCTTACATTGCTATCGGATTTTCCAGAGTGAACAACACATTTAAAGAAATAAAACAATATAAGCAGGTATTAATTTTCCTGCTTGCATTTTGGCTGTATAATGATGGTATATCAACAATTATCAGAATGGCCACCATCTATGGAAGAGATGTCGGTATTGACGGGAATTCGTTGATTGTAGCCTTATTAATCACACAATTTGTCGGCATACCGTTTACTTTTTTCTTTGGCTGGCTTGCAACAAAAATCAAGGCGAAGAATGCGTTATATATCACACTTTACGCATATCTCGGGATTGTGATTTTAGGTTATTTTATGACTTCAGCACTTCATTTTTATATCCTTGCAATCTGTGTAGGTATGGTTCAGGGCGGTGCCCAGTCATTGAGCAGGTCCATATTCGGGCGAATGGTTCCCGGTAATAAACATGCTGAGTTCTTTGGCTTCTATGGGATATCATCGAAATTTGCAGCCATGTTTGGGCCGTTCCTATTTGCTTTCATTGGTCAGATAACCGGTTCAAGCAGATTGGGTATTTTTTCACTGATTTTCTTCTTTGTGATTGGCATCATTCTTTTGAGATTTGTTGATGTCGACAAGGGTGTAAGAGATGCACAAAGACAAACGAAATCTGCTGAAAAAGTAGTAATAAAGCCAGAATAACTTTAACCTGAAAAGAGGCAGGTGTATGAATAGTGAATAATCTTCGCAGGACAATGTTGAAAGTATTGCGGGTAGTAGGAGATATCAAATCAGTAAAAAACGGCACTTATGGTCAGCGTGTTGCACGAAGAGCCGGAAGAAGAACAACAAGATCATTAGTAAGAAAGCTCTTTAAATAAAGCATCCTTTTCATAAACTTTGTCGTGCTATAAACATCGCAGTTGATATAAAATACGACGTAACTGCTGGGTTGATCTCCGCTGTGGACCGTTGCATCCCTTAGGGGCACGGCTTCAGCCTCCTAGAGAAACCCACTCTGCGGGGTCTTCAGCTCGTGCTGTGCCCGCAGAAGTCAACGGTCCGCAGCTCCAATCAACTATCTTAAAAGTGCATAACCATTACGTGACTTAAATCAAATAATAAATAAATGCGATAAGTTGCAGTGCGCTAACCAGCGAAGGAAATACACGGAGACTCCTGCGGGAATAGTGGCCAAAGTGAGACCCCGCAGAACGGAGTTCGAGGAGGCTCACGGGTCACCCGCGGAAAGCGTAGTGTATTTCCACAGCGGTTAAAAAGCACCGACCCTTCATTTCAAGTTATGTCGCACTATATCGTTTTTGTGTCAAAGAGTGGAAATAAAAAGCAGGCGAATATCACTGGGAGTAGTGGTATCCGCCTGCTTTATACAATTGGGTCACTGTATTTATTATCCAAATTCAATTTTAATGGCTTACCGGTATCATAGGAAATATTACCGATCCGCTTAACTAACAGATGCATGGACTCATCCGTTTTTGTATACCAGAACTTGGTGACTTCCGTTAGAATATCAATTCCTTCTTTCAGGCTATTTTCATACAGATCGATAAAGCTTTTATCAGAGGGGTCATATGTAGCGGAATGATGCCATGTTTTACCGTTTATATTCAAATAATCCATATCATCGTTTACCGGCTGGTGCGAGTAAGAAGAAATCAGGTTTTTCAATAACTTGTTTTTCCATTTATAAGGGTCTGCCAGAATTTTCAATGCCAGTATCATATCACTATATGCTTTTTCAATATACTCAGATGAGTCTCTGTTTAATTCCGGATAGTGCTTCGTAATCTTGGCATGCAAAAGTGTTTTAATGTCTTCATGCAGATGTTTGCCAACATTTATCTCCTTGTAAACTGGTATTTTCCACGTTTTCAGATTGCGGTACCTGTCCATCATTAGTGTATCAATAATTACTTCCAGTTTTTGGTGACGACTTCCTTTGTAACCGGCTCGATAGTGGATATAGGGGTGCGTGTTTCTGTCTAAGATATGATGTGTTATAAACCCGAATATATATGCTTGCACTGGCTTTTCCATATTTTTTGCTTCGATAATCAAATCAATGAGAAAATCCCCGCAGTGCTTCGTGTGTAAGGCCATTCCTACATGGTGGACAGGCTCATTTTTCACCCATGGCCAAAAGTTATAATAAAAGAATGGATCAGGACCTTGTGCTCCCAAATTCATAAAAGTATCGTAAGCAGATAAAGAATCCGGTTCTCTGATAGCATCCGCAATCTCCTCACAAAAAAGAATGTGGGTCCATATATTCGGCATGACAATATTCTCCTTCCTCACCCGAATTTTTATGTCTATTCCTATTATAAAAGATAAATAACTGGATGAGAAATGATAACATGCTACACGTTGTACCAGATAGGTTAGTTTTTTTAAGATGGAATATGTTTTAATATTTAATTAGGTTAAAAATTTGGTACAATAGAAGAGGTAAGAATTACATGTACATAGGGAGGAAGCAGAGATGGATTATCGTGTGGAAAGAGATACAATAGGGGAAATTAATGTACCTGCTGAAAAATATTGGGGTGCACAAACACAGCGGAGTAAGCAAAATTTTCCGATTGGAAACGAAAAAATGCCTGTGGAAGTTATTAAAGCGTTTGCAATTCTGAAGAAGAGTGCTGCCAAAGCAAATGCTGACCTTGGACTATTGGATAATAAAAAGGCTACGGCAATTACGTACGCGGCAGATCAAATTTTATCTGGCGAATTAAATGATCATTTTCCATTGGTTGTCTGGCAGACAGGTAGTGGCACACAATCCAATATGAATGTTAATGAGGTTATCGCATTTGCTGGGAATAAATGGTTAGCAGAGGAAGGCAGCGACTTAAAACTTCATCCAAATGACGATGTTAATAAGTCGCAAAGTTCCAATGATACATATCCGACCGCCATGCATATCGCATCTGTATTAAAACTTGAGGATACGGTTCTTCCGGCAGTACAGGCTTTAAAAGGAACATTGAAACAAAAAATGGATGCTTTTATGGATGTTGTAAAAATTGGCCGTACTCATTTACAGGATGCCACCCCAATTACACTCGGGCAGGAAATCAGCGGATGGCATCGCATGCTTGAAAAATCGGAAAGCATGATTACCGAGAGTGGAAACTACTTAAAGGAACTGGCGATTGGTGGTACTGCAGTCGGGACAGGATTGAACGCACATCCGGAATTTTCCGAAAGAGTCTGTGAGGCAATTAATGAATTTACCGGGAAGACGTTTCTTTCTGCACCAAATAAATTCCATGCATTGACAAGCCATGATGAAACCGTTTATGCACATGGAGCATTAAAAGGATTGGCTGCAGACATGATGAAAATAGCAAATGATGTACGCTGGCTGGCTAGCGGTCCGCGTAGTGGTCTTGGGGAAATCACAATTCCGGCGAATGAACCGGGAAGCTCGATTATGCCTGGTAAAGTAAATCCTACACAAAGTGAAGCAGTAACGATGGTCGCAACACAGGTAATGGGTAATGATGCAACAATCGGTTTTGCGGCAAGTCAAGGTAATTTTGAATTAAATGTATTCAAACCGGTTATTGCCTATAATTTTCTGCAATCCTGTCAAATTCTTTCAGACAGCATTCTTTCATTTGACGAACGTTGTGCGCAAGGAATTGAACCAAATCATGAAAGGATCGAGAAATTCCTGAATGATTCGTTGATGCTGGTAACTGCATTAAATCCACATATCGGCTATGAAAATGCAGCAAAAATTGCTAAGAAAGCATTTAGTGACAATTCAACATTAAAAGAAACGGCAGTAGAGCTTGGACTTCTGACAGAAGAGGGATTTGATAAATATGTAAACCCGGAAGAGATGACATATCCAAAATAATATAGATAAGAGATTGCTTCCAAACGTGAAGCAGTCTCTTTTTTTTCTTGTAAAGTTACAATTTACCAGTGATTAATGGTGATAAGATTTGATGAATTGCTCACAATAGTTATTACAGGAGGTGAGACACATGGCTAACAATAACAATTCAAATCAACTGGTTGTACCTGGCGTACAGCAAGCACTTGATCAAATGAAGTATGAAATTGCACAAGAATTTGGTGTTAACTTAGGTGCTGATTCAACATCCCGTTCAAACGGTTCTGTTGGCGGCGAAATCACTAAACGTCTTGTTCAAACTGCTCAACAGCAAATGAATGGACAACAACCACAATAATATTGGCAAAAGGGGGAAAGCTTTACTAGCTTTCCCTCAATATATGTGTATACTTTTCTACGTAAAAAAGGAGAAGCATAACCAGGCTTCTCCTTATATCTTTATCTAATGCGTAATTCTGTTTCATGGTCGAAGAAATGGGCATTATTCATATCGATAGCCAACTCAACATTTTGTCCTGCATTAATATTGGACCTTGAGTCAACACGGGCAACAAAATCCTGCTCATTTATTTTGGAATAAAGAAATGTTTCTGCCCCCATTAATTCAGCAACATCAATAGTAGCTGTGATTTTTGTATCTGGGGTTGCGTTGATAAATGCTGGCTCATCATGAAGATCTTCAGGCCGGATTCCGAGAATAATATCCTTATCGACATATCCTTGCGTACGAAGCGTTTTCATTTTACCTTCTGGAATTTTTATTTTTGTGCCCTCCATTTCAAAAAAGCCTTCCGTTAGTTTCCCATTAATGAAGTTCATGGAAGGGGATCCAATAAATCCGCCAACGAATACATTTTCCGGATTGTCATATACTTCTTTTGGCGCTCCCACTTGCTGGATGATTCCGTCTTTCATGACGACAAGTCGGGTTGCCATTGTCATTGCTTCTGTTTGGTCGTGCGTAACATAGATTGTTGTTGTCTGCAGGCGTTTGTGTAGTTTTTGGATTTCTGCCCGCATTTGAACTCGTAATTTAGCATCAAGATTAGAAAGTGGTTCATCCATCAGGAACACTTTTGCATCCCGGACAATAGCCCGTCCAAGTGCTACACGCTGGCGCTGACCACCCGAAAGCGCCTTGGGTTTACGGTCAAGATATGCTTCCAGACCTAAAATCTTAGCGGCATTTTGGACGCGTGTTTCAATTTCATCTTTTTTAAACTTACGAAGTTTCAATCCGAATGCCATATTATCATATACATTCATATGCGGGTACAATGCATAGTTTTGGAAAACCATTGCAATGTCACGATCTTTTGGTGCGACATCATTCATTTTTCTGTCATCAATATAAAATTCACCGTCTGTTATTTCCTCAAGCCCGGCAATCATCCGTAATGTTGTTGATTTACCACAACCGGAAGGCCCGACAAACACGATAAATTCCTTGTCTGTAATATGCAAATTAAAATCTTCTACAGCAGTAACCTTTTTGTCGTATGTTTTTTCGATGTTTTCTAAACGTAATTCAGCCATATATACTCCCCCATTTATGTAAGCGTTTTATTGTATGTTTTTATTATATAAAAATCATGAAAACGTTTAAATGGGAAACATGCACAAAGATAAAAATATGTTTAGTGCATGTTGACTAATAATGCTAAATAAACAGTCATTGCCTGGTGAAATTGACGTATATCGATTCCTGTTTTTTCGGTGAATTTGTCCAGTCGGTATTGCAGACTGTTTCGATGCATATATAATTCCTTTGCGGTAACCGATACATTTAGATTACACTGAATAAATGTTTTTATTGTTCTCAGTAACTCTTTATCCCCGGCAAATTCCTGAAGCACGATACGGGTGACTTCTTCACGAAAAGAGGAGTCTGCTTCATCCACAAGGAAATAAAGTATAGCATCCGTATATGTGATCACCTGTTTATTTGAATAGGAAAATGCTATCTTAGCACCTTTCATAAGTGAAGTGTAATATTGATGTATATTCTCCAGATTTTTTTGGTATGGACCCACCAAAAAATTAATTTTCACATATAAGTCACTCATCAGGACATCGATAATTTGTTCATAGGATATATTTTCATCATTTGATTGGGATTGTTCTTCTATAATAATTCCTTCATGTTCATTTTCCCATAAAATTGCTACAGACCTTGCAAAAAATTCATTAATTGCATTTTTAAATGACTTCGGGCTGATCTGATTTTTTTTAAAAGAAAAATATACAAAACGATAGGCTTTCACTATCTGCTGATTGTATTCTCCGTTTATTCTTTTCTTCCATATCTGCTCCTGTTCCGTCACGATGGGAAAATTGAAGTTATATGGAGATAGAAAAGCAGACAATAGAGAGGTATCCTTATTCGTTAGTTCCTTTTTATCAATCCCGATAATTTCATTTTCATCTGTTAAAAACCACTGATACCCGGCAGATGGGGATTCATGTTCCGCGTGATAAACAATTAGGGAAGGAAAAATTTTCTGCAGTTGTTTCAGCATGACAAATCCTCTTTCTTTGTGGGAGTCTATTAATTATAGCAGTGATTTGTATATTGAAAAACAAATAAACTTTCCACGAAATAGTATACATGGAAGTTTACGTTTGTTATAGTTAGTCATAGAAAAAATATAAGGAGGTACAAACGTGCCAAATATTTATGATAATGCATATGACCTAGAGAAAGCGATACGAAACAGTGAAGAATTTACCAACTTGAAAACGGCATTTGAAGCGGTAATGGGAGATCCATCGTCAAAACAAATGTTTGAGAATTTCCGTGATACACAAATGCAATTACAGGAAAAACAAATGCAAGGTGAAGAAATCACTGAAGAAGAGGTTGAAAAAGCCCGTCAGGTAGTGGAGCTTGTTCAGCAGCATCCTGATATTTCCAAATTAATGGAAGAAGAACAGCGTTTGAATCAGGTTATCAACGATATCAGCCGTATTATTACTAAACCATTGGAAGAATTATACGGTACACCGGAAGAACCAACTGAATAATTGATGTAAAGACTCGTAGATGAAATGCTGCGGGTTTTTTATTTGCGCTTTTTCTAATCGTTTGGGGCTGCGGTTACTCGCCCCATCGAAAACATTTGGGGCTGCGGTTACTCGCCCCATCGAAAACATTTGGGACTGCGGTTACTCGCCCATCAAAAAGATATGTTGCTTTTGACATATGATAGTTTTTGCTATCTTTCATTCCTTTTGAACCCAAGTGCTATCACAATCGCTTCGGCAAAATACTTCGCTTTTTAGTGGGCACGGCCTCAGCCTCGGACCAAGATCCTGTTGGCCCGAGGCTGAAGCGTTCCTTGTGGAAAGTGAGTATTTTTTAACAGCGATCGTATTTTATACCAATTGGGTTAAAGAGCAGCAAAATTTACAAAGAAAGCTTTTATTAAAATATAGAACTTTCCAGCTGGATGGTTTAAGAACCAGTCTTAGCATCGTAAAGGTCTGATAAAAAAACAAATTTTCTAACATTTTAGCAGGATTTTCCCAATAATATCTAGAATTTGTATATTAGTAAATTATTTAAAGGAGCTAGTTATATGGGAAAAGTATTGCATGAAAGTAAACAGAATATATCCTATATTTATTTAAATCGGGCTGAGCGATACAATGCACTGGATAAAGAAATGTTGGAAGAACTGCTTCAGACAGTAGAAAGCCTTGAGGAAAATGATGATCGTGTAGTAATTATTTCAGGAAAAGGAAGTGCCTTCTGTTCTGGCGGAGATATTGGAATGATGAAGGAGTTTGCAGACAAAAAATATTTTGATGGATATATGGACATGATTCAAAAAATCGTAGTGAAATTATATATGATGCCAAAAATAATTATCTCAGCCATTCAGGGACCGGCAGCTGGACTTGGACTCAGCCTTGCATTAACTGCAGATTATGTGATTGTTCAAAAGGAAGCAAAATTAGGTCTCCTGTTTTTGGGGATAGGTTTGATACCAGATGGCGGCGCTCATTTCTTTTTAAAAGAGCGAATGGGTACAAATAAGGCAAAGCAATTCATTTGGGGGCTGGAACAGGTTGATGGCACACAAGCCAAGGAAATGGGACTTGCTGATATAGTGACAGATAAACAGCCACAGGAAGCGGCAGTTGAGTTAGGTCAAAAATTTCTGCAATCTCCCCAGACCGCAGTGCTGAAATCAAAATTGCTCTATCATACACAACAAAAAGAGTCATTGGAAAATTACTTGAAGGAAGAACAAAAAATACAGTGGGAACTGCGCAATACTGAAGATCATCAGGAAGGTGTGCGGGCATTTCTGGAAAAAAGAAATCCGGCATTTAAAGGAGAATAGACATAACAAAAACGACTTCGCATAAAATATGAAGTCGTTTTGTTTCTGCAGCTAAAAAGTATAGAATTTTCCTACCGCAAAAGCTCAGACTAAGGTTTCTAACGATGAAATAATATTAGTTTGGCTTCTGGAGTTACACAACGATGGGTATGCTCACTATAGCCTTCTTTATCTAATCGGCCTTGGCCAATTTTTTTTGCTTCTTCATCACTGGGTGCTTCAAATGACTCATTCAATAAATTTTCACCGCTTTGATCAAATACTGTTAATGCATAAGTTCGCATGATCTAGGTTACCTCCTTGAAATCGTACATACGTATATTATATATTCTTGTTCCATAAAAAAAATCCTGCTTTTATTTAAAATTTATTCATTATAAGTAAAGTTCGATTGAATCATGGGTTATACTTTTAACTGTTATGTCTAGGTGTATCTTTTTATTGATGGCTATCTATACATTCATCGCGTTACTTATGGCATTGCGGGGGGGCGTAGTATAGTAGTAAGAGTTAGTCATATATCTTAAATAACAGTACAATTAATCTTGAAAGGGGAGAGAGAATTGACATTAATGATGAAAGATGTAACAAAACGGTTTGGCCAACATACGGCGGTGGATCATCTTTCACTTGAAATACCTGAGAAAGAAATGTTCGGGTTTTTAGGTGGAAACGGGGCTGGAAAAACAACAACCTTTCGTATGATTTTGGGATTATTGGATGCTACAGAAGGGGATATTTCCTGGAATGGAGAGACAATTAATTATGATCGGAGTCATTTGGTTGGTTATTTGCCCGAGGAAAGAGGACTATATCCGAAATTGAAAGTGAAAGATCAGCTAATCTATCTCGGCAAATTACGTGGAATGGGCAAACAGGAGGCAGTCTCGGAATTAGAAGGTTGGCTGGACCGGTTTAAAGTACCGGAATATATGAATAAAAAAGTCGAAGAGCTGTCCAAAGGGAATCAGCAAAAGATTCAATTTATTTCTGCGGTCATTCATAAACCGAAGCTGCTGATTTTGGATGAGCCGTTTTCTGGTCTGGATCCGCTTAATGTAGAAATGCTAAAAGATGCAGTGGCTGATTTAAAGGATCAAGGTACTTCCATTGTATTTTCCTCCCATCAAATGGATCATGTCGAGGAATTGTGTGAGCATTTATGTATTCTGCAAAAAGGTACCCCGGTTGTGAAGGGGGAACTTCGTGAAATCAAACAGTCATTCAGGAAGAAGAATCTTATCGTGCACGCTGATGTACCTTTGGAATTTCTGCGGGACTACCCGGGGGTTGTACGTTATAAGAAAATAACACAGGGTTGTCAATTGCAAATTGAGAACGAAGCAGTTTCACAACAGATTTTTTCTGATCTGCAAGGGAAGGGGTTTATCCGTAAATTTGAACTGGAAGAACCTTCATTGAACGATATTTTCATTGAGAAAGTTGGTGCCTCCTATGAATAAATTCTGGATCATTCTATCCCATACGTATTTGAATAAGGTTAAATCCAAAACTTTCATTATCACTACTGCACTTATGCTTTTATTGGTTGTCGGTGCCGTCAATTTCCAGAGCATTATGGGCTTTTTTTCGGATGATAGCAAAGATCAGATTGCTGTAATTGATGAGACAGATACATTATTTGCTCCTTTAAAAGAAAATATTGAGAGTGTTAATGAAGAGATGGAACTCGTTGCATTTAACGAGTCAGAGGAATCTGGCAAAAATGCGGTCCAGGACGATACGTATGCAGCACTGATTACATTATCATTAAATGAGGAGGAGCTTCCAGAAGCGGCTTATTTTGCTAATGATATTACGGATGCTGAGCAGCAGCAAGTGATTCAGGAACAATTACAGCGGTTAAAGGTCGGAATGGCAATTGAACGTGCCGGGGTTGATCAGGAAGCGATAGCTGCTATTAACCAACCAGTACAATTTGATGCTGTGGCCCTGGATGAGGGTGCAAAGACAATGGAGGAAATGTTTCAGGCACAAGGTGTCGTTTATGTAATGGTATTTTTAATGTATATGGTTGTTATAATGTACGGGACAATGATTGCAACTGATGTAGCGACAGAGAAATCCTCCAGGGTGATGGAAATATTGATTTCCAGTGCTTCTCCAGTTGCCCACATGTTTGCAAAAATTATTGGCATCGCACTGGTAGGTCTAACACAGATTGGATTATTTATCGGATTAGGTGCAGGAATGATCGCTATGCAAAGAGATGAACTCGTTGGAGGTATGCTGGATACATTCGGTTTTCTGGATGCACCTGTTTCTCTGATTATTTTTGGAATTGTATTCTTTTTGCTGGGATATCTGTTGTATGCTACTTTAGCAGCAATGTTTGGCTCTCTAGTAAACAGATCAGAGGAAGCAAATCAGGCAGTAACCCCACTGATTTTGTTGCTGGTAGTTGCGTTTCTGATTGCAATGTCCGGGCTTGCTGCACCACAAACAAGTCTTGTGACAATTACATCTTTTATTCCGTTTTTTACACCAATGGTTATGCTGCTTCGTGTTGGTATGCTGGATGTTCCACTATGGGAGGTTGCTTTATCCATTGGGCTCCTGATTGGAACAATTATCGTACTGGGCTTAATCGGTGCAAGGGTCTACAAAGGCGGTGTACTGATGTACGGCGGCTCCAACCCTTTAAAGGATATTAAAAAAGCGATGGCATTATCGAAAAAAGAGTAGGTTTCAAAAAGGTCATGATATATGGCCTTTTTTCACGAGATAAGAAACTAATATTGCGGCTAGAGCATGCCGTCACCACCTTTAATGAAACAGCTAATTTATCCAGAAGGCTGTTTTCTAAAAGATTGAAAGTGTGATTACTCGTCCCACCAAAAGGACTTGCTTTTTACACAATGGATATAAAAGACGACGTAACTGCTAGGTCGATTTCCGCTGCGGACCGTTGCTTTCCGCGGGCACGGCTTCAGTCTCCTCGAGAAACCCACTCTGCGGGGTCTTCAGACACGTGCTGTTCCCGCTGGAGTCAACGGTCCTCCGCTCCAATCAACCATCATAAAAGTGAATGGATATTATGTGATTGAATGAAGTATATAAAGTTGCAATGTACATAGCAGCGTAGTGTATTTCCGTAGCGAGTAATCGCACCAACCATAATTTCAAGTTACTTCGTCTTTTATATCAATTGCGACGTTAAAGAGCAATAAAATTATGGTGGTCATACAGAAGTATATAATTTTGGCAGTATATCAATTCCTTGTCAATACATGCCACGTCCAGCTCGGGTGACTACCCAATTGAGGTCAAAAACTGATTATTATTTGATAGTTAACAGAACGTGCATTCGTTAGTGTTTTTTGATAAGATGAGGGAAATATCTTTTAGAATACTTGATTTACCGTCAATCTTTTATAGCGAAAACACTGGTCCAAAATTATGTAGTAAGAAAGTTTTATATTTTCTAGAATGCCATCGAAAGGAGGGGGAATCTGTGACGAAACAAATTTCCTTTATTCATGCAGCGGATCTGCATTTGGACAGTCCATTTAAAGGACTGGCAAATTTACCGGAGGGTCTCTTTCAGGAAATGGTGGACAGCACATTTCAGGCATTGGATCGATTAGTCTTTTCAGCCATTGATAAAAACGTAGATTTTGTACTGATCGTGGGTGATTTATTTGATAATGAAGTACAAAGCTTGAAAGCGCAAATTCGTTTGAAGCGAGCGTTTGAAGAACTGAAACAGCATCAAATTAACGTTTATTTATCCTATGGAAACCATGATTTTATAAAGGGAAATATCCATCCAGTAACATATCCTGATAATGTTTATATTTTTCCGGATGAAAAGATAAGTCAGTTTACATATGAAAAAGATCCCTTTACAAAAGCAGCCATTTACGGATTTAGTTACGAAACCCGTTCCGTACTACAGAATAAAGTGGGGGAATATCAAATAACGGACAATGCTGTCGATTTTCACATCGCCACTCTTCATGGAAGTGTCGCAAGTAATACAGAGCACGATGTCTATGCACCTTTTCGCATCAGTGATCTTTCCGAAAAAGATTTCAATTACTGGGCACTGGGTCATATTCACCAACGACAGATTTTAAAAGAAAATCCCCCGATTGTTTACCCAGGTAATATACAAGGGCGAAATCGAAAGGAAACTGGGGAAAAGGGATGCTATCACGTTGTATTATCAGAGACAAATACTGAATTGACCTTTGTTCCCCTGCAGGAAATTCAATTTCATGCTGTAACCGTTGATGTTTCATCATGTGAGGAGATTCATCAGTTAGAACATCACATTCAAATGGCAACCGATGCTGACACAAACACAGTTCCAATGATGATCCAGCTTACGATGACAAGTGATAATCCAAAGCTCAAAGAGTGGGAGGATTCAAATCAGTTGGAAGATATGATTGAGCTTGTGAATGTGTCCATGATTCATCAACATCCATGGAATTATATTTTCAAGTATGACATTGAAACAAATCTTACCATTGATTCGGAAATATCGAAGGGGGAACACTTTATCGGAGAATTAAGCCGTCATTTTGAAGAAGTGCCGGTTCAGCCATTCATTAAAGAATTATATCAGCAAAAGCAGGCGAGGAAATACCTGGAAAGCTTATCTGAAGAAGAAGAGCAGATGATAAAAAAGGAAGCGAAACAGCTATTGCTGAATGAGCTTCTTAAGGAATGAGGGGATCCCAATAAAAGTCTTACATGCAACAATCTATGGTTTTGGTAAATGGGTTGATTATGAAATTGACTTGTCGGGGGATTCCGCCATTGTAATCTATGGAGAAAATGAATCCGGAAAATCAACATTGCAACGGTTCATTTTATTTATGCTGTTCGGTCTGCCGCCGAAACAGCGTGATTTTCACCGGCCGAAAACAAGCGGAAAAATGGGGGGAAGACTGACCGTAGAAGACCCGAAGGCAGGCAGGTATACCATTGTACGCTTTGATGAAGTCAGAAATGGTGCGGCTCTTTGTTACACTACTGATGGACAGGTACATGACGAGGAGTGGCTGAAGGATCGATTAAAGGGAATGACTTTTAAGACATATCAATCCATCTTTTCTTTTTCAGCATTGGATTTGAATGCTTTAAGGGATATGAAAGCGGATGATCTTGGTGAAGTACTGTTGGGTATTGGTTTAACAGGATCAAATAACATCTATACCATTGAGAAACAGTTGGATCATAAAATTGGTGAATTATTTAAGCCATATGGTAAAAAGCCGGCAATCAATCAACAACTCGAAAGTTTAAATGAAACCTTTGGTAATTTACGTAATTATAAGGCTGTTGAAGGAACTTACCGGGAGAAAAAGGAACGAATGGGTCAACTGACGGAAAAGCTTAATACATTAAAAGCGGAACTGAACGACGAAAAATCCCGGCTGTCCTCTATTGAAAAACAGCAACATGTCCAGCCTGTCCTACATGATTACCACCATTATACCGATCAGTTAAAAGCTTATCCAGCGAGTCTTCCTTTTCCGGAAGAGGGGTTGGAACGATTAGAAAAACTAAAAGAAATAACGCTACCCTTACAGAGTGAGTTGGCCGTAAGGGAAGACAATCAGAAAATGTATGAATCGAATTTAGAAAAATTGAAAGAAGAACGGATGGAGACAGCCTCGTATGAAAAATTGAAAGATATATTGGGCCGAAAACAATGGGCTCTTGAAAATAAAAAAGAGATGATGAGGATTCAGGCAGCAATAAATAAAATCAGTATTCAAATAGAGACAGAGACTGCCGAAATGAATGTTGGAATTAGCCCATCAGATGTGACTTCGATGGAAATCCCATTTCATGTGGAAAAAACCTGGAATCAGATGAAAAAGGATATGGATCAGCTGCAGCTGGAGAAAGAACAATTACAACAGGAACAAAATCAAATAAAACAACAGCGAAATTATTTAAATAATCAAAAGCAGGAAACAGAAGATGGATTATTATCCGAGGTGCATTACCGAAAGCTGAATGAGGAACTCAGTGAACATAAGGAACATGCCCTACTGCAGAAACTGAGTAATGATAAGGTACGGAAACAGGATAAATGGCAAAAAAATAAAATAAACAAAGAAAAGAATAGCAATACGATATTAATAGGACTGATGGTTTTTTCTATAATAACTGCAGTTGTTGCAGTTTTCTCAGATTTATCCCAACTGTTTATTCTTACAGCATTTTTATTAATGATTGGTATTGGGCAATGGTTTTGGGTGAAGAAAAATATGAAGGATATGGAGGAATTGCTTGCAGAGGAGGAAGTAGCACCAGCCAGCCTACAGATTACAGATCAGCAAAGAGAAGAAGCACAACGTCAGTTGGAAATCCATCATCAAATGCTAACCGAAATAACCTCCATAAAGGAGCAATTAAAAGCAACCGATATTCAATTCATACAATTGGATGAAAAGAGAAAAATGATGACGAAAAAAGAAAGTCGCTTGGATGCACAAATAATTACACAATACGAAACCTATCCATTTCTTGAGCATGTTGAAATAGCGTATTGGCCGGAACTATTCCATCGACTTAAACAACTTTTGAGACTGGAAAATGAACGGCAGCAATTTAGGAAGGAATTGAGCGTGTTAGAGGAAAACCAGGATAAGTTTCAACAGGAAATCACCGTTTTTATCCAGGAAAAAAACGGGAAAGAAGATGCTAACACCACTTTTCCACTGGATAAACAAATGGATACACTGGAGCATCTTTTGGAAGCTCAACAGAAAACAGCCAGGGAGATGGAGTATTACGAAGATTTAATGGTGGAAAATAATGAACGTATACAGGGGATTATCCAGCAACTGCAAACATATGAAAAAGAAATCGGGAAGTTATTTAAACTTGCAGAAGTAGATACTGAAAATGCCTACTATACGAAAGCAAAACAATTAAAAGAAAAGCAAAACATTACTACAGCAAGAAATAAGGCAATCCAGCAGCTCCGTGTTTCTTTTCCGCAGAATACGTGGCTCCAGTTGGTGGAATCAAATCCCAATCATGAACAACTTGAGATGACGCACAAGGCTTGCCAGGATACAATAAAGCAACTAGAACAATCGATGGAAACAGTTCAACAGCAGTTGGCGGAGGTGAATGCTGATCTATCAAGAATGGAATCATCTGAAACCTATTCAAGAACAATGCATCGTTTTGAAATGGAACAGGAAGAATTGAACAAACTTAGTCATAAATGGGCAGTGTTAAAAACAGCGAAAGAAATGTTGGCAGAAACAAAACGAAATTATCGCGATAAATATTTAAACAAAGTCATGGAAACAACATCCCGCTATTTTGAAAAGATAACAGGTTCCTATTATAAACAGGTTTATCCACCAGCGAACGGCAGAGCCTTTCAAGTAATGACTTCTGATGGTATTCGTTATAACGTGAAGGAGTTATCTCAGGGAACAATGGACCAGCTATATATTTCGTTAAGGCTCTCGATTAGTGAAATCATGAGTGAAGAGCATCGATTGCCATTTATTATGGATGATGCTTTTGTTAATTTTGACGCGATACGAACAAAGCGAATGCTGGAAATCATCGAGGATATTTCCACAAAGCAGCAGGTCATTATTTTCACATGTAAAAAGGAAGTAGCGGAGAGTGCGGCATTTACGATTCGCATAAATTAACAATTAATGATAAACTGTTTTCAGATTACATGCAGATGGAGGGTCATCCATTGCCAGAAGAAAATGAAATAGCAAATTTGGAAAAACATGATGAAACGATAGAAAAGTTCATACAGGTTATCGCAAAAAATATGAATTTATACGGTATTACACCTTCTGTTGGACGTTTGTATGGTGTATTATATTTTGCAGAAGAACCAATGACACTTGATGATATGCGGGAAGCATTGGAGATGAGCAAAACAAGTATGTCTACAGGTGTGCGGGCCTTATCCGATATGAAAATGGTAGAATCCACGTTTAAAAAAGGTGTTCGAAAAGATTTATACCATTCAGAAGAGGATTGGTACAAATCCTTTACATCATTATTCGGAAATCGCTGGCGTCAGCAGACCGAAAGAAACATTGAAGAAGCTGATGAAGCAATAGAAGAGTTGGAAAACATTCTCCAGAAAACAACCGATGAACAGTTGAAAACCAAAATCGAAAACGATTTGGAGCGGCTTTTGTATGCAAAAAACTATTATAAATGGTTAATGAAATTCATTAAGACTATGGAATCCGGGGAGATTTTTAATTATATTCCAAAAAACAAATAGCTTCAGAATGGAGATTGACAATAAGAATACGGCTGTAAATGCATGGATAATTTGCATAGAGGCTGATTTTTCAAGTCAATCTCCTTTCAATAGCTGGGGGAGGAATTCATGTGAAAACAGGGATTGGTTTTGTTGCAATTGGCGATTCATTTGATAACTTTATGCTGATTAAAGAAGCAACAAAAGGTGTTGCAAGTAATGGCAAACCCTTTTTGACGTTAATCCTGCGTGATGCTACAGGAGAAATTGAGGCAAAGCTATGGGATGCGTCAAAAGAGGATGAAACTATATTTATCCCGGAACAAATTGTAAAGCTTACGGGAGAGATAAATCAATTCAGGGGAAAAGCTCAATTGAAAATCAAGTCTGTCCGTCCTGCACAGTCAACAGATGGTGTGCACGTTTCCGATTTTGTTGAAAAAGCACCGGTCGACCAGAAGGTTCTCTCTGAAAAACTGACAGAAGTAATCTTTGAAATGGAAAATCCAGTGTTGCAGCGTATTGTCAGAGCCTTTATTAAAAAGTATCAGGAAGGTCTTTTAACCTATCCTGCCGCTTCAAGAAATCATCATGAGTATGTATCGGGTCTGGCCCATCATATTGTAAGTATGTTAGGGATCGCAAAGGAGTTACATAAACTGTATCCTGACCTTAATAAGGATTTGTTATATGCAGGAATCATTCTTCATGACCTCGGTAAATTAAAAGAACTATCCGGAGTTGTAACAACAAGCTATACATTAGAAGGTAAACTTGTTGGTCACATACCAATGATGGTTGAAGAAATCGGTCTGATGGCGAAAGAGCTTCAAATTGAGGGAGAGGAAGTCCTTATTCTGCAGCATTTAGTATTAAGCCACCATGGAAAAGCGGAATGGGGAAGTCCTACACCTCCTTTGGTGCGGGAAGCAGAAATCCTGCATCTGATCGATTTGATTGATGCAAAGATGAATATGATGAACCGTGCATTGGATAAAGTGAAACCGGGAGAATTTACGGAGCGAATGTTTGCGATGGATAACCGGGCATTCTATAAACCTTTGTTTGAGGAAAATTAAGTCATAGTTATTTTTTTCAAGCCTTGTACATAGACATATAATAGATGGATGGACAAGGGAGGCTGATTCATGATATTAGGGATGCCCTGGTGGGTTCTTATGGTAATCTTTCTTATCTTTCTAAGCGGTTCCATGGCTTTCAGAGCAATGCAAGCGGAAAGAGAATTGCTTCAGGAATCAATTGAACGTGAAGGAAGAGTATATATGGATCGCTTGGAAGAGGAGAAAGCAAAAAGACAACAACAGCGTTCAAATTGAAAAAAGGCTAATACATGTGGTTGATGTATTAGCCTTTTCAGATTTAGAGACAATTAACGTAGGCTCTTGCCAGTAAAGGCTTGGTGAAAACCTTTAGTTCTCTAAGCTTATTCTTCTTCCGATTCGCTTGATTCCGATTCAGAACCTTCCTGTGAATCACCTGATTCTGTTCCACCAGACTCGGGCTGTGCTTGCTCAGGTGGTGCAAAGAGGTCTTCAAATTCCTCGATTTTCACATCGACTCCCGAATTCTGGATTAACTCACTGACTTTTGTTTGTGCCTGGGTCATGTCTACTTGAGCTAATTGCAGATCACGTCGTATATCATCTTTTACCTCTTCATATTCACCAATATCTTCTTCTGTTTCGCGTTTGTCATTTACTTTAATAATATGGTAGCCGTATTCGGATTGAACTGGATCACTGATTTCATCCACTTCCATGTTGTATGCGGCATCTTCAAATGCAGGGACCATATCACCTGCAGAGAAATATCCTAAATTCCCACCGTCTTGCGCTGTACCATCGGTTGAGTACTCGGCAGCCAGCTCGGCAAAGTCTCCGCCTTCATCAAGTTCTGTTTTCACCTCATTAGCTGTTTCTTCATCGGCTACTAAAATATGCTGTGCATCGATTTCCGTCTGCATGCGTTCATACTGTTTTTCAATATCTTCTTCAGGAACTTCTATACCTTCTGTTAACGCAGCCTCCTGCAGTAGACTAAGGTATACTACATCACGATATGCCTCTTCACCTGCATAACCTTGTTGCTGAAGCGCCATTTCAAATTGGTCGCCAAGCTCATCTTTTGCTGTTTGTACTTCTTCATCAACCCGAGCTTCATCTACATCATAATTATCTTCTAACACTTTGACGGTTACCAGCTCAGTTAAAACACCTTCTCCAGCAGTGCTCTTTAATTCCTCATAAAATTCTTCCTGTGTAATATTTCCTGCATCTGTTTCAACAACAGTTTCTGAACCGGCTTCATCAGAACTGCACGCAGCCAGTGTCAAAACACCTGCAGTAAGTGTTGCGGCCATTGCAAGTTTCTTCATGTATTAACACTCCTAATCTTTATGTACTTCTATTTTTCACTCAGATAAATATACCATACAATCAAATTAAAAAAAATAGGATATAGCTTATACCAATGAAATACCTATAAAATTCCTAAAATCCGCCACATATTCGGTTGATGGAACAAAAAAAGGAGCCTGGGTGTTTAACACCAGAACTCCTTTAAAGTGTTTTTATGCTTTTTTTGGGCTAATAAAGGATGAAAAGTTTATCATCATAAAGAGAACGTTCTTTAACATCGCAATTGATATAAAAGACGACGTAAAATCAATGATCAATGGTTGGTGTCTATAACCGCAGCGGAAATCAACCCAGTTACATTGTTTTTTATCGTTTTTGTGTCAACAGCAACATATCTTTTCGGTGGGGCGAGTAATCGCAGTCCCATATCTTTTCGGTGGGGCGAGTAACCGCAGTCCCATATCTTTTCGGTGGGGCGAGTAATCGCAGCCCCATATCTTTTGGTGGGACGAGTAACCGCAGTCCCAAACTTTAGAAAACAGCTAAAATAGAATATCAATATCATTATTACGATTATCAATATAAGCCTTCTTAGGAGCTTTCAAAATGTGGTATATTTGTATGAAATCAATAAATGAGATTCCTATGTGAATGGAAGTAAGCAATAATAGATAGAAATAATAATCGCCCATCAAATAACTTGCGGCAAGCCCAGGTACAGTTAATAAAATAGTTGGTGCAATTGCTGTTATTATAGAAGCTTTTTTTGTTAAATGAAATTTCGTATAATAGTTAATAATAGGAAAAAGTTTATATTTTGTACGATAAATTACTTTTACACGCCTCTTCATTAAAATTAATGGTAAAATATGCATAAAAGCATGTATCGCAGGCAGTAGAAATAGTGCAAGAAGAAATAGGATAAATCCGCCTTCATTCACATGCTTCATATGATGAATAATGGAAGCAGGTACATACAGCACGATAAATGCTGACAGACTGATCAAAAATGAAACAAAATACAATCGTTGCTTTCCAAATTCTTTATTTAAATTAATTGATTTCCAACAATTCACTTTTGATCCCTCCCGTACTATTTCCATAAGTGTAACTAAGGTTTTTTATCTTTAAATACCTCAAGAATAATAGTACGTTTAGAGAGAAAAATCAACCCACTTTTATAAAAGTTTTTTTCACACTGATAATGGGGGCCATTGGCATGAAAACTTTACATACTGAAAACAATGATACAACATCTTTTCACTTGGACTTACTCTCCAAAATCATCAATATGGACAGATATCCAGTCATCCAATTAATTATAGAAAATAATATTTCAAGGGAAGAGTTTGAGGAATTAATGCAAATGCTGCAGGAGCTTAATGAAAAATATGAGATACAAAAGGAGGAAGGCTTTTTACATTTTTCCTCCTTACTTATTCATTTTGTCGGGATGCTGAATGAGAAATTAGACCCGCATGCCACAATTTTTGCATTAAAAAAAGAAGGTTGTTTTCCTTCTTTAATGACAGAATTTATTAAGATAATGGAATGTGAAAAAGTGAAGAGAAGAAGATGATGAAAAATGATGGTTAGGTTATTCCTGCTTCATTTTTCTGAATAACTCCCCAACCTGCGTATGAAATTCAATAATGTTATTCAACTTCATGTCAATCAAATCAAATTCCTCAGATGAACCATTTCTGTTATCTGTTTCAATTTGAACTTTTATTGTATCCAGCGAATCCTTTTGATGATTTGCTGCTTCTACCCATTTACTAATATAGGAATTCATAAATGATTTAAACAGTTGGGTATTTGCCTGGTATAAATCTTTACGTACACCCTTTTTCCATACACGTGTGACGAGATTAATATCCGATAATGTCCGGATGCTTGTACTCATGGAAGTTTTGCTTTTTCCCACAGCCTCACTCATTTCGTCCAAAGTCAATGGTTCATTCGTCAGATATAAATATGCAAATAAACGTGCCTCCACAGGACTTAAATCAAACATTTCAATCGTTTTGGAAAACTCAATAATAATTTTATTTACTGTTTCTTCATTGTTGGGATAAAACATAAAAAGCCTCCTTAACCACTACTATAAAAAGGTTAACTTAATTCTAACGAGATTGAAAATATGATATTAGATAGTATATGAGAGGAAATAGCAGATAAAGAAAGGTATATCTATATAAATTCCATACAGAATAAACTGTATATAAAATATGTACAAAATTAATGAAATCTAACGTTTGAATTATATATTGGTTATGGTATATAGTATGATAGTGGCTAAATAAGTTACGTAACCTATGAAATTCCATTTACGTGATGAACGGGTTTCATATCTTTCTGTATGTAGAAATATTGAGTAAATCGTATTAGTTCTTTACTCACACTGCAGACGGGATTTAGATTTATAGAAGAGGTGAAAAATGTGCCGATTATAGAAGTGAATAACTTAACAAAGGTATTCGGTAAAAATCCTAAAAAAGCTATAAAGCTTTTGGATGAAGGCTTAACAAAGGATGCTATTTTAAAAAAGACTGGGAATACTGTCGGAGTTAATCGTGCTTCGTTTTCCGTAGAAGCAGGAGAAATCTTTGTTATTATGGGACTGTCCGGTAGTGGTAAGTCAACATTAGTTCGTTTGCTTAACCGATTGATTGAACCCACAAATGGTAGCATTTTAGTAGATGGGGAAAACTTAGCTAAAATGGATAAAAAAGCGTTGCGGAAAATACGCAGAGAAAGGATGAGCATGGTTTTCCAAAATTTTGCGTTGTTCCCGCGCCGTAGTATCTTGGCAAATGCTGAATACGGGTTGGAAATTCAAAATGTACCGAAGGAAGAAAGAAAGAAAAAAGCGAAAGATGCCTTGGAAATGGTAGGGCTCGGTGATTATATCAATCAAAACCCCGGTCAGCTTTCAGGTGGAATGCAGCAACGTGTAGGACTTGCCCGTGCTTTAGCTAATGATCCGGAAGTTCTGTTAATGGATGAAGCATTTTCTGCGTTGGATCCACTTATTCGTAAAGAAATGCAGGATGAACTGATTGATTTGCAGTCTTCCATGAAGAGGACCATCATCTTTATAACCCATGATTTAGATGAAGCACTCCGGATTGGTGATCGAATTGCTTTAATGAAAGATGGATCAATTGTACAAGTTGGAACACCAGAGGAAATCCTTGTTAACCCAGCCAACGATTATGTGGAAAAATTCGTTGAAGATGTGGACAGAGCAAAAGTGTTAACAGCTGAACATATTATGAAGCGACCTGAGACCGTTAATATTGAGAAACATGGCCCGCGTGTTGCTTTGGAACGTATGCGGGAAGAAGGGCTTTCAGGTATGTATGTTATTGATGGAAAACGTAATTTAAAAGGTTATATTACAGCAGAGGATGCCTCTGAAGCACAAAAAAAAGAAGTAAGCAATCTGCAGGAAATATTGAAGAATAATATACCAAAAGTAGATAGAGAAACATCGATGAATGATATATTTAATATTATCCACGACTCACCAATCCCGGTTGCTGTTGTTGATGAAGGCAAGCTGGCAGGTATCATTGTACGTGGAGCAGTAATTGCTGCACTTGCTAAAGATGGCGAGGTGAATTTGGAAAATGCTTAACAACATGCTCGATTTTATACCGGAAATACCAGTTGCAGATGCAACAGAGACTGCAACAGATTGGATCACCGATGCGTTTTCATTTTTATTTGATCCAATAAAGGAATATTTTGGTACTTTAATGGAATTTGTATCTGAGGATTTATTAATGGGGATTCCACCCATCATTTTTATGCTTATCGTTGCAATAATTGCATTCTTTATATCAGGGAAGAAGTTCGGGTTAGCAGCTTTTGCTATTGTAGGTCTCTGGTTTATTTATAATCAGGGCTATTGGGAAGATTTAATGAGCACCGTCACGTTAGTATTGCTATCCAGTCTCTTATCCATAATTATTGGAGTACCGATTGGCATTTTAATGTCTAAGAGTAAGATAGCTCAGGCAATATTTACACCGATTCTGGACTTTATGCAGACAATGCCGGCCTTTGTTTATTTAATTCCGGCTGTTGCGTTTTTCGGAATTGGTATGGTTCCAGGTGTGTTCGCATCACTGATTTTTGCTACACCGCCAACCGTACGCTTTACCAATTTAGGTATACGTCAGGTTTCTACAGAATTGGTGGAAGCTTCCGACGCATTTGGTAGTACGGGAGCACAAAAATTATTTAAGGTAGAACTTCCAATGGCGAAAGCAACAATCATGGCAGGTATCAACCAGACTGTTATGCTTGCACTGTCTATGGTTGTTATTGCATCAATGATAGGTGCACCTGGACTTGGAAGTGCGGTTCTATCCTCCTTGCAGCGTGCTCAGGTAGGTACAGGTTTTGTTGCTGGTATTGGCATAGTAATTCTGGCGATTATTATTGATCGTATTACACAGAATATGAATAAAAGTAAAGCATAATCATTGTTGGTATCTTTTCAATTAGAAAAGTTTCCATATATAAAAAAAAGAAAAGGGGAGATATAGTTATGTTTAAACGTAGCTGGAAACAGTTTGGTCTTATTATGGGACTTGCTCTGTTATTAATTCTCGCCGCATGTGGCGGTGGCGGATCTGAAGAAGAGTCTGCTGATAATGGAGAAGAAACAGATAACGGTACATCCGAAGAATCATCAGAAGGCAGTAATGTAGGAGAAGGACAAGAAATTGAATTAGCATATGTGGAATGGGACACCGAAATTGCATCCACAAACGTTGTAGGAAAGGTTTTAGAAGACCTTGGATATGATGTTACAGTAACTCCACTGGATAATGCAGTAATGTGGGAAGCAGTTGCTAGTGGGGAAGCTGATGGTATGGTTGCGGCTTGGATGCCTGGAACGCATGCTGCTCAATTTGAAGAGTATGGCGATCAAATGGTTGATTTAGGTGAAAACTTAGAAGGCGCTAAAATTGGAATGGTTGTACCAGAGTATATGGATGTAAATTCCATTGCAGATTTGAGCGATGAAGCTGGTCAAACGGTTACTGGTATTGAGCCGGGAGCTGGTGTTGTAGCAGCGTCAGAACAAGCGCTTGAAGATTATGATAATCTTTCCGATTGGGAAGTACAAACATCTTCCAGTGGTGCAATGGCTACAGAATTAGGCTCGGCTGTTGAAAATGAAGAAGAAATTGTTGTAACTGGCTGGTCTCCACACTGGAAGTTCCAAGAGTATGATCTTAAATATCTGGAAGATCCAGAAGGGTCATTTGGGGAAGCAGAAGTAATCAAAACAATGGTACGTGAAGGGTTAGAAGAAGACATGCCAGAAGCATACCAAGTACTTGATAACTTCTATTGGGAAACTTCAAGTATGGAAGAAGTAATGGTTGAAATTCAAAATGGTACAGCCCCTGAAGAAGCAGCAGCTACATGGGTTGAAGAGAATCCAGATCTCGTGGCTGAGTGGACAGAAGGCGTAGCAGAATAAAAATGTAAAATAAAAACAGACTATCGAAATATCGATAGTCTGTTTTTTTCAGCAGTTAAGAAAGTATAATACTTCCTTACTGCATGAGTGCGGGCATTAGCCTACCGCCATAAGGGCTTGGCGAAAAGTTCACCGAAATTATTGTGTCTTCACTTTTTCTTCCAAGTCTTTTAAGCTTACTTCTATTTGCTCCAAATATTTCTTAATGTTGTCCTGATGGGGTTCTACTGTTTCTTTCCATTCTGCAACAGATTTTTTCATTTCCTGTGTGAGTTCTCTAACCAGGACTGCGCCTTCTTTGGATGTTTCTGTGATTTGCTTTCTTAGACGTTGACCATCCTGTTTCAGGTTATTAAGTAAGTCTTTCATATCCATACCTTGCTGTTTAACGCGTCCACGGACTTCTCTGCCAGATGAAGGTGTGCTTAATAATGTTGCTGCAGCGCTGACAGTTCCACCAATTACAAGGCCTAAAACTAAAGATTTTCCTTTTGACATGATGCATACGCTCCTTCCAAACATGTATTATTTCTTTTCCTCTTTTGAAGGGATAATCAAACCTGATTTCTATGTAAACTTAGAAAACCCTGACTTCTGTTTTTTTACTTATGGTATTAGTGTTAACCATAGTGGTAAAACTCCCTTGACAAAGCATATGCCAAGGGAGTTTTAGTTCATTGTATTACACGGCTGAAACTGGTTGTGATCTTTTGAAGATCCCTTGTACGATTGGATAGACTACAATCATAATAATCGTATTTACTGCTGCAGCAGGTAATACAACGGTCAGGAATAATGCAAGAAATCCACCTTCCATGAAGCCGATAATAAATAATGCAACACTAAGGAAGATTGAACCACTTACCATGGTACCTATCGCTGTTAATACTGGGGCGGTAATTGTACTTGGAATTTTGTTTTTCAGCAATAAAAACATTCCGAAAAATAAAAGTGCAGTAATCGGTTTATCAATAACATTAGCTATTTGCCCACCTGGAGCGGATGTTGTCAATGCAGAAATGACCCCTGTTGCTATCGATAAAATCAGCACATACTTTGGCTTCGGGAATAACAGAATACCCAAAAACATCATCGATAACAGCATATCTGGTTTAACCCCAAAAAGTATTGGTGGGGCAATAGCGTGCAAAACAGCACCCATCCCTATCAATAGCGATAAAATAACCAAAATTCTTGTATTCATTTGTACCTCTCCTCTACTCAGCTTCTCTAAGCTCTTTGTAATTCCTCAACTGTACATCTATTGTCAGTTGCAGAAACTTATAATTATTATAACAAAAAACAGAGTGAATAAAAAGCACTAAATTTTCAGATTGGTAAAAATTCTCCCGCAGCTGTTTATTTATTTCTCTATTGCAACATTTATTTTCTCAGCAATTTGCTGAAGGTTTTCGGATGTATACGCATCGCTGTGGGCGGTCCAGTTGGTTGAATATCCGTCATCGTCGCCGTAACGGGGGATAAGATGCATATGCAAATGAAATACAGACTGATCGGCGGGTTTTTCATTATTGTTCAATATATTCATGCCGATTGGTTGGTATTCTTTTTTTATAGCGTGAGCGATCTTAGGAACCCTAGCGAAAAGTTCGCTTGCTATTTCCGGTGGTGTTTCATAAATATTTTTAGTGTGGGTCTTTGGGATGACGAGTGTATGCCCTTTTGTTACTTGGCTTATGTCAAGAAATGCATATACATGATCGTCTTCATATACTTTTGCAGAAGGAATTTCACCATCTATTATTTTACAGAAAATACAATCTTCATGACGCATTATACGAACCACTCCTTACGTTTTATTATACACATCATTGTATATTAGCTTTAGGAAAGAATGCAAAAAAAGAGACAGGTTTTATCCGCAAATTACACGGACAAAACCTGCTCATGTGAAGAACGGGGATGCCATTGATCTCTAACGATGGGGACTATCGTAAACATTTTGTTAACTAACTTAACTGTTCGTTTACAAAAGCTTTTTTGTCAGCATCTCATGGTCTGAGATTAAGTCCTGGCAAAAGAGCTTTATTTCATTAGATTACCTTTTGGAAACACCTCATTTACTGTTTAATGCACGAAATTTATATTAGAATATCGATCACTAACACCTCATTTTGTGCTTTTTAGACACGAAATTACATTAGATACTCGATCGCTAACACCTCATTTGTGACTTAAACATAAGGTACATCCCCGTGCTTCAATAACTATTATGTGCCATGAGAAAAAAATTATACGCATATTTATCATTATTTGCCGAATTTCATTGTACAGATTCTTTTGGCATTATATCTAATAAGT
Source organism: Virgibacillus ainsalahensis (assembly GCF_055380755.1). Classification (NCBI taxonomy): domain Bacteria; kingdom Bacillati; phylum Bacillota; class Bacilli; order Caryophanales; family Bacillaceae; genus Virgibacillus; species Virgibacillus ainsalahensis. Next base: position 2,495,528 of record NZ_AP043943.1, on the reverse strand, counting down.
GGTAAAATTTTAGCTAAGTGATGAATTAGGAGGAAACTTTCGTGGAACCTTTGTTACATATAGATAACCTGCACGGGGGATATACACATAAAAATGTTCTGAACGGCATTTCGTTTAATGTACACCCGAAAGAAATTGTCGCACTAATTGGCCTTAACGGGGCTGGAAAAAGTACTACAATTAAGCATATCATTGGTCTAATGCATGCGAAAAAAGGCACTGTATCCGTCAATGGCCAAACATTTCAGGAGAATCCTGCGTCCTACCGTAATCAAATGGCCTATATTCCAGAAATGCCAATATTATATGATGAATTAACACTATATGAACATCTCCGGCTAACTGCAATGGCTTATGATATTTCTGAAGCAGTTTTTGAAAAAAGACTACAGCCACTTTTAAAAGAATTCCGTATGGAGAAAAAACTAAACTGGTTTCCTGTTCATTTTTCTAAAGGAATGCGTCAAAAGGTAATGATTATGTGTGCCTTTTTGATTGAACCACCATTATATATTGTGGACGAACCCTTTGTTGGTCTGGATCCTTTGGGAATCCAATCCTATTTACAATTAATGGATGATATGAAGCGTAATGGGTCTGGTGTATTAATGTCTACACATATTTTAGCAACGGCAGAGCGGTATTGTGATCGGTTTGTTATTTTGCATGATGGAATCATCCGCGCGATTGGAACATTGGAGGAGCTCAGGAACGATTTTAGAATGCCTGGTGCTACACTGGATGATTTATATGTGCAATTAACAAAGGAAGAAGATAGCCATGTTTGATTCCCATGAATTTTTTAAACAGCGTTTTTCTGCACATCTAAAAGAGTTAAGCCGTTATTTGCGTTATATTTTTAATGGACATTTGATGATTGCGATGTTTTTTTTAATTTCGGCACTGGCAGTTTATTATCAGCAATGGTTAGCACAGTTGCCGGCAGACTTTCCTACGTCATTCATTATGGGTGCAATCCTTGGGATACTTGTCAGTTACAGTCCTGTTCGAACATTATTAAAGGAACCGGATCTGGTTTTTCTGATCGCTGCGGAAAATAAAATGAATGCCTATTTCAGGGATGCGTTGATATACAGTTTTGTGATTCAATTATATCTGATTCTACTTGCTGTGGCTGCCTTAGGTCCATTATATTTTGAATCCTTCCCTGGGCGATCTGGCAGTATGTATTTGCTGACACTTGCTCTTGTACTTATTTTTAAAGTGTGGAATCTAATCGCTAATTGGTGGATGCTTAAAATCAGGGAGGCAAGTCTCAGGCAAACAGACCTCATTGCCCGCAGCCTGTTAAATGTGGTTATATTCTATTTTATCGTTAATGGTGATATGCTCTTTGCGGGGATTGCGACAGTAATCTTTATTGCAGTATTTTTATATATTTTTAACGTTTCCAAGAAACAGCCGGGAATTGCATGGGATATTCTGGTGGATAAAGACCAGAATCGGATGCATGCCTTTTACCGTATGGCCAATATGTTCGCAGACGTGCCACATTTGAAAAACCGCGTGAAAAAGCGTCAGTGGCTGGTCTCCATCCTGAGTAGGGTACCATTTGCCAGAAATCACACCTTCGATTATCTTTACAGAATTACATTGGTTCGCAGTGGTGATTATTTAGGGATATATCTTCGGCTGATTATTATCGGTGGATTGTTTATTTATTTTATCCCGAATGTCTGGATGAAAATTCTGTTTGCCATTTTATTTTTATATTTAAGCTGTTTCCAGATGATGACATTATACCAGCATCATCGAACAATTATCTGGTTGGATATATATCCCGTCGAGGTTAGCCAACGCCAAAATGCCTTGATGAAATTACTTTTTCAGCTAACCCTGATTCAAACGGTATTATTTTCTCTTCTGTTTCTGGCAGTGCAGGAGTATTTAGGGTTTGTAATTGTTTTAGCAGGCGGTATTCTGTTTACGTATCTGTTTATTAATGGATATGTAAAACGAAAAATTGCATAGTACAAAATGGGAGTTCCACAATCACAATGGAGCTCCCTTTTGTGGCTTTTGACACAAAAAAGAAAAACCATGACTTAACTTTATCGTGGTTTTGCATACTTCCATTCCCTTTGAACTCGAGTGTTATACAATCGCTTCGACAGAATACTTCGCTTTTTAGCGGGCACGGCTTCAGCCTCGGGCCAACAAGATTTTGGTCACATAGGCGTTGCCCTAGGACGGGGCGTTCTTAGCCTATGTTCTTTTGGCTCGCTCTGCGGGGTCTTACGTAAAGTGCTATTCTGAGCAGGAGTCTACGTATTCTCCCTTAAACAGAAAGCTATTCTAAGCTGCTTAAAAAATGTGAGACTCCAATGGGAAAAGGAACAGTCTGAAGACCCCGCAGCGAGCGCTTTTTGCTCGTGAGGAGGCTGAAGCGTTCCCCATGGAAAGCGAGTATTTTTTAAGCAGCGTTGGACTAGCACACATTTTGTAAAGGATGAGAGGAAGTCGCGGTTCGTTTTACGTATTATGAGTTGCAATGAAGTTGACAATTCCAACACGATTGAATCTATTTTTCAAACACTTCGTATCGATGTACGTTAGGAACTCTGGTAAGCAAAATAGGCTCCAATTAATGTTTTTGCGGCGATCGGTAATGCGCGCTCATCAATATCAAACTTCGGATGATGATGGGGATATGGATTACCTTCTTTGTTAGCACCTGTGAAGAAAAATGCGCCTGGCTTTTTCAGTGTATAGTAGGCAAAATCCTCTCCGGCCATTACTGGATTAACCTCTTTGGCTGTATGGATTTCTTCAATTTCTTCTGTGACTTTCAGAACCAAAGCTGCCTCTTGTACGTTGTTAATTAATGGTGGGTATCCTTTATAGTAATCGAAGGTGAAGGAAGCATCATTTGTTATACACACACCTTTGATAATTTTTTCCATTTCCTTGATAATCAGGTCTTGAACATCCGGGTTAAAGTATCGAACAGTACCGATTAACTTTGCCCGGTCAGCTATAATATTAAATGCTTCGCCCGCTTCAAATTTACCGGTGGTTACGACTGCGGTTTCCATTGGATCCAGTCTTCTTGAGACAATTTGTTGTAGCTGGGAAACGATTTCTGAACCGATGAGAATAGCATCCTTTGTTTCATGAGGATACGCACCATGTCCGCCCAGACCTTGAATGTTGATTTCAAAACGGTCCGCACCTGCCATGAATGCATCCTTCGACGTTTCCAAAACACCAAGAGGGATGGTTGCCCATAAATGGGTGCCGAATACTGCATCCACATGATCAATGGCTCCTGAATCAATAATTGGTTTTGCCCCACCCGGCGCATATTCTTCGGCATGCTGGTGCAGAAACTCGATGGTCCCGGGTAATTCATTCTGATATGCCTTCATCACTTTTGCGAGTGTAAGTAGTGTCGATGTGTGCCCGTCATGGCCACATGCATGCATCACACCGGGCACCTTTGATTTATAAGCTACATCTTTTTCATCCTGAATCGGTAAGGCGTCAAAATCTGCCCGTAATGCAACGGTCTTCCCGGGCTTTCCTCCTTTTAATGTTGCAATCACACCATTTCCGCCAACTTTTGTTTTATAGGGGATACCCAATTCTTTATAAAAATCAGCGATATATTTTGCTGTTTCGGTTTCCTTAAAGGAAAGTTCCGGGTATTGATGTAAATATCTTCTCCTTTCAACCATTTCCGGATACAAATTATCTATCATCTTATGTATATCATTTAGCAATGGGAATTCCTCCTGATCATTTTCTGTCTATTATATCATTTTACGGATAGAAAGGAGGGGAATAATTCATGAAAAAAAGGCACCCTGTATGGGTACCTTTTTTTGTAGTTAAGAGGTAGACATTTTGAACAATGTAAGCCACGTCCAGCTCGGGGCGTCTACCCCCTCGAGGTCAAAAACTGCGAACTCCCGCATGAGCTAGAACGCGCATGTCCGAGTTCTTGCTTAAGCTATGCCTTAGGGTGACCAAGGCCCCCCAGCTTTTGTTTCATCAATTAGGACAGTCTCGGATCTGAAAGTAAACGTTCTACTTCTTCTTTATGGTGTGTTTCATCAGCAATTAAATCTTCCAATTTTACTACGAGTTCAATGTAACCAAGTTCTTCCGCTTGTTTTCTGCGGTTTTTATAACGCTCAATTGTATCAGATTCAGATTTGCGTGTTGCTTCCAACAGGTCTTTCACATCTGAAGGTTGTGGTACTTCTGCAGCACTTGTGGTTGGTGTGCCTCCAAGTGATTTTATTTTTTCTGACAAGTATAAGGCATGACCAAGTTCATCATTAATTTCTGACTCAAAAAAAGGTTTTAATGACGAACGGTATAAACCTGAAACAACCGAAGCGCTGTACGTATACTGAATTGCGGCAGCATATTCATGTGCCAAGTCGTCATTTAAACCATCAATTAATTGTTGTAAATCTTTTTCCATTATTAATCCCAACCTTTTCTAAGATTTTAAGTATATATGACTTTACCCTTTAACGTTTTTTTGAAACCTCATTTGGGGTATTATTTAATTGAAGGAGGATATCCCATGTTGAATAAATGGAATTACATCATTCTTTTTCTATTTGTATTACTAGTTATTGTGACCGGTATTTGGATCGTGAAAATAATGACTGGAACGGTTCCGTATATAGATCAATGGACGCGGGGGTTGGTGAGCGAAGTGGATGATTCGTCTATTTATACATTTTTCCGGTGTGTAACGGAATTGGGTTCAAGTACATTCCTGGTTCCATTTACCATAATAATGGCCTTTTTGCTGTGGTGGTTTTTAAAAGACTGGTTACCAGCTCTGATGTTTTCCGGGGGGACCTTGGTGAGTCACCTGTTGAACCAGCTGATAAAGCACTTTGTTGAAAGAGAACGTCCAAGCTTATTGCCTGCAGCCAATGCGGAAGGTTACAGTTTTCCTTCAGGGCATGCAATGATTTCCATGGTTTGCTATGGGTTATTGGCTTTTTTCCTGGTTAAAAAAATATCATCAACCAAAGCAGTCTTTTGGACGCAGTTATTTTTTGCTTTAATCATATTCTTGATTGGCATCAGCCGCTATTTCATTAATGTCCATTATTTGACCGATGTCGTGGGAGGTTTGTTCATCGGATTCCTTCTATTGATTAGCCTTATCGATCTGTATAGAAGAATTCAGCAGTATCGGACAACATCGTAATTACCTTGTTGTTCAAGAAAATGTCACAACAATGTTATTTTATGAAGCGAACACTTTGTTTTTCCTTTATACTATTTGTATAATGTTATTGAGATTTATAGAAGAAGGGGTACAACCTTATGACTAATGCAAAGAGTAAAACTGTTGAAAACCTATTGTTTCTGATTTGGGGTATGGCAGTCATTGCTACTGCCGGAAGTTTATATTATTCGGAAATTATGGGGTATGTTCCATGTGCACTTTGCTGGATACAGCGAATATTCATGTACCCATTGATAATCATATATGGGGTGGCGTTAGTAAAAAGGGATACTTCTATCGCGTTGCCGGGATTGATTTTAAGTGGGATTGGTATGCTTGTATCCATCTACCATTATTTGGTTCAGAACCTGCCAGTATTAAAAGATGCCGGTGAAGGATGCGGTCCCGTGGCATGTAACTTAAAATATGTTGAATATTTTGGTTTCATTACGATTCCGTTTTTGGCAGGAACTGCATTTATTATTATCTTTATTTTGCATCTTATCATTCTTAAACAACAGAAGGAGAAATAGACAATGAGAAATAAAATGTTAATCTTTGGCGGAATTATCGTCCTTTTATTTGTAGGATTGTTTTTCATGACAAACTATCAAAATAATCAGGCTGTCGAAAACAGTGATAATCCCTATGGAGCGAAAGATCTGGATCAGGCTACCATTGATCAATTGGATGATCCGAATTATGGCAATCAAATCATGCCCGATGAGTTAAAAGAGGAAGTAGAGAGCGGGGAACCAACGACCGTATATTTCTATAGTCCAACATGTGTATATTGTCAGGAAACGACTCCAATGCTTGTACCATTAACAGAAGAAATGGATGTTGAGTTGAAGAAATTAAATCTTTTAGAATTTGAAAATCAATGGGCGGAATATCGTATTGAAGCAACACCAACAGTAATTCATTTTGAAAATGGTGAAGAAGTTGATCGGATTACCGGTGCTCATCCTGAAGAAAACTTTCGGTCGTTCTTTAATCAGTATGTATTGAATTAAAAGACCACACTTATGCAGTAAGAAAGTTTTATACTTTGTATGAAAACAACTGTTATTAGAATGGGAAAATTACTCAATATATCCACCTTGAACCAAGATTCTGCCTTTATGGTTGGCTCTTATGGTAAATTTTGTTGCTCCTTAACGTCGCAGTTAATATAAAATGCGACGTAACCTAACAGTGGCTTTCTCTCATCCTTTACAAAATGGGTTCTAGTCCACCGCTTGCTAAAAAAACACTCGCTTTTCACGGGGAACGCTTCAGACTGTTCCTTTCCCGTTGGAGTCTCGCATTTTTTAAGCAGCTTAAAATAGCTTTCTGTTTAAGGGAGAAAACGTCCATGAAAAATAAATTTCATGAGCTTTTTCCTTTCTATAATCAGAACACTACTCTAAGCGTAGGCAGAATACGTAGACTCCTGTGGGAACAGCACGTGTCTGAAGACCCCGGAAGAAGCATTCTTTGCTTCTGAGGAGGCTGAGGCCGTGCCCACGGAAAGCGAAGTATTCTGCCGAAGCGATTGTGATAGCACTCAGGTTCAAAAGAAATGGAAGAAGCGAAATCACGATAAAGTTATGTCGTACTTTATATCTTTTATGTCAGGGCAATAAATCTTTTAGATGGCAGCCTTCTAGTTATATTAGCTGTTTTCATTATAGATGGTGGCGGCATGCGCTTAGCCGCCATGCTGGTTTCTTAACTGCCTAAAAAAGCTAACTAGCCAGATACTAGTTAGCTTTTTTTTATTCCTCCGGTTCCACCATGTGATATGTTGTAATGAAAGGTCTGTCTGCGAAATAGGCTGGTGGCTTTGTTCCCTGTCCCTCGTGGGCTTTTTTAAATTGTTCTGAGTTCTTCCAGTTTTCGAAGTCTTCCACGGAGCGCCATTGTGTGAATACGACATACGTATTGCCTTTGGCGGGCCGTAGAAAACGGAAAGCCTGGAAACCTGGCATTTGATCTACTGCATTTCTCCGCTTTTTGAAGCCGTCCTCAAAGGCAGGTCTCCCATCATCTGTGACAGGAATGTTATTCATTACGACATATCCTTCTTCCTGGACATCACCATTATTAATAATCACTTCATATTCTTTGCCAGACGCAAATATATTTTTGGCCTCATTTTCATAATAAGCCAGTGTGCCGGAGCTGCTATTCATCAGATAAAAATTAATTCCTGGATGCTGCTCCTTAAGCTTTTCTAAAAAATCCTGCGTGCCGATTGTCATATAAGCTTTCATTCTGTTATCTCCTTTCTCACTGCATAAATTCAGGCTCACTCTTTTGAAAAACCCAGTTTTAAATATTATTTACTTCCATAGTACCCTACCTGATAAGGTGGTAGTCAAGTCAAATCAATTTAAAATAATTATTAACTAATATGAGGTATTAATACTTTTCGATTGTAGAAAATTGTCGTATAATAGAATAGGTAAATGTGTAGAGGTGAACAAATGTTTAAAAAATATCAGCAGGATGAAGTAAATCCACGTTCCTTTGCGTACAGAATAAAACTGACGGCAATTGTCATTGGAATGATACTCCTATTGGGAATCCTGGGCTATGCTGCCATATTATTTGGCGGTAAGCTTGTCGTTAATGAAGCGGACTTGATTTTGGATGCCACAACAACTATTGAGACAACGGATGGGGAAATAATCGGGGAGTTATATAATGAAAACCGGAACCCGGTACCGCTTGAAGAAGTGCCGAAGCATGTCCACAATGCATTTATAGCCATTGAGGACAGGCGTTTCTATGAGCATAAAGGTATTGATCTTAAATCGGTTGTCCGTGCGGTTTACCGAAATATTCTTGCCATGGGAAAAGTGGAGGGTGGAAGTACGATTACCCAGCAACTGGCAAAAAACCTATTTTTATATAATGATAAGACATGGACACGTAAAGCAAAGGAAGCAATGGCAGCAGTTTATTTGGAAACGAGATTAGCGAAAGAGGAAATTTTGGAACTTTATATAAATGAGATTTATTTTGGAGATGGTATATATGGAATCGAAAAAGCCTCCAATTATTTCTTTTCAAAAAATGTCAGTGATTTAACGGTAGCAGAGGGAGCAATGCTGGCTGGACTTGCGAAGGCTCCAAATGGCTACTCGCCAATCAACCATCCGGAAAAGGCATTGGATCGAAGAAATACGGTTCTAAGGTCAATGGAAAGTACCGGTGTGATTTCGACAGAGGAGCGGGTCCAGGAAGAAGGAAAAACACTAGGCCTAAACATTGAGGAAAGAGAAACAAATCCATGGGTTGACAGCTATATTGACCTTGTTATGAAAGAAGCAGCTCAGGAGCATCAACTCTCAATTAATGAACTGAAACGAGGGGGTTATCGAATTGTTGTAAACATGGACGAAGATGCACAAAAGATTGCCTATCAACAATTTCAAAACGAGGCATATTTTCCAGGAAGTACAGCCGGAGCAGAAGGTGCTTTTGTAATGATGGAGCAGGACACAGGTAAGACTATCGCTGCAATTGGCGGGAGGGATTATCAGCTTGGAGATCTTAATCGCGTTACGGTAACAAGACAGCCTGGCTCGATTATGAAACCAATCGCGGTATATGGACCTGCAATGATGCAATCTGAAAAGTACTCACCATATGCGGTAATCCCGGATCAGCAGATGGATGAATATACAGTATCTAATGTTGATGGGCAATTTGCCGGAGCTGTCACAATGTTTGACGCTATAAAAAATTCCAAAAATACTTCAGCTGTATGGATGCTTGACCAAATCGGGGTTGATTATTCAAAGGATTACCTGGAAAAAATGAGTATTGATATAGAGGATGATGGATTGGAAATTGCTTTAGGTGGATTGACAGAGGGGATAGCCCCGTTGGATTTGATGGAGAGTTATGGCACGTTTGACCGCGGTGGTGCGTTTATTGACTCCTATACGATTGATCAGATTTTTGACCAGGATAGTGAATTAATTTATCAGTCCAGCCCGCAAGTAGAAGAGGTCTTCAGTTCCCAGGTAGCGTGGAATATGACGGAAATGCTGCAGGCTACCGTGGAAAGCGGGACAGCTGCATCTGGTGAATATCCAAAGGCATTGGCTGGAAAAACGGGATCTACTCAGCATCCTTTAGCGGAAGGGGAAGTAAAGGATGCCTGGTTTGTAGGCTATACGCCAAATTATACGATGGCCACGTGGATGGGCTATGACGTATCAGATGAAGATCATTATCTAAAAGAAGGTAGTGCGTATCCAACGAGTTTAACTAAGGCAATACTGACAGAAATGGATAAAACCGAGCCGCTTCCGGAACAGTTTACAAAGCCCGATGGTGTAGAAAAACTGCCGGAACCTATTAAATTGCCGCAAATAACGTCATTGGAAGGGAGTTTAACGTTTGGAGGTATTTCACTGGTTAAAGGAAAACTGTCATGGCAGGGGACGGATGATAATCGTATTGTGTACAGGGTTTATCGCGAGAAAGAGGGGATAGATGAGCGGGTTGGAGAAGTGGAAGGGGAGACAGAGTTTGAAATAGGCACAACGGATCTCTTTCAATCCCATCGTTATTATGTTGTACCGTATGATCCTTTAACAAAGCTTGAAGGGGAGAAGTCGAATACAGTACGATTAACCGGGTAATTTAGACAAATTCATGACAATCAGCTGGATTTTCTATACAGTCGAGAAATAAAGCTATATAGTGAAAAATGGAGCAAAGTACGTAAAAAAGGGTGAGTTATATGGCAAAAAACATAAATGATACAATTATTAAAGCATATAAAGGCGAAAAAACAGATTATACTCCCACCTGGTTTATGCGCCAGGCTGGAAGGTCGCAACCGGAATACCGTGAATTGAAGAAAAAATATACCTTATTTGAAATTACACACCAACCTGAGCTATGTGCTTATGTCACACGTCTTCCTGTTGAACAGTATGGCACCGATGCAGCAATTCTTTATAAGGACATCATGTCGCCACTGCCATCACTAGGGGTGGATGTAGAAATAAAGTCCGGTATTGGTCCGGTTATTCATAATCCGATTACAAGCTATCAGGATGTTGAGAAATTGGGAATGATTGATCCAGAAGCAGATGTGCCGTATGTGTTGGACACGATTCGTCTGCTGACAAAGGAACAGCTGGAGGTTCCTTTAATCGGTTTTAGCGGGGCGCCATTTACTTTGGCAAGTTACATGATTGAAGGCGGTCCTTCCAAGAACTACAGTAAAACCAAAGCTTTTATGTATCGTGAACCAAAGGCCTGGTTTGCTTTAATGGATAAACTGGCAGACATGACGATAACCTATGTTGAGGCACAAATTGAGGCCGGTGTCAAAGCAATCCAAATTTTTGATTCATGGGTTGGAGCGTTGAATGCTTCAGATTACCGTATCTTCATCAAACCGGTGATGACAAAAATTTTCTCGGAACTGAAACGACATGATGTACCGCTGATTATTTTTGGTGTAGGAGCCAGTCATCTGTTGTTGGAGTGGAATGACCTTCCTGTTGATGTAATCGGTTTGGACTGGCGTACATCAATTCTAGAAGCGCGTGCACTAGGGGTAACAAAGGTGCTCCAGGGCAATTTGGATCCAACAATTTTATTGACAGAATGGGAAACAATTGAAACAAGAACGAAAGCAATTTTGGATGAAGGATTGCAGGATGGCAATCATGTATTTAATTTAGGTCATGGTGTTACACCTGATATTCAGCCGGCAACATTAAAGAAACTGACTGAATTAATTCATACTTATTCCAAGGAAAAATAATAAAAAGAGTTAAAATGAGGTGTTGGAATTGGGAAAACAAAAAATTGGATTACTTGTAATGGCATATGGAACACCATATAAGGAAGAGGATATTGAACGATACTATACACATATACGTCATGGCAGAAAACCGGCAGAAGACGCGCTTCAGGATTTGAAGGACCGCTATAAAGCAATTGGCGGAATTTCCCCATTGGCAGCAATCACAGATCAACAGGCACATGCGATTGAAGCTAATTTGAATGCCCGACAGGATGAATATGAATTTAAAGCATATATCGGCTTAAAGCATATCGAACCGTTTATAGAAGATGCGGTGGAAGAAATGGCAAAAGACGGTATTCATGAAGCAGTTTCACTCGTGTTGGCACCACATTACTCAACATTCAGTGTGAAATCATACAATACACGGGCAAATGATGAAGCGGATAAACATGGAATTACCATTGAATCAGTGGAAAGCTGGTATACAGAGGACGGATTTATTAAACTTTGGGCTGACAGAATTCAAGCAATCTATGATCAAATGTCAAAAGAAGAACAGGATAAAGCCGTCCTGATTGTTTCCGCACATAGTTTGCCGGAGAAAATTCTGCAAAACGGTGACCCGTATCCGGAGCAATTAAGAGAAACAGCTGACCTTATCGCAGAAGCAACCGGGATTAAAAATTATGCCCTTGGCTGGCAGAGTGAAGGAAATACTCCTGATCCATGGCTTGGACCTGACGTACAGGATCTAACACGTGAACTTTATGAACAGGAAGGCTATCAATCATTTGTCTATGCACCAGTAGGGTTTATTGCGGACCACCTGGAAGTTTTATATGACAATGATTATGAATGCAAGGTTGTATGTGACGAATTAGGTGCTCATTATTACCGTCCGGAAATGCCGAATGTTAACCCATTGTTCATTGACACATTGGCAAATGTTGTGTTGAAAAAAACAAAGCGTGAAGTGTAATGGAACAGAAAAATATTGTCATTGTAGGTGGCGGAATCACAGGATTATCCGCTGCTTACTATTTGCAAAAAGAAATCAAAGAAAACCACCTCCCATATGATGTGAAATTAGTTGAAGCCAGTGATCGATTAGGTGGTAAAATTAAAACAATGAAGCGGGATGGTTTTACTATTGAACAAGGACCTGATTCACTCCTGGCAAGAAAACAGCCCGCCATGAAGCTTGTGGAAGAATTGGGCCTCCAGGACAAAGTAATTCGAAATGCAACAGGACAATCCTATATTTTAGTGAAAAATAAATTACATCAAATGCCAAAAGGGACATTTATGGGAGTTCCTAAAAGTACACGTGCTATGTTTTCTTCCAGTCTACTGTCACCAAAAGGGAAACTTCGTGCATTAGCAGATTTAGCTTTGCCCAAAGGCAAGGAAGCCAAGGATCAGTCGCTTGGTTCCTTTTTCCGGCGACGCTTCGGAAATGAATTGCTGGTAAATCAGGTTGAGGCACTATTATCAGGTATTCATTCCGGAGATATTGATAAGATGAGTCTGCAAGCGACTTACCCTAACTTTTATCATTTGGAGCAGAAATACGGTAGTGTGATAAAAGGTTTGAAAAAAACAATGCCCAAGCCAGTAAAAAGTAAAGATAAAAATCCTTCCGGGGCATTTTTCTCCTTTGAAGGTGGACTGGAAACAATTGTTGACCGTCTTGGGGGAGCATTAGAGGAAGGTACAGTTACACTTAGCGCTGCTGTAGATCATGTGGAAAAAAAGGAGCATGGTTACCATCTTTTATTAAGCAATGGTGAAGTTTATAAAGCGGATGCGGTTATTATGGCTGCACCACATTTTACTGTACCGAAAATGTTCAGCCAGTATGACTTCTTTAAAACATTTCATGAAATACCGGCTACATCGACGGCAAATGTTGTACTGGCATTTGATCAGTCTGCAATAAAAAAAGATATCAACGGTACAGGTTTTCTTGTATCCAGAAACAGTAATTACCGTATAACCGCATGTACATGGACACATAAAAAATGGCCAACTACAACACCTGACGGAAAAATTTTGCTGCGCTGTTATGTAGGCAGACCCAATGATGAGGGCGTTGTTGATTTGACGGATGAGGAAATTACAAAAGTTGTTTTGGATGACTTAAATAAAACGATGAAAATTAAATCAGAGCCTGAATTCCGTGTGATCACACGCTGGAGGAATGCAAGACCACAATATAACGTAGGACATCTGGAACGGATTGCTGAAGTACGCAAAGAGGCTCACCAGCATGTGCCTGGTGTATTTCTAACAGGCAGCTCCTATGATGGTGTTGGAATACCTGACTGCATCGATCAAGGGGAAAAAGCAGTTCACGATGTATTGAAATTTTTAAAGGGATAGATAAGAAGCCGGTTTCGAGATGGATAATTTGCTTGAAACCGGCTTTTGGGTTTCTCTATAATGAATGTAAGAAAACATCGCCTCTATAAGACCGGGTATCGCCATAATGTACGAGAACATCGCCTCCATAAGACCGGGTATCGCCGTAATGTACGAGAACATCGCCTCCGTAAGACCGGGTATCGCCATAATGTACGAGAACATCGCCTCCGTAAAACCGGACATCGCCGTAATGTACGAGTACATCCCCTGCATAAAACCGGACCTCGCCATAATGTACGAGTACATCCCCTGCATAAAACCGGGTATCGCCATAATGTACGAGAACATCGCCTGCATAAACCGGACATCGCCATAATGTACGAGAATATCGCCTGCATAAAACCGGGTATCGCCATAATGTACGAGAACATCGGATCCGTAAAACCGGGTATCGCCATAATGTACGAGAACATCGGATCCGTAAAACCGGGTATCGCCATAATGTACGAGAACATCGCCTCCGTAAAACCGGACATCGCCGTAATGTACGAGTACATCCCCTGCATAAAACCGGACCTCGCCATAATGTACGAGAACATCGCCTCCGTAAAACCGGACATCGCCGTAATGTACGAGTACATCCCTGCATAAAACCGGACCTCGCCATAATGTACGAGAACATCGCCTCCGTAAAACCGGACATCGGCATAATCTACAAAAACATTACTTATATCCGTCCGAATAACATGCTGCCAGACTATCTGGCCAGTTTAAATTTGTCATAATACAACGATTGGCTTGATATTTTTATAGTTGTTTAACCGCAAAAAAAAAAGCAACTATAAAATAGCTGCCGGTAGATGAATGTATAATTGTTGTAGTACAGTATAAATGACGGTATTTACTTATTATAAGGCTGGATGTTCACATTCGTCACATAAATTTCCGTAACAATCAGCCTTTTCAACAATGTCATGTCCGCAATGATGGCATTTCTTTCTTGGCAAATTTCTGAAAAATTCAAGTACGTTAATCATGTGTATCCTCTCCTTTAATTTGTTAAACCTATTGTAATATAACAGTATGTATAATGTCAACACTGTGTTACAACAAATTTTAAGAAAATGGAGTGATTTTTAAAATGAAGTTAACCGTTATTGGTTGTTGGGGAGGTTATCCGGCCCCGGGTGGCGCAACTTCTGCCTATTTATTGGAAAAGAAAGATTTTTCATTATTAATTGATGCAGGCAGTGGTGCTTTATCAAAATTACAATACTATAAATCAGTATCTGATCTTGATGCAGTCATTTTATCGCATTATCATCATGATCACATTGCTGATATCGGTGTGTTGCAATATGCCAGGTTGGTGCAATTTTATGTAACTGGTTCAAAAAAAGAACTTCCGATTTATGGGCATATGGAAGATAGGGAAGGGTTTGACGCCCTAACACATCAGTATACAAAGGGTGTGCCATATCAGCCTGAAAAGCCTTTGAACATCGGTCCTTTTTCGATTACTTTCCTTAAAACAAACCATCCGGTTCCTTGTTACGGGATGCGGATTACAGATGGAGAAAGTGTGATCGTCTATACGGCTGACACGGGTTATAAAGAGGAATGGCTTCCATTTTCTGAAGGGGCGGATTTACTCATTACTGATTGTAATTTTTATGCAGGGCAGGATGGCTCGAAGGCTGGACACATGACGAGTATAGAAGGAGCAGCTATCGCTGAAAATGCAAATGTAGGAGAATTAATGCTAAGCCATTTGCCGCAGTATGGTAATAATAAACAACTTGTCCAGGAAGCGAAAGAATATTTTAAAGGTGCTGTTTATTTGGCGAGCGAAGGTTTCACCTGGAGTAAATGAATGTCTATCTTTTGATTGAAATAACGAATTACATTAAACTAATAATTAGACCATATTAACCAGGAGGAACTATACAATGAAATTTATAGATAACGAGGGCATTACAGATCCAATGATTAACTTGGCCATTGAAGAATACATTTTAGAAAACTTTGGAGAAAAAGATACGTATTTATTATTTTACGTTAATAAGCCTTCCATTATTATTGGAAGAAATCAGAATTCTGTAGAGGAAATTAACACTGAATATGTTGATAAAAATGGAATTAAGGTTGTTCGTCGTCTTTCCGGTGGAGGAGCGGTCTACCATGATGAACAGAATCTGAATTTCAGTTTTATAACAAAGGATGACGGTGAAAGCTTCCAAAACTTCAAAAAGTTCACCCAGCCTATTGTGGATGCTTTAAATAAATTGGGTGTTCCAGCAGAAATGCACGGCAGAAATGACCTTGCTGTTGAAGGACGAAAAATTTCGGGAAATGCAATGTTCTCTACAAGGGGACGCATGTTCAGCCATGGTACACTCATGCTTGATTCGGAAATAGAAAATGTTGTTTCCGCTCTAAATGTAAGAAAAGAAAAGATTGAATCAAAAGGAATCAAATCCGTTCGCAGCCGAGTCGCAAATATATCGGAATATCTTGAAGAAAAAATTACAGTGGAGGAATTTAAAGAAATTATTCTTCGTCATGTCTTTGAGGTAGAAGATTTAAGTGAAGTTCCTCAATATAAACTTACCGATGAAGATTGGGAAAAAATCCATCAAATTTCCAAGGACCGTTATCAAAAATGGGAGTGGAACTATGGTAAATCCCCGGCATTTAATATTCAAGAATCACATAAATTCGATGCAGGCCTTGTAGATGCTCGTCTCGATGTAAAAAATGGCCTGATTGAAAACTGCAAAATATATGGAGACTTTTTCGGTATTGGAAATATAAGCGAGTTGGAGGACAAATTAATCGGCGTTCGTCATGAACGAAAAGCACTTGAAGAAGCACTGGCTGATGTGGATGTACCGCATTATCTAGGGAAGATTTCAAAAGAAGACTTTATTAACTTAATCTATTAAAGTGACACGGGCTGTCCCGAAATGGTTAAACCTTTTTGGGACAGCCCTTTTGTGATAAGGCGCTCTATTCGTAAACTTTGTTGCTTTTAATCCTCGTAGTTGATATAAAACGCGACATAACTGCTCGGTTGATTTTCGCTGCGGACCGCCTGCGTACCTTAGGGCACAGCTTCAACCTCGGGCCAACACGATGTTGGTCACATAGGCGTTGCCTCAAATGTCTTCGGTGGGAGGCGTAACCGCAGTCCCAAATCATTACGGTGGGACGAGTAATCGCAGTCCCAATCTTTTAGAAAACAGCCCTGTGATATTATCCATCTACTGTCTAAAAACACCTTCATTATTATGGAATATTTTTCTAATGGGGTATGAATCATTCTTAATTAGGCCATCATAAATAAAAGGATTTGTTGCAGGTAAGGAATCGAATAAAGTGTCTTGCTTCCTTAACATGAAAACCCAAATAGGGACATAGTTTTGCATTTTTTTCGAAAGTTTTTGTTTTTTTGTTTCTTTTTTACTACAGATTTGGTAAATTATAAATAAGCCACTTCCTTTTCGTTTCAAACGAAAGGATGTTAAAAATGTATTATGAAACTGACTTTTATACACCAATCTACGAAGTTACTCCAATGACAATGGCAATTTTTATTGAACAGGATAAAGATGGTAATTTAAAAACATTTATTTTGGAAGAAGAAGTGAAATATGCTGTTGACCATTCACCAACCAGAATTATCGATGATGCATGCAAATATCTTGGAGTAAACCTCAAAGAAAGGCAAAAAGGAACACGGGCAATTAGTGGTTTCGTATATAAAGCCCCGATTTCGATTGATCCTTCATGCGGAATGTATTTTTTTCCGACTACCTCACCAACAAATCCTAAATGTTCATGGATTGCCCATTCTCACATAAAACAAGTGAAAAAAGCAGGGAACAACACCACGGAGATTCTTTTCAAGAATGGCAAACGTATTTTTGTTGATGTCTCTTATGGCTCGATATGGAATCAGGTTCAACGCACAGCTCATTATCGTTATCAACTGGGGAGCAGGCTTAAGTATTTGAAGAGGCATGTGACTGATATTGTGGCAGAGTCACCTTTGCCATAAGTTCACGTACAATAGTTTCTACTTTTTTGCGAATGGCAGGATTGAAGTAATTCCGTTTTTCCTCCCGGCCCTGGCAAAGAAAAAGAAAAGATGAAAAGGAATCATTTTTGTTTAGTGTAACGACACGAAGATTTCTAGTATTCATTGTTTTTCGCAACTGTCTGCGCTCATTTGCCGCTTCAAATGTCATTTTTTCCAGCATATCAAGATAAGGCTCTTTAATTTTAAATGTTCCTCTTTGGATATGTGTAATATCCTGCCTGATTACAACCATTGCCATGGAAAGAAACAGGAAACGTGTAGCCAGCTGTAACTCCTCATCATTCAGATAACGCATAAATGTGAAACCTCCCTTTTACAGAACATTAGTTCCCTTGCTTGCTATTATATGCTAAAATGAAATAAAAATAAAATGAAATTGTATAATGAAAAGGAAGTGGCTAACTACTTCATATCACTATGCATATTTATCAGTCTGCATTAAAATAAAGGTAACAGAAATTAACAATTACATAATGTTTTATACATATGAGGAGTTAGACTATATGTACTTAATGAACACCATCTTCTCTGATTGGAGAAAAATGATTGAAACTGAGGGATTTGAAGAATTTATTTTGCATCTGCTCAGTGAGTATGAAAATTTAGGTCCGTTACCAGGGATTTTATTGCCGTTTATTGAAGCGTTTCTGCCGTTTTTGCCGTTAGTGGTTTTCGTTATTGGAAATGCCGCAGCATATGGATTGTTGGAAGGTTTTCTTTTGTCCTGGATTGGCGCTACAAGTGGTGCAATAATCGTCTTCTTGATTATTCGAAGACTTGCAAATAAGAAATGGGTTAGAAAAATAAGTGAGAATAAACAGGTCAAAAGAGTAACTACCTGGGTAGAACAGCATGGATTTGGCCCGCTATTTTTATTATTGTGTTTCCCGTTTTCTCCTTCTTCGGTAATTAATGTAGTTGCCGGTCTGTCAAGAGTCAGCATCCAGCAGTTTATTCTTGCCGTAATTTTAGGGAAAGCTGTTATGATTTTTTCGATCTCCTATATCGGTTCAAGTATTATGGAGTTTGCCCAAAATCCTGTAAAGACAATTGTCGTTGTATTATGTATTCTATTGTTCTGGGTGGTAGGTAAATATATTGAAAAAACATTAGAGAAAAAGGGTAAATTAAAAGCTGATATCAACTCCGACAAGGGTTAAAATTCTGCAGACAGGGTATTATGATGATGAACAGATAATAACCCTGGAGGAAGATGAAAGATGAAAAAAAGAAACTATCGTAGAATAATTTCGGTAATCCTTGTTGGTATTGTATTGGCACTTGTTTTTCGATCCACTTTATTTGCCAGTTATGTGGTGGATGGTGAGTCCATGGAACCAACATTATATGATGGGAATTTACTGATGGTAAATAAAGTAATCTATGACATGAAAGATGTTGATCGGTTTGAAGTCATTGTATTTCATGCAAATGAGAAAGAAGATTATGTGAAGCGTGTGATCGGTCTCCCTGGTGATGAGATAGAATTTAAAGATGACAGACTCTATGTTAATGGAGAGTATATAGAAGAGGAATATCTGGAGCCATTTGCAAAGGCAAGTGATTCAAGGCCTTTTACAGAGAATTTTACACTAACAGAGGTAACTGGAAAGCAAAAGGTACCTGAAGGAAAATTATTTGTAATGGGAGATAACAGGGATGACAGCCTGGACAGCAGATCATTTGGTTTCGTCTCAACAGAACAGCTTGTTGGAAAGGTAGGAATTAAATACTGGCCGCTTTCTCAAGGACAATTATCCTTTGGCAAATAGCTGTATCGAAGCTTCTATCTTTGTTAAACTGAAGATAGAAGCTTTTATTTGGCAGTTAAAGAAGTATATAGCTATCTTACCGCATAAGTGCAGGCAAAGGCTTATTATCAGAGAGATGTGGCAATAAGCTATTTTCTATAAATGGGGGATGTATGATGGGACTCCGATTTTTATTGGGGAGAGCCGGAACAGGAAAAAGCGGCAGAGTATTGGATGAAATAAAGGCAAAGTTATTGGATAATCCGCAAGGCCCGCCGCTATTTTACATCGTCCCGGATCAAATGACATTTCAGCAGGAATATGAATTATTTAATGATAAGGCGATTGAAGGGAGTATTCGCGCCCAGGTTGTCAGTTTCTCCCGTCTCGCATGGCGTGTAATGCAGGAAACTGGCGGAGGAACAAGACAATTTATCAGTTCTGTTGGGATTCAGATGATGCTTCGTAAAATAATCGAAGAAAAGCAGGGCGATTGGCTCACTTTTCAAAAGGCAATGGAGAAGCAGGGATTTCTGAATCAATTGGAGCGTATGATTACAGAATTTAAACGGTATGATGTGTCACCGGAAATACTCCATGGACAAATCGAACAAATAAAACAATATGTACATAAAGAGCCTGGAGAGGCTGCGTTAGCAAATAAACTGGAAGATCTGGTATATATTTATGAAAGGCTTATCGCTGCATTAAAGGATAACTATATTGATAGTGAGGATCAGTTGGATCTTTTGGCGAACAAAATCAATGCATCCACATTATTGGAAGATGCTGAAATTTATTTCGATGGGTTTCACCGGTTTACACCAAAAGAGCTGATTGTCGTTGAAGCCTTAATGAAAAAATGTAAGTCTGTCACAATCACCTTAACTGTAGATGCGGAGGCGGGTTCAGCGGTTTCTGAACTTGATCTGTTTTACCAGACAACAGAAACTCATCAGGTCCTGCAGGAAATAGCACATGAAAACCAGATCCATCTTGAAGAGCCCCTCCGCATGGAACCAGAGTATGGGAAATTCAGGAATCGCCCGTATTTTGCACATCTTGAACAG
The DNA here is from genome assembly GCF_055380755.1 of Virgibacillus ainsalahensis. NCBI lineage: Bacteria > Bacillati > Bacillota > Bacilli > Caryophanales > Bacillaceae > Virgibacillus > Virgibacillus ainsalahensis. Next base: position 2,475,253 of record NZ_AP043943.1, on the reverse strand, counting down.
AATTTCAATGTGAGGCCCGCACCTGGTTATGAAGGAAGTGTACCTATAAATATTGCCGAAGCAGTTCATCCGCGGGCAGAAGTAGAAGGTGCCGCGCAGGAAATTATCCGTCTCGTACGTGAGGAGCATTATCGTTTTCAGGATATCGCTGTTTTCATCAGACAAACAGATACGTATCATGATTTGATTGATACGGTATTCAGTGATTATGATATTCCTGTATTCATTGATGAGAAAAGAACAATGCTGAATCATTCATTGATTGAGTTCATTCGGTCTGTATTGGATATTGTGGAAGGGAACTGGCGCTATGACGCCATTTTCCGTGTGTTAAAAACCGGATTCATCCCATCGACCGACCGTGATTTTCCATTAACGAATGATGCGATTGATGAACTGGAAAATTATGTGCTTGAATACGGTATTCGATCGCGTAGACGCTGGATGGGAGAACAAGAGTGGGAGTTTCAACGATTCCGCGGGTTTGAACAGACAGCACAAACAGATGCTGAAAAAGAAATACAAACAAAGATAAATAAATATCGCTATCAAGTAGTTGAAGCACTCAAATCCTTCGATGAGCAGATTAGAAAAGCAGGCACTGTCCGGGAATTATGTGAAGTGACCTATTTGCTTTTGGAAGATCTTGGAGTTCCTCAGAAGCTTGAGCAGACACGGGAACTTTATGACAATAAAGGTGAAATTGAAAAAGGACGGGAACAAGACCAAGTCTGGGACGCTGTTATCCAATTATTTGATGAAATGGTAGAAATGGCAGGCAATGAGAAGATGACGCTGACTACATTTCGTTCAACGATAGAAGCGGGTTTTGAGACATTAAAATTTGCACACGTTCCTCCAAGTATCGATCACGTGATTGTCGGTACGATTGACCATTCAAGGATTAGCGGTGTCAAATGTTCTTTTCTTTTAGGTGTTAATGATGGCGTTTGGCCGATGAAACCGCCCGCGGATGGAATGATCAATGAAAAGGAAAGAGGACTGCTTGAGGAGCATGGCCTTAAGCTTGCAGATAGCAGCAGCCGTCAATTACTTGATGACTGGTTTTATATGTATATTGCATTTACCTCCGCAAAAGACAGGCTTTGGATAAGTTATCCGTTAAGTGATGAAACAGGAAAATCGAAAATGCCGTCACAGCTTGTTAAACGCGTGGAGGAATTATTCCCGGTGTGCTGTGATTATATTTTATTACAGGATCCGGATGAACTGGTGGAAGCAGACCGCTTTATCACAACACCATTAAAGACAAGATCAGCCCTGACAGCGCAATTAGCAAGGAGTCGTAAGGGCTATCCCGTCAAGCCGGTCTGGATGCATGTACTTAACTGGTATATTGACAATCATACGAAATATCGTACGACTTATCAGATATTGCAGAGTTTATACTATGAGAACAATCCTGTTAATCTATCATCCGAAACAGCAGAGAAATTATATCCCAAACAGGTAAAAGCAAGTGTTTCCAGATTGGAATCCTATTATAAATGCTCCTATCAGCATTTCGCGAAATATAGTTTGCAATTGGACGAGCGGAAAACCTATAAGCTGGATGCACCTGACATTGGACAGCTTTTTCATGAAGCATTGAAAACAATTACCGAATGGATCCAGGCGGAGGGGAAAGATTTTGCAGGATTAACACAAAAGGATACCAATGCATATGCCCAAAAGGCGGTAGGAAATTTAGCACCGATTCTGCAGCATCAAATATTACACAGTTCCAACAGATATAAATATATTCAGCAAAAACTACAGGAGGTTATTGCACGCGCAGCCTTTATTTTAAGTGAACAGGCAAGGCAGAGTAACTTCTCACCTGTAGGTCTGGAGCTTGGTTTTGGTATAAATGAAAAACTTCCTGCACTACAGATGCCCCTTGGAAATGGCTATGAACTACTGTTGCGAGGTAGAATTGACCGTGTAGACAAAGCATTAAATGAAGAAAATCTGTTCCTTCGAATCATTGATTATAAATCAAGTTCAAAAGGCTTGAATCTGATCGAAGTTTATTATGGATTGGCCTTGCAGATGCTAACATATTTGGATGTGGTTTTATCCCATTCTGAAATGTGGCTCGGAAAAAAAGCAACACCTGCAGGGGTATTGTATTTCCATGTGCATAACCCGATGATTTCCGGTAATCGGAGAATGGACGATGAGACAATAGAAAGAGAAATTTTTAAGCAGTATAAAATGGATGGTTTACTTCTCTCCAAAGAAGAGATTGTGAGACGAATGGATACTTCGCTGGATACGGGCCGAAGTGAGATTGTACCTGCAGGAGTTAAAAAAAGCGGCGAATTTTACAGTGATTCAAAAATCGCGGATCAGGATACATTTTCCAGTCTCAGGAACCATATGCATCAGCTGATGAGAAATGCGGGTGTTGATATGACAGAAGGTGGAGTACATTTAAATCCATATCAGCATAAGCAACATGTGGCCTGTACGTTTTGTCCATTTCATTCTGTCTGTCAATTTGATCCGATACTGGAAACGAACAATTACCACAAATTAAATAATATGAAGGATGAGGAAATATTAAGGAAAATACTAGGTGAGGAGGAGCAGGATGGTTAATTGGACAAAGGAACAGGAAGAAGCCATTTATACGGACGGCAGTGATGTGCTTGTAGCGGCAGCTGCCGGATCTGGGAAAACAGCCGTACTGGTTGAAAGGATTATTCAAAAGCTGCTTAATAAAAATCACCCGGTTGATATTGATTCGCTGCTTGTTGTCACATTTACCAATGCAGCTGCTCAGGAAATGCGGAGTCGTGTCGGTTTGGCACTCGAAACTGCATTGACATATGATCCGTCCTCCATCCACTTGAAAAAGCAGCTTTCCTTGTTGCAAAAGGCTTCCATCTCCACCCTTCATTCGTTCTGTATGGATGTGGTAAGACAATATGCCTATCTGCTTGATATCGATCCTGCTTTTCGTATCGCGGATGATATGGAGGCAGATCTGATTAAACAGGAAGTGATGGATGACTTGTTTGAAGAATGGTATGGAGCAGCAGAAGTAGAACAATCCCGTTTCTTTCGTGTTGTTGACCGTTTTTCAAGTGACAGAAGTGATCTGCAGCTGGAAGATTTGATTCTGAAATTGTATAACTTCGCTGTTCAAAACCCTTACCCCGATCATTGGCTGGATCAACTGGCGAAAACGTATGATATCCCTGAAGATTGGCAGGAAGAGGAATTAGACTGGTTAGATCTCATCAAACGCGAGGTAAAGAATAACCTTGACGCTATTCAGGAAGAAATAACATTGGCGATGGAGCTGACAAAAGAGAGTGACGGACCTTATCAGTATGCAGATACCATCGATTCAGATATGGAAAGCTTGCAGGGGGCACTTGCACATCTTCATCATTGGGACGGGCTGCAGGAATTCATGGCAGCAAGTTCCTTTAAGAAGCTTTCCGGTAAACGTACAGAATGTGATGAGAAGAAGAAAAAAAACGTACAAGAATTAAGAAAAAGTTATAAAAAGCGCTGGAATGATATGAAGGATCATTGGTTTAGCCGTAATCTGACCAGTCATATTGATGATATGCGCGAACTGGCACCTGTAATTACACAATTGACTGAAATAGTGAAACAGTTTAAGGCTGGTTTCATGGAACAAAAAAAGGAAAAGGCGATTGTTGACTTTTCCGATTTGGAACATTATTGTCTGCAATTGCTGCTTGACGATCACGTATCTTCTCCAGAAAAACCGGTTCCCTCAGTTGTGGCTAACCAGTTTAAACAGCAATTCACCGAGGTGATGGTAGACGAATACCAGGATACGAATCTTGTACAGGAGACGATTTTAACATTAATCAGTGATCAGACAGGTTCCGGCAATATGTTTATGGTAGGTGACGTTAAGCAGAGTATTTACCGCTTCCGCCATGCAGAACCATCTCTGTTTATTAACAAATATAAACGGTATGCAGATGTGAATGATCCTGCGAGACGAATTGATCTGGCAAGAAATTTCCGCAGCAGGGAACATGTCTTAACAGGGGCAAACTATATTTTTCGCCAGATTTTGGACGAAGAATTGGGAGAAATCGCTTATGATGCGGATGCTGAACTGATTTATGCAAATAAATCTTATGATGACTTGCCGCATATATCGCCAAATCCGGAACTATTAATCATTGACAGGGAAGCGACTGAAGAGAAAGAAAACGTCTCTGAAGAACAAGAAGATTATCAGGATCTGGAAAAAGCCCAGCTTGAAGCCAGGGCATATGCAGAAAAAATAAAGACATGGATAGGCCAAAATAACCATACACCGCTTCAAGTTGTTGATAAGGAAACACAAACCCAACGCGACCTGCAATATCGTGATATTGTTATTTTATTTCGTTCCATGACATGGGCACCGACAATTGTTGACGAGTTGAAAAAACAGGGGATCCCCGTTTATGCGGAACTTTCCACAGGGTATTTTGAAGCAATTGAAGTGAAAATTATGATCAGTCTGTTGAAGGTAATTGACAATCCAAGACAGGACATCCCACTTGCTTCCGTACTCCGATCACCGATTGTTGGTTTAAATGAAGATGAACTGGCACAAATCAGGTTGGCAGGCAGACAACATGCTTTTTATGATGCGCTGAAAAAGTTTAAACAGCAAAACACTGGTTCAACCACAGAAAAGGTAGAAAGGTTTCTTCAGCAGCTGGAGGATTTCCGTCTGGCATCGCGTCAAGGCGCGTTATCTGAATTAATCTGGGATATCTACCGAGTTACAGGTTATTATGATTTTGTTGGTGGCATGCCAGGTGGAAGACAGCGTCAGGCAAATCTGCGCGCGCTTTATGACCGGGCCAGGGGTTATGAATCTACTTCCTTTCGAGGATTATTCCGCTTTCTTCGTTTCATTGAGCGGATGGAGGAACGTGGGGATGATCTTGGTGCCGCAAGAGCTTTGAGTGAACAGGAAGATGTTGTACGACTCATGACCATTCATAAAAGTAAGGGGCTTGAGTTTCCGGTCGTTATTCTCGGTGCAATGGATAAAGAGTTCAATGTGCAGGATTTAAATAAAAAATATTTATTGCATAAAGATTTAGGCTTTGCAAGTAAATATATCGATCCTGTAAAACGGGTCACATATCCCACTCTGTTTTATCATGCTTTGAGAACTGAGAAGAAGCGGGAACTTTTAGCAGAGGAAATGCGGGTCCTCTATGTCGCATTGACCAGAGCGAAGGAAAAATTGGTTATGGTAGGAAGTGTGGCCTCTTTTGAGAAAAAACAACAGAACTGGCAAAAAATGCTGAACCATGCCAACTGGGTTTTACCAGCTCATTTTCGTATCGCTTCAAAAACATACCTGGATTGGGTAGGTCCTGCTTTAATCCGCCACAGGGAAAATAATACATTACGGATAGAAGACATCAATGATAAGGTATTGGATGAGATTCAAGTTGACCCATCAGAGTGGGATGTTTCTATTGTGCACGGGAGTGAATATACGAATTTGGATGAAACAACACTTGAATCGGAATTAAAGCTAAAAGAAAATATTACAAACTGGCGGCCTGTAACAGTAGAAGATGAAAACTTGACTCAATTTGTACAAGACCGCTTGTCCTTTCAATATCCATTTGAAGAAGCTGCAAAATCAAGAGCAAAACAGACCGTGACAGAAATTAAACGTCAACGGGAAATAAAAGATGAATATAGTGCTGATCAATTCGTGCAAGGCTTTCAGGCACCGATTGTGAAGCGCCCAAATTTCATGCAGAAGCAAAAAAAGATTACTTCTGCTGAAAAGGGGACGGCAATGCACACTGCCATGCAGCATTTGCCAATGACAAAGCCGCTTGCAGCTGCAGAAATAGAAGAACACGTGGAGGCAATGGCAGAAAAAGAAATACTGACAAGGCAGGAAGCAGATATAATCGATACGAAAGCTATTGAGCAATTTTACAAGTCCGGTATTGCTTCCCTTATGATAAAAGTTCCTTCATTAAATAGGGAAGTGCCATTCAGTCTCACATTACCGGCAAGTGAGGTTTATGCATCATGGGCTGCCGATATAGATGAAAATGTACTGATTCAAGGGGTTATTGATTGTGTCATACCAAAAGAAGATGGCTGGATTATTCTTGATTATAAGACAGACGCTATTGATGAAAAAATTACGGATAAAGTAAAAGAGAGACTGACTGAACGATATGAGACACAAATGGATCTTTATCGTTATGCCATTGAACATATTTGGAAGCAGCCTGTAAAAGAAACCTATTTGTATTTCTTTTCCAGGGAGTTGCTTATCGAAATACCAGCTAAATAAGCGAGTAGAAACAAGTCAGTCTTCCTTAATGGAAGGTTGGCTTTCTTTTTTTGGCAGATAGGAAAGTATAAAACGTTTCCTATCTGCATAAGTGCGAGCTTTGGCATTCGCTCAAAGGCTTGGCGAATGCCAAGTTTTCTATTCATTAATTTGTCAAATTCCCCTCAAATAGTGATGAAAATCACATTGTCCTGTTATCTATATCACTTATGGAATGATGCATTTCAATTAAGATTGAATTAAGCCAAAACAAAGGAGGTTGGTTTCAATGGAAACAACAAAAAATCTGACTCCAAAAGAACATGAAGAAAAAAGAGATGAGCATTCACTAAAGGGGGCCTTGTTTTCCTCAATTGTATTTGTGGGAGGCGGCATTGCGTTTTTTATAGTATTACTATTTGTGATTTATATGATCAGGATATAAGGGAGGTAATCGTATGAAAATGCATCGGTTTGAAGAGATATGGCTTGTCTTGGGTGTTGGGATCCTCGTGCTTTCCATGTTTGTTACCGGTTATCAAACATTTGCTCAAGGGATGGGGCCTCCAAGTGATACCGACACCATCGATCCGCAGAAAGTGGATGAAACGGCACCTTTTGATAATCCCGGTGTTTTTGAGGTAGGAGATAATGAATATGACGTCGTTATGACCTTACAGGCATTTACCTTCACACCAAATGAAATTGAAGTACCAGCAGGCGCTGAAGTTACATTTAAGATGACGTCCAAAGATGTCGTACATGGATTCCAGATTGCAGGTACAAATGTAAATGCAATGGTGATGCCGGGGCATATCCAGACAATTACTCAAACATTTGAGGAACCAGGGGAATATCTGGTGCTTTGTAATGAATATTGCGGTGTTGGTCACCAGATGATGAGTACGACAATCACAGTTAAGTAAAGGAAGGAGGGAAAATATCATGGAAATGGCAGCGAAAGAAATATTAAAAGAAAAGACAAATAAAAAGCTGGGTGTAAATCAAGAAGATGCACGTCTTAACTTAACCTATTTTTCAATCGCATTTATCGTCCTGTTTATTGGAGGAACATTGGGGTTGCTTCAGGGTCTTAATCGCGCAGGACTTCTTGAATTACCTGCATGGATGAATTACTATCAAGTCCTAACAGCACACGGAGTTCTTTTAGTCCTTGTATTTACGACGCTTTTTATGACTGGATATTTTTACTCTGGGGTTTCGCACACACTTGGAGGCCTTTTACCAAAAGTAAGAAAGATGGGATGGACAGCACTTGGGCTGATGCTTTTTGGAACAGCGCTCGTTGTTGGAACCATTATGCAGGGTACAGCATCAGTTATGTACACGTTTTATCCGCCAATGCAAGCATCGCCATGGTTCTATATCGGGCTGGTCTTTCTTGTTTTAGGTATTTGGGTTGCAGCTGCTGGTGTATTTACCAACGCGTTCAGTTGGAAAAAAAGAAACCGAGGACAGCATTTACCATTGCTTTCTTTCTTCGCAGTAGGCGCATATCTCTTATTACTTCTTGGAAGTATTGGTGTTACGATTGAAGTTCTAATGCTGATTCCCTGGGCTTTTGGATGGACAGAAACGGTAAATGTTATGCTTAGTCGGACATTGTTCTGGAGCTTTGGACATACAGCTGTAAACGTCTGGTATTTAACTGCAATATCAGCATGGTATGTAATTGTACCGAAATTGATTGGCGGCAGGTTATTCAGTGACTCTCTGGCCCGCCTGGTTGTCATTCTGTTAGTTATTCTAAACGTTCCTGGTGGATTTCATCACCAGATTGTTGACCCCGGTTTTACCCAAGGATTGAAATTCATGCACGTATTTATGAGCTTATCCATTGCTTTTCCCTCACTAATGACAGCATTTGCGATGTTTGCAGTATTTGAACGTACGGGAAGGAAAAAAGGAGCAAAAGGGCTCTTGGGCTGGGTTAAAAAACTGCCATGGAGCGATGTTCGTTTCCTTGCACCAATGTTAGCAATGATTGCTTTTATCCCGGCTGGAGCTGGTGGTATTGCGCAAACAAATAACCAATTAAACCAAGTTGTTCATAATTCCTTGTGGGTAGTCGGGCACTTTCACTTAACGGTCGGAACAACAGTTGTATTGACCTTCTTTGGTATCATGTACTGGTTAATCCCATATTTATCAAAGCGGGAATTAACCCCCAAATTAAATCGATTAGGAATTATTCAAACCATTATCTGGTTTGTTGGTATGCTGTTTATGTCCGGGGCAATGCACTGGGTTGGGGTATTAGGCTCACCACGAAGAACTTCTTACTCCACTTATGGAGACAACGCAACCGCATTGGGTTGGGATCCGTATCTATTCTTGCTGGCAATTGGAGGAACACTCTTATTTGCAGGTGTTGTACTGATGGTTTATATCGTTTTCCACCTCATGTTAAAGGCACCAAAAGGGCATACAGCGTTTCCTATTGCACAACCGGAAGACAGCGCATCTGCAACACCAAAGTGGACCGAACGCTGGGGGCTTTGGATTGTATTGGCTATTGCCGTTATCTCAATGGGGTATGTCATTCCAATTGTAGACCTGATTGTTAATGCGCCTCCAGGATCACCGCCATTCAGAACTTGGTAAGGGGTATGTGTATGAAAGAGATAGTCAATTTCATAGAACGACTGTCTCTTTCGACTTACTTAAGTATGCAAAACAAATCAGTTCTAGGATGTGATCATGATGATCAAAAATAAGTATAATACTGTTGCTGTCATCCTGGTTATTACATTTGGGGGAATCCTGTTTTTTATCGGAACGGACGGGTTTCAGGCGTACACCTTAGAAACCGCAAGAACGAATGAACTGCGGGAAGAGAAACCTGAATTCCCTGAGGTAACGCTGGAAGACAGTAAAGAGAGGACGTATCCTTTCACGGAGTTTGAAGGAAAGTATGTGATGATCACTTTTATCTATACAGCCTGTACCGACGTATGTCTGGAATTGGAAATGAATATGGCGCAAGTTTATCAATCTATCCCAGAGAAATATATTGGTGAGGATATTGTCTTTCTGAGTATAAGCTTCGACCCGAAAAGAGATGACCCGACCACATTGGAAAAATATCGTTCCTATTTCGGCAGTGATGGTGAAACATGGCGGATGGCAAGGATTTCTGATCAGAAGGAACTTGATCATTTATTAGAAAAATTCGGGGTTATTGTAATACCGGATAGAAATGGTCACTTTACACATAACTCTGCATTTTATCTGGTAGATCCAATGGGAAGCTTAGTTGAAGTAATGGATTATACACAAATAGAAGCAGCTGCGGATACAGTTACATCTATTCTGGAAACAAAAGTGGGTGAGTAGAATGAAACAGGCAATGTATGGATTATTGTTATATGTTTTCCTGATGCTTCCTCCTGTCGTTACATTAGCCGAATCCATCATGGCAATTCATATGCATATGCAAATGCCACTGTTAGTCATAGCAGGTATGCTGATGACCCCGTTTCTGCAGAAGAAATTTCCTGGTTTTTTCAGGAAATGGAACAGTAATGGAGTACCTGGTATTATATTATTCATGATTATTGTCATCTACTGGCTGATTCCCCGCACAATGGATGAAGCACTGACTATCCCAGCAGTGGAAATCTTTAAATTTATCAGTTTACCCTTCCTGGCAGGTCTTCCTCTATATGATAGCTGGAAGAAACTTAGTGAAACAGGAAAAAATATAATTTATATTAGTCTTTCGATACTGTTTGGTATTATGGCGTGGTTGTATATTGCTTCTGAAACCCAATTGTGCAACAGTTATCTCATTGTTGAACAGAAGACCTTGGGCTGGGGTTTCTTTTTCATTGCAGCCTGTATACTTATCTATTTTATACAACTCTTATTTATCAATCGTTCAGAATATGAATAACCGGAACGGATTGCCTTTAGATGCAACCTGTTCCGGTTTTTTAGCAGCATATCAATTCCTTGTCAGTAATTGCCTCGGGCCAGCGATAGCGGACTACCCCTTGAGGTCAAAAGCTGTGAACTCGGGCATGAGCTAGAACGCGCATGCCCGAGTTCACAGCTTAAATCTATGCCTTAGGGGTGATCAAGGATTCCTGAGCTTTTGTTTCTTGCATGTCTATCAATCAAAAACTGGCAATGTGATGATTGCCATCAACAAAAACAGAACCATTAAGTAATTAACAGAATAAATGAAGTTCACATAAGCCCATTTTTCATTATTTTTTGTATAAAATCCACGAATCCCTAAAACCAGCCAGGCAATATTGAGTAGTGTAGCAATTACAATAAATGTCGTACCCAGGTCAGGTAATAAAAATGGTAGTGGAAGCAGACAGCTTATATAGATAACCATTTGGCGTTTCGTAACATTTATACCGTGTACAACAGGAAGCATTTTTACATCTGCGGCTTTATAATCCTCATATTTTCGTATGGCAATTGCGAACGTATGCGGTATTTGCCAAATGAATAAGATGAGGAACAAAACGATTGGAATAATGTGAAAAGCCGGTTCGATTGCCGCCCATCCAATTAATGGCGTAACTGCACCGGAGATGCTCCCGATGACTGTATTCAGGGTATACTTCCGTTTGGACCACATGGTGTACAGTATAACGTAAGTGAACCATCCGACTAATGCATAGAAGGCTGCTTCCCAAGTTGTAAACAGTAATAGAATGAAGCCCAGTACCGATGCAGCTATTCCTATTGTCAAAACAGTTTGGAGTGAAAAACTGCCAGTCACGGTGGGACGGTGCTTCGTGCGCTCCATCACGGTATCAATATCAGCATCATACCAATTATTCAGGATGAGTGCACCAGCAATTATAAACGTGCTTCCAAACATCGTTAAAAGAAAAATATCCCACTGTTCCGTAATAGAAGTATTTGTAAAATGCAGTGCCAGCCAAAATCCAATAAAAGCAGGCAGCACATTGAAGATTAAAACAATCGACTTAACGAGTAACTTTAAATCTGTGAAAAAGTTATTCGTATTTTGTTCTTTTCCAAGAGCCGATTCAGCATTATCCATTGACGAACCTATATCGTTATTCATCATATCAATCCCACCCTTAAAACCCTCTTTCAGTAGCTTAATCATAACTTTAATTATATCATGGAATTAGCTAACACTCGAATGTGTGAGTTGTAAAAGCGAATAAATAAAAATAGGGAATTTTCTAAAATATAAAGAGACTAATTTTTACAAAAGAGGTGAATTGATGAATAATGACATGAAACCTTTAAAAGAAAGAAACCGCCTGCAGTGGATTGATGCCGCCCGCGGTTTTGCTATATTTGGTATTTTTATAGTGAATGTCGGCTCTTTCTCTGCACCATATTTTATGTATGGAGGAGAAGGAGAAGCCTGGACCACGCAGGTGGATCAATGGACGCTGATAATAATTGATATCTTTTTTCAAGCTAGTTTTTATACCTTATTTTCCATTTTGTTTGGCTTTGGGATTCAGATAATGAAAGAAAGAGTAAAGCAAAAAGGGATACATCCACGGCCATTTTTATTTCGTAGACTTCTCATCCTGATAGGATTTGGCCTGATTCACGCTTTTTTGATTTGGCATGGTGATATATTGCTGTCGTATGGAATGATTGGGTTGCTGTTATTGCTATTTTTGGAAGTAAAAGGAAAAACTCTCTTAATATGGGGAATTTCTTTACTCTGTGGCAGTGTCGGCTTTTTCACCTTTTTACTATATGCAAGCAGAAATTATCTGGATTTCACTTTCACATCTGAAATTAACCAGGCAATGAACAACTATCAAAGCAGCAATATCACAGATATCTGGTCACAAAATTATAACGATTGGATGTTTGCAAATGGGGGGATGACTTTTTTTATTCTTGCCTTTATGCTGCTGCCATTATTTTTATTTGGTATGTATTTGGCCAAGAAACGGATACTCCATCAGCCGGTATTACATAAACGGTTGCTGATACAATTATGGCTGATCGCGCTTGCATTGTTTGTGCTACTGAAGTTAGGTCCATATACATTCAACAATCCTGCCTGGTTTTCCTATATCCAGGATAATATTGGGGGAACAGCATCCGCGCTGTTTTATATCCTGTCAATTACATTACTTGCTCAATCCAGGATTGGCTATCAATTGATGAAGCCTTTTACCTATGTTGGACGCATGGCATTATCCAACTACATTATGCAATCGATCATGAGTTTCATCCTGTTTTATGGAATTGGTTTTAGTCTTTATGGTTCTATTCGACCTATCACAGGGGTGTTGCTTGTCGTAATTATTTTCAGTCTGCAGGTTTTATTGAGCAAATGGTGGTTTTCACACTTCCTGTTCGGTCCACTTGAATGGGTGTGGAGATGCTTGACTTATGGAAAAAAGCAGCCATTAAGGAGAAGACAACCTGTAAGGGATTAGTGGAATTTTTAGCTACAGGGAATCAGTGTATAGCAAAAAGGGCCTGTCCCTTTAGAACAGGTCCTTTTGGTGTACTATGGATGTTATAAAGTTCTTACCCTTTCAGTACCTCTTTAATATGATTCAATGCCCAATCTAAGTCTTCTTTTTCAATGATAAGTGGTGGGGCGAAACGGATCACATTTTCATGTGTTTCTTTACATAGTAATCCTTTTTCTTTTAATGCTTCACAATACGGACGGGCAGGTCCTGTCAATTCTATACCAATAAATAAACCTTTACCGCGAACTTCTTTGATATTAGGGCTTTCAATCCCTTTTAATTCATTCATCATGTATTCCCCAAGTTCAAGGGAACGGTCTGCCAAATTTTCGTCTTCCAGTACATCAAGCGCAGCAATTGAAACAGCACTTGCCAGCGGGTTACCTCCAAAAGTGGATCCATGTGATCCTGGTGTGAAGACGTCCATGATTTCTTTATTTGCAGCAATAGCAGATACTGGGAATACACCGCCACCCAGGGCTTTCCCCATAACAAAAATGTCTGGAACGACTCCTTCCCACTCAGAAGCAAACATTTTCCCAGTACGCGCAAAACCTGTTTGCACTTCATCAGCAATGAATAATACATTGTTTTGTGTACAGATTTCACGAACAGCTTTTAAATAACCTTCTGGTGGAATGATGATACCTGCTTCCCCTTGGATTGGTTCTACAATGACAGCAGCCGTATTTGGTGTGATTGCTTCGCGTATTGCTTCTGCGTTACCATATTCTACCTTTTCAATATTTGGAACGAATGGTCCGTAGCTTTTTGTGGCATCAGGATCATTAGACAAGGAAATCGCATTTAATGTTCGACCATGGAAATTGCCTTTTGCAGCGATGATTTCTGCTTTATTATCTTCCACACCTTTTACATCGTATGCCCAACGACGAGCTGCTTTAATGGAAGTTTCGACGGCTTCTACACCTGTATTCATTGGTAATACTTTATCTTTTCCTGTTAATTTTGCAACACGCTCTGTCCATGGGCCTAATTGGTCGTTGTGGAACGCGCGTGATGTTAAAGTAACCTTGTCTGCTTGATTCTTTAAAGCATCAATAATTTTAGGATGTCTGTGTCCCTGGTTTATTGCAGAATAAGCACTCAGCATATCCATGTAGCGGTTACCTTCAGGATCCTGAACCCATACGCCTTCAGCTTTTTCAATTACAACAGGAAGTGGGTGGTAATTTTCTGCCCCGTATTCCTGAGTCTGATCAATGATTTCTTGACTGGTTTTTCCCATACTATCCCTCCGGTGTTATTTAAAAATACAATCTATTTTAGTATAACAGTTTTTGTAATTGTATGCCTCTTCTGTGATGTAAAAAAACTGTTTTCTACCAGCGAAGTATTCTGCTGAAGCGATTGTGATAGCACTCGGCTTCAAAAGAAATGGAAGAAAGCAAAGCCACGATAAAGTTATGTCGTATTCATATCAACAGTGGGGGTTAAAGAGAAATAAAAGGTTACGCTAAGAGCGTCTAAAAAATGCTTTAAAATGATTTTTTTGGGAGTACATGATATTATGGCGATAAGATGGATAAGGGAGGAATACATAGATGACGCATATGCATATTACATCATGGGTGTTACTTTTAATTTTGTTTATCGTTTCACTAATGATGTATAATCAGGGAAAAGGAAAGCCTGCTAAAATTGTTCACATGATTTTACGTTTGGACTACTTATTTATTTTATATACCGGTGGAGCGTTACTAGCAGATTATCTGGCCAATAGCGGAATGCCTATCTTAGCGGAAGCAATCACAAAAGGGCTGGCAGGAATCTGGTTAATCGTGGCAACGGAAATGATTTTGGTGAGAACAAACAAAGGAAAGTCAACAAAAGGTTTATGGGTTCAGTTCGTAATTGCACTTCTTCTTACTTTAATACTTGGCCTGTGGCGGCTGCCACTTGGAATACAATTATAGAATTCACTTATAAAAAAGTTGTCTCAAAAGAGACGGCTTTTTTTTGCAGTTAGGGCTTTCTAACATAACCTATGAAATATTTTCGACAATATCTGCTTTTTTATTGACTATTCCTATGAAACGTTAATAATAGAACAAGAGTGATACTTATTTTTAGAGGGGCGTTTTCATGAAAAAGACAGGATACATACTACTGGTGACAGCATTCATATTTCTTACTGGCCAGACTTTAGTCTCCGCTCAGGAGGAAAGTCATGTCAATGAAGAAATAATTTATAATATTATGGTGGATCGTTTTAATAATGGTGATTATAACAATGACGAACAGGTAAATATTGACGATCCAAAGGCATACCAGGGCGGTGATCTGCAGGGGATTATCAAAAGACTGGATGACCTTAAAGAGACTGGTGTAACAACACTCTCCTTATCCCCGGTAATGGCAAATGCACCGGATGGTTTTCACGGATATTGGATAGAAGATTTTTATACCATTGATGAGCAACTTGGCACAATGGAGGACTTACATCAATTAATTGATGAAGCACACCAGCGTGATATAAAAGTGGTCCTTGAATTCGTGACGAATTATGTAGCATCAAGCCATTCGATTGTAGATAATCCTGAAAATGAGGACTGGGTACAAGAAGAAAATAATTTATCGTTTGATTGGGCTGAAAATGTTGCGGTCTTAAATCAGGAGAATCCGGAAGTTCAGGAGTTTTTACTGGATGCAGCAGTATACTGGATGGAAGAAACGGATATTGACGGATTTAAGCTTCATGCTGTTGATCAGGCATCCGAGGATTTCCTCGGAAATTTTACGGAGGAAATAAAAGCAATCGATGAAGATTTCTATTTATTGGGAGATATTTTAGTTACAGATGAGCGGGTGAATCAATTAAAAGAAAATACGGAAATAGATGCCATCGATAATCAGGCAATGTTTGAATCCATGGCAGCGGTTTTTGCAGATGTTAATAACCCGGTCTCTGATATCTATGATACATGGGAAAAACACGGAACCGATTCGGATATATTATTTGTTGACAACTTTAATACAGAGAGGTTCACACAAAAATTTGCTGAAAACGGACGGAATAATCTGACGGCATGGACATTGGCATTGACCTATCTGTATACATCACCAGGTGTACCTTCGATTCTTCAGGGAACGGAATTGCCGATGTATGGCGCGGATGCTGAAAGTTCACAACGTCTTGTACCGTTCAACAGTGGTGAACCGGAAGTACAGGAGTTTCATAATCGAATTTCCTCTTTACGTGAAGAGTTTTCGGCAATAGCTCATGGGGATTTTGAAATGGTTGGTTCGAGTGAAGCAATGAGCGTATTTAAGAGAGTGCATGAAGATGAAACAATATTTATTGCGATTAATAATTCCAGTGAGACACAGGTTGTTCCTGTAACTGAAGTTGAATCAGGAATGCAGCTTAGGGGCTATCTTGCAGATAATATTGTACGTGAAGATGAAAATGGGGAATTTAAAATTGGTATACCAAGAGAGTCAACAGAAGTATATGTAGTGGAACAAGATACTGGGTTAAATTGGGCTTTAATCGGATTTGCAGGCAGTATTCTCCTTCTATTCGTTGGTGGCATTATTTATTTAAGTATGAAACAAAGGAAGAGAAGCTCGTAAGTGGGGCTTCTCTATTTTTAATCATCTGTCAAGATAGGGAAAAACTGAAAAAAGCTCCGCTATGGGGTTTTTCAATTTATACATAATCATGTGCAGAAGTGGCACCTTCTTTATGTAGATAAAAATAGATGTCACGATAGTGTTGTATATCAATTTCGCCAATGATATACTTTTTTTGGTAAAAATCCAATAAATTATTGATTGTTTCCGGGGAATGTTTCCGTTCGGATTCATAAGCGGCAAGTAGTTCATTAATTGGCATGTATATCCTCCTTCGTGTACAAGCTTTATAAGAATATATGAAAGAAAATATAATTTCATGTCAATTATATATTGTGTGGAGACTTTAAAGTGAAATTGTGTTTGAATCTGGTCATTCAAAGGAAATAGATAAAAAAGTACTGGTTTATAAAAAGAAACCAGTACACAATGTTTATTTATTCGGTTTATTTAAGAAAAAAAGTGCGATTGTTCCCGGTCCGGCGTGGGCACCAATGACTGAACCGACCATTTCGATTTGGATATCTTTGACGCCAAACTTTTCTTTGATCATCGCAGCTAATTGTTCAGCTCTTTCCAAATCATCACCATGACTGATGCCAATGGTTTGATTTTTGAAATCTGTTCCGCGTTCTTCCATGATTTCCAGCATGCGCTTGAATAATTTTTTTGATCCTCTTATTTTTTCAAGGGGTATTAATTTTCCTTTTTCCACATGGAGAATCGGTTTGATTTTTAATAAAGTACCAACAAAAGCTGCTGTTTTACTTACACGGCCACCGCGGTAGAGGTATTCCAAATCATCAACAGTGAAAATATGTTCCATATGTTCTGCCTGATAGGTGCCGGCTTCAATGATTTCTTCAGCAGATGCCCCCTCACTGGCCAGCTTTGCAGCATGCAGAACAACCAATCCGTAACCGATGGAAGCACATTTTGTATCGATTACATGAATGGAACATTGAGGATGCTCTTCCTTTACTTCTTGTTCCACCATTTTTGCCGTTTGGTAGGTTCCCGAAAGCTCAGAAGAGAAGGCAAAGTATACTAAAGTCTGATTTTTTTTTGCATATGATGAGAAAATAGTTTTAAAGGTCTGTGGAGAAACCTGGGATGTTTTTGGGCTTTTACCTTCTCGCATCGCATCATAAATCGTCTTTGGATCAATTTCTTTTCCGTCTTTAAATTCTTTTTCATCTAAATGAACCGTTAAGGGTACCATTTCAATGTCAAATTGGTTATAATGATTCTTTGACAAATCACTTGCAGAATCTGCAAGAATTTTAACTGCCATGTTTTCACCCTCATTCTAATAATGGTTGTATTTCTTTTAGTTTAAAACTATTTGTAGAGATAGTCAAAATATTAAATAATCTGTAATAATTATGATAAGGAGGTCACCATGTTTATATTCGAAGCAAAACGAATCTTTATTGTTATATTCGGTGCACTATTAAATGCACTGTCTTTGAATTTTTTCCTGATTAGCGCCAATGTTTATGCCAGTGGCTTTACCGGTGCCGCCCAGCTAGGTGCGAGTGTATTTCAGGATTTTTTAGGAATTGGTATCAGTACAGGTATATTACTATTCATTTTAAATGTTCCTGTAGCTATTCTGGGTTGGTATAAAGTAGGAAAAGGGTTTACCGTATACAGTGTAATTTCCGTTTTATTTACTACCATGTTCTTAGAGGTTATACCGGTCTATTCATTTTCAGATGATATTATTTTAAATGCTGTATTTGGTGGTGTAATCGCTGGTGCCGGTGTTGGGATGACATTGAAAAATGGTGCTTCAACAGGTGGTATGGATATCGTGGCAATGGTATTGTCCCGTATGAAGGACAAGCCAATCGGTATATACTTCATGACGCTAAATTCAATAATAATTCTGTTGGCAGGGGTTTTCTATCTGCCAGAAAACGCATTATATACATTGGTGACTCTCTATGTCACAACGCGGGTGATTGACGCGCTTCATACACGTCATGAAAAACTGACCGCTATGATCATTACACATAAGGCAGTGGAATTGCAGCATGAAATCCATAAAACAATGGTTCGTGGAATTACTATTTTACCTGCAAAGGGTGCTTATACCAATACAGATCAAAATATGCTGTATCTCGTTATTACCCGATATGAGTTATATGATCTGGAAAGAATCATCAATGAAGTGGATCCAAAAGCATTTACGAATATTATCCAAACGGCGGGAATATTCGGCGTCTTTAGAAAAGACTAACTAAAAAAGGTGGTCAATAAATGAAATATATCATCATTGTTCTTACAGCAGCAGTTGTACTGGCAGGGTGTAATAGTCAGGGAGAAACTGATAACGGAGCAGATACAGCCAATGAAGCAGAAGAAAGTCCATCCGTCAGTTTAAGAAATATTGAAGTGGTTGTAGAAAATGACCAAATACAGGTGACGGCTGAAGCAAATGCTGCTGAAAATGAAATTTATTACACGTTGGAACAGGGAGAAACGCTCTTAGTGGAAGAAGAAATTATTAATCTGGACGGGGGCCATTATGGCTGGAGTGATTTCCAATTGGAAGTGGAATTGCCAGAAGAAGTTGAAAAAACGGAAGATGCTCCTATCATTAAGATGTATGGGAAAGATGATAATGGTGAGCTTATTAACCCAAATTATATTCCCGTTGATTTAGGTAATTAAGAATAGGCCGGCTGAGTGATTCAGACCGGCCTATTGTAATATTTACATATGTACTTAGTATCCGTGTTTTTCCAATACGTCTGTCACTTTGGATGATAATTCATCCCACTCGGCATCAAATTGCTTATTTACTGTAATAAAGTTTTGATAGCCAAAAACGTTATCTACTCCCTCAAGGCTCATGAGTTCATTTAGAATTTCATACTCACTTGTGTCCCCGGGCATTACAGATATGCTGTTTGTCCCTTCAAAGATTAATTTATCTGTGGTAAATTTCAATGCATTTGGATTTGGTGTTTCTTCCACACGGATTGCCATAATAAATTCCCTCCTCATCGTACTTACCTATATATTAGCAGAAATGAATAAAAGAAAAAAGGATTAAAAACAAGCACCCTCATCATTTTCGATGAGGGGCTTGTCAGCTCTTCGTGTAAATCCGCTTCATCACATGAATGAATTAGTATTTACCATAGCTAAAATACGGAGACTACTGTAATTGATTATGCTGCTTCAATTGATTCTCCAATTGTTGCAATTGCTGTTTTTCTTCGGGGGACGCCTGATTATATGCTGCCTGAATAGCATTTTGGACTGCCTGTTTATCATCGGCATTTGCGGTATTTCCTTGCCCTTGTGTATTCATGAAGTTGGTCACAGCATTTTTAGCTTGTTGAAATAGATTGTTTTCCAACTAGAACCCTCCTAGAGAATTATTTTTCGCTTCCTCACCTTTTCGCTCTACATCAGAGAGACGAGAACGATAAGGAAAGCGTTCGGCATGTTTTTTGACTGATTCAGCACCCTGGTGACTAAAACGCTTGGATTTACTTCGTTTTCCCATGATGATTCCTCCCCTAAAAAAACATTATCTGCCTGAACTGCAACAAAAAAGTGAACGTTTGATACGTTCACCATTAGTATGGATCAGAATTGGAATGTTAGACTTGGAAATAAACGGGATTAGACCGATTTTATTTTGATTTTTAAATATTCTTCCAGAAATATTCCGATTCCATCCTGCTCATTTGTGGAAGTGATATGTTTTGCAACTGATTTCAATTCATTGATTGCATTTCCCATTGCTACACCAACACCAGCGTAATCAATCATTTCCAAATCATTATCTTCATCACCAAACGCTATGATTCGTTCCTTTGGAATATTGAAATAGTATGCAATCTTTTGTAAGCCAACAGCTTTATTCATCCCTTTTTTGACAATTTCGATGATATTCCATGGGGCGCCCCATTTACGATGTTCAATGAGCTCAGCATGGTAGTCATCCAAATGACTCCTTAATTGATGAATATGGTCTTCTCTTGGGTAAATAAGGAGAGATGTCGGGTCTTCCTTCAATTCGTTTTTAATATTACCGATACTGAATGGGGCATCGCCTTGTGCGCTTTGAAAAATATCAATTATTTTCTCATCATACTCCTCAAGGTATACATCATCCATTACCTCTGCCAGAATATTATTTACATCAAAATCATAACAGGCATCAATAATTTTATGTGCAGTTCGGATTGGCATTGGATTATGGAGTGCGTCCCATTTATTATCCCTTGGATGATGAATAAGTGCACCGTTAAAATTAACCATCGGTGTATTTAAACCCATGCTGTGATAATATGCAATGCTGGCACGATGCGGTCTGCCTGTCGCTATGACAACCACATGCCCGTCCTCTATCGCTTTTTGAACGACCTCTCTGGTACGGGGAGAAATTTCCTTTTTATCTGTCAGTAGTGTCCCGTCTAAATCCAAAGCAATTAAATGTCTCTTCTTTTCCATTACATTCACCTCGTTTGCCCTTAAGTTTATAAGGGATAAGCGGATATGTAAAGTAAATTTCAGTTTACAAAGTTTGCAAAGGAGTTGAATTAAATATTAAAATGTAGAATAATGAATAATTTGCCAGATAGGGGACATGAAGATGATTGGAGTCGTTGAAACATACATAAGTGAAATTCCAAGTTTAGTGGTTGCAGACACCAGTAAAGAACAGGAAGCTTTGCCAGCAGTTATTTATTTTCATGGATTTACAAGTGCAAAAGAACATAATTTGCCTTTGGCTTACTTACTGGCAGAAAAAGGGTATCGTGTTATACTGCCTGATAGTAAATATCACGGAAAAAGGGAGGGGGAAATTTCCTCCATTAAAAAGCAGATATCCTTTTGGGATATTGTTATGCAAAATGTAGGAGAACTGCAAACGATTAAAGACTTTTTAGATAAGGAAAACCTGATTTTAAATGAACGATTTGGTGTGGCGGGAACGAGCATGGGGGGAATCACAACATCAGCGGCATTGACACAATATTCATGGATTAAGACAGCAGCAGTTCTTATGGGTTCTCCAAAGATAACCACTTATGCTAAAACACTTGTGAATAGTTTTAAAAAGATGGGCGATCTTCCTGTGACGGAAGAAATGATTGGGAACCTGTATGTGCAGTTGCAAAGCTATGATCTCTCCGAACAGCCGGAAAGATTAAATGGGCGTCCACTGTTATTCTGGCATGGCGAAGATGACCCCGTCGTGCCATTTGACCATTCGTACACGTTTTATGAAGAAACGGAAAAACAGTATAAAACGAAAGAAAATATAAAATTTCTGAAAGAAGCAAACTGTGGCCATAAGGTAAGCCGGTATGCCATCCTGGAAACAGTGAAATGGTTTGAAGAACATCTTTAATTGTATAATTATTCCCTGTCAGTGATTTAAATCATTTAATAAAAGCCGAAGATATGTTTAAATAGTAGTATGAATATACGAGGAGGTTTAAAGTGATGGATGAAGCATTAAAAGAAAATTTGATGGGCGCATTGGAGAATGTAATTGACCCTGAGTTGGGCATCGATATTGTTAACCTGGGACTTATATATGATGTTGATTTAAATGAAGAAGGATTGTCTACGGTCACAATGACATTAACCGCGATGGGCTGTCCGCTCGCCGCACATATTGAACGTGATGTGAAAATGGCTCTTGATGATATTCCGGAAGTTAAGGAAGTCGAAGTAAACATTGTCTGGAATCCGCCATGGGATAAACATATGATGTCCCGTTACGCGAAAATTGCATTAGGAATTCCTGATTGATTAAATGACAAAGGCTGATCCTTTTTAAGTGGATCGGCCTTTTTTAGCAGTTAAGAAACCAACATAGCGGCTAAGCGCATGCCGCCACCATCTATAATGAAAACAGTTATTTAACCAGAGGGCTATTTTCTAAAAGGTCTGGGACTGTAACTCGCCCCATTGAAAAAATCTGGGACTGCGATTACTCGTCTCATCAAAAAGATCTGGGACTGCGATTACTCGTCCCATCAAAAAGATCTGTTGTTTTTGGCACAAAAGATATAAAAGACGAAGTAACTTGAAATTATGGTTGGTGCGATTACACGCTACGGAAATACACTACGCTTTCCGCGGGCGGCTGGTGAGCCTCCTCGTGCTATCGCACTCCGGGGTCTCACCGATGCCTTTCCTCCCGCTGGAGTCTTCGTGTATTTCCTTCGCTGCTATGTACATTGCAACTTTATATACTTCATTCAATCACATAATATCCATTCACTTTTATGATGGTTGATTGGAGCGGAGGACCGTTGACTCCAGCGGGAACAGCACGTGTCTGAAGACCCCGCAGAGTGGGTTTCTCGAGGAGACTGAAGCCGTGCCCGCGGAAAGCAACGGTCCGCAGCGGAAATCAACCCAGCAGTTACTTCGTCTTTTATATCTACTGCGACGTTAAAGAGCAACAGAAATTTACCAAAAGAGCCGATCAGAAAAGGTAAACTGAATTATTTTCCTGTTCTAAAAACAGTTGTTTTCACACATATTTTCTTACTACATACGTGCAGGCTTTGGCTTTTGCTACAATGATAAAGAGAATAAAAAGAGTACCGTAATTCGACAAGGATGTGATATTTATCACATCTTTTTTTGTTTTATAAATCTAATATAGAAACTAAAATAGTTTTTTGTTGATGATTAAGAACGCATAAATTTTCGCTTATCATCAAGCTTTTAACAATGATCCCAGTTGCATTTATGAATAAAAATTTTGTTCAATAATTAAGGAGTGATGAACATATGTCTGGTCCTGGATTAAAGCATGTTGACAGCCATAGTGCCATACATGAAGCGGCACTAAACGAGGCAAAGGAATTAAATGTGATTCTCACTCATCTTTTAAAAGATGAGGAACAGGAAAAAGCACTGGAAGTAGCTTATGTTGCTGTTGAACATTGGGAAACACGAACCCTAAGACATGCAGCTTCGGAGGAAGAAGGGCTTTATAAGGAATTAGTTGAGGAAAAACCTGAATTAAAAGAGAACGTCATTGCCTTAACACGGGATCATAATCTTATGCGAATGCTCGTAAAGGAAATAAAGGATATGCTCGATTCAAATGGATTTAGTGAATCAGTTTTACAGCGATTTCAGGCGCTGGTACTTGTCGATCTCCTTCATAATGAAGAGGAAGAAAGACTTTTACCTGATCATTAATCATTATAACTTATTTACATGGGGGAGGAGCCGTATGACTGAAGATACACAGCAAAAAAAAAGCAAGTTTTTACGGTTGGTGTCACCAAAACTTTATAACTATATCCTCAATCAGTTCGAGGATGAATATAATATTCATTCTTACGATTTCCAGGCTGAAGGGATAAAAGAGGAGACGGGAATACTTGTTTTATTAAGATTTGGTGAACAATATACACATATAAAAGAGCATTTCTTTTCTTTCGAAGCTATTAAAGAGGAAAAGGATGAACTGGATGAATTTGTAAAGGAAGCCGGGGAGTATTGTACGGAAATTTTGATAGCGGATTATTACAAAATGATGGAACCTAAATAAACAGAGAGAAATGGAGGGTGAGTAAATGTTTCTATTTGAAGAAGATGCAGATTTTGTACAGGATCGGGAGGATTTACTTTCTGTATTAAAAATGCGATTTGGCAGCATTTCTCCGGGCATTGTCCAGGAAATATATGACATAAAAGATATGGATACGTTGGAAAGATTAATTCTGGTTGCGGCAAACGCGCCTAGTTTGAAGGTTTTCCTGGAAGAAATGGAAGAAGGAGAAGGAAACTTCAAGATTACCGGTGAACGTTTTAACCCGATTGGCAGTATGTTCGACGGAGGTGGATGAAGTGGAGAGGAAAACAAATAAATTATTTCAGTCATTAAGATATTTAAGGGAAGGTAACCGCATCAATGACGGTTGGACCGAAGAGAGTCCCCGCCCGAGAGATTGGGAGGACATTTACCGCCGGAGATGGCAATACGATAAAGCAGTTCGCTCCACGCATGGAGTTAACTGTACAGGCTCATGCAGCTGGAAAATCTACGTGAAAGACGGGATTATTACTTCTGAAACACAGCAGACGGACTACCCTTCCACTGGGGATGACTTTCCTGAATACGAGCCTCGGGGATGTCCGCGTGGCGCCAGCTTTTCCTGGTATACGTACAGTCCAATAAGGGTGAAATATCCATATATCCGTGGTGATTTGTACGAATTGTGGAAGCAAGAGCGTGCACAAGGACATGACCCTGTTACAGCCTGGGAGAATATTGTTGGAAATCCCAACAAAAGGGAGAAGTATGTGAAGGCCCGTGGAAGAGGTGGCCTGGTTCGTGCGCATTGGAAAGAAGTTTGTGAAATTATCGCAGCTTCAACGATTTATACCATAAAAAAATACGGGCCGGATCGTGTCGTAGGATTTAGTCCAATACCTGCCATGTCGATGGTAAGCTATTCTGCCGGAACACGCTTTCTTTCATTGATTGGTGGTACGATATTAAGCTTTTATGACTGGTATGCAGATCTTCCTCCAGCTTCCCCTCAAGTATGGGGAGAGCAGACAGATGTACCGGAAAGTGCGGACTGGTACAATTCTAAATACTTTATTATTTGGGGCACTAATTTGCCACAGACAAGAACACCGGACGCTCACTTTATGGTGGAGGCCAGATATAACGGAACAAAGGTAATCGGTGTCAGCCCGGATTATGCCGAGTATGATAAGTTTGCAGATATGTGGCTGCCAGCAAAAGCCGGTACGGATGGAGCGCTTGCGATGGCGATGACACATGTTATCTTAAAGGAATTCTACGTTAATCAGGAGACTCCATATTTTATTGATTATGTAAAAAGATACACAGACCTTCCTTTTCTTGTAACACTGGAAGAAAACGAAGCAGAGTTTCGTTCTGATCGCTTTCTACGAACATCTGATATGAACGAAACCCACGATCTTGGCGAATGGAAAACAATGGTGTGGGATGCGGCCACGAATCAACTGGAAGCACCTAATGGAAGCCAGGGCTTTCGCTGGGATGAAGGAAATAAGTGGAATTTAGAATTGGAAAAAGAAGATGGTACTGAAATTGACCCAACTCTGAGTTTTATTGATTCAGCTGACGAAACAGCGATGGTGACATTTCCGAACTTTGCAGGAAAAGAAGCCGGGATAGTAAAACGCGGTGTACCTGCAAAGCACATTAAAAATAAAGACGGAAAGATAATGAAGGTTACTACCGTCTATGACCTGATGATGGCACATACGGGAGTAAACAGAAATCTGCCCGGAGATTATCCTGCAGATTATAATGACCCGAAAGCATATACACCTGCATGGCAGGAAAGTATTACTGGTGTAAATAAAAATCATGTCATAAAGGTAGCAAAAGAATTTGCAGACAACGCTGCACGGACAAATGGGAAGTCGATGATTGCAATGGGTGGTGGAACGAACCACTGGTTTCACAGTGACCAGATTTATCGCAGTATTCTCAACCTTATTCTGTTGACAGGCTCTCAAGGGGTCAACGGTGGAGGTTGGGCCCATTATGTTGGTCAGGAAAAAGTGCGCCCACAGGAAGGCTGGCAGCAGGTTGCCTTCGCAGGTGACTGGCAGAAACCACCAAGACATCAAAATGGAACGTCTTTCTTCTATTTTGCGACAGATCAATTTCGTTATGAGTCAGAGATAAATAAAGACCAATCAAGTTGGAGCGGAAAGTATAATGACATGCATCCAGCTGACCTTAATGCACTTTCAGCAAGATTAGGCTGGCTTCCATCTTTCCCGCAATTCTCGCAAAACTCTATTGATCTGGTTAAAGAAAGCCGCGAGCGGGGAGCAAATAGTAATCAGGAAATCATTGATGACGTTGTTCAGCAAATTAAAGATGAAAAAATTGAATGGGCAATCGAAAACCCGGATGCTCCGGAGAATTTCCCAAGAGTGTTCTTTAATTGGCGGTCCAATTTACTCGGTGACAGCGGGAAAGGACATGAGTATTTTGCCAGACACCTCATTGGCGGTGAGGACCAGGTGATGGGAGATATAGCAAATTCATGGCAACCTGAAAATGTAAAAGTAACCGAGGAAGCCCCAACAGGAAAAACGGATCTTTTTGTCAGTGCCGATTTTCGTATGACAAGCTCCGGGTTGTTTTCAGATATCATCCTGCCTGCTGCAACGTGGTATGAGAAATATGATATAAGCAGTACAGATATGCATCCATTTGTTCATCCGTTCAATGCGGCAATTTCACCACCATGGCAGGCCAAAAGTGACTGGAATGGCTTTCGGGAAATTGCCAAGGTATTCTCTGAGATGGCTGAGGAACATCTTCCAAAAACGGAAGACCTTGTCATGACACCACTTGGCCATGACTCGAAAGGGGAAATTGCCCAGCCGTTTGGGAAGATTAAAGATTGGCGAAAAGGCGAAGTAGAAGCGATTCCAGGGAAAACCATGCCGAATTTCCAGATCGTTGAACGGGATTATCCGAATGTTTATAAGAAAATGATAACAGTCGGCCCCGAAATTAAAAAAGGCTATGGCGGAAAAGGTGTGCATATTCCTGGTGAAGAAGTGTATGAAGATTTGGGAAAACGCCTTGGCATTTCAAGATTGGAAGGAATTGGAAAGGGTCTTCCGGATCTCTATTCGGATATACAGGCGATTAACGCTATATTGTTAATGTCAGGAGCAACCAATGGCAAGCGTGCGGTTGCAGGATGGAAATCACTTGAGAAGAAAACAGGCCAGGATCTTTCTGATATCGCACAAGGCAGGGAAGAAGAAGAAATGACCCTGAATGATTTAACGGTACAGCCTCGGCACGCTATTTCAACACCTGTTTGGAGCGGGCTGGAAAAAGATAACCGGCGTTATTCACCGTTTACCGTTAATAAGGAATATAACATTCCATGGCGTACATTAACCGGAAGGCAAAGTTTTTACCTGGACCATGAAATGATGCTGGATTTTGGTGAAGGATTGCCTTTATATATACCACCATTGTCCCATGGTCCGTTTTTGGAGGGTGATGCTGGTGTTGAAGAAAATGGAAAGTCCATTACTGTAAGATATTTAACACCCCATCAAAAATGGGGTATCCATACCATGTTTACCGATACTACAGCAATGTCCAACTTGTTTAGAGGCTGGCAAACGGTTTGGATGAATGAAAAAGATGGCGCATCGATTGGTATAAAGGATAATGACTGGATTGAAGTGTATAACCGGAATGGTGTTATTTCAGCAAGGGTTGTACTCACTTACCGGATGCCCCGTGGAACGGCCTATATGTACCATGCCCAAGATCGAACAATGGGCGTACCGGGAACCGTAATTAATAAAAAACGCGGCGGCACTCATAACAGTGTGACAAGAATTACGTTAAAGCCAACCCATATGATTGGCGGGTATTCACAGTTGAGCTATGGATTCAATTACTATGGGCCAACAGGATCACAACGCGATACCATCGCTGTTATCCGAAAACTTAAGGAGGTAGATTGGCTTGAGAATTAAAGCACAGGTAGCAATGGTGATGCATTTGGACAAATGCATTGGTTGTCATACATGTTCGGTCACTTGTAAAAACACATGGACAAATCGTCCGGGAACAGAATATATGTGGTTTAATAATGTGGAAACACGTCCAGGCCCGGGATATCCGAAAGCCTGGGAGGATACAGAACGCTTTAAAGGCGGATGGGAGCGTAAAAAAGATGGGAAGCTCAAATTGAAGGCTGGCGGTCCCATCAGTAAACTGGCCAATATTTTCTATAATCCGGACATGGCAACAATGGATGATTATTATGAGCCTTGGACCTATGACTACGACAATCTGATAAACAGTCCAAAAGGTGAAAATGTTCCTGTGGCCAGACCGAAATCACAGATAACCGGAAAGTATATAGACAAACCGGAATGGGGATCCAATTGGGATGATGACCTGGCTGGAGGTAGTGAAATAGTTCCATTGGACCCTAACGTACAGAAACTTCAAGAGCATATTTCCATGGAATATGAAAAAACATTCATGATGTACCTGCCACGAATATGCGAACATTGCCTGAATCCGTCCTGTGTTGCTTCCTGTCCATCCGGGGCATTATATAAACGGGATGAAGACGGGATTGTCCTTGTCGATCAGGAAGCATGCCGTGGCTGGCGCTTCTGTACGAGTGGGTGCCCATATCATAAGGTATATTACAACTGGAATACGCACAAAGCGGAAAAATGTAATTTCTGCTATCCACGGACAGAAGCAGGATTACCAACAATCTGCTCTGAAACATGTGTTGGACGCATCCGCTATATTGGTGTTGTCCTTTATGATGCTGATAAGGTAAAAGAAGCAGCCTCTGTTGAAGATCCACAAGACTTGTATGAGGCGCAACTCGGCTGTTTCCTTGATCCATTTGATCCGGAAATACAGGAAAAGGCAAGAGAAGCCGGCATTAATGATGCATGGATTGAATCAGCACAGGAATCTCCAGTTTATAAAATGGCTATCAAGTGGAAAATCGCATTACCACTGCATCCGGAGTATCGCACAATGCCAATGGTTTGGTATGTACCACCACTAAGTCCGATCATGAATCATATTACAAATGAAGATGAACTTAATACAGATGGATATATACCTGCCGTGGATCAGATGCGTATACCGATGGAGTATCTTGCATCATTATTGTCTGCAGGTGATACAGAAGTCATTCGAAAAGTATTGCTCAAATTGACGGCAATGCGTGTGTTTATGAGAGGACAAACAGTTGGCGGTGTCGATGAGTTCAGACAGACCGAACTAGTAAAAGAAGCAGGCACAAGTCCGGAAGAAATTGAAGACATGGCCCGATTACTCGGTATTGCGAAATATAATGAACGTTTTGTCATTCCAACAGGCCGTAGAGAAATGGATGATGATAATTATTATGAACAAGGTGCTTGCAGCCTGGAGGATTTGGCCCCACCTGAAGGTATCATGGCAACATTTGGGAGAGGAAATTAAATGAATCAGGATAAACAAGCCATTCTCATCATTGCCTCTCGTTTGCTGAGTTATCCGGAAGAAGCAATGGCAGAAGAAGAAAAGGAAATGGATGCATTTGTCAATGATAATATCCATTCAGAGGAAATAAAACAGGAGCTAAAGGCAGCTTATGCGCCTTTGCTCCGTATCCCATTACAGGTCCGTAAAGAACTGTATGTAGCAACCTTTGATCTTAAATCAAAAGTCGGTCTCTATTTAACAGCACATGAATTGGGAGATAGTTCAAAACGGGGAGCGGCTCTGATTAAACTGCAGAACATCATTAAACAGGCCGGTTTTGACCGTGTAGAAGGTGAGTTGGTGGACTATCTGCCATTGCTTTTTGAGTTCCTTGCAGTTACAGAAGAGACGCCGGAACATGAACGTCTTTACCGGCGCCTTGCTGTTGCTATAAAGCGAATGTCAGCACATATTGAAGAAAATTCATATGCCAGCATTTTGCATCTTTTGGTGAACTATGTTTTCCCTGAACCGACAAAAGAAGAGATTGAGAAATTAAAATTTGAACGAGAAGAAGCTGATTTAGAAGAATTGCCTTTTCCTATTATGTACCAGTAACCGGATAAGGTAATAATCAGATGCCGAAGAGGTGATACAGATGACCGATGCTTCCAATATTTTCTGGTGGATTGTATATCCATATATTACATTAATGATCATGGTTACGGGATTGCTTTATCGCTATGCTTTTAGACAATTAAGCTGGGCGGCCCCTTCCACGGAATTCTTTGAAAAGAGATGGCTGCGTATTGGCTCTCCTTTGTTTCATTGGGGGATTCTGCTGGCATTTGGGGGACATGTTATGGGGATCATTATCCCTTTGGAATTTTACTATGCAATTGGGATAAATGATCATCAATATCATATTTTGGCTTTGACCGGCGGTGGACTTGCTGCAGTAATGGTCATGGCAGGACTCATTATTTTGCTGATTCGGAAAATCATTTTTGATCCAGTACGAATTCGAGCGGGTTTCGGTGATTTTTTCACTGTTATTGCGCTTTTGATTGTATCAGCGTCAGGAACATATGTGACACTTGTCTATAATACTGGTGCTGAACCGTACGATTATCGACAGGCGATAGGGCCGTGGTTTCGCAGTCTGTTCGTTTTGCAACCACAATATACATTAATGGAAGCAGCACCCATGGTATTTAAGATTCATGTAATTTCGGCTTTTGGA
Organism: Virgibacillus ainsalahensis; assembly: GCF_055380755.1. Lineage (NCBI taxonomy): Bacteria > Bacillati > Bacillota > Bacilli > Caryophanales > Bacillaceae > Virgibacillus > Virgibacillus ainsalahensis. The sequence goes on along the minus strand of NZ_AP043943.1, from coordinate 2,444,636 downwards.
TTGTTTGCATCGATTCCATTTACAAGTCTTATCCATTTCTACAGTGTGCCGGTCACATACCCTGCAAGGGCACCACAGCAATATCGATCAAGAGCCAATTATAGAAAAAAAGGCAACAAAAAAGATGGGGCATAAGATATGGTTGCCCATTTGTGAAAGAGGGGCAAGTCTCGTAGGGAGGCTGCCCCTTACGCGTTCACGTTATTAAATAAAGATATTTATCATTTAAATGTCTGTTCCACCATTTTTTCAACATGGATGTCTGTAGTATTCAGTAATTTAATATCTAAATCGTCTTGATTCAGGATCATAGGAAGTTCTGTACAGCCCAAAATCAGACCATCAAAATCTTCTTTCTCCCTCATTTTGTGAATGATGTTTAGAAGATTTTCTTTCGTTTCCGGGTTAACGATACCGTTCTCAAGTTCATCGACAATCTTCTGATGTATGTAATTCTGATCTTCTTCACCTGGTACAATAATTTCTTTCTTTCCTTTTTGAAAAGGTTTTTTGAAAAAGTCATTATCCATGGTGAATTTTGTTCCAAGGAGACAGGCTTTTTTCAGGTTAAGTTCGTCTGCTTTATCTTGAGTTGCCTCAACGATACTAATCATAGGGATATTGACTCTCTCCTGAATCTTTTCAAACACGATATGTGGCGTATTTGCAGAAATGACCGCAAAGTCCGCCCCAATGTCTTCCAGCTTTTTTGCAGCACCACCCACATAATCAATTAAGCTATTTATCTGATTATCTGAGATAAATTGAAAAATTTTATACATGTTGATACTGTTAATGTACAGTTCAGGAAGTTCTTGTTTGCTGTTTACCCTCGCCTGATATTTTTTAATAAATGATTGATAATAATCTACAGTAGATTCAGGCCCAAGTCCGCCGATAATACCTGCTTTTTTCATTGTATCCCTTCCTTCCTTTGACTTTAAAAACGGATGTCCAACTATTGCATACATTCAGTTTTACAACCCACGATTATGCTAATTTGCTGTATTAAGACAATACCTTTTTGACAGTTTTTCAAACATTTTTACAACATGGTTCACTCTGCTGATTTTCTCGTTAATCTTGCATAGGGAATAAAATATTAGAAAACTTGGCATTCACCAAGTCTGTACTTATGCAATAAGAAAGTTTTATACTTCTGTATGAAAATAACTGTTATTAGAACGGGAAAAACTATTCAGTTAACCACTATGAACCAAGATTATGCCATTTTCCGGTAGGCTCTTTTGGTGAAATTTTGTTGCTCTTTAACGTCGAAGTTGATATAAAAGACGACGTAACTGCTATGTCGATTTCCGCTGCGGACCGTTGCTTTCCGCGGGCACGGCTTCAGCCTCCTCGCGGAAGATCACCGCTGCGGGGTCTTCAGCTCGTGCTGTTCCCGCTGGAGTCAACGGTCCTCCGCTCCAATCAACCATCTTAAAAGTGCATAACTATACGTGACTAAATTAAACAATAAATAAATGCGATAAGTTGCAGTGCGCTAACCAGCGAAGGAAATACACGAAGACTCCAGCGGGAAAGCGAAGACGCCTGAGACCCCACAGCGAGAGCCCGCGGAAAGCGTAGTGTATTTCCGTAGCGGTTAAAAAACACCAAACATCATTTCAAGTTACTTCGTCTTTTATATCTTTTGTGACAAAAGCAACAAATCGATGGGACGAGTAATCACAGTCCAATGTTTAAAGAACAGCTTTCTGGTTAATTTAGCTGTTTTTATTAAAGATGCTGATGGCATGCTCTTAGCCACCATGTTGGTTTCTTAACTGTTGATAAAAAACGGAAATATTTGAAACTTCCGGTTTTTTGCATGGGAAAAAAGGGAAATAGTATGATAGTCTATACTATAATAGGCACATGTAATATATCTTTTATTATTTCACATAGTCGATTACGTTTCTGAAAGGGGTAAACACAATGGGCATGGGTTTAGTCAATCAGTTAATAGTTGAACGCAATACAGAACATTTTTCGACTGAAGGCTTGGATAAACTGAGAGAAAATATGGCTGTCAGAAGTTTTGATGAAGGATCAAAGATATATTGGGAAGGGGACAACAGCGAGGAGATATATTACCTGATGCAAGGAAAGGTGAAGTTGACAAAACTCAACGAAGATGGAAAAGAACTCACCATGTATCATTATTTCTCTGGAGATCTGTTTGGTGAGTATCCCTCCATGAATAGTCAAATGTGTTCATTTACGGCCCAAACAACGGAGGAATCAATAATAGGAGTGATTCAGCAGCGTGACGTTGACGAGCTTGTCAGGGAATTTGGTTATTTGGCACTCGAATTGACGCAATGGATGAGCCAGATGCAACGCTATACACAGATGAAATTAAGAGATTTATTATTATATGGTAAAAATGGTGCGCTCGCCTCAACATTAATCAGAATCTCCAATACATATGGTTCTGAAGAAAGAAATAAAATAAATATTACAAGAAAGTTTACCAATATTGAGCTGGCAAAACTAATTGGAGCGACCCGCGAAACAGTAAATAGACTTTTGGCAGACTTTAAACAGAACGGGTTAATAAGTTATGAGCAGGGCAGAATAGAGATTTTGAATATGGATGGCCTAAAAAGCATTAACCAATGTGAAGGTTGTCCGGCAGAAATATGCAGACTGTAGGGGACAGAGAGAGACGCTATAGGAGGAATTTACAGCGTTTTTTAGGCAGTTCAAAAAGTGAAAAAATTCTTAACACATAAATGAAACTAAGGCGATCGCCCGAAGTTGGTGAAAGCCTTAGTTTTCTATACTTATTCTTTCTTCTGATCTGAATCTGTCAAATCATTGAACATACCCACATAATACTTTACCTGACCGACATTATTTTTAATGGAGCTTATATTCAGCCATTCTTTATAAACTTCCCCATTTTTCCTTTTGTTCCAAATTTCCCCTTCCCAAAAACCATGTTGATGGATTTGTCTCCACATATTTTTATAAAAGGAAGCATTATGATTTCCGGAACTTAGGAGGTTTGGTTTCATACCAATAGCTTCATCTTCTGTATATCCAGTTACCCGTGTGAAGGCAGGATTTACATATTGAATAACTTTATTCTTATTTGTAATCATAATACCTTCAGCAGTACCTTCAATTACTTTTCTCTCCATATTCATTTGATCCTGATAATACATGAAAATAACGATCACCAAGCTTACCAGTGCAAATTGGGATAAGGCCATAAATCCAATGGCATAATTACCGGTTATATTGAAAACAGCTGTCAATATAATTGGTGGGAAAAAGCCGCCCAATCCCCCCATAGCTGAAACAATACCATTTGCAATTCCAGATTGACCGGCGAAGTATAAAGGAACAAGCTTGAAAACTGTTCCATTGCCAATACCGACAGTAACCGCAACAGCTATAGATCCTACGGTATACCACTCGATATTCGGTGAAAAAGATAAAAGGATTCCGGAAAGTGTTACACCAATAAAAACAATCATTAAAATGGTAAAGGCGTTAAATCGATCGGCGAGCCAGCCACCCACAGGCCTTAGCAATGTTGCAACTGCGATGAATCCGGCAGTTCTTAACCCCGCGTCCACTGGAGTGAGATTGAAATTGTTAACCAGAAAGCTTGGAAGAAATACGGTGAATGCTACAAATGATCCAAACGTTATAAAATAAAATAAGCTGAGAAACCATAACATGGAATTCCGATAGACCTTTTTAATTTGCTTCACCATGGAAACTTTTACTTTTGATTCCTTCCTATCCCCAAAAATAATGTTTAATCCAAGAAATAGAAGAATTAGTATTAAGTATAATTGGATGGTTCCCTGCCATCCGATTGATTCTGCAATGACAGGTGCAGCAAATGTGGTTGCCGCTGTACCGATGTTACCCACACCATAGATGCCATTGACGAGGCCATGCTTCTCTTTTGGATAATACTTAGGCAGGGAGGTAACACCAATGGAGAACGTTGCTCCCCCAACCCCGAGAATCAATCCCCCGATTACCAAGTCGGCAAACGAATCAGCAATACTAATGTAGAAGACCGGAAATAACAGGATGATAAAACTGATGATATTAATGGTTCTTGCCCCGAATCGATTGGTATAAAAACCGATGGGGACCCGGAGCAGCGACCCGAGAATTACCGGGATTGCTGTTACTAAGGAAACCTGCCCAGCTGTTAAAGCTATATCTTCCTGGATACTTGGCATTAATGAGGAGATCAATACCCATATCATAAATCCGACGACAAGGCTGGAAGTTTGCAAGGATAACTGTAAACCTGGTTTTTTGTTCATATATTGTCTTCCTTCCTCCATATAGTTAAACATGTTATTTCCACGATAATAGATAGAGGGTCTTATTACTGTGAAAAACATCACAGTTTATACATGAAATTTAAATCGTGGCTAAATCGTGACACTTTTCACAGATGTGATGTTTTTCACACCTTCAAAAAAATACGGATGGTTAAATGGGGTTACAGTAATTTATTGGAGGGACTCACATGAAAAAGAAACCATCTCCACTTTGGCAACGATTTAACTATTTGAAACCAAAAGAAACCTATTCAAACAATCATAGTCAACTGCAGGAAGGAAATCGTGACTGGGAAAATGTCTATCGAAGAAGGTGGCAGCATGATAAAGTAATTCGTTCGACCCATGGTGTCAACTGTACTGGCTCTTGCAGCTGGAATATTTTTGTGAAAGACGGGATTGTGACATGGGAAGGACAACAGCTGGATTATCCGACCACAGGTCCGGATATGCCAGAATTCGAACCACGCGGTTGCCCAAGGGGCGCGAGTTTTTCTTGGTATATTTACAGTCCATTACGCGTGAAATATCCTTATGTACGAAAAAAGTTATTGTACTTATGGCGAGAAGCATTACAAATACATGATACACCGCTAAAAGCATGGCAAAGTATTGTGGAAGATAAAGAAAAGGCAACCTATTACAAGCAGGCAAGAGGTAAAGGTGGGCTGGTTCGTGCCGATTGGGAGGAAGTAACGAAACTTGTTGCTGCTTCCGTGCTGTATACAACATTAAAATACGGACCTGATCGCAATGTCGGTTTTTCACCAATCCCGGCAATGTCCATGATCAGTCATGCTGCAGGAAGCCGTTTTATGTCATTAATCGGTGGACCAATGCTCAGTTTCTATGATTGGTATGCAGATTTGCCACCGGCTTCTCCACAGATTTGGGGTGACCAGACAGATGTGCCGGAAAGCTCAGACTGGTTTAATGCTGAATACATTATGACATGGGGTTCCAATGTTCCACTGACTCGTACACCTGATGCGCATTTTCTGGCAGAGGCGCGTTACAAAGGAACAAAAGTGGTATCCGTAAGTCCTGACTATGCCGAATCAACCAAATTTTCCGATGACTGGATGTCTGTGAAACAAGGAACAGATGGCGCTGTTGCAATGGCGATGGGGCATGTTATTTTAAATGAATTTTATCAGAAAGAAATGACACCCTATTTTGAGGAATATGCGAAAACATATACGGATTTTCCCTTCTCAGTTCGCTTGAAAAAGGAGAATGGCCAATTTACGGCAGACCGATTTTTACATGCGAAAGACCTTGGAATTAATGACAATAATAATGAGTGGAAACCGGCAATGTATAACAAGAATATTGATGCATTCTCTATCCCGCAAGGAACAATGGGTTCACGCTGGGATACGTCAGGAAAATGGAATTTACATTTAATCGATGAAAATACAAATGAAGCAATCGAACCTGTCTTAAGTTTTCTAGGTATGGAAGATGAAATTGTGATGGTTAATATGCCATATTTTGATGAAAAAACGAAAAAGGTTTTACCACGAGCCGTACCGGTGAAGAAAATCAAAATGAATGGAGAAACAGAATACATTACCTCCGTTTATGATTTAATGCTGGCAAACTACGGAATCGATCGTGGAATTGGTGGGGAGGTTGCAGCTTCTTATGATGAAATTGCTCCATTTTCACCGGCATGGCAGGAACAGATCAGTGGTGTGGACAAGAATCTGGTGATTAAAATTGCTAGGGAATTTGCTCAAAACGCGATTGATACAAATGGGCGTTCCATGATTATCATGGGGGCAGGAATCAATCATTGGTTTAATTCGGATACGATTTACCGTGCGGTTGTTAACCTTGTTCTAATGGTAGGTGCTCAAGGTGTGAATGGTGGAGGCTGGGCTCACTATGTTGGGCAGGAAAAACTTCGGCCTGCGGAAGGTTGGAATCAGGTTGCGACCGCAAAAGACTGGGGCGGTCCGCCAAAACTGCAAAACGGAACATCCTTCTTCTACTTTGCAACAGATCAGTGGCGCTTTGAGGAAACACCGGTAAGCGAATTGACAGCAGCAACGGTAGAAAAGGCAAGATATGATCACCATGGCGATTATAATGTGCTGGCAGCTCGTTTAGGCTGGCTACCATCCTATCCGACTTTTAATAAAAATGGAATGGATGTATACAAGGAGGCGGTGACTGAGGGAAATGAGTCCATTGAGCAGATTGGGAGATATGTAGCCAAACAGCTAAAGGATAAAAAGCTGAAATTTGCAATTGAGGATCCGGATGATGCTGTTAACTTCCCGAGAAACCTATTTGTCTGGCGTGCAAACCTGATTTCCAGTTCAGGGAAAGGTCATGAATACTTCCTGAAAACATTGCTTGGAACAACACATGGATTGCTTAATTCCGATGAGGATACGCTTCGTCCGGAAGAAATTAAATGGAGAGAAGAGGCACCTGAAGGAAAACTGGATTTATTAATCAACCTTGATTTTCGTATGGCGGGAACTGCATTATATTCAGATGTTATTTTACCTGCTGCAACATGGTATGAAAAATATGATCTCTCAAGCACGGATATGCATCCATTTGTTCATCCTTTTAATCCTGCTATTGCGTCACCATGGGAATCAAAATCAGATTGGGATATTTTTAAAGAATTAGCAAAGGGCGTCTCTAATTTAGCGGAAGATTTGGATATGGATCCGGTGAAGGAAGTTGTTGCCACGCCCCTGCAACATGATACACCGGGAGAAATGGCTCAGCCGTTTGGTGAAATAAAAGACTGGTCAAAAGGTGAATGTGAACCGATTCCAGGCAAAACAATGCCACAAATTCATGTCGTTGAGCATGATTATAAACAGGTCTATACGAAAATGACCTCCCTCGGACCGAATATAGCAAAACAGCCGTATGGAACAAAAGGGATTAACTGGAAGATGGAAAAAGAATATGAACAGGTGAAACATACGATTGGCAAAGTGAACAACGATAGTATAGCCGATGGTTGTCCTGATATAACCAATGCAAGAGATGCCTGTGAGGCAATTCTTATGCTTTCATCCACGACAAATGGAAAAGTGGCGGTGAAATCATGGGAGGCATTGGAGAAGAAAACGAATCTCGAACTGAAAGACCTGGCTGAAGAAAGAGAGGAAGAGCTGTTTACATTTGATCAGATCACGGCACAGCCAAAAACAGTAATCACTTCCCCTGCATTCAGCGGTTCAGAAAAAGGCGGCAGAAGGTATTCACCATTTACAACAAATATTGAACGAATGATTCCATTTCGGACAATTACAGGAAGACAATCCTATTTTCTTGACCATGAAATGATGAAAGAATTTGGAGAAATGATGGCGATTTACAAACCTATTTTAAACCATAAACCATTTCGGGCGGAGCGGCCGGAAGTGGAAGGAAAAGAAATTACCTTAAATTATTTAACGCCACATAATAAATGGTCGGTCCATAGTATGTATTTTGATTCGCAGCCAATGCTAACACTTTTCAGAGGCGGGCCAACAATTTGGCTAAATAAAGATGATGCGGCTGAGGCAGATGTAGAAGATAATGACTGGATTGAATGTTTTAACCGAAATGGTGTTGTTGTTGCCAGAGCGGTTGTATCCCATCGTATTCCAAGAACGATGGCATTTATGCATCATGCACAGGATCGGCACATTCATACACCTGGAACGAAATTAACGAAGAATCGTGGTGGCACACATAACAGCCCTACACGAATTCATGTGAAACCAACCCATATGATTGGCGGTTACGGACAACTGAGTTATGGCTTTAATTATTATGGACCTACTGGGAATCAGCGGGATTTAAATGTCATTATCCGAAAAATGAAGGAGGTAGATTGGCTTGAAGATTAAGGCACAGGTTGGAATGATTATGAACCTTGATAAATGCATCGGCTGCCATACATGTAGCGTAACATGCAAAAACACCTGGACAAATCGTCCGGGTGCAGAATATATGTATTTTAATAATGTAGAAACAAAACCGGGCATCGGTTACCCAAAACAATGGGAAGACCAGGAAAAATATAAAGGCGGCTGGGAACTGGATGGCGGCGAATTGAAGCTGAAATCAGGTTCGAAAGCCAATCGTCTGCTGAACCTGTTTTATAACCCGAATCAACCGGAAATGGACGATTATTATGAACCATGGACTTATGATTATGAAACATTAACAAATTCGCCGGAGAAAAAGCATCAGCCTGTAGCCAGAGCAAAATCAGCAATCACCGGTGAATTCATGGATCTGGAATGGGGTCCAAACTGGGAGGATGACCTTGCAGGCGGACATATTACCGGACTCCGCGATCCGAATGTTGTCCAAATGGAAGAATCAATCAAGACTGAATTTGAAGATGTATTTATGATGTACTTGCCTAGAATTTGTGAACACTGCATCAATGCACCATGTGTCTCATCCTGTCCATCAGGTGCCATGTATAAAAGAGATGAAGACGGGATTGTGCTTGTTGACCAAAATGCATGCCGTGCCTGGAGACATTGTGTGACATCATGCCCGTATAAAAAAGTCTATTTCAACTGGCAAACCAATAAAGCGGAAAAATGTACGATGTGTTACCCAAGAATCGAAAATGGCCAGCCGACCATTTGTTCAGAAACCTGTGTCGGCAGAATCCGCTACATTGGTGTCATGTTATATGATGCGGATAAAGTGTTGGAAGCGGCATCTGTAGAGGATGAAACAGAGCTTTACGATGCACAGCTTGGCATTTTCCTTGATCCTAACGACCCTGAAGTCATCGCCGAGGCAAAAAAAGAAGGCATACCGATGGATTGGATTGAAGCTGCTCAACAATCACCGCTTTATAAAATGATTATCGACTGGAAGATTGCCCTGCCACTTCATCCGGAATATCGTACGATGCCGATGGTATGGTATATACCACCACTTAGTCCAATTATGAACATGATTGAAGGAAAAGGAAGTCATAAAGATACGGACGATATTTTCCCGGCAATTGATAATATGAGGATTCCAATCGAGTATCTGGCTAATTTATTAACAGTGGGAGACAAAGAACTAATTCGGACAGTATTGAAAAAAATGGCGGTAATGCGCAGCTACATGCGTGCTAAAAACACTGGTAAATCCTTTGATACAGAAATTATTACAGATCTTGGTTTAGAGGAAGATGACATCAAGAAAATGTACCGATTACTGGCAATTGCAAAATATAACGACCGTTTCGTTATACCCAAAAGCCATAAGGAAGAAGTGGCAGAACTGTACGATGAACAAGGCACCTGTGGCCTTGACTTTGCCGGCGGACCAGGAAGCTGCGGCGTCCTGTCATAAAATGAGGGGGGCCTGTCCCCCAGCGCTTTAAAGCGATAAAGCAAAACAGATTCTATCAGGCATCAGGGCGGCCTCCTCATTTGAGGGGGTCAGACCCCCTCAAAGACAAGAGAAAAAAGGGGTGGTTCAAATGGATCGGAATCAAAGTTTAAACGTTTATCAGATGCTTTCATTTCTTTTGCAGTATCCAAATCGTCAAATGGTTGAAGCATTGCCGGAAATGCAAAGGGAAATTGATACAATTGAAGAGCAGCAAATACAGAATCATATAAAGAAATTTATTGAAATAGCTTCCAGTACACCATTGGATAATTGGATTGACTATTATGTTGAAAACTTCGATTTTGGTAGACTGACAAACCTTTATATAACGTATCTGAAACTTGGTGAACAAAGAGAAAGAGGACTGGAATTACTGAAGTTGAAGAAATTCTATGAAGCTTCAGGGTTTGAAGTGACAGATAAGGAACTGACAGATTATTTGCCGCTCATACTTGAATTTTGCGGGAATGTACCGGCTGAAAAAAGCAGTGAATTGTTGCAGATGCACGTGAAAGCAATTCATGCGATACGGGATAAGCTGGCAGAAAGTGACAATCATTATGTTTTATTATTTGATGCACTTACACATCAAATGGAGAAAAATGGTGTGTCTATTCTCCCGGAAGAAAACAGTACTCCTGCAGTAACGGGGAAATAAGCAATTCATGGTTTTACTAGCCTGGAAGGAGGCAAGTTGAAATGAGTTTAACAGATTTACTATTATGGGGGGTCTTTCCTTATATTGTATTAACGATATTTATCGGTGGCCATATTTACAGATATCAGAAAGATCAATTCGGCTGGTCAACGAAATCCAGTGAGTTCCTGGAAAAGAAACAGCTGCGAATCGGTTCTACCCTGTTTCATTGGGGAATTATATTTGTATTTGGCGGACATGTGCTTGGACTGATTGTTCCAGTCCAGTTATACAATGCACTTGGGGTTTCCGAGCATATGTATCATATTGTCGCAATTGCTTTCGGTCTGCCTGCAGGTATTGCTGCTTTCGTTGGAATAATTATGTTAAGCTATAGAAGAATTAGTGTAAAAAGAATCAAAGCTACTACTTCTGCTGGTGATTGGGTTACATTAATCTTTCTGGCGCTGGCAATAATATCTGGACTGGTTGCCACGTCTTTAAATGTCGATTCCGGGGGCTTCGATTATCGGACAACAATAGCACCATGGATCAGGGGATTATTTGTTTTCAATGTCCAGCCTGAACACATGGCGAGTGTTCCATTGGCTTTTAAAATCCACATTTATACAACATTTGGTTTATATGTCGTTTGGCCATTCACAAGACTGGTCCATGTATTCAGTTTCCCACTTCGGTATTTGAGACGAAACTATGTCATCTACAAAAAAAGAATGTCAACGAAAGAAGCATAATACAAGAGAGGGATGTTTGAAAGCAGCATTTCAGAGCACCCTCTTTTTCAAAAGTATTTTTCCTTTTTAAAATGAGGGATATCCATGAGCAAATGGTTTTACTTCAATCTGATGGTACTGGCTTTAGCACTGTGGAATGTGATAGGTGGCAGTCGATTTCCAATCATACACCTTCATATCCTGTTTGGGTTAGCAGGACTGCTTTTTGTCCTATTTAACTGGACAAGACATGCTGTTTTTTCTACGATACGTCATTCTCCGGATCGAGAGAAAAAGATAAAACTCGCGACAATTTCAAAAAAAGTGTTGGTCTTTCATCGCTGGACAGGCACGCTAGCCTTAGTATTCATTATTATTCATGTAGCTCTTGTCATAAATCGTTACGGGTTTTTCTGGGAAAATTTGAAAATGGTAAGTGGTCTGGTGACAGGAATTTTTCTGATCAGTATGGTTGTTACAGGATGGATGAGATTGATCAGACCATCCGGAAGAAAAAGGAGAGCTCACCTACGTTTGGGAATGGTATTGTTTTTTCTAATTATGCTTCATCTTATCTTCTAGATTACTATACAAAGAAATAAGGTTGTGAATCTGATGACAAAAAATGTTGAGTTGAATCAGGAAATGGAAGCAAGCCTCCTGTCACTTAGGGAGGAAGTAAAGAATAAAGTGATGGAAAGGAATTATGATTCGGCAAGAGAGCAAGTAAGGGAAATGGAACAGCTTCTCGAAGCAAATGATGATTTACATACAGATACGCAATTACTATCCATGGCTGCATTGGCAAAGTTTTATAAGCGAGTCAGTAATTACGATAAAGCTGCCAGTTATAGCCAACAAGCGTTAAACATGATAAAGAAGGTTAATGAAACACATACAGAAACAATCATCGACTCCCACCTGGAATATGCCGCATTAGAGAGAGAATACAGCAATTATGCCGAAGCAAGAAAATTATTAGCTACTTTACTTAACTTTCTCGAAAGTAATGACATAAAGGATGCATTCCCCTATGGGATGACATACAGCAGTTTAGGTAAAGTGTTTCTGGATGAAGATGCGATTGAAAATGGAATCAATCAATTGAAGCAGGCTGTCGACTATTTCCGTGAGGCTGTATCTGAGACGCATCAAGTATTGACTCAGACCATTCATTTGCTTTCAGATGCTTATATCCGTAATGAAAATTACAATCAGGCTTTATCTCTCTATCAGGATGTATTGAAAAATCATCAGGGAAAAGAAGATAGGGTTCAAGAAGGAAAAACATTGCTGAAAATGGGGGAAATCTATTTTTATATTGATTTGAAAAAAGCCCGCAGAACGATTACAAAAGCAATGAAAATTTTCGAGGAAATTTATGATGATAACCATTTAGATATCGCACAGGGCAATCTGATGTTGGGTGAACTGGATGAAAATATGGGCGCATTTCCTAGAGCAATCAACTATTATAAAAGGGCCCTTGACCAGTTTAATGCTTTCTACGAAGAAAATCACTTCATGTGTGTGTATGCCTATTCCAAAATAGGGACATTATCCATCAAGGCAAATGAACTGATGGAGGCAAAAAACTATCTGGAAAAAGGATTAGCCCTTTCTAAGGATTTTGCGAATATCAGGCTGCAATTTCTTCATGCCTTAGGTGAAATTTATTCCAATGAAAAACGATACAAGGAAGCATATTCCGCCTTTGCAGAATTCTTAGAAATACTTGAAAAAGACGGCAGAAAAAAATCAAAAGGATATGCGGATACGCTAACAATGATGGCCTTTAATGAACAGGATCAGGAACGGCTGGATCATGCATGCAAGTTCTATGCGGATGCATTGGCTGTTTATGAACAACTAAAACCTGTTCCTCCTGAAGAAACAGGCTTAACGAATATGCGTCTGGCACATTGTTATGAAATTAAACAGGATAAAAATCTGGTGAAAGCAGAAAGCCATTATGAAAAAGGGTATAAACTGATTGAAAAAACCCGAAACCATGATATCCAAGTAGATGCACTGTCTGGGATCATCGACTTTTTCACCCGCTACCCAAATCCGAAAAAGAGAAAAAAATACGAGGACAAGTTTGTGAAATTACAAACCGCAAAATAACGTTCATCTATTGAAATGTAAACAGGCTATCACAAGTAAACCCGTTCTCTATCATGAAGTAACGGGTTTACTTGTGAGGTGCAAAATGTTAAATCGCATAGAAAACCACAGAGTAGTCTATACTCCCCTGATGAACAATTGGGTGTAAAAGAACCAAACTTACCTGACTCAGCTATTAATCGCCCAAAACAATCTGTGTTTGGTAGTGATGCTTATCCTTCCATTCATGAAAAAGCAGCTGCACTTTTTGAAACAATTGCAAAAACCTTAGCTTTTCATAATGCTAATAAACGAACGGCTTTAGCTTCATTAATTGTTTTCTTAAAAATAAACCATTATCAATGGACGATGGGAATTGAAGAACAAGACTTCAAAGTTGATGTAGTTAATCATAGATACACATTTGAAGAAATAGTTTTAACAATTAGGAACCATACCGAAAAACTATAAAAAAACAGCAAGTATAGATGAAATTCTCATATACCTGCCATTATCTATTTGAATCTAATATTAATTCGTCTATATTAATAATTACTTTCAATTGTTGTAACAAGTCTAACCCAATAATACCATCCAAATCAAAACCGTAATTCATTGCACCAATTTCCAAAGCGAACTCTGTTGTTTGCATTTCTCCTATTTTTACTAAATCAACCGTCTTCGAATATACAAACTCTGAACCGCCTACCCCACTGATACGATATATCATGTCATTCTCTTCTGCTACAATACCTATTGTTTCAGCTAAGTCCGTTGATATGACGGTACTGCCTGATTCAGTATCCACTAATACACGTTGCAGATGAAGAGATTTGCCCCTAAATGTTAGTTCCATGTCTGCAAGCAATAAATCATTATCTATCTTCAGTTTTTTCACTATCTCCTGACACCTACCCATTTTTTCTCAATGATATTGGGCTTCTTACGACTTGTGTGAAGAACATATAATTCTCTATTAGGATCTTCCCGATGAATTTCTTGGTATGCCCTCATCGCCTCTGGAGAATTGGAAAACTTTTTCAAAGGGGCAATCTCTTCTAAGATACGCTCACTTTCCCCATTTGTATGCGCTTGAGTTGCTTCTATCAAAACCCACTGTTTAGGAAATGCTTGGCGTACATCTTCCCAGTTCATTTAAATCACCTCCAGAATATTTAGTTATATTATATCATGATATTGTACAGTTGTAATACACTCCGAATTCAGCAAATACTTATTAAAGATAAGCACCAGTTTAAGTGTAATATTTCACAATCTCTGTATACCTCTAATACTATTTTAACATAAATATCCAAACACCTTTGTTTCTTCTAACAATTCACATAGAAAATCGCAGGAAATTCACAAGACGGAAATATTTAATTCCGTACCTGTGATAATGGGTGTGATTTGCTATGAAATATACTATTTCGTCATGTATTCGTTTACACCAGAGGGGCCATGTGATACGATGTAGTGTAAAATTATAATATTTGATAAATTTCGTAATGCAAAACACGTGAAAGAATTTGAAACGTAAATAAACTAGAGGTGAGTGTGATGGATGATACCAAGCAAAATGGCTGGGAAATCATCCGGTTCGACGGAGAAACCCCGTCCATTTTAGAAGAAGAAATAGCAACGGAATATCCACTTACAGTTATGCTAAATGGAGAAGAATTTGCTACAATGGTTTGCTCACCGACGAATCTTCATGATCTGCTGGTGGGATTTCTGGCTTCCGAAGGGATTATTCGTTTTTATAATGAGATTAAAAAACTAACGATTGATGAAAAACTCGGATTTGCTTATATCGAAATAAATAAATCCATTGATATGGACCAGCAGGATCATTCCAAACGGTTTATCGGTTCATGCTGTGGAAAAAGCAGACAGTTTTATTTTAAGAGTGATGTAAAAACAGCCAAAACAGTTACAAGCAAATTATCCGTCACTGTTAATCAATGCTTTTCATTAATGAACCAATTGCAAAATCAATCGGAACAATTTATTCGCACAGGCGGTGTCCACAATGCAGCCCTTGCTACTCCAGCCGAAACACTCACAGTGAGAACGGACATCGGCCGGCATAATGCATTGGACAAATTATACGGTTATATCTTGAAAGATAAAGTTCGTCTGGGGGATAAATTGATCGTATTTAGTGGTCGGATATCTTCTGAAGTATTGCTGAAGATATCCAAAATTGGTGTAGGTATTCTCATTTCCAAATCGGCACCAACTGATTTGGCACTGAAACTGGCAAATGACCTGGGTATTACAGTAATTGGTTTTGCCAGGGGGAATAAGATGAATGTATATACACATCCAAACCGGATTATGGAAACAGATCGTAGAGTCACAGAAAAGTAGAGCCTGTGACATTTTTAACATCATATAATTTTATTTTTGGTAGAATAAGAGCAAGTTATATCAATAGGAGAGATTCCATGTCAATGTTAACAGATAAATTTGGTCGGCCACTGCAGGATCTTCGTATTTCCGTGACAGACCGGTGTAATTTCAGATGCAGATACTGTATGCCAAGAGAAATGTTCGGAAAAGACCATGTGTTTATGCCTAAGAATCAGCTTTTGAGTTTTGAAGAAATTGAAAGGCTGGCGAAAATTTTTGTCGACTTGGGTGTCAAAAAGATTCGTTTAACCGGAGGCGAACCATTGCTGCGCAAGGATTTACCAATTTTGATTGAAAAACTGGCCTCTATCGAAGGTCTGGAAGATATCGGTTTAACTACAAATGCTTCACTGCTTGAACATATGGCACCTAAATTAAAGGCGGCCGGGTTGAAGCGAGTGAATGTCAGTCTGGATGCACTGCATGACGAACTGTTCGAATCTATCAGTGACAGTGGTGTGAATCCAGAACGAGTGTTAAAAGGGATAAAGAAGGCCAAAGAAGTGGGCTTGGGTGTCAAAGTGAATATGGTAGTAAAAAAGGGGATGAATGATCAGGAAGTCATCCCAATGGCGAAATATTTTAAGGAACTGGGTGTTACGTTACGCTATATTGAATTCATGGATGTTGGGCAGACAAATGGCTGGGATTTCAGCAAGGTTGTTACAAAAAAAGAAATGTATCAGGAGCTTTCTGAGCATTTCGAATTGGAACCGATAGACCCTGACTACTTAGGCGAAGTGGCCAAGCGTTACCGTTATAAGGGTACGAATACCGAAGTAGGATTTATTACTTCCGTGTCAGAGTCCTTCTGTTCTACATGTACCCGGGCAAGAATTGCAGCAGATGGAAAGCTTTATACCTGTCTGTTTGCAACGGAAGGCT
This sequence comes from Virgibacillus ainsalahensis, assembly GCF_055380755.1. Lineage (NCBI taxonomy): Bacteria > Bacillati > Bacillota > Bacilli > Caryophanales > Bacillaceae > Virgibacillus > Virgibacillus ainsalahensis. Next base: position 2,428,161 of record NZ_AP043943.1, on the reverse strand, counting down.
TTGATTTGAGAGAAATCGTCCGCTCTGAATCAGATGATGAAGCGATTAAGTCAGCAATTATACCAACATGGCAAAAGCGAAGTGACCGTTATTCCGATGAACGGACAGAAGAGACCGCGAAGAACAGGAAGAAGATTGAAATGTCTTATATTGGCGGTTAATTCTTTAATGGAAAGGACACAAAAGAAATGACAGAGAGATATTCCCGTCAAACATTGTTTAAACCCATTGGTGAGAAGGGGCAGGATAAAATCGGTAAGAAGCATGTCTTGATTATTGGCTGTGGTGCGCTGGGAACAGCAAATGCGGAAAATCTTGTCCGTTCAGGTATTGGGAAATTGACGCTTGTGGATCGCGATTATGTGGAGTTGAGCAATCTTCAGCGTCAGCATCTGTTTACGGAAAAAGATGTGAATCAGAAACCGAAAGCAATAGCCGCAAAAGAAAGATTAAGTGAAATCAATGCAAATGTTCAAATTGAGGCATATGTAATGGACGCGACAAGCCTGTCACTCACCCCCCTATTAAAAGATACAGACCTTGTGATAGATGCTACCGATAATTTTGATATACGTTTTATAATGAATGATTTACTTCAAAAGCATAATATTCCATGGATTTTTGGGTCCTGTGTAGGAAGTACAGGGATGAGCTACACCATTTTACCAGGGCAGACACCCTGTCTTCATTGTTTGCTGGATTCGATGCCGGTGTCCGGTGCCACCTGTGATTCTGTTGGTATTATTTCACCTGCAGTTCAAATGGTTGTTGCACATCAATCAGCAGAAGTACTAAAGTTGCTGGTGGAAGATAGGAAAGCATTACGGACAAAGCTTCTAACTTTTGATCTCTGGAGTAATCATTATCAAACGATTAATGTGGAAAGGGCGAAAAAAGAGGAATGTCCATCTTGTGGCGTCGAGCAATCTCATCCATACTTAACTTACGAAGCACAGACAAAAACGGAAGTGCTTTGTGGAAGAAACACTGTACAGATCCGGCCGAACCGGGAAATCTATTTGCAGGAATTGGCAAACCGCTTAAAAAATATTGGAGGAATAAAAGTAAATTCATTTTTGCTTTCTATCGAATATGAATCCTATCGAATCGTGTTTTTTCATGATGGCAGGGCTCTTATACATGGAACAAATTCCATCGAAAAGGCAAAAAATGTTTATTATAAACTGGTAGGTTAAAGGAGGAAGTAATTGTGGTCGAACGACGGAAACCAATCAAAGTAAATGAAGCACTACGACGTGTGATGGAATATACCACCAAAGGAAGCATCCAGCATATACCTATCGAACAGAGCTATGGACGTTTTCTCGGAGAAGATTTAGTAGCCGATCATCCGGTTCCTCCTTTTGACCGTTCCCCTTACGATGGCTTTGCAGTTCGTTCTGAGGATACGCAAACAGCTGCCAGCACCAGCCCTCAAGCATTTGAAGTAATAGGTGAAATTGGTGCAGGAAGTGTATTTGAAGGTGCTGTAGGCAGCATGCAGGCAGTACGAATCATGACAGGTGCGCAAATTCCGGAAAATTGTGATGCTGTCATTATGTTCGAATCCGTTAGAGAAACAAAATCAGGGGAAAGATCTTTTATTGAAATCAAAAGAAAACTAAAATCAGGTGAGAACATTTCCTTTACCGGGGAGGATACGAAACAGGGGGAAGTTCTTGCAAATAAAGGTACATACATTAACCCGGGAATCGTTGCACTGCTCGCTACGTTTGGCTACAAAAACGTTCCCGTAAGTACAAAGCCGAAAGTTGGGGTTATCGCGACAGGCAGTGAATTACTGGAAGTGGATGAGGCAATACAGCCGGGAAAAATCAGAAACAGTAATGCCTACATGGTTCAATCACAAGTGGAACGTGCCGGTGGAGAACCGGTCTATTATGGCCAGTTCAGTGATGATTTTGATACCTGTTTTGAACAAGTATCAAACGCGCTTGATAAAGTGGATATGCTTATCACGACAGGTGGCGTTTCTGTTGGAGACTATGATTATTTACCCGACATCTATGAAAAATTAGATGCAAATGTCCTATTCAATAAAGTGGGTATGCGGCCGGGAAGTGTCACTACTGTTGCGGAAAAAGAAGGGAAGCTTTTATTTGGCTTATCAGGTAATCCCTCTGCCTGTTATGTCGGGTTTGAACTCTTTACACGGCCCATCATTCGAAACGCTCTGCATGCATATAATCCTGTTCTGAAAAAGGAAACTGTCGTCCTTGGTGCAGATTTTTCAAAACCGAACCCGTTTGACCGCTTTGTAAGAGGACATCTCTCCCACAGTCAGGGGAAATTGATTTCGACACCGGTTGGGTTAGATAAATCAAATGTTGTTTCTTCCCTTGGAGCTGCAAATGTCCTTATTGTTTTACCTGGTGGTACAAGGGGATATGAAAAAGGAATGGAAACGACTGCAATATTATTGGAGAACCAGGAAGGAACGTCATTGGATGCGTTTCTTGGTAGTTAAGAAACCAACATGGCGGCTAATATCATGCCGCCACCATCTTTAATGAAAACAGCTAATTTAACCAGAAGGCTGTTCTCTAAAATCCTTGGGACTGCGGTTACTCGCCCCATCAAAAGATCTGGGGCTGCGATTACTCGTCCCACCGAAAAGATTTGGGGCTGCGATTACGCTTCCCATCGAAAAGACTTGGCAAAACCCAAGTTTTCTAAATTTAGGAAAGAAAAGGTGTTTGTCACATGGATGATACTCTTTTTGAAATCATAGAAGAACCAATAAAGGTGGAAGAATTAATAAAAAAAGTGGAAAGAAGAGAAGCTGGCGCTATCACCACATTTATTGGAACTGTAAGAGAATGGACAAAAGGAAAAAGAACCATTTACCTTGAGTACCAGGCCTATGTGCCAATGGCGGTGAAAATGCTTGCGAAAATTGGCGAAGAAATTCGTTCGAAATGGCCGGATACAAAAATTGCCATCACCCATCGTATTGGACGGTTGGATATTTCCGATATTGCAGTTGGTATTGCCGTTTCTTCCCCACACCGAAAAGCGGCATATGAAGCAAATGAGTATGCAATTGAGCGGATTAAGCAGATTGTACCGATCTGGAAAAAGGAAAATTGGGAGGACGGAAATACATGGATTGGTGATCAGCTGGAAAATGTGCCTTATCCTGAAGGAAAACCGAAAATAGGGGAGGAATTATGATGATTACTGTTTTATTATTTGCCCAGTTGCAGGAAGAAGCTGGCAGGGACCGCATTGAGCTTGAACTTGGCCAGACTACTATTAAGGAATTAAAAGAAAAGCTGCAGTCAAGCTTTCACTTCACGCAGTTAGATAAGACAATGGCAGCTATAAATGAGGAATATGCCTTGAATGATGATCCTGTAAAAACCGGTGATACAGTAGCATTTATTCCACCTGTCAGTGGTGGTTAAAGGATATTTTAGAGATGGAAATCATTCAAATCGTCGGTTACAAAAACAGTGGGAAAACAACCATGGCATCCAAATTGATTGAAACACTCACGGACAGGGGCATCCGGACGGCAACCTTAAAACACCACGGACATGGTGGTGCCCCTTTAGGGATGGAGGATACTGACAGTGAAGTGCATCGCCGGGCAGGTGCTCATCTTTCCGGTGTCGAAGGGGAAGGTGTCTTGCAGATAACGAACACTTCTTCCTGGAAGATGGAAGAAATGATAGCACTCTATAAGCTGATGAATATTGAGGTTTTAATTCTTGAGGGCTTTAAAAGGCAGGAATATAATAAGGCCGTCTTAATCAGAAATAAGGAGGACCTGAGCCTGCTGGAACAGGTTACCAATATAAAGGCAGTTATAACAGCTGTGCCATTAAAGCAGGCTGCTTTTCCATATCCAATTTTTCAACAAACAGAAACAGATGCTTTTATCAAATGGCTGCTGGCAGATCTGAAGTTGGACTGAAGAAAGAGACAGCCGGGAGATGTCTCTTTCTAATCAATTGATATTACAGATTTCGATCGGGCAATTTTCACAACCGATTTCGTTTCGCAAGAATTGAATATCTTTGATGAAAATTCTCCCCTTGCCATCAATGGAAATAACATCTGATTTTCTGAGTTCCACAAGCATCCGGTTGACACTTTCACGGGTAGCGGCACAAAATTGGGCCAATTCCTGGTTGGTAAAAGCTATATCGATTAAAATACCATTGCTTTGTTTCCTGCCATAACTGTTCGATAGCCGGATAAGGGTGGAATATAATGCGCCTTTTTTACCGTTCAAAAGTAAATCCCTTATCTTGGATTGAAACTTTCTCATATGGTTACTTGTCCACTTCATAAATTCAAGTGTCAGATTGGCGTTTGACATTAATTCCTTTTCCAATGCAGCTTTATTGATAACGATGATCTCACCGGATTCGATAACTTTTGCGCTGAGGAAATATGTTGCATGATCACTGAATAACGTCAGCTCGCCAACAATATTGTCATGCTTACATATTCTCATTGATAATTCTTTCCCATCCGTTGTGAGCTTATCTACTTGGACAAGACCGGATTTTATCAGAAATATTTCATGGGCTTCCATGCCTTCGTGAAAAAGGTAGGTGTCTTTATGGACGCTTTTGGTTGTACCAATAGTGTATAACAGGTCACGCAATTCATTGGATATTATATCTTTATCATGTTGTTTTGTAAGTAGAAGGCTTTGCATTACGGTAACCCCTTTCTAAACTTTCCTGGAATGAAGCTTTTTTATCTAACTATCTATATATCTATTTTAGCATTGAAATTGTATTTTGGTGAGCAAAGAAATTACGATATAATGACTTTATAATGGTAAAACAAGGAGTAGCCTACATGACTGACAAATTGCAGGGAGTATTACTTGCCGGTGGTGAATCCAGGAGATTCGGTTCACCGAAAGCATTCGCACAGAAAGATGGAACCCCATTTTATAACTATTCATTTCAGGCAATTAAGCCTTTCGTCGATTCGGTTCTTATTGTAACGAATCCTAAACTGAACCCTCTATTTAAACAGGAAGGGCAGTCTTTTACAGTAGTGAATGATATAAACAAATACAGAGGACAGGGGCCATTAGCAGGTATCTATACAGCAATGGAAGTGAGTAATGCCAAGTGGTATATCATCATTCCTATAGATGTCCCTTTTATGCAACAGCGGGTAATAGATTTGTTGATCAGCCACATACATACGGATGCAGACGCCATCATCCCAGTTGTTTCCGGGAAGATGCAGCCACTCATTTCCATTTTTCATCATTCGGTCAAGAAAGTAATTGAAAAACAATTGGATCATGGAGAACGAGCGGTTGATCAATTGCTAAAGGAGTGTAAGGTGAACTATGTACCTATGGATGATGAGAAATCATTTACCAACATAAACCGGCAAACAGATTATCAGCGATATGTGAAGAACCAGTAGGATATGATAAAGGAGGAACGAATAGTGTTGGAAAATCACCGGAAGGCCTCTGTGAGGAAGGTAGCCTGTGCAGTAATAACGGTTAGTGATACGAGAGAAAAAGAGACGGATAAAAGCGGTAAACGAATTATGGATTCTCTCACGGAAGCTGGTCATCAGACGGAACTCCATCAGATTATTCCAGATGATGGAGAGATTATAAAACAGACGATTAACAATGTAATACATAATAAAACAATTGAAGCGGTAATCATCAATGGTGGAACAGGGATTGCCAAAAGAGATGTAACGATTGAATCGGTACAGCCGTTTTTTGAGAAAGAGATACCCGGTTTCGGGGAATTATTTCGTATGTTGAGCTACGAATTCGATATAGGATCTGCCAGTATGCTTTCAAGAGCAACATGTGGGGTGGCGAATAACCGGATTATTTTTTCGATTCCCGGATCATCTGGTGCAGTAAAATTGGCCATGGAGAAACTGATTTTGCCTGAGCTTGGACATACAGTGATGGAGATTCATAAGGATTTAACTAAATAGAGGGATGAACAGCATGAATACAATAAAATGTTTCCTTATACTGACTGCTGCACTTTTATTGATAGGATGTGGACAGGCTGCTGATGCTGGTGAAAATGGCCATGAAACAACACAGCTTACTGTTTCAGCAGCATCCAGTATGATGGAAAGTTTAATGGAAGTAAAAGAAGCATTTGAAAAGGAGCACCCAACTATTGAGGTTACCTACAATTTTGGCGGTTCAGGAACACTGAGAAGACAAATTGAGCAAGGCGCTCCAATTGATTTCTTTTTTTCTGCTTCTAGGAAGGATTATGAAATATTGAAGAATGGCGGTTTTGTGAAAAGTGGTACAGCTATTTTTGAAAATAAATTAGTAATGGTGAAGCAGAAGAAGACAAGTGGTGCTTCGCTGGAGGAATTCCTGCACTCCGGTAAAAAATTGGCAATCGGCACCCCGGAAGCAGTGCCAGCAGGTTCATACGCCAGGGAAGCGCTCCAGCAAACAGGTGCCTGGGAACAACTTAAGGGCAGGCTGGTGTTTGCTAAGGATGTGTCTCATGTGCTTACATTGGTCAAAGAGGGAACCGTGGCTGCTGGGATGGTCTATGCCAGTGATTTGTATGGGGAAGAAGACATTGCTGTCATCGAAGAGATTAATCCAGATCTTCACGAGTCTATTGAATATTACACGGCAATTATTAATCCTGGTTCAAAAAAAAATGAGCAAAGAAACAAAGCAGCAGAAGCGTTCTATCACTATGTTCAAAATGATAAGACCATGAAGTTGTTTCATCATTTCGGTTTCTGGACGAATGATCGGTTGGTGGATGATTAATGGAATTTTCCTGGCATCCGGTGCAGCTTTCTTTCTTTGTCGCAGTTATCGCTACGATTATTATCTTTTTTCTCGCCGTGTTCGCAGCTTTTTGGATCACTGAAAAGAAGGTGAGGGGAAGGACGGTCATCGAAACAATCTTTTTCCTTCCCCTTGTTTTGCCTCCGACAGTGATTGGATTTCTGTTAATTATTGTATTTGGAAACAACAGCCCGGTTGGGAAAGCAATCGAATGGTTTACCGGCAACAGTGTCTTGTTTACCATCTCCGCTGCGATTATTGCTGCAGCTGTCGTTGCTTTTCCGTTAATGTATCAATCCATTAAAACAGGTTTTTTGTCGGTGGATCGAAATATTCTCGGTGCCGCCAAGGTAGATGGTGCATCTGATTGGAAAATGCTCTTGTTTATTATCATCCCTCTATCATTCCGCTCGATTATGACGGGAATCATCTTGAGTTTTACGAGGGCATTCGGCGAATTTGGAGCTACGTTGATGTTTGCAGGAAATATTCCAGGACAGACCCAGACGATTCCAACTGCCATTTATCTTGCTATCGAAGCTGGTCAACAATCTGTAGGATGGTATTATGTACTGATTAGTATCAGTTTTTCTTTTATCCTGTTACTTTTTATTAATCAGACAAAAACAAGATAAGTGTATTTTTTACAGATGCCTCCTTTCACAATTATCACGCCCTTAATTGTAACAAAATCATAAAAATAAAAGGCGATACATATTAAACATGATTAGTATGTATCGGCTTTTTACTTACTTTTCCACTAACGCACCCATTTGTTGAACGAACGCATTTCATTTTTAATCGTTATCCCCAAATTTTTTTAGTTGTAAGTCTTTTACTAATCTAATTGCCTGTTCAGTTGAATCAATTAAAGATGCATTTCCTTTTGATTTTCTTAACTTTAAAGCTTTCAGAAAGTATTCTTCCGCCTCGTTTAACCTTGCTAATTCCATGAGACATTTGCCTTTATGTTTCAATACAAAGTCTAAATATTTTTCAACCTTGTTCGCATCACACATATCTAAAGCCTTATTAAACAATTCTAAAGCCTTTGTATGATTGTTATCATATTTATGGGCTTCACCAATACGAATTAACGTAACAATTTCTCTTGTAAGATTCTTTTCCCTAACTGCATGGTTAAGACAATACGATAAAGAATTTATTGCTCTTTTTGGTTGTTCATTTATTCTATATAAATTACCTATAGTTCCATACAGAAAATATCTATCATCTTCATTGCTGGACTGTAATAAGTTTTCTGCTTCATCAATAAGTTCGTTTATTTTTAGAGGGTTAGATGTTTTTTCACGAAGGTATTCATTTTTGTCAAAGAAAACTACATCATTGATAGCCACCAGCCTTTCCCTGTAATCTGCAAGGTCCATATTTACCCTCCCCTATAATATCTAATTCACGCATAAAATCTTTCCTTAATATTTTTATAATACTATTTTAATTATGCTCTCCTATTATTAAAACACTTGCTTAGCCGATAATTTATTTTAGCACAAACTATGTTTCTAGTAATTCTAAATCTGCAAACATGGGTTTTGAATATGCAAAAGATAATAAATTGATTAAAGAAGTACCGACAAAAAACATGAAGTTACCTAAGAAAAAGAAAACGGTATGTTTACATAATTATTTGATAAGGGCAAGGAACAAGAGAGGTCGTAATAAAATAGGTGAAGCCAGTGACGCGCTATTACCGTAATTATTTGCATACTGTTTTTGCTTACATTTAGCAAGACTATTTTTTAAAGAATCTGTCAAAACTTATTCCCTGTAAGATGATATAGTAGAAAGAGATATATTAATCCCTTTTATAAATATACAAGCTGAACCGGATTTATTTCCAGAACGGAGGAAATGATTTATGGCAGAAAACAGCCAAACTCGATTAGCACGAAGGAATCGGAAGAAAAACAAAAAGAAGCCCATTTTGAAAAAAATATTCATCTGGTTCCTACTCCTATGTTTAATTACTGGGGTTGGGGCTTTAGCGACTGCTACTTATTGGATTGCAACGGCCCCTGAATTAGATGAGTCCAAGCTTGAAACCCCCTTCGCATCTGAAATTCTCGATCAGAATGGGGAACCGGTTGCTCAGCTAGGAGCAAATCGAGAGAAGGCAGAATACGAGGAATTGCCTCAGGTATTGGTTAACGCCATACTTGCTACGGAGGATGCAAGATTCTTTGAACATCCGGGGGTAGATATCATAAGGGTAGGCGGGGCTGTTATGGCGAATCTTACAGGCGGATTTGGCTCTGAAGGCGCTAGTACAATTACGATGCAGGTCATTGAAAATTCGATGTTATCATCAGAAAAGAAATTAAGCATTAAAGTACAGGAAATGTGGCTCGCATTGCAATTGGAACAGCAATATTCCAAAGAAGAGATCCTGGAAATGTATGTAAATAAAATTTATTTCGGTAATGGTGCCTATGGTGTTTCCAAAGCGGCAGAGACCTATTTCGGCAAAACAGATTTAAGTGAACTTACGTTGCCTGAGGCGGCAATCTTGGCAGGCTTGCCACAGCGGCCTTCCGGTTATAATCCATTTGAGAATCCTGAAGGAGCTACTAACCGGATGCAGACGGTACTGTACTCCATGGTCCAGCAAGATAAAATCTCACAGGAACAGGCGGATGAAGCAGGTCAGGTAGATGTCACTTCTTTACTGACCGATGAACAATCGGAGGATTTAACCCCATATGAAGGGTTTCTGCAGCAAGTAGATCAGGAAGTAAGTGAAAAACTGGATGGTGCTGATATTTACACAGATGGGTTGAGCGTCCATACAACGCTAAATACGGATATTCAGGAATATGTAGAAGGACTGCTGACGGATGGTGAAGGAAATTCGATTCCATATTACGATGAAGAAATGCAAGTTGGAATGGTTGTATTGGATACACAGACTGGAGCTGTACAGGCTATTGGTCCCAGCAGAAATAATCAGGGTATTAACGGGTTTAACTATGCAACTCAAATACAGCGGCAGCCAGGTTCAACGATGAAGCCGATCACAGCTTATGGACCCGCGATAGAATATAATCATATGTCCACAAGTCAGCTAATAAACGATGATGAACCTTATCCGATTGCAGGGACAGATCAGGAAATACGTAATTTTACCAGAGAATATCAAGGGTGGGTCAGTGCACGTGAGGCCTTAAGTGAATCCTTAAACGTGCCTGCTGCAAAAACATTGGTGGAAACTGGTTATGGAAGTGCCCAAACGTTTGCGGAAGGTTTAGGCTTTAATTTTGGCGAAAATGGTATGGTGCTTACAGATGCCATCGGCGGAACAAGCGTAGGTGTGAGTCCTTTACAGATGGCCGGGGCTTATAGCGCATTTGGTAATGGCGGTACATACACAGAGCCATACACGGTAACAAGCGTGGAATTTCCTAATGGTGAGGTTGTAGAATTAACACAGGAATCAAAAGAAGCAATGTCAGATTATACCGCCTATATGATTACAGATATGCTGCAAACAGCCATAACGGAAGGTACCGGGATAAATGCAAATATTCCTGGTCTGCCGGTAGCCGGTAAGACGGGAACAACTAACAGACCCGATGTTGATGGAGCGGTTGATTCGTGGTTTAACGGATATACAACGAACTATACAATATCCATTTGGACAGGATATTCAGATAATAATCAGGGGATAGAGAACACACAAATTCCGCATTCGCTTTTTAGAAATACAATGACAGAAATATCACGTGGTATGGAAACCGCTTATTTTGAACAGCCTGGTTCAGTAGTGGAAATTGGTAATGAACTGTTTGTAAGAGGAACCGGACCAAGTGAATCAATGGAAGAAGGATGGGGAGAACCAGCGGAACAGCCTGAAAACGAGGGAAATCTCGAAGAAAATGGGGACGATGGTTCTGAAAATGAGGAGACTGGAGAAATAGCCCCCGGGGATGATAGCGAAGAAAGTGGAGAAACGCCAGAAGAACCCCCTGAAGAAGACACGGATAATGCAGGAGAATCAGAAGCAAACGAGAGCGAGGATGTGGACGAGTCTGAAGGTGGCCTTGAAGAAGATGAAGCGCCTGAGGAAGCTCCCGAGGAAGATGAAGGTGGAACTGGTACCGGAGAAGAAGCTCCAGAAGAAGGCCCCGACGGAAATGGAGACGGTGACGAAAGCTCTGACGAAAATGAAGTCCCCGGCGGGGCTGAAGACGATACTGGCAGTTCTGAAGAAGGAGAAGCTCCAGGCGGAAATGGAGAGAGTACGGAAGATAATGCCGAAAACAGTGGAGAACAAGGAGAAGAATCCGAAAATAATGGAAACGAAAATGAAGATGGTGAAGACTAAAACAAGAATCAAAAAAGTGCGGTCTTCATAAACAAATACAAATATGGTATCAAAAAGGGATAAACGCCAAGCTAAAATGTTTATCCCTTTTATTAAAGATTATCTTCTTGCAAAAATTACATGAAGTCAATGGCTGTTAAGCTTTGGTAACTATGAATGAAATAATTAGAATTGAAGGCCTTACTTATTGGGAAGTCCCCAATTAGCATTCATTCATTTTTTTGTCATTCCCTTTCATAATCACCGCTCTTACCGCCGCTTTTCTCCTGTAGATATGTCGATCCAATTGTCATCGCCTTGTCGACTGCTTTGCACATATCATATACCGTTAATGCAGCAATCGATGCGGCGGTTAATGCTTCCATTTCCACACCTGTGCTTCCAACTGTTTTGACCTCTGCTTCAATCTCTAATTCATACATGTTATTTTCACGTTCCAACCATTCAAAGGAGAGATCTACACCACTTATCGGTATGGGATGACACATCGGGATTAAGGAAGATGTCTGTTTTGCTGCCATAATTCCTGCTACCTGTGCAACAGCCAAAACATCCCCTTTTTTATTTTTCTGCTGGACTATATTTTCGTATACATTATCATTCATTTGTACACTTGAATGAGCTATCGCTTTTCTGGCGCTGTCCTTCTTTTCTGTAATATCAACCATTTTCGCTCTGCCATGTTTGTTGAAGTGAGTGAGGTCTGTCATCTTCCCACCTGCTTTCTGTAGATTTTAAGCATGTATTACTATATTTAGAATAATTCATCTTCCAATGCCGCTATGTCCAAAACAAAATAGCCATTTTTATCGGTATAGAGAAAATCTTTCTTTTTAAGCTGAGTTATTGTTCGGCTTAATGTTTCCCTGCTGGATCCAATCATGTTGGCCAATTCCTGGTTGGTGAACTTGGTAGGAATCCGTGTATGATTTTCTAAGGTTTTATTATCATTGTTTTTTGCTAAACGCAATAATAAAAGAATGATTTGCTCATACGTATTGTGTAAAATCTTTTCTTCCAGTCGATGTTGCAAATCTATAATCCTGTCTCCTAACACACGTAATAACTTTACACTGATTTCCGGATTAGTCATAAGAAAGTTTTCAAATGAATCAATCGGAATGTAAAGTAAAACAGCATCTTCAATCACTTGCGCATTGGCCGGGTAATCCCCTTTTCTGAAAAATCCCTGGTGTGGAAACATATCACCAGGTCCCAATATGTTTACGATTTGCTCCTTCCCATGGAAATCTGTTTTATATATTTTTATTTTTCCCTGATAGATAAAGTAAACATTTGTTAATGGATCACCATGCATAAATATATGTGTACCATGGCGGTAAGGTCGATTTCGCGCCATTTTGACAATTGGTTCCATTTCAAAGTCTGTCAAACCTTTAAATAATGTGAAGTGCTGTAGAAGTCCTTTAGCGGAGTATGTAGTCATTGTATTCCCCCTTATTTCACAGGATGCATAAGTTCGGGTGAAGGCTTTCTAATGTTTTTTCTCTCTTTCTATATTAACATCAATTTTGATGGAAAGTGAATAATAGATGGCAAATATGGAGCAAGTGATATAAATCATAGGTGAACCGTGTTTTACCTCACATCACATCCTTTCTGTTCGATGTAAGCTATACATGTAGAAAAAAAGAATAATTTGCTGGGAGGAGAACAAGATGACGATAAAAAAATATGCAGCAAGGATCCATGCACCGGATATTGAAGCAAGAATCAGACATCCGCGTATTCTTGAAACATTTGATAAACTAGCTTCGGGAGAATACATGCATCTATCAAATGATCATGACCCAAAACCGCTTCACTATCAATTTATGATGGAAAGGAAAGATACGTTTACCTGGGAATATCTGGAGGAAGGTCCAATGCTTTGGCGTGTGGCTATCGGAAAGAATTAGTGCATGCAACATGAATAAATAGATATAAAACACGTGGAGGGAATTATATTGAAAAAAGGTTTATTCGTTCCTATATTGCTTGGATTGATCTTACTGCTTGCTGCATGTGGATCAGATGAGAGTGGAGAAGCCGCTGAAACAATGGAAAATGATAGTGCGGCAACAGAAGTGGCGAAAGATACGGGTGCTTCAAATGATGAGGCTGCCAATAATGAAGTGAATGTAATCGCAACAAATTTTGATTTGGGTGAAGACGAATATATTGTAAATGCTGGTGAAGAAGTAACACTAACACTTGTAAATGAAGAGGGAAACCATGGAATTTCAATTGATGCGTTGGATGTGGATCTGCAGGGTGAAGGAGAAGTAACATTTACCCCCGAAGAACCAGGGGAATACACCATTTACTGTAACATCTTTTGTGGTGAAGGCCACGAGGATATGACCGCTACATTGGTTGTCGTATAATTATTCTAGGCTGTTTTAAGCCTTGCCTGGATTACCCGGATGAAAAAAGAGCTGTTCCTTTGAATAAGTAGTTCACTTTTGATGGAGATAAACTGAAATAGTTAGTTAAATAGCATACCAGGTCGCATCAGAGATTGGTATGCTATTCTTCCCTGATATACAAATCATTAACTAAAAACAACATTGCACATCAAAAGATAAGTGACCGAAATAAGGGCTCATCCTCGCGTTCCGTCACTCATCATTCGCTTGAGTGACTGAATGAAGCTCTTTCTGCTGCGTTCGGTCACTTATCACCTGCTTGAGTGACCGAATGACGGCTTTTCCTCAGCGTTCGGTCGTTCATCATGTTAAGCAATCAAATATTAGATATTAAAAAACGCTTGATTTCCAAGCGTTTTTGTCTGTTAAATCAATCGGTTAAAATATGTTGAAAAACTTCATGCTATTTATTATGTTATTTGATATTTTCTCCACGGTAACGGTAAGTGAGCCACTTATCCTTTTAACAACTCTATTTAGGCAGTATGATGTCTACTTTCTTAACTCGGTAGCTATTATATATATCTTACAAGAACAGAATAACGAGTAGACCAACAATGACACAATAATACGAGAAGTATTCCAGCTTTCCTTTCGCCATAATATGCATGAATGCTTTCAGCGCAAAATATGTTGCAATAAAAGCAGCTATAAATGCGATGATATATGGAATCATCAGTGCATCAAAATTAGGGTCCTGGATAATTTCCGGAATCTCAATGATTGATGTTCCCAGACTAACAGGAATATACAACAGGAAAGAAAACCTAAGTGCAGTTTCCTGTTTCATTCCGACGAGCATGGAAGCAACAATCGAAGCACCGGAGCGGCTGATACCTGGAGTTACTGCAATTGCTTGAGCGAAACCTACAATAACAGCATCTTTCGTAGTAAGGTCACCATCTTTTTTTCTTCCTCTTAAGTTACGGATTGCCCATACCGCAACTGCAGTTATTAATAACGTAATTCCAACCACATTTGTTCCATTTAAAGCGTTCCCAATAGCGTCTCCAAACAATAAACCAATTACACCGACCGGGATTGTCGCAATGACAAGGTAAATAATGAATTGAAAATCACTTTTGGCAGCATCTTCTTTTTTGAACAGGTAAAGATAGCCGTTCTTTATCAATCGGATAATATCATTTCGATAGATTAGGAGAACTGCAAGCAGTGAAGCAAAGTTAACAAAGATTTCGAATGAGAGTCCTCTAGCATCAATGCCAAATAGTTCCCGAAATATAATGATATGGCCACTTGATGAAATGGGGATTGGTTCGGTGATACCTTGTACCAGACCTAAGACTAAATATTGGATTAACGTCCAGAATTCTGATGTTATTTCCATCGGATTTTCCTCCTTGGTTCTTATTCATTTTCATCAACAGACAAGTCACCATCCGCTATCTGGTTGAATAGTCTAGATGGTGAGGAGGTAGTTAGATGAACATGAAGAATAATTATCATCATATATACGATTTATGTAAAGATCATATGCATTCCTATGTATTTGCTGAAATGGTTGACGGAAGCACAATTGATGGCATTGTTACCGGGTTGGATGATGAGTATGTTTATTTTGCTATACCAATCGAACATAATCAGCCAACATATGGAGAGCATCCATATTCAAACGAGCGTCAATACGGATATGGGCCTCCAGGCTATGGGTATCCCGGCTACGGCCCCGGACCTGGGTATGGCCATCGACCGCCGAGACGGTTTCAAAGGTTAGTGTTACCATTGGCTGCATTGACTGCTCTAAGTGTATTGCCATGGTACTAAGGAAAGAAACAGATTTAAACTTAGAAAACCAAGGTTAATATCAAGTTTTTAACAATAAGCCCTAGTTGTATATGCAGGAAGAAATATTTATAATTTCTTCCTGCTGAAAAAAGTAAACCCTTGCCCACTCCGTCTCTGGAGGCAAGGGTTTATTAACGGTCTGCATTTTAAAACATATAATTACTGTTCGTTTTTAGCCCGGAGCGGACCTTCAGCTAAAACAAAAACAGCTATGGAAATAATCGCACCCAGCAGAAGTGCATCGGCTAAAACAAATTGTTCACCGCCCATGCTTGTTAAAACGTACGATAATGCCAAACTTATTGCTAGGCCCCAAAATATAGCCACGATGTATTTCATAATTATCACCTCAACTTCATTTGATTTCACGTTCATTTTTTAGCAGTAAAGAAAGTATATTCATATTTCTTTCTGCATAAGTGCGAGCATTGGCTATTCACTTAACCTATAGCGAATACCAAGTTTTTAAAAAAATCATTACATATTTATTCACATATACTATTACAGTTTACCAAATCATTTTATAAAGTTAAAGTATTTTTTCCATTCTAATAGATAGGAGGGTGCAACATGAGGGTTTTTGTTGCAGATTGTAACCATTGGGTAGGTTTCCATATTGTAAATGCGTTATTGGAAAATGATTACACCGTCCATGGAACCGTTGATAAAAACAAGCATGAAAACCTGGAACTTTTTTTTGGAAGAAACAGTTCATTTTCGTTAGTGGAAGAGGCTGATGGAAATCATTATGAAGCCGCTATTTTCACAGGTGCACAGGAAGCACGACATGAAGTGCTATCAGAACGTACCATAGTCATTGATTCTGATGCTGCCTCAACAAATGGAACAACTATCGTAGCCCCATTACTTTTCGGGGAATGGATGCCGATGAATGCGGATGGTTTTTACAGCAATAATATATTTATTACCTTTAATTCGGAAGCGTTCAGAGAAGAAGCTGTTTATATAAGTGATTTCACAAATGCACTTCTGCAATGGCTAAAAATACCCGATTTACCTGAGAAGTTAGTCGTGGAATCTTCAACAAATAAACAAAAAGGGGATGTACTACTTGAAAACGCCATCTATCTTCGTGACAATAGACCAAAAGAAGAAAATTTAAAGCAACTGATTGCGCATTATCACAGGTATAAAGATATATATGTGAAGTCATAAAAATGTAACATATGCTTCGATTGTTGTTTCCTGGATAAACCGATACAATAAATGTAGTATTCGCAGTGGAACGGAGGATCCTTTTTGAAGAAAACGCAGATCACTTTCCTAATCATGATAGTCCCAATTTTACTCACAGGATGTGCTGATTATTTTAACAGTGGGAACATACAAAATGTTGGTATGCTCACAGATGGCACGATTGATGATCAAGGATGGGCTGAAAAGGGATATAAAGGATTACAAAATATAGAAGAAACCTATGATGTTGATGTGTTTTATAAGGAAAATATAACAACAGAAGAACAAATCAGAGATGCGGTGGATGAGTTTCTTCAGGATGGTGTCAACCTGGTTTTTGGGAATAGTAATATGTATGGCAATCATTTTGCAGAAATCGCTTCATCTTATCCGGATGTCCATTTTGTTTATTTTAACGGCGGCTATGTTGATGAAAATGTAACAAGCTTGAATTTTAATTCCCATGCGATGGGATTCTTTGCCGGAATGCTTGCAGGAAAAATGAGTACATCTGACCAGGTTGGAATAATTGCTGCATTTGAATGGCAACCGGAAATTGAAGGGTTTTACGAGGGAGTTAATTATGAAAATCCTTCAACGAAAGTAACGATAAATTTCCTTAATGACTGGAATGAGAGTGATATGGCAATAGATATATATGAGAACATGCGCGAAGAGGGAGTAGATGTTTTCTATCCGGCGGGGGGTTATTTCAACACTGACATTGTCAATCAGGCAAAAGAAGATGGTCTATATGCGATTGGGTATATCGTTGATCAATCGGAAACAAATGAGCGGACTGTTTTAACAAGTACGATCCAGCATGTGGACAAATTATATGAATTGGCAGCGGAAGAATTTAACGCTGGAAACCTTAGCGGCAATGTAACAACCTATGATTTTCAGGATGGGGCAATATCACTTGGAAAGTTTAGCCCACATGTTCCAGATAGCTACCAACAAGAGGTAAATGAAGCAGTTGAAGAATATATAGATACTGGTTTATTGCCGAACGAGTATTGAAACTGATGTGAAGAACATCAGTTTTTTCTTGCTATAAAGGCTTTTATACATTAAAATTAGCACCAAGTCATAAGAATTGATAACAATATTTAATATAAGGGGATGGGATCATGAATGTTGGTGTATTAGGTACAGGACATTACACTCCGGAAAAAGTTGTAACAAACAAAGACTTGGAGAAAATCGTGGATACAAATGATGAATGGATTCGGACAAGAACAGGAATAGAAGAAAGAAGAATAGCATCAGATGATACGGATTCGTCGGATATGGCTTTTATAGCAGCTCAAAATGCATTGGAGCAAGCAGAAATTGCTCCGGAAGATATCGATTTAATTCTTGTGGCAACTGTGACGCCGGATACACCTTTTCCATCCGTATCCTGTATGATACAGGATCGATTAGGTGCTACCAAAGCAGCAGCCATGGATATAAGTGCTGCTTGTGCGGGATTTATGTATGGCATGGTTACAGCGAAACAATTTATTGAAACAAAAGCTTATAAACATGTATTGGTAGTCGGAGTGGAAAAGTTATCCAAAATAACAGACTGGTCTGACCGTAGTACATGTGTCCTTTTTGGCGACGGCGCTGGTGCTGCTGTGATGGGAGAGGTATCTGAGGGAAAAGGAATCTTATCATTTGAACTTGGATCAGACGGTTCCGGGGGAAAACAACTATACCAGGATAAAGAAGGCCATCTTCAAATGAACGGTAGAGAAGTTTTCAAATTTGCAGTAAGACAAATGCCGGAGTCATCCGTAAATGTTATCGAGAAAACAGGCTATGATAAAGAAGATGTAGATTATTTAGTTCCGCATCAGGCAAATATGAGAATTATGGAAGCTGCACGTGAACGATTAGGCGTGTCTGAAGAAAAAATGGCTAAAACGGTAAAAAAATATGGGAATAACTCTTCTGCTTCCATACCTATTGCCTTATCAGAAGCGATAATAGATGGTAAAATAAAAGATAATGATTTAGTCGTATTGGTTGGTTTCGGCGGCGGTTTAACATGGGGTGCACTTGCACTGAAATGGGGAAAGTAAACGATCAGTTGTTATAGGAGGAATATTTTATGGAAGAGAGAAGAGTAGTGATAACAGGGCTTGGTGCAGTAACACCTGTAGGTAATGATGTGGAATCAATGTGGACAAATATTATTGCCGGAAAATCCGGGATTGATTTTGTAACAAAAGTAAATAAAGATGAATATCCGGCAAAAGTTGCTGGAGAAGTGAAAGAATTTGATCCGACTAATTATATGGATAAAAAAGATGCCAGAAAAATGGATCCATTCACCCAGTATGCAGTAGCCGCGTCCAAAATGGCAGTACAGGATGCGAAACTTACCATTGATGAAAGCAATGCGAATCGTGTAGGCGTATGGATTGGGTCCGGGATTGGCGGTATGCAGACATGGGAAGACCAGCATAAGAAATTATTGGAAAAAGGGCCGAAGCGGGTAAGTCCATTTTTTGTACCAATGATGATACCTGATATGGCGGCAGGCCAGGTGTCGATTCAACTTGGTGCAAAAGGGATCAATTCCTGTTCGGTAACTGCGTGTGCCTCAGGTGCCAGTTCAATCGGGGATGCATTTAAAACAATCCAGCGCGGTGATGCGGATTATATTATTGCAGGTGGAACAGAAGCCCCGATTTCTAATATGGCATTTGCAGGGTTTTCTTCAGCAAAAGCATTGTCTTTGAACGAAGATCCGCAAAAAGCGAGTCGTCCGTTTGATATCAATCGTGATGGATTTGTAATGGGAGAAGGGTCAGGAATCCTTATCCTTGAAACGTTGGAAACTGCACTGGAGCGAGGAGCCCATATTTATGGGGAAATTGCCGGGTATGGTGCTACAGGAGATGCGTACCATATTACTGCACCTGCAGAAAATGGAGAAGGTGCAGCACGTGCCATGCAACAGGCACTTGATGATGCTGGCGTCTCTTCGGAGGAAGTTGATTATATCAATGCGCATGGGACGAGTACTGCACTGAATGATAAGTATGAAACAGAAGCAATAAAAACTGTTTTCGGGGACCATGCCCAGAAAACGGCTATTTCTTCCACCAAATCAATGACAGGACACTTACTTGGGGCTGCTGGTGGTATTGAATCCGTGATATCAGTTAAATCGATTGAAGATAGTATCATTCCAGCAACGATCAATTATGAATCTCCAGATCCAGATTGTGACCTTGACTATGTGCCAAATGAGGCAAGACAGCAGAACGTAAATGTCGTTGTCAGTAACTCACTTGGGTTTGGTGGGCATAATGTTTCATTGGTTTTTAAAAAATATCAGTAATTTAATAGGAAGCTGACCTTGACGTGGAAGGTCAGCTTTTTTGTGTAAGCAGAATAAAACTGGTATGTTCCTAACCTTTCCAGCTCCTGTTGAAGCACATCACCAAAAAATTAAAATCATTAATTCCGTAGGACAAGCATAATATAGAATCATAGAATTAGAATTGGGACAAGTACAGGTGGTGTGTAATGGGACAACTCTTCTTATTTCTAATCGGATTTGGGTTTGCGGTCTCCGGTGGTGTGACACTAATTGTATATATGAATTTTCTTCCCGCAGGAATGTCATGGATGGATTACTTTATTTTTATAAAAGACAGGCCGGAATGCTACTTGTTACCGGTTGGAATTATCATCATGGCTTTAGCCATCCTTCGTTTACCGAACAAGTTTTAAACTGAACTTCCCCCGAATATTTTTAGAAAAGGATGGTCATAATGTATCTTAAGTGCGTGTTTAAAAAGTTACCTAATTAAAAATGAGGAACAAAGCGGTTCTTTGCAAGTAATTTGGTGCCTTTTTGAACAACCTCTTTAAGTTCAGTTTATAAAGTGAGGGTTGTCTATGTTATATTTGCATGATGTATGGGTGAACTGGTTTGAAGGAGAAGAGAACGGCTACAGTGTTTGTCATTTCCATGAATGGCGCAAAGAGGATAAAATTGAATTATTGGATCAGGTCCCGCTATTGTACATAACAGAAGCATTATTCAACTACATTGAAAATGATATGCATGACCTGCCAAAAGCAATGATTGATTCAATTTACCGACGCGCATACAGTCGTAAAGGTCAGGAAAGATCTGTACTGGATTACGCTTGTGTCATTACAGATGGTAATGACATTATGGCATTTGATACAGTCGGCTACCAGATACCTATTCGCAAAAGCAGATTAATACCAAGGCAGGAACAGATTGTATTTGATATGATTAAAAATGCTAAGCCTCAATCTTTTAAATTTGATGGAAGTGAATATGAAAAAGAATATCATATCCTTTCCATGGCACCGGAATTGGTTTTTGGCTTAACGAGAAGAGAGCGGCAATTAAAACATTTGCTTATGATGGGGCTGGATCAGCTGCGCACAACGAACAATCTGGAGGAATTACGGTATTGGCTTACGGAATGGGATCCAAAAAAATATCCTTATATCCGGTTTATGGACGAGGATAAAGTATGGGATGCACTCTTCAGTGGTGTGAAGCAAGGATGGAGCCGGGCACATGAAGACTTATGTGTAAAACTTATAAAAGGCCAGCCATTCCTGGAAAAAATGTATGAAATGGAAAATGGCAATGAACAAAATACATCAAAACTAAAATAATCCAGCGGGGGCGTGGCCCACTGGATTATTTTTTTACTTCTTTTTCTTAACTCTTCCCAACCCCATCGCTTTTTTTGCTTTACGTATGGTTTTATTGGCAGTGAAAGCAGCTTTATCTGCACCTTCATCCAAAATATCATCGAGTTCCACGGAATCAATCAATGCATCGTATTTATCCTGAATTGGTTTTAGAACATCAACGACTGCATTGGCTACATCCTGCTTGAATTCGCCGTACCCCTTGCCTTCATATTTCGCTTCAAGGGATTCCACAGTTTCTCCTGTGCAGCTGGAGTAGATTGTCAGCAAGTTGGAAACACCAGGCTTATTCTCTTTATCATATTTCACAATACCTTCTGAATCGGTTACTGCACTTTTAATTTTCTTCTCGATTTTTTTCGGTTCGTCAAGCATGGAAATGAATCCTTTTACATTCTCATCCGATTTACTCATTTTTTTGGTTGGATCCTGCAGTGACATAATACGGGCGCCCACTTTTGGAATGCGGACCTCCGGAATCGTAAAAATGTCATTAAATTTATTGTTAAAACGTTGTGCAAGATTTCTTGTAAGTTCCAAATGCTGTTTCTGGTCCTCACCAACCGGAACAATATCTGTATTGTATAATAAAATATCTGCAGCCATTAGTGGGGGATATGTTAAAAGACCTGCAGATACAGCTTCCTTTCCGGAAGATTTATCTTTGAATTGGGTCATTCTTTCCAGTTCCCCGATATAGCTGATGGATTGCAGCATCCATCCCAATTGCGCGTGCGCAGGCACTTCTGACTGGATAAACAATGTTGATTTTTCAGGATCTATGCCGGATGCAAGATATAGTGCTGCGAGCCCCCGAATATTATTTCTAAGCTTAAGGCGATCCTGTGGTACTGTGATCGCATGCTCATCTACAATACAAAAATTGCAGTTATGATCTTCCTGAAGCTCCACAAATTGCTGAAGCGCTCCTAAATAGTTCCCTAGTGTTAATGTTCCACTCGGTTGGATACCAGAAAATATTGTCTTCATTCCTATTCACTCCATATCTGAATTTTCCCATTAAAAAAGCCCATTTATCCCCGTAACAGGGACGAATGAACCGCGGTGCCACCCTTATTATCTTACTCGTATGTAAGATCACTTTAAATTAGCTCCAAATTCCAATTCCAATTTACCTTGATGCTTGTTTTCACCAACCACAAGCTCTCTTGAATTCAGCGGGTAATTGTACTACGCCTTTTTCATTGCTAATATATTGAGTTTTTACTATTATATATATCCTTTTGTAGAAATGCAAGGGGAAACACTTCACGAAACAAGCTTTGATTGGTTATGTAGTCCCGAATGCAGGGGAAGAATCCTCGTTCGGTCACTCAATCGTGTGATGAGTGACGGAATGCCGAGGAATAGTCCTTATTCGGTCGCTCAATCGTGTGATGAGTGACGGAACGCAGGGGAAGAACCTTTATTCGGTACCTCAAGAGTGTGTTGAGTGACGGAACGCAGGTGAAGAGTCCTCATTCGGTCACTCAATCGTGTGATGAGTGATGGAATGCCGGGGAAGAACCTTCATTCGGTCTCTCAAGAGTATGATGAGTGACCGAAGGCCGGGGAATAGTCCTCATTCGGTCGCTCAAAAGTGTGATGAGTGACGGAATGCTGAGGAAGAACCTTCATTCGGTAACTCAAACGTATGATGAGTGACTGAATGTAGAGGAAGAATCCTCGTTCGGTAACTCAAAAGTGTGATGAGTGACGGAATGCTGAGGAAGAACCTTCATTCGGTAACTCAAAAGTGTGATGAGTGACGGAATGCCGGGGAAGAATCCTTATTCGGTCACTCATCGGTTTGTTGAAGGACCAAATCACCTTATAAATGGTAAGAATATACTATTCATAGTATGTCCCTTGTTTTTGTCCTTTAGTATTAAAATTTGTTGCCAAAATTCTTCTTATTGGCTTCTTCGACTCTACTATTTGACACCAATTATGAATTACATTGGTGGTAAGTTTCTCATCGGGGAATAAAATCTGAAATTCTTTAACAGTTCTTAATACAGCGGTTGTAACCGTCTCTTTAAATCCACATTCATGGCAAACACATTTTCTTTTCTCAACTGCAACAGAAAACGAACGGCATTCTGAACAAGTAATTCCCTTTTGTATTTGATCATAGTCGTAGGAAGGTGACTGACTGTATGGAGATTGAGTTTTGTGCAAAGCCAGTAACTGATCGGCTAATTTTTTATGTTTTTCTGTTAATTTTAAAGGTGTTGAATTCAAATTTTCTATATAACGATTGATCTGGGTTGGGAAAATAATAGGCTTATCAAGGGGAGCTTGGTATAAAGTGAAGTTGGGATTGATAAATACAACAGATGCATCAATTTGAGGATTGAAGTCAAGGCTGAGAAGTAACTGACGTAGTAAGGATTCGCTTCTACTTAATTGGTGTAGTGGATTAATAACTTCGAATCTAGGTTTCTTGAATAGCTTATCAGATTGATAATAATAATCGCCTTCATAGTTTTTCACTTCATAAAAGTGAATCTTTCCTTGCGCAATAACAAGGGAATCAATTTGGAAAGTAGTGTTATTAACTTCGAGTAACAAATCGTTTAATATCAGGCATTCATATGTTAGTTTTTTTGTAAAATCATCAAATACCCTTTCTCCTTCATAGCCCTTTGATAAATTTAAGTAGTGTTGTTTTTCTTTGCTAGTTAATTCCTTCCGCTTGTTCAATAATTCGAGGATTACTAATTCTTTTGGCTTCGTACGTGATTTATAAGGCATGATCCACTTCCTTCTTTTTATAGAATTTAAATCTATTATATTGGATAAAATAAAAAATGGAAAACTTCTAAATCTTCCTTTGCTTGTTCAATTGCTACAAGTGGTTCTCCTATTAATCCCCCATCTTCCCCATCTAGTACACGTATGATAAATCATATGCTTCCGGCAACTTTTCCTTTGAAATACTGTCAATGACGAGGTTATTCTTCTGAGTCAAAGAAAAAAATTCAAGATGAAATTTCTGAGACGCATAAAATATCTTTAATTCAAGATAGTTATCTTGAATTAACGTCACTTGATATGTAAAATGATAGTAACGAAAGGAGTGAGTCATATTAAGAAAAATACGCTCGGTTCATTAATCTGGTTGCGTATCGCACGTTTTACCCACCAGAGTAACTTATTATCGAATGAATTCTTAAAACAGTTTGGTATCACGGCTGCACAGTTTGATGTATTAAATCAGGTTTTTACTTATCAGCCGATTTCGCAAAGCCAACTTGCTGTAAAAGTTACTTTAACGGAGGGGGGTGTTTCACGTATGCTCACTCGACTTGAGCAAGAGGGGTATATTCAGCGTAAACAGGACTGGAAAACCAAATGGATTACCCTGACTTCAAAAGGGGAAGGAAAAATACAAGAAGTTTTTGCTCACCAACTTACATTTCAAACATCTATCTTTAATGATTGCTTTACAGAGGAAGAACAGAAAACACTTTATAAACTCATGACTAAGTTACAAAAATATACAGGAAATAAATTGGAAAATTAAATGCTGTTTACCTTGAAAATTGTTACATCATCACTTGACTAGTAAATTAAAAATGGAGGAATGATTTATGTATACAATTCCTGGACATCATCACATATCAATGATTACCAAAAACGCCAATCAAAATAATTACTTTTACCGTCACGTGCTTGGTTTACGCCGTGTGAAAATAACAGTGAACCAGGATGACCCGTCGATGTATCACTTATTTTACGGAGATAAAACAGGAAGTCCTGGCACAGAGCTTTCATTCTTTGAAATGCCGCCAGTTGGACGCACATATCGCGGTACCAACGCAATTACAAAAATTGGATTACTTGTTCCATCTGAAGCAAGCCTATCCTACTGGAAAGAGCGTTTCGAAGAGAATGGTGTTCAGCATAGTGACATCACCACTTATGCGAAGCGACAAGCCCTACACTTTGAAGATCCGGAAGGCCTACGTATGGTGCTGCTTGCATCAAATGGCGAGAAGATTGAGTTCTGGGAAACATGGGAAAAATCTAAGGTCCCTGTAGAGCACCAAATTCAAGGGATGGGCTCAGTGGAAATGACAGTGAAGAGATTTGATAAGCTAGCAAGTACTCTAACAGATATGTTTGGTTATTCAGAAGTAAGTCGTACGGACAGTGAGGTGATTTTTCAATCTGTCAAAGGTGAGGTTTTTGGAGAAATCGTTGTGAAATCTTTAGACGGTCCAGTTGAAAAACCAGGTCGTGGCAGCATTCATCACTTAGCTATTCGTGTAAAAAACGAGAGTGAGCTTATCTTTTGGGAGGAGCAAGTAAAAAAACGCGGATTTCATTCATCGGGTATTGTCGACCGTTTCTATTTTAAAAGCTTATACTTCCGTGAATCAAACGGTATTCTATTTGAAATAGCAACAGACGGTCCGGGTTTTACGATGGATGGAGACGTGGAAAATTTAGGAGAAAAGCTGGATTTACCACCATTTTTAGAAGAACGTCGTAAAGAAATTGAAGAAAAACTACAACCAATTGATGAGATTTAATTATGGAACAATATCGTAAGGATATATCAAAAGGAATGGAATCTGGACTACATTCTTGGCGAATGGAGATGACAGTCCCTTCCTTATCTCAGTTAAACGTATTAGTTTGTCTTCACTTTATACGAAGTACAGACAGAAAATTAAGTAATGTAATACATTCTAAGTTGATCATCAAGCTATATAAACTCAGATAATATTTGCTTTATTTATATTCGCTCCTTAAAAATAATACGGGAAATGGAATACAAATGGGTAAGTATTCAATACTAATATAAAAGAGGCTTAGCCCAATATATGTAATGCATTTAAAATGGTCTGGAGGCAGAATTTATTATGGAAAAAGGCAGAAATGAGAAAGCACAGGAAACCAGGAAGAACAAAAAAGCACCCAATGAACGAGTGAATTCAAATGTTGAAGATACTGTTAAATCGGAGAGAGTACGCTTTAAGAATGCAGATAAGATTTATGAATAATCATTAAAATGTAAGGATTAGGAGACAAAGTTAATAGGGGTTATGAGCTTAGGAAGAAAACGATGTAACCTGAGTCACTGGACAGAATAAAAAGGTAAAGCTTTCTTTTATTTAAGAGGCTTTACTTTTTTATGCTTTCGGATGGTTTAGTTGAAGTCCTGTTCATACAAGTGATAATCTTAAGTCAGAATAGAAAGGAGTAATTCATATGAGTAAATTTATTCCAGAAATCGCACTGAATGATGGGACTGTTTTACCGGTTGTTGGTCTTGGTACATATATGCTGAATGGTAATGAAGGTGCCAATGCTATAAAAGGGGCAATTGATGAAGGATATCGATTAATTGATTCTGCTTATAATTATGAAAACGAAGGAACTGTCGGTGAAGCTGTGAGGCGCAGTTCAGTTCCAAGACAGGAATTAAGGATTACCTCCAAATTACCAGGACGCTACCAGGAATACGATAAAGCTGTCACAACCATTCAGGAGTCATTATATCGTGCAAACCTGGATTATTATGATTTATATCTTATTCACTGGCCTAATCCGAAGCAAGGTCTTTATGTGGAGGCATGGCAAGCATTAATTGATGCTAAAAAATGGGGGCTTATACGTTCCATTGGTGTTTGTAATTTTCTGCCGGAGCATATCGAACGCCTGGTAAAGGAAACTGGTGTGAAGCCAAGCATCAACCAAATAGAATTACATCCATTTTTCAACCAGGAGCCACAACGAAAGTGGCATGAAGAAAATAACGTTACAACACAATCCTGGAGTCCCTTGGGCCGTGCGAATGATGTTCTGCAAGAGGAAACAATGAAAAAAATTGCAGACCGTCATCAGAAATCAATTTCACAAGTTATTTTACGTTGGCATTATCAACTCGGAGCAATTTCGATTCCTAAATCTGCATCCCGAAAGCGACAAATCGAAAACATTTCTATTTTTGATTTCTCACTGGATGATGAAGAGATGGGGATGATTGCAGAACTCACTCGACCTGATGGCAGAAATAAAGATCAGGACCCAGCTGTTTATGAGGAATTTTAAACATTCCGGATTATAAAAGAAAGCGTATCACTTATTATTGAAGTGATGCGCTTTTTTTATAGGCAGTTAAGAAATCAGGATGGCGGCTATGAGCATGCCACCACACTCTATAATGAAAATAGCTAATTTAATCAGAAGACAGTTTTCTAAAAGATTTGAGGACTGCGATTACGCTTCCCATCGAAAAGATTTGCTGTTTTTGGCACAAAAGATATAAAAGACGAAGTAACTTGAAATGATGTTTGGTGTTTTTTAACCGCTGCGGAAATACACTTCGCTTTCCGCGGGCTCGCGCTGAGCCTCCTCGCTCGCAAAGAACGCTCACTGTGGGGTCTCAGGCGTCTTCGCTTTCCCGCAGGAGTCTTCGTGTATTTCCTTCGCTGGCTAGCGCACTACAACTTATCGCTTTTATTTATTGTTTAATTTAAGTCACGTATAGTTATGCACTCTTAAGATGGTTGATTGAAGCGGAGGACCGTTGACTCCTGGAGCGACCGAGCATAGGTCGTAATATATAGCGGGTGGGATTCCCGTCGAGAAAGAACTAGCCATTCACTCGTAGCGAGTCTTGGAGGGCAGGTGGCAACACACTGCTTTTAAGCGTAGACAGCTAGGTAATGGGCCGTAAGCCAAGCGGTTGAAGGGATTGAGCTCCGAAACACGTGTAGTTGGGAAGGCCGATGCGTTCAGGAGCGTAGAAGGCAACATTGTTATTCTCGGGTATAGGCAAGAGAATGACAACTTCCCCGGAGTCGATGACCTCGGCACGTTACACATTGATATATTACGGCAACTCGGGAGATCCTTTAGGTCTCTCCCTTCAAATTAGGGGGAGTAATGACGAACAAGCGATAATAAAGTGAGGGCTGTCAAATGCTTAAAGGAAGTCGGATAGCGGCATAGTACCAATGAAATCGGGTAATTCTGATGGAGGAAAGGCTTCGCTACCCGTCATCACCCTTGAAAGGGAAACATTAACTACACACAGAGGTGGATATGTAATGGAAACGAAACTAACAAGGATAACAGAATTAGCGAAAACAAATCATGATATGGTTTTCACTTCTTTAGCACATCTACTTAATGAGAAGAACCTTAAACAATGTCACCATGAACTGCCAAAGGGTAAGGCAACAGGTATAAATGGCGTCACGAAAGAGGATTATGATATCGAGTTGGATGAAAACATTAAGGGACTAGTGGAACGTTTAAAGAAGAAGGCTTATCGACCGGTCCCGGTTAAACGGACTTACATCAATAAGCCTGGAACGAAGAAAAAGAGACCACTGGGTATCCCCGACCATGAGGATAAAATCGTCCAGCGTGCCTTAGCGAAGATTCTTAACGCCATTTATGAGAATGATTTCCTTGACTGTTCCTTTGGTTTCCGACCAAATAGGAGTGGTCATGATGCGCTTAAGATTCTTAATGTGTATATGGAAAACCGATATACCAATTACGTAGTGGATGCCGATATCAAAGGATTCTTTGATAATGTAGACCATGAGTGGATGATGAAATTTCTGAAGCACCGTATCAATGACCCAAATCTTCTAAGAATTATCGCCAGATTTCTAAAAGGTGGTTACATGGAAGAGGGAAAATATTTTGATACGGACAGAGGAACACCTCAAGGGGGCGTCATCTCACCGATATTAGCCAATGTGTACTTACATTATGTCCTGGATTTATGGTTCGAGGAGTCAGTTAGAAAACAGTGTAAAGGTCAAGCATATATTGTTCGATATGCGGATGACTTCGTGTGCTGTTTTCAATATAGAAGGGATGCCGAAGCCTTTTACTCAGCTCTTATCACACGATTACAGAAGTTCAATCTTGAACTCGCAGAAGATAAGACGAAAATCATTACCTTTGGGCGATTTGCGGAAAAGGATTGTAAACGTAAGGGTCAAGGAAAACCACCTACGTTCGATTTCTTAGGCTTCACACACTATTGTGGCGAAAGCCAGAAAGGGAAATTCCGAGTGAAGCGCAAGAGCAACCGAAAGAAGGTAAATGACAAGCTAAAGAAGCATAAGCAATGGCTCAAAACTCATCGAACGATGGATATTAAAGACATTATGGCTAGAGTAAAGCGGTCTCTTAATGGTTACTACAACTACTATTGTATCACAGACAATACAAGGGAAGTGGAGAACTTCTTTGACCGAGTTAAACAGTTATTGTTTAAGTGGATGAACCGAAGAAGTCAAAGGAAATCTTTCAGTTGGGATAAATTTAAATTATTTCTTAGAAAGTACCCTTTGCCTAGTCCAAGGTTAAAAGTAAACATATATGACTTAAAGGAAGACATTAGCTATATTCTGTGAACGGTGATGGGAAGAGCCGTGTGCGGTAATACCGCACGCACGGTTCAGTGAGGAGTGAGGAGTACATCCCGGCACAATGGGAGGCGCTCCCGCTTACTCGACCTTAGAACAGCACGTGTCTGAAGACCCCGCAGAGTGAGTTTCTCGAGGAGACTGAAGCCGTGCCCGCGGAAAGCAACGGTCCGCAGCGGAAATCGACATAGCAGTTACGTCGTCTTTTATATCAACTGCGACGTTAATGAATAACAAAAAAAATTACCAAAAAAAACCAAGCAATTCTAACATTGAATTACGTTGGGAATGGATGACTCGTCTTTTCGTGCAGAGTGGTTCATAACTTTAAAATAAAAATGACACAATATGGGTTTTGCTATTCAATTTATCGACAATTTCCGATATACTAGATTTAAAATTAGAATTGGAGATTGAGAGAATATGGGGAAATTGCGGCGATGGGTTTTGGTATGCACTGGTGCTCTTCTGCTAATTTTGATGATACCTGTCAGTAGTAGTGGAGAAGAAGCGGAAACAGTAAATTCACATGCAGAACGGCAAACAAATATTACATTAATTGATACAGATCAACACATGAAGCGTTTTACATATGACTCCGGATACGATTTTGAATATCCAGACGCAGTAAGGGGAATCTATGTTACAGGAAATTCAGCAGGTGGCAGCCGTTTCGAAACATTATTAGACTTAATTGATACAACTGCTTTAAATGCTATGGTCATTGATATCAAAGAAGATAATGGAAATTTAACGTTTAAACCAGAAGAAGGTTCTCCTTATGAAGACATTGCAAAAAATTTCATCGATGATCCAGAAGAAATGATGAGTGTACTTGAAGAAAAAGGAATTTATCCGATTGCCAGGATCGTTGTTTTCAAGGATAGTGTACTGGCAGAAAAACGTCCGGACCTTTCCTTTCAACAAAATGGCGAGGTTTGGGTGAATAACAAAGGAGAAGCATTCGTAAGCCCGTTTGAAACAGAAGTTTGGGAATATAATTTAGAAATTGCGAAGATGGCTGCAGAAATGGGCTTTCAGGAAATACAATTTGATTATGTTCGCTTCCCGGAAGGATTTGAACATCGGGATGAGGAACTTCAGTATTCACTGGGCGATTATGCAGATGTTGATATGAATAATGTGAAAAAGCGAGTAGAGGCGGTCACTGATTTTGTTGAGTATGCAAGGGAAGAATTGGAATATTACGATGTCGATGTCGCGGTTGATATTTTTGGGTATGCAGCAACAATTGAAGAAACACCGGGTATCGGGCAAAACTTCTCAAGAATTGCAGACAATGTCGATGTTCTTTCATCAATGATTTATCCAAGTCACTGGACATCCTACTTTGGTATTGAAAAGCCGGATACAGAACCATATAATCTGGTCAATGAATACGCGAAAGTTGAGAATGAAGTACTTGGTGCATTAGAAGAGGCGCCAGTATCAAGACCTTGGATACAGGATTTTGAAGCACCATGGCTCTATAGCGGACCGACCTTCCAATATGGAAAAGCAGAAGTAGAAGCTCAAATCAAAGCATTGTATGATAATGGCATTAATGAATTTTTATTATGGAATGCCGGAAACACTTATACGGAAAATGTAGACTATATGATAGGAAAATAACAAAAAAAGCAGATTCTCTAATGTAAGAGTCTGCTTTTTTAATGATTTGATTATATTTGGACATACTAAGGATAAAATCAACCTTATAGGTATTTAACAAAGTATCATTTTTTCGTTATAATTAAACTCGACTACTAAAGATTAAGGAGTAGATTCATGAATTGGTATGAAAAGTTGAACAAGTATTTTCCGGTGGAAGAAATGAAGTCTCAAAAGCATATGGAAATGCTTTTGGATGAAAAAGGTGATGTTTACTACAAAGATGAAAGCGCTCAGCATGTGATGATGTATGCTGAATTTGAGAGGTTTATTTTCATCGATTATGTCTGGGTATCATCGGAAACAAGAGGACAAGGGATTGGCCACCAACTAATTGAAAAGCTTAAAAAGAAAAACAAGCCGATTATTTTAGAAGTGGAACCTGTGGACTATGAAGATACGGATTCAGCTAAAAGACTGCATTTTTACCGTAGAGAAGCATTTAAGCATGCATCATCAATTGGCTATAATCGCAGGTCTTTAGCTACCAATGAGGAAACACCAATGGAAATTTTATATTGGTCACCAAATGATGACTCTGAAGATGTCATTTTTGAACAAATGAAAAAAATGTATGAAGACATTCACACGTATAAAGATCAAGAAATATATGGGAAATCCTATCAAAAGGTTGATGAAGTGCTGAGCTATGATGAAAATAGTGAGTCAATAGATATTTTGGATAGTTTAAGTACACCTGAAAAGGCATAGCTGTTTTAAATGCGGGGGATGCCCCCGTATTTTTTATGAAAATTTAAAGGAAACGATGTCATTTTTTCATCAAAGGGAGTCCTGTTTTTTTTCTGTGATTAAATTTCTAACTGAACTTTTTTCAAATAAGATGTTTAATTGAAAATGAAATGGGGTACCTTACAATTAAATGCATATAATTTATGAACATTTGAAAATGACCTGTTTTTTTCTCGGATATGCTCTACCTTTTGGTTGACAGATGTAGTATAATTTACATATAGGGTTAATTAAACTTATTTTAATTTAGTAAGTTATTCAATGTTTATGAAAATACCCATTATAGAATGAGGAGTGAAGTTACATGGTAACACTTTATACCTCACCAAGTTGTACATCATGTAGAAAAGCAAAAGCTTGGCTGGAGAAGCATGATATAGCGTTTAAGGAGCGCAATATATTTTCTGAGCCGCTAACGTTGGATGAGATTAAGGAAATCTTACGTATGACAGAAGATGGAACCGATGAGATCATTTCAACCCGCTCAAAGGTTTTTCAAAAATTGGACGTTAATATCGATCAATTGCCTTTAAAAGATTTATTTAATTTAATCCAGAAAAATCCCGGCTTGTTAAGAAGGCCGATTATTCTAGATGAAAAACGTCTGCAGGTTGGTTACAACGAAGATGAGATTCGTCGCTTTTTACCAAGAACGGTACGTACTTTTCAACTACGTGAGGCTCAACGGATGGTTAACTAATTTCAGCACATATTGAACAATTAGCACAGACATAAAAACGCAGATTCCCAGTTTACAGGACCTGCGTTTTTATTTTATATATTATGGGTGACAAATTCCCGCAGATGGTTTAGAATATGGTATTAATATTCATGATTTATAGGCATATTCATTTCCAATAACGATGGAATTATCATACAATGGGAATATAAAGTGGAATGGTTAGATATGTTCTATAATGGGTAATGTTTAATAAGGATATAAGTAGTTTAAAGATATAGATAAAAAGGTGAAGGTATCTCTTCCACCTAAGAGACTATTTATAGAAGGGAGAGAAATTTTGATGGAAATAGAAAGAATTAATGAGAATACAATCAAGTTTTATATTTCCTATATTGATATTGAAGACCGGGGGTTTGAACGCGAAGAAATTTGGTACAACCGGGAACGAAGTGAACAATTATTTTGGCAGATGATGGATGAAGTAAATTATAAAGAGGATTTCACTGTAGAAGGGCCATTGTGGATTCAGGTTCAAGCTTTGGACAAAGGTTTGGAGATTGTTGTTACAAAAGCAAAAGTGTCCAAAGATGGCGAAAATCTTGAACTTCCAACAGAGGATGGAGAGACGGCAGAAATCCCTGTTGATAAGAAAATAGAGAATATACTGGAAGATAAATATGGCAAGGATGAAAATGATGATGGAATGAAAGAAGAAAATTTATGGATCATTGTGAGCTTTAATGATTTTGAGGACGTCATTCAATTAAGTCATTATTTTAATGATTTTACAGGAAGCTCAGAAGAAACCCTTTACCATTATAACGACGCCTATTATTTATATCTGGAGTTCTCCGATGATCTGCTGGATGATAATCTTCAGGAGAATGTCATCAGTCAGTTGTTGGAATTTGCGAATGATTCAGATATAACCATTCATTTGCTTGAAGAATATGGAAAGACCATTTTCGAAATGGATACCTTTGCCCAGGTCAGGTCCCATTTTCCAGTTGAAGTATAGCACCCATAAAATTGGAGTGCTTTTTTTTTGCTCCTTTGGAAATGAATATTTCCTAACTTATATGCAGGAGATTTATCACCTTTGTAGAATATAATTACTGGAGGTGGTAAATGAAATGCTGCAAGCAATATCAGATGATGGAATGTTAATCACGCTTGCTACACGGACTAGAAAAGAAATTGAAGGGATTAAGCGAGATAAGCAGTTTTTCTGTCCAGCATGTAAACAACAGGTCATTATAAAAGCAGGTGTGAAAATGATTCCCCATTTTGCGCACCGGTCAAAACTCAACTGTCCATCCAATGAAGGAGGAGAGGGGGCTTATCATGAAAGGGGAAAACTTCTTCTGTATCAATGGCTGAAAAAACAGCAGCTGCAGGTAGAACTTGAAGTATTTCTTCCGGAAATTAATCAGCGGCCTGATTTGTTGGTGAAGCTTGCCAACAAGATAATCGCAATTGAATATCAATGTGCACGTGTGTCGGTTAAAGAGATTAGGCGGAGAAATGAAGGTTATAAAGACGCTGGAATTATCCCAATTTGGATTCTTGGTGAAAACCGGTTAAACAGAAAAACTGGTAATCATTTAAAAATCGACCAGTTTTCATTACAATTCATCCACAAGTTTTCTTCAGAATTTCCTCTCACATTGTATTACTTATGTCCCTATACACTTCAACTTATAACATTTCAGGATATATTTATTACACAAACAGGGCAGGCCCTTGGAAAATTTGCTGTAAAAAAATTAGGCAGCATGCGTTTTCAGGATATGTTCCAAAAGAATGTTTTTCTGCAAATGGAGCTGTATGAATTATGGAAACGAGAAAAATACAGGTTTCGTCTAAAACCAAAAAATCGGCTCCATGGAAAGGAATTAGCCTGGCATCAATGGTTATACTTGAAAGGAACCTATGTGGAATATCTGCCATCCATGATTCATCTCCCTGTCAGCTCCCAGTTCTTGATAACTAATCCTTTATGGGATTGGCAAAGCCGACTAATCGTTGATTTACTATTACCATTACCAATAGGCAGTCAGATTTCCATACAGTCCTGTAACTATTTCTTGCGTAACCAGTTACTTAACCCAAACCATTTTTCCTTAATTCATGCCCCGCCAAACCCTATTGAAGAATATCTTCAGCTTTTGGTCCACGCAGGTCTCCTGCAACAGCAAACCCCAGATACTTTTACAAAAATGAAACCAATTCATTTTTATAAAAACATTGAAAATGCGTTAAAGGGGGATGAATCTATAATGAATCATCTAATAAAACAAAATACAAGCATGTTACGTTCATAATTCGTTATACTAAGGAGAGGAATTATTATTCTTGGGTTTTTGTGAATTTTGTTGCTCGGAGTTCGAGGCTCACGGGTCACCCTAAGGTGCGCGTAGTATATTTCCGCAGCGGGTACAAGCATCAACCTTCATTTCAAATTATGCCGCAGTTTATCGTTCTTGCGTCAAAAGCAACGAATGTTTCGGTCAAAAGCGTAATCGCAGTCCCCAATCTTTTCGCAAACTGTTTTATTTTTAAAGGAATTTTATATAACACCCAGAAATAGTAATGTATAGAAATATAAAGGAGGATATGTAGTGATGGCTAAAGCGACGAAGGAAGTACCAAAAAGAAGTGAATTACCACAGGATTTAACATGGAAATTAGAAGATATTTTTGAAACAGATGAAGCTTGGGAAAAGGAATTGAAAAATCTGCAAGAAGCGATCCCGGAAGTAGAAAAATACCAGGGAAAGCTAGCTGATTCCTCACAGACTCTATATGAACTGCTAAAGCTGCAGGATGAATTATCGGAACGCCTAGGCAAGTTGTTTACATATGCGCATATGCGTTCTGACCAGGATACAACAAATTCTTTTTATCAAGGGTTGAATGCCCAGGCGGAAAATGTGCTGACAAAAGCCTCCAGCTCGATGAGTTATATTGTACCGGAAATACTCGCGATGGATGAATCAAAACTAAAAGGATTTCTTGAAGAAAAAGAAGAACTGCAATTATATA
The DNA here is from genome assembly GCF_055380755.1 of Virgibacillus ainsalahensis. NCBI lineage: Bacteria > Bacillati > Bacillota > Bacilli > Caryophanales > Bacillaceae > Virgibacillus > Virgibacillus ainsalahensis. The sequence goes on along the minus strand of NZ_AP043943.1, from coordinate 2,392,322 downwards.
AGAAAACATTGGATGAAATAACCCGCCAGCGTCCACATGTTTTAAGTGAAAAGGAAGAAGCGCTGCTGGCAGAAGCTTCTGATCCATTATCCAATGCCTCACAGACGTTTGGTATGCTTAATAATGCTGATCTTACGTTTCCTTCGATTAAAAATGAAGATGGAGAAGAAGAGGATGTAACCCATGGCAGGTATCTCCGATTTTTGGAATCACAAGATCGACGTGTTCGCAAAGATGCTTTTAAAGCAATGTATGATACGTATGGGAGCTATAAAAATACATTCGCTGCTACATTATCCGGAAATGTGAAAACACAAAACTTCTCTGCGAAAATTCGTAACTATGATTCAGCAAGACAGGCAGCGTTGGATAATAATCATATCCCTGAACAGGTATATGATAATTTAGTGGATGCAGTTAATGAAAAGTTACCATTGCTCCACCGGTACACAGAATTGCGTAAGAAAGTGCTTGGTGTGGATGAGTTGCATATGTATGATCTTTATACACCGCTCGTCAAGGATGTAGATATGAAGATTCCATATGAAAAAGCACAGGAGTACGTGCTTAAAGCATTGGCGCCACTTGGAGAAGAATATGTAAATATTGTGAAGGAAGGCTATGAAAATCGCTGGATTGACGTAGAAGAGAATAAAGGGAAACGCAGTGGAGCGTATTCATCAGGTGCATATGGAACAAATCCGTATATCCTGCTGAACTGGCAGAATAATGTAAATGACACGTTTACACTCGCTCATGAACTCGGACATTCGCTACACAGCTATTACACAAGAAAATCACAGCCATTCCGGTATGGGAACTATTCCATTTTTGTAGCAGAAGTTGCTTCCACAACAAATGAAGCCTTATTGAACGATTATTTATTAAATAATCTCGATGATGAAAAGCAAAAGCTTTATATTCTGAATCATTTTCTGGAAGGTTTTCGCGGTACGGTATTTCGTCAGACTATGTTTGCGGAGTTTGAACATGATATTCATCAACGTATGCAAAATGGTGAAGCGATGACGGCCGAGAAGCTGACCGAGATTTATTATGAGTTGAACAAAAAGTATTTCGGACAGGCGGTCGTCTCCGATGAGGAAATTGGATTGGAGTGGGCGAGAATCCCGCACTTCTATATGAATTATTATGTCTATCAGTATGCCACAGGTTATTCAGCCGCTACAGCGCTTGCCAATGGCATTTTGCAAGGAAAGGACGGAGCGGTTGAACGCTATATTGACTTCCTGAAGGCCGGCAGTAGTGAATACCCGATTGAGGTACTGAAAAAAGCTGGCGTTGATATGACGTCCAAGCAACCAATTTTAGATGCACTGGATGTTTTTGAAGAAAAACTGAATGAGATGGAAGAATTACTGTTGAAATAATGAATGGGAAAAGGGCAAGCCCGATTTGGGTTTGCCCTTTTGAGAAGTAAGAAATCAACATGGCGGCTAAAGATTGCTCGCCCCATCGAAAAGATATGGGACTGCGATTACCCATCCCATCAAAAAGACTTCTTGGTTTTGACATAAAATATATAAAAGGCGATGTAACTTTATCGTGATTTCGCTTCTTCCATTTCTTTTAAACCCGAGCTATCACAATCGCTTCGGCAGAATACTTCGCTTTCCGTGGGCACGGCTCAGCCTCCTCAGAAGCAAAGAACGCTTCTTCCGGGGTCTTCAGACTTGTGCTATTCCCACAGTCTACGTATTCTGCCTACGCTTTGTGCGGTGTTCTGATTATAGAAAGGATAAAGCTCATGGAATTTATGTTTTATGAACGTATTCACCTTTAAACAGAAAGCTATCCTAAGCTGCTTAAAAAATGCGAGACTCCAACGGGAAAAGGAACAGTCTGAAGACCCAGCAGCGGTGAATTAAAGAACATAGGCTAAGAACGCCCCGTCCTAGGGCAACGCCTATGTGACCAACCTCGTGTTGGCCCGAGGCTGAAGCGTTCCCCGTGGAAAGCGAGTATTTTTTAAGCAGCGCTGTATTAGCACCTATTTTGTAAGGGATGAGAGGAAATCATTGTTAAATTACTTCGTCTTTTATATCAACTGCGATATTAATGAGCAACAAAATTTCCCAAAAGAGCCAACGAGAAGAAGGTATACTGAATATACTTTCCCGTTGCAATCAGTTGTTTTCATAAAAAAATATAAACATTTGGCAGTATGCATTTTGACTACAATGTAAGCCACGTCTAGCACCTGATCCTCCTCCGGGTGAGAAACAAACTATCTTCCGCCACGATAGACCCTTTTATGTGTAAATGAATATATCGTTAAATAAATCGATAAAAATAATAATGGCAATGTGAAATACAGCGGAATGATCTGCAATAGACCAAATAAGTTAAAGATAAAAGCAAAGATACTTAAAATAAGGAAAAGAATAGGTAAGAGCTCTCTCATATTTATCACTCCTAACAATGCATAAAAGGTATAATGTACTATATGTTTGAGCAATTTAAATTAGAAGTGACATTTTTGTGAAACTAAGCACATACTTATTGATAATATATTACTTTATTGATATTATAATATTGTAAGTTAAATACAAACAAAACCCCTTTGTTTGATCATGAAACTTTCTCCCATCCCCCTTTGTTTAAATACAAAGTGAGAAATAAAGGATACACGCTGCCCCGTGTATCCTTTCTCTTTTTATTTCATATATAATAAACAGAAAATCCCTCCGATAATTGAATTCACTATTTATCATTTTGTCTGATCGATATATTTCCAAAAGGATCCATATTTAACCGGTATTCTTTCTACTTTTTGTTTAAGTTGAAGTTTCTTCATTTCCCTTTCTGTTTTTGCATATGTCCAATCATATACCACGGAGATCTCTTTATTACCGACCATCCCATAGAAGGATAAAAAGTCTTCCAGTGGTGGTTTTTCAGAGGGAATCGGCGTCTTTTGCAGGATTTCGGATAGTACGCGAACGTAAATGTCATATGGATATAGTCCAGATACTTTAATTCCTTCTTCTTCTACCAGTTGATTGAAAAATACAATAGTTGGGATATAGTCAACTTCCATTTCCTGGGTTAATGTCAAATCACATTGAAATGCCTTCTTAGCTGATTCTGCGTAAAGATCTTTTCGGAATTCTTCAACATCCAGCTTTGTATCCTTGGCACATTGAATTAAAACCTTCTCATCAGATATATTCTGTTTCTTCAAAAAAGCACTTTCCTGTATTTTTCGCAAATAGATTCTGCCTGCTTTTTTACCTTGCAGTTCGGCAGCCTTTATTGCTAAGGAGGCGAACCATGGAGATGAAATAGGATTCTCAATCCATAAGTCCCCATCACAGCTCATACCAGTCCGCTTTGCCGTGGTTTCCCATATGTCTTTCATCTTTCTTGGTTTATCGAATTTATCTTTATTTAACGTATTTAAGTGGCCAGTAACAATTGGCCGCAATGTAAAAAATCGTCCATATTCAATTGACAGCTTCTTCAGGTAAGGTTCTATAGACCAGCATTCCGCGCAGAGGGGGTCAACGAACACATAAATCTCCAGCGGCTTTTGTAATAGATCAAAAAAACTATACGTCGGCGATGTGTTTGTATGCGTTGAGCTTGATAGCTCAGTTTGTTGCCAACTCACATCTATTCTCCTTTCTATTATTCTGATGTGTTCATCATATGATTTGCTGTCATTGTTAATTTTTCAAATATTGCTGTACGATAAGGTTCTTCTATTTCTGCTTCGATTAAAGCTTCGGACATACAAGCAAGCCACGCATCTCTTCGCTCAGGTGTAATTGGAAATGGGAGATGTCTGCGTCGCAACATTGGATGGCCACGTTCTTCATTATAAAGCTGGGGCCCACCAAAAAACTGGGTTAAAAATAATTCCTGTTTTCTGGCTGTTTCCGTCAAATCATCCGGAAAAATGGGGATTAATTTAGGATGTTCTCCAACCCGTTTATAAAATGCTTTCACGAGCTTATTAATAGGCTCTGCTCCACCGATTGCTTCATATATTGTTCCATGCTGGATTTTTGCCATCATTTATTCTCCTTGTTATTACAAAGTGACATCTAATTGGAAGTTTTCATGGCCCAGGATATAATAAGAAAGTAAAGTATAGAACTTTCCTACGCTTACGTTTCGTGTTTACTCCTGAGATTCGGCGTTCAGCCTAGTATATATTGTAGCAACGGAACAACATAGGAGCAACTTATCTGATTTGGAAGTGGTTATATTTACCTATTTTTGTAACGTGTCAAAAAATCTTCTTATTTTATTCGGTGTATCCTTCTTTCTAATATCATACGCTTCTAATATAGTTTGAAACATTTTAGAACCAATCTTCTGAGAAGGTGCCTCCAATTCCAGTTCGTAATCTTCCTTCCCATTAAAGATACTGTGGTCCAGGACAAGTAATACGCCCTTGTATTCGACTTGCCGTCTTTCTGTTGTTAAACTGCCGAAATAAATAAGGTTCTCTGTGGAGAGACCTTTTTCCTTAAGCTGTTTTTCTGTATTAGGTTTTGGACGGATTTGACCTTCCATCCAATTTGTAGCTTCCTGCATGGACATTTTGTCATGTGTTTCAAGGAGTCCATCCGTATGTGGTTCTTTTAGTGTCAGACGGTATTCTCTGTCCTTTTCTCTGATTCTAAGCGCGCACCCATGTGCTTTTAATGCAAAGTCCTTTGTATCAAAATAATAATTCGTTTGTGTCTGACTATATTCGGGAAAAGGTAAGGTGTTCTTTAAACGGATAAATTCATCTTCTGTCAATAAATTTTTATATTCTATTTCAATTTCCTGTTCCATTATATGCCCCCCAAATTCTTGAAAAAATAGGTTATTATTGATTATGGCGAATTCTAATCGAATATGCAATGATTAGCCATTTTCATGAGTTATGATAAAATGAATTTGAAACGAATTTGAGGCGGTGTTAACTGTGAACTGGGAAGCTATACTGGCACCATACACACAAGTAGTTGAGGAGTTAAAAGTAAAACTAAAGGGGATGCGTGCACAATTCGAGTATGAAAAGAGGCATTCACCGATTGAGTTTATAACAGGCAGGGTAAAACCTGTACCGAGTATATTGGAAAAAGCCGAAAAACGGGAAATCCAAATTAAAAATATAGAAAAGGAAATGCAGGATATTGCAGGCGTACGTGTCGTTTGTCAATTTGTTGATGATATATATACGGTTGTTGATATGCTTCGTACACGAAAAGATATGCGGATTATTGAAGAAAAAGATTACATTTCAAGGGAAAAAGTGAGTGGATATCGTTCATATCATATGATTATTGAATATCCTGTTGAAACGATTGATGGTATGAAAATCATCCTTGCAGAAATCCAGATTCGTACATTGGCTATGAATTTTTGGGCAACGAATGAGCATTCACTGAACTATAAATATGAAGGTATGATTCCAGCAGAAATTAAAAAAAGATTACAACGAGCTGCAGAGGCCGCATTTAAACTGGATGAAGAAATGTCCAAAATTAAAAACGAAGTGAATGAAGCACAACGGTTGTTTCATCGAAAATAAGCTGGTAAAGGAGAGACTTTAGAATGAAGTTTGTGATTGTATCAAAAGGTGATAATCGTTCAAATAAAATAAAAGCGGTTATGAAACAGCATTTAATAGATTTCGATTTAGAGTACGATGAAGAAGAACCAGAACTGGCTATTTCTGTCGGCGGTGACGGTACATTTCTAGAAGCATTTCATACCTATGTTCACCGTTTGAATTCAACAGCTTTTATTGGTGTACATACAGGACATCTGGGATTTTATGCGGATTGGACCCCGGAGGAAGTTGAAAAGTTGATCATCGAAATAGCAAAAACTCCTTTTCAAATTGTAGAATATCCTTTATTGGAAGTGATCATCCGCCCAGAGGGAGGGGGTACGGAAGATCGTTTCCTTGCCTTAAATGAATCCATGATTAAAACGACAGAAGGTTCAGTGGTATTTGATGTGCAAATAAAGGGAGAGCATTTCGAAACATTCCGTGGAGACGGGCTATGTATCTCGACTCCATCCGGAAGTACCGCTTATAATAAAGCATTGGGCGGAGGAATCCTTCATCCCTCCATTGAAGCAATCCAGCTTACCGAGATGGCTTCGATTAATAATCGTGTATTTCGTACCATCGGTTCCCCGCTGATATTGCCAAGTCATCATACATGCCTGCTAAAGCCTGTAGTGGATAAAAGTTTTTTGATTTCGATTGATCATTTTACAGCAACCTATAAAAATGTAAAATCAATTCAGTGTCGTGTTGCAAAAGAGAGGGTACGCTTTGCCAGATTCCGTCCATTCCCGTTTTGGAATAGAGTACGCGAATCGTTCGTGGCAGACGATGATATGTAAAAAAAGGTGATAGCAATGAAATGGACGATTGAGCAAAAGCATGAAGGCATGACCATTCGTGATTACCTGCGAATGGTACAAAGCTTTTCGAGAAGAATGGTTAAAATTGTAAAATTTGATGGTGGAAAAATAGAAGTGAACGGGCAGCCACAGAACGTAAGGTTTTCCTTAGCGGCAGGGGATAAGTTGAACATTGAATTTCCTAAAGAGGAAGTGGGAGACAATTTGAAAGCGGAAGAAATGGATCTTTCCATTATCTTTGAGGATGAAGCAATCATCGTTATTGATAAACCGGCAGGAATGGCGGTTCTTCCGTCTTTCAATCATCAATCAGGAACGCTTGCAAATGGTTTGCTTGGCTATTATAACAAAACGAATGTCCCGTATAGTGTGCATGTTGTGACGAGATTAGACCGGGATACATCCGGGTTGGTATTAATCGCAAAGCATCGGCTGAGCCATTCCTTATTGCAGGCAGCACTTAAAAATGGGAAGTTAAAGCGGAAATATAAAGCTGTTGTACAAGGGTATCTCCAGTGTAGGGCTGGTGTAGTTGATGCGCCCATCGACAGAAAAGAAAACTCTATTATTGAACGAACTGTAAAAGACAGTGGAAAGAAAGCACGGACACATTTTGAAGTAATCCGTGAATCAAATAACCACTCACTGATAGAGATTGAATTGGAGACTGGGAGGACACATCAAATACGGGTACACTTTTCATACCTCGGTCATCCATTGGCCGGAGATGATTTATATGGCGGATCAGGAAAGTTCATTGGACGCCAGGCACTGCATTGCATGGAGCTTGTTTTGGAGCATCCATTTTCAAAAGAGACGTTGAAATTTGCCTGTCCATTGCATGAAGATATGGAGCGGTTAATTTCTAGTCAAAATAATTAAATTTTTCTTTTACAAATGGCAGTTTCGATTCAACAGCAATGGTTTCTTCCTCGGGTAATCGAAAAGCGGTTAATTTATTCCCGAAAACACATCCGGTATCGATATTAACGGTCTTATTTACGAATCGGGGTTCTTTGACTGGGGTATGCCCATAGATGATCCACTGGTCACCATGATAATGCTGGGCCCAGTCCCTGCGTACCGGACGGCCATCCGGGAGAAATTGGCCAGTGGTGTCCCCGTACAGGACAAAGGATTTCACCCGTTTATCTGTACGTCCGATTAGGGATTGCTTTATCCCGGCATGTGCTACAATTGCTTGCGCTTCTGGCAGTTGAAGGTAAAGTGGTGCCTGCTCATACAGTGTCATAAACTGATTACTTATAACATCCTGCATATCGGGAGCTAATGCTTCATATTCAGCAACCGTCGTTTCCAGACCATGTTTGACCATGACATTGTTTCCTGAAAAATAACGATATAATTTATCACAGTGGTTTCCGGGAATATACATTGCCTTCTTTGCTGTGACCATTTCATAGACGAGCTGAATCACCTGGATGGAAGCGGATCCTCTGTCTGTAATGTCACCAACAAATACGGGAATTCGCCCATCCGGATGAATATAAATGGAATGCTGTTTGACATAGCCTAATGCCTCAAATAACGCAATTAGTTCCTCCATACAGCCATGTACATCACCGATAACATCAATTTTCTTCAACACATTCACCTAGCTTTTTTAAGTAATATGGGTAAACTTCATTCATTCGGGGAAAAGAATAGTAGCTACTAAAAACATTTATTGTAATAAGTGTACACGAAAATACCATGTAAATTAAGTTTTTGTATGTAAGAGAGGGTGTATTCAGATGGAATCGAATACGAGATATGAAACAGATTACGAAGCACAATATGGAGAACACTGGAAAAAGCTGAATACTGCTTTGAATGAAGAAAATATGGAGGATTTTCGTAAAGAATTCCTAGATTTGCATCCGTATGATCAGTCTACTTATTTTACGGAACAAATACAAGATGATCGCTTAAAAATATATCATTATTTATCCCCTGAGGAAATCGCGGAAATCATGGAAAGCATTGAATTGGAAGACATAAAGATTTATTTCACGGAAATGGATCCGCGTTTTGCCTCCATGGTTCTGTCTGAAATGGCTGCGGATAATGCTGTTGATATTTTAAATGAACTGGAAAAAGATCAGGTAGCAAGCTTCTTGACCATCATGGATCATGAAGCAGCAAATGAGATCAAACAACTGCTTCACTATGAAGAGAAAACAGCCGGTAGTATCATGACAACAGAATTCGTGGCTGTCTTAAAAACACAAACCGTTCAGGAAGCAATGCAGCATTTAAAAAAGGAAGCACCGGAAGCAGAAACGATTTATTATATTTATGTCCTGGATGAAGATAAACATTTAGTAGGTGTGTTATCTTTAAGGGATTTAATTATTGCGGATGAAAACGTACGGATTGAAGATATTATGAGTGAAAAAATTGTAACCGTATCTGTAGCAAGGGATCAGGAGGACGTCGCGCAAATGTTCAGGGATTATGACTTCCTTGCTGTTCCGGTCGTCGACTTTCAGCACCATTTACTTGGGATTATCACGGTTGATGATATCCTGGATGTTATGGAAGAAGAAGCAAGTGAAGACTATTCCTTGCTCGCAGGGGTATCAGATACAGACATGAAATATGATAATGCATTTATTTCTGCCAAAAAGCGGCTGCCCTGGCTGATTATTCTTTTATTTCTTGGCTTATTCACTGCAAGCCTGATTGGCAGATTTGAGGCAACGCTTGAGCAGGTAGCAGTACTGGCAATCTTTATCCCGTTAATTGCTGGTATGGCAGGAAATTCAGGCACACAAGCCTTGGCAGTTGCTGTAAGAGGTCTTGCAAGTGGTGAGTATGGTAAGCAGGGGAAAGCCAAATTAATTGCCAGGGAAGCGGCTACGGGGCTTATTACAGGTGCTGTCTGTGGGATTGTTATAACGATTGTTGTTTACATTTGGCAGGGCAACGTCTATTTGGGTCTGCTCGTAGGAATCTCCATATTGGCCGCATTAATTGTGGCGACCCTGGCCGGATCCCTGATTCCAATGTTAATGGATCGCTTAAACATTGATCCTGCTGTTGCTTCCGGTCCGTTTATCACAACAATCAATGATATTATTTCAATTCTTATCTACTTTGGCATGGCTACAGCGTTTATGGGCTTTTTGATTTAGCTGAAAGGAGCATCTCTTATGAGGTGCTTTTTTGACGATGGCGCTGTTCGCTTCGTTTGTTTCTCTAGTTGATATAAAAAGGCGGGGTAGGCGCTGGAGTTGGACGTGGCTGATAATCGAATATAAATATTTCATGCCAAAATTTTATATATGCTTATATCTTAAAAAAGGAAAGGTTATTAGTTTGGTGAATTTCTATGGCCAGTGGGTCAGACCCACTGACTTAAATATACATTGTGAATCAGTAGGTGTGGCTCACTCTACTTCCTCTATCGTTTCGCCATCTACATGCACTCGATACCATTCCGGTGTCCTGCTTGTTGTTGCCTTTGTATAATACAAATATTCATCAATAATTTGCATGATAAACACTTCACCATCATCCAACTTTTCATTTTCACCCGTATCCGCATTATGCCTGTACAGACTGCTGTCATCTTCTACATTTCGATAAAAAATAAGGTTGTCGTCTGCGTTAAATCCATAGCTGGCTGTTTGTGTCAATTGCTCGGTTTGTCCATTATCCAAGCTTAATCGATAAATATAATCATCATTCGTACTTTCATAATAAAGCCAGCCTTCTGAAACGGAGAAAAACCTTGCATGAATCCCTCCATACATAACAGGCTTCGCATCTAAATCATTGAGGTCGAGATACGATATGTTTCCGGGATATTCCGTTTGGAAAAATAAATACCCTTGGGATACGGTGAATTGAAAGGCATTATCCAGTAACCGCTCACGACCGGTTAGATCTGTGCGCATACGATAGACTGGTTTTTCGCCTGTTGATGTATACGTAACGGGTATAAAATATATCCAGTCATCAACGACGACTAAATTTTCGGTGAAGGTATCGGTGATTTGTTTCCGCTCTGATCCGTCCGTTTTCATCCTGTAGGCTTTACTTTCCTGATTTTTATCGATGAAAAAAAGCCAATCGCCTATCACATTCAAATGGGATACCTCATTTTCCAAAAGCTGTTGTCTCTCACTGCCATCCAGCTTTTGTTTATACAAACCTTCCCCGCTTACTGAAAAGTACATCCATTCATCATCTGTTGCAAAATTCCCGTCATACATCAAATTAGCACTGGAATTACCAAGCTCTTCGTCAATAACTTCTGGAACATGTTCCTCCCTTTCTCTTTCCCGCTCTTCCTCCAGGATTTCCATGTGTTCCTGGAAAGTTACCGCTGATGCTATTTCTTCTTCCGGGATAAGAACCTCGTCCAATTTATTGTAATCGGAAAAGGACATTTCAATCGTTTCAGATAATTGCGTAGGGTTACCCGAATCAGCATAATCATAGTCCAGCACATAGTCCATCGTCATTTCTTTCACATGGAAATCTTCTTGATCCACGGTGAGGCCGATATGTAAATTGACTATGTCACTACGCTCCAGATAAAGGTCGCTTATAGATTGTTCCATTGGGTCCGTTATGACAAAATAAGGATATAATGAAGAGAAAAATGCATAATCCTCTTCCTGTTCGACCGAATATTCATAGGTGTAATCATCTCCATCTTCTATAACCCGTAATTGATCAAACCTGGAATGAAGAGCTTCTAACCCTCGTAATAAATGATCAGGCTGCTCATCGCTCTCTGTTTTAAATAAGAAGTCAGGTGCTGTAAAATCTTCATAATAAACCATATCCTCTATGTAATACGATTTCATTTCTCTCAGGTGCCCAAATAATTCAATGTCTCGTTGGATAGAAGCACGGAATGGGGTGACAAGGGTTTCCCCTTGAATATCCAATACAGCTTCATTTTCGAACCCATCTATCTGCTCAGATGTAATCTCAAAAGAATAACTCTCCACCTCGCTCATTTCTTCCATGGTTCGCTCCAAAATTTCCTTATGTGTCAGGTCTTCCTGTATATTCGTACATCCCGTAAGGAATAGTATTGTTGCCATGATTATCCACCATTTTAATTTCATTCAATTCCCCTCTCGGCCTTTTACTTTTCTATAGAATAATTTTAACATAGCAAATGGAATCGTAGAGTATGATGGTATGTTAACTTTTGTATAGTGGACTCTAATGTTGTTCTTTTCGTAAAGTGACAATAAAGTTACTTCATTTCTTATGTTAATTGAACTGTAAATTGGTAAGGCCTTTTCTTTTTCCAACAAACAATTCGCATATATAAAAACAGACAATCTGTGGCTTTGAAATAAAGTTTGATCATTCTAAATAAAGTCCGATAATTTATAAAATATTTTGATAAAATTATATTGGTAAGCAGGATTTTAACTATTCCAGAATAGGGCCGTTTTGTTTAATAAGATTAGAAGGAAAACTAGAATATGTATGAAATAAAAATAACATTTTAATAACTCATTTTCTTAGGAGGAATATATTTGAATTTAATAATTGACACTGCCACATTGGAGGACTACCAGCAGATTAATCTAATTGTAAAAGAAGGACAAGATGAACACGCAGAAGCGTTGCCTCATATTTTCAAAAAAATCGATGTGGTTATGCCTGAAGAGTATTTTCGCGAATTAATAGATACTTTAAATTGTGAAGTATTGATTGCCAGATTAGATGGGGATGTAGTTGGGTTTGCTGTGATGGAATTAAACGAATCTCCACCTTTTGAGTCTATGACACCAAGAAAATTTGCATATATGAATGATTTTGGAGTTAAAAACAGTGAGCAAAGAAAAGGAATAGGAAGAGCTTTATTCAAATCGTGTGTTGAATGGTCTAAAAGAAATGGTGCATCATCACTAGATTTAAACGTATGGGAGTTCAACAAAAAAGCAATCTCTTTTTATGAAAATTTTGGAATGAAGAGTGTTAGCAAAAAAATGACTTTATCCTTTTAAAGCGCTACATAATATGTTGTTTTTTTCAATAATCGGGCGCAATTGTGGTGCGAAATGTTCCTAGTTTAAATGGGGGATGGTCACATCACTCCAGTAAAGGCTAGGCAATTCCTTCTGGAATTGAAGGATTATATCAAAGAATCAAATGAAGAGGTAACGCTTGGAAGGGTTCTCTCTTAGTCGATTAGCACTCGATTTAGTAAGAATGACAGTGTTAAAAGCTCGATGAAAAGGTGTAAGAATTTACCGTAACAGTGCAGTTCAGCTGACGAAAGCCTACCCGATGGGGTGGTGTAAATCATGATGCTTGAGTTGAATGAATATGGTGAGAATGCAAATAAACCTACCATAAAAGGTTACGCTGACAAACTTCTGAATGTACGGGTCTAAACGCGCAATACGTAGAAATGTGTATATCACTTAAATGTGAGGTTAGCAGTGGTCGAGTAAGACTTGCAAATATGAAAGGCCATGATATGTTACAGGCATATGAACGGCTAACAGGCTTACAGGAAGCACCTAAGTTCATTCTATAATAGATATAATTCAACGTTGTAAGCTGATAACGTGGAGGACTTACTTCCCTTGAAACGGTGTTAAGGAAAGCAATAGTGAAAATAGCTACTGTATAACTCAACTTTGTATCAGTGAAAGTGGTGGCACAGTACCAATGAAATGTCTAATCAACATGGAGGGATAGCCACTAGACTAATGAAGAATCATTCAACCATGTATGGCAGTTCTTTATCGGTTAACAAGGTTCTTGTGAGACTAATAGAGGTTCAACTCCTAAGGGGGTCACCGACTTGTTGAAACGGAAGAAACTGAGACATAGCGAGTATTATGATATGCAACATTGTTTTGATAACTTATATACTCAAAGTGTTAATGGTCAGAATTTCTATGACTTAATGAATTTAATTAGTTCTAATGAAAATATACGTCTTGCTTACCGCAACATCAAGAGAAACACTGGGAGTAAAACGGCTGGAACAAACAAGTTAACAATCGATGATATTAAACATTTGTCAGTTGAGAAAGTTATTGAACACGTTCAGAATATGCTTAAAGCATATAAACCAGATAGTGTTAGACGTGTTTTTATCCCAAAAGCAAATGGAAAAGTAAGACCATTGGGGATCCCAACGATATGGGATAGAATTGTTCAACAATGTATCTTACAGGTATTAGAACCAATTTGCGAGGCAAAATTTCATAAACATAGCTACGGCTTCAGACCAAATAGAAGCACGCATCATGCAAAAGCAAGGTTTGAATCGCTCGTTAATATGGCGGGGCTTTATCACTGCATTGATGTAGACATAAAAGGATTTTTTGATAACGTTCACCATAGTAAATTACTTAAGCAAATTTGGTCACTTGGAATAAAGGATAAGGCATTACTTTCTATCATATCCAGGTTATTAAAAGCAGAGATTGTTGGAGAAAGTGTACCAACAAAAGGAACACCGCAAGGTGGTATTCTCTCCCCGCTTTTATCGAATATTGTTCTAAATGAACTTGATTGGTGGGTAAGTAATCAATGGGAAACTTTTCAGACCCAATATGACTATAAACATTCTGGAAGTAAAGCACAAGCACTCAAAAAATCAAAGCTAAAAGAATGTTACATTGTCAGATATGCCGATGATTTCAAGGTTTTATGCCGCACTCGTTCCCAGGCAATCAAAATGAATTATGCTATTAAAGACTTTCTAAACAAGAGGTTACACCTAGAGACAAGTGAAGAAAAATCAAAAGTAATTAACTTAAAGAAAAAATCGTCAGAGTTCCTTGGATTCTCTTTCCGAGTAAAAAGGAAAGGTAAAACGAGGTTTGGGCATGTTGCCCAATCAAATATGGCGAAGAAAGCTAAACACAGCGCACTTATAAAAATTAAAGATTCTATTAAAGCAATACAGAGAAAGCCTTGTGCTGAAACAGTTTGGCACTATAACACTGTCGTAATGGGAATCCAAAACTATTACGCAGCAGCTACTCAAATCATGAATAATTTAAGTGAGTTGTCCTCCCATCTCAGTAAGACCTTATATAATCGGCTAAAGGACTTAAGAAAAGAAGCAACGTTTTCAGACATGACTAAAACTTTACAAAAACGCTATAAAGGTTGTAAAGCAAGATTGCATAAGACACAGAACATGGTATTTGTCCCAATTCATGCCCAACGGCATAGAACAAATCTTTGTTTTTCTCAAGACATCTGTAATTATACTGCCGACGGCAGGATTAAAATCCACAACAATCTCAAAGCGATTAACAAAAGTATATTAAGTTACGTCATGAAAAATTTTATTCCAAATCGAACGATTGAGTATAATGACAATCGCATTAGTAGGTTTATTGCACAATATGGAAAATGTGCTGTCACAGGTATTGAACTTGGCAAAAATGATTGGCACTGCCATCATAAAAAGCCTTATCATCTATCTAAAGATGATCGGTATTCAAACTTGATAGTGCTACATGAATTTGTTCACCGACTGATACATCTAAAAGATGTTGGAAAAATTAAAACCATAATCGATGCTTTACAGTTAAACAATAAACAAATAGATAAAGTCAATAAATTACGGAAACAGTGCAATAATTACACAATCTGATTGGAAATAAACGTGCTTCATCATGTCATAGAACTGAATGAATTGGATTAGTTGGGGCGCCGTATGCAATGAAAGTTGCACGTACGGTGCTAACGAGGGGAAAAGGGGGCGATAACGTCAAACTCTTACCTATTCGTATGCATAAGTACCTGCGCCCTTATTGCGTATTAGGGCCAGATTGTTGCATAGTTAAATAAAGGTTAGACTCTTATCATTTAGGGTCTAGCCTAATTTATTCTTTATTTTGTATAAGTTTAATTTACTTTTATATAACAATGATTTAATATATAAATATAGTTAAAAGGAAGGTGTTGACCTTGAAAAAAGAAGTTGAGGATTACATTGAAAATAAGGTGTATGAACATAGGGTTCTAAAAAGAATGACGCAAAAAGATTTGGCGGACGCAGTCGGTGTATCTAAGCAAACTATATTTGTTATGGAGAAGAATAATTATTCTCCTTCTCTTATTTTAGCTTTTCGAATAGCTGATTTCTTTAATGTAGATGTAAACGACATTTTTACTTATGTGAAAGGAAGTGATCAAAATGTGGAAATCTAGCACAGAAATATCAAATTCAATCTTTTATCCTTTAAAAACTTGGGCGGAAGAATCACCTGGTAATTGGAATATGCTTCTTGGTAGCGGTCTTGTGTTGCTCTTAGTTGGATTGATTTTGACATATGCATATTACAAAAAGTTAGGTAAACCTGACGAAAGAACAAATCAAATCTATTTAAAAAGTGCCTACATTACACTATTCGGAGTAGTTTTGTGCGACGTAATTTTCCCGAAAGAATATATGTGGCAAATTTTCTTCTTATTTAAATATTCCCTTGCATTCATCGCTTCAGGAATATATCTAGCTGTTCAATATAAAAAGGATTTTTCTTAACTAAAGAACTGAACAGGAGGGTTTAATAGTTCCACGAACGGGCGCGAGAAACGAGTAATACTTGCGCCCTTTTTTGATTTATTGGCTATTTAATGGAAGAATGTGTGTTAAAATGAACACATAATATTCGAATTATTTAAAAAGGAGTGTGCAAGGTGACTAAATATCAAGAACGTTCTGTTTATATTTCTATTGTAGCACTTGCTTTCTTCTTAATATTATCCTTAATAACAGACAAATGGGGATTCTTTTTATGGAGTGTATTGCCTGTTTTTATGGTTTTGTCGGCAGCGTTTTCCACCAAAAGTGATAAGAAAAATAATGGGAAATGAAACAAATAATCAATCATCGGGCGTAAGATTAGCGCCTATCTTGCGTATTAGGGCCAGATTGTGGAGGAACGTTCGTTGCGATAACTAGGAGTAGTTGAAGTATGATTGTTATTTAATAAATATTAATATTTAAATGTTTTGCTTTGGGGGTATTTAACTTGGAAATTAGGGAGGCAAGCAAAGAAGATATAAAGAGCATAGCAAGGGTTTATGTTGATAGCTGGAAGAATACTTATCATGGTCTAGTACCTAATGAATATTTGGACACATTATCGTACGAAGAGGCAGAGAAAAAATGGATTGATTTTTTAAAAAATGAAAATGAACCTTTTATTTACATTTCAATTAATGATGCCGGGGAAGTTATAGGTTTTGCGTCAGGTAAAAGCATTGATGAGGAAAATTTTGATGGAGAATTATATTCACTTTATCTCTCAGAGGAATCTAGAGGGTTAGGTATAGGGAGGCAACTGATTTCGGCTATTGCTAAACATTTTAAAGAAAAGGGTATTTATTCTTTGATGGTTTGGGTAATGAAACAAAATAAATCCGGACTTGGTTTTTATGAACGTATGGGAGGAAAAGAATATATTCATAGAACTAGTATGTTTGGAGGAACCGTAATAGAGGATGTTGCTTATGGATGGAAAGATATTTCGGCATTATGTATGGAGTAGGGTAAAAAAAGATTTACTCTCGTGGCTTTAGTAATGTGTTATTTTCAAATTTCATAATTTCATTATTCAAGAATAGGACGCTTATCTGGAATAAATGCAATTCATTTTGTAGGTTGTTTTTCATAAGAGTTGACAAAGTGTAGAGAATAAGGAGCAAAAGTAATAATGAGGTGAAGTATTAATGGTTAAGAGATGTTTACTCATACTCGGAGTTTCATTGCTTGCTCTTTCCTCCCTGCAAATCGTTCAGGCAGCGCCTATATCAAACGTGGAAGATAATTATTTTACAACTGAGGATATAATTGCAGATATAGTATTCCCGTCAATAGACAAAAAGGTTGTTGAAAAGTACGGAAGCGAAGATGCCTTTGGTTGGCAGTTGAGAAGAATTGTTGGAATAAATTATAACCAAAATCATTCCTACGATGTCTCTATGCGGGTTAAAATAGACATAAAAGATAAGCCCCATAAATATACCGAGGATTTGGTGTGACCGTCAAGTAAAAAGACACAATTTATGCTCATTAATTTGAAACACTTTCTTGCCCAAATATGGTCGACCTATGTTTCATTCGGTAACTATCTTCATTTAAATGAATAATCTCAACCCGATGTAAAATTCTATCTAATATTGCTGTTGTAATTGCTTGGTCTCCTAATAATTCACCCCATTCTTTTGGTCCTTTATTTGATGTTAAAATAATGGATGACTGATTATATAAATCATTGATCAAATGAAAAAACATATTTGCTTCCTGTTGATCCATTGCCATAAACATCAAATCATCGATAATGACTAAATCTGCATCTCTTATTCTTTTCATTCTCGTCTGTGATTTACGAGTAATTTCCTCCGTTTTCAGTACGTGGACAAGGTCTCCCATCGTAGTAAAGATAACCTTGTAACCTTGGTTTAACGCTTCAATACCCAACCCGATTGAAATGTGAGTTTTCCCACTACCTGGTGGTCCTAATAGAATGATATTGTGTAACTGTTCTATCCACGTTAAATCCTTCAATCTATTCAAATGTTTGTTGCTCAATGATTTCTGTTCTTTTAAATTGAATTCTTCTAATGTCTTTTGGAAAGGAAATGTAGCCCATTTAAATCGTTTTTCTAATTGCTTTTCTTCTCTCCTAGTTTGTTCATATTTTGCTACATCTAAGAGGAACTGAGTAAAGGATGAATCCTTTTGCTCAGCTTCTCTAATTAATGTAGGAAGGTGATTCGCTGTTTCTGCTAAACGTAGAGTCTTCATCAACTCTTTCAATTGGTTCAACTGGCTCATATTGACTCACCTTCCAATATGGCAGTATAAGTATCCACTTCTCTTTTTTGAGTCTCCGTCTCCATAACCAAACCAGAAACCCCTTTTAAGTGTGTTACATTCTCAGCGGTGTCAGTCACTGTGTCTTCAACTTGTCGGTGTTGTTTTACATAGGCGACGACATCGCTAAAATCTGTTGCACCATAAAGGTTCTTTTTTATACACTCATTCAATGCTGCCGATAGAATTTCCCTGTTATTTACTTTTGTCTCTTTTAATATCATTTGAAGCTGATCCCTAATATATCGAGGGTACTTTTCTTTTACTTTTTGTAGATAACCATAAGCTATCTCATTGTCATTAAATTGCTGGGAAACGGTATTCATAAATGCATCAATACCTTTTGTTCTATCTCGGCTATGCTTCCTATCTTTAATCAATAACCCCTTCCCGTCAGGGATATTATGCTTTGCGATGATTTCACCTGTTTTAGGGCTATAAATGATTAATTCCTTTTCTTCGGTTTCCTTAATGCAGACAGTTTCATACTTGCCAAACGTCGCCAATGGAAGGGAATAACGATTAGATAAATAACGAATAGTATTGTCCTTATGGACACATCTTGATATACTATTTTCATAGCTATATTTTATATCTAGATTTTTGGTGACTGGTCTTAAGTGTTGTCTTTCCAGGGAAAACACTTCGACCGGTCTCTTTTTTGTTGTATGATGAATTTTATAGTTTCCAGTTCTATTGAGCCATTCCCAACCCTGTTCATTCCAAGAATCAATGTTATGAAATACTCGATGTTTAGCGAAGTTATGTTTAATAAAACCAACTACATTTTCGATTTTTCCTTTACTCTCTGGATCCGCCTTGCGGCAAACACGAAGGGTTAGATTCCTAGATTCTTTATATTGTTGGAACTCTTGCGTTAAAATTAAATCCCCGCCATTCTCACTGACGACTATTAAACTATCTTGGTCGTATACTAATTCACTTGGAATTCCCCCAAACCACCTAAATGCATTTTCATGTGCTTTGATGACATCTTGAGTAGTGAAAGGCCTATCTAACCATTCTTTATATTTATATCTAGAATTAGATAATACAAAAGCTATAAAGTTTAGTTTTACTTCCTTATTATCGACTGCTTTCTGTTTAGTATGACCAAAATCAACTTGTATTTGTTCACCCATAGGTGAATCGGGTATAGCCTCATATATTCGTGGTGAAGTTTCCTTCTTTATTTTATATTCCTCTCGAAGCTCTCTAACATATGATCGAACCGTACTTTCACCTATTTTTAAATCTTCGTACTTCTCTTTTAGCCAATCTTCTACTTGTGCGGCGGACATATCTGGATGTTCCCTCAACCAAGATAATATCAGCTCTTTATAAGTATCTAATTTCTTACTCCTCGTTTGAAGTGAATCTACCCACTCAGTCATATCCGAAGGAGACTTTTTTAGATAACGATATACTGTTGATCTTGATATTCCTAGCTTGTCTGCCACCTTCGTCTTACTGAATCCCTTTTTGATTAACTGACTTATTTCCATATACATTTCCCACTTATCCACCTTCTGCTACCTCCACTGTTGTATGTTATAGGATATAAACATTTTACAATGGAAAGTATCTATATTTTATTGGTATATTTGGGTAAATAAGTGTTTCTTTTTATCTAGCAAAAACTGTCTACTCTAGTTTAGCAGTCACATTTGGTTAAGGTAAGAATTTTTCCTC
The DNA here is from genome assembly GCF_055380755.1 of Virgibacillus ainsalahensis. NCBI lineage: Bacteria > Bacillati > Bacillota > Bacilli > Caryophanales > Bacillaceae > Virgibacillus > Virgibacillus ainsalahensis. The sequence goes on along the minus strand of NZ_AP043943.1, from coordinate 2,372,392 downwards.
CCTGTGATAGTGATAAAATTGAGTGTAATCACGATTTCAAAATAGAAATGTTAGATTATAAACACTTAACACAATAAAGCAACGTGGCTTTTTATTCCTCAATCGGGCGCATTTCCGGAATAAGAATTGCGTTTTTCATTGGATCACTGAGTCATTTTGTTGAATAATTATGTTAAAATTGAATCAATTAAAAAGCAATAGTAGGGAGGGGCTTAGCCTTGGAAATTGCACGTATTTTACTACCCATTGTAGTAGTTGGCGGGATTGCAATATTTGTAGTTATAAGAATGAAACATAAATATAAAAAAGGCACCCTGGGTAAGAAAAAATCAAAAGGCGCTCAAAATTTATTAGATAGTTTAATACCATTCGGAATGATGATTGGTTGTATCGTTTCTGTACTTCTCAGCATGTTTTTTCCAATCTCCTTGTTATCTACAATTGCTTGGGGAGCTGGAGTAGGTTTATTATTTGGATATTTTGCTTATGAAATTTATAGCAAAAAAGAAGAAAGTCATTCATAATAACTATTTTCCAGGAGCGCTTTTCTCTAATAAGGAAGAACGCCAATACTAAATATAAGGGCCATTTAACGGAATAACTTCTTATGAAAATAACTGAGGATTGAAATAATTATTATTAAGCTAAAGGCAGCTATCTTAAAGACTTGATTTCGAGATAATGCTCTATAAATGGATGTTATATTTAACTTAATAAGTTTTCCTTTATAGGACGCAAGAATGGGATAAGGATTGTGCGATTACCTGATTTAAAAGGCCATATTGTAGAACAGGTGAAAACTCGACTAAACGTTTATTCTTGACAAATGACGCTACTGTGTATTACTATATACAGGTAATAAGTATCACTTAATACCAGTGGTACAGAGTACCAAAAAATATAGTGAAATACAAATGAGGGAAGAAGTTGGAAAATATTACAGAAATGCTAAAAGGGGTACTTGAGGGGTGTGTGCTTGAGATCATCAGCCGTGGAGAAACTTATGGCTATGAAATAACGCAACAGCTACAAGAACTTGGCTTTACTGATGTGGTTGAAGGCACAGTTTATACGATTACTATACGGCTTGAGAAAAACAATCTGGTGGACATTGAGAAAAAGCCATCCGCTATGGGCCCACCGAGAAAATTTTACACACTCAATGCAGCAGGTCAAGCGCATCTTGAAACTTTTTGGGAAAAATGGGAATTCGTCTCAAGCAAAATTAATGAACTCAAAACTAAAATAAAATCAAAAGGAGAAGTACTATGAGTTTTATTGAAAAAATTATCGGAAATCTGGATGACAAGCGGAAATGGAAGGCGATGGAGGCGCGTGCGGAGGCACTTCCAAGTGAGTACTGCAATGCCTACAATGCTATCAAAAAATATATGTGGACCTCTGGTGGTCCAACCGACTGGAAAGAAATCAGCCGTATCTTTGGTGGCATTCTTGATCTTTTCGAGGAAGGTGCAGCCGAAGGAAAGAAAGTCACTGACCTCACGGGTGATGACGTGGCCGCCTTCTGTGACGAACTATTGAAGGATACGAAAACTTGGATGGATAGGTATCGTGCGAAGTTGAACAATACAATTAGTCGTGGCTAACGGCGAAATACTAGTGGGTTTTGCCTAGTACCACCGATACTAACGACAGTTTTATCCCGGTTCTTGTTAAACAATCGGGCGGGATAACCGAATAAAGTAGCGCCTTATATGCCGGCAGAAAACCCATTGAAAAAATCTTCATTTTGGTGAATCAACTCAATAAGTGATAATATAATCATACGTATTTCCAGTAAATGAAAAGGGGTTCATCATGAGATCATACTGGTTATGGCTTCTGTTAAACATGTTTGTATGGCCGTTCGCTATGGTTTATTTTAACGAAAGTATGGGGGATTTAACGGTTCGTTTGTTTGGCGTTGCTTTTTATTTTATTATCTTTTTTATTATTCCGATAGTTGAACGAAAACGAAATATACTCGCAGTGCTTTTAAGTGTGAATACAATCATTGCAACAATTACGTTATTTCCACATGAAGATGGCGTGTTTAATCCATTTTTCATTCTTATATTATCGGTTCTGATTGCGGAAGGTTTTTATCGATTGCCAATAGATCACAGTATTATGATAAGTGGAATGGCATCGTTAGGGTTAACGATAACCGTTCTTTATACGAATCCTGTGTCAATCATTCAGCTGTTTATTGGGATTTATTTCATTTTATTAATACTGGCTATGGTATTTTTTAAGCAAGCCAAAAATCGATCAGATGAGCTGGAAATTCGGTATCAAGTTCTTCTTAGCGAATATCGGGAAACAAAGCGGAGGGTCGTTTCAGAGGAAGAGATAGCCAGACAGGAAGAAAGGATGCTGATTGCTCATGAGATACATGATTCAGTTGGACATAAGCTGACAGCATTGGTTATGCAGTTGGAGATGTTTCGATTACAAATTTCTGAGGATTTTAAGGAGAAAGCACAATCCTTGAAAGAACTGGCCAGCGACAGTTTGCAAGAGACAAGAAGTGCCGTGAAATCGTTGAAGTCGAGTGAATCTGGTGGGCTTCCAGGGATACTGCGTTTAATTCGCAAATTAGAAATGGAAAGTCTGCTCCGTGTTCATTTTTCAATAAAGCATGGCGCTTTTACTGCCCCATTAACGGGTGAGCAGTCTTTTGTCATTTATCGCTCTGTACAGGAAGCTTTGACAAATATCATGAAACATAGCAACGCTAAAGAAGTGGAAATTATGTTTGAAGCACCGGGTGGCAGCATTTTTCGGTTTGAAATTAGTAATCCTCTTACAGATGCAAGAAGCTATCAGGAAGGGTATGGGCTTCGTTCGATGCGGGAGCGATTGGAAAAGTTCGCCGGTGATTTGAAAGTCTATCAAACAGAAAATCAATTTATTGTTCAAGGTTTTCTAAAAACGTCCAAGATAGGTGATGAGAATGATTCGCATACTTCTGGCGGAAGACCAGGGAATGGTGAGACAAGGCCTGAAAATGATGATTGAAATGGAAGAAGAATTTAAGGTGACTGGGGAAGCAAATAATGGAAAAGATGCTATTGAACTTTGTGAAAAAGTGCAGTTTGATGTAGCTATCCTGGATATTAGAATGCCTTCCATGGATGGTTTGGAAACAGCTAAAGTCATTCAGTCCCGGTGGCCCAATACAAAAATATTAATGTTAACGACATTTGATGATGAAAAGTATGTGATGGAGGCACTCAGGATTGGCGTGAGTGGCTACATATTGAAAAATGGTGATACAGATTCCTTGCATCGTTCCATACACAGTGCAATAAATGGTGGGTTGTCGATTGAGGAACATGTGGCTGCTAAAGTTATTCCACAACTAATGAATAATCGTCAGAAAAATAATGAAGCAAATCCAACGTTAACCCCTCGTGAACGCGCAATATTAAAATGTATAGGAGAAGGTCTCAGTAATAAACAAACTGCAGAAAGACTTGCTATATCCGTTGGTACGGTAAAAAATAATACAAGTGAGATCTTGACGAAATTAGATTTGAGAGATAGGACACAACTAGCTATTTATGCAATCCGGCATAATCTTGTGTGACGAAAAAAATGATAATAGTAATGGGTATATTGTATATTCGTGACGGGAGACAGTGTTAACACTGTCTCTTTTTTGGTATTGTAAAATTACTATTCGTATGAAGGAGTGCGGCATAATGCTTGAAACGATAAAACTTAGCAAGACATTTAAAGAGAAAAAAGTGGTTGATGATTTAAATATGTATTTGGATGAAGGTGAGTCAGTTGGTTTACTGGGACCAAATGGAGCGGGTAAATCAACGAGCATTTCTATGATTTCATCTTTGTTAAAACCGACTTCCGGAGATGTGAAACTTGGTGGAAAAAGCACGATTAAAAATCCATCTGAAATACGAAAAGTACTGGGGGTTGTTCCACAGGAAATCGCATTATATGAGGAGCTCTCCGCATATGAAAATCTGAAATTTTTTGGGAAGGCCTATCACGTTAAAAAACCCATGCTGGAAGACCGCATTCAAGAAGTGCTTGACATGGTCGGGTTGATAGATCGCCAAAAAGAATTGATAAAAACATTCTCGGGCGGTATGAAAAGAAGAGTTAACATTGCAGCTGCTTTGTTGCATAACCCGCAGATCCTTATTCTTGATGAGCCAACTGTCGGTATTGACCCACAATCAAGAAATCATATTCTGGAAACCGTTCGTGAATTAAATGAAAGGCATGGTACAACAGTACTTTATACGAGTCATTACATGGAGGAAGTAGAGCAACTGTGTGACCGTGTGTACATTATGGACCATGGTGAAATCATTGCTTCAGGGAGTAAATCGGAATTATTAAGTATTTTATCAAGTGAAGATACGATACAAGTGCAGCTCAGCAAGCGAAGTGACAAATTGGTGGAAATGATAAAATCCTTTACGAATGTCCTCCGTGTGGATGAAACCAATGAAGGGTTGTGCATTATGTCCCGGAAGGACACTAACATCCTTAGTGAATTAGTTCATGTTGCGGAAGAAGAAGGGAATCAAATTTTAAACTTTCAAATCGAAACACCTAGTTTAGAGGACGTATTCCTGCATCTGACAGGGAAGACATTGCGGGATTAATAGGAGGTGAAATGATGGGATCATTTATCAAAAAAGATTTATTAGTGTTTTGGCGAGACCGTAAAGAGATTTTAATGGCTCTGGTACTTCCTATTGTCCTGATTTTAGTATTGAATGTTGCCTTTTCCGGTCTTCTTAATAATGACGATGAGGACGTGAATATGGATGTCGGCATTATGCAGGAGGATGACGAATCTGAAGGGAAAGAGCAGTTTGAAGAGACGATTCGTGAAATGGCATTGCCACAGAATGAAAAAGAAATGATTTTGGGACAATCGGCCAATATTGCACTGGTTAGTCTTATTCGTGATTTTCTTAACAACCCGGAGTTGGAAGAATGGGTTAACACGAAAGAGTTAAGTGAAACTGAAGCAGATGAGCTTGTGAAAAGTGGTGATTTAGATGCGATTATTAAAATTCCAAAGGGTTTCACATATGATATGCTTTCATCAATTCTGCTGGAAAAAGAGTCCGGGTCTGCTTTAAAGATTCTGGCAGATGAGCAGTCAACAGAGCTTACGACACTGCAAAATATCGTGACTAACTATATTGATTCGTTGAACTTGCAATTTGCACTTGGCAGTGAAGCGGATACTGCAGTGACAGAACCTGAACTCCCTCAAGGTGGAAGTGAAATAGTTGAAGGGGTGGAGACTTATACCATTTCACAATATTTTACAATTGCAATTAGCACGCTTTTTGCATTATTTATGGCACATACAGTTGCATTAAAAACAGTTACAGAAGTGAGAGAGCGCGTGTTTAATCGGATTTTACTGACGAACAGTAATCCGCTGCATTTTTTAATGGGGAAAACAGTGGCTGCATTCATTTTGGCATGGTTGCAGATGATGCTTATATTCACCCTTACGCAATTACTACTTGATGTATTTCCGGATAGATCAATGGCATTTTGGTCTGGGTTAGTTTTAGTCATTACTGCATTTACATTAACGATTGCTGGGCTATCGGCATTATTTACGGCAATTACATTAAATCTGAAGGATAGTAACGCGGCAAGCGGGCTTTTTACTCTTGTTATCATGGTACTCGGCGTTCTTGGTGGAAGCTTCTTTCCGCTGCAAGCTCTTCCGGAGATATTTCAAAAAATTGGAGAATGGACACCAAATGGGTTAACACAGACGTCATTGATTGAGTGGATTCAATTTGGGGATATGAACGATATACTATTTCCAATCATTATGCTTATAGGTATGTTTGTTGCTTGTATGGTTATTGGAATGTCCATCTTTCCGAAGAGGGGGCGGATATAATGTACTCAGTTATAATGGCACAATGGCTGAAGGATAAGCGAAAACCGTATATCATTATATTGTTTATTGGGCTTAGTATTTTAGCTACACTTGTATTTGGTGATACGACAAGACAGAACGAAACAAATGTTGCAATATTTGCTGACGGACCAAATGCTGAGGAAATCGAACAGAAATGGGAAGGTTTATTAAACGCTAACAATGAAACCAAATTTGTGATTACAGATGAAAAGACAGCACGTGAACAGGTTGCAGAAGGGAACAGGGATGTGGCTATCCGCGTCATGGAAAACGATTATCGCTTGATTACATCATCGGATATGCCAAACATTCAACTTGTTGAGCAACAGGTTCATCAAGTGTTTGTACGGGAAGCACAACTTCAAGCTGCAGCAGGAAGCACGGATGCGGCTGCGTTAAGAGATGAAGTTGATGCTTATTTGGCAAATCCGCCGGTAACAGTGCAAACTCAAACACCTGATGGTGAAGATATTCCACAGCATAATATGGGTACCCAATTATTATTTGGATTCACATTGTTTATTGCGATGTTTACCATTGGATTCAAGGTTAATGGTGTTCCTGCTGATAAAGTGAATGGCATATGGGACCGGCTGATACTCTCACCAGTGAGTAAGACAAATATGTATGCCGGCCATTTAATCTACAGTTTTTGTGTCGGTTTCTTTCAAATGTCAGTTGTCTTCTTCATTTTTCATTATGTAATGGGCTATGAACTGGGCAATTTGCCGATGATACTCGTCTTAGCTGCTGTATTTACATTAAGCACAGTTAGTATGGCAATGCTTATTGCTGGTATTGCGAAAACACCAGAGAAGTTTAATATGATTTACCCATCGCTTGTTCCGATTATCCCGGTCATCAGTGGTGTTTATATGCCGCCTGGTACAATTAGTAATCCTGTTCTGCAGTTTATAGCAGACTTATTTCCGTTAACATACGGAGTGGATGCCATGATGGATGTTACACTGTTTGATGCAGGCTGGAGTGATATAACACTGCCTATTGCATTCATGCTCCTGATTGGCGTGTTGTACATGGGGGTAGGCATTAATTTGATCGAACGGAGAAAGGGATAAATCTGAAAAAGATAATAAAATAGATACTTATGAGACAGGATTGTTTTAACCTTGTCTCTTTTGTCTATTTAAATAACACTCAATCTCACCTGACAATTATTCCTTTCTTTGTTGTCTTTTAAATTTATGCGGATACTTTATTCATTACAGGTGTGCTTTTTAAATTCGCTTTGAAAAAAGGAGTTGACACTGCTTAAAAGCATGAGTAGAAAGTATTTTATGGAATTTTGGTACTTTAATTAGGAAAAAAGTTGTTTACTTTGAAATAAACTTCTATATTGAAAACGATTGCTACTCTTAAACGAACGGCGCGATTTCGGAACAACATAGGTAGAAAATGATTCATCTTTTTTATAAAAACCAAATGGAAATCCGGCTGTGTAGAAACCATTTTGATCAATTTTTTTTCAAAATGGTTTCTTTTTATTTACCATAAAAATATGGGCATGACTGGAATTTTTGATTTAACTCTTTTGTAAAACTACAAGTGCGACATAAGTCAATGGGGGGTGGGGGCTTTTACCGTTACCGATAAACACTACGCGCACCTGGCGATCCTCCTCGTGCTGCCGCTCTCATGAACACATTTCAATTCTTGGGTTCATATACTAGGTAGACGCATGATACAAAGGAGAGATCAATGAATGGGAAAGAAGAAATTTGCAAAAGAGCCGTTGCTTTATATTCATCAGTCTACTGTTCAGAACCCAAAAGCGCCAATGCAGGATAGATACACTACACCAAAAAGGGCAAAAGGGCAATCACAAGAGCAAAGTCCAGATTCAGGAGACACACCGCAAAAAAAATACGTTAAAAAAACTTCTTTTCAACATCAGGCAAAATCATTCGAAAATGAGGAAGCTGATCCGATTGATGAAGTCGAAGAACCGGCAGACGAAAAGAATGAGCAATCGAAGAATAAACGGGTGGCATTCAAGGATATGAACATAGAGGAGAGGATAGCTTATTTTACAGAGACCTCCCCTTATGCACCTAAGAAGCGTTGTGAAATAAGAACAGACGAAAGAGCATATCGGGGAGTTATAACAGAATATAAAGATAAGAACGTTTTTATACAGGTAGGGAACAGGAAATCAAGTACCGCCATTCCTATCGACGCAATTAAGAAAATCCGTCTGTTGGGATTTTAACTGGTAGCCCGAACTTATGCAGTTAAGAGGTTTTTATACTTTCTTAGCTGCCTGAAAAAAACACCATTGAAGGGAATATCCCTTTCAATGGTGTTTTTTAGCAGCTATTAGCTATAGTTGTTGTTGAATGCGTCAATTGCTGGTAAGCAAGTAACATGGCAGAAGCAATTTAAATCAACTGTTATACAAATGCCGGTTGCCTCTAAGTGGTGTACTTTTTGATCTGCTGGATCTTTCATGTCGTTATAACCACATGGCTGGTCAGCTTCCAGCAATAGTTCCAATACCGCACAGCAATCATCGTCTACTCTTTTAACACGGAAAATGAAGCTTGAAAGAATTTCATCCGGTTTTCCGTTATTCTTTCTCGTTGCACCAAATCCTTTGAATGGTTTACAGCTGTCCTTGCAATAAAGAATTACTGGTACGGTATCCAAACCATTCCCGTTATCTGTCTCTCCGAGTAAATCACTTATTGACTGGTCGCAGCTCGTGTCGCAACAGTTCTCTCTGACATCACTTTGAGCCTCCGCAATATCCTTTAAAATATCACATACACAGTTCCCTGTGTCAAAATCTTTTCCACAACCCATGAATTATTACTCCTTTCAAAGTGAAATTGACTTTGTTGTCTTTAACAGAATATGTAGGAACCCATGTATTGTGTGGGCGGAAACCTCAATTATCGGGATAAATATCTATTCGAAGGTGGGACAAGGGGACAGGTACATCGTCCCAGCGGTTTAAATTGAATTGGGGATTCTTGATTGGTCACGCTATTTTCTTGATGGCTTTGTTCTCATCTTCCATATTCTTTGCTCTCTTTAAGCATTTGCATGAAAAGAAGCCCCACTTCCCACTATAGAACGGTGGTGGTGGGACAAGGAACCTGTCCCTCTGTCCCATGCATAATTTTTAGGAAGAAGGGGTATAGATTAGTATGAAAATTTTTACAAGAAGGGCATAAACTGCCGATAGCTTACGAATATATATTTTAAATTATCTGTTAAAAGAGAAAGCGGGGGATGAAAATGGGCTATATTTTGCCAATTACACCTTATCAATATAATGATTATCAATCCCGTATCCTGGAAAATAAACGAATTTCCCATTCAGTGGAAAGGCCGTTTAAAGTTATGCTGGAAAAAAGGCATCAAGATATAAGGAATGAATATAACCGTTTAAGCCCCGGTACGTATCACAATCATTTTGAGCAAAATACATCTAAAAGTCCCGCCGCTGAACGTTTATTCGGCAAGTTGACAGGAAAAGGGAGGAACTTCAGCGAGCGTGTATAAAAGGAAATAAAGCTTAATAAGTGTCTAATCAAACTTTTCATGTTCTCTATTTACAAAGGGAAGCACAAAAAGTTTTTTTCCTTTGATATATTCTGCATAAAATACATCCTCAGGCCCATCGAAATCCTGCTCATTTAATTGCTCCAGCAGCCATTCTTCCGTAAGGTTTTTTTCTTTCAGATTATCAAAAATAATTTCCCCGTCATTAATTAGCGTTGTAGCAAGATTTACATCGTCAGGAGAAACTTTCATATCGCTTTTTGTCGGTGTTTGAAAAGGTGATTTTTTCATTACGGATACGGTGCCATCCGTTTCTAATATAGCAAATTCAACTTCTTGAACGGCAAAGACATCTTTTTCCCGCAATAAATGCTGTAACTGGTTAATATCAAGGTTATTCTTTTTCATGACATCACGAATTAATTTCCCGCGGTAGATGATAATAGCGGGACTCCCCTCCAGCAGGGCACGGGTACGCTTGAACTTTTGTGTAACGATCTCGGTGATGTACAATAAGCTACCCCATAAAAAAATGACAAAAGCTATTTCAGGTATACCTGCCTCCGGATCAAACAATGCATTACCTACAAGTTCACCTAAAATCAGAGCGGAAATAAAGTCAAATGCAGTGATTTGGTTTATCTGTGTTTTCCCTAAAACTTTCGTCAATAAAAATAAGGCTGCAAAACCAAATAATGTATCATAAAACATCGACATATATTCTTGCATTGGCTAGTCATCCCCCCTATAAACAATCACCATTTAGCTTAACCGAATGCAGCAAAGTCATACATGGGGGAGATGAAAAAGACCATAAAAATAAAAGACATCCAAACCATACTGCACCTCAAAAGTCAGATTTCACTCTGACTTTTGGGGGGTGCAGTAAAAAATTCGAATGCCTTCTTTATTATAGCTGTTTTATCATTGCCACGTGCGGGATACCTGCGTCCATGAATTCTCCGGAGACTGTTTCATATCCAAGGTTTTGATAAAATTTCTCTGCGTGTATCTGGCCATTTAGTTTTGCTTTTTGATATCCGTGCTTTCTAATTTCATTTTCCATGGTCTGAATAAGATCTGAACCATATGATTTTCCACGTTCTTTTTTGAGTACACAAATCCGCTCCAGCTTTCCATAATCACCGACAAAACGGAGGCGGCTCGCAGCAACAGGTTCGCCATCTTGATAACCGATAAAATGTATCGCTGTCGCATCCTGTTCGTCAAGCTCCTCATCAGCTGGCACTTTCTGTTCTTCCACAAATACCTGCATGCGAATGTTAAAAGCTTGCTCTTTCTCTTCATTTGTTTCAACTAGCTTGATATTCATACATGTTCTTTCCCAAATACAAATGTTTCGTACACCGTCCAGGATTCGTTATCCAACTGGTACATTAATTGAAAACGATCCACATCATCTTCCAGCTTTGTATCCCGCATTTTCAAACTGCCAAATACATCAGAGTACTCGTCAGCAACGAGCTTTTGTGCAATTGTAATATGTGGTACAAATGAATATTCCTGGTTTTGAGGAAATTTGCCTTGATGCAATTTATCGTATAAATCATTAAGCTCCTGAATGGGCTCAACCTTAAAATAGATTGTATTGGTGACCGGAGCAAATGTGCTTACTTTATTAATATTGATTTTAAAGGGTTCCGTTTCATTTGCGATTTTCTTCAGTTCGCTGATGAGTTCTTCAATCGTTTCTTCATCGGCATCAAATGGTTCTTTCAACGTAATATGTGGTGGAATCAGGGCATAGTGTGGATCGTAACGCTTTCTGTACGAATTTGCTTCATCCTGAACTGCTTTTGTAGGAAAAATAGCTATACCATATTTCATCATGAGAACCTCCAATTTTATGTTTTATCGTTTGTTATGATGGATAAGTTTTTTCGATTATTATTTCTATCTGATTGTCATCTAGTATAACAAAAATTCCGCAAAATAAATATCGTTAATTAAACATTGTGGTTAATAAGCGCTTCATGTCCTTCTGCCAGTAACCCCAGGTATGTTTGCCACCATCCAGTTCATGATAAATATAATCTGTACCTGAATCGTTTAATTGCTTATTAAGTTCGCGATTCGGTTCTACAAAATCAGCAGTTTCACCATCTGTCATATCAACTGCTGTCTCATCCGTACCAATCGTATGATAGATATCCATGGTTTGGATATCATTTGAATGGTTAACTGCCTCTAACACCTGATTATCCACATAGGGGGATTGCATAATGACTTTCCCGAACGTGTTAGGATATTTCAGTGCAGTCATTAAAGCCAGTGTTCCTGCAAGAGAATCCCCCATTAGTGTCCGTGATCTCCCCATATGGTAGGTAGGAAGCTCTTCGTCCAGTAATGGAACTACTTCATTTACCAAAAATTTCATATACGCTTCATTTTGCTCTCCAGCTGGATGGTATTTTTTTCGGCGGTCAAATTTATCCTGATAATGGATACCGGCAAAAACGGTGTTCGCTATTTCTTCACTGCCATGTAGCCGGTCACTGAGTGTGGCAATCCGTCCCATCTGAAAATAGTCATTCCCATCCTGCATAATACAGATATTATGCTTATATAAATCAGAGAATGACTCAGGCTTGTAAAGTTTTACTGTCATTGTTTCATGTAAATACTTACTTTCAATTGTTTTCTCGATGAAAGAACCTTTCCTTCCCATAAAAACACCTCAATACGTAGAATCTAACACCAGTATAATCTTATTAGTTTGCTTTTTCTAATAATTGGCCTTTATACAGCTGATAATAGCTGCCTTGTGCTTTGATGAGTTCATCATGGCTGCCTTTTTCAAGGATTTCCCCATGCTCCAGCATGATAATTGTATCCGCTTCTTGAATCGTATTCAAGCGGTGGGCAATGACAAAGCTGGTACGGCCCTGCATGAGTCGTTTTAAGGCTTCCTGTATTTTTAATTCAGTAATCGTATCAATATTACTTGTTGCTTCATCCAGGACAAGGATGGTTGGTTCGGCCAATAGAGCTCTTGCGATGGTTAATAATTGCTTCTGTCCCTGGCTAATTCCACTGCCGTCCTGGTCGAGCATGGTGTCATAGCCGCCAGGCAGCTGCTCAATGAAATCATGTGCATTTGCATCTTTTGCAGCACGGATGACCGCTTCGTCTGAAGCATCGAGCTTGCCGTAGCGGATATTTTCCCGAATCGTAGCATGGAACAGAAAGGAATCCTGCAGTACAAATGCCATATGCTGTCTCAGGCTTGATCGTTTGATATCTTTCAAATCCGTTCCGTCCAGTGTGATCTTTCCACTGTCATAATTATAAAAACGAGAAATCAGATTAATGATGGTCGTTTTCCCTGCGCCGGTATGCCCGACAAAAGCGACCGTCTCATTCGGATTGGCTTCAAAGCTGATATTTTTTAGTATTGGTGTATCTTCATAGGCGAAGGATACATTTTCAAATCGGAAGCGGCCATTCGTTGCTGAAATTTCTTGTGCATGCTGTTCATCGGTTTCTTCCTGTTCTTCATCAATCACATGAAACACGCGCTCGGCACCTGCAATAGCGGAAAGCAATTGGTTAAACTGGTTGGAAAGTTCATTCAATGGACGGGTAAACTGTCGTGCATATTCGGTGAAAATTACGATGATCCCAACAGTTACCAGTTCTGTGTTAATCGCCAGAATACCGCCAACAAGTGCGATCATTCCAAAACTGAGAAAGTTTAACATGTTCATGACCTTAGGAATCAGCCCGGAAATCATTAGCGCCCAGAATCCGGTTTGTTTCAGTTCATTATTTCGTTCTTCAAATTGGGCAATGACCTTTTCTTCCTGCGAATAGGTCTTCACCACATGCTGGCCGGAAACAATTTCTTCCACATAGCCATTCACTTCACCCAGATGTCTTTGCTGCAGTTTATACAATGGACCGGTTCGTGTCGTAATCCATTTCATTGCAATATACATAACCGGAACAATCGACATCGTAACAACTGTCAAAATAGGACTGAGATAAAGCATAACAGCGAGCGTACCTATAAGTGTCAGAACACTGGAGAAAATTTGGATGACCGATTGGTTTAATGTGTTATTTACATTATCGATATCATTGGTCAGACGACTCATTAATTCCCCATGCTGCCGCTTATCAAAATACGAAATTGGCAGATGATGAAACTGGTGAAATAAGTCTTTGCGCAAATGATAGACAGTGTTCTGCGCCACTCCAACCATCCAAAAATTTTGCAGGAAAATGGAGAGGGAGTGGCACAGGTAAACGAATACCAATCCGATCAGCAGCATCCCGAGTCCGCCTGCTTCACGTGTCACAATATAGTCATCGACTGCCATCCCGACCATAAACGGTCCAACGAGACTTAAGGCTGCACTTGCAGCAACCATTAGAATAACAAGGGATAGTCTTCCTTTCTCTCTGGCTAAATAATTCCAGACACGTCGAAGGGTAGCACCCATATTTTTGGCTTTTTTCTTATTATCTACCGTAATATCATCAATTGGAATCTTTTTATATTGAAAAGGCTTTTTCAGGTCATTTAGCATGTACATACTCCTTTCCAAACTGTGATTCCACAATTTTCAGGTAAAGATCGGATTGTTTCAACAACTCATCATGCGTACCGATATCAAGTACTTCACCATCATCCATCAGTAAAATACGATCTGCATCACTTGCGGTTGAAATTTTCTGTGTCACGATTAATGTTGTGCATTGATATTCTTGAACGGCCTGAAGGAGACGGGACTCTGTGGCCAGATCCAGTGCACTTGTACTGTCATCAAGCATTAAAATTTTTGGGTGGCGTATAAGTGCACGGGCAATGGAAATCCGTTGTTTCTGCCCGCCTGAAAGGTTCACACCTTTTTGGCCGACTCTTGTTGCATACTGATCAGGCAAATCCATGATGGTCTCATGAATCTGTGCATCCTTTGCAGCCTGAATGATATTCTTAGTTGTGGCACCTTTTTTTCCCCAGGCGATATTATCAGTGATTGTGCCGGTGAAAAGCAAAGGACTTTGCGGAACATAGCCGATACTTCCCCGAAGTTGATCCAGTGTATAGGAAGATATCGGTTTTCCATCAATGAAAATTTCCCCACCAGTCACATCATATAACCGTGGCATCAGCTGAAACAGGGATGTTTTTCCGGAACCGGTTGCTCCGATGATTGCCAGTTTTTCTCCAGCTTTCACGTGAAAAGAAATATCCTTCAACATCGCTTCATCTGCATCCGGGTATGTGAAAGTCACCTGTTGATATTCGACGGTTCCATCAGTGACGGGTTTATTCGGATCAGCATCTTTATGCTCATGTAAACCCACATCCAGTGTAAGCACCTCATCAACACGGCCCGCAGAAGCTTTCGTCCGCGAAATTGCCAGTATAATGAAAGAAAACATGGAAATGGACATTGAAACACGTAATGCATAATTAATAATGGTAACAACTTCACCAACGGAAGTTTGGCCTGCAACTGCCTGCATATTTCCAAACCAGATTATAAAAATCAAACTCAAGTTCATGACAAATAGCAAAACAGGCATAGAGGCCTCAACAAAGCGGAATGTACTCCTTGTGGAAATTGCCAGATCACGATTTGCTTTAATAAATCGATTTTCCTCAAAACTCCGTCGTACAAATGCTTTAATTAGCCGCATGCCGGCAAGGTTCTCCTGCATGACGCGGTTTACATTATCTACATTACTCTGTATACGTGCGAACATTTTTCCTGCTTTTTTAAGCACCCACAATAAAAAAAGAATCAATAGTGGTACGGTTAACAAAAAAATGAGCGCAAGTCTGGCATTTACCAGAAATGCCATCACAACACCGCCAACAACAAGCAATGGAGCCTTTGCCATGATTCTGAGTGCCATGAATACAGTATTTTGAATTTGCCGAATGTCATTGGTAAACCTTGTTACAAGTCCGGATGTAGGATATTGACTTAAATTTTTATAGGAAAAGCCTTGAATTTTTTCAAATAATTTCTGACGTATATCATACCCGAAGGCAAAACTCACATGCGAAGAATAAAATGAATTAAAAACTCCCGCCGCGAACGCAACAAATGCGAGGCCAATCATAATGCTTCCCCACATCACAATATTATTTAAATCCTGGTTCATCACCCCATCATTAATCATTAATCCGAGGAAAAAGGGAAGAGCCAGCTCAACCGCAAGTTCTACAAGCATTAATGCATAAGCCATAATAATGGTGAGTTTGTATGGTTTTAGGAAAGAAAATGTCTTCACAAGCAACCCCCGCAATGCAATGCAATTTCCTCTTATTATAATAGGAAGACAGGAACTTTTCCAGTTGTTCATTCGTGTTCCGAAATGTTTTGGTATGAGAAGCGGGGGAGTAAGGCTGAACGCGGGATGGCGGGGATGAGCGCCGGACGGGTGGGATTGAACGCAGGACAAATGGGGCTAAGCGCCGGACGAGAAGGATAGAATGCAGGACGAATGGAGCTAAGCGCCGGACGAGAAGGATAGAATGCAGGACAAATGGGGCTGAGCGCCGGATGAGAAGGATTGAACGCAGGACGATTGGAGCTAAGCGCCGGATGAGAAGGGTTGAACGCAGGACGAATGGAGCTAAGCGCCGGATGAGAAGGTTTAAACGCAGGACAAACTATCCGATTTTTCTATTGACAGAATGACAGATATTCATTAATATAAAGATTACCGTTATTATATACGATTCCGTAGCTCAGCTGGGAGAGCGCATGCTTGACAGGCATGAGGTCGGTGGTTCGAGCCCACTCGGAGTCATAGAATAAAAGCCGTAAGCCCTAACATACAAGGGATTGCGGTTTTTTTATGCCTGTTTCTTATTTGAAATTTTGTATTATCTGGAAATAATGTTATATTACGCCCCTTTATAGCCCATAATCTCAATAGAATGCTTATATAATATTACCCTTGACTGTGTATTGGGATGAAAAGAAAGGGCTAATCAATTGGAAAATAATCATGTTTCCAAAACAAAGGAAAATAACTTAAAAGCAAAACGTCTTTATATCGCGATTTGGCGTTGGCATTTTTATGCGGGAATCATTTTTGCGCCGATTATTATTCTGTTGGCAATAACTGGTGGACTGTACTTGTTCAAGCCTCAGATTGAAGCATCTATATACGATGATTTTTACTATGTAAAAAAAGGAGAACAACAAGTACCAGCATCTGAACAGATTGAACGCGTACGGAATGATTTTCCGAATGCAATGATTTCTAGTTTCAAGCCTTCGTATGGATCTGACAGAACGGCTGAAATTGGTATGGTAAATAAGCATGGTGAAAGTGCATCGGTATTTGTCAATCCTTATCATGGAAATGTAGTAGGAACAATCAATGACAATGACCGCATGATGGCAGCAATTAAGGGTATACATAATGGTGAGCTATGGGGTGGAAAAGTAGGAAACCGGCTAATTGAACTAGTCGCTTGCTGGGCGATTATATTGGTGGTTACGGGGGTTTACCTGTGGTGGCCACGTAAACGGAAGACCCTTTTTGGTACCTTGATTCCACGCTTCAGGTCTCTGAGGGGAAAACGCTTATTTTGGCGGGATATGCATGCGGTAACAGCCTTTTGGTTTTCATTATTTATTATGATCATGTTGTTTTCAGGACTAATGTGGTCAGGTGTTTGGGGAGGTATGGTCAACAATATTGTCTCAACAACAAGCATTGGCAGTCCAGTTGGAGACCAGCCCTTTGAAAAATTTGCCTATCCGGAGTCAACCGTTCCGACAAAAGAAGTTGCAGATGTACCATGGGCTGCTCAAAATCTGCCAGTGCCCAGTTCAAATTCTGATCGTGGGCAAATGATTTCTGTTGAGAAGGTGAAGCAGATTGCAGCTGATTATAACGTTCACCCGGGTTACCAAATTATGTTTCCGGAAGATAAAACAGGTGTTTATACTGTTTATTTAGACCCGGCTGAAGTTTATCCGAATCAGCTTAATCCACAAACACAAAAAACGCTGCATCTTGATCAATACAGTGGAGAAGTGCTGGAAAACTATGGATGGAGCGATTATGGTTGGCTGGGAAAAGTCATCACCCTTGGGATTGCATTCCACCAAGGGGAATTTGGACTGATCAACCAATTATTTAATCTTGTGTTGGTATTTGCTCTGATTATCATCCCGGTAAGTGGATTGGTGATGTGGTGGAAGCGTAAACCAGAAGGAAAAATTGGGGCGCCCGAATTACCAAAAAAATTTACGATGGCCAAAGGGGTTACTGTTATCGTCATTGCTTTCGGTCTGTTTTTTCCTTTAGTTGGCATATCTTTATTGTTGGTTTGGCTTTTGGATTGGCTATTCCTGAAACGAATTCCATTATTCCATGGATGAAACAGTGGGTACTCTTGGATATGACTAAGTAGTTCACTTATCGTGGAGAAAAAATAAAAACACAATACATTTAGCGTACTAAATCACATAACATTTAGTACGCTATTTTTTACTGGTATGACAACGTTTGAATGAATTATTCAACATTTTATCAGCCTTATTAACTCCATAAATAACAAAGTGACAATAAATACATTCATTGCCCTAAAAGTATTGATAAAACGGGGCAAAATTGCTTTGCTAGAATACCTTTTAATGTAAGTGCTTGTTTAGCGTGCATTTTGCAAAAATAGAGATGCATTTTAAAATATTAACCAGGTATTTTGCATATTTATGTTAAATTAAATTTAAAGATTGTAACAAAGTGGTCTTAAAATAAACATCTTTGGATTCAACTTTATGCAACGATAGGGCCATATTGTTGAAGATTGAGCTGCTATTAAAGGAAATAGAAGAACATTTTTTTAAGAAATGCTCTTTACTAGTTTGGTTGAACAACCTTTTTAAACACGATCTTCTACTAATTTAAGCATAACTGTACCTCTTTAGCGAATAATAAATCAGGAATATATTAGTGTTAGAGAGGTAATATGTATGAAGGAATCAAATTTGTTCGGGCCCTAAAATTCATTAGGTGTTTATATTAATGTCTGGATCGGAGGGTCATGCAATGTATCATATATATAAATATGCTGTACTGTTTTTGTTTTCTATTGTTTTAGGATTCGCTTTTAATATGTTCCTGCTTCCACATGAAGTCTTATCAGGGGGGGTAACAGGTCTTGCGATGATTTTTGGGTTGCTTTCACCAATAAACTCAGGTATTTGGCTTGTCATCCTCAATATTCCTGTTTTCATTATTGGATGGATGAGGTTAGGTAAGGAATTTATAGCGAACAGTATCTTATCCGTCTTTATCACTTCCATGTCAATGCAGTATATTCCAGTACTGAAGATAACCGATGATGCATTGTTGTCTGCGGTCTTTGGTGGAGTCATTGTAGGTATTTCCATTGGGTTTATTGTACGGTTTTATGGATCAACTGGAGGAGCTGATATCATTGGATTGGTTGTCACCCAAAAACGTGATATTCCGTTGGGTTTATTAATTTTCGGTATAAATAGTATCGTTGTATTTATATCCGGGTTTTTCTTTTCCTGGGATCTGGCACTATATACGATGGCATCGATTTATATTACTGGAGTTGTAGTAGACCGTGTGCATACCCGTCATGTAAAATTAAGTCTGATGGTAGTAACACAAAGAGGTGACGAGCTTAAAGATGAGCTTATTGCAAATTTGATTCGAGGTATTACTGTTATGAACGGTTATGGTGCCTATTCCAATAATGAGTCGAAAGTGTTGTATACAGTTATTACACGCTATGAACTGGCATTAGTAAAATCGCTTATAAAAAGTGTTGACCCGAAAGCGTTTGTCAGCGTCAGTGAAACTGCTGAAGTAATAGGGAACTTTAGGAGATCGTAGCGGTGATTTAGGAGAGAATACTCATGCCGGTTCATATCAGGCATTAATATGTATAATTTGTACGGAAAGTCGAGCAAAACGGGAGTGTAAACTAAACTGTGTAAGTGAGAGTGCGTACGGCTCTTACTCGCATTTTATTATTGGTAGAATACAAACAAATGAATGGGAAGTTGTGCTATTGGCGAAGTCAAAGCGTGATGCAAAATCTGTTGAGCTTGCGAGCCAAATATTAGAAAACTACCAACCAGAGACTGTAGAAGATATGCAGCATGCCTGAAGATATATTCGGGGCAATGTTTGAATCCATGTTAAAAGGTGAAATGAACCATCATCTTGGCTATGAATCTAACGATAAAGCCGAAAAGAAAACATATACGAACCCAACTAAAACAGAAATGTTGGATAAGATGGATAAGCTCTAATATTCCACTAAATCATAACGATATTCATCTATAAAATGAGTAAGGTGATTAGTATAGTTATAATGCAACGATCCTCCGCGATTATTTCATAAGCGTCTCTGTTTCTTCTTCACCTAAATGATGACAATTTTTTGGTAACTTGCAGATTTGTAAAAGAAGAAGTGTTTAGACAGAAATACAAAGGAGGGGATATATTGGATGCAATAAAAGAGTTTGCATCAAGTTTTTTACTTATATTTAGTTGGTTTATATTTGCTTTATGTGCTTATTTACTTTATTGGACAATCATTATGCCTTTACTAGCAATGATTCCTTTTCTTATTTCTTTAAGTTCTGGTTTATTATGTTTCTACTTTTCAAGAAAACTTGACGATAGGAATAAGAAGAAATAGTTATTCAATTAACGGGCGCGATAACCGGTGCGAAACGTTCCTGACTCAAATGAAATGTGGTCACACAATTTTGGTAAAGGTCAGGCAGTTTAATTTTCTAATACTGAAGGGTTATGTCGAGGAGTCGAATGAAGAAGTAACGTTCTGAAAGGCTCTCCTTGCGTCGAGTAGCACGATGTTTAGTAAGAAATAGTGTGTTATAAGCTCGGCTAATAGGCGTGAGAATTTACCGTAACAGTTTGGCTGACGAAATCCTACCCGAGGGGGTGGTGTAAATCATGGCGCTTGGGTTGAACAAATACGGTGAGAATGCAATGTAAAATACAATAACATAATGTATTGCTGACAAACTTCTGAAGGTACGGGTCTAGACGCGCATTATATAGAAATGTATTTACTACTATATGTAGGGTTAGCTGTGGATGAGTAAGAATCGGTTATATGAAAATCCATCTTGTGTTACAGGCACATGCAATGCTAACAGGCTCATAGGAAGCACCTAAGTTTGTTCCATAATAGATATAACTCAACGTTGTAAGCTGATAACGTGGAGAGCTTACTCTCAGAGAAGCGTTGGAAAGGAAAATAGGCGTGAGAGTAGCGACTGTATAACTTTTCTTCATATCAGTGAAAGTGGTGGCACAGTACCGTCGAAGCGTGTAATGAACGTGGAGGGATAGCCACTAGGCTAATAAAAGATTCATTTAATCATGCAAGGCAAATCTTTAACGGGCAATAAGGTTCTTGTAAGACTAATAGAGGTTCACCTTCCACTGGACGGCACCGACTTATTGAAACGGAAGAATTGAGGCACACAAAGTGCCAATGATTAATTGAAATTGGGTTAGTTGGAACGCCGTATGCGATGAAAGTCGCACGTGCGGTGTGGGCAGAGGGAAAAGGGGACGATAACTTCAAACCCTTACCTATCTGCATAATATGTGCCGCAATAGGGCCAGATTGTTGCATAAAAAATTACCGCAGTGTTTATGAACTGCGGTTTAATTTCCTTTCCAAGCTGATTGATAAAATCTAAATCCAACCTCATTAGTTACTAGCAGTGTTACCCATGGAAATTGATAGACGATTCCATAAGTTAATCTGATTGATGACCATCACTAAATCAAAATATTCCTTTTCACCATAAAATTCTCTGACTCTGTGATATAACTCATCGTTTACTCTTAAGTTAGAAATATGTGTAATATGTTCAGCAAGTTCTAATGACACTCTTTCCATGTCTTCAAATAACTTATTTTCTCTCCAATTTTCCAACTCATTTAACACTTTATCCGATATCTTCAACTTCTTGGCTTCCTTTGTGTGCATTTCTATGCAATAAGAACAACCGTTCAACTGGGATACATAGACTTTAATCAGGGCTTTTAACTGTCGATCAATCTTAGTTTTCCTTACGTACTTTTCTAAAGCCATGATATGTTCCATAGCTTCAGGAGCAACTTTGAAATAGTTCAATCGATTTTTTAAGTTCATAAAACTCGCAGCTTTGACTATCCCCTTATTCATTAAACCAGCCATAAGTATCTACCTTTCTGCAACACTTGTTGCACTTTTGTATTTATTGTATACTGGATTGAAATCAATAGCAATAGAATTTGAGTAAGCACTACATATCATAGAAGTATGTGGCAGAGGGGAGAGAATTTAGTTGAATTACAGAACTGACAATCCAGTCGCAGTAAAATCACAGCAATGGTTATTAGATGCTTTAATCGGTTTGATGCATGAAAAGCCTTATCATAAAATCACCATAAAAGAAATTGCGCAAAGAGCAGATGTTGACCGGAGCACATTTTATCGGAATTTTGATACTAAAGAAGATGTTCTGAATCAGTATATTAACCAGCTTACCGAAGAGTATATCCAACGTCTTCAAGCAATAGATCGATTGTCGATAGATAAAGTCATCAACGTGTTTATCAATTTGTGTAAGGATAAGTTAGACTTTTTCATTACCTTACGAAGCAATGGTTTATCGAATTTTGTCCTGGAAGGTTTTAATGAACAATTGCCATATGTTCAAGAAAAGATGGCAAATAAATGGGAATACCAAATGGATAGTGAATATTTACAGTATGCCTTAGCTTTTAATGCTGGAGGGATGTGGAATATGTTGATGAGCTGGATTGATAATGGTATGAAAGAACCGTATACAAATTTAATAAATGCGTTTAAGGAGATTAGTCGGTTTAATAGTTATAAATAATTGGAACTCGGGTTTTGGTATATTCCGCAAACGGGCGCATTTCTGAAATAACGGTCAGTGCCCATCTTGTGCATGAGTGCCCGATTACAGAATAAGGCTTATTGAACTAACGCATCATTATCTTAATAGAAGCGTTAAAAAATCATAAGGGGGAGAGTTTTTGAAAAAAATTCCTTTATTCCTTATTTTTTCTGTTGTATTTTTATCTGGATGTGGTGTAGAGAATATTGAGTTCAGTGGAGAGAGTGAAAATTGGGAAGGAGAGTATAATGCTTATATTGATAATTCAACAGAAAATGGGGAATATGTCTTTAGATTTAAAAAGGCACAAAAAGATAAAATAATTGAGGATTTAAAAATTGTTATAAATAATGGGGAAGTAGTTCTAAATGAAAGCAAACACAAGGATGCAACTGTTAAGATTCCTTCTTCCTGCTCTGGTTGTACTGTGACGGATACAGAAACGCCAATTCAAGTGACAATAGAATGGGAAGAAGGAAAAAAAGAAACTTTTTCAATGGAAGAAAACTAAGAAACTTCCTCAATTAAACGGGAGTGGCTAACACAATCTCGGTAAAGGTCAGGCAATTTATGATTTAAATTGAAGGATATTATCGGTTAATAAGGTTCTCGTGAGACTAATAGAGGTTCACCTTCCACGGAAGGCACCGACTTATTAAAACTGAAGAATTGAGACACGGAGGATATTAAGATATCAGAAGTGTTGATGATTAAGTTGAATTGGATTAGTTAGGGCGCCGTATGCGATGAAAGTCGCACGTACGGTGCTAACAGGGGGAAAAGGGATTGATAACTTCAAACGCTTACCTAACTGTATAATAAAAAAGCGGCCAAATACTGCATTATCGGGCTAGATTGTTTAACAGCCATAGACTTGAGTTTTAGAGGGGTGAATTATTATTAAAGTTCATATTATAGGTGGTGCTGGAAGTGGAAAATCACATATAGCGTCACAACTAAATAAGAAGTTTAATATTCCATATTTGGACTTAGACGATATTTTCTGGGAGGATAACGCTGATCAGTATGGCATTAAGGCTCCTGAAAATGTTAGGGATAACAAGTTAAGAAAATTTGTAGCACAGCCTTCTTGGATAGTAGAAGGAGCTTATTTTAAATGGGTTGTGCCAAGTTTTGAGCTGGCTGATAAGATATTTATCTTAAACACTCCACTTCAATTACAAGAAGAGAGGATTTTGAGCAGGCACAATAAAAGGAAATCGGGAATATTGCCTTCAACAAAAAAAGAAACAATTGAAAGTATCAAAAATTTATTAGAGTGGAACAAAAAATATAATCAAGTATTCCTGCCCGAATTTGTTAGAGGAACAAAGTACTCTGATAAAATTATTCATCTTAAAAATAACGAGGATATCCATAACTTTATGGATTAGATATGCAGCAATAGGGCGCAATTGTGGCATAAGTAACTTTGCCCTTATTGCGTATAAGGGCCATTTAATGGAATAAATCCTTGTGAAAATAACAGAGATTTGAACTAATTATTATTAGGCTACAGGGCAGGTTAGTTGAACAAGTAATAAATCGAATAGTTTTAAGTTAAAGCATTTCTTTGTAATAAGGAATGCTTTTATCTTTGCCTATAAACCAAAGTGTATTACAATAAAATAGATTAATAACGATAAAAATATATTGTAAAACGATAAATTATGTATTAATATAAAATCACTAGCGTTGCATAAATATAGTTGTAATTTTCAGTTATATGTTTTTTTCTAACAGAGCCAAAAAACTAAATACCCAACTAAAGGTGGCCCATCCATTTTTTAAAAATTTACAATTAGACTAAAGTGACAGCGATGTTTTCTTTATTAAGAAGCACCCTTCCCTTCAATTTTCAAAACCCAGATATAAGCTGGTTTCCATAAGGATGCTTTTAGAAAACGGCTGATTTGTAAAATCGTTCGTTTACTTTTCGTATTGGTTTGAGCAAGTACATTTAAACAATAAACAATAAGTGCGATAAACACTTGATTGTGAATCGCGGCTTCACTTTGACCGTAGAACTTTTTGATATTTAGGTGCTGTTTAATCCATTTGAAAAACAGTTCGATTGTCCAGCGTGATTTGTACATTTCCGAGATTTCCTCTGCGCTCAAATCAAAACGGTTTGTAAATAATTGGAGTACATTTCCTTTTGAATCTTCAACATTTAGAAGGCGAAAGTAATTCTCAGTACGATTTTGTGTCGTACCAATTAACACCATTTGATCCGATAAAACAGCTGAACCATCCGGTAGTTTAAAGTCGTCAACTACCCGTATCACAGCATTTTTTCGAAGCCTAGTAAGGAAAAAGTAACCATCATATGTCATCTGATCGAAGCGCTCATAATCCAAATAGCCTCGGTCAAAAACATACATGCATTCTTTATCATCGACCAGAACTTCAAGCTGATTACGATCATGTTCTTTTGCGTTCGTTAAAACAACTTTTTCCGGATACGATATCCCATTTTCCATAAATACAAGGCGAAGATGTAGCTTTACACCAGCTTTTGTTTTCCGGAATTCAGCCCACCTATGGTTCGTTAAATTAAGTGGAAGCGTGCTTGAATCAATGATTTTCAGTGGCATTGCAAGCTTGGAATAATGCGTTTTCTCATGAATTTGCGTCACTAAATCAAGAAAAATTCGTTGAAATAGATCTGGATTGATACCATTTAACCGACGCGAAAGCTGAGAAACACTGATAGAATCAAGGTCGATTTCCTTCTGAAGCTGATCGTCGAAAAGAGAATCGGTTAATGCGTGTAAACTTTCGACCTCTTGTAGCTGAGAAAAAAGTAGTAATTTTAGAAATGACTCTGTCGTTAATTTTTTTGTATAGTAATCTAATTTCATCGTTTTCACATTTTCTTCAACTAATTGAATATTAATTGGTGAAAACCATTGCCCAAACGAGGTTTTTCGTGTAATCTTATCCATGAGTTTTGTCCTTTATTAGTGGATTTGGACGGGTTACCACCTGACTATATCCATTATAAAGGACTTTTTCTTTGCACAACAGTAAATTAGTGAATATTATGAGTCTTTTTAATTTTTGTTTTAAATTAATGCAACGCTAGTGATATAAAATAGAAAATAAATATGTGAGGTGCTTTTTATGAAACATGGTTCAACATTATTTTTAAAGGTAGCTGTTATCTTTATTGGCCTTCCTGTTCTTGCTTTGTGCATCTTTTTGTTGCCTCAAATCGCGAATGTAGCAATTGAAGAGGCAATAAAGGGTGCAACGTTGGCTTATGTGATATTAGGTCTTTTAATGGTTATGTATGTATCGGCGGTACCGTTTTACTTTGCTTTGTATCAGGCATTTAGACTATTAACTTATATTGACAAGAACCAAGCTTTCTCGGAATTGTCTGTAAGAGTTCTAAAGAAAATTAAAAACTGTGCCATCACAATCAGTGGTTTATACGTGATAGCACTACCACTGGTTTATATCATCGCGGAGTGGGATGACGCACCGGGGCTCATATTAATCGGAATGGTCATTGTTGGTGCATCAATGGTTATCGCAGTCTTTGGCGCTGTTCTTCAAAAACTTTTAAAAGAAGCTATAGATATAAAATCAGAAAATGATTTAACGGTCTGAGGTGAATAACATGGCGATTATAATAAATATTGATGTGATGTTGGCTAAAAGGAAAATGAGCGTAACAGAACTTTCCGAGAGGGTTGGAATAACGATGGCTAACCTTTCTATATTGAAAAACGGAAAGGCAAAAGCGATTCGATTATCCACTTTAGAGGCGATTTGTAAGGCTTTAGAATGTCAACCTGGAGATATTATAGAATACAAATGTGACGAAGATGGAGGATCATGATAGTAAAAATTATTGCTTTTTAAAATAAAGGAAATTAGGCGGGGAGTTTATGAAGATTCTGCAGTTCTGAACGGTGCGCAGAGGGTAATTGGAAAGATCAACAAGATTTTGGGAGGACAGATAATATCATTGAAAATTCCTTTTTTGAATAATAAATAATCGAAAGAATTCTTTCGTTATCCGGAAGATAATACACCGGACCATATAGCAATAATTATGTGGTTTACCGATGTGCTGTAGCCTGATTTCGTGCTGGAAGAATACCGGCGACGAAAGAGAAGGTATGGCGAAATATAATACTCGCAACCATGTGGAAAAAGCAACAATCGAATAGTTGTTTTTTCTTTATAAATAACTTTTTGATAATACTATCGGAATGCATTTATTAGAGTTCTTGTAAAAAATTCACTTATATCAGCTAATAGCAGTCAATAGTTAAGGCTAAAAAAGTTCAAAAAACCATGTTATACTTAAATTGAGCATACCAAATAACCTTCATGTGAAAATAGGAAGGCGTCGGAATATTATGAAAATTAATACCTCAAGGTTGATCTACAAAGACTTCCTGGCGTTTTAACATAGCATGAATCCAATGAACGAGTTTATTAGCACAAGCAATAACGGCGACTTTGTGTGGCTTACCCTCGTTTCTTTTACGGTCATTTTTATTCTGTTCTTTTTCTTTTATTAACTCGGACAAATGCTCTTGATATTGGAAAGGCATCTGAATATACATACGCAAACTAACAAGTTGTCCATGGCTACTTTGAGATTGAAACGGATTGCGTTTTGCTGCTTCTCTTAATTGGGCTGCGCGATTGCTCAAGAAAAACACTCAATTCTCGAGCCTATTGTTAATAAGCATAATGAATGGTTGAAATGATTTCGAGATGAAGAAGAAAAAGTGGATGAAGATAGTAACTCAATGATTGTGGTTATAAATTAAAAATGTAAAATTATTTTATAAAACACGGAGGTTAATATGGATAAAAAACAAGCTAACTTTTCTGCAATGGATGTTCATGAAATGAGGTTCAGACGATCATTTCGAGGTTATAACGAAGATGATATTGATAATTTTATAGACAAGGTTATAGAAGATTATGGAACGCTTAATAGAGAAATTGATCGCTTAAAAAATGAAGTGGATAAACTAAAGAAAGGCTACAGATAAAGAAGAAATAAGCGATTTTAAGCAATCGGGCGCTTGTGCGGAATAAAGAAGCGCCCTTTTTGAATTGGGTGAAACAATTATTTTTGATGATTCCGGTTGGTTGTGCAACAATATCTACTTCTTCATTTCTTGCTCAATGGAGCTCCTTATATAAGCGTTGCTATTTCATAAGAAAATCATACTGATATTTTGAGTTTTCTCCACGGTAAGTGAACTACTTAGGATATGACACTCCCTCCTTTTATTTTTAGTCTCAACAAATCCATACAAAAAGATGTATGGACCAAATAAGAATCGTACTTATGGGCATAATAATGCTTGAAAGAAGTATTGTACAGGAGGGGTTTATTCGTGTCAGAACAAAACAAAAACCGCAATAAAGATAAAGGCAGACAGAGAAATGTCATTAAATACGATACGACTCCAAAAAATGAGAAAAATGATACGGAATTTGCAAGCGATAGCGAATTTCTCAATTTGGACAATAAAAAAAACAAAAGAAAACGATAGTAAAATAAAAACGGCAGTCCTTTTCAATTAGGAAGGGGCTGCTGTTTTTATAATTGCTTATTTTGCTTTTGTGGCAGGATGTCTGGACTGTTTTTATACTACAATTATAATGGTTTGGAAAGAAGGGAATCAGGGAAAAGGTTCTTTTACTTCCTGAAATTTCACAAGAGTGGGTAAACATATTAAAATAAGAGATAAGATAAACGGCAAAGGAGATGATTAAATGAAGAAAATCATCAATGATCCAAACCAAGTGGTGCAGGACATGATTCAGGGGTTGGCTGCAGCCTATCCTAACGCAGTAAAGCAGATCGAGGGGACGATGGGGATTGTTCGAAGTGATGCACCTGTTGAAGGTAAAGTCGGTATCGTAAGCGGTGGTGGAAGCGGCCATGAACCGGCACATGCTGGGTATGTTGGTAAAGGTATGCTTGATGCTGCAGTTGCAGGTGAAGTTTTTACCTCTCCGACCCCTGATCAAATTTATGAGGCGATAAAAGCAGTGGATAGTGGTGCTGGCGTATTGCTTGTCATTAAAAACTATACGGGTGATGTTTTGAATTTTGAAATGGCGGCAGAACTAGCAGAGGCGGAAGACATTCAAGTGGACAAGGTGATTGTAAGTGATGATGTCGCCGTTGAGGACAGTTCAACGGGGAGAAGAGGGATTGCGGGTACGGTTTTTGTTCACAAAATTGCTGGAGCCAAAGCGGAAACCGGTGCATCGCTTGAGGAAGTAAAGGAAGCTGCGGATAATGTTGTGAAAAATGTCAGATCAATGGGGATGGCACTCAGCCCAGGGATTGTTCCTGCTGCGGGAGTCCCGAGTTTTGAACTGAATGAAAATGAAATGGAAATTGGGATCGGCATTCACGGTGAACCCGGAATTGAGCGAAAAGCAATTAGCAGCGCAGACGATATTGCTATCGCGCTGACGAACAGGATATTAGATGATATGGTGCTCAAAGAAAAAGACGAGGTTGCCGTCATGATTAATGGCTTGGGTTCCACCCCGGAAATGGAACTTTATATTGTAAATAAAAAAGTACATGATTTATTGACCGAAAAGGGAATCAGGATCTATCAAACATTCGTCGGAGAATTTATGAGTTCCCTGGAGATGGCAGGCTGTTCGGTTACATTACTTCAATTGGATGATGAAATGAAAAAACTATTGGATGCAAAAACAAACGCACCTGCTTTTCGAAGATAGAAAGGAGCAAAACAAATGGAATTTCAAGCAAAAGATGCCATTCAGTGGTTAAACCTAGCGAATGAAAAAATACAGGAAAATAAGGATTACCTGACAAGCCTAGATCAGCCGATTGGCGACGGGGATCATGGAATCAACATGGCACGGGGATTTCAGGAAGTTGTAAATAAACTGATGGAACAGGAGTATGAAAATGTGTCAGATGTTCTCAAAGATGCAGCAATGACCATCATGTCCAAGGTCGGCGGTGCGTCCGGTCCGTTATTCGGTTCGGCTTTTCTTAAGTTTTCAACGGCTGTCAAAGATAATCAAACTGTCGATAAAGAAATGTTCACAAAAGGAATGGAAGAAGCGGTTGCTGGTGTGAAGCAGCGCGGAAAAGCGGAGTCAGGTGAAAAAACGATGATTGACGTTTGGGAGCCGGTAGCAGCTTATTTCAAGGAAGCAGCAGAACCTGAGGCCGATGAACTGCAAAGCATAGCAAACGAGGCAATGGAACATACGAAAGAAACCATCGCAACGAAAGGGAGAGCTTCCTATTTTAAAGAGAAATCGGTAGGGCATATTGATCCGGGCAGTGCTTCTTCCTTCTACATTTTCAAAGCACTGGCAGAAGTGTTGAAAGGAGACAGCTAATATGGCAAATGTCGGTATCGTACTGATATCCCACAGTTCGAAAATTGCAGAAGGAATTAATGATTTGATTCAGCAAGTTATTCAGGATGTTCCCATTGAGTTAGCAGGCGGGACGGATGAAGAGGAAATTGGAACAAACATTGATAAAATTGTCTCCGCTATAGGACGTGCTGATCAAGGGGCAGGTGTGCTGCTTTTCTATGATATCGGCAGTGCAAAAATGAATGCAGAAATGGCGATGGAAATGGCTGAGATAGAACAAATTAAACTTGCCGAAGCCCCATTAGTAGAAGGCTCCTATGTAGCAGCTGTAGAGGCAGGCATGGGAAAAAGCCTGGATGAAGTTTATGAAGCAGCGCAAAAAGCGTTTTAAGGAAGCATGGAATGGTTCTGCCACTGCCAAGAAGTAGCAGAACCATTCCTCTTTTTTACTATCTCGGCGGGCGGTTTTGCCGGTATTTTTTTTCATCTTTCATGTCATTCAATTCTTCTTTGCTTTTATTTTTTGACTTCTCTTTTTTTCCTTTATTAGGCATAAGGATCCCTCCTTTTCCGCCTAGTGTGCATCCATTATAAAAAAATATGTATGAATCCAGCAGGCGTAAATGTAAAACAAGGATGGTTGGCAAAATAAGGTGTGAAGGAAGTGAGTCTTTTTTACGGAAGAGGTACTTTCCACGTCTGAAGCAAATGAAAATCACAATGAGAGAGAAAGAGAAATGTCATCAAATTGTGAAGTTAAAACTCAAGTCGCGATGTTTATAAAAAAGTTGCGAAGCTTTGCCCTTTGGTTTTTTATCTAAAGGGGGTGTTTCGTTGTGAAAGGACTTACTTGATGGAGTAATTCAGTGTAAACTGAACTTATAGAAATATTCGTAAAAGTATAGTTTGTGCACTCATTCACTTCAACTAACATTCAGAGGCGGAAGAAAGAATTATCCCCTCTGAATGGAGTTTCATTTTATTTATTCCAGAGCCTGTAATAAATCTTCTTTGAGATCATCCACATGTTCGAGCCCGATCGATACACGTAATAGGTTAGATGGAGCCGTCGTTGAGCTTCCTTCAACGGAAGCCCGGTGCTCAATGAGACTGTGAGTTCCACCCAGACTTGTAGCACGGGTAAACAATTGTACCTTTGCAGCAACAGCCATTGCCTCATCCTGACCGCCTTTTACCTGAAAGGACAACATACCGCCGAATGAACTCATTTGCCGTGTTGCAATATGATGTCCCGGATGTTCAGCAAGACCGGGATAATGAACGGCTTCGATATTTGGGTGATGTTCCAAAAAATACGCAATTGCCGATGTATTTGAACAGTGAGTCGCCATACGCTGGGCAAGCGATTGAACGCCTCTTAGTGCAAGCCAGCATTCGAATGGAGAAGGCACTGCACCTTTTGAATGCTGCCAAGCCCTCAAATTGGCCAACATAGGGCTATCAGATTTTGCGATAGCTGCGCCGATCATTAAATCACTATGCCCCCCGATATATTTGGTCACAGCATGGAGTGAGAAATCAACTCCAAGACTGAGCGGACGCTGCAGAACTGGAGTGGCCCACGTATTGTCAACAACGGTATACGCACCAGCCTCTTTCGCTATCTGTGCCACTGCTTCAATATCGGTAACTTTCAGAAGTGGATTAGAAGGTGTCTCCATCCAAACCAGACCGGTTGGTGCCCTTTTTATCGTCTTCTCAACGTTATTGAGATCTGTCATGTCTACAACTTCAATATCGAAATTTGATCCAATATCCGTGTCTGTAAGAAGGGAACGAATTCCATAATACATATCGTTTGGCATAATCACCCGGCGCGGTTTATCGGCAGGAAGAGTTTCGATTAATGATGTGATGGCTGCCATCCCTGATGCGAAAGCAACGCTATCATGCCCATCCTCGAGCGATGTGAGGCAGTCTTCCAAAGCCCGGCGATTGGGATTATTTTCACGGCTATATACGAATTCATTTGGATAAGATCCATCTTGACCTCGTTCGAATGTCGTAGAGAGATGGATTGGCATGGTCACCGAGCTGGTTGATTTGTCTACCTGCCGTCCAGAGTGAATGGCTTTTGTTTCAAAACGCATACATATTCCTCGCTTTCAAAGGTTATATTTCATGATGTGTTATCATGAGCTTTGTTTGCTTTAACCTGAGATATTTTAATAAGTTTTGTTCACCAAAGCGTACATTTATACCTTTAAGCTTTCTTTCTAAGAATTGTTTTCATATGAGATGCAATTTCCCTTTCATCCTCACTTGTAGATTGTTCAAGTTGTGAAATAACAAGCTTTAATCGCTCAGCGGAATGATTTTGACTCAACTTTGTCTTTCCTTCGATTTTATAGATCTTGATTTTGAATCCAACAATGCCTTTTGCCTGCCCCGTTGATACGTAATTCCATGTCGGTAATCTCATAAATCACTTCTTCATCTGTGATTTAAAAGTGCTTTGGAATATACATCATCATCACTCCTTATCTAATTTCATGTTTGAATATATTTTATCGCTCATATAAAATATATTATAATATAAACTGACATTTAAAAAGATACAATTTAAAATAAACAAGCATGTCAGGAGAAATTGTATATGAAAAATTATCTTTTTGCCTTAAATGAGAGTTCTTCCAAATACAAACAAATCTACGAGCAGTTTAAATCATTTATTGAACAAGGCAATGTGAAAGCTGATGAACAACTACCCTCCATTCGGCAACTTGCTGATTCTCTCCAAGTAAGCCGTAATACAACCCTAACAGCATATAATCAGCTTGTAGCAGAGGGCTATATTCGCGGAGAAGGACGAAAAGGTTACTTTGTCAATCCGTTAGAGCCATCTTTATACCAGGAACCACCGATTCCTTCTAACAAAAAGAGGGTAGAAAAGGAAGCGTCCGTTTATGTCGATTTTCGGACAGATGCTGTTGACGGGTCCCATTTCCCCTTAAAAATATGGAGGCGAATAGCGAATCAGGTCTTATCGTTACCTGAGAGCTTTCGATATGGGGAGCCTTTTGGAGAGGTGAGTCTGCGCGAACAAATTGCCGCATACTTACTCCAATCACGTGGGGTAAGAACAGATGCAAATGCCATTATAATCGGTAGCAGTACACAACAAATGCTTATCAATCTAGGCCATATATTACAGGAAGATTATTCAAGTATTATCGTAGAAGATCCGGGGTTCGATGGTGCCAGGGAGGCTTTTCAATTCCATCATTTTTCGCTTGAATATTTGCCGGTATATGCAACAGGTGCAGATCTTTCGAAACTTAAACAAATGGATTCAGGCTTAATCTATGTAACACCTTCTCATCACAGTCCGTACGGTGTAAACATGTCCATTCAACAACGAAAAACGCTCATTGGGTGGGCAAACAAGGTACAGGGATACATTATTGAAGACGATTATGATAGTGAGTTTCGCTATACTGGGCGGCCGTTTCCAGCGCTCGCTTCTATTGATTCAACAAGAGTCATTTATCTGGGAAACTTCTCAAAGTCTTTTCTCCCGGGACTTCGTTTAAGCTATATGGTGTTACCACAGCAGCTTTTAAACAGTTATAAAAATCAGTTCCTGAACTTCGAAAGCTCAACTTCACTTTTTAGCCAACTTACAATGGCTAGATTTATGGAAAATGGGGAATGGAGTCGGCACATTAAGCGAATGCGCCTTGTTTATAAACGAAAAATGCAACACCTCGTATCATTATTTAAAAAACATTTTGGGCAAAGTATATCCATTACTGGCGAACAGTCCGGTTTGTACGTATTAATTAAAGTAAATCTGGAGTGTTCCGAAGAATGGCTAATCGATCGGGCTTTCCATTATGGTGTTAAAGTGCGGCCGACTTCGATCTATTTCATAAAAAACCATCCGGAGAAGCCAATGATTAAACTAGGGTTTAGCGGTCTTTCTTATGATGAAATCGAACTTGGTGTAAATCTTTTAAGAAAAGCATGGTTATAAGAGTACCTTTAACTATATAAGTTGAACGAAAGATTCTATCTAAGTTGTGCCATCTACAAGTGTTCTGAATTGATAGAGGAGTGAAACTTAAATTCAACTTATATAGATACAAATATTATTATGATCTGCATAAGAAGGATCGGCGGTTATTCTTGAGGAATAGGGCGATTATCTAGAAAAATACTTTTGAAAGTAGTTTACAAAAAAATGTAGATTACGAAAGAGATAGTTGTTTTGCCGTTCCTGAATTATCTGAAATAATCAGTCAGTTTAATTGAGAATTGTTATCACTTATTGTATAGTAGATAGTAACGACACATATAAATTGAGTAAGGAGAATATATAATGCAAATATACTGGACTAAAATAAATAAGATTATTGAAGAAACGCCTGAGGTTAAAACGTACCTGCTTGACTGTCCGGAAGACTTTACATGGGAAGAAGGTGCCCACACCCACTTCGCACTGGAAGGTTTTAATGCCGGAGATAAACCAAACCGCAGCCTGATTCGCCACATGTCAATCTCTACTTTACCGCAATCAAATTCAATCGGTATCACAACACGCATCAGAGAGCAGTGCTCTGAGTTTAAAACGATTTTAAGAAATCTTGAAGTCGGCAATGAAGTTGCATTATTTAAAACTCATTCGAATGTACCGCTTAAAAGAGAAGACAAAAATGTTTACCTGCTGTCATCGGGTGTGGGCCTGGCAACTTTCAGACCGCTAGTACTTGATTATTTCGAACGTGCTGACAACGTCAATCAAATTCATTCCCTGAACATCGATTCATCAAAAGATTTCTTATTCACTAATATCTTTAAATCCGCACCTGACAAGAAGTTCACATCACAGTTCGTCGATAACCGTAAAGACTACTATGAAGAAGTGAAAAATCTTGCTGCAGACAAGGATGGACTCTTCTATGTTGTCGGCAGTGACGAGTTCCTCGTGCAGAACATTGAAGTACTGCGTGAGCAGGGCATCAAGCCAGAACAGATTATGCTCGACAAGCATGAACAACAACTGCCTGAGTTTTTATCATATGATTTGTCAGTTTAAGTGAGACAAAATATTTTCTTGGTAAATACGAAATAGATGTTCCATTAACAAGCGCAAAACTGGAATAAGAATTGCGCTTTTTTCAGGTTTATAGGCCATTCTGTTGCATAAAATTATCTAAAAGTTGAAATAGGAAAGCACGGAGTCGATGAAATCCAAGATATTCCATTTTATAAGGCAAGGGTAAAGTGTTTCTTAATGCAAACCAACTGGAATAAGGAGTCCTATTTTGCGAAAATGAGCCATATCTTTTCATACCCATAAATACGTTTCTGTAGCGGAAATGATGTGATTTCCTGATGTCATGGTTATCATTTTCATTGTTGCTGCTCTTTAAAGCCTCCCTCGCCATTATCGATCATCAACAAATCGTCATTTTCTCGAACGGCTGCATAAAAAATATTGTTCTGATCTGGATGCCCAGCTGAAGCCAATTCTTTTTTTAACCATCGCTCGTCTTTGTTGATGCGTTTTAAATTCTGATATTGAATTTTTCCCTCGATAATAACCGCTACCGGAAGGCCTTGGTGTACCGTTTCCATATTTAACTGCTCTGGGGTGACGGGAGCAACTTCCTGTTTTGGAAGAATACTAATCTCTCCACTAGGTTCAATAATGGCATAGTTAATATTGGTTAAATTCGAGTAACCTTTTTCTCTAATGCTGGACAACAATCCAGCTAGTGTAATATGCGAACGTTTTAAGTTTGCCTTAATTAGCTTTCCGTGTTTGACAACGATCGTTGGTTGCCCGATAAAAATTTTACTTAAACGGTTGACAAGCGTAAGTTTAGTAAAGGTAATATGAACGATACCAACAACAAGCAATCCTATAATCGCATAGGTAAGGTTTTTCGTAACCAATGGACCGGAAGCGAGTGAAACAACGAAAAAAACGCCTGCTAAATCATGTGCCGTTAATTGAGCAAAAGCTGATTTTCCCATGAGCCGGATGATGGTAATGGTTACTATATATATAAGGATGACTTTCCCAACGTACAAAAGCATAATATTACGTCCCATCTTCAGCGTCTCTAGAAAGTAGTATGTAGTAAACCAATGAAAATATAAGTTCACAGAATCATAAGAAATTTTAAAAAGACTGGTAGTTAGCGACATATTTAAAATTTGCCTCTTTGCATTTTCCTCCATTATATCGAAACCTTGTGGAAACTCTGATGTTTATATAAATATTCAAGTTGACACATCACCTATAGCTTATACCATTTGATGTTCATTATTAGCCACCACACAAATTTACGATATCCTATTTTGTTCTACACCTTCTTTTTTAAAAAATAACCCCTTGAGATACCTGTATAATTGAATCACTTCTGTGAAAGCTATGGAATGTTGAAATAATAATAAAGAGGATGGTGATGTAGGATGAATAACCGTGGAGGTATGATGACTTCGCTACTTGCTGTCGGTGCAGCGGGTGTTGCTATTTATGGAATTACTAAAGGGGTCCAAAACGGAACATTTCAACGTTTGCCGCAAAGCCTTTCCAATGCCATGAATAATCCAACCATGCAGCAGATATCAAAACCATTACAGAACATGGCTACTGCCCAAAATACCCAACAATTGACCAATAACTTACAAGGTGCAATGAATAACGCACAACAACAAACAGGGAGCAATAATTCAAGTAATAATTTAAGTGATCAATGATAATTAAAGTGAGGGGGATTGCTTCCTCCGCAGGGAAAGCACTTGTTATATAAGTCAGGTTTTTGAATAAACAAAGTGCAATTGTGGAAGTTCGCAGATATAAAATGATCTTTATTTTAAAGTAGCACAAATATGATACGACTCCAAAAAAGAAAAAAATGATACAGCGTTTTTGCCAACGACAGTGATTTCTCCATCTTGATAATAAAAAAACAATAGAAAACGATAACAGCAGTGCATTCTACATAGAAATGCACTGCTGTTTCTGTTAGTTAGACGCACTCTCCAGCATATTGATTAATTTTTCTTTGTTAGGATAATCAGATGTCTCAAATTGGGAAATCACATGGTCTACGTCATATTGAACCCTTCGAATGGAGGTCTCAACTGCTTCTTCATTTATTTCAATGAAAGCATATGATGCATGTGGCAGTCCGTCAAAAGGCAGACCCACACTTCCGGTATTAATCAGGCATTTACCATCCATATAACGTATAGAGGGTTTATGAATATGAGCGTAGATAAAAATGTCTTTCTCTTTCTGCATTAATTTTTCCCGTAAAATTTCGTCCGGGTCAGACGGTTGCACCACTTTAAATAAACTGTTAGGAGTGGCGTGAAACGCATGAATACGGGTATTGTTGTATTCGAGATTCAATTCGGTTGGCAGGTTTTTTAGATAATCAATGCTTTCCTTATCCAGCTTTGAGAAAATCCACTCCTGTTCCTGATTCATCATTGCGCGCGCGTTTTCAGGAACTTCGCCTTGTTGCACCCCACGTACTGCCCATTCATCCGCATTTCCCTTGATCACGTCCGTATCAAGTGACTTGATTAAATCAAGCGAGCGCTGTGGCTCAAGTCCACGATAGCACAAATCGCCAAGTACAAAAATCTTGTCTACTTTCTGTTGTTCAATATCCTTAAGTACTGCTTCTAAGGCAGTTGCATTCCCATGAATATCGGATATAAATGCCAATCGCATGATTCGGCCTCCTTCTGAGTTAAAGTATGGATATCATGTGGTTGTTCCAGCGAAAATGAATTTATTTCTGTTGGTACAGTCTATACATATAAAGTCTTTCCACAGCCAAACTAGGCATATGGAGGTGTATATAATGGGCAAAAGAAGAAAAAATGATACCGGCCTTAGTGATGAACAAGCTGAAAGAAAAAAGTTGGATAAGAGTTTTGATCATGAATTTGCGAATGAACCTTTAACAGAAAATGAAAAGATGAATAACAAGAAAACGAAAAAAAGGCAGTGATAGCTGTGAGGGGGGTGAATTATTTTGTCCCCTGTAGCTACGTGTATATCACTGGTGTTTATTACAGCTCCCTTTATAGAAAAAGATAGTAATCTGAAAACGGCAGTCCTTTCCAATTAGGAAGAGGCTGCCGTTTTCATTCATTTGATAAATAAATCCAATTTATATCATTAAAGGCTAAAAAGGGGGACAGGTTGTTTATATCCTATTCAAGCCCTTTATCCTCTAAACGCCTAAAACCCTCCTGCTGAAGATAGTCTGCAGCGGCATTATACGTTGCGTGAGATCCATCCAACATTTCCCCTGCGTAAATATTCCATGAGTCAAAATCATGGATTAGCATTAGAGTTTGCCCTTCAGCATTTACCCAGGTTTCTTCAAAAGGCTGTGATTCAGATAGAGACGCAATCGATTGTTTGATTACTTTACGGAGTTGTTCTTCCGTGAAATCACGAATGTTTAGCATTCCTTTAGAATCGACAGTGTAGTTATCATCTATTTCTTCTGCATATACAAACCCGTTCCCGTTCGGATGCAGCCGATACACGACAATTTTTTTATCCATAACACTTTCTTCAAAATGAAAATTGACACGACCAAGTGATATATCGTTACGTGTTAATTCGGGAAAGGATTCAATAATGGCTAGTTTGTCTTCAAATGTAAGCATGTTACCTCCAGGTGGATATGATTTAAGAGTCACATGCTATTATACCACTGGAGCTTTGAAAAATACGAGGGATTTGGGGGGTGGGGTTCAGGAAAAATGGAGGAATTTTTCTCAAGAATTCAGTGATTTATCCCATGAAAAATTGTGAAAAAACTTCATGAGAATACAGGTGTGACCATTCATGGGAACATCAAACGAATTCATCCAAGTGATTTTTATGATGTATTGTCGAGTCAATAATCGTTTCTCATTTTTGAGAAAGAATTATTTTGTTCTTCAGGCGTGCAATTTTCATAGTCATTTAATAAACAACATCCCCAATCCAGCCTTGGATTGGGGATATTTTTATACCTCCTCACCGAAAATAATCCAACAAAAACGAACCCAATATGCCCCAATTCCTCCTTCCGTTTCGATTATAGTTGTGAAAGAACAAAAAAGGAGAGGATTAACATGGAAAGAAAATCAATGACTGTAAAGGAAATGGCTGCATATCTTGGGGTACATATAGATACCATCTACAAGGCAGCACGCCAAAATGAAATCCCACATTTTCGCATTCGCGGCAAGATTCTTTTTTCACACGTTGCAGTGGATGCGTGGATTCGTGAACAGGAAATTTCGAAATAAAATCGGGCGTCACGAGAGGAAAGTAAAAGAAAGGATTGTTATGTGATGAACTACATTAAAGAATTGAATGCATTCCGGAATTGGCTGCTTCTAAACGAAATTCCCACCAGCGCAATTGCTCTATGGTACACACTGCTTGCCATAAACAATACGGTTGGATGGAAGCCTAAATTTAATGCACCGAATTCGGTGGTGCAGCAATTAACCGGACTATCCAAACAAGGTTTAACAAATGCTCGATCAAAATTGGTCGAGCACCAATTAATTGACTATGAAAAAGGAATAAAAGGGAAGGCGCCTGTCTATCAAATGATTTCATTGGTCCACTCAGTTGACCAATTCGTGTGTCAATCCCCATACCAATCCGATGACCAGTCGCGATACGAATCATTGACCATACCTAAACAGAAACGAAAACAGAAACAAAACAGCAGCAGAGGACAGCAGGCAGTGGAAAATCCTTTTCTCATTTACGAACAAAACTTTGGGGTTCTTCGTCCAATCGCCAGGGAGGCCATGATGATCTGGTGCGGGGATCTTGGGGATGAGATTGTGATTGCTGCGATAAAGTTGGCGGTGAAACGGGGGGCTCGAACATTCAGCTACATCGAGGAAATTTTAAAAGAATGGGCCCATGCGAAACTGGAATCCATCGATCAGGTGAGGGCATATGAACGGCAGAAGTCTGCAACTAAAAATAATACGATACGGTTTAGAAAACGAACAGAAGAGAGCAAGAAATCTTTGTTTGATGAATTAAGACAGGAGGAGGTATTGTCATGACAAAGGAAGAAGCGATAGCTATTCTGGAAACCATTGCGGAAGTTTATCCGAAATTTGAAATGACAAAGAAAAAGGCGAAATTGCTCCTCCCACAATTGAAGCAGATGGATTACAACAGGGTAATGGACAAGTTGTCTGCTTATGTTGTCAAATATCCGTATGCCCCAACGATTGCAGAGATTGCTGCCTACCCTCCTGAACCGAATGAGCATTTAGAGAAAATGAGCCAGTGGCAAGAGGAGGCTGTCAGGGTCCCGGCAGAGACAAAGGAACGTTTTCGTGCGGCCATGATCAGGCTCATTACGGAGAAATCAAATGATGCGACCTGAAAATTATGAGGCAGAGGCAGCAGTACTAGGGGCAGTCCTGCTGGAAGGGGCGTTGTTTAAAGACTTGGAAGTTCAGGAAGAACATTTTTACGAAGCCCGTCATAAGAAAATCTATCAAGCAATGAAACAAGCAGCTGACCGGGGGGAATTTATTGATCTCGTCGTCGTTACGACAAATCTGGGGGAAGAAATTTATCAGGTAGGTGGAACCAGCTATTTGCTGGAAATGACGGAATCCGTAGCGAGTACGGCAAGTATGAAGCATCATGAACGATTGATTTTCAATGCCTATCGGTTAAGAAAGGCCAGGGAGTCAGCAATCAGGTACAGTGAACATCCAAGTGAGGAAGAATTAGAATCGCTTATTACAAGCTTGCAAAGCATCCGCGATGTAGGTACAGACCATCAGGAGAAAACAACATATGATTATTTACTGGAAATCACGAATGATATGTGTGATTCAGAGACGGAGCGATCGGGTTGTATGACTTCGTACAAGAATCTTGATGAGATGACGGGTGGCTTGCAGTGTGGGGACCTGCTTATTGTAGCAGCAAGGCCATCGGTAGGAAAGACAGCCTTTGCATTAAACTTGGCAGCAGGACATTGCAGGAATGGTGGTTCATCCTCTATTTTTAGTTTAGAGATGGGTACGAAACCGTTACTACGAAGAATGATTTCATCTGAAGGTTCCATCGATGGACAGAAATGGAGAAGCATGGCATTTTCCGCGCAGGACTATGAACATGCGATGAATGCGATTGGCGTTATTTCGGATTGGAAACTAACCATATTTGATCAAAAACGAACCATCATGGATATTCGCTCGAGCATACGAAAGAAACTTTATGATGATCCAGATGGAAATCATCTTGTCATCATCGATTACCTGCAACTAATCGCCCCAACCGGAAGACGGGAGCGACGTGATTTGGAAATTGGAGAAATTACCCGCGAATTAAAGTTGCTTGCCATTGAATTGAATATTCCAATTGTATTACTCTCTCAATTGTCACGTGGGGTAGAATCACGCCAAAATAAACGGCCACTTATGTCTGATTTACGAGAATCCGGAAACATTGAACAGGATGCGGATGTCATTATGTTTCTTTATCGTGAGGATTATTATGCGAATGATATAGAAAAACAAAACCGGATGGAAGTGATTATTTCCAAGCAGCGAAATGGCCCAACAGGAACAGTAGAGATGGAGTTTGATAAGGAGTATGGGCGGTTTGTGGATGGTGGGTGAAATAGGGATGGGAATTATGTATGAAAATAGTAAAAATGGATTTTTAACAAAATGTTCAAATAATTCACTGTTATTTCGATTGGAAATAGGTTATAATAGAATCATAGAGAGATAAGGAGTGAACAACATGAGACCAAAATCACTAAACTTTGAACAATTGGTTCAACAAAATAAACAGGCGTTATTGGAAGATGAAAAACAACTATCCAAAATTGAGTTACGTCTGGAAAAGAGACAGACAGACTTAGTGAACGAAAAACAAGCTGACCGGTAAAATTCGGCAGCTTGTTTTTTTTCAAATTTATTATATGATTTGGCCATGAATTACACTACCAAACAAAAGAGACTATGGAAAAGCAGGAAGAATCAATCGAGAGAAGGGCAATCACGATTGGTAAGAAACAAAAGCTATAAAAAACAACCGTGATGAAGCTTTTTAGGCAACCAAAAATTCAACTACAGTAACGGGTGGCAGGTATACCTAATTCACCAAGTGTGGCTTTGAAATAAAGTTTGGTAAATTTTATAATAAAGTGCGAATTTATAAAAGAGTTTGATACAATTATATTGGTAAGCAGGATTTTACTATTCTGGAATAGGGCCAGATTGTTGAAGAATAAAAATTAATTAAAAGTTTCGGGGGAAGTGTAAATAATGAGCAACAATGAAAGAATAGCAGAGGATACTAACTTAGCGACTGGAATTGGTGTAGGATTATCTTTAGGAGCAATAGTTGGGTTAACAGTATTTGATGACCTGACAATTGGGGTTGGTGCAGGTTTAGTTTTCGGAATAACAATTGGAATGTTAACT
Source organism: Virgibacillus ainsalahensis (assembly GCF_055380755.1). Taxonomy (NCBI): domain Bacteria; kingdom Bacillati; phylum Bacillota; class Bacilli; order Caryophanales; family Bacillaceae; genus Virgibacillus; species Virgibacillus ainsalahensis. Next base: position 2,330,155 of record NZ_AP043943.1, on the reverse strand, counting down.
GATTCAAATAAAAATAAAGAGGAATAAATAAAACACTTATCAGTTTCAACTAACGGGCGCTTATCTGGAATAAGAATCAGCGTCCAATCTTGAGTAAAAGGGTCAGATTGTTGAGTAATATATGTTAAAGTTTAAGTAAAATGTGGCTTGATAAGGTGGTGATATCCACAGTAAGCTGTCCAATTTGATTAATCAGTTCCTGCTTCTCAGCCTCGTGTTCTTGTTTCACCTTCTCAATTTCAGCGGATTTTTTTATCAAAAACAGCTGGCATGTTATAAAAACTCTGTCCTCCATCTGCTTATTAGTTGTGGACTCACACCATATTTTTATGAAATTTCATTAAGAGTGCTTTGTTCCCTCAAAACTTCTAAAACAATTTTTGATTTTTCTTCTGGACTATATCTTCTTCTCTTTTTACTCATAGTATTAGTTTATCTTATTTTTTCAATTTTAGTGTCTAGACCTATGGATACATTATAAAATGCCATCACTTACGTTGTTAGAAAGAGGTAACGATATTCCTCGATAGGGCCAGATTATTGAATAAGTGATAGGAGATGAATGTTATGATTGAAATTGGTAAAATGCAATATAACAAACTCAGTCGTGTTCTAGAAAATATAAAGACGGCTCCTACATTTGCATTAGCTATTGTTGATGGTTTTATTGATGGAGTTGTATTAACAGATTCAGAATATCAGGAATCTTATTTAATCGGAACAAATAATGGAACTTATTTTGTTTGTGGTGAACCTAATAAAATCTTTGTTGATCAACTTCAAAATTATTATAGTAAGATGAAGTCAGAAAGATTTACAATATTCACTCCAAATGATGAGTGGAAAAATATAATTTCAAATCTTGTCACCAAACAATCTAAGATAATGAAAAGAAAATTGTTTACTTTGAACCAAGATAAGTTTTTAAGTGCGTACTCCTCCAATAATAGAAATATTAATTTTGAAATACAGCCTATTAATAAAAATACAATCATGAAGAGTGATATATTTGATCAGCAGTATTATTTAAGGAATTGGGGAGATTTAAACAAGTATTTGAAAAATGGCTTCGGTTTTTGTGCAACTAATGACAATGAAGAAGTTGTCAGTGAATGTACTTCCATTTTTAGAAGTAAGTCAAAAGTTGAAATTGACATCTATACGAGTGAAAATGCCCGAGGGAATGGTTTGGCGCACAAATTAGCTAATGTCTTTATTCATCAATGCTTAGAACAAAAAGTATTGCCAAGCTGGGATTGTGATATTTCTAATAAACCATCACTTCACCTAGCTGAAGAATTGAAGTTTGATCAGGGAGAAGAATATACAATATTTCATAAATGACAGCCTTAATCTTTATAATAACTGGTATTTAATATGTTATGATTTACCGCAATCGAGCGCTTTAATGGAATTACTCAAGCAGAATCTATTTTGATCAATCTTTTTTCAAAATAGCTTCTTTGAGTTTTCCGTAAAATGCGGATATGTGCTTTATTTTTGATCAAACTTTATTATAAAGTCACACCAAGGTTTACTTGCCATTTTCGATCTTCAAAATTTGAGTAAATTAAAAATAATACCCTACAAAAAGTTGATAAATAAAGCGGTTTTATTTATGATATAATTAGAGTTATAAATAGTTTGTTTAGAAAACAAACTAAAATTTGTTCCATATTACATATGTGTTTGTTGCAGGATGTATGGACTATTTTTATACTACAATTATAACGGTTATAAAGGAGTGTTTCCATGAATAAAAAAGATGTGCCAAATGTCGACACACGCGTTAAAGACATTTTAACCGTCGATGGCAAACAGTTTAGAGATTTGAATGGGAATGGCGTACTAGATCCTTATGAAAATTGGGAGATTCCAATTGAAGAACGAGTGAAAGATCTCGTATCTCGCATGACGCTGGAAGAAAAAGCTGGACTGATGACGATTTCCTCACAATATATGCCAGGGTCTGACAGAATCCCCAGTGGTGGAAAAAGCACGGAAACAGATGAAAGCGGTTTGTTAAGCGAGACAGATGTTTTGATCAAGACACATCCATTTTTACAACCAGGGGATGACGAATACGAACTCCCTAAGCCTTTGCTTTATAATGCAGGGACAACAAAGGGGATCTTGGATTTAAATCTGCGTTACTTCATTGTTCGTGACAACCCAAATGCAGCAGATTTAGCAACATGGACCAATAAAATCCAGGAAGTTGCAGAACAATCCAGATTGGGAATTCCAGCAGTAATGGTTTCCAATCCACGAAATCATATTGGTCATTTGTATCATGGGTTGATGGAAGCAACTGGTGAATTTTCAGTTTGGCCAGGTGAGTTAGGTCTTGCTGCAACGGCTGATGCAAAAGTAATGAAGGAATTTGCACAAACTGCTGCACGTGAATGGAGAGCGGCAGGGCTTCATAAAATGTATGGCTATATGGCAGATGTTGCTACAGACCCATTATGGATGCGATTTAATGGTACATTCGGGGAAGACCCGAATTTGGCAGCTGAAATGACCAAAGCTGTTGTTGAAGGTTTTCAGGGTGAAAAGCTTGGGACAAACAGTGTAGCCTTAACAATAAAGCATTTCCCTGGTGGAGGAGCAAGGCATAAAGGACATGATCCACATTATCCTTGGGGCAGTTTCAATCCATACCCAACTCCAGGCAGTTTGTATAACTATCACATTCCGCCATTTAAAGCAGCAATCGATGCTGGAACGACTTCGATTATGCCATATTATGCGTATCCAAGTAATGAACATAGTGTGGCCCAGTTAAAAGATGGGGAAGCATTTGAAGAGACTGGTTTTGCGTATAATAATGCCATTGTACGTGATATCTTACGTAAAGAGCTTGAGTTTAAAGGCTATATCAACTCAGATACAGGTATTATCAATATGATGCCATGGGGAGCAGAAGACCTGTCAGCTGAGGAAAGATATGCCAAAGCATTAGACGCAGGCGTAAATATGTTCTCGGATGAAGCAGATCCATCTACATTGATTAATACAATCAAGGAAGGCTTTGCGAGCGAAGAAAAACTGGATCATTCTGTTACGTATTTACTTACCGAAATAATGGAATTAGGGTTGTTTGAAAATCCATATGTCGATCCAGAACAGGCACAAGCTATTGCAAAAGATTCAACTTCCCAGGAAAAAGCAGATGAAGCACACCGTAAATCAATTGTTCTCATGCGTAATGATGAACAAATCCTGCCATTAACCGATGAGAAAACGCAAGAAGTGAAGCTTTATGTGGAAGTGTTTAAGCAAGAAGGTGCAGAAGACGAAACGAAGAAAGTGAAAGAAGCCTTTACGACCAACGATCCTTCACTTGTGTTAACGGACAACCTGGAAGAAGCGACACATGCATTCGTGTTTGCTATTCCTAATACGGTAGCCGATCGCCCGGATGCTCCGTTATCAGTTGCACTGGGGCCAGACACAGGAGTTGACGTAGCAAGCATAAAAGAAATCGAAGAAAAAGTGCCTACAATTCTTGCTGTTAATATGACGAATCCTTGGTTAATTGGTGAAATTGAGCCGAATGCAGCGGCAGTATTGAGTACATTCGGGGTAAAATATGAACGACTGGCAGATGTCATTCGAGGCAGGTTCAATCCATCCGGAAAAATGCCGTTTACACTTCCAGCTAATCAAGAAGTACTGGATGATAGCCCGGGAGACATTCCTGGTCATGCAAAAGGATCCGCTTATGTGTATCGGGATAAAACCGGTAATGCATATGGATTTGGACATGGACTTTCTTATTAATATATAAACGCGGCGTGCATTTCACGTCGCGTTTTATTTCGTATAGAACTTAATGACGGCACGATTCCCAATGAAATGTAAACAACCTTGACATATTACTTACTACTGATTGAACAAAATGTACCTGTAATGACAGATGGTTATGACTGTATACATTCTGAGTGATCAAAGTTAATCCAGTCTTTGGAATCGAAAATGTTATACTTGTTGTACAAACTTGATTGATTTTCAGTAAAGGGAGTCTTCTGCAATCGGGGCAGATTGTAGAATAACATTAGAATGAAAAACGCTTGATTTTGATTGGAATCATTCACCTTGTTTGAAATCACCTATGATTTTAATATTTTATTTGACACACTGACATCTGTCAGATAAAATGTGTGTTGTATCTTGGAGGTGTAATTCATAAAGTGGGGGATTCATATGACCGTTGTTACAAAACAAACCTCAAAGGTGAAGCTATGGAGTCGTTCTTTTATTTTTGTTATGTTGGCTAATGCCTTATTATTTGGCGCTTTTGAGATGTTGCTACCGACTTTGCCTCTTTTTGTTTCATATATTGGAGGAGATGCTACACAAATTGGATTAGTGACAGGAATATTTGTATTTTCATCTATTCTTATTCGACCATTTGCAGGTGTTCTTGCTGCAAAAATGAATAAAAAATATTTATTAATAATCGGTATTGCTATATGTGCCCTTTCTACAGGAGCATACTACCTGTCGTCAGGTATATGGATCATGCTTCTTATAAGAGTAATTCACGGTTTTGGTTTTGGCTTGGCCACAACCTATTTTACAACCATCGCAGCTGAAAGCATTCCAGAGGAACGCCGAGGAGAAGGAATAGGGTATTTTGGTGTTGGAGAGACGGTAGCAATGTCTGTTGGACCACTCATAGGGGTTAGTATCTTACAAAACTATCATTTTCAGAGCTTATTTATGAGCTGTATGGCTATCACATTACTAGCATTATTGATTGCTGTATTCATTTCTAGAAAAACGAAGTCAGTAAATGATGGAGAAAACAGAAAAACTCCAATCACCACTTTCAAACTGATAGAAAAACGTGTGTTGTTTCCATCTACGCTCATTTTCCTAATAGGAATAAGTGCAGGAGCAATCATATCCTTTACTGCTTTATACGCAGTCGATAAAGGCTTTGAAAATATCGCATGGTTTTTCTTCATTGTAGCAGCTGCTGGTATCCTGGTGAGGTTGGTTTCTGGGAAAATGTTTGACAAACTAGGACCCTCATCCGTTTTAATACCTGCTGGATTGAGCTCCATTGCTGGTTTTGTTGTACTAATAGCTACGCAAAGTGAGTTTCAGCTTCTCATTGCAGGGTTCCTTTATGGACTAGGATTTGGAGCAATTTTACCTGCTCTTCAAACGGTATGTTTGAACCTAGTTGAAGAACATAATCATGAAAATGCGATAGGAACATTTTTCAATTTCTTTGAATTGGGACTTGGCGGCGGTTCTCTTCTACTCGGAGTTGTTGCAGAGGTATTTTCCTATCAGGCTATATATTATGTTGCCATCGTATCTTATGTATTGTATTTACTTGTATATTTAACCTATACTTTTTTCAAATACGAAATAGAAAGAAAGGGAAATGCAGCATAGACAATAGGTTCCAATTTTATTTCTACTGAAGGAGGCCAAAATGGGTAAAGAAAAGATTAAAAAAATAGCAATTAAACATTTTAACCAATACGGGTACGAGGGAACGAAAATGAGCCAGATTGCAGAAGATGCAGGAATGAGAAAGCAGTCTCTTTCTTATCACTATCCGACCAAAAAGGATTTATTTATTGAATTATACAAGGAAGTCATAAAAGAAGAGCAAGTATTTATCCATCATTATTTTGAGGATCATGTAGAGGAAAATATAGAATTACAGCTGTATAATTTATTAACGGAACATAAAAATCGTTTTCTAACAAACCCGAACGTAACATTTTTATATATTTATTCCTTTTTTTCACCACTAGAAACGTATGAACTTGTAAACTCTCAATACGGTTTGTATCTTGGAAAACTGAAAGAAAATCTAAACTTATGTTTTGCCAAACATAAGTTCCGGAAAAGTCCTGAAGAATGTACCACTGCCTTTGTAACTTTATTAGATGGTCTTGACATTCAGTTAGTTTATGTACCTTATCACATGTATGAAAAAGTACAACAGATTACTTGGGATATCTTTTGGAATGGTATTCAGATGAAATAAGTTATTCACCTTCGATTGAATGAAAAGAATTACCCCGGTTGGTGGACGAATTGCCAGAAGAAATGCTGCCTCGAATGGAAGACTTTTTCGGTCATTTATTTGATGAAGAGGAATTGGAATTGAACGACGAAATAAAAAAGGAAGTGGATGAAGCCCGTGAACGTGTCAAAGGCGGGGAATATGTTACACTGGATGAACTTTTGAAGGAAATTCCGGATGTATGAGCTGAGGATTGATAAGCAAGCGGCCAAGTATCTTAAAAAGATGGATAAACCAACTCGAAAGCGCCGTGGCGATATTTACAAAAAATAGTAGACGTCTTCTTTGCTTAGAAAAGAGGCGTTTATTTTTTATAAAGGTGTTTTTTTGGAATAAGAGTATGCCGTCCTACCTTCCGCAAACCGTGCGAAAACAGCACAAGTGAAAGCACCCATTTATGTACATAGGGACCATTTTGCGGTATAAATGTATCGAAACTTTTTTCATTTTGAAATGTATTTAAGAATGGAAGACTTGCATTCGAGATAATGAAATAAGTATAACAGAGTAACAAGAGGGATTTATAAGTTCAAGGGGAATAGCCATTAAACAATAGTCTTCAGCCTTTTAGTAGATGACTTTAGGTAAAACAATCAATCCATCAAAGCATAGGATTGTTTAGTCAGCTTTGATGGATTTGATTTTTCTCTAATTGTTTTCATAAGAAGCTTTTTTATTAAATGCTAGTAATAGAGTCATACCAATGATACAAGCCATACCCAACCATTGAAAAAAGCCAAAGGGTTCACTTAACCAAATGACCATGGTTAATACTGCTGAAAGGGGTTCTAAGTTACCAATTAGACTTGTCTCTTTAGGTGGAAGGTATTGTAGACTTTCAATGTAAAACCAAAACGCAAACATAGTGCCAAATATAATTACAAAAATTAGATACATATAAATTTCAGCTGTAAAGTTTGAAGAGTCTACTTGCCAGGGAGGGTGGATAAAACCTAATGTAACTCCTCCGATGACCATGGCCCATCCAACAACAACAAGGGAATCAAATTCTTTAAGTAAAGGAATAGCATATAGAGTATAAAAAGCTAAAGCTGCCCCAGATAATATGCCCCAAAAAATAGAGATTACAGGTACGGATAATTCGGAAATGGATCCGTTTGTAAGTAATAAAAAGGTGCCAAGTAGAGCAAGAATAACAGTCATAAAATCCTGTTTAGTGAAGCTGGTCAGTTTACGTAAGAGTAAGTAAATGATGATCATAACAGGAGCAAGATATTGTAATAGAGTAGCAACAGCAGCATTCCCATGATTAATGGAAGCCATATAGGTGTATTGAACCGCCAGCATGCCAAGTAATCCAAAAATGATTATCTGTACAGCTGTTTTTTTATTCTTCCAAATACTAATGATGTGGAGATAATCCTTCCTAACGCATTGAACTGTCAAAAGTAAAGCGCCAGCTATGAGCAACCGAACGGTTACTAGCCAATTTACATGGATAGCGTAATCTTGAAAGAGTTTTTGTGAAACTGTTCCCCCTACTCCCCAAAAGATGGCTCCTATTATAACGAGAAGCAAGCCTTTATTTTTTGTATGTCCTTTTATCATTAATACCACCTCAATAATATAACGATAGTGTTATAATAGTTAAAAAATGATGAGAATAATAGCTAGATCGGATGAAAAAGTATAATTATTTTGAGGTGTTTATTTGCAGATAAAAGATTTTAAATTAGACGAAAAGTTAAAAGAACTTACTAAACATCGTACCATTGAGTTACCAATAGCTTGTTATGAAACGACAATTTCCAAAAATGTAAATGGCTATATTCCACTTCATTGGCACGATGAAGTACAATTTGTTCATGTTACGAAAGGAGAAGGAACTTTTCAAATAAATGAAGAGAAAATTGTAATTAGTGAGGGAGAGGGACTGTTTATAAATAGTGGTCGGCTGCACATGGCTGAAGAAAACCAACAATCAGGCTGTGTCTATATTTGCTTAAATGTTGCACCACATTTTGTTCTGCCAAACGAACTATACATGACGTATGTATATCCTTATATCAAAGCGACGAACTTCCCTTATCTCTTCATTGGAACAAAGCATTCCTGGCAAAAAAACATTTTGAATTCTATACTTAACATTCAGCTTTTGATTCAAGAAGAATCACCACACTTTGAACTTGATACGTTTATGTCGGTTAATCAAATGTGGAAAGAACTTATTATACATGGTCTGCCGTTAGAGTATGACGAAGGAGAAGCAGTAAAACAAAGTCGGATGAAGCAAATGTTAAACTATATACATGTGCACTATGGAGAAAAAATCATGTTAGACGATATTGCAAGAGCTGGTCAATTAAGTCGATCTGAATGTTGTAGGTATTTCAAAAAAATGCTTAGAAAAACACCATTAAATTACGTCACAGACTATCGGATCCAGAAGAGTTTAGTCCTTATTCAGCAACCTGATTCTAATGTGACGGAAGTTGCCTATGAAGTCGGATTTAATAGTACAAGTTATTTTATTAGTAAGTTCCGTAAGAGAATGAATATGACTCCACTTGCCTATAAAAAGGAGCTTCTCAAGGCTTAAATAGTGGGGAAAAGGGAAAGGTTATCATGATTTCAAGTCTACCGTTAAAGGCGCGATAACTTCAAACTCTTACCTATCTGCATAATAAGGCTTATTGAGCTAATGGGCAGGTTGATGAAACCAATTTATTTTTAAATCGTAATTATACTAAGTTCATTACTTAAGGACCACATTGTTTAATAAGTGGAGAGGGATTTTTATGATCAAAGGAATAGAACTAATCTTATTAGGATTAATAATAATGTTAACTGGGATTTTTTCATCTACACAATTGGGGGCTTTGTATGGTAGTATCATTGCGGTAATTGGAGGTCTGATTATAGGAGGAAGTGCTTCTTCCTTGGCAATAAAAAAGTTGGGTTCATAATTCTAAAATATTAAGGAATAGGGCGTTTTCGTGGAATAATAAATGTGTCCATTATTGCTTTTAGGGCCAAAAAATATTTGTGTGTTTCTATTTGTTTTAAATGAGGAAGGTGAGGATTTGATAAGAGTAGATATTGCGTACGCATTGATTTGTAAAGGAAATGAAGTTCTTGTGGTTAATAATCAAGGTGGTACCTAGTCTCTTCCTGGTGGAGCAGTTGAACAAGGTGAAACACTAGAGCAGGCAGTTATCCGAGAAGTTGCAGAGGAAACAGGGTTAACGATAAAAGTTGGAGAAATTGTTGCAGTTAACGAGGCCTTTTTCAAAGAAAATGGTCATCACGCATTATTTATAACATTTAAAGCAGAGGTAATTGAAGGAAAACCCTCAATCTTGAAAGTTGGGGAAACGTGTTATCTACACGTTGATGAGGTGGAGGAATTATTCAGCATGGTAACTAGAGAAGATATCTTTAAGCACGTCAAAGAAAACTACGGTACATTGCCTGATTATCCGTTCAAGAAATTTCCAAACTATGCTGCTTTGAGACATGCATCCAATGGAAAATGGTATGGTCTTGTGATGAATGTTCTTCCTGAGAAATTAGGAATAGATGGAAGCGAGGAAATGGATATTTTGAATCTAAAATCTCCCCCCGAGTTAAATGATATTTTAAGGAACGGACGAGACATTTTATCTGGATATCATATGGATAAGGAACATTGGATTTCACTTGTTTTAGAACGTAACGATCCAGAGGGAGAAATTTACAACTTAATTGAGCAAAGCTTTCATTTGACCAAGTAAAAAAATTCCACCTGTTCCGCAATAGGGCGCTTTTCTGGAATAAAGATCAGTGCCCATTTTTCATTTAAAGGGTCAGATTGAGGAAGATCGTCCTTAAGATATTAAAGAAATCATATAAATAATAATATGATTTTTGTTAAGAGTATTAGAGTTTCTCATAAAGTAATTAGATAGCGCAGTTTTCTTCAATGTTAATGAAAGGAGCTTATATGGAAAACGATTGGGATATAGCAATGGATTCACTTTCTAAAATTACTGTTTTTTCTAATCCAAATAACGAGCCTGTAACCATAAGTGGGGATGCTAATGACTTGAAATGTACAGGTGTAGGGACAGATGCGGCCGTTTTTCAATCTTTAAACGCTCCAGCTTTTGCGTTTAAAAAATATGCTAAGGACAAAATAGCTAAAGTAAAAGTTGAAGCAAATGTTTACCAGATATTAGGAGATTTACCTTTCTTTTCAACATGTTTTGCTTCTTATGACGAATACCTCGTTTTAAGCTACGAGGAAGGAAAGACTCTCTTTGACTGCGTTCTACAAGGGATTCACATTCCAGAACAAGTTATAAATGACGTGGAGGATGCAAGAGAATATGTTCGTACGAAGGGGCTTAACCCACGTGATATCCACTTGAAAAATATTTTACTTCAAAACGGAAGAGCAAAGATACTTGATGTCTCTGAATACATACTGCCAGGTAATGATTTCAGGTGGGAACATCTAAAAAAAGGGTATGAACAATACTATCATTTAATTGATGGAAATTCTGTACCGTTTTGGTTAGTAGAAACAATTCGAAAGTGGTATAACCAACGGAATAAATATTCTTCTACCTATGAGGAGTTTATAAAATCTATTGTGAATTTTTTGTATAAAAAATAGGAGAACAGCCTCATTCACTCAAAGTATTCCATGAATTGATATGCAACAAAATGGTGCTTTGTCGAATAATCGAATAACGTATTCGTTATCGAGCTAGATTGAATAAGTTAATTAATTTGAAAGAAGAGGTGTTTATTTGAAAAATGAATTGAGTCCACCGAAAAACACAGTCTAATTAGTTATCTTTCTCTTATCACAGGAGTTATTGGCTGTTTTATTGTTTTCGTAACACCTACTAGAATAGCGATGTAACGTTGGAAACTTAATTGGAGATAATATAACATTTTTCCTTACTGGAGGAAATATTATATTATCTGTTATTGGACTAGTGAAAAAACAGAAAAAAATATAATTCCTATAATATCTTTTTTGAAGCCTTTTAATCTTTTCGAGTCCCCTTAATCAGGCGCGTTTGTTGTGCGAAATGTTCCTAGTTTAAATGGGGGATGGTCACATCACTCCAGTAAAGGCTAGGCAATTCCTTCTGGAATTGAAGGATTATATCAAAGAATCAAATGAAGAGGTAACGCTTGGAAGGGTTCTCTCTTAGTCGATTAGCACTCGATTTAGTAAGAATGACAGTGTTAAAAGCTCGATGAAAAGGTGTAAGAATTTACCGTAACAGTGCAGTTCAGCTGACGAAAGCCTACCCGATGGGGTGGTGTAAATCATGATGCTTGAGTTGAATGAATATGGTGAGAATGCAAATAAACCTACCATAAAAGGTTACGCTGACAAACTTCTGAATGTACGGGTCTAAACGCGCAATACGTAGAAATGTGTATATCACTTAAATGTGAGGTTAGCAGTGGTCGAGTAAGACTTGCAAATATGAAAGGCCATGATATGTTACAGGCATATGAACGGCTAACAGGCTTACAGGAAGCACCTAAGTTCATTCTATAATAGATATAATTCAACGTTGTAAGCTGATAACGTGGAGGACTTACTTCCCTTGAAACGGTGTTAAGGAAAGCAATAGTGAAAATAGCTACTGTATAACTCAACTTTGTATCAGTGAAAGTGGTGGCACAGTACCAATGAAATGTCTAATCAACATGGAGGGATAGCCACTAGACTAATGAAGAATCATTCAACCATGTATGGCAGTTCTTTATCGGTTAACAAGGTTCTTGTGAGACTAATAGAGGTTCAACTCCTAAGGGGGTCACCGACTTGTTGAAACGGAAGAAACTGAGACATAGCGAGTATTATGATATGCAACATTGTTTTGATAACTTATATACTCAAAGTGTTAATGGTCAGAATTTCTATGACTTAATGAATTTAATTAGTTCTAATGAAAATATACGTCTTGCTTACCGCAACATCAAGAGAAACACTGGGAGTAAAACGGCTGGAACAAACAAGTTAACAATCGATGATATTAAACATTTGTCAGTTGAGAAAGTTATTGAACACGTTCAGAATATGCTTAAAGCATATAAACCAGATAGTGTTAGACGTGTTTTTATCCCAAAAGCAAATGGAAAAGTAAGACCATTGGGGATCCCAACGATATGGGATAGAATTGTTCAACAATGTATCTTACAGGTATTAGAACCAATTTGCGAGGCAAAATTTCATAAACATAGCTACGGCTTCAGACCAAATAGAAGCACGCATCATGCAAAAGCAAGGTTTGAATCGCTCGTTAATATGGCGGGGCTTTATCACTGCATTGATGTAGACATAAAAGGATTTTTTGATAACGTTCACCATAGTAAATTACTTAAGCAAATTTGGTCACTTGGAATAAAGGATAAGGCATTACTTTCTATCATATCCAGGTTATTAAAAGCAGAGATTGTTGGAGAAAGTGTACCAACAAAAGGAACACCGCAAGGTGGTATTCTCTCCCCGCTTTTATCGAATATTGTTCTAAATGAACTTGATTGGTGGGTAAGTAATCAATGGGAAACTTTTCAGACCCAATATGACTATAAACATTCTGGAAGTAAAGCACAAGCACTCAAAAAATCAAAGCTAAAAGAATGTTACATTGTCAGATATGCCGATGATTTCAAGGTTTTATGCCGCACTCGTTCCCAGGCAATCAAAATGAATTATGCTATTAAAGACTTTCTAAACAAGAGGTTACACCTAGAGACAAGTGAAGAAAAATCAAAAGTAATTAACTTAAAGAAAAAATCGTCAGAGTTCCTTGGATTCTCTTTCCGAGTAAAAAGGAAAGGTAAAACGAGGTTTGGGCATGTTGCCCAATCAAATATGGCGAAGAAAGCTAAACACAGCGCACTTATAAAAATTAAAGATTCTATTAAAGCAATACAGAGAAAGCCTTGTGCTGAAACAGTTTGGCACTATAACACTGTCGTAATGGGAATCCAAAACTATTACGCAGCAGCTACTCAAATCATGAATAATTTAAGTGAGTTGTCCTCCCATCTCAGTAAGACCTTATATAATCGGCTAAAGGACTTAAGAAAAGAAGCAACGTTTTCAGACATGACTAAAACTTTACAAAAACGCTATAAAGGTTGTAAAGCAAGATTGCATAAGACACAGAACATGGTATTTGTCCCAATTCATGCCCAACGGCATAGAACAAATCTTTGTTTTTCTCAAGACATCTGTAATTATACTGCCGACGGCAGGATTAAAATCCACAACAATCTCAAAGCGATTAACAAAAGTATATTAAGTTACGTCATGAAAAATTTTATTCCAAATCGAACGATTGAGTATAATGACAATCGCATTAGTAGGTTTATTGCACAATATGGAAAATGTGCTGTCACAGGTATTGAACTTGGCAAAAATGATTGGCACTGCCATCATAAAAAGCCTTATCATCTATCTAAAGATGATCGGTATTCAAACTTGATAGTGCTACATGAATTTGTTCACCGACTGATACATCTAAAAGATGTTGGAAAAATTAAAACCATAATCGATGCTTTACAGTTAAACAATAAACAAATAGATAAAGTCAATAAATTACGGAAACAGTGCAATAATTACACAATCTGATTGGAAATAAACGTGCTTCATCATGTCATAGAACTGAATGAATTGGATTAGTTGGGGCGCCGTATGCAATGAAAGTTGCACGTACGGTGCTAACGAGGGGAAAAGGGGGCGATAACGTCAAACTCTTACCTATTCGTATGAATTAAGAAGGCTTCATTTGTATGGGGGGGGTAATTACCTAATTTGCAGCTACCCAGAACGAGTAGAGACATTCATACTGATATTTTAGATGTCCACACAAGGTTAACCTGCTTTTGAATGATATAATTAGAAAATATAATCAAAAATACATGAAAGGAAGGATGTATCATGACCAAACATAAAATCTATACAATGAGTGTCGCAAATGTCTATCCCCATTATGTTACGAAGGCGGAGAAAAAGGGACGTACGAAAATGGAAGTTGATGAAATCATCCGTTGGTTGACAGGATATAGCCAGGAAGAGTTAGAAGCGCAACTGGAAAAACAGACAGACTTTGAGACCTTCTTTGCGGAAGCCCCCCAACTGAATCCCGCGCGTCCTTTGATCAAAGGTGTGGTCTGCGGTGTCCGAGTGGAAGACATCGAAGAACCAACGATGCAGGAAATTCGCTATTTGGATAAGCTGATCGATGAGTTAGCAAAGGGTAAAGCGATGGAGAAGATTTTGCGGAAATAATAAGTGAAAACGAAGAAACACTGCTTCCATTTATAAAATATAAAAGAATAGGTGTTTTTTTGTTGGCAGGTAAGAAAGTACAATACTTTCTTACTGCATAAGTGCGGGCTTGGGATTCGCCTAATCTATAGCGAATCCCGAGTTTTCTGAAAACGACAATGAAAAATCTTTTGATCGCCTTGATTCACTGTACAATGAACAAATTGACTAAATAATGTAAAAGGACTACGTAACGATTTGTTTTGTAGTCCTAAGCTATGTGAAAAGAGCATAAGTTACAGACCAGGATTTGACGATAAGCCAGGTTTTCTAATGTATAAAAATAGGGCATACTAATCATAAAGAAATATGACAATTATTCTATCTTAAAGGGGGGCTGTTTGTGAATGTACGAATTGAATTAACTTACCGCACACCAAAAGGAACAGAAACAACGTTTAGCTCCGATGAAATGCGGGCGAAAAAGGCATTACTGCTTGTAGAGGATCTGGAAAAAACAAAGCGCATGAAACATGTTATGTTCATTGACAGCCATGATAATACATGGAACTTGAAGGAATTAAAAAAGCAAATGGAGGAAATTCGAACAGAACCTCATGATGTGACGGTATATTTTGATGGTGGCTTTGATTTGAATACAAACAAATCAGGATTGGGATGTGTCATTTATTACAAACAAAACGACAAAATATTTCGGCTGCGAAAAAATGCACTTGTTGAAGAACTCGAAACGAATAATGAAGCTGAATTTGCTGCATTTCATCTTGGGCTGCAGGAATTGGAGCATTTAGGTGTTCATCATCTACCCGTTATGTTTCACGGTGATTCCCAGGTTGTCATCAATCAGTTGAAGGAAGACTGGCCTGTCTATGAGGAGGAATTATCCAAGTGGTTAGATCGTATTGAGCGTAAAATCAATCAGCTTGGAGTTGATCCCGAATACGAGCTCCTGTCCCGTAAAAAGAATAAAGAAGCAGATCAATTGGCCTCCCAGGCTCTAAGAGAAATTGAAATAGAAAGCACGATGGAAAAATAGGGGCCTGTCCCCCACTACACTAAAGCGCTAAAGTGGGGGCTGATCCTCAACGCTTGGCTTTAAATGTGGAACTTTCGCGGATAGCTTTTTGAGCGTAAAAATGTTATTTTTGAACTATATGTTATTAGTTTTATAGAATATTGATTTTATTGTATGGCATATAAATAGGAGAAAACATGAAGCGGGAGAATGTGTCATATGAACGAAGAATTAAACAAAAATGCCAATGCATGTTATCGAAAGGCGGAACAGAAAGCAGCTGATTATTTTACATCACTCTTTGCGCAGCTCAAGGAAGAGACTTATATTTCTACCATCACAAAGGATATCCATTCCTGGAAACAGAACCATATGTCATCTCCAGCTTTCTTTTTCTTTTCTAACCGTAAAAAAAGAAATCCTGATCCGATGGCATATCACAGTTATATAAGATGGCTAGACCACACAGGTAAGCTGGATAATTATCTGAACCGAAGCATCTCTTATATTTTCATGCGCGATCTGGGAAAAGCACTGGACGCTACCACTACGCAAAACAGGATTCAGCAGGTAGTTGCCAGTTTAAAAAAATATTTGAAGCATTCCACTACGACAAATCAAAGCAGCAGGACGGAACCGTTCAGTATGGCCGGAATGTACGAGCTTGCCAGAAAGGAAGGGGTTGAATCCAGCTTCTTTTGGTTAATAGATAAATTAAAGACGGTGTCTTCCAATATTCCAAAGGGAATGAATGCGGAAGAAGCGCAGCGGAAGCTTATCAAAATCATTGCCGGGGTACTCATGCACGAGATTGAAGAAATGGGGGATGAGATATCGCCTGAAGAACGTGCTCAAAAGCTGGATAAAGCAATCAGGCTTGGCTATGCTTATGGTTTGACATATCCCTTCATTGACGACATTTTGGATTCAGATGTTTTATCAGCTGAAGAGAAAAAACAATATTCTGATTTGATACGCACAACCCTTATCACAGGATCTGTGCCGGAGTTAGGGGAGTGGCGAGGTAATAATAAGAAACTGATACACTATATTCATTCCGAACTCCGGGATGCCTTTGAATATATAAAATCGCATCAGCGAGAAGCAACAAGAAAACATTTTTTCGAGCAATCTTATGTGTTTTTTCATTCCCAGGAAGCCGATCGTGCAAAGGATTTATCCAACGGAAATTATTCCAATGAAGAGCTTTATATACCGGTCATTCTAAAATCAGCATCTTCACGGTTAATTGTACGATCCGTACTGGGAACCTCTGAAGATGAAGGTTTTGACAGGCGGACATTTTTTTACGGCATTTACAACCAGCTGGCAGATGATTTTGCAGATATGTTTGATGATATGAAAGATGGTGCTGTTACACCATATACCTATTACATGAAATATCATGATCAGCGTCCGGATCTGATTAATCCCTTTGAACTATACTGGACAGTCATATCCTATTTAATTCATAACGTTTATCATTCAGATACCAAGACATGTGAAGTGATTTTGGACCGTGCGATAAATGGTCTGAAACGATTTAAACAACGAATGGGGACCGAGAAGTACAACGAAATAATGGAGTTATTTGCTTCCGGAAATCCGAAATTCAATCGGCTCATTCAAAAAATGGTTCGAAAAGCAGGGAATGTCGACTTCTTCGATAAACTGCTTCGGGACCGTATCATTACGACACTAAGGAATGAACGAAAAGAGCGGGAAGAATTTTCAAATACGGTTGAATCTGCACGCGCACAGATCAATAAATTTCTGCCTATTCCTGAGACGGATCACGAATCTCATCTGAATGAATCAATCATAGAAGCTGCAAATTACAGTTTAAAAAATGATGGAAAGCGACTCCGCCCAGTAGTTTCCTGGGTCATGGGGGTGGAGGAATATGGGCTGGATAAATCGGCAATTATACCACTCCTCAAGTCATTGGAATATATGCATACTTCCTCTCTGATTTTCGATGATCTTCCATCCCAGGATAACGCGGACATCCGCAGGGGGAAACCAACCCTGCATCAGGTATATAATATCGCTATCTCTGAATTAACCGGACTTTTTTTAACCCAAAAAGCCGTGGAGGAACAAGCATCTCTTGATGGGTTCTATCCAAAATCGGTACTTCAGCTGATTCAGTATTCTGCCGCCAGAACTGCAGATATGTGCCGAGGCCAGGCAATGGATCTAGGCTCCAAGGGAAAAGAGCTGACACTGGAAGAATTAAATACCATGTGTTTTTATAAAACCGGTATAGGATTCGAAGCATCCCTTCTCATGCCTGCAATCCTCGCAGGTGCAACGGAACCGGAGATGGAAGCTTTGAAAAAATATGCCTATCATGCCGGTATCGCTTTTCAGATTAAGGATGATTTGCTTGATGTGGAAGGAGAATTTGCTTCACTTGGAAAGCCGCTCGGAAATGATGTGGATAACAATAAATCGACATTTGTTTCTGTCTTGGGCGCTGAGGAGGCAAGAAAAGCGCTTGGGGAACATTATTATCTCGCAATAGAAGTATTGCAGGAGGTGCCGTGCAAAACCTCTTTTCTCAAGCATTTACTGGATTATTTTGTAAATAGAAATTATTAAGCAGCGTGGGGCTTTATGAGAGTGTGTGATATTTAGCAGAAACTGCCGGGACTGATTGACAGGCCCGGCAGTTTTCGTGAGCGCCGGACTTTTGGGCACGAGCGCTGGACCTCTGGGCCTGAACGCCGGACTTCGGGCCGTGAGCGCCGGACCACACGTCACGAACGCAGGACCAGCATCCGCCGAGTGCCGGCATCGAGGCCACAAATGCACAACCAAATTAATCCACACTCTCTGCCCAATAAATGTAACTACATCATCTGCCTGGGAGGTTGATTCTTCACAAGCTTTCTGTAATGTGAAAAAAACACCCGTAACTACTTATTCCGAGTGATTTTAATAATCTGATTTGTGTTTTTGGTTTCGAAATGAAACGCTTTAGCCTTTACGCCTCTTCCTCTTCTAAAATTTCATCGAATGCACCGGATACTTTTTCAAATTCATCATCGTCTTCAATAGCTGATAAGTCACTATCGGCATCGATTTTAAGAAAAAAGAGATCAATTTCATCTTCACTTTCTTCCTGCAAATCTTCTAAAAAGCTGACAGCCACATAGTCCGTCTCTTCTAATGTCACCTTAGCCAATACTTCAACTGCTTGTTCTTCCTGGGTTTCATCACTAATAGTAAAAACTTCCCCAACTTTGATTTCATCCATTTTAGAAGTCCTCCTTTTGTATGTAATGTATGGATAGGATCAATGCTTTACGTTTCTTTTAAAAGGTTGTTCAAAAACTCATCAAATTATAACCTGAAATCTTTTTATTTAATTGTGGCCGTTTAATAATATCCCGCATTATTTCATTGGAATGGTTCATTCTATATGTTAAGTGACAGTATTTCAGGGAGCGGGATGTATGAAAAAAGGAATAATCGTTGGCGTCGTTTATGGAATTATTTTATATATTGCATTTTTATTTCGGGATCCTTTAATGGAATGGCTGGATCACAGTGACCTGTCACAGCTTCCACTCATGTTTTTTCTTGCGGTATTTTTTGGTGTGATTCCAATTATTCCTTTTACCGTTTTTGCAGGAGTGATGGGGGCGAAGTACGGTGTCTGGATTGCTGCAGCTATTAATTGGACGGGTGCTTTTGGCGCTGCAATCATTATTTTCCTGTTGGCACGGTATTTTTTCGTTGATCAGTTCCAGAACTATATAAAAAGGTATGACAAAATAAAAAAATTTGATTCAATCTTTTGGCATAATGCATTTATCGCTATCCTGATTAGCCGAATGATCCCAATTATTCCTCCCCCGGCTGTCAATATCTATTCGGGTTTAAGTACAATAATGTTTAAAACATACGGTGTGGCAACAGCTATCGGGCTAATCCCCGGAATGATTATGTATGCTTACCTGGGGAATCAGTTATTTACTTCCATCCAGTCATTCATTGCAGGTGTCCTTATGTATACCGTATTTATTTTTATTGTTATTGTATTTTATCGTTGGTGGTATAAAGGTAAAGAAAGCTATTTTGGCAGTAAGAAAGCATGAAAATTTCTTACTGCCTAGACAAAATCAAAGGCATTCTTAAATGGTTTTCAACAGCAATTTCTTCAGCAATGGGGTGAAATGTTCTGGCAGCTCTGAGACACTTGGAATCATGAGCCGCTCTCTACCATATATATTTTTCATTGTCTCGTCTTCATTTTCTTCTACTTCACCATCTGCTAAAAACATGCCAATGACGTCAATCCCTTTTTTACGTGCGTTAATGACTGCCTCATGGGTGTCAATAATTCCATTTTGGTTATAATTTGCAGCAGCCGGTTCCCCATCTGAAAAGACTAACAGAAACTTGTTCTTCTCTCTTCTCGCTTGAAGCTCTTTTGTGGTTGTCCGGATACTAAAGCCGTCACGGTTATCTTCTTGTGGTTCCAGCTGCATGATTTTAGCGCCGTGATTTTGATAAACAGAATCATCGTACGAATGAATAACATGCGCATAATTTGGTTGATATCCTTCTCTTACATCATTTGCATCCTCCCAAAAACCGATAATGGAATGAGGGATTTTTAATTGCTTCAGTACTTCATGAAACAGCACCACCCCTTTTTTTGTTTCCTCCATTTTATTATGCATTGATGCAGAGCAATCGACAAGCAGGGTAAAGACAGCATCGATATCCTTTGATTCCAAATCTTTTTTATAAAATATACGCCGATTATTCGGATCCATGACAATTGGTAAGAGGTGTTTTGACAGTCGGCCAAATAATAAATCCTTACGGGGAGCATTTTTTTTATGCTCGAGGATTTTTTCAATGGTTTGGGCGAGTCTCCGTTTAAAGGGTTCAATAGCCAGGACAAATTCCTGATACAATTCCATCTCTTCTTGTGATGGAGTTGTTGCTTCTTTTACCAGTTTCACCGCATTCTTATTTTCCTCTCCATAAATACTTTCCTTATCCGAATTTCCCTGATTCTTTTCTTTTTTATCCAGTGATTCCATTTCTGAATAGTCATTTTGTTCACTTTCTCCGGAGGTTCCCTGGATGGAGGCCATCGCCTGATCGCCTTCCTCTGTCTCTCTGGCCCCACCACCAAGTAAGCTTGTTTTCGTTCCTTGTTCCAGCTCAAATTGCAGGAAGGTGTTGTTGCGATCACCACTTTCACTTTCCCGATGCCATGTGGAAAATTTTTCATCTATATATTCGCTTTTTTCCGGATCCACATCTTCCTCGTCATCATTTGCCAGTGGATCTGTCCGCGTCAATTCATCAAATAATGTATTCTCTGTAAATTGTTCGATATGGGTGATGGGAAAGATGAAATACTCATTCATGGAGTCACGGTATTCTTCCTCCAATCGAAAGACGATTTGCTCAGCAATTGTCGTAATGTCTCTAGTGCTTTTCGCCTCAAAGACAGAATAAAGGAGAGGGGTTATCTTTTCTAAATATGCCACCTGCTTTTCATTCGCCTTTGGAAATATAGGATCAGGCTGGTCTGATTGCAGTTTCAGATAGATAAGACAAAATAATTCATCCAGTGCAAGACTTCTCGTTACATTTGTTCTTAATTGCGTTTCAAAAAAATGTCTGAGGTAGTTTCGGCGGGTTTCAAACGTATCCTTTGTACCTGGACGCTCTTTTTTCACGATTTCCTCCAACCGGATATCTTCCAATAAGGTAAGCAGCTGAATGGCAAACTTTGGCAAAGTCGTTGATTCAGTCTGTTCCAAATAGCTTTTCAGTGATGGAATGGACGAATAACGCAATGTGCCAATTGTTTTCAAAAATACATCCGATTTAAAGCCTGCTTCTTTGATCTTCTGGTTGCCAATATCCCAGGACGTACTTGCGGTAACTTTGCCACCTGCTATATCAATAAAAGATCGATAGCTGTATTCAAATTTCAAGTCGGTATTACCGGATAGTACGGTAGCCAAATTCTGCAGCTGTAAAAAAAGATTCGTGTCCACCTTGGTATGATGAAAACGGTACATGTTACATTCTCCTATCCTAGAACAGTGTTTCGCTAAGGTTTTTCACAAATTCCTTTTCTCTGTCTTCTTCCAGTTTATCGATAATTGCACGTTGAATTGCTCGTCTTGGCGGAATAAGCACACTTAAGTCACAGGCATCCAGCAATGCGCGAATGGAAGCTGCATCTTCTGTCAGTTTTCCCTGATAAACAGCCTGAATAAGGTCTGCGGATAATTGCACGAACAAATCGGTTGTTTTCTCATCTGTCAGCCTGGTGTTTGTCTGAATCAATTCTTTGAGCTGTTCCCCTTCAATATAAGGGACATCGATAACGATGAAACGATTTTTCAATGCTTCGTTAAGTGGTACTGTCCCGATATATCCCTCATTGATTGCAGCAATCACACCAAATCCTTCTTTTGCCGTAACGATTTCGTTCGTGAATGGGTTGGTGATTGTCCTTCGGTAGTCAAGCACCCCATTAATAAGTGGCAATGTCTCCGGCTTGGCCATGTTGATTTCATCAATATATAAAAAGTCCCCATAGTCCATGGCATTAATCACAGGGCCTGGAATAAATTCAATCATTTGTTTACTGCCTTCGTACGCTAATGTCTTAAATCCTAGCAGGCTTTCCGCATCCAGATCAACAGAGCAATTGACGCTGAACATCGGCTGGTTAAACAACCCAGAGAGTGTTTCAGCGAATTTCGTCTTTCCTGAGCCTGTCGGACCTTTGAGTAAGATGTTTTTTCCCATACTCAACGCAGCTATCGCATCACTTAATAAATTCATATCCGGTGGCACATACCCGCCGTCTCTGATTAATTCTTCAAATGTATCGATTGTTTTCCTTTTTGTCGAAGCTAGTTGTTTTTCTATATTTTCAGGTAACTGATTCACTAAATTCATATACAACACCCTTTCAAAAATAGTGTAGACTTTTTTTGGCAGAATAACAAAAAAATAGGGTTGAAGCCTTACAGATTGTTGGTTTTGAGCCCAATTACGGAATGATATCAGTCCACATGCGTAATTTTTATGTCCAAAGAAGTATAAATTTCATTGATAAAATCAAACTATGGTATATGTCTTGACGGATGAATGCGTACGGATATCGAGGATGAAAGTTAGGTGGAAGGGGGCTGGTAAATTCCATGTTAAAACGAAGAAAAAAGTATATGTCCAATCAGGAAAAAGATAGGAGCACCATCAGCGAACAAGCAGTAGACGAGGAGGATCCGCTATCTGGTAACTTGGCAAGTGATGAAAAAAATCTCCAAACGACTTATAAAGATAGTGCAGATGTTATTTTTCGTTCGTTTTACATAGCTGAAAAAGATAAAGCAGTCCTCATTTATATTGAAGGTCTATCAAACATTGAAGAAATCGATGATAATGTACTTTCTCCACTCATGAACGTAACTGGGGAGAAAGACTATCCGGTTGATGCATTGATCCATAAAAAAGTAGCGGTTACGAATGTAAAAGAATTAACAACGTTTTCCGCGTGTACGAAGGAAATAGCTTCAGGGAACCCGGTCATTCTAGTGGATCAGCAAAAAACAGCTTTTTCTGCTGGGCTTTCCAAATATGAAAAGCGTTCGATTGAAGAACCACAGGCGGAAATGGTTGTCAGAGGGCCGCGTGAAGGATTTGTTGAAACGCTAGCTGTAAATACTTCTCTTCTTAGAAGAAGAATCAAGAACCCTAAGTTAAAAATGAAATCTATGCAAGTAGGAAAATATACGGAAACAAAAGTGATGGTCACTTATGTCGAAGGACTTGCAGATCAAACGTTAATCGACGAAGTGACGAACCGAATAAAAAGAATAGACATTGACGGCATCATGGAAAGTGGCATGTTGGAAGAATTCATCGAGGATAATCCGTCTTCTCCTTTTCCGCAGATATTAACAACCGAACGGCCGGATATCGTTACCTCTAATCTGCTGGAAGGGCGTGTTGCTATTCTGATTGACGGAACACCTATTACGATGGTTGTTCCTACAACGCTTTATTCTTTATTGCAGTCCCCAGATGATTATTACGGACGCTTTTGGATGGGGACATTTTTTCGTTGGCTTCGTTACGTTTTTGTCTTAATATCCTTGCTTTTTCCCTCTTTATATGTGGCTTTGCTCACGTTTCATCAGGAGATGATTCCAACAGCGCTGTTAATCAGCTCCGCCGCCGCACGTGAACAGGTTCCATTTCCGGCATTGGTGGAGGCATTAATGATGGAAATAACCTTTGAGACATTAAGGGAAGCGGGCTTGCGACTGCCAAAGCAGCTTGGTGCAGCTGTAAGTATTGTAGGCGCTCTTGTGATCGGCGAGGCAGCAGTTTCTGCAGGTATTGTTTCGGCTCCCATGGTTATCGTTGTTGCGATTACAGGGGTTGCTTCGTTTACAATTCCGCGTTATTCCGCCTCTTATTCCATCCGTATGCTTCGTTTTCCGATGATCGTTTTGGCGGGAACACTTGGCTTACTTGGCATCATGCTGGGCATCCTTCTTATCATCGTCCATCTATGTGCACTGCGTTCCTTCGGTGAACCGTATCTTAGTCCAATGGCACCAATGAAAGGGCAGGACATGAAGGATGTACTCGTGCGCGCACCATGGTGGAAATTGAATACAAGACCTCATTTAACAGGGAAATATAATAAATATCGCCAATCCAAAAACCAGAAACCGAATCCGATTAGAGGGGAAGAATAGCAATTTATTTTCATGGATAGAGGTGAATAGGATGATTGAAAAAGGGAAGATTAGTGCGATGCAGATGGCTCTCCTCATCTATCCGACCATTATAGCTACAGCCATCCTTCTCGTACCAGCCATTACAGGAAAATATGCACGTCAGGACATGTGGATATCACCGATATGGGCTTGTTTCGCAGGTTTTTTGGCTGTTTTTTTAGCCATCCGATTAAATAAGCGCTTTCCGGAGCAGACAATTATTCAGTATGGAGAGAAGATTATCGGGAAATTTCCTGGAAAACTGATCGGGGCTGTTTTTTTACTCTTTTTAATTCATGCTGAAGGAATGATTTTGCGAGAATATGGGGAGTTTGTTGTGGGGAATTTTCTCCCGACTACCCCAATGGCTTTCGTGATCGCGAGCATGACACTCGTCTGTGCATTTGCAGTCCGGGGAGGGCTGGAAGTATTGGCGAGGAGTGCTGAAATTATATTTCCTGTTGTTATGATTTTATTTATATTGACGCTTCTTTTACTTCTGCCTGAACTAGAACCAGCGAATCTCTTTCCTGTCTTTGAAAAAGGGGTTACACCTTCATTAATGGGTGCAGTGGTACCATCCAGCTGGTTTCTGCAATTTTTTCTTATTTCCTTTTTGCTTCCCTTTTTGAATGACAGAAAAAAAGGAATGAAAGTAAGTATGATTACCGTAATAGCTGTCATGCTGACATTGGTGATTGTTAATTTAGTTACGCTCTTTGTATTTGGACCCCTCACAACGAGTTTTACGTACCCATTCATGGAAGCTGCCAGGTACATAAGTATAGCTGACTTTCTGCAGCATTTTGAGGCCGTTGTGATGGCGATCTGGGTATCCGGTATTTTTATCAAAGCTTCTATTTTCTACTATGCCATTGTTCTCGGTACAGCCCAATGGTTAGGTTTATCCGACTATCGCCCGATTGTATATCCTGTTGGAATCCTGCTGGTGGGGATGAGTATGTGGTCGGCAACCAATTTGCAGCAACTCGAGCAATTATTAAGTAACATTTTCCCGTTTTATGGAACGATATTTTTTACGATCATTCCGCTGTTATTGCTGATTGTTGCTGCTATACGCAAAAAACGTTCAAAAAAATCCACGGCGAGCTGATGGAAAGGAAAAAAAGATGAAAATGATGGTTGAACGAAGAAAAAGACGCTTTTCTCATTTGTTGTGTTTCCTGATACTCCTCTTTCTTTCGGGTTGCTGGGATCGTACCGAAGTAAATGACTTAGCAATTGTTACAGCAGTAGGACTTGATAAA
Organism: Virgibacillus ainsalahensis; assembly: GCF_055380755.1. Lineage (NCBI taxonomy): Bacteria > Bacillati > Bacillota > Bacilli > Caryophanales > Bacillaceae > Virgibacillus > Virgibacillus ainsalahensis. The sequence goes on along the minus strand of NZ_AP043943.1, from coordinate 2,304,762 downwards.
ACCGATGACGGTCAGATTGAACTTTCCGTACAGATTATTAACCCGGGAGCGCTGGGGGGATCCGGATCAGGTGGTGCCAGCGGAGGTAAACTGTCGACGGTTGAAAAAGATACGGGGCGAACGATATATGATGCCAGATCCAAACTTCAGCAGAAGGTTTCCCGCAAGTTGTTCATTGGCCACAATCCGGTTGTTTTTATTGGTGAGAAAATGGCCGAGGAAGGAATCAGGAGCCATATTGAATACTTCGCAAGATCTCCTTTTCCGAGGCTTCGGACCTTTGCATTTGTTACGAAAGGAAGCCCCGTAGATTTTCTAAAAGTCTCCCCGGATTTAGAGAGAAATTCAGGAGAAGTTGCAAGGGAATTAGCAAAGTTTCAAGTTGGAATGAGTGTAACAATGAAAGATTTATTACTGATGTTAACCGGTGAGGAACGAGGTGCGGCATTGCCATTGATTGAAATCGAAGAGGAACCGCCGGATACTATCGGATTACGTGTAAATGGAACGGCTATATTCCAAAATGGAAAAATGATTGAACAAATCGACGATAAAATGACGAGGGGGATTCTTTGGCTGAGAGATGCAATTGAAACAGCCACTGTAACGATTCAGCCCGAAGATGCAGAAGGATTGATCTCTTTTTATATATTTCGCGCGAATACCTCATTGGTTCCTACCATTGAAAATGGAAATTGGAAAATGACTGTCAACATTAAATCATTAGATGATGTGATGGAAAATGAAACGAAATTAAATCTAATGAATCCAGATACTGTAGAAAAGCTTGAAGTGCAACTGGAAGAAACAATTGATGAGCGAATTCATGAAGCACTGGAAAAAATACAAAACGAAATGAATGTTGATATATTTAACTTTGGAAGAGCGTTTCATCGTCATTATCCAGACCAATGGGCAATGGTGAAAGATAATTGGGAAGAGAAATTACCGGAAGTAGAAGTGGAAATTCAAAGCAATGTGGAAATTGAAAGACCAGGAAGATCCACGTCCCCACAAGGCGTACCGGAGGATGAGGTGATTGAACAATGAAACTCGTATATGTATTGATGATTCTTGTCATTGCCGCCCTGATTACCGTATATGAATGGCCAAAAATAAATAAAGATATGAAGAAGGAAAAACGTTCTTTTATCCTGTTCACCATGGGAGGGGTCTTACTTGCGATCCTCCTCGTTTATTTTCCAACGATGCCCGGTCCCACTGAATTGGTGGAAGCAATATTCAGCCCTCTTGGGAAATTAATGGAAAAGTAATTTTGGGGCCAATTTTGGGGCCTGCCCCCCATTACACTAAAGCGTTAAAGCAGTAGAGAAGTGGGGGACAGGCCCCGAGTGTGATTTTTATTTATCTTAATGATGAATTATATTAAGAGCAACAAGAGATGGTATGATAAACTAGCAGCATACAGATGAAATAATAGGAAAATAAAAGGCATTTTCAACAGGGGAATAAAAGAAGAAAGAAAATCATAATGCTTGCGAGTAGCCTAATAAGCGGTTTTTTAATTGGGCTTATTATAAGTCATCCCCATAAGATAAAGTGATAACTAGAGGAGAATAAAGGTGAACTTTAATATTGGGCCAAGAATGATGAAAACTGGTTTGGCTGTTGCATTAGCAATTTTGATAACGGAGAGTCTGGATTTTGAACTTGGTATGGTCGCTGTCATCACAGCAGTCATTACCATGCAGCCATCCATTATGCGTTCTTTCACATACATTAAAGAAACAGCATTGTCCACGCTGATAGGGGTTGTATTTGCGTTAGCCGGGGCCTATACACTGGGCCTGCACCCGATTGCTATCGGGATCACTGTTATCCTGGCGATTGCAGTTAACATTAAATTGGGTTGGGTCAAAACAGTCAATATTACGATTCTGACGATTGCGATTATCATGCTGTCTGGAGAAGAAACCATTCATTTGTGGTACCTCCTTGAACGGCTGTCATTGATCTTCATCGGTATTTCGTCTGCATTTTTGATTAATGCATTCATATTTCCGCCCAATCATCAAAAACTTCTTTATGACATGATTAAAAAGTCATTGGATAAAACAAGCTTTCTACTTCGTGTGATACCGAACAAAACGATGAAAGTAAGAGAATTGAAAGAGCGGGAAGAGGAGCTGGATCAGGACATCAAGGAAATAAATGATTACCTGGATATTGTCACGGACGAAAAAAGCAGGATGTTTATCAGAAATCGATACCATTTCATGCGTGATATTGTAATTTTTAAACAGATGTTAAGAGTAGTCGAGCTTGAATCGGACTTGATTGAAAATCTGGAATTAAAAATAGATAACATTGAGGAAATATCGCCAAACCAATCTTTTTTAGTCAAAAAGTTAGTGACCAGGATTGTCGAATACCATGAGAACATCATTTTAACCTACGAAGAAAAAATACTTGTCCAAAAAGGGTTGCAGAAAGAGAGTTTTACTGCAATGAATTTGACAATTAATGATTTGATTAATGAATTACAGCAATCCGAAATTGAAAAATGGATTGAAATTTTCCCTGTAGCCAGCAGTATTGTTAAGCTGATGGTAGAACTTGAGAAACTGGATAAATATATAAGAAAGCAGGAGAAGACGTTTTAAAGAGGTTAATGGACGATCAATCATATTTTAGATGTACAATCCATTTGTATATGTTACAATGACCAACACGATACAGGAAAGGAGAATGATTTTGAATAAAAAATGGTTTTTAAGTCTAATCATTGCCGCACTTGTAGCGCTATTAGCCGCATGTGGTGATGGTGATGAATCAGCTGAAGATAATAATGATGAATCTGAAACACAGGAGGAAGAGTCTGCTGATAATGAAGCAGCTCCAGAAGGCGGAGAAGGTGGCGAACAGCCTCAAATGCCAGAGCCTGATATGGAAGGCGTACCTGATGTTGTTGCAGAAGTAAATGGTGAAGAAATTGCGAAAGAGGAATTTGAAAATACGTACACGACCCGATTTCAGCAAGCAACCATGCAATCACAGATGTCTGGGCAAGAAGTTGACGAGGATCAATTAAAACAACAGGTTGCAGATAGTATGATTGGTATGGAACTTCTCATACAAGAAGCGGATAACAGCGGTGTCGAAGCATCAGAAGAAGATATCAATACGACACTGGATGAATTGGTAGAAATGAATGGCCTTGAATCAAAGGATGATTTCCTTACAGCGATGGAAGAACAAGGTATGGGTGAAGAAGAAGTTATGTCACAGGTTGAATTGCAAGCAAAAATAGACAAGCTTATTGCCAGTGAGACTGGTGACATTGAGCCATCGGAGGAAGAACTGCAAGAAATGTATGATCAACTGGTAGCCCAACAAGAACAACAGGGTGGAGAAGGAGAAGGTAGTGAAGAAGCTGAAATTCCATCCTTTGACGAACTGAAACCAGACCTTGAAAAACAACTTATATCACAAGAAGAAGGAAAAGCGGTACAAACACTTGTTGAAAACCTTCGTGAAGATGCAGACGTAACAGTCCATTTATAATTTGAAAAAACCAGATCCCACATGCGGATCTGGTTTTTTTTAGCACATCTTCAACGCATTACGGTTGTTTTTTTAGCTATTATTTCTACCCATCGAGATAATCCTGCTCACGGTTGATTCTTCCTGCGTCTCCATAACCTTTTCTGTTTGGTAGTGTAATTTTTGTCAAGGATTATATTACAACAACTACACGTATTACAGTTTGTTGAACATATTATTGTTTTTTTAGGTGCGAAAGTTGAGTTATTTATATTTACATTCGTCATGGGCATATTACTCTTAACAGGAGGTTTTACAATGGAGAATAATCATGATTTTCGATTAACATCTGCCGAAATGGGAAAACTTTGGACAACTTATTCAGGAAATACCATGTCCAAATGCATTCTTACACATTATCTTCAACATATTGAAGATCAGGATATAAAAGAAGTTTTAAATGATGCTTTGAATTTATGTAACTCGTTTCTGAAAACGATTGAAGAAATATTTATTCAGGAAAAATTCCCAATACCAATCGGTTTTACAGAAGGGGACGTGGACTTAAATGCTCCGAGATTGTTTTTAGATGAGTTTTACCTGCACTATCTAAAATATATGGGTAAAGCAGGAATGAGTATTTATTCTATTGCAATACCTTTAATGAGACGAAATGATGTAAAAAACTTCTTTATCTACTGCCTTCAATCTACAGTAAAACTTTTAACTGAAGTTGACAATGTCTTAATGAAAAAAGGGTTTTTCGTGACCCCGCCAGAAATTCCGATACCTGAAAAAGTTGATTTTGTTCAAAAGCAAAAATATCTAAGGGGTTTCTTTGGAGATACGAGACCTCTTCATGCTTTAGAAATCACGCATCTTTACGATAATCTTGAAAATGATGTAACAAGTGGAGCTCTTCTGATTGCTTTTAGTCAAGTAGCCAAAGATGATAACGTTCAGCAGATACTTAAAAGAGGAAAGAATATTGCTGATAAGCATGTAGAGGCGTTTACAGAAAAACTTCATAAAGATGACTTACCTTCTCGCGAGAGCTTGGATCACTTGGTTACTGATTCTACAATTTCACCGTTTTCGGATAAATTAATGCTGATTCATAAGATGGAGATGTTTTCCATGAAAGTTAGAACATATGCGAATGCTGCATCTTTTAACGGCAGACGTGATATAGGTGGGATGTATACACGTTTTTTAATGGATAATGGACTATACGTTGAAGATGTAACCAATATTTTAATTGATTATGGATGGTTGGAACGCCCGCCACAAGCTGTAAATCGGGATAACTTGAGTTCAAAATAATTTTTTGTAACAGCTTAGTTTTTTTGAAGAATCCTTTCGTAAATTTTGTTGCTTATTAACCTTCGTAGTTGATATAAAATGCGACGTAACTTTATCGTGATTTTGCTTCTTCCGTTTCTTTTAAACCAGAGCGCTATCACAATCGCTAATCGCTTCAGCAGAATACTTCGCTTTTTAGTGGGCACGGCTTCAGCCTCGGGCCAACACGATGTTGGTCACATAGGCGTTGCCCTAGGACGGGGCGTTCTTAGCCTGTGTTCTTTAGCCCACGCTATGGGGTTGAAAATCAAATGTTATACGAGCCGGGATTACGTAATAAAGAAGGGAAGACTTCGAAGATTGATACGCTTCATCACTATATCCAATTGAACAACCAGGAAAAAAGTGATGATGTCCTGGATGTGTCTGTCAAATAACCCCTATCTGAGGGAGGGCTCGATATGAATCCTTACCGTTTTGCTAGCGATTTTCAAGATAAACCGAGAAAAAAAGCGATATTTTAAGAAAACAAGCGTTGTGCCCGTTTTCATTTCATTTGTTTTCGTTTTCATGAGAAATGTTACCGATTCCACGGACTTTGTAAAAAACTCCCTTTTCTTCCATAATTAAAGTATCAAAAGAAAGGGGAGATAAACATGATGAAAAAAGTAAAAGAACTACTAAAGGATTCCATGGAATTGTATGTAGATGCTTATGAAAGACTTAACCGTCAGTAATTAAAAAAATAGAAAGGAAGTTGAGATTATATGAAAAAAGCAATTAAAAAACTGGAACAGTTCATCGATAAAAATGCAACATTTTACGGGGATTTCCACAGAAAAAGATAATCCACCAAATTTTTGGAAGTGAGGGTGTAATATGTCATTACCGATACAATATCAAAGTGATCCCAAAAACCGATTCTAAACGGTAAATAGAATCGGTTTTTCATATGTCTTCTTGACCTCCAGGTAATCCATTCCGTAATTCTCCCAATTATCTCCATACGCGTTCATAAAATTCATCCCCATTTTTTACTTTATATTATCCTGTATATGACAATTTACAATTAAAACATGATTAAGGCAGCAATGTTTTCTGATTTCATTAAAATTTTCTGATGCAAAAACCGAAATGGTGAAAATTATTTTTGTCTACTCATGTCTACTTTTGTAGAATCTATTGCATCATTTATTAAAAGTTGGCATAATATTTTTTGTTGGGTTTTTAAACAAACTAATATCTGAACCAATGAAAGCAGATGTAAGAAGGGAAGAAATATTGATGGAACAAATAATCGTAGCCGTACCATCCAACTTGCCAACAGATATTTTAATGAAAAAGAATGAAATGATTCAACTCGGGCTGGAGTATGGTTTGGCAAATGATCGAACAATAGAATGCAGCCAACAACTTGATAAACTTTTAAACAAGTATGCGACTGAAACACATAGTTAAAAAAACTGTTCAGTACCATTGAGCAAAAACCGAATTGTATAAAAGTTAGGAGGATACCATTATACTCCTAACTGAAAAAGGCAAGCCTGTTTGATTTCAGGCTTGCCTTACACATGTGGTATTTTCTTTTATGGCTATCATTAATTCTCCTGTGGTTTGGAGTCTGGTTCACCTTGTGGGTCGATATCCTGATTTGGATCATTCGATTTTTGCTTTTGTTCCAGGGAATCATCATTATGTTTGTTTTCTTTTTCTTGATTTGCCATGATATCACCTCATTCGCAGTATTGGATAGGATGTTGACTTTATGTATAATTTAACCGTTATCAGTAATGTTAAAACATGAATCGAAGTGTTCAATTAGCTGGATTGACGTGTAAGAATGCGTTTCTCGTAGGTTCAATGTGTACAAGGAAAAGATGTTTATTTTCAATAGCGTGAAGCCGCATCGAAAACGGTTACTTTACGAAAAGAATAATTATTGACAATTTTAGTACCAATGATATAATGCTACTAACAATTAAATAGAATCGATTCACTAGGGGTGCCTTTTAGAAGGGCTGAGATCAAAGTGTAACTTTGGGACTCTTTAAACCTGATACGGTTGATGCCGGCGTAGGGAAGTGAAAGAATGGATACGTCTATTCCTAATTTGAAGATAATATTACATTCAAACCACTTTCCTGACCAAAGGGAAGTGGTTTTTTACGTTTCTGCATGATTTTTAAGGAGGTGTTTCTGTCGATACTCGTAAAAAATCACCAGGAGAGCTTCATATCATCTCAACCGGTCAACAAACACCGGAAATCTTCGCTTCGATTGCTAAAATAATAAATCCATATGTGAATGTGTTTCACCTAAGGGAAAAATCATGGTCCGACATCAAACTGGTGGAAACAATAGAATTACTTGACTCAAAAGGCATCCAACCTGAAAAGATAATCGTAAATGATCGGATGGAAGTCGCTCATTCTATGAAAACACTGGGAGTGCAATTAGGTAAAAACAGCATGAATGTATCGGAGGTAAGAAGTCCTTACGACCACTTATGTATCGGCTGTTCCGTTCATTCGGTGGATGAGGCCCTTTTCGCTTCCAAACATGGCGCCGATTATTTACTGTACGGACATGTATATGAAACCCAATCCAAGCCCGGGCTGAAGCCAAATGGACTAAAGGGGTTGAAAGATGTGGTCCAGCATGTAAGCACACCAGTTATTGCCATTGGTGGTATAACACCTGAAAACACACCAGATATCATCAAAAGTGGTGCAAGTGGAATCGCAGTATTATCTGGTGTTTTATTAGCAAATGATCCGATGAAAAACGTAATCGCATATCGCAAAGCATTAAGAAAGGTGGCTGATGATGAAAAAACGTTATGATGCAGTGGTTGTAGGCGGGGGTGTAATTGGTTGTTCGATTGCCTTTCAATTAAGTAAACGTGACTATCACGTACTGGTTATTGAAAAAGAAAGAATCGCACAAAAAGCGTCACGTGCTGCTGCCGGCATGCTAGGAGCTCAGAATGAAATTACAGAAGATAGTCCACTGTTCTCCATGGCACGAAGAAGCAGGGAAATGTTTCCTGAATTGGCAGAAGAGTTAAAATTACTTTCCGGTATTGATATTGAACTGCTGCAAAGCGGAATTTTACGAGTGGCTCAATCTGATGAAGAAATGGAAAACTTAAAAAAGATCGCTTCATTTCAAGAAATGAAGGGAGAAACCGCAGAATTACTGAATACGGCACAGGTACAAGCGAGAGAGCCGGAAATTTCCGGTACTGTTGCAGGTGGTTTGTACATGCCGCGTGATGGACAGGTTTCAGCACCGCTTTTCTCACAAGCATTAGCAAAATCTGCAGCTGTTTTAGGGGCGGAATTTCTTGAATATACAGAAGTAATTGATTTCGTGAAGGAAAATGGCAGTGTTTCCGGTGTGAGAACTGGAACGGATATATTCTTTGCGGATGAAGTTATTGTGGCAGGTGGACCGTGGAGCAGCCAAATTATCGAGAAAACCGGGTTAACCTTAAATGCACATCCAGTAAAAGGAGAATGTTTATCCGTTCACCATCATGGACGCATTGTAACATCAAGTATTTTTTCGTCCGATGGATATATCGTTCCGAAATCAGGCGGGAGCCTAATAATAGGGGCAACACAAAAACCCGATACATTTGACGAATCAGTTGAATTGACGAGCGTCTACCAGCTGATAAATAATGCTATGAAAATTATCCCGGCACTAAAATCGGCTACATGGGAAAAAGCGTGGGCAGGTATTCGTCCACAAACGGGGGATGGCTTGCCCTATCTGGGGAGGGACCCTGATTTAGGCGGCTTATCCATCGCAACGGGGCATTATCGCAATGGGATTTTACTAGCTCCTGTAACCGGCTTCCTTATGGCCGATTTAATTCAAGGAAAAGCGATCGATGATACATTTCGAATGGACCGAATACCACATGAGGAGGTAAACGCATGAATCTGCTTGTCAATGGAAACGAGGTTAACGTACCAGGTAATGTTAAAACGATTACAGATGTGATTGGGTACTTTTTTAACAATCCGCCGGTCGTCATTGTCGAACACAATGGTGAAATTTTAGATCTCGAAAACCATTCAAACAAGGAAGTAACAAATGGAGATAAACTTGAATTAGTACAATTTGTAGGAGGTGGCTGATATGTTAACGATTGGGGATAAAAATTTTAACTCCAGATTACTGTTGGGAACTGGAAAATTCCCGAACTTTGATATACAAAAAGAAGCCGTGGAGGTATCAGAAACAGAGATTTTAACATTTTCAGTACGTCGGATGGACATATTTGAACCGACACAGCCAAATTTTCTGGAAAAGGTAGACATAAAGAAATACAGCCTGTTACCAAACACTGCAGGTGCAAAAACGGCAAAAGAAGCAGTTCGTACGGCGAAACTGGCTAAAGCTTCAGGTCTTTGTGACATGATTAAGGTTGAGGTAATTGGCTGTGATAAAACACTGCTGCCTGATCCAGTTGAAACCTTACATGCAACAGAAGAACTACTAAAAGAAGGATTCACCGTGCTTCCTTACACCTCGGATGATGTTCTGTTAGCTCAGAAACTGGAAGAGCTCGGTGCACATGCGATTATGCCTGGAGCATCACCAATCGGGTCTGGGCAAGGTATTATCAATCCGCTTAACTTAAGCTTTATTATCGAACAATCGAGTGTGCCTGTTATCGTTGACGCTGGTATTGGCTCACCTAAAGACGTTGTTGAGGCAATGGAATTGGGTGCGGATGGCATCCTGCTGAATACTGCTGTTTCAGGCGCCAAGCATCCAGTTAAAATGGCTGAGGCTATGAAACTAGCTGTAAAAACAGGTCAACTGGGCTATGAGGCGGGGCGAATTCCAATCAAACGCTATGCTACAGCAAGCAGTCCATTGGAAGGGGTTAGCCGTTGATGGATGCCCGTTATTCAAGACAAATATTATTTTCCCCCATCGGTGAAGACGGTCAGGACAAAATAAAAAGTAAGCATGTACTAATTATTGGAGCAGGTGCACTTGGTACTGCAAATGCGGAGATTCTTGCCCGTTCCGGTGTTGGAAAAATATCCATTGCTGACCGTGATTATGTTGAATGGAGCAATCTGCAACGTCAACAGTTATATACCGAAGATGATGCGATAAACAGCATTCCAAAAGCGATAGCGGCTAAAAGAAGATTAGAGAGCATTAATAGCGAAGTGACGATTGAGGCAAGTGTTGTGGATATAGGGCCCCTTGAGATGGAAAATCTCGTGAAAGGGGTGGACCTAATTATGGATGCAACAGATAATTTCGATATTCGGATGATTATTAATGACATTTCTCAAAAACATAATATTCCATGGATCTATGGTGCAGTTGTTGGCAGTTATGGCATTAGTTATACCATCATTCCGGATAAAACTCCATGCCTGCACTGTTTGATGAAAAAAGTGCCAATAGGTGGAATAACCTGTGATACCGGTGGAATCATCAGTCCAATTGTTCAACTTATTGTTGCACATCAAACAACGGAAGCGTTGAAAATACTCACCGAAAACTGGGAAGCTTTACGAAATAAGTTAATATCCTTTGATATTTGGACCAACCAGCAGTCTTTCATTGATGTTGAACCGTTTAAAAATGAAGACTGCCTATCATGTGGTCAGGCAGCAAGCCATCCATATTTAAATTACGAGAATCAAACCAAAACAGCTGTGCTATGTGGGAGAGATACCGTTCAAATCCGGCCAAAAATAGAGGAGAAGCCGGACTTGAGGGAAGTGGCCGTACATCTTTCAGAAATAGGAAATGTAAAGCATAATCAATTTCTTTTATCCTTTACCATCGATGCATATCGATTCGTCCTGTTTCAGGATGGTCGTGTCCTTGTCCATGGAACGAGTGATGTCGTGCAAGCTAAATCACTATATCACCGGTATATTGGGTAAACAGCAGGCGTAGAAAGCAGGCTGAAATCGCAGCAATGCCTAAACAGCAAAAGCTAATCGGGAGGGGAGCTCATTGGCGATTTTACAAAGCTTTGTTGATTTGGGAGCCAGTGTGATGCTCCCAATTATTATTTTTATTTTTGCATTAGCGCTTGGTACAAAGGTACAAAAAGCATTCTATTCCGGGCTTATGGTTGGCGTTGGTTTTGTGGGACTGAATGTCGTTTTGGAATTATTAACATCAAGTTTAGGTCCGGCAGCACAGTCGATGGTAGATCATTTCGGTTTCGATTTACATACCATTGATGTTGGCTGGCCAGCAGCTGCTGCGATTTCCTATGGTACCGCACTCGGAAGCCTTGCTATTCCAATAGGCATCGGGATTAATCTTATATTACTATTATTTGGCTTAACCAAAACATTAAATGTTGATATTTGGAACTATTGGCATGTTGCATTCACGGGGTCTCTTGTTTATGCATTAACAAATGATTTTGCTTTAGGTTTAGTTACAACAGCTGTTCACGTACTGATTATTTTTCTATTAGGTGACCTCATTGCTCCAGAAGTGGAATCCTATTTTGGATACAAACAAATTACCTTTCCACATGCAGCATCTGCCCCATCCTATTTTCTGGCCAAACCATTGAACGCAGTGTTTGACCGAATTCCAGGGTTCAACAAGTTGGAAGCAGACCCGGAAGCCATTCAAAAACGTTTTGGAATTCTTGGTGATTCAACGGTTTTGGGTGTTTTGCTTGGTTTTATTATCGGATTGTTGGCAGGTTATGGCATCAAGGAAACACTGCAATTAGCTATACAGACAGGTGCCGTCCTGTTTCTTATGCCGAAAATGGTTGCATTGTTAATGGAAGGATTAACGCCTGTTTCAGAGGCTGCCAGTAACATGATTAAAAAGCGATTTCCAAACAGAAACCTGTATATTGGAATGGACAGTGCCCTGGCAGTTGGGCATTCCGCAGTGTTATCGGCTTCCTTATTAATGATTCCAATTACATTGTGTCTGGCAGTCATATTACCTGGAAACAGCGTCTTACCATTCGGTGATTTGGCAACCATTCCTTTCATTGTATGTTTGATGGTGCCTGTATTTAGAGGGAATATTATTCGAACGGTAATCGGTGCAACGATCTACATCGGTGTTGGCTTATACATTGCCACATGGATTTCCCCATTATTTACGGAAATGGCGATGTCCGCTCAATTTGATATGGGCAATAATACAAGTATTTCTGCACTTGTTGATGGTGCTGTCTGGACAACTGCCTTATTTGCAGGACTGGGAAAGCTGTTGAGCTGGTATGGGATTGGGCTGATTGGTTTAACCGCAATAGGAGGATTGCTGTACGTTAATAAGTTTAAAAACAAAGGAGGTTAAGTATGAAAAAAATGTTAGTTATCTGTGCTACTGGTGTCGCCACTTCCACTATAATTATCGGAAAATTAAAAGAATGGTTAAAGAGAGAAGCACTATATGAAAAGGTCGAAATCCATCAAGGAAAAGTCAGTGAAGCAATCAATAAACAAAATGACTATGATTTTATTATAGCCGCAACCCTTGTTCCAGAAGAGATGAAAGCGAATGTTATTGACGGAGTACCATTGCTGACAGGAACCGGAGCAGGAGGAGTTTATGCTAATATAAAGGTCAAAATTCTGGAATCATAATAGGAAGCAGGAGATCAATTTCTCCTGCTTCCTATTCATTGTTTTTATTTTCTTCTTATATTATCATTAAGGATTGTAACGTATGTCATTTATATTACATACCCCCGTGAAATGTTTTACATATTGCCTGGGAAATTATCCTTATAGCATCACTGGAATTTATTCAAAAGCAAAGGAGTGTTTCGATTGAAAATAGGAATTGATAAAATTGGTTTTTATGCGCCACATTTATATGTGGATATGAACAAATTGGCCGTTGCCAGAAACGTAGAGCCCGAAAAGTATACAATCGGTATCGGGCAGGAAAAGATGGCAATTGCTCCGATAACGCAGGGTACGGTGACATTGGCAGCAAATGCGGCTTTGGAAATTTTGGACGAAGCGGATAAGGAAAAGATTGACTTTGTCATTTTTGGGACGGAATCAGGTGTCGATCATTCAAAATCGGCAGGGGTTTATGTTCACCAACTGTTGGGGTTAGATCCACAAGCCCGTGCTATTGAAGTGAAGCAGGCCTGTTATGGAGCGACTGCTGCAATTCAAATGGCGAAAGGACATATTGCGTTGAATCCGGAAAGTAAGGTATTGGTATTGGGGTCAGATATTGCAAGGTATGGCTTGAATACTTCAGGAGAGGCAACGCAAGGAGCTGGAGCAGTTGCGATGGTGGTCAGTGCCGATCCAGGCATCTTGGCACTGGAAGATCAAAGTACTTATTTGACCAATGATATTATGGACTTCTGGCGTCCAATATACTCGGACAAGGCGTTTGTCGATGGAAAGTTATCAAATGAACAATACATTTTATTCTTTTCCAAAGTCTGGGAACAGTACAAAGCCAAATCAGGTTTGGAGCTGAAAGATTTTGAAGCAATCTGTTTCCATTTGCCATATACCAAGATGGGGAAAAAGGCATTGAAGGCTGTTCTGGATGAAGGCACACAAGCAGATCAGGATCGCTTGATGGAAAATTATCAGGTCAGCACAACGTATAATCGAAATGTTGGAAATATTTATACTGGATCATTGTATTTAAGTTTACTTTCCCTTCTGGACCAAAAAGAAGATTTGGCAGCAGGTTCCAGAATTGGCCTGTTCAGCTATGGTTCTGGGGCGGTAGGGGAGTTCTTTACTGGGATCCTGCAGCCAAATTACCGGGAGCATTTACATGTTGCAAACAATGCGACATTGTTTGCATCACGAACAGAAGTAACGGTTTCCGAATATGAGACAATTTTTGAGAAAACCTTGCCAACAGATGGTTCCACTATCGAATTGGATATCGAAAAAGATCCCGCGACAATTTGTGTGGCAGGAATAACCGATAATATGCGTCAGTATGTCAATAAATTAGGTTAGTAGAACTTGTGTGATAGGCTGTACCTCGCTTGGTACAGCCTATTTTTATATGAAAATAATCTCCAGTAAGCAACTCTTCCTTCATAGAAGTTCTATTATAGTTATGATTATCATCGGGGTGGAGAGTGACCGAACGCGGAGGAGGGGTTGTCATTCTGTCCCTCATCGGGCTGATGAACGACCGAAAGCGGGGCCAGAGGCGTAATTCTGTCCCTCATCGATGTGATGAACGACCGAACGCAAGAGGCAGCGCCATCATTCGGTCACATACCAGGCTGTTGAAAGACCGAACACAGAGGAGACACTTTTATTAACACTGGCGCCTTTTTATCATACGTTTCTTGAAATCGCATGCAGGGTATAGCAATTAGTGATACACAATAAGAATAGAAAAAAGGAGCTTGTTGCATGGATAAGCCCTCGTTTTTTGCCAAAATGAAAGAAAAGCTGAAAGTCATCGGTCCGGGTGCGATTATTGCCGCATCTTTTATGGGGCCTGGTACGATTTCCACCGCAACGCAGGCCGGTGCATCCTTTGGCTATTCATTGCTTTGGGCAATTGTATTTTCCGTCATCACGACGATGTTTTTGCAAGAGATGGCTTCCCGGCTTGGGATAGTAACAGGAAAGGGGCTGGGGGAAGCTATCCGCGAGCAATTTGAGCGGCCGGTATTAAAATATAGTACGTCGATCCTGATTGGTTCTTCCATCGGCTTCGGATGTGCTGCTTACATGGCCGGTGATTTAACAGGGGCAGCGCTCGGGATCTCTCTCATGACAGGTATTCCACAAAATTACATCGCCCCTGTTATTGGTCTGATTATTCTTATCATTGGTCTCTTTGGAACGTATAAACGTTTTGAAAAAATACTTATTGTTCTTGTCGCCATCATGAGTATCACTTTCCTTACAACAATGGTGGTTGTCCAGCCCGATATTCTTGAAATGTTTGAGGGGGCATTTATCCCTTCCATTCCAAGTGGGTCAATTGTCGTTATCGTTGCGCTTATCGGGACAACCGTTGTTCCTTATAATCTGTTTTTGCATGCTTCCGGTGCAAAGGAGCGTTGGAAAGATCCTTCCAACCTGAAAAAAGCCCGAAAGGATATTGTCATTACCATTGGTCTTGGTGGGCTGATTACGGCAGCAGTTATTATTACTGCAGGTACAATGATTCGTGGTTATGATGTTACTGGAATCGAAGGATTAGCTATGGCGCTGGAGCCGACACTTGGTGAATGGGCAACTGCTTTTATTAGTATTGGAATGCTGGCAGCAGGATTTTCATCGGCCATGGCGTCACCGCTTGGAGCAGCTTATACCATTGGCGGGGTCACAAACTGGGGCACCGGGTTCTCTAATTGGCGATTTAAATTGATTTTCGCCATCGTCATTGGAATTGGAATCATCACGTCAGCGTTGGGGTTCGAACCAATGCAGTTGATTTTATTTGCACAGGCATTAAATGGGCTGATTTTGCCGGTTATTACCATTTTTCTATTGGTGGTTGTTAACAATAAAAACGCGCTTGGAAAATATGTAAACTCCGTCAAGCTAAATATTGTAGGAGGATTTATTGTGCTCATAGCCAGTGGGCTGGGCATATACAGTCTCGTTGATGCGGTAGTTGGATTTATGGAAGCGTAAGTGTGCTTTTAAGAATTTATATATTTGGCAGCATATCAATTCTTTCTCAGTAAAGAACATGTCCAGCTCCAGCGTCCACATGTTAAGCAGGATTCAATCAGAAAATAATTGGTATGGACTTTTTAAAAAACCACCTGGAACGAGGCTCAGTACCGTTCCAGGTGGTTTTTATAAATTTGATTCAGATTTATGTGCTATCAGGCAATCCCCCAGATGTTTACAATTTTTCCCCCACAGGGTATACAAGTTCAAAATTGCTTGGATCAAGGAGTTCGGCAACATGGACATGAACGCCATGGCCGAATATGACTTCATCTGCCGTCATGGCGACAATCATTGCTTTTGTACGCTGATGAACATCAATATAGATATCGCCAACTACCGGATTTAGAGATTCATCACTTTCCACAAGATAGGTAACGGATTCGTCCTTTTCCTGTTGAGATTCTGATACCAGACCCGGATCCTCGTAAGCAATCTCGCGGCCTGCTTCCGTCTTGCCGGGAACCATCATCATGTATTCATTTGATCGGACACCATTGTCTCTGGTCGTAGTTAAATTTTTATCTATTACTGTTTCGACTTTTTCTATTTCATTCAAGGAGTAGTTGTCAAATAAATCAGGTGCTGGTTTCGTTATCAGAATGTAGTCACCGGGCTCTGGTACACTATTTTCATTGATTGTGTATCGCTTTCCATAAAAAATAAATGTATCCTTATCCTGTGGTTTGATCCATGTAATATCACTTGCTTTTGCCTGGATTCGTTGCATATCCTTCAACCGGTATAGATATACAGGCTTTTTGTACACATGTTTAATGGAATAAACCTTGTGTAATTCATTCTTATAATACACAAACTGTCCTTTACGCACCTGATACAATTTCATTTTTTCTTCTCCCCTTACACATAATTTTATGATTCATTTCGCAACTCATTTTCCCTCATCAGCCCGGTAATTAAACCTGTAAATTGAAGAAGAATTGTTAAATACTGAAGATGCCTGTTCTTAAAAAGGGTAGATGCTGTATGCATGGAATCAGAAGAAGGAATTTAGAAAACTTGGCATTTGCTATAGGTTAGGCAATTTGCCGAGTCCCGCACTTATGCAGTAAGAAATTTTATGGTTTCTTAACTGCCAAAATATCCAAACATACTTGTCCTTTATTCTCGAGCTCTATTTCCTTCTTTTATACAAGTTTGTGTTACCATCTTATATGGATGAAATTAATAATATATTATTACATATTTATGAAAGGAGCAACATTCAGATGAAAAAGATTTTAATATTAATCATGATTACATTAATGCTAGTCCTGGCCGCTTGCGGGTCGGATGATTCAGCTGATGAAGAGACTTCCGGAAACAATGAATCAACCGGCTACAGTGAAGAAATCGATTATGAAATTACTGGGATTGAGCCAGGAGCAGGTGTAACAGTAACGACAGAAGAAGCAATAAATCATTACAGTAATCTCGAGGGATGGGAACTCAAACAGTCGTCGACTGCAGCTATGATGTCAAGTTTAAACGAGGCAATTGATAATGAAGAACCAATTATTGTGACAGGATGGAATCCGCATTGGATGTTTGCCCAGTATCCGGATCTTAAATATTTGGAAGACCCTGATGGTGTTTATGGAGAAGCAGAAGAGATCAGGACACTAGCTCGGACAGGCCTAAAAGAGGAAAAGCCGGAAGCACATAAACTATTGGACCAGTTTGCATGGGAAGTTGAAGATATGGAAGGCATCATGCTGGAAGCGGAACAAACAGGAGAAGATATTGAAGAGCTTTCCAGACAATGGGTCCATGATAATCCTGAAAAAACTAAAGCATGGACAGAGGGAGTCCAAGATGTGGATGGAGTGGAAGTGGAAATTGCCAGCACCCAGTGGGATTCGGAATTAACCTCCACGTATGCTGTCGCTGAAGTGATGGAACAAAAAGGCTTTAATGTGACAGTGACAACTGCCGATGTAGCTGTCATGTACCAGGCGGTTGCAACTTCAGATGTTGATGCTACCGTGGCAGTCTGGATGCCAATTACCACTAAAGAATTTTATGACGAACATGAAGGAAACTTTGAAGACTTAGGAGCTAACCTGGAAGGTGCGAAAATAGGAATGGTGGTTCCGGATTATATGGATATCGATTCCATCACAGACCTGGAACCCGCAAAATAACGGATATTAAAAAAGCTGTTGGGCCTGAAAGGAAACTAAGTCAGGTCTAGCAGTTTTTTATTTTGGACAGAGAAACAGTAAATAGAAATGCTCCGAATTCCTGAAAAACTTTCACAGACCAAGGATACTTTCTTACGAATAAGGCTTGTCTTGTAGCGAAATTTGTTAGGGGAGAAATAAGTAAAAGAGTGAAACAAAATCAAGTAAGAATCGTATACATTTATAACTACTGATTTTATTCTGTATTTCAATAGAAAGAAGGATTGGTGGCAGTTTATTATAGTAAAAGCAAAAATGAAATATTGAAGTTGGGAGTATAACAATGTCTGATATTTTTACCCTTGTTTTATCAATTGGTACTGTATTTTATATAATCTTTCAAAATAGGCATATACTAAAAAAACTTAAAACCCGCCAGATTCTTGGTATCAGTATCTCTTTTCTTTTCACAATTGCGATTGCCACCATTCTCATTTACGGTGGAGGGAATTGGATTGTGAAGCAGCTGTCGGCTGAATGGCTGCGTACATTAATCTTCTATCTTATTATTATTGCTGTCATCGGAGGTGCCATATTTTCATTGAACAAAATTGTCAGGAAAATAACAAATGGAGCTTTCTATCAGGAATAATGTCATCCAACTAAAATACGTACTCGCTCGATTAACTGGCTTAATTTTAAAAAAGCATTTGAAATTGTCATAAAAACAGCCCTGTTCATATTTGAACAGGGCTGTTTTAGTGTATAACTTCATGCAACGAACGTTAATAGGTATAGCCATATAATCACATAATAAAACAGACAAAATGAAGGGGGTGTTTAAATGGGACGAGACCGCCAGGAAAAAAAGTTAAGAGAGAGTGGACGTGTTGAATCAGACAGGGATGTTGGTCTTCGTTATAAAGGGTCAACTAAAATGTCGAGCCCTGAAGAGGCCAGACGATTAAATGATGGTAAAAAGTAAAGTGGAAAAGCGATCATCTAAAAAAGGTGGTCGCTTTTCTTTATTGTTTTCTCCATCAAAATGTTGAGTGACAATAAAGTTGTTTAATTACAAATAAAGTCGTTTAAGTTACAATAAAGTTGTTTAAAAACTTTAATCATTTTATTCCATTAAAGGCCAGTTTGTGGAATAAATCATTAAAGACCAGATGATTAATTATTCTTAACGAGTTATACTGCAATAAAATAATGTAATGAAATGTGGTGATTAAATGAATCAGAGAATAAACAAATACAACCAGCCAATTGGTGAGGACTTGTCCAATTGGCAGAAAAGAAAATTCCCTTCTGATATGTATTACGTCGGAAAGTATACCATTGTCACTAGATTATCTCGTACACACACCAAAGATCTCTATAACGCCTATAAAAATTCTCATCCTAGTAATTGGACCTACTTACCCGACGAACCACCTCACAACTATGAAGCATTTGAGCAGACATTACTAGAAAAAATAGAAAGCAGCACACACATCTATTATGCCGTGTTAAATAAAGAGACAAACAAACCGCTTGGGATCTTTAGTTTAATGAGGATAGATCAGGCAAATGGGGTGATTGAAGTAGGGAATATTAATTTTTCGGATGCATTAAGAAGAACAAGAATGTCTACCGAAGCACACTATTTATTAGCCCTGTATGTATTCGAAGAACTCCAATACCGACGTTATGAATGGAAATGTGATTCCCTTAATGCTCCCTCCATTCAAACAGCAAAACGTTTAGGATTTAAGTATGAAGGCACCTTCAGAAATGCCGTTATCTATAAAAACCGCTCACGAAACACCAGTTGGTTTTCAATGGTAATAGAAGAATGGCCTCTACAAAAACAAGCATTAACCCAATGGTTGGCAGAGGAGAACTTTGATGACAAAGGAGTTCAAGTTCAAAGATTAGAAGCATTTAAGCAATAAGAACAAAATTACTTGCTTATTTATTAAAGCAAAAGGGCGCTTTCCTTTAAGATCGCTTCTTTTTTATGACCCCTAGTGAATATACATGTATAAATGATTTTATATGGGGGGTCTATGGAGATACGAGGGAGGGCAAATTTAAGTGTTAGTTGGATAACTTTGTTTCTAATGGGTACTGACTTATTTGTGGTGTCTCCGTTATTACCGTTCATTTCGGAAGCATATAAGGTTAGTCCAGAGGCGACTGGATGGATGGTAACTGTTTTTGCGGTTACATATGCCTTTTCGGCTCCATTCTTTGGTTGGCTTTCAGATAAAAAGGGACGAAGAACAATTATTACGTTTGGTTTATTATTGTTCGCTATTTCTAACGCGCTAACTGCTTTTGCTTCTTCATTTTTATGGCTAATTGTTAGTCGTATTTTAGCTGGTTTGTCCGTTGCTTCAATTACTCCTTTGATATACGCAATCATTGGAGATATTGCTCCACCAAATCGAAGAGGAAAATGGCTTTCGATTGTTGTCTCAGGACACTTAACAGCTCTTTGGGCAGGGGCACCATTCGGTACGTTATTAGAGCATTTTCTTGGTTGGCGTTCAGTATTTGTTGTAATGGCGATCATAGGAGCCATATTGGCGGCAGTGAACTTCAAGACATGGAAATCTATTCCTAAAAGTGATTTAACAAGAAGTCGTCTATTAGAAGGGAATCTTCTAAGAATACTTGGTTCCGTAAGTGTTACTACCATTTGGGCGATTTCTATGTATGCCCTTTATGTTTATTTAGGTGCAGCGCTTTACTCCGAAAATAGATTCTCATCATCAGAAATCGCATTGGCTGTTACCTTTTTTGGTGTCGGTGCTGTTTTAGGAAGCCTTATAAGTGGGCAATTAACAGATAAATTTGGAGAAAGAAAGATTTCGAAGGCTACGCTAATTTTCTTGACTCTAGTACTCATTTGTTTAGGGATATTCTTCTCATCTGGAGATTGGGTTTATTTCTTTCTGTTTATATGGGCTTTAGTCGGGTATGCAGGATTTACATCATACCAAGCGAGATTAGCAGTGGAATATCCAAAAGAACGAGGAATTGTTATGGCATGGAATAATACGGCTCTTTATATTGGTATTACCATTGGTTCAACGATTGGAGGTTATGTCATATCTATTTGGGGATATTCTCTACTCCCATATGTTTGTAGTATTGCAGCAATCGCTAGCTTTGTGCTTAGTACCCAAAAGGTAAAAGAATCAAAAAAGAACCAACTTTTTCAATAGATACTTGACCTCAGAACGAGATCTTTTTGTTTTCGTCTCAGGTACTTTAATGGAAGATTCCTTTTAGATTTTAAACAATCGTTTTCTAATATCGATATTCAAGGAAAGCGCGCGATTGTTGAATAGACTTAGATTTTTAAACGACTTTATTGTTATTTTTTAAGTTCAGGTAATGTGTTTTTTATCAAAAATTAAACAACTTTATTTTAACCTCGTCCAAAAACCAGGGCGAGGTTATGCGTGTTTGAGGTTTTAAAAATAAACAACTATATTATCATTCTCATTCAAAACGTTGACACAAAGACGCCCAAAGGTTAATATAATGTAGTAATCATATTAAATTTATCGGGAAAAGGGTGTTTCGAATGAAGACAGCAGCAACGAAGGTTCAACCTGTAGATGAAGTAAAAGATCAAGTGGAGCGTCGCCCTGATTTAAATAAACCGCAAATGCCATTAATTATTGGAGGGCTCCTTGTTGGGGCAATACTGATGGTCTTTCTCATGTTCACGCAAAATATTGTGCAGTCATTACTCCTTGTAATTGGTCTGCTACTTGGATATACATTATTCCATGCCCGCTTTGGATTTACCTCAGCGTTTCGCAGGCTGGCATCGGTTGGGAATGGGCAAGCGGTGCGAGCGCATATGTTAATGTTAGCCGTTGCGGTTACACTATTTGCGCCGATTCTCGCGTTCGGCTATTCATTCTTTGGTAATGGTGTTGCAGGATATGTATCGCCAGTTGGTGTTAGCCTTGTTGTAGGTGCCTTCATGTTTGGAATAGGAATGCAGCTTGGTGGAGGCTGTGCATCCGGTACGCTTTATGCCGTTGGTGGGGGACGCTCCGTCATGTTCGTGACGCTATTGTTTTTCATCATTGGGTCAACTGTAGGAGCATACCATCTGCCATTTTGGACGGAAGATTTACCAGCATTTGAACCGGTCTCTCTAGCCACATCTACTGGATTCGGCTATGGCGGGGCCTGGGTGTTATCCATTGCTTTATTTGGCTTGATCACCTGGATTACTCTTGTAGTAGAGAGAAGGAGAAAAGCGCCGAAAATGGCACCAGTACCTTCTGAGTCAGGCTGGAAGAGAATTTTTCGTGGATCATGGCCATTATTAGTAGCAGCAATTGTTTTAGCCGTACTTAATGCCTTAACATTAATGGTTCGCGGTCAACCATGGGGAATCACATCAGCCTTTGCACTCTGGGGATCTAAAGTGGCACAATTCTTTGGCATTGATGTAGCTAGCTGGGGATATTGGCAAGGTGCAAATGCAGCAGCACTGGAAGCATCCATTTTTTCTGATTCAACAACAGTATTAAATCTTGGTGTTATTCTGGGGGCATTCCTTGCTTCCGCAGCAGGAGGACTTTTCAAATTTTCGAAAATGAATCGAAAGAATGTAAGTGCCGCAGTAATCGGTGGACTACTCATGGGCTATGGCGCCCGTTTAGCATTCGGCTGTAACATAGGCGCATACTTTGGCGGGATTGCATCCTTCAGTCTGCATGGATATATCTGGGGGATCCTGGCATTGGGAGGAACGTTTGTCGCATTATATCTCAGGCCGCTGTTCGGGCTGTCTGTCCCTAAATCAAAGGATTCTTTCTGTTAAATAATTTAGGAAAAGCCACGGTGCAAATTAGTAATGGGCTTACTCGTGAGGTACACAAAGTTAATTCACACAACAATCACAAGGGTTTTAGATCATCATTCACATTAAAGAAGCTTAGGGAATTTTTTCTCTAAGCTTCTTTTATTATTTCTTTTTGAACGAAATCTTCCGTTATCTTAATAATTGACTTTCGCACCTAAAAATTATTATAGATTCATCTGCGAAAATGGAGGTAATAAAAAGAGTCATAGAAAATCGGAATACGAAATATTTTGGTGAAAAAAAGTTTTATTCAGGAATATATTTATTACTACCAGGAAGTTTTTTGATTTTATTCCAGGATTCAATCGCATCATAACGACTTTTCTCCTGATTTTTCGGGTCTGCAAAAAAATCACGAATAAATTGATTGTATTCAAATTGAGGAGCAATTCTCCGCTTATAGGAGGGGGCTTTTTTTCGTTCTTCTTCCTCATACCAGGCATCTACAACATCACGATATGTATTTCCAATATGGTTTTTAAAATAGTTTTGGATGTATGTAGAAAAATGGAAATTCGGGATGACTGTCTTGAAAAATGCCCTTACATCTTGACTACACCGATGATTTTCTGTGATGACTGTATCAAGACTTAATTCAGATTTGGATTTTACCTTCTTGTTTATTCCCGATTTTCTGGCTGGCTTTTTAATCTCTCCTGTCTGAAGAAATGTTTCAATTCTACTGGAAATCTCTATTTTCGAACCAGATGCACTTATCCCATTTTCCCTGCAAAAACATTGTAGTTCTTCTTTTAACCAATAATAATCTTTAAAATCTTCCATACTAATTTCGATTGTAAGGTTAGGTCTCATCAATAACATCTCCTGTATTCTTCACATATTCCTATAATTGCTAATCTAACGATCCTGTGCCAGCATTACGAACTTTATTCACAATCTTTAAACACATTTTACCACAATTTTCTATATTCTCTTATATAAATTTACTAAAAATTTCAATTACGTGCCGCAAAACATATTCACGCTATTTTGAATGTGAAATAATGTGTGTTTAGATGTTATTTGATTGTTTGCCCCCCTGTACTAACCCCGTAAGCAAATTAGCATGGTGGTTTTTAAAATGGCCAAAAAACCTGGTGCATGACAAGCGAATGATATTGAAAAGATTTTTAAATGTGATAAAATTGCAGGTAAAGATTATGTGTAACTGGCGATGCAGCGGATTAACCGTAAGGGAGCACATAACGTGGATTTAGCCGTTCGTCTGGGCAAATGAGGTAAGGAAAAGAGTCCTTGCCTTTTTCTGTTTTACTACTACATATAGAATAGGATGTTGCTAAAATGAAACGTGTATTTAATTTTTCGGCTGGACCTTCCATGCTTCCATTTCCAGTCCTGGAAAAAGTAAAAAATGAGTTTTTAAGTTATGAAGAATCCGGGATGTCTGTAACAGAGCTAAGCCACCGTTCCGCTTTATTTACTGAAATTATCGAAGATGCAGAGCGTCTGCTTCGGGAGCTTATGCAGATTCCGGATAATTACAAGGTGCTCTTCCTGCAGGGAGGTGCTTCACAGCAATTTGCGATGGTGCCGATGAATCTGCTTGTAAATAGTGGCAAGGCTGATTTTGTGAATACAGGATCCTGGTCAAAAAAAGCAATTAAAGAAGCGAAGAAATTCGGTGATATCAGGGTGATTGCTTCCTCGGAGGATGAGAATTTTACATACATACCAAAAATCGATTCAAGTATGATTGATTCAGAAGCAGATTATGTGCATATTACGACAAACAATACGATTGAAGGAACATCGTATCATGAAATTCCTGATACAGGAGAGGTACCGCTTGTTGCAGATATGTCGTCCAATATTCTATCTGAACAAGTGGATGTGTCAAAGTTTGGTTTAATCTATGCAGGTGCACAGAAAAACATCGGGCCTGCCGGAGTAACAGTTGTCATCATACGTGAAGATTTAATCGGGCAAGCTGCAGACACATGTCCAGCTATGATGGACTACCAAACCTTCAGTGACTCAAACTCTTTGTATAACACACCACCAACCTTTGCGATTTATATGGCGAAGTTAGTGTTTGAATGGCTCAAAGAACGTGGTGGTTTACAGGAAATGGAACATGTGAACCGTGAAAAAGCGAGGCTTCTGTATGACTTCATTGAAGCATCAGACTTGTACCATTCACCTGTGAAAAAGGAAAGCAGATCACTGATGAATATTCCTTTCATTATTCCTGAACGTGATCTTGATGCACAATTTGTCAAAGAAGCAAAGGCTGCTGGTTTGGAAACGTTAAAAGGACACCGCTCTGTTGGAGGTATGCGTGCAAGTATTTACAATGCCATGCCCTTAGAAGGAGTAAAAGCACTTATTGCCTTCATGAACGAATTTGAAACAAAAAATAAATAATTCTAAGTGGCGGGTGAATATTCGAATTCCCGCCACTTTTATATATTACAAGGATAAGGAAGGGATAATAATGGAAGCATTCACATCAGGAAATCAGCAATTCTTTGAAATCATAGAGATCCATGAAGTTGGTGAAGGGATGCGTGTCTGTATTGATTTCATCGATATACTGGATGAGAAGGAAGGGATTTTTGTTGGCAATACTGGCTCTGGTTATGTCCATGTCTTGTCTGAAAATCGCCAATCTGAAAACTATCCGCCACGTCCATTTCGAATTAATGCAGGATCCTTTCACCAATATTTGTATCAACCTGAAAAAACATTATATGTACATGAAGTAAATCCAGCTGATGTTCTGATCGTTACAGATGCAGAAAGGGAGAGAGAAATAAGTGTTGGCAGGGTAAAAATGGAGAAACGCCCCTTTATACGGATCGTATGTAAAACAGAAGATGGTCTCATTTCGGCGACCCTGCAGCAATCTTCCAGTGTACATGTCGTTGAAGAAAACAAAGGAGAGGTTTCCATTTTGGAAGTGAAACCAGGCGACAAAATTCGCTGTATCCAGGACACTCCCGGCCGTCATTTAGGGGAACAGATAGATGAATGGATTGTGGAAAAATAAGGCTCCTTTCAAAAGATTTGTTGCCCTTTAACTTTCGCGGTTGGTATAAACTGTGACATAACGGCTATGCTGATTTCTTAAAGTTGCAATGTACATGGCAGTGGAGGCTAAGAACCCCCAGTCCCGGGACTGCGATTAGAAAAATAATAAGCTTTTCTATGAAAATACAGTACTGTACTGAATTTGATTGTCATTATACCGGAATCGTTCTATTTTTCGGAATAAACTATTGTATTGATAAAACGAATGCGGGATAATTAATACAATATTATAGTCTTAGAGTATATGGTCTGTGGGGGGGTGTTTTTTTGAATGAAATTAGCTCTTATTATTGGGGAGATATTATATTTCAGTTAGTGTTCCTTATTATTTTGGTAGTGATTGTTACATTAATTGTTTTAGCCATTCATACGTTTTCAAAACGGTCAAAAAAAATGCATCAATCTATAACAAATATAATTATCACTATAGTGATTTTATTGGGACTTTGGTTTGCTCTTGATTTTATAGGAGTAAATGCATCATACCTAGTTCCAAAATTAATAGAATGGGCTACAAAGTTTATTCTTCCTTGGATGGTATTATATTGGTTTATAAGACTTATTAAAAGTTTGGAGAAAAGATAAGGTTTATTCTTCAGTTAAAGGTAGCTTCTGGAACAAGGATTAGACTCAATTTTAAGGGTGAGGTTTAAATTGTTAAATATTATGAGAGCTATATCAGCAATAATTACCGGTGCTTTAGCAATTTATGGATTGATAACAGGAAATACTGATGTAATGCCATATATGATGTTTTTTATGGGAGTAATGGTTCTGGTTATGGGTATATCCGAGATTAAAAAGGAACGAAGGCGAATGGGCTTTATTAGTATTATTGTTTCATTATTTGCTTTTTATGGTTCCATGCAAGATTTCTTGTTAAATTTTACGAACTAATATCAGAGAGGAATATTCAATCATCGGGCGCACTTCCGAAATAAAGACAACGCCCAATTTGCTATTGAAGGGCCATTTAGCGGAACAATCGTATCAGTCAAAGTCGTTATTATAATAAATAACACGGGGGGTATCCACATAGAAATTCAAAAACAAAAAGTCCAAAAAATTTTTGGAAACGTTACAAAGAAAAAGCAAATACATGAATCTATTCTTCTCGTAGAAAACTCCAATGGAGATGTTTCATACAGCCTTGGGTACGGGGGTAAGCATGCAGATACGCCATTCTTTATGGCAAGTATCACAAAGCTGTTCACAACCACTTGTATTTTTATTCTGAGAGAGCAGGGAAAACTGTCTCTAGATGATGAAATAACAAGATATTTAAAAAAAGACACATTAAGGAACCTTCATGTTTACAAAGGTCGAGAGTATTCTAATAGCCTTACACTCTCGAACTTATTGTTTCATACAAGTGGATTGCGTGATGTAATTGAGGAGGGTAGCAATAAGTCGAAAAAACGTGCTATTTATAAGGATGTGCAAACTGATTTTAATGAAGCCATAATAAAGACGAAGGAAATCAAACCACACTTTGCACCGGATACGGGAAAAAGAGCTCATTACGCAAATATAAACTTTGAAATCCTCGGAAAAATAGTTGAAATAGTTACTAATTCAACATTGGAAGATGTGTATAACCAATTAATTTTTGATCCTTTAGGACTCAGAAATACATATCTCCCGAAAGATGAGAATGATTTTATCCCGTATATTTATTATAAGGACACTGCCTTTTACCTTCCAAAATTACTTATGAGCATTCGCGCAAGTGGCGGTTGTGTTTCTACGGCTCGTGAATTAATGGTATTTATCAAGGCTTTCTTTAAAGGGAAATTATTTAATAATACTGTTTTTCATGAACTAAAAGTAAATAACAGGTTGCAGACTTCTATGCTTCCAATTCATTACGGTGCTGGATATATGAGAGTTCCACTAAATGGTCTTGCAACACTTTTTATGGGAAAAGGTGAGTTAATCGGTCATTCTGGTTCAACAGGTTCCTTAGCATTTTACTATCCCGAAAAGGATATGTTTTTTATTGGAGATGTCAATCAAATGGAAAACCCCGCAATTCCGATTCGGCTGGCGATGCAACTAGCCATGTCTATGAAATCATGAAGATTAAATTCACCTAATCTAAGCCATGAACGAACCAATAAATAATTGCAATGGTTCATTTTATAAAAAATCTGGAATAACACACCAATTAACTATCTTTGTTCAAACCCACCTCAAAGTAATGGATGGGTTTTTTTATGTGTCCAGCCTATAATTTTATGCTTGTCTAATCCGGAATATGTCCTTCTGTAACAAGTTTATTCCAATTGTAACAATCATTTCCAATTTGTAATCCTCGTAACTCACTCTTAAACGAGCTGTAACCACAAAAGGGAGAAAGCTATGTTACGATAAGTCTTGTCAGTAATTAAAGGGGGAATTTACTAATGAAAAAATTAGTAGCCACATTAACAGGTGTCATCATTGCAGGTATTACTGCAACGTCCGTATCAGCAGCAGATTATCAAGTGGAAAAGGGAGATAGTCTTTGGAATATAGCAAATGAAAATAATACATCGGTGGAAGCATTAATGGATATAAATGGATTGAATTCCCATATTATTCATCCGAATCAAGTATTGCAACTCAATGAAAATGAATATTATGTCGTGCAACAGGGTGATACGCTAAATGGCATTAGTACCGAGCACGGTGTGTCAGTAGCCGATTTGAAGGCGTGGAATAATCTCTCTTCAAATCTAATCATTACCGGTCAAGAATTGGCTGTCAATGGCGCAAAACCTGTGGAGCAGGAAGCACCACAAGAAACTGAGGAAACGGCAGCAAGTCCAGAAGCTGAACCTGAAACACAAGAAACTGAGGAAGCTGCAGCAAGCCCAAAAGCTGAACCTGAAACACAGAAAGCTGAAGAAACTGTAGCCAGTACAGAAACAAGTGAACCAAAAGCAGAGACTACTGAATCAAATACAGAAAAGACGGAAGTAAAAACCGAGCCGAAAGAACAGGAAACAAAATCTGAACAGGCAGAAGGCAAAACAATATCCGTTGAGTCTACTGCATATACGGCAGGGTGTTCCGGGTGCTCAGGTGTTACCGCAACTGGAATGAATTTGAATGAAAATCCAAACGCAAAAGTAATTGCTGTTGACCCAAATGTTATCCCATTAGGTACGGAAGTTTATGTAGAGGGCTATGGCCATGCTGTTGCTGCTGATACTGGTGGTGCGATCAATGGAAATAAAATTGATGTCCATGTACCAACCAAAGATCAAGCATATAGCTGGGGAAGAAAAACAGTAGATGTCACCATTGTTGAATAATGTTCTGCATGTTATATAGAAGAACAAAAGCTGCTGGCAATTTAGAATTGCTGGCAGCTTTTTTCGATTTCATATTACTCTGCAATCGTAAAGGGGAGCCTGATCCGAAGTCTTTTTAATGTATTTTAAGACCCTTAATACGTTTTATCCCCATTAAAAATGGAATTCTTCACAACGACATAATCCACATAGCGGATGGCATCCAATTTAGTACCTCCTGCATAGGAAATAGCGGATTGGAGATCTTGCTCCATTTCTTTTAACGTATCTTTCAGAGAACCTTTGTGCTCCACAATAATTTTTTTGCCTTCTACATTTTTCTTTTCGCCTTTTTGAAACTCCGAAGCTGAACCGAAATATTCTTTATAGCTTTTTCCGCCTTTCTCCACTGTTTCTCCTGGAGATTCTTCATGTCCGGCAAATAAAGAACCGATCATCACCATCGATGCACCAAATCGAATCGATTTAGCTACATCTCCGTGTGTACGTATACCTCCATCCGCTAAAATCGGTTTGCTTGCAGCCTTAGCACACCACTTTAATGCAGCTAACTGCCAGCCGCCAGTTCCAAACCCTGTTTTTGTCTTTGTGATACAAACTTTTCCTGGTCCAATCCCTACTTTTGTTGCATCAGCACCAGCATGTTCCAATTCCCTTACCGCTTCTGGTGTTCCAACATTTCCTGCGATAACGAAACTTTGCGGCAAATGTTTTTTTATATGCTTTATCATATTAATCACTGCAGTAGAGTGACCATGTGCGATGTCAATGGTGATGAATTGCGGAGAAAGCTGTTCATCTGCTAATTGTTGGATGAACTGGTATTCTTCTTCTTTCACACCAACACTGATGGATGCAATTAATTCACGAGCATTCATATCTTTAATGAAAGCCAGTCGTTTTTCTGGTTCAAATCGATGCATGATATAAAAATAATTATTTTCTGCTAAGGAAATTGCAATTTCTTCATCTATAATTGTTTGCATATTTGCAGGTACGACAGGCAATTTAAATGTATGTCCACCTAAGGTTACCGTCGTATCACACTCAGATCTACTATCTACTACGCATTTTGCGGGAATCAACTGTATATCTTCATAATCAAACACATTTTCCATGGTATTCACTCCTAAAAACGAATATTAATTTAATAAAACTATAAAACGTTCGTACATTAGATAATTTAACTTATTTGATTCTGTTTGTCAAAATTAATAAATATATAGTCGCTGCTATACGGATAGAGCTGATGGTTTTCAAGACTCTGGATGCGTGTAGCCACAGTAAACGTATACCTGCATCGCCTGAATCTAGTAAAACATCGCCATCAAGCCAAGGCGCATCACCCGAATCCCGTCAACCATCGCCCCCAGGCCAATGTGCATCACCCAAATCCCGTCAAACATCGCACCCAGGCCCATGTGCATCGCTTGAATCTCGTAAAACATCACCCCCAGGCCAAGGCGCATCACCCGAATCCCGACAAACATCTCCCCAAACCAAGGCGCATCACCCGAATCCCGTCAAACATCGCCCCAAGCCAAGGCGCATCACCCGAATCTAGTAAAACATCGCCCTCAAGCCAGTGTGCATCGCCTGAATCTCGTAAAACATCGCCCCCAGGCCAATGTGCATCACCCGAATCTCGCTAAACATCGCCCCCAGGCCAGTGTGCATCACCCGAATCCCGCCAAACATCGCCCCCAAGCCAAGGCACATCACCTGAATCCGGTCAATCATCGCCCCCAAACCAAGGCGCATCACCCGAATCCCGACAAACATCGCCACTAGGCCAGTGTGCATCACCCGAATCTCGCCAAACATCGCCCCCAAGCCAAGGCACATCACCTGAATCGTTCGGAATGGATAATGGGATTCGTTTGTATAGAAAAAATAAGACAATCCTCTTCAGTTTAAAATGGAGGTTTGCCTTATCGAGATTATTGATCATATACATGTTTATTTTAGTGTAATAATAGGCTCTTTATTTCTTATAAAGGGCTTCCCCGGTTTGTACGGATTGTATGTTTTGCCACTTCTGTTTATCCATCCCGTACAGAATCCAGGGAGAAGGTAATTCAAATTGGTGTTCAGAGGGGAGCAAACGCGCCTCACTTTTTGTTAAATCCATCCATATGTATGTTTCTCCTTCTGTCTGTTTTTTAAATTTCCAGTATTCATTTGAAATGGTTTCCCATAATCCCGCTTGTGATGTAATATCACTCCATGGATAAACAGCATGGAGATAATGATGCTTTTTCTGATCGGTTTTTATAATAAGACACCGTGTTTTTGTTTCATTCTCGTAAAAGGCCCATTGTCTCAAGTTATCGTCAGGGAATAAATCCGCTGAACCTGGGAATGGATAGTAGCACTCGTATGGGAAAAACATGGCGTGTTCAATGAACGTCTGTTTTACCCATTTCTTCTTTTGTTCAAGATCATTAATGGGATTCCATCGCTTTGCACCTGTCACAAGTGCGGAAACATCCGTTGTGACAGCGCCGTGTAACGTAATCTGCCTGGATAGACCAATTTTATCCATCACACGCTGTGCTGGGATATTATGCTCCTGTGTATTGGCACCAACCCACTGAATGTGAGGCAGCTGAAATGCTTGGTGCATCATATAGGTCATTAGGGAGGAGGCGAAGCCATTTGCTTTATACCGTCTATCGCTGCGTAATCTGCCTAACATCACATTACGTTTTGCATAGATAGAATATCCTCCCATACTAACCATCCGGCCTTCTGAAAATAATCCGAATAAACGGTTAGGTCCCTGTATCAGCTTGTCAAATATATGCTTCACATAATCATCTTCAATGCCGGTGTCCATGGCTTCCAAATGGAAGTAGTCTTCGTATTGCAGCATTCGAATTTTATCCATCTGTACCTCCACTCTCCTTATTAATTTTATTGCTGCTGCGTGGCAGGAATCAATCACCTATCCCGAACTTCTTTATCTTATTATAAAGGGTCACCCTGGAAATCCCCAATATTTTTGCAGCGGCAGACTTGTTGCCATTACATTGCTTCAGTGTTTCTTCAATTTTCTGCACTTCCATGTTTTCCTTCTGCTGTGTAAGAGAATGGACGTGTACAGTGTCCTGCGTTCGTTCCCGGCGCCCGGAAGGCTGGAAGAAGCTTATGAGATCCTGTTTATTGAGCATTGATTTTTCAGACAGAATGATGACTCTTTCCATCACATTACGTAGTTCCCTTACGTTTCCCGGCCAGTGATATTGTAATAGAGATTCCATTGCATCCTGGGACAGTGTAGGGGTTGGAACCTGGTATTGAATGGCAAATTGTTTCAGAAATGTTTTCACCAGTTCAGGAATATCATTGATCCGTTGACGAAGTGGGGGCATGGTAATTTGAATGACATTCAGCCGGTAAAATAAATCCGAACGAAATTGTTTTTTATCCATGCGTTCTTCCAAATCCTGATTGGTTGCTGCAATAAATCGGACATTTATGGATGTTGCTTCAGAACTGCCAACCCGGTAAAGGGTGTTTTCCTGCAGTACCCGGAGCAGCTTTACCTGCATATCGAGTGGAAGCTCGCCTACTTCATCCAAAAAAAGGGTCCCACCATTTGCCATTTCAATTTTTCCTTTTTTCCCTTTTTTGTCAGCACCTGTAAATGCCCCGCCTTCATAGCCGAA
This sequence comes from Virgibacillus ainsalahensis, assembly GCF_055380755.1. Taxonomy (NCBI): domain Bacteria; kingdom Bacillati; phylum Bacillota; class Bacilli; order Caryophanales; family Bacillaceae; genus Virgibacillus; species Virgibacillus ainsalahensis. Next base: position 2,272,263 of record NZ_AP043943.1, on the reverse strand, counting down.
CAGTTCGCTTTCAAATAAGGGTGCAGGTATGGCCCCACAGTTTAACGGGATAAATGGGCCGTCTTTACGTGGGCTTGCTTCATGAATGGCTCTGGCACATACTTCCTTACCTGTCCCGCTATCTCCGAGAACCAGCGTGGTTGCATCTGTTTTTGCTGCTTTCATAGCAATTTGGATTGTCTGCTTTAACGCGACACTTTTTCCATTCAGTTTGGTGAATGGTGTTTCTTCATTATTTGTATATACCTGTTGCCTTAATTCATTTAATTGTGAAGAGGTCGTCAATAGGTTTTCATTTAATTTGACAATTTTTGAAATGTCTCTCTCGACTGAAATGGCCCCAATCAATTTATTTGCTTCATTAAAGATAGGGGAGGCATTCACCACTACATGTTTATCTGCACGTGGCTGGTGATAGGAGTCTTGTACCGCTTCTTTTGTTTCCAGAACTCTTAGAATCATTAAATCATCATGATGGAAAAAATCATGGATTGGCCGGTGTAATATTTTTGTTTGGTTGATGTTGTATGTTTGCACGGCAGCCTCATTCCAGAATCGAACGACTTTGTCTGCGTCAATGATGGAAATGGCGTCATCTTCTGCAGCGAGGACAGCTTCCAGGTATGCAAGGTAATCATTCATTGCAGTTCACCTCTTTCTGGATATAATATAAGCAAAAGTGTAAATAATATTGTAAGCCATGTTTACACTTTTGTAAATCAAGTTAACATCATCGTTGACGACTTATATGCCGTTTATGAACCTGAGAAATTATTAGTTAATTGAAAGCGCCTTCATGATGGTGTTATAATTTGGTGAGAATCAAAAGAATTGAAGTTGGCATATTATTTGCATATAGAAGGATGAAAGGTTTTGTTAAGCAGATAAGAAGGTATAGATTGTTGGGATTGATGAGTTAGGAATTATCTATTATCAAGGAGGTTTTTATATTGGTATTACCGTTTAAACATGAACCGTTTACAGATTTCAATGATGAAACTAACCGCAGGGAATTCATGTCGGCGCTTGCTAAAGTGAAGGGGGAATTAGGTCAGGATTATCCGCTGGTGATCAATGGAGAGAAAATTTATACAGATGATCAACTGGTTTCAATGAACCCTTCCAATAAAAACCAAGTTGTTGGAAATGTATCGAAAGCAACAAAGGAACATGTGAATAAGGCAATGGATGCAGCCTATGAAGCATTTAAAACATGGAGCAGATGGACAGCAGTAGAACGGGCGGAAGTTCTTTACAGAGCTGCAGCAATAGTGCGCCGCCGTAAGCATGAATTTTCCGCATGGCTAGTATACGATGCAGGTAAACCATGGGGGCAGGCTGATGCAGACACAGCAGAAGGCATTGATTTCATGGAATACTATGCACGTCAAATGATAGAACTTGCAAAAGGTAAAGAAATCAATGACCGTGTGAATGAAGAAAACACGTATTTCTATCAGGCAATGGGGCCTGGTGTTACGATTCCACCATGGAATTTCGCATTTGCGATTGTAGCAGGAACTACCGTTGCACCAATCGTTGCAGGGAACCCGGTATTATTAAAACCATCTGAAAACACACCGGTAATTGCCTATAAACTAGTGGAAGTATTAGAAGAAGCAGGACTGCCAAAAGGTGTGGTAAGTTTTGTACCAGGCGATCCTGCCGAAATCGGAGATCATCTTGTCGATCACCCAGGTACACACTTTATAAACTTTACAGGGTCTCGTGCAACCGGAACCAGGATTATTGAGCGCGCGGCAAAAGTTCAGGAAGGGCAAAACTTCCTTAAAACTGTAGTTGCTGAAATGGGCGGTAAAGATACCATCATCGTGGATAACGAAGCAGATCTGGAACTGGCTGCTGAATCAATTGTGCATTCTGCATTCGGATTCTCCGGGCAGAAATGTTCTGCATGCTCAAGAGCAATTATTCATAAAGATGTGTATGATGACGTACTTGCAAGATCCGTAGAATTGGCAAAAGAATTAAAAGTTGGTAATACAAGTGAAGAAGACTTTTACATGGGCGCTGTTGTTAACCAAAAACAATTCGACAAGATTAAAGAGTATATTGAAATTGGTAAGGCAGAAGGAGAACTTGCTTTCGGAGGAGAAACGGATGATTCGAAAGGCTACTTCGTCCACCCGACAATCTTCAAAGATTTGGATCCGAAAGCACGCATCATGCAAGAAGAGATATTTGGTCCGGTTGTCGGGTTTGCCAAAGCTAATGATTTCGATGAATTGCTGGAAATTGCAAACAACACGGCATATGGTCTGACAGGCGCTGTGATCTCTGACAATCGTGAGCATTTAAACCGTGCGCGCTATGATTTCCAAGTAGGTAATCTCTATTTTAATCGTGGATGTACTGGTGCAATTGTAGGTTATCAACCATTTGGCGGTTTTAAAATGTCTGGTACTGATTCCAAAGCCGGTGGACCGGATTATCTGAATCACTTTCTGGAAGCAAAAACATTATCACAACATTTCTAGGTAGCAAACGGAATATTTATGGCAATAGTATCGTACTATTGCCATAAATATTCAAAAATTATTCACATGAAGGAATGCGCTTTCTTACTGTAAAAGTGCGGACTAATGTTTTAGCACAAAGTCTTGGGAAAAGCCAAGTATTCTAATTTTGTTGATCCCCTTATTGTATGTAATGCCGGCATATAATACGTGTTTAAAAATTATTATTGATTAATTATACACCTAAATGTATAATTATAAATAGTTTATGGATCTGGTGAAGGGAGCTGCCAACATGTCAAATCTAACAAGAGATTTTTTCATTGGTTTATCAAATAATAAAATTTTAAATAAAAGTGCCCAAAAATGGGGGTTCCGTATCGGGGCTGAAAAGTTTGTTGCCGGCACAAACATCAATAGTGTTTCAGAAACCATCAAGAAATTGAATAGTCATGGAATCCGTGGCACAATCGACCATTTGGGAGAATTTGTAGCAGATAAAACAGAAGCGGCCAAAGCAAAAGAAGAAAGTATAGATATTTTGGAAAAGATTCATACAGAGAATCTGGATTGTCACTTATCTGTAAAGCTGACGCAATTGGGGTTGGATATCGATCAATCTTTCTGTATGGAGAATATGAAAGAAATTCTTGATGTTGCAGTTGTCTATGATATTTTTATAAACATAGATATGGAAGATTATGCACATTATGAGCAAACGCTGGATTTTCTCACTTCTTTAAGAAAAAGCTATGACAATGTAGGGACAGTGGTTCAGTCCTATCTTCATCGTTCTGAAAAGGATCTGGAACAGTTAGAAAACGTAAGAATCAGACTGGTAAAAGGTGCGTATAAAGAAAATGAGCAAGTGGCTTATCAGGATAAAAGAGACATTGACCGTAATTTTATTAAACTGGCTAAGAAAAGATTGCTGGGAGAAGCCTTTACATCGATTGCGACACATGATCACAATATTATAAATGAATTAAAGGATTTTATTAAGAAAAACGGGATAGATAAGGATAAGTTCGAATTTCAGATGCTTTACGGATTTCGGAGCGAGATGCATTATGACCTGGCGGAAGAAGGTTATCACTTCTGCACGTATATTCCGTTCGGTACGGACTGGTTTGGTTATTTCATGCGCCGCCTGGCTGAACGCCCGCAAAATATGAATCTAGTACTAAAAGATGCATTTTATACGAAAGAGAATAAATTGAAAAAAGCACCGATTATTGCAGGAACAGTGGCTGGGTCATTACTAATATTGTTGGGACGGAAGAAGAAAGTTAAATAGAAAGAACAGAGTGGTCAAACCTGAGTTGATGTTAATGAGGACTCAGGTTTTTTGGTACAAACGATAAAGGGAAACTTACAAATAATAGGACAAACCAGCAGGCTGTTCTCTAAAAGAGTGGGACTGCGGTTACTCGCCCCACCGAAAACATTTGGGGAAACGCCTATGTGACCAATATCGTGTTGGCCCGAGGTTGAAGCCGTACCCGCTAAAAAGCGATTGCCCGGAGCGGAAATCAACATAGCAGTAACGTCGCAGTTTCAACTGCGACGTTAAAGAAAAACAAAATTTACCAAAAGAGCCAACCAGGAAAAGGTATAATCTTGGTTCATGATGTTATATTGAATAATTTGTCCCGTTCTAATAACAGTTGTTGCGCTTTTGTTATATCTGAATCTTAACGTGGATTTCGGCACATACCTGGTATCAGGAAGATGTCGATGAATAACCAGAACCAAAGAAAGACAAGTGGGATCCACCCGATAAATATTGCTGTTGTGGCCCAGCCGAATATTCCGAGCAATAATTGCATAGTCCCTGTAGCAACACGGCCGGTATAAAACCGGTGAATACCTATTTGTCCAAGAAAAAACCACAATATGTACGCCAGCGCAAGACTTCGTTGTGCCATTCTTTTCTCCTCCTTTGAAAAAATCGATTTGTTACATAATGAAGCAAGAGGTTTTGATTTCATTTTATTATGAGATTCCAACTTGGATTAGTCAAATCATCTATAAGCACTTCCCGAATTACGAAAAGATTAATCAGTCCAATAAAATTTTATGGTGTGGACATGTTTTGCGATGCTAGTAAATAATTATGAAACTTCCATCCACCCTAATCGTACAAATAGAAAGAAAGTCTTTCACTTATCTGTTATCATGGATAAAGAAAATAGAATCATAGGGGGGTTAATCGTTGGATAATGAAAGTAACATGAGTCGAGAACAATTAGAAAAGTTAAAGAAATTCGGCAGCCGAACCGGAGTCATTGTGGGTCTCCTTCTTGTATTGGCAATTATAGCATTGCTTTCTTTTGATTGGATTACGGATTACATATGGATGGATACACTTGATTTCGGAAGTGTGTTCACGACTATTTTATGGAGTAAGGTGCTGCTGGGTGCAATAGGGTTTGTTCTGTTTTTTGTGGTTAGCTATATCACGTTTTCCTGGATTAGAAACTCTTATGTTGGCCATTTCCATCACAATCAGCTGCCATCATTTATCCAGAAAAAGAAGCAAAGCAGACTAATCATCCTGGGCGGAGCCATTCTGCTGGGAGCAATTGGAAGCACCATCGTGCAGGGAATTGGTTGGGAGCCTTTCCTAAAGATTTTAAACTATGCTTCATTTGGGGAGACGGATCCTCATTTCAATATGGATATTTCTTTCTACATGTTTATTCTGCCATTTGTAGAATTTGTCGTTTATCTGCTCCTTGGGTTGAGTATCTTCTTTCTGGTTGTGGAAATTGGTTTTTATTCCGCATTCAACATGTACCGGATGAGCCGTTCCGCCCAATTGCATATGGGCATGACACTCGGGCTTATTGGATTGCTTCTGGCCTGTGTTCATTTGCTTCGTCCTTTTGGCACACTACTGACAAATCAGGTGAATATTTTCCAGAAAAGTGTGGTAAATGGATTAAGCTATACCGATGAGCTTATCAATATACCAGCATCTTATGTCCTGGCTGCTGCGGCGGTTATCGGATCAATATGGATGATTATTTCCTTGAACCGAGGAAAGCTAAATGCCATGGTTATTCCTGTCGTTGCTTATATTATACTGGTCATAGCCGGTCAGGGTGTATCTGTAGCTGTTCAGAATTTCGTGGTTTCTCCAAATGAATTTTCAAGAGAATCCCCATATCTGGAGCATGATCTTAATTATACCCGGACAGCTTACGGATTGGATAATATCGAAACACAAGAAAATCCGGGGAATGACTCACTGGATGAAGCTATGTTGGAGCGAAACGAGTTAACCATTGATAATGTACGAATCAATGATGCCAGACCATTGCTTGATGTATATAATCAGTTGCAGACGTTCCGTACGTATTATCAGTTTAATGATGTGGATGTAGGTAGATATGAAATCGATGGAGAATACCAACAGGTTTTCGTTGGGGCGAGAGAATTAAGTACTGTGGACCTTCCTGAACAGGCACAGACATGGGTGAACCAGAACCTCAGGTATACACATGGCTACGGTGTTACAATGAGTCATGTCAATGAAATCACCGGTCAGGGACAACCGGAGTACATGCTGCAAAACGTTCCTCCAGAGGGCGTGCTTGATATTACCAGGCCGCAGATTTATTTTGGGGAAGAAGATTACCGCAATGTGATTGTTAATAGTGAAGTGGATGAGTTTGATTATCCTGCGGGCGATGAAAATATGACCAGTCGTTTTGAAGGGGATTCAGGCATTTCACTGAACGGAATCAATCGTGCGTTATTCTCCTTGAGTGAAGGCTCATTTCGAATGTTTGTATCGGATCAGATAACGTCGGAAAGTCAGCTTTTGGAAACACGTAATATTATGGATCGTGTGAAAAGAATCGCACCATTTTTTGAATATGATAATGATCCGTATATATTTGTTAGGGAGGATGGAACACTCTCCTGGATGATTGATGCTTACCTTACAGCAGATAATTATCCATATGCGGAAACCTATAAGGGTAACGAAAATTATATAAAAAATTCGGTGAAAGTTGTGATTGATGCATATACAGGGAAAGTTGATTTTTATGTGGTAGATCCAGAAGAACCTCTGCTTCAGACATATCAAAGTATTTTCCCGGATCTATTTACAGAAGAAATTCCGGAAGATATTCAGTCACATTTCCGTTATCCGGAAAGACTATTTAAAATTCAGGCCGATATATATGGGACTTACCACATGACTAATTTGGAAGTATTTTATAATCGTGAAGACTACTGGCAATTCCCGACAGAAAAGTACTTTAATGAAGATATTGAGATGGAGCCGTACTACATTACGATGAACCTTCCGGAATATGAAGAAAATGAAGAGTTTGTCCTGATGACACCGTACACGCCAAGAAACAGGCAGAATATGATTGCCTGGATGGGTGCTCGAAATGACGGGGATAACTATGGAGAACTGTTTGTTTATGAATTTCCGAAACAGAAGAATGTGTATGGACCTCAACAGATTGAAAACCGTATTAATCAGGATAGCACCATTTCCCAGGAGCTGAATCTATGGTCACAGGGTGGATCAGAGGTTATCCGCGGTAATCTGTTGGCTCTACCAATTGAGGATACGGTCATGTATGTAGAACCAATTTATATTGAATCTTCCAATGAAACCTCTCTTCCAGAAGTGAAGCAGGTAATCGTTGCGTATGAAGATGAAATTGCTATGGAAGCAACATTTGATCAAGCTCTTGAACAAATAATGGCTCAAATTGATCCAGAATTTGAAGCGGAGGATGGGCAAGAAACGGAAGGAACAGAAGAAACAGAAGATCCTTCTGAGCCAGATCAGCCGACTGCTGAATCTGAGGAGATTTTAGAGGAATTTTCCGATCTCTTTAATTCCTATCAGAACGCCTTATCTGAAGGGAATTGGGAAGAAGCCGCAGAGATTATGACGGAGATGGAAGGACGTATGAATGAAGTAGAATAAGTAAAATTACTGGTAGTTAGGTGAAGGAGTTCGTCCTAATCGCTCGTTTTAGCAAATACCCCCTGTCAAGGTTTAAGGATACAGCTTTTATTCTTTGACAGGGGGAGTTTTTATTGTTCAATACAAATGGAAAGGGGATTTGGATGAAAGTCATATACGTCATGATTGGCGGGTTTTTAGGAGCAATATCCAGGTTCGCTTTAGGAGAATGGGTTCATACAACGGGGAGTTTCCCATTAGGTACATTCGTGATAAATCTTCTCGGGTGTCTTTTTCTTGGGTGGTTTCTGACAGTTGTAGGCCAAAGTAAGAAGGTTGGAACTGAATTTACATTGATGATTGGTACAGGCTTCATCGGCTCCTTTACGACTTTTTCCACATTCTCTTTAGAAACCATTCTTTTATTTCAGAAAGGTTCTATTATTATGGCAGTCGTATATGTTTTTGGAAGCATTATTTTAGGTGTGACTCTGGCTTTTATTGGCCATAAATTGGCCGTTCCAAATGCGAAAGCAGGTGATTAGTGTGATTTGGTTAGTTGGAATTGGCGGGTCATTCGGTGCTGCTGTCCGGTTTTTATTGGGTGATTTTATCAGTAAAAATAGTGTGCATCCGTTTCCATTAGCGACCTGGATAATTAATGTTACTGGATCATTTTTACTAGGTTTTATTGTTAATCTCCATCTGACAATACAAGTGGATGGATGGTTATGGTATTTAGTTGGAATTGGTTTCTGCGGGGCATTTACCACTTTTTCTACCTTTGGATATGAAACAGTTAACTTGCTGCAAATGAACAAAATTAAAATGGCAATGGTATATGTGATAATATCCGTAATCGTAAGTATTGTTTTTGTATGTGCCGGGTTGATGGTTTAGTTTTTTTAATTGAGGGCAATTGCAATTGCAAGTTCAACTGCATAAAAATGAAATATTTCGAGATAATCAAAAAAGCCTTCTTCTTTACAAAGGAAGAAGGCTTTTTTGCAGTTTCTTATTGCATATGGACACCAATGTATGTCCTTAAGGATTTACGTGAAGCAGGATTTTCTGAAATAATCAAAATTAGTTGACATTTTTATAAAATGTACGATACACTTTATTCAACAATGTTGAATATAAAGATACAAAAGTGAATAGATGTAGATGTGATGAAATAAATTTCCTGATCATTTGTAAGCGCATTCTTTGTCTTGGAAGCATACCCAGAATTTTGTTAGGAGGAGAAGGATATGACGACATGGCCGGAATTTGTTCAGTTAAAAGAAGTGGGGCCGCGTGATGGTTTGCAAAATGAAAAAAGCTTTGTTCCAACGGATGATAAGATTGCATGGATTAATATGCTTTCCAATACGGGAGTCAAGGAGATTGAGTATTCCTCTTTTGTCAATCCGAAAATGATACCAGCTCTTTCGGATGCCCGAGAAGTTGGAAGGCGAATTATTCGAAATCCAAATGTCTTTTATTCGGCGCTGGTTCCGAATAGAAAAGGGCTCGACTATGCTCTGGAGGCTGGAATCGATGGTGCCTCTGTGTTTATGTCCGCAAGTGAATCACATAATCAGAAGAATATCAATAAATCAATTGCAGATACGTATCCCGTATTAAAGCCAGTCATAACTGAAGCAAAGCAAGCAGGTAAGAAAGTCACCGGATATGTTTCAACCGTATTTGACTGTCCCTATGAAGGGAGCATTTCACCAGATCAGGTTATCCGTGTTTGTGACCAACTGCTGGAAGATGGTGTAGATGATATTTCACTTGGTGATACGATTGGTTCAGCTGTGCCTTCTCAGGTGGAACAATTGCTGGAAGCTGTCTTAACCCGTTTTCCGAAAGAGCAAATTATTATGCATTTCCATGATACACGCGGCATGGCCATCGCCAACATTATGAGATCACTGCAATATGGAATCATCCGGTTTGATACATCAATCGGGGGACTGGGAGGATGTCCGTATGCGCCAGGAGCTGCAGGGAATGTAGCAACAAATGATGTATTATATCTGCTGCATGGGTTAGGAATTCATACAGGCATCCATGACAATAAAATACAGGAAGCATCCTTGTATATTCAAAAGAAATTGGGTGCAAAATTGCCAAGTAAATCATTCGCATATAAAGTGAGTACAGCATAAAAATGAGGTGTTCTCTCTTCTTGACTATAAGATAGGTGTAATCTATGCTTAAATGAGCACGTATTCGAATTTTATGGGATAGGAGAGAGTTACGATAAAACTTGATAATATTGGTAAAAAGATAAAAGAAATGCGTTTGCGTAAGAAAAAAACCCAGCAGCAAATCGCGGATAAATGCGGTATCTCCAAAAGTTTACTATCAAAAATTGAAAATGGCCAAACGGCTTCTGCCATTGCTACCATATCAAAAATTAGTGATGCTCTGGAAGTTCCTCTCTCCTGGGTGCTGGATGATAAATACGAACAAGATCTTGTGTTGCTGCCAAAATCAAAAAGGCAATCCAAGATCGGGGATGAAAATATGGGGTACTCCTACGAGCTGCTTGCAAACAGATCCCAATTTACCGGTATTGAACCAACGATTGTCCATGTTACACCAAAACATACGAATTTACGGGAAGAATCCTATACACATTCTCAGGATGAATTTATATTTATCCTGGAAGGTTCTATTTACTTATCTTATGACGGGAATAAACATTACATGGAAAAAGGGGACAGTGCTTACTTTGAAGGAGCTAAGCCACACCTTTTTATCCCGGTGAATAATAATGGCGCAAAGGTATTAACGTTTTTTATTGATAGTCCTCTATAATATAGAAAAGATGGCATACATTTTAACGTATACCATCTTTTTTAAGGTCTAGAATGATAATTCTATTAAAAAGTCTCGCCTAGCTGCTTCATAGGGAGAGTATAATTAGCCTTCCAGACTTGTATTCGATGGCATCTGATTCAGATAGTGTTCTGCCATTTCAATCGCACTTTCTGCATCAATATAACCCCAGTGGTCATCCAACGTTGGATGGGAGCTTGCCTTTAAAATACTCTTGATATCATTTGGGCTGAGGTTAGGATTCGCTTCCAGCATAAGGGCAATGATCCCGGCGCAAATTGGTGTTGCCATTGAGGTTCCGGATAGCTGAATATAGTTTTCGTCTATAATCTGTTCTGGCAACTGTTTTTCAAGTGCAGAACCAGGAGCTAAAGCAGCTATAATATTTGTCCCGGGTGAATAAATATCCGGTTTTATTAATGAATCAATTGTCGGCCCTCTGCTGGAATAATCCGCAATCACATCATCAGCCCGCTCCTCTGTGTCCTGATCATTTGTTGACCCGACCGTTATTATAAATGGATTGATGGCGGGAGTACTGATGGTTGATGCTGTCGGCCCACTGTTTCCTGCAGCTGCACAGACCACAATACCGTTATGCCAAGCTTCCTGGGCTGCCAGTGATAATGGATCATCTCTAAAAGATTCATAGGCAGGAGCGCCGAGTGAAAGGGAAATGATGCTAATATTATGAGTTTCCTTGTTCTCCATACACCACTCAATACCTACAATAATAGTTGACAGCCTGCCACTACCATCTTCATCTAATGCTTTTACTCCAATGACATTAGCCTGGGGAGCAGTACCGATATATTCTCCATTAGACAGGTGCCCATTGCCAGCAACATCACCAGCACAATGGGTTCCATGCCCGTTATCATCATATGGATCTTTCTCATCATTCACAAAATCCTGAAATGCTATAATCCTATTCGTTGAATTTGTCAGGTCTTCATGTGGGTGAATACCTGTATCGATAACTGCAATCGTAACATCCTTTCCAGTGAAACCGTGCTGTTCGTGTACATTTTTTGCTCCAGTCAATGTACTGGCTACATCTAAAAAAGCTGTAACCATCCGGTCATAAAAGATACGATCTATTGCATCATGGTCTTTGATTTGTTTGAGTATGCCTGGTGTTAAATGTCCACGAATGCCATTAACACTGCGCAGTTCTCTGTCTAGTTTGTTATGGGAATTTATATTGCAGGACTTTAGGAGGTCATCTTTTTTGACTTTATCACAATTATTTTTGTAGTAGACAATAATAGGTATTTCATTGTTACTGGTTTCATCCGGATCGTCTTTTCGATTGGCGCGTAATTGGTCTATCAAACCGGGATCCAGCTTTCTGCCACTATCTTCAAACCAAACATTTTTTCTGTTACTCATTTTCATCCTCCTCATTATTGTTTTGTAAAGGAAGTAAGAATTTTCCTTCAATAATAGTTTATCAAGGTAGATTTGTTGAAACAATCCGACAACTTAACTATTTTCGATGGAATAGAGCGCTTAACCTAATATGTTTGCGGATGGTTTTCAAGAAAAAATAGTTGGAATAGACTAGTACCACTATTTAATGTAGATAAATTATTGATACCTATTTAAAGGAGGAAAGACAAACAAACACTATATATACTGTATAAGTCAATAGCTAAACATCATAAGGAACATTTTAAATGTAGAATCTACATTTATTCTTTTACATAAGCATTTGTACATATAGTTTATGATAATTCGTTTTATGGCGGATTTATTAAACAAAGCTAACCTCATATTGATGCAATTGTATTTCATGAAGTTTGTAATCTACTATTTAATTAGAATAAACTTGCACCTGAACAAATAACGATTTATTGGTTAAAGTATGTATGTACGTTATTGTATTGCTTTTATATTAATCAGCAAATGGCAAATATGAATTTATCATTGACATTTTTATGTGACGGTTGTAATATTGATTTCGCTGCTAAAAAACATATGATTTTTTTAGCGCAGAAAGCAAGAGAAATTAGTGTTGAATATTAATTGACATCACTCAATGATATGTGATATATTAATAGAACCTACTTTGGTAGACGACATATGTCGACTGCTTTTCACAAAAGAAACATTAAAAAAAGTTGTTGACATTGAAAGTCGAAAATGATATATTTTAAAAGTTGCTTTTTTAAAGCGACTTGCGATTTTCGCTCTTTGAAAACTGAACAAAACAACCAGTATGTCAAGAAGAACATAACATGTTTTTCTTTAAACAAATCAGAAGTTAACGCTTCTGAGAAAAGCTAAGTATATAAGATTGATTGGTGTTAATCTTATTTCAAACTTTTTTGGAGAGTTTGATCTTGGCTCAGGACGAACGCTGGCGGCGTGCCTAATACATGCAAGTCGAGCGCGGGAAGCAAGCAATCACCCTTCGGGGTGTGCGCTTGTGGAACGAGCGGCGGACGGGTGAGTAACACGTGGGCAACCTACCTGTAAGACTGGGATAACTCGCGGAAACGCGAGCTAATACCGGATAACACTTTTGCTCTCATGAGTGGAAGTTGAAAGGCGGCATTTATGCTGTCATTTACAGATGGGCCCGCGGCGCATTAGCTAGTTGGTGAGATAATGGCTCACCAAGGCGACGATGCGTAGCCGACCTGAGAGGGTGATCGGCCACACTGGGACTGAGACACGGCCCAGACTCCTACGGGAGGCAGCAGTAGGGAATCATCCGCAATGGACGAAAGTCTGACGGTGCAACGCCGCGTGAGTGATGAAGGTTTTCGGATCGTAAAACTCTGTTATTAGGGAAGAACAAGTGCCGTTCAAATAGGGCGGCACCTTGACGGTACCTAACCAGAAAGCCCCGGCTAACTACGTGCCAGCAGCCGCGGTAATACGTAGGGGGCAAGCGTTGTCCGGAATTATTGGGCGTAAAGCGCGCGCAGGCGGTCTTTTAAGTCTGATGTGAAAGCCCACGGCTTAACCGTGGAGGGTCATTGGAAACTGGAGGACTTGAGTACAGAAGAGGAGAGTGGAATTCCACGTGTAGCGGTGAAATGCGTAGAGATGTGGAGGAACACCAGTGGCGAAGGCGACTCTCTGGTCTGTAACTGACGCTGAGGTGCGAAAGCGTGGGGAGCGAACAGGATTAGATACCCTGGTAGTCCACGCCGTAAACGATGAGTGCTAGGTGTTAGGGGGTTTCCGCCCCTTAGTGCTGAAGTTAACGCATTAAGCACTCCGCCTGGGGAGTACGGCCGCAAGGCTGAAACTCAAAAGAATTGACGGGGGCCCGCACAAGCGGTGGAGCATGTGGTTTAATTCGAAGCAACGCGAAGAACCTTACCAGGTCTTGACATCCTCTGCTATCGGTAGAGATACCGAGTTCCCTTCGGGGACAGAGTGACAGGTGGTGCATGGTTGTCGTCAGCTCGTGTCGTGAGATGTTGGGTTAAGTCCCGCAACGAGCGCAACCCTTGAGATTAGTTGCCAGCATTTAGTTGGGCACTCTAATCTGACTGCCGGTGACAAACCGGAGGAAGGTGGGGATGACGTCAAATCATCATGCCCCTTATGACCTGGGCTACACACGTGCTACAATGGATGGAACAAAGGGCAGCGAAACCGCAAGGTCAAGCAAATCCCATAAAACCATTCTCAGTTCGGATTGCAGGCTGCAACTCGCCTGCATGAAGCCGGAATCGCTAGTAATCGCGGATCAGCATGCCGCGGTGAATACGTTCCCGGGCCTTGTACACACCGCCCGTCACACCACGAGAGTTGGTAACACCCGAAGTCGGTGAGGTAACCTTTTGGAGCCAGCCGCCGAAGGTGGGACCAATGATTGGGGTGAAGTCGTAACAAGGTAGCCGTATCGGAAGGTGCGGCTGGATCACCTCCTTTCTAAGGATATATTACGGAAACATACTCGGTTGTTTGGTTCAGTTTTGAGAGAGTGAAAACTCTCTATTTGTACCTTGAAAACTAAATAAGAGTAACAACGACATCAATTTTTTTGAAATAAAGCGAAGGCGAATTTAAATTCGTACGCTTATTCACAGTAACGCTAGTTAAGTGAATAAGGGCGCACGGTGGATGCCTTGGCACTAGGAGCCGATGAAGGACGGGACTAACACCGATATGTCTCGGGGAGTTGTAAGTAAACTACGATCCGAGAATTTCCGAATGGGGAAACCCACTGTTCGTAATGGAACAGGACTTGTGTCTGAATACATAGGGCACAGGAGGCAGACCCGGGGAACTGAAACATCTCAGTACCCGGAGGAAGAGAAAGCAAACGCGATTTCCCAAGTAGCGGCGAGCGAAACGGAATCAGCCCAAACCAGAAAGCTTGCTTTCTGGGGTTGTAGGACACTCCACCAGGAGTTACAAAGAAATTCCTTAGACGAATGATCTGGAACGATCAGCCATAGCGGGTAAGAGCCCTGTAGTCGAAAAGGAATTTCCTCCGGAGTGGATCCTGAGTACGGCGGAACACGAGGAATTCCGTCGGAATCCGGGAGGACCATCTCCCAAGGCTAAATACTCCCTAGTGACCGATAGTGAACCAGTACCGTGAGGGAAAGGTGAAAAGCACCCCGGGAGGGGAGTGAAAGAGAACCTGAAACCGTGCGCTTACAAGTAGTCGAAGCCCGTTAATGGGTGACGGCGTACCTTTTGTAGAATGGACCGGCGAGTTACGATCGTATGCAAGGTTAAGTGGAAGACACGGAGCCGCAGCGAAAGCGAGTCTGAACAGGGCGAATGCAGTATGCGGTCGTAGACCCGAAACCGTGTGATCTACCCATGTCCAGGGTGAAGGTCAGGTAACACTGACTGGAGGCCCGAACCCACGTATGTTGAAAAATGCGGGGATGAGGTGTGGGTAGGGGTGAAATGCCAATCGAACACGGAGATAGCTGGTTCTCTCCGAAATAGCTTTAGGGCTAGCCTCAAGGAGATAGAGTACTGGAGGTAGAGCACTGATTGGACGAGGGGCCCTCACCGGGTTACCGAATTCAGTCAAACTCCGAATGCCAGCTACTTTACCTTGGGAGTCAGACTATGGGTGATAAGGTTCATAGTCGAGAGGGAAACAGCCCAGACCGCCAGCTAAGGTCCCAAAGTATACGTTAAGTGGAAAAGGATGTGGAGTTGCCCAGACAACCAGGATGTTGGCTTAGAAGCAGCCATCATTTAAAGAGTGCGTAATAGCTCACTGGTCGAGTGACTCTGCGCCGAAAATGTACCGGGGCTAAACGTATCACCGAAGCTGCGGATTGTTCTTTGAACAATGGTAGGAGAGCGTTCCAGGTGCCGTGAAGTCAGACCGTGAGGACTGGTGGAGCGCCTGGAAGTGAGAATGCCGGTATGAGTAGCGAAAAAAGAGTGAGAATCTCTTTCACCGAATGCCTAAGGTTTCCTGAGGAAGGCTCGTCCTCTCAGGGTTAGTCGGGACCTAAGCCGAGGCCGAAAGGCGTAGGCGATGGACAACAGGCAGATATTCCTGTACCACCTCATGATTGTTTGAACGATGGGGGGACGCAGTAGGATAAGGAATGCGCACCGATGGATGTGTGCGCCCAAGCAGTGAGAAAGTTGGATAGGCAAATCCGTCCAACAATTTCAAGCTGTGATGGGGAGGGAAATTTAGTACCGAAGTTCCTGATTTCACACTGCCAAGAAAAGCCTCTAGTTAGATCATAGGTGCCCGTACCGCAAACCGACACAGGTAGGCGAGGAGAGAATCCTAAGGTGAGCGGGAGAACTCTCGTTAAGGAACTCGGCAAAATGACCCCGTAACTTCGGGAGAAGGGGTGCTCACTTGTGAGTGAGCCGCAGTGAATAGGCCCAAGCGACTGTTTAGCAAAAACACAGGTCTCTGCGAAGCCGAAAGGCGAAGTATAGGGGCTGACACCTGCCCGGTGCTGGAAGGTTAAGGGGAAGCGTTAGCACTTACGTGTGAAGCGTAGAACCGAAGCCCCAGTAAACGGCGGCCGTAACTATAACGGTCCTAAGGTAGCGAAATTCCTTGTCGGGTAAGTTCCGACCCGCACGAAAGGTGCAACGACTTGGGCACTGTCTCAACGAGAGACCCGGTGAAATTATACGATGTGTGAAGATGCACATTACCCGCGACAGGACGGAAAGACCCCGTGGAGCTTTACTGTAGCCTGATATTGAATGTTTGTGCAGCTTGTACAGGATAGGTGGGAGCCTGAGAAGCGTGAGCGCTAGCTTACGTGGAGGCACCCGTGGGATACCACCCTGGCTGTATGAACTTTCTAACCCAGGACCGTGAACCGGTTCGGAGACAGTTTCAGGCGGGCAGTTTGACTGGGGCGGTCGCCTCCCAAAAGGTAACGGAGGCGCCCAAAGGTTCCCTCAGAATGGTTGGAAATCATTCGCAGAGTGCAAAGGCAGAAGGGAGCTTGACTGCGAGACCTACAAGTCGAGCAGGGACGAAAGTCGGGCTTAGTGATCCGGTGGTTCCGCATGGAAGGGCCATCGCTCAACGGATAAAAGCTACCCCGGGGATAACAGGCTTATCTCCCCCAAGAGTTCACATCGACGGGGAGGTTTGGCACCTCGATGTCGGCTCATCGCATCCTGGGGCTGTAGTCGGTCCCAAGGGTTGGGCTGTTCGCCCATTAAAGCGGTACGCGAGCTGGGTTCAGAACGTCGTGAGACAGTTCGGTCCCTATCCGTCGTGGGCGTTGGAAGTTTGAGAGGAGCTGTCCTTAGTACGAGAGGACCGGGATGGACACACCGCTGGTGTACCAGTTGTTCCGCCAGGAGCATGGCTGGGTAGCTACGTGTGGCAAGGATAAGTGCTGAAAGCATCTAAGCATGAAGCCCCCCTCAAGATGAGACTTCCCATCACTTCGAGTGAGTAAGATCCCTCAGAGACGATGAGGTTGATAGGTTCGAGGTGGAAGCATGGTGACATGTGCAGCTGACGAATACTAATCGATCGAGGACTTAACTAACTTCTTTACGATGTACGTTGTTGAAACTCTTATTTAGTTTTTAGGGTATAAATCAAAAAAACCTTGCATTTTTATTTAATAATGCATATAATATATCTTGTCCTTGTTAGAAGGATTATGTAAGGAGGTTCGGTTAAAACCGTTCACGTCCTGTGAACAACACCGAACGACCTACATCCTGTAGGTCTGGTAGCAAGAGCGGAGAGGTCACACCTGTTCCCATGCCGAACACAGAAGTTAAGCTCTCTAGCGCCGATGGTAGTTGGGACATTGTCCCTGCAAGAGTAGGACGCCGCCAGGCACACATAAAAAAAGCTAAGATACATCTTCGTATCTTAGCTTTTTTTATAATAGAAATAAGGGCTCTCTCATCAATTTCATATAAAAACATGAAAAATTTCCCTGGTATACAAATAGTATATCGGTGTTTTTTTGTTAATTAAAAGTTAAGAAACCAACATGGCGGCTAAGAGTATGCCAGCACAATCTACAATGAAAACAGCTAATTTAACCATAAGGCAGTATTCTAAAGATTGGGACTGCGGTTACTCGTCCACCGAAACAATTGGGGCAACGCCTATGTGACCAACATCATGGTGGCCCAAGGCTGAAGCCGTGCCCAATAAAAATCGAAGTATACTGCCGAAGCGATTGTGATAGCACTCGGGTTCAAAAGGAATGGAAGAGAGCAAAACCACGATAAAGTTATGTCGACTTTTTATCAACTGCGAGGATTAAAGAACAACAAATTTTACTAAAAGAGCCAATCAGAAAAGGCATAATATTAGTTCATGGTGGTTATATTCCCGTTCTAATAACAGTTATTTTCATACAAAAGTATATAACTTTGGCAGTATACATGTTGACTACAATGGAAGACATGTCCAGCGAAGAGGACTACCCCGCTTGAGATCAAAAGTTGCGAACTCCCCGTCAGCAAAGAAGCCCACTGTGATTTCTTACATAAAAAGGACTATCCAAAAAACAACTGCAGTAATAGGTAGCAAGCATCCCTAATTATATCAAGGTTTACCTGACGCTTTCGGTCGGAATGAAATTTTATTAAAAACCATGAAAAGGGTTGCATCTTTTTTTTAAAAAAGTTATGCTATAAAAGTTAATTTGTTTACCAAACAAATTAAAGGTTAAGTGAAGCAATTCATTATGAAGCCACCAAATAACAGAGATAACATAATAAATTGCCTGAATCTTAGCAGTTCATCTGGTTGAAATTCTATAGCAGATAAAGTCTATTCCCTTCTATCTGCTAAAAATGGTTAATACTTTACTGGATTAGGGAATGAATAAAGATAGCTCTTATTATATAGCAAAAGTTCATATGTACGGTTTCAGGATTACAAATGCTTTACTGAGGAAAGAAGGTAATTAAAGATTTCTTTTTAAACGCTTTCACCCATTTCCTTTTTAATTAGTATACGTCCAATAAGATTTAAATTTTAATATGAAATGAGGTAGGTAATGGTGAGAAAAATTTATCCTTTATTGTTAATGATGCTATTGGTGGCTTGTGGAGGCAATGATGACCGTTCCGAAGCAACTGAGTTAAAGCTCGCACATAACCAGCCACAGGATCATCCAATACATGAATCTCTGATGGAATTTAAACGGTTGGTGGAAGAAAAGTCTGGGGGAAATTTGCAAATTAATATTTATCCCAATGGCCAGTTAGGAAGTGAACGGGAGGTTATTGAACTAACGCAGACAGGTGCAGTCGACCTGGCAAAAGTTAGTGCAAGTGCCTTGGAATCTTTTGAGCCGGAATATTCTATTTTTAGCTTGCCTTATGTTTTTGAGGATTATCAGGAATTTAAAAATGCAATGAACTCAGATGGAGTCACTAATCGGTTATATCTTCAAACAGAAGATATTGGTTTCAGAGGATTGACTTATTATAGTGCAGGAACCCGGAGCCTTTATACAGAAAATCAGGAAGTGACGGACGTCTCGGACATGAGAGGTTTAAAAGTACGGGTTCAACCAAGTCAGACAAGTGTCAGTATGATAGAAGCATTTGGGGGCATCCCTACGTCTATGGCCTATGGGGAAGTTTATACTGCTCTGCAGTCTGGCGTAATTGATGCTGCGGAAAATAATGAAACGGCATTGGTTAATAATAACCATGGTGAAGTGGCGAAATACTACATGTATACGGAACATCAAATTGTGCCAGATATGCTGATTATGAACAGTAACAAGTTTGATGGTCTTTCAGAGGAAGAAACAAGGGTCATTCAGGAAGCTGCAGAAGAATCGACCGTATACCATGAAGATGTATGGAACAAAACGATAGAAGAAAATATTGATATAGCAAAAGAGGAAATGAATGTCCAATTCATTGAGGTGGATAAAACATCTTTTATCGAATCTGTTCAACCGCTTCATGAAGATTTTTCGGAAAATGAAAAGACAAAAGAAATTTATGATTTAATGATGGAAGGAGCGGAACAGTAAATGAATAAATCGAAGGAAATTGTAGATAAAGTACTTCTTTCAGTTACATCCTTCATGTTAGTGCTCATGGTGCTTCTGTCAATTTGGCAGGTGACGGCAAGATATCTGTTAAATGTTGCCAGTCCTGGTACCGAAGAAGCGATAAGGTTTCTGCTTATTTGGTATGGTCTGCTTTCAGCTGCATATGTTTTTGGAATTAAAAAGCATATTGCCATTCTGTTTTTTAGGGAAAAATTAGGATTAAAGACACAATCATTATTGGAAAAATTCACGAATGTACTGATTATTTTAACTGCAGGAGTTTTAATGGTTTATGGGGGAATACAAATTATGTTGCTTACAACGACGCAAATAGCTCCAGCAACAGGAATATCTCAAGCTATTGTATATGCCTCCCTGCCAATTAGCGGCTTATTTGTCATCTTCTATACGATACATAGTATGATGGCTGGTTATGAGAACACAGGAGAAGAGGTGGAGTCATTATGACATTTATAGCAGGAATTGTATTATTCGGTATCTTCTTTCTCCTATTACTCGTTGGCGCTCCAATTGCTCTAGCTATTATTCTAAGTTCTGTGGGGGCTTTCTTACTGGTTTTACCATTTGATGTGGCTATTCTAACATCTGCACAACGAATGGTTACAGGAATAGATAACTTTACAATGTTGGCAATTCCACTATTTGTTCTCTCAGGGATCATAATGAATAATGGCGGTATTGCTTTCAGGTTGGTTAACTTCGCGAAAGTGTTGGTTGGCAGGCTTCCGGGATCGCTTGCTCATACGAATGTTGTTGGTAATATGCTGTTTGGTTCGATATCAGGGTCAAGTGTTGCCTCTGCAGCTGCAATGGGAAGGATTATGACACCGATGCAAACCAATCAAGGTTACAAAAAAACCTATTCAGCAGCAGTG
Organism: Virgibacillus ainsalahensis; assembly: GCF_055380755.1. Classification (NCBI taxonomy): domain Bacteria; kingdom Bacillati; phylum Bacillota; class Bacilli; order Caryophanales; family Bacillaceae; genus Virgibacillus; species Virgibacillus ainsalahensis. Next base: position 2,251,640 of record NZ_AP043943.1, on the reverse strand, counting down.
AATATTGCATCAGCACCTACAGGGCTGATTATCCCGCCAAGTTCCATCATTATTATTTATTCATTGGTAAGTGGCGGGACATCCATTGCGGCACTATTTATTGCAGGTTATATACCAGGTATTCTGTGGGGCCTGGCGGTAATGGCTGTTGCCTATTTCATGGCGAAAAAAGAAAGATATCCTGTTTCTGAAAGTCCAACGTGGAAAGACAGGTGGTATATAATATGGAGTGCCGTGCCAAGCTTGTTATTGATTGTTATTGTTATCGGCGGGATTGTCGCAGGAATTTTCACGGCTACCGAAGGCGCAGCAGTTGCAGTTTTATATTCCGTTGTCTTATCCATGATTTATAAAAGCTTAAAGCTTAAGGATTTTCCGGCTATATTTAAAGAAACCATTGAAATAACCGGAATGATTCTCTTTTTAATCACTTCATCCGCCTTGTTTTCTCTGGTAATGTCGTATACCGGCCTACCGGAAGCCTTAAGTAATGCACTCTTATCAACTACAGAAAGCTATGTAGGTTTGATATTAATTATGATAACAATTCTGTTAGTAATCGGAACATTTATGGATATTACGCCAGCTGTATTAATTTTTACACCAATTTTCTTACCAATTTCACAGGAGTTGGGCATTGATCCCATTCATTTTGGGATAATTATATGTTTCTCCCTTTGTATTGGAAATATGACTCCACCAGTAGGCAGTGCTTTATTTGTTGGTGCCAGTGTGGCAGGAGTTAGAATTGAACAGGTGATTACAACATTGCTCCCGTATTTTGCGGCAGTCATTTTGATTTTGCTTCTCGTAGCTTTCATTCCAGAAATAAGCCTGTTTCTGCCTGAATTACTTGGGCTATAGTTACATGAATATCATATCGATTATTATAGTCCGTCTCATAGTCGCAGAAGCAATTCTGTGCTATGAGGCTTTTTAAAAAACATGTAAAAAGCGCACCTTAAAGGGGTACGCTTTTTTACTTCTGTCAGCTCATTCCATATGGACCCATTTGCTGAGAACCTCCACTGTTTCCGCTATTCATCTGGGAAACAAATGGAACCATCTTCTGCATGGTTTGTCCTAAGTTTTGGTTATTTTTGGTCATCGAGTAATACGTTGCAGCTCCCACACCGATGGAAGCAATAATTGGTAACCACATTCCGTTTCTCTGCATCAATACCAGCCCTTTCTGTTATGGAAAGCTTTCAGCATTATTAGGATGACAAATGTTGCATCATTTCATGTAAGGAATCATCTGCCAATTTTAATCTTGGCTGCTTCATTCGCTGCATTTATACCGGCCAGACGCCCTGTAACAAGTGCAGATGTAATATTGTACCCACCAGTATAGCCATGAATATCCAATATTTCCCCACAGAAATAAAGGCCATGCATTATTTTAGACTGCATTGTATTTGGAACAACTTCCTTAATCGACACTCCACCACCTGTTACAAAAGCTTTATCAAGTGGTAAAGAACCATTCACATAAAAGGTGAAGTTCTTCATATCATGAATAATGGAACGAACGGTTTCTTTGGAAATATTGGCCGCTTTTTGTTCTTCATCCACATTATTATTGGATAGAATGTAAAGCAGGAAGCGTTCTGGAACGACTCCCTTTAAAATATTTTTTATAGACTTTCTAGGACTGCTTTCGATTGCCTCCGTTATATTCTTATATAAATTTTCTTCCTTTTCTTCAGGCAATACATCCAAAACCATTGGCACTTTTTCTCTTCCTTTCATCAATTCCTTGACAACGAACTGCGAGCAACGCAGTACAGCAGGACCGGAAATGCCGAAATGAGTGAAAATCATATCCATTTGATGTGTAATCATTGGTTTGTTCTTTTTGTTTAAAACAGATAAAGCTACATCCCTTAGTGACAACCCTTGCAGACTTTTCTTTTTGATAAATTCCTCTGAGGATGTAAGGGCGACTTCTGTAGGGTAAAGATCTGTAATTGTATGCCCTGCTTTTTTTGCCCATGCGTAACCATCGCCTGTCGATCCAGTATGGGGCACGGCTTTCCCGCCAACTGCGATAACCATCGCCTTTGTTCTTAATTTTTCCTGGTTGGAAAGGATGACGGTATGTTCTGATTCATCGTAATGCACTGCCTCAACTGCTGTATTGAACACAACTTCCACATGCAATTCGTGTAACTTATTGATTAATGCATTCACAACTGTTTTTGCCGAGTTAGATTTTGGAAACATCCTCCCATGATCTTCTTCTTTTAATCCGACACCCATTTGTTCAAAAAAATCGATGATGTCATAGTTATTAAATACAGAAAACGCACTATATAAAAACTTTCCATTCCCTGGAATATGTTTAATCACTTCCTCTTGGGGAAGGCGGTTTGTTACATTACATCGTCCACCGCCCGAAATGGCCAGCTTTTTTCCTAACTTGTTCCCTTTTTCAAGTAAAATTGTTTTCGCTCCATGCTCTGCAGCGGCAATCGCGGCCATTAACCCCGACGGCCCGCCTCCAATCACAATTACATCATATGCCAATTGAATTCATTCCTTTCGTATGTATCTTACCACTAAAGGAAGGAGGTGCTCAATTTATTGCTGAGAAAATCTGATTTCACTGCTGAATCATTATCTGTATAAGCTTTATATATGATAAAATAAAAGCTATGTCTATAAATAGAAATCAAATGCAGGTGAAAAAATGTCGAACATTGTAAGAGGAGCGATGTTGCTCACAGGAGCATCATTTTTGTCAAAGTTTTTAGGGATGATCTATGTCATTCCATTTAATGCTTTAGTTGGGGAAACCGGGGGAACGCTTTATAACTATGCGTACACCCCTTATAATATTTTACTTAGTATTTCCACGATTGGCGTACCTTTGGCTGTGTCAAAATTTGTCGCTAAGTATAATTCCTTAGGGGATTATGAAACCGGCAGAAGAATGTTTAAAGCCGGGATAGCTCTAATGATGGCCAGCGGATTTTTGGCATTTTTGGTCTTATTCATAAGTGCTGGATGGCTTGCCGGCATGATGGTACCTGCTGAAACTGGATCAATTACACAAGAAGATGTTGCATTTGTCATTCGAATGGTTAGTGTTGCATTGCTGGTCATTCCTTCAATGAGCATCGTCCGAGGATTTTTTCAGGGTCACCAGTCAATGGGACCTACTGCAGTTTCCCAGGTTGTCGAGCAGATTGTCCGGATTGTATTTTTATTAACGGCAGCGTTCATTGTACTGCGATTAATGGATGGAACTATTACTACTGCCGTTGGATTTGCAACATTTGCTGCATTTGTTGGTGGTGCTGCTTCAGCGATTGTATTATGGGTTTATTGGAAAAAACGCAAATCAGGTCTCGACCGTATGCTTATGCAGCAGACATTTTCCAATGAATTACCAAAAAAAGATCTGTTCATTGAATTATTCAGTTATGCAGGTCCATTTATAATTGTAGGTTTGGCGACATCACTGTATCAACTGGTTGATAGTTTCACTTTTAACCGTGCAATGGTTGCAGCAGGGCACGAAGATATATGGAATATTGCTCTTGCTGCCATCAATTTATATGGGCATAAACTGGTTATTATTCCTGGAACACTGGCTACAGGCCTGTCTCTAGCTTTACTGCCGGCTCTAACGAAAAGTTTCACACAAAATAACCAGGAATTACTCTACAGGCAAATCAATCAGGCTTTGCAAATTGTTTTAGTATTGGTTATTCCAGCTGTTGTAGGCCTTACTGTGTTATCTTATGAAGCATATGGGGCATTATATAGTTTAAATAACATCGACATCACTGGAACATTATTAGGCTGGTATGCTCCGGTTGGCTTGTTATTTTCATTGTTTACCGTTTCTTCTGCGTTATTGCAAGGCATTAATGAACAGAAATTTGCAGTTATCAGTTTATCTGCCGGTCTTTTGATTAAAATCTTATTTAACATTCAACTGATTCACATGTTTGGTGCAAAAGGTGCAATCTTTGGTACAGCCTTGGCTGCGGGTACAGCAGTTGCTTTAAATTTATGGCGAATGAAAATGAAAATAGATTTTCCTCTAAAGGAAGTTACAAAACGTACAATGCTGATTGGAATTTTTGTACTTATTATGTGTATCACCATCTGGATTGTAAAAGCAGTAGCTGGTATATTCCTGCCTTACGAAGAGGAAAGGTGGGCAACCATCCTGATGCTAATATTAGGTGTCAGTTCAGGTGGATTTGTATATATATGGCTTGCTTATGAATCCACATTACTGGAACGTATACTCGGCAGTCGTGTAAAGGTTCTGGATAAAATCTTTCGGAGGTAAGGAGGTATTGAATGCGTATTGATAAGTTACTTTCAAATATGGGCTATGGAAGCAGAAAAGATGTAAAAGCACTGCTCAAAAAGAAGCAGGTTACTGTTAATGGAACAGTTACAAAAGATGGAAGTGCTCATATTAATCCAACAGAGGATATCGTCAAGGTAAAGGATAATACCGTACATTATAGGAAAAATATATATGTAATGATGAACAAACCACCTGGATATATCTCAGCAACGGAAGATATGCGGGAAAAAACGGTGATTGATCTGTTGTCAGCGGATTTGCAGCATTTTAATCCCTTTCCTGTCGGCAGATTGGACAAGGACACAGAGGGGCTCTTATTGATTACAAATGATGGGGAGCTCACACATCAGTTAGTGTCACCAAAAAAAGATGTTAAAAAAACATATTATGCGAGAATAAAAGGAGTTGTAACCAGTGAAGATATCGTGGAGTTTGAAGCTGGTATAACTTTAGGAGATGGCTATAAAACAAAACCTGCTAAGCTGGACATCCTTCACAGTGACGACATGTCAGAAATTGAATTAACCATAACGGAAGGAAAATACCATCAAGTTAAAAGAATGTTTGAAGCTGTGAACAAGAAAGTCATTTATTTAAAGCGGATACGGATGGGGGCAATAGAACTGGATGAGACGTTGAAACGAGGCTCCTATCGAGAATTAACAAAGACCGAATTAAATCTGTTGAAAAAATAACAGGAGGGCGGTACAAGCCAATGGCATCACACTATTTTATTGCTATTCCAGTTCCTGAAAGCCTGCAGAATTTTTTTTCCGAATGGCAACGGCAGTTTAAACATGATTTGAATTACAGACAATGGACGCAACGAGAAGATTTACACATTACATTGAAATTTTTAGGTCCTGTTGCGGATGATAAACTTCGCTATTTAGAAGGTGAACTTTATAAATTAGAACAGCTTCAGGCATTTCATGTAAACGTTGGAACGATCGGTACATTTGGTAAACCGGAACGTCCAAGCGTATTATGGGCAGGTGTGGAGAAAACCGATGCTCTGTCACGTCTTCAGCAAATGGTTGAGGCTTGCACTGGGGTTACTGGATTTCCTAAAGAGAACCGCCCGTATCGGCCGCATATTACATTGGCCAAAAAGTGGTTCGGTGAAGAGGCTCCGAAAGCAGTGGGGGAAATTAAAAAAGAATTTACAAAACAAATGCCAATGCATGTGAATGAAGTTATTTTATACCAAATTTACCCGGATCAATCCCCGAAGTATAAACCAGTCGCAACATTCCGGTTGGAAAAGGGAGAGAAAAATGGCTCAATTGATTAAATTGCAGGATTATATTACGCGTTATGAGTGGGATATTTATCGCTATCCCACCCAATTTATACGATTGAAAAATGATAATTGGAAAAAAGTGCATGCAATGTGGAGTCATCCAACAAACATCCGGGAAGAGGAGTCTGAGCCTTCCGAAGTTGTTGTAGCTGAAAAGAACTCACCATTTGCAAAATGGAAATCATTTATAAAAAAAAGAAATCATAAGGCGGATGAGGAGAACGAGCAAAAAAAGGATGATGAAGAAACATTGCCTGCTACCGAAGCGGAATTAAAGCAGCATTTTTTAAACAGGTTATTGCGTTTTCAACTGAAATGGGCTACCTCAACCATTACAGAAACTTCATTTATGAACAAAAGATATGAAGACGATCCAACGCTAAAATATTTCTTGCAGCGGTTTCCGGATACGTATCTGCTTATGTATTTTCCGATTTTTAATATAAAGAAAGCCTCCGTTGACGGGGAAATCATCCTAATAAATCCAATCGGGATTGAAATTATCAAACTTATTGATGAGGGAAGGGATGCTGTCGTTAAAGCCGGACCTGAAAGGACGTGGACGGTAGAAAAAGGGAATAGTCATGCAAAGATATTAAGCCCAATAATTGCTTTAAAACGTACGGAAAAAATTGTGGATCGGATTCTAAAAGCACATGCGATTGAGTTCCCCATTCAGAAAACAGTTTTGTCCAAAACGAACAATATCATCGTTTCTACAAATTTCTATCATACAACGATTGCCGGGAAGAGTGCGTATGAAAAATGGTTCCAACAAAAACGTCAACTTGTTTCACCGCTGAAAAGTGGACAGTTAAAAGCATCTGAAGCCCTGTTAAAACACTGTCAAACGACCGCTGTGAAACGATTAGAATGGGAAGACGACTGGTCTGCATTCCCGGTTGGAAATGAGGAGTAGAAGAATGAGATAGTATATCAGGTCGATGGACAAACAGATATATGTTATACTTGTGAAATTTCCAAGGAATCTGAAGCAATTAGGTAGTTGGGGCAAGTTGAAAAAAATTTAAAGGATTTATACATAGTTGTATTTTTTTTCTGATGGTTATAAAATGGATAATTGAATGCTAATTTGTGAAAGATGTGAGGAAATTATAATGGACTGGCTAAAAAAAGTATTAGGTAAGGGCTGGGAGGTTACACCAGCTGGTGGACTAACCGGTGATGCCTATATTGCTGAAAAAGACAACAGGAGACTTTTCCTGAAACGTAATTCTTCACCATTTCTGGCTGTGTTATCCGCAGAAGGAATTGTTCCTAAATTGATCTGGACGAAACGGATGGAAAATGGTGACGTTATTACCGCACAGGAATGGCTGGATGGTAGAGAGCTTAAGCCAGTAGAAATGCAACAATATCGGGTTGCTCAAATTTTACGCAAGATTCACCATTCCTCCGAATTGTTGCACATGCTCATGCGTCTCGGGAAAAAGCCTGTAACTTCCGATGAAAGCTTTACAAATATATATGAACTCCTGGTTGCAACAGGTCTTGCAGAAGAATATGAGGATATACGTATTGCCTTAATGTACTTGGAACAATTGTTGCCAATAACACGCCAGCAAAAACTGGTTGTTTGTCATGGTGATATAAATCATAATAACTTATTGCAGGGTAAAGACGGGTATTTATACTTAGTTGACTGGGATAATGCAACGATTGCTGACCCGGCGACAGACTATGCGATGGTATTGAAATGGTATATTCCAATGAATGATTGGAATGATTGGCTGGACAAATATGGTGTAGCCAAAGATAATCATACCATTGGAAGAATGTACTGGTATCTTTTACTGGATGGATTGCAGTATTTGGGCTGGCATAGGCAACGCAATGAGTCTGATAAGGTACTGGCCAGACTAAAGAATATACAGGAGCTTAATGAGCAAATTGAGGCTTCTATTTAAACGCAGTATGCTGAATTGCACTTATCCAATTTTCGATATTACTTTTATTTGATGTTATATGCTCCGGCAAATCTGGAGCAATTTCACCCTGTCTTCCATAATTATAAATATCGGGGAGAAGGTTCAATAATTGTTCATCGGTTATACTGTTGTTGTCCAGCATGGATTGAACCAGACGCATAATTTGCTGATATTCAGTAATATTGCCACAACAGTCAGCTTGTTGTTCATCCAAAAGATCATATAATAATGTTAATTGATTATTAACAGTTAGTGTCATCCGATATCACCTCAAGCAATAGTTTTAGTCAAATTTATTTTTTTATTCAATACAATACAATGCACTTATAGTGAAGAAAGGTGTAACATATGCGTCAGCGAAACAAACCATGGGCAGATGACTTTTTACAAACAAACCGTCATCTTGTTATCCAGAATGCAAGTGAGAATAGAAGCAGATGGCAAACCATTTTTGGAAATAGCAATCCCGTTCATATCGAAATAGGGACAGGAAAAGGTCAATTTTTGATTGGTATGGCTAAACAGTTCCCAAATATAAATTTTATTGGGATTGAGGTTGCAAAAAGTATTGTTGTAACAGCAGCACAAAAGGTCATCGATTCCGAATTGGATAATATTTTGCTGTTAAACGAAAATGCAGAAAATCTACAGGAAATTTTTGCGGCAAATGAAATTGGTGCCATCTATTTAAACTTTTCCGATCCATGGCCGAAAAACCGGCATGAAAAGAGAAGACTTACATTCCATACATTCCTCAAGCAGTATAGGGAGATACTAGATAAATCTGGCGAACTTATTTTTAAAACAGATAATCAAGGGTTATTTGAATATTCCTTAGTCAGTTTTTCGCAATTTGGAATGAAATTGGAACAAGTGAATCTTGATTTGCATGAACAACAAGATTCATTGAATGTCATGACAGAATATGAGGAGAAATTTTCTGCTAAAGGATATCCAATTTACCGGTGTCATGCACGCTTTTAAAAAGAACCGAATTTCGGTTCTTTTTTTATTTAGGCAGGTTTCTAAAAGATTGTGGATGCGATTACTCTTCCCACCGAAAATATTTGGGGTAACGCCTATGTGACCAACATCGTGTTGGCCCGAGGCTGAAGCCGTGCCCGCTAAAAAGCAACGGTCCGCAGCGGTAATCAACCCAGCAGTTACGTCGCATTCAACTGTGAGGGTTAAAAAGCAACAAAGCTTATGAAAAGAGTCTTTATTAAAATGTTAGCGTTTGCAGAAAAACGTGTTGTTGGCTACACTAAAGATAGATATAGAAGGAGGATGATAAGATGGAGAAACTGCAAGTTGGAAGAGCGGAGTTAACATGGTTAAATGGAGGAGTCAATTTTCTTGATGGTGGTGCGATGTTTGGGGTTGTACCTAAAGCATTGTGGAGCAGGAAATATCCTGTTAATGATAAAAACCAAATTGAGTTACGGACAGACCCAATTCTTTTACAAATTGACGGCAAAAATTTTCTGATTGATTCAGGAATGGGGAATGATAAACTGACAGAAAAACAAATGCGAAACTTTGGCATGCTTGAGCAATCTTCTGTTGATCAGTCCCTTGCTGCATTAAATCTAACGGTGGATGATATTGATGCGATGATTATGACACATTTGCACTTTGATCATGCATGTGGGTTGACCAAAAAAGAAGGAGATTCGTTTACACCTGTGTTCAAAAATGCTTCCATCTATACATCTGCTGTTGAATGGTACGAAATGAGAAATCCTAACATACGCTCGGTTAATACATATTGGGAAATGAACTGGCAACCGGTAGTAGAACAGGTAAAGCCATTTGAAAAAGAAATGGAGATTGTTCCGGGGTTAAAGCTGATTCATACCGGTGGTCATAGTGACGGGCATAGTATTCTTGTTTTTGAAGATGGAGATGATTGCTTCATTCATATGGCGGATATCATGCCAACACATGCGCATCAAAATAAATTATGGGCACTTGCCTACGATGATTATCCAGTAACTTCGGTCCATGAAAAAGAAAAATGGATGGAATTTGGTTATCAACGACAAGCGTGGTATACATTTTATCATGATGCACACCTTAGAGCAGTGAAATTTAACCATACAGGTGAAAAGATTAATGAGATTAAACGGGAAAGATATGAGTATAGATAAAAAAACAGCTGCTAAAGCAGCTGTTTTTTTATAGACAGGTAAGAATATATAACTATCTTACTGTATACGTTTAGGCTAAGGCTTTATCGCCATAAAAGTTTGGTCGTTTAGCCAAAATTTCTATGAAGATGTCTGCACTGAATCAATGACAGCTCCTGACTCCACATCTACATGAAATTCATATTGTTTGGCTTCCCCGTCAATATTACGGGTAACACCGCCGCGGTACGCGTTGTACATTAAGCCATTTTTTTCAATTTCCTCCGGTTTCATATAAATCCATGAACCGCTTATCGGACCATTTTTCTTAAATGCTTCCTTCGCATTTTTCAATGCTTTTTCTGCTGTCACTTTTTGGTAGTTGTCCACAACTTCTTTTGCCAGATAACCAACAGTAACACCTAATGCTGCTGCAAGTATTACTCTTTTTCTGCTCACTTAACTCTCACCTCTAGCTATATATATTTTGATTCAGCTTATCCATTATATACTTCTTATTCAGTATAACTGAAATAATGAAAAATAGAAAATAAAATATTATATTGGAAATCTAGTGAATACTGGAATCTAATCGATACTTTCCGTTATACTGAATATACTACATAGGAGCTAAAGGTGGGAGAAAAAAATGAAGCAAGAGACACTTGATCTTTTTAAAAATTTGACAGAATTACAAGGGGCGCCAGGGAATGAACATCCTGTACGCGCATTTATGAAAAAGGAATTGGAAAAATACTCGGATGAGCTTATCCAGGATAACCTTGGAGGCGTATTTGGCATTAAAAATGCTGATGGCCCGAAAGTGATGGTAGCGGGACATATGGATGAAGTCGGTTTAATGGTTACACAGGTTACAAAAAACGGGATGATTCGCTTCCAGCCTTTAGGCGGATGGTGGAGCCAGGTTTTATTGGCACAGCGTATGCAAATTATGACAAATAAAGGTCCGGTCACTGGAGTGATTGGTTCCATCCCTCCACATAATCTGACAGAAGCACAACGCAAAAAGCCAATGGAGATTAAAAATATGCTTATCGATATTGGAGCCGATGATCAGGAAGACGCAGAGAAAATCGGTATCAGGCCAGGACAGGCCATTGTTCCAATTACACCATTTACACCAATGGCAAACAGCAAAAAGATCTTGGCGAAAGCGTGGGATAACAGGTACGGCTGTGGTTTATCGATTGAATTACTGAAAGAACTGCAAAATGAAACCATCCCAAATCAATTATATTCCGGAGCTACAGTCCAGGAAGAAGTCGGTTTACGCGGGGCACAGGTTGCAGCAAATATGATTCAACCGGATATTTTCTATGCGTTGGATGCTTCCCCTGCGAATGATGCTGCCGGAAGCGGTGAGGAATTCGGACAATTGGGCAAGGGGGCTTTACTCCGTATTTTTGACCGGTCAATGATCACACTTCCTAAGATGAAGGAATTCATTCTCGATACAGCGGAATCCAATGACATACCATATCAATATTTCATTTCACAGGGTGGTACAGATGCAGGAAGGGTCCATCTTTCAAATAAGGGTGTACCATCAGCAGTTGTTGGTATATGCTCCCGTTATATTCATACCTCTGCGTCTATCATCCATGTAGATGATTATGCAGCGGCAAAAGAACTAATCGTGAAGCTTGTTAAGAACACAGATCAAAACACAGTGGACCAGCTTCGTCAGTATAATTAAATAGAAATAGCTGCTATCAAGATGGTGGCAGTTATTTCAAATAAATCAGCAGTTAAGGCAGTTAACCCCCGATCAGCTGATATTTTCATGAATTACGTCCAGACCCAGCATTTCTTTCCTTGAGGTCTGAAATATTAATTCCCTTTGCTTTGGGTGATAAGGCGCTATAAGCTTTAATCGTTTCGAAGGAGCATTTTACATGAATATCATAATAGGATCAAAAAATCCGACGAAAATAAAAGCAGTACAGGAAGTATTTCCAACATACAAGGTCACTTCGCTGGACGTCCCGTCAAATATTTCCGCCCAGCCATTTTCCGATGTGGAAACAAGGAAGGGCGCAATTAATCGTGCCATACAATGTACAGAGACTGGTGAGGGTATAATTGGTATAGGTCTTGAAGGTGGCGTCATGTATGTTGATAATTCTTTATTCTTATGCAATTGGGGAGCCCTTGTCACACCTGATCGTCGAATACATACAGCAAGTGGTGCAAGAATCTTATTGCCAAAAGAAATTGAAGAACAATTAAAAAAAGGTGTGGAGCTTGGAGATGTGATGGACAGCTATGCAAAGAAAGAAGATGTCCGCAAGAAAGAAGGTTCCATTGGCGTTTTTACTAATGATCTTATTTCAAGGCAGGAAATGTTTGTCCATGTGGTAAAATTATTACGAGGGCAGTGGGAATATTGGAAATAACAAAAGCAGCGGACAGATACCGCTGCTTTTTGTTATTCGAAAATATAAGCTAATACATCCAATGCCTGATCAACAGTTTCTACTGTTACATTTGCCTTATTGGAAAGTTCCTTTAATGGGTGAATTAAGCTTTCCGGTCGGACAAGAATCGTAGGTTTATTCATGGTAATTGCAGCACTGGCATCCATCGCTGTATTCCATTGCTTGTATTTCTCTCCGAACAGCGCGACAACTACATCTGATTTTTGCATCAATACCTGTGTGCGCAAATTATTGACACCAGAAGCAGCATCATCTTTATAGACAGCTCCCGGCTGTTCTCCCAGAATGTCTTCCCCAATATCATCGGAGCGTTGGTGATTTGTTTGTGGCGCAACAAAAGTCAATGGAAGCTTTTTTTCCTTTGCTTTCTTTTCCAATTGATCGCGCCAATCATCATGAATCTGTCCAGCTAAATAAACGGTTAATTCCATCTTCATCCCTCCAACCTTTTTAGCAGTTAAGCGTTTAAAACGCTTTTTCTGCATAAATGTAACTAAGGTTTATGCCGAAAATCTTGTGGCAAAAACCAAGTTTTCTTATCTATTCTTAATTGTAAACAATTACATGAAGACCTGCAATGAAATTGATATAATGGCAAAAATTATTCGTAAACAATCGTAAATTCTACATATTATAGATAACAATCGAGATAATTGAAACGAAGTGAAAACAAGTCTATGATAAGAAAGGGAGTTGATATATAATGAAAACACTGGAAACGATAGAACAATTTAATGAATGGAAAAATAATGAACGTGTGATTATGCTGTTTACAGCAGGGTGGTGTCCGGATTGCCGCGTAATTGAACCCCAATTACCAGAAATTGAAGCAGAATTTCCCGCCTATACATTTATTGAAGTGAACAGAGATCAGTTTATCGAAATTTGCCAAGAACATGATATTTTTGGAATTCCGAGCTTTCTTGCATTTCATAATGGAGAAGAGGCAGGAAGGTTTGTCAGTAAGGACAGAAAAACGAAAGAGGAAATTATCCAGTTCATAAAAGATTTACCTGCATAAAGCACCTTTGTTCGAAGGGGGTACAATAATGAAAATGACCAGTATAAAACTGAAGAAAATATTGGAAGAAAGACTGAAGAATGAAGATTATAGAACATCCTATAACAGAGATAAAGATACATTTCGTATTGAATGGAAAGAATCCAAGCAGGGCATGACAATCTCTTTGCCTAATATTATTAAGAAATATAATGAACGTGGAGAGCAGGCAATTGACGAACTGGTGGAGCATATAGCAGAAGCACTCCGAATTATGAATGAAGATCCACAACTTTCCGGAATGGAAAAAAATATTTATCCAGTTATTCGTGCCACTTCTTTTCCAACGAAAACAAAAGCTGGCACCACACTTGTTACAAAGGACCATACGGCGGAGACGCGAGTGTATTATGCACTTGACTTAGGGAAGTCCTATCAATTGATTGATGAAAATCTCCTTGAAAAAGAAGGATGGACTGTAAGCAGGATTGATGAGATTGCCTCCTTTAATCTTCGTTCATTATCCGTGGATTTTAACACAGACCGAGTCGCTGGAAATAATTTCTATTTTGTGGCCAAGCAGGATGGTTATGACGCAAGCCACATTTTAAACGAGGCATTTTTAGAAGAAATGAAAGCAAACGCAAAAGGTGAACTGGCGGTGGCTGTGCCACATCAGGATGTACTGATCATTGCCGATATTGAAAACAAAACAGGATATGATATATTGGCACAAATGACGATGAAGTTTTTTGCGGAGGGCAGAATACCAATTACGTCGCTTTCCTTTATTTATGAGGACAAAAAGCTGACCCCTATTTTTATTCTTGCAAAGAACCGCCCTGAAAAAAAGTAGAAAAGAGTGAGGCAAATGTTTGTATTTTATAATCCAAAAGGTATTGGTGATGTATTGATGATGCCAATAAAAGGCGGAGACCGCTACGAAATTTCCAATGAAAGCCATGGACCGATTACAAAAATAACCGCCACGAATGGTGAGGTGCTCGGTTATAACATTTTTAATGCACAAGATTATTTTGATTTGAAAGAAGAAGGCCAAATTACGTTAACTGAAGCATTACTGGATCAAATAAAAGAATTATTCAGGGAAAATAATTTGGATGATGCACTTGACTTTGATTTAAGTCCGAAATTCATCGTAGGGTATGTTACAAGTAAAGAGCCCCATGAAAACGCGGATAAGTTAAGTGTATGTCAGGTTAATGTGGGTGAGGAAAACCTGCAAATTGTATGTGGTGCACCAAATATTGACAGCGGACAGAAAGTCGTCGTGGCAAAAGTGGGGGCGACGATGCCTGGTGGAATGAAAATAGAACCTACAGAATTACGCGGCGTACCTTCGAATGGTATGATATGTTCTCAAAAGGAGCTTGGATTACCAAATGCACCAAAGGAAAAAGGAATCTTTGTACTTGATGATTCCTATACCGCAGGCGAACCTTTTCAATTCTAATTGGAGAACAACCTTAGTTTTTTAAAAACGAGGGTTGTTTTTTCTTTAACCAACATGGCGGCTACGAGCATGCCGTTGGCTTTTTTCGTAATTTGTTGCTTTTTATCGCTATAAAGTCTTTGCAGGAATGCCAATTTTTCTAATGAGGATATACACTTTGACTATGATACCTGCTATTATAGAAAATGATAAACAATTTTTTAACTGGAGAAATGAGTGAAAAAAAGTGTGGGGAAAATTTAATAAAAAAATAAAGAATTTTTTATTTAAATATGAGGAAGAGTGGCATGAAGAAACATACACGCATCGTAATCAGAGTCCGGAAGCTAAAATGATATACAAATATCCAGAAAAGGCACCTTTTCGCTTCCCGGTCATTCCAGACGAGGAAAAGGCAAAGGATCGTCCAGGAAAAGAAAATATACAAAAAAACGAGCAACGAAATGAACAAAGAAATCAACAAAGAAATGAGCAAATAAAACAGCTAAATCACCAACAAAATCACCAACAAAGAAAACCGGAAAAAAGCCGGAATAAAATCGAAAAACCTGTGCAAGAACGGAAGGTTTACAAAAAAAATACAGATATTCCTTTTCAGCCAACAGAGGTCCCTTCTCCAATTTATGGTTATCAAAAACATAAAGAGGATAAAGAGACGGATAATGTTCCGGCATATAAACGTAAACAAGAGAAAGAGGATGAATTGGCTTTATTAATTAAGGAGAATCAACGTTATGAAATGGACAATGTGGAAGTAGAAGAAGCCGAAGAAGCAGAAGAAAAAATAGAGCCAGTAGAAGTAGAAGATAATTCTGCAGTGCTTTATGAAGTAGAACATAGTGAAGTTGCTGCTACCGAAGAGAAAGTACAGGAACAGCAATTGGAAATGCCATCTAAACCTGAACAACATGAAAAAAGAACAACGACTAAGAAGCAGCCTGACAGTTTGCAACAGAGTAAAAGTAACCATAGTAAAAATGAAAAACAGATACCATATAATGTAATTATGACACCAAGAGATAAAAAAAACAGACTGGAAAAAGAAAAAGCCAGGAAGGCAGCCCAGAATCATGTTCAAACGCTCAATCCAGCCCAGAGTCAGGTGAAAACACAAAGCAAACACGAATTTATTCCATATTATCTGTTGGATGATCCGGTTGAAAAAAGTAATGATGATCGTATATGGGTGCAACAGCAACAGGAATTACTGGAACAAACATTAAAACACTTCAATGTCCGTGCCAAAGTTGTAAATGCAACTCAGGGCCCATCTGTTACACGATTTGAAGTCCAACCCGAATTGGGTGTTAAAGTAAGCAAGGTAAAGAATCTGAGTGACGATTTAAAATTAAATATGTCAGCAAAAGATATCCGAATTGAGGCACCAATACCAGGAAAAAATACCATTGGTATTGAGATTCCCAACCAAAAGGCAGAAATGGTTGGACTGCAGGGGATATTCGAAACAGACGATTTCAAACAAAGCAAGTCACCATTGACCATTGCGTTAGGCCTAAGTATTGAAGGGACACCGTTGATTACAAACATTCAAAAAATGCCTCATGGATTAATTGCAGGGGCGACTGGATCCGGAAAAAGTGTATGTATTAATACAATTCTTGTCAGTTTACTTTATAAAGCAAATCATGAAGATGTAAAATTCTTATTAATCGATCCAAAAATGGTAGAACTGGCTCCATATAATGGAATACCAAATCTGGTTTCCCCCGTGATTACCGACGTTAAAGCAGCAACCGCAGCTTTGAAATGGGCAGTTAACGAAATGGAAGAACGTTATGAAAAATTCGTTCAGGAAGGTGTACGGGATATTGAGCGGTATAATCAGAAAATCATGAATCAAAACCGGTCCCAGGAAAAGATGCCTTTCATTGTTATCGTCATTGACGAGTTGGCCGATTTGATGATGGTTTCCCCACAGGATGTGGAAGATTCCATCAGTCGAATCGCACAAAAAGCACGAGCATGCGGGATTCACCTGCTTGTGGCGACACAGCGCCCATCTGTGGATGTTATTACCGGACTCATAAAGGCAAATATACCAACCCGAATTGCATTCAGTGTTTCTTCTCAAGTGGATTCACGAACCATTATTGATTCAAGTGGTGCAGAAAAACTTTTAGGTAAAGGTGACATGCTGTTTGTGGAGAATGGTGCTGGCAAAAGTATACGGCTTCAAGGACCATTTGTATCTGATGAAGAAATAGAACGTGTGACAAACTATGCTAGAACAATCGCTTCACCAAACTATCTATTCGAACAGGAACAACTCCTGGAACAGGCAACAGCGGATGAAGAAGAGGATGTATTACTTGAAGAAGCTGTACGTTTTGTACTTAATCAAAATAGTGCAAGTACGTCCTTATTACAAAGACACTTCAAAATAGGTTATAACCGGGCAGCAAGATTGATTGATTCATTGGAAAGCAGAGGTATTATTTCCGGGCAAAACGGAAGTAAGCCCAGAGAAGTACTGGTTACAAAATCACAATTGGAAGAAATGTAAACTCTTGTTAACTTTCAAAGATTTATATATTATTAAACAGAACACAGAACATCATTCCTAAGGAGAAACTTGAGATGAAAGAAATAGAGCAAAAGCTGTCAGGTAAAATCAAACGATTAACGAATAATACATTCAAATTTGATGAGCGGATAGAAGAGGGCTGGTTTTCAGCTGTTTATTTTCTTAAGACGAAAGAAATAGTTGAAAAAAAATTACCGGATAATTATGTCACCATGCAGTTTTTTCAAAAAGAAGAAGCTGTATTGTGCGGTACGGATGAAGTAATCGCATTATTACATACATTTGCAAAAAATCCGGAAACCCTTGAAATAAAATCATTAAAGGATGGAGATAAAATCACTCCATATGAGTCCATCATGACAATTTCAGGGCAGTATCAGCAGTTTGGTTTTTTGGAAGGGATTATTGATGGAATATTAGCAAGAAGAACATCTGTGGCAACAAATGTATACAATGTTGTAAAAGCAGCGAGAACTTCGGGAAAACAAAAACCGGTTATCTTCATGGGGGACCGAGATGACCACTATACACAACAGGCAGGAGATGGGTATGCAGCTTTTATTGGCGGATCGACTGCCCAGGCAACCCATGCGATGAATGAATGGTGGGGAAAAGAAGGTATGGGAACAATGCCGCATGCTTTAATTCAAATGTTTCGAGGAGATATTGTGGCAGCGTCCAGGGCCTATCATGAAATGTATCCGGATGATGAACTTGCTGCACTTGTAGATTATAACAATGACGTGATTACAGATTCTTTAAAAGTTGCAAGGGAATTTGGAAAAGAATTGAAATCCGTTCGTCTTGATACATCACGTACACTAGTCGATAAATACTTTCTGAGAAATCACCATTTAATGGGCACGTTTGACCCCAGAGGTGTTAATCCTCAGCTTATTTTTGCCTTAAGGAAAGCATTGGATGATGACGGTTATACCCATGTGGAAATAGTAGTAACTGGCGGATTTAACGAGGATCGTATTGCAGAATTTGAAAGACTAGGTGTCCCTGTAGATATATATGGAGTAGGTCGCAGTCTATTAAAGCTTAATATTGGATTTACGGGAGACAATGTTTTATTAAATGGTTCACATGCTGCAAAAGAAGGTCGGAGATACCGGCCGAATCCAAGGCTGGAAGAGGTAAAATTTTACGGAAACAATGAGGTATAAATTTGATACCTGCTTTTTATTTTATTCCAGATTAAGTTTTGGTATAATGATAAAATGACTATAGGAATTTTAGTTTATAAAAGTTGTTTATATTTTCATAAACTGTGAACAAATAACAATAAAATAAATTTAAAGATTTTAATCTTTTTCATGCAAATTTGGAGGTTCATTTTATGACAACTTACCATTTTATTGGTATTAAAGGGACGGGAATGAGTTCGCTGGCACAGATTCTTCATGATTCTGGAGAAACTGTGCAAGGATCTGATATTAAAAAGCGTTTTTATACACAACAGGCATTAGAGGAAAAAAATATTCCGATTCTCCCTTTTTCAGAGCTTAACATCAAAGATAATCATACTGTCATTGCAGGAAATGCATTTTCTGAGGATA
Organism: Virgibacillus ainsalahensis; assembly: GCF_055380755.1. NCBI lineage: Bacteria > Bacillati > Bacillota > Bacilli > Caryophanales > Bacillaceae > Virgibacillus > Virgibacillus ainsalahensis. The sequence goes on along the minus strand of NZ_AP043943.1, from coordinate 2,232,883 downwards.
ATGTAGAAATTAAAGAAGCAATCAGGCGGGGAGTACCTTTTTACAGATATCATGAATTTTTAGGAGAATGGTTGAAACAATACACAAGTATTGCCATTACCGGTGCCCATGGCAAAACGTCTACGACCGGGCTTTTGGCTCATGTGTTAAATGATGCCTTTCCTATTTCTTATTTAATTGGTGACGGTACAGGCAATGGACATGTAGATAGTGAGTATTTTGTATTCGAAGCATGTGAATACCGGCGTCATTTCCTAAAGTATGAACCTGACTATGCGATTATGACCAATATTGATTTTGATCATCCGGATTATTTTACGAGTATTGATGATGTGTTTGATGCTTTTCAATCGATGGCAGACAGAGTTAAAAAAGGCATTATTGCATGTGGGGATGATGAAGAATTACAACAAATACAGGCGAAGGTCCCTGTTGTATATTATGGTTTTCTGGACACCAATGATTTCCAGGCTCAAAATGTAAAAGAAACTGAACAGGGAACAGAATTTGATGTATTTGTAAGAAATACGTATTATGATACATTCACAATACCAATGTATGGTGATCATAATGTTCTCAATGCATTGGCTGTTATAGCCATATGCCAATATGAGGGTATTAGTGCGGAAGATATTAAACATTTAAGTACATTTCAGGGTGTGAAGCGTCGATTTACGGAGAAAAAAGTAGGTAGGCAAATTTTGGTGGATGATTATGCACACCATCCAAAAGAAATTACTGCAACAATCGAATCAGCACGCAAAAAGTATCCGGATAAATCAATTGTAGCTATTTTTCAGCCCCACACATTTACAAGAACAAAAACATTTCTACAGGAATTTTCGGATAGTTTAAGCAAGGCTGATCACGTTTTCTTATGTGATATTTTTGGCTCTGCCAGAGAAGAATCCGGAAAACTTACGATTACTGATTTGCAGAAATTAATTGATGAAGCAAATGTATTGGAAATATCCAATACAGAGGTTTTACAACAATATAAAGACAGTGTGCTAATTTTCATGGGCGCAGGAGATATTCAAAAATTCCAGCAGGCTTATGAGGAAAAAATTAAAGTGAATAAATAAGAAAATCCCGATTCACCACCAAGCCTTCATGCAGTTATCACTTATGCAGCAGGAAGGTGCCATGCTTTCCTGTTTGCGAACAAAAGAGTCTTCTGAAATACGGACTCTTTTTACATATGATTTAAATTCAAAAAAATAAAAGGGATTTGAACATGTTTGTCGAATAATTACTATAGGGCTTTTTGATGGGTATTATATAGAGGATTTGTTATGACATCTATTATTTCTAGTATTTACATGTTTAATCATGATGGTGAAGGGTTATTATTTATAGAAAGCTACTATATGGAATGATGTGGTTTATAACAAGACATTTTCGCACTACTTGACACAATAATATATGATTAAAGGAGTGATAATTGAGATGGAAGTCATGTTATATATTGCTGCATTGATTGCTGCACTTGCCTTTGTGGTACTTGTAGTTTATTTGGCAATCACCTTGAAAGCAGCAAAAAGCACATTAAATAATGTGTCAAATACATTAGAAGGCCTGGAGAAACAAATGCAGGGCGTAACATCAGAAACAACCGAGCTGTTAACTAAAACGAATAAACTGGCGGATGATGTGAATGAAAAATCCACGAAACTAAATGGATTGTTTGACGGTGCAAAAGGGATTGGTGAGTCGATAAGAGACTTTAATCAGTCCTTACAGCAACTTTCAAACAGTATTGGACGAGCATCCGCACAAGATGATGAAAAGGTCTCTCAAGCGGTTAAATGGGGATCAGCAGCAATGGATTTATGGAACAGACGCAAAAAATAAAATAGTATATGCGTAAACATAAGAGGAGGAATTCGAAATGGGAGAGAACAACAATAACAACAGTAACAACAATAACAACAGTAACAACATTAACACAAAGGACTTCATGATTGGAACATTAATTGGTGGAATTGTAGGTGCAACAGCTGCACTAGTTTTCGCACCAAAATCCGGTAAAGAGTTAAGGGGAGATATTAATCAGGGAGCGAGTCAAGTAAAAGGACGCGCATATGAGTGGAAAGATGTGGCATCAGAAAAAAGTGCCGGTTGGAGAGATAAAGCATACACAACAGGTTCAGAATTAAAAAGAAAAGCAATGGATTCAACAGCACAGCTGTCAAAATCAGCATCTGAAAAAACAAAGGAATTAACAAAGCAAGCACAAGTAAGATTGCAAAAACAGCGAAACAAACAAGATGAAGCCCTGGAAGCAGCAGAAGAAGTTGCTGATGCAATTGAAGATGCAGCTAATGAAGTGGAAACAAGCAATAAATAATATATAAAAAGACTGCAGTTTTAACTACTGTAGTCTTTTTATATCCAATCAATATATTGTCAGAAGTAAATAAAGTCTGTGAACTGTCGAATTGCAGAAACATCAAAAACGGATACTAGTTACCATCCAAAGGATTTAAATTTTCAAAACCGCAAAAGAATTTCCATTATATTTAATTTATTAATGACAAAGAGGTAGTTTTTCGTTATAATGGTTTCTAATTATTAAAATTAATTACAACAATAGATAATAGGGGAGTGCAGGAAAATGAGCCAAAATGAATTGGAACAATTAAGAAGCCAACTGGATGACATAAACCTTGAAATATTGGAGTTAATTAACCGACGTGCTAAAAGTGTACAGCAAATAGGTCAAATAAAAACCAAGCAAAGTATTAAGCGATTTGATCCATTACGTGAAAGGGACATGCTGGATAAAATTACAGAACAAAATGATGGTCCTTTTGAGAAGTCAACGATTGAACACATTTTCAAAGAAATTTTTAAAGCAAGTCTTGAATTACAGATAGATGATAACCGGAAAGCATTATTAGTATCCAGGAAAAAGAAACCGGAGGATACAATCATTGATATAAAAGGTGCTCAGATTGGGAATGGAGAAGCACAGTTTGTTATGGGGCCTTGTGCAGTTGAAAGCTATGAACAGGTGTCGAAAGTTGCTGAAGCTGTCAGTAAAAAAGGAATCAAACTATTTCGCGGTGGGGCATTTAAGCCAAGAACTTCACCATACGATTTCCAGGGACTAGGGGTTGAAGGGCTGCAAATTTTGAAAAAAGCAGCAGCAGAGCATGACTTGGCCGTTGTAAGTGAAATCATTAATCCTGCACATATTGAAGAAGCACTTGACTATGTTGATGTCATTCAGATAGGTGCCAGAAACATGCAGAACTTTGAGTTGTTGAAGGCAGCAGGAGACGTCAATAAACCAGTGTTATTGAAACGGGGCTTGTCAGCGACAATTTCTGAATTTATCAATGCTGCAGAGTACATCATGTCACGGGGAAATGGTAATATTATTTTATGTGAACGAGGTATTCGTACATATGAAAAAGCTACAAGAAATACGCTGGATATTTCAGCGGTTCCAATATTAAAACAGGAAACGCATTTACCAGTAATGGTCGATGTAACCCATTCGACAGGAAGAAGAGATCTATTACTGCCAGCAGCAAAAGCAGCCTTAGCAATTGGGGCACATGGAGTTATGGCTGAAGTACATCCTGATCCTGCAGTAGCGCTGTCAGATTCCGCGCAACAAATGGATATTCCGACATTTAATACATTTATTGATGAACTGACCGAAATGAAAGATCGTTTGGCATACCAAGAAAATTAAGGGTAAAGCCATCCTGTTTATAATAAGTATATAAATAATAAATATCAAAGCTAAAAGGCTGATCATCCGTATGGGTGTATCAGCCTTAAATTTTTTGTAATTTTTTTCATGGTAGAGTATTATAAAGGAAATAGAGGTAGATTAGGCACTAATTATTCTAGGAGGTAATGATAATGACAATAACAATATACGATGTTGCAAGAGAGGCCAATGTAAGTATGGCCACAGTTTCAAGAGTTGTTAACGGAAATCCGAATGTTAAACCAACTACACGCAAAAAAGTACTAAACACAATTGAACAGCTTGGCTATCGCCCAAATGCTGTAGCAAGAGGGTTAGCAAGTAAGAAAACAACTACTGTGGGCGCGATTATTCCGGATATTTCCAGCATCTTTTTTGCGGAATTGGCGAGAGGAATCGAGGATATTGCCACAATGTATAAGTACAATATGATTTTAAGTAACTCTGATCAGAATAAAGATAAAGAATTACAACTAATTAATACGATGCTTGAAAAACAGGTGGACGGTATATTATTTATGGGGGGAAATATAACAGAAGAACATATACAGCAATTTGAAAGTGCTTCTGTACCGGTAGTATTAGCTGCAGCCTATGATGAAAGTGGACAGATACCATCAGTAAATATCGATTATGAAGAAGCGGCCTATGAAGCAACGAAATTTTTAATTGATAAAGACAGTGGGCATCCAGCATTTATTTCAGGAGAGGAAGATACCACAATCAACCAGCTTAAATATGAGGGTTATTTACGGGCGCTGAAGGATTCATCTATCTCTGTGAAAGAAGAGTTGATTGTAACTTCTGGTGATTATTCCTATGATTTTGGATTGAAAGCAGCGGATCAGCTTATGACAGCAGGGCAGAACCCAAGTGCTATTTTTGTTGCATCTGATGAAATGGCCTTGGGCGTCATTCACGGCGTACAGGACAAAGGATACCGTGTACCGGAAGATATTGAAGTAGTGGGATTTGATAACACAAGATTAGCCACAATGGTACGCCCTACTCTATCTACAGTGGTTCAGCCAATGTATGATATTGGCGCAGTAGCTATGCGACTATTAACTAAATATATGAATAAAGAAACCGTTGAAGAGAAAAAAGTTGTTTTGCCACATCGAATTGAAAAAAGAAACTCAACTAAATAGATAATATGCCGATATAAAGAGTAACAGACAGATGGTATTCAACAGATATCTAACTATACGAAGTGTCATTTGTCTGGATATGAGTCTTGGCGCTAAGCCAGGTTTTCTAAATAAGTTGGGGAGAGGGAATATGAGAAAACGAGATATATTGACTCCAATCGGCATTACATTAGGTTTTATTATGATTATGCTGGCAATTACCTGGAATGGTGGAACAGAAGGAACTGCTTCCTTTATAGATGTGGCTTCCATTTTTATAGTAATTGGCGGTTTGATAGCATCCATGCTCATTACGTTTAATTTCGAGCAAATTCTACTGGCAAACAAAGTATTAAAAGAAGCATTCAGCAAAAATGATCAACGTTTACCTGAGTTAATCCGCTTATTTATCCGCTTATCCGATCGTGCAAGAAGAGAGGGACTCCTTGCTTTAGAAAATGAATTGGAAGATGTTGAGGATGATTTTATCCGCAAGGGAATACTTCTTGCAGTGGATGGGATTGAACCTGAGATGATTCGTGACATTATGAATGCAGAAATAACAGCGATGGATGATCGACATTATAGAGGCCGGCTGCTCGTAGAAAAAGCTGCAGAATATGCTCCGGCCTGGGGGATGATAGGTACATTAGTAGGTCTGGTTCTTATGTTGAACACATTAAATGATCCCGAGACGCTTGGGCCAAGCATGGCTGTAGCACTATTAACAACACTTTATGGTACAGTGCTGGCAAATCTGGTTTTTAGTCCCATGGCAAGCAAGTTGGAAGGTAAAACCGAAGAGGAAATATTTACGAGACAAATTATTATAGAAGGTATCATTGGCGTACAGTCCGGACAGAATCCAAGAATTTTGGAAGAGAAATTAAGTGCTTTTCTTCCTAAAAAAATGAAATTAAGACAAGAAGCTGATGCAGATTTTACGGAGGAAAGCGTAAATGAAGCGTAAAATAGGGAGACGTAAGAAGCATAGTGGTGCCCCCAAGTGGATGGTTACATATTCGGATATGGTAACACTTATATTAGTCTTTTTTATTTTACTCTTTTCTATGTCGCAAATAGATCAGATTAAATTTGATGCAGTATCCGATTCATTTCAAAACCGAATGATTTTTGACTTCCAACCGTCCCCTGTTCCAATGGAGAATCCTACGGAAAACACCAGTGACAGAGAAAGTGGAGAATTGTCAAATGAATTCGAGACCCCGACCGATTTGCCGGATCGAAATGACAGAGACGATTCAGCTCAACAGGAAGATTCACTGGATGCACTCATGCAGAATGTAGAACGTTATTTAAATGAGAATGATTTGAACAATGTAATAACTGCTTCGAGGACAAAGCGAGGTGTGATTCTGGTACTTCAAGAGAGTATTTTATTCCATTCCGGTGAGGCAAATATCCTGGAATCAGGTGAACCTTTTTTAAATCGGATTGGTACACTTTTAAACGACATCCCCAACGATATTAGGGTAGAAGGGCATACAGATAGTAAGCCGATGTTAAGTTACCGTTATCCTTCAAACTGGGAATTATCTGGTGCTAGAGCGAGTAGTGTCGTAAGGTATTTAGTCGAGAAAAACGATGTTTATCAGGAGAGGTTTTCCATTGTTGGTTATGGTGAAACAGAACCATTGGTACCGAACACCAATCCGGATAATATGAGTAAAAACAGAAGAGTTGAAATTATAATTATGGAAGATGTATCCATCGACATAGAGGAGGGAGTTGACAATTAAACACCAACTCCCCCTTTTCTATTTGATGCGTGTTGTATATTTAAGTAGTTTCATTAATAGTTTTTCATTTTTTTCTGTTATGTCAGCTTTTCTAGGAATGTTTGGTACAATATCTTTTGAATCCTCCCAACGACTCGGTAAAGTTACCGGGGCTTCTTTCTGCCATTTGGTTAACCAGGATGTAGGAATATTTCCTTCTACCGCATTCCCTGTTTTCATGATATTCCAAATCTGTGCCCAAGCACGTGGGACAACTCTCCATATATCATAACCGCCACCGCCAAGTGCAATCCACTTACCATCACAGTATTTATGTGCTAACTCATGTGCCAGTTGAGGTATCTTTTCATAGGTTTTCATTGTTGTACATAAATGGGTCAAGGGATCAAAGCAATGTGCATCTGCCCCATTCTGCGTTACAATTACATCTGGTTGGAAAAATTCTGCAATTTCCCTAAAAGCTGACTCATAAATATGCAGGAAAGATTCGTCTTCGGTAAAGGCGTCAATTGGAAGGTTGAAACTATAGCCATGTCCTTCTTTAATGCCACGTTCATTAACGTTTCCAGTTCCTGGGAATAAGTATCTGCCTGTTTCATGTATGGAAAATGTGCAAACATTGGGGTCATCGTAAAATGCCCATTGCACACCATCACCGTGATGTGCATCAGTATCGACATACAATACTTTTAAATCATATTTTTTTCGGATGTATTTAATAGCTACTGCACCATCATTATATATACAGAATCCAGCTGCTTTTCTTTTAAAACCATGATGGAGTCCGCCTCCCAAATTGAGTGCATGTTTGGCCCTGCCTTCCAATACGGTATCTACCGCTGTCAGACTTCCCCCAACCAGATATGCAGATGCCTCATGCATTCCGGGAAACATAGGTGTGTCTTCCGTACCCACCCCATACTCTAAGCCTTCACTCTCTTTCAAATGCCCGTTACTGGCTTTTTTTAGTGCTTCTATATAGGAACGGTCATGAAAAAGGGATAGCTCCTCATCTGTTGCTATTCGGGGTACTGTAATGTCTTCAGGTTGGAGCATCTCTGTTGTCTCCAATAGATTTTTTGCCAACTCAACCCTTTTTTGATTGAAAGGATGATCCGGGTGAAAATGATAGGTTAATAGATTATCTGAATAAATGAAGGAAGCATTGCAAGTCATACGTTTGGCTCCGATATATTATTTGGCCACATTAATTCATAACCAGCTTCCCTTAAATCCTGTATAACAGGCATCGGATTCATCGTTTGAATACGGAATACAAGAATTTTAAATGCCGGATCATCTTTAAATGGATAAATTAAAACAGACACGATATTTACTTTTCGTTGACCAAAGATTGCAGCCACCTCTGGAAGGATGCCAGGCCTGTGTGGTACTTTAACTTCGATATGTGAGCTTTGTACGTTGGTTCCGGTTAACTGGATTAATGTATGAAGCATATCCTTTTCTGTAACGATGCCAACAAGTCTATTATTTTTAGCTACAGGCAGGGCAGCAAATTCTTCATCATAAAATATACTGGCAATTTCCTCAACAAAGTCCATTGGGTGTACCGTTACAACGGGGTGGCTCATGATTGACTGAATTTCATTTTGTAATTCAATTTTATCTGCATTTCTGTAAAAAACAGAAGGACTCGCATCACGTACATCACGGTCAGACACAATGCCAATTACTGCCTTTGCTTCATCAACAATTGGGATATGTCTTATTTTGTTTGTTTGCAGCAATTCCAATGCTTTTGCAATAGAAGCAGTAGGTGGCAGCGTTATAACTTCTGTTTTCATGATTTCCTCGACCAGCATCTAGAATCCCTCCCTCATGTTCCGATATTGGTGACGCTGGAGAAATCGCAGTTTATCAAAATCTTTCATGGATGTTTCGGGCACATTTTTTCCTATCCGTACCATCAGACAATTTGCCGGATGAGAAATAATTTCGGGATCATCTGTTGTAGAAGGTATCAATCCACCAGCTGCCATCATTTTTTCCATCATTTTCCGATAATCCCAGATACTTAGCCTTGTTCCATCCAAATCCCAATGCCAATAGTATTCCGTTGATATCACGATATAATTTTCCATGTAATCATCCATCATCGAAACCTTTAATAACCTCGATGCTACACCAGTGCCACGAAATCTGGGAATTACTTCCACAGCTCCTAATTCAATAAGATCTTCCATGTTAAATTGTGACCATCTTTCCATTGGATCTGGATGTAAATAGGTGACATATCCAATAATTGTATCATCTGTTCGTGCGACGATAATTCTCCCTTCCGGAAAATCGGCAATACTTAGTAGTGCTTCAAATTGTTTATTAGCCGGACGAAATGCTGTTAATTGTTCATGGAATTGATATGGTTTTAAATCTTCTGCTTCTAGTGGACCTTCAATCGTAACTGTATCTTTGGAAGTATCATGTATTATAGAATGAAAGGTCTTCATATGCTTCATCATTTCACCACCTGTTTGAAATCACAATAATAATACGCTTTCACTTTTATTATACCTTATTATGGCTATAATTTTTAGTAATTTGCGAAAAAATAATGAGGACAAAAGAAGGAGCCCTTTGTACATAAACGGGCTCCTTCAAAAAAGAATTCATATGATTACAAGCAATGTTTAGTTTTCTAATCTGAGCTATTGTTATCATCGCTGCTTTCATCGTTTTCTTCATTATTTCCATCGTTATTTTCTTCTTCGTTTTCCTCATCATTATTACTGTTGTTATCTTCACTATTATTACTTTCATTGTTTGCTTCTTCATCTGTAGGATTACTGTTATCCTCATTATTTTCTTCTGTGTTATTCTCATTGCTGTCTTGTTCATCATCTGGAGTATCGCCTTCTGGTTCCTCCGGTTCACCGACAATAACTTGACTTGAGGCGGAAGATTCCAAGCCAAAGTAATCAACAGCTTTTACATGATAAACAGCGTTATTATTATCTATAGAGTAGCTTGTACCTGTAGTGTCGCCAACCAGACTGAAATCATTTTCCGGTCCCGACGCTTTGAATATTCGATAACCGACAACATCTGAATTGCTTGACTGATTCCAGGTTAAGTTGCCTCCTGATACATTTAAGGAAGCAGGAGGGGATGGGGGATTACCATCATTTTCAATCGTTCCTCCACTGCTTGAGCCAGGTGCTCCAATTTTTTCCCACAAGTCTCTATTTGTATTCGGATAAAGCTGTGTAATGCTGTTAAGCCTATCATAGCCTTTTCTTGCCAGGAATTCCGGGTTAAATGTCAGGCCATTACTATCGGCGAATTCACTAGGTGTATTTGATCCTGGAGATACTGCTTGCCCGTCTACAATTAGATTGTTTCCCCGTATTAAACTATCATCTGATTCCGTTGGTACAAAGTTTGCATTAAACAGATCGGTTTTTACTAAACCAGCCTGTTCACAAAGATCTGATGGAAGCATTCCTGATATTGCACAGTAACTGCGTGAGACTATTCCCTCCGGTTGTTGGAAGGGGGATGACGGTGTAACTAATTCCGGGTTCACCTCTGCCGCATTATTGATCAATTGAGCCCAAAATCGCTGAACTCTGTGACTATGTCCCTGTGGATCAGATGAGCGGTATAATGAATCCTCAAACCGATAGCCCATCCATGTACCAAATGTTACGTTTGGATTTGTGCCAACAAACCAGACATCTTTCCAATTTTGTGCCGTACCTGATTTTCCTGCCCAATCAACACCAGGATTCGCTAATTGTGTATTAACATAAGTTCCTGTACCTTTGTCCATAACATCCCGCATCATGTCGACAGTTAAATAGGCTGTCTGCGGAGAGAATACCTCTACAGGTTCACTTTCCTCTTCATAAATGGTCTCTCCATCTTCGGTAGTTATTTTTTCAATCATATAAGCATCGGCAAATTTACCATTGTTCCCGAAAGTTGCAAATGCATTCACGTTTTCCTCGACGGTAATACCATTTGTAGTACCCCCTATGGAAAGAGATGGATTTGCGTATTCATTTTCACCTAGGCTGGTAATCCCCATTTTTTCAAGATATTTTTCCACCGGATTTCCGGCCATTATTTGTTCGTATATTCTGGCTGTGGAATTATTATAGGAATTATATAAAGCTTTCCGCGCAGGTACGAGACCATAGTGGGTACCACTGTAATTGTTGGGATTATAGCCACTCGCTGTCGGTAAATTCGCATCCAGGACAGGAGTGCCGGGCTGAATCGCGCCTACTTCCATCGCTGGGCCATAGACGAGTAAAGGTTTCATTGTACTGCCGTTGGATCTAGGTGCATTTAGTGCATAGTTCACCTGATCTTCATCTGTATATTCACGGCCACCTACGAAACTAATAATTCTGCCTGTATTGTTTTCTATTAAAATAGCACCTGCTTCAACCTGCTGATTGATTTCCTGTTTTCCATCCGCAAATTCAACAGTTGTTACCGTGTCAGGACCAAAGTTTTCAAAGTTTTTCGTAACCTGCTTCATTGCATCATAGATTTCCTTATCGATGGTAGAGTGAATCTGATAGCCTTTATTTCTCAGGTCACGGTCAGCGCTCATTTCATACTCTTCCTTTAATTCTGCATCATTATTAAGATCTTCTGCGGTATAGCCATCCGCTTCGGCAAGTACTTTGGTAAGTTTCTCCTTTGCTTCTTCCTGCAATGCATATGTCAAGTAAGGATATGTTTCGATTGGTGATTGATAGTCTTCTCTGAAATCCGCAACAATGTCATAACTGCTTGCTTCATCATATTCTTCCTGTGTAATATACTCGGAATCAAGCATCCGGTCCAGTACACTTTGCATCCGGTTTAATCCGGGCTGTAATCCTTCTTCTTCCTTCACACCACCTGTATTGGTAAATGGTGTGTAGGAAGACGGGCTTTGTGGCAATCCGGCCAGGTAGGCAGCCTGAGGAAGATTTACCTCATCTGCATCAAGACCAAATATTCCCTGTGCAGCGGTTTGTATACCAGCAATATTTCTTCCGGATACATCGCGACCATAAGGGACAATATTTAAATAGGCTTCCAATATTTCATCTTTCTCAAAAAAGCGTTCCAACCGTAATGCTAATAAAATTTCTTTTGCTTTTCGTTCAAAAGAAACTTCATTTGTCAGAACCTGATTTTTAATAAGTTGCTGGGTTAATGTACTACCACCTGTTTGAACAGAGGCATTTGTGACTTCCTGTACCATTGCACGAAAAATTGCTTTCGGTACAATCCCTTCATGCACTTCGAAATACTCATCCTCTGTAGCGATAACTGCATCAATGAGCACATCAGCCACATTTTCGAGTTCCGTTTCCTCCCGGTGAATATCTGAACGAATATCACCGAAGTATTGCTCTCCAGCAAAATATAATTTGGATGTTTCACTATAGTCGTAAATGTCTGCTTCCATGTCTTCATAGCTTCTTACAGGCTCGTCTTTGACAAGCGAAGCGAAATATCCTGCTCCAATACCACCGGCGAAAAATAATCCGATAAAACCAATAACAAGAAAAAATAAAATAATATTCCAAAAAACATCATACGTAATGCGTGATGAACGTTGGATTTTTCCATCCTTCCATAATTCCTGCACTTTCTGTTTATATTTATAAAAAATTTCTTTTATGTCCATCGAAAAACCTCCCAAAATTCATTTCAATTATAGCATAAGAGGAATTTGGGTAGTAGAAAAAATAAATAGATATTGCTTTATTTTTAGGAATATGGTAAGAATATATATAATATAAATTTTACGCAGAAGGAACGCAGTAGCTTTGCAGATCCCTATAAAAGAGAGCCGGCGGACGGTGTAAGCCGGTATACATTTGCCTTAGCGAATTACATTCTGGAGTATTTTCTATGGATAAGTGAAGAATTGGAGCATTTTCATTTCTTTAATTATCTTTTATTAGAAACGGTGGAGACATCGTTAACAATCCCAAGTGGCAATTAATTTGCAACAAGGGTGGTACCGCGTGTTTATCTCGTCCCTTTTTGAGGAACGGGATTTTTTTATGCAAAAAATCAGATGGAGTGTGAATGATATGGATATATTACAGGATTTAGAAACTCGTGGGTTAATACATCAAGTGACGGATAGGGAAGGTTTAAAGAAGCATTTGATAGATAATCAGGTCACTTTATATATTGGTTTTGATCCAACGGCGGACAGTCTGCATATCGGGCATCTGCTGCCTATCACCATGTTAAAGAGATTTCAAAAAGCAGGCCATAAACCAATTGCTTTAGTAGGTGGAGGAACAGGTATGATTGGTGATCCGAGCGGTCGTACGAGTGAACGCTCCTTAAATGAAGAAGCTGTTGTTCATGCATACAGTGAAAAAATCAGGCAGCAAATTGATCGGTTGCTCGATTTTGATCAGGGAGAAAATCCCGTTCTTTCCAGAAATAATCATGACTGGCTTGCCAGCATGACGATCATTGATTTTCTGCGAGATGCAGGGAAGCATTTTGGAATTAATTATATGCTGGCAAAGGAATCTGTATCTGCACGGATTGAACAGGGGATTACCTTTACAGAATTCAGCTATATGATTCTGCAATCCCTGGATTTTCTAAAATTATATGAACAGGAAAATTGTACTTTACAACTTGGCGGCAGTGACCAGTGGGGGAATATAACAGCAGGGATGGAATTGATCCGCCGTTCAAGAGGAGATGACGATCAAGAAATCAAGGTTTATGGTCTTACTGTCCCATTGATTACCAAGGCAGATGGAACTAAATTTGGGAAAACAGCAGGCGGAGCGATTTGGCTGGATCCTGAGAAAACGACACCATATGAATTTTACCAATTCTGGATCAATACAGATGACCGTGATGTCATAAAATTCCTCCGCTACTTTACATTTATATCTGAAGAAGAAGTGGCACAATTGGAAGATGAAGTTAAATCGAAACCGGAAGAACGAACTGCCCAGAAACGTCTGGCTGAAGAAATGACCAGGGACGTACACAGTCAGGAAGCATTGAATCAAGCTCAAAAAATTTCAGCCTCGCTTTTCAGTGGAAATCTGAAAGAGTTGTCAGCTCCAGAGATTAAGCAGGGATTCAAGGGTGTACCAACCCATCAAGTGGTCAAAGAAGAACGGGGACTTATTGAACTGTTGGTGGACGCAGAGATTTCCTCTTCCAAAAGACAGGCAAGGGAAGATATTAAAAATGGGGCTATTTATATAAATGGTGAGCGTACGAAGGAATTGGATTATTCCTTAACACAAGAAGACCGGATTGAAGATCAGTTCACTGTCATCCGTCGTGGGAAGAAAAAATACTTCCTTATCAGCTATCAGTAAAATAAAGAAGTGGATGCAGCCTGTTGAAAAGGAGCGCATCCACTGAATGAAATTTACTGACAAAGTAGTGATATACTGCCAGTTTTTATACATTCTTAACTGCCAAAAAAACCCTCAGAATCTTATTAATAAGATTCTGAGGGTTTTAATTACTGTATTATACGAAACGATTTTATTAACGAGAGTAGAACTCAACGATAAGTGCTTCGTTAATCTCAGCTGGAAGTTCGGAACGCTCTGGGTAACGAGAGTAAGTTCCTTCCATTTTATCTGCATCAAATGTTACATATTCAGGAACAAAGTTGTTTACTTCCAAAGCCTCTTTAATGATATCGAGGTTTTTGGATTTTTCACGTAAACCGATAGTTTGACCTGGTTTTACACTGTAGGATGGGATATCAACGCGTCCACCATCAACTAAAACATGACCATGGTTTACAAGCTGACGTGATTGTCTGCGTGTACGCGCAAGTCCTAAGCGGTATACAAGGTTATCAAGGCGGGAATCAAGTAGAATCATGAAGTTTTCACCATGGATACCTTTCATATTACCAGCTTTGTTAAACAATGTGCGGAATTGACGTTCATTTAATCCGTACATGTAACGAAGTTTTTGTTTCTCTTGCAGCTGCAGGCCATATTCAGAGATTTTCTTGCGTTGGTTTGGTCCATGCTGACCAGGAGCGTAAGGGCGTTTATCTAATTCCTTACCAGTTCCAGTTAATGAAATGCCGAGACGACGTGATTTTTTCCATACTGATCCAGTATAGCGAGCCATAAGACATTTCCTCCTTTATTATTTTATTTGCATAAAATAAGAGAGCGTGTTCCATTCCGCCTGACCATTATGTTTTCATGTACCATCGCTCCAGCAGCTGAGAGTTACACGATACACCTTAAATAGAATAAGGAACAAAATGGCTACAAACGTCGGTACACATAGGCTACCTTTATTATTTTACACAAAGAATAGTATATAGGGAATAAGGTAAGAAGTCAACAAAAGATTTTATATAAGACTATTTATTGGAATTTAAGTAGGAAAAATGAAGTTATAATAGAATAGAAATATAAGGTTTAAAAAAGGAACCAGTGGCCGAATAATTAGCCACTGGCTTTTAATTGCAGGGAAGAAATCAATGTGCGGCTAAGAGCATACCGCCACCATCTATAATGAAAACAATTAATTTAACCAGAAGACTGTCTATACGCTTGGGACTGCGATTACTCGTCCCATCGAAAACATTTGGGACGAGTAATCGCAGTCCCATCGAAAAGACTTGGCAAAAGTCAGGTTTTTTAAAGAGTTAATTGCTTTTCCAGTATCTGTACAAACTTTTCAAGATATTCCTCGTCTGTTTCATCAAACCGGTTTATGGTCGGACTGTCGATATCAAGCACCCCGTAAACAAATCCGTCTACCTTTATCGGAACAACAATTTCAGATTTGCTCGCACTGTCACAGGCGATATGTCCAGGGAATTGATTAACATCGGCTACACGCTGTGTCCGGCGTTCTTTAACTGCGGTTCCGCATACACCTTTATCGTAGTCAATGTGGACACAGGCGGGAAGCCCTTGAAAAGGTCCAAGGATGAGTTCGTCATTTTTCCATATGTAAAAACCAACCCAATTTATTTCATTCAAAAATTGATTCAATAAAGCGGAGGTATTGGAAAGGATTGCAATCGAATCTTTTTCATCTTCTACTAAAGCCGTTAACTGCTTTAATAAAAGCTCATAATCCTTTACTTTTTTTTCTGGATACGCTGTGGCTTGAAACATATACATTTTCCTTTCATAATTAATGCTTGTGCCAAGATCAAACAAATATTGACAGCAGCAGTATTATTTGTCGATATTAACTTGCAGGATTATCAGCCGATTTGTCGTAAAAGACATATAAGGAGTTGAATGGAAATGAAAAGAAATCCCTCACAAAAAAAGGTCATTGACGCTGCATCTTCCTTGTTTTTTCAAAAAGGGTTCAGTGGTACTTCTGTAAGAGATATAGCAGAAAAAGCATCTGTAAATGTTTCACTGATCAGTTACTATTTTAAAAGTAAACAAGGCCTGCTAGAGTATGCAGTAACACAATATTATGAAGCATATTTAACTACAATGGAAGAATCTCTGGATCAATCCGAATCATTACCTGCATTAGATAGATTAAAACAATTAATTTCTGCTATTATACAATACAAACAAAGTAATCATCAATTCTCTTGTTTTATTCACCGGGAACTTTCCCTTGATTCCGTATTTGTAAGGGAGATGGCTGTTACCTATCTAGCAAAGGAAAATTATTTTATCAGCAGTACATTCTTTGCTGCACTCAAAAGAAATGACAGGAAAAAAAATGAATTTGACCAGCAATTTTTATTAATGCAGCTTAAGGGTATGTTGATAACACCTTATGTACTGCAGCGCGAATGGAAGGATCATGTAATTGGAGCATATTCCCATAATATTTTTGAAAAAAAATACGTAAATAGCATTCATCAATGGCTTGATTTTATCGTTATCCAGAATGGAGTGGCTACGCAAAATAATGTTCCTCATTCGTAAATCCATAAAAATATTGACGAAATGTCAATTTTTTTGTATTTCTTTAGCCAAATATGCTGGTAACATGGTATCATAGTTACTATATAATTTTATAGAAGTTAATTTTTTAAATACTTGTTCTTCAAGAGGCTTTCGCACATCCAACCTCTTATATGGGAATTAGTTAGGAGGCGCAATATATATGGGATACATGATTGGAATTATACTAGCAATAATCGCACTTATAATTACGGGACTTATTTTAAGAAAACGGGTATATGATGTCGTCGATAAATATGAATCTTGGAAAATGGACATTATGGACAGAAATATTGCGGGACAGCTTGGGCGTATTAAAAAGCTCAATTTATCTGGCGAAACCCAGGAAAAGTTTGAAAGTTGGAAAGAGCGATGGGAATATATTTTGACTAAAGAATTGCCGGATATTGAAGAACATTTATTTGATGCGGAAGAAGCGGCAGATCGCTACCGTTTCTCAAAAGCAAAAAAGACGTTGAATGAAGTTGAACAGATATTGCAAACCATAGAGAAAAAGATCGAGGTTTTGCTCAAGGAAGTCGATGAACTGGTCGAATCGGAAGAATCAAGTCGTAAAGAAATTGAGGAAATTGAACCAGAGGTAAAAGTATTACGTAAAAAAATTTCACAAAATCGCTATCAATACGGTAAAGCAGAAGCTTATTTTGAATCAGAAATTGACCGGTTAGATGATCAACTTGTTACATATAACCAATTAGTGGATTCAGGAGATTATTTGGAAGCAAAACAGATAGCAGATCAGCTTCGGATTGAATCGGAAAATCTCCAGGCACAGATTGACATATTTCCTGAACTATATAAAAAGTGTAAGCAGGACTTACCTGCCCAGTTGGAGGATCTAATCTCAGGACTAAATGAGATGAAGGCTGGTGGTTATCATATCGATTCACTTGAATTAGAGAAAGAGATCTATACATATCAGGAACGACTTTTAAATAGTGTTCGTGCATTGGAGAGCGGTGATACTTCCGGTATAGAAGAAGTAATTACGGATATCGAGGATAGAATCAAAGAGATATATGATCTTTTGGAAGAAGAAGCAATAGCCAAAAATTATTTGGAAACAAAGATGCCAAGTTATGAGAACTCATTAAATGAATTAAATACCACATTCCTTGATACGAAAGAAGAAGTGGAGCAATTAAGGCAAGCTTATCATGTTGAAGATAGTGATATGGAAAAATATCTGGCAATAGAAAAAACAATTGCTTCATTAAAAAATCAATTGGATGAAATATGGTACGATATGCAAAATACAGAAGCAGCTCATACCGCCTTAAGAAAAAAGGTAGAAGATGGGTTCAACCAAATTGAATCATTGCAGGAAAAGCATGATGAATTTAAAATACGGATTCATAATTTAAGGAAAGATGAACTGGAAGCCAAAGAAAAATTAGTAGAAATCCGTGACCAGCTTTATGACATAAGACGAAAGCTGAAAAAGAGTAATATACCTGGAGTACCGACTTTTATATGGAATTTGATGGAAACTGCATCAGCTAAAAATGAACTAGTTATTAAAGCACTGGAACAACAGCCACTTGATATGGCAAAAGTTCAGGCAGCATTATATGAGTCCAAACTAGCTGTTGATCATGCACTGGAACAGACAGAGTTAGTACTTGAGCAAGCCTATCTAACGGAACAAGTCATTCAATATGCGAACAGATATCGCAGTCAATACCCAATTTTGGCAGGCAAATTAGTGGAGGCGGAGCGCCTGTTCCGGTCATATGAATATGAATTAGCTTTGGAACAAGCTGCTAAAGCAGTGGAAGAAATTGAACCGGGAGCTCTAAAAAGAATTGAAGCAAACGAAGCTGTGGGTAGTTAATTAAAAGCAAATAAAGGATGAAAGGCTGTCATTAGGAAAAGGATATTAGATATATCCCAATCTGAAGTCAGCCTTCCCTTTTGTCTAAAGGAGTATATCAACATGATTTATTTAGATAATAGTGCAACAACAAAGCCGGATGTGTCCGTGTTGAAAAGTTTTGAACAAGTATCCACCAAGTTTTTTGCGAACCCTTCCTCCATCCATCAGCTTGGAGGAACAACAGAGCAGCTTTTAACGAAAGCAAAAAAACAAGCTGCAGATATACTGAAGGTTTCTCCAAACGAAATTGTTTTTACATCTGGTGGTACTGAAGGTAATAATACGGCAATTAAAGGGATCGCCCTGGAGCATATGGGCAGGGGGAAACACATTATTACTTCAAGCATTGAGCATCCTTCTGTAGAGGAGGCATGCAGAAGTCTGGAATTACTCGGGTTTGAAATAACCTATTTACCAGTTGATCAAAATGGTGTAGTATCAGCAGCGGAATTAGAAAAGGCAATAAAAGATGATACGATTTTAATCAGTCTGATGCATGTAAACAATGAAATTGGTTCCGTTCAGCCTATCGAAGAAATCGGCAAAATAGCGAGTCGTTATCCGAAACTGTTTTTCCATGTTGATGATGTACAGGGGCTCGGAAAAGTACCATTGGATATAAAAAATAGCGGTATTGATTTATGTACATTCTCAGGACATAAAATTCATGGACTGAAAGGCACAGGAATCCTGTATGTCAATAATCGAATAAAGCTATTTCCATTATTGCACGGAGGAGATCAGGAACAGGGAATCCGTTCTGGAACAGAAAATGTTGCAGGAGCGGTCGCAATGGTGAAAGCACTGCGTTTAATTAAAGAACGTGAAAAAAACGAAGGAAATAATTTAAACGAAATGAAGGAATACCTTCTTAAAGAATTAAGTGCTATGGACGGAGTGAAGGTGAATACATCTGACCATGGGGCACCGCACCTTGTTAATTTTTCTGTGCCTGGAGTGAAACCCGAAGTTATCATTCATATGTTAGGGAAAGAGAATATTTATATATCAACAAAATCGGCATGCTCCTCAAGACAAAAGGATGAGAGTAAAATCCTCGCTGCCTGTGGGTTTGAAAAAGACCGTGCCACATCTGCACTTCGCGTAAGTTTATCTTATGAGAATACAAAAGACGAAATGGAAACATTTTTGAAGATCCTTGAAAATTCAATCCATCAATTTAAAGAAGTACTGGAGTAGATAATTATGCAATATGATCATATTTTAATTCGTTATGGAGAAATGGCATTAAAAGGTAAAAACATAAAAAAATTCATCACAAGGCTACAGGAAAATATTCAACACAAACTTAAACAATTTCCTCATGCAAAAGTGAAACGGACACAAGGGAGAATGTTTGTTTTATTGAATGGACATGATCCAGAACCAATCGTTGAAAAGTGTAAAAATATATTTGGTATCCAGAGTCTCAGTCTTGCTATAAAAGTAGATAATGAAGTGGATGCAATCAAGAGCGGGGCATTATATGCACTAAAACACGGAGAAAATGTAGAAAAATTTAAAGTTACTGTCAAACGCATTAACAAAGAATTTCCGGTGCGCTCCCAGGATATGAATCAGTTATTGGGAAAACATTTATTAACAAATACACAAGGCTATACGGTAGATGTCCATAAACCAGATTTGGAGATAAAAGTTGAAGTGCGACTGGAAGCAACTTATATTACATCTGTTGTTATTCCAGGTCTTGGAGGACTTCCTGTCGGGACATCAGGGAAGTCATTATTGCTCCTCTCTGGTGGGATTGATAGTCCAGTTGCTGGATATTTGGCAATGAAGCGTGGTGTTCAAATAGAAGCCATCCATTTTCATTCACCCCCATTTACAAGCGAGAGAGCAAAACAGAAAGTGCTTGATTTGGCTGAACAAATGACCAAATACGGCCATTCCATTAATGTGCATATTGTTCCATTTACGAAGCTTCAGCAGGAAATTTTCCGGGAAATGCCTGATGGCTATGCAATGACAATAATGCGCCGTATGATGATGCGAATCAGTGAAAGAGTTTGTGAAAATCAATCGATTCTTTCGATGACAACAGGGGAAAATCTTGGACAGGTGGCCAGCCAGACAATGGAAAGTATGCATACGATTAATGAGGTCACGAATTATCCGATCATCCGCCCGCTAATTGCTATGGATAAACAGGAAATCATAAAAATTTCACGTGACATTAACACATATGAGACTTCTATTCTCCCTTTTGAGGACTGCTGTACAATCTTTGTTCCTAAATCACCAAAAACAAAGCCAAGACGTGATAAAACAAACCAATTTGAAGCAAACAGGGATTTCACGGCATTAATTGAAGAAGCAGTTAATGGTATTGAAGTAGTGAAAGTAACAGATCAAAAAGCTGATCGCTCTGAATTTGGAGATCTATTATAACGTATACTTCAGTCACTGGAGATTCTGCTGCAAGGAGTCTTCGGGATAATTGGAAAAATTATACGTAATCTAACAACAACTACCAGTTTTTATGATGCATGGATTCCTTTCTTGTGACACATTATAAGTGTACCAAGGAGGTGAACTAACATGGCAAATAACAATAATTCCAATCAATTAGTAGTGCCTGGTGTTCAACAAGCATTGGACCAAATGAAAACTGAGATTGCTCAGGAATTTGGTGTTCAACTTGGGGCTGATTCAACTTCTCGTTCCAACGGTTCTGTTGGTGGGGAAATCACAAAACGTCTTGTTCAAATGGCTGAACAACAATTTGGCGGTCAACAATAATTAAAATTCAATAAATAATGGCAAAAGGGCTATCCTCATTGAGGATAGCCCTTGATATTTGTGAAAAGTAAACGGAAAATGCTTTGCAGATAAAAATGTTTAAAACTTTCTTATTACGCGAAGCATAGCCTAAGCTAAGTTTTCTAAAGAAATGTTCGTTTTACCCGATTCCAATACGAATTATTTTTTAATTTTACCGTTTTAATAACTTTTTCGCTTAATTCTACGGTAAGATCTTTAATATTTTGAATCGGATATGCCTCATTATCCAATCCGATTATTGGATAATCATTTCCATCCTGAATAATTTTCAGCACCAGCTTGCGGTCCTTGCTTAATACAAAAGAAGAACCGAGCGTACGGTACCGATTATTATTTAATGATGCGAGCTCGGAGACTTGAAAACTTTGAATTAGTGGGTCAATTACGGCACCATTCGTTGATTTATTGTAACCGGTGCTACCTGTTGGTGTGGCAACAACCATGCCATCACCCCGAAATGTTTCAAAATGCATATCATCAATAAATACATCTATTGAGATTGTTCTGATAATCGCAGAACTAATACTCAGTTCGTTTAAGCAAAGAAAAGAATTATCGTTGTTCACTTGCACACGAATCATCGGAAATCGGCGAACTTCCAATTCTTCATGTAATAAGGAATGCAACATTTCCTTGAAATTGTCCAAATTAAAATCACAATATAACCCAGATTCATCCGAATAGGTAATTCCAGTGTACAGACAATCCTGACGAAACCCTGTGTTTCTGACAGCCTGCAGAAATGCTCCATCTCCGCCAATACTGACAATTATATTGGCATCCTCATCGTTGTCTACGATAGAAAAACCATTTTCAATAGCCACCTCTGACAATATTTTCAGCTCATCCTCAATGCCTTTATCCGTATGGTAGTAAAAAAATATTTTATTTCGAATTGCCACGTGATTACCTCCAATTATACTAAGGCTATTTTTATTCTAGCACTACATGGATTAATATCCCAATAAAACCTGATTAAAAAGTGAAAATTGCAGCAGAATAAGAAAATGATTAAAAGGGAGGTTGTAGCTATGCTGTGGCTTTTACTTATGATAATTTTCATCATTTTAATGGTTATTTTTTCAAGAATAAGTATTACATTCAACTATACATATACCCCTGAGGAGCATTCTACTGTAATTGCTATTTCTATGTTTGGTATCCGTCTGTTCAAGAAGGAGGTAAATAGGCGGAATGAATGTATGGATATTAATAAAGGATTGGAGGAAATGAATGTTGGATCTTTTCAAGGGAGATTACGTGATATTCTTCAAAAGGTAAAAGAATCGATGCAGGTTACAGATAACTTATTAAAAAATATACGGGTTCACCAATTGAAATGGATAACAAAAGGAGGGACTGGGGAGGCAGGTTCAACTGGCGTAGCAACTGGAGCAATTTGGGGTTTAAAAGGGTTATTGACTGGATTTGTTGCAGAGAAAAGCATGTTGAAATGTAAACCGGATATTCAAGTTACTCCTTTATTCCAGCATGAAACGCTAATGACAACATTTGATTGCATGATATCTCTAAGATTAGGTAAAGCTATGTACGCGCTTATCAAAGTGATACGAATCTTTTCCATAAAAAATAAAGCATATGCATAAAATAAAAGGAGGATCACAATGGAAGAACATCCGATTCAAGGATTAATGACAACTGCAATGGAAAATTTAAAAGACATGATTGAAGTAAACACCATTATAGGAGATCCGGTTAAATCTCCAGATGGAAGTGTGATCATTCCTGTTTCCAAACTGGGTTTTGGATTTGCTGCTGGTGGAAGTGAGTTTAGTGCCGGCAGTTCCCAACAGGAATCAGATGCCACCCTTCCTTTTGGGGGTGGAAGTGGCGGGGGTGTCTCGATTACGCCAGTCGCATTCTTAATTATAAGTGAGCAGAAAGTAAAAATGGTACATTTGGATCAGAGTACCCATATTTATGAGAAAATGATTGATTTTGCACCACAAATTGTACAGAAAGTAGAACAAATCATTAAAGAATCTGCACAAACAAAGAAATCAAGTAAGTCTGAAGGGAACAAAAAAGAGGATCAAAGTTCCCAAATAAATTATGATATTTGAGCATATTACACGATATGAGAGAGAGTGGGGCAACTCTGAAGAAAGCTTGGATCAATACCGAGGATTTAGCAGTTAAGTGTTAGATTAAATTTTTCTATCCTTTTTGGTGGACAGGTGCAACTATTTTATTCATAATAATAGTGTTGACAAAAATTTAGGGGGAATGAGTATATGGTAAATGTTACATTCCAACAAGAGCCTGTCACACTTGAGGGTACAGAGTTAAAAGTTGGGGATCAGGCACCTGACTTTACGGTGATATCAAATGACATGAAGGAAGTATCACTTACTGATTATAAAGGAAAAGTGAAGTTGATCAGTGCTGTACCATCGATTGATACTGGTGTATGTTCAGAACAAACGAAGCGATTTAATGAAGAAGCAGATAAAATCGGCAATGTACAAGTATTAACAATCAGCATGGATTTACCATTTGCTCAAACAAGATGGTGTGCAGCGAATGGCATTAAAAAGCTTGATACACTTTCCGATTACCGTCATGCGGACTTCGGTGAAAAGTATGGTAACTTAATTAAAGAGCTACGTTTGCTGGCAAGATCTATCTTTGTTGTTGATTCTAATGACAAGATAACTTACGTAGAATATGTAAATGAAGTGACGAACCATCCTGATTATGAGTCAGCTCTTGAGGCTGCTCGTCAGGCGAAGTAAATATTAATTTACTTTCTCTCTCGCTTAAATCTGCGGGAGAGATTTTTACTGTCCAGATATTTTTTGGCAGTTAAGAATTTGTGAAACTTTCTTACTGTATACGTTCGGAATAGGGCCTTTTGCTACAAAGACCTGGCGAAAAGCCAAGTCTTCTAATGTTCTCATGCGTTACTTTGTACATGAATTGCAATGCTTGTTACAATTGATACGCTAAGATATGGAACGGAGGTTTATCGGTGGAGAAGTCAAATGTTGAAACGTTATACGAATGGATGAATAAGACAACGGAAATAATACAACAGCATGAGAATGAACCTTATCTGGACAGTCTTGCTTTTACAATGGATATTCTTTTTTATCAAAATGTTCCGGATGATGTGGATGATATTTTAGAACATAAATTACAACAGGTTTTAAAAGAAATTGAGCTTGAATCTTTTACAATCGAAGAAATTCGTAAAGGAATTCAACTGGCAATCTTGAAAGGAATGAAGGATTCTACCCAGCAACAGCATTTAATGACCCCTGAAACTGTAGCATTATTGGTTGGTTATCTTGCAGAAAAGCTGACAAGAGAAAAAGAGCAATTGCGCATTTTTGACCCTGCGAGTGGAACAGCTAACCTGATAACAACTGTTTTAAGTCAGCTGAAACAAAAAGTGGAGGCATTTGCCAGTGAAGTTGATTCAACATTAATTAATTTGTCGGTACGGAGTGCAAATTTACAGAAACATACCATTGAATTTTTCCATCAGGACAGTTTGCGACCATTTTTATTGGATCCGGTCGATCTTATCGTATCTGATCTGCCGGTCGGCTATTACCCCGATGATGCGCGTGCAAATGATTTTATATTAAAAGCAGATCAAGGGCATGCTTATGCACATCATTTATTTATCGAGCAAAGCATGAAATATACAAATGAAGGTGGATACTTAATTTTTGTAATCCCAGACTTTCTGTTTGATAGTGATCAGTCAGATAAACTTCACGGTTTTATTCAGGAATATGCACATATCACTGGAGTAATACGATTGCCTGAGAGTGCTTTTAAATCGGAAAATAACAGGAAGAGTATTCTCATTTTACAAAAGAAAGGACAAGATATAAATGCTCCTACACAACCATTGCTTGTCCAAATGCCTTCATTTAAAAATTCGAACGCAATGGCTGATATTTTAGAGCAGATGAATGAATGGTTTGCTGAGTATAAAAGTAAGTAGATATTAACATTTAGGGAGTTGACAACATGAGTAATATTTTAGCAATTAATGCAGGAAGTTCGTCATTGAAATTCCAATTGATAAAAATGCCAGAAGAAAAGATGATCGCTAAAGGACTTACAGAGCGAATTGGTTTAAATGATAGTGTTTTTACATTAGAAGTAAATGATGAAAAGAATAAAACGGTCGGGGATATTGAGAATCACGAAGTAGCAGTTAAACAACTGCTAGATGGGCTGGCATCTTCAGGAGTCATTCATTCTCTTGACGAAATCGACGCAGTGGGTCATCGTATCGTTCATGGTGGTGAGCACTTTAGTGATTCTGTAAAAATTACAGAGGAAGTCATTGAAACAATCGACAAAGTTTCTGAATTGGCACCATTGCACAACCCTGCTAATCTGACAGGGATTCGCGCTTTCCAGGAGATTCTTCCACAAGTGCCGATGGTGGCCGTGTTTGACACAGCATTTCATCAGACAATGCCTGAATCATCTTATCTGTACAGTCTGCCATATGAATATTATACAGAATATGGTATTCGTAAATATGGATTCCACGGGACATCCCACAAATATGTATCAGAGCGTGCCTCTGAACTGATGGGTGTTCCATTGGATAAGTTACGTCTGATTTCATGTCACTTAGGTAATGGTGCCAGTATTGCGGCGATCAAAAATGGTAAGTCGCTTGATACATCCATGGGCTTCACCCCCTTAGCAGGTGTAACGATGGGGACAAGGTCAGGAAATATTGACCCTGCATTGATTCCATATATTATGGGGAAAACTGGGAAATCTGCTGAAGAAGTCATTCATGTTTTGAATAAAGAAAGCGGTATGCTTGCATTATCCGGTTTTTCCAGTGATTTACGTGATATCGAACAAAAAGTGGAAGAAGATGAGCGGGCAGAACTTGCATTGGATGTGTTCGCAGGTCGAATTCATAAATACATCGGGTCATATGCTGCAAGAATGTCCGGTGTCGATGCGATTATTTTCACTGCAGGTGTCGGTGAAAACAGTACGGCAATCAGAGAAAAAGTATTAAATGGGCTGGAATTTATGGGGATTTACTGGGATCCATCATTAAACAATGTTCGTGGAAAAGAGCAATTTGTTAACTATCCACATTCACCAGTAAAAGTTATTGTCATTCCTACAGATGAAGAAGTAATGATTGCAAGAGATACATTGAGATTAGCAAAATAGGTGGGAAAAAGGTTTTGTTGGTAATTTATACAGCAAGACCTTTTTTTTGATAAATATGGTTGCTTAAAAACGAGGATGATAGCGCTTCGGCGCACCAGAAGCGCTATTGAACAATGTGAATTAACGCACTACCAGTACATCACATGTAGCGTACCGGGTGATGTTTTCTGATACACTGCCAATCAGGAAACGTTCTACTGCATTCATTCCAGTTGCACCGCAAATAATTAAATCTGAATTAAAATCTTTTGCAATATCTTTTGCGATTTTTACTTTTGGGGATCCATACTCGATGGATTGTACAAGATTATCTATACCGGCTGTTTTAGCTTTTGCCACATAATCATCCAACAGTTCTTTGGCGTAAGTTTCCGAACGCTCCGCAAGCGTACGGTCATACGCTTCCGCAGTAGCAAATGTACGGGCATCAACGACATGTGCAAGAATAAGACGTGCGTTGTTTCGTTTAGCAATATTCAATGACTTACTGAATGCTTTTTCGGCTGCTTCGGATCCGTCTACAGCAACAACAATATTAGTATATTTCATGTTATTCCTCCCCCTTCATATATATTATATACCCGAATTAAAAGGACTATAATCAAAAAATGGAAAAAAGAAATCCATCATTGTTACAGAAATATGGACATAATATAAATGGAGGTGATATTTTTGTCTAAAAAGAAGAAGGATAACCATCCGGAAAACATCTTTGAAGATGAAAAAGGTGTTGCGGCTGTACAAAACCAGCTTAATGAGAGCTATCAAAGTGGTGTGATTGAACAATTGCATAATAATAAAGGAATTCACAAATATAATAATCAAAAAAATTAGTGAGAAGGTAATCTACCCATTTTGCGATGGGTAGATTATTTTCCGTACATTATTTGGTCAGTTAAGAAACCAATAGCTATGCAAACAGCTGATTTAACCAAAAGGCTCTTTTTGCGATTACTCGTCCCATCAAAAGATGTGTTGCTTTTGATGCAAAAGATATAAAAGACGAAGTAACTTGAAATTATGGTTGGTGCTTGTACCCGCTACGGAAAATACACTACGCGCACCTTAGGGCTCGCGCTGAGCCTCCGTGTATTTCCTTCGCTGGACTGTGCGCTGCAACTTATTGTATTTATTATTTGATTTAAGTCACGTAATAGCCATGCACTCTTAAGATAGTTGATTGGAGCGGAGGACTGTTGACTCCTGCGGGAAAAGCAACAGCTGAAGATCCCGCAGGAAGTGGTTTTGCTTCCGAGGAAGCTGAAGCGTTGCCCGCGGAAAGCAACGGTCCGCAGCGGAAATCAACATAGCAGTTACGTCGTCTTTTATATCAATTGCGACGTAAAAAATTACTAAAAGAGCCAACCAGAAAAGGGTATAATCTTGGTTTATGGAGGTTTACTGAATAATTTTTCCAGTTCTATAACAGTTGTTTTCATTCAAAAGTATATAATTTTGGCAGCATATCATTCCTTGTCAGTAAATGCCATGTCCAGCTCGGGGGCGTATACTCCTCGAGGTCTTAAGCAGGAACTCATGAGCCAAGAACGCGCATGCCCGAGTTCTTGCTTAAGCTTGCCTTAGGATGACCAAGGCGCTTGCGCTTTTGTTCACTTCTTTGATATTCTTTAAATGGAATGATGCTTTTAACAAGTGATTTTGATACAATGTATATACTTTCAGAAAACTGTGAAATGGAGGGTATGGGGATGAAAATTGGTGTACCTAGAGAGATTATGAATAATGAAAACAGAGTAGCAATGGCGCCTTCCGGGGTTTTGACACTAAAGGACAGCGGGCACGAGGTATACGTAGAAACAGGAGCAGGATTAGGTTCTGGATTTACAGATCAACAGTATGAGGAAGCAGGAGCTGTCATTACGTCCAAGGCGAAAGAAGCCTGGGCACAGGAAATGGTCATGAAAGTGAAGGAACCTCTACCAGAAGAATATGACTATTTCTATGAAGGACTCATTTTATTTACGTTTTTACATTTGGCAGCAGAACCGGAGCTTACAAAAGCATTGATTGACCATAAAGTTGTAAGTATTGCCTATGAGACAGTCCAATTACCAAATCGTTCGTTACCATTATTAACGCCGATGAGTGAAGTTGCCGGGCGTATGACTGCACAAGTAGGTGCTCAGCTTCTGGAACAGCCTAAGGGTGGTAAAGGAATTCTGCTAGCTGGAATTCCGGGAGTCAAACGAAGTAAAGTAACAATAATCGGTGGTGGAGTAGTTGGCACAAATGCTGCAAAAATTGCGGTTGGTCTGGGCGCGGATGTAACAATCATTGATTTAAATCCAGAGCGGTTGCGTCAATTGGATGATCTTTTTGGTACCTCCATTAATACTTTAATGTCAAATCCAATGAACATTGCCAATGCTGTAGCGGAGTCGGATCTTGTAATTGGATCTGTTTTAATACCCGGAGCAAAAGCACCAAAACTGGTTACGGAAGAAATGATAAAAACAATGGCAGAAGGATCTGTAATTGTTGATGTTGCAATTGACCAGGGTGGAAATTTCGAAACGAGTGACCGCATCACCACCCATGATGACCCGACGTTTACAAAACATGGGGTTCTACATTATTGTGTAGCAAATATCCCTGGTGCTGTGCCGCGGAGCGCAACAATCGGTCTGACTAATGTAACGGTGCCATATGCACTGGAAATAGCAAATCAGGGCTATAAGCAAGCATCTCTGAATAATGAAGCAGTATTAAAAGGGATTAATACATTGGATGGTTTTGTGACATTTAAAGCTGTTGCCGAATCACATGGCCTTGAATATGAAGATGCAAATGTACTTTTGAAAAAGTAAGTATAAATGAGTATGTTAGCAAGAACGGTTCGAGCCGGAAAAGCCTGTTTTAAAAGTTGTCTCTTGATTCAGCACGATATGTTCCGCCCGTTCGATATTTTATTCCATTTCCAGTAGTTAAAGTTTTAAAAGTTCAAACATAAAAGGGCACAGTGATTGTGCTCTTTTTTGATAGTTAAGAAACCAACATGGCGGCTAAGAGCATGCCGCCACCATCTAAACAGCAGCTAATTAACCAGAAGACTGCCACCTATACGCTTGGGGCTGCGATTACTCGTCCCACCGAAAACATTTGGGACTGCGGTTACCCTCATGGGATTTGTATAAGAATTTCTCAAATAATAACAAATTACGGTGATGTATCTGCATTTCTCACTATTCAACTAGTCATCATTTTCCATGTAACGATTTTGTATGGCGTCATTATAACAAAAAGAGATCTATAATAAATTTGTATTTTCATGAAACCTATGAGAGGGAATACCCGTAATACATAAAAAGAATGATACAAACAAAAAGGAGGATTTTACATGTTTAAGTTTTTCAGACGAATGAAAACAGTCGTTGGTTCAGAATTGAACGCAATTCTCGACAAAGCTGAAGATCCTGTGAAAATGCTGGACCAGTTTATGCGTGATATGGAAGAGGATATTAAAGAAGCAGAAACTGCGGTTGCTAAGCAAATAGCGAATGAAAAAATGCTAAAACGCAAAGCAAATGACGCAGAGGCTTTAGTTGAAAGAAGACAGAAACAGGCGGAAAAAGCGGTAGAAGCTGGTAATGATGATTTAGCGCGTCGTGCCCTTGAAGATAAAAAAGAAAATGAAAAACAAGCGGAAGTTTTAAATGAATCATGGGCCAGAGCGAAAACGGATTCGGATTCAATAAATGAAAAACTGGATGAAATGAAAAAAGAATACAACCAAATGAAACTGAAAAAAGATTCATTAAAAGCACGTGCCGAGACAGCTCAAACGCGAACAAAAATGAATCGGACGCTTTCGAATATTGGCGGTGATGAATCAAGACAAGGTTTTGAGCGCATGGAGGAGAAAGTACTGGAATATGAAGCACAAGCTGAAACCACGGAAGATCTATCTGCCCGTGCCCGGACAATTGATGAAGAATTTGAAGCGCTCGAACCAAGTGAAGTTGATAAAGAATTACATGAACTAAAAGAAAAAAATAAAAAATGACAGGCATAAACAAACCATATTTCGGGTAGAGGAGAATGGAGACTCTAACGAGATAGGTAGAGTAAATCATTAAGATAAGGAGAGGTATTCTTGAAACTATCATATCATGGACACTCTGTAGTAAAGGTTGAAACAAAAACGCATAAAATCTTAATCGATCCATTTATTTCTGGAAATGATACATGTGATCTGGATGCCAACACGGTTGAAGCAGATGTTATATTACTGACACATGGGCATAATGATCATGTTGGAGATACAGTTGATATTGCAAAAAGAAATGGTGCACTCGTGGTTGCTCCAAATGAACTGGCCAACTACCTGGATACGAAGGGTTTAAATACACATCCGATGCATATCGGAGGGAAGCATGATTTCGATTTCGGTCGCGTGAAATTTACGCAAGCCTTCCACGGATCTGCATTTACCGAAGATGATGGAACAACAATTTATACAGGAATGCCGGCAGGGATATTGTTAACGATTGATGATAAGACAATTTATCATGTCGGTGACACTGGTCTATTCTCTGATTTAAGACTGATTGGGGAAATGAATGAAATTGATGTTGCGTTTGTTCCGATTGGCGATAACTTTACGATGGGGCCAGAGGATGCCTTGATTGCGGCTGACTGGATTGATGCAAAGATTGTCGTTCCGGTTCATTTTAACACGTTCCCTTTGATTGAACAGGATGCGGAAGAATTTGCTAAACAAGTTCAAACAGGAAAAGGCAAAGTGATGCAGGTTGGGGAAGAGATGGAAATCTAAATAAATTATGAATATAAAAGCGCGGGCGAATTTCATCCCCGCGCTTTTGCTATTTAGAGTGCGTGTTTTTTTGAAATTATCTTTTCTGTCACGCAGTATGGTTAAATCAATCCGTATAACATTGTGCCAAAAGATCTTTATTAAATGTTGGCATTCATTTTCATACACTACATATCTGAAATAATGGTATAATTATGTAAAAATTCATAGATAACGTAAGTCATATACGATACATAAAATCAAAAAATGAATAATGATTGGAACAAGGAGAAAGAATTATGAACATTGTACTCATCGCATTTTTCTTTATGATAGGTTTGATTTTTGGCTCTTTTTACAATGTGGTAGGACTAAGGCTTCCTAAACAAATCAATTTCGCAAATGACCGGTCTGTCTGTACACATTGTAAGCATCAGTTGACCTGGTATGAGAATATACCACTCCTTTCGTTTATCATCCAGGGTGGCAGATGCCGTCATTGCAGTGAAAAAATTTCCTGCATATATCCAGTTATCGAACTTTTTACTGGGGTATTATTTGCATTGAGTTACTATCTGGTTGGTTTAGGGCTTGAAATAGTAACAACATTGCTGCTTGTTTCTATGCTAATGATCATTCTGGTTTCAGATATTAAATACATGATTATTCCAAACAAAGTACTTCTCTTTTTTCTGCCGTTATTTATTATGATGCGGATTATTCAGCCACTCCAGCCATGGTGGTCTGCCGTTTTAGGTGGGATTATCGGCATGATGATTATTGCAATTATCATATTTGTAAGCCGTGGTGGTATGGGGGCCGGAGATATGAAGTTATTTGGAGTTCTTGGCATTGTATTGGGAATAGAGAAGGTTTTATTGGCTTTTTTCCTTTCCTGTATCATCGGGTCAGTTTTTGGTATGGTTTTGCTCCTGTTTAAAGTGATCGACCGCAAACAACCGGTTCCTTTTGGTCCATATATCGTTATAGCTGCACTGATGACCTATTTCTATGGTGACTCATTAATACACTGGTATTTTAATCTATATTTATAAGTGTTTACAGTTACTATAAGATCTGGCAGGACACATGGAATTACGAGACCTGTCTCAGCTTTTGTTCTAAAAAAAACGCCCTCTCATAAAATAAAAAAGAGGGAGGAGATAATGATGCGTCATTATGCTATTTTACGCTTACTATTAGCGGGTTTTTTTCTATATTTTGCCTGGCCTGCTATACCTTATGCAACGTCAGCTGCTGAACTCATTTTCTGGGGGACCTGGTTATTCTTTTTCCTGTTAGTAGTTGGTGCAAATTTTGCTACACTTTTACAAATGACAAAGCCTCCAGTTATGGAACAGGAGGAAGTAAAACAGAGACAATCTTATAATCATTGAGTTTCTGATTATTCAACTGTATAATATGGAGTAATAAATACACTAATACAGTTGAAAGTTGGTGAACTGAAAATGGCTACCAAACATGAACAAATCATCCAACATATTATATCTTTACCTGTAGGTAATAAAATTTCTGTCAGACAGATTGCAAAAAAATTAAACGTTAGTGATGGCACAGCATACCGGGCAATTAAAGAAGCTGAGAATTTAGGAATAGTAAGCACAATCGAGCGGGTTGGTACAATCCGTATCGAACGGAAGAAAAAAGAGAACATTGAACGGCTGACCTTTGCGGAAGTTGTAAATATCGTTGATGGACAAGTTTTAGGCGGACGAACAGGGCTTCATAAAACCTTGAATAAATTTGTTATTGGTGCGATGGAGCTTGATGCAATGCTCCGTTATACCGAAGCGGATTCCTTGCTGATTGTGGGTAACCGTGTGAAAGCTCATGAATTGGCATTGAATGAAGGTGCTGCAGTTTTAATTACCGGGGGATTTGATACAGATGATCATATTAAACTGCTTGCTGATGAAAAACAATTGCCAATCATTTCATCGAGTTATGATTCCTTTACGGTTGCTGCTATGATTAACCGCGCCATCTATGACCAGTTAATCAAAAAGGAAATTGTTTTTGTTGGTGATATCTATACACCATATGACCAGGCCTATTACCTGCATATGAAAGATTCGGTGAGAAACTGGTATGAATTGAACGAGAAATCTGAGCATTCACGTTTTCCGGTGATTGATGATAGAAATAAAGTGGTTGGTATGGTAACTGCGAAGGATATTATCGGAAAGGGTAATGAAGTTTTAATGGAGCGGGTAATGAGCAGGAATCCTTCTGTTGTTTCAAAGAAGACATCCCTGGCATCTGCCTCACATACGATGGTGTGGCAGGGAATTGAGTTGGTC
This sequence comes from Virgibacillus ainsalahensis, assembly GCF_055380755.1. Taxonomy (NCBI): domain Bacteria; kingdom Bacillati; phylum Bacillota; class Bacilli; order Caryophanales; family Bacillaceae; genus Virgibacillus; species Virgibacillus ainsalahensis. The sequence goes on along the minus strand of NZ_AP043943.1, from coordinate 2,199,359 downwards.
CCTGTTGTTGATCAGATAAATCAATTGGAGGGTGTTGTTTCCCGTCAGGATGTTTTAAAAGCACTGCAGCAGATCCAGAGACAACCACATACTGGAGAAACAATCGATGATATTGTATCTGCTAACCTTGTGACATCCGAAGAGGACGAGAAAATATTTCAAATCGAAGTAACCCCGCAAATGACAAATCAATTGGGGAATCTCTCCGATGGTGTGTTTACAATGTTAATAACAGAGGCGAGCAAAAGGTTACTATCACGCGTAAAGAAAGCAGATTTAGTTGTAGAAAACTTAACGGTTTTTTTTATAAAACCTGTTCAAATCGATAGTAAGCTGGTAATTAAGCCAACTTTAATGGAAGCTGGAAGAATGTATGCAAAAATCGATGTGGAAGTATTTAATGGCAAGGAAATCGTTGGAAAAGGATTGATTATGACACAGCTGATAAACCGATAAAAAAAGCTGACTATTTAATAGTCAGCTTAAAATTCGTTCAATTGTCTCCACTCTTTTTTGTAATGCTTTACTTCCCTAAACCCGCGAACAATTTGCATACCGCCAAGAACGGCAAATATGATTCCAATAAACAATGAAATTTGTGTCAGGTAGAACAAATATTGATTGATACCAAAAAAGAAAATGAAACTTCCGAGACATATACGGGATCTTGCGTTAAAATAGGCTTGTTCAAGTCTATCTTTTGTTTTTAGAATTGCGACTTTATAATAAATATATAAGACAATCGAAACAACAATGATAATCGGGAAAATAACCATTTAATCTCTCCTAGGGTGAAATAGATATACACATATGGTTATTGTAACGCTTTTTGAACTTTTCCGCTACTAAATTAAAAAGAATAAGGAGTAAAGAAATGATCATTAGAAAAATTATAGACACAATAAAAGAATACGAGACGATTGTTATACACAGGCATGTGAGACCTGATCCTGATGCCATTGGATCTCAGGCTGGATTGAAGTCGATTATTAAACATTCATTTCCGGATAAGAAAGTATATGCTGTTGGTGAAACAGAACCATCCCTTACTTTTTTGGCTGAAATGGACAGAATCGACAACCATGTATACGAAAATGCGTTAGTAATCATCTGTGATACAGCAAATTCACCACGCATAGACGATGAACGTTACAGCTTGGGAGGGAAGCTGGTTAAAATTGATCATCACCCAAATGTAGCCCCTTATGGAGATCTGTTGTGGGTTGATACAGAAGCGAGTTCCACCAGTGAGATGATCTATGAGTTATATCTGCGTGGAAAGGATACAGGCTTTCAAATGAATGATGAAGCTGCCCGGCTAATCTACGCGGGTATTGTAGGAGATACTGGCAGATTTTTATTCCCCAGTACAACAAAAAAGACGTTGCAATTTGCAGCAGAGCTTGTAACTTATGAGTTTGAATGTTCTGCTTTATATGATGGTATCTATAATATAAAAGATAATATTGCCAGACTTCAGGGATATATTTTACAGAACTTTAAGCTTTCTCCTTCCGGTTTGAGTGTTGTTAATCTGAAAAGGGATATTTTAGAACAATTCGGAGTTGAACCTTCCGAAACAAGCCAGCTGGTGGGAGCTCTAAGTAATATTGAAGGAATTAAAGCATGGGTTTTATTTATTGAAGAGGAAGATGAAATTCGAGTCCGGCTACGCTCGAAGGGACCTGTTATTAATGACATTGCTGCGAAATACAATGGAGGTGGTCACCCAATGGCGTCTGGTGCAACACTTCAAGCATGGGAAGAAACAGCAGCTGTCATTGAAGATTTAGAAACAGCCTGCGCTAACTTTGCTTAGAAACTTAAGATTTTCGCCAAGGCTGGCGATCCCTTTTATTCTAGCAGTACAATGATGAAGTTTTGCTTATCTATTGCAAAAAAGCCATTACAGACAAGTCAGTTGTCTGTAATGGCTTTTTTTCAGCTGCTCTTGCTAATGCTTGGTGTAAACCAGCATCCTGACCGTGTATCATCACAATAAACCTGCAGGTGTTCTTTTTCAATACTGCGTTTTATTAATCGAATTAGTTCATGTGATTCTGCATATGCCGTATTTCCTTCTTTTAGTTGTGCAATTTTCTCATCACGCAAACGTCTTTGATTGATTACTAGCACGATAAATCGAACTCCTTTCAAAAAAAGATTATGTGTGAAGTACTCTTTTCTACTTCTATTATACAAATAATTATTTCTGAACGGTATAGAATATGATTTGATTCATGAAATGGTCACACTAATTTGACAATTTTGTTTCAAGATTTAATTTAATTGTTTTTGTGATATAAAGTTTATGAACTTCAAAATAATAGGTGAATCCATCGACGGAAAACCCTTTATTTTCAATCGCAGCCTCTAATAGCTGGTCACTTTCGGCAACGATGGAAAGGTCCTGACCGATGAGATGGTTAATTTCTTCTTTAATCATTTCCTCCAATTGGTGGACGATTAGTCTGTCCAGTCTTAGCTCCTCCTGATTTGCGAAGCTAATTTCAATTGCGTCCACTGTAACAGGCTCTTTTGATTTTTCATCAAGATCTGCATTATCCTCTAACAAGGCTTCATTTTGACTTTGTAATTCTGTCAGTTCGGATTGTATTTGCAGATTTTCTTCTACTACTTGTTCATATAGTGATCCGTACATATAGATATATACAAGATAGGAAAGGACGCCGCCAACCACTGTTCCTATTATAAAAAGCTGCCACGTCTTCTTTTTATATAATGGAGGAATATGCATCAGTTAATATCCTCCTGTATAAACCATTCAAGTAAAAGAATAGCAGTCTTTACACCACCCATGGCAGACAAGATTAATAATGCCTGTTTGAATAGATCAATTGTTGAGCCATCAAGAAATCCCTTTTCAAGATTGGCTATCGCATCAAATGTACCGCCAATTGCAGCAACAATTGCCCAAATGCGTAAATTTTTGGCAATCCTGCCAATAGAAGTCATTGGTGCATTTCCTGTGGCAAATTCTCCGATACTACCAATAATAGCCCCACCAACGATGACACCAAATGCAATAAAATAGCAATGAATAAAAGTTGCGAAGAAACGTTCTTCCATCAACTACACACCCCTTCTGAGGCTTGTTCTTTCTATTTTATGACGTAGCAAATAATGTTATGTTAATAAATCTGATACAAGCTTATCGTATTTATTTTTCTTTAAGGATTGCTATAATAGAATATAGTTAAAGGCTTTTTCGTAAAGATGATTCTGCCGAAGTGATTGTATATGTAATCGCAGTACCAATCTTTTAGAAAACAGCCTGGTTTAAAAAAATGGCTTTTCGCAGGAGCCTTAGATGTACTGATGCAGTAAGAAGGTTTTATATCTTACTTGCGAATAAAAGGCGGGATAATATGTCATACACACATTTACAGGTGAGAAGCGGTTATAGCCTGATGAATAGTACGATTACAATAGATAAACTGGTTCAAAGAGCAAGTGAATTGCAATTTGATGCGATGACACTTACGGATGAACATGTATTATATGGCGTTGTACCATTTTATAAAGCTTGTCTTAAAGCAGGGATCAAGCCGATTATCGGTATGGTTGTTCATATAACTCTGGACGATCAGGAACCGGTCTCCTGTATTCTATTGGCGAAAAACAATGCTGGCTATGATTCATTGATTAAGATGAGTACATATATACAGCAAAATGCTAAAAGTAATATAGAAATAGAAAAATTCCAAACATTTACAGAGGGGCTTATATGTATCTTACCTGCCCATCATCCAAAAATGGAGGAGCTCTTAAATTCAGAACCACATGATTTCTTCAATTCCTATTTAGGCAACTGGACGTCACATTTCGAAAAAGGTGATTTTTATTTGGGGATTCAGGATCATGGGCTTCAAAATGAAAGAAGTGTACATGAATCCTTAAAAGCATTTCATGAAAAATATGAGATTCCTGTTGTTGCTATCAATGATGTTCGTTACCTGCATGAGAAGGATGATATCGCTTATGATTGCCTGCAAGCCATGAGAAACGGCAATCGTTGGGGAAATAAAATGATAAGTCCAGCTATCAAGCAGCATCATTTGCGTTCAAACTCTGAGATGGAACGTTTATTTTCCTTTTGGCCTGCAACCCTTGAAGAAACAGAGACCATCAAAAAGAAATGCAATGTATCTTTTGACTTTGACCAGCGTATGCTCCCATCCTTTCCCGTACCCGAAAAAATGGGTGCACACGATTATCTGGAAAAGATGTGCTGGATAAATATCGAACAAAAATATGAGATGGTTTCAGATGAAATTTCAGCCCGATTGCGATATGAACTTTCTATTATTCAAACGATGCAGTTCAGTGATTATTTCTTAATTGTTTCAGATTTCATTTCCTATGCAAAAGAAAGGAATATCTTAGTTGGCCCGGGGAGAGGTTCTGCAGCAGGATCGCTGGTTGCTTACGTTCTTGGTATAACAGATGTTGATCCCATTAAATATGAACTGCTATTCGAACGATTTCTGAATCCGGAGCGGTTGACGATGCCGGATATTGATATTGATTTTTCGGATGCCCGCAGAGATGAAGTAATCGAATATGTCCGAAATAAATATGGGGCATCCCATGTGGCGCAAATTATCACATTCGGTACATTTGCTGCCAGATCTGTACTCAGAGAATTAATGAAAACAATGGAAATTGATCAACAGGATGCTGCATATATATTGAAACAAATCCCACTCCAAGCGAAAAAAAAACTTGCGGATCTTGTAAGAGAATCTGCAGAATTAAAAGAATATATTAAGCAGTCGAATCAATTGAAGATTTTATTTACCATTGCAACAAAGCTGGAAGGCCTGCCCCGTCATATATCTACACATGCTGCAGGCGTTATCATTAGTGAAAAACCGTTAATTGAACATATCCCACTGACGGTTGGAACAAATGAAACAAGCCTGACACAGTATCCAATGAATGACTTGGAAGACATCGGCTTATTAAAAATTGATTTTTTAGGACTCAGAAATCTTACATTACTGGAGGAAATCCTGGATTCCATTAAGTTTTCAAGAAGATCAAATCTGACACTAGCTAATATTCCAGAAAACGATGCGCAAACCTATGAGCTGTTACAGACAGGGAAAACAAATGGTGTGTTTCAGTTGGAATCACAGGGGATGAAGCAGGTACTTACAAGGCTGAAACCAAGTACATTCGAGGATATTGTTGCAGTCAACGCGTTGTATCGTCCTGGTCCGATGGATTTTATACCGACATATATTAATCGAAAATTTAAGCGGGAACAAGTTGTCTATCCACATCCGGATTTGGCGCCCATACTAAAGAAAAGCTATGGTGTTTTGATCTATCAGGAACAAATTATGCAAATTGCCAATAAAATCGCCGGTTTTTCATTAGGCAGAGCGGATATTTTACGGAGAGCTGTCAGTAAAAAACAGCAAAATGTCATGGATGAGCAAAGGGAAGCCTTTATAAACGGATGTTTGGATAATGGGTACGACAAAGAAGTTGCAAAAGAAATATTTGCCTGGATTATAAAGTTTTCCAATTACGGCTTCAACAGAAGCCATGCTGTTGCATATAGTAAGATTTCCTATCAGCTTGCATATTTAAAAGCGCATTATCCAGCTAACTTTTTTGCCGAGCTACTTAGTTCTGTGGCAAATCAACAGGATAAAGTCGATGCATATATAAAAGAAATGAAGGATGTAAATCTCGATTTACTTCCACCATCGATTAATAAGAGTTTTGGCAGGTTTTCGGTGGAATCGGGTGCCATTCGTATAGGGCTTCTGATGATTAAAGGGATTGGAAATCAGGTAATCAAAGAAGTTATTCAGGTGCGTAAATCCGGGCCGTTTAAAAATTTATTTGATTTTTGCTTGCGTGTATCGCTAAAAGTCGTAAATAGACAGGCATTGGAGCTGCTTATCATAGCAGGAGCTTTTGATGAAACTTTCTCCAACAGAGCCAGTCTTCTGGCATCACTCGATTCGGCGATTGAGCAGGGGGAACTCTTCCGTGAATTTAATGATCAAGTAGGCTTGTTTCAGGATAAAATTGAATTGGAAGCAAATTACGTAGAAATTGAAGACTTCAGCTTGGTAAAAAAACTGTCAGATGAGAAAGAATTGCTAGGGATTTATGTTTCAAGCCATCCCTTAAAAGAATATCGAAAAAAATTGAGAGCAAATGGCTATGTACCGATGAAAAATGCTGAAAAACGATTAGGTAAGAGAAATACCAAAAGTGCAGCAATTATTCAATCCATGAAAAAAATACGCACAAAACGAGGGGACCCGATGGCATTTATTACCATCGGAGACGAAACAGGAGACATGGAAGCAGTCATTTTTCCTGATTTATACCGGAACACCAGCCAATGGCTGAAAGAAGAAGCAATTATTACGGTGATAGGAAAAGTAGAATCGAGAAATAACCGTATACAATGGCAGTTATCTGAAATACACCCATTTGACGAGAGTGCGTTGAACATAGAGAACGATCAGCGGTTATTCATAAAAGTGACAGGAGACAGCAGAGAAAAAGCATTAATGGAAATAAGAAAATGCGCGACCCGCTTCCCTGGCAGTACTCCAATTATTATATATCTTGAAAAATATAAGCAATCATACCAGTTGGCAGTAGATTATTATGTTGATCCAACTTACAACTGTATGCAGTTACTGAGGGATTACTTTGGTGAAAAAAATGTTGTGTTTCAAAAGTAATCCTCTCTACTTTACAGACAAGCCCCATCTGTTATAATTAGGAATCATGTGGTCTGACCACCTAGAGCTTATAGACAAGAATACGATCCGTGAATTTCAATTGGCGAAAAGGAGAGGTATAAAAAAATGGCAAGCCTTAGAGATGAAGCTTTGCAAATGCATAAAGCAAATAAAGGGAAATTATCCACAGAGTCAAAAGTTCAAGTTCGTAATGCAAATGATTTAAGCCTGGCATATTCTCCGGGTGTTGCAGAACCATGTAAAGAAATTTTCGATCATAAGGAATCCGTATACGACTATACCATGAAGGGAAATATGGTTGCAGTAGTAAGTAATGGTTCTGCGGTGCTCGGGCTTGGTAATATCGGACCTGAAGCAGCACTTCCCGTTATGGAAGGAAAATCTGTACTTTTTAAAAGCTTTGCAGGGGTGGATTCCTTTCCAATTTGTCTCGATACGCAGGATGTGGATGAAATTGTGCGCACAGTCAAATTAATGGAACCGACATTTGGCGGGGTGAATTTAGAAGATATAGCAGCTCCGAATTGCTTTGTTATTGAAGAACGGCTTAAAAAAGAAACAAACATACCTATTTTCCATGATGATCAGCATGGAACCGCTATCGTGACGGTTGCCGGCTTAATCAATGCACTGAAATTGGTTGGCAAGTCATTTACTGACATTAAAGTGGTAGCAAACGGTGCAGGTGCTGCGGGAATTGCAATTATTAAATTATTATATAATTTCGGTGTCCGTGAAATGGTAATGTGTGATTCCAAAGGAGCTATCTATGAAGGCAGACCTTATGGAATGAATGATGTAAAAGATAATGTTGCCAAGTTTACGAATAGTGCTAAAAAAGAAGGCAGTATGGAAGATATGCTTGAAGATGCAGATGTATTTATTGGTGTGTCGGTCGGTGGTGCACTATCCAAAGATATGGTCGAAAAAATGAACGAGGATGCAATCATTTTTGCGATGGCCAATCCAGAACCGGAAATATTGCCTGATCATGCTAAGGAAGCTGGTGCCAAAGTTATTGGTACAGGAAGATCCGATTTTCCAAATCAGGTTAACAATGTGCTGGCTTTCCCGGGTATTTTCCGTGGTGCTTTAGATGTACGTGCAACAAGAATCAATGAAAAAATGAAAGTGGCAGCAGCATATGCAATTGCATCGTTGATAGAAGAAGATAAGCTGAACGAGAATTATGTGATTCCTGCTCCTTTTGATTCGCGTGTTGCGCCTGTTGTAGCATCTAGTGTGGCTAAGGCTGCAATGGAGTCAGGTGTAGCAAGAATTCAAGTAGACCCGGAAGCAATTGCCGAGAATGCAAGAAGATTAACACAAATTGAAAAATAATAATGTGTTAAAAGGAGTGAGCCACGTCTGTTCCATGTCGACAAACCAAAAAGTCTATCAAGGTGTTTTACAGGAAATTCGCAGACTAATCAAGAATAATGCCCTCAAGCCAGGAGATAAACTCCCTTCAGAAAGGCAACTGTCAGATAAACTGCAGGCAGGGAGGTCTTCTGTGAGGGAGGCTTTACGTGCGATGGAGTTATTAGGTCTTATTGAAACAAAGCATGGAGAGGGTACTTTTCTAAGTACATATCGCCCTTTCCAAACGATTGAGCTATTGTCATCATTCATTCTACAGGAAAGCAACACAAAAAAGGATCTATTGCTCGCCAAAAAAATCCTCGAAAAAGAGGCAGTGAAACTTGCATTCATCCATATGAATATGGATGATATAAAAGAATTGGGTACAATTGTACAGAACACCGAAATGAAACCACACGAAAAACATAAGATGTTTTTTAACTTTTTATTTGATAAAGTCGACAATCTGCTATTAGCTAGAGTCTGGCAGCTAATGGAGGATTTTTCGCATACAATCAATAAATACTATTATGATGAAGCCTTTTACAAAGAATTAGTTTTGGCATACTCAGAGAAAAACTATAAAGCGATAGAAGTATTATGTACAGAGTTGGCTCACTCCTATATTATGGAATAAGCTTATTCCAAGTTTGATTATAAACCTTTTAAATTATCTATCGTATTTAAGTAGATGGGATAAAGGTGTTAGAAAGGGGGCATAAACTTGCTTAAGGATTTTTTTAGCAAGAAAAGAAAATATGCATCAATGCCTAGTGAACAAGCAAAAATGGATGTTCCTGAAGGGCTAATGCACAAATGCAGTGGCTGCCATAAAATTTATTACCGGAAAGAAATGAAGAAAAACCTGAATGTTTGTCCGAATTGCGGATTTCATCATCAACTAGGAGCGTGGGAGCGAATTGAAACCCTATTTGATGAAGAAACATTTCAGGAGTGGGATAGACAGCTTACATCAACGAACCCCTTGGGTTTTCAGGACTATGATGGGAAGCTTGAGAAGGATCGGAAAAAAACTGGATTAAATGAAGGTGTCGTTACCGGAAAGGGAAATATGGAGGGACAAGCCACTGCTTTTGCCGTTATGGATGCCAGCTTTCGTATGGGTAGTATGGGTTCTGCAATGGGAGAAAAGATAGCACGTGCCATTGAGAACGCGAAAGACGAATCCTTGCCTTTTATTATATTTACTGCTTCCGGTGGAGCTAGGATGCAAGAAGGTGTCCTGAGTTTAATGCAAATGTCAAAAACATCTGTCGCAATTAAGCGGTTTTCTGATGCCGGCGGCTTAATGCTTTCGGTCATGACCCATCCGACTACTGGCGGTGTATCTGCCAGCTTTGCTTCGTTAGGTGATTATAATTTTGCCGAACCCGGTGCATTAATTGGCTTCGCAGGCAGAAGAATTATTGAACAAACCATTCGCGAAAAGTTACCAGAGGATTTTCAAACAGCCGAATTCCTTTTAAAGCACGGTCAATTAGATCAGGTTGTTCATCGTCATGAATTGAAAAACCTTCTAACAACACTGCTTGAAATGCATCAGAAGGGTGGAGTTAACGGTTGAAACAGATATTGGAATTTGAAAAGCCAATCGTAAGTTTAAAAGAAAAAATTGCGGAATTAAAAAATTTCACACAGGATAGTGAAATTGACCTTTCTGAAGAGATTGATACACTGGAAAAGCGATTAGCTGTTTTGGAAGATGATATATACGGTAATCTAAAGCCATGGCATCGGGTGCAAATGGCGAGACATCAGGAACGTCCAACAACCTTGGACTATATTGAGAAATTATTCACCAGATTTATTGAATTTCATGGGGATCGTTTATTTGGAGATGATGAAGCAATTGTAGCAGGTATCGCCTATTATAAAGAAAACCCCGTAACGGTTATTGGTCACCAGAGGGGAAAAGATACAAAAGAAAATATTCGGCGTAATTTCGGGATGCCACATCCTGAGGGATATCGTAAAGCATTGAGACATATGAAGCAGGCGGAAAAATTTAATCGTCCGATCATCTGCTTTATTGATACAAAAGGTGCGTATCCAGGAAAAGCTGCTGAAGAACGTGGCCAAAGTGAAGCGATTGCCCGTAATCTTATGGAAATGGCTGGTATCACCGTTCCGATTATCTGTGTAGTGATTGGTGAAGGCGGAAGTGGTGGTGCGCTTGCATTAGGTGTTGGGGATCATATTCATATGCTGGAGAATTCCACTTATTCTGTTATATCCCCGGAAGGTGCTGCTGCATTATTATGGAAGGATTCAGGTCAGGCACAGAAAGCAGCTGAATCAATGAAAATAACCTCCTATGATCTAAAACAATTGAATGTTATTGATCAGATAATCCCGGAGCCTAAGGGGGGCGCCCATCGGGACGTTACCCAGCAGACAGAATATATAGACCAAATCATTGAACAATCAATAAATACGCTGTCCGCTTATACGCAAGAAGAGTTGCTCGAAAAAAGATGGGAAAAATATAAACAGATTGGTGAATATAAAATCTTGTAGCAACTAATCTGTGAACTAGGGGGAGAGGCTGAAATTCATCAGTCTCTTTTTGCAATCCAGAAAATTCTTTTTAATATTGTACAACACAAACATTTTTGATTCTTTATTTTTGAGGGATGATTTAATATAATAGAACATGCTAAATATTGATTACATATTATTCAGAAAAACTCAGGTTTTATTTGTTAAAATTATGGGAAAACTCACAGTTACAATGAAATTAATTGCTATTTTAGCTTGTAAACATTATCTTTGTATAGGGAAGGATATTACAATACGTACGAATCTTTGTAACTTGAGGTGAAAAATAATATGAAGAAAATTGGTATTTTGACAAGTGGTGGCGATGCGCCAGGTATGAATGCCGCAATTCGGGCTGTTGTCAGAAAATCAATCTACCATGAAGTTGAAGTATATGGAATAACAAACGGCTATCAGGGATTGATTGAGGGCAGTATTAAACAGATGGATGTTGGTTCTGTAGGCGACATTATTCAGCGGGGCGGTACCATTTTATTAACATCCAGAAGTGATGAATTTAAAACAGAAAAAGGTCAACAAAAAGCAATTGATCAGTTAAATAAATTTGGAATTGAAGGTTTAATTATAATCGGTGGAGATGGAAGTTTCCATGGTGCGCAAAAATTGACGGAAAGAGGCTATCCTTGTATCGGGATTCCTGGCACCATCGACAATGACATTCCGGGAACGGATTTCACCATAGGATTTGATACAGCATTGAATACTGTTATTGAAGCAATTGATAAAATTCGTGATACAGCTACATCACATGAACGAACTACGGTTATCGAAGTGATGGGAAGAGACGCAGGTGACATTGCACTATGGGCTGGACTTTCCGGAGGAGCTGAAAGTATTATCATCCCGGAGAAACAGGAGAAATTCCAGGATATTGTTGATCGGATTATGCACGGTAATGCCCGGGGCAAGAAACATAGTATTATTATTGTCGCTGAGGGTACAGGCAGTGGATTTGACTTGGGTGAACGTATCAAGGAGTCGACTGGGCTGGATACCCGTGTGTCAGTATTAGGATATATTCAGCGCGGTGGTACACCGACTGCATCAGACCGTGTACTTGCAAGCCGGCTTGGAGGTTATGCAGTAGAAATGCTACTGTCTAAAAAAGCAGGTAGAATGGTTGGTATCCAAAGTAATAAACTGGTAGATCATGACATTATGGAAATTTTGTCGGATGAGCATACGGTTGATTTAAAGATGTACGATTTATCAAAAGAATTATCGATATAAAGTGCAACATTAATCAATAGGATAGTTCTCAACTCCTCTTTGAGATTCAATTGAATTTGAAAAACCTTGAGGCAGTTCGTTCGACCAGCTAGTTACATGATAAAATATTTCCCAGTAATATTAAGGAGGAAGAAGTAGTGAGAAATACAAAAATCGTATGTACAATTGGACCGGCTTCGGAATCGATTGAAACCCTGGAACAATTAATTGATGCAGGAATGAATGTTGCACGATTAAATTTTTCCCATGGAGATTACGAAGAGCATGGAGCACGAATTGAAAATATTAGAAAAGCTGCAGATAACAAAGAAACAACTGTTGCAATTCTGCTGGATACAAAAGGTCCTGAAATACGAACAGGAAACTTTAAGGAAGGTCAGGCCGAAATTCTGCAAGGTACTGTTGTTTATGTGTCTATGAATGATATAGAAGGTACAGCTGAACGATTTTCCATCACCTATGATGGACTGATCAATGATGTTAATGAAGGCTCAACAATTCTATTGGATGATGGATTGATAGAGCTTGAAGTTCTAGGAATAGATAAAGAAAATAAAGAACTGAAAACACTCGCTAAAAACTCAGGGATTATTAAAAACAAAAAAGGTGTCAATGTTCCAAATGTCTCTGTGAATTTACCAGGTATAACCGATAAAGACGCAAGTGACATTGAATTTGGAATCGAACAGGGAGTCGATTTTATTGCGGCTTCTTTCGTACGCCGGCCTTCAGATATTTTAGAGATACAAGAATTACTTGAAAACCACGATGCAACACATATTCAAATGATACCTAAAATTGAGAACCAGGAAGGTGTAGACAATATCGATGCCATTTTGGAAGTAAGTAATGGTTTGATGGTTGCACGTGGTGATTTAGGGGTAGAAATTCCTGCTGAAGACGTGCCACTCGTACAGAAGGAATTAATTAAGAGGTGTAATACCGCAGGCAAACCGGTGATTACTGCAACACAAATGCTGGATTCTATGCAAAGAAACCCTCGACCTACAAGAGCAGAAGCGTCTGATGTTGCTAATGCTATTTTTGATGGGACAGATGCAATTATGCTTTCCGGTGAAACAGCTGCAGGAAGTTATCCGGTTGAATCTGTTCAAACAATGAGTAATATTGCACTAAAAGCCGAGTCGGCATTGGATCATAAAACCATTCTTTCACAGCGTTCCAAATCAGTTGATATGACAATAACAGATGGAATCAGTCAGTCTGTTACTCATACCGCTATGAACCTGGGAGTTAGTGCTATTATAACACCAACAGAAAGTGGCCATACTGCCCGTATGATTTCAAAGTATCGCCCTCATGCTCCAATTGTCGCCGTAACTTATTCTGACCATGTAAATCGTCAGCTTTCCCTGGTCTGGGGAGTTCATGCTGTTACCGGAGAAAGAGCTAATTCAACAGATGAAATGTTGGAAGTTGCGGTTGATCGCGGGCTAAGTACAAAATTATTTGAGCGTGGAAGCAGAGTTATTATAACTGCAGGAGTACCTGTGGGTGAAAGTGGAACAACGAATATCATGAAAGTCCATGTTATTGGAGATGTAATTGCAAGAGGACAGGGTATTGGAAGACATAGTGTCTATGGAAAAGCTGTTGTTGTAAAAACGGCGGAAGAAGCGATAGAAAAAGTGCGAGAAGAGGATATTCTTGTTACGTATGGAACAGATCGTGAAATGATGCCTGCTTTAGAGAAAGCAAGTGGAATAATTACAGAAGAAGGTGGTTTAACTTCACATGCCGCCGTAGTTGGTTTAAGTCTGGGCATTCCGGTAATTGTTGGTGTTAAAGATGTCTTTGATTTAATTAAAGATGGCGCTGATATTACGATTGATGGTTCAAAAGGGGATATTTATAAAGGTCACACCAGTGTACTGTAAGTGCGTATTATAAAGGAGATTAAAAAGACCGGAAACATTGACGCGTCTTTTTAAACCGGTCTTTGAATCCCCTCTATCGAAATAAATTCCGGTGGAAAAGGAGGTGAGGAACCTCCTTCTTTTTCACTTTACTTTAAGAAAAGTGGTGAAAAATATGCGATGGTTACTTCTAACTTTACTTGTCCTATCTGCACTTGAAATTGGGGTGTTTATGTGGATTGGCGGAACGATTGGGCCATGGTGGGTTGTTATTTTGATTGTTCTGACGGGAGTTCTTGGAATTATGCTTGCCAAGCAGCAGGGGTTACAAACCTGGAACCGGGCACAAAATTCCATGAAGAATGGACTACCACCAGGCGAGCATCTGATTGATGGTATATGTATTTTTATTGGTGCGGTGTTTTTGTTTACCCCCGGTTTTATAACAGATTTCGTAGGATTCATGCTGGTCCTTCCAATAAGTAGGAATTTATTTAAAAATAGTATAAGAAAGTATATGAATCGCATGATGGGTAAAGGTACAATTATTTATCGAAAGTGGTAAATCATCCCTTTACAAACTTCCAGATCTTCAAGAAAAATCCTGCTTGATGGAATGCATTCAGTAAAACAAGCAAAATGGGAGCGATGATCATCCCTAAAAATCCCCATAATTGAATACCGACAAATAATGCTGTCAAAGCGGCAAGCGGGTTTAATCCTATACTATTGGAAAGAATTTTCGGTTCCATGATCTGGCGTATTATAATAATGAGTATATAAAGAATGCAAAGGCTTATTGTCAGGGAATAATCAGCTGCTATAAACAGATAAATAATCCACGGTATGAAAATAACCCCTGTACCAATATAAGGGAGCAAATCAAGTCCTGCAGAAATGAAGGCAATTGTTAGAGCATGTTCAATTTGCAAGATTGTCAAACCTGTAAAAATAATGCCAGCAGTAATAGAAATGAGAATAATTTGGGCTTTTGTAAACCCAACAATTGCTTGTTTTAAATGACTGACAATATCACTTACTAATGGAAAAATAGAGGATGGTAAAACTTTCATAGCTGATTGTTTGATTTGATGCCAATCATTTGTAATAAAAAATGTAGCTAAGACGATGAATACGAAAGCAGTGGCTGAATTAGGCAATGCAGTTAGAACTGATTGGATGAACAAAAAAAATTCCTCGACTAAAGATGCACCTGTGAGCGCAATATAATTAGTGATTTCCTGTAATTTTTCTTTTATCGAAATTTGATAGGAAGCATCAAGCGTATGAAAGAATGAAATAAGTTTATGGTAAATTGGCAGTATTTCCCTTTCTATTAATTCTTCCATATTTGTAAAAAAAACCTGATAGGCCGTGGGGACTTTTTCTGCTAAGTAAATGGTTCCCTGAATTAATTCTGTGATGATAAAAATAAATGCTCCAATAACTAGTACAAATACCGTGAAAAGAATGGTTACAGTTGCAAAAGATCTTGGAAATTTCATTCTATGTTCTAAAAATGTAACCAGAGGATTGATCATATAAGCTAAAATAATGGCTAATAGTATTGGATATAGCGGCATGATGACGTGTTTGATTGTAAAGTAGGTAATCAGCAATAAAGCAATTACTATAATAGCTCTAAATATTTGAAGAAGAACAGGCTTGTACATCGTATGACCTCATTTGTATTGATTCTCTTATTAACTTACTTATGATGTAAATGATGAATTTAGACATTAAATGTAATGTGCAATGTTTAAATATAGAGACAAACTGCTATTTAATGGCCCTTAAGAGACTGTTTTAAAAGTTTATTTATAAAATTAAACGGTTTCAATTCACATTGCATTCATAATACTTTATAATTGTGATTGGGGATGACAATGTTCTACAACAAATATTGTCAGATATAGTTCTTAAACATCTATAGAATGAAAGAACAATTTATGAAAAAAGGAGAGGGTTTGTTATGACTACAACAAAAGGGCTTGAAGGGGTTGTAGCAACTCAATCGTCAATTAGTTCCATTATTGATGATCAACTTACGTATGTTGGTTATAAAATTGATGATTTAGCTGAAAATTCTAGTTTTGAAGAAGTTGTTTATTTGCTATGGAATCAAAAGCTACCAAACAAATCGGAATTAGATGCATTTAAAAGTGACCTAGCATCAAATATGGAACTAAATGATGCGGTGGTAGAGCATTTACGTTCATATGACTTATCAACAGTTCACCCAATGGCAGCCTTGCGTACTGCAGTTTCACTGTTAGGTTTATATGATGAAAAAGCAGATGTGATGGAAGCGGATGCAAATAAACAAAAAGCCGTTCGCATCCAGGCCCAAATTTCATCAATTGTAGCTGCATTTGCGAGAATCCGTCAGGGAAAAGACCCTGTAAAACCAAAAAAAGAATATAGCTATGCAGAAAACTTCCTTTACATGTTAAATGATGAAGAACCTAAAGATATTGAAGTAGAAGCCATTAATAAAGCGTTAGTACTACATGCTGACCACGAACTCAATGCCTCTACATTTACCGCGAGAGTATGTGTGGCTACACTTTCAGATATCTATTCGGGTGTAACAGCAGCAATCGGAGCATTAAAAGGTCCGTTGCACGGTGGAGCAAATGAACAGGTTATGGCGATGTTATCTGAGATTGGTGATGAAGAAAAAGCCATTCCATATATTAAAGAAAAATTTGCCAATAAAGAAAAGGTTATGGGTATGGGTCACCGTGTATACAAAAATGGAGATCCACGCGCCAAGTATCTTAAAGAAATGTCTAGACAATTAACAGAACTTACCGGTCAGGCAAAATGGTATAATATGTCTGTAAAAATTGAGGATTTTATTAAAGAGGAAAAAGGTCTTCCGGCGAATGTTGACTTTTATTCAGCTTCTGTCTATCACAGTCTTGGAATCGATCATGATTTATTTACACCAATTTTTGCAGTGAGCCGTACATCCGGATGGTTAGCTCACATTTTGGAACAGTATGACAATAATCGTCTTATCCGTCCGCGTGCCGAATACACTGGTCCAAAATCACCAGAGTATGTTTCCATTGAAAATCGCTAATCAATAGGAATTGAGTAGCCTTAATTAAACGGCTACTCTCATAAATTGTTGGAATATGTTAGAATAATGATGCGAAAAGATTAACAGGAGGTTATTTACTATGGGAGAGAAAATTATTGTAGAAAACGGCAAAATGAATGTGCCAAACAACCCGATTATTCCTTTTATTGAGGGAGATGGGACAGGTCCGGATATTTGGAATGCGTCTAGAAATGTCATTGAAGCTGCAGTGAAAAAGGCTTATAATGGCGAAAAAGAAATTGAATGGACAGAGGTCTATGCAGGTCAAAAAGCATACGACAAAACCGGGGAATGGCTGCCGCAAGAAACTCTCGATAAAATCAATGAGTATAAAATAGCGATTAAAGGTCCTTTAACCACCCCAATCGGTGGAGGGATTCGTTCTCTAAATGTGGCACTTCGCCAGAAACTGGATTTATTCACTTGTCTGCGTCCTGTGCGTTATTTTGATGGAGTTCCATCACCTGTTAAGCATCCTGAAGATGTTAATATGGTAATCTTCCGCGAAAATACAGAAGACATTTATGCAGGTATTGAGTGGCAGAATGGCTCAGATGAAGTGAAAAAGGTAATTAACTTCCTTCAAGAAGAAATGGACGTTAATAATATTCGTTTCCCTGAAACTTCCGGAATTGGTGTAAAACCAGTATCTGAAGAAGGAACGAAGCGTATCGTACGTTCAAGCATCAATTATGCACTGAATGAAGGACGCAAAAGTGTTACTTTAGTACATAAAGGTAACATCATGAAATTTACAGAAGGTGCTTTTAAAGCATGGGGCTATGAGGTAGCTGAAGAAGAATTTGGTGATAAAGTATTCACATGGGCTGAATATGACCGTATCGTCGAAAAAGAAGGAAAAGACGCCGCAAATAAAGCGCAGGATGATGCACTAGCATCAGGCAAAATTCTTGTTAAAGATGCAATTGCCGATATCTTCCTTCAGCAAATTTTAACTCGTCCTAAAGAATTTGATGTTGTTGCGACAATGAACCTTAATGGGGATTATATTTCTGACGCACTTGCAGCTCAAGTAGGAGGAATCGGTATTGCTCCGGGTGCAAACATCAATTATGATACAGGACATGCCATTTTTGAAGCAACACATGGTACTGCACCTAAATATGCAGGAATGGATAAGGTAAATCCTTCATCTGTCATCCTTTCTGCTGTGGAGATGCTTGAGCATCTTGGTTGGAAAGAAGCGGCAGCGTTGATTACGAAATCAATGGACAAAACAATTGCTTCAAAAGTAGTAACGTATGACTTTGCACGCTTAATGGATGGAGCTACAGAAGTTAAATGTTCAGAATTCGGTAATGAATTAATCAAAAATATGGACTAATTTAATGGCTAGGGAGGGGAAGAACAATGGCTATCAAAAGAAATAAGATCTCAGTAATCGGTTCGGGATTCACTGGTGCTACAACAGCATTAATGCTTGCACAAAAAGAACTTGGGGATGTCGTACTTGTTGATATTCCTGATATGGAAGACCCAACAAAAGGAAAGGCGCTTGATATGGCCGAAGCTGCCCCGGTACAAGGTTTTGATGCTGGAATCAAAGGTACCTCCAACTATGAAGATACCAAAGATTCCGATTTGGTAATTATCACAGCTGGTATTGCCCGCAAACCTGGAATGAGTCGTGATGATTTAGTAAATACAAATGCAAAAATCATGAAGACGGTAGCAAAAGACATTGTTAAATATTCACCTGATACTACAATCGTAGTGTTAACAAACCCTGTTGATGCAATGACGTATACAGTATTTCAAGCATCAGGTCTGCCTAAAGAACGTGTTATAGGACAATCAGGTGTACTGGATACTGCCCGTTTCCGCAGTTTTATCGCTGAAGAACTTAACCTATCTGTAAAAGATATTACCGGTTTTGTACTCGGTGGTCATGGAGATGATATGGTTCCATTAATCCGTTATTCCTATGCAGGCGGTATCCCTCTTGAAAAATTAATTTCAAAAGAGCGTTTAGATGAAATTGTTGCCCGTACTCGTACAGGTGGCGGTGAAATTGTAAACCTTCTGGGTAACGGTAGCGCTTATTATGCACCTGCTGCTTCTCTAACAGTTATGGCAGAAGCAATCCTTAAAGATCAACGTCGTGTTCTTCCATCAATTGCATACCTTGAAGGTGAATATGGTTATTCGAATATTTATCTTGGTGTACCTACTATACTTGGTGCAGATGGAATTGAAGAAATCATTGAATTGGACTTATCAAATGAAGAAAAAGCTGCATTGGATAAATCCGCAGAGTCTGTTAAAAACGTCCTTGCTGTATTAAAATAAACTACTTTAAAAAAGGCTTCTTATTGCACATTATGTGTATTAAGAAGCCTTTTTATTGATTCTTTTCGTAAATTTTGTGTCTTACCCCGAACAGATACAAAATGCGACGTATTGTCGGTTAATTTTTAAAACTATGTAAATTTTCATTTACAAACGCCGTAAGATATTCACATTTCTCTTCATCCATTGTAAGATATGTATAAGTATAGATTTGGGTTATACAGAAATGGGGATTATGATGAAGAAAAAAATACTAGTCGTAGATGATGAACAGTCTATTGTAACTTTATTAAAATTTAATGTAGAAAAAGCCGGATTTCTTACAGATGTCGCTTATGATGGTTTGGAAGCCGTCAATAAGGCTCAGAATAATGAATACGATCTTATTATCCTTGACCTCATGCTTCCTGAAATGGATGGAATGGAGGTTTGTAAGCATTTAAGGAGTAATAAAATTGAAACTCCAATCTTAATGTTAACCGCAAAAGATGATGAATTTGATAAAGTATTGGGTCTTGAACTCGGGGCTGATGATTATTTAACGAAACCTTTTAGCCCGAAAGAAGTTGTTGCACGTATAAAAGCAATTTTAAGAAGAACTGAAAAGGTATCAGAATTTAATTATAAAACCTTGCATATTGGTGATTTAATCATATACCCCGAACGTTATGAAGCAGAAATGAATAATAAGGTTATTACGTTTACCAGAAAAGAGTTTGAGCTACTATTTTATCTTGCAAATCATAAGGGGAAAGTTATCTCAAGGGATCAGTTACTTAGTGGTATTTGGGATTATGATTTTGTTGGAGATACTCGAATTGTCGATGTTCATATCAGTCATTTAAGGGAAAAAATTGAACCAACTACTAAAAAGCCCGAATATATTAAGACTGTGAGAGGACTCGGTTATAAATTGGAAGAACCTGCATTATGAAGGCGGTATTTACAAAGCCTTTACTCTCTTATATTGCCGGTATCTTTGTTCTTTTGTTAATTTCAGGAATTATACTAACTCAAATCACGAATAAAATTATAATACTATTATCGGTTTTCGTGGCAATGTTTATTATCTTGCTGTTAATTTTACTTCATATTTACGATAAATTTATAAAACCGATTAATAAAGTGTCAAAAACGATGGATGAAATGGTTAAGGGGAATTACCGCGCACGTATCCATCAGACTTCTCATGGACAAGTCGCTGAATTAAGCAGTAAAGTAAATCAGTTGGCCCGTAACTTAAGTGAACTATCCATACAGGAACAGCTCCATTCAGAACAATTAGCCTCTGTGATTGATAATACAGAAAGCGGACTGGTACTGATTGATGAAAAGGGATATATTCATCTGGTAAATCGTAAATTCATCTCAATCTTTGGAAACACTCCGAAGGATTATAATGGGCATCTTTTTTATAATGTAATTGATAATGAATTAATTCATCAAACGGTGCAACATACCTTTCTGTATGAAAAAAATATAAAAAAAGAACTCAGCTATTTTAAAGGAATAGACAAACATTATTTAGAAGTTGTCGGTGTTCCAGTCCTTAATGATAGAAATATATTAAAAGGTGCAGTGCTTGTTTTATATGATATCACGGAATTAAAAAGGCATGAATTAATGCGAAAGGATTTTGTTGCGAATGTTTCGCATGAATTGAAAACGCCCATTACTTCCATCAAAGGTTTTGCTGAAACACTCCTTGATGACGAAATGACAGGTGAAGATGTAAAAACTGATTTTCTGCGTATTATATTTAATGAAAGCCATCGTTTGCAGCAGCTTATCGATGATTTATTAAAGCTATCAAAATTGGAAAAAGAGGGGTATCCCCTTGTACTATCAGAAGTCCATCCAAAATCATTAGTAGAGGAGGTTATACCAGCAATTAACTATAAAGCCGAGCAAAAACAATTGCAACTTTCGATAGATGTGAAGGGTGATATCGTATTCAAGGCTGATAGAGAAAGAATAAAGCAAATATTAATCAATCTTTTGGACAATGCAATCCACTATACTTCAGAGAATGGCAAGGTAGCGTTGAAGGTTGATGCTACGATGGATTATGTTCATATTCAGGTTACAGATACAGGTATCGGTATTGAACCCCAAGCGTTACAGCGGGTATTTGAACGATTTTATCGTGTGGATAAGGCACGGAGCAGAAATACAGGAGGAACAGGTTTAGGTCTTGCAATAGTCAAACATATTGTAGAAGTCCATGAAGGTAAAATTAAAGTGGATAGCGAAATTGATAAAGGAACAGCTGTCCATGTTTATCTGCCAAAAGATTCGTCGATATAAAAACACTCCCGAAATACGGGGGTGTTTTTATATCCTATGGTATATATAGTGAAAAGCATACCTCCAGCAACGGATATAGATTTAGAGAAGTCTCACTGGTTGCCGGGCGTTGAAATTATTCCATAACCTTCCTATTTCCTTCGCTGGATTGTGCACTGCAACTTATCGTATTTATTATTTGTCACGTAATAGCCATGCACTCTTAAGATAGTTGATTGGAGCGGAGGACTGTTGACTCCTGTGGGAAAAGCAACAGCTGAAGATCCCGCAGGAAGTGGTTTTGCTTCCGAGGAAGCTGAAACGTTGCCCACGGAAAGCAACGGTCCTCAGCGGAAATCAACATAGCAGTTACTTCATCTTTTATATCAACTGCGACGTTAAAGGGAACAAAATTATGGTGGTTTTTTGATTAATTTTTCTCGTTCTAATAACCGTAGTTTTCATGCAAAAGTATAAATCTCTCTTACTGCATAAGTTCGGCCCATCAAGGCATTGTGAAAATCAAGTTCTAATGATCGGCAGTTCTATGAGCAACTTCGTACATCTTCAATACATACATCAGGCATATCTCACCATTATTTTTTCTTTTCTGCACAGACAATGATAAAATGTGTTTAGTTATTATTTTGATTGGAGGCATATCTATGTCCAAAAAACTCGTTTTAATCGATGGAAACAGTATTATTTATCGTGCGTTTTTTGCACTGCCGCTCTTAAACAACGATAAAGGTGTGTATACAAATGGAGTGTACGGATTTACAACGATGCTGCTGCGTATTTTGGAAGAAGAGAAACCGACACATATGCTGGTTGCATTTGACGCCGGAAAAACAACCTTTCGCCATGCAACCTATAAAGAATATAAGGGCGGACGTCAAAAAACACCACCTGAATTATCCGAACAATTTCCATTGATGAAAGAGTTGCTTGATGCATTTCGGATTCGTCATTATCAGCTGGAGCAATATGAAGCGGATGATATTATCGGAACACTTGCCTCGTTGGGTAAAGAAAATAATATGGAAGTGACAGTAATATCCGGAGATAAGGATTTACTGCAGTTGACTTCTGAACAGGTTACCGTAAATCTGACGAAAAAAGGGATCAGTGAAGTAGAAAAGTATACACCGGCATTTATGAAAGAAAAGATGGAAATATCTCCGGAACAGATTATCGATTTGAAAGCATTAATGGGAGATAGTTCGGATAATATCCCTGGAGTGCCAGGAATTGGGCAAAAAACAGCGACAAAGTTATTGAAACAGTATGATACATTGGAAGAAGTATATAATCATATGGATGAAGTCAGTGGAAAAAAAATGAAAGAAAAACTGGCTACATATAAAGATGATGCATTTATGAGTAAAGATCTGGTAACAATTAAATGTGATTCTCCGATAACTGTTTCGATTGATGAGCTGGTTTACGAAGGGTATAACCAGGCGCAGGTAAGTACCATGTTTAAAAATCTTGGGTTCCAATCCTTATTGAATCGGATATCAGGTGGGACTGCCGAAGATGATAGTGAAGACAACAAGAGTGAATTAAAGGAAATGGATATGGTTATTGTCAGTGAGGTGACAGCTTCCATGTTCACCGGAAATGATGCGCTTGTAGTAGAAATGATCGGGGATAATTATCATACCGCGGGCATTGAAGGAATTGGGATTGTAAATCATAAAAATAATTATTTTATCCCAACAGAAGTAGCGTTAAATTCAAACATATTTAAAGAATGGGCAGAGGACGCGGGAAAAGTAAAATATGTGTTTGATGCCAAAAAGACATTGGTAGCATTATTAAATCGTGGCATTCATATTAAAGGTATCACGTTTGATATGTTGTTGACTTCTTACTTGCTTAATCCATCCGAGAATAACCATGATATCCCGGCAATTGGTAACCGGATGGGAAATACGGATGTCCATTTTGATGAAGAAGTTTATGGCAAAGGTGCAAAATTGAAAATACCGGAACAATCTATTCTGGCTGAACATGTCACTCGAAAAACAGCTGTTTTATATTCATTAAAAGAAGAAATGGAAGAACAATTAAAGACAAATGAACAATATGAATTATGTAAAGAACTCGAAATGCCGCTTGCTCTCATCTTAGGAGAAATGGAGCATTTAGGTGTGAAAGTGGATATTTCCCGTTTGGAAGAAATGGGGAGTGATTTAAAAGAACGTTTAAGTCAGCTGGAAAGCGAGATACATGAATTAGCCGGTGAGACATTTAATCTGAATTCACCAAAGCAGCTTGGACCAATTCTATTTGAGAAACTGAAATTGCCTGTAATAAAAAAAACAAAAACCGGCTATTCAACAGCTGCAGATGTATTAGAACAGTTAGAGAATGAGCATGCAATTATCCCGAAACTTTTATTATACCGTCAATTAGGAAAGCTTCAATCAACATATATTGAAGGCTTACTGAAGGTTGTGGATTATGATACCCAAAAAATTCATACACGTTTTAATCAGGCACTTACACAAACTGGAAGATTAAGTTCCATCGAACCAAACCTGCAAAATATCCCGATTCGCTTGGAGGAAGGACGCAAAATCCGACAGGCGTTTGTTCCGATTAAGAAAGACTGGATCATGTTTGCAGCAGACTATTCGCAAATTGAATTGCGGGTATTGGCACATATTGCAAATGATGAAAAATTAGTTGCGGCTTTCAAAAATGACCTGGATATTCACACCCAAACGGCAATGGATGTATTTCATGTTGAAAAAGAAGAAGTAACCTCAAATATGCGTCGGCAGGCAAAAGCTGTTAACTTTGGAATTGTATATGGAATAAGTGATTATGGACTTTCACAAAGCCTGGGCATAACCCGGAAAGAGGCAAAACAGTTTATTGAACGCTATTTTGAAAGCTATCCAAGTGTGAAATCGTATATGGATGAAATTGTGCAGGAAGCAAAACATCAGGGGTATGTCACTACATTAATGAATCGCAGAAGATATTTACCGGAAATAACCAGCCGCAACTTCAATTTGCGAAGCTTCGCTGAACGAACGGCGATGAACACACCAATTCAGGGAAGTGCGGCAGACATCATAAAAAAAGCAATGATTGACTTGCATGAAAAACTAAAAGAAGAGAAATTGGAGGCGCGAATACTTCTCCAAGTGCATGATGAATTGATTCTTGAAGCACCAAAGGAAGAATTGGATAAATTGAAAGGAATTGTGCCGGCTATGATGGAGCATACCGTGGATTTAACCGTACCATTAAAGGTTGACTATGAATATGGGAATAGCTGGTTCGATGCAAAATAAGGGGAATTATAAAGATGCCGGAATTACCAGAAGTAGAAACGATTAAGCAAACATTAAAGCAATTTGTCATGAATAAAACGATAAAGGAAGTAACGGTTTACTGGCCAAATATCATCAAGGAACCTGATGATGTAGAGCAATTCAAATTATTGTTGGCGCAACAAACCATACAGGATATTACCCGTAGAGGAAAGTTTCTTCTGTTCCATATGGATGATTATATATTAGTCTCCCACCTTCGAATGGAAGGGAAATACAATGTTCATAAAGCAAGTGCTCCTGTCAAAAAGCATACACACGTTATTTTTACATTTACCAATGGCGAGCAGCTCCGTTATAATGATGTGCGCAAATTTGGAACAATGCATGTTTATTCCAAGGGCCAGGAAATGTTTCAAAAGCCACTCAACCAATTGGGGCCTGATCCGTTTGACGAGGCTTTTACTCTTGATTACCTCTATAAAAAACTGAAAAAAACTAATCGTGTTGTCAAAGCTGCTTTATTGGATCAATCCATTGTGGCAGGTCTAGGCAATATATATGTGGATGAAACATTATTTAAAGCAAATGTGCATCCATTAAAGCAATCAAGTAAATTAACGAAGAAGGAAATAAAAGCAATCCGTGAACAAGCAATAATAACACTGGAAGCTGCTGTGAAACAAGGTGGTACCACCATTCGGTCGTATGTGAACAGTCAAGGTGATATGGGTATGTTTCAACAGGAGTTATTTGTTTATGGACAGGAAAACCAAGCCTGTAAAAAATGTGGAAATCAAATTGTGAAAATGAAAATAGGTGGACGTGGGACACATGTATGTACAACATGCCAAAAAAATTAAGGGGGAGCAAATGGCGCTAATTATCGGATTAACCGGAAGTATTGCCTCAGGAAAAAGTACAGTTTCTCTCATGTTTGATGACTTTAACATTCCCGTGGTAGATGCGGATAAGATTTCAAGAGAAGTTGTAAACCCAGGAGAAAAAGCATACACAAATATCATCAAGACATTTGGCCAGGAAATATTGCGGGAGGACAAGACACTTGACCGTGAAAAACTGGGTTCCATCATATTTGCGGATGATGAAAAACGAAAACAGTTAAACAGCATCGTTCATCCTGCAGTCAGGGAAAAAATGTTACAAAAAAAAGAAGCATTCGTCCAAGCAGGTGCCTCCAGTGTTGTACTGGATATCCCTTTATTATTTGAAAGTAAATTAACTCATTTTGCCGATAAAACTCTAGTGGTTTATGTAGATGAGGAAGTTCAGTTAGAGCGATTGATGAAACGTAACGGCTACGCAGAAGAAGAAGCCAAACAGCGTATCAGCTCTCAGATATCTGTCAGTGATAAAGCCGAAATGGCAGATGCTACGATTGATAATAATGGGACGAAGTATGAATCCTTTGAACAGCTGGAGAAATTGTTGAAAGAGTGGAAAGTTATTTAGGAAGGTGAAAGATCAAAGCGAGATGAGCTCGTTTTGGTCTTTTTTTAGTAGTTAAGAAACCTTATATAGCGGCAAAGATGAAAAAATAAAAAAGGTACTCTAATGCGTTAGTATAACTGAAATGTCTCACACAGGTTTGACAATAAGCGAAGATTATTTAAAACATTCAACACATAATTCTTTAATTGTGTTATACTAATTACATAATAACAACTAATTAGTGTAACGTATATTGGAGGGGCATAAATGTATAAAACTCGTATTGCAATTAACGGATTTGGACGAATTGGTAGAATGGTGTTTCGTCAGGCGGTCACTGATAACAAACTGGAGGTTGTGGCAATTAATGCAAGTTATCCCGCGGAAACACTTGCACATCTAATCAAATATGATAGCGTTCACGGCATTTTTGAAGGTGAAGTGAAAGCGGTTCAGGAAGGGTTAGAAATAAACGGAAAAAGCATTGCATTAGTAAGTTCACGCGAGCCAGAAAAACTTCCATGGAAAGAACTTGATATTGATGTCGTTGTTGAAGCTACTGGTAAGTTTACAACTAAAGCGAGTGCAGGACTTCACATCCAGGCTGGGGCAAAGAAGGTAGTCATTACCGCTCCGGGCAAACAGGTGGATAAGACAATAGTAATGGGGGTTAACGAAGAGGCGTATAATCCCGAACAAGATGATGTGATTTCAAATGCCTCCTGTACAACGAATTGTCTGGCTCCGGTAGTAAAAGTACTGGATGATAATTTTAAGGTTTTAAATGGTCTAATGACGACCGTGCACGCTTTTACAAATGATCAAAAAAATATCGATAATCCGCATAAAGACCTCCGTCGGGCTAGAAGTTGCACACAATCTATCATTCCGACATCCACAGGAGCGGCAAAAGCACTGGGAGAGGTAATTCCCCATTTAAATGGGAAACTGCACGGGATGGCATTGAGAGTGCCTACACCAAACGTTTCATTGGTGGATTTAGTGGTTGATCTTGAGGAATCTGTAACAGCCGAAGAAATCAACCATGTATTTAAACAGGCAGCCGACAGTGAATTGAAAGGTATTCTGGAATACAGTGAAGAACCACTTGTTTCTATTGATTACACGACGACCGATTATTCTGCAATCGTTGATGGCCTTTCCACGATTGTCATGGAAGATAATAAAATAAAAGTGCTCGCATGGTATGATAATGAATGGGGGTATTCTAGAAGAGTACTTGATTTAACAGCACATATCGGAGATTATATTCACCAACGCCAAGTACAAATTTCATAAAAATAAAAGGATCGTAACAGCACCTGACTCTTATTTTACGTAAGGGTCAGGTGCTTCTATTTTTTGGCAGTTAAAAAAGAATAAAACCTTCGTACTGCATAAAGTCCGGGGTAAGGTTTTATCACATAAAGGCTTGCTGCAGACCAAGTTTTTTTAAAATGATAGAGGAATTAAAAGAAACATGTTAAAATAAATAAATATATGTGTATAGAATACAATCTACGGGACGTGAGAAATTGTCTTTTCGAAATACAATAAATAAGTACTTTAATAACCATGCGGAAACTAGTGAGAACCATGAAGACACATCACTACAAACACATTATTATAAGACAACAAAAGATAAGGGTATGGGTGTGCTGGAAAATTTTTTTACAAACACACAAAAGTATAAAATAAACTCCAATTCCAACGAACATGGAGAAATAAGCGTCGTGATAAAAAAAGGGAAAAAAGCGTTTATCGTCGCGACCGTAATTATGGTCAGACCTTATCATACAGCAATTGATTTTTCTGTAACAACAGAATCTGTGCTGCCGTTTGATTTTGGATACAGTACAAAAGTAATTCAGGAATTATATACACAGATCAACAAAGAATTGCCGCTTATCACTACAAAGCAAACAAAGGCTTAGAAATTATGAATGGGGTTAAACACAATGAGATGTTCCAACTGTCACAATAAGAATACAAGGGTTCTTGACTCACGCCCGATTGAAGAAGGACAAGCCATACGCAGAAGAAGAGAATGTGAGCAATGTGGGTTTCGTTTTACAACATTTGAGCGGATTGAGGAAGTCCCTTTAATCGTAGTGAAAAAAGATGGAGTAAGGCAGGAATACAGCAGAGAAAAGCTCATTCGCGGTTTAATTAAGGCGTGTGAAAAACGTCCGGTGCCACTTGGGAAAATTGAAGAAATCGCCTTTCATGTGGAGAAAGAGCTGCGTAATTCAGGTGTTTCTGAAATTGACTCGAAGGAAATTGGCGAAATGGTGATGGAACGTCTTTCTGAGGTTGACGAAGTAGCATATGTCCGTTTTGCCTCTGTCTACCGCCAATTTAAGGATATTACTGTTTTTCTCGACGAATTAAAGGATCTGATAAAAACGAATAATAATTCCGAGAGTTAACGAAAGAGAAAATGAAAGGGTTAGTTGGATGAATTTTATTGGGAAAATCTTGCCTGTGGAAGGGTATTATGTGTTAGTTAAAGGCAATTTGCCTGTAGATTATGCAAAGTCATTAACCCATTTGTATCAGCCGCTTATCGGTATTCAAGCGGTTATGTTATACCAGACGCTTTTGCATGATATGGATCTGCAGCAGGAAACAGAAGCACAAACACACCACACATTAATGAATTACTTAAATTTACCTTTGGATGAAATATATCAGGCAAGGCTTAAACTTGAAGGAATAGGTCTCCTAAAAACATATAAAAGAAGTACAGCACCAAACAATATATATACGTATGAATTACAAAGTCCGTTCTCTCCAAACAGTTTTTTTAAAGATGCAATGTTGACACAGCTTCTTTATCATCATATCGGTGAAGACAAGTTTACCACACTTAAAAACCATTATGTTACAACACCCACAGGAGAACGCGGAACAAATTTAACTGCAGCTTTTAACGATGTTTTCCAGACTTTTACGCCATCATCGTCACAAGTTGGGACAGTTCCAACTTGTGACGAAAGCACAGAACCTGTTATAGAAGATGGAATAAATTTCTCTTGGATGGAGCAGATGCTAAAACAGCGTATGATTCCTGTAAAACGTGTCCTTACTGCCGATAATCGAAAATTAATTATACAAATGATGCAACTGTATGATTTAGCATCATTTGAAATTGAAAAAGCAGTATTATGGGCATTGACAGAGGATAATCGTGTAGATGCAGAGGAGTTTAAAATTGCATGTCATGATTTGTTTAAATCGAAAAACTATCAAACACCAATTCAATTAAAAGCCAAAACAGAAAACCAATCACAACAGACAGAGCATCAGCCAACCACAAAGGAAGAGCAGCTCATATCTCAACTGGAAAAGATTTCCCCAAAGCAGTTGCTGGAGGATCTTTCGAGTGGAAATCATGCATCTGAACAGGATTTGAAAATAATCCGTGAAATTATGGTGTCACAAGGATTACCTTCACCAGTGATGAATGTGCTAATCCACTATGTGTTATTACAATCTAATATGAAATTGTCTAAAGCATACTTGGAGAAAATAGCAAGTCATTGGTCAAGAGTGAATGTAAAAACCGCTAAAGAAGCAATGGCTTTTGCGAAAAAAGAAAAAGAAAGATACCAGAGACCGAAACAGCAATCAAAGCGTTCCAATTACAGAAAATCAGCGTCAAAAGAAATTGTACCTGACTGGTTTAAGGAACGGAATAATACACAGGAAAATACAGATACTCAACCTGTGGATGAAAACGATGTGAGAGAACAGGAAGAAATTGCAGCTCTCCTGCGTCAGATATCTAGTAAAAAATAATTAAGTCATTTTCAAGGATGATTCAAATGAAACCAGTACAAACTTCATTAAAAAAATGGATGAAGGAAAATGAGAATTTTAAAGAAAACTATATAAAGATAAGAAAAGAAGTATTGAATGATCCTGAAATCAAAGAATTTCTATCTCTATATCCGCAATTAACACAAAAAGAAATCGATAAAAATCTAATTAGGCTATATGAATATAAGTCGCAATCAAAGCAATGTAATACATGTTCTTCTTTTGAATGCTGCAAAAATATGCTGCCGGGTTATTCGCCAATTCTTCATGTTGAAAATGATGAAATACGGCTGTCCTATGAAAAATGCCATCGTAGAATTATGTATGAAAAGCAGCAAAAACAACAGAAACTAATTCAAAGCCTGTATATGCCCAAGGAAATTTTACAGGCAGATACGGGTGATATTGATCAATCAGATATGCAGCGAAACCCGGCAATACGTGCATTGATTAATTTTGTTACACAAGCAGAAGATGCGCTTCCTCAAAAAGGAATTTATTTTCACGGTCCATTTGGTGTTGGGAAAACTTATTTTCTCGGCGCCATCGCGAATAAATTGAGAGAATTAAATATATCATCCATGATTATTTATATGCCGGAGCTCGTTCGTGAAATCAAAGCATCTTTAAAAGATGACTCGATAAATGAAAAAATAGAATACTTTAAGAAAGCCGATGTATTGATGCTTGATGATATTGGGGCAGAATTACAATCTGCCTGGTTTCGTGACGAAATACTTGGGTCCATTCTGCAATATCGGATGATGGAAAGATTACCAGTATTTTTTACATCAAATTACAATCTTACACAATTGGAAGAACAGTTAGCTTCAACTCGCTCAGGAGTTGAAACCGTAAAAGCAGGCAGAGTCATTGAACGAATTAAACAGGTTAGTAAGGAAGTAGAAATAGTAGGGAAAAATCGACGTAATCGTTGATGTCAGATAGAAGTCGGCATGGGATAATATATCCCATGCCGGCTTCTTCAGCTTGCTTCGCGTATGACTTGTGTTCATTTTTCCTTAGGATAATCAGGGAACGACATGAACTTTTGGTACTATTCTTACTAGTTTTGATGGTTTATACATGTTTTTACTCCCTTACCCATATAATGTAACAGTTTGGTGTTGGGTGAGGATGATGTGTATGCTTTCTGTATTTTTTGAGTCGGATAAAGAAGTAGTTCGTTTTTGTGAGCAGTTATTCCATTATAATAAGCAAATTGAATTACATTGGAAAACACATGCGGATTGGGGGAATCATCTACAGTTTGAAGAGGTATTGCCTGGAAATGGGCTGAATGAAGTGATTGCTCAGTCAATGGTTGATGTATTTATTACGTATCGTTTAAATGATCTAATAAAAAATACGATAGAAAAAGTTTATTATTTTACGAATGCAGACGAAATTGAACGGATTTTGGATTTAACAAATTGGTTGTTTGCCGGAGAGGATGAAGATAGCCTGCAAGTAATGGAAAGTAAAGATCCGAGACAGGTTCTCAAATCATTGTTTACCATTAATATAGAGAATACGACCACCATTCACTTCGACTCGATTGTGAAATTTCGACTTAAAGCATTTAATGATGATCTTAAATATTATGTTGGACTGGCGATCGAGGAATTCAAAAGGGAAGAAGATCATCAGGAGTTTGTAAATGCGCTCCGTGAATATATTTCGAGAAAAGAACCCGGCATGGATATGATTCATGTCCTGCAGGGAGAAAACTTTGCTTTTTTTAAACAAGACGGGAAGCATATGTCGAATATGGAATTGCAAATGATTATGCAGAAAGAACCACTTTATCTTGTAGGATTAGATACAAATGAATGGAATTTGGCGCCTTTGATTGCCATGACACCAGAGAAAATAAAGATATATGGCAAGGACCCCTCAGAGCCGAAGACATTGACGATCATTAATGTTTTTCAGGAAAGAGTTGATTTCGAGGGTTTGAGTAATTTTCCATTTCCGTATAAATTAAAAAACAAACAGTAATAACTTGATTTTGTCATTATGAGAAGCTATAATACAAATTATAAATTATACTAATATTTATGGTAATGATAAGGACAGAATTATTTGGATGATGTATGGACAAGAGAAGGAAGCCTTTGGCTGGAAGCTTCCGCAATACACTCAATTAATTACCCCCTTTGAACTCCGTTATTGAAATGACAGTAAATACCGGCGTAGCATCTGCGTTAATGATGAATGAAGCCATCAATCGTATGATGGAAATCAGGGTGGAACCACGGCGTGTCAGACGCTCGTCCCTTTGCAGTAATGCAGAGGACGAGCGTCTTTTATTTGCAGTAAGAACGTATAAAATTTTCTTACTGCATAAAAGCAACTAGGTTTGGTGAAAAGCCAAATTTTCTAATGAACAGGAGTGATTGTAATGGCAGAAACAGAAATTTCTATCGTATTTCCAGATGGGGCAGAGAAAGACTTTCCTGCAGGTACTACAGGAGAAGAAATTGCAGGTTCCATTTCTTCAGGATTAAAAAAACAGGCAATTGCGATTAAATTGGATGGCGTGCTTGTTGATTTACGACGTGAACTGACAAAAGGCGGAAGAATTGAAATCGTTACGTATAAAAATCAGGATGGCATTGAAGTGATGCGTCATTCAACTGCACATCTAATGGCACAGGCGATTAAACGTCTTTATAAGGATGTTAAATTCGGTGTCGGGCCGGTTATTGAAGAAGGTTTCTATTATGATATGGCCATGGAGCATAAAATTACCCCGGAGGACCTTCCGAAAATAGAAAAGGAAATGAAGCGTATTGCTGATGAAGCACTTGAGATTAAACGCATTGAAGTAACCCGTGAGAAAGCAAAAGAAATGTTCCGCGAAATCGGGGATGATTTGAAGCTGGAATTGATTGATGCGATTCCTGAAGGAGAACAGGTCACCATTTATCAGCAAGGTGAATTTTTTGATCTTTGCCGCGGAATTCATGTACCTTCAACAAATAAAATAAAAGCCTTTAAACTGTTAAGTATTTCTGGAGCATACTGGCGTGGAGACAGCAATAACCAGCAGCTTCAGCGTATCTATGGAACAGCTTTTGAAAAACAGGCACAGGTGGAAGAGTACCTGAAGCTATTGGAAGAACGCAAGGAACGCGACCATCGCAAGCTTGGAAAAGAATTGGATATTTTCACAATTAATCAGAAAGTTGGACAAGGCCTACCGCTTTGGCTTCCTAAAGGTGCAACAATCCGTCGTCAGATTGAACGCTATATTGTAGATATCGAAGAACGACTTGGCTATGATCATGTATATACTCCGGTTTTAGCAAATGTGGATCTTTACAAAACAAGCGGACATTGGGATCACTATCAGGATGATATGTTTCCTACCATGGAAATGGATAATGAGGAGCTTGTATTACGTCCAATGAACTGTCCACATCACATGATGGTTTTTAAAAATCAATTATGGAGCTATCGCAATTTGCCGGTCCGTATTGCAGAACTGGGAACAATGCACCGTTATGAAATGAGTGGTGCACTTGCAGGCCTACAACGTGTGCGGGCTATGACATTGAATGATGCTCATATTTTTGCAAGACCGGAGCAATTAAAAGAGGAATTCATCCGGGTAGTTGAACTCGTACAAAGGGTTTATAAAGACTTTGGTATAGATGATTACTATTTCCGTTTGTCCTATCGTGATCCAGAGGATAAAGAAAAATATATTGACAATGATGAAATGTGGGAGAAAGCTGAAGGCATGTTAAAAGAAACAATGGAAGACATGAACCTGGATTATGTTGAAGCAATTGGAGAGGCCGCTTTTTATGGACCTAAATTGGATGTGCAGGTAAAAACGGCACTAGGTAAAGATGAGACACTTTCAACTGTACAACTTGATTACCAGCTGCCAGAACGTTTTGATTTAACCTATATCGGAGAAGATGGAAAAGAACACCGTCCAGTTGTTATCCATCGTGGAGTGGTATCAACAATGGAACGCTTTGTAGCATTCCTTATTGAAGAATATAAAGGTGCATTTCCAACGTGGCTGGCGCCAGTTCAAGTAAAAGTAATCCCGGTTTCCCCCGAAGTCCACCTTGATTATGCAAAAGAAGTTGAAGACAAACTAAGACGTCAAGGTATACGGGTAGCTGTTGATGAACGAGATGAAAAAATCGGCTATAAAATACGTGAAGCCCAAACCCAAAAGATTCCGTTTGCTCTGGTACTTGGAGATAATGAAATTGAAGCCAAGGCAGTTAATGTACGGAGATACGGAGAAAAACAATCTGAAACAATTGGGTTCGATGATTTTACAGATTTAATTCAAAAAGAAATAAGTGATAAGACGCTGCGTCAATAATATTTTTCCTGCAAGCATATGATTGACAGATTCATATGCTTGTTTTTTGTTGGATGAGAGTTATGCCAATGATTAAGAATTGGTGGCTAAGACTCTCGAGGATGAACAAAGTTTTTTAAGAAATGTAGTTTGACATTATAGATTAAAGATGGTATTCTATAAAAGTTGAATAAAACTAAATGATCTAAAGGCAAGTAGAAGCACCCGCTTCTCACCTGATCGACGCATCAAGCAGTTGACTGGTTAAAACTCTTTAATAAACGATGGAGACGTGTGGGTGCATATTGTACCGGCACTTTTTTATTTTAAAAAATTCGCTTGTCAATAGCAGATCAATAAGACTTTAAAATATTTTGGAGGTGGCTGGCTATTAGCAAAGATATGAATGTCAATGAAAAGATTCGTGCTAAAGAAGTACGTCTTATCGATTCAAATGGTGATCAACTTGGGGTGAAATCACGTAATGAAGCGCTGGATATTGCACAAACGAGAAATTTGGATTTGGTCCTGGTTGCTCCGAATGCAAAACCACCAGTTTGCCGAATAATGGACTATGGAAAATATCGTTTCGAGCAGCAAAAGAAAGAAAAAGAAGCACGCAAGAAACAAAAAGTTATTAATGTCAAGGAAGTTCGTTTTACTCCTGGAATCGGCGATCATGACTTTGAAACGAAATTAAAGAACGCCAGAAAATTCCTTGGAAAAGGGGACAAAGTGAAAGCAGCAGTTCGTTTCCGCGGACGTGCAATCACACACAAAGAGCTTGGCAGAGAGGTATTGGATCGTTTTGCTGATGAGGTAAAAGATATCGCAACAATTGAAACCAAACCTAAAATGGAGGGCCGTAATATGTTTATGATGGTCGCTCCAATTAACGAAAAATAATTAATGTTTTATAGGGAGGAAAATCAACATGCCTAAAATGAAAAGCCATAAAGGTTCTCAAAAACGTTTCAGAAAAACCGGTACTGGTAAGTTAAAACGTGCACATGCATACACAAGCCATATGTTTGCAAACAAATCACAAAAACAAAAACGTAAACTTCGTAAAAACACCCTTGTATCATCCGGGGATTACAAACGTATTAAATCAATGTTGCCATATAAATAAGATATATAACGAAATTTAATAAAACAGATTTTTATTTGTACTAGGAGGGAATTATTATGCCACGAGTTAAAGGTGGAACAGTTACGCGAAGCCGTCGTAAACGCGTATTGAAATTAGCTAAAGGTTACTATGGTTCGAAAAGAACATTATTTAAAACAGCAAAACAACAGGTTATGAAATCAGGTTTATATGCATATCGTGACCGCAGACAGAAGAAACGCGATTTCCGTAAATTATGGATTACTCGTATTAATGCTGCTGCTCGTCTACATGACATTTCCTACAGCAAATTAATGCACGGTTTAAAAGTAGCTGGTGTTGATATCAACCGTAAAATGTTGTCAGAACTTGCTATCAATGATGAACAGGCGTTTGGTCAATTAGCAGATAAAGCAAAAAACGCACTTAAATAATGAACCATAAAAGATCAAATCCACATCTGATTGGATTTGGTCTTTTTTTTAACTTACTAACAAAAATAGAGGAGTAAGACAATGAATGAATTCGATTCCATCTTAATTTATGCAGTAGGGGTTAATATTATAACTTTTATTCTTATGGGACTTGATAAGCAAAAGGCGAAGAAACAGCAGTACCGTATACCTGAACGCACATTTTGGCTGCTGTCCATTTTAGGTGGTGCTGTCGGTTCTTATCTTGGAATGAAGACATTTAGCCATAAGACAAAACATCGCTCTTTTGTATTTGGTATGCCATTCATCATTATTATTCATACCATTTTCATATCATACATATTCTTTTACGTGTCATAATGGCTCGTCTATTGTCATATACATGTCTTAGGAGATTTTAATTAAGTCTAAAAGCTCTGGAAAAGGGGGTAGATGATGGAGCTTTTTGGGAACTATTTAATGGCGTTCATCGAGACAGGTGGGCTTTTTGCTCCAATCCTATTCATCAGTTTTCACTTACTGCGGCCATTATTTTTTCTTCCTGTTGTTTTTATATGTATCTCCGGAGGAATTCTGTTTGGAGCAGTCGCAGGGACAGTTTATTCTATCATTGGCATCACATTATCCAGCATTATTTTTTATTACATTATCAAGTGGATGCCGAAAACGTTTAAAAAACTGTTACATGTAAAAAAGAAATTGATTGGTAACCATTCGGTATTAACCACACCGCAAATTACGCTGCTTCGACTCGTTCCATTTATTCACTTCCACCTTTTATCCCTGTGTTTAATTGAAATATCAGCAAGTTTCAAAGATTATACGAAATTATCTTTATTATCTAATATTCCTTTAGCTTTTGTATACACATCCATTGGCCAGTGGATCTCTAATTTAACCCCCATCCATATCTTCGCGGTTTTAATTGCGCTTCTACCATTCTTATATCTCTTAAGAAAAAAGGAAATAATTATTAAATGGC
This sequence comes from Virgibacillus ainsalahensis, assembly GCF_055380755.1. Classification (NCBI taxonomy): domain Bacteria; kingdom Bacillati; phylum Bacillota; class Bacilli; order Caryophanales; family Bacillaceae; genus Virgibacillus; species Virgibacillus ainsalahensis. The sequence goes on along the minus strand of NZ_AP043943.1, from coordinate 2,162,420 downwards.
AGGAATTTTTCCAATTAAGTACACGCTAAGATAAAAACACTCATCTGGATAAAACCAGATGAGTGTTTTTAATTGCAGTTAAGAAAGCATAAAACTTCCTTACTGCATAAGGGCGGGCTTTGGCTTTATCGCCATAAAAGCTTGGGCGTTTACCCAAGTTTTCTAAAGAGATAAGAATGTATAAAATTTTGGCATAAAATATTTATATTAGATTATCAGCCACGTCCAGCTCCAGCGCCTACCCCGCTTGAGGTCTTAACCTCATGAGCAAAGGACGCGCATGTTGAGTTCTTACTTGGGCCCACAGGACGTGGGTCAGTTCGACGTTGCCACGGATGTGGCGCTTTTAGTCGAACTTCCTCTTGCCTTAGGGTGACCAAGGCTTCCTGAGCTTTTGTTCTAAACAAGGACTTTAATCCATATTTGTTAGCAATAATTGATTGATTGGATGTTTCCACTCGACTTTTGCATGGGGGTAGCGTATAAGCATTTCCTCTTCCAGAAAATATAAATCATCCCGCGTAAAACCGTGTAATTCCATTGGGTCCCGAACGGTAACGTGAATATTGACCACCTCAAAGGCATTCTCCGTTGCTCCAAGATATTTTTCACCTTCAAATAAACATCCCTTGTAGACAAACTGAATATTTTTTTTGCTGTTCGCTGGTTCGTCCAAAAAGAAGAATTCCTTTTTTTCCTGTGCTATATGAAGCCGCCTTTGCGGATTTCGAAGGTACTGGATACATGTATAGACGATGAGTGCTATTGCTATAAGCATCAATATACGAAATAAAATTACGACCATATTCAATCGTCTCCCCGTTGTTTGTTAATCTATTATACGATACATGTATTCTATAGGTTTCACTATTTTTTTGAATTCATGGTACAATCATAAAAAAAGCGAAATGAGGTAAAATTATATTGGACTGGAAAGCACTATTTACAATGCAGAAACAATTGGATGCGTATATTGAAACAAACCAGGGGATAGAGGAGCAGGATGTTTTTCATAAGAAATATCTTGCCTTACTTGTAGAGCTCGGCGAGTTGGCCAATGAAACACGTTGCTTTAAATTCTGGAGTACAAAAGCCAGAAGTGAAAGAAGTGTTATATTGGAAGAATACGTGGACGGTATTCATTTCATTTTATCCTTAGGTATAGAAAAAGGTTATCATTATAATGGAAGAGAAATCGTAGACAGTGAACAAACAGAAACACAACAATTTAACAATGTATATGAAAGATGTGTTTTGTTTAAACAAAATTCCACCAGGGAGAACTATGAAAAAATGTTCGAGAGTTACCTGCAGTTGGGAAGGATTCTTGGTTTTAATGAGGAAGATGTTCATGATGCCTATTTTAAAAAGAATGAGATTAATTACAAGAGACAAAATCAAGGATATTAGGAAATATTTTGTGATGTCTGGTAAAACAGTTATAATGGAGATGGCGGATTAATAAAGGAGGAAATTTGTACATATGGCTAAATTAGATGAAACATTAACAATGTTGAAGGATTTAACAGATGCAAAGGGAATCCCTGGAAATGAAAAAGAACCAAGAGAAGTAATGGAAAAGTATATTACCCCTTACGCAGATGAAATTTTTACTGATAATCTGGGAAGTTTAATTGCTAAAAAAACAGGAGTCGTGGACGGTCCAAAAATTATGGTAGCTGGACACCTGGATGAAATTGGTTTCATGGTTACGCGAATTGATGCTAAAGGATTTGTTTATTTTCAAACGGTAGGTGGCTGGTGGAATCAGGTAATGCTGGCACAACGAGTGACAATTATGGGGAATAATGGCGATGTAACAGGGGTCATCGGTTCAAAACCACCGCATATTCTCTCAGCCGATGCCCGTAAAAAGCCATATGATATTAAAGATATGTTTATAGATATTGGTGCATCAAGTAAAGAGGAGGCAGAGGAATTTGGTGTAAGACCGGGAGATTCAGTTGTTCCTTATTTCGAATTCACGCAATTGAAGAATGAAAAAATGCTGCTTGCCAAAGCATGGGATAATCGAATTGGGCTGGCGATTGCAATTGAGGTATTAAAACAGCTAAAAGATGTTGATCATCCTAACGTAGTATATGGCGTAGGAACTATCCAAGAGGAGATTGGACTTCGAGGTGCTAAAACTGCAGCAAATGCTATTCAACCGGATATCGGATTTGGTGTGGATGTAGGTATTGCAGGGGACACGCCTGGTATTTCTGACAAAGATGCGGATAGCAAACTAGGAGAAGGCCCGCAAATTATTTTATATGATGCATCAATGGTTTCCCATAAAGGGGTTCGTGAATTAATCGTGAACACTGCTGATGAACATAATATTCCGTACCAGTATGCATCAATGGCAGGTGGAGGTACAGATTCCGGTTCTATCCATTTAACAGCAAATGGTGTGCCATCTTTATCGATTACGATAGCAACACGTTATATTCATTCGCATGCTGCTATCCTGCATCGTGATGATTTTGAAAATGCGGTTAAGTTAATTGTTGAGGCAATCAAGAAATTGGATGCAGAAACGGTAAAAGAAATCACATTAGCATAAATTAGCTGTTTTCATTAAAGATGGTCACAGTATGTATGCTGGTTTCTTAACTGCCAAAAAAAAGGATGCCCCTGTTCAGGCGGGGCATCCTTTTTCCTATGTCAGATAAGAATTCATGACCTTCTCAACATAATTTTTAGTTTCAATAAATGGGGGGATTCCCTGGTATTTATCCACATTTCCGGGTCCGGCATTATACGCAGCAAGAGCCAGTTCCAGATTTCCATTATAACGGCTTAACATCTGGCTTAAGTATTTTGTTCCGCCTTCAATATTTTGCCACGGGTCATATGAATTGGAGACGCCAAGTCCTCTGGCTGTTGCTGGCATCAGCTGCATCAACCCTTGAGCTCCAGCATGGCTTCTTGCGTTTGGATTAAAATTGGATTCTGTTTTTATAACAGAATGAATGAGTTTTTTATCAATCCCATACTTTCCTGATGCTTCAGCGATATATGCATCAAATTGTGTTGGAGATTTCGGGTTTATTTGCTGGAGAACGGATCCAGCAGCATGTGAAGATGGAAATGCAGGCACACCCTTGTTACTAAACGTTCTATTTTGCTGGGCATGTTTATTCAGTAATATAGCTTGACCAATCTTTTCCTGCAGCAATTGCTTAAATGCTACATCCGCCATCGATCCTCGCTGATTGAAGGGACTGTTGTTTGATAGTAACGTAGACATTGCCTGACCTTGCACCATGGTTTGTAAGTTTCTTATTTCCATCTGGCTGAATACCTCCCAATATTATCTATATTTATTTTACGTTCAGCAGCAGATTTAAGCAATAGTTAAAATCAGAAAGCAATCACTTCTATGTTGGCATCCATTAATATCTTTTCATAAAAAGGATCGTTGCCAATACATATGACCCGATGACAAAGGCTGGTTATTTCATCCATATCATGCGATGTATAAATAATTGTTCTATCTTTCTCCACGGCATACGTTTTCAGGTAAGAACCGATTTCCTTTTTAGACTTTAAATCAATGCCGACGGTTGGTTCATCCAGTAGTAGGAGTTCTGGTTCATGGATAAGGCTGATAGCCAGGTTCAATTTTCGTCTCATTCCACCTGAAAGGGTTTTGGCAGGCTCTTTCCATTTATCGAGCTTCATTTCCAGACACAGCTGCTTTAGCTGCTCCTTGTTTTTTCTTTTCCAGGCAAGCTTTTCGAAAAAAATCATATTCTCCTCAACTGTAAACTCATCCCAGATGGCAATATCCTGTGGAACAAAGCCGATTTGTTTTCGAATATCTTTGATATGTCCTTCATAGGGCTTTTTATCCAGCGTGATGGTTCCGTCTGTCGGCTTTTGCAATGTTGCAAGGATGCTTAGCATCGTAGATTTTCCAGCACCATTTTCACCTACGAGACCAATGATTTCACCTTTTTTTATGAACACTGAAATGTCATTGAGAATCTTCTTCTTACCATATGATTTTGATAATGAGTTAACACTAAGCATCAGCCTTCTCCTTTCTAAGATACCAAATGGCGATAATTAACAGAAATACAAAAAACCATGGATTTAATATCTTTCCTAAAAGCAGGGGTTCGAGTGGATTTATGTATTTCAGCCATGGCATGCGGTCCGTCAAACCGTCAACAGGGAGGATCGCTCCACTTGTAATAGCCGTAATTAATGCACCAGCAAAGGAAATACCATAAAACGAGTATGTTTTCTTCATTGTCAGTCCAAGCAATAATGCTGCTAAGTTGATTGTCAATCGAAAAGATAGAACAGCACCAATTAACGCCATATTCACGGGTTCTGCCAATAAAAAATGAAATATGAGCAGGGCAATGAAATCGAATAAGAAAAGCAATATTGTGTACCATAAGACATTTTGCATTAAAAAGTTTTTAAAGGAAACGCGAATAAAAGCAAAGCGTGGCTTCAAGGCTGATTTTTTGTCTTTGATAACCCAATCGAATAAAAGCAGTGTTGATAATAAGCTGAAAATTGCCCATAATCCCCAAGTATTCCATACTGTAATATCGGCATTTACAGTTATATCAGGTGTGTCAGCAAATGAAAATGTCGTGTGTAGTAAATTTTCATTTGCTTCGATCTGTTTACTTGTTGCCACAATCTCATTCCATGTCCATTGCTGTTCTATATTTACATTTTCACTCAGATCCTTAATAGTATGAGCTGCTTTTGACCTTCCTGTGTCCTGTTGAACATAAGATATAATCATTTCTCTTACAGGAGTATAAGCAAACGATAAATCTGACTGGTAACTTGTAACCAGTTTACTGCGACTTCCGTTTCGAATCTGCTCCTCATACCCTTCCTGTATAATAAATACACTGTCCAGGTCATGCCTCTCCAATTGGAGAAGTGCTTCTTCCTCAGATAATTCATGCACTTGCAGAAGAGGTGTTTGTTTCATGGATTCAAGCAGATCATCAGCTAAGGGTGAATTTTCCTCCATTACCATACCTATAGGGACTCTACTGTCTTCCTGAATTGTTTCTGTTAGGTAAATGACTGTCAAGCTTGCAAGGATAGGAAAAAGGAGCCAGAACAGCAATGTAACCCACTGTTTTTTCCAATGAATTAACCGGGTTTGCAAAATATTGATCATTCTTGTATACGCTCCTTCCATTGGGAAATTCCAAGAAGGATGAGTAATGTTGCGGTATTCATTACCAGTAATGGGATATAATCCGCATATAATCGATGATTTAAAAGAATTTCCTGCAGCCAGTGAAAGGCTTCATTTGAGAAAAAGTATTCCATAAGTCTTTGCAGTCCTGGTGGAAAATAGATAACCGGTATAATGGCACCACTAAAAAGAATGGTTAAGACAGTCAGGGAGGATTGAATGAGCAATCGGGTTTTTTGGGATGAAATGACCACATCTATAATTGCCAGACAGAATAAAAACAGTATACTGTATAGTCCGGTGATTATTATTATCCGTAAATAATCTGCTGCGATTAATTCCATCTCCAAAAGGTGTTGCAAAAAATAAAACAAAGCGGATGATACAATACTGAGAATAGTAAGCGTCACAACTACTTTAGCAAAAATTTGCTGGATTTCTTTCACACCATAAAGCTTCATGCGATGTTTCATTTTTCTGTTTTCCTTTTTACCAAGAAAAATATATAGGCTGAGTAACCACAGTGTCATAATAATAAACCAGGCTGCAATTACATAATAGCTTATAGGTGAAGATGTGGCACTGTTTGATATTTCCCGATCGTCCATAATTCTTTCTCTTCCCATGGTATAAAAAAGGAATTCCTGAAATTGCTCAAATAACAAATCATTTCTACTCTCTGCATTGATTCCCATTTCCTGCGCATAATGATTAATTGTTAAAATGTTTGCCTGTGATGCACGAATATGTCTTGTAACACTGTCAATCAGCCCGCGAATTAAAAAGCTCTCCGTTGGTCGGTTTGGATTTCCTATAATTGGAAATTCAATTGCTTTTCCCTGATATAAATCTTCAGTAAAACCAGAAGGAAACAGGATATAGGAGCTAAGTTCATTATGATTGATGGCAGTATTTGCTTCTTCCTCTGTCATACTATGTATCTGAATATATGATCCCAAGAAGGCTGACTCATCGATTAAGTCAAACACCATTCGAGTTTCGTCTGATTGCTCTAAATCGACAAGGCCCAGTTGAATCGGGTTATCTTCATCTGGCAGGATAAAGGCGATGATGATAGCTGCAATTAGTGCGACGATTACAATTGGATAAATTAAAAGAAGAGGAAGTGAGATCCACTTCCTCCCGAGCATCATAAAATTATTTTTCATAAACAATAAAAAATGTTTGATGGAATGCATTGTTCCACTTCCAGTTCGTTAATTAATAAAAGACACCTGCATTAAATTCCAGCTCCGCCACTGTTCATTAGTTCAAAAAACCATTGCTGAAATTTCGGTGCGACTTCCATCTCCATGTATTCCTGAAGCTCTGTTCCACTCATGCTGCCTAAGTCTGTTACATTTTCCTCGTCAGGCATTTCAACACGATCTATCGTTTGTCCGTCTACAACAGCCTGTAATGAAATATCCTGGTTAATTGCTTGACTTTCTATTGAAAAATCATGTTCAGAGTTCATCTGGTCATTATCGTAGGAGGCATTCCCGGACCAAATCAAGCTTCCTCCCTGACCTGCCTGGTCTACAGAAAATGTACGCTCAAAATCTCTTGTTCCATCATTTAATGATTCGGTACCTTCATAAGCAAGCGTCACATCTTCTACTGTTAGATTAATAGAATCTGCTCCCTGATTATCTTCCCATGAAAGGTCTCCATCTATATTCATTGTTCCCTCACTCATTGCATCCGAAAATCCTAAATCGTATGTAAAGGATTGATTCGTATCTTCAAGCAGCTGGGTGCCGTTTATTGTAAAGGAAGCTAATTCTTCAGCAGAAGGCCCCATTTCGATGGTGAAGTCACGCTGGGCAATTAGGTCATCATTTACCCAAATTGTTGAAGTTAAGCCATCAGGGATTTGGAAATCCTGTAATCCCTCGACTGCTTCACCCATTGCTGTTTCATATTCGCTAATAAATTGATCGATTTCAGCATCCATCCCACCGGGAACGCCCATCGATTGAACTGCAAATTGTTCACGCATCAATTCTTTAATTCTGTCATCTTGCTGCATTTTTTCAAAGACAGTTGTTAATAGCTCTTTTAATTGCTCTTCCGTTAGATGAAAAGTAATTTTTTCAGTGTCGAGTGATTCACCATTAACTTCAATGGATTCGTTTGTTGTTTCAAAAGCATCATCTGGTAACTCATTGTATATCATTTCTGCATATTCTTCCTGGAAATATTCGATATCTTCTTCGGATAGACCGCCGGAACCTTCAAAAAAGCTTTCAAGATTCATCGTTTCTTCCCCTGTAAATGTCATTGGATCCAATTCGTGCATGATACTTCCAAAGTCTTCATCCTTTAATTGGAGTAATTCATCCATAAATGGCATAGCAGCTGTAATTTGTTCTGCCGTCACATAAAAATTGAAACCTTCAATTTCCATACCGCCAATATTTGCTTCAATTTCTGCGGATGCTTGCTGATTTTCCATATCACTGGCACTTGTAATAGAGATAGTAGAATTATTAATGATTTGTGATGGAGTGACGGCACCAAAACCACCCATCTCATTTGGATCATTATATTCGGCAGTCAGTTCGACTGTCCCTTGCGTAGGATTTTCCTGGGATTGTTCCATCCAATCCAGCTCCTGCTGGTAGCGTTCCTCGATTTTCTCTCCCATAAACTCAATCGAGTTTTTCTCTGCTAAAAAGTATTGCTGTTTCGCTGAAGTATCCATTAATACAAAAGCAGCAACACTTCCTCCGATTACCACTAATACAGCCACTATAATTGCGATTAGCCCTTTGGAGAAGCCCTTTTTACCCTTATTATCCACTGTTTCTCCCATTCTTTTTCCCCTCTCTGTTTATAATATATGTATTATTGCTTTATAGGAACTCATTACAATAAAGCATATGATTACATTTTATAGCATTTACGAAATAAACAGTCAAATAGTTTCAGATTCCTGGAAATAATTTCTGATGAAAAAATATGAAATCACCCCAGATACAGAGAATTATTCGTTACTTTAGATCTATAGATATTATTATATGTGTTAGTTTTATAAAAAGAATGTAAAATGTTTAGGTATATCGAATTATTTTTTATAATCCTGTTTTTTCGACAAGTCTTTGTCGTCCTTTTGTATTAGAAAAAGTTTACGATATGGAGAGAGTCCGAAAATATAAAGTGATTTTTTAGCGAAAAATTTAGATGATTTCTTTAGATGGCCTTCGAAGAGTTTGGCATAACTTTCAGCCTCGGATCAACAAGATGTTGATCATATAGGCTTTGCCCAAATCTTTACGGTGTGAAGCGTAATAGCAGTCTTAATCTGTTAGAAAACTTGGTTTTTGTGGCAAAAGCCAAAGCTCGCACTTATGTAGGAATTATACTTTTTGCCAAAAAAAGACAGATGCTGCGATCGCATCTGTCTTTTCAAGAAATATCATGGTTATTCTCCGTTCGATGCTTGTTTGACACCTTGTTCCAGAGCATCCACCATTTCCTGTTTTTCCTGTTCATCGGATTGATTCCAGATTAATTCAAAGAGTACACCGAGTCCTGGGAGCATCTTTTCGTCACCATTCTGTATTGCATCAACAATTGTTGCTTCCAGCTGGTCTTGATCATTGGAAGCTATATTCGATAAAATAGCATTACGTAAATTTAAATTCATTTTTTCCACCTCTTTTGTTAGTATTAAGCTACTGATAGTTTGACCACAAAGGTGAGAAATATGTATGATAATAAAAGATATGATGAATAGGACTGAAAAATATGATTACATCACTAAAAAATGAAAAAGTGAAAACTTGGCGCAAACTGCATAAACGAAAGGAACGTACGGTTTCTGGAGCTTTTTTAGTGGAAGGATTCCATCTCGTTGAGGAAGCATATCATAGCAATTGGACCATTAAAGAAATAATACTGACGGAAGAAACTGATGCGCCACACGGGATGGAACATTTACCTATCGAAAAAGTCAGTGAATCGGTTTTTGGACACATTTCGCAGACAAAAACACCGCAGGGAATAGCAGCCATGGTAGCTATTCATCATGAACCGGAGACTTTAGGTGATTCTATGCTGCTGATTGATTCTGTACAAGATCCCGGGAATCTAGGAACACTTATACGCACAGCAGATGCTGCCGGATTTGATGGGGTTGTTTTAGGAGATGGAACAGTTGATTTGTACAATGATAAAGTAGTAAGGGCAACTCAGGGTTCGCTTTTTCATATGCCGATTTTCCAGACTAATCTGCAGGAAATTGTTCCCAGACTGAAACAGGAAGGATTTAATGTATGGGCAACTGCATTGTTGAATGCAAAAAAATATAATGAAGTTGCTGTAGAGGACAAAGTGGCAGTAATTGTAGGCAATGAAGGTGCGGGAGTGCAGAGGGAATTACTGGATATGGCGGACACGATTGTTAATATACCGATTTACGGAAAAGCGGAATCATTGAATGTGAGTATCGCAGCCGGAATTTTAATGTATTATATAAAAACATAATGTTGCAAGCTGCGTCTAAATTATCTATAATGAATTTATTATATAAAAGCGTCGAAAGAGCAGGATAACAATTTATCAGCGATAAAGGGAAGAATTGCCCCGGACTGAGAGCATTTCTATCGTATTAAATGTTATTATTTCACTCTGGAGCAGGCACTTGGACCTTGTTAAATCAAGTAAAGGTGTACCGGATTTTATCCGTTATCAATTATTAAGTTGGACACAAGCGGGATATGTTTTATACATATTTAATTCGTGTCAACAAGGGTGGTACCGCGATTAAACAGCCTCGTCCCTTTATAGGGATTGAGGCTTTTTTAATGCCATAGAAAATTGTTTATCTATAAGCTGTTATTTTCGCGACTTTAAATGAGGTATGGTTTCAAATTATATAAAAGGAGGCATCTCACAGATGAAAGAGCAGTTAGAAGCAATACAAGCAGAAGCACTTGAAAAAATTTCCGAAGCAGAAGATGTCAAGCAACTTCAGGAAATTAAAGTCACTTATTTAGGAAAAAAGGGTTCGCTTACTGGAGTACTAAGAGGGATGGGGAAACTTTCCAAAGAAGAACGTCCTGTTGTTGGGGAGATTGCAAACCGTGTGAGAGAGACGATCACAGAAAGTTTGGATCAAAAATCGGGAAAATTGGAAGAAGTGGCGATGGAAAAACAATTGGAAGCAGAATCAATTGACGTAACGCTTCCTGGGAGACCGGTTAAAATAGGCGGTCCGCATTTGTTAACAAGCATTGTAGAAGAGATTGAGGATTTATTTATTGGAATGGGATTTGAAGTAAGGGAAGGCCCGGAAGTGGAAAAAGATTATTTTAATTTTGAGGCATTGAATCTTCCGAAAAATCACCCGGCACGTGATATGCAGGACTCTTTTTACATTACAAACGAATTACTGTTAAGGACACATACATCCCCTGTACAGGCACGAACGATGCAGGAATATAATGGTGAAAAATCAGTGAAAATGATTTGCCCCGGTAAAGTATACAGACGTGATACGGATGATGCGACACACTCTCATCAATTTACACAGATTGAGGGGCTTTATGTAGATAAAGATGTCCGCATGAGTGACCTTAAAGGAATCTTGAACAGGTTTGCCAAAAAGATGTTTGGAGAAGACCGCGAAATTCGCCTTCGCCCAAGTTTCTTCCCATTTACGGAGCCTTCTGTTGAAATGGATATTTCATGTAAGGTTTGTCACGGGAAAGGCTGTTCTGTCTGTAAACAATCAGGCTGGATTGAGATTTTGGGTGGCGGAATGGTGCATCCAAATGTTTTGGAAATGGCTGGATACAATTCCGAAGTATACACTGGGTTTGCCTTTGGCATGGGGCCAGAACGTATTGCCATGCTCAAATATGGAGTGAATGACATTCGCCAATTCTATACAAATGATAAACGATTTTTGAAACAATACCACAATGCATAGGGAGTGACTTGAACGTGTTCGTATCATTAAACTGGTTGAGAAATTATGTTGATTTAGGAAATATAACACCTGAGGATCTCGCTGAAAAAATAACGAAGTCAGGGATTGAAGTTGACGGAATCGAATATATAGCCGAAGAAAGCACAGGAGTCGTTATCGGTTATGTGGAATCCTGTGAGAAGCATCCGAATGCCGATAAGCTGAATCTTTGCCAGGTCGATATTGGTGATGAAGAAAAACTTCAAATTATTTGCGGAGCGCCAAATATTGCTCAAGGTCAAAAAGTAGCCGTTGCAAAACCAGGGGCTGTTTTACCGGGTAATTTTAAAATCAAAAAAGTAAAACTGCGCGGAGTCGAATCAAACGGGATGATTTGTTCACTTCAGGAACTGGGGGTGGATGAAAAATACGTACCGAAAGACACAGCAGACGGTATTTTTGTTTTTCCTGAAAATGTGGTAACAGGAGAAAGTGTGGAAGTTTTATTAAACTTAAATGATGCCGTTTTGGAGTTTGATTTGACTCCGAACAGAGCAGATGCCTTAAGCATGCTCGGTGTTGCATATGAAGTTGCTGCTGTTTTAGATCAGGAAATTAAATTACCGGTAATAGAAGTGGAAAATAGCAAGGAAGATGCACATCATGCTGTAACAGTGGAAGTGGAGAACCCTGAATTAAATCCATATTATGGAGCGTTTGTAATTAAGGATGTAGAAATCAAGCCATCACCGCTTTGGATGAGTAATTATTTAATGGCAGCTGGAATACGCCCAATCAATAATGTAGTAGATATTACCAATTATGTATTGCTTGAGTATGGTCAGCCGCTGCATGCCTTTGATTACGATAAACTTGGAACCGGGAAAATTACCGTACGCACTGCGAAACAAGGAGAAAAATTGGTAACTCTGGATGATCAGGAGCGTGTATTGTCAGAAGAAAACCTTGTTATTACAGATGGCAGTAATCCAATTGCACTTGCTGGTGTAATGGGCGGTGCAAGCACTGAGGTAACAAATGAAACTACTTCCGTTTTACTGGAAGCTGCTTATTTTAACCCGTCTTCCGTTCGAAAAACAGTAAAAGAAACGGGGCTTCGAAGTGAATCCAGTACCCGTTTTGAAAAAGGGATCGACCCAAACCGGGTAAAAGAAGCAGGACAAAGAGCCTGTCAGCTTTTGCAGCAATATGCTGGGGGAACGGTTCTTGCTAATGCTGTTGAAGTAGATGAACTGGATCGATCTGATAGAAAAGTGGCGATGAATGCAGATGAAATTAATAAACGCCTGGGAACCGAAATCGGAATCCAAGAAATTGTTCAGATATTAAAGAAACTGAGGTTTGATTTTGAACAGGATGGTAAGGATTTTACTGTTTATGTGCCAACACGACGGCAGGATATCACGTTATTTGAAGATATGCTGGAAGAAGTGGCGCGAATTTATGGTTACGATAATTTACCATTTACGTTACCTACAGGTGAATCCAGTGCTGGTGCATTAACAGAAAGACAACAGCTTTTGCGTAACGTGAAAAACTATTTGCAGGGAGCAGGATTACTGGAAACCTTAACATATTCTTTAACAAATAAAGATCATATTGAAAAGTTAATCAGTCCAGAAATAGCAGCCTGGAATCCGGAGCCGGTAACATTGGCCATGCCAATGAGCGAGGATCATAAATTTCTGCGTTTAAGTATTCTGCCGGAATTATTAGCTACATTAACTTATAATCAGGCTAGAAACCTGACTGATCTGGCTTATTATGAACTTGGTAAAGTCTTTCTATCAGATGAAAAGTTGCTGACAAAACAGCCGGATGAACAACTTCGTTTATCTGGAGCATTAACAGGAAAATGGATAGAACACCCGTGGCAGCTAGAGAAAAAGGAAATAGACTTTTATGTCGTAAAAGGAATAATTGAAGGATTGTTCGACTATTTACAAATTCCAATCACCTTTGAACAGGCTAAACTTCCAGAGATGCATCCAGGAAGAGGTGCGACTTTATTAATTAATAATAAAGTAATTGGATTTATTGGCCAAATCCATCCAATGCTTGCAAAAAATCTGGATTTAAAAGAAACGTACGTATTCGACTTAAATATGGAGGAAGTAGTGGCAGCATACAACAGTGTTCCAACATATCATCAAATACCGAAATATCCATCAATTGTACGTGATATAGCATTTATTCTGGACGAAGAAGTATCAGCAGGTGATGTAAAAGCGACTATCGAGGAAATAGGGGCCCCTTTGGTAAAACAAGTACAGATTTTTGATGTATATCAAGGTGAAAATGTAGCAGAAGGCAAGAAATCCATCGCTTATAGTCTCTTATATCAACACCCGGAGAAAACGTTAAAAGATGAGGAAGTTGAAGAGTCGTATCAAAAAGTGGTAGAGACGGTTAATAGTAAATATAATGCATATGTACGATCTTAAATTAAACAAGAAAAGAGCTGAACCTTCTGGGGACAGCTCTTTTCTATAGGTTGTTTCCTAAAGTTTGGGTCTGTAGCTACGCTTCCCACCGAAAAGAAAAATTGCAACATAACTTGAAAGGAAGAATGCTGCTTTTCCCCACAGTGGAAATAAGCCCAGCTGTTACGGCGTATTTTATATCAATTACTTGGGTTAGAGGGCAAAAAATTTATGAAAAAGCCTTTTTATAGATACAATCTTGCTTTTTTTGTATTAGCGAAATGTATTTTTCCGCATCTATTTAATATCATTTCTCCTTTATTCTGAATGATATTTGCTATTGTCTGATCCACTTTTTTTGAAGCGCCCTTTGGAAGTGTGATGCCCATGTCACTGGACAGGTTATCCATTTCTTTAAGAAAACTTGTTCTCGCGATGATGGATCCTGCAGCAACAGCTATCGAATAGCTTTCCGCTTTCGTCATAAAAAAGGTGTTTTCAGGAGCTGTCTGTTTTTCGGATGAAATATGTTTATGGTAAACAGTGGGCTCGCAGAACTGGTCGATTAATATTCCGTCTAAAGATTTATTGCCGATTTTTTTAACAAGATTGCTGATTGCATGATGATGCAGCATTGCCTTCATTTTTCCCTGTGTCCATCCTTGTTTTTGTAGTTTATTATATTTTTCATTATGTAAAACAAGTAAGGAATAGGGGATATTCAACTTTATAATTTCCTGTGCGAGTTTTCGAATGACGGTATCGGTCAAATTTTTTGAATCCTTCACGCCCAGATTTCTTAACACTTCAATCTGTTGCCGTTCCACATATACAGCTGCCACGGTAATTGGTCCAAAGTAATCACCTGTACCGGCTTCATCCGAGCCTATATGACTGCTGCTGAATAATGTGGTAGGGGGCGTGAATGTTGTCTGTTTCTTTTTGGATTTTGCCGGTTTGCTCGATATTGGCATGGTTTCGCTCGTCCATTTTTTAACTTCTGTTTCCGGTGAACTTCCTTGAAACAGTACTTTACCGGATTTATAAGCAGTTATGACGGCGTTTGCTGTTTTTGCGCGAAAGACAGCTCCCTGTGGTGGTGATATAAGGGAATTTGTATAATACAGCTTCATTTTTCCTATAGTTTCCAATGATAAAACATGTACGTTCTGTGCCATAAAACTTTCACTCCAATCGATTCCACTATATATGACTATAGCAAATCATGCTTAACAAAGAAATACTTCACTTATATTCAGATTTCTTTCCTAATTCCTTTACTTCGTGTTAATATAAAGTGAACAATTTTTCTCAGCCAGGAGGGTAATATTGTGACCCACAACGAAAAAAAGCGAATTACGGTAGACATACATAATAAATCGTATACAATCGTCGGTAAGGAATCGGGAAATCACGTTCGACTGGTTGCGAATCTCGTTGACCAGAAAATGAATGAAATATATGAGATGAATAGCCATCTTGATACGACAAAATTAGCTGTTCTAACAGCTGTTAATACAATGAATGATTATTTAAAACTAAAAGAGGACTATGCAAAATTGCTAGGTTCATTAAGAGAGAAAGAGGATAAATAACGTATGTTTGATTTCTTTTTAATTATATTACTGCTATTTGGATTTTTCATGGGATTGAAAAGGGGATTCATTCTGCAGTTATTCCATTTGATCGGATTTATTGTTGCATTTATTGTTGCAGTAATGTATTACGATAAACTCGCAGAGCGCCTTGCATTATGGATTCCCTACCCGGAATTACCGGATGACAGTGCATGGGCAGAGTTTCTTCAGGCATTGCCATTGGAAAATGCCTTTTATAGTGCCATCGCATTTGCAATTATCTTTTTTGCTGTAAAAATAATATTGCAGATTATCGCTTCGATGCTGGATTTTGTAGCGTCTATACCCATTCTAAAATCAGTCAATAAGATTTTGGGTGCAGTCTTAGGGGTTGTCGAAATTTATTTGTTGCTTTTTATTATTCTTTACATCCTTGCGTTGACACCTCTTGCAGGCATTCAATCATGGATTAATGATTCTTCCATTGCGTTGTTTATTATTGAACACACACCCTATTTTTCAGAGAAGATAAAAGAATTATGGTTTACTCATGTTTCTGACATGTTAAACAGTTAAGTTACAGAGACTGGTCGAACGATTAGGGGAATACCGTTGTATGTCAGTACAACAGGTATTATCTTAAGCGATCAGTCTCTTTTAATACGAATCATGGCAGGTGTAGAAAAATGACAATAAACAAGAAAGATGTAATAAAACTACTTGAAAAGATTGCGGTTTATCTGGAGCTTAAAGGGGAGAATACGTTTAAGATATCCGCCTACCGCAAAGCTGCGGCCGCTTTGGAGCAAGATGAAAGGTCGCTGAACACTATCGATGATTATACGAAAATTAAAGGGATTGGAAAAGGGACAGGCACAGTTATTGAAGAATATGTTCAAAATGGAACATCCGAAACATTAATGGCGTTGGAAAAAGAAATACCGGCAGGCCTGGTACCGTTACTGGATCTTCAAGGTTTAGGTGGAAAAAAATTAGCTAAACTATATCAGGAGCTTGGTGTAACAGATGCCAAATCCCTTAAGTCTGCATGTGAAAATGGAGAAGTGGAAAGTCTCGCTGGTTTTGGAAAAAAAACTGCTGAAAAAATACTCGCAGCAATTGAAGAATCAGGAAAACGTCCGGAACGATTACCGGTTGCTGTCATGCTTCCGATTGCAGAGAAAATTGAAGCATATCTGAGCGAAATAAAGGAAGTTAATCAATTTTCCCGTGCTGGGAGTCTGCGAAGAATGCGAGAAACGATAAAAGATATTGACTATATTATTGCAACAGATGCCCCTCAGAAAGTTCGTGATACACTGTTGGAAATCGAAAACATTAAGGAAGTCATTGCAAAAGGTGAGACGAAAATTTCAGTTACATTAGATGATATTTATGATATAAATGTGGATTTTCGTCTTGTGAAAAAGGACGAATTTGCATCCACCCTGCATCATTTTACCGGTTCAAAAGATCACAATGTTGCAATGAGGCAGTTGGCTAAATCACGAGGCGAAAAAATCAATGAATATGGAATTGAAAAAGAGGACTCTGGTGACATTATTACATTTACATCCGAAAAGGAATTTTTCAATCATTTCAATTTAAATTATATCCCGCCAGAGGTCAGAGAAAACACCGGAGAAGTAGAAGCATTTGAAAGAAAGATTCCACTTATCGAACTGGATGATATCCGTGGTGATTTGCATATGCATACAACAGCAAGTGATGGTGCTCAGTCACTGGAGGAAATGGTCAACCAGGCCCGGGAAAAAGGGTATGAATTTATGGCGGTGACCGACCACTCCAAATATTTGCGTGTGGCACACGGATTGGATGAGTCAAGGCTAAGAAAACAACGCGAGGAAATAGAAATATTAAAAGAGAAATATAAAGATATTCATATTTTTGCAGGGGTTGAAATGGATATCTTACCAGACGGGAAACTGGACTTTTCCAATGCATTTCTGAAGGAGATGGATTTTGTTATTGGTGCGATTCATTCAAGTTTCAATCAGTCGCAGGATAAAATAATGCACAGGCTTTATAGCGCATTGGATAATCCATATGTGTCTTTAATTGCGCACCCGACAGGCAGATTAATTGGCCGCAGGGAAGGGTACAATGTGGATTATAATAAATTATTGGAGCGGGCAAAAGAGACCAATACAGCCCTGGAAATTAATGCGAATCCGAACCGCCTGGATCTTGCTGCTGAGTTGGCACGAAAAGCGCAGGAATCTGAAGTCAACTTGGCAATTAATACGGACGCGCATAATTATCAAATGCTTGAACATATGAAATATGGGGTTGCTACAGCAAGGAAGGGCTGGATTGAAAAAGAAAATGTAATAAATACATGGACAAAAGAGAAACTTACTGATTACTTTAGTCGTAATAAGTAAGATAGAGATATTAGACAAGCTAAAGGGCCCGCTTGAGCAGGGCCTATAGCTGATGCCGGCGTCAAAAGCATAATTAAAGGAGTTAGTATGTATGAATGATAGAATCCTCCACGTATTGGAATTCAAAAAAATAATCGAACAATTAAATAGCCAGGCAGCTACCTCACTGGGAAAAGATTTTGCTTCTAAATTAAAACCTTCAACGGAATTAGATGAAGTGATAGAAATGCAGGAAGAAACAGATGAAGCCACACAGGTATTACGCTTGAATGCAGCCATTCCGCTAGGTGGCATTTTTGATATTCGCGAAAGTATTAAACGTAGTGTGATTGGCGGTGTTTTAAGAACAGAAGAATGTCTTGATGTTGCGAATACAATTTATGGAGGAAGACAGGTAAAGGATTTTATTGAAAGTCTTGAAGAGGAACGGCCAATATTACAGGGGCTAACCTCCGAAATTACACCATTGAGAGAATTGGAAAGACAAATTAAAAGCTGTATTGATGATCATGGTTATGTGATGGATAGTGCTTCCGGAAAACTCCGCAGTATACGCTCATCTATCAGAACATCTGAAAGCAGGGTGCGTGATAAGCTTGATAGCTACACAAAATCAAATAGTAACATGTTGTCTGATGCAATTATTACGATAAGAAATGATCGTTATGTTCTTCCGGTTAAACAGGAACACCGCGGTTCAATTGGTGGTATCGTACATGATCAGTCAGCTTCAGGCCAGACATTGTTTATGGAACCGAGAGCGGTGGTGGATCTTAACAATCAATTGCAGGAGTCGAGGGTGAAGGAAACACAGGAAATCGAGCGGATTTTGAAAGAATTAAGTGAGCATATTGCAAGCCAGGAAGAATTATTATATGAAAATGTTATGGTTTTGGGACAGATTGACTTCATGTTCGCCAGAGCAAAATTAGGTCAGCAAATGAAAGCATCCATGCCTAAAATGAACAATAAGGGTATTATTAAAATGCAGCAGGCGCGTCACCCTTTAATTCCCAAGGAGGAAGTGGTCGCGAATGATGTTGAAATCGGCAGCTCATATACTTCCATTGTGATTACAGGGCCTAATACAGGCGGTAAAACAGTTACATTGAAAATGGTCGGTTTGTGTACCTTAATGGCACAATCGGGCTTGCAGATACCAGCTTTTGATGGCTGTGAATTGGCTGTTTTCGAAAATGTCTTTGCTGATATTGGGGACGAGCAATCAATTGAGCAAAATTTAAGTACTTTTTCATCCCACATGACAAATATTGTTTCTATTCTTGAACATGTTGATCATAAGACTTTGGTTTTATTTGATGAGCTTGGTGCTGGAACTGACCCACAAGAAGGTGCTGCATTAGCGATGTCAATTTTGGATGAAGTGATAGCAAGAGATGCCAGAGTGATTGCAACCACGCATTATCCTGAATTGAAGGCATACGGATATAACAGGGAAAATGTTATTAATGCATCGGTTGAATTTAATGTTGAGACGCTCCAGCCAACCTATCGCCTTCTCATTGGTGTACCTGGAAGGAGCAATGCTTTCGAGATATCAAGCCGTCTGGGTTTGAATGATTCTGTTATTGAACGGGCGAAAAGTCATATCGGTGTTGATTCAAGCCAGGTTGAGAATATGATTGCTTCACTGGAAAAGTCCCAGCTTGATGCGGAGAAGGATTATGAGGAAGCACACCGTACTTTACTGGAGTCCGAGAAGCTTAGAGAAGATATTATTGAACAGTGGAATCAATTTGATCAGACAAGAGAAGCACTATACAAAAAGGCAGAAGAAAAAGCGGAGAAAGCATTGAATAATGCACGTGAAGAAGCAGAGCTAATTGTTGATGAAATACGTGCCATGAAGACCAGTACTCAAATGAAAGAACATGAATGGATAGAGGCAAGAAAAATCCTGGAGGAAGCAAAGCCTGAGCTATCAAAAAAACAAAAAAATGTGAAAAACATACAGACTCCTTCCAATAAAGAAATTCATCCAGGTGATGAAATTAAATTATTAACCGTAAATCAGCAAGGAACTGTACTGGAAAAGGTAAATGAAAGAGAATATCTTGTACAGGTTGGAATTATGAAGGTGAAAGTTAAACGGGCTGATCTTCAATTAATTGAGAAGCAAAAACAAACGGTGGAAAGGCCGATGGCAACAATCAAAGGATCTACCTATCATGTAAAAACAGAGTTGGATTTGCGAGGAGAACGTTTTGAGGATGCTTTGCTGCAAGTGGAAAAGTATATAGACGACGTCTTACTGGCTGGTTATTCAAAAGTAACGATTATTCACGGAAAAGGAACCGGCGCATTACGAAATGGCGTACAGGAATTTGTTAAGCAACACCCGAATATCGCTTCATCAAGGGCTGGATCGTCAGGTGAAGGAGGTAGTGGTGTTACAGTAATTGAATTCCGATGAAACGCAGTTTACTTGTGAAAGAGGGGTACAAATGAGTGGGTTTTGGGAAAATATTATAATTGAAACCGCAGCCAGGTATAGTATAGTAATTTTATGTACCCTAGTTTTTCTGGCTGTTTTCGAGCTTGTAACATCTTATAAGAACTGGATTGAAATTAAAAAAGGAAATGTAGCAGTAGCATTGGCAACTGGAGGAAAAATCTTCGGTATTTCCACTATTTTCCGTTATTCTATTGAGGGAAATGATACATTATTACAGAGTATAGGCTGGGGTACCATCGGCTTTATTTTATTATTAATTGGATATTTCATTTTTGAATTTCTAACACCATCAATTAAAATTGATGAAGAAATCGGAAATGGAAACAAAGCTGTCGGTTTTATTTCCATGACGATTACGGTTGGGCTCTCGTTTGTTATTGGTGCGAGTATTAAGTAAGGGGAGAAGGTTATGGAAACATTAGCTAAAGTATTAATTTTCGTAGCAATTATATTTCTGATTATAGGAATAGTGTATGTTTTTTAGCAGATAAGAAGGTATAGAACTACCTTACTGCATAAATCAGGGCTAAAAATTAATGCCTGATCTGGGGTGTTGTGGTGGGAAAGTATAATACTTTCCTGCTGTCTAAATGCGACTTAAGGTTATGATGGTAAACAATTTTCGGAATATTTATTACTTAATATTTCAAAAATATAAATTAATTGATATAATGATTGTATATATAAATAAAGGAGGAATAGAATGGAAAAGGTGAAAAATTGGTATAAAAATTATCCATCAGAAATCCCTCTCAATATTACCTATGATAAAAAATCTTTACATGCTTTTTTGGAGGAGAATACGAAACGTTTCGGAAAAAAGAAAGCGCTTTATTTCATGGGGAGAGAGCTGACCTATGAAGATCTTCATACCCAGGTAAAGAAAATGGCTAATTATATGCAGTCTCTTGGATTGAGAAAAGGAGATAAAGTAGCTGTTATGCTGCCCAACTGTCCACAGGCGGTAATCAGTTATTATGCCACTCTCATGGCGGGGGGAGTTGTTGTTCAAACAAATCCGTTGTATAAAGAAAGAGAACTGGAATATCAAATGAAAGATTCAGAAGCAAAGATTATCGTCTGTTTGGATATTTTATTACCCAGGGTGACAAATGTAAAAGGAAGTACAGAATTAGAGCATACAATTGTTACTGGTATAAAAGATTTTCTTCCGTTTCCGAAAAACCTTATGTATCCATTTATTCAAAAAAAGCAATATAATATGGTCGTTAAAGCAGAACAAAGCGAGGATACTCACGTTTGGAAAAAAATGATGGATAATACATCCGACAAATACAAGGAAGTTGAGATAAATCCGGTTGAAGACCTGGCATTATTACAGTATACAGGTGGAACTACCGGCTACCCAAAAGGGGTAATGCTTACACATTTCAATCTTGTAGCAAATGTTCAAATGTGCAAGGCCTGGTTATATAATACGGAGAAAGAAGATGACGTCATTTTAGGAGTGCTGCCTTTTTTCCATGTTTATGGCATGACGACAGTGATGAATATGTCCATTATGCAAGGTTCAAAAATGGTCCTATTGCCAAATTTTAAACCAGAGGAAGTCCTAAAGACGATACACAAACAAAAACCGACATTATTCCCTGGAGCACCCACCATGTATATTGGGCTCTTGAATCATCCTGACATCCATAAATACGATCTTTCTTCCATCCAGGCGTGTATTAGCGGCTCAGCTCCATTACCGGTTGAGATACAGGAACAATTTGAAAAAGTAACTGGAGGAAGATTGGTAGAAGGCTACGGTTTAACTGAAACATCGCCGGTAACACATGCGAATTTTTTATGGGGAAAACGCATAAATGGAAGTATTGGCGTTCCATGGCCTGACACAGATGCTAAAATAATCAATCTGGAATTGAACGAGGAAGCAGAGATTGATGAAGTAGGAGAAATTGTTGTAAAAGGACCACAGGTTATGAAAGGGTATTGGAATAATCAGGAAGAAACAGATAACGTATTAAAAGATGGGTGGTTTCATACAGGTGACCTCGGCTATATGGATGAAAAGGGGTATTTTTACATTGTAGATCGTAAAAAGGACATGATTATAGCGAGTGGCTATAATATTTACCCCAGGGAAGTGGAAGAGGTTCTATATGAACATGAAAGTGTTCAAGAGGCTGTTGTTGCAGGCATCCCAGACTCATATCGCGGTGAAACGATTAAGGCATACGTTGTGAAAAAGGATGGTCACACAATTATCGAAGAAGAATTGAATGCGTATTGTAGAAAGCATCTTGCAGCATATAAAGTTCCAAAATTATATGAGTTTCGTGAAGAACTACCAAAAACAGCAGTCGGTAAAATCCTGCGGAGAAAATTAGAGGATGAAGAAAAGGCAATACAACAGGAAGAAGATAGCAAAACCATTTAACTTTTTTATTTTCTCCTTTTTTACTATAAAATAGTACAAGCTATGTTTTTAATTGACAAAATTTATTTGTATCGTTATGATAATATTGAATGAATATTCATTCAATATTATAGATTCATAAACTTAAGGAGAAAGACATGAAAAAGAATAAACCGAAATACAACCAGATTATAGAGGCTGCAGTTCAGGTATTTGCGGAAAATGGTTATCATTCTTCCCAAGTTTCAAAAATTGCCAAAAAAGCGAAGGTTGCCGATGGGACAATATATCTTTATTTTAAGAATAAAGAAGATATACTCATTTCTGTTTTTGAAGAAAAAATGGGACAATTCATTCAACAAATTACAGAAAGCATTGATGACAAACAAAATGCGAATGAAAAATTACGAACATTGATTGAAATGCATTTTCTTCAGTTGTCAGATGACCACTATTTAGCAATAGTAACCCAATTGGAATTAAGACAATCAAAACCTGACCTGCGTTTAGAAATAAATAATGCATTAAAGCCTTATTTAGAAGTAATCGATAATATTATTAAAGAAGGTGTGAATGAAAAACTATTTCGGGAAGATTTAAACATTCATCTTGTACGTCAAATGGTATTTGGCACATTGGATGAAGTTGTTACCAATTGGGTAATGAAAGACCGTAAATATGATATTGTTAGTCAGGCATCTGATGTTCATGCTTTATTAACGAAAGGGCTTTCTGTATTATAGAAGATGAAAGTTAAATCAGAAAAAACTTAAAGAGAATAGGAGGGTTGTCTTTGGCTCCAGTATCGTACGAATTGAAAAATCAAATTGCTTATTTAACCATTCAAAGTTCTACGGCAAATGCTTTATCCAGTACGTTAATTAAGTCTCTTGGGGAACAACTTGATGCAGTAGAAGAAGATAATCAGGCTAAAGCCATTGTACTCAGAGGGGAAGGAAAGTTTTTTTCTGCCGGCGCAGATATAAAAGAACTTTCAGCATTACAAGATACTTCTGATTATCAATCATTGGCAGAAAGTGGACAGAAATTATTCGACCGTATTGAGCATTTCTCTATTCCGTTTATCGCCTCCATTCATGGAGCAGCTTTAGGCGGTGGACTCGAGCTTGCCATGGCTTGTCACATTAGAATTGTGACAGAAAATGCAAAAATGGGTCTGCCTGAATCTACATTGGGCATTATTCCCGGATTTGCCGGCACACAGCGACTTCCCGGTTATGTTGGGACATCTAAGGCATACGAAATGATGCTGACTGGAGAACCAGTAAGTGGTAGTGAAGCGAAGCACCTGGGTCTGGCTAATAAAGTGGTTTTGGATCATGAGCTTTCGAGTGAAACTACGAATCTGGCAGAAAAAATTGCTGCCAAGAGTAAGTTTTCGATTAATAAAATAATGGAATTGGTCCCATACGCGAAAACGGAACAATTTTCGTTAGGAGTACAGGCAGAAGCTAAGGCCTTTGGTGAAATATTCGGTAATTCCGATGCAAGTGAAGGTGTACAAGCTTTTATGGAAAAGCGAAAACCCAATTTTCAAGATAAATAGATTGAAGGAGGATCATAAATGGATATCTATGTATTACTAAAAAGAACGTTCGATACAGAAGAGAAAATTGTTGTCTCAAATGGGGAAATCGAAGACGACGGAGCTGAATTCATTATTAACCCATATGATGAATATGCAGTGGAAGAAGCTATTACACAACGTGATGCACATGGTGGCGAGGTTACCGTTGTTACGGTAGGGGATGAAGAGGCCGAAAAACAGCTGCGTACTGCACTTGCAATGGGAGCTGATAAGGCTGTTCTCATCAACACCGAAGAGGATTTGGAAGAAGGCGATCAATTTACAACGACAAAAATCCTGGAAGCTTATTTTGACGATAAGGAAGCCGATTTAATCCTTGCAGGCAATGTTGCGATTGATGAAGCGAGCGGTCAAGTCGGACCGAGATTGGCTGAGAGTTTGGGAATTCCTTATGTGACAACAATTACAAGTCTTAATATTGATGGAGAAACAGTTAATATCGAAAAGGATGTAGAGGGAGATGTAGAAATCATTGAAACTTCCCTCCCGGTTCTCGTTACATGTCAGCAAGGCCTCAATGAGCCACGCTATCCATCACTTCCAGGCATTATGAAAGCGAAAAAGAAACCGTTGGAAGAGTTGGAAATAGATGATTTGGATCTTGATGAAGATGAACTGGAACCTAAAACAAAAACAATTGATATCTATCTGCCACCTGAAAAAGAAGCAGGGAAAGTCCTGGAAGGTGAAGTAGAGGATCAGGTGAAAGAATTGGTATCTCTCTTAAAAAATGAAAAGAAAGTACTGTAAATCTTTGCACAGAAAGGGGAATAGACATGAGTAACAAGTTTCTAGTAATAGCTGAAAACAGAGAAGGGTCTTTGCGTAATGTAACTTTTGAAGCAATTGCTGCTGCTAAAAAAATCAATTCTGATGGAGAAATTGTTGGTGTTATATGTGGAAATGAAGAGCTGGATAATCAGGCAAAGGAAATGATCTATTACGGAGCCAATCGTGTTGTTACCGTAAAAGGAGAAAAATTGGAAACGTATACATCGGAAGGCTATGGACAGTCCGTGATGGCTGTAATTAATGATGAATCTCCAGATGGGATTGTGATGGGGCATACATCGATAGGAAAAGATTTAACACCAAAGCTTGCCAGTAAATTGGGGAGTGGCTTGATATCAGATGTAGTTGATATAGAAATGGATGGAGATAAAACTGTATTTATCCGACCAATCTATTCCGGAAAAGCTTTTGAGAAAAAGGTTGTTACAAATGAACTGACATTTGTAACCATTCGTCCAAATAATATTCCTTCTCTTGAACGTGACGAATCACGTTCTGGTGATATTTCCACCAAAGATGTGGATATAACCGACATTCGAACCGTTATTAAAGATGTCATCCGTAAAGCATCGGAGGGTGTGGATTTATCTGAAGCCAATGTTATTGTGGCAGGCGGACGTGGTGTGAAAAGTGAAGAGGGCTTTAAGCCATTGTATGAATTAGCCGAAGTATTAGGCGGTGCAGTAGGTGCTTCCCGTGGCGCATGTGATGCAGAATACTGTGATTACGCGTTGCAAATTGGCCAAACAGGTAAAGTGGTAACGCCGGATTTGTATATTGCTGTTGGTATTTCTGGAGCAATCCAGCATCTAGCAGGAATGTCAAGTTCAAAAGTTATTGTTGCAATCAATAAAGATCCGGAAGCGAATATATTTAATGTAGCTGACTATGGGATAGTCGGGGATTTATTTGAAGTGATTCCACAGTTGACAGAAGAAATTAAAAAAGTGCAATAAAGGAAAGACCTGATCAATTTGGTCAGGTCTTTCAAAATATAAGAAACCAATATGATGCCTAAGCGTATGCCGCCACCATCTATAATAAAAAAGGCTAGTTTAACCAGAAGTCTGTTTTCTATATTCTTTGATTATGGTAGTTATAATTAATAATTTTTCTCGTTTGGCAATATATCAATCCCTTGTTAGGAGATGCCATGTCCAGGTCGAGGCGACTACCCCGTTTGAATTCAAAAGCCTAAGAACTCCCTCATGAGCAAAAAAGCACTGTGCGTTCAAGCTTATAGTCCACGCAATGTAGGTCAGTTCGGCGTTGCTCACGTATTAGTGGAGCTCTTAGTCGGATTTTCTCTTGCCTCAGGGTGATCAAGGTGCCTTGAGCTTTTGTTCTATATTTGGAGAAGAATAAAACAGAGTTTATTACTGCATTATTTCAGGATACAAGCTCTATCCTCTATAGGATTGGCAAAAATCCCCGTTTTCCAATGTATAAGCAAACTATTCGCATGAAAATATAAACGGTGATATACTCAATAAAAGAATTGATTTCCTAACTAAGGAGGAATATAGGTATGGCAATTGTAAATGTAACAGACCAAAATTTCACAAAGGAGACTTCTGAAGGGTTAGTTCTGGCGGATTTCTGGGCGCCATGGTGCGGACCTTGTAAAATGATTGCTCCGGTTTTAGAAGAAATAGATGGCGAAATGGAAGAAAAAGTCCAAATCGTGAAACTTGATGTTGATGAAAACCAGGAAACGGCTGGTAAATATGGTGTGATGAGTATACCAACACTATTATTGTTTAAAGACGGTGATGTTGTTGATCAAGTCATTGGTTTCCAACCGAAAGAAGCATTAGTTGATTTAATTAACAAACATGCGTAAAAATAGTATAATTATATGTAACGAAACATTTGATCCCTTGTTATTCTGTAACAAGGGATCATCTTTAGTTATAATATGTAATTTTTAAGGGATGAGCGTTGAAATGAATCAGACAATAAAAGAAAAATTAGCTGTTTTACCCGCACAACCGGGTTGTTACTTAATGAAGGATAAACATAACGGAGTAATCTATGTAGGCAAATCCAAACTGCTTAAAAACCGGGTCCGTTCTTATTTTACAGGCGCTCATGATCGTAAGACACAACGGCTGGTACAGGAAATTGAGAACTTTGAGTATGTGGTGACATCTTCGGAAATTGAAGCATTGATTCTGGAAATGAATTTAATTAAAAAATATGACCCTAAATATAATGTGATGTTGAAGGACGATAAAACATATCCCTATATTAAAATTACTTCAGAAAGACATCCACGGTTGCTTATTACCCGTAAAGTGAAAAAGGACAAGGGAAAATACTTTGGTCCATATCCGAATGTTATTGCAGCAAGAGAAACAAAAAAACTTCTCGACCGATTATATCCATTGAAAAAATGTAATAACCCGCCCGGTCGTCCTTGTTTATATTTTCATATGGGGCAATGTCTTGCATGCAGTGAAAAACCTCCATCCCATGAACGGTATCGTTCCATCGTACAAAATATAACATCCTTTCTTCAAGGTGGATACAAAGAAATAAAAAAAGATTTAAGCAATAAAATGCATGAGGCCAGTGAACAGCTTAACTTTGAACGTGCTAAAGAATTGCGAGACCAGCTTCAACATATTGAGGTCGTGATGGAGCAGCAGAAAATGACGCTAAATGACAGTGTAGACAGAGATATATTCGGCTACAGCTATGATAAAGGCTGGATGTGCATTCAGATATTTTTTATCAGGCAGGGAAAGCTGATGGAAAGAGATGTAGCTATTTTTCCGTTTTTTGATGAAGCGGAGGAAACCTTTATCAGTTATATTGGCCGCTTTTATTTACATCAACATCACCCGAAACCAAAACAAATTCTGTTGCCGATCGGAGCAGATGAAGAAATGGTAAAAGAACTCCTGGAAGTTGATGCCCATACACCTTTTCGCGGGCGTAAAAAGGAACTTGTAGAGTTGGCGATGAAAAACGCAAAAATTTCTTTGGATGAAAAATTTTCTCTAATCGAGCGTGATGAAGCAAGGACGGTTTTAGCTGTGGAGCAGCTCGGAGATATGCTTCATATTGAAATGCCTCACCGTATTGAAGCTTTTGATAACTCCAATATTCAAGGAACTGATCCTGTCTCCGCAATGGTTGTTTTTGAGGATGGAAAGCCTAATAAGAAAGAATATCGTAAATATAAAATAAAAGATGTCAAGGGACCTGATGATTATGAAACAATGCGTGAAGTAATAAGAAGGCGATATACAAGGGTGTTAAAAGAAGATTTACCTTTACCGGACCTGATTATTGTCGATGGTGGAAAAGGACAAATGAGTGCAGCCCTTGATGTGTTGGAAAATGAACTGGGTCTCGATATACCATTGTGTGGACTGGCAAAAGACGACAAGCACCGGACAAGTGAATTGTTATACGGGGTTCCGCCTGCTGTTGTTCCCTTATCCAGACAATCTCAGGAATTTTATTTGGTCCAGCGTATACAAGATGAAGTACACCGATTTGCCATTTCTTTTCATCGGCAATTACGCGGGAAAAGTTTATTCCGGTCTGAACTTGATAAAATTCCAGGTGTAGGCGAACGAAGAAGAAGATTATTACTAACTCATTTTAAATCGATCAATGAAATACGAAGCGCTACACTGACAGAAATAACAAAATTGGGAATCCCTGAAAATACTGCTCGAGATATCATCTGGCATTTAAACAAAAAGGAAAAATAAAGGCAAAAGCTGCATTATTTACACTGCAGCTTTTGCCTTTATTTGGTTAACATTACTGTGAACTCTATTTGGTGAATTTTACGGTTAATCTCTTCCATACATTCACACTCTGCTCCTTTTATTTTCTGTAAAGCTTCTGCAAGGAATCCGGCTTCCATACGGAATTCTGTAGTGATTGAGGCGTTAAGGCGGTGTACTACCGCGTCTGCCATGAGTTGAAAAACGAATGCTTTTCTTTTTTCTTTAATAAGCTCCAATCTTCCCCAACCGAGCTTCTCGAAAATATAGTAAATATCTTCCAACGTATCCATATCAAATTTTCTAGCCAGGTTTCTTCCCATAAAATACAGTAGTGTATGTGATTCAGTCCCTAATAATTCCGGTAGAGATATATAGCGCAATACATCATAACCAGCACCGGAATGGTATAATTCATCCAGTTGTGTCGCGGAGAGTGTTTCTGCATTTTTTGACAAAGATGTCATCCTTTCTATTCTATGTAACCAATTCAATCATTGTAATATTATTATCTATATTTTTGAGCGATTAAGCAAGTATCCAATTGAAATTTTTCCCGTATGTTAATGGCAGGATAATGAGGACAATATAACACTCTAAATATTTTAAAATTGATTTCTCCTTTTCTTGACGCTTTTCACAGTTAGAAGTACAATAAACATGTTACAAATTTTGCACTATTAGACAATAAAACCAATAGATTGATAATTATAGTTTTATACCTTATTGTCTATATGATTGCAAACAAAAACTATTATCATGATAAACTAAGGGGGGAAACACATGGCAGAGCATCGTGAGTTTTTTTACAGGAGATTACATTCCTTATTAGGGGTGGTCCCAATCGGGATTTTTCTTGTTCAGCACCTGGTAATTAACCATTTTGCTGTGTACGGGGAGGAAAGTTTCAATCAGGCAGCCGGATTTATGGCAGGGCTTCCATTTATTCTTTTACTAGAGATATTCGTAATTTATCTGCCGATATTATTTCATGCTGTTCTAGGTGTATATATTGTGTTTACAGCAAAAAACAATGTTAGTAAATATGGGTATATGCGGAACTGGATGTTTAAATTGCAGCGTATTACAGGGGTTATTACACTAGTATTCATTGCATGGCATGTATTTGAAACTCGTGTGCAAATTGGCCTTGGTAATGCTGATCTTGACTATAGCCTGATGGAAGGTATTCTGACAAATCCAATTATGTTTTGGTTCTACGTCATTGGTGTACTTTCAGCTGTATTTCATTTTGCAAATGGGTTATGGAGCTTCCTGGTATCCTGGGGTTTCACACAATCTCCAAAATCTCAAAAGATTGCTACATACGCAACGGTACTACTGTTTTTAGGCATAAGTTACCTTGGAATTAGAACATTAATTACATTCGCATACGGTGTTTAAGAATAGAAAATAGCAAAAAGGGAGTGAGTCATTATCATGAGTAATCGTAAAATTGCTGTTGTCGGTGGTGGACTTGCCGGTCTAATGGCAACAATTAAAGCAGCTGAAGCAGGGGTGAATGTAGATCTGTTCTCCATTGTACCTGTAAAACGCTCTCACTCTGTGTGTGCTCAAGGTGGGATAAATGGCGCAGTAAATACAAAAGGGGAAGGGGATTCTCCGGCTATTCACCTGGATGATACCGTCTACGGTGGTGACTTTTTGGCGAACCAGCCTCCAGTTAAAGCAATGGCAGATGCAGCACCAAGTATTATACATATGCTGGATCGTATGGGCGTAATGTTTAACCGTACACCGGAAGGGTTGCTCGATTTCCGCCGTTTTGGTGGTACGCAGCATCATCGTACTGCATATGCCGGTGCAACAACAGGACAGCAATTACTATATGCATTGGATGAACAGGTTCGTCGCTACGAAGTGGAAGGTTTAGTTACTAAATTTGAGAGTTGGGAATTTTTAGGAGCCGTTTTAGATGATGATGGTGTTGGAAGAGGAATTGCCGCACAGGATATTAAAACACATGAAATTAAATCCTTCCCGTCTGATGCTGTTATCATGGCTACAGGTGGACCGGGAATCATCTTTGGTAAGTCTACAAACTCAATGATCAACACGGGCTCTGCTGCCAGTGCATTGTACCAGCAGGGAGCAAAATACGCGAATGGTGAATTCATACAGATTCATCCAACTGCTATACCAGGGGATGATAAATTACGATTAATGAGCGAATCAGCGAGAGGTGAAGGTGGGCGCGTCTGGACGTATAAAGACGGCGAACCATGGTATTTCCTTGAAGAGAAGTATCCTGCATATGGAAACCTTGTGCCACGTGATATCGCAACACGTGAAATTTTTGATGTCTGCGTAAATCAGAAACTGGGAATCAATGGCGAGAATATGGTTTATCTGGATTTATCGCATAAAGATCCGAAAGAGCTCGATGTTAAGCTTGGTGGAATCATTGAAATCTATGAAAAATTTGTTGGGGAAGACCCACGTAAGGTACCAATGAAAATTTTCCCTGCTGTTCACTACTCAATGGGTGGATTATGGGTGGATTATAACCAAATGACAAGCATTCCTGGTATATTTGCTGCAGGTGAATGTGATTATTCACAGCATGGTGGTAATCGTCTGGGTGCAAATTCCCTTCTTTCTGCTATCTTCGGTGGAATGGTTGCGGGTCCAAAAGCTATCGAATATATCGATGGACTCGAGGAACATGCGGAAGATATGCCAACTGAACTCTTTGATGCAAAAGTAAAAGAAGAAGAAGAGAAGTTCGAAGCAATGATGAAAATGGATGGGAAAGAAAATGCTTATCGACTTCATAAAGAACTGGGTGAATGGATGACAGATAATGTTACCGTTGTACGCGAAAACGATAAACTTCTTCAGACAGATGAAAAAATCAAGGAACTTATCCAACGCTGGGATAATATCAATCTAAATGATACATCGCGCTGGAGCAATCAGGGTGTAATGTTCACAAGGCAATTAAAGAACATGCTGCATTTGGCACGTGTGATTACAATGGGGGCATATAATCGTAATGAAAGCCGGGGCGCCCACTACAAACCGGAATTCCCGGAACGTAATGATGAAGAGTGGTTGAAAACTACTATTGCACAATTTAATAGAGAAACAGAATCGCCGGTATTCAGTTATGAAGATGTAGATGTATCATTGGTTGAACCACGTAAGCGTGACTATTCTAAAACAAGTGAAGGGAGTAAGAAATAATGGCTGAAGAACACCAAACAGTTACTTTTATAATAACTAGACAGGACAGTCCAGAATCCGCTCCTTATAAAGAAACTTTCAATGTTCCGTATCGTAAAAACATGAACGTGATATCGGGATTAATGTCTATTCGTGAGAATCCGGTTAATGCTGATGGAAAGGAAACATCTCCAGTATATTGGGACATGAATTGCCTGGAAGAAGTTTGTGGTGCATGTTCCATGGTAATTAATGGAACCGCACAACAATCCTGTGCTACTCTTGTTGATAAACTGGAACAGCCGATTCATTTAGAACCGATGTCAACATTTCCGGTTGTCCGTGATTTAATTGTTGATCGTGAACGCATGTTTGACGCATTAAAACAAGTAAAAGCATGGATTCCAATTGATGGAACCCACGATTTAGGTCCAGGTCCTCGTATGCCTGAGAAAAAACGACAATGGGCATATGAACTTTCAAAATGTATGACTTGCGGTGTTTGTTTAGAAGCTTGTCCGAATGTAAATGATAAATCAAACTTTATCGGTCCTGCCGCCCTGTCCCAGGCTCGACTGTTTAATTCACACCCAACTGGAGAGATGAATGCAAGTGAAAGGTTGGACGGTCTAATGGAAGATGGTGGAATAGATGGTTGCGGTAACGCACAAAACTGTGTGCAGGTATGTCCAAAAGGTATTCCATTAACCACATCAATCGCTGCAATGAACCGTGCAACAAATATCCAGGCATTTAAGAATTTCTTTGGAAGTGACAATGCGCATTAATTCGATGCGACAAGATAAAAGACCCTAATCACTTGTGATTAGGGTCTTTTATCAAATAAAGGAAAATATCAGAAATTTCGCTTTTGTCACCGCTTTGTGACGAGATCAAGCTCGCACTTACGCAGTAAGAAAGTTTTAACTGCTAAAAAATCCTAACTGCAATAAATAAGAGTAATTTTTTACTGGAAAGGGGGGAATAATTTGATGAAATCTATTCCCTATGTTAAGGATTTGGAAGAATGGCGAGCTGGATTTACTTTTTCGATTCCAATTAACATCCGTTTTTCAGAAACAGATATGTTTGGTCATGTGAATAATGTATCGCCATTTATATATTTTGAAGAAGCTCGGATTGCATTTTTGCAGAGGGCAGGTATGTTTAATGACGAAAAAAATGAAGAGGGCATGCCAGTTGTTGCCGATCTGCAATGTGATTACCATCAGCAAATATATTTTCATGATCATTTAAAGCTCTATGTAAAAGTAGACTATGTAGGAAATACTTCATTTGACATTCATTATATGGCTCTAAATGATAAAAATGAAATTACATTAACCGGACGGGGCAGGATGGTATACATAAATCCTGGAACAGGCAAACCAGTTCCGCTAACTGACTTGGTTAAAAATAAGTTAATGGAAATAAATGATAGGTGACAAATATAGCATTTTCTTCGTACATAGGACGGCTAAGACCTATGAATAAGGCGATAAAATAAATTTCACGAACATACCAAAACCGGCTTCCGTTTAGTGGAAGCCGGTTTTTTCAGAGTTTTAATTCCCCCATGCGAAGAAGTTCAACTACGGCCTGTGAACGCCCCTTTACACCTAACTTTTGCATAGCATTTGAAATATGGTTGCGGACAGTTTTTTCTGATATATACAATTCTTGGGCAATTTCTTTTGTTGTTTTGTCTTGTACTAACAGTTCGAACACTTCTTTTTCACGTTTAGTTAATAATTGCTTCGGTTGATACGCGTTGTCCTTCAAATGTTAACCCCTCCTTGCTGTCATAGAGCTGCAGGTTGAAGGGCAATTATTTAGTCTTTATAGCTTATGAAAAAAGAAGAAATCGGTGCGCACATTTATAATGTCAAAAGGTATTTTTCATAATCCAGGGCAGTTTTTTTGATATAATACTGAAAGGCACAATACGGATTATGTCATCTATTATAATTCTTATGTTAAAATGATTTTCAGTACAGTTTAGGGGGGACTTCTTTGAATAACGACATATCAACAGATGTTATTATGGATGTAGAAAAAAGGCTTCGTTATATATCAGGTATCATCAAGCAAAATGGTCGCAGAATATTAAACAATTATCCGATTACATCTCCGCAGTTTGTAGCACTGCAATGGTTGCTGGAAGAGGGAGATCTAACAATTGGAGAATTATCCAATAAATTAAGTCTTGCTTTTAGTACAACGACCGATTTAGTAGATCGTATGGAAAAAAATGAACTTGTTGAAAGAATACGAGATATGAAAGACCGTCGTGTTGTCAGGATTCACGTATTGAATAAAGGTGAAAAAATCATTCGTGAAGTAATTGAAAAGCGCCGGGAGTATTTAGGTGAAGTATTGGAAAAGTTTTCCGAAGAGCAAACAGAAAACTTAAGCGAACTATTAGACATTTTATATAAAGAAATGAAAAATGTTCATGAAAAATAACAACATAGAAGAGGCGATATACTTGGAGCAAGCTATTGGAGTTATTGATTCTGGTGTGGGGGGCTTAACAGTAGCACATGAACTCATGCGCCAGCTGCCAAAAGAGAAATTAATTTATTTAGGTGACACGGCCAGATGTCCCTATGGTCCAAGATCGAAAGCGGAGGTTCAAAAGTTCACATGGGAAATGGTTGATTTTTTATTGGAGAAGGATATAAAAATGCTTGTCATTGCATGTAATACCGCAACCGCTTTTACATTAAAAGATCTCCAGGAAAAATTGGATATCCCGGTTATTGGTGTTATTCAACCAGGTGCTCGTGCTGCAATTAAATTCACAAACAATAATCATGTAGGTATCATTGGAACGGAAGGAACAATCAGAAGTGGAGCGTACACAAAGGCACTTCAAGAAATCAAACCGGGTATCCGGGTAAACGCATTAGCCTGTCCTCTATTTGTACCTATGGTTGAGCAAGGAATTTTATCAGGTAGTCAAGCCGATGATGTTGTAGCGGATACATTGGAACCAATGAAAAGAATAAATAATATGGATACACTAATTCTTGGATGTACACATTATCCCTTGCTAAGGGATACAATTCAGAAAGTAATTGGAGAGAATGTTACGGTTATCTCATCCAGTGAAGAAACTGCCAGGGAAACCAGTACAATTTTGGATGTGCATAACCTATCAAGTGGACGGGAGGAAATGCCGGTTCATCAATTTTACGCAACCGGTAATCTAGATATATTTATGGAAATAGCTAAGAGTATTTTCACCCATACGCATTCCCTATTGCTTACAATAAAAAAAGCAGGCATCATCCAACAACAGGAGTCTTGAGTCAATGAGACTTCTGCTTTTTTATATGGTAAGAAATCAACATCACGGCTAACATCATGTACCATCTTTAATGAATACAACTAATTAAACCAGAAGTGTGTTTTCTATAAAACGGAACTACAGTTACTCGCCCCACCGAAATGATTTGGGATTGCGATTACTCATCCCATCAAAAAGACTTGGGACTGCGATTACTCGTCCCATCAAAAAAACCTGTTGTTTTTGACAGAAAAGATATAAAAGACGACGTAATTTTACCGTGATTTTGTTTCTTCCATTTCTTTTGAACCCGAGTGCTATCACAATCGCTTCGGCAGAATACTTCGCTTTCCGTGGGCACGGCTTTAGCCTCCTCAGAAGCAAAGAACGCTTCTTCCGGGGTCTTCAGACTCGTGCTATTCCCACAGTCTACGTATTCTGCCTACGCTTGGAGTGATGTTCTTTATAGAAAGGATAAAGCTCATGGAATTTATGTTTCAT
The DNA here is from genome assembly GCF_055380755.1 of Virgibacillus ainsalahensis. NCBI lineage: Bacteria > Bacillati > Bacillota > Bacilli > Caryophanales > Bacillaceae > Virgibacillus > Virgibacillus ainsalahensis. Next base: position 2,126,904 of record NZ_AP043943.1, on the reverse strand, counting down.
GAATGTATTCTCCCTTAAACAGAAAGCTATTCTAAGCAGCGCTGTATTAGCACCTATTTTGTAAGGATGAGAGGAAATCACTGTTAAGTTACTTCGTCTTTTATATCAACTGCGACCTTAAAGAGCAACAAAATTTCAGCGAAAGAGCCAACCAGAAAAAGGTATATTCTTGGTTTATCGTAGTTATAATAAATAATTTTTCTCGTACTAATATCAGTTGGGAGGCGGACTTGCGCTCTTGTTTTTCAAAAAATTATTCTGTTTTAATTTTGCATTGTTGGTCTATTTTTATGGTGTGCTCGTATATATAATAGTACAAACCATCATAGGGGGGAATGACATGCTGAAGCGCGGAATTTTTTTGACAGGGGCCTTGACATTGACCATTATATTGGCAGGTTGCTTTCAAGGAGAACAGTCATTAGAGGAAATAGACCCACCAGAAGATGCAGAAGCGGTGGATAATTTAGAAGAAGCAAAGGGCGAAGAATCTGAAGAAACGGAAGAGGTTTCCGAGGAAGAAGTTTCCGAGGAAGAAGTAACTGAATCAGAAACCGTAGCAAGACAATTATTTTTAGTTGATTCCAATGGTATGGTTGCATCTCAAACCTTGGAACTGCCGATGATTGAATCCAAAGAAGTAGCTGCTCAAGTGCTGGAACATTTAGTGAAAGGCGGACCAGTAACATCCATGCTGCCAAATGGATTTCAGGCTGTATTGCCTGAAGGAACTGAAATATTAGGTTTGAATTTGAATGAAAATGGTACGATGATTGTGGATGTTTCCGAGGAATTTGAAAATTATAAAGCGGAAGATGAATTAAAAATACTTGAAGCGATGACACATACATTGACACAATTTGACAGTGTAGAAAAGATGCAGTTGAGAATAAATGGTTCTCCGCAGGAATCCATGCCGGTTAATGGAACACCGATTGGTGAAGGTTATTCAAAAGCGAATGGAATTAATATTACAGACACAGATACATTGGATTTGGTTAATAGTAAGGCAGTAACAATGTATTATCCGGCAGAGCATAATGAAAATCGATATTATGTCCCAGTAACACAGTATATCGAAAATAATAGTGAGAACATGTTCAATTCAATTGTTCATAGCTTAATCGAAGGTCCCGGATACGATACAAATGTAACACATGTATTTAATGATAGTATTTCACTTACTCGTAAGCCAACATTAGACGATGGTGTGCTGGAATTAGAATTTAGTGATGAGATTCTGGCAGAAGCCGAACAAGCGGTAATTTCTGATGAAGTAATGGAATCATTGGTTCGAACACTAACTGAGCAACAATCAGTTGAAGCAGTTCAGGTAAAAGTTGAAAATGTGGATCAATTAGTGAATGAAAATGGCGAAACTTATGATGAGCCGGTCACGAGACAAACCTTTTCATCAACGGAAAAACTATAACTTTAAAGGCTGTTGATCACAGCCTTTTTTTCTTGTTCGCAGTTAAGTATAAAAGGACATATTAATTTGATGAGCCAAAGCCAGCCGATTGGGCTAAAGCCAGCACAAGCACCTTTAGATTTTGAAAAATGGTTAGAGTAAAATGTTTATGGGAGAACATATACCTCGTTTTTGGTGTTGAAGTCGTAAGACTTCAACACCAAAAATGAGGCCAGCAAGCGGAGCGCGATAGTAGTTGAAAAGCATTTTGAATGAAAAAAAGGACCTTCTTTTATATAGTTAAGTCTTCGACAACAACAACTATAGAAAGAGGTCCTCAAATGAAAGATATCATATCTACGCTAACAATGAAAGAATTAGAACAAATTACATACCGTGCTTTACAGGAAAGTTTTTCTCAGCTGATGGCAAAAACCCTTAAGGAATTAGATGAGGCGATTGCTTTAGGAAGAGATAAGCAAAGATTTTATTTAAAGGATAAAAGAACATTAAAGTTCGAATCTGTTTTTGGTCAGGTGGAACTGAAAAGAAATTACTATAAGGATAAAAAAACTGGAAAGTACGTCTATTTACTGGACCAATATTTGGCTTTTGATGGTACGAAGGGTATGAGTCCAGTGGTGCAGGATTTAGCTATTGAACTAGCTGTGACAGGTGTTTCCTATCGACAGGCTGGTAAAGCCATGGAGAAGCTTTTGGGCTACCCTGTAATCAGTCATGAAGGTATACGCCAACAGCTTTTGAATACGGAGGTAGTTCCGGAAGAATCAGTACCACTTGAAAATGATGTTGTATTTGTGGAGGTTGACGGGCTTTACACAAAAAGTCAGGAGAAAAACAAAAAAGGTAGGGAAATCAAGATTGCCAGTGTGCACCAGGGCTGGGAAATGAATGGCAAGCGAGCAAAGCTAGTTGAAAAGCGCCATTTCATTCATGAAGGGAAACTCCCGTTTTGGGAGGAATTTGAACAGTATTTAATGACGACTTTCGAGTATGATCCAACCAAGCACCATCTCGTTATTAACGGTGATGGAGCGAAGTGGATTACAGCCTGCCGGGATTATTTCCAGCACAACGCAACTTTTGTCATTGATCGTTTTCATGTTGCCCGGGATGTGCAGCGTTTATTTCGGGATCATTCCAGGTATCGTTCCATCCGAAAGAAGCTAGCAAAATATGACTGGGAAGGTTTCATGGTGGAGTTAAATAGCGCTGTGGGGACGCTTGATAATGAAAAGAAAGAAGAGCGATTGGAAGCGTTAATAGCGCAGCTTTCCCAATATCCGGAAGCACTGGGAGATTACCGTGAAAAATTAAAAGGAAAAGGCATAGACACAACAGGATTCCGTCCAATGGGAAGTGCAGAAGGTACAATGAGTTTTTTCGCTAGACGGCTTAAAAATGGGCGTAGTTGGAGTAATAAAGGACTTGATAAATTCATTGATATCATGGTCGCTTTGAAAGATAAACTGGAGATTAAGACGCTACATGGAATACTTGATCAGACGCAGGAATTAACACAGGAAAACAAAGAAGAAAAGCCACCTAAACACTTTGTAGAGAAGCTGAAGGATAGCGCTGCAGAAGCAACTCGGAACAACTTGGGTTATTTAAAACAGGCTCTTGGAAAACCAGTTACAGCTGCTTTAAAAGGGTTGCGAGGAATTTAAAAAAGTAAAAAAGTGTTAACGGACGGAGAGATATAAAACTGAAATCGCTACCAAAATTGGAGCTAAAACCATATAAAATAAGGGACTTTAAAAATCTCCCACAAATACTTGACTCGATCTGAAAAATGTATTAATGTGCTGCATTCGTGTAAAATATGTTAAGCTAATGGTTGAATAAGGAGGATTTTTGATGAGAAATGATGGACGAAAAATAAACGATTTACGATCAGTAACGATGACACCAAATTATATTACACACCCTGAAGGGTCTATTTTAATAGAAGTTGGAAATACGAAGGTCATCTGCAATGCGAGCGTTGAAGATAGAGTTCCTCCTTTTATGCGCGGCCAGGGCAAAGGTTGGATCACTGCAGAATACGCGATGTTACCACGTGCTACAGCACAGAGGAATATCAGAGAGTCATCCAAAGGTAAAGTCAGTGGAAGAACCATGGAGATACAACGACTAATCGGGAGAGCATTGCGTTCTGTTGTGGATTTAGACAAAATAGGAGAACGTACAGTTTGGGTTGATTGTGATGTTATTCAGGCTGATGGAGGGACAAGGACGGCTTCCATAACTGGGGCATTTGTTGCAGTCGTACTTGCTTTTGGTAAATTAATAGAAAAAAAGACAATAGCCAAAATGCCTGTCACTGATTTCCTCAGTGCAATTTCTGTTGGCGTATTACCTGATGGAACTGAAATTTTGGATTTGAATTATAAGGAGGATTCTGAAGCGTTTGTTGACATGAATGTTGTAATGAACGGCTCCGGGGAGTTTGTCGAATTACAGGGGACAGGGGAGGAAGCAACCTTTTCCTATAGCCAGTTGCAAAAGATGCTACAACTTGCAAACGAAGGCTTACAGCAGATAACTGAGAAGCAAAAAACAATCATAGGCGAATTGTCAGAGCGAATAGGTGAAACCAAAATATAGGAGACACGAAATGAAGCAGATTATGATTGCAACCAAAAATGAAGGAAAAGCAAAAGAGTTCAAAGACTTCTTTTCTACATATAATATAGAAGCCTTATCTTTATTGGATCTGACAGAAGAAGTCCCAGAAGTTGAAGAGACTGGTACGACCTTTGAAGAAAATGCAGCATTAAAGGCAGAACAAAATGCAGCTGTTTTATCCATTCCTGTGTTAGCAGATGATTCGGGATTGCTGATTGATGCATTGGACGGGAAACCGGGGATTTTTTCAGCCAGATATGCAGGTGAGAAGAAAAATGATCAGGAAAATATTGAAAAAGTTTTAGGTGAATTATCAGGAATCCCTGTCGAAAAAAGAACAGCCAGATTTGTTTGTGTTCTGGCTGTTGCAATTCCTGGCAAGAAAACACTCTTCCGAAAAGGTTATTGTGAAGGAAGTATTGCATTGAGTGAGGCAGGGCTAAATGGATTTGGCTATGATCCGATTTTTATCCCGACCAATCATCTAAAAACAATGGCAGAGCTATCTAAAGAAGAGAAAAATCAAATTAGTCATCGTAAAAATGCAATGGACCAGTTGAAAGACTGGATAAAAACAATATAGGAGGGTCTCTGATATGACGAAGGTTTTAATTTTAAGTGACAGCCATGGGTTGACCGACGAAATTGTAGAAATAAAAGAACGCCATCAATTAAACCATATGATTCATTGCGGAGATTCCGAATTGGATATGGATTTTCCAGAATTAGATGGGTTTTATAAAGTTGGCGGGAATACTGACCATGACACTCGATTTCCTGATGAACAAACAATAACGGTTGACGGACTCACTTTTTTTGTCGCACACGGCCATCTTCATAATGTAAAGGCTAATCTGATGACAATAGCCTATCGGGCGGAGGAAGTGTCTGCGCAAGTAATATGTTTCGGTCACACGCATGTGGCCGGTGCAGAGAAGCATGGAAACCAATTATTTATTAACCCTGGAAGTATTCGCCTACCAAGAAGTAGATCTGAAAGAACGTATGCAATCATGGAATGGGACAGTATAAATAATATTCAAGTGAACTTTTATACCACAAATGGACAGTTTGTAGAAGACATTTCATACAAAGTGTCTTTATAGAATTCAAAAGCTTGTCTTATAGTATTTAGCTATAAAGTACAAGCTTTTGTAAACTATTTTCCAATTTAACTGTTGACAAAAAACACTCTAATGCATATAATGATTCTTGTCCGTTAAAAAAATAACAACGGCAAGCGGATGTAGATTAATACAAGCAAATCTTCCACTGAATAGCCTGATAGATGCAGGGAGCTTTATTAAATATTACATCAATAAATATGCGGGTGTAGTTTAGTGGTAAAACCTCAGCCTTCCAAGCTGATGATGAGGGTTCGATTCCCTTCACCCGCTCCATACATACTACAGTGTCCCAGTAGCTCAGTAGGATAGAGCAACAGCCTTCTAAGCTGTGGGTCGCAGGTTCGAATCCTGCCTGGGACGTCATCAAAGAGAAACCTATTTTAATTTTATAGGTTTCTCTTTTTAATAGTTAAGAATTTTTAAATATTTGGCACCATATTAGACCTTGACCGTAAATGCCTCGGCAAGCTCCAGCGCTTACCCTCGATGTCTTAAGCAAGAAACTCCCGCATGAGATAGAACATCACTGTGAGTTTCGTACTTAAATCTATGCCTTGGGGGATCAGGCCCCAGAGCTTTTGTTAATTCCTTTTTGTCAGATGTTTTAGAAATAACAATTTTGGGAATATATATCAATTGACGGTACTATTAATACGATACATAATCATTAGGAAGGGGAGAATAAATGCAAAATCAATCTGCCAACGATAATGTCATTCTTTTTCCCAAGTGGAAGACCATATTGGAAGAAGAAAGTCTGCAAGCATTAAAGGAAAAGAAATACGAAAAAGCATTATCCAAATTAAATAAATTAATTAGTTATCAAGTTAATAAGCATGAGATTATCATTGGTAAATTAATTTGTCTGATGGAACTGGGGCGCTATAATGAAGCACAGAATTTGTGTGAGGAATTTTTAAATCGAAGGGATGAAAATTACTATCATTATTTTCATATCTATTTAACAATCCTCTTTCAGACAGATCAATATAGTTTATTAATGGAGCAAGTAGAATTCGAATTGGAAACAGATGCAATACCATCTGTGCTTAAAGAACAATTTGAGCAGCTTTATAACATAAGTGAAAAAATGAAAAGTGATTTATCCATAGAAGAGTCCAAGGCGCATTTACAAGATTTTTATAATGCTGTAAAGGAACGAAATCACACCAGACAATGGCATCTGGTTGAAAATCTAAGACGGTCGAGGGCAACGCCTGAGAGAAATATCATAAGTTATTTAGCTGATGAGGAAATTCACCCCGTCGTACAGACAGCGATTTTAAAATGGCTCAAGGATAGTGGGATTTCGCAAGATGTTGATATACATAAACTGGATTTACATAAAACCATTAAACCTACGGATGTTTTGGATATTAAAACAGACCCGACTTTTAAACAAATATATTTATTGAATAGTGAACTGGAACAAAAGAATCCATCATTATTTTATTTTCTGGATAAGCTCTTATTTCGCTATGCATATGTTCGCTATCCGATCATGCCTTCGGATGAAGATGCTGTACAAATTGCTGAAGCATTAAAACAGGTTGGATCAGAATATTTACATTTACATACACAATCAGAAGAAAAAATAAGTGATACAGTTACACTTTATATGAAAGAAATAAAGGTTTGTAATGCATTATATATGAGTATTTTTGAAGATTAATTGATGGATACGTTGACAAATGCTTGAAAGGCATAGTATGTATGTTATAATAAGATGGTTGTAAATTTGGTCATTATTATAATAATGAATGTGAAAAATGTATGAAACAATAGATTTTGGAGGGAATTTTTATGACAGCAAAATGGGAAAAGCAAGAAGGGAATATAGGGGTATTAACATTCGAAGTACCTGCAGATGAATTTGAAACAGCATTGGATCAGGCATTCAAAAAAGTTTCAAAAGATGTGCAGATTCCTGGTTTCCGTAAAGGGAAAATACCACGTAAAATATTTGAAAATCGCTTTGGTGTTGAATCACTGTATCAGGATGCAGTTGATATTGTTCTCCCGAATGCGTATGTAAAAGCGATTGATGAAGCGGCTATCGAACCAATTGAGCAGCCGGAAGTGGACATCGAGAATATCGAGCGGGGAGAAAACCTTGTTTTCACAGCGAAAGTTCAAGTTAAACCTGAAGTAACGCTGGGTGAATATAAAGGATTGGAAGTGGAAGAACAATCTGTAGAAGTTTCAGATGAAGAAGTTGAGGAAACAATAGAAAAGCTTCGTCAGGAACAGGCTGAACTTGTAGTGAAAGAAGAAGGAACTATCGAAGAAGGTGACACGGTTGTTATGGACTTTGAAGGTTTCCTTGATGGGGAGGCTTTTGAAGGCGGTAAGGGCGAAAATCATTCATTGGAAATTGGTTCCGGCCAATTTATTCCAGGGTTTGAAGAAAAACTGGTTGGAAAAGCAATTGATGCCGATACAGAAATTGAAGTAACATTCCCTGAAGACTATCACGCAGAAGATTTGGCTGGTAAAGAAGCAACATTCAAAGTTAATATTAGTGAAGTGAAATATAAAGAACTTCCTGAACTTGATGATGAATTTGCCAAAGATGTTGATGAAGAAGCAGAAACACTTGATGAGCTGAAAAATAAGAAAAAAGAAGAACTTGAAGGACAGAAACAGCAGGAAGCAGAAAACCAAAAACGTGAAACGCTGTTGGAAAAAGCATCTGACAATGCTCAAGTTGAAATCCCGGAAGTTATGGTAGATTCTGAATTGGACCGTATGGTGCAGGAATTTGAACAGCGTCTACAGGCGCAGGGTATGACAATGGAAATGTATTCACAATTTTCCGGTCAGGATGAAGCTGCATTAAAAGAACAAATGAAAGAGGATGCTGGGAAACGTGTTAAAACAAATCTCACACTAGAAGCAATCATTAATGCAGAAAACCTGGAAGTATCTGAAGAAGATGTTGAAGCGGAACTTGAGAAGATGGCTGGCATGTATGGTACAGATAAAGAGCAATTGAAACAAATGCTTGGTGGAAATACAGATATGTTGAAAAATGATCTGAAATTCAGTAAGGCAATTGATTTCCTTGCAGAGCAAAGTAAAACTGTATAATAAATCAATACAGGGTTGATTACAGGAAAATAAGGTTAATATGAAGACAAGGTGCGGATATTGATCCGCACCTTGTTTCCATTTCAAAAACAATCAATATAAGAGTAATTCCAAATATCACTACTTAAATTCAGCAAGTAACATATAGTATAAGTAATATGATTTGACTTTTTATTATTTTTATCCATAATAAAAACAAGTCAAAACAAAAGTGGAAACGCGTAAGGTGTTTTATTTTGTATTTCAATTTGCATCTGATATGATGACTATAAAAGTTGAATCCTAAGGTGAAAACAATGGGAGTAGATATAAACTTTTAGGGGTGAAGTGTATTGTTTAAATTTAATGAAGAAAAAGGACAACTAAAGTGTTCATTTTGTGGGAAGAGCCAGGAGCAGGTTCGTAAGCTAGTTGCGGGGCCTGGCGTTTATATATGTGATGAATGTATTGAGCTCTGCACAGAAATTGTTGAGGAAGAGCTTGGTACAGAAGAAGAAACAGAATTACAAGAGATTCCAAAACCGAGAGAAATAATGGAGACATTGGATGATTATGTTATTGGTCAGGATAAGGCTAAAAAGAATTTATCTGTAGCAGTTTATAATCATTATAAACGAATAAATACGCCGAAAAATTCGGATGATGTAGAACTGGCTAAAAGTAATATTGCTATGCTTGGACCAACAGGTAGCGGGAAAACATTGCTTGCTCAAACATTGGCACGTATTCTTAATGTTCCTTTTGCTATGGCAGATGCAACATCACTTACAGAAGCAGGTTATGTCGGTGAAGATGTAGAAAACATTCTATTGAAATTAATTCAGGCTGCTGATTACGATGTTGAAAAAGCTGAAAAAGGTATTATTTACATCGATGAAATTGATAAGGTTGCACGTAAGTCAGAGAATCCATCAATTACTCGTGACGTTTCAGGGGAAGGTGTGCAACAGGCACTATTGAAGATCCTTGAAGGTACAGTAGCCAGTGTTCCTCCACAAGGTGGGCGTAAGCATCCACATCAAGAATTTATCCAAATTGACACAACGAACGTTCTGTTTATTGTTGGTGGAGCTTTTGATGGAATCGATCAGGTTGTTAAACGCAGACTTGGTGAAAAAGTTATCGGCTTCGGTGCTGATATGGATCAGCAAGATCTTGCAACTGGGGAACTATTGCAAAAAGTATTACCTGAAGATTTATTGCGCTATGGGTTAATCCCTGAGTTTATTGGAAGAATTCCTATCGTAGCAAGTCTGGAGCCATTGGATGAAGAAGCTCTAATAGAGATTTTGACAAAACCAAAAAATGCGCTTGTTAAACAATATGAAAAGCTTTTCCAGATGGATGATGTAGAACTGGAGTTTGAAAAAGGAGCTCTGGTTGAGATATCTAAAAAAGCAATTGAACGTAAAACAGGTGCTCGCGGGCTGCGCTCCATCATTGAAGGTATCATGCTGGATGTTATGTTCGAATTGCCTTCCAGAGAAGACATTGAGAAATGTATCCTGACGAAAGATACTGTAATAGAAGAAGATGGCAGTCCCAAACTTGTTTTCAGAGACGGGACGGTTAAAGAAGGTAATAAGACGCTCCCTAGAGAAAGCGCATAAAAATTTTCAAGTTATAAGGCTGACCTGGCGTATAACCCCTGTTTCAAACAAGTAATAACAGGTGTGTGTATGACTCAGGTCAGCCTTTTGATATTTTTAGGGTAATATTTAAATGAAAGGTTATAATAGTACTGTTTCATTTAGTGTGTAAAATTTTACAAATAGCCAGCTTTTATATAAACTTTAAGAACATAAAGAAAATACATAGATTATGGAGGTACATTAGATGACAAAAGAAACGATACATATCCCCCTCCTTCCATTACGTGGGTTACTAGTGTTTCCCTCAATGGTTCTTCATCTTGATGTTGGTAGAGATAAATCTGTAGCAGCATTAGAAAAAGCAATGATGAATGATCAAACTGTTTTTCTGGCAGCTCAGAAGAAAGTGAGTTTGGATGAGCCTAAGCCTGAAGACATTTACCGGATTGGTACATTGACTAAGGTAAAACAAATGCTTAAATTACCAAATGGCACATTACGTGTACTGGTAGAAGGATTACATCGCGGGGAAATCATACAATACATTGAAGAAGAAGAAGAATTTATTGTAGAAATAGAGAAATTGGAAGATGAACACGATGAAATAAATGAAGAAGAAGCCTTGATGCGTTCACTATTGGGCCAATTTGAACAATACATAAAATTTTCCCGAAAAATCACACAGGAAACGTTTGCGACGGTTTCTGATATAGAAGAACCCGGGAGACTGGCAGATATTATTACCTCCCATTTATCATTAAAAGTAAAAGAAAAGCAAGAATTGCTCGAAATACAAAATGTGAAACAAAGACTGCAATATTTAGTTAAAATAATTTCAAATGAACAGAAGGTACTTGATTTAGAAAAAAAAATCGGCCAGCGGGTTAAAACCTCGATGGAAAAAACGCAAAAAGAATACTATTTGCGTGAGCAATTAAAAGCAATTCAAAAAGAACTCGGAGAGAAAGATGGCAAATCTGGGGAAGTAGGCCAACTTAGAGAGCAAATTGAGCAATCAGATATGCCTGAACGTATTCTGGAAGTGGCCATGAAAGAAGTAGGCCGCTACGAAAAAGTGCCACAAAGCTCTGCAGAAAGTTCTGTTATCCGTAACTATATCGAATGGCTAATCGCTTTGCCATGGACAAAGAAAACAAAGGATACGATTGAGATTGACCGTGCTGAAAAAATTCTTGATGAAGATCATTATGGACTTGAAAAAGTGAAAGAGCGTATTCTGGAATATCTGGCTGTGCAGAAGCTGACAAACTCTATCAAGGGACCAATCCTTTGTCTTGTGGGTCCGCCGGGTGTTGGGAAAACATCATTGGCGAAATCCATTGCACGGTCGATAAACAGAAAATTTGTCAGGGCTTCCTTGGGCGGTGTACGGGATGAGGCTGAAATAAGAGGGCATCGCAGGACCTATATCGGCGCAATGCCCGGAAGAGTTATTCAGGGAATGAAAAAAGCAGAAACAATCAATCCGGTATTTTTACTGGACGAGATTGATAAAATGTCCAATGATTTCCGTGGGGATCCTTCCTCAGCAATGTTGGAGGTGCTGGATCCGGAACAGAATAGTAATTTCAGTGATCACTATATTGAAGAAACCTATGATTTATCAAATGTTTTATTTGTAGCAACCGCTAATTATGTGACAAACATACCTGGACCTTTATTGGATCGAATGGAACTCATTTCAATTGCAGGTTATACGGAAGTAGAAAAACTGCATATTGCGAAAGAGCATTTATTACAGAAGCAGTTAAAAGAACATGGATTGAAAAAAAGTGATCTGCAAATTCGCGATGAGGCATTATTAAAGTTAATCCGGAGATATACACGAGAAGCAGGTGTTAGAAATCTGGAAAGACAGCTTGCTAAACTATGCAGAAAAGCAGCCAAATTAATTATTTCCAAGGAAAAGAAACGAGTCATTGTCACAGAAAAAAGCATAGAAGAAATCCTTGGAAAACCAGTTTTCCGCTATGGTTTGATGGAACGAGTCGATCAAGTGGGTGCTGCAACAGGACTTGCTTATACATCAGCAGGTGGAGATACATTATCTATTGAGGTATCACATTATCCTGGCAAAGGAAAACTTACATTAACGGGAAAACTGGGAGATGTCATGCAGGAATCTGCACAGGCTGCGTTCAGTTATATCCGCTCAAGAGCAACCGAGCTTCAAATTAATCCGGATTTCCATGAAACGTATGATATTCATATTCACGTTCCTGAAGGTGCGACACCAAAAGACGGCCCCTCAGCAGGGATTACAATGGCTACAGCCCTGGTATCAGCTCTAAGTGGAAGAGCAGTAAAAAAGGAAGTCGCAATGACCGGTGAAATTACACTTCGCGGACGCGTGCTGCCAATTGGCGGATTGAAGGAAAAATCACTAAGTGCCCACAGGGCTGGCATCACGACGGTTATTATTCCGGAAGAAAATGAAAAAGATATTGAAGATATTCCAGAGAGTGTAAGGGAAGCCTTAACATTTATTCCTGTCAGTCATTTGGATCAAGTGTTGGAACATGCACTCGTGGAGGATAACAATGAAAGTAACTAACGCGGAAATTGTAATCAGCGCTGTAAGCAAAAAACAATACCCGGACGACGGACTGCCGGAAATTGCGTTGGCCGGACGCTCCAATGTGGGCAAATCATCATTTATAAACAAATTAATTGGTCGAAAAAACCTGGCACGAACCTCATCCAAACCAGGGAAAACACAGACATTGAATTTTTATCGATTAAATGATGCATTTTATTTTGTAGATGTTCCGGGTTATGGTTATGCGAAAGTCTCCAAAAAAGAGCGTGAAAAATGGGGGCATATGATGGAAGAGTATTTTGAAACAAGGGAAACGCTAAAAACTGTTGTTTTAATTACAGATGCTCGCCATGAACCAACGAGAGATGATATTCAGATGTACGACTTTTTAAAATATTATAACCTTCCCGTTATTGTTATTGCGACAAAGCTGGATAAAATACCTAAAAATAAACGAGCAACATACGTGAAGCGAACAAAAGACACATTACAGGTAGAATCAGAGGATGAAGTAGTTCCTTTTTCATCAGAAACCGGAGAAGGTAAGGATGAGTCCTGGGCATTGTTAAGAAAATATTTATAGTACTAAGAAACAGCTGCTTTGCAGATGGAAAACTCTAAAAGTGGCTGTTTATTTTTATCGTTTTGACTGAAATAAAACCAACCCTCCCAGTTCGGGGGATTGGTTTTATTTTTTCTTTTTTAATAAGTATAACCCGACGACAATGAGAATAACTGGCCAGAACTTCTCAGTAAAATCAATAACCAGATAAATCCATGAAAGCCATTCAGGTAGCTGAATGGAGAAAATTAATAGAATAGAAACTGCAATAAGCAGAACCCCTGGAAATAACCCTTTTTTTGTTTTTGTGTATCTTATAAGAAATGCAATTCCTATGATAAGTGGATATGCAGCCCAATGATCAATCCAAAAGCTATAATGGTTCATACCATGAAGATGTATACCCATCCCCAAGACAATTGTACCTACAAATAAATTCTGGTATTTCCTCGCCCTATAACTATGTATAATCAGCGCTAGACCAACAATAATAAGTAACGTGGTCCATGAGTAAAAATCAGTGATAATTGGTACCTTTAATTCCTTCAACAGGAAGAATATACCTATTCCGATTAATATATAGGCGATAAGGGAATTTTGTCTTTTCAATCGATCACCTCACTTGTCCTCCGCAGTTTGAATTCTTGCTAATTGTATATCGGTATGATAAAGTACATTCGAGTTATTATTATATACGATTATACCTATATATTGTTTCAGAATCTGTTCACATTTACAAAAAAAATGAATGGATGCTTATGCTATAATAGTATTTAGGATATTTTTTAAGTTGATTACGTTAAATATATAGTAAAGTTATTTTTGGGGGTAGATAAAGTGCATATATTGAAAGTTGGATTTAACTACAAAACAGCCCCTGTGGAGATTAGAGAGAAGCTCACATTTTCCGAACACTCACTTCATGAAGCAATGACAGAATTAAAAGAGCGGAAAAGTATTCTGGAGAATGTAATTGTTTCCACTTGCAATCGTACAGAAATCTATGCAGTAGTTGATCAGGTTCATACAGGGCGGTATTATATAAAGAAATTTTTAGCTGATTGGTTTCAAATTGATAAAGAAGAATTTTCTTCTTATTTGAGGATCATGGAAGATGATGGTGCTTTGGAGCATTTATTCCGTGTGTCTACAGGCCTTGATTCAATGGTTTTAGGAGAAACACAAATCCTTGGTCAAGTAAAGCAGGCGTTTTTAACATCCCAGCAGTCAAAAACAACTGGAACCATTTTTAATGAATTGTTTAAACAGGCAATAACTTTTGGAAAGAAGATACAAAAAGACACTGCAATCGGAGCACACGCGGTTTCGGTAAGCTATGCCGCTGTTGAACTTGCCAAAAAGGTATTTGGTAACCTCAATAACAAACAGGTTGTAATACTGGGTGCAGGTGAAATGGGTGAACTGGCAGCAAAAAATCTTCAAGGATCTGGTGCGACAAATATTACGGTAATGAACCGTACCTATGAAAAAGCAGAAATGATGGCAGAGAAATTTGATGCAGATGTTGCTGATATCGATGATTTAATGGAAATATTGGAAAAGGCGGATATTTTAATTACTTCGACGGCTGCAGATTCTTTTGTACTAACCAAAGAAATGCTGGCACCTATTCACAAAAAGCGTAAAGGAAATCCGTTGTTCCTGGTTGATATCGCAGTTCCCAGAGACATCGATCCACAGATTAGTGAATTTGAAAATGTTTTCCTGTATGATATTGATGACCTGCAGCATGTTGTTGATGAAAACTTAGAATCAAGAAAATCAGCAGCAGTGGAAATTGAAATCATGATGGAGAAAGAAATCGTTATGTTCAAAGAATGGGTAAAAACTTTAGGTGTTGTGCCGGTGATTTCTGCGCTCCGTCATAAGGCACTTTCAATCCAGTCCGAAACGATGAAGAGCATTGAAAGAAAAATGCCGGATCTAACCGAACGTGAGAAAAAAGTATTAAACAAGCATACAAAAAGTATAATAAATCAGTTATTGAAAGAACCGGTTACACAGGCGAAAGAACTAGCCTCTTCAAATAAAGCAGAGGAATCACTGGAATTATTTGTGGACATCTTTGGAATTGAAGAGGAAGTAAAAACTGAATTTAAAAAACAGGCTACAAACAATGAAACACTCACAAAAATAAATAAAAACGAAAATGTATCCTTTTCATTAATCAGCAAAATAACAAGCATATAGGATGAAGGGATCCCAATGATGTTTGAAATGAAATGGCTTTTTGAATGTATACTTATTATTTATGGTCTAAGCTTGATTGGATACTTTATTGATTTTATTCAAAATAACCAGAAGGCAAATAGATTGGCTTTCTGGTTACTTGGCATGGTTTGGATCATTCAAGCGATATATTTTGGATACCAGACAGTTACCGAGAACAGTTTTCCAATTGCAACATTAAATGATAGCTTACTTTTGTATTCCTGGGTTTTGGTGACATCTTCACTGATAATAAACAGGTTGTTTCCTATCCGATTTATTGTGTTTTTTACAAATTTATTTGGATTTTTTATATTACTCTTGTATATTTTAACAAAAGCACAATACGACATGTACACAGATGGTATTGAATTAGTACATGAAATATTGATAACACATATCATTCTTGCGATTGTATCGTATGGATTTTTTACGATATCTTATCTTTTCTCTATGATGTATGTCGTACAATACCATTTTTTGAAAAACAAAAAGGGAATTAAATGGATGTGGCGGTTAGGTGATTTGAAGCTGTTGGATAGGTATTCGTTTACAGCTGTTACTATTGGTGTTCCACTTCTGATGATTAGTATCATCTCAGGTGTGGTGTGGGCGTATGTCACCAATGCGGAATTTTATTGGTTTGATATGAAGACAATTGGATCAATATTGGTATTGGCAGTGTATATTGTATATTTACTATTGCGGCTTGTGACAAAGTATCAGGGAAAAGCCATCGCAGTTTATAATACAGCAGCATTCCTGATTTTATTGGTGAATTTCTTTTTATTCAGTCTGTTATCGGATTTCCATTTCTGATGGATTACTTTAGAGGAGGAAAACAAACAATGCGTAAAATAGTTATAGGTTCACGTAAAAGTAATTTGGCAATAACTCAGACAGAATGGGTTATCAAGCAGCTTAAAGAGGCTGGCGTAAAGAATGAATTCGAAGTAAAAAAAATCGTAACAAAAGGTGATCGTATTCTGGATGTTACCTTATCGAAAGTTGGCGGGAAAGGTTTGTTTGTAAAAGAAATTGAACAAGCAATGTATGATAAAGAAGTTGACTTTGCTGTACATAGTATGAAAGATATGCCTTCCGTTATGCCGGAAGGATTGATGATATCAGCAATCCCGACGCGAGAGGATCATCGTGATGCCTTTATTGCGAAAAATAATGTTTTATTAAAGGATTTGCCAGCAGGTGCAATTGTAGGGACGAGCAGTTTGCGACGTTCAGCACAGATATTAGCAGAAAGACCCGATGTTTCCATTAAATGGATCCGTGGTAATATTGAAACCCGCTTAAGGAAATTACAGGAAGAAGATTTTGATGCGATTATTTTAGCGGTATCCGGATTAAAACGTGTCGGTTTAAGTGAGGATCTCATCACTGAATATCTGGAACCTGAAGTTTGTGTTCCTGCAGTAGGTCAGGGAGCATTAGCAATTGAAACCCGTGAAGATGACGATGAGCTTCATGAATTACTAACGAAAATAAAAGATGAACACACAACAAAGACAGTTATTGCAGAAAGAACATTTCTTCATTTATTGGAAGGCGGCTGTCAGGTACCTATTGGTGGTTATGCATATTTAGAAGAAAATGACATCGTTCTAACTGCACTTGTAGGCACTCCGGATGGTAAAACAATTTTGAAAGAAGTAGTTCGCGGTACCGATCCGAAGAAAGTAGGAGAAGAAGCTGCTGATAAGTTAATTAGTCAGGGTGCAAAAGAGATTGTAGATCAGGTGAAAGAGGAGCTAGATCAGTAATGTCGATGTCATTACATGGAAAGAAAATTTTAATCACAAGAGAAGAGAAACAGGCAAAAGAGTTTGCAAAAAAGGTTCTGCAGTATAACGGAATACCTGTTGAAGTTCCTCTTTTGAAAATTTCATGTATGGATCGAGATGAAAACAAGCAAATTCTTCAGGGTTTAAATAACTATGAGTGGATATTTTTTACAAGTTCAAATGGGGTAGACTGTTTTTTTCAATTAGCAGAGAAACACCTAATTGACACGAAGATAATAAGGGATAAAAAGGTGGCAGTTGTTGGTCATAAGACTGAAGATGCATTAAAGAAATACGGGTTTTCTGCCAATTTTATTCCGGAAATTTATAATGCGGATGTAATGGCATATGAATTCTTAAAAAACTTCGCAGGTGCCGGCCCAGTTCTATTGGTACGCGGAAATCGTTCAAGGGAGGTTCTCCCATTAGAATTTTCGAAGTTTGGAATTCCTTATTCATCGATTGAAGTGTATGAAACCTGCTTAAATTATCAAATGAGTGAAACATTGAATGAAACCTTAAAACGAAATGATGTGGATTTTGTAACATTTACAAGTCCATCAACAGTCGAAGCGTTTTCTGAAATGACGTCACTTCGTAATTTTAAGTGTGTTTGTATTGGTACAACAACAGAAAAGCGGGCAATGGAATTTGGTTTCACCCCTATTTTCACACCGAACAAGGAATTCACCATTGACAGCATGCTTGTATGCATTAATAACTATATTTTACGGGGGATAGATGAAAATGAAAATAAATCAGGATTTTAAACGCCACCGCAGACTGAGATCTTCCGCTTCCATGCGCTCCCTGGTCCGCGAAAATCATTTACGAACAGAGGACTTTATTTATCCGATTTTTATTCTTGAGGGGACGAATACGAAAAATGAAGTACCTTCCATGCCGGGAGTTTCTCAAATCACCCTTGATTTATTGAAGGACGAATTGAAGGAGATTTATGAACTGGGAATAAGAGCAATGATGATCTTTGGCGTGCCGAATGATAAGGATGAAGAGGGTACTGGAGCTTTTATCGAAAATGGTATTGTACAAGAAGCAACCCGGATTATTAAAGGGGAATACCCGGAGATACTCGTTGTTGCAGATACTTGCCTTTGTGAATATACTTCACATGGTCATTGTGGAGTCATTCATAACCATGACGTTGATAATGATGAATCACTTAAGCTATTAGCAAAAACTGCTGTATCACAAGCTAAAGCAGGAGCAGATATTATTGCACCGTCTAATATGATGGATGGGTTTGTAGCCGTGATTCGTGAGGCATTGGATGAAGAAGGCTTCCAAAATATTCCGATTATGTCCTACGCTGTGAAATATGCTTCATCGTTTTTCGGACCATTCAGGGACGCGGCAGACAGCACACCACAATTCGGTGATAGAAAAACATATCAAATGGATCCGGCAAACCGGTTGGAAGCATTAAGAGAGGCGGAATCGGATGTTGAAGAAGGAGCTGATTTCCTGATTGTAAAACCAGCATTATCCTATCTTGATATCGTTCGTGATGTACGAAACACTGTGAATGTGCCAGTTGTTGCATATAATGTGAGTGGGGAGTATGCAATGGTTAAAGCTGCGGCACAAAACGGCTGGATAAATGAGGAAGAATTAGTTTTGGAAAAACTGACCGCGATGAAACGTGCTGGTGCAGATTTAATTATTACATATTTTGCAAAAGATGTAGCAAAATGGTTGAATAAATAGGAATGAAAAAATTTGTAGTTGGGGTGAATTATTATGAAGCGCTTTAATCATTCAGAAGACGCATATAAAGAAGCAGTCGATTTGATGCCTGGCGGAGTCAACTCCCCTGTAAGGGCGTTTAAATCCGTAGGCATGTCACCAATCTTTATGGAGTCGGGTGAAGGGTCAAAAATCAGAGATATTGATGGAAATGAATATCTTGACTATGTATTAAGCTGGGGCCCTCTTATTTTAGGTCACGCGGATGAACAAGTTGTTGCAAAGCTTCAGGAAACTGCAGCTAAAGGTACCAGTTTTGGAGCTCCGACACTCCTGGAGAATAAACTTGCTCGTCTTGTTATTGAACGTGTTCCATCCATTGAAATGCTGCGAATGGTCAACTCCGGTACAGAAGCAACAATGAGTGCCTTGCGTCTTGCCAGAGGATACACGGGCAGAAATAAAATTCTAAAGTTCGAAGGGAATTATCATGGGCATGGAGATTCTCTACTAATTAAAGCCGGATCAGGTGTAGCTACCCTGGGTTTGCCGGATAGCCCTGGTGTACCTGAGTCCATTGCAAAAAATACCATTACAGTACCATATAATGATATGGAAAGTGTGCGCTATGCTTTTGAAGAATATGGAAATGATATTGCTGCTGTGATTGTTGAACCAGTTTCAGGTAACATGGGTGTTGTACCACCAAAAAATAACTTTCTGCAGAATTTAAGAACAATAACTGAAGAGAATGACACATTGTTAATTTTTGATGAAGTAATGACAGGTTTCCGTGTGGGTTATAACTGTGCACAGGGTCATTTTGGAATAACACCTGATTTAACCTGCCTTGGCAAGGTAATCGGTGGCGGTTTACCAGTTGGGGCTTATGGCGGTAAACGTGAAATTATGGAAAGTGTTGCGCCAACAGGTTCTATTTACCAGGCAGGTACATTATCTGGAAACCCCTTGGCAATGACTGCCGGTTTTGAGACATTAAATGCATTGGATGAATCATCATATGAAAAAATTAATGCAAAAGTGGATCGACTGGTGGAAGGATTTAAGCAAGCCGCATCAGAATATGATATCCCATTGCATATTAATCGTGCAGGATCAATGGTGGGAGTTTTCTTCACAAATGATGAAGTAATAAATTTTGAAACTGCGCAAAGCTCCAATTTGGATTATTTTGCTCAATATTATCGTGCAATGATTGAGGAAGGTATCTTTTTACCACCTTCTCAGTTTGAAGGATTATTCCTTTCAACCGCACATTCAGATGAGGATATTGAAAAAACCATCCAGGCAATACGAAATGCATTTGCAAAAATTAATAAGTAATAGTAATCCAAAAAGCTACTCCTTTAAACAGAGTAGCTTTTTTTAATAAGATATAAATTTGGCAGTATATATGTTGGCTCCAATATAAGCCAAGTCCATCCCCAGTGCCTACACCCCAAAGGTCTTTATGTAAATATAAATCTTCCTTGCTGCATGAATTCAGGCTTAGGTTTTTAACATACATACGCATATCCTTCCTTAGATACTCATATAGATAACTTAGACATATTAGCATATGACAGATGTAAGTTGGAGGGAGGAGTTCATTTGTCAAATGATCAACCGGTTTTCAGTTTCGAGTTAAATGAATCCCTTTATTTTGAGAAGGGACAGGAAGTTGCGGAAATGAGAGGGATTTCCTTGGATCCGGAAATATCCATTCAATCATTTAGTGAGTATGTTTCTATAAAAGGAGTGATTGAGCTTCGGGGAGAATATCAAAAAGTAGAATCCTTAGAAGATGATAGTCCTTCAAATGATTTTGATGACTTTCATTCCAGACGCTACGTGGAAAGTGTTATTGATACAAATGAAATGTCTGCTGAATTTTCACATCGGTTTCCTGTGGAAATATCCGTACCATCCCATCGGGTAGAAGACATGAACGATGTTACAGTAAGTATACAGTCATTTGATTATGAAATACCTGATCACAGTCATTTAAAACTATATTCTATGATTGGTATTAGTGGTATTAACAACCAAACGGAAGAACCACGTAAAGAAAATAATGAAGAAGGGGTTGAGAGTGAACAGGAAGCAGAACCCTTTTCGATGGCAAGAGAAGCAGATGATACATTTGAATTTGAAATTAAAGAAAAGGAAGAAAAAGCCCCCCAAGATCTAGCTGAATCATTCTCCTCTTCGGAAATACCGGATTTACCTGCTGAAATTGAGGAGGACACTGATGAAGGGACCGGTGAGGACAATCGCTGGAAGTATAAGGAAACTCAGACATTAAAGGAATTTTTTGATAAACAGGCGATGAAAGATCAGAAAGACGGTTCCCATGTATCATCAGACTATTCACCCTCTGACAGCGCTAATGAGGTTGAGGAAGGGTATGAGCATAAGGGGGAAGAACAATTATCCGACAACTATGAGAATGAAGAAGGTCGTACAGAGGATATGGAGGATGTAAGTTACTTGGCTGATATGTTTAGGCATTCGGAAGAGGAAGCGTACACAAAAATGAGACTTTGCATTGTGCAGGATAAAGATACAATTGAATCCATTGCAGAACGCTATCAAATTACAACATTGCAATTGATCAAGCAAAATAATTTGGATGAAGACTTTGACATATCAGAAGGTCAATTACTCCGCATTCCACATATAATAAAATAAATCACTTCACCCCTTGGCCAGCTAGTTCAGGGGGTATCTAATTTTTTAGCAGTTAAGAAAAGTATAAAACTTCCTACTGCATAAGTGCAACTAGGGCCTTTCGCACAAGGGCTTGGCGAAAAGCCAAGTTTTCTAACAGATGGTTATTTTTTAAAAAGTTTGTTGCTATAACAAAAACAGCTAAACGGATTGGAAGCTCATATGGCTACGTTCTTCGTAGTCACCAATTATGAAAAATAAATCATAGTATTATTGTTTGTCAGTCTATACAGGTGGTGAAATAAAAGGTGGAATTAATCAAAAAAGTATTGAATTCCTATGCGGTCTACCCGCAGCAAATAGAAGAAAAGACAGATCGGTTATTCCGTATTAGCGATGGGCATCGTGAATATGCACTTAAACAAAGCTTATTATCCGAAGGGACAGTCGCAAACTGGGAAAACGTTTATCATGCCGCATTTTCGCAAAACATATCTTCAATTTTACCGGTATATCAAACACAAAAAGGAAACCTGTATGTCGAGATGGATCAATCGATCTTTTATTTGACCCCCTGGATAGAAGCTTCTGCTGCACAAAATAGGAAACAGATCATCGAAAACTTATATCAAAGCATAGGAAATGTTCATGCAAAAACGAAAAAATCCGTTTCTGTTTCCACTGAAAATCTGGCTAGTGAATTCAATACATTTAAAGCGTTTTGTGAAAATACCCATCGGGATATATTTTCTTATGTGCAGCAATTTGAGAAAAACAGATATATGTCCCCTTTTGAATTATTGGTTTGTACACACTATCGTGACTTGGAATATGCGACCAAAGAAATCAAAAAACGAATTGATCAGTTAACGAATAAAAAAGAAGAGAAGACGCAATGGAATTATAGCTTATGTCATGGTAATTTAAAATTTTCACATCTGCTTCACGGAAATCAATCCTTTCTCATTAACTGGGAAAACGCCTATTACGATAATGCTGTCATGGATTTAGCTTCATTCTTAAACAATGAAACACTGTATTATGATCAGCCCGGCGAATTGTTAATTGAAATGTTTTCCACATACTATAAGGAAAATGAATTAACAAAGGATGAATTCTATTTGTTGATTATTTATTTATTAAATCCGGCCAATTATTTAAAGACCGTGCAACAATATGTTAATAACACAACACACGACACTATGATTAACAGGATAATAAAATTGCAGCATGCATATCGCAGACTCCTATTCGGTCTGCATTGGTCCCGGTATGTCGAGGAGGAATATGAATCCATTACCTTGGAAGATCTTGAAAATTAAATCCATTCCAGATAAAAAGCTATAAATAAACCAACAAGCAACCCTAGAAGGAATACATCCAAAGTTGATGGAAAAAACAGCGTACGAATCAGCTGGAAAATCAAGATTGGTAACGTTACTTTCTCAATAACGATAATGCAATGTCTTGCCCATGAAGGAAGTCGATAGCGATAATAACGAGCCATTTAAAATTCACCCCTTTGAGTCAGAAAATCTGTTTATTGTTCATCTTTTAGCAGTAAGACCTGTGGAACTCATACAGCAGAAAAATTTGACATCTTCACAGTTGCAATAGGCTTCCAAAATGTTTTTATTTAATATAATATGTATATATGCAGTTGTTTTGTGCAAAAACAATACTAATAGTTGACGTTCTCTCTTGTTATGGATAAAATAACAGTAATTAATATGAAATGTAATGATAGGGAAGAGTACAAAATAATTACCTTTAGAGAGGGAAATCGAGAGCTGAGAATTTCCCAGGAATACTTATTTTGGAAGGTCGCCCTTGACACAGCTTCTTTGAAAATAAAAGGGATGTGTAAACATCTTTGGTAAAGTAGAAGAACGCCGGTAATTGACCGTTATCAATCGATTGAGTGTACAAATATGTATGTATTTGTAAACAAAGGTGGTACCACGGAGAGCATACCTTTTCGTCCTTTTTATATAGGATGAAAAGGTTTTTTTAATTTAAGGAGGTATGAATGATGAACGAAAATGAAAATACATCACTGCCGTCAAAATATAATCCGCAGGCAGTGGAAAAAGACCGTTATCAATTCTGGCTGAAAGGCAAATATTTTGAAAGTACAGGTGATCCAGAAAAAGAACCGTACACAATTGTTATACCACCTCCAAACGTAACTGGAAGATTACATCTGGGGCATGCATGGGATACGACCATGCAGGACACCATTTCCCGGATGAAGCGCATGCAGGGATATGACGTGTTATGGCTTCCAGGTATGGACCATGCCGGGATTGCTACACAGGCGAAGGTGGAAGCTAAGCTGAAAGAACAGGGAACCAGTCGTTATGATTTGGGCCGCGAGAAATTTCTCGATACTGCTTGGGAATGGAAAGAGGAATATGCTGATTTTATTCGTTCTCAGTGGGAAAAGTTGGGTCTGGGTCTGGATTATTCACGTGAGCGATTCACGCTGGATGAAGGTCTTTCAGAAGCAGTTAAAGAAGTCTTCGTGACATTATACGAAAAAGGGCTCATTTACCGGGGAGAGTATATCATTAACTGGGATCCCAAAACACAGACTGCACTTTCTGATATTGAAGTGGTATATGAAGAGGTACAAGGGAAATTTTATCATATGCGCTATCCAATCAAAGATAGTGATGAGACGATTGAAATTGCTACAACACGCCCGGAGACTATGCTGGGTGATACAGCGGTTGCGGTTCATCCGAAAGACGAACGGTATCAACACCTGATTGGCAAAACAGTAATTCTGCCAATTGTCGGACGTGAGATAGAAATTGTTGCCGATGACTATGTTGATATGGAATTAGGTTCAGGTGCTGTTAAAATCACACCGGCACATGACCCGAATGACTTTGAAATTGGGAATCGTCATAATTTGAAGCGTGTCCTTGTCATGCATGAAGATGGCTCCATGAATGAAAACGCCGGAAGATATCAAGGGCTTGATCGTTTCGAGTGCCGCAAGCAAATTGTTAAAGATCTTCAGGATACGGGTGTTTTGTTTGAAGTTGAGGACCATGTTCATCAGGTAGGTCATTCTGAACGTAGTGGTGCGGTTGTTGAACCATATCTGTCGACACAGTGGTTTGTTCATATGCAGCCGCTTGCTGATGCTGCAATCGATTTGCAGGAAGGTGAGGAAAAGGTTAATTTTGTACCGCAACGTTTCGAACGCACGTATCTTCACTGGATGGAAAATATTCGTGATTGGTGTATTTCACGCCAGCTTTGGTGGGGGCATCGTATTCCTGCATGGTATCATAAAGAAACTAAGGAAATATATGTTGGAAAAGAGGCACCTGCTGATATTGAAAATTGGGAACAGGATGATGATGTACTAGATACATGGTTTTCCTCTGCCTTATGGCCATTTTCAACAATGGGTTGGCCAGAAGTGGATGCGGAAGATTTTAAACGCTACTTCCCGACAGATGTACTTGTGACAGGATATGACATTATTTTCTTTTGGGTAGCACGGATGATCTTCCAATCTAAGCAATTTACCGGGGAAAGGCCATTTAAGGATGTTCTGATCCATGGATTAATTCGCGATGCAGAAGGTCGGAAAATGAGTAAATCATTAGGTAATGGTGTAGATCCAATGGATGTTATTGAAAAATATGGTGCTGATTCATTACGGTACTTTTTACTAACGGGATCCACCCCGGGACAGGATCTGAGGTTCCATTGGGAAAAAGTGGAATCCACTTGGAATTTTGCTAATAAAGTCTGGAATGCTTCCCGTTTTTCATTAATGAATATGGAAGGCTTCAGCTATGACGATATTGATTTAACTGGTGAAAAATCACTGGCGGATAAATGGATTTTAACCAGATTGAATGAAACAATCGAACATGTTACGAGAAATACAGATAAATATGAATTTGGTGAAGCTGGACGCCATTTGTATAACTTCATCTGGGATGAATTTTGTGACTGGTACATTGAAATGGCGAAACTGCCACTATATGGAGAAGATGAAGTGCAAAAACAAACAACACGCTCTGTTCTGGCCTATGTATTAGACCAGACAATGCGTATGCTTCATCCATATATGCCGTTCATTACGGAAGAAATTTGGCAGCAACTCCCACATGAAGGTGAGTCGATTACCGTTGCGGCCTGGCCACAGGTGAGAAATGAATTTCATGATGTGGAAGCTTCAAAAGAGATGAAACGGCTTGTATCAATCATTAAATCAGTTAGGAATATCCGTGCAGAGGTTGATACACCAATGTCCAAACAAATTAAACTGCTCATTCAGACGGAAAATGAGGAAATTGCAGAAGAACTTGAAAATAACCGTGAATACCTGGAACGTTTCTGTAATCCAAGTGAATTAGTAATGAAAACCAATGTTGATGCTCCTGAAAAGGCAATGTCAGCCGTCGTAACCGGTGCTGAGTTATTCCTGCCATTGGAAGGTCTGATTGATTTTGAGAAAGAGATTGGCCGCCTGGAAAAGGAATTAACAAAATGGGACAAAGAAGTGGAACGGGTACAGAAGAAGCTGGCAAATGAAGGTTTTGTGAAAAAAGCACCTCAAGCCGTTGTAGACGAAGAAAAACAAAAAGAAAAGGATTATATTGAGAGACAAGCGAAAGTAAAGGCGCGACTGGAAGAATTGAAGAGATAAGAGACAAGCGGAATTTCAGCATCTGAAATTCCGCTTTCTTAAATCATCTTTTATATAGGATATATACTTTCTAACAATATTGATATCACTTACCTTACTTAGTGTTCTGGAGCCAACAACATCTTCAATCTCATTGAAAATTAAATCTCCATCAAGCCCAATGAGAAAATCAATACCGACCATCCCAAAATTAAAATGGCTGATAATTTTATGAACAAGCGATCGTTCTAATGGTCCCAATTTATAAAGTTGAGCACTGCCTCCTAGCATATAGTTTGCTCTGAAGTCATTCTTGTTTTCTCTGAGGACTGCCCCGATAATCTCCTCTCCTACAACAAATACACGTAAATCCTTCCCCAACTGGACGTTGCTGGATTGAGCTATAATATTGGAAGTGGCAAGGCAGGTTGTACAACGCACCCAGTCATTTTGGTTCTGAATAAAATGCACCTGCTCACCACCTCTTCCGCCTGATTCTTTTACAACAAACGGAAAAGAAAGTGGTGCAGTTTCCGATAAATTATTTTTCTGAAGAAAGAAGGTATCCATCATTGGAATGCCAAGGTCATTCATTGTGTGATGCGTTAATGCTTTGTCATTACAGATCATTGCTACGGACGATGGGTTGAAAACGGTAATACCACATGATTCCAGATGCACGCTCAGCAGCGGTTCAATTGTACGAACGATAGCAAAATCCGGTTTGGTAACATTTTGGTATCTGTTTGTAATTGTTCTTTCATTACCAGTAATGCCAATAGCTATTTCTTCCCTTAGGACTAATTCGAGTGAGATATACTGTAGTTTTGCTTCCTCCATAAACCATTGAACAAAGCGCATATTTTTTTCTGCATCTTTCATACTGTATATCAACCAACCGTGTTCCAAATGGTTCACCTCATTTATTGTCTAGACGCTTTTAGAATATAATCGATAATATAATCAGCTGTATTTATTCCAGTACATTCATACATATTCCTTATATGCGCATTTGAATTTATTTCACATATTACAGGCATATCATCCGGCCCGAATAATAAATCAATACCTGCAAAATCAGCGCCTATTGCTTTCGTTGCTGCAATCGCCATTTCTTTTTCATGATTTGCTGGTTCATATGCTTCCATTGTGCCACCTGCTGACACATTTGCTCTGAAATCATTGAAAGACTCCCGTTTCATGGCTGCTACGACCCTGTCACCTACAACCTGTAGACGTAGATCTTTTCCATAGCTGGATGACATAAACATTTGAAACACGAATGCTTTTCCTTGGAGGTCCAGGACTTTCTGCCATAATTCTTCTTCTGTATGCAGTAAATAAACCTGCTCCCCGAATGATCCATAAGCTTCTTTAATAATCATGGGAAACCCCAGTTCCTTCATGGCTAATTTTACCGTGGCAGGTTCCAATTTTCCCTTTGAAAAAATCTTCGGTGCAATAATAGTGTCTGGAATTGGCAGTTTGTCTGCAGCCAATTGTTGATATGTAGCTATTTTATCATCACTGACTTCAATAGCTTTAGCGCTGTTAAAGACACGAACCCCTAGTAATTCCAGTTGTTTTGCCAAATAAATATCTTTATCAGCAAAAACCGCGTAATCTGGCAGCTCCTTTTTGGGATGTTGTAAAAGATCAAGAGACTCCATTCGTAATAGGCTGAGTAATTCATTGTTTTTATATATGGTTGTCTCACTGTTCTTCCTGGCTGCCGCAGCTTGTATCCATTCTGCGAAATCCAGAAATTTATTTCCGGGTAAATTTCCGTTATATATAATCCATCCTTGTACATTCAATTGTTGACGTCCTTTCTGCTATACTTATTGGTAATTGAAATAAGAAAGTGGTGTAGAAAATGTTTGAAACATTTGTGCAGGTTGAATCCTTTTTTGAAAAAAGAAAATTGCTCGGTATGAAACCGGGATTGGATAGAATTAACTATTTACTTAAACTGATGAATAATCCCCAGTACAAAATGCAAGCCATTCATGTGGCAGGGACAAACGGAAAAGGTTCCACGGTCAGTTTCATTAAAAATGCGCTTCGTAAAAACGGATATAAAGTGGGAGTGTTTACTTCACCAAGTATTACTGGATTAACCGGTCATATTTTTACGAGTGATACCCCAATCTCTGAGGAAATATTTCTGGATTTATTTAATGAAATCTATCCTGCTATTCTTCAGTTGGATAAGGAAAATATGTCTCCAACAGAATTTGAAATCATTACAGCACTTGCCATTTTGTGTTTTTCAAAAGATACAGATATTGCACTAATGGAAGCAGGTATGGGAGGACGGGAAGACACTACCAATTGCTTTGAGCCCATTTTATCCATTATAACAAATGTTGCAAGGGATCATACAAGATTTCTGGGTGAAACAACTGCAGAAATAGCCTATCAGAAGGCAGGCATTATCAAACAGTCAACACCAGTCATTATAGGAGATATGGATTCAGAAGCAGTGCAGATGATAGAAGAAGAAGCCCAAATCAAGCGTGCACAGATTCTTCGACTGGGAGAAGACTTTACATATACAGTAATAAAACGGGACAACGATATCCAGAAAATTTCATGGAAAACTGGAAACTCTGCTATGGAACTGATGATAAATATGCAAGGGGGGCATCAAATGAAAAATGCCTCTATCGCGTTGATGGCAGTATTGAAATTGATGACAAAAGGTTTTTCCATAGATCTGGAGAAAGTGAGAGTGGCAATGAAGAATACATTTGCACCTGGAAGGTTTGAAATTATCAGGACTGAGCCGCTTGTGGTTGTGGATGGTGCTCATAACCCTGCTGGAATAGAGGTTTTTATGCAAACTGTTGAAGAAAATTATAAAGATAAAAAGAAACATCTTATTTTTGCAGCTTTCAAAGATAAAGAATTGAAAACGATGCTGGAACTGCTTAATGGGTCTTTCTCATCTATTACTTTAACTTCTTTTGATAACCCGAGAGCTGCAGATGCAAAAGAATTATATAATCTTTTCAAGTATGACAGCAAGTTGTACTTCAATGATTGGAAGGAAGCTGTGGATAACACAGTACAACAAACCGATGATTGTTATTTCATAACGGGATCTCTAAATTTTATTGCTGAAGTGAGAAAGTATTTTCTTGGAGAGGAAGAAAAATAATGCAGTTTCTGTAGAACGATTTATTGATAGAGTGACAGCATTCGCCTTACTTTTTATCTCCCCTGTGCTAGAGTAAAACACAAATCCAGCAGGCGGAGGGTGAGGAATGGACAAGAAGAGAATTACTGAAATAAGTGAAAATGGAAAGCAGATAAAAATGAAACTCAATAATCCGGCAGATAAAGAACAAGCAGCAACCGTTCAAGATGCTGAAGATGACCCAATACCTGTGTTTGTCAGACCTGTCAAAAAGAAAAATACAACGAACAAAAAACAAAATAAGTCAAAATCTATTAAACCTGTTCTCTTAGCAAGTATTTCTGCTATTGTTATTGGCTCAATTTTAGGCGTAGTTATGTTACGAATGGTTACAGGTATCGAGGGAGAGGCAGTGCAAGGAGATGGCACGCCTCCAGTAACTGTTGGTACAGGTGAAGAAGATGAGTCTCCCACAGAATCCTCTGAATTTACATTGAAACAAATGGAGGCATATGTACTGCAGGGTGGTGTTTTTTCAGAGAGTGCAAATGCAAAAGAATGGGCGGACAAATATAATCAGGCAGGATTACCTAATATAATCTGGCAAAGGGACAACCAATATTTTCTTTTGGTGGGAATTGCCGGCACAAAGGATGAGGCAAAGCAGTTAATAAATACAATGGAATCCTATCAATTTGATGTTTTTTCAAAAGAATGGACAACCGATCAGAAAGAAGTAGAGCTTTCGGCTAATGAGCAGGATTGGCTTCAATCCTTTCAGGAGCAATGGGTTAAAACAGTGAATGCTTCAAATAATGAAGAAATAGATACAGCAGGCTGGGAGAAGTTGATGGAAGATTACCCCGAGGACGGAGAAAAACTTATGAATTTAAATGAGGAAGTTTCCAGCTTGCAGGAAGAAGTAAAACAGGATGAAATGATTTTGCAGCAAAAGCTGCTTTCACTATGGTTGGAATATGATAAAATAAAGTAATCTGAAAAGTTGACGTTGCATCAGGCACGTGGGCTGGCCAAGCAAGGTCAGCTCTTTTATTTTGTGGCGAATCTTATAAAAGCGTATAAATGCCTGATTTTAAATTTTCAGGATGTAAATGGTCGATGTTTTGTTATTTCCTTATGGAAGTTTTTTAAAAATGCTGTCAGTACTACCGGTGAAAAATCAATAACATTGATTTGTCTCTTTTTATGGAACGCTATAAGATATAGTTATCTTAGTTAAGGAGGCCAATCAATGACCGTTTCATCAATTATGATTAAGGATGTTCCAAAAGAGGACCGTCCGAGAGAGCGACTGCTGAAGCTCGGGGCTTCTCATTTGTCGAACCAGGAATTACTTGCAATATTGCTTGGAAGCGGGACAAAAAATGAATCAGTGACGACTTTATCAGGACGCGTATTAATGCATTTTGAAGGACTGAAACTGCTAAATGATGCTACAATTGAAGAATTAATTGCAATAAAGGGGATAGGTACTGCAAAGGGCGTTTTGTTGCTATCCGCTATTGAACTTGGGAAAAGAATGAATCAGTATAAACCGGCTGACCGCTATGTAATCCGTTCTCCGGAAGATGGTGCTGATTATGTAATGGAAGAAATGCGCAGTTTAAATCAGGAACATTTTGTTGTGCTTTTTCTAAATACCAAAAACCAGATTATCCACAGACAAACGATTTTTATCGGCAGTTTAAATGCCTCAATCGTGCATCCAAGAGAAGTGTATCGTGAGGCGGTGAAACGCTCTGCCGCATCTATTATTGTTGCACATAACCACCCTTCCGGCTTGCGCCTGCAAGGTGCGTAAATTTAGCGATTTCATTTGAAATCTAGAACTTCTTACAATGTTCTATGGTCAGCATCTTACCTTGAGAGGAAACTCATAGAGGGAACATAGCATGATGTGAAAAGGAGAAAAGACGACAAAGCTATCCAAGTCGAGTCAGTTCTTCAGACCAAGTGATGTATGGTAAAAGCTAAACTGCTTGAATCCTAGACGAATGACCGATGGGTGCGCCGTTACCTACGATAGCTAACAGGTAATGAGGATAAAATGGGAGACGTATCGCCAGAGCGTCTGTTGGAAATCGCTGCTTTCCTGTCCATAGTAAGAGTTATCCTTCAATCTTCCGCTAGAAGAAACCGTCGAAAGGGGTACCTAACCATCACCATTAAATTTATGTCATAATGCAGGGATTATCTAAGTGCGAGTGCCTAATAGCTATTAGACGTAGGTCTCTGAAAATCGCATATGATAACGGAGTTTTTATAGTACCCAACGTTTGCTCGTAATGAGTTTAGCATGGGGAAGAAAAACAGGTTGATGTTAACGTCAACGAGAAAGGAGTCATGAATATGGCGACTAATCCATTTCGACAGTTGGACGTTATAAGGAATGTTTCTCAAAAAGGAAATACCGTTACGGATTGTTACCGCCTTATGTATAACAAAGAACTGTGGATTAAAGCATACGCAAAATTATATCCAAATGCAGGGAATCTAACAAAAAGTACATCTAATGAAACAATAGATGGCTTCGGCTTACAGAAAATTGATGACATCATTGAACAATTAAAAGCTGGAACATTCCGCTTTGCGCCTGTGAGAAGGGTTTATATCCCGAAATCTAATGGGAAAAAGAGACCTCTAGGAGTTCCTAACTTTAAAGATAAGATGGTACAGGAAGTTATGAGAATGATACTAGATAATGTATATGAACCAGTATTCTTAGACAATTCTCATGGGTTTAGAGAAGGAAGAAGCTGTCATACGGCTCTATCCCAAATCAAAAACACATGGAAAGGTCTAACATGGTGTATTGAAGGAGACATTAAAGGCTTCTTCGACCATATTGACCATTCTGTATTAACCAATTTAATATCAAAGAAAATTCATGACAATCGTTTCCTGCTTCTTATTCATAACGCTCTTACAAGTGGTGTCATGGAAAATTGGACATACCATAAAACATACAGCGGTACGCCACAGGGAGGTATTATCTCACCTTTGTTAGCCAATATCTACCTTCATGAGTTTGACTTATTTATGGAAAAACAAATGGAAGAATTCGATAAAGGTAAAACAAGAGCTAGAAGCAAAGAAACAAAAGCTTTCAAATCAAATATTGATTCAACTAAAAGAAAAATCAATAGGCTAGACGAAAAATACGGACACAAACTTTGGGAGAAACGGTCAGTACTAATCGACCAGATACAAAACTTCAAAAAGCAAAGTTTGACTGTCCCGTCAGTTGATCCAATGGATGATAACTATCAAAGAATGAAGTACGTTCGTTATGCTGACGATTTCGTCATTGGCATTGCAGGGAACAAGGAAAGTGCAATGAAAATAAAAGAGTTGGCACGGAATTTTCTTGAACATGAATTGGAACTTGAGCTAAGTGAGGAAAAAACACTTATTACACATCTAGAGAATTCAATACCATTTCTCGGATATGAATTCCGAAGATGGAATGAGGTTAAAGTCAAAAGAGTCACATATAAAAACCAAAGACATCCACTGAAAAAACGGACGCTTTCAGGAGCAATAAAGTTAGAAATTCCCGAAAAGAAAATAAAAGCATTTGCAATAAAAAACGGATATGGAAATTTGAACACATTTAAAATAACCCACAGGACAAAACTTATTAACAATTCGGAGCTAGAAATACTGTATACCTTTAACGCAGAGCTTCAAGGAATCGCAAACTACTACAAACTTGCTAACAACTATCATCATCTAGACAGGCTATTCTATTTAGCAGAAAGTAGTTTTATCAAAACAATTGCTAATAAACGAAGAAGTACTTCTATGAAGGTTGCTACAAGCATGAGAACTCACAAACAGGGTGTACTATGCTTAATGAGGAAAGATAAGTATGGTAACGACAAACACCATCAGTTTGTAAAACTAAAAGACCTTTCAAAAATTAAAGGTGCAATCAAAGTAGACCCACCTGATATAGATATATCGGTGAATACAATGAAATATTCAGGTAGAACAGAATTTGAACAACGCTTATTAGCGAATCGTTGTGAAGCGTGCGGTACAACAGAAGGTCAGATGGAAGTCCATCACGTCCGTAAATTAAAGGACATAAAGAATAAACGTAACTTAACATATCTGGACAAGGTTATGATTCAACGTAATAGAAAAACACTTGTCCTATGTTATAAGTGCCATCATGACCACCATGAGAAGCAAATTCCGATTAGTCAGCTGGCGAGCCGTATACACTGAAAGGTGTACGTACGGTTCTGTGGGGGGAATTATGAAACCTGTTATGGAAACATAAAAAGGCGCATGGTTCCTACCCGGCGACCCAACTCCTTCCCAGGAAGATATCCATGTAACTAGACGATTAGTAGAATCAGGAAAAATGATTGGAATCGAACTTTTAGATCATTTGGTTATCGGAGATAGAAAATTTGTCTCGTTGAAAGAAAAAGGATATGTATAATACCTACTTTAAGAAAAAATTAAAATGATCGGTATGTTATCAAAAAAATTGCTGGCAGATATTCAATGCCAGCAATTTTTAAGCACCACCTATTTTTCTTTAGAACGAACCTTGTACAAGCTTTCATCATTTTTGAGTTTCCAAAGCTTACCTGGCCAGAATGAAAATCTACCAAGTACAGTGGTGATTGCTGGCACAAGTAATGGTCTGACAATAAATGTATCCAGCAAAATACCAATCGCTGTAATCGTACCAAAATGCACAAGTACTTCAAGCGGCAGCACAGCTAAAACAGCGAATGTTCCCGCTAAAATTAGACCCGCAGAACTAATGACACCGCCAGTTACTGCTACACTCTTCGCAATAGCTTCTTTTAGAGGCATTATTTCGCGATTATACCATAAGTTGGACACGAGGAAGATATTATAATCAATTCCAAGTGCAACGAGAAAGACAAAGGAATAGAGCGGAATCGTTCCCTGAATTGCAGATACGTCAAAGAAGTAATGCAGAACAATCCAACCTAATCCGAGTGCAGATGCGTACGAAACGATAACCGTAAACAATAGATACAACATCGCTACGAAAGAGCGCAGGAAAATAAAGAGCAAAATCGCAATTATTAGCAGTAACACAGGTATAATAATCGATTGATCTCGACTTGTTACTTGATCGGTGTCGTATAAACCTGCTGTTTCTCCACCTAACCATACGTTATCTTCTGCATTATCTACATTCGCATCTTGCAATGCCTCTGTTGCCATCGCTTTAAATTCAGGAATACTTTCTACTGCTTCTGTAGAATATGGGTCGATGGAAAGCGTTACTTCCCATTTCTTTATTTCCCTGTTGTCTGTTCCTTCTGCCAGGTCAGATACAATCTCCACATATGGGTGGCCTTCCAATTCTTCTTTCAAATCAATACTTTCTCCATTGCTATCTATGATTACTTCAATCGGTGCAATTTCTCCTGGTGGGTAATGCTCTGAAATAATTGTAAATCCTTCCCGTGATGGCATATCTTCTGGGAATGAATCGAGCAATGCATATGTGTATTGAATTTTTGGCACAAAAGCGGCTAAACCTCCGAGGATCACTAATGTAATTATGATTACTGTCCATGGTCTTTCGGTTACAAGCTTACCTATTTTCTTACCAAATTTATTATTTTCTTTTGGCCGGCGTATCTTTTTGCCTTTTTTC
This sequence comes from Virgibacillus ainsalahensis, assembly GCF_055380755.1. Taxonomy (NCBI): domain Bacteria; kingdom Bacillati; phylum Bacillota; class Bacilli; order Caryophanales; family Bacillaceae; genus Virgibacillus; species Virgibacillus ainsalahensis. The sequence goes on along the minus strand of NZ_AP043943.1, from coordinate 2,092,029 downwards.
TCTTCCAATTCCTGCGTCATTTCTTCCGGACGTGGTACAAATGGAATAAAGGCAAAACGTCCAAGCAATGCTAAAATAGCAGGAAGAACAGTCAACGCAGCGATTCCCATGATGAAAATCGACAAACTAAACGGGATCGCAAAACGATTATAAGAAGCGTAGAATGCTAGACTAAGTGACAACAAACCAATCATAGTCGATGTGGAACTCATCATTATCGCCCCACCGACACCACTGATAGCACGTTTTAACGCTACATACTTATCTCTTTCCTCACGAAGCTCGCCACGGTAACGCGAAATTAAGAATAAACAATAATCCGTCCCAGCTCCAAATAAAAGAACCGTCATAATAGAAATGGCCTGTGCATCGACTACAACCCAACCTTTATCCGCTAAAAAACCAAGTAAAGGACTAATGGTTCCGTATGCAATTCCAACCGCTACTAATGGTACGAGTGCAAGAATCGGGGAGCGGTACAAAATAATAAGTAAACCAAATACAAGGACAACTGTAGCTATTAATAATGTAAAGTCCGCATTACTGAATAAGGAAACCGTATCTGTCTGAATTCCAACAGGACCAGAGAAACGTACATGCAATCCAGCATCATCTAATTCCTTTTGCGTGATTTCTTCACCAGCCTGATTTTCAATTAGAACACGTAAATCTTCTAAAATCATTTCATACTCATCGGTAGTTGTTCCACTATCAAAGAAAATTGGAGTTGTTAATGCTTCCCCATCCTCCGATGCACTTCCCTTTAACACATCGATGGGTGCATCTTGAAATGCCGGAATAAATGCTTGTTCATCCAATGGCTCATTACTAAGATCTTGATAGATCCCTTGAATCATTTCATAATCTTCATCTTCCAAACCATCATCCCGTTGCCAGACTAGAAGTAACGGAGTTCCCGAATCATCAGCAAATTCCCGATCAGCAATTTCAGTAGCTTCGACGGACATCATATCGTCAGGCAACAACTGCTGATCTGTCGTTTCCTCATCATTCACTTGTGGCCATATAAACGATAGAACACCAATCAGCAATATCCATATAAATATAGTCAGCCACCGTGTCTTCGGATTAGCCACAAGCCGTCCCCATCTTTCCAAAAAATTCTTCACTATTTCATTCCTCTCTCACAAAAACTATTTTAATAAAGCCCTTCATAATTATATATACTAGACAGTTAATTAATCAAGAATGGACAGAAAAGAGATTCCACTCAGCAACCTCGCTTGGCAACTTTAATTTTTGTTAATCTTTTGACAGTGCGAAACGCGATGAACGAGGATTTTAAAAATTATTTCGCTTCCGTAGATGACCTCACAAAACAAATTATAGACTTTTATTGGAGTGGCCTGGTTGGGATAACTAATCTTTTTGGTTGTATGCATAAAATGATGACTGATTAATTAGTGACACATAATTTTTATAAATCTCACACAAACCTCACCAAAACATAAAACACACGAAAATACATTTAGGTTGGAATCCCCCATAAGCCATTGGTTTGTCTCTAGATGAATTGATGAAAAACCCGAAAAAATTGGATATATGATGCGTATAATACTATCTATTTTGATGTTTTTTCCGTATAATTAAATGAGGAGTGAACAATCCGGCGCCATTTTCTATGTTTTATTGAAAGTGGCGCTTATTAAGATTGTTTGCAGGGTATGTAGGATTTTACATATTTGTATAAAAATGTGAGAATATGTGGTTGAAGTCCATTGCAACACATAAATTTAATCGATATAGTAAAGCTACATTTAATCAAGCGAACTGTAATGTGGAGAGGGAGATTTTTTTGGGAAGATTTAGTTTTTCGCAGGATCTGGGGATCGATTTGGGTACTGCCAACACACTTGTATTTTTAAAAGGAAAAGGCGTAGTTGTACGTGAGCCTTCTGTAGTTGCAAAAAATGTTGAAACAGGGAATATAGATGCGGTAGGCAGTTCAGCTCGAAACATGATAGGTAGAACTCCGGGAAATATTTCTGTCATAAGACCAATGAAAGATGGAGTAATCGCTGATTATGATACGACAGCAGCAATGATGAAATATTATATTAAAAAAGCAATGCAGAACCGTTCTTTTTTAGCTAAAAAACCGAGTGTAATGATTTGTGTTCCCTCAGGGATTACTATGGTGGAAGAACGTGCGGTTATTGATGCAACCAAGCAGGCTGGTGCAAAGGAAGCCTTTCCGATTGCAGAACCATTTGCTGCTGCTATAGGTGCTGGGCTTCCTGTATGGGAGCCTACAGGAAGCATGATTGTTGATATTGGGGGCGGAACAACAGAAGTGGCAGTTATTTCATTAGGCGGCATTGTTACCACTCAGTCTATTCGCAAGGCTGGAGATGATATGGATGAGGCGATTATAAACTATATTCGTAAGCAATATAGTTTAATGATTGGTGAGCGATCGGCTGAATCTATTAAAATGGATGTTGGTTCCGCAACAGAAGTTAGTGAAAATGTAGAAATGGATATTCGAGGCCGTGATTTATTAAGCGGATTACCGAAAACCATTACGATTACAGGGAAAGAGATAGCAGCTTCTTTAAAAGATACAGTTGATGCAATAGTCGAAGGGGTGAAAAACACCTTGGAAAGAACACCGCCTGAGCTTGCTGCAGATATTATAGATCGTGGTATCGTATTATCCGGTGGTGGTGCCCTTCTGAGAAATTTAGACCAAATCATCAGTGATGAAACAAAAATGCCGGTTTTTGTAACGGAAGATCCGTTGGACAGTGTCGCAATCGGAACAGGAAAATCAATCGAATACATTCAGCATTTCCGTTCCCATCCGAATGTATCCTCTCGTCCTGCAAGCGAATAGGTTGGTGTATTGATGTCATTTTTAAGAAAAAGACGATTGTTTATTTTATTAATAGGGTTTATTGTTCTTGTAGCATTAATTGGCTTTTCCTTAAGGGATAGAGATAATCTGACATTCGCGGAACAATTTATAAATGATTCAGTCGGATGGGTGCAAAATATCATTCACACCCCTGTTAATTTTGTTACAGATATAGTTTCAAACGTTGATGATTTAAGAAATACGTACAATGAAAACCAGATTTTAAAGGAAAAAATTGATGAATACGGAAGTTTAGTTTATGAAGCACAGGAACTAAGAGAAGAAAATGAAGAATTAAGGGATACCCTGGGTGCTACTGAGTCGATTAGGGATTTCAACCCGATTCAGGCGACGGTTATATCACGATCTCCGGAGCGCTGGGTTGAACAAGTTACAATTAATAAAGGGACGCAGGATGATGTGCGTTCAAATATGGCAGTAATTACCGCTGAAGGAATGATAGGAAAAGTACAGATTGCATCCAAGTCAACGTCAACTGTTCAGTTGCTTACAGGCTTTGACCAATTAAACCGGATATCAGCTACTATTTCTCGTGAGGAAGGTCAGGATATATTTGGAATGATTGAAGGATTTGATAAAGAGACCAATTCTTTATTGTTCAGGATTATTGAAGAATCGGATAAAGATTTGGAAGAAGAAGAATTAGTTGTTTCTTCAGGGATGGGTGGCGTCTTTCCGGCAGGTCTGCAAATTGGTACGGTAAAAGAAGTTGTTCCGGATCAGTACGGACTTACACGCACAGCGTTAATTGAACCTGCTGCCGATATGTACGATTTAAACCAGGTGATTGTTGTGGATCGTTCCCTTGAAGAAGTAAGTGACAGTGAAGGGGAGGAAGAGTAATGAAACGCCTGTATTTACCTCTTATCCTCTTTCTTTTTCTTTTATTAGAAGGGGTCGCTCTCGAACTGTTACCATCTGGATTGGTGATGGGGGATTTCATATTCGTTCCACACTGGGTACTTATCTTTTTGGTGTTTCTTGCGATTTACTATGATATGGAGGCTACATATTTTTCTGTACTTTATGCATTGGTCTTTGGATTGCTCATTGATGTTGTATACACAGGTATACTGGGTGTGTATATGTTCTCCTATGCGTTAGTTGTTTATATTATTCATGGGCTCAGAAGAATGTTTCATGGCAATATTTTTGTAGCGATTTTATTAGGTGTTGCAGGTATTGTTTTGGCTGATATTTTCATTAATATTATTTATACGGTTGTAGGAGTTTCAGATATATTGTGGAAAGATTATATGATGTATCGACTCTTACCAACTATGTTAGCTAATCTATTATTTTTACTGATTTTATATCCAATAATAGTGAAACGGATTGTCGGATGGAGTGAAATGCAGCTGTCTGGCAGGAAGTCAATATAAGGGATTTTCAGGTATTTTTTAATGAGGTGACTTATCGTGCATGACAAGAAGCAATTAATTACAATCAAGGGTACAAGAGATGGCCTTTCACTATTTATTGATGATGATTGTACATTTGCCGATGCTATCCATGAACTTAAAAATAAAATAAACGTCAGTCGTCCAAAAAAAGACGAACCAGTTGTAACTGTGAAAATCAGAACGGGTAATCGCTATTTGAATGAAGAACAAAAAGAAGAAATTAAAGCTATAATTAGTGATGAAAGCAGATTTACCATTGATTCCTTTGAAGCAGATGTTATTCCACGAACAGATGCCCTTCGTTGGAAAGAAGATAGTGAAATAAAAGCTGTTAACCGAATTGTCAGATCGGGACAGGTTCTGAAAGTAACAGGGGACCTCTTACTGATAGGTGATGTTAATCCAGGTGGAAAAGTAGTATCAACAGGAAATATATACATTATGGGCAGTTTAAAGGGAATCGCACATGCAGGAGAAAATGGGGATAGCAATGCTTTCATAGCTGCATCATTTATGAAGCCGAGCCAACTTCGAATTGCAGATTATATAAGTCGCGCTCCAGATTATGAATCTGATGGTGTGTATATGGAATGTGGTCTTATCGATGAAAAACAGGATAAGATTGTTATTGATCGGCTCCAGATTCTTTCACATAAAAGAATTAAGCGGGGTGGAAAGGAGAATACAAAATGGGCGAAGCAATAGTCATCACTTCCGGTAAAGGTGGAGTTGGTAAAACAACAACTACAGCTAATATTGGTACAGCTTTGGCACTAAAGGAGAAAAAAGTCTGTTTAATAGATACAGATATTGGTTTAAGAAATCTGGATGTTGTGATGGGCCTGGAAAACCGTATTATTTATGACATTGTTGATGTAATTCAGGAACGTTGCAAATTAAAACAAGCAATTATTAAAGATAAACGGTTTGATTATCTTTCCTTGCTCCCAGCTGCGCAAACGAGCGATAAATCTGCCCTAACAACAGAAGGCATGCAAAACATTATTAGTGAATTGAAACAGGAGTTCGATTATATTATTATTGACTGCCCGGCAGGTATTGAACAAGGTTTTCAAAATGCGATAACTGGAGCAGATAGAGCCATAATTGTAACAACACCTGAGAAATCCAGTGTAAGAGATGCAGATCGCATTATTGGTCTATTGGAGCAAGAGGAGATGGAACCACCAAGTTTGGTAATTAACCGCATTCGCAACCATATGATGCAAAATGGCGATATGCTTGAAGTGGATGAAATTGTTCAAGTTCTTTCCGTTGACCTTATTGGAATTGTGATTGATGATGATCAAGTGATTAAAGCATCCAATAATGGTTCTCCAATAGCCTTAAGATCAGACTCAAAAGCATCCATTGCTTATCGGAATATTGCCAGGAGAATATTAGGAGAAACAGTTCCTCTGCAATCGTTGGAAGATAAAAAAAGTATGTTCCAGAAAATGAAGAAATTTTTTGGTAGGCGTGCGTAATTAATATTGAAAATAATGAATATAGGATGTGATGAACAGATGTAATGAACATTGAAAGTTTCATTGCATCTTTTTTATTTGCAGTGAAGAAATCAGCATGCTGCCACTATCTATAATGAAAACAGCTGATTTAACGAAAAGATTGTCTCCTATACGCTTGGAGTGGTGTTCTGATTATAGAAAGGATAAAGCTCATGGAATTTATGTTTCATGGACGTTTTCTCTCTTATACAGAGAGCTATTCTAAGCTGCTTAAAAAATGCGAGACTCCTACGGGAAAAGGAACAGTCTAAAGACCCCGCAGCGAGCGAATTAAAGAACATAGGCTAAGAACGCCCCGTCCTGGGGCAACGCCTATGTGACCAACATCGTGTTGGCCCGAGGCTGAAGCGTTCCCCGTGGAAAGCGAGTGTTTTTTTTAGCAGCGCTGGAATAGCACCCATTTTGTAAAGGATGAGAGGAAGTCACTGTTAAGTTACGTCGTCATTTATATCAATTGCGGCGTTAATGAGCAACAAAATTTTACGAAAAGAGCCAACCGGAAAAAGGTATCATCTTGGTTGGTAGTGGTTCTGAATAATTTTCCCCGTTCTAATAACAGCTGTTTTCATACAAGAGTATAAAACCTTCTTACTTCATAAGTGCTGGTTTTGGCAATTCGCCTAACGTATAGCGAATGCCAAGTTTTCTAACATATCCAAACTGTTTGTGACATAGACTTGTACAAATGGATGTGAAGGATAGTGAGGATAATGAACAAAGGGGTTAAAAAAGTTCGTCATTCAATTGAAAAACGAAAAAGAACTCGTGGTCTATCTGTAAAGGATGGGCCCAAAAAGCAGATATGGCCGGAGTTCCCCCAGGAGGAAGAAAAACATGGTTATTATGCCAGCTTTTCTGAACACACCTTATCAGGAAATAATAAAGGCAATTTTCCCTCCGGGTTTATACTGAAAGGCATTTTATCTGTGATGCTTTTCTTCGGTGTAGCCTTATTGACTCAAGCGGATACAGCAATACTTCAAAAGCCGAGGGAATGGACAAGTAATGCATTAACAGAAGAGTTCCCTTTTGCCAAAGTTAATCTATGGTACCAGGAAACATTTGGGACTCCGTTAGCATTTACTCCAAATCAGGGTTCAACCGAAGTTGGTGGGGAACAATCGGTTCTACCGGTATCAGGCAGTATAAAGGAATCCTTTCAGACGAATGGCAAAGGGCTCATGATTGCACCAGGAGAAAAAGCAGATGTGACTGCATTACATGACGGGGTGGTTATTTTTGCAGGGAATGATAGAGAAACAGATCAAACCGTCGTCCTGCAGCATCCCGATGGGAGTGTAACGACATATGGATTCTTAAGTGATGTTAATGTGCATCTTTATCAATTCGTAACAAGCAGCCAGACAATTGGCCAATTCACACCGACAATGGAAAATGACACGGTATTTTTTGCAATAGAAAAAAATAGTGATTATATCGATCCGGTTCAGGTGATACAAGTTGACGATACTCCATAATTATTTACCAAAAATCCATATCCATCCTATATTGATGATTTTCCTTGTCATTTCTTTTCTAACAGGTACATTTATGCAGCTGTCTATTATTTTGGCAATCGTACTTTTCCATGAAATTGGTCACTATATCATGGCAAGGCTGTTCGGTTGGCGGATTAAAAGTATTATGCTCTGGGTCTTCGGTGGGGTGATGGAAACAGATGAGCATGGAAATAAACCAATCCGTGAGGAAGCTCTTGTTACCATTGCTGGCCCATTTCAGCATGTCATTATATTTATTATCTTATTTTTTTTGTCAGCTGCTGAGTTAGCTCCCGCTTCTGTTTTGGAGTTAATATTTTATTATAATACAGTAATTTTAGTGTTCAATTTGTTGCCGATATGGCCACTTGATGGTGGTAAGCTGCTATTATTAATGTTTTCTTCTATAATGCCATATAAGAAAGCTTATTATTCCACTATAATTTTCTCAATGATTTCAAGTCTGCTACTGCTATCCATACAATTTTTATTTTTTCCGTTTAACCTGAGTGTGTTTTTTATTATGATCTTTCTGTTTATGGAAAATAGATCAGAATGGAAGAAGCGGTATTACGTGTTTATCCGGTTTTTACTGAAACGTTATGAAGGAAACTCACCTGTAAAAGCGGTACACCCAATAACAGTATCTGCACAAAGCACATTTATGGAAGTTTTTGCTGCTTTTAGGCGTGATAAAAAGCATTCAATTTATATAACTTTTCCAGATAATGAGAGAAAGTCCGTCGATGAAAATGATTGCCTGCGAAGTTATTTTCATGATAAACTTTATGATAAATCAATTGGTGAAGTTGTCAGCGACTTTATGTAGGGGGATTTTCCTAGGTCTATGCTTGACAACCCTTTACTAAACATGATAATATCAATACGTTATTCATCGTAGCACCAGTGCTACAACCGCACAGAATAGGTTATAAAATCTCATGGAGATTACCTTGATGGCGAGTCTGAGTTAGTTAAGGAGGTGCAAGATATGTACGCAATTATTGAAACAGGCGGGAAACAAATTAAAGTCGAAGAAGGCCAGGAAATCTATGTGGAAAAAGTTGCTTCAGATGCGAATGAATCTGTAACTTTTGATAAAGTACTTTTCGTAGGCGGAGATGATGTTAAAGTAGGTGCACCATATGTTGAAGGTGCAACTGTAACTGCTAAGGTTGAAAAACAAGGCCGTCAGAAAAAGGTTGTTGTTTATAAATACAAACGCAGAAAAAACTATCATCGCAAACAAGGCCATCGTCAGCCTTATACAAAATTAGTAATCGACAAAATCAGTCTTTAAGGATACCTAATCATGATTCATGTAACTGTATATCGATCAAATAATCAAATTAAAGAGTTTGAGTTATCCGGCCATGCTGATAGTGGACCATATGGCTATGATTTAGTGTGTGCAGGAGTGTCAGCTGTATCTATTGGTGCAGTGAATGCAGTGATGGAATTATGTGAAGCAGAGCTTGAAATTGAGCAGGGGAGTGCAGGTGGTTATCTCCACGTTGCATTACCTGATTCGTCAGACCATGAAGAAATGGAAAAAGTTCAGCTTCTATTTGAAGGTATGCTTATTTCATTAAAAACGATGGAAGTCGAATATAGTCAGTTTATTCAGATACAAACAAAGTAAGGAGGTGCAGATAATGTTACGTCTAGATTTGCAATTTTTCGCACAGAAAAAAGGTGCAGGTAGTACGAAAAACGGCCGTGATTCCGAATCCAAACGCCTTGGTTCAAAGCGTGCGGATGGTCAGTTTGTAACTGGTGGATCGATTCTATATCGTCAGCGCGGAACTAAAGTTTACCCAGGTGAAAACGTAGGACGTGGTGGAGATGATACACTTTTTGCAAAAGCCGATGGCATTGTTAAATTTGAGCGCTATGGTCGTGACCGCAAAAAAGTAAGTGTTTATCCAGTTGCACAAGAGGCATAATAATTAATAAATATAAAGCTTCAGCCAATTATTGGTTGAAGCTTTTCTTTTTAAATGGCTGTTTTTGTCCCTAAAAGCTTGTTGTTGACACAAAAATTATAAAGTGCTACTTGAAATGAAGGTTGATGTTATTCCCTGCTATGAGGATTAAAAAGCAACAAAGTTTGGATAAAGAGCTTAATAAATAAACAAATTTTCGAGACAGCATGAAGTTTCTTCCTTTATCTGCTATAATTTTCATATTAACGGGGGGAGAAACATGAATGAGAATGATGTGCTGACGCTTCTTCAGCGTTACCGACACGATTTAATGAATACTTTTCAAGTGGTGCAGGGTTATTTAAGCATGGGAAAGACGGATAAAGTAGGGTCCAAAATTAAAGAAAATCTGGCATACTATAATGAAGAGCGTAAGTTAATGAGTCTGAATGCTCCCAAATTTATATTATGGTTGATTCAATTTAATCATTTATATCCGAACTTACGTATGACCTATAAAATACATGCTGAAAATAAAAACTTGCATGCTGCAGATGAACATTTGATTGAAAACTGTAAATGGGTGTTGGAATCTTTCATGGAAGCTTCAGACGAAACCGAAGTGTATGAAGTAAACTTAGAGATTCAAAATACGATGAATTCTTACGAGATAGAGGTGAGTATTTTTATCGATTCGGAAAAACCTGTAATCATAAATATGGAAAGATTACAGCAAAATAACAGAGTACATGTGAAGAAAACAACAAATGGTATAAACTATAAATTGTTAATACCATGCAGTATATGAGGTGAGCACTTATGTTTGTAGATCAGGTCAGTGTATATGTGAAAGCCGGTAATGGAGGTAATGGACTTGTTGCATACCGCCGGGAAAAATATGTGCCTAGGGGTGGACCTGCCGGTGGAGACGGCGGGGATGGCTCGGATGTCATTTTTAAAGTTGATGAAGGTTTAAACACATTAATGGATTTTCGTTATAACCGTCATTTTAAAGGTAAACCTGGAGAAAATGGGATGAGCAAGAACCAGCACGGGAAAAATGCTGCTCCACTAGTAGTTCCTGTTCCTCCTGGTACAACAGTAATCGATGAAGAAACAAATGAAGTAATCGCAGATCTAACCGTTCATGAACAGGAAGCTGTCATTGCCAAAGGTGGAAGGGGAGGACGCGGAAATTCACGATTTGCAACTCCGAGGAACCCAGCACCGGATTTTGCTGAGAATGGTGAACCAGGCAAGGAACGGAATATTAAGGTAGAATTAAAATTACTTGCAGATGTTGGGCTTGTAGGTTTTCCAAGTGTAGGAAAATCCACATTCTTATCCGTTGTAAGTGCAGCAAAACCCAAAATTGCCGACTATCATTTTACTACATTGGCTCCAAACCTTGGTGTTGTAGATACGAATGACCAGCGTAGTTTTGTTATGGCAGATTTACCGGGTTTAATTGAAGGTGCACATGAAGGGGTAGGATTGGGTTATCAATTCCTTCGCCATGTCGAACGAACAAGAGTAATCGTTCATGTTATTGATATGGCAAGTACAGAAGGTAGAGATCCATATGATGATTATTTGAAAATCAATCAGGAATTGAAGGAATATGACGCAAAAATAATGGAGAGGCCTCAAATCATTGCAGCAAATAAAATGGATATGCCCGGGGCAGAAGAAAATCTGGAGCTATTTAAAGAGGAATTAGACAGAGACGTACAAATATATCAAATATCTGCGCTTACCAAAGAAGGCTTACGCGATATTTTATTTGCAATCGCAGATGCACTGGAAAGTATCCCTAAAATAAAATCCGAAATAGAAGAAACCGAAGAAAAAGTTGTTTATCGATATCAAAAAGAAGAGGCTCCATTCAGCATTTCCCGAGATCCGGACGGTGCTTATGTTCTATCCGGTATTAAAATTGAAAAATTATTCAAGATGACTGATTTCAATAGAGACGAGGCTGTCCAGCGCTTTTCTAGGCAATTGAGGGGAATGGGTGTTGATCAGGAATTGCGAAATCGAGGAGCAAAAGATGGGGATACAATTCGCTTACTGGACTTTGAATTTGAATTCATTGAATAAAAAAGAAAAATTACATTGCAACCAGGGAGAGAAGAAATTTGATGAAAAAAATAGGTTATTTGGGACCAAAGGGAACATTTACAAAATTAGCAGTTGATACTGTATTTAACGGAGAAAATAAAGTAAGCTTCGAAACAATACCAGCGTGTATTGATGCAGTTACAGAGCAAAAAATAGATATTGGTGTCGTACCCTTGGAAAATGCGATAGAAGGAACTGTGCATTTAACGGTTGATTATTTGGTTCATCAAGTCAGATTGCCAGTAATTGCAGAAATTGTTGTTCCAATTCAGCAACACTTACTCGTTCGCCCTGACTTTTCCGGCAAGTTGTCGGATATTGAAGAAATACATTCGCACAGTCATGCAATAGCTCAATGTCACCAATACATCCATCAGCATTTAAATGATGCAAAAATGCAATTTACTACTTCCACAGGGAGAGCTGCTGAGCTTGTAAGCGAAAGTGAATTACCTATAGCAGCCATTGGGAATAAACTTGCGGCAAGCGAGTATGGTTTACGAATACTTTCGGAAAACATACATGATTTTTCAAATAATCATACGAGATTTGTTGTTTTGACGAAAGACAACCAGCCATTACCCGTCAATCACCCGGTTCAAACGAATAGAACCAGTCTTTTGATTACATTGCCCAGTGACCGCGCCGGGGCATTGCATCAGGTATTATCAGCATTTGCCTGGAGGAAAATGAATCTTTCAAAAATTGAATCCAGGCCAATGAAAACCGGACTGGGAAATTACTTCTTTATTATTGATGTGGATCAGCCGTATGATGAAGTGCTTTTTCCTGGAGTAAAAGCAGAGCTGGAAGCACTCGGCTGTAATGTCACAATGTTGGGTACATATCCGGTATACCAGATGAATATATAAATAAAACCGTTTCTCTCATAATGTGAGAAACGGTTTTTATATTTTATACAAATTAAATCAACTTTTCTCATTTTCATGCATATGTTGATATTAGTGATTAGCCCAGATTCAGAAATGAGAGGAGTTTGGTTTATTTTGAAAATACACATCGTTCAAAAAGGTGATACATTATGGGAAATCTCCAAAAGTTATGGGGTTGATTTTGAACAAGTTAAAGAACTTAACTCGCATTTATCCAGTCCGGATATGATTATGCCTGGAATGAAAATAAAAATACCCGCTTCATCTAAAACGGTAAAAAAGGAGAGTATGCCAATCAAAGAGGCACCAAAAAAAGAAGTGAAGCAACCCTACAAGGATATGTCCCCAAAACCAATGCCGGTTCTTGAAGAAGATGACAAAGAAAAGCCAAAAGCCGTTAAGCCTGAAATGCCAGTGCAACCATTGCCGCAAATGCCGATTCAACCCATCATGGAACAGGAATTTCAAAATTATACAACCATAAATTTACCTGAAATTCCGCAAGTTTCGGAAGTGAAAAAAGAGGAGCATAAGAAGCCGAAAGAACCTGCACCTGAACAACCAAAAATGAAAGAACAGCCATTGCCACAAGCTGAACCGATGCCTATGGTCCCTATGTGTTGTCATATCATACATCCTTGTTACCCACCCGTACCGTTTCAAGTAATGGGTCATGTACCTGAAGGATTTGGACACCCACAGCCTTTTAATCCTAATTTCCATCCCGGACCACCAATGTCAGCAGGACCCGTTCCGATGCATTCTCATAAGGATTGTGGCTGCAATCAAAATATGCCTTATCCACAACACCAGATGCAACCCTACCCCGTTAATAATACAAATGGTTATCCATACCAAGAACCAGCATTTAACCGTCAGCCCAATGAAATGTATCCACCACAATTTGGGCATGGAGAAGTAATGAACAGTCATCCTTATCCAGTTCCACCAGCATATCCTAACTTTTTCCAAGGTAAACAAGAAGAACCAAAAGATGAATCGTAAACTAAATAAAATCAGACTAAGAGACGAATGTAAATATCGTCTCTTTTATTTTTCATTGAGGAAAATTTAAATAATCGATGTTTTGGATAGTTATTTAAGGTTATAGTACTTGTAGGCTCCTTTTGATTACTGAAGATGAAATATAAAATAGGCGAAACTTTTTTAAAAAGTATCCAAGTAATGCTAAAATCTGATTACACATATTTTTTGAGAAGGGAGATAAATAAAAAATGGAGAAACATGTAAATGAAATTGTGGCATGGCTACAGAAAAGAGTAAAAGATGCAAGAGTAAATGGATTGGTAGTAGGCGTAAGTGGGGGGTTGGATTCTGCGGTAGTGGCACACTTAATAAAGCGGGCATTTCCGGACAATTCATTAGGTGTAGGGATGCCTATTCATACAAGCTCTTCCAACGTTGATGATGCCAGCAGGGTAATTGAAAGTTGTGCTATTGACTCTATAACCGTCGATTTAACCGAAACACATGATGTCATGTATTCAAAAATACAAAAGCAGTTAAAAGAAAAAAATGAATTCAATGAATCGAATGATCAACTTGCAGGTGCCAACTTACGCGCGAGATTACGTATGGCTACACTTTATACACTTGCAACAAATTATAACTATTTGGTTGTTGGAACAGATAATGCTGCTGAATGGTACACAGGATACTTTACAAAATATGGAGATGGTGGAGTTGATATCCAGCCACTTGTTGAATTTACAAAAACAGAAGTAAGAGAAATGGCAGCATACCTGGGTGTCCCTGATCATATTGTGAATAAAGTCCCAAGTGCTGATCTTTGGGAGAACCAGACCGACGAAGATGAATTAGGTGTAAGTTATGCTAAAATTGATGCGTACCTTACAGGCGAAGAAATACCTGAAGAAGATAAAGAAATAATTAAAGCGAAACATCAAAATACTGCCCATAAACGAACGGAGTTGCCACGTTTCCATCGCAGTTAATTCCATATTTTCACTGGTCTAATAAAATCTCTCTTATACAAAATAAGTATAAGGAGGTTTTTAATTTGAAAAGTAAAATGACACTTTTTCTATTCTCGCTATTGGTTATTACCGGTTGTGCAAATACGGATGAAACACAAAATAACAATGAAGATGTAGACACCCAACCGATGCATTATGAAACGGAAGATGAGAAAAAAGAGCGTATGGGGACACGTGATAGAACAACCGGGGAACAGGAAGGGAATCCAAATGATATTGATAAAGCAAATTCGGCAGATTTTGAAGGAGGGTATTCTGACCCTTACACCACTGAAGAAACAGAAGCGATTTCCAGAAAGCTTAAGGAACACGAGGATATCATACAAGCTCAGGTAGCTTCCACAGACGAGCGTATAATGATCGGACTTCGGTTGAAAGAGCATACGGATCCCAATATACCAAATAATATACAGGAAGAGGTAAAAGAAATTATTCCGAATACGGATAAGCAAATTATCGTTTTTTCAGACGAAATATACTGGGATCGTATGAAAAACCTTAAAACGCGTGGTGACAGTGGAAATGACATGAATAAATTAATGGATGATTTTTTAAAGATTGAGGATTAAACCTTTGCTGTTGCAAAGGTTTTTTTAAAAGATAAGTATAAAACTATCTTACTTTATCGCCATAGGAGCTTGGGCGTTTACCCAAGTTTTCTAAATTTAGTGAGTAGTTGGCATGAAAGGGCTGGGTACTCCTCTTCAGAAGGGTTTCCTTTAATTTTTTTCCTGTTTTTGATATAGTAAGAAAGTAAATTTCTAGAGAGGAGAATGTCCGATGGCAGGTCATTCTAAATGGAAAAATATACAGAGAAGAAAGAACGCACAGGATGCAAAAAAAGGTAAAATCTTTATGCGGCATGCAAAAGAGATATATGTGGCAGCAAAGCAAGGGGGAGGAGATCCTTCAACAAACCCTTCACTTAGAACAGCAATAGATAAAGCCAAGGCAGACAACATGCCTAATGACAATATCGAACGTAATATTCAGAAAGCAACTGGGACCCTTGATGGAGCAAGTTTTGAAGAAATCACCTATGAAGGGTATGGCCCTGGTGGCGTTGCTGTTATTGTAAATGTATTAACAGATAATAAAAATCGCACAGCTGCGGAAATTAGACATGCATTTAAGAAAAATGATGGTAATCTGGGGGAAAATGGCAGTGTATCATTTATGTTTGATAGAAAAGGATATATTGTAATCGTTAATGAGAACAATCAGGTAGACGAAGATGAAATTACCCTCGAGGTATTGGAGGCAGGTGCGGATGACATCGTGACAGAAGATGATGCATTTGAGATTTACACATCTCCCCAAAATTTTCAAGAAGTCGTCAATCATTTAACCGAAAACGGTTATACCATTGAAGACAGTGAAGTTACGTTTATACCGCAAAATTATAACACCTTGTCTAAGGCAGACGAGGAAAAGATGATAAATCTGCTAGATACCCTGGAAGATAGTGAAGACGTCCAGGATATTCATCACAATTTAGAGGAATCAAACGAGTAATCAAAAGCTTCTATTTCATTGAGGAATAGAAGTTTTTTAAAGAGAAAATGAAGTATGGCATGTTACCGGTGATGAGTGAGACACCTTGAGTTTTTGTTCATGTTCTTTGGTTATGGTAAAATAAGGAGTGCATGTAAAGGAGAAGGTAGAATGATTGCATATATAAAGGGTAGTCTTACATATATAAAAGATGAATCAGTAATTGTGGATGTCCAGGGTGTCGGCTATGAGATTGTTTGTGCCAACCCTTTTGTATTTCAATCGGCTTTAAATAACGAAATACAAATCAATACATATCATTATGTTAGAGAAGATATACAGGTTTTGTACGGTTTCAAAAATGAAGATGAAAAATATTTGTTTACAAAACTCATATCAGTCTCGGGGATTGGTCCAAAGGGCGCGTTGGCAATTTTAGGAGCGGTTGATGTGGATGGTTTTGTTTCTGCAATCGAGCGGGAAGATGACAAATTTCTGACAAGTTTCCCTGGTGTTGGTAAGAAGACCGCCAGACAGATCATTCTCGATTTGAAAGGAAAATTGACTACAATGCTCTCAATATCCACCGAATCAGCTACCGGCACAAACAGTGTACCACTAGCAACAGAAGAATTACAGGAAGCACAGGCAGCATTAAAGTCACTTGGTTATTCAGATAAAGAAATTAAAGCTATCACTCCTGAATTGCAAAAAATGGAGGGTGGCAGTACGGATGAAATTATCCGCAAAGGTTTCGCTTTACTAGTTAAAAAATAGGAAGGGGGGAATAATAATGGAAGAACGGATGGTTACAGGAGAACTGCAGAATGAGGAATCTTCAATGGAGCTAAGCCTCCGGCCGCACGTCCTGAAGCAATATATAGGTCAGCAAAAGATAAAAGAGAATTTGAGTATTTTTATCCAGGCAGCAAAAATGCGTGAGGAAGCGCTTGATCATGTATTGTTATATGGACCGCCCGGCCTTGGAAAGACGACGCTGGCGGCTATTATCGCAAATGAAATGGGCGTCCAGTTTCGGTCTACTTCAGGACCGGCTATCGAAAGAGCGGGGGACCTTGCAGCAATCCTTTCCTCACTTGAACCTGGCGACGTACTTTTTATTGATGAAGTTCATAGACTTCCAAGAGCCGTGGAAGAAGTCTTATATCCGGCGATGGAAGATTTTTTCCTCGATATTGTGATCGGAACAGGGCCAAGTGCCAGATCTGTTCGAATTGATTTGCCGCCGTTTACATTAGTTGGTGCGACTACAAGAGCAGGTCTTCTATCTGCACCACTAAGGGATCGATTTGGGGTTTTAAGCAGACTCGAATTTTACGAAACAAGGGACTTATGTTCCATTGTGGAACGAACTGCAGATATATTTGAAACAAGGATTACAAAAGATGCAGCAGTTGAGGTTGCCCGCAGGTCAAGGGGGACGCCACGAATTGCGAATCGATTGTTAAAAAGAATCCGTGACATCTCCCAAGTCAAAAAAGAAAAAGAAATTAGTCTGGAAACAACGGATCTTGCATTGGAGATGCTTCAAGTCGATGACGCAGGTCTGGATCATGTTGATCATAAGCTTCTGAAGAGTATTATTGAAAGTTTTCAAGGCGGACCGGTTGGACTGGATACAATTGCAGCAACTATTGGAGAAGAATCCCAGACGATAGAAGATGTGTATGAACCTTATTTATTGCAAATCGGCTTTATCCAACGTACACCAAGAGGAAGAATCGTTACACAGAAAGCATACCATCATTTCGGGCGAAAAGTAGATGATGAAGTGTGAATATGGGTAAGTTGTTTATCATAATCGGCATTGTCTTTTTGTTGATTGGTTTAATATGGACGTTTATCGGAAGACTGCCTGGCGATATCAGTTTTAAACGGGGGAATTTTTCCTTTCATTTTCCAATCGTGACCTCGATTGTGGTCAGTATTATCCTGTCGCTTATTTTTTATATTATAGGCAGGTTTCGTTAAGTTAGAATAAATGGTGTTTAAAAAGTTACAGATATTGCCGACGAAGAGAATCATCGTTAATAATTTGGTGATTTTTTGAACAGCCCTTGTAAGGAGATTGAGATGAATATAGAAGACTTTGATTTTGATTTGCCGGAGGAATTAATTGCCCAAACACCGCTGTATGACCGAGCTGCATCACGATTACTCATGCTGAATCGTAAAACTGGTGCTGTGAATCATAGAAAATTCACAGATGTTAAAAGGTATTTGAAAAAAGGAGATTGTCTCGTTTTAAATGATACCCGAGTGCTCCCGGCAAGGCTCTACGGTGCTAAAAAAGATACTGGGGCAAATGTGGAAATATTACTGCTCCATCAGAAAGAAGAAGACAGTTGGGAAGTTTTGGTTAAACCGGCTAAGAAAGTAAAAATAGGTACGGAACTCGTTTTTGGCGAAGGTAAACTGCGCGCAATCTGTACAGCAACAAAGGATCATGGTGGAAGAATTTTGGAATTCACCTATGATGGAATTTTTTACGAAATACTCGATGAGCTTGGAGAAATGCCTTTGCCGCCATATATAAAAGAGCAATTGCCGAATAAGGAAAGATATCAGACGGTTTTTGCCCGTGAGGAAGGATCGGCGGCTGCTCCAACTGCAGGTTTACATTTTACCGATGAACTGCTGGATGAAATAAAGGAAATGGGGGTTACCATTGCTTTTATTACATTACATGTGGGATTGGGTACCTTCCGGCCAGTCAGCGTAGATAATATTGATGATCATCAAATGCATGCTGAATTTTATCATATGTCAAAAGAGACGGCGGAAACATTGACAAGCGTAAAAGAGAATAATGGAAGAATTATTTCTGTTGGGACGACCTCAACAAGAACACTTGAGACGATCACACGTGATAATAACGGGGAATTTGTTGAGTCAAGTGGATGGACAGATATATTCATCTATCCACCATATGAATTTAATGCAATTGATGGTTTAATAACCAACTTTCATTTACCAAAATCGACGTTAATAATGCTTGTCAGTGCTTTAACAGATAGAGAAACTATCTTACAAGCATATAAGGAAGCTGTAAATGAACGTTACCGTTTTTTCAGTTTTGGAGATGCGATGTTAATTTTATAATAAGGGACGAATATAATGACTGCTATAACATATGAATTTATTAAAACATGTAAACAAACAGGTGCAAGGCTTGGGAGGGTTCATACACCGCATGGTTCATTTGACACCCCAACATTTATGCCTGTAGGGACACTAGCGACTGTGAAAACAATGAGTCCTGAAGATTTAACGGATATGGACGCCCGAATTATTCTTTCCAATACCTATCATCTCTGGTTGCGTCCGGGTGAGGATATTATACAGGAAGCAGGTGGGCTGCATAAATTTATGAATTGGGATGGCGCCATCCTGACCGACTCGGGCGGGTTTCAGGTATTCAGTTTAAGTGATATGCGTGAAATAAAGGAAGAAGGTGTTCATTTTCGTAATCATATAAGCGGAGAGAAAATGTTTCTGTCTCCCGAAAAAGCTATGAGCATTCAAAATGCACTTGGATCGGATATCATGATGGCTTTTGATGAATGTCCACCATACCCTGCGTCATATGATTATATGAAGTCTTCAGTAGAAAGAACATCACGCTGGGCAGAAAGATGTCTTTATGCACATGAACAAACAGGGAGCCAAGGTTTATTCGGTATTATCCAGGGAGGTGAATATGAAGACTTACGTACGATGAGCGCAAATGATCTGGTATCTTTGGATTTCCCCGGCTATGCTATCGGAGGACTTTCTGTAGGTGAGCCAAAAGACATAATGAATCGAATGCTGGAGCATACCACACCGTTACTACCGCCAAATAAACCACGCTATCTCATGGGAGTAGGCTCACCGGATGCACTAATTGATGGAGCCATGCGAGGAGTTGATATGTTTGACTGCGTGTTGCCGACGAGAATAGCCCGTAATGGGACTTGTATGACATCTAACGGCAGACTAGTTGTAAGAAACGCAAAATATAAGCGGGATTTCAGTCCAATTGACGAAAATTGTGACTGTCATGTATGCAAAAATTATACCCGTGCATACATCCGTCATCTAATAAAATGTAACGAAACATTTGGGTTCAGACTTACTACTTATCATAACCTACATTTTCTGTTAAAATTAATGGAGCAGGTGCGAATTGCAATAAGCAAAGATCGACTTGGAGACTTTAAAAAAGAATTCTTTGAACAATATGGTCTTAATGATCCAAATCCAAAGAACTTTTAAAGGATAACTTGAAAGGGGGTAAC
Organism: Virgibacillus ainsalahensis; assembly: GCF_055380755.1. NCBI lineage: Bacteria > Bacillati > Bacillota > Bacilli > Caryophanales > Bacillaceae > Virgibacillus > Virgibacillus ainsalahensis. Next base: position 2,071,947 of record NZ_AP043943.1, on the reverse strand, counting down.
GACGAAAATGGAAATGCTAATTTCATTATCACCGATTATTTTAATGTTTGTGATTTTTTACTTCTTGTTAATACGTCCACAGCAAAAACGACAAAAGCAAGTGAGACAAATGCAAAATGAATTGCAAAAAGGTGATTCAGTTATAACGATTGGCGGATTTCATGGTGTCATCCATGCAATTGATGAGGGTACAATTGTAATTACTGCTGGTGATGGTACAAAATTGACATATGACCGCTCCGCAATCCGTGAAGTCAAGCAATAAATAAATCTTCGATGCAAAGGCACTATACAATCTGACTGTTTTTTATTCAATAAGCAGATTATAATTTTATGTATGTTGTATACATAAGTACAACGTTTTCCAGACCGTCAAAGGTGGACAAGTTGAATTTTTAGCAGTTAGTACTGCATAAGTGCGGGCTAATTTTTTTGCCGCAAGAATTGGCAAAAGCCAAGTTTTCTAATAAAGTTTCTACTGAAGAATTTTAAATGCTTTATTTGATATAAAAAGAGGACAGTACACATCGTATTGTCCTCTTTTTTATGTTGTTTTTTTATTCTTTAGCTGGACCTGCGATATTCACACCTATAACACCACCGATTAGTGCAGCGATGACAAATCCGAAATGATGGACGGCCTGTTCCAGAGAAAACCCTTGCTGGTACCCTAAATACTGTACCAGGAAAGTGAAGAGAGTAAACCCTACCCCTGTAACGCCACCAATGATCCAACCTTTCTTTTTCCCTTTCACGCCCGCAACCGTTCCACCGAGAAATAATGCTATTAATCCAATAACCAATGTAACCCAAGTTAGTGTCGGTTCGTTGAAATTTGTAAACTGCAGCAATAATGCAAGAATAATACTTGAAATCAGAATAAGACCTAATACTGCAATCCAACCATACAACAAAGCAATGAATTGATTTTTTTGCATAAAAATTCCTCCTTGATTGTCCATTTATACTAATTTTATTCATCACAACAAAAAATAGACGGAAAATAATTTGTTTTTCCCCTGCATATAGTGGTAAAAGAAGTTGTCCAAAAAGCCGCCGAATTATTAGCGGTCGGAAAGTAGGGATGCTATGGATGTAATTCTTGCTGCAGTCATTTTTCTGATAAGTTATGTTTTTATCATGACTGAGCGGATTAACCGGGCTGTTGTAGCACTTTCAGGTGGTACACTCTTATTATTGACTGGTATATATACAGCTGAAGATGTTTTTATGAATTATATCGATTGGAATACGATTGCATTATTGTTTTCCATGATGGTTCTTATTTCAATTACCGAGAAAACGGGATTATTCAGTTTTATTGCCATTCGTTTTGCGCAAAAAGTTAATGGGTCTCCGATGCCTCTATTAATCGGAGCATGCATTTTAACAGCAATAGGATCTGCCTTACTTGATAATGTGACAACAGTTCTGATATTCGTTCCCATTATGTTAAAAATAACAAGCATCTTAAATTTACCTTCATTTCCTTATTTACTAGCAATTATTTTTAGTTCCAATGTAGGAGGGGCTGCCACATTAATTGGCGATCCACCAAATATTATGATTGGACAGGCCGTCGAACATCTTACATTTTTGTCGTTTTTAAATCATATGGCTCCTCTTGCTCTGATTGTATTTGTTGTCATGATCGGTTTTCTTTTTATTCTTTTTCGAAAATCATTACGGAACGAAAATAGGAATGTTGAAGAGTTGATGAACATTAATGCTAATGCATATTTGATAAAGTCGCCTATGCTTTATAAATCAGTTACCGTTTTATTAATGACGATTGCAGGTTTTCTGCTCCATGCATTTCTCCATGTAGAATTAACTATAATTGCACTGACAGGGGCTGTATTACTTTTATTATTAACAGAGAAGGAAATAGCCACAGAACGTATTCTTGAAAAGGTTGAGTGGGTTACTTTATTTTTCTTTATCGGTCTTTTTACGTTAGTGGGAGGACTTGAGGAAGTTGGACTTATAGATGAAATGGCAAGAGCTATTGTACTTTCGACGGATGGAGATTATTCAAGTACAACATTATTGATTTTGTGGGTTTCAGGATTATTTTCAGGTGTTGTAGATAATATACCTTTTGTTGCAGCAATGATCCCCGTCGTTCAAGAATTTGAAAGTTATGGAATGGTATATTTAGATCCGATTTGGTGGGCATTAGCCTTGGGGGCATGTCTTGGAGGAAATACAACCCTGGTTGGGGCATCTGCCAATGTTGTCGTTGCGGGCTTAGCTGAGGGGGCGAAACAAAAAATTTCATTTATCCGCTTTATGCTGTATGGAATACCTTTTGTCCTGTTATCACTTATTATTTGTTCTGTTTATATTTATTTCCGTTATTTGCTCCCTTATATGGGACAATAAACTGCCGCTTATGTTCGTTACATAAGCGGCAATTTTTATAACCATTTTTGTATAAGGGGAATTTGTTGCAATTCCTCTTTCGTAATAAATTTTAATAAGAAAAGTAATATAACATAGCAACTTGTTAAGATGGCCAGTACCAGGAAAAACAGGATAATGTTTGATTCCATATTTCCATATATATTTTTGAGAAATGTTCCAATCCCCCAAGTCATAATAATGAGCACAACCATTTTGATGACATCTTTAATTGGAATAAAGAAGCGGATTTCCTTATTTAAAGTTGCTAAATGCAGTAGTGTTATCAATATAACGCCAACGGACATTGCAATTGCAACTCCCATAATACCAAATTTTGGATTTGAGGCTAATGCAAATAGTACAATAAATTTACATGCTGCACCGAATAAACTGTTCCACATTGCCGGTTTTGCTAAATCAAGCGCTTGTAATGCTGCTTGTAATGGCGCCTGAATATAAAGTAGAATGTAAAAGGGTGCCATTATTACCAACAATTTACTTGCGTTACTTGTACCATACATATATGTTAATATTGGCTCGGAAAAAAGCGACAGGACAATTGTTGCTATGGCACCTGATGCGAAAGAAATACGAATAGACTGATGGATGCGATAATGAATTAAACTTTTATTCGTATGTGCTGCGGCCTCTGAAATTGAAGGGACAAGTGCTGTTGATAAAGATTGGGTTATAAATGTCGGTAAAAATAGTAAGGGAAGTACATAGCCTGTTAATTCCCCGTATTGTTTTGTCACGATGGAACTTGAAATTCCTGCAAGTGCTAAACTTTGAGCAACTATGATTGGTTCAAGAAAATTTGATAATGATCCAATCATACGGCTTCCGGTACTAGGGAGTGCAATGGAAAATAGCTCTCTCAGTGTCTGCTTACTAGACTTTAGATAAGCGAAAAAGCGTGTCCGGATTTTTATTACTTTTTTTCTTTTGAATAAATGCCCGATATACAGCAACGAAACAAATTCCCCGAGGATGACACTGAACATGGCACCTGCCGCAGCAAATTCCACGCCATATGGAAGTAGCAGGTTAACGAAAAATGCAACGCAGGCAATTCGGACAATCTGCTCAATCACCTGGGCATAGCTTTGGGGCTTCATATTTTGTTTTCCTTGAAAATATCCCTTTAAGACCGAAGATATTGCTACAATTGGAACAATGGGACTAATAGCAACTAATGGATACATCGTACGCTCATCTGTAAGCAATGTAGTTGCTATAAACGGAGCTGCGAAAATCATTCCCAACATTAAAAAAATGCTGGATAATGAGGTGATAATCAGGGATACAATTAGAATTTTTTTCACTTTCATCTGATCATTCATTGCTTCTGCTTCAGCAACACGCTTTGATATGGCAACAGGTAAACCCAGCTGTGTTAATGTAATTACCAAAAATAAGGTCGGAAGGGCCATCATATAAAGACCAACACCTTCTTCACCCATTAGACGGGCAACTACAATTCGATTAATAAAACCTAAAAACCTTGTAATCATTCCAGCAAATATTAAAATTAAAGCTCCTTGTAAAAATGTTTGTTTGGTCATTCTTTTAAGGCCTGCCTTCTCAAAAAATAAATTATCATATACAATGATATATATGCGCTTGAGTAGGCCAAGCATGACAAGAAGAAATTATCACTCCAACAATAGGAGGGAAATTATGGAAAATATACAAAAAACAAGTGACTGGAAAGAAATGATTGAACCGGCACTGGAAAGCAAAGCCCGTGAATTTCACCTGATGGGTTATGAAAAAGTAACACGTGAAGATGTGTGGAATTGTCTTGTTCAAAAAGTCTGGAAAGGTGATCCTGAAAAACGGCTGTATGAAATCGTTCAGGATATTTTTCATCTCGGATCAAATATTTACTTGAGTTATTTGACTGTTAATGCCTATAAAAATGATGACTTAATGGCGTCTATTTCCGCTTTGACAAAGGAAAATGGCAAAGAGGCTTAAAATAATGTACCTGACATTTTACCCGAGTAATTAAAGGGAGGAAAAGTGTAAATGAAAAACAGAGGCAGAATTGTTGCCTTTTTTCTAATTGTATTCGTGTTTGCGGGGACGATTGGAACAACGGTCACAGGAATTACAAAAGATATAAATTTAGGTCTGGATCTTCAGGGCGGATTTGAAGTATTATACGAAATTGAGCCTGTAGATGAAGGAGAAGAAGTTACTAGAAGCTTATTGGAAGGTACGGTTTCAACATTAAATGATCGTGTCAATCGACTCGGAATCAGTGAAGCTGTAATTAATATTGAAGGTGAGGATAGAATCCGGGTTCAATTGGCTGGAGTTGAAAACCAGGCAGAAGCTCGGGAAATTCTCTCAACCTCGGCTAGACTCTCCTTCCGTGACGTAAATGATAATGAATTATTGGATGGGTCTGATATCCAGGAAGGCAGTGCCAGACAGGATTTCGATCCCAATACCAATGCACCTGTAGTTACCTTACAATTACAGGATGCCTCTTTGTTTGGTGAAGTTACACAACAGATACAGGAGATGGGTTTTCCGGATAACCGTTTGGTAATCTGGATGGATTATCAGGAAGGGGATTCCTATAAAGAGGAAATGACGAAAGAAGATCCTAAATTTGTTTCTGCCCCTGGCGTTAGTGAACGATTAAACACCACAAATGTACAAATCAGTGGAGACTTCACAGTAGAATCAGCGCAGCAGCTTGCAGATATTATCAATTCCGGTTCATTGCCTGTTGATATGACAGAAATATATTCTACCTCTGTGGGAGCACAATTTGGGGAGCAGGCATTAAATGAAACTGTTTTTGCCGCGTTTGTCGGAATTGGTTTAATTTTTCTGTTTATGATAGTGGTTTATCGCTTTTCTGGAATTATAGCTGCCATTAATTTATGTATTTACATATTCCTTGTTTTACTGGTATTTAATTTAATGAATGGTGTATTGACACTTCCAGGATTGGCAGCATTAATCTTAGGAGTTGGTATGGCTGTTGATGCCAATGTGATTACCTTTGAAAGAATGAAAGAGGAGCTAAGAACAGGTAAATCTGTGATGGCATCTTTCAAAACAGGTACGAAAAATTCCCTGTCAACCATATTCGATGCCAATATTACAACATTATTAGCAGCGGCAATTCTGTTCATTTTCGGTACAAGCTCTGTAAAAGGATTTGCGACAATGCTGATTATCAGTATATTAATCAGTTTTCTGACAGCAGTCTTTGGAACGAGGCTTCTGTTGGGGCTATGGGTAAAAAGCAAATTCCTGAAAGAAAGAAAAAGCTGGCTTGGTGTGAAACAGAAGGATATTAAAGATATAGCTGATAATACGCAAGTAGAACCAAAGATTTTTAACCGTGAGATTAATGTTGTACAACATAGGAAAAAATTCTTTATGGCTTCCATTATTCTGGTTATACTCGGCTCGGTTTCCTTTGCTTTATTTCAGTTGAATCCTGGAGTTGATTTTACAAGTGGTTCACGAGTTGAAATCGTATCCGAATCGAGCTTAACTACTGAAGAAGTTGAGGAAGGACTGGAACAGCTTGATTTAGAAGCACAATCCATTGTACTTTCAGGTGAAAATAACGAAATTGCAGTAACGCGATTTGATACGGTTCTTTCCGATACAAGAGTTGCTGAAGTACAGCAATTTTTCAATGATAAATATGGAATGAATCCAAGTGTAAGTGTTGTTTCGCCAATTGTCGGGCAGGAACTTGTAAAAAATGCTATTTATTCAGTTGCAATAGCTGCAGTAGCAATGATTATTTATGTAGCGTTCCGTTTTGAATTATTCTTTGCATTAACAGCAATTCTTACGCTGTTGCATAATGTGTTTATCTTGCTGGCAGTGTTCAGTTTTACCCGGATTGAATTTGATGTAACCATCATTGCAGCAGTGCTGACAATCGTCGGTTATTCAATTAATGACACGATTGTAATCTTTGACAGAATTAGAGAAAATCTAAGAGATAAAAAACGAATTACTTCCTTTAAGCAGCTTGCAAGTGTTGTAAATCGGAGTATTGTACAGTCATTTACCCGCAGTATCAATACAACGGTAACGACAGTGGTAGCTGTACTGGCGTTCCTGTTTCTTGGGGCTGAATCGATTTCTGGATTTGCAATTGCACTTGCGGTTGGACTGCTGGCGGGATCTTACTCTTCCTTATTTATTGCCGCACAGTTATGGCTTGTTTGGCGCGGTAAAATGATTAAGAAAAGACCGGTTGATTTCACAAAGAAAAAGCGTGTGGAAGGGCCGCAGGTATAATTTGTTTAATAAATCCCTGGTACATGACACGTGCCGGGGATTTGTTCGTTCGTTAAGAAACCAACATAGCGGCTAAGAGCATACCGCCACCATCTATCATGAAAACACAGCTAATTTAACCAGGAGACTGTTCTCTAAACAGTGGGACTGCGATTACTCGTCCCATCAAACCTCCCCCGAGCTTTTGTTCTATGCTTAAAAAATGAAGAAACAGGGTAATTTAACTAGCAGTAATACAATACATATAAATGAGGAGGAAAAGGATGAAGGGACAATATTATGTTATTCTGGCAATCATTGTAGTTATAATTGTTGCGATATTTGCTGTGACAAATGTGGATCCTGTTGAAGTGAATTATTTATTTTGGAGTGGAGAATCTCCGCTGATCCTGATTATCCTGTTTTCCGTATTAATGGGCGGGATTATTACAGCTGCTGCAGGTGTAGTAAAAGTATATCAACTGCAGCGTCAGATAAAATCATTGCAGGATGAAAATAAAAAAATGAAAAATAAACTGCAGGAAAACGGATTAAAGGTGGAGGAAAGAAAAAAGGAAAAAAATAAATCTGTAAAAAAATAAACTACGAAATAAATCTAATTGCTCCCTCTGGTTAACTATGTGTATAATAGATTAGTCAGGGGTGAATTTATGTTACAGAGTAAGGCAATTTGGAAATATACAACAATACAGGATGACACGGTCAAATTGATGGATGATTCAACCAGTCTTTCACCGGTCATAAAAGAGCTTTTGTTGCAAAGAGGTGTGACAACGGCAAAGGAAGCCGCAAAATTTCTCTCACCTGATATAGAAGATTTATATAGCGCAGCTAAACTTGATTCAATTGAGGAAGCGTGCGAGCGTGTTCATAAAGCGATTGATCAACAGGAGAAGATTCTAGTATATGGAGACTATGATGCAGACGGGGTAAGCTCTACAACTGTACTGTTAAAAACATTACAGGAGCTTGGAGCCGATTATGATTATTATATACCGAATCGTTTTACCGAAGGCTACGGTCCAAATGAAGAAGCCTTCAGAAAAGCATATGAAAATGGCTTCCATTTAATCATTACTGTTGATAATGGAATTGCTGCAGTACGGGAAGCAGCTATTGCCAAACAATTGGGAATCGATTTAATCATTACGGATCATCATGAAGTACAGGATGAATTACCGGACGCCTTTGCAATCCTGCACCCGAAATGTTCTCCGGGTTATTTCTTTAAGGAACTTGCAGGAGTGGGTGTAGCATTTAAATTTGCAGAACACTTGCTGGGCTATTTTCCAAAACACTTGCTGGATTTTGTTGCAATTGGTACGATTGCCGATCTGGTTCCACTGGTAAATGAAAACAGAATCCTTGCTTTTTATGGATTGCGTGCACTTACAGCAACGAATAATCCTGGAATAAAAGCATTAAAGCATATATGTAAAATAGAGGGAAATGTTACAGAAGAAGACGTGGGATTTTTAATTGGGCCAAGGTTAAATGCAGTTGGCAGACTTCAAGATGCAGATTTAGCTGTACAGCTTTTAATGACAGACGAACAGGAGGAAGCAGAATATATCGCCCAAGAGATTCAGCAGTTAAATTTACAGAGACAACAAATCGTTTCTAATATCGTTAAAGAAGCTGAAGAAATGGTCAATAAAGAGAATAACGTAATTATTGTTGCAAAAGAAGGCTGGAATGAAGGTGTGCTTGGAATTGTTGCCTCAAAACTTGTACGAAAATATGAACGACCGGCAATTGTATTAGCAATCAAGCCTGATACTTCTCAAGTAAAGGGGTCTGCAAGAAGTATTCCTGCTTTTGATCTTTTTCAAAACTGTATGAAAATAAGAGAACATTTCACACATTTTGGTGGTCATTCTCAAGCTGCCGGGATGACAATACCGGACGAAAACTTGCAAACCGTACAGGAAGCGCTTGAGACATTAATTAACGAACAGCTTACAGAAGAAGACTTCAAGCAGGAAATAGAAATCAGTCATACAATCAATCTTCCTGAAATAAGTGAAGAACTAGTTAATGAAATTAATCAACTTGCACCATTTGGTATGAAAAATCCAAAGCCTGTTTTTGAATTAAAGGAGAATCCATCCCAAGTTCGTCAAATTGGGAGTAAACGAAACCACCTGAAACTCCAATTCAGACAAGACGGTGTATTATTAGATGGAATCGGTTTTGGGATGGGCGATTTACATCCGCACATTTCACCACATACACCGGTTACGATTGCAGGAGAACTCGGCATCAATGAATGGAATGGAAATAAAAAAGCACAAATTATTATACAGGATATGAAGATTGAGGAATGGCAACTATTCGATCACCGAGGTAAAAATAGTGTAGACACGCATTCAATTGCATCAAATAACAGAAATTTAGCCATTAGTAATAAAAAGGGGATACTTCCGGCTGAGGTTCGGCAAATAACATATGATACAGATATAGGAAGTCTGCCTGAAATAGATGAATTATATATATTTGATTTACCTGTAACGCTGGAAAGATTAAAAGAAATTATCCGGATTACAAAGCCGGTCAATATCCATGCATGTTATTATGTAGAAGAAAGTACGTATTTGACTGCATTTCCGTCCAGGGATGAATTTAAATGGTTTTATGCACTTATTTTAAAAAGAAAATCAATTGACTTGAAAAAGGAAATATCGGCGATTATGAAAGCAAAAGGATGGAATAAAGATCGTATCATCTTCCTTTCAAAGGTATTTTTTGAACTTGGTTTTGTTAAGATAGAAAATGGCGTTATTGAATTAAATCCGCACCCATTAAAAAAGGATTTGCAGGAATCAAATGCATATCAGGAGAGACTGGCTCAAGCTGAAATAGAAAAGATATTATATTATTCCAACTACATGGAACTGAAAAAATGGTTTACAACTTGTATGGATTATTTGGAAAGACCCAAGGAGGAGCAAACATATGGATTATAAAAAATATGTTAAAATTGTAGAAGACTGGCCAAAAGAAGGAATTAAATTTAAAGATATTACCCCACTGATGGATAATGGAAAAGCGTTTAAATCTGCGGTTGATGAAATTGTAGAATATGCCCGTGAGAAAGAAATTGACGTTGTTGTAGGACCCGAAGCGCGTGGATTCATCATCGGATGCCCTGTTTCTTATGCAATGGAAGTCGGGTTTGCCCCTGTAAGAAAAGAGGGAAAACTCCCACGTGAAGTTATTAAAACAGAGTATGGATTGGAATATGGATCAAACGTTCTAACCATACATAAAGATGCCATTAAACCAGGGCAACGTGTATTGATCACAGATGACCTGCTGGCCACAGGAGGTACAATTGAAGCGACCATCAATTTAGTGGAAGAACTTGGGGGAATAGTAGCCGGGTGTGCATTTATCATTGAGCTCAGCTATCTTGATGGAATGGAAAAACTGGACGGCTACGATGTTTTAACATTAATGCAATATTAGTATATAACATTTAAAGGTCTGATGATAAACTTCGATATCATCAGACCTCTTATTATATATTTTTCCAGACGACGTAAATACATTGGGTTTGTCTGTACATTTAGACAATTATTTTGGTACTATAGAATGTATATATATTAAACATTTCAGACAGCGAGTGAGTAAAGGTGATTACATGGCAAAAGATAATATATTAACAATAGATGACATTATGAGTAAAGCTGGAGAGTTCCTAACTGAAGAAGATACTGATCTGATTTCTCGTGCATATAACTATGCAGCGCATGAACACAAGGATCAGTATCGAAAATCGGGGGAGCCTTATATCATTCATCCTGTTCAGGTAGCAGGGATTCTGGTTGATCTGGAAATGGATGCAGAGACAATTGCCGGCGGTCTGTTACATGATGTTATTGAAGATACAACAGTTACATTTAAAGAATTAGAGGAAACATTCAATCATGAAGTAGCGATGCTTGTTGATGGTGTGACAAAACTGGGTAAGATTAAATATAAATCCAAGGAAGCATTACAGGCCGAAAATCATCGGAAAATGTTTGTGGCAATGGCAAAGGACATTCGTGTAATCTTAATAAAACTTGCGGATCGATTGCACAATATGCGAACGTTAAAGCATTTAAGGCCTGATAAGCAGCGGCGTATTTCTAATGAAACACTGGAAATTTTTGCTCCATTGGCACATCGCTTAGGAATCTCAACGATTAAATGGGAATTAGAAGATACAGCATTACGATATTTGAACCCACAGCAGTATTACCGTATTGTCCAACTAATGAAGCAAAAAAGAGAACAGCGTGAATCCTATATTAAAGAAGTAATGACTGAAGTAGATGCACAGCTTAAAGATGTTAATATCGAAGCGGATATGTCAGGAAGACCAAAGCATTTATATAGTATTTATCAAAAAATGGCCAAGCAAAACAAGCAATTTAATGAAATTTATGATTTGTTGGCAGTACGTATAATTGTTGACAGCATTAAAGATTGCTATGCCGTTTTGGGCATTATTCATACATGTTGGAAACCGATGCCTGGAAGGTTTAAAGATTACATTGCCATGCCAAAACAAAATCTTTATCAGTCTTTGCACACAACGGTAATAGGACCCAAGGGTGATCCGCTCGAAGTACAAATCAGGACAAAGGAAATGCATGAAATTGCAGAATATGGGATTGCTGCGCATTGGGCATATAAAGAGGGGCGCCAGATAAAAAATAGCAAAAAGTCTTTTGAAGAAAAATTGACTTGGTTCAGGGAAATCCTGGATTGGCAGAGTGAAACAAATGATGCTGAGGAATTCATGGAGTCCCTTAAAGTCGATTTATTTTCCGATATGGTCTATGTTTTTACTCCAAAAGGAGACGTAATTGAACTTCCTTCTGGTTCCATTCCACTTGATTTTGCTTACAAAATTCATACGGAAATTGGAAATAAAACAATAGGAGCAAAAATCAACGGTAAGATGGAGCCGCTTGATTATCAACTGAAGAATGGCGATATTATTGAGGTCATGACATCTAAACATTCCTATGGGCCTTCACAGGACTGGCTGAAAATCACACAGACTTCACAGGCGAAGAATAAAATAAGACAGTTTTTCAAAAAACAACGACGTGAAGAAAACATCATAAAAGGTAAAGAGGCAGTTGATAAAGAAATACATGATCTGTCACTTGAACCAAAGGATGTATTAACACAGGAAAATCTTGAACGCGTCATGGAAAAATTTAATTTTTCAAGTGAGGATGATATGTATGCAGCAGTAGGTTACCAAGGGATAACTGCTGCAATTATAGCAACACGCCTTACAGATAAAATTCGCCAGAGGAAACAAAAAGAGCAGGATCTTGCAAAAACGATCGAAGAAGTAAATACCGACTTCAAACAAAAGAAGTCACCAAAAGGAGATTCCGGTGTTCGGGTTGAAGGTGTGGACAACCTTTTAGTTCGGCTGGCAAAATGCTGTAATCCAGTACCGGGTGATGCAATTGTTGGTTATATCACAAAAGGCAGAGGTGTTTCCGTTCACCGTGCTGATTGTCCAAATGTACAGACAGAAGAAGCGAAACAGCGTTATTTACATGTAGAATGGGAAGGTGACCAGCATGCCCAAAAACAATACCATGTCGACTTGGAAATATCTGGTTATGACCGAAGAGGACTACTTAATGAAGTGCTGCAGGCATTAAATGAAATGAAAACAAATATAACCCATGTAAACGGCAGGTCGGATAGAAATAAAATGGCGATTATCCAATTAACCATTCTCATTCATAATACTGGTCATTTAAGGAAGATTGTTGAGCGGGTCAAACAAATCAAAGATGTATACACTGTAACAAGAACAGTGCACTAGTTGTAAAAGGAATTTAAAGGGGATTCTATAAATGAAAACAGTTATTCAGCGGGCGAAAAACGGATGTGTTAACGTAAATGAAAAAACAGTGGGGGAAATCGAAAACGGATTGGTTGTTCTACTTGGAGTAACACATGAAGACACTATTGAAGATGTAAAATATCTTATAAATAAAATTATTCATTTACGTATTTTTGAGGATGAAAATGAGAAAATGAATCTATCTTTGGAGGATGTTGCCGGAAGCATTCTGTCCATTTCGCAATTCACATTATATGGTGATACACGTAAAGGGAGAAGACCAAACTTTATGCAGGCAGCTAAGCCAGCTCATGCGAAGGAACTATATGAAAAATTTAATCAATTGTTAATAGATAAGGGCGTAAATGTACAAACAGGTGAATTCGGGGAAATGATGGATGTACAATTTACTAATGCTGGTCCGGTAACGTTAATCCTGGACAGCAGGGATAAATAAAAGGGATGGATTTAGACCATCCCTTTAGTCATTTGCGAAGTATTTCCCTAACCCATTGATAATTCCTGTTACTATTTTCTTTTGATGAGTGGTGGTTTTCAGGAGCGCTTCATGCTCCGGGTTGGATATAAAACCCAATTCCAATAATACAGCGGGTTTAAAGGTTTGCCTGATTACTAAATAATCCCCAAATGTTATTCCGCGGTCCTGTCCCTCTGTTTCTTTAATTAACTCTGTTTGGATATATTCCGCAAGTGTTTTATGCTGATCATGGTAATAATAGGTTTCGATCCCTGTGACATCAGGTAATGAAGGTGTACTGTTATAATGAATACTTATAAATGCGTCTGTATCCATATGGTTCCCGTAGCTTGTCCTGCTTCCAAGAGATATAAATTCATCCTCTGATCTGGTCAATAAAACATTTGCTCCAAGCATTGTAAGCTCATGCTCCAGTTCGCGAGCTGTCAGATAAGCTATGTCTTTTTCAAATACCCCGGTGGCGCCTATAGCTCCTACATCACGTCCCCCATGTCCTGCATCAATAACAATAGTTTTATTGGTGAAGCCGCCGTCAGAGGAAGATTTACTCTTTCGCTTATCAACAAACTTATTTAAAACAAAACCAGTGGTGTCATCCTGTTTTATTTCAGCCCATTCTCCCTTTCGGCCAATTATTTGGTAGTCTTCTCCCTTTTTGGCGAAATGGATAATGTCGGAGTCCGTTGAAGGGGCACTGCGCAGATGTGTATTATCATATTGAATGGTAATAGACTGTCCGTTAACTTCTTCCACTCCATCCTCACTGTTAATTGTTATGTATTCTTTAGTAACCCAGCCTGAATGCTCCTTATCCAGTTCAATTTCCACCCAATCCTTCCGTGTCTGAATGATTGTATAGACATCTCCGGCAGCTGCCTGTCCTATTTGGTCATAATCAGTTCCAGGGCCACTGCGGATATTTAAATTATCCTCATTAACAACAGCCTCATTTGCAAGAACGGGGGGTGAAAAAAATAGAAGCACTACATAGATACTGAACATACATAATGTTGTTCTTTTAAAATGCAAACAAATGTCCCCCTTATATGGATTGGTTTTCTACTCCAAGTATAATAAAAACTTGTGGATTAGGCAAAGCTAATATATAGTTGAGGAGGTATGATTGTTATGCGATCTAATGATAAACAATGGAATGTGTCTATGAGTAAAGAAGTAACAGGTGTTGATTTACACCACTTTATGGAATTGCAAGGACATGCAAACCACATGGAAATAGCTGAAGAATTCGGGATTACTCTAGGGGAAGTTAAAATGTTAAAGAAAAAAATTAATCGTGCTTGACATTCAAACATCAAGCTATTAAGATAATAGACATTCGAATGTATAGAAGTCAAAACCGGTGAAGGAAAAAGTAATTGGATACCACTTGGAGAAGAGAGAAAATGTCATTGGCTGAAAACATTTTCGCGAGAGACTGGTCCAATGAAAGACACTCCAGAGGCTCTGTATCGAATCGATAGTAGATACAGACGTTTTGCAGGCGTTAACTGTGAAGAGCGGATGCTAATAAAAGAATAGCGTCAACTAGGGTGGCAACGCGGGTAAACTCTCGTCCCTTTATATTTTAGGGGATAAGGGTTTTTTTTGTATTTACGAAAGAATTAGGGGGGACTCCAAATGACGATGAAAGCACCACGAGGGACCGTTGATATTTTACCGGTTGATGTAAGGAAATGGCAATTTGTAGAGGAAAAAATCAAAGACCTTTGTGATCGATATCATTTTAATGAAATACGTACACCACTATTTGAACATACTGAAGTTTTTCAGCGTGGGGTTGGTGATTCCACAGATATCGTGCAAAAAGAAATGTACACGTTTGAAGACAGGGGCGGGAGAAGTCTGACATTACGCCCGGAAGGTACAGCATCTGTTGTACGGGCTTTTGTGGAGAATAAACTGTTTGGCGACCCTAAACAGCCGGTTAAACTTTATTATTTTGCCCAAATGTTTCGATACGAGCGTCCACAAAAAGGAAGAATGCGCCAATTAAATCAATTTGGTGTGGAAGTATTAGGAAGTGCTAACCCGGCTGTGGATGCAGAGGTGATTGATCTGGCAATGAAATGTTATCAGGAGCTTGGATTGAAATCCTTAAAATTGGTTATAAATTCACTCGGGGATAATGAAAGCAGAAACAATCACCGCGAAGCATTGGTGAATCATTTTTCGCCACATAAACATGAACTTTGTCAGGACTGTCAGACCAGACTGACGCAGAATCCATTGCGTATTCTCGATTGCAAGAAAGATCGTGATCATCCATCAATGAAAACAGCTCCTTCCATTTTGGATTACTTAAATGAAGAGTCGAAAGAATATTTTACACAGGTAAAAGATTATTTGACAATGATGGGAATCGAGTATGTAGTAGATAAAAATTTAGTTCGGGGACTCGACTATTATAATCATACAGCTTTTGAAATCATGAGTGAAGCAGACGGATTTGGTGCCATTACAACATTAGCCGGGGGCGGAAGATATAATGGTCTCACCGAAGAATTGGGAGGTCCTGATACACCAGGAATCGGATTTGGAATGGGCCTTGAAAGATTATTAATGGCCTTGGAGGCAGAAAATGTTAAAATCCCGGTTGATGATAAGTTAGATTGCTTTTTTGTGGCAGCAGGACAGAAGGAAGAAAAGGAAGCTGTTCGACTTGTTCATGAATTGAGAAGTAGTGGTATCCAGGTGGATAAAGATTATCTGGGACGTAAAATGAAGGCTCAAATTAAAGCAGCCGATCGATTTAGGGCAAAATATGTTTTGATTTTAGGTGAGGATGAGCTTCAACGGCAGGTTATAAATGTAAAGTCAATGGAAACCGGCGAACAAACCGAACTTCCTATTTCGCAGTTAGTTGAAAGCATGCAGAAAAAACTTCGAGGAGGAAATGACAATGAGTAAACGGGTCGAGGCCGGTACATTACGTGAAACAAACATAGACCAGACTGTATTATTAAAAGGGTGGGTACAGACACGCCGAGACTTGGGTGGATTAATATTCATTGATTTACGTGATAAATCCGGTGTGGTCCAAATTGTTTTTAATCCTGATAATTCCAAAGAGGCGTTGGAAATTGCGGATACTGTCAGAACAGAATTTGTAATCGAAGTACAAGGTAAGGTTGTACAGCGGGATAAATCAACAGTAAACCCCAAAATGGATACGGGTGCAATTGAAGTTATGGTCTCTGACATTAAAATACTTAATAAATCCAAAACACCACCTCTTACAATAAAGGATGAAACAGATGTGGCAGAAGACCTTCGTCTTAAATATCGATATTTGGATTTACGCAGAGCACCAATGCAAAAGATTTTCAAGCTTCGACACCAGACGACACAGGCGGTACGTACCTTTTTGAATAATGATGGATTTCTTGAAATGGAAACACCAATTCTGACGAAAAGCACCCCGGAAGGAGCTCGTGACTACCTGGTTCCAAGCCGCGTGCATGGGGGAGAATTCTATGCACTTCCGCAATCTCCACAGCTATTTAAGCAATTGATTATGATGGGTGGCTTTGAAAAATACTATCAGATTGCACGATGTTTCCGTGATGAAGATCTTAGGGCTGACCGTCAGCCGGAATTTACGCAAATAGACATCGAAACATCTTTCTTAACAAGTGATGAGATCATGGAAATGACGGAGAAAATGATGCAGCATGTTTTGAAAGAAGTTAAGAATATTAATATTTCACTACCTTTGAAGCGAATGCCATATGACGAGGCGATGGAACGTTTCGGATCGGATAAACCGGATACGAGATTTGGTATGGAACTGATCCATGTATCGGATATTCTTGGCAACTCGACATTTAAAGTATTCGAAGGGGCAATTAATGCAGGTGGAAAAGTAGCATTGTTGAATGTCCAGGGACAGGCAGGTCACTATTCACGCAAGGAAATCGATAAGCTGACTGAATTTGTAAAAATATATGGTGCAAAGGGTCTTGCATGGTTGAAAGTGGAAGATGATGAAGTGAAGGGGCCGATAGCCAAGTTTTTGACAGACGAGGAAAAATCGGGACTTCTTTCGAGAGCCAATGCAACGAACGGGGATTTATTGTTATTTGTAGCAGATAAGACGCCTGTGGTATACGACAGCTTAGGAGCGCTACGCTTAAAGCTTGGTAAAGAATTGGAACT
This sequence comes from Virgibacillus ainsalahensis, assembly GCF_055380755.1. Lineage (NCBI taxonomy): Bacteria > Bacillati > Bacillota > Bacilli > Caryophanales > Bacillaceae > Virgibacillus > Virgibacillus ainsalahensis. Next base: position 2,054,713 of record NZ_AP043943.1, on the reverse strand, counting down.
GATTGATGAATCGAAATTTAACTTCCTTTGGGTGACGGATTGGCCACTGTTGGAGTATGATGAAGAACTTGGCAGATATTTTGCTGCTCATCATCCATTCACATCTCCGGTTGAAGAGGATATTCCTGAATTAACAACAGATCCTGCAAATGTCCGTGCAAATGCGTATGATCTTGTATTAAATGGTTATGAGTTAGGTGGAGGCTCTGTAAGAATTCATAAAAAAGAACTGCAGGATCAAATGTTTAAGGCATTGGGATTTACACAGAAAGAAGTGCATGAACAATTCGGTTTCTTACTTGAGGCATTGGAATATGGTGCACCGCCTCATGGAGGAGTCGCACTGGGCCTTGATCGTATTATCATGCTGCTTTCAGGGAGATCAAATCTAAGAGATACTATTTTATTCCCGAAAACTGCTTCAGCTTCAGATTTATTAACGGATGCGCCAAGTGAAGTGACAGAAACACAACTTCAAGAATTAAATATTCAGCTACACGAAAAAAAAGACTGAATGTTTAACACGGTAGTAGCCCGTAAGGTTATACTGGATATTTTATAATTACAGTACTTGAAATAAAATAATTGCTATGTTAAGATAAATTTACAAAATAAATAGATAACTACCAATCCTGATGTGTTCGTCTATTAAAAGTATTTTGACCGAACAATTATATACTTGGGAGTTCGATTGGTTTTTATGGTGCATGCACACCTCATTTTACTTAATCTGAGGTAGCATAAGAAACATAAAGCAGAACACCCACCTGCCAAAAGCGGGATCAAAACTTGACTTAGACGGCACGATTGGGATTGATAGTATACATAAGAAAACGAACCCGATTACCTCATGGTGTAATCGGGTTCGTTTTTGCTTATTAGTTTCCTTGTGCAAGCTGTTCTAAATTTCCGTTTTTATCCATTCTAAAAGCAGGCGTTGACATTGAACCTTGATCATCAAGTACCGTCATTTTCCTGGCCCTGTCCATAATTTGGATAAATACCTGATAATCTTCCTGTATCGTGGATAACTGATTTTTTGTTTGCTCCAGCTGTTTTTCTAATTGATTTACTTGTTCTTTCAAATCCATATTTTCCTTTTGCATTTTTCCCATCGATACTTTTGATTGATTGGAAGCATGATAGTCTTTTTTTACTTCTTTTAAAAAGCGAATAACCATATCCATTGTTATCGAAGATTCTTCTGCTCCAGGTGATGTATTAGCGTCCGGTTGCTCTTCATTGCTTTGGGGAATCTCTATTACAGGTTTTCTCAGGGCTGGGGTTTTCGTATTCGCAACCATTGCCCGTTTTTTCTCTTTTCGCTGTCTCTTTGCAAGATCAATAGCATTATCATATTTCATACGCACTTCTGCATTCCATCGAAAACCACAAGCTGCAGAAGTACGATTTAGTTTGTCACCAACTTCATCAAATGCGTTTAATTGAGTGCTTCCTTCTCTAATGTGGCGCAACACCGTTTCTGCGAGCAATAAGTCATCTTCGTGGGACCATGCATCCTGCCTGACTTTCACCATTATATTCAACTCCTTTTTCGGATACCAATAAATAAATAGTTTTCGGATATTTATATCTATTGTTACCGTATAAAGAGGAATTATACATGGTTGGCTTTATCATTCTGGATTTTTTCATATACCTGTTTCATAGCTTTTTCGAATTTGCCAGAGTTTTTTGGGCTATAATAGTGTTTGTTTTTTATAGAATCAGGCAAATATTGCTGGTTTACCCAAGCACCTTCATAGTTATGTGGATATTTGTAATCGACACCTCTGCCTAATGTTTGTGCACCCTGATAATGTGAGTCTTTCAAGTGTGCAGGGATATCACCACTTTTGCCACTGCGAATATCAGACAATGCTTCATCAAGTGCTTTATATGCAGTATTTGATTTTGGAGAGAGTGCCAATTCCACTATGGCTACAGCCAGTGGAATGCGTGCTTCCGGAAAACCTAATCGTTCGGCAGCCTGAACAGCAGCAATTGCCCGTGGGCCTGCCTGCGGATTTGCGAGGCCGATATCTTCATAGGCAATAACAATCATGCGACGTGCAATGCTATCCAAATCTCCTGCTTCAATCAATCTGCCCAGATAATGAAGCGCTGCATCGACATCACTGCCACGAATCGACTTTTGAAAAGCTGAGAGCACATCATAATGGGCATCTCCTCCTTTATCATGAGAAAAACTTTTTTTCTGCATACATTCTTCAGCGGTTTCCAGATTTATTATAATTTGTTCATTTTCCCTTTTTGGTGTGGAGGAGACAGCAAGTTCAAGGCCATTTAGAGCTGAGCGCATATCTCCATTTGCACTGATGGCAAAATGATCTAACGCATCATCAGTGATCGTAACATTCACTTGTCCCAATCCATTAGTTTCATCGTTTGTAGCCCGTTTTATGGCTGTTTTTACATTTTCGACAGTGAGAGAATGCAATTCAAATAAATGACATCTGCTTCTGATTGCCGGATTAATGGAGTGGTATGGGTTGCTTGTTGTACATCCGATTAATGTAATTAAGTTACTTTCCAGATGTGGTAGCAAGAAATCTTGTTTTGCTTTGTCAAGGCGATGGACTTCATCCAGGACTAAAACCACCTGGCCCATCATTTTTGCCTCTTCCACTACAATTTCCATATCCTTTTTTTTATCTGCAACTGCATTAAGCTTTTTAACAGATTTACCCAGACTACCGGCTAATGCGACTGCCATGGAGGTTTTACCGGTACCAGGTGGTCCGAAAAGAATCATTGATGCCAATCGCTCTGCTTTTATCATGCGATTTAATATTTTACCCTCACCTACCAAGTGTTCCTGGCCGATGATTTCATTAATATGCGAAGGTCTCATTCGAAAAGCGAGTGGTTTTTGTTTCATTTTTTATCTTCCTTTGTATTATAATAAAAACTTATATATTTTACCGTAAATGTAATACTGATAAAATGCAAGAAGTATTGATTTCATGCTATAATATCATGTATTAATGAATTAGTAGTGATCAATGCAAAAGCACTTAACATAAATAGAGGTGGAGTAAATGAAGATTTCAACTAAAGGAAAGTATGGACTAACCATTATGATAGAATTAGCAAAAAAAAGTGGAGAGGGTCCGACCTCCCTTAAATCAATTGCGCGTGACAACAATCTGTCCGAACATTATTTGGAACAGCTAGCGTCGCCACTTAGAAATGCGGGATTAATAAAAAGCATTCGCGGGGCATATGGCGGATATATTCTGGCCAAAAAACCCAATGAAATTACTGCTGGTGACATTATTCGTGTACTTGAGGGTCCTATTACGCCGGTTGAAGGAATTGAAGATGAAGAACCGGCAAAGCAGGCATTGTGGGGACGAGTGCGTGATGCTGTAAAAGATGTGCTTGACACGACTACTTTAGATGATTTAAGCCATCATAATGATGATGAACCACAGAAAGCATATATGTTTTACATTTAACTGATTGTTTTAAATAGGAAGGAAAGGTACGTATGGAACAAATTTATATGGATCATGCAGCAACGACTCCGATGGACAGAGAAGTTATTGATGCCATGTATCCTGTATATCAAGAAGTGTTTGGAAATCCGTCCAGTGTCCATTCCTTCGGCCGAAAAGCGAGACAGCTGCTGGATGAAGCAAGACATGTAATGGCACGTAGTATTCATGCGAATGAAAAAGAGATTATTTTCACAAGTGGTGGAACGGAATCGGATAATCTTGCACTTATCGGGACCGCGATGGGCAACCGTGCGAAAGGAAATCATATAATTATCACAGCCCAAGAACATCATGCAACACTTCATACAGCGGAAAATCTTGAGAAGCAAGGGTTTAATGTTACGTATTTACCAGTATATGAAGATGGGAAAATTTCATTGGATGATCTGAAAAAAGAATTGAAAGATGAGACGATATTGGTATCTGTTATGTATGTGAATAATGAGACCGGCGTGATTCAACCAATTGAAGAGGCTGGGAAGCTTTTAAAAGATCATCAAGCATATTTCCATACAGACGCAGTTCAGGCATTTGGACTGCTGGATATAGATGTTAAGGAAATAGGTATTGACATGCTGACAGTGTCATCCCATAAAATAAATGGACCAAAAGGTATTGGATTCTTATATGTTTCGGAGGATGTGAAAATAAATCCACTCCAGTTCGGTGGAGAACAAGAAAGGAAGCGCCGTGCCGGAACGGAAAATGTAGTTGGCGCTGTTGGTTTCAAAAAGGCTGTTGAACTGATGATAAAACATAAAGAAGAACGAATAAAGCTTTATCAAAGCTATAAAGACCATTTTTTAAAAGAGCTTGGAGAAAATGATGTGAAATTCGAGGTAAACGGAGATTATGACGCATCGATTGCTTCGATTGTAAATCTGAGTTTTCCGGGGATGAATGTTGAAACACTGCTAACCAATTTTGATCTTGATGGTATTGCAGCCTCCAGTGGTAGTGCCTGTACGGCAGGGTCTGTAGAGCCATCGCATGTATTGTCTGCTATGTTTGGCAAAAATAATGAATGTACAACGAACTCGATTCGTTTTAGTTTTGGAATTTATAATACGATGGAAAATATAACGGAAGCAGCCAGGCGGGTTGCAAAAGTTGTAAAACGATTAACGTAAAAAGGGAAAGTGAATAAAATGAAAAACAATGAAGATATACGCGTAGTAGTTGGAATGAGCGGTGGAGTGGATTCATCCGTTGCAGCTCTACTCCTGAAAGAACAAGGTTATGACGTTGTAGGTATTTTTATGAAAAACTGGGATGATACCGATGAGTTTGGTGTGTGTACAGCTACAGAGGACTTTGATGATGTTGTCCGCGTATGTAACCAACTGGATATCCCATACTATGCTGTTAACTTTGAAAAACAATATTGGGACAAAGTATTTACTTACTTCCTGGATGAATATAAGGCAGGGAGGACACCAAACCCGGATGTCATGTGTAATAAGGAAATAAAATTCAAAGCATTTTTAGACCATGCCATGTCATTGGGAGCAGATTATTTGGCAACGGGACATTATGCACAAGTACAAGAAACTGACGGACGTTATGAAATGCTTCGTGGTGTGGATGATAACAAAGATCAGACCTATTTTCTTAATCAACTGTCTGAAGATGTATTGGCAAAAGTAATGTTCCCATTAGGACATATGCCAAAATCCAAAGTAAGGGAAATTGCCAAAGAACATGAGCTGGCAACAGCCGCAAAAAAAGACAGTACAGGAATCTGTTTTATTGGAGAAAGAAATTTCAAAGATTTTCTGAGCGAATATTTGCCGGCACAGCCAGGTGAAATGACGACATTAGATGGTGTTGTTAAAGGGCGTCATGATGGGTTGATGTATTATACACTTGGGCAGCGTCAGGGGCTTGGAATTGGCGGAGCTGGAGATCCATGGTTTGTAGTAGGGAAAAACTTGAAAGATAATCTGTTATATGTCGAACAGGGGTACAGTAATGAGAAATTATATTCTGACGGTTTGATTGCAACAGATTTGAACTGGATAAATTCTGATGTTATCAATGAAAAATTCACCTGTACGGCGAAATTCCGTTACCGCCAAAAAGACAGTAAAGTAACGGTTAATCTTTTGGATGATGGAAAAGTGCATGTGGAATTTGCCGAGAGCGAACGGGCAATTACACCTGGTCAGGCAGTTGTTTTTTATAATGGCGAGGTATGCCTGGGCGGTGGGACCATTGATGAAATAATTAAGAATAATCATGCACTGGACTATGTCGGATAAGTAAGGAGTTTTCTCATGGATAAAAATACACAGGCTATAAATTATATGAAAGAAAATAAATTCGAAGATGCAGCAAAACTTTTTAATGAAATTATTGAAGAAAACCCGACGGATCCAGTTGGATATGTAAACTTTGGTAATCTGCTTTTACATGTAAATGACCCTGAACATGCACAGCGTTTTTTTGAAAGGGCTGTTGATCTGGATGAAAAAACCGCCACAGCCTATTACGGGTTAGGTAACCTATACTTTGAACAATCAAATTTTTCAAAGGCAAAAGTGAATTTTCAGAAAGCGATTGATCTAGGTCTTGATGAAAGTGATGTATATTTCATGTTGGGCATGAGTTTTCAGCAGGATGAGCAGCATAAACTTGCCCAACCCTATCTTTTAAGAGCCAGCGAGTTGGCACCGGAAGATGGAGAAATTCTATTTCAATATGGACTTTCACTTGCACAGAGTGATTATATTACTGATGCAGCGAATGTTTTTAAAGCGGTATTGGAAAGAAATGCAGATCATAGTGATGCTCATTATAATCTTGGAGTCATCGCACTCTTTAATGATGACGCAATGCTGGCTTTAAATCATTTTGATGAAGCACTTCGTATCCAGCCGGATCATGTGCTTGCAACAAATGGGAAGAAAAATACAGAAGACATAATGAATGAAAAGTAGGATAGCGAGGTTGTTTTTTGATGGGAATGGATAAACAATCCAATGAAGAAAAAGGATATATTAAAGGCGAACTTCTGTATACCATTTTTCACAATGAAAATGAACATTTTTCAATTGTGAAAATAAAAGTGCAGGCAACAAATGAAGATTATAAAGAAAAAGAAATTGTTGCCAAAGGATATTTTTCCAACCTTCAGGAACAAACCACCTACTGTTTTTATGGTGAATTTGAGAGACATTTCAAATTCGGCCTGCATTATAAAGTGAATTCCTATCAAACTTATATTCCTGATACGAGAGATGGACTTATCGCATATTTATCGAGTGATTTATTCTATGGTGTCGGTGAGAAAACAGCAACTAAAATTGTAGAACAACTTGGTGAGCATGCCATCTCGAAAATCCTAAGGGATCCTGAGGAATTGGCAGAAGTACCGGGAATAAAGAAAGAAACCAGGGAGCTGATGATTGGAAAACTCCGGGAAAATCAGGGGTTTGAACACATTGTCATCTATTTATCCAAGTACGGTATTGGTTTGAAAATGGCTCAAAAAATATATCAGGAATACAAAGAGGAAGCAATTGACATTTTAGAGGAAGATCCATACCGGTATGTTTTTGATATAGAAGGCTTTGGCTTTCAGACTGCAGACGAAATAGCACGGCTTAACGGCTTGTCCTTAACACACCCTAATCGTATTGGTGCTGGGTGTATTTATGTTTTGCAAAGGAGCATACAGGAAGGACATGTTTATCTGCCATTGGAAGACTGTGTCCATCAGATGTTGAACCTTTTATCCAGCAACAACTTGACAGGGGAAATCATTTCTGAAAGATTGAATGAATTAAATACGAATAAAACAATTATTATCCAGAATGGGAATATTTATTTACCCTCATTATATTATGCAGAGGATGGCTTTGCTTCCAATTTAAAAAGACTGATCAATAATCCCATTGAAGACCAGACGACCTTGGCAGAATTAATGAAAATCACTGGCGACATCGAGGAAGCGGAGGTGTTAAGTTATGGAAAAGAGCAGTTTACTGCCATAAATCAGGCACTTCATTCCAAGGTTATGATTTTAACTGGTGGTCCAGGCACAGGAAAAACAACGGTCGTCAAGGGTATCATTAATGCATATGCTGCAATTCATAATATGGAGCTTGACCCACAAGCGTATGATGATAAATCAGAATATCCGTTTGTTTTAACTGCACCTACCGGAAGAGCTGCGAAACGATTAAACGAGTCTACCGGCCTGTCTGCCGTCACCATCCATCGTTTATTGGGATGGGATGGGAAGAGTGGGTTTGAAAAAAACCAAAATGAGCAATTGACTGGTAAGTATTTAATCGTTGATGAGTTTTCCATGGTAGATATCTGGCTTGCCAATCACTTGTTCAAAGCAATACCGGATGACATGCAGGTCCTTCTGGTAGGGGATGAGGATCAGCTTCCTTCTGTTGGACCTGGTCAAGTTTTATCTGATTTACTAAGCAGTGAATTACTTCCATATGTGAGTCTTAACGAAGTATATCGCCAGAAACAAGGTTCAAAGATTATTCAACTCGCCCATGAAATAAAAAATAACGCAGCTACTGAATTACAAAATGATAGAGATTTCAGTTTTATTAGGTGCTTTGAAAATCAAATGCTTGATGTAATAATGGAAATTTTCACTAGAGCAAAAGACAAAGGGATTGATCTGAAAGATATGCAAGTCCTTGCCCCGATGTATCGCTCACAAGCAGGGATTACAATGATAAATAAAGAATTACAGCAGTTAATTAATCCTAAAACACCAAGAAAACGGGAGGTAAGGACAAAGGATGCTGTATTTCGTGTCGGGGATAAAGTGCTTCAGCTTGTCAACCAGCCGGAAAATGGAGTTTATAATGGGGATATTGGAGAAGTTGTGGCCATTTTTGAAGAAGATGAGAATAAAGAGAATGTAGAGCAGCTGGTTATCCTTTTTGAGGATAAAGAAGTGGTTTATGAACGCAAGGACTATGTCAATATCATGCATGCATATTGCATTTCCATTCATAAATCACAAGGCAGTGAATTTCCGATTGTTATTCTTCCTGTTGTTTCGGCATATAACCGAATGCTCAGAAAAAACCTGTTATATACTGCCATTACAAGAAGCAAGCAATCTTTGATTATTTGTGGACAGGAGCAGGCATTTTTACGGGGTATTCGAACAATGGATACAAATAAAAGGTACACTACATTAAAAGAACAATTAAAGGAAAGAATCCAAAACAATCCGGTGGTCCCTGGAGCGGGAAACGATGAAGAAGAAATAACACCATATGATTTCATGTAAAAATGTATAATTTATCTCTTATCGGGCAAGCATAGCATAATAATTTACTTTTTTGAGGTGTTATACGGATGATTATGCGATGCCCGAATTGCAACGGAAAGGATTTAGGAAAAATTGGTACACAGCAGTATTATTGCTGGACATGTTTCATTGAAATGTCTGTCGTCAATAATCAATTAGCTGTACATCAAGTGGAAGTGGATGGGTCATTAAGCTCTCTTGATGATTTGTTTTCAGATGAGGAGAGAAAAATACAATGGTAATCCTTAGCTGCCTAAGCAGGGTAATATTGTGTGCTAAGGAGAGATGGGATGTTTCGAAATAAAAAAGCGCTAAGTTTACTTTACTGGATTATCATTGGTATTCTTGTATTTCTATTCATCTATTTACTCTACAAGCTTTTTCCGTTGTATGGGTCTATTTTTTCCTTTCTTTTAAAACTGCTCTCTCCTTTTCTCGTTTCCTGTTTGATCGCGTATCTGATATATCCCGTCGTCAGCAAATTGCACAAGCTTAATATACCTCGAAGTTTTGCCATTCTTTTTATTTATATTGCATTCTTTGGTGGATCTGCTTATCTGATTTACCGTGTATATCCTGCGGTAGTACATCAGCTCCATGATTTAAATGAGCAGTTGCCGGTTTTTATCAACATGTATGAAGGTTTGATTTATCAATTATACGAATATACGTCTTTTCTTCCTGAAATGGTTCATGACAAAATGGATCAGCTTGTTACACGAATTGAATCAGGTTTGGGGAACATTTTGGAGAATTTGATTGGTGGATTTGCTCGAATTTTTGATATGATTATATTTCTTACTGTCATTCCTGTATTGGTGTTTTACTTTATTAAGGACTATCAAAAGATTAAAGGTTACCTAAAACATTTCATTCCTGCTAGATATCGGAAACAGACAAGTAAGATGATTTATGCAATTGATGAGAGTTTAGGGAAGTATATTCGCGGACAACTGCTTGTCTGTTTATTTGTGGGGCTCGCCTCGTGGATTGTTTTTCAAGTATTAAATATAAAATACGCATTACTGCTGGCGATTATTATGGGAGTAACAAATATCATTCCTTATTTTGGGCCAATTATCGGGGCGTTACCAGCCGTGGCAATTACGTTTACCATGCCTGGACATCAGGTGATCTTTGTTATATTAGCCATATTTGCGATTCAGGTTATTGAGGGGAATTTATTAGCTCCATATATTGTAGGAAAAAGTATTAATATACATCCAGTTGCGATCATATTCGCACTATTGCTCGGTGGCCAATTATTTGGCGTTGTAGGATTGATTGTCGCTGTGCCATTGCTTACCATTATGAGAGTTATACTAAATCATATGAGAGTATATAAAAGTTATAATTGACATTGGACTTAAAGTTTTTTATAATATCGCTAAATAGCTATAGTCGAAAAAGCGCCGAAGGTTATAAGTACATGAGAAACGATTTTCAAGAGAGGGATTTCCAATCGGCTGAGAGAAATCCTAAATGCAGTTTCATGGAAAGCTAAACTGGAGTACGGTTAATACCCGTCGGTTTCATACCGTTACCATGGATAAGTGGTGAATGATTTTTTATTATTCATAAATAGGGTGGTACCGCGATACAATCTCGTCCCTGCATATGCAGAGATGGGATTTTTTATTTGGTCAGGAAACGTATATGTTAGGCTTAGGAATTGAAGGAGGACAATTAAATGAAACGGCTAACATCAGCAGAAGTAAGACAAATGTTTATTGATTTTTTTAAGGAAAAAGGACATCGTGTGGAACCAAGTGCATCACTCGTTCCTAAAGATGACCCCACTCTTCTGTGGATAAACAGTGGGGTAGCAACATTAAAAAAATATTTTGATGGTCGTGTTATTCCCGATAATCCAAGAATTGTCAATGTACAAAAATCAATCAGGACGAACGATATTGAAAACGTGGGCTTTACAGCAAGACATCATACTTTTTTTGAAATGCTCGGGAATTTTTCAATCGGTGAATATTTTAAAGAAGAAGCCATTGAATGGGCCTGGGAGTTTTTAACGAGTGATAAATGGATCGGCTTTGACGAAACTCTATTATCTGTAACCGTACACCCGGAGGATGATGAAGCTTACAACATTTGGTTAAACGATATGAAAATTCCCAAGGAACGTATCATCCGTCTGGAAGAAAATTTCTGGGATATAGGAGAAGGCCCAAGTGGACCAAACACAGAAATATTCTATGACCGTGGTGAAAAATATGGTGACGATCCAAGTGATCCTGAACTGTATCCGGGTGGAGAAAATGAACGTTATCTTGAAATCTGGAATTTAGTATTTTCCCAGTTCAACCATAATCCGGATGATACGTACACACCTCTTCCAAAGAAGAATATTGATACAGGTATGGGGCTTGAACGGATTGTATCTGTGATTCAGGATGTCCCAACAAATTTTGAAACAGATCTTTTTATGCCAATTATCCGTAAGACCGAAGCACTTGCAACAGAGCAATATGGCAAGAACAAAGAAATTGATACTGCATTTAAAGTAATTGCAGACCATATACGTACGGTTAGTTTTGCGGTAGGTGATGGTGCAGTCCCTTCTAATGAAGGAAGAGGGTATGTATTAAGAAGACTACTACGCAGAGCTGTTCGTTTTGCAAAGGAAATTGGCATAAACAAACCGTTTATGTATGAATTGGTTCAAACAGTGGGGGAAATTATGAAAGACTTCTATCCAGAAGTGCTTAAACAAGCGGACTTTATAGAAGCGATTGTAAAAGGGGAAGAAGAACGTTTCCATGAAACGCTAAATGATGGCTTGGAGATATTGACTTCCATCATGGAAAAAGAAAAAAAGAAAGGTAATAATGTCTTTCCAGGTGTAGAAGTTTTTCGCTTATATGATACCTATGGATTTCCTAAAGAACTGACGGAAGAATATGTGGATGCGCAGGGTTTTACCATTGATGAAGAAGGATTTCATCAGGAAATGGAAAAACAGCGTGAACGTGCTAGAAATGCCAGGCAGAAGGTTGATTCCATGCAAGTACAGGACGGGGTGTTAGGTGACATCGAAGTAGAAAGTGAATTTGCAGGTTATGAAATGTTGGAAACAGAAACTGCAATTGGTGCACTCATTGATGGCAAACAAGTGGTGGAAGCAGCTGATACAGACAGTGAGGTATTCTTATTCTTGAAGGAAACACCATTCTATGCAGAAAGTGGTGGACAGGTAGCGGACCAGGGTTGGATTTATACAGATAACGCATCTGCATATGTAGAAGACGTGCAAAAATCTCCGAAGGGGCAGCATATTCATAAAGTTTCTGTAAAGGATGGAGTTTTTCACACAGGAGATCAGGTGAAAGCGATTGTCGATAGCAGGTTCCGTACGACGGTTATCAAAAATCACACAGCTACCCATTTGCTTCATCAGGCACTGAAGGATACACTTGGCGATCATGTCAATCAGGCAGGGTCACTTGTAATGCCGGATCGCCTGCGTTTTGATTTTTCACATTTCAGTGCAGTTTCAAAAGATGAGCTGGAAAGAATTGAACAAATTGTAAATGAAAAAGTCTGGAACTCCATTTCACTGGTTATAAACCATAAAAAAATAGAAGAAGCAAAAGAAATGGGGGCGATGGCGTTATTCGGTGAGAAATATGGAGATATCGTCCGCGTGGTACAGATAGGTGATTACAGTATTGAACTTTGCGGGGGATGCCATGTTGGGAATACTTCAGAAATAGGTTTATTTAAGATTGTTTCTGAAGGAGGTATAGGAGCCGGAACAAGAAGAATTGAAGCCGTTACAAGTAAAGACGCCTATGAATTTTTAAATAATAAATTTGATTTGCTGCAGAGATCGGCACAATTAGTCAAGACACATGAAGAGAAGCTTCCAGAACGGATTGATAGCCTGTTTCAGGAAATAAAAGCCTTAGAAAAAGAAAATGAATCATTAAGAGCTAAAATGTCTAACCTGGAAGCTGCATCCATATTGGATAGAGCTGAATCAATAAATGATGTACAGTTGTTAGCGCAAAAGGTCAATGTCAAAGATATGAACCAGTTAAGAAATATGGTGGATGAATTAAAACAAAAGCTTGATTCGGGTATAATATTGTTAGCAGCTGAAAATAATCAAAAAGTACAACTGGCAGCGGGAGTTTCCAAAGATTTGATTGAACGGGGACTTCATGCAGGTAATTTGATTAAGCAGGCAGCTTCAGTTTGTGGCGGCGGTGGGGGCGGACGTCCCGATATGGCCCAGGCTGGGGGAAAAAACCCAGAAAAAATAGAAGAGGCACTGCAATTCGCTAAGCAATATGTAACAGAAAATGTGAAATAAATTCAAAGTTCATCACATGTTGGATGAAAAAGATATAATAAACTGCGGAAACATGTTAGAATAAGTTAAAAAGGTAACCCAACATTTCCAGTAAAAAAACGCTGCCATTTGCTAATTCTAATTAGGTAAATGACAAGTTATTCTAAGAACGAGGTGTCACTATGAGCTCTATTGATAAAACGATGAAATTCAATTTTTCAGAGGAACCATTTGATCAGGATATTAAAGAGATCCTCTTTACTGTTCATGAAGCATTGCAGGAGAAAGGATATAATCCAATTAATCAAATCGTGGGTTATTTGTTATCTGGTGATCCTGCCTATATCCCAAGGCATAAGGATGCTCGCAATTTAATCCGTAAAATTGAACGTGATGAAGTCATTGAAGAATTGGTGAAATTTTATTTAGACCAGCATAAGGAAAACAGATGAAAATCATTGGAATGGATGTTGGTTCGAAAACGATAGGCGTTGCGGTTAGTGACGCTCTTGGCTGGACGGCTCAAGGGTTAACAACAATCAAGTGGAATGAAAATGAACTTAATTCTGCAGATGAAGAACTAAAAAAAATAATAGTTGAGCATGAGATAGGGAAGGCTATTATTGGATTACCGAAAAATATGAATGGCACGATAGGGGAACGCGGGGAAGCTTCGCAAAGATTTGCAAAGCATATTGAAGCTGTCTACAATATCCCAACTGTTCTATGGGATGAACGATTAACAACAGTTGCTGCAGAACGGGTACTATTGGAAGCTGATATGAGCAGAAAGAAAAGAAAAAAAGTGATTGACAAAATGGCTGCGGTCATGATATTGCAGGGGTATCTTGATCAAAAGTAAAGGAGTGACATAATGGCATTGGAAGAAAAAGAACGAATCATCATTCCCGATGAAAATGGCGAAGAACATTTATTTGAAGTTTTGTTCACGTTTGATGTAGATGAAACAAATCATTCGTATATTGCTGTAGTACCAACAGAGCAGTCAGAAGAGGAAGAAGTTGAAGTATACGCATTTCGCTACGAGGAAAAAGCTAAGGATGACGATGATTTATCGCTTTTTCCAATTGAATCGGATGAAGAATGGGAAATGGTTGAAGAAATGCTTCATACATTGGCAGATGAGGAAAACGATGCATGATTATAGCATATTGCTGGATTAGCTGATGTCAATTGACGGCATCAGCTTTTCTTTTTTAAGAACGAGGGTCTCATGTAAAGCCAAATTTTCAGCAAATGTTTCTAACTGAATCAATGGAATATCCTGCTGACTTTTAGTATAATATATCGAATGAAAGGGGGATAGTATATGTCCAAAAGAAAAAAGAAAAGCAAGTATAAGGACAACCTCATTTCTCGAAGCGAGGAAGCAAAAACGGTACGAAAAATTGCAACAATTGTATTTATCGCATTAATTATTATTATTGTGATTGGAAGTATTTCACTATTTTTGTATATTAAATCTGCGTTAGAACCTGTCGATCCGGACAGTGAGGATGAAGTGAAAATTGAGATACCCATCGGTTCGTCTTCATCCACGATTGCTTCTATTTTGGAAGAAAACGGGCTAATCAAGGATGCTCGTGTCTTTCGCTTCTATGTTCAATTTAATAATGAATCTGACTTTCAGGCGGGAGAATATACTTTTACACCATCCATGAATGTAGATGAACTTATTCAATCAATCAAAAATGGTCGGGTGATAGCAGACCCAGTTCATACAATAACAATTCCGGAAGGTCTTTCCATTGACCAGATAGCTGAAATTTACGCAGAAAATCTGCATTTCAGTAAGGATGAATTTTTGGATAAGGTAAATGATACTTCATATATTGAACAGTTAATTGACGAGTATCCGGATATATTGTCAGATGATATTTTGGATGAAGAGATCCGGACACCTTTAGAAGGCTATTTATTTGCGGCAACCTATGATTTTTACGAAGAAGAGCCGGGGATTGAATCAATTATTGAAAAGATGCTTACACAGACAGAAACTGTGGTGTATTCCTATATCGATGAAATAGATGAGCAGGGACTTTCCATTCATGAGGCTGTCACCTTCGCGTCTTTAGTGGAAATGGAATCAGGAGAAGTAGAACAGCGTAATGAGATTGCAGGTGTGTTTTATAATCGGATGGAAGAAGACATGCCTTTACAGACAGATCCCACCGTTTTATATGCTTTAGGTGAACATAAAGATCAGGTCTTGTATGAAGATCTGGAAATTGAATCCCCGTATAATACGTATGTAATTGAAGCCTTACCAATTGGACCAATTGCAAATTATGCGGAGAGTTCGCTGGAGGCGGTGGTTAACCCGAGTGAATCGGATTATTTGTATTTCCTTCATGACGACAAGGGGAATATTCATTATGCTGAATCGTATGATGAGCATTTACAAAATAGAGAAGAACATATGGATTAAAACGCAAAAGAAATGTGAGACAGGTTCGCATTTTCCATTTTTAGCAGGTAATCATATAAAACTTCCCTATTAACTCAAGGCTTGACGATAAGCCAGGTTTTCTAACTATGTTTATAAAAATGGGGGAAACATATGGATCAAAGATTGACAAATTATTTAACTAGTCTGCTTCCTCCTAAGGAAGATTGGGTCTCACAAATGGAGGAGCAGGCTAAAGAAGAAAGTATTCCAATCATGGACCCGGTAAGTATTAATTTCATGATGCAGTTAATAAGATTATTGAAACCAAATAGAATACTTGAAATTGGAACAGCAATTGGTTATTCTGCATTACGTATGGTTGAGGCAAATCCAAGTACATCGATTGTCACAATTGAAAAAAATGAAGAAAGATACGTGCACGCGCTTGAAAACATAAAAGAACAAAAGAAAGAAGAGCGGATAACTGTTATTCATGGGGATGCATTAGAAGAATTGAGTGAAATGACAAAATACAATCAACGATTTGATCTTGTTTTTATTGATGCTGCAAAAGGTCAGTATAAACACTTTTTTGAACTTGCAAACCCATTGTTAGTCAATGATGGAATCATTATTTCTGATAATGTATTGTTCAGAGGACATGTAGTCAATCCGGAAAATGCGCATGCAAGACACAAAAAAATGGTTGAAAAAATAAGAAACTACAATGATTGGCTGGCAAACCATCCAGAATTCCTCACTTCCATTGTACCTATCGGGGACGGAATAGCAATCAGTCTAAAAAAAGAATAGGAAGGAGTAGGATATTTCATGCGCGATAAACCAGTTGTTATAGGTGTTGCTGGTGGTAGTGGAAGTGGGAAGACATCTGTCACTCATTCCATCTGCAAACGTTTTTCTGATCAGACAATTCTTGTTATTGAACAGGATTATTATTATAAAGATCAAAGTCACCTGCCTTTGGAAGAAAGATTAAACACAAATTATGATCATCCACTTGCGTTTGATAATGATTTATTGATTGAACATCTTCATGAATTATTACAGCATAGATCAATTGAAAAACCTGTGTATGATTACCGAATACATACGCGATCTGATAAGGTGATTGCGGTAGAGCCAAAAGATGTTATCATTCTAGAGGGAATTCTTATATTAGATGACCCCAGACTAGTTGATTTAATGGATATAAAAGTTTTTGTAGATACAGATGCCGATGTTCGAATCATCCGTCGCCTTTTGCGGGATATAAAAGAACGGGGCAGAACATTGGATTCTGTAATTGAACAATATACCAACAATGTTCGGCCATCCCATTTACAATTTATCGAACCAACCAAGCGTTATGCGGATATTATTATTCCAGAAGGTGGACAAAATCTTGTAGCAATTGATATTATGGCATCCAAAATAGAAACAATTTTGTCTAAAAACCGTGATAAATAATTGATGAAAAGTATTGAAAAGTTAAGTGAATTCTGCCATAGTATTGTTTATATATTTAATAAATATGGTTAAATGGGCATTCGAAAGTATTGCTCATTTTATCTATGGAAAGATAAAAAGGAGTGTATGTAAAGATGGCAATAGAGAAAAGTTATTACATGACAGATGAAGGATTAGAAAAAATGGAACAGGAACTCCACTTTTTAAAAACGGACAAACGGCAAGAAGTCGTAGAGCGTATAAAAATAGCACGTGACTTTGGAGATTTATCGGAGAATTCCGAGTATGATGCAGCGAAGGATGAACAAGCATTTGTTGAATCTCGAATTGCACAAGTTGAAAAAATGATTAGAAATGCAGTTATTATAGAAAATGATAATGAGAATCAAGATGTGGTTGCGCTAGGTAAATCTGTAACATTTAAAGAAATCCCTGACGGAGAAGAAGAAACTTATACAATTGTAGGAAGTGCAGAGGCTGACCCATTCGAGGGGAAAATTTCAAACGATTCACCAATGGCTAAAAGTTTGTTAGGCCATGAAATCGGCACAGAAGTCTCCGTAGTAACACCGGGTGGCGATATACAGGTACAGATTGTAAAAGTCGATTAGATGAAATAAAAAAGCGGGAAATATCCCGCTTTTTTATCTATCTGGAAAAAGATGGTAATCAACAGCTTTACATAGTCAGTAACATTTTAATGAATCGGTGAAACTTTTAGTATGTAAATTTATAACAATAATATGGTATTATAGTAGAGAAATAACAGGGAGGGAATATCAATGAGTCCATCAGACAAAGGGTCACGCTTGAATAAATTTGAGAAACGCAGAAAAAACACCAAATCAATCTCCGTTTTGCTCATAATCAGTGGTATTCTACTTCTCATATTAATCGGTTTATGGATTTTTGGCGGCAATGGCAATAATGAGGAGTCATCATCTGAGGATGCAAGTGAAGAACAATCATCAGACTCTGGTTTTATCATTAATGATGATACTGATGATGAAGAGTCAGCTCAGGATGAAGAAAATGCTTCTCCAGATGGGGAAGAATCAGAAGAAGAGGAATCAAATGATGAGGAATCGAATGAAGAAAAAAACCAAGATGAGGAGAATAATGACAACGTAGAAACGGAAGAAGTGGAACCATCAGGAGAAAATGTCAAAGAGGCATACACTGGTAATTGGGACCCGATTGGAACGGAGCAACAAGGCTCGCATACTACGAATTATAGTGACGGTTCCCAGGACCGGATTGAAATTGCTGAAGCGGCAGGAATGGTTACAGGCCTAAATCCGGATGACATGATAACCCATTGGGTTGGAAACGACAATAGTCCACAAAAGGTCAGGACAACAGTGGCAAGCAGTGATTTATCCGAAATTTACCGTGTGTTTCTTACCTGGGTAGATGGCGAGGGTTGGCAACCGACAAAAGTTGAAGAATTAAATGAATTGAGTCAATAAGGTAGCGAAGCAGGAGGATGTAAGATGACAATTGGAATTATTGGGGCAATGGATGAAGAAGTGGCTTTATTAAAAGATAAAATGACAGACAAAAAGGAAACGACAGTTGCCAATTGTCTGTTTGTAGAAGGTAAACTCCATGAAAAAGACGTAGTATTATTAAAATCCGGAATAGGAAAAGTGAATGCAGCTATGTCAGCCACTATTATGCATGAGCGTTTTTCACCGTCTCATGTAATCAATACTGGATCTGCAGGAGGATTTGCTGAGGGGTTGGAGATTGGAGATATTGTTATTTCTACTCAAGTTGTTTACCACGATGTAGATGTTACCTCCTTTGATTATGCTTATGGGCAGGTACCAGGAATGCCTGCGATGTTTGATGCTGATACGGAATTAATTACAAAAACAATAACAGCAATAAAAGAATTAGACGTTCAATACGAGGAAGGAATTATTGCAACAGGGGACTCTTTTATGGAAGACCCGGACCGCGTGGCTTTTGTTAACGAAAAATTCCCGACAATGCTTGCATCGGAAATGGAAGCCACAGCTGTCGCCCAGGTCTGTTATCAATACAATAAGCCATTCGTCGTCATTCGTGCATTATCAGATATTGCAGGAAAAAAATCTGCTGTTTCATTTGACGCTTTTCTCCATAAGGCAGCCAATAATGCTGCAAAATTAATTATGACTATGATTAAAGAAATGTAGTTTAAAACAATGAGCGCTAAGTTAAGATAATTGCGCTCATTGTTTTTAACTTTTTCTTTCTTTGCGGTAGTACTCATGAAATACTTTCATTAAAGCTCTTTTTTCAATTCTTGATACATAGCTTCTTGATATATTTAACTTCTCGGCAATTTCCCGTTGTGTCAGTTCTTTGTATTCATTCAAACCATAACGGTAAACAATGACCTCTCTTTCCCGATTATCAAGAATGGAAAAATAATCCTGCATTTTCGCAATTTCCATGTTTAATTGAATATATTCAATGACATTGTCATTTTCCGCCTCCAGAATATCAATCAAACTTATTTCGTTTCCTTCTTTATCCTGGCCTATAGGATCGTGCAAAGAAACATCTTTTTTCACCTTTTTTAACGCTCGTAAGTGCATCAGGATTTCATTTTCAATACAGCGTGCGGCATATGTTGCAAGCTTCGTTCCTTTATCAACTGAGAAGCTTTCAACCCCTTTAATTAATCCGATAGTTCCAATAGATATCAGATCCTCTAGATCTTCGCCGGTATTCTCGAATTTTTTTACAATATGTGCAACCAAACGTAAATTATGTTCGATGAGTTTATTTCTCGCATCCTCGCTTCCCTGTTGCATTTCTTTGAGATATTTCGCTTCTTCCTCCGGTGGTAATGGCTGTGGAAAGGCATGATTTTTTACATAGGATACAAAAAAGAGAGCTTCTTTTATAAGCAGTGCCAGCATACTTAATATCCCGGACAAACGCGTACACCTCCTCTAGGTAATTGCCTATATAACATCTGTATGACGTATAAGAGCCTTTCGTGTCTGTCCTTCTTTAAAAAGTCTAAATATAAAAAAGCGACTGATTTTATCAGTCGCTTTTCATTGGTTATTTATTCATTATTTCATTTTACGCCTATCAAGTGCATCCTGGTACGCATCAGACCTATGTCGCAGGATCGGCTTTATTCCTTTGGCATGTGCAGCTCTGCCAAGCACATGTGCAGCTACCGGCGAAGTTAATAAGATAAATCCGATAGCTAATAGTAATTTTCCACTTACGATTGATTCGGTCAGATATAAAAATAAAAATGCCCCAATCAAAATAGTTGCAACACCCAATGTCGCGGCTTTGGTAGCAGCGTGCAATCTTGTATAAATATCAGGGAAACGAACAATGCCTATAGCAGCAGATAAAACAAAAAATGTTCCGATCAATATGAACAGTATTATTAAAATGTTAACAATGATGCTAGTCCAAATCTCTATCAATAATAACACCCTTTTCCATATATTTTGCAATGGCAAGTGTACCTAGAAAAGCAAGAATACCGATGAGCAGAACAACATCATTTAAATGAGCGGTCACCAGGTAAATAGATGACAGTCCAGCCAGCCCCATCAGGTTAATACCCATTGCGTCCAAAGCTACTGCGCGGTCAGCCTGTGTAGGTCCGGCTATTATTCGGTACAATAATAAGGCAAGTGCTATAGAGATTCCTACAAATCCTATGATTACAGAAATATCAAGGAGATTTTCTGTTACCTCTAAAAATGCTGTCATCGTGTCACCTCCATAATTGCTTTTTCAAACGAATCTTTTATTGACCGGATTTCATCTTCTTCATTTTCTATATGCATTGCATGGATATATAATTTTGTATTATCTTCTGATACAGCAACAGTTAATGTACCTGGAGTCAGAGAAATGAAATTTGCCAATAAGTTAATTTCCCAGTCTGTTGTTACATCCAGTGGTAACTCAAAGATACCAGGCTCAACGTCCAGTTTTGGCGTATAGATGTATTTCACCATTTCAATGTTGGAACCAATCAATTCTTTGATAAATAAAAGAATCAATTTAATTATACTAAAAGCCCTTGTTAAGTAAAAAGTACCCGGAATGAACTTCCTTAGCAGGAATAAGAGAAGAACACCCAGTATAAAGCCGGTAATGAAACTCGGTACTGTATAAGATTCACTTAAGAACATCCACATAACGGAAATGATTAAATTGATAACAATTTGAAATGCCATAATCGATTACTCCTTTAACACGGAATCAATATAAATTTGTGGATCAAGCAAATCTGTTGAAATAGAGTCAATCAGCGGATAGAAAAACTCCGCCCCTATTCCTAATATAACAGACAATGCCAATAAGAATACAATTGGTGATATTAATCCTTTAGTGGATTTCTTTTCAAAGCCTTCAGGTGCGTTATTTTCACCCCAAAATCCTCTTATGAAAATTTTCATGATGGTATAGAGAATCAACAGGCTTGTAAGCAAAGCAATAATGATAATTACAATATCACTATCCCTGGCAGCCCCCTGTAAAAGCAGTAATTTTCCTATAAAACCGCTGAAAGGAGGTATGCCAGCAAGAACTAGGCCGGCAATAAATAAAAGCCATCCTAATAGGGGATAGTGATGAATTAATCCCCCCATTTTACGCAAATCGGAAGTTCCTGCTACATAAGCTATTACTCCAACAAGTAAGAATAAAGCTGATTTGATAATCATATCATGTACTAAATAATAAACCGATCCGCTTAAAGCATCCTGATTGAAAACACCAATACCCATAATAATGAAACCAACAGCAGGTATAATGTTATATGCTATAATCAGCTTAATATTATTTGTTGAAAGGGCACCAATTACACCAAAGACCATGGACAGACCTGCAACCCAGATGAACATCTCATGTGTCTGATCGAGTCTATAAACAAAGACTAAAGAGAAAATCCTTAGTATTGAGTATATTCCTACCTTTGTCAATAAAGCTCCAAACAATGCTGAAATTACAGGGTTAGGCTGGATATATGAATTAGGTAGCCAATAATAGAGAGGAAAGACGGCAGCTTTTGTAGCAAATACAAAAAACAACAGAATTCCAATTGTTGTCAGGATTCCTTGCTGATCAACTTGTTGAACACGCTCGGCTATATGAGCCATATTGACGGTCCCCACAACCCCATAAAGAAGTGCAACGGCAGTTACGAATAGCATGGAAGAAAATAGGTTAATCAATAAATATTTAATCGACTCCCTGAGCTGGACCTTTTCACCGCCAAGAACAATTAACGCATAGGAGGCCATTAACAGAACCTCAAAAAACACGAAAAGGTTAAACAAATCACCGGTTATAAAAGCACCAGAAACCCCTGTTATCAAGAAGAAGAAAAAGGGATAGAAATAAAACCTTTCTTTATCACCCAATCCAGCATGTGGTGCGTAAAACGCACATGCTGTTGCAATGATATTTGTTGTCAGGACAAGAATAGCTGCAAGTGAATCTACGACTAGAATAATCCCGTATGGGGCAATCCATTCCCCGGTTTCCAATATAATTGATCCATTTTCTGCTACAAGCCATGCGATATAACCTGACACGCCCAAACCAATTAATGAAAATAACTTTGTCAATACTCGTGATACATTTATTTTTGAATTGAAGAATATCAGAGCGATAGCTGATATCAATGGAATGATGATTGGTAATACGGCTAAATTACTCATTTGATTTTCCCCTTAACTGTTCCATATTATCTGTACCATTTTCCTGTGATGTCCTGTAAGCAAGTACCAGAAGAAGGCTGGTAACACCAAAACTAATCACAATGGATGTAAGAATTAGTGCTTGTGGCAGTGGATCGGTATACTCCGAAACGCCATCGGTTAACACAGGAGGTTGTCCGGTCTTTAACTTGCCCATCGTTAAAATCAGAAGATGGGCTCCATGCGTCAGTAATACAGTTCCAATAATTATTCGCAGTAATTGTTTTTGTAACAGGTTGTATATTGCAGTAGCAAATAAAACACCTGAAAGTATAGATATAACTATTTCCATTTATTCTGCCTCCTTATTATTCTTTAGTTTAATGAGGCTGAAGATGGCAAGTGCTGCGATACCAAGCACAGCGATTTCAAACAATGTATCCAGTCCGCGCATGTCAACTAAAATCACGTTAACAACATTGTCACCGCCACCAAGTGTATAGGATGTTTCCAGGAAGTATTCGGAAATTGAATCAAACAAATCCGTACTATGTGCGGATATTGCTACTAAAGTTATCATGACACCAAACCCGATAGAAATGGTAGCATTAACAATTTTAGATTTCGCTGGTTCTGCCCGCTTACGCAGCTTTGGCAAGTGGTAGAAACAAAGTAGAAATAATGCAACTGTAATTGTTTCCACAACGAACTGAGTAAGTGCTATATCAGGTGCACGGTAAATAACAAACAACATTGCAACACCGTATCCTACTACACCTACAACTAAAATGGCAGCAATATTGTTCTTTGTGAAAATAGTAGCTACAGCAGCACATATCATAATCAGTACAATAGCCAGTTCAATGATTGATATTTCAGCTGTGTTGTCAAAATTGATTGTGAAACCGTCTGAAATAAGCATGTATACAAGTGTAACAATCAGCATAGTTCCTAATATAATTGACATATATAATTTCAGGGAACCATTCATATAGAAATTTGTGATACCAGCTGAATATGTTTCAATTTTTTCAATGATTGCATTGTAAACCCGATTGAAACTTAATTTTCCAGGGAGTATGTTATAAACCCCATTCCATTTATTACGGGTAAGGAAAAGTAAAGTACCAACCCCTACAACTATCAGAGACATCATTAAAGGTGTGTTGAACCCATGCCAAAAACTGATCTCCTGATAGGCTACAGCATTATTGACAGATTCTGCGGCATGCTGGAGGAACGGACCGTTAACCATATTTGGGAACAGGCCGATTAAAACGACACCTAGAACAAGTATGATTGGTGAAACTAACATGCCAAACGGTGCTTCATGCGGTTTCTTAGGTAATTGATTCAACTTCTTTGGCCCTGTAAATACACCGAAAAAGAAGTACATGGAATAAGCAAATGTAAAAATACTTCCAAGCACTGCCAGATATGGAATTGCCTGACTTAAAATATTTGCTCCATTTAAACCTAACGTAGAGTCAAAAAATAATTCTTTACTATAGAAACCATTTAAGAACGGCAGGGGGACACCGGCCATTGAAAAGGTACCAAATAAAGCAAGTGTTGCTGTCATCGGCATAAATGTCATTAAACCACCGAGTTTTCGAATATCTCTTGTCCCTGTTTCATGATCGATAATCCCTGCAATCATAAATAAGCTTCCTTTAAACGTTGCATGGTTGAGTATATGGAAAACTGCGGCGAAAACTGCGGCTTCTGTACCAAATCCCAGCATAGCCATAATCATACCCAACTGACTTATCGTAGAAAAAGCCAAAATCGCTTTAAGATCGGTTTGTCTGACAGCCATATAGGAAGCCCAGCATAATGTAATAATCCCCACAAGGCTAACCGTGATAAAGAACCATTCATAGGTTGAGAAAATTGGTGAAAAACGAGCGATTAAGAATATACCTGCTTTAACCATTGTTGCAGAATGGAGATATGCACTGACCGGGGTTGGTGCTTCCATCGCATCCGGTAACCAGATATGAAATGGAAACTGTGCAGATTTCGTAAATGCACCTAGAAGAATTAAAACAAGTATAATTGGTAGGAAATTGTTATTTAAAATAACCTCCGTCTGATCGATCATGCCCTGGATGCTTGCAGTTCCAGTGATTACATACAGCAGAACAAAGCCCCCAAGCATACTTAAACCACCAAAAATTGTTATCATCATTGATTTTAACGCACCGTACCTTGAGCGTTCTTTAAAATGCCAATACCCGATTAACAGGAATGAAGAAATCGAGGTCAATTCCCAAAAGGTGTACAGAACAAAAACATTATCGGATAAGACAATACCGAGCATCGCTGTCATAAACATCAGTAAATAAACATAGAAATGTCCCAAACTTTCTGCTTTATCCAAGTAATAAATTGAATAAAGTACCACAAGTGCCCCGATACCACTGATTAGTAAAACAAATAGCAAACTTAATCCATCAAGATGAAAATCAAAATTTATACCTAAAGAAGGTATCCAGTTATATGTTTCAGTAATTGGGGTAAAATCATTTCCTGTGAATTGGATAAAATAAAGGAAAATGATAAAAGGGACGAAAAATACGAAATAGCCTGTATGTATTTTATCTTTCATTTTGCTTAATAGTGGAATGAAACAAGCAATAAGTAATGGACCTAATACTGCGAATATCATCTAATGGTGTTCCTCCTTAATCGATCAAAATTTTATGTTGTAATGCCAAACAAATTTTTCGGACCTTCTTTTATTGATGTTTTGCGAACAATTCTCTCCAACTCTAGAATATGTAAGTATTTTTAGATGATACAATAATACTTTTCAATGATAATCTAAAGCCAATTATCCAAGCAATAGTTTAACATAATATTGTTTGAAGAAAAATAAATAACCCCTCTGAATCAAGAAATTCAGAGGGGTTAACACTTTTCTTCTTATTTAAGTATTATTTAACTTTAACCTGATTTTGAGCTTTTTATTTTGTAAGATAAACATCTTCTGAGAATTTCTTCTTCAATTAAAGATAGAAAATCAGGGCTTAAATTTAACTCATTTGCTTTGTGATAAGATTCAATCAATAATTCATCCGACAAATGTTCCATAAATAGAGCCCTCCTAAATTTAACTTCATTATGTTTTGAAGTATTTATAATTTACCATGATTCCAAACCCAGTACAAGGCGAGAGTTATCTACATCAACCTGTAGATAACTTGTGTACAAGCAGTGATAATTTATTATTGGTAGTGTGGTATCAGCTAATTTATTGTGTATAAAGTTATCCACAATGCGTGATTTGAAGGAATTTGTCGAACGATTTTTGCAAAAGCTATTGGAATCATACATAAAGTTACAACAATTTGTCACATGCTTGCTAAGTCGACACCACTTAAACAAAATTCTTCTTACTTTTGAAGGAAGTTTCACTTTATTATTGGATTAAGTTATTATAGGATTAGGTATTAGCAAGAGATATACGGGTCTTGAGGCAATAGTCAGGTGAGAATGAGGTGTAGTGTATGTTGAAGTTTTTTTTGCCGAATGAACATGTGAAGAGCGTATTTGATATTCAGCCGGCAATTTTAAAACAGAAAGGAATCAAAGGGATTATTACTGATTTAGATAACACGCTTGTAGCATGGGATGTTAAAGATGCTACTCCTGAAGTGGTTCAGTGGTTTGAATTGATGAGGGACCATGATATAAAAGTGACGATTATTTCAAATAATAATCAAGAACGTGTAAAAATCTTTTCGGATCCATTGAAAACACCATTTGTGTATAGTGCCCGAAAACCATTAAGTCGGGCATTTAAAACGGTAGCCAAGCAGATGGGTTTAAAGAAAGAAGAAGTTGTGGTAATCGGCGATCAGGTATTGACAGACGTTCTCGGTGGTAATTTTGCCGGATTTTATACAATGTTAGTCATACCGATTGTACAAACCGATGGAAAAATAACGAAAATAAACCGTAAAATAGAACGTCGCATTTTAAACTATATGCGTAAAAAAGGTAAAATTAGCTGGGAGGAATAATGGTGGAAAAAATATTTTGTCAGGGCTGCGGTATTGAGATTCAAACATCAGATTCGGGCGCACCTGGTTACACACCGCAATCATCACTTAATAAAGAAAACCTGTTATGTAAAAGATGCTTCCGATTGAAACATTATAATGAAATACAGGATGTTTCCATTACGGACGATGACTTTCTGAAAATGGTAAGCAGTATCAGGGATGCGCAAGGCCTGGTCGTTCATGTGATTGATATATTTGATGTTGATGGAAGTTTAATAAAGAGTCTGCCTCGTATTATCGGTAACAATCCAATTATTCTGGTCGGTAATAAAATTGACTTACTACCAAAATCAACCAATAACAGAAAACTTATTCAATGGCTCAGATCCTCTGCAAAGGAAGCCGGAATTAAGGTGAAGGATGTCTTCCTCATTTCATCTTCAAAAGGTTTCGGAATAGAAGAACTGACTACTGAAATTGAACATTACCGAGAAAATAAAGATGTTTATATAGTAGGTACTACAAATGTCGGGAAATCAACATTTATTAACCGTTTGATTAAACAATCAAATGGCATCGAGGATGTTATTACAACATCCTATTTTCCAGGGACGACTTTGGGCTTTATTGAAATCCCGTTAGATGACGACACTGCATTAATTGATACACCCGGTATTGTTAATAAGCAACAAATGGCTCACTATGTTTCGAATCAGGATTTAAAATTAATTACACCAAATAAGGAAATCAAACCGAGGATATACCAGTTGGATGAACATCAGACATTATTTTTTGGCGGATTGGCACGGCTGGATTTTATTAAAGGAGAAAAACAGTCATTTGTATGTTATTTTTCCAACCAGCTTCCAATCCATCGGACAAAGTTGGATAATGCTGACACACTTTATGAAAACCATATTGGGGAACTTTTATCACCCCCAGATGATGAAACAATGGACAAACTGCCGGATTTAACAGAGAGTACGTTTAGAATAACAGAGAATAAGATGGACATTGTTTTTCCTGGGCTTGGTTGGGTAAGTATTACTGGACGAGATGTCACTGTAGCTGCACACAGTCCGAAAAATGTAGCAGTCTCTGTCAGAAAATCACTGCTTTAGGAGGCGTTTTTTAATGGATTATCGTTTTGCACTAATTGGTTATCCTATCCAGCATTCACTGTCGCCATGGATTCATGAAAAATTCATAAAACAAGCGAATCTTTCCGGAGAGTACAAACTTAATGAAATTAAACCTGAAGATTCTTTTACAGAAAAAGTGGAACAGTTGAAAAGAGAGGGTGTAGATGGCTTTAACGTAACCGTTCCCTATAAAGAAAAAATCATTCCTTTGTTGGATGAAATTGATGAGGGTGCGAGCAAAATTGGAGCGGTCAATACAGTCGTTAATAATCATGGGAAATGGGTAGGTTATAATACAGATGGAATAGGGTATTTACGATCATTGGATAGTAAATTTCCGGATTTTTTTACAGATAAAACAAAGCATATTCTGTTGATTGGTTCGGGAGGGGCGACACGAGGAATTTACTATGCACTCTCAGAAGCGGGCTTCTTGAATATTGATATCTCCAACCGAACGCCTGAAAAAGCTGAAGGGTTGGTCAATCTGAAAAAAGAGAATACAAAAACAACTGTTTATTCATTGGAAGAGGTCCAGAAACAAATAATAAACTATGATGTCATTATCCAGACAACTTCTGTTGGTATGAAACCAGCATATGAGAAAATTATTTTTCCAATCTCAGAGCTGAAAACTTCCAGTATCGTCAGTGATATCATTTATCAGCCTATCGATACAACATTTTTGAAACAGGCAAAAGCAGCAGGAGCTCAGGTACACTTTGGGCATACTATGCTTTTGTACCAGGCCCAGTACGCATTTGAAATCTGGACAGGTAAGAGAGTGCCAATTGGCAATATGGACGAGCAACTACAACTTATTTTGGAAGGAAGATAATATGTTAACAGGTAAACAAAAAAGATTTTTACGTTCGGAAGCACATCATTTAAAACCAATTTTTCAAGTTGGAAAAACAGGTGTGAATGAAAATATGGTGCAACAAATAAACGAGGCTTTGGAAAAACGTGAGTTAATTAAAGTTAGTATTCTGCAAAATTGTATGGACGACAAAAATACAGTTGCAGATCAGTTAAGTGAAGGAACGGAAGCTGAAATCGTTCAGATTATCGGGAATAATATTGTGTTGTATAAAGAATCAGAGGAAAACAAACAAATCGAGTTACCTTAAAGGAGACAATCATGCGTAGCGTAGGTATTTTAGGAGGGACTTTTGATCCGCCGCACACTGGACATCTGATCATTGCTGAAGAAACAAGGCTGGCACTGGAACTGGATGAAATATGGTTCATTCCATCCTACACCCCTCCGCATAAAGATAAAGCGAAGTCCAGTGCAAAAGACAGAATGAATATGTTGAAAAAAGCGATTGATGGTAATCCTTCGTTTAAAATGAATACAATAGAAATAGAGCGCTTAGGAAAATCGTATACTTTTGACACCATGTCAGCACTGGTCAATGATCATCCCGATATTGATTTCCGGTTTATTATTGGAGCAGATATGGTTGAATATCTGCCGCATTGGGATCGAATTGACAAACTCACTAACCTTGTTCAGTTCGTAGGTGTTAAGCGAAAAGGGCATCAACTGGATTCACCTTATCCTGTTACTGAAGTAGAAGTACCAGTGATTGATATTTCATCTACCTTTATAAGGGAGCGTTTAGCAGATCGAACATCAGTTAATTATCTAATTCCGGACAAGGTTAATGCCTATATTAAGGAGAATCATTTGTATGAAAATAGATGAAGCCATAAACTATGTAAAACCTTTATTAACAAAAGAACGATTTGAACATTCACTGAGGGTTGCTGAAACAGCAGTCAAACTTGCAAAATTATATGATGAATCAGAGGAGAAAGCTGAGCTTGCTGGGGTTTGTCATGATTATTGTAAATACCGCCCTCTGGAAAAAATGAAAAAGCAGATTTTGGAAAGTTCTTTACCAAAGGATTTACTTCAATTTCATCATGAATTATGGCATGGCCCAGTCGGGGCTCTTTTGTTAGAAAAAGAATTGGGAATAAATGACAAATCCATACAAAATTCCGTTCACTACCATACTACTGGAAGAGCAAACATGAGCAAATTGGAATTGATTATTTTTTTAGCGGATTATATTGAACCAGGAAGAAGTTTTCCAGGAATCGATGAAGTAAGGGAAATGGCGGAGCAAGATCTAATACAAGCATGTTGGATGACATCCAAAAATACGATACAATATTTAATGAAAAAAAATGTACCTGTCTATCCGGATACATTCCATGCATATAATGATTTAACAAAAAAATTAAATGGGGGTCATTAATTAATGAAAAGTGAAGAAATTCTTCAAGCTGCTGCGGATGCCTGTGATGATAAAAGAGCTGAGGATATTATTGCATTAGATATGAATCAGGTATCGCTTGTTGCAGATTATTTTTTGATTTGTCATGGTAATAATGAACGTCAGGTTCAGGCAATCGCAAGAGCCATTAAAGAGACGATGGATGAACAAGATATTCATGTGGAACGTATAGAAGGTATTGATCAGGCGCGCTGGGTTCTAGTTGATATTGGTGACATTGTATGCCATGTTTTCCATAAAGACGAGCGGTATTATTATAATCTGGAACGCCTTTGGGGTGATTCATCACACATTGAATTACATGTAGGTCAAGAAGGGTGAACCATGGTATATCAGCAGATGGCTTATTTATATGACAAATTAATGGATCATGCACCGTATGATGAATGGGCTGCATTTACCCAAAAAGCTTTTGAGCGATCAGGCAAGCACATAAAAAAAATAGCCGACCTGGGATGTGGTACTGGTGAAATAACCATGAAATTGGCTGAAGCCGGATACAATATGACCGGGGTTGACTATTCTGAAGAGATGCTCACATATGCCCAACAGAAAGCAAGTGAAACGAATTATTCCATTCAGTGGATTTGTCAGGATTTGAGAGAAATTCAAGGACTGACTAATTTAGATGCGGCCGTAAGTTATTGTGATGTTATAAATTATATTACAGCCCAAGATGAATTAAAAGCGGTTTTTAAAAGCGTAGCGAGTGCTTTAAAAGAGGGCGGTATGTTTTTATTTGATGTACACTCCATGAATTATGTAGAAGAGAAACTGAAAAATCACACGTTCGCCGATGTGACGGATGATGCTTCCTATATCTGGTTTTGCACAGAGGGAGAAAATACTGGTGAGATGTATCATGACCTTACATTTTTTACCTTATCCGGAGAAAATTATGAAAGGTTTGATGAATATCATCACCAGCGAACATATCCTGTTGAATTTTTTCAAAGGTTATTGAATGAATCAGGTTTTCAAAATACACGAATTTACGCTGATTTTCAGCTGGATAATAATTCACTTGAAAATGCAGAGAGGATTTTTTTTATTACAGAAAAAAGGTCGGAATAACAAAATATTTCCGATCTTTTTTAGCAGTTAAGAAACCAACATGGCGGTTAAGAGCATGCAGTCACCATCTTTAATAAAAACAGCTAATTTAACTAGAAAATTGTTTTCTAAAAGATTTGAGACTGCGTTACTCGTGGACTTTGGCCTTTTGCCACAAGTACCTAGTGAAAAGCCAAGTTTCTAATAGAAGGATTTCTTGTCAAATTGTGGTATTATATATAATAACCTCTCTTTTCCTCTTGAATTCCCCGAAAACTATCTAAGGATGTGACCCCCCATTGATCAAACCACTCAAAAAATATTCATTTTTCATCGTATTGGCAATTGTGATTATTGCATTTTTGTTTATTACAAACGATAAGGAAATGGAAGATAGCAATGCGGCTTCAAATGCTGTAGTACCTTCTCAGAATATAATGAAAAAGGAAGAAGACAATACTTCAGGGGAAATGATAGCCATCGTCGATGTGAAGGGTGCTGTAGGCAATCCGGGAGTTTATGAAATGGACATAGATTCACGGGTCAATGATGTAATCCAAAAAGCAGAAGGATTCACTTCAGATGCTGATCAGTCACAAGTGAATCTTGCCCAGAAAGTTCAGGACGAAATGATTATTATTATACCAGAAAAAGGAGAAATGTCGGAGGAGGGAGGAGAGAGCATTAACAGTAATAATTCAGATAAGATACGGATAAATCATGCAACGCAAACAGAAATAGAAAATTTAAGTGGAATAGGCCCTTCGAAAGCACAGGCTATCATAGAATACAGGGATGAGAATGGACACTTTCAATCAATAGAAGATCTGTTGGAGGTTTCCGGAATTGGAGAGAAAACATTGGAAAACCTTCGGGAAGATATACAAGTGCCTTAGTTGATTGACGAGTATTATGAGAAAAATGTAAACTAGATAAAAAAACGACAGTAAAAGGGGAATACGATATGGAAAGAATATCATGGGACCAATATTTTATGGCACAAAGCCATTTATTAGCACTTAGGAGTACATGTACAAGACTTATGGTGGGAGCAACAATCGTTAGGGAAAAACGAATAATTGCCGGCGGTTACAATGGCAGTGTTTCCGGAAGTGTGCACTGCATCGATGATGGATGTTACGTCATTGACGGTCATTGTGTTCGTACTGTACATGCGGAAGCAAATGCACTCTTGCAATGTGCAAAATTTGGTGTTCCGACTGAAAATGCTGATATTTACGTTACACACTTTCCATGTCTTCAGTGTTGTAAGCAGTTGATTCAAAGTGGCATTAATACAGTATATTATGCAGAAGACTACCATAATCATCCGTATGCCATTGAATTATTCCAGGAGGCTGGAGTACAGACAAAGAAAGTGCAACTGGATTACTTGGCAGTGGATACCAATTACAAGGAGAAAACAGCGTTTGTAAAAGCGTTGATAGAGAAACTTGATACAGAAACA
This sequence comes from Virgibacillus ainsalahensis, assembly GCF_055380755.1. Lineage (NCBI taxonomy): Bacteria > Bacillati > Bacillota > Bacilli > Caryophanales > Bacillaceae > Virgibacillus > Virgibacillus ainsalahensis. The sequence goes on along the minus strand of NZ_AP043943.1, from coordinate 2,022,050 downwards.
AATGATGAGGCGCAATTATCTGTTGTAAAAAGTGAAGCAGAAAAGCTGTTTAAATTTTAATGATAAAAGGTGAGTAAATAAGTGAAAGGATATTGGCATTTTACTGCAATTTCGGTAGCAATTAGTATTCTCACTGTCATCTCTGATAATTACTGGTTTATAGCAGGACTACTCTTATGGTTATTCTATTTATATTTTAAGGAACGGTTAGGGAAAATCCCTATCACCATCTCCCTGACCTTCTTTCTTTTTTTTATATTGTATATCCCTTCGATTGATGAAACTAATATACCATCACCTCCCCAAAGCATTCAGCATTCCGGACACATTACCGGTCCGGTTACTTCAACAAACGAAAAGCTTGAATTCCTATTTGAAGACCAATCAGAGAATAAGGTATCTATCATCTACTTTCCTGATGAAGATACGAAAAACTCTCCTCCTATCATTCCTTCAGATATTAAATATGGAGCTGCATGTAAGATCATTGGAAAAATGGAAATGCCACCTGAAGGCAGGAACCCCGGTCAGTTCGATTATGGTAATTACTTATTGACACAAGGAATTTCATACCAGCTTGTTGTCCAGTCACTGGATGAAATTCAATGTGAAGGCTCCACATTTCTTCATCGGATCTTCAAACTTCGTACTGATTTAATGGCCAATGTAAACAAAAATGTAAGCCAATATACATCTGCATGGTTAATTGCCTTGGTATTAGGAGAAGATTCTCAAATAAGCGAAGATACCATCGAATTGTTTCAAAAATGGAGTTTATCACATATATTGGCAATATCAGGCCTGCATATCGGTTTGATAGTCGCTTTAATCTATTTTTTACTCATAAAACTTAATTTGTTGACGAAAGAAAAAGCACAATTGGTGATGCTTGTATTTCTGCCTGTTTATGCTTTAATTGCCGGAGGAGAACCCTCTGTCCTAAGGGCGAGCGCAATGGTTTTGATATTTATCATAATAAACAAAGTAAAATTGAAATTCAGTGTAACAGATGTTTTAAGCATCTCATTTCTAATTCTTATTTTACTCGATGAATATATCGTATATCATGTTGGGTTTCAGTTATCATTTCTTGTAACTCTAGCATTAATTTTATCCCGAAAATGGATAACTGAAACTGACTCCTCCTTTTTTCAGATCCTGCAAATAGGATTTGTATCCCAAATGATGATATTACCACTTTTATTTGCGTATTTTTCCTTATTTCAACCATTGTCAATTATTTTAAATTGGTTAATCGTTCCATATTTTTCGCTTTTTGTTATTCCTTTAATGTTCATATTACTGCTGTTAACACCACTCCCATCCTACTTTACCAGTGTTTTTGATACGATATTCGTTCTGCTTAACAAAGAGGTTATAGGTTTTATTGAATTTGTTGATGCCCACGCTGATTTTCCTTGGATAATGGGACCGTTGCCACTTTTATTTGTTTTGGTATACTACATCCTGTTTTTCGCCTTGATGAAAAACCTGCAGCCGGGAAATTTAAAACATGCATTCCAATATGGTATTGGGATTGTAATATTGATTATATGTATCGCTATCAAGCCATATTTTTCGCCGTCAGGAACAGTTACAATGTTGGATATTGGACAGGGTGATGCATTTATTATTGAATTGCCTTATCGTGAAGGTGTTATTTTAATTGATGCAGGCTCAACATTTTCATTTGAAGACATGAAGCCGACCGAAAATGTATATAAACAAATGATTAAACCATATTTATATTCACGGGGAATCAGTAAAATCGATGCAGTTTTTTTAACGCATGAAGATATAGATCATAACGGTTCGCTTTCGTATATAATTGAGGAAATTGATGTCGAGAAGGTTATACTCAGTAAGTTTTATGAATTAACAAATGAAACAGCTCAATCATGGGAAAGCAATGATATCGAAGTATCGCAGGTTACACGCGATGATACAATTCGAATAGGAGAACAACTTTTTCATGTACTTGCACCATATAAAAATAATTTATCCCCGAATGAAAATTCACTTGTGTTATATACAGAGCTTGGCGGGAAGAATTGGCTTTTTACAGGGGATATAGGAATAAATGAAGAAAAAGAGCTAAGCCGTACGTATCCATATTTACAAACAGATGTGTTGAAAGTGGCCCACCATGGAAGCAATACGTCAACAGACGAGGATTTTATATCACATATTAATCCCGAATATGCTCTCATTTCTGTGGGAGAAAATAATTCATTTGGACATCCGACAGCTCAAGTGCTGGAGATATTGGATAAAGAGGAAGTGATTATATTGAGAACGGATGAACACGGTGCTGTTCAATACCGGTTTAAATATAATAATGGAACCTTTTTTAAATATTTACCATAGGCTAATCTAGAAATGAAGAAATACAAAAAGAGACTGCAATTATTCAGTCTCTTTCGTTATTCATTTAATCGTCTCTAAAGGAGCAACTTGTTTTTAGCGGGTAACGATACTAATAACAACACCGATAGCAAAAATCAGGAAAAAGAAAATAAACGAGCCAGTAAAGCCCATAATAGAATCGGCCACATCATGATTTTTAGACTGTGTATTTTTTTCGAATTCGTTCATACTTAACCCCTCCTATATCATCATTAGTATAAATTAAATAATAAAAAAAATCCACCGATGGATGATATTTGTTCCATAATTCTTTTTCTCCATATTTAGAAAGACTTAACATCTATACTTTTACTTAGACGGGAAAATCTATAGGTAGACAAATATCGTTTTGATTTCAGTTTCTAGGGCTGTAATTAAAACGTTTATATAGATTGAAGGGGGAGTTGAATAAAAAAATTCCCCCTTATAAAATTTCTTGCTATTCCATGGGATCCGTTTTACCATTATTATTATAAATATTGGAGTGGATAGCATGTCATATATGGAAGTATTGAAACAAGTTAAAAGGAAGCAGATTTCCCCGGTTTTTTTACTGTACGGATCAGAATCGTACTTTATTAATAATTTAAAAAAATACATTTCGAAAGCGGTATTGACAGAGGATGAGGAGAACTTATCTACATATGATCTTGAAGAATCGCCTATTCAAGAGGTGATTGCGGATGCGGAAACATATCCTTTTTTTGGAGAAAAGAAACTGATTTTGGCCAGTAATCCAGGTTTTCTGAAGGCGAAACCGGATAAACTATCCTTTGAGCATGATTTGGCTTCGCTGGAGCGTTATTTGGAATCACCTGTGGAGTATTCGATACTCGTCATTATTGCACCATATGAAAAAATTGATGAACGGAAAAAAATAAGCAAATTGCTTAAAAAAAATGCAACTGTTGCCGTGTGCAATCCGATTAAAGAGTATGAATTGACAAAATGGATTAATAACCTGGCAGATCAGTTAAATATTTCCATTGCGAATGATGCATATGAGATTTTTGAAACAGAACTATCAACAAATCTTCAGCTTTTGGAAAGCGAACTGAAGAAAATAGCAATGTATGTTGGTGAAGAGGGAACGATAACGAAGGATATTGCAGAGGATTTAATCGCGCACACCTCTGACAGCTCTTCGTTAAGGTTAGTTGATGCGGTAATTGACCGAAATTTATATAAAGCCATAGCCATCTATAAGGATTTGGAAAAAATGAAAGAAGAGCCGATAGCTTTGATTGGTTTACTGGCATTTCAATTTCGAACGATTCTTCGTGTAAAGCTTCTAAAATTAAAGGGATATAGTCAATCCCAAATGCAAAAACAGCTTGGTGCGCACCCATATGTAATTAAAATAGCCCTTAATCGTGAAAAGCAGTTCACTGTTGGGAAGCTGCAGGGTATTATCGATAAATTAACCAATGCGGATACGGCTATGAAACAGGGCGACATGGAAAAAGGCTTAGCATTTGAATTACTGTTATACGAGCTTGTACAAGCATCATAAAAGTTATAAAACTTGGCTTAGCCCAAAGCTATAGTCATGAATTTAGCTTTAGCTGTTTATAAAGTTTTTGCTATATAGCGTTCTGGGAGTATAAAAAAACGATCCATAATAGGATCGTTTTTTTATGCTCCCAGATTATTTACTTTTTCAGCAAGACGTGATTTTTGACGATTACCGTTGTTTTGATGAATAATCCCTTTTTGAACAGCTTTATCGATATGTTTCATTGTAGTAGACAATGCAGTTTTAGCATTTTCTACGTCATTTGCTTCAACCAATTTTTCAACACGTTTAATTTGTGAACGCATTTCTGATTTTTGTGCCTGGTTGTTCACATGTTTTTTATTATTAACATCAACACGTTTGATTGCAGATTTAATATTGGCCATGTTTTCACCTCCTGTAAAAATCATTATTTAGTCAATTGTAAAATAAATTTTATCCTCATCTCAAGCATTGGTTAACCAATTACGCTTTATTAGCGGACAACAGACATTTTACCAAAGGACCAGTTTGTTTTCAATATCTTTGTTCGTTTATACATGAATTTGTATAGATTGTAAATTCTAATACTAATAATAAGCGAAAGGATGAAATAATCATGGCTGATAGAGACAAAGTTTTCCAAGTCAGGACTGATTTAGCAGTTGAAGCAAGGGATATGTATGTTGAAACGGAAGAAAAGCAAGTACAGGAAAATCAATTAAAGGGTGTAACAATAAAAGAGCAGGAAATAGATAATATAAAAATTTCTTATGTGGATATCGATAAGGAAGGCGGAAAGTTAATAGGCAAGAAAGCAGGGTCTTATATTACAATCTATGCTGATGGGGTAAAAAGGCAGGACACAGACAGACAGGAGGCTGCAGCAAAAATACTTGCAAAAGAATTGGAGCGGTTAATAGCCAAAAATGGTGTAGATGCTAATAGCACAGGGCTGATTGTTGGTCTGGGAAATTGGAATGTAACCCCAGATGCTCTTGGTCCGATGGCAGCTGAAAAGATTTTAGTTACTAGTCATTTGTTTAAAATGGAGCATGAAACGGTATCAGAGGGTTATCGCCCTGTCGCTTCTGTTACACCAGGAGTAATGGGAGTAACCGGGCTTGAAACAAGTGACATTATTTTTGGTATTGTAGAGAAGTTTAAACCTGATTTTGTCATTGCGGTTGATGCCCTTGCTTCCAGATCAATTGAGCGTGTTAACGAAACCATTCAATTATCCGACTCCGGTATACACCCTGGTTCGGGCGTGGGGAATAAACGGAAGGAATTAAGTAAAGAAACATTAGGGATTCCTGTATTGGCAATCGGAGTTCCGACTGTTGTGGACGCAGTCACAATCACGAGTGACACAATTGACTTTTTATTAAAACACTTTGGGCGTGAATGGAAGGAGAAGGACAGTCCTTCCAAATCAATAGCACCAGCAAGTTTAAACTTTGGAAACAAAGAATTTACGGAAGAAGATTTACCCAATGAAGAGGGAAGGGAGACATTTCTTGGGATAGTAGGAGGGCTGACGGAAGAAGAAAAAAGGAAGCTTATAACGGAAGTGCTAACACCAATCGGCCATAATCTGATGGTTACTCCTAAAGAAGTGGATGGTTTTATGATTGATATGGCAAATGTAATTGCAAATGGAATTAATGCCGCACTACATGAAAAAGTTGATGTTGATAATTTTGCCAATTATACAAGATAGACTTTTTCATCGTTCTACCATTTTTAAAAAATAAAGAGATTTGGTTCTAGTTCCTGAAGTCAGCTCATAGATTCTAACTAAGAGTCAACTTCAGGAAGGGTGGGACCATGCTATTAAGACATAACGAACACCATGGTAAAAGAATCCTTTTTAAAAAAAGTGCTATCTACCTAATAAGCATTGTTGTATTGTTTGTATCCATTGGTGTATTAACCACCATAAAACCAGCGTACCGTTTTTCTTCTAATATGATAACAGAATGGACAAGTGATGTAGATGGTTCTGTTTTTTTATATCTGTTAGGTATGGAAAATAAAGCATTTAAACAGGTATACCCAGAGGATCAAATGTTTCCCGGGATTTCTGCAACACTCTTTCAAATAACAACAAGTATCAAGCCAAATGATCCCAGGAGTTTACTAGGAAATGAATTGCCTGGTTTCTCTGCGTATGATAATCGAATTCTAATAGCTGGAGAAGGTACCGATTATACCAACCTGCCTATTGAATCATCGCCTCCACTGGAAGAAGTATTACGTGAGAGGGAAGCTGTATTGGAGGAAGAGGGGGAATCCGAAGATCCGGGTGAATCCAAAGACGATCAGGATGAGGTTTCACCAAGCACGGAAGGGGATATTGTATTTATTTATAATTCACATAACCGGGAATCTTTTTTACCTCACTTACCTGATGTCACGAATCCCCATCATGCACATCATCATGAAGTGAATATAACCAAGGTGAGTGACCGGCTTTCTGCATCTTTGGAGGCTGATGGTATTGGAACACAGGTTGCTGATGCGGATATTTCGAATCTTCTTAATGAGAAGGGTTTGGGATACCCTGATTCATATACAGCTTCCAGGGAAGTAGTGGAAGAAGCATTTGCCTCCAACCAGGATATTCAATATATATTTGATTTGCACCGTGATTCCATTCCCCGGGATAAAACGACAAAAGAAATAAACGGGGAGTCATATGCCAGAATTATGTTTGTCGTTGGTGCTGAACATGCAGACCACGAGCAAAATTTAGAAATAGCTACAGAACTACATTATTTAATAGAAGAAAAATACCCTGGCTTAAGCAGAGGAGTTTTACCAAAAAAAGGGGCGGGTACTAACGGTGTTTACAACCAGGATTTATCGGATAATGCGCTGTTGATTGAGTTTGGCGGCGTAGAGAATAACCTGGAAGAATTATACCGGTCTGCTGATGCTATGGCAGATGTGTTTAGTGAATTTTATTGGGATGCAGAAGAAGTAGATGCTGATTCATAGGGAGGCAGCGTAAATGATTCGTTCTTTTATTGTTATTTTACTACTTGCCGTATTTTTTCTAACTGGTATGGTGTATGGAATAGAACGTGATGATTTAGCCGGCAAGGATGAAACTATAGAGGAAATTGAGGAAAAAGAGCAAATGGTAGAGGAAACGGAGCAAATCGAAACAGTAGACCAGGCTGTCAGTCAGGAAGCGCTGGAGATGGAAGGGAAGGTACACTTTACGCAAAAGGCTGCATCCCTATTGGAAACAGTAGTTAAAGGCTTCTACGAAATGGTTGTCCAAATGCTTTATCAAATATCCCAATTATTTTTCTAGGCAGTTAAGAAACCAACATGGCGGCTAAGAACATGCCGCCATCATCGATAATGAAGACAACTAATTTAATCAGAAGGCTTACCTCTAAAAGGTGTGGGATTGCGATTACTCGTCCCACCAAAAGATATGGGACTGCGGTTACTCGTCCCACCAAAAGATATGTTGTTTTTGACACAAAAATGATAAAGCGACGTAAGAGCATGTTGATTTCCGCTCCGGGCAGTCGCTTTTCACGGGCAATGCTTCAGCCTCCTCGGAAGAAAATCACTTCCTGTGGTTATACTGAATAATTTTTCCCTTTCTAATTATTTCTAATACGAATGGAGCCCTGATTAATAAATGTAGTTAATCAGGGCTCCATTATTTCTTTTCATTGAATAAAGCCACTACTATTGCTATAATCAATGCTAGTAATTGTTAGTTCAACGAATCGGACATGTGCTGGCGGTTGAACTTCCACTTGCCCAACCTGGTTTTAACTCCAAGGTTTGAAGCGAGGTCTAGCTGCCGGTTACATATGGGATAAATTTAATACTTTTATCTGATCGAGATAAAAGTGATGTAGGAGTGAACATCACGGATGACGAAAAAACAAAGAAATGTACGTAACTTTTCGATTATAGCCCATATTGATCACGGTAAATCAACGCTGGCTGATCGAATTTTAGAAAATACGAAATCATTGACACAAAGAGAAATGAAGGAACAATTTCTTGATTCGATGGATTTGGAACGCGAAAGAGGAATCACCATAAAGTTAAATGCGGTACAGCTTCAATATATAAACAAAAATGGTGAGGAATTCATTTTTCATCTAATAGATACTCCTGGCCACGTGGATTTTACATATGAAGTTTCCAGAAGTCTTGCTGCTTGTGAAGGTGCGATTCTGGTGGTGGATGCAGCTCAGGGGATTGAAGCGCAAACTCTGGCAAATCTGTACCTCGCGCTTGATAATGAATTGGAAATCATTCCAGTTATTAATAAAGTTGACCTGCCAAGTGCGGATCCTGAACGGGTCACGCAGGAATTGGTGGATGTAATCGGTATAGATGAAGAGGATGTCATTCTGGCATCAGCCAAATCAAATATTGGAATAGAAGATATACTGGAGCGTGTTACACAGGAAATCCCAGAACCCGAGGGTAGTGCAGATGAACCATTAAAAGCGCTTATTTTCGATTCAATATATGATTCGTATCGAGGAGTTATCGCTTATATTTGTATTAAAGAGGGATCTGTTAAAGTCGGGGATAAGATTAAAATGATGGCAACAGGAAAAGAATTTGAGGTTAATGAAATTGGGGTCTTTACACCGCAGCAAGTTAATAAAGATGAGTTAACTGTAGGGGATGTCGGCTATTTAACAGCTTCCATAAAAAATGTATCAGAATCCCGCGTTGGAGATACGATCACACATGTAAATAAACCAGCTGAAACACCGTTACCAGGCTACCGCAAGCTCAATCCGATGGTATTTTGCGGTTTATATCCGACTGATTCCAATGATTACAACTCTCTAAGGGACGCATTGGAAAGATTGGAATTAAATGACTCAGCCCTCCAATATGAACCGGAAACTTCCCAGGCATTAGGCTTCGGTTTCCGTTGTGGATTTTTGGGATTACTGCATATGGAAATTATTCAGGAGAGAATCGAAAGAGAATTTAATATTGGTTTAATTACGACTGCTCCAAGTGTAATTTATGAAGTGGAGAAGACAGATGGAGAAATTATAACGGTTGACAATCCATCCATTATGCCGGATCCTCAGGTCATTGAGGAAGTCAGTGAACCATTTGTGAAAGCAACTATTATGGTTCCGAATGATTATGTTGGGGCTGTCATGGAAATTGCCCAGAAAAAGCGCGGAGAATTTGTTGATATGCAATACTTGGATGATATTCGCGTGAATGTTGTCTATCATATTCCATTAGGTGAAATTGTTTACGACTTTTTTGACCAATTAAAATCAAATACAAAGGGATACGCTTCATTTGATTATGAAATGATCGGACACAGACCATCAAAACTGGTGAAAATGGATATCCTGTTAAATTCGGAAACAATCGATGCTCTCTCATTTATTATTCACAGAGACTTTGCATACGAACGTGGAAAACAAATTGTTGATAAACTGAAAGATCTTATTCCAAGACAACAATTTGAAGTACCCGTACAAGCCGCAATCGGCAATAAAATTGTTGCACGGTCCACCATTAAAGCAATACGAAAAGATGTAACTGCCAAATTATATGGTGGAGACATCTCGCGTAAACGAAAACTGCTGGAGAAACAAAAAGAGGGTAAAAAACGTATGAAAATGGTTGGTTCTGTGGAAGTGCCTCAAGAAGCTTTTATGGCCGTATTAGAAATGAATGATGATAATAATTAATGGCTAAAGGGAGAACTTGGATGCATTGGTTTGCTACCCCGGTTTTCCTTTTTCCTTTTGCCCAAAAAAGTGAAATTGTCTACAAGGCTGGCGTTAGTAAAGGACACTGGCCAAATTTTGCAATCAATAGGAGTGAATCATTTTGAATCCAGTACAATCCGTTTATATTCACATCCCATTCTGCCAGCAGCTATGTCAATATTGTGACTTTGTGAAGTTTTACTATAATGAAAAAGCGGCAACTGAATATATAGAAGCATTGGCCCATGAAATAAATATGAATATTAACGGAAAGAAAAATAAAATAAGAACTATTTTTATTGGTGGAGGAACACCAACAGCACTGAATAAGGAGCAGTTACGGTCATTATTCCAAATTATCCACGAAAAATTTGATGTTTCAAATGTTGAAGAGTTTTCTATCGAGGTTAATCCTGGTGATTTGGATATGGAAAAAACCAAATTGCTTCAAGCTTTTGGAATTAATAGAATTTCGTTTGGCGTACAGGTAATGGACGATAAGATGCTGAAGAGACTAGGCAGATTACATAGGGTAAGTGATGTTTACGAAACAGTAGATTTACTAAACAAGCATAATTTTACGAATATAAGTCTCGACTTGATTTATGCACTGCCACATCAGACCGTTGAACAATTTAAAAAATCACTTGATGAAGCTGTTTCATTTAATTTGCCACATTATTCGACCTACGCATTACAGATTGAACCCAAAACGGTTTTCTATCAGAAACATAAAAAAGGAAAATTGCACCGTCCTGCTGAGGATGATGAAGTGCAAATGTATGAAATTTTAAGGAAAACAATGCAGGGAAATGGACAGCGTCAATATGAAATTAGTAATTTCGCAAAACCGGGGTTTGAAAGTAAGCATAATTTAACGTATTGGGGTAACGAATACTATTATGGATTTGGCGCTGGTGCCCATGCTTATCTCCCTGGAAAGCGCATAGCCAATATTCGTCCATTACCTGAATATATGAAAAAGGCAATGGATAGTGGAAAACCGATATTACAGGTTGATGAAATCAGTTTAAAAGAAAGAATTGAAGAAGAAATGTTTTTAGGTTTACGGAGAATAGACGGGATAGATAAAGGAAGTTTTGAGCAAAAATTCGGAATCCTACCTGAAAAGCTGTATAAGTACCCAATAGCTGACTTGACTCACAGAGGTTTGCTTGAAGAGAATAGTCAAAACCTTCGTCTGACAGACAAAGGTTTGCTGCTGGCCAACAGGGTGTTTCAGGAATTCCTTTTGGAGAAATCTGATCTGGAGAACGTCATAATTGACAAAGAAATAAGGATTTGATAATTTATTAATAGCATTAGCACTCGTTGAAGCTGAGTGCTAACAGAGGTGATTATCATGTTGACTGAAAGGCAATTATTGATCCTGAAAGTGATTATTGATGATTTCATCGAGTCGGCGCATCCGGTTGGCTCACGTGCTATTTCAAAAAAAGATAATATACCTTATAGTGCTGCTACAATCAGAAACGAGATGGCAGATTTGGAAGATATGGGTTTTTTGGAGAAAACACATTCATCTTCAGGACGTATACCTTCAGAAAAAGGGTATAGATATTATGTCGATCATTTAATTGTACCACTTTCCGTAAAGGATAATGTAAATGTCATCGGAAGCTTTATTCAGGATGGTTTCTTTGAATTTGAGCAGTTGGTGCAAATGTCGGCTGAGGTTCTATCAGAACTGACAAATTACACTTCTATCATTTTGGGACCTGAGCTATTTGAAACAAAATTAAAGCAAATACAAATCGTTACATTATCACCAAACTCTGCTGTTGCTATTCTAATCACAAATACGGGGCATGTAGAGCATCGTTCTTTTTCTATTCCTGCAGAAATGAATCCTTCAGATTTGGAAAAAATGGTTAATATTTTAAATGACCGGCTGTATGGTGTGTCTATTCTAAAATTACCAGAAATGTTTAATACGGAAATCGCATCATTGATGAAGACGTATCTCAGTGAGTATGATAAATCTTATGATTATTTAAAAGCAGCTTTTTTTAATGAGTATCCCGTTAAAATGTATATTGGCGGCAGATCAAACATTTTAATGCAGCCTGAATTCAACGACGTGGATAAAATACGGTCTTTTTATTCCATGATGGAGAAGGAAGAAGAGATAGCAAATCTGCTCAAACGGACAAATACTGGAATTAACGTGACGATAGGTAATGAGAATCAGGTTGATGCAATTAAAGACTTCAGTCTCATCACATCATCCTATCAGTTGGGTGATGGCCAGATGGGAACAATAGCGTTACTTGGACCAACAAGGATGGAGTACAGAAAAGTTATTACATTATTAAATGCATTATCAAATGAAATGACAGAAGCATTATATAAATGGTATAAAAACAATGATTGATAAAATATATCCAGATAATGCTTTAGAAGAACCTGCAGGTATTTTAATACAATGTTTTAATTTATCTGTAATTCATGATATATTCTTATATGGTTATTTTAAATGGGAGGTGTAACAAGTGGAAGAACAAGGTAATAAAACAGCTGCTGAAGAAGAACAACTCAGAAAAGATGAAGCTGAAAATATCGAAGTGATTGATTCAGAAGAAAAAGACATTCCAACTGAAGAAAGTAATATAGATTCAGTTCAGAAAGAAATGGAAGCATTAAAACAGGAAAAAACAGAAACTCATGAGCGGTTGCTTCGACTACAAGCAGAGTATGATAACTTTAAAAAACGGTCACAGAAAGAGAAGGAAGCCGACCGTAAGTATAAATCCCAAGATCTGGTTAATGAATTATTGCCAGCAATGGATAATTTTGAACGAGCATTACAGGTGGAAACAACGGATGCTAACTCCGGCCTGGTTGAAGGGATTACAATGGTCTATAAGCAAGTTCAGGACGCATTGAAATCTCAAGGTGTGGAAGTCATTGAAACAGATGGCAAGGAATTTGACCCAAATCTCCATCACGCGGTTATGCAAATTGAAGATGAGGGGTACGAATCAAATATAATCGTGGAAGAGTTGCAAAAAGGGTATATGCTAAAAGATAGAGTAGTCAGGCCAGCAATGGTAAAAGTAAATAAATAATTTTTTTGAGCTGTTAAGGAGGAAATAATAAAATGAGTAAAATTATCGGAATTGACTTAGGAACAACAAATTCATGTGTTTCTGTAATGGAGGGTGGAGAATCGGTTGTTATTCCTAACCCTGAAGGAAACCGTACAACTCCTTCCGTTGTAGCCTTTAAAAATGGAGAACGACAAGTAGGGGAAGTTGCAAAGCGTCAGGCAATTACAAACCCGAATACAATCCAGTCCGTTAAGCGTCACATGGGAACAGATTACAAAGTTAAAATTGAAGATAAGGATTACACCCCTCAGGAAGTATCAGCAATCATCCTGCAGCATATTAAGTCATATGCGGAAGACTATATTGGGGAAAAAGTTGAGAAAGCTGTTATTACAGTTCCGGCTTATTTTAATGATGCTGAGCGCCAAGCTACAAAAGATGCTGGTAAAATAGCGGGTCTTGAAGTAGAACGTATCATAAACGAACCAACAGCTGCAGCATTAGCATATGGGATTGATAAAGATGATCAGGATCAAACAATCCTTGTATACGACTTGGGTGGCGGTACATTTGATGTTTCTATCTTAGATATTGGAGATGGAACTTTTGAAGTTGTTTCCACAGCGGGTGATAATCGTCTTGGCGGTGACGACTTTGATGAAGTTATTATCGATCATATGGTAAAAGAATTTAGAAAGGAAAACGGTATTGACTTATCAAAAGATAAAATGGCTACACAGCGTTTGAAAGATGCTGCTGAGAAAGCAAAGAAAGATCTTTCCGGTGTATCCCAGACTCAAATTTCATTACCGTTTATTACAGCAGGTGAAGCAGGACCATTGCATTTGGAAATGAACCTTACACGGGCGAAGTTTGAAGAATTGTCTTCTGATTTAGTAGAACGTACAATGGTTCCTACTCGTAAAGCATTATCTGATGCTGATTTAGCTGCAAATGAAATCAATAAAGTTATTCTGGTTGGTGGTTCAACACGTATTCCTGCTGTACAGGAAGCAATCAAAAAGACAATTGGTCAGGATCCTTCAAAAGGTGTTAACCCGGATGAAGTTGTAGCGCTTGGTGCGGCAATCCAGGCCGGTGTTCTTCAAGGTGATGTAAAAGACGTCGTATTACTTGATGTAACACCACTATCTCTAGGAATCGAAACGATGGGATCTGTAACTACGAAGTTGATTGAACGCAATACGACAATCCCAACAAGTCATTCACAGGTATTCTCAACAGCTGCAGATAACCAAACAGCGGTTGATATTCATGTGCTTCAGGGTGAGCGTGAAATGGCTGCAGATAACAAAACGCTTGGTCGTTTCCAATTAGCAGATATACCACCGGCTCCAAGAGGCGTACCACAAATCGAAGTTTCTTTTGATATTGATGCAAATGGTATTGTGAATGTTCGTGCAAAAGATATGGGAACAAATAAAGAGCAATCCATTACAATCAAATCCTCCTCAGGACTATCTGATGAAGAAATTGATCAAATGGTACAAGATGCAGAAGAAAATGCTGAAGCTGATAAACAACGCCGTGAAGAAATCGAATTACGTAATGAAGCTGATCAACTGATTTTCACCACGGATAAAACAATTAAAGATCTTGATGATAAAGTTTCAGATGAAGAAAAACAAAAAGCTGAAGCTGCTAAAGAAGAGTTGCAAAACGCTATCGAAGCTGATGATCTGGATCAAATCAAAGAGAAGAAAGAAAAGCTGCAGGAAGAAGTACAACAGCTTTCTGTTAAACTTTATGAACAAATGGCACAAGATGCAGAAGCACAGCAAGGTCAGCAAGAGGGACAAGACAGTGATGAAGATGTCGTCGATGCAGACTACAAAGAAGTAGACGACGAAGAAGATAAAAAATAATAGATACCAAACAAAAAGTCAAAGTCAGGATTCTCTTGACTTTGACTTTTTTAGCAGTTAAGAAAGCATAAAACTTTCTTAACTGTATAAGTGTGGGCTTCGGCTTTTGCCACAAAGGGTTTTGCAAAAGTCAAGTTTCTAAGGAATAAGAGTATAAACTTTTTTGGAATGGAGATGCCCTCAATGACAAAGCTTTATGACTGAGGGCTTATTTGCCTCCAGGGATAAGATGATGATAAGATGAAAATTATGCAGTAGTGTAGGGAGAGTGATCTACAAGTGAGTAAGCGTGATTATTATGATGTGCTTGGTATCGAAAAGGGCGCATCGAAAGACGAAATTAAGAAATCATATCGTAAATTAGCAAGAAAGTATCACCCTGATGTGAATAAAGAAGAGGATGCAGCAGATAAATTTAAAGAAGCAAAAGAAGCCTATGAAGTATTGAGCAATGAACAGAAACGGGCTCAATATGATCAATTTGGTCATGCAGCTACAGATGGCCAAGGGTTTGGCGGTGCTGGAGCTCAAGATTTTGGCGGATTTGGCGATATTTTTGATATGTTCTTTGGCGGCGGCCGACGTCGTGACCCAAATGCTCCGCAACAGGGAGCTGATCTGCAATATACAATGACACTGGATTTTGAAGAAGCCATTTTCGGAAAAGAAACAGATATCAGCATTCCAAAAGAGGAAAATTGTGAAACATGTAACGGATCTGGGGCAAAACCGGGAACAAAGCCAAAAACGTGTACACATTGTAACGGATCCGGACAATTAAATACAGAACAGAATACACCTTTTGGCCGAGTGGTTAACCGAAGAGTATGTCATCATTGCGGAGGATCAGGTAAATTTATTGAGGATAAATGTACGACTTGCCGGGGAGCAGGTAAAGTGAAAAAGAATAAGAGTATTCACATTACAATTCCTGCAGGCATTGATGAAGGACAGCAAATTCGTGTAGCTGGCAAAGGAGAAGCTGGCGTAAATGGCGGACCTCCAGGGGATTTATTTGTAGTAATTCAAGTAAGACCCCACGATTTCTTTGAGCGGGAAGGAGATCATATCTACTGTGAAATACCTTTAAATTATGCGCAGGCTGCATTAGGTGATGAAGTAGAAGTGCCTACCGTTCATGGAAAAATAATGCTGAAGATACCCGCCGGAACACAATCAGGTAAAATCTTCCGGATGAAAGGAAAAGGTGCTCCAAACGTTCGTGGTTATGGTCATGGGGACCAACATATCATTGTAAAAGTATTAACCCCTACTAAATTAACAGACCGGCAAAAAGAATTGCTGCGTGAATTTAATGAAATTGGCGGTAATGAATCAACGAATGAACAGGATAGCTCGATATTCCAAAAGTTTAAAAATGCATTTAAATAACAATTAGCGATGTTGACTGCAACATCGCTTACATAAATAGAGTTTCAAAAAGGTGTGGTTGGCTGGAATGAAATGGTCAGAAATATGTATTCATACAACAAATGAAGCAATTGAACCAATTTCTAACATATTGCATGAAACGGGTGCGAGTGGACTTGTGATTGAAGACCCAATGGATTTAATGAAAGAAAGAGACACGTTTTTTGGTGAAGTCTATGAGCTTAACCCTGAAGACTACCCGAAAGAGGGTGTTTATATAAAAGCGTACCTCCCTATGAACAGTTTTTTGGGTGAAACCGTCGAAGAAATAAAGTTGGCCATTAATAATCTGATTATCTATGATATAGATATAGGGAAAAATGATGTCACATTGAGTGAAGTTCATGAAGAAGAATGGGCGACTGCCTGGAAGAAATATTATAAGCCGGTTAAAATATCAAAGAAAATTACAATCATACCAACATGGGAGGAGTATACTCCTGTTGATACAGATGAAATTATTATTGAACTTGATCCAGGGATGGCATTCGGGACAGGAACACACCCTACAACTGTATTAAGTATACAGGCCTTGGAACAGCATTTAAAGAAGGATGATGTTGTTATAGATGTCGGGTCCGGTTCTGGTGTTTTAAGCATTGCTTCATCATTACTTGGTGCAGCACAAGTTCTTGCTTTTGACCTGGATGATGTTGCTGTGAAAAGTACGATGATGAATGCTGAACTGAACAATATGGATAAACAAATTACAGCGAAACAAAATAATTTACTTGACCATGTAGACACTAGAGCCAATGTTATTGTTTCAAATATTTTAGCAGAAATTATCATCCGGTTTGTAGAAGATGCATGGAATAATCTTGTTGAGGGCGGTCTGTTTATTACTTCTGGGATTATCCAAAATAAGAAGCAAATGGTAAAAGATAAATTGGAGAATCAGGGATTCCAGATCATAGAATTGAATGAGATGGAAGACTGGATTTCCATCATCGCAAAAAAAGTAAGTAAATAAAGATTTAAAAGTGGGTGTATGCTTTGCAACGTTATTTTGTACCTGAAAGCAACTGGATGAATACGGAAGTTGTTATCACGGGGGATGATGTACACCATATCGGTCGAGTAATACGACATAAAGCTGGAGATAAAATTATCTGTAATAAACCAAATGGACAAGCTGCCGTCTGTGAAATCATTTCTGTTGATCAGGAGCAGGTATTGGCAGTGATACAGGAATGGCTCGATGAGACGGCTGAACTGCCGGTGAATATTACGATTGCCCAAGGTTTACCTAAAGGAGATAAGTTTGATTTGATTCTACAAAAAGGTACGGAACTTGGTGCTCATTCGTTTATACCATTTCAAGCGGAGCGTTCTGTGGTTGTTTGGGATAATAAAAAAAAGGAAAAAAAGGCGAAGCGTTTTCAAAAGATTGTCAAAGAAGCAAGTGAACAAAGCCACCGCAATAAAATACCAGAGGTTAAAGCACCTATGCCGCTTGATGAATTAATAAAAGAAAGCACTGGTTACGATGTGAAGATGTTTGCTTATGAAGAAGAGGCAAAAACCAAAGATCATCAGTCGTTTGCTTCGATTGTTAATACCCTTGAAGTTGGAGCAAGTTTATTAGTCTGCATTGGACCAGAGGGAGGATTTTCCCAGAAGGAAGCAGAAAAGTTGAAGCAGAACGGATTTTACGCTGTGCGGCTCGGCCCCAGAATTTTGCGTACGGAGACAGCATCATTATATGTTTTAGCAAGTATTTCCTACCATTTTGAAGAATTGAGGTGTAATTGATGCCAACAGTAGCATTCCACACGTTAGGTTGTAAAGTAAATCATTATGAAACAGAAGGTATTTGGAGGATGTTTAAGGACAGTGGATACGAACGGGTTGATTTTGATCATGATTCTGATGTATATGTCATTAATACATGTACCGTAACGAATACCGGAGACAAAAAGAGCAGGCAAACGATTCGGCGTGCGATCCGCAAAAACCCTGATGGAATTGTTTGTGTTACAGGATGCTATGCACAAACTTCTCCAGGGGAGATAATGGAAATCCCTGGCGTTGATATTGTAGTCGGAACGCAGGATCGTAAAAAAATGGTGGAATATATTGAGGAACACCAAAAAACAAGAAAACCAATCAATGGTGTAACAAATATTATGAAAAACCGGGTGTTTGAAGAAATGGATGTTCCGGAATTCACTGATCGAACGCGAGCCTCATTAAAAATTCAAGAAGGTTGTAATAATTTCTGTACATTTTGTATTATTCCTTGGTCGCGTGGACTATTGCGTTCAAGAGATCCTGAAAATGTTGTTGCACAAGCGCAAAAATTGGTTGATGCCGGTTATAAAGAAATTGTTTTAACGGGCATTCATACAGCTGGATATGGAGAAGATATGAATGATTATAATTTCGCCATGCTTTTGAACGATCTAGAAACAAAAGTGAGTGGATTGAAACGTATCAGGATATCATCGATTGAAGCCAGTCAAATAACAGATGAAGTTATTGAAGCGCTTGATAATTCCAGTAAAATTGTCCGACACTTGCATATCCCATTACAGTCCGGTTCGGATACAGTGCTTGCCAGAATGAGGAGGAAATACTCCACGGAATACTATAAGGGAAAAGTGGAAAAAATTCGTAAAGCTTTACCAGATTTGGCCATCACTTCTGATGTTATTGTAGGATTTCCTGGAGAAACGGAAGAAGAATTTATGGAAACATATAATTTCATTAAAGAGGTCGGTTACTCTGAGTTGCATGTTTTTCCATTCTCCCGTCGTACTGGAACGCCGGCAGCAAGGATGAAAGATCAGGTTGATGAAGAACTGAAAAATGAACGGGTACAACAGATGATTAATTTATCTGATCAACTCGCAAAAGAATATGCTTCAAGGTACGAGGATGAGGTACTTGAAGTGATTCCGGAAGAAAGCGTACAGGATGAAAATAATCCTTCCCTTTTGGTCGGCTATACAGATAACTATTTAAAAGTGCAATTTGAAGGAAATCAGGATATGATTGGCAAAATTGTACGTGTAAAGATTAAAAAGTCTGGTTATCCTTATAATGAAGGAATATTTGTCCGTGTGATGGAAAACCCAACACATTCAATGATTGAAGCGAATTGATTTCACTCCCAGTCGTTTGGCTGGGTTTATTTTTTTAATTCATTAGTGAAACTTAAAATATATCGGAGAATATACCCAAAGCTAAATTAGATTTTTTATTTTAATTATGCTATGATAATCAGAGGTACGTACAACTAAATTGGGAGGCCAAGTAAAATGAGCAAAAATTTAGCTAAATATATAGATCATACACAATTAAAACCTGAAACCACAAAAGAAAAAATCAAACAAATCGTGGATGAAGCAAGAGAATATGATTTTGCTTCTGTTTGTGTTAACCCATATTGGGTTCCATATTGCTATGAAAATTTAAAAGATACTTCCGTAAAAGTCTGTACTGTTATTGGATTCCCTTTGGGAGCTACATCATCAGAAACAAAAGTTTTTGAAACGAAACAAGCAATAAAAGATGGTGCAACGGAAGTGGACATGGTAATTAATGTTGGTGAACTGAAGTCCAATAATGATGAAGTTGTCAAATCGGATATTGAAGCGGTGGTAAACGCTGCTGAAGGAAAAGCATTAACCAAAGTCATTATAGAAACATCGCTGTTGTCAAATGATGAAAAAGTACGTGCATGTAAATTGGCAAAAGAGGCTGGGGCTGACTACGTAAAAACCTCAACTGGTTTTTCCGGTGGTGGAGCAACAGTTGAAGATGTTAAATTAATGCGTGAAACAGTCGGAAGTGAAATGGGGGTAAAAGCTTCCGGAGGTGTCCGGGATCTTGAAACAACCAAAGCAATGATTGATGCTGGTGCAACGAGAATCGGTGCAAGTGCCGGAATTGATATTGTGAGTGGCAATAAAGGTACTTCTGATTATTGATTAAAATTTTATTAGCATGTAATATTCTGTTGACCTAAAAGATAGAATATATTATACTTTATAAAGGCATATGATAGTTTATATATGCTTGTATACTTTGAGTTTTGTGCTTCGGAGGGAGGGAAATTAGCATGTCAAATACAACTCGCGTTCGTAAAAACGAGTCTCTTGAGGATGCTCTTCGTCGCTTTAAGCGTAGTGTGTCAAAAAGTGGAACACTACAAGAATATCGTAAGCGTGAACACTATGAAAAACCAAGCGTTAGACGTAAAAAGAAATCGGAAGCTGCTAGAAAGCGTAAATTTTAAAGAGGGTTGGAGAGCATGACATTACTAGAACAGCTGAATCAAGACATGAAGCAGGCAATGAAGAATAAAGATAAAGACAAACTGAAAGTAATTCGAATGTTAAAAGCTTCATTACAAAATGAATCGATTAAGCTCGGTAATGGTACACTTTCGGAAGATGAAGAGTTAACTATTTTATCCAGAGAGCTAAAACAAAGGAAAGATTCCCTCCAAGAATTTGAATCAGCTGGACGCGACGATTTAGTTAAAGAGCTTGAGTCTGAAATTAATATTTTACAAGTATATATGCCGGAACAGCTTTCTAATGAAGAGTTGGAAGCAATTGTTCAGCAGACGATTCAGGAAGTAAATGCAACTTCCAAAAAAGATATGGGTAAAGTAATGAGCGCTGTCATGCCTAAGGTTAAAGGAAGGGCAGATGGTTCTCAGATAAATAAACTCGTACAAAAACAATTAAGTTAATTTCCAAGAGGTCCTTGTCATATATTTTGTCAAGGGCCTTTTTAATGTGGAGTTAACATAGAAAGAAGTGCATTAGACGGCTACATTGTGATAGTATTTAATTAGAATAAAATGAAACCCATTAACTGCTATTTACGTATGTAAAGATGACAGTATGAGGGAGGTGACTAATTTTGCCGGGGAAAAGATGGACAATATACATATTTTTATTATTGGCAGTCCTTCTTTTCACACTGCCAATCAGTGATGACCCTGCTAAAGCAAATGATGGGGCAGGAGAATTAGTGTATGTTATTCCAATTGAAGAAGAGGTGGAACGAGGGTTGGAAGCCTTCTTATCACGTACAACCGAAGAAGCGATTGCTGAAGGGGCCGGCCGCATCATTTTTGAAATCGATACCCCTGGCGGGAGAGTGGATTCTGCAGGACAGATTGCAACAATGATTCAGGAACTGGAAATCCCCACTACCTCTTTTGTTGTTAATCAGGCATTGTCAGCTGGTTCGTATATTGCTTTAAATACAGATAATATTTATATGAGTCCACAAGCTACAATGGGGGCAAGCGGAATAATAACCCAGGATGGAAATGCGGCTGATGATAAAGCACGCTCTGCATGGCTTGCAGCTATGAGAAGTGCCGCCGAATCCCAAGGAAGAGATCCGCTTTATGCAGCAGCAATGGCAGACCCCGATATAGACCTTCCCGAATATGGTGCACCTGAGGGAGAATATTTGACATTAGGTCCTTCAGAAGCGGTTGAAGTGGAGTATGCCGAGGGAGTCATGGACAATCGTGAAGAACTTTTAAATGAGCTGGAGCTGACCAACGCAAGCGTTATTGAAACGGAAACTACTTTGGCTGAAGAAGTTGCAAGATTTTTGACGAATCCTGTTGTGATTCCAATCCTTCTTTCTTTGGCGAGTATTGGTCTGGTCGTAGAGATATTCTCTCCAGGATTTGGCATTGCTGGTATAATGGGACTGATTTCCCTGATATTATTCTTCTATGGTCATATTGTTGCTGGACTGGCCGGCATGGAAGCAGTTGTATTGATCATACTGGGTGTTGCACTGGTTATAGCTGAATTTTTTGTGCCTGGTGGGATTCTCGGCCTACTTGGTGTAGGGGCGATCATTGGAGCATTGTTTATGTCTGGCTATGATTTGGGGCAGATGTCAATGAGTATAGGGATCGCTTTATTAATAGCAATCATTGTTGCAGTGATTCTCTTCAGAAGGATAGGTCTGGACAAAGGGGTTTTCCGGCATGTTATTCTAAGAGACAGTACAGCAACGGAATCAGGTTATGTATCTTCTGTTAACCGTCTCGAATTAATTGGAATGGAGGGTGTTTCAGTAACTCCTCTACGACCAGCAGGTTCAGGTGTTTTTGAAGGTGAACGGTTGGATGTTGTATCAGAAGGCAATTTCATCGAGAATGATAAGCAATTAAAAATTGTGAAAGTTGAAGGATCTCGTATTGTTGTTAGAGAAATCTAATATATAATAATTAAAAAAACAGGAGGAATTTCGTATGGAACTATCAGAACTTATGCCGCTGATTATTATTGCGGTCATCTTGATTGCTGTAGCAATCTTATTTACTTTTATACCGGTCGCACTTTGGATTAGTGCACTGGCAGCAGGTGTCAAAGTCAGTATTTTCACCTTAATTGGGATGCGTTTACGTCGTGTTGTGCCAAATCGTGTAATCAATCCATTGATTAAAGCACACAAGGCCGGCTTAACTGTCAAAATCAATCAGCTGGAGAGCCACTACCTTGCCGGTGGTAATGTAGATAGAGTTGTTAATGCGTTAATTGCTGCACACAGAGCAAATATTGAATTGCCATTTGAACGAGGTGCTGCAATTGATTTGGCAGGACGTGACGTGCTTGAAGCGGTACAGATGAGTGTAAATCCTGAAGTTATTGAAACACCGTTTATTGCAGGTATCGCGATGGATGGGATTGAAGTAAAGGCAAAAGCAAGAATTACAGTTCGTGCAAATATTGACCGTCTAGTCGGTGGGGCTGGTGAAGAAACAATCATCGCTCGTGTTGGTGAAGGTGTTGTAAGTACAATCGGTAGTTCGGATACACACGCAAGAGTTTTGGAAAATCCGGATACGATTTCTCAAACTGTCCTGAGCAAAGGGCTGGATTCAGGAACAGCATTTGAAATTCTGTCCATTGATATTGCAGATGTTGACATTGGTAAAAACATCGGTGCGATTCTACAAACTGATCAGGCAGAGGCTGATAAAAACATTGCTCAGGCTAAAGCAGAAGAGCGTCGTGCAATGGCTGTTGCCCAAGAACAGGAAATGGTTGCCCGTACACAGGAAATGCGTGCAAAAGTTGTGGAAGCAGAAGCAGATGTACCACTTGCACTCGCAGAAGCATTACGTTCTGGAAATTTAGGTGTTATGGATTATATGAGTTATAAAAATATTGATGCTGATACCGATATGCGTGATTCAATTGGTAAATTATCAGAAGAAAATAATGAAGACAATGATAAATAAGGCGATATAGCTTGTTAAAGGAGGTATTTGATGCAAGGTCTTTTTGAGTTTATTGCCAACAACTTCTTTCTCGTCATTATTATCATTGCTGGGATACTGGGGTTTTTCAGGAACAATGCTGCCCAACAACAAGAGCAGAATAGAAAAGCGCAACCGCCTGGAAACAGGAATAATGTTCCCAGACCTACACCTTATCCTTCAGGTGGTAACGAGTCACAGCAAGAAAGCAGGACAGCGGAACAACCATCTCAACGTTCTATTTCAACAACCTCCGTTGAGGAACAGCAAAATGAACAGATGGACCGTTTGGCAAGAAAATTGCGGACAGATTCCAAACAAGAGATGGAAAAACTTCCGCATGATGCCATAAGGGAAAATACTTCACTAGAAAGAAGTAAAGATTTAAGTAAAAATCAAGAAGAGGTTAAAAGTCAGATAAAAGATAACCTGGATAGAAAAGGGTTAGTAAATGGTATTATTATGTCTGAAGTTTTGGGTCCACCAAGGGCAAAAAAGCCATACCAATCTGTTCTGGCAAAAAAAAGGAATTCATGAATCAGATAGCTGCCATCAATCTTGTGAGCGAATAAGCTTCCAGGGTTGATGGCTTTTTTGTATGCTATATTTCTTTCATATGGAAGTTTATCATTATTGTTCTTATCTTTTCTGTTCATTCATAAATATGAATGAGAGAGGGGGGCTCTATACGTGAAAAAAATTCAACAGTTTATTCGTCCATGGCTGATTAAATACCTTTCCCTTCCTTCTGACGTAATTCTTGAATTGCCCCGTATTACAATTATTGGGCAATTACATGTATACATTGAAAACCATCAAGGATTGGCAACCTATTCAGATACTGAACTGCGACTAAAAACGAATAATGGTTTTATTCAAATTACAGGGTCTTCTTTTGTTATTAAATTGATGGTACCGGAAGAAATCTTATTGGAAGGAAAGATTGCAGAAGTTAAGTTTATACCTGAATAATAGCTCTGAACTGGTAAGGAGGAAGAAATGAAGCATAAACAAGGCTCAATTATAACTGGATACGTAACGGTACTGGTCAAGGGAGAAAATCCGGAGTTGTTTTTCCAAGCGTGTAATCAAATGGATGTTGCAGTGTGGGATGTGAAAAGAGTCTCATCAGATGTATGTAAAGGAAATATTCGATTAAATGATATGAATAAAATAAAAAGTGTGAAACGAAGAACCGGGTATAAGTTGAAATTCATCCATAAAAGAGGCATTCCGTTTTTTATGAAGCGATTTATGAAAAAAAAGGGACTTATATTAGGGATGATTTTAAGTATAATGCTTATCCTTTTTCTATCGAATATAATCTGGGAAGTAAAAATAAGCGGAGTTCCTAAAGACATTGAAGAAAAAATAAGTAAACAGCTGGACAACTATGGAATTCATTCAGGTGCCTGGATATTCACATTAGAGTCTGAAAATCAAATTCAGCAGCAATTGATTAAGGATGTACCAGAACTGTTATGGGTGGGAGTTCAACAAAAGGGGACAACCTTTTACCTTGAAGGTGTAGAAAAAATAGTTGTTAAGGAAGAAGTAGAAAAAGAACCGCGTAATTTGATAGCCACGAAAAAAGGGGTAATTAAAAATATGTATGTGTCAAATGGCCTTCCAAAGGTCCGTGTTAATGACTATGTGGAAGAGGGTGATATACTTGTTTCGGGAATATTAAATGAGGAAGACAATGAAGATGACGACGCTGAAGATAATGAAAATGAATTGGGGCTTGTTGCTGCTGATGGGGAAATTACAGCAACTACATGGTATGAGGTTTCAGTAACGGTACCTTTGGAAGGGAATTATGAATTTCTTACTGGAAATCGCGAAAAAAAATATTATGTACAGATTGGAAAATTAAAATTACCAATTTGGGGGTTTGGATCACCAGAGTATGAGGAAATACATCGAGAAATGAATGATGAATCATTATATTTTTTTAAATGGCCTTTACCAGTAAATATTGTTGAAACTATTTTAAGTGAAAAAAGTTTCAACAATATTGAAAGAACAAAAGAAGAAGCGGTAAAAATAGGCATTGAACAGGCAAAAAGTGAATTGAAATTACAGTTGGGGCCAGAGTCACAAATTATCTCAGAAAAAGTTTTGCAAGAAACATTAGAGAATGGTAAAGTTAAATTAAACTTATATATTAGTGTAGAGGAAAATATTGCCACAGCTCAACCATTAACAAAAGGTTCAACGAAGAAATAAATAAGCTGTGATTTGACTACCTTTTATCAAGGAGATTTACTATGCCGGAAAACCTTACTGAAATTGATTTACAATTAACAAGTCCAAATGAAGCATTGGCTCTATTTGGTACAAATGATAAATACCTAAAACAAATTGAAGCACAATTGAATGTTTCCATCGTTACCAGGGGGGAACAAGTGAGTGTAGCGGGTACAGATGAAGATATTGCTCTTGTCCAGGATATCCTGTTAACCTTGTTGTCAGTTATCAGACGAGGACTGACCGTTTCAGAACGTGATATTGTTTATGCTGTAGACCTGGCAAAAGCAGGGAAAATCAATCAATTTGAAACACTTTTTGAAGATGAAATAACGAAGAATGTCAAAGGGAAATCAATCCGGGTAAAAACATTAGGCCAAAAAGAATATATCGCTGCGATCAAATCAAATGACCTTGTATTCGGGATTGGTCCTGCCGGCACCGGTAAAACATACTTAGCTGTTGTGATGGCTGTTCACGCCTTAAAAAATGGTCTCGTGAAACGGATTGTACTAACACGGCCGGCTGTTGAAGCAGGCGAAAGTCTTGGATTTCTGCCAGGCGACCTAAAGGAGAAAGTAGATCCATATTTAAGGCCATTATATGATGCGTTGCATGATGTACTCGGTGCGGAACATACATTACGATTAATGGAGAGAGACACCATTGAAATTGCTCCATTAGCCTATATGCGGGGAAGGACGCTTGATGATGCATTTGTTATCCTGGATGAAGCACAAAATACTACGCCAGAACAAATGAAGATGTTTCTGACACGATTAGGTTTCGGATCGAAAATGGTCATTACCGGAGATGTTACACAAATTGATTTACCTAAAGGAATGACATCCGGATTGCATGTAGCCAGTCAGATTCTAAGTCCTGTAAAAGGAATTTCTTTCATTCATCTTGATCAGTCAGATGTGGTAAGACATCCGCTAGTACAACGAATTATTGAAGCATATGCTAAAAACAACTAGATTTTGCATAAAGAATGAATGACCCGGACACTCGGGTCATATTTCTATATTCAGTATTCATGCCATGGGGTGACATGAATGAAGAAAATTGCAGTTCCATGTAAAATCATTGTTTAAAATGAAAAACAAGAGGGTGTCCAGTTGTTATAAGAGCAGGAAAATCATCGTCCGGAAAGGACAAACAATAACGAATATGAGTCTACCCTTTCCGGACGAATGAATAATGAACGTAATGTACTCCTGCTTGTCGGTCTGAGTTTATTAATCATTCGGAGAAGCAGTTTGATGGTTTTTTGGGATGGTGAGACTACATAACCGAAGTAAATTGGACAAAGGGAAAGTAATCGCTATCCAGTTCATAGTAAAATTGTCATTTCAATATTGAACATCGAGAGCTTATATACACATGACGGCAGCCAGCTGGTATAGGCGTTTTGTTGATGAAGCATCTGCATCATGAACGTTTGGCGATTACACTAACTACACTGTTATTTGTATTTCTTTCGTTTAAAAAATATACCATTGCTGATTTATTTTTTCATTCAGTATTTAGGATTATATCAGCCTTTTTAACAGTAAAGAAGGCCTGGTTTCCAAAAGGAGTTTTTGTTATTGCTAAACATCATGAAACGATCTTGCTTAAATAATTCTATTACAGGGAAAGGAAAGTAATAAACAGGTGAATGAAGCATTTATCGCTAGCTGGGTTAAAAACGCAAACCAGAGAGGTGGCAGTCACATGTATATATGTAATTCTGTAGAAGCAGCTGTACGTTCATTAAAGAAGCCTGCAAAATGAAGAAATTGTAACTTCGATTGTGAATGTCCGGCTGACGGATGGGCAGATTAATGAAACACCGTTAACATTAAAAGATCTGAAAATAATTCACCTTACAATTTGTGAATCATTTAAGGGCATCTCCCATTCTAGAATTCAGTACCCAATAAAGGAGGTAAAACAAATGCATATCGATTTCCATGACGAAACAAAATCTGTCCCGACAGACTACATCGATTTGCTTCAAAAGTTACTCATATTTACTGCTGAAAAGGAAGGTGTTTCTAAAGAAGCCGAGCTTTCCATTAATTTTGTCGATAATAAGGAGATTCAGGAGTTGAACCGAAACTATCGCCAGCAGGACAGACCGACAGATGTTATTTCCTTCGCACTTCAGGAAACGGTCGAAGGTGAATTGGATATTGTCGGTGAAGATATCCCTCTAGTGTTGGGAGATATCGTAATCTCTGTTGATAGGGCAAAAGAACAAGCAGATGAATATAATCATTCCTTCGAGAGAGAATTGGGTTTTTTAACCGTACATGGTTTTCTTCATCTATTGGGATATGATCACATGGAAGAAGAAGAAGAAAAGGAAATGTTCCAAAGACAGGACGATATATTAGGTGAATTTGGAATTGAGCGATAAAAAGAAATCAATTGGTTTTTTATTTGCCTGGAACGGGATACTGGAAATTTTCAGGGAAGAACGGAACTTTCGTATCCATTTTTCTGCGGCTTTAATGGTCGTAATTGCCGGTTTTATCTTCGAATTAACGAAGGTAGAATGGGCAGTTATTATCCTTGTTATAGGTATGGTACTCATAGCTGAAATAACAAACAGTGTAATTGAGCGGATGATTGATTATCTGAAACCGGAAATGCATGCATCAGCGAAGTCCATAAAAGATATTGCAGCAGGTGCTGTGTTAACTGCAGTAATTATTGCAATGATTATTGGATTGATTATCTTTCTCCCCAGGTTATATAGTTTTTTTTAAAAGCCCTGCAGAATGAAGGGCTTTTTATAATACCCGGAAAAAGTTTGCAACATTTTCACAGATTATGTCCTAATTTATAAAAGAAGAAATACTTTTTAAAGGTTTTGTCGATAGCATGAAATTGGAAGGTATTTGTAGTATGATAAAACATAAAGAAATACGTCGTGGAGGAAACAACATGGAAAATCATTATAAATCCGGGTTTATTGCCATAATCGGCAGACCAAATGTCGGAAAGTCAACATTTATGAATAGAGTAATTGGACAAAAGATAGCGATTATGAGTGATAAACCACAAACTACGAGAAATAAAATTCAAGGTGTATTAACCGAAAAAGATGCGCAAATGGTTTTTATTGATACCCCAGGAATTCATAAGCCAAAGCATCGTCTGGGTGATTTTATGGTGAAGATTGCAGAAGACACATTAAATGAAGTTGATGCTGTCTTGTTTATGATTAATGCAAAAGAAGGATACGGAAAAGGTGATCAGTATATTTTAGATCGCCTTAAGCAGGTGAAACGACCAGTATTTCTTATCATAAATAAAATCGATTTAATCCATCCAGATGATTTATTTTCATTAATCGAACAATATAAGGAAAAATACGAGTTTGAAGAAATTATACCTATATCAGCCTTACAAGGAAATAATGTGACGCATTTGCTTGATGTGCTGAAAACGCATTTGCCAGAAGGTCCACAATATTATCCAGAAGATCAGGTGACTGATCATCCAGAGCGGTTTGTAATTACGGAATTGATTCGGGAGAAAGTTTTACATCTAACTAAAGAGGAAGTGCCGCATTCTATTGCTGTAGTTCTTGAGAATATCGAAGAAAGGGAGTCTGAAAAGTTATTTATCCAGGCGACCATTGTAACCGAAAGAAAGACTCAAAAGGGTATTCTTATTGGAAAGCAAGGAAGTATGCTGAAAAATATCGGTAAAAATGCACGAAAGGATATTGAAGCATTACTAGGTTCAAAGGTATATTTGGAGCTTTGGGTTAAGGTTAAAAAGGATTGGAGAAACAAGCAAAGTCAGTTAAATGAATATGGTTTTCGCAGCGATGAATATTAATCATGGTAAATTTTTATACTAATTGTTTGAATAGGTGTGGGAAATCTAAGAATGCGTTACATTTTCAAACACATTTAACGAAAGGTGGGGTTTCTTGTGATTGACATAACCTGGAAAATCTTTAGTCAAACGGGAAACATTGAAACCTATTTATTAATGAAAGAGCTGGAAAATGAACCACAGGTCAATGAATTTGAAGGTTCAACGAATGAAGAACTCACTCCACAGGATAAGAATTAGTAGTACGAGCATGTTTGTTCAGTCTGACTTCAATCTGATAAGACAGAAAGGTGAAGTATGTGCTGGAAAAAATTGATGGGATTATTATAAAAACAACGGACTATAGCGAAACACATAAGATAGTTACAATTGTTAGTAAAAAGCTTGGAAAAATCGCTTGTATAGCAAGAGGAGCAAAGAAACCTAAAAGTAGAATGGCTGCTGTCACGCAGCCATTCATATATGGTGAATTTTTTATTTACCTGAATTCAGGTGGTCTGAGTACGATACAGCAGGGGGAAATGATCTATTCTTTCAGAAAGATTCGCGAGGATATAATGAAAACAGCGTATACTGCCTATATTACAGAATTGACGGATAAACTGGTCGATTCTCAAAGTCCCGATTTGTATTTGTTTGATCAGTTATACCAAACAATGCGTTGGATTGAAGAAAATGAGGATATAGAAGTGCCCCTCATGATGTATGAATTAAAACTGTTTAATAAAGGTGGATTTGCTCCAACAGTTGATAAATGTACCAATTGTGGAAATCAGGAGACACCATTTGCCTTTTCGATCCGGGAGGGAGGATTACTCTGTAACCGTTGCAGGCATCTGGATCATGAAGCGATTTCCATACCAGATTCTGTTGCAAAACTGTTACATGTTTTTGCCAGTCTGGAACTTGAGCGCGTTGGGTCCATTTCCGTAAGACCAGAGAATAGAAAACTATTGCGGCAAATTCTGGATGCATATTATGAACAATACGGAGGATATTATTTAAAGTCGAAAAAGTTCCTAAATCAGATCGATCTGCTGAAATGATGCGATCATTGACAATATAGCATGGAATAAAGTATTATTTATACATATTGATATAATACTATTGCTGAGATGGAGAATAGTACTTGCAGCTGGTTCTATTCAAAGCGAGTCCGGAATAGTGATAGCCGGATAATAGAACGGTAAGGAACGGCACTCCAGAGCAATTCGGATAAAAAGTGGCTCTTATGACAAATAAGAGCAAATAGGGTGGAACCGCGGTTAAAACCCGCCCCTATGTCTATATAAGTATAGACATAGGGGCGGGTTTTTCATTTCGCGTAGAAAAATGAGTGTGAACCCGAGAATTTTTTGCCAATTGCTTTCGGTTATGAATTATGAATTTAATTGTAAAAACTTATTGGAGGGTATAAAAACAATGAATATCCAGGAAATGATATTAACACTTCAAAAACACTGGTCTGAACAAAATTGTATTATTATGCAAGCCTATGATGTGGAAAAAGGTGCTGGGACCATGTCTCCAATGACATTATTGAGAAGTCTGGGACCTGAGCCATGGAACGTTGCTTATGTGGAACCATCAAGAAGACCGGCGGATGGCCGTTATGGCGATAACCCAAACCGCTTGTATCAACATCATCAATTTCAGGTTATTATGAAACCTTCACCGGATAATATTCAGGAACTGTATTTGGAATCACTAAAAAAGCTTGGAATCGACCCACTTCAACACGATATCCGTTTTGTGGAAGACAACTGGGAGAATCCGACACTTGGGGCTGCCGGTTTAGGTTGGGAAGTCTGGCTGGATGGAATGGAAATCACCCAATTTACTTATTTCCAGCAAATAGGTGGACTTGAAGCAAACCCAGTATCGGTGGAGCTGACTTATGGAATTGAGCGCCTTGCTTCCTATATTCAAGATAAAGAAAATGTATTTGACTTGGAATGGACAAAAAATGTTACGGTTAAGGATATATTTTTCCAACCGGAGTATGAACATTCGATATATACGTTTGAAGCATCCAATACCCAGATGCTTTTTGAACTGTTTACGATGTACGAGAAAGAAGCCAGGGCTACGATGGAAAAAGGACTGGTTTTCCCATCCTATGATTATGTACTGAAATGTTCCCATACCTTTAATTTGCTTGATGCAAAAGGTGTTATTTCAGTAACAGAGCGCACTGGCTATATTTCAAGAATCAGAAACCTGGCAAGAAATATTGCCAAAGCCTATGTTGCTGAAAGAGAACGACTGGGATTCCCGATGCTGAAAGAGGAGGAAAGGTAAATGACTACAGATGTTTTATTTGAAATTGGTTTGGAAGAATTGCCTGCACGATTTATAGATGATGCAGAAAAACAACTGGCAGAAAAAACAAAAAGCTGGTTGGATGAGTTACGTATCACCTATGATGGCATTACTTCTTTTTCAACACCAAGAAGGCTTGCTGTACAAATTGAAAACATTGCAGAAGAACAGACAACGATTGAAGAAGAAGCGAAAGGACCCGCAGAAAAAATAGCTAAAGATACCGATGGAAATTGGTCAAAGGCAGCCTTGGGCTTTACGAAAGGACAGGGTAAATCGGTAGAAGACATATATACAAAGGAAATAAAAGGAACATCCTATATTTTTGTTAAAAAACATATTGAAGGTAAGCAAACGATTGATTTATTGCCAGGGTTTAAAGAGATTGTTGAGTCTATCCAATTTGGGAAAAACATGCGCTGGGCTGAAGAAACCTTAAGATATGGCAGACCGATTCGCTGGCTGGTCGCACTTTATGGGGGAAAAGTCGTTCCGTTTGCAGTTGCTCATGTTGAAACTGGTAATCGAACATTTGGCCATCGGTTTTTAGGGGAAGAAATTACATTGGAAAAGGCGGAGGATTATCCATCCGTTTTGAAGGATAGTTTTGTTATTGCAGATGCTAAAGAACGGGAACATTTAATAGTAGAAGGCATTCGGGAACTGGAAGAAAGAGAGGATTTTCAGATACCGGCAGATGAAGAATTATTAAATGAAGTAAAAAACTTAGTGGAGTATCCGACAGTATTTGCAGGGTCATTTGAACAGAAATTTCTGCAGTTGCCCCCGGAAGTCCTAATTACGTCAATGAAAGAGCATCAGCGCTATTTTCCTGTAAAATCAAATGATGGAAAATTATTACCTCGTTTTATCGGTGTACGTAACGGGGACAGTTACAAACTTGATATAGTGACAAAAGGGAATGAAAAAGTACTTCGCGCGAGGTTGGCTGATGCGCAATTTTTCTATGAAGAAGATCAAAAACATTCGATTGATTACTATCAAGAACGATTAGAGCGTGTCGTGTTTCAGGAAAAACTGGGAACAATCAGTGATAAGGAAAAACGTGTTGTCGAATTTACAACAAAGCTTGCACAATTATTACAACTGGATGATAAAACTACATCAGCAGCAGTTCGGGCCGCCGAAATAAGTAAATTTGATTTAATGACAAACATGGTAAATGAATTTACAGAGCTACAAGGACTAATCGGGGAAAAATATGCGTTGAATTTCGGTGAAGATCAAGCTGTTGCCCAGTCGGTACGTGAACATTATTTGCCGAAACATGCAAATGACGAGCTTCCGGAATCAACGGCAGGATCAATTGTAAGTATTGCAGACAAACTTGATACGATTGTGGGTTGTATTTCTGCCGGGTTAATACCAACAGGTTCCCAGGATCCATATGGCCTCAGACGCCAGGCTACCGGGGTATTAAGAATAATGAAAGTCAACAAGTGGGATGTATCAATCGAGAGTTTATTAGGTATTGCTAAAGACATCTATCTTTCAGTGGATATAGGTCAGCAAGATAATGGAGAAACAAACCAGGAGCTTCATGAATTTTTCAAGCAGCGGACTGCATATTTGTTAAAAGAAATAGGGATTGAACAAGATGTTACGCAGGCAGTTCTGCATAATGAAATTGGTGTTATTTATCATACATTTGCCAAAGCTAAAGTCTTATCCGGAAAAAGAAGTGATGACCAGTTTAAAAATATTCAGGAAGCGTTGGTCCGTGTATTGAATTTATCAACGGAAACGGTTAAGCCAAAGATTGATTCAGCACATTTTGAGACTGATTCAGAACAAAACTTATATGAAAAATATCTCCAGGTTGCAAAAGCTTACAAAAAGGCCGATAATGAAAATGATGCATCCAAAGCTATGGAAATACTGGGTGAATTAGCAGCATATATCCATGACTTTTTTGAACATAATATGGTAATGGCAGAAAATGAAGAGGTTCGCAATAATCGGCTTGGATTAGTAAATCTGGTTGCTGAACTGATAAACGACTATGCTGACTTAAGAACTATTGAATGGAAGCAGCAGAATTTTTAAAAACCATTAGTATAACTTAGATTTCCTTTTCCCTTCAAATAAGATATAATATTGTAGAGCAGTATGACATACTGCTCGTTAGGTGGTGAAAAGGTGGAATTATCAAATAGACAGGAACAAATTATTGAAATCGTTAAAGAAAATGGCCCGATCACCGGGGAAAAGATAGCAGAACATTTAAATCTTACAAGAGCTACATTAAGACCTGATTTAGCAATTTTGACAATGGCTGGTTTTCTTGATGCCAGGCCACGTGTCGGATATTTTTTTACTGGTAAAACAGGTTCTGAGTTACTGACAGAAAAAATTAAAAAATATAAAGTGCATGAATTTCAGCATGTGCCAATTGTAGTTAAAGAAAGTGTTTCCGTATATGATGCGATTTCTACAATGTTTCTTGAAGATGTTGGTACCATTTTTGTTGTGGATGCCAACTCATGTATAACGGGTGTTCTATCGCGCAAGGATTTATTAAGAGCAAGTATTGGTCAACAGGATTTAAGTAGTGTCCCTGTTCATATAATTATGACGAGAATGCCAAATATTACAGTGTGCAGAAAAGATGACTTGTTAATCGATGTTGCTAACCAATTAATTAATAAACAAATTGATGGTGTACCTGTTGTTAAAGATACCGATGCAGGATTGGAAGTAGTAGGCCGCATCACGAAAACCACAATTACAAAAGTTTTTGTAGAATTGGTGATGGAGGATCATGTATAAGGGGGAGCTAAAACGATGGGAGCAAAACCAATTGTC
The DNA here is from genome assembly GCF_055380755.1 of Virgibacillus ainsalahensis. Lineage (NCBI taxonomy): Bacteria > Bacillati > Bacillota > Bacilli > Caryophanales > Bacillaceae > Virgibacillus > Virgibacillus ainsalahensis. The sequence continues at coordinate 1,987,530 of NZ_AP043943.1, read as the reverse complement.
TTTGTATTGTCGGATTCTGTTGGTGAAACTGCCGAATTAGTGATTAAGGCAGGAACAAGTCAATTTAACAATAGCGATTTTAAAATAAACCGGGTTCCTTATGTTGAAGATAAAGAAACAATTAATGAATTCATTCAATTGGCGAAAGACCAGAATGGAATCATTGGATTCACATTAGTTGATCCTGTTTTAAGAAATCATATGAATCTCCAGGCAAAAGAAAAAAATATAGAAGCAATCGATATTATGGGACCAACACTAGAGGCAATGGAACGTGCATTTGATGAGACCCCACGCTTCGAACCCGGCTTGGTTCATAAGCTCGATGAAGATTATTTTAAACGGGTAGAAGCAATCGAATTTGCTGTCAAATATGATGACGGCAGGGATTCAAGAGGAATTGCGAGAGCTGATATTGTGTTAATAGGGGTGTCACGTACATCAAAGACACCTTTATCACAATATCTGGCACATAAACGCTTGAAAGTCGCCAATGTACCAATCGTTCCTGAAGTTGATCCACCAGAAGAATTATATGAAGTGGATCCCGCAAAATGTATCGGTTTAAAAATCAAACCGGGTAAATTGAATGAGATTAGAAAAGAACGGCTGAAAGCTTTAGGATTAGGTGACCAGGCTACCTATGCAAATATACAAAGAATTCAGCAGGAGATCGGATACTTTAATAAAATAGTTGAGAGAATTGGCTGTGATGTGATTGATGTCTCCAACAAAGCAGTCGAAGAAACAGCGAATATCATCTTGCATACGATCAAAAGTAGATAAGAAAAATAATTTTATAATTTAAAAGTATTCTTCAGTGGACTGTAGAATGCTTTCTTTTTTGTTTAAATAAAATTTTTTAATGGCAATTTAATCATATTTGTATTATAATATGTATTTGTGCAAAGATATATGTAGTGAAAAATAACGTTTTGCACTTGCATAGGTATTCTGAATAATAAAACATTCAAAAATAGGAAGGATTCTCATCCTTTCATGTAGAATTTAGTAAATAGTCACTTATTGTCTAATTTGAATACCAGGCAACGGTAAAGTATTGAAAGAATAAATACCGATGAAGAGATATCCTTTTTTTGAGTTAGAAGGAATTTTTTTCGACGATAAAGAAAAAAATGTCGAAATATGAAGGGTTTTTTTAGGTACATCCCGAATAATATTATAGAATGGTGATCCATATGGCCAATCAAGTACCTGAAGAAGTTATTGAAGAAGTACGTAAAACGAATGACATTGTTGATGTTATTGGCGAATATGTCCAATTGAAAAAACAAGGAAGGAACTATTTTGGTCTTTGTCCATTTCATGGGGAGAAGACACCTTCATTTTCAGTTACAGAGGAAAAACAGATATTCCACTGTTTTGGTTGTGGTAAAGGTGGAAACGTATTGACCTTTGTGATGGAAATGGAAAATTACTCTTTTTATGAAGCATTAAAATTTCTTTCAGATCGAAGTGGTGTAGAACTTCCGGAGTCCGGAATCAGGAAAGAGACCACGCTCTCACAGGAAAATCAAAGTATTCTGTCTGCATATGAATGGCTGACAAAACTTTATCATCATTTATTAAGGCATACCAAAGATGGTAAAGAAGGTTACAGTTATTTTAAAGACAGAGGACTTGACGATGAAACGATTGAAGTGTTTCAATTAGGTTTTGCACCTAACCTGAAAGATTTCATAAAAGAATTTCTCGAAAAAAAAGGGTTTCATCAACAATTACTGGTTAAAGCAGGTTTACTATCGTTAAAAGATGATAATAGTGTAAGTGACCGATTTAGAGGCAGAGTCATATTTCCTATCCGAAATCATTTAGGAAAGACCATTGGATTTGGTGGTCGAACAATCACAGAACAGGAGCCCAAATATTTAAACAGCTCGGAAAGTGAATTGTTCCAGAAAGGAAAGTTGCTTTACAATTTTGACCTGGCAAAAAAATATATTAGAAAAGAAAGTGAAGCAGTTTTATTTGAAGGTTATATGGATGTTATATCTGCATATCAGGCAGGCGTTAAAAATACCGTAGCCACACTTGGTACTTCACTGACAGAAATCCAGGCAAAACTTTTAAAACGTTATGTCGATACTGTTATTCTGTGTTATGACGGTGATGATGCCGGACTTGATGCCACATACAAAGCTGCAAATTTATTGCGTCAGGTTGGCGCTGAAGTGAAAGTAGCGCACTTAACAGGCGATATGGATCCTGATAATTTTATTGAAAATTATGGTGCCGAAGCTTTTAAAAATCAAATCATCAAAGCCAGTGATACGTTCATGAGTTTTTATATGCGCTATCTGAAAAAAGATTATAATCTTAGCCTGGAAGGGGACCGCATAAAATATATAGAAGTTGTTTTAAAACAGCTGGCAATGATTGATAGTTCCGTTGAAAGGGAACATTATTTAAAAGAGCTCAGCACTGAATATAATATAACAATGGATACTTTATTGGAAGAAATCCAATTACATCGCGAAAAAAGAGGCTTTCATAAGGATAAGAGAGAAAAGAACAGTTATACTAATAGGGCAGTAAATGCTTATAAAGGCGAAAAATTATTACCGGCTTATTATAATGCTGAAAGAAAGCTTATTTCATATATGTTACAGGATTCTTATATTGCTGAAAAAGCGCAGGAGGAAATTGGGGCCGCTTTTACCATGGATGAGCATAAAATCATTGCAACACATTTATATGCATTTTATGAAGAAGGTCACCCTGCTGATGTTAGTTTATTTATCGAAAGATTAACCGACCAGAAAGCAAAGCAGTTAGTTGTAGAGATTGCAATGAACCCGACACTTGATGATATCAGTGATAGGGAAATCAATGATTATATTAGAATGATTCGTGCTGAAACTAATGATAAGAGTAATATTAAAACATTAAAAGAACAACAGAAGTTGGCTGAGCAACAAAATGATCCGCTTAAAGCGGCACAAATTGCTATGCAAATCATTGAAATACAAAAACAGTTTAAGAAGACAAACTGATTTAAATGCAGTTGGAAGGAGGGGAACTCATGGCCGAAAACAAGCCTTCGCAAACAAAGCAAAACGAACCCGAGTTAACACTCGAACAAGCAAAAGAACAATTGCTTGAAATGGGTAAGAAACGTGGTACTTTAGCATACGAAGAAGTGGCAGACCGCTTGTCTAATTTTGTTATTGAATCAGATCAAATGGACGAGTTTTATGAGTACCTGGGAGAACAAGGTGTTGAAATTATTGGTGAGACGGAAGACGATCCGAACATGCAACAAATTGCAAAAGAAGAAGAATTTAATCTGAATGATCTAAGTGTTCCATTAGGTATTAAAATTAATGATCCTGTACGGATGTACCTAAAGGAAATAGGTCGTGTTGATTTATTGTCAGCAGCTGAAGAAATTGAATTAGCAACAAGAATTGAAAAAGACGATGAAGAAGCAAAACGGCGCCTTGCTGAAGCAAATCTGCGTCTGGTTGTTAGTATCGCCAAACGATATGTAGGACGGGGAATGCTATTTCTTGATCTTATTCAGGAAGGTAACATGGGCTTAATAAAAGCGGTTGAAAAATTTGACTACCGTAAAGGGTTTAAGTTCAGTACGTATGCTACCTGGTGGATTCGTCAGGCAATTACTCGCGCTATTGCCGATCAGGCAAGAACAATCCGTATACCTGTACACATGGTGGAAACAATCAATAAGCTAATTCGAGTTCAACGCCAATTACTGCAAGATTTGGGACGTGAGCCCACACCGGAAGAAATCGGTGAGGAGATGGAATTATCACCAGATAAAGTTCGTGATATTCTTAAGATAGCACAAGAGCCTGTATCGTTGGAAACACCAATTGGTGAGGAAGATGACTCACATCTTGGTGATTTTATCGAAGATCAGGAAGCTGTTTCTCCATCTGACCATGCAGCCTATGAACTTCTTAAAGAACAACTTGAAGATGTTTTAGATACACTTACAGACAGGGAAGAAAATGTCCTTCGTCTGCGTTTCGGTTTAGACGATGGCCGAACCAGAACCCTGGAAGAAGTTGGTAAAGTGTTTGGTGTAACCAGAGAAAGAATTAGACAGATAGAAGCAAAAGCTCTTCGAAAATTACGTCACCCAAGTCGGAGTAAGCGATTAAAAGACTTCATGGATTAGCATTTCAAAGTCATTGTGCATCATTCTTTTTGTACAATGACTTTTCTTTTTATTGTAATACATTAGTGATAAAAATTGCTCAGATGTAAAGTGGCATCATGAGTGGAGTAAGAAGCCAATGACAGAATTGAAACGATTGTTAAAGATATCAATTATTGGAAAACATATAATCTTCTTCCGGAAGTATACAGTGATTTTCTTTTGGTTTTGTATACTAATGGAGATGAACCAGATAAAGAAACCCAAACTCCAAAAGTGTTACATCAAAAAATCGGCTGCAAATTTTAAAGATAATATTTTTAGTGTATTTGTTACCGTTTTCATCCACTGTATTATATTTTACTGAATTTCAGCCTGTATTGCAAATTGTTATTTTAGTTTTGTTTTTAATTTCTTCGGCTTGGATACTTATTTTTCCTGAAAAAGGCCATAATAATATATATCATCAGGCTTTAAACATTATATTAATTTACTAATTACTGTTTACTGTGGAACGATTTTTTTATACAGTTGGTATTTGATAAGCTTTAAAAGCACATGAAATATCTAATGATTGCGGCTGTGCCGGTATCTTAATTACAATATTTTGTGTTATTTTATGATTTTGTGCATCATTTCTCTTTAAACTATTGTGGTTATCGAGTAAAATATATATAGTCTTATTTAATGATGTAAAATATTGGGGAAATACATAAGGAGGAATTACAATGAAGAACCCAGTCATCCCTTATGCTATTATTGCAGCTGTAGGGATCCTTACAGTAATCGTTTTTTCATTTGTTGGTGCGAACCAGCGTGAAACGATTCAGGAGCAAGAAGAAGGTGGAGAACAAACAGAACAATCAGAGGGATCTGAAGAATCAGGTGAAGGTGAAACTACCGAAGACCCGGCTGCCGTTTTTGAATCAAATTGTGCAAGCTGCCACGGTGCTGATTTATCTGGTGGTGCAGGTCCAGCCCTGACAGAAGTCGGAAGCAAACTTTCTGCTGAGGAAATCCAGGATATCATCATTAACGGACAAGGAAGCATGCCAGCCGGAATGGCTACAGAGCCACAGGCAGAAGCTTTAGGCCAGTGGTTAGTAGAAGAATATCAATAAGTACGAATGAAATATAAACAAGGAAGCTTTCTGGGTAAAACAGAAAGCTTTTCTTTTTCATTATTTTATGAAAGTAGAGATTCTAATGACGGACAAAATAAAGTTATCACATCGTTTACAAAAAGTAGCTTCATACTTGCCAAAAGGTGCTTTTTTTGCTGATATTGGATCAGATCATGCTTATTTACCCTGCTATGTCTGTTCAGAGGACCAAACGGCGAAGGCAATTGCGGGAGAAATAAACGTGGGACCTTTTAACAGTGCTGTCGCTACAGTCAATTCATACGGGCTGTTTAATAATGTTGAAGTTCGTCTGGGAAATGGGTTACATGTATTACACCCGAACGAGGTTGAACAAGTTATAATAGCTGGAATGGGAGGATCACTCATTCAGGACATTCTCGAGGAGGGCAAAGCAAATCTTGGAAAGGTAAATCGTATTATAGCCCAGCCAAATGTCGATGCCAGAAATGTTCGAAGATGGTTTTGGGCACAAGGATATGGAATTACGAACGAAGCAATAATTGAAGAAAACGGGCATATATACGAAATTATCATTGGGGATAAGGATGGAGTTATTCCTGTCTACGAAGAAGAAAAAACAGAGAAAGATTTATTGTTTGGCCCCCTATTGTTACAAAACAAATCAGATGTATTTCATAAAAAATGGAAACATGAATATAAAAAGCTAAAACGTGTGATTGAACAAATGAATCATGCTAGAGTAAAAAATATAGATAAAATAAAAAGGTTTGAAAAAGAATTACAATGGATCGAGGAGGTTCTCAAGGATGATTAGAAACACTTCGGATATTTTTCAATTAATGGAAAATTGGGCGCCAAAACATTTAGCCTATGACTGGGATAATGTTGGACTGCAAATCGGTTCCTATCAAAAAAACGTAAAAAAAATAATGATTACCCTGGATGTATTGGAATCTGTCGTTGATGAAGCAATCGACAAAAAAGCTGATCTTATTATCGCCCATCACCCGCTTTTATTTAAGCCTATGAACCAATTGAATACCGGCACTCCTCAAGGCCGTGTCATCCAAAAGTTAATTCAACATAACATATCCGTTTATGCTGCGCATACAAATCTTGATATTGCAAGCGGTGGAGTTAATGATATTATGTCAGATTTATTGAATATAAAGTCGAAAGATGTACTGATTGAAACGGATGCAGAGAACCTGTTTAAAATTGCCGTCTATGTTCCAAAATCTCACATAGAAAATGTAAGGAATGCTTTTAACGAAGCAGGCGCAGGGTATATAGGGAACTACAGCCATTGTACCTTTCAATCAGCGGGTCAAGGCACATTTAAGCCGCTTGAAGGAACAAATCCTTATATCGGAACCACCAATGAAATAGAATTTGTTCCAGAGGTGAAAATCGAAACAATTGTTCAAGAGGAACAAATGGATCGGGTTATACGTGCTGTAATTGATGCACATCCATACGAAGAGGTTGCCTATGACATTTATCCATTGGAAAATAAGGGTGAATCCTATGGTCTTGGAAGAATTGGAACAATCAATGAAAAGCTGACACTACAGGAATTTTGTGACAAAGTAAAAGAAGCTTTTGATATTTCGCACCTAAGGGTTACAGGTGATTTAACGAAAGAAGTGAAAAAGGTTGCAGTATTAGGAGGTAGTGGTGAAAAATATCATGATATTGCAAGGAAAAAGGATGCAGATGTCTATATAACTGGTGATATGACCTTTCATGCAGCACAGGATGCTTGGGTAAATGGATTAGCAGTTATTGATCCTGGGCATCATGTAGAAAAAGTAATGAAAAAAGCTACAAAGAAATATCTGGACGAAAAGCTGCAGGATGAAAATGTGGAGATTCTTCTTTCTGAATCGAATACCGATCCATTCCAATTTTTATAAAAAGGAATCTCTACTATAATGAATGACGAAGAAGGGGTATTATTTATGGTGAAAAACAATTTTAATGAATTCTCTTTTCAACCGGTAATCGAGGAAGTTATAGATCGGCTTAAATTTCGTAATCCAACTGATATACAGAAGCAGGTTATCCCGGCAATTTTAAAAGGAACCAGTGTTATTGGGCAATCACGTACCGGTTCAGGGAAAACGCATGCCTATTTGTTGCCGCTCTTTAATCAGATGGATGTATCCAAACGCCAGGTTCAATTTGTCATCACAGCACCAACAAGAGAACTGGCAACACAGATTTACGATGAAGTTAAAACAATCATTCATTTAGCAGAAATGGACCAGCAATGGATTGCGAAGCTTCTGGTAGGTGGGACAGATAAACAGAAAATGACGGAGAAATTAAAGAATCCCCCGCATATTATTGTCGGAACGCCCGGAAGAATACTTGATTTAGTTAAGGAAGATGTGATATCGCTCCATTCTGCAAATTCGTTTGTCATAGACGAAGCTGACTTAATGCTTGATCTTGGCTTTATTAATGAAGTGGATCAATTATTGGTTCGTTCCAATAAAAACGTACAATTACTCGTATTTTCAGCAACGATTCCTCAACGATTGCAGCATTTATTCAAAAAGTATTTAGAAAATCCATTGTATGTTAAAGTGGACGACCATTTTTCACCTGAGACAATGGAGCATCGATTGATTGATGTCAAGCATCGGGACGAATCTGATATTATTATGGAAATCTCAAAAACGATACATCCATATCTGGCCATTATATTCACAAATGGAAAGGAGATAGCAAATAAGCTTGCTGCTTCCTTACAGGAACAGGGAATGGAAGCGGGACTAATTCACGGCGGTCTTAGCCCCCGTGAACGTAAACGAATGCTGAAGGATATTCAAAATCTCCGGTACCAATATATTATTGCAACTGATTTAGCTGCAAGAGGGATTGATATTAAAGGGGTCAGTCATGTAATCAATGCACAGATGCCGAAAGAAGAAGATTTCTATATCCATCGTGTCGGGAGAACGGCAAGAGCAGGCTTGGAAGGTACAGCAATAAGCCTCTATAGGGAAAGTGATATTAAACTTATAGAAAAATTAGAAAATAGAGGGTTAGACTTTATCTATACCGAAGTTAAAAATGGGGAATGGAAAGAGGCAAAACCTTGGAATGAGCGTAATTTACGAACAAAAACGACAACAAATATAGAAAAGGAAGCATGGAAGCGGGTACGTAAATCGAAAAAAGTAAAACCGGGCCATAAGAAAAAAATGAAACAGCAACAGGCTTCCATCAAAAGACAATTGACAAAGAACAATAAGTATAAGAAATAGCATTAAAAGAGGAATATAAGGGAGAGTTATACTATGTTAAAAATTGGCTCACATGTGTCAATGAAAGGTAAAAAAATGCTTCTAGGATCCAGTGAAGAAGCAGTATCTTATGGTGAGAATACGTTTATGATATACACTGGTGCACCACAAAACACGAGGCGGAAACCGATTGAAGAATTAAATATTACAGATGGCAGAGAACATATGACAAAGAATGGTATTGATGATATTGTTGTTCATGCACCTTATATTATTAATATTGGAAATTCTGTCAAGCCGGAAACATTTGATTTAGGTGTGAATTTCCTGCGTAATGAAATAGACCGTACAGCTGCATTAGGAGCAAGACAGATCGTTCTTCATCCTGGTGCTCATGTTGGAGCAGGAGTTGAAGAAGGGACGAAGAAAATTATTGAAGGTTTAAATGAAGTACTGGACTATGATAAAGATGTTCAGATTGCATTGGAAACAATGGCAGGAAAGGGTTCTGAGATCGGACGTACATTTGATGAACTGGCAAAAATCATTGATGGTGTTACGCATAACGAAAAATTATCCATCTGTTTGGACACGTGTCATATTCATGATGCGGGTTATGATATTGTTAACGATTTTGATGGCGTTTTGAATGAATTTGATAAAACTATTGGTGTCAATCGCCTAAAAGTAATTCATGTCAATGATAGTAAAAATGAACGTGGAGCACATAAGGACCGTCACGAGAACATCGGGTTTGGCCATATAGGGTTCGATGCACTTAGCCATGTCATCTATCATCCGCAATTAGAGAACCTTCCTAAGATATTGGAGACACCTTTTGTTGGTGAAGATAAGAAAAGCAAAAAGGCTCCGTATAAATTTGAAATTGAAATGATTAAAAATGCTGCCTTTGATAAAGAACTGAAAGATAAAATTATGAGTTGGGAATAACACCTGAAAAGGGTGTTATTCCTTTTTTAAAAGTAAAGAAAGCATATAAATGTGGCAGTATATATTTTCGTTACAATATAAGCCACGCCCAGCTCCAGCGCCTGCTCCGTCTGAGGTCTTAAGCAAAAACTCCCGCATGAGCTAAAGCACCACTGTGTGTTTTTGCCTTTATTCATTAAAAAGGTATTCCAGTCCGTAAGATTTAATTATTTCTTGAAATAGATGTTGAGCTTTGTTAGCGGTTTGTGTATCAGTAAGTCTGGACAGTTCCTGAAACATTTTATCCCGGCCGTTTGCGTGAAATGGGTCGACAGGGTTTGTTTTTAAATATTGTGTGATATTATTAGCAGTCGTTCGGTTTATGGAAAATCCATACTGTTTACTATAATGAAGCAGTTCTTCTGGTGTTAGTTGTCTTAATTTATTTCGAACTAACTCTTTAATGAAAACTGACATATCTATACTCCTTTTTATACAGATGCTGTTTTAATATATGCAAACTGGATATAAAGTTTACAAATCAATTGCATTCTGCCAATTTTCCAGAATGTAGCATAATTAGAATGACAAAAAGTCCATAAGCTATAAACGCACCTCAAAAAGTAGAAAAGGAGGTCTTATCTGTGGATAATTATAAAAACAAAAGAAATAATGGAGTAGAACCCGCGCCAAATCATGGTGAAAACAGAAAAAATCAAGACTATGTAGGTATTGAACCGGATAGCTCCCGGAATGAAGAATATGCTGAAGAATTTACAGCAGATAATGTGTTGAATCATGATGATCAGGAAAGTCATATGGGTGAGGATGTTATTAGCACCTATGGATGGATTGGGATCGCTTTATCCATCATATCCTTTTTTATATGGCCGGTTATTTTAGGAGCCGCAGGGATTATCTTAGGGTTTGTTTCCAGAAGTCGTGGAGCAGATACGCTTGGTAATATTGCAATTGCGGCAGGGGCAATCTCAATTTTAATTACACTCTTTATTATTCCTTTTTTCTAAATGGACAGGGGCTGAATATTTCAGCCCCTGTTTTTTTATGGATACGAATTTTCTATGGCTTATTGTACACTGGAAAATAGTAGTAAACACCTTGCTCAAGTTGGTAAGGGTCACTGGAAGGGTTTATTGTTTGAAAATCTGTAATAATTTGTTCAATATCGACTTGCTTTAACTCATTATTATTTATACGCTCCACGATTGATAAAACAGTATCTCCAGCTTTCAATTTAACATGCGCAACATCATATTTTTCGTCAGATTGCTCCACATCGGTCGATTGTTTTTTTATCTCCGGAACTGTACCAACAGATAAATCCTGGTATATACTTATGAAAAGTAGAATAAATAGAATATAGATAAAAAATTTTTTAAAAAAGTTCATATGTATACTCCTTTTTGTTGAAACAATTTATAATTGTAATACGTACAAGGTAATGGGAGGAGGAAATGAATTGGAAATATTTTCTTTATCTTGGATAGGTTTTGTTATTACATTTTTAGGAACATTATTTTTGCTTGGTGAAATTTTCGTTAATATGCGGGGGATCTTCGGACTTCTAGGTATTGGTTTTATTACGGTTTACTTTGCAGCATATATGGAAACCAGTTCTTTTATCATTATGCTTATTATTTATTTTGTGGGATTATTACTTATTGTGATTGATGGAAAAATAATAAATGATGGAACGCTTTCTACCTTGGGTCTGGCAACAATGTTAACTGCCGTTGCACTGGCAGCTCCAGATTTAGCTTCTGGCTTATATGCGGTTTTAGGAGTTCTTATTGGCGCTGGATCTTCTTTGTTTTTCCTGAAAGTTTTTAAACGAAGGGAAATGTGGACCAAGATTGCCTTAAAAGATCAATTAACAAAAGAAGCTGGATACAATTCGATGAATCAGGAATACGAAAAACTTATCAATGACGAAGGTGTGACGTTAAGTGCTTTAAGACCGGTCGGGACCATTAGGGTAAATAAAAAAGATTATAGTGCAATATCAAATGGTCAGTGGATTGAAAAGAATGTTCCTGTCCGGATTGTGCATGTAGATGGTACAAAGATACTTGTTGAAAAAATAGCTGATCAATAAACAAATAACCTCCATGATTTCATGGGGGTTATTTGTTTATATTAGGAATGAAAAGACACCTAATAGGGTAACTAATAAATAGACAGCTAAACAGGAATGTAAAGTTATTGTTAATTTTTAAATTGTTCCTTTACAAATCCTTCAACTTCATTTAATAATAGTAATGGAATACGACAAGATTCTACAAGACTGAAGGGTGGTAGCAACAATTGGATATCGATGTGCAGACACTGATATTTGAATTTATTGGTGGACTAGGTATTTTTCTTCTTGGTATTAAATATATGGGTGATGGTCTGCAAAGGTCAGCTGGTGACCGATTAAGAGATATTTTGGACAAGTTTACGAGCAATCCATTTATGGGTGTGTTAGCTGGTATTATTGTCACTATATTAATTCAAAGTAGTTCCGGTACTACGGTACTTACAGTAGGTCTCGTAAATGCCGGGTTTATGACATTCAGACAGGCTATCGGTGTAATCATGGGTGCCAACATTGGAACGACAGTAACCGCATTTATTATTGGTTTAGACATTGGAGCATATGCTTTGCCCATTTTAGCGGTAGGTGCTTTTTTAATTTTCTTCTTTAAAAATCATAGAGTAACTGCCATTGGCCAAACAATATTCGGGTTTGGGGCGTTATTTTTCGGGTTGGAATTAATGAGCAGTGGTATGTCTCCATTACGTAGTATGGAAGCATTTCATGAGTTAACGGTTAGTATGAGTGAAACGCCTATATTAGGTGTAGTAATTGGTACAGTGTTTACACTGATTGTTCAAAGTTCTAGTGCAACCATAGGTATTTTGCAAGGGTTGTTTTCAGAGGGGGCGATTGAATTGGCTGCAGCTCTGCCCGTATTGTTCGGAGATAATATCGGAACCACTATAACGGCAGTCCTGGCATCAATTGGAGCCTCTGTTGCTGCGAAACGTGCTGCGTATACACATGTTATTTTTAATTTACTTGGGGCAACAATCGGTATTTTGCTTTTAGGTTTATTTACACAAGCAGTTTCTTTTCTGCAGGGACAGTTTAATTTAAACCCAGAGATGACCATTGCTTTTGCACATGGTAGTTTCAATTTAACCAATACTGTTATTCAACTTCCATTCATTGGTGCGTTAGCATGGCTCGTAACGAAAATAGTGCCTGGAGAAGACACCATTATTGAATACAAACCAAAACATTTAGATCCGATTTTTATCCAGCAATCGTCAACATTAGCGCTGGATCAAGCCAAGTCGGAAGTTATTCGCATGGGCGAATACGCATCCAAAGGGTTGGAAGAAACAAATCTGTATTTAACTACAAATCAGCAAAAACATTCAGAAATGGCCATGCAGGTAGAGGGTGCCTTAAATAATCTGGATCAGAAAATAACAGAATATCTTATTAATATTTCTGCAGATTCTCTAACAGAGGCAGAAAGTTCTAAGCATACGGCTTTAATGGATACTGTCCGTGATATTGAACGGATTGGCGACCATTTTGAGAATATTATTGAATTAATTGATTATAAAATATCAAATAAAGTGCATTTAACAGAGCAGGCAGAAGAAGATCTTAATAATATGTTTGATTTAACGATTCTTACTGTGAAACAGTCAGTAAAAGCCTTAGAAAATGTGGATAGAGAAGAGGCGCTTGCAGTAGTTCAAAAAGAAGAAGAAATAGACAAAATGGAACGCACTTACCGTAAGAAACACATTATACGGATGAATGAAGGTCTTTGTAACGGATCGGCTGGTATCGTATTTGTAGATTTGATTAGTAATTTAGAACGAATTGGCGATCATGCTGTTAATATAGCTGAAGAGGTCCTGGAAGAATAGTATTTGCCAAGAGAAGGGGAAAGCCCCTTCTCTTTATTTTCGTTCCTTATAAGCCTTTATAGGGAGTTACAGGTGCACATCAGATAAAGGCATGCTTTAAGAGGCACATTATATTGACCTTCCTTTTATAGTGGGTGATTAAAGTACTTTAGATTTCATTTTTTTGTATCTGTATAAATGTTTTTTAAGTTTTTAATTGAAATCCAAAGTTTAAAATGCTATATTATATATTGTCGCTTGGATAGCTACATAATGAATTAGAAAGAATACTGATATTTATTTGTAATCCTTAGTTGTGTAACTAAGTTATGCATATAGAAAAGTTTTCTAATCAAAACAACGAAAAAATTAAAATGTTAACAAAAGATATTGACAGATCTTGTCGAACATGATAAATTATATTTCGTCGCTGTTAATTTAAGTTAATAAATCTGCAGCAATACGAAATCAATTATTCCACAGTAGCTCAGTGGTAGAGCTATCGGCTGTTAACCGATCGGTCGCAGGTTCGAATCCTGCCTGTGGAGCCAATATGGCGGTGTAGCTCAGCTGGCGAGAGCGTACGGTTCATACCCGTGAGGTCGGGGGTTCGATCCCCTCCGCCGCTACCAATAAATAACAGATGGCGGTCGTGGCGAAGTGGTTAACGCACCGGATTGTGGCTCCGGCATACGTGGGTTCGATCCCCATCGATCGCCCCATTAAAATTAAATATAAAGGACCCTTAGCTCAGCTGGTTAGAGCTATCGGCTCATAACCGATCGGTCGCAGGTTCGAGTCCTGCAGGGTCCACCATCAAAACTCGGAGGAATACCCAAGTCTGGCTGAAGGGATCGGTCTTGAAAACCGACAGGGGTGTCAAAGCCCGCGGGGGTTCGAATCCCTCTTCCTCCTCCATACATATTTAAAGTAATTATGAATCAGATGATAGAATTAAAATTGTCGAAAGCAATGTTTTAAAAAGCACAGAATTTGAATTATAAAATATATAATACGGCTCGGTAGCTCAGTCGGTAGAGCAAGGGACTGAAAATCCCTGTGTCGGCGGTTCGATTCCGTCCCGAGCCACCTTTTGTTAACAAGCGAATTGCTTGTTTTTTTATTTAGTAAAAAATGTTTAAATGAATGATGTTTTAATTAACAGTAAAAGGGAATAGTTTTCATGTTGGAGAAAATTCTACTTTTTGTACATGCATAAAGTTTGCATACCCAGTAAAGCTTTGATAACCTTTACACTAAAGGGTGAATTTTCAATCCTTTTAATAACAATTTTATTAGAGGAGGAACACTAAAAATGGCAAAATTTGAATTACCAGAACTACCTTATGCATATGATGCATTAGAACCAACAATTGACAAAGAAACGATGAACATTCACCATACCAAGCATCATAATACGTATGTTACAAAGTTAAACGGTGCGTTGGAAGGACATGCAGATCTTCAGGAGAAATCAGTTGAAGATTTAATCAGTAATCTGGACGCTGTACCTGAGAGTGCACGTACTGCAGTCCGCAATAATGGTGGCGGACATGCAAACCACAGCCTTTTCTGGAAAGTTTTATCGCCAAATGGCGGTGGAGAGCCATCTGGGGAATTAGCTGATAAAATCAATTCAAAATTCGGCAGCTTTGATAAATTCAAAGAAGAATTCGGCAATGCTGCAGCAGGACGCTTTGGCTCAGGATGGGCTTGGCTTATTCTAAATAATGGAGAACTTGAAATAACAAGTACACCTAACCAGGATTCACCTATTATGGAAGGCCAAACTCCATTACTAGGTCTGGATGTTTGGGAGCATGCTTATTATCTAAAGTATCAAAATAAACGCCCTGATTATATTGCTGCATTTTGGAATGTTGTAAATTGGGATGAAGTAGCAAAAAATTATAGTGAAGCAAAATAATAATGATAAACGATGAAAACACGGGAAGTGACTCCCGTGTTTTTTTATTTGCAACAGTAAGATTAAAACCTTCCTACTACCTGGATTTCCTAATGGTAATTATTGTTTAATGCATCCAATTTGCATATCTGGTACTCGGGTTGATAACACTATAAATGACAAAAAGGGGTATCAGTTATGTTAAAAAAAATGAATTTTTTTCAAGATAAACTGGATATAAATCGTGATTTATTATTATTACTGGTCATTGGTGGACTCTATTCATTAGGACTCTTCCTGTCAAATACATTTGTTAATATATATTTGTGGAAGCAATCCGGAGATTATATCACCATTGCTATGTACAATTTGGGCATCGTTATATTTCAGCCACTTACCTTTATACTTGCAGGAAAGATTGCAAAGAAAATTGACAGAGTGATCGTATTAAGGCTAGGAGTAATTTTTTTATCTCTGTTTTTTTTAAGTGTATTAATAATAGGTGAAAATGCTTCTACATTTAATTTTATGCTGGGGAGTTTACTTGGAATCGGTTATGGCTTTTATTGGCTGGCATTTAATGTATTAACATTTGAAATAACTGAACCGGAAACGAGAGACTTCTTTAATGGCTTTTTGGGTGTGCTACAATCATTTGGTGGAATGGTTGGCCCGTTACTGGCAGGGACAATAATTGCAAGGATGACTGAAAACCTTGGATACACTACAATTTTTACACTTTCATTTATCTTATTTATTTGTGCGGTAGCTTGCAGCTTTTTCTTAAATCGCCGCCAGGCAGAAGGCAGTTTTCATTTTAAAAGAGTTGTGGAAGAAAGACATCATAATAAAAATTGGAATCGGATTTTATATGCACACCTGGCACAAGGATTAAGGGAAGGAATTTTTCTTTTTGTGATTACGATATGGGTGTATTTGGTAACTCAAAGTGAATTTGCTTTAGGAACATTCAACTTATTTTTATCCGGACTTTCATTTGTGTTTTATTTTATTGCCACCAAATTTATCAAATCACATTTAAGGAAAAAGGCAATATTAATCGGTGCGTTAATCCTTTATTTTTCAATTTTTATCATTATATTTGATATAAGTTATCTATTGCTGATTATTTATGCAATATGTATTGGGATTGCATATCCAATTATCAATGTGCCTTATGTTTCTCTAAGCTATGATGTCATAGGAAAGGCTTGGAAGGCAAAGGATCTACGTGTAGAATATATCGTTGTAAGGGAATTGTTTGTTAATCTGGGCAGATTTATATCCATTGGTGTTTTTCTGATAGCTGTCTCTATTTTTTCTGCAGAACAGATCATCCCATGGTTATTGGTCATTTTCGGGACGGGACATTTATTTATTTATTTATTTGTAAAGGATATTTACCTGACAGCACCAAATAAAAAGGAAGTTATGATAAAAGATCAGATGACAGATGAAAAAAATCGTTAAACCTGTTAGAATTTGTTCTTAGAAATGGTATAATTAATAATGGATATTTAGCAAACCATTTCATTTGGGGGAGAATAAATGAAAAATAAGAAAAAGAAAAAAGCACAACTTCCCTTCCGATTAAACATATTATTTTTCATTGTATTTTTATTATTTTCTGTTTTGATACTTCAACTGGGAGTAGTTCAAATACTGAATGGGGAAGATTTTCAGGATGAAATTGACCGCACTATACAGGATACAACAAAAATACCTGTACCACGGGGGAAAATTTATGATCGTAATCATGATGTTGTAGTAGACAATGATCCTGTCTACTCTATTACATACACCCCGCCGAAAGGAGTGCAGGCAGAAGACCGGCTTGAAGTAGCGGAAAATTTGGCAGAATTTATTTCTATGGATAGTAAAGAAGATCTGGAAGGTATTACAGAAAGAAACAGGAAGGAATATTGGTACTTAAATAACACCGAGGAAGTGGAAAGCCGTGTCTCAGATGAAGCAGCAGCTGAAATGAGTAATTCGGAATATTATAATGAAGTTTTGGATCGTATTACAGAAGAAGAAATAAGTGACTTCTCAAAAGCAGAAGAGGAAGTTATAGCCATAAAGAAAGAATTGGATAAAGCTTATTCCCTAACGCCTCAAATTGTAAAGAATGAAGATGTTACTCCAGAGGAATATGCCCGGGTAGCTGAAAATCTGGATAAACTTCCAGGGATTAATGCGACAACGGATTGGAACAGGGACAATGCTTATGGTGATACTTTAAATTCTCTTCTCGGATCAATAACAGATCAGGAACAAGGTATACCTGCCGAATCAGAAGATTACTATTTAACAAGAGGATACAGCAGAAATGACCGTGTCGGTACAAGTGGATTGGAAGAACAATACGAAGATGTTCTTAGGGGAAGGAAGGAACAGATTCAGTACACGACAGATAAAAGTGGCAGAACGATAGATTCCAAGACTGTAGTTGAAGGGAAACGTGGAAAGGACTTAGTTCTCACAATAGACATGGAATTTCAGGAAGAAGTGGATAACATTGTGCGTGAGGAGCTGCAGGCGGCAATAAGTGATAATCCGTATGAGAACAGATTCTTAAAGGACGCGTTAGCTGTTGTGATGGATCCACAAACAGGTGAATTGCTGGCAGTTTCCGGTCAAACGTATAACAGAGATGAAAATGAATATGAAAACAGTGCACATAAAACATTGTATGATGCACACCTTCCAGGTTCTACAATTAAAGGGGCCACAGTGCTGGCTGGACATCAGGCCGGTGTTATATCTCCTGGCCAAAGATTTTATGACAGGCCAATAAAAATCGGGGGAGGATCACCGAAAGGGTCTCTGAGTAGTACCATAGGTTCTGTAGATGATATTGGAGCATTGAAGTACTCATCTAACGTCTATATGTTTTATATTGCGTTAAAGATGGGCGGGGAAGACAGGTATCCATTTCCTAATGGCAGTTCAGCGGCTTTTGATACAAGTTCCTGGCAGGAAATGCGCAACTATTTCAGGCAATTTGGCTTAGGTACTGAAACAGGCATTGATTTTCCTTTTGAATCCCTTGGTTTCATCGGGGACAATCCGCATAGCCCGGGGCTATTAATGGACTATTCAATTGGGCAGTATGATTCATATACCACGATGCAGCTGGCTCAATATGTATCTACCATTGCTAATGACGGTTATCGTGTCCGGCCGCATTTTGTAAAAGAAATACGAGACCCGGTACCATCCATGGATAATCCGGGGCCGCTTTACAAAAGCATAAATACGGATGCATTGAACCGTGTTCAGATGGATCAGAGCAATATCGAACGTGTTCAGGAAGGGTTTAGACAGGTTTTCCAATCGCAAGGTGGTACTGGGTACAGCTATTATGCTGATAAGGATTATAATCCTGCTGGTAAAACGGGAACTGCGGAAAGTTTTGTTTACCCTGGTGACGGAACGAGTTTTGAAACGGAGAATCTGTCACTTGTCGGTTACGCTCCTTTCGATGAGCCTGAAATTGCATTTGCAGTTGTCGTACCGCATACTGCCAGTGGTGAATATCCAATCCAGCATGCGATTGGTGAGCGTATAATGGATACGTATTTTGATATAAAAGAAGACAGAGATGAAGAAGCGCAAGAATAAAATGATGAACCGTTAAATAAACAGAACAAAGATATAACATAAAATTTATACACTTTAACCAAAAACTCTAATCAATTTGACCGTTGATTAGAGTTTTTTAGATAGAGATTTGATATTTACAATTAATTTACATTTTTTTAAGAGAGAATTAATACTATTTAGTTATAATAGGTATACATTTACATCTAAGGAAAGTTGTTTTAAAAATGAAGTAATAAGGGGGAGTAAGAAATGGTTACACGCGGGCAATTCCAGAATGAAATGGAGAAAATAAAGCAGGAGATCATCGACCTTGCACAAGAAACTGGAGAAGCTTTGACAGAATCGATAGACGCTTTATATAATCAGGATATCAATCTGGCAAATAAGGTCATTGATAATGATAAAATGGTAGACAGAAAAGAATTGGATATAAATAATAAAACGTTATTACTTATTGCAAAACAACAGCCGGTTGCCACTGATTTGCGAAGATTGATTATTGCTTTAAGGATCGTTACAGATATAGAGCGAATGGGGGACAACGCTAAAAACATAGCCAATTCAACGCTGCACTTAGGGACAGATAACGAGTCGCCTGTGCCGGAAGGAATTAAGACGATGCAAGATTTTTGTATGGACATGCTGCAAACAGCTGTAATTGCTTTTGAAAATGAAGATATAACAATCGCCAGAAAGTTATCGGAGATGGATGATCAGGTTGATAAGTTTTATAAACGTACAATCAGTGAACTTCTGAGTGAAACAGCAACGAATCCTGATAAAATTCAATATGTTATGCAAATAGCTTTTTCAGCAAGATATCTTGAACGTTTTGCTGATCATATCACTAATATTGGGGAAAGTATATTGTTTTTAGTTAAAGGGGAAAATTATAATCTAAACTAGCATTAAAAAGCGATAAGGGCGAGATCCTTTGATTGGATCAGCCGCTTATCGCTTAATTTGTAATCTTCTCAGCAATTTCGTAAAAGCTCATATCATCCGATAACTCAAATTCACCAATTTGAATATACATACTGTAGTCGTGCTCATTTAAATATTGGATAAAGCTTTCAGTATCATCAATTATTTCATTTTCATCTAATATAGAACTTATGTCTGAAGAATCCATACCAGGAACTATATCCAGCATGTACGTAGTGACAGAATCTTCTTCTGCTTGTTCATCTTCCGAATTGTTTTCTTTCACGGTTTCGTCTTCGGAATCCTCATTTTCATCAGGTTCTTCCTCTGTGTCTTCTGTTTTCTCCATGGCATTACTTGCTTCACTATCATTACCGCCATTTACTGAAAGAGAGATATATTCCGATTCTGTTAGCACACGGTAACCCTCTGTCTCGATTGCCGGAATCATTTCATCAATAGATAGCTGATCGGCATTATTTTCACGTGTCTCAAAAAAGTAAATCCCAATAAGCATTACCATTCCAGCAGTGAATAAACCTATAGCGAATGAACGAACTGGCTGTTTCATATTTTTCTCCTTCTGCTTATTTTTTTGCAGTTAGGAAAGGATAAAACGGTCCTACTCCATAATTGCATTTAATTTTCCGCCATATAGGCTTTGTGATACCCAAGTTTTGTATGTCATCAATTACTTTTCTCTTTCGTCCCCTGAGTGAACTCATCAGGAAGTAATTCTTCTTCTAAAATTTTGATTTTCTTCTTCACTTGGTATGTATCTTGCATTGTTGTAATTGAAAGTTGTTCTACCTGATTTTCCAGGTCTTCAAATTTATCATTCATAAAAAATGAGAGAATGAACAAGACAACAGCAATAGCAATAATAGAGATTATCGCATAAAACATTTAACTACCTCCGTTTCAAACATGATTATACAAGAAACTACAAATTATGTTACAATATCATTTATAACATACAATGCGAAATGAGAAAACATAAATTTTTTCCGAAGTGCCTTGATAGTTTTTCAAACATCTGCTATTATTATTAAGTCTGAAATGAACAAAATGCTAGTAAAAGCAAGTTTTTAAAGTCTGGAGGGAAAACCATGCGCGTAAACATTACTTTAGCTTGTACTGAAACAGGAGATCGTAATTATATTTCAACAAAAAATAAGCGTACCAATCCTGAGCGTATTGAGCTTATGAAATATTGCCCACGTTTAAAAAAACATACCCTACACCGCGAAACAAAATAAATGTGCGAGAAGATAGACTCTTATCAGGATTATTGATAAGAGTTTATTTTTAATGAATGGATTAAAAGTGTGGGCGAAGAGGTGTTAAAATGGATAAGCTTCAGCTTAGAAAATCTGCCATTGCAAAACTTAAAAGTATTTCAGTTAAGGAGAAGCAAAATCTTGAACGATTGATTACAAATAATTTATTGCATTCAACATTATGGAAAGATGCACATACAATCGGCATTACAATCTCACAAGGCTTTGAATGGGATACGAAACAAATTATTGAAGCAGCATGGGATCAAAATAAGTCAGTTTGTGTACCAAAGTGCAATCCACAACAAAAAAGCCTTACATTTTATCAATTGGATACATATGAACAATTAGAAGTCGTTTATTATAATCTGCTGGAACCAAAACCAGAAGCAAAAAAGAGAGTCGAAAAATTATCCATTGATTTATTGGTCGTCCCTGGCTTGATGTTTAATACAGAAGGATACCGAATTGGGTTTGGCGGCGGATATTATGATCGATTTTTAACTGATTTTACCAACGAGACAGTATCTATATTAAGCACAGATCAGCTAGTAAATCCTCTCCCCAGTGAGATCTACGACATACCCGTCAATTATCTTATAACAGAAAAAGGAATAATAAATAAGAAATAGCTTAAGCATGTATAAATTTAAGCCGGTAGAAAATAACTAATAACACCATGAATTAGAAAAGGGTGTTAGCATGCGAATATTCTTCATTATACTAAGTGCCGCAACAGTAATATCAATTCTTTACAAATGGCGGTATCGAGTGATGAACATGATACTTGCCGTAAGCTTCTTGAGAAAAATGGCAGTAAGTTTATCAATGAATTTGCCGGAAATTAAGGAAAAAGCTGTTTCCGGGCTATTTAATGCTCCACCACCAAAAGATGCATAGTTATTAAAAAGGGAAGTTGTTATCAACAGCTTCTTTTTCTTTTTTTATGAGAAAAGCTCTTTTCGCATAGTTTGTTGCTCTTTAACCTTCGCAGCTGATATAAAAATAAGACGTAACTGCGGGTTGCTTTCCGCAGCGGGTAAAAGCATCAACCTTTATTTCAAGTACGTTGCATTTTATTGTTTTTGCGTCAAAAAAAAACAAACTTTTAGAAATCAGCCATGAGAAAAAAATATAAAATTCTCCTGTTGCATAAGGCGAAATGATAGTTAAGCTAAGTTTTCCAAAGAAAAATCCAGGTCATTTTGGTATGATGTATTTTAGGAGGGAGGGCTGGTATGTATATTGACGAACAATTTACAATGTATCAAATTGCCTGGCATTTAGTTGCGGAAAACGATTTTGAAATTTTACATATAAATGATGTGTACGAAGAGATATGGCTGGAGAAGTATGGGAAAAATACGTCAACGGTCATTCGTTTGGCACATAAAGGGTTCGATTGGAAAAATCATTTACAAAAAGATATGGAACAAGTTTTTCAAAAAATGAAGCAGATGAAAGGCCTGTTAGTTGGTAAGAATATTGAATTGCATAATGTATATGTATCTTTCTATGCACCTGTCGACGATTGGGAGCAATTGAAGAAACCAATGCAACTAAAAGAGAAAAAAAATGTAAAAGCGAAATTATATTATTTGGACGAAACAGATGCCACGGAAGAAAAAGCAAGATTATTATCAGATGTTGGCGCAACACCAGTCATAAATCGTGACGGATTTTCTGATTTAGAGAAGGAAGAAAAGATCAAAAACTATCATATGTATTTAATAGCTAAAATGAATAGGAAACAAAAAGAAGTTGAAAGTATTTTTTCATTTGGTAAACCGATTTTTACTTATATATTATTGATGCTTAATATTATTGCTTTTGTCATGTTTGAGAAGAATGGCGACAGTACATCTGTTAATGATTTGATCGAATTTGGTGCAAAATACAATCCGGCAATTATTGATGGACAGTGGTGGCGGATTATAACGTCTATGTTTATACATATTGGCCTATTTCATCTCTTCATGAATATGCTTGCAATTTATTATATCGGTTCACTGGTTGAAAAAATATATGGTTCATTTCGCTTTATAATTATTTATTTTCTTGCTGGTATCGGGGGTGGTTTAGCAAGTTTCGCATTCACAACTAGTGTATCTGCCGGCGCTTCCGGGGCACTGTTTGGGATGTTTGGAGCATTGCTGTTTTTTGGGGTTATTCATAAGAAAGTATTTTTCCAAACAATGGGGATGAATGTTCTTATCTTAGTTGGTATCAACGTTGTTTTTGGTTTTGCTGTTCCACAGGTTGATAATGGAGCACACCTAGGGGGGTTAGTTGCAGGATTTATAGCTGCTGGAATTGTGCACCTCCCTCATAAAAGAAAACCCGGGATGCAATTACTTGCATTTCTTGTGTATATAGCAATGATTTACGGGTTAATCACTTATGGTGTACAAAATAATTTGCAAAACCAATCCTACCAATTAATGAACATGGAAGAATCATTAAAAGAAGAAAAGTACGAAGAGGTGGCAGAAATTGCTACAGAGGCTTTGGAAATGGAGGGGGACCTGGATAGTGTCCTGCTATTCCAACGCGCTTTTGCATATATTGAAATGAATCAGATTGAATTAGCAATTGAGGATTTGGAGCATAGTATTCAATACGACGAGGCGCTGCCAGAAGCCTATTATAATTTGGCTTTATTGTATTATAATGAAGGGGAAGATAGTAGAGCAGAGGAATTGATAGAAATCGCATACGAAAAGAAACCTGAGGATGAATCCTTTATCAGTCTATATGAACAAATCACGGGGAAAAATGTAAATTAAATGGTAAAACGTGTGCTTATCTGCACACGTTTTCAGTTTGCATACTTTTGAATAAGCCGTTGCTTCTCACCATTTAATTCAAACAATACCAGTAAATGCTCTTTTTCTTTATCAAACAATATAATTGGGACATAACTTGTCACTTCATCGTTCTTCGACTCAGTAATTGGTATGATGTAATTTTTATACAATCCCTCCCATAATTGTCCCATAATTTTCTTTGTTTGCTCCTGTGTCATGGAAGGGAGTGGCTCCACGTCATATTGATGTAAGTTGGTCAGGGGTACGGCGAAATAGGATTCGCTGTTAATCTGAAAATGCGTGAATAATTGATGCCAATGATATAATAATTGCTGTTTGGTTGTACGGTCAAGCAGACTTTTCCATTCTCTTTCAAGGTTATTTGCGGGTGATGTAAAGGAATCAAGTGATGTAACTGGTGAATCGATGATATATAATTGATCATAAGACATTTGGTGAATGCTTTTAATTAGATTGTCCGGATAATGCAGTTCACCATGGTGGTAGGAAATTACCTGAAAGAAACTGCTGTCCTCACTTGCCAGTTTTTCTTGCAATTGAATTTCACTAGTTTCCTGAACCCATTTACTCCGCACCCCTCTTAATCTGCCATTATCAAATAGCAATGAAGCATCTTGACGTAAATACATTTCTTTATCACTTTTTGAACCGCTTGTCCAATTTATTTCATACGAATCATTTCCTGTTTCTTGAGAAAGTTCCAGGTTGGTTTTAGCATAAGTAAAAACAGAATCCTCGTCAATTGGAAAGTATGTTATAGCAGGGGATGCATTCATTTTTATAATATAAAGAATGCTAATGGAACAGGTTAGTATGATAGCGGTTAATAAAAATATTCTTTTTTTCATGATTTCCCATCCTTAAAAGCCCGACTTAACAAAACTATATGATTGGTTGCAAGTATTTATGATTCTGCAGAATTGCTGTATAAAATATAGCTCATAGAGCAAACTATTCTTATAAACTTTTATGAAATGTCGGGTGACTTTATGGCTAAAGATAAAAAGCTTTTATTTGATTCCTTTCAAGAAAATGTAGAATATATGAATAATTTCTTGGGCGTGGATGAAAGCTTCGATCTTATTCAACTGGATTTGGAATACGCCGAAAGAAATATGGCGTTATTTGTGATAGACGGTTTTGCAAAAGACGATATCTTGCATTTTTTAATGAAGTTATTGGCTAAGCTAGAGCCTGAGGATTTAGACCCTGATCCGTTGACGAAATTACTAAAAACATATATTCCATATGTTGAGATTGATCAGGTTGATGATTTAAACGAGGCATCTGATCTTGTATTGGGAGGTCCTGCAGCATTGGTTGTTGACGGCCTTGATAAAATAATTATGATAGATGCCCGGACGTATCCGGTTCGGTCTATAGCAGAACCCGATTTGGAGAGAGTAACAAGAGGATCTAGGGACGGGTATGTAGAAACAATCGTGTTCAATACTTCTTTAACACGGAGGAGGGTACGCGACCGTTCGTTGCGAATGGAATACCTTCAAATTGGCAGACGATCAAAAACGGATATTTGTGTCTGTTATATAGCGGATATTGCAGAACCGGATCGCGTTAAACATTTAAAGCATGTATTAAAAAAGATTGATACAGATGGTCTGCCTATGGCGGAAAAAACAATTGAAGAATTCATCAGTGGCCGGCACTGGAATCCTTATCCATCTGTCCGATATACGGAAAGACCTGATACAGCTGCAGCACATTTATATGAAGGGCATGTACTTATTATAATAGATGGTTCACCAAGTGTGATGATTACCCCCGCTACATATTGGCACCATATGCAGCATGCAGAAGAATATCGTCAGAAACCGCTGGTTGGCGCATATTTACGAATGATCCGTTTTATTGCAGTGTTTGCATCAATTTTTATCTTGCCACTGTATTATTTGATTTCAGTGTATCCGGAGTATTTGCCACAAGGATGGGATTTTATTGGTCCTAATGAAATTGGCAATATTCCTTTACTTTTACAGTTTTTAATCGCTGAAATTGGGATAGACATGCTACGATTGGCTGCTATTCATACTCCATCGTCTTTGGCTACAGCATTAGGATTGGTAGCCGCAATCATGATTGGGCAGGTTTCAGTAGAAGTTGGCTGGTTTTCAAATGAGGTCGTACTTTACTTAGCCCTGGCCGCAATAGGAACTTATGCAACACCCAGTTATGAATTAAGTCTTGCCAATCGGCTGGTACGAATTTTTCTATTATTAACAGCCGCAATGTTTGGTGTAATTGGCTATATTGCAGGTATTACGTTATGGATACTCTATTTAACCCGGATGAAATCATTTCGCATTCCATATATATGGCCTGTTTTACCATTTTCATTTCAAGCGTTTCGGGATATCTTTATAAGAGCACCAATACCATTGAAAAATCGAAGACCGGATTTTTTAAATCCACAAGATCCAGATCGTTAATAGACGTTCTGGATTTTTACTGTTATAATTTATAATTCCTATATATGTTGGGATTTGATATAATGAAAAATGGTGACGATATGGAAACGATATATGATATACAACAAATGCTGAGAAGGTATGGAACATTTATATACACTGGTAACAGATTTGGAGATCTGGAATTGATGGAGATGGAAATAAATGAAATGTATCAGTTCCAATTCATATCCAAGACAGATTATATGCAGGCTAGATTACTTTTGCGAAAAGAAATAACGCGTTTACGTGAACAAAGGAAGAGGTGTGTTTCTGATGAGTGAAGTTATGATGGGAATTGATATTGGTGGCACAACTGTAAAAATAGGAATGATTAATGATAATGGTAAAATTTTAAAGAAATGGGAAATTCCGACAAATAAATCAAATAAAGGCTTGACGATTATTGATGATATATGGGAATCCATTGTTGATCAACTGGAAGAGTTAAACGTGGATAAAAGTTCAGTTCTGGGACTGGGTGTAGGTGCTCCCGGATTTATTGATGGAGAAACAGGCCATGTCTATGAAGCGGTCAATATTGGTTGGGAAAATTTTGATTTAGCCGAGTTATTAAAGAAGAAATCCGGTCTGCCTGTATTTGTAGAAAATGATGCAAATATTGCTGTATTAGGTGAAAATTGGAAAGGCGCCGGTGATCAGGCAAAGAACCTTATCGCCATAACATTAGGTACTGGCGTTGGTGGTGGAATCATAGCAAACGGCCAGATTTTAAATGGAGAAAACGGTATGGCCGGGGAAATTGGTCATATCACAGTTGAAGCTGATGGAAACCTATGTAACTGTGGCCGTCGAGGGTGCTTGGAAACAATTGTTTCTGCAACTGGAATCGTACGACAGGCGATGAATAAGATAGATCAGAACCCTGAAAGTATGTTAGCGAAACATTTTCAACAAACAGGGGACATATCCTCTAAAGATGTTTTTGATTTGGCAAAACAGGGAGATACACTGAGTAATACCATTATAGACCATAATTCACAGACGCTTGGTCGTATTATTGCAAATATGGGCACAGTGATTAACCCTTCTAAAGTTTTGATTGGAGGCGGCGTCTCTAAAGCGGGAGATCAATTGATTAATGGTATTAGTAAAGCATTTCATAGATATGCCCTGAAAAGAGTAAGTGAAATTTGCGAAATTAAGGCTGCTCAGCTAGGTAACGATGCAGGAATTATTGGCGGGGCATTTTTAGTTAAACAGAAATTACAGGATATTAAATTTTAGCCTTTATATTTCCCCCGAAATATATTAAAATATAATCTTACAAAGAAAATCAGCTTTCTATGAAACTTTTACTATAGCTGAACCGTCATATAGTGTAGATGTAATTTAACATGAAATTCATTTAATTTACATTTTGTTTAAAAAGTGCGGAAACGGGTATCAAAGTACAGAAATAAAAATAAGGATATTAGAAATTGGTTTTTCGTTTGTTTTAAATTTAAAAGCTTCAACAAGGTTAATCAGGAGGAAATGATAATGAAATTTAAACGACCCAGGGTGCCATTATTTATAATTGCAGCTTTATTGTTTGGGCTTAAAACATATATCGTATACCGATTTATGTTCAATATTGAATTGGAAAACGGTATGCAGGAGTTTATATTGTTAATAAACCCGTTTGTATCAGCGTTTCTAATTTTTGCGTTGAGTGTATGGTTCAATAAGCATTCACGCCAGATGAAATTTTTACGATATACGGCGTTAATTGGAACACTCATTGTGTTTGCAAATCTTGTGTTTTATCGGCAGTTCACGGATTTTATTACGATTCCGCAGCTATTCATGGGGAGTAACGCGGCAGATTTAGGTTCAAGTATCCTCACATTAATTCAACCGTATGATATTTTACTTTTTGCTGATGCTGTTCTTATTTGGTATTTAAGTAAAAAGAAACAGGAAGACATGACCGTTTCCTATCCTAAAAGCGGGAAGGTTTCTGTATTGGCACTATCTTTAGCCTTGCTTGCAGGTAACTTTTTCCTGGCTGAAATGGAAAGACCGCAACTCTTTACCCGCGGGTTTGACCGGGAATATTTGGTTAAAAATATCGGTCTGTTTAATTTCCACATCTATGATGTTGTCGTTCAGTCAAAAACAGAGTCACAGCGTGTTTTTGCTGATGGAAACGAATTACCTGAGATACAGGACTTCATTGATGAAAATGTGAAAGTTGATGAGAATTCAAAAATGCACGGGGTAGCCGAAGGAAAAAATGTTATTTTCATTAATGCAGAGTCTATCCAGGAATTTGTTATAAATAATGATATGAATGGACAGGAAATTACCCCATTCCTGAATAGCCTTACAGAAGATGAGGACACCTATTACTTTGAAAACTTTTATGAGCAAACCGGACAGGGGAATACTTCTGATTCAGAATTTCTTGTAGAAAATTCCATGTATCCATTATCCAGGGGTGCTGTATTCTTTACACACGGTGGTAATGAATACAATGGCATGCCGGAAATAATCCAGGATAAAGGTTATACTTCGTCAGTACTGCATGCGAATAATAAAAGTTTCTGGAATCGGGAGCAAATGTACAACAGCTTGGAATTCGACCATTTTTATGGCGAAGAGGCGTACGAAGTGAATAATGAGAATTCAATTGGCTGGGGGCTGAAAGATAAACCTTTCTTTGAACAATCCATTAAGTATCTACAATCGATGGAACAGCCATTTTATTCCAAATTCATCACATTAACCAATCATTTCCCATTCGAAATGGATGAAGAGGACACGTCAATCGATCCATTCGACTCTAATTCAAATACGTTGAATAATTACTTCCCGGCAGTCCGGTATATGGATGAAGCCATTGAAGATTTTTTTGGACAATTAAAAGAAGCAGGGCTATATGAAGATTCTATTATCATTATAATGGGTGACCATATTGGAATTAGCGCAAATCACAACAAAGCAATGGCTGATTATCTGGACAAAGAAGAAATTACACCTTATGATCAGGTTCAATTACAAAAGGTACCATTCTTTGTTCATATACCAGGACACGGTGAAGGTGAAGTGAAGTCTGAAGTAACCGGACAGATTGATGTAAAACCAACGATATTAAACCTGTTAGGTATAGAAAATGAAAATGATATTTACTTTGGTAACGATGTTTTCTCTGATGACAGAAAAGGTTATATTGCATTAAGAAATGGTGATTTTGTCAGTGAAAATTATATAGCAACCAATGGAATATGTTATGACCGTGAGACAGGTGAAGCTATTGAAGCTGGTAATACGGAAGAGAACGCAGATGCACCAGAAGGAAGTGCTTGTGAACCAATACAAGAAAAAGTTGATAAAGAACTAGGATACTCTGACGAATTGGTTTATGGAGACCTATTGCGCTTCGTTGATTTTAAGGAAGATGAATAAGTAAACAGAAAAAGCTGCTTCAACACAAGTTGAGGCAGCTTTTTCTGATAGGTGCGGGTTTAATACTTTTCTGCTGAATAAGTGTAACTTGAGCTTGAAGATATGTATTAAACTCGAAGCGCCTTGTTCATCTTAAGGTAATAGCAAATTCGACTAAGAGCACACCCGTGGCAACCAACCTGCCCATGTCCTGTGGACCCAACACTCAACATGCGGGCTCTTGCTCATACGGGAGTTCGCAGCTTAAGACTTCGAAGGTGTAGGCGCTGGAGCTGCCCGAGGCGTTTACTGACAAGGATTGATATGCTGCCGAGTATTTATAAATTCTTAGCTATTAAAAAAATAGCAGGTACCAAATGTAAGGTTACCTGCTATTCTGCCTTCTTCCGTATCGTTCTTAATGCAAACGGCAACACACCAAACCAGCGATTTGTATATGTTGGGTATTTGTTTTTCTCAGCTTTACGTTTCTTTCTTTCCGTCGGTGGTAAATCAATATATGTCACCAATTGCTGTGTTATAAATTTTATATAATCATTACCGGAAATGATTCTCACCCCTTCAGATATTCTAATACATATAGTATTCACCAAACTAAAATTGTCTATCCCTCAAAAAATATAATTTTTTTTATAAAAAAGAAGGATATTAACAAAACATGTCGAATTTATTATTATGTTGCAAATCTAAAAAGGAGGTGACATAGAGTTTGAATCATGCTGCATCCCTTTCGAATAAACTTCTCAAAGCCGCCTTCGAAGCGCAAGCATCAGATATCCACTTTTACCCGTTCCCTGGACAGACAGATATTTATTTTCGCATTCATGGTAAACGAATGTTCTACAGAAAAATAAAATATTCACAGTACCAATTACTGGTAACATATTATAAATTCACTTCTGGAATGGACATTGGTGAAATTAGAAAACCACAAAATGGCACGATTACCCATCAGGAAACTGGGCAACTATATTCGCTTCGTTTGTCAACACTTCCCGTCAACCACATGGAAAGTTTAGCAATTCGCATCCTTCCCCAGGAAAAAAATCTTACACTTGATCAGCTTTTTCTTTTTCCGAACCAACTGAATAAATTGAAGGAATGGATTACTAACCGTGCTGGCATCATTTTGTTTACCGGTCCGACTGGCAGTGGGAAGACGACAACATTGTATGCTTTACTTCAAGCGATACTCAAGGAGAAGTCCTATCAGACGATTACACTCGAAGATCCAGTTGAAAAAAAGATGGATGATATTTTGCAAGTGCAAGTGAATGAGAAAGCCGGGATTACTTATCAGACAGGATTAAAAGCTGCACTCCGACATGATCCGGATATTATTATGATTGGAGAAATCCGGGATAGATTTACTGCTCAATTCGCATTTGAAGCCTCATTGACCGGTCACCTTGTGCTGAGTACACTTCATGCTAAAAATGCTACGGGAACCATCCACCGATTGATGGAAATGGGATTAAAACAAAATGATTTGCAACAATCACTTATCGCTGTGGCCGCTATGAAATTATTGCCAATCCAGATGAATGAAACAACGAAAAGAAGAGCAGCAATTCTTGAGTTATTAGATGGTGAGTTATTGCAAAACACCTTATGGGGAGCTGATACAAATGCACTGGATAGTTTTCATTCATTTGACCACTTAAGAAAGAAGGCTTTTGCTTATGGATATATATCCGAAGAGACTTTTAAAAATTCGTAAAACAAAGCTTCCAAATGAGATACAGTTACGTTTTTTAAAACGGCTGAATCGGTTATTGATAAATGGTTATCCATTGGTAAATGCATTGGAAGTAATTCAATGGGACAAACAGTTGGAGGATTCTGCCAGGCAGATTATTTCTTCCCTGAAAAATGGAAGCAGCTTGGATCAAGCATTTGATAAAGCTGCCTTCCATCATTCCATTACTGCATATTTATATTTTGTAAGAGCTAATGGAGACATACAGGAAAGTATTAATAAATGTATTGAAATGTATGAATATCGTATGAAATATGTAAAAAAATTCAAGCAGATCATTCGTTATCCGCTCATACTTTTATTTATCTTCTCTATCCTTTTATATTTTATTAAACAATCTGTACTTCCGTCTTTTGCAAATATATTTCAAACAAGTACAGAAGCATCAGCCACTGTCAATTTATCAATTATGATTATTGATTATTTAAGTACACTTGTAATTTTGTGTACCATCATCATTCTTATCGGAATAATGGTATGGTATGTAATAAAAAGAAAGATTATTATTGAGCAGCAGATAAAGTTCTACAATGCTTTACCTATCTATCGTAAATTCCTCAGGTTGCAGACCTCCTTTCTATTCGCCACACATTTCAGCATGCTTCTAAAAACTGGGATGCCCTTCAAGGAAATTCTGACCCATATGTCCAATCAAACAAAGTTACCCATCATTTCCTATTACTCAAATTTAATACGAGAAGAACTAACAAGGGGCTTTCCTATCTCAAATCTGCTTAGCCAAATGAGTTTGCTGGAAAATCAGTTAACCTCCATTTTCCAAAAAAATGTGGATGTATATGATTTAGAAAAGGACCTGCGCATTTATGCAGAGATGATCACCGAGGAAATACAACGAAAAACAGTAAAGGTTATCACCTTCGTACAACCGGTATTTTTTATTATATTGGCCGGATTCATTATTTTTATTTATATGACATTAATGTGGCCAATGTTTCAACTGATTAAATCCATCTAAAGAGGAGAGAACCACTGATGTTTAAAAATAATAAAGGATTTACATTAATAGAAATACATATGGGGTATTACCCTTACATATTAAATTTTTTTGTGTGGTGCCATGTATAAGGGTCAACCTCAATAGGGACAGTGAATTCAATCGGTATCCCATTAAAAATTTCTGTGATTAATATCACTTTATTCTCATATACAACTCCTTCGGGGAACAAAGTTCCAATAAGTTGCGCACGTTCCAGTCCAGTTAATTCCGTTTCAATGTTCCTAGCTAACTCCATATATTGGTATAACCTTTCATACGTAAACGAGCTGGAATCAATTGCTTTTAATTTTCGGTTTAATTTATTTAATGTACCTACTTCTAAATCAATTTTTGCATTTATGGATTTGTCTTTTTCGAGGTATCTTTCTTTTTCCAACTTACCTATCAAAAAAATATCAAGCAGACGATCCAGAGAGCTTTTTAAATCAGTTAATGATTTCTCATGTTTTCTTATCTCATCTTTAAGCTGATTTATTTCCTGTTCATCATATTCAATATTAATGTACTTTTTAGCTAGTTCTTCGCTTGTTAGGACGTCTTTTAGGGCTTGGATGATGTTATGGTCGAATCGGATTGTATTAATGCTTATATCACACTTGTGACCGTCCTTCATGCGTGTCTTTCTGCCATGCTTTGCATAATAGAGCGGTCGCTTTTTCAATCCGTGCATTTCGATATTAATTTTTCTGCCACAATGTCCACAGGTTAGGTGGGTACGCTTAAGAATATGGACGTTTTTTGAATTTTTTCTCCCGGACACACTGTATTGACCATTACGTTTTTTCCGTTCTATTTGTAGCTGATTATAGGAATCTTCTGTACGGAGAGGTTCATAAACGCCTGTTATTGATATAATGCCATCTTTTTTAAAGTCCTTTTCAGCAGTACCATGATAGGCTTTTGAAGTAAGTCTTGTGTGGACTAAGTGTTCATTCCAGTGGTTTCCCGTTGGCGTTTTGGAAACCTCGTTTAAACGGTCAGAAATGGATTTCATGCCGAGCTGTTCATTTAGGTACAAGTCATCAATAAATGGGATAACCCACTTCCAGTCTTCCTTCGCTTCATATTTTGCGGTATCACGATTATATCTGTATTCAAAAGGCGGCATACCCCATCCTTTACCTTCTCGTAATCGCTGACGTTTACCCCGCATCATTTTTTTGACGATATTTCGCTTGTCTCGCTGCGCAATGAGATTTTTAATATCCGAAATAAACACATCATCTTCATTATCGAGGTCGATTAATACCCCTGGTTCCGCAATCTTAACTTTATTTTCCCTTAGTGTATTCTTCAAATATTCCCACGATACTGTGTCCAATCGTGATAAGCGGTCTTGTTCAATGCAAAGTACAACATCAATCCCGCCTTCTTCCACAAGGTCGAGCAGGGCATTTAGTCCATCTTTTTTTAATTTCCCGCCGGATTCTACATCTTTAAATTCTCCAATTAATGTCCAGTCCTGCTGGTTGAGATAGCGTTGTAGTTCCTCTTTTTGTGCGGTAAGACTAAATTTTTTTTCTTGTAGTTTGGTTGATACTCGGTAGTAGTTTGCTACGCGCATATTGTCACCTCCTATAAAAAAGAACAGTGTATTTATCTGCCTTAAAACTGAGTAATTGCTTTCCTTAATTTACCTATGATTTTCACGTTTTGATCTTTTTTTGGATCAAATCTGATTGGTGGGTAGTTTGGATTTTCACTTATTAACATAATGTCTTTATCGTTTTTGTAAACTCTTTTCAATACGCATTCGTTATCAACTACGACAGCTGCTATTTCACTGTTCTCCACAGTTTCTTGCTGTTGTATTAAAAGTAAATCTCCTTCATGGATTTTTGCTCCTGTCATGCTATCACCTTTTGCTGTTAGATAAAAATAAACTCCAGTATCTACCCAATGTTTTGGGGAAGTGATATATTCTTCTTTTTCTTCATAAATTACAGATCCGTTGCCGCATGATATGGACCCATAAAGGGGTACATCTACAACGTCTCCGGATATTTCTTCTCCATATAACAAGGCGACATCAATCCCTAGTGCATTTGCAATTTGTTCCAACCGTTTATGGCTTATTTTAATATCTGCCACTTCGTATTTTCTAACTGTAGATTTTCCAACTCCGATCTGATTGCCGATTTCTTCAAGAGACATCCGAGCAAGCTTTCGATAATATTTGATTCGTCTACCTAAACTAACATAAAAATCTGTCATTTTTGTTTCTCCTTTCTATATTTATTTATTATATATTTTATATTAATTAAAGACAATCCTTATAAGAAACTATTTCACTAATTTTCATTAAAAAAGTTTCTTTTTATTATTGAAAATTATGGAAAAAGATGGTACATTAAAAGTGTCTTGAAAAGATACAAATGAAAAGAAGGAGGTAAATCAATATGGATACGCTAATAACACCTAAAGGACTGCGTGTATCACATAAGAAAAAACAACAAGAAGTAGCAGATCATTTAAGGTTGTCTATTACACAGTATAAACGAAAAGAAAATGGTCACGTAAGATTTTACGCTGATGAAATTTATTTACTGGCGAAATTTTATAATGTTCCAGTGTCTATTTTTTTTCTTAATGAAGTGTCTTGTTAAGACACAGTAGAGAGGAGGCAAGAAATTGAAGGAATTAGTGCAAATACAGCAAAGTAACGTTGATTTTGTTACACATCCTGAATTTGTTCAAAAAAAGAAGATGGCAGAAACGACTCTACCAATCAACTTGGATATCCTTGAAAAACGAGATGAAATACCTATAAAACTAGCAGAGTTGTCTTATAACAATTCAGAACGAGCAGTAACACTACTTCGAAAATGGGGAGAAAAGAAATCACCTATCACAGAATTACACAAAGAGCTTTGTGAGAGTTTGAAAAAAGAGGATATCAATTGACATTAGAAGACAAGATACTTTTTTCATGATCGATAATTTCCAAAAGTAAAGATTGGTGGAAGATGGTAGTTTCAGCAGGTGAATTAAAATTTTCCCAATAATCAGCAAAATATATTATACAAATACTAATCTGATTGATAGTGTGAGGTGAAAAAAGATGTCATTTTTTGCTGTTCAAGTTGTTAGCGGTTCTGAAATAGCGGTTAAGGAAATGTTGGGTAAACATTTAATGCGATCCGGTGATAATGAGATTAAATCAATTTACGCACTAGAAACGTATACACAGACAGCTAATGAACTTGATTTTAGCGAATTAACGGAAGCAGATATTACCAGCTATCTAAATGTGCAACGATTGCAAACTAATTTAAGCAATCTGCGGTTTGCTTATGACCAAATGCAAGGCAATGAAGATACTGGATCCTTGAATATGATAGTAGAGTACCGACAACAAATAAAAGATTTAACGACCAAGTTAAAAAACCTCCGAAATAAATCCAAGAAAATTGAAAGTGTTTTAAAAGGATACATCCTAATTGAATTGGATAGTAATTTTCATTACTTGCCAAAACATTTATGGCATCTGATTAAATCAATTCCTAAAGTAACTGGGTTCCCAAGCAGAATGAATATCCCTCAACATGAAATAGATACCTTCTTTGAAGAAACTGAAATGTCAGCCGAAGTGGAACTCCAATTTAATGAAATACTATCTTATGAAAAGCATGTTCAGATGCAAAATGATTTGCTGCAGCAAGCGAATCAATCGAATAAACTAGAGGAAGAAAAAGTATTGGTACATTCAATTGATGATATGAATACTGATGTTACGGCTGAAATAAACACCTTAAAACAAACACATGATTCTATGATAGACTGCGTGAAAGCTTTCATCAAAAATAAACGCGAGACCGTTACAATGCCTGTGATTCTTTTTCAAAAATTATATCATGAAGTGTTAGATAATAACATTCTTCCAGACCAGTTGAGTTCCCCCATGGATCTTATACAACGCTTAAAATTGTTGTTGTATAAGGGTGAGGTGATGTTGGAATGAAGGAATATACAGGTATCATTTCTCGGATGCTCTATCAAAATGAGGACTTTCTCATTGCAATATTACGTACCAATAGTGAGGAAATAAAATTCACAGGCGACTTTTACGGTGTGGAAAAAGGAGAGAAGATGACGGTTAGAGGAACATGGGAACACCATCCGAAATACGGGGATCAATTTGCGGTGGAATCTTGGGAAAGGCCAATTCCACAGACAGAGGAACAAATCCTTGCATTCCTCTCATCGCCGATGGTAAAGGGATGTGGCAAAAAACAAGCAAGGGAGATAGTCCAGTCTTTTGGTAAACAAACATTGGAGATCATTTCTGCAGAGGGTGAGTCTTGTCTCACCGATATTGAGGGAATTGGACGGAAGCGGGCAAAAAATATTGTCAATAGTGTCACAAATACATTCGAGATACAAAAGATTGTATCAAAATTGCTGGTATATGGAATCACAACCAAAATGGCATTGCGGTTCTATAAAGAATTTGGCTCGAATACTGTAGAAATTCTCAAGAGAAATCCCTATAAGCTAACCGAATTGGACTTGATTGGCTTTTTGAAAGCGGATGAAATAGCCAAACGTATAGGGATTATGCCTACATCGGGGTATCGTATTGAAGCATGTTTACAATACGTTTTAAAAAAGTGCTGTTTTGAATCTGGGCATTCTTATATCCCAAAAGATGAATTACTATACGAAACGGAAAAGGCATTAAATCATAATTCGAAGCCATCTGATAGTGTTACGAAGAAGGAACTGGAAAACAGCTTAATGTGTACAGAAGAAAAACTTATCGTCAATGAGGACGGTTGTATATTCCCTAAGTTCTTGTACCATCATGAGGACAATTTGAGTCGAAAACTTTCAAAAATGAGAGGTTTTCGGAATGGGCGAGGTATGCCCAAATTAAAAAGCTACCTTGAAAAGTATCAAAGAATGCAAAAAGTGACCCTTGCTGAAAAGCAAAAGGATTCTATTTGGAAATTGTTTAAAGAACAACTGTTGATATTAACAGGTGGACCAGGGACAGGAAAAACAACGGTAATACGGGCGATGATTGACATTTATAAGGAAATGTATCCAAAAGATAAAATTAGCCTGGTAGCACCTACTGGCAGAGCAAGTAGGAAGTTATCTGAAGTGACAGGTCAAGAAGCATCTACGATTCATCGGCTGATTGGATATCGACAGGGAGAGCCGCCAGCGTATCACCAAGATAATAAATTGCCATGCGAATTGTTGGTAGTGGATGAGATTTCCATGGTGGACGTCAGTTTAGGAAATCATCTAGTACAGGCTCTTAAGGATAACACCAAGGTATTATTTGTTGGAGATACAGACCAATTACCATCTGTTAATCCTGGGAACATTCTTGGTGATATGATTCAAGCAGGATTACCAACCATAAAACTTACAGAGGTATTTCGACAAGCACAGGAAAGTCAAATCATAAATAATGCCCATCGAATAAACCAAGGGAAGTCCATTCTGATTGATAAGGAAAAAGATGACTTCTTTTTTTTATTGCAAGAAAATCCAGAAAAGATTGCTGCATTAATGGTGAGAAGTGCAAAGCAATTTATAAGTAGGGGATATGCTTTATCAGATATTCTTTTATTGAGTCCGATGCGGAAAGGTCCCGTTGGTACAATAGCTTTAAATGAGAAATTACGCGAAGCACTTAATCCACCAAATCCAGACACACAGGAATGGCTTGTTGGTAAAAGAGTATTTCGTCAAGGGGATAAAGTGATTCAAATTCTAAATAATTACGATAAGCAAATATTCAATGGAGATATAGGAATTATTCAATCTGTTACAGAAGAAAAAGATGATAATGGTGATTCCATTGATGTCATGAAGGTAGATTATGGTGGGAAAGTGATTTCTTATACTAAAAAAGACACCAAAGAATTGGAACTAGGATATACGATCACCATTCACAAGTCCCAGGGCGGTGAAGCCCCAGTAGTAATCATTCCAGTTACCACTAGTCATTACAACATGCTTGCACGTAATCTAATGTATACAGGCATGACACGGGCAACCGAAAAGATGGTATTTATTGGTACAGAAAAAGCGATGAATATTGCTATTCATAATGATCAAATCCTACAGCGTAATAGCAAACTTGCGGAACGCATCATTAGCTTAGGTCCTAAGTATAAACAAATGGAAAGGAGTAGTTAACCATTATCTAAATAGTTATTGAAAAGAGTGAAACATACATGAGCAACCATGAAGCATTTAAGAAGGCGACGCATCATGCAAAGCGTCGAGATTTACAATCTGATATTGATTTGACTACCATATCCCAAGAAGAAGAGAAGGCGAATGAAAAGGGGTATGGTCTTTTTAAATTGAAACAAAAGAACAATGCCCATTTTTGTCAGGCGATACAAGAAAATTTGGATATGGTTATAAAGAGTAAACATTTAACGAATAGTGAAATTGGATTACTGCTTTCGCTTATGCCATTAGTACAATTGCATTCCAATGCCATTATTGAACGTGAAACAAATGAATTTATGAGCATATCGAAAATTGCCCGGTACTTGGATAGAGAAAGAACAGCAACAAGTAAGATCATTTCAAGGCTATTGCAAAAGGGGATGTTATTTGAATTTGTAAATGTACAGGAAATCAAAGAGCATAAGCGAAGCATTACACAGCGCCCTTTATTTATGAATCCTGAGATTATTTATTCGGGAGATCGAAATCGGATTAATGCGACATTATCCAGATTGGTCATGGAATTTGATCGATTGGAACGAAAAAAAGTGTATTTACCTTGGAAGTTGTGGTTAAAAAATGGCAGCGAATTTGGCAGGCTGTATCGACGTAAAACTTATTTGCAATTCAAGAAAAAATAATAACTGTGGTTTATAACTACACCTGCAATGGCTGATACAACAAGGGTTTAGGGTCTTTGCTTCAATTGACTGTGCAATAAAACCACACCCGAAGCAAAGGGAGACGTATGAATAGGGGGTGTGGTAAAAAAACCACACCTGTGTGGCGAAAATGCCACACCCTTAAACTTCAGGAAAAGCCATGATAGCAAGTTTTATGGCGGTTTATGGTATGGTGTCCTATTCTCACTCTCTCTATATACAACTGTCATAGAGATGGGACGCTCAGATCGCAGGTTTATATGATCTTTTAATCAGATAACAATCGTTTCTCTAAAAAGAGTGGGAAAAAATCTAAAGAAAGTAATTGGGCTGGCTGCCATTGCTATACCTATAGAAATGTTTCTTTCGTTACAGATAGTATGCTGCGGATGAGTCGTTTTCTACCAATCTACCAATTGTACGAGGAGGTGAGAATATGAGTGAAAAAAGATATGTAGATGTAAAAGAATTAGAGCGATTTTTGTGGTTCCTACTGAGTAAGTCCGACTCAATCTATGAAAAAGAAACGGAACAAGCTGTTAGGTGGTTTATAGCAGAAATAGGGAGGGAGAAAAAATGATTGTTATGACTTTGAAATAAAAATCATCGACCAATATAAGCATAGGGAGTTATCTTAATGGAATGGACCACACATTGCTTATCAGGGATGGTTGCAGGCTATGTGATAACAGGTGGCGACTGGAGAGCAGCACTGGTTGGTGGCATAGCTGGAGTCATTCCGGATTTGGATGAGCATAAATCAAAATTTGGGAAGATTCTTTTTCCGATTTCTTTTATGATTAATAAAACATTTGGACATCGAACAATCACGCATTCTCTGCTATTTGTATTACTGGCAGGGATTCTTTTATATCCTTTTACAGAATGGTGGGTATGGTTAGCAGCCAGCACCGGGATATTATCACACATCACAGGTGACATGCTAACTGGAAAGGTGAGATTTTTCTATCCAGCCAAAAAAGCAGTTGGTATTACTGCCAGCCCAGTGATGTTTAAAGTCATTGATAGATTAACTGCTGTTGTTTTGTTGGTCTATATTGGTGTAGAAATGATTAATGTATTCACTTAATTCTTAAACTCTAGGCACTGCTGAGAGTATTTTAATAGAAAGCGGGGTCTTATTGTTATGACCAAATTACCTTTACCTGCTTATTGTTTCGCAAATCATCCCGTAACAGGTGAAGTAGTCAAGATAGAAAGAGGAAAGCATGGATATATTGAAACGGACTGTGGCACCAGTGCGGGAGAAAAAAACATTTCAATTAATGTAATGCCACAACAAGCCGAAGCGATGATGAAAGGAAGTATGTATGGGTGGTATTCCCCAGGCGCTGACCCAAATGTATATCAAAATGTTATGAAACGAAGGGAGGAAGGTTGATATGGAATCAGTTGCTGTTGATTTAGGATATGGATTTGTTAAAGCAGTGTCTTCATCTGGAGAGCGAGTTGTTTTTCCGTCACTAGTCGGGAAAGGTTATGATCGAAGTATTACCAGTGTGCTTGGAGACACACCAAATGACGCTAAAAATATTCATGTGCAGTATCAAGGGGAAGAATATTTTGTAGGAGAGTTGGCAAAAGAAGCACGGTCGGCGTCTCGTATATTTGAACGGAAACGGTTCAGTCACGAATATACAAAAATCCTGTTAAATATCGCTATTCAGATGGTGACCAACGATGATATCGTGCACGTCTCTACGGGACTTCCACTAGATTTCTATCAATCACAGGCTAAGGAGTTCAGACAATCGATTTTAGGGATGCAGTCCGTTACAGAATGGAAAACCGGCCCGCTTGCCGGGAAAGAAAAAAGAATTAATATTAACCAGGCGATGGTGTTTCCGCAGGGGGCTTCAGCTATTTTTTCTGCATTAATGAATCACGAAGAAAAATATGTTTATCCTCATTTGATGGAGGAAGGAAATTTGATTGCGCTGATTGATATTGGATTCCGGACAACTGACTTTGTGGTCGTGGAAATGCAGGAGAACGGAGCATTCGTTCCAAAAGCAAAGTTGTCTGGAACAGTGGATGAAGGGGTTATCAATCTTCATCGAGATATTCGACAGGTATTTAAGACAAAGGCAGGCGGTGCGGATTTAAATGAGTTTAATATCAGCAGGGTTTTGAAAAATGAATTTCTAACGTATAAAGGAAAACGCATTGATTTTTCATTAGATATCCAAAATAGTAAACAGTCGATAGCAACAAATATTGCAGACCGACTAAAAGGGGTTTGGGCAGAAGAAAGTGACTTATTTGATGCCATCTTCCTTGCAGGTGGAGGCGGTCAACTATTTGAAACATTGATTCAGCCCCACTTTGATTATCGGTTGGAAACCATCACGGAAAATCAGTTTGCTAATGCGATTGGTTACTTACGATTAGGCAAGACCCTATCAAACCAACAGCTAGCCAAAAAGATGGGATAAACGATGACGACAGATTGGAAAAAGCGATATAGTTTTCGTCTTACTGAAGAAGATGCACACATTTCTACCTATCTGGAAAGCTTGCCCAAGAACCGGCGTAGTGAAGCTATTCGACAACTATTAGGGATTGCTGTTAGGTATATGAACGTCGAACAAAACCAACAAAAGGCATTTCAGGACCTTATGAACGAATTAAAGTATATGCAAGATAAACAAGCACAGCAGTTTGAGACATTAAGAGGTCAATTGGAGAAAGGAGGCACTTTTCAATCTGAAGAGCAGGTGGAGAAAGAACAAACAAGTGATATGAGTGACCAGGCTATAAATGATACAGCCAATGCTTTCCTTTCTTCTTTTGGAATGAGTTTTGATGACTGATAAATAGGGAGGTATTTGTTTGAGCATTCCAACGAAGGTAAAATTAAATCGGATATGGATGAAGAGGCTGATGAACAAACTGAATGCCATGGAAACATTGGATATTCAGCAAACACATCAGCTTT
Source organism: Virgibacillus ainsalahensis (assembly GCF_055380755.1). Classification (NCBI taxonomy): domain Bacteria; kingdom Bacillati; phylum Bacillota; class Bacilli; order Caryophanales; family Bacillaceae; genus Virgibacillus; species Virgibacillus ainsalahensis. Next base: position 1,945,150 of record NZ_AP043943.1, on the reverse strand, counting down.
TATTATTGCGAGAAGATTTGATTCGAAAAGGAGATCCATACATTGCAGACTGTCGTCATAGACTGAATACGTGGAGAGAAATGTTCAATACAAACAAACTTAATCATTACCGATACGCCTGGACTTTTCATACCTTTTTGCGAATAGCACTTTATATTTTTGTGGGATGCTTCCTTTTAGGTATGGTTTTGTCCCTTATAGAAACGGACCGGATACTATCAACTATTGGTCCGTTAAAAGTCTTCGCTACATTAATAGCTGCGTTCAGTTGGAGTACGATTTTGATGACGTTGCTTGGTATTTATAATTTTTGTCGGATACGTTATAACCAAAGACTTATCCGACAAACGAAAGTGAAACAACAAAAAGATTTTATCAAACAGATGAGAAATACCATGGATGAAATTCAACAAAAATTAGTAGAAGATTCTATCGTGCCAAGGGACCTGTTAACAATATCAGCGGTAAAACAAATGACTACAGTGATGGAATGGGAAAGTTTCAAGGGAAAGAAAACCCAAATTGAAATCATTAAATGGTATCTCCGAAAAGAAGAAAAGAAAGAGGCACGCGTTGCAGGAAAAACATCAATGCAAAAATAAATGTCTCGAAGAAGCTCTGTCTGAAATAGACAGGGTATTTTTATTGCTTGAAAGGGGGGATGCGGCATACGAAATTGAGAAAGTATTAGATAAAAAACTATAGGAGGGAAGGAGGGAGAGTGACTTGATTCGCTTTTTTCTTGTAGTGATATTAGGGATCTTTTTATTCCTTATTGTTGGTAGCCTGGTATTGGAAGAATTTCCAGCAGTGCAACCATTGTGGGACGAATTTAAAGAGCAAATTGCAAAGTTATATAACATGTCGATTGTCCGCTATGGAGCGGTTACGACATTTATCATTATCATCGCTCTTGTCGTAGTATTTGGCACTAATAAGCGGATTTAACGCCATGTTGTGGTGGAAAGGAGGGATTGAAAGATGAACAAGGTTCAGAAAAAGAAAAAGAAGCTTCAAAACCATTCGGCAAAAGGTGGTTTGTTAGAAAGTCTAAAAAAGTTCCTTGCTGCTAAACCAAACAAGGAAAAACCGAAGCGTCCGAAAACATATGTCATGAGAAAGGCGGGAGCCATTACGTTCTGGTTCCTTTTTTCTTTTATGTTTTTAGTGGTGGTTGCAAACATTACTTCTAATTCAAACTCGGCACAATCCAATCAAGAGAAGGATCCAGAAATAAACATCAACCCAGCCACAAAGCCAGAGGCGATTCAATTTGCCAAAGAATTTGTGGGTAACTATTTTACGTGGGAATCGGACAAGAAAGGTTGGAAGAGTCGTCAAGAAAGGCTGTCCAAGTATTTAGCCAATGGATTGGATGAACAAGCAGGACTGGTCACCGAAGGACTGGAATGGAACTCTACTGTTCAGGAGGTTCATCTTCGCCAAGTGGAAGAAGTCACGAATCAAAAAGCACATATTATCTTTGAAGTCGGTACAGAAATGCAAAAAGAGAAAGAGACAAAAACAACAAATAAATATTTTGCAGTCCCTGTCGTAAATAACGGGAGTTCATATGGTGTTTATGAGATGCCATTCATTACCCATGTCATAGAAGAAACAAATGTAGAGGTTAACGAGGATCAATACCAAACAACGTTGACCGCTGTCAAAGATAACTCTGAAGTGGAAAACATTGAGGTTTTTCTGGAGACCTTCTTCACTAGTTATGTGGAGGACTCGGAAGACCAGCTCAGTTATATCTTGACCGATAAAGAACATCAAAACGGGTTACATGGTGCTTTGAACTTTGTAAAAGTAAACAATGCAGAAGTATATGAGGGAAGGCAGGATAATCAGTTTATTGTCATTACGGAAGCTACCTTTGAGGAACCGGAAATGAAAACTGCATTCCGGGCGGTTTATAAACTGATCGTAGAGAAGAGGGAAGATCATTACGTCGTCTCCAAACTGAACGCAGAGCAGGAGATAGAAGAGATGGCCAATGAGTAAATGACCCAACAAATCGGAAAGGAGATGATGCGTGGTGTCACTAGAATCATTATTCAACTGGTTCACAGGCGAATTAGAATATGTATTGTTTTTCGTCATCTTGGTATTGCTACTTATGGCCGTGGCCAAACGGGCATGGATTTTTGCAGTAGGTGTACTGATCGCTGGTGCTTTTATCGGCATTTTTGTATTAAATCCTTCCTCAATCTTAGCATTGTCCGAGTGGTTTAGCGATAAATTAAACATCGGAGGTTGATAAAAAATGTTGTACCAATAGGGAGGATAGCTCATGTTCCTCTCTTGCTGGTACAAGAATATTGAATTGAGAGAAGGGGATGAAAATGAGGGACGGAGAAGACAAACGTATTCCATTGTATGTCATTAATAACTTTATAAAGTTTGATCGTAAGCTATATCAGTTTTTTGGGATGAAATTAGGGAGACCCATTCCATTCAAAGGTGTATTATATTTTTTAGCTTTTGTCGTCATAGAATTGGTTTGGTATTTCACTCCCATTCTAGGGAAATTGATCCATTGGATTCCACCGGGAATATTATTTGTTTTGCCGATCACTTTCGCATGGCTATTAACAGATGTTGGCACAGAAAATCGTTCACCGATTGCCTTTTTCCGTTCATTTCTGTTTTATCACGTAAGAAAAATAAAACGCATCACATATATTCGGGGAAAAACTATACCGAAGGAAAAGACGCATACTTTTCATACGCACTATTCATGTCGTATCAAAAGAAGCACATTCAAACCAAAATCACATCGATACGGGGGATTTGTGACGTATAGATAGAAGGAGGAAGGAGATTACAGATGGCAACCAGTATATTAGAATTTCCAATTAAGCATGTAGAGGATAATCTCGTTTTTGCTCATGATACAACCGTTTGGGCATATTATCGGATTGAAGGATTCGGCTATGACTTTTTGGATTTCGATGATAAAATAAAACCATTCCAACAACAATTGGGATTTTTAGCCAATAATGGTCATGACCTGCACTTTATTATTGATCCAACACCAATGAATGTCAGCGGTATCATGAACCAGACAAAACAGGAAATGGATCGGTTGGAATACCCGTTAAAACGAAATGGTTTCCACTTCATGCAGCAAGTGGAAAGGGAACTGAACCAACAGCGTACGAAGAATGAGTCGGGAGAATATATCCATTATTTAGGTGTCCAATTGGACCCAGGCAAAAACAAAATTCAATCCATGAACCTTGGGAATGCTGCCATTTATCAGTTGAAAAACTTTTTAGAAGGATTACGTTCGCCCGTTTATCGTGCAGTAGGGTTAGACCCTTATGATATTCCAATAGAGGTTATTCAGGCTTATCAAGAACAGGCAGAAAGCTTAATTGTAAACATGATAAACGGATTTTCATCCATGGTGAAACCGGCTACCACATCTGAAATTATTTATTTAGCTGAAAAAACGTATTCCGTCTCTACAACCAATCAGGATATACAACATCGTAAAGGTTTTGAATCCGGCGAAAGGGTAGAGGGAATAGATTCAAAAAAACAGGCACATGAAGCTGTACGGCCGAAGGAAAAAGCATTTATAGATTTACAGAATGCGAACATTGAAGAAATTGGTCCGAAGACATTGTTATCAAGTAAAATCATCGATAATGAAATAGAAGAACTATATACCCAATATGTGATATGCAGTGATATGGATGATATGAGTTTGCATCCTGGCTTTGAATGGCTGTATCATGTTCAGGCCCGAATGCCTTTTCCGATTGGTGTTTCGATAAGAGCGAACTACCAATCTAACTCATTTATACGGAAGAAATTAAGTAATGCTCGACTGGAATTTAAAGACCAAAGGCACGAGGCAGCCAAGGGAGAGGAAACGGTTGATTTAAGTGTTAATGAATCGGAACAAGGTGCCGTTCAGATGGAAAATTACTTTAAACAGACAGGGCAACCTGGATATAATTGTTCCTTTGTGTTTAGAGTAAATGCCAAAGATAAGAAAACGCTAAATTCTCGTGTAGAACAACTGACCAATGAATTATCCCGATTTGGTTTATCCGTCCTTCCTCCATATGGAGAACAACTTAATTTGATGATGGAAACCATACCTGGATCGACTGCTTTTAACACCGACTATCAAATGCATGTTTCACCGAATATTTTAGCAGGGATGATGTTTGGGGCAACTACCAATATTGGGGATAATCGAGGTTTTTATATTGGATATACCAAACAATTTCAAAAACCGGTATTCATTAAACCAGACCTTGCAGCAAAAGCATATGAGAATTTAAATAACGTATTTGACTCGATTTCGGTGCTTGTGGCAGGGATGACGGGGAAAGGAAAATCTTTCTTCATGAACTTATTTGTCTATCTGGCAAGCTTAACAGGCTCGCAAGGGTTAATTATTGATCCGAAGGGAGACCGCAAAGGATGGAAGAACGGATTACCTTATATTCCAGATGAGTATATTTCGATCTGGGAAATGGGCACAGACGAAAGGGATGCCGGTTCATTGGATCCATTTCGAACAAGCACGAATATTGAAGAGGGAAAAGACATTTGTATGGATATCTTATCCCATTTGGTTAATGTGAATATTGATGATGATGCGTATGCAGTTTTAAGTGAGGCAATCGAAACAGTAGCCAAGCAGGAAGATCCTTGTATCGGTGCAGTGATTACGCATTTACAAAACATTTATGAGGATCAAAAAGACAATATGACAACCGTTCGTTATGCTTCCGTGGAAAAGTTAAAGAGTACACTGGAAACGTTGCGGCGAAATCAGTTAGCCAAATTACTTTTTGGAGAAGTTGGACAGAAATATAAGGTATTAAAAACGGGTGTGCCGATTCAGGTATTAATGGTTCAGAACTTAAACCTGCCAGATAATACAACAAAGAAACTACGTCCCCAGCATAAAATCTCTGAAGCTATCATGATTTCATTAACCGCATTTACGAAACAATATATGTTTAATCAGGATCGCATGCAGCATAAGTTTATCTTGCAGGATGAGGCCAGTTCAATTGAACGAAGTGTCATTGGTTCAGAATTAATGGACTTTATTGTACGGATGGGGCGCTATTACAACACAACATTAATCAAAGGATCACAAAATGCTTCTGACCACGGCAAAGAAGTAGCAAATATGGGGATGAAATTCAGCTTTGGATTACGTAAAACTGAAGAAGCACAGGAAATGTTAAATTACTTTAATCTACCGCAGACTGATGAAAATATTGATACATTAAAAAATTTAGGGCGTGGAGATGCTTTGTTCCAGGATATATTTGGACGTTCAGCAGTTATCCATGTTAATCCGGTATTTAAAGATCTGGTAGATGCTTTTGACTCATCAACAGCAACGGAAGATGAACGAGTAAGGGAGTTGATGCAAACTTCCTAATCCGACGAAGGGGTGAATACGATGAATAAGAAAATGCTGGGATTACTGATGTTAGTGGTGAGCTTATTATTGGTTGTGGGATGCTCTTCAGACAGCGGTGCAAGCCCAGATGAAGAAGAAAAATCAGAGCATGCGGATGTATTTGAAGAAACCGATAAATTAGCACTTGAATTCTATCAGGCAGGTTTTGAATTAAATATTCCTAAAGCGCATTCCATGTTATCACCGGCTGGACAGGAAAAACTCGAAGATGAGCCATATGTAACTGGAATTGCAAAAGAGGATGGTAGTGATCTTCATGCGAGTGAACTGGTCGATCCACAAGACTATGAAAAATATAAAGAAAAAGGCTCCGAAGAATTCAAGGACTTTGACCAACTGAAGGATGGATATGAAATTCGTCGATATGATTATGTCTACAGTGATGAGTCAAAGGAAATTATTTATTATGTCAAACCTTGGAGGGGATATGAGTTTGAGGATGGTGATTCTAATTTTATTAGTTTGAAGCAAAATGAAGGCGGGGAATGGAAAGTGAAACAATTTATAGACCGTATACCAGAGCCTGTGACTAATAAAAATTCTGGAACGGTCATCCATCCATACGAAGAAAATAAAGGAGAAAACGAAGACGAATATGGGTTTGAATAAAACTAAATAAGAAAGGAGGTAACAGCTTAAAATAATCCCTTTTATAAAAGGGGTTATTTTTTATGCTCAATTATTATGAGACCAATCCTGAAACGGGTTATAAAAATTGTGTTGATGCTATGGATAATGATTGGATTGGGTTTTACTCAACCAGTTCTTGCAGAAGATGAGCAAGAGGAAGAGAATGCAGAGGAACAACTAGGGAATTTTAAGGAAGATGGTAAGTCCTATTATCATTTGGATGCAGTTCCTAAAGATTTAAATGAAGAAGAAAATTTTATGGACAATATAACCGGTAATCTATGGTTTCTTGATTCCAATGAAATCACGCAAAAGATGAATGAAATGTTCAACTATCTTGCTAATATCGCCTTTGACTTGAACATTCTTATGACCAATTTCATGATTTTCTCTCTGGATTTTGCGTATGATTTTAATTTCATCAATACGATTATTGAAAAGCTCGAAGAGATTATGTTTGAAATATCAGGTATAACGAGTAATGGGAATTTCTCTGGATCCGGTATATTCGGAAATCTAGCTATATTTGCAGCCGTGTTTGCAGTAATTTATGCAGCGTTCCTTATGATTTGGAAAAGATCTATGTTTGCATCACTTGGAACCATTTTGCAAACGGTTATTGCTTTAGCAATAGCAATATTGTTATTTACCAATTATGCTACATTCTTGACTGGCTTGAATCAAATAACAACCCAAGCAAGTTCATTAGTATTAGCTGGTGATTCACAGGAAGCCAATACCGATAGTGGAGCACAACCGATCCATTCCGATACGCCCACTAATCTGGATGAAAATAGTTTAAAAGATGGAATGAAGGATAATATATGGGCTTTGTTTGTAGACCGTCCCTATATGTATATGATGTATGGCGAAACCGATTTGAGTAACTTAGCTGAAAGTGAAGCAAAGGCGGTTGATAGAGTAAATCAAATTTTGAAAGAACAGCCAAATTCTGAAGCAAGATATGCAGCGATTTCTGAAGAATTAACTTCTTATCAAAATGATTATGTACTCTATGACAATATCAAAAAACGATTATCTTTTACACCGATGTACCTAACGATAAATGGGATTGTATCCTTTCCCATTTATTTTTTAACCTTAGCATTATTGATATTCCAGTTTTGGTTTATGCTGATTGCTATTTTTGCTCCATTCGCCCTTTTATTTGGTGCGATTCCAGGACAGTTTAATGCCATTAAGAGGTATTTTATTGAACTAGGTTTACCTTTAATTCTCAAAATCGTTGTTTCCTTTACAGCTTTAGTCATTTTTGCCATATCAGATTTATTATATGAAGCTGACTTTATAGCAGTGGATAATAATAATCCGTTCGTTGCTTATATTCCAGCGGCATTAATACATTTTGTGTTGTTTATGCTTATTTTCCTTTTACGTAAACGAATCAGCAATATCTTTTCCGCAGGTTCGAAGGGGGTACAAGAATTACGAGATGCGATGGGAGGATTTATGGACGCACTGAAAAAAGGTGTACAAGGAACAAGTACTGCTGCTGGAGCATTGATTGGTGCAGCAGCTACTGGTGGCGCAGGGACCATGGCCGGTGCAGGTATCGGTAGTTCACTTGGAAAAGCAGCAACCGGAGAAGGCAGTGCCAGCGAAGTTGCCAAAAGTGGAATGCATGCACATCGTTCGACACAATTGGCTACTTTGCGTAAAGCACCATCCGAAAGCATACCTGAAAGTCAAAAAGTAAACCATTTATCGGACGAGGGAGCAGAAAATATTGGTTCTTTCATAGATGAAAGAAATATTGATACGCATAGTGCTGACAACATTATGGATGCTTTCGATCAAAATAGTGTGGAGCATGCATCATTGGAAGATTTAAATGAAGCGCATGATCATGTATCTCAGCAGGCAGAAAAAAACGGAAAGTTAAAGGGAGACTATTCTATGCTGTTAGCGAACCATGTTAAACAGCAACAGGAAGATAGAGAGTTACAAAGACAGCATCAAGGTTTACGTCGAATACAAGCTAACGAGCAACAAATGACTGAAAAAGGTAATCGAAATATTCAGTCGCGTCATTTGCCTGAATCCAGTGAATGGGTGGATGATACTCCAGATATGTATACAGATAATAAACAGTATGATATCCCACCCAAACCAATAAATCCAGATCAAAGCGTTGTTCTAAATGATGAGTCGTATATTGCTAGTAATTGGGTGGAAGATACACCAAATTTTTCTGAGAATGAAATGCCGGCAATTTCCATGCAAGATACCGAAAGCCTAGAAGGAGAAGCATTAAGGCGGTCAACATCAGATAACCAACGTAATGTAACACTTAGCGGAAACGTGCCTAGAAATGATCTTCCTCAAGGTAATTCTATACACTCAGATAAGGTGGAGCCGGCCACTAAGGGTTCAGCCACGAACGAGGAGCCAACAGAGAATAATAGGTTTCAGGAACAACAAGTAAAGAATGAAGAAAAGGCCGATTTAATTTCATTGGAAAAATCAATACCACCAAATCAATATAGTAATGAAAATAATGATGGATATCCAACGCTCGATTAAGGTATGGAGGTGAAGGAGAGTGAATGATAAAACGAAAAATATTATTGTTTATTGCGTGATGACAATCGTCATTGCGCTATTTATTTATGCCATTTTTGTTGGTCATCGATCAGAACATGAAAAAAGTTTGGAGTTGGAAAAATCAAATCAGTCAACACAAAAGAAGCAAACTCAAGAGGTGCGTGATTACAACTCCAATAATCAACAAACTCAAGGAACGCAGGAAGAAAATAGCGAGATGATTAAAGAACACCATGAGGACATGGATATAGATTTGCCCGATGCGGATACATTGGAAGAACCGAGAGGATTTTATGAGAATCATTTTCCAGCTGATAGTATTGCAGATTCTCGACAAGCAGCCCAAACCTTTACTGAAAATTATTATGCATTTCGTGGTGATGAACCAACGGAACATATAGAACAGGCTAAGCCCTATATGACTACGGAACTGTACCAGGAATTAAGTAAAGAAACACCAAGGCCTACAGCAGCAGTTTATCGAAAAGAGGTAGAGGAACTGAATGTTTATGAACCTTATGAACCTAGTGAGGAACAATTCATCTGGAAAGTTCGAGTAAAAGGAAAGGTCTATGACAGCAGTGGGGATGTAACTGCGGAAGAAAATGTAGATTATACACTTAAAATAAAGCAAACGAAAGGGACATTCAAAGTGGAGAATTACATGCTGAATGTTCCGTACTAGTTCGGGGTAAAAAACGATGGGAAATATGATCAAATTAATCATCGGTTTGTTCATTGGTCTTATGGCGCTAGGGGCAATTGCTGTTGCAAGTGTTTTTGTGCTCTTTTTGGTTGTCATCGGATTTGAATTGGGAGAGGAAGAAGAAATATTATATACAAACACTCCCTCCCAAATTGCAGAAGAAGAAATCCCGGATCAATTTATACCGATTTATAAAGATGCCGGAGAAAAATATGGAATACCTTGGTTGTTGCTGGCTTCGGTTCACCGGGTGGAGACAGTATTTTCATCCATAGAAATGGTATCGTCGGCCGGAGCAGAAGGTCATATGCAGTTTATGCCTTGTAGCTGGTTGGGGTGGAATTATCCCATATGCGAAGGGCTTGGAGGAATGGCCATACCTGAAGAGATTAAAACTGATCCAGAAAAGATTAAGCAATACGGGGGATTCGGTGTAGATGCCAATGACAATGGTAAAGCAAGTCCGTGGGAAGAAGAGGACGCTATTCATGCGGCAGCCAATCACCTTGCACCTTATATTGATGGAAATAACGGACTGCGAGATGCTTTGTTAGCTTATAATCATGCCAGTTGGTATGCAGATGATGTGATGCATTACTATCAGCTATACAATGATGGATATAAAGCTAAAGAGGTAGGAAGCGTGGAAATTCATGGTGATAAAGCATGGATGGTTCCACATACCAAAAACCTCACCTCGGAATATGGATACAGAACGATAAATGGAGAAAGAGATTTTCATGGAGGGATTGATGTAGCAGGTGGAAATGATCGTGGGCAACCCATTGTCGCTTTTAGGGATGGAAAAGTTATTGTTTCTCAAGCTAACATTGGCGGTTTTGGAAACCTGGTAGTTATTCAACATGGTGAAGATATGCTAACGTATTACGCTCACTTGATAGAAAAAGGAGTTCCTGTTGGCACTGAAGTAAAAGCTGGACAGGTCATTGGCAAAATGGGCACTACAGGAAATTCTACTGGGGTGCACTTACACTTTGAGATTCATGTGAAAGAAAATGGCAGTTTTCAACGTATCAATCCCATGTCTTATATAGAAGAATTTCTAAGTTATAACTAAAAAGCATAAGGTCTGACAATAAAAGGGGGTGGAACCGTTGCTGTAACAGGATTTTGTATTTGGAACGTCGGACGTTGGGAATAAAAAGTGTCAGACGTGATTTAATGGGTTGAACAACTGGTAAATCAAGGTTTACCAACTAGAGCGTCTGACGTTCTATAGAAGACAAATCTATAATTCCAAAAACGTCGGACGTTGAGAGAGATAAATATTGATGTATCGCTGTCTAAAGGACGAAATAACGTCTGACAAATCGAGAAGGAGGCATAACATTGTTGAAATCACACTACGTGGAATTACTGAAAAGTGTAGAAATGTTTAAAGAAGAAACCATGCGGCGATTATATGAGCTTGAGCCGGAGGGTAGAGAAGATGCTGTTTCAAGCAATCCTTTGGCAAGAACTACGCCTCACTATGTAAATGGTTATCCTGTTTTCCAATTCTCGTATGACGGGATGCTGCCTTTGTACAAAGAGAATGATAGAGACTATGCATCGTTCGTTCGAAACTATTATCATCGCATTACGTTTGAATCTTATAACTACGCCGGGATTGAAATGCAGTTTAATCAGGCGGTACTCGTCATTCAGCATTATTTCCAAGATAATATTATTCGGGATTTGGATAATAGGAATCGGAAGTATATTATTGACGCCATCCGGTATACGCGACTTGTGAAGGATGATAATTGGAAAGAGTTATCTATTTTGGAAGAAGGCTTACCCGATAAGCAAAATCATATTCAAGTTTACTTGTTGGCAGAAGAAAACCGGCTGAACTTCCTATCGTATCTCAAAAGCAATCAACATCGCCTGAAACAAATACCCGAAGTGGGAAAACGAAGGAAGGTTGAATATGAACATAAGCAACATTCGTTACTGGAAACCCAAGAACATTCGTTTCTAAACGACGAGAAGCCATTTCCAGAATTATGGGATAAGTAATCGAATGTTATACATGTATGAGACGTTGATTCTTTATGTATAACATTCAATTTTTTTAATTTCCCCAATATTATATGTGAAGTTCAAATGATGTTGTACATGAAATATCTCTTTTAAAACATTGGAGGAAACGCCAATTTGCCATTATGGACCGAATGGTGTAAATCAAGTTATTTTCGAGTAGTTTTGTTGAGTCAGTACGGAGGTCACGTAGAAATGGCGAAACGAAACAGCCTCCACACGAACATGAAAGGCAGGTGAAAAAATGGCAAAAACCATAAAAAAGCAGATGATCAAACGGCTCCAACCATTGGATATTAGCATACTGAAAAATCTATATCATTACCGGGCACTAAGCACTGAACAGATTAGTGAATTCCATGACATGAGCATGGGATACACGTACCGAAAGTTAAACATCCTGCGGAACACAGGTTATATCAGGTCCAAGCCGATACGAGGCTACATTAAAGGCCAAAGCAGGCAAGGAAATTACCATCGCATCAGCGAGAGCGGCATCGCCTGCTTGCGAAAGCAGGGCTATCCGCTGGAGCGTAAAGCCGATGACTTACGGGTGCGCCGATTCCACCTGCCGTTTCTGCTGTCCACCAACAACATTCTCGTCAAGCTGGAACAGGCCGGATGGACGGTGCAGGATAGCCGGGACGTGAAGAAACAATTCAATTTGAATCGTTCCAACAATGTGCAGGGAATGATCACAAGCCCAACTGGTATTGTTTTTGCAATTTACACCTTTTTGCACAGCACATCGGCCAAGAATCTGGAGAAAATCATAAGGGAAATTGATCAGCACCGTTCTGATGTAATAACCGAATCAGGACAACGCTATTTTGATGCCTATGCGTTTTTCGCCAAGGGCAAAGAGAGCTTTAACCAAGTCGTGAATCGTTTAATGGATAGCCGGGCGATAAGGGAGTGTCACAGCCTAAAGATATTCCCACAAACGTTCGGAATCAATTACCTTCTGGCTTTCCAGGGGGATGAACAACAACTGATGAAAGCATTAGAAAACCAATATCACAATGTCCTAAGCTTTCATCCATCCTTTAAAACACGTATTAAAAGCAGAGGACATCCAGATGGTCTCAGCCAAATTGTACAGTATCGTGGAGAGGAAATGTACTTTGTCAATTTGCTGGATACTGACGTCGTGAAAATCACAAATATCCTGCAATACCGGAAAGACAGATATGAACGAATCGGACGTAAGGTACTGGTACTAACACACCCGGGTTTACGCCATAAGCACGCTGAACTTCTTCAACACGTCCATCACGCGGAATTCCTGGAAGTAGGCGCCACCTTTATGGAGCAAGCGCTGGTTCAATAAAATGAATGAAATGGAGGATTAACCTATGATAGCAGAAGAAAGAAATCCTTATCCAACGTACGAGATAATTGGGGAGTTGAAAGAAATTACGAGACTAACCAATTCAGAACAATCCTTAAATAATGAACTGGAAACATTTCAGCCGAAGATACAGAAACGAATACTACAAGTGATGAAAGCCTTAATGGCCGATGAGATGGCTTATGTTTTGTCAGTTGAGAATATGAAGCGATATAGGAAAAATTATTAAGCGGAGTATTGACCAATAAAGCAGGAAAGAGCTTCGCCAATGAAGAAGCATAAGTAAGACTAACTCATACTTTGTAGATTCAATACGACTAAACGATGTAAATAGTAAGAAGGGTGGAGCAAAATGATTTATCTATATATAACAGCTACTTTCCTGCTAATCTCTACGATTTTGAAAATTATCCAAACGAGATATAGATTTAGTGTAGACTTTAATCTCTGGATATTCGGTTCGTTACTTACAATAAGCCTTATTCTGGGCAGTGTTGGTATTGGCTTTGAATTTGAGTACAGTGTGAATTTCATCGCATATGGACGTGTCCTCTGTTTTGGTTCCGTGTTCAGTGTGTTAACGTCTTATTTTTGGGAAAAGAGAAAGCAATAAATAGATAAGATTTTAAAACGCCATGGAGAATGCTGAAACTTTGTAACCAGTATCATTTATTCTAAAGGCGTTATTTTTCCTGCGAATAGACCTATACGAAGCTGCTTTTAACTAGCTTAATAGGTTAAATCGGTTTTTTATTTTCGTAACAATATGACTTCTTTTGTCGAAACTATTGCATCAAATATACAATGTTCTCATAATGAATTTCGTTGGTCTGACAAACGAAAGACCTAAAAAAGCATTTAGATACCGTGTGAAGGAGAAGAGAACAGATGAAACAAGTAATAGAACCAACAGAATCAGATTTGCCTGTAGCTATCGTAGTGAAAAAGCAGGAAATGATTCAGCTAGGCTTGAAGTATGGCTTGGCGGGTTATGAAACGATAAAATGCAGTCAACAATTGGATGACCTTCTAAACAAGTTTGCAAATGGAGAACTCCATTAATCAACAGGAATCACAACATATATGGTTTTTCATTAGCGCCGTGGTTATACGGTGTTATTTTTATGCACAATTTTATAAGAGAGGTGATTACATGCTTATGACAGTATCCATCCTTGGCTTTATATTAGCCACATCCGGATACTTTCTTATGTTTCAGGAAATCGTCATCCCAGCCCCACTGTACCCCCTAAGTGCAGCAGGGGTTATTTTATTGCTCTATCTTATTAATAGATGGGGGAAAAAGGCGGTCACAAGTGGTATAAATCGTCTCGTTGCTCTAACCATCACGCTTTTGATCGTCCTGTCCATTGGGAGTCTTGCTTTTGAGTACTGGCAGTGGGAACAGATGGTGACGCGGGAATTCATGATGAAAACGGCCCTTCTTCTATTTGGGGTGTTTGGCATCTACGTAAACATCATGTATATGCGGGCAGAGGCAGCCTATCGCAAAAAGAGAGGAAATCAACGGATTAAGGAACAACCGGAAGAGGGATATACAGAATACAAAAAAGACCTTAAGCAATCGAAACACAAAAAAAGTAGTGAAATTGTTACCGTGTTGGGGAACTCTTTGGAGCATAGTGATGTACCAATCATATGGAAAGGCAAAGACATGTTCACCCACATGCTCGTGGTCGGAGCAACTCGTTCCGGTAAAACAGCATCCGTTCTGGAACCAATGATCTATCAACTATTAATGCAAAAGAAGCAGGGCAAGAAACTCGGCTTATCCGTAGTCGAACCAAAAGGGGAATTTGCGGAGAAAGTAAAAAAATTCTGTGATGAAATGGATATTCCCTATATTTACATTGATCCAACCAGCCCAGACACCGATAAGTTCAACCCCATGGAAGGGAATGTGGAAGATGTGGTGGAAGGAACCGTTATTGTCTTACGTGGCTTATTCGGGAAACAGGACGCGTTCTTTGCCAATGTGCAGGAACTTGCAGCCCGTAATGTGACACGCTTGCTCAAGGAATTAAAAGGCGATGAAGTGGACCTGATGGAAGTACTGGAAACGTTGAGAGATTTAGACTTACTGCATCAGCGAACCAGTGAATTGCGTATACGAGATGGGGATTCGGATCTCGTCCAGTCTATTGAAAATGAACTGCTCGGCAGCATGGCGGAAAAATACAAGCAGTTTGTCATCGGCTTACGGGCACAGCTCGAAAACATCACCAGTAATGAACTGTTAAAGAACATCATGTCCGGTAAAAGCGACCTGGAAGTCGATGAACACTTATCCAATGACGGGGTGCTTATCGTTAATACAGCACTTGGGACATTGAAAAAAGCCGGGGATGCGTTTGGGCAGTTTTTAATTATGCATTTACAAAACGGAACTTTTCGCAGACCAGGTACAGAGGATACACGCTCGCCGCATTTCATGTTCATTGATGAGTATAAACGCTACATCAACCCGCAAGTGGAAATCTTTCTATCACTTGCAGCCAGTTACAAAGTATCTGGGATTCTGGCCTCTCAATCACTCGGGCAACTGGAAGTGGAAGCAGGGGATATCAGTCCACGTGCGATGAAACAAGCGATCATGACCAATTGCCGGAACAAATTATGCTTTAACGGAATTGGCTTTCAGGATGCACAGGAATTTGCGGATGAATTCGGGAAAGACAAAATCATGTTACGGCAGCCCACTTACAAACATCGAATCTTTATGCCAAACCTGTTTCCGGACTCGTATCGGGATACGGAGTCGGAAGAATATCGTTTTGATCCAACCGATATCATGGATAACCTACCGAAATACAGTTTCATTCACAAAGTCATGTATGAAGCAGCCATGCAGAAACCTGCCTTGGCAAGAGGCAATCTCGTACCAGCTGATTGGCAAGAAAAGAAAGAGTGGGAAGACAAACGCCTCTCACTGAAGTTAAATAATCTCGTGAGAAAAACTGGGGCTGGGACCGTCCGGCAAATGAAACGCATTTCTAATAACAGTAGAAAATCGAAAGCGAAATATCACAAGCCAGCAAAAGACATTTCAACAAGTCATGAATTAAATGTGGAAACCAGAGCAGCAACAATGGAAACAAAAGCTGTTTCAAATGATGCAGCAAACAATACAAATGAAGAATCAATGAAGCCAGAGCAAGCAAAAGACATTTTAAAAGAAACAAAATACCCTGTTCTTAACTCAGACGGTGAAGTGGAATCCGTACCAACCAGCCAAACAGAATTACAACAAGAAAAAGATCCAACACAGGAAGAATATCAACCAAATAAGAAAACGGATACGGTAAAACCAAAAATATCCGGCGATGGCTTTTGGGATTAAAAAACGCTCCAATATAGGAGGGGTTTTTTTAATATAAATTTACACTCATACGAAAGGGGAAATCAAAATGGGAAAATATCCATTCAGCCATGCTAATGGGAGTTTAATTTACCAAGAGGAAACCTATCATTTTCGATATAAGGGAGTGTCTGCAGCCGAAATTAGTCTATTCCATGTTCCAGGAGAACAATATCATTTTCAATGCCATATTCATGAAGATAACATTCACTGGGATAACTTGTCGCAGGAAGTACGCACGTTTAACAGCAGCAACAAGGAGTTGTTTCAGAAATTTGGTGCTCCACCATCTGATATAGGTCTCTTCAAGACAAAAGAAGAAGCCTTGCAAAATGCCATTACGATTATTGAAAAGATACTGGAAAGGTATGAGAACGACATGCTAAAGGAAATCGGGGGCAATAAACAATAAAAAGAAATAATGAAAAGCTATTTTCGGTAATAGTTGAAATGGAATGAAGACAAAAGAAAACGAAAAATATAAAAAGGAGCGATGAACAATGGCAGAAGAATTGAACGAGAATGTGATGATTGAAGGGTTTGACGCAGCCAAAATGGTCGACCAGGAACAGGATAATTCGATAGAAAATTGGATGAAAATTTACGGGGCGTATCAGAATAGCAAAATTCTATACGCCCCTATTTCCGGGATAGAAAAAGTGGGACCAGACGGGGAAGAAAAGAAAGCTTGTGCAGTCGTCCGTGTGGGATCCATTCGTGGCCTTATTCCTTTGGAATTCACAGGTGCGGAAAATCTCCGGCAGCTGCGTTCCATGACGGGACAAGATATTGCCTTTATGGTACTGAATTACGATCAGGAAAATGAATTGTTTACTGCCTCTCGAACAAAAGCAATGGAAAAAATGGCTGATATTACCCTACGAAAAATTGAGGAAGGGTACATCATCCCGGCAGTCATCCGACATGTGGGCGATGACTATATGCTAGGGGACATTGGCGGTATTCAAGTATTTCTCCCGATAGCTGAAATTCGCTATGGGTGGATTGATGATTTGCATGAGGAATTTAAAGAAGGTAATGCGCTCAAAGTAAAAGTCATGACAATCAATAAAGAAAAACAAGAGGTACAAGTCAGCGCCAAAGCCCTGCAGCAAAATCCGTGGCCGGATTGCATCAAACGTTACCAGAAAAATGGCGAATATGTAGGAATCGTATCCGGCGTACGAGAATATGGCGTCTTTGTCCGTTTGGAAGCAGGCGTGGATTCTCTTTCCAGCCACTTAAAATTCCAGAATGTCCAAAAAGATGACCGGGTGTTGGTACGCGTTGATAACATCAATACGGAAAAGGAACAGATTCGGACACGTATCACCCGTGTTTTGTAAGGAGGGATGAACCATGACCAGCCCATTCTCGTTGGAAAGACCTTGGGAATTGCACTGGAAGCGTCTGCCGTCCAATTTGAGATCAATTAACTATATCAACAATGAATCACCGAAAGAATGTGCAGCGTTAGGTGCAATAGCAAAAGTAGGAATCATCGGGGGGAGGCAACTCTCCCGGTTATTCCGTTTACCAAAGAAACGCTTGAAACGAATGGAAAGGGAGCAAAAAATTGTCCGACATGAAATGCACGTGAACAAACAAATCATTCCTATCTACACCTTGGGACAGGCAGGTGCAGTAATTACGAATGTCCCTTACGAACCAAATTATTGGGTGGAGTACCAAACAAAGGATGTGTTAAAGCGTGTTTTGTTTTTTGAATTGTATTATTACTTTCCGGACGCCAAAATCATCCCGACACCGGAACCGTTTGTCGGAGCCATCGAATTTCATGGCAATCCGTTTTATATTTATGTATCCCGAGGGGGCATCAAAGACCTCATCATGTATTTAAAATGGAAAGGGAGTCCATTTGCGGAACGAATGATTGTCATTACTGAATCGCTGAAACATATTCAACCACTGGTAATGCATGCAAAGGACATGAAACTGCGAACCACCACGGATCAGAATTTATTGGCAGGAGAGAGCAATATTCAAAATATGTTTTATTTGTTAGATGAAAAAGGAGCCTTTGTTCAAGAAGCATAACCAGTCAAAGGAGGAGAAAATGGAAAAATTAACGGATGAACTTTTAATGGAAGCGTATCAAAAGGCGCTCGATATGCATGTAGATAAAGATTTTATTTTACTTCTGGAGAAAGAATTATCAAGAAGAAAGTTGTCACGGAGAGTAGAACAGACAGATGAAAATGGTTAATTTTCATAGAGGGAAAAGCGGAACATTTCACTGTGAACAAATAATAGGAAAATATGTTCTGTAAAGATGGGTTAATCTTTGTTACAATCATACTAGTACAATAAGGCTTTCATGGGTGGCGGCTCACTTTCTTTCTCATTTTCTGAGAAAGGAGGTGATGCCTAATGACAGTAGTTGAAGCATTGTTTTTGATGATCTCGTTCGGAACATTAATTGTAGCGATACTGTCAAACCAAAAAAAATAGCCACCCTATGAGCCTGGCAAGCGATTAGGGTGGTTATTTTATACTCTTTTGTGAGCCGCCCCCTTGAAGGGCTATTGTACTTGACCGTTAGTGTAGTAGCACTAGCGGTCTCTTTTTATGTTATGCAGTGAATATACTTTTATTATACCCGAAGTTTATGGAAATGAAAACTAAAATCGAATCTTATTCAAAAAGTCTAGAATTATGTAGTAATGTATGTCTCTGAAGGATTTAACTGATTAGGAAATTTAGTGTAAACTAAATTTACAGAATAATTATAAAAATAATATAACATAGAGTTTGTGAAGAATTTAACTTAAATTAACGGGCCAGATTGTGGAAGACTAGAACATAAAATTTTTTGTGCAAAACATGTTTACAAACATATAAAAACGTGGTATATAAAGAATAGAAGTTAGCACTCATATTTACCGAGTGCTAACAACACATCATAAAGGAGTGGTTAATGATGACTAGATTGATTCCTTTCAACAAAAGGGTTCGAGGTCTCAGTAGGGACGGGCCGGGGAATTTTATCAACATGGTTGGCGACTTCTTTCATGACCCGTGGTTTACGAATAGAAACCCAATGATTTAAAACAAAAATCACCACTCATTAACTGAATGAGTACAACAATTAAAATTTTATAAAAGGAGTGATTAATAATGGCTGGATTGATTCCTTTCAACCGAAAAAATCGTAATGTGGTTAGTGCAAGCCCAAGGAATCCTTTCAACATGATTGATGACTTCTTTGATGAAGCCTTTAGTGATTTCCCGTCCCTTAGAAGAAACTTGACTACAGACCCATTCAAGGTTGATGTAAGGGAAACCGACAACGAATACCTGGTTGAGGCTGAACTTCCAGGGGTAAAAAAAGAAGACATTAATGTCAATTTAAGCGACGACGGTAGGCTTTCTATTGCTGTAAATCGAAACGAGGATGTTGAGAGCAAAGACGAAGATGGTAATTATATTCACAGGGAACGTCGTTCTGAGGCTATGCAACGTTCTCTTTATTTGGAAAACGCCAAACCAGATGGCGTCAGTGCAAGGTTGGAAGATGGTTTGCTCAAAATTAATGTGACCAAAGAAGAACAGGCGAATAACGATAACACGCATAGGATAGAAATCGAATAGGTCACAAAACGCCTGTTACCCCTTGAACTCTACATTACTTAATGTAGGGGGCTCCCTTAATAAATGGGGGTGATATAACATGATTTTACAAGTGATACAAGAACAATACGAGGCTCTTATGAAGTCACATTTGCCTCCAAAACGTAAAAATCAAATGCTTGGTGTTTTGATGTCACGGCTAGAAGAATCATTTTATGTTAGTCCGTTTGAAGAACATCCAGACGAAAGGGTGATGGCCCTGTATAAAAAGATTAATCAAAGCAGAAAAAATATACAAAAACAAGGAAATGACGTGGCAGAAAATTAAATTGAAAAAGGTTGTCAAAGTAAGCCCCCGCTTGACCACGGGGGCTTACTTGTTGATTCAATGAGCAAAAATACCAAAAAGGGTTATGAATATTTTGCAGGGTAAGGTTAAAGATATTTATAAAACCTTGGAGGAATATCTTATGAATACACAGCCTAATCCTGAATTGACCTCGGCTGAAATCGCAAGTCTTTGGAGTAATTACTTAAGCGATTCAATGGCTGTACAGACTATTAGTTATACATTGATCCAGGTTGAAGATGAAGACATACGCTCTGTATTGGAATTTGCTTTAAGTTTATCCCAGCAACACGTCCAATTTATCGAAAACCTGTTTACCAATGAGCAAATTGCTGTACCCGATGGATTTTCAACCCAGGATGTGAATTTAAACGCACCAAGATTATACACCGATGATTTTTTCCTCTTGTATATCCAAAACTTAGGAAAATTAGGTATGACTACCTATACGATGGCTTTATCTAATGCCGCACGTTCTGATATTGTGCAATATTTTAAACAAAACTTAAGCACATCTGCAGACTTACTGGATCAAGCCACGCAAGTAAAATTAACAAAAGGGATTTTTTCAAGAGCCCCCTATATTCCCAAACCTGAAAGGGTCGAATACATTAACGACCAACATTATTTGAGTGGGGGATGGTTTAGTGACAAACGCCCGTTAAATGCCATTGAAATTACGAATTTATATTACAATATTGAAAGGAATAGGGTGGGTGCAGCGCTGATTATGGGATTTAGTCAGGTAGCCCAATCGCCAGAAGTTCGAAAGTATTTGGTACGAGGACGGGATATATCAGAAAAACACGTGAATATTTTCAATAAAATTATGCACAATGACCATCTTTCAACACCGTCAGTATGGGATGCTCAACCAACGGATTCAACCGAATCTCCGTTTTCGGACAAACTTATGATGTTCTATATTACAACAATGAACACAGCCGGGATTGGTCAATATGGGGCGGCAATTGGATCCAGTCAAAGGACTGACTTGATTGCAACGTACACACGTCTTACAGCTGAAATTGCGAAATACGGCGAAGATGGTGCTAATCTTATGATTAAAAATCGATGGTTGGAAAAACCGCCCCAAGCACCGGATCGAAATCAAATTGCAAGAGATAAGGGTTAGGTCTTATGAATGGATAAATTGCTGTGGAGCATCCCATTACCTGGTTTTGGCCAATTATTAAATAAAAAATACATCAAAGGGATTGTACTAATTTTCTTAGTGTTTTTGGTCAACGTACAGGGAAACTTTAACGAGGTCATCCTTCTAAGTTTTCATGGGGAAATAGAAAAAGCGATTCAATATGCAGATTATCAGTGGCACATGTTCTATCCTTGTTTATACTTTTTTGCCATGTGGGATGTCTTTAAAGATGCAGGTGGCGGAAAAAAGCCATATTCCTTTTTACCATTTGTATTTTCAGCCTATTTTGTGACTGTAGGAACGATCTATTCATCTAAACTAACTTTATTCAGCATATTGCTCGGTCCAATTTGGCTTCCAATATTAAGCGTCATTCCGGGTTTGGTTGTGGGATTCTTATTGCAGCACATCATGATAAAAAAGCTGGCTAATCGGTTTTAGCTTTTGCATCAGGGGGGATTCACAGGCTTGGGTATTACCAACTTTATTCCTTTAACGGGAGCCTTTCCGGATCAGCGCGCGTATTGTACATAAGGGGTCCTACCGACATTTTGACATCTAACCTGCGCTAAGCCACTTTCTTCCATATGAATCCTGATTATAGGCTCGTTAAGGGGTAATTTTATAATTCTACGCAAAAATTTCACCTCATTAAACCCCTTTTAGAAGCTATGATTCTCCCACTTAGGGCATTATTTTATCGTAGAATCCATCTACGCTATTTTTAGGTCATTTTTGTAAGAAAATGGATTAGCGTTGTTTTTTGTCATTATGTTGGCAAGACCGCTATTTCTTCAACTGTTAACTTTTTTTATCAAGATTGCGTATTTTTTGTATTCTGTAGACTGAATATTGCGGTATCCAAAATCCATGGAGCTGTACAATTAACCAATTTTTAAATTGCTTATTCAACAGGATGTTCCAGGATGCAGCTTGATAATTTAATTTACTTTAGCCTTTTACATCAAGTGTCGGGGGCTTATTTTTTATGTCCAAGATTGAGTATCTTATTTTAACCATCTTTGGTTTCGTTTCTTTCTTCATCTTGCTGACCCCGATAGTATTTGGAACGTTGGCTTTGTCGGTATCCATACATAATGTTTCGTACCATTTCTTCGTTTTCAAGGCCGACACCAATTGATCCCGCAAAAGTTGCTATGGAAGTGGCCAACCAGGCCAATTTTGTATAATTCCAGAAGCTAACAGATTCGTTTAAATCACCTAATGATTGAAATAAATCCGGTGGAACAAACAAAAGGACTGTCAGCAGGAATAATACAAAAAGCGTAATATAGTAACATAATACTGCTACTGTTAAAGTAGCTACTGTTGTTCGGTTATATAATTTTCTGACAGCTTTATCATTATTTATAGCTGGCTTTTCCCACAGATTATGCGAGATGATAATCCATACCACGATACTGAAGATTGCACCAACCATTAAGCCCAAAAAGCGAAAAAGTTCAAATGCTCCACTTAACTTCCATAAAGTAGGGAAAATAAGGCCATAAGCCCCTGTAGCAAAAGCCACTGCAACGACAGGCTTAAATGATGGAATAATGCCCCATGGGCGATTTGCATAGGTCATTCCCGCTAAAACACGCAGTTTAGCCTGAAAACGTGGGCGAATAACAAGATGCAGATCCATTTTTTTACCCATAGGGGTTGAATGTTCACGACGAATCAGTGAAAACAAAAATTGTCTGGATACAGCGCCTTTTTCACGATCAGACATGCCTTCTTTTGCGGTAACAGCAGTTTTTTTCATACTATTATTCGATTGATGGCTGTGTAACTCTTTTACAACTTGTAGCAATACTTTCCTTATGCGTGCGGTTAAAGGAAAAGATCCAAATGCTGGAATCGATATTTGCCCGATTTGCCGATTATAATCACCATCTGCCACGACCAAATCCTTATCATCAAACAATGGGAGGTCTGTTAAACATATGGCAAAATCCCAGTTTTTTTGCTTTTTTATAGACTCAGTTTCCTCCATCAGTTCTTGCGTGTCTTCAGCTGAGCCAATAAGAGGGTCTGTTGTAACTTCAACAGACCATTTGACTTGATCTGAAACCTTTGCAGATAAGAATTCAGGTAATTTATTTTTGAAACTTTTAGCTAATTTTTCTGGCGTATCGGGACAAGGAATAAGTCCAATAGTTAATCGTGACAATTACCTCACCTCCAATAAATATAAGAATTGGTTCATTTTATTTACCCGATTTTTTGGAATAAAAACATAGTGAAAATTTACAATTCATTAACTCGCTGGTCTGAAAAGTAAAAAGATATAAAAAATCAATTAATAAAAATGTAACTCCAATAATTATGTTTATAAATATATTAAAATGTGGTATATAAAAAATAGAACTTAGCACTCGGATGGGTCTAATGCTAAGTCAGAGAAAATATGAAGAAAGGAGTTGATTTATTCTGATTAAATTTATTCCTTTTAGTATGATGGAAGACTTTTCAAACGGATTTTGGTTGAGGGGAAGGGTGCCCTTGGATAGGGCTTAGCGAGCATTTTAATTGAAAGTTTATCTCTTTTTGTAATATGAAATTCACCTCTGTTAGTATTGAAATGAAGTGCTAATGTCAATATTTATTTGAAAAGGAGTGAGTCATGATGTCAAGTTTAATACCTTTCAATAGAAAAAATCGAAATGTATCAAATGTGACACCAACAAACCCTTTTAACATGATTGACGACTTTTTTGATGATGCTTTTAAAGATTTTCCATTGGCCAGAAGAAACCTTGTTACAGATCCGTTCAAGGTAGATATTCAGGAAACAGATAATGAATATTTAGTAGATGCTGAACTTCCAGGGATAAAGAAAAATGATATTGATGTCACGTTAAATGATGAAGGTCGTTTAACTATCTCGGTGAACCGGGAAGAAAATGTTGATACGAAAGATGAAGATAACAACTATATTCATCAAGAAAGACGTTACGATTCAATGCAGCGTTCACTCTTTTTGGCAAATGCCAAGACCGATGATGTAAAGGCGAAGCTAGAAGATGGATTGCTGAGAATCACTGTGGGTAAAGATGAACAAGCAGTGAAGGATAATTCACGTAAAATTGAAATTGAATAATGTTGTACAAGAAAAGCCTCACGGTCAATTTCGCGAGGCTTTTCTTTGGTTATTATTAGTTTTAGACTATTTACCGATTTACACATCAATTGAAAAAAATTTTGATTTCGATTATTTGGGAGAATGTCATATTTATGACCATATTGTTTGATTATTTCATGAATCATTTTGTAACCAATTTCGTCACTTCTATAGGAAGGATTAACTGAAACGTGTTGGATAATCACGTTTACGTCACTTTTAATTTTAAAACCAATTGCTCCAATAATATTATTTGACTGTTTCCAAAGATAAAGATGCCAATTAGGGTTATTCTCATATTGGTCAACAATTTCTTGTAATGATTTGATATCTCTTTTATTCAACGTGAATGAAAGAAGACCCATCGCAATTTTTCTGTAGCATTTTTTATAACGAATTAACATACAGTTTGAACTCTCCCTAACAGGTGACGGATTTGTTCTATCAAGAACTATTGCAACCATCCAAATCACTCCTTTAAAGAAAGTTTTTGGCACTCAAAAGAGGTGAATGCTAATTATTTTTTATATATCACATTTTAATCATTTTGTAAATTAATTTACATTTAAAAAACTATATATTTTTATTTATGATAAAATGGTAGTGACTGTGCCACAATCGGGCGCAAAAGTTGAATAAATGCACTCAGCCTTTTGAAAATGGTCAGATTATGGAAGGAATAGAGTTCACTTTGACAGTTTTGCAGGAAATTTAATGGATTGAATAGAAAGTGTATTAGATCAAACTAAAATGAATTAGACAAGGGGGGCGGAAACGATGGGTACTGGTGTCTGGGTCGCTATAGGTATTGCCATAGCTGCTGGAATAGGTTTGTTTGGAAAATCAAAAAAGAAAAAATAGCATCTCTTGAATAAATTCTTATTAGGCTAATGGGTGCTTATCTGAAATAGGGAATTGTCCTCTGTTCAGCGAACGGGCGCTTAACTTGAATAAGAGTCAGCACACTATTTTTTTTAGGGTTATATTGTGGAAGAAGTTTCATATTAGGTGAAGGCAAGGATTAACAATATTCTTTAATATTTATTTCGAGGGACTATGGAAAAATAAAACTTAATAGCCCATTGACAAACCGACAGTCGGTATGCAAAAATAAAGATCAACCAAATCACACTGGTAATTTGAGAACAGGAGATGATGATTTTGCTGGAACATATCAGCCTCACTTCGAATTTTCGCCACTTATTGTTAATCACCGAAGAACTCATTCAGGAAAAAGGGTGTAAAAAAACAACGTTACAAGACATTATCCAGAATTCCGGACTTTCTAAAGGGGCAATTTATCATTATGTTCGAAGTAAGGATGAATTGTTCGGATTGATTTTACAAATCAAAACGGAAAAAACCAATGAAGATTTCCACAAGGAGACAAAGAAGGCAAATACCGGATTGGAAGGACCGCTACGTGCGATTGCAAATGGAATGAAATATCTAACCGATGAAGAAGACGTTACGAACGTAATATTTATTTATTTGCTGAGCCGAAAAGAAGAACCTGCAATTGCGGATATTTTATCCCATATATATGAGCATTCAATCCATTTGTCTGTTTCCTGGATTGAAGCCGGTCAACGTGCCGGAGTTATTACGGATGATTTGGATGCGAAACAAACAGCAATGATGTTCATGACATTTTCGTACGGTTTGCGTGTCCGGGCAATGATCGATGCCTCGAACATGTCAAATGCAAGTCAAGAATTTCATGAATTGATGCGCAATAAGTTGCGTAAACCGTAAAGATGACGTAAAAGCTTCATGAATTGATGAGTTGTCTATGTAAGAACACCTAATTTGAATTTTTATTTTGGCTAATCACTATTCACGAAAGGGTGACGTGTATATGAGGAAACTCGAAGACATGTGGGTTGGTTAATCATTATTTTACCAACAGTGATATATGGAGGCGCAAGCTTGTTATCTCTGCTAATCGAACCAGGTTCAAGCTATCATGAAGGCCCGTTGCGGCGGGATTTGTGGAGGGAAGGACATGCACATGCAGGTATACTTTTGATGCTTTCTTTGCTGGCGTATCTATATGTGTATAAGGCAAGGTTATCAGCAGGTATGAACTGCTATTCCGTTGTCTGCCATATTTATTCCTGCTGCATTCTTTTTATCGGTATTACCACCAGATGCAACTGAACCAAATGCTCTCATTTATTTGGCGTATGTGGGTGCTATAAGTTTAGTAGCAGGATTGATTGTTCTCGGTGTCGGACTTGTACGAAGGACAGATAGTACGTCATCCTCAATTGAAATATGACGATAGTCATAATGTTGAATGATGAAGAAGTCATAAAGGGATGAAATTTGTATTTATAATTTTTTCAAAAGCTTTGGCATGAGGAGGAAATGATATGGCGACATTGGTTTTATTGTTATGTTTTTTAATAATGTTTGTTTTAAAACAAATTAACGTGGCTATTTCTTATCAAAAAATAGGACGTATTGCCATAAGTGCAATGCTTTTTTTCATAGGCTTTAGCCACTTCTTCGTCCCAGAAAACTTAATGGAAATGATTCCTCCAGTAATTCCATTTGCGCTTTCAATCGTATACATCACGGGATTCTTAGAGCTTTTATTCGGAGTATTATTTTTGTTTGACAAGACATATAAATTGACAGGTAAAATCCTTATCGTATATTTCATTCTAATATGGCCAGCGAACATATACCATGCCATAAATACGGGAGAAATCCCTGGCGGCATCGAACAGTATGTGCCATATTATCATTGGATACGTGTAATACTCATTCAACCTTTCTTTATATTGTGGACATGGTTATCGATAACACCATTCAAGAATGAAAAAGTACCATCAAAATAGGAGATGAGCGCGTGAATTGGAATAAGGTAGAAATTGAGAAAGAAATCGTAGCCTTTATCAAAAGTTGGGGATATTGTAGGAAGACCCCTAATACTGAGATCAATACAACAGGGGATGTAAAAAAAGTGAAGTTTGGAGAAAAAGTCTATGGACGTGAGCTTGAATTTTTTCATTTCTATCAATCTGATCCACTGCCAAACGAATTCAAACACCTAAATAAGCCTCATTGGGTAACACTTTTTTCACATACACAGGAAGTAAATAAAAAGATGGAAGGCTTGGGATATGATTCGCAAGCAAGTGAGTATTTAATGAAACTATCAGCGAAAACAGAGTTCATGCAATATAATAAGTATCAGGTAAAGGAAGTTAAAACCGAAAAACAAGCAGAGAAGATAAATGATGTTCTTAGCTTTCAAAAGTATAATCCAAACCGAATTTATGACCCTTATATCCGCTATTACTTTATTGAGATTGACCATAAACCCGTTTGTACCGGTATTATGTCTATAAATGAAGGAGTATCCTGTTTGGATCGAGTCCATACGGATGAAAATTATCGAGGTTTTGGATTAGCTGCTAACCTTTGCTCTTTTATGTTAGATATGTCTAAAAGTTATGGTGTAACAAAAAATATATTAGGTTCAAGCGAAATGGGATTCCATTTATATAAGAAGCTGGGCTATGAAACAGTCATACCAATGTACGTATTTTCTAAAGAATAAAATGCATAAAACTTGAGCGTCGACGGTATTCCAGAATCGGTCGCGTTGAATTCATTGTGTCTGAAGAAATCGGAGAGGTAACGAAGTATTCAGATACGGAGGGGACATACTCTGGAAATTTTTCTAATGAGTATGAAAAAAGGAACTAAATACTTTTCCATCAAAGGTGTTAGTACAGACGAAGCTATAGCTATCAAAGAAGAAAACGGTGAATATAGAAAAGCGTTAAACGAAGGCAGGTATGAAAATAGTAAACTTCTTCAATTATACCAGCTAATAGAAGAACATGGTTTATTCAATCATCGGGCGCTATTCTTAAATAAGAATGCTGCCTTCCCAAATGGGGCCATTTTGAAGGAGAATCAATTAAAATGTTTAGTTATTCAAATTTAACAGAAGTGGAAAAACAAATAATCTTGCTTATGGGTGATTATATAAAGCTCCCACCAATAGAAGCACACACGAACATAAAAAATAGAAAGACCTTATATAAAGAGTTTTTTAATAAAAGCTATTCTGAGGAAAAGTTTGAGGAGATCCTTGATAGTTTGTATTACAAGGGTTTAGTATCATACGTTCCAGCAAGTATTATGACTGTTAATAATATAAGTAAAGATGCAGAGGAACAATTGAAAAAACATTATTCATTAGAGAAAGGATGGAAAGAACAAGATCCTTTTATAAGATTAACTATAGAGGGTGAAAGAACAATAACTGGAACTATGATCTATCATCAAATTTTAAAAGAAAAGACAAATGAAGAATATGAGAAACTGCGGTCTATCACAATAGCTTTGCAAGAAAAGCATAAAATATTACCTGAGCTAGAGAAGAAAATTGATAATTTTCACGGAAAGTCAATGCAGTTAATGGCTATTTTTATTGCTATTTTTACATTTATTATTGGAAATTCTGGGATTTTAATAACTGTTAAAGACAGAGACTTTACCGAAATAATAAATTTAATATTAATTATTAATGGAACGATGTTATTAGGAATTGGATTTCTGATGATAATAATTAAAAGCCTAATATTTAATGAAAAAGCTGGTGCGTGGAAAGTATTTTGGATTATTATTTTCCCCATCTTATTGATTATAATTGGAGTATTATTATCCTTATTCAACTAAAGGGCTCTTATCTGTAAAGGATCGTCAAACTTTGGGAAAAGAGTCAGGTTATAGCAATGATTAATAAACGACAGTATTTATTTAAAATAATTATTCTTTATAATTAAATTATGATGAAGAGGTGATTACCATAAAAGAAGTAAGGGTTAAAAAATTTGAGGAATTACATAAAGCACTAAGCAAATATAGAAAAACAAATTTATGGTTGTTTAGGGGACATAGTAATCCTGAATGGGTTTTAGTTCCCAAAGCTGGTAGAAATCCTTATTATAAATATGATGATGCCGAGATTTTCCAATCTTGGAAAAGGCAAGCAGCACACTTTTTAAATGGGGCTTACGGCGAATGGGATATGCTGACAGTTGCGCAACATCACGGTTTAGCCACTAGGCTGTTGGATTGGACATTTAATCCTCTAGTTGCAGCTTTTTTTGCTGTACAAAGTTATGAAGAATGTGATGCCGTTTTATACGCTTATTTAAACCAATGCAGTTTAAAAACTGAAGAAATAAAACCTTTTGAACATGAAGGAGTGTCCAAGATCAAGCCTAATGGTGCAGCTCCACGAGTAGTTAGACAAAGTGGCATTTTTACTATACATAATCCCCCTACACTACGTTTGGAAAATAATTTGAAAGAAGAGAATAAATTAGAAAAAATTATTATTGATCATTCATATCGTAAGGAGTTAAGATTTGAATTATCACATTATGGTATAAATGAATTATCCCTTTTTCCTGATTTAGATGGCTTATCTGATCATGTAAATTGGATTATGGAAAATAGCTCCTACTGGACTGGAGAAATTGATAAAGAGGTGGAATCAATAACGGAATAATAAATTATATAATGCAACATCGGGCGCAAGAATTGAACAATGATGGACTTTTCCCTGTAGTCCATTTTCTTGGTTCTTAGGTTCTTAGTCCATTATAGTGCAGATTAGTTTAATAGTGAGATCTTTATTTTATAGAGAAATGAGGAAAAGAAAAAGTGATTTTTTAGTCAAATTAAAGAGGGAGTTAAAAACATGAATAAAAAGAATTTCTTTATCTTATTAACAGTAGTTTTAATCGCAGTGTTTATAGCTGCTTGCGGGAACTCATCTGAACAGAATAACGCAGATAGCAATAGTAAAGATAAGGCTACTGATGAAGAAAATAAAAATAATGAAGAAACAAGTAACGAAAATTCTTCTAACGATAATGATGAAGAATCAAATAAAAGTAATAATAAAGATACAACCTCAGCTGATCATTTTGAACAAGTTGAAAACACAGTTGATGATTCAAGTGGTAGTGAAGAAAATGATCCATTATCCAATTATTCGGCAGAGGAAATTGAATATGCTCGTGTTTGGTTGGAAGTAGTGGACAATAAAGGT
This sequence comes from Virgibacillus ainsalahensis, assembly GCF_055380755.1. Classification (NCBI taxonomy): domain Bacteria; kingdom Bacillati; phylum Bacillota; class Bacilli; order Caryophanales; family Bacillaceae; genus Virgibacillus; species Virgibacillus ainsalahensis. The sequence continues at coordinate 1,914,698 of NZ_AP043943.1, read as the reverse complement.
ATAGACACACTGAAGATTAGTCATATTTCAGAAGGAGAATCAGTTGGTCAATACGAAGACAAAAGTGTTAAGTATCCAGAAAATGTAGTACATTTGTTTACGGATTTTCTAGCAGGGGGGAATGTATTTTATAGTAGTAACGGAGACGGAAGCATTAATTTGTATGACGTTCCTACTCGTTGGCCTACTCCTGAACAATTAAAAGAAGAAAGGAATCAAACAATGGAAGAGTACACCCAAAGTATTATTGATAATCCTGAGAAAGTTATGATTGATCCAGGGGATGATGAAGAAGTTGAAAGTGTTATTAAAAAAATAGAAATTTTAGATTAAACAATCGGGCGCGCTTATTGAATAAGAATCAGCAGAAGCGTCCCCATTAATATTGGTCATTTTATCGAAAGAATTATGCTAATATTGAATCAGGATATACTGTTTCATTAAAAGGAATGAATTTGTTGGAATATAAACAAGTTGATGATTGCTTCATAGTTGATAACCCCAAGGATTTGCTTTCCGCGTTAAAGAACAAAGGAAATTATATTATAATTCAGGAAGACTATAAAAAAGAGTTCGAGAAAAATACTCAATTGCCGCTTACGGACACAGAAGAAATGGCCTTTGAACTAGGATTCCGTGGTTGGGCTGGCATTTGGGGAGGAGTATTTTTTCATATTAACAATTTCTTTAGCAAAGGCAGTAAGCAACAAAAGAAAATTGACAGCAAGATCCGCAAATACAAGGTTAAAAAATTGAATGAAGAAGAAATTCACCTGTACTTGCGTCAATTGGAATATTAAATTAACGGGCGCTTATCTTTAATAAAAAATTGTGCCAATGTTGCATCATAAGGCCATATCCAATCAAAAAGGAAATGGGGATTTTAGATAATGACCGAGATTAAAGAAATAGGATCCTTATGTTCTTTGGATGACAAAGGCTACATAATAAACGAGTCTGATTCTGAAAAAATTAATCATAAATTTCTACAAGCAATCCAGCGAATAAAAGAGCGCTGCCTTTATGTTTTACCAAGGGAAATTCATAGTATTTATATAAGAGGATCTTTGCCAAGAGGATCAGAGATTGAAGGTGTATCTGATGTTGATGTAATAATAGTAACCTATTCGGATCCTCAGAATATTGACCTTGATTGGGTGGAAGAGGCTGAGCAACTCATTGATCAAGAGTTCCCTTTTATAAATGGAGTAGAATTAGGATTCTGCCCTTTAAGTGAGGTAAAGGAAACTAAATATTGTTCTATGATTCCTTTTATTTTAAAGACCTATGGTATTTGCATTTATGGTGATAATCTAATAAGCAAACTTCCTGATTATAAACCCGACAGCTCCCTGGCAAATGAACACCTCATTCATTTATCCTCTTTGATTGATAAAGCCAGGAATGATTTAACGGGAAATGATGATATTGAAGACATTAGGGATTGTTGTTCATGGATCATGAGAATTATTGTGAGGGCTGGTCTCGCGCTTGTCATTGTTCAAGAGCATTCGTATACAAGAGATTTATTTCCAGCATTTAAACTATTTTCCAGACATTATCCTGAAAAAGAGCAAGAGATGAGAACAGCTCTTTGGTATGCAATCAATCCCTTATCAAATTCGGAAGAAATATTGAAATACCTAGATAGCTTTGGAGATTGGATGGAGTTAGAAACGGAGAACTGGCTCAAGGTTTATAATCCAACAAAAGAAATACATCTTCCACTTTGACAGGGTGGCCACTATTCATTAAACGGGGCGCCTATCTGGAATAAAAGTCTAACGGAAATGGGCCAGATTATGGAACAACAAAAATATTAGTTAAGGTTATTTTATATTGTTAAGGAAGTTAATTTAAAGATAAAACTATCCTAGTACTAATGTTAACTTTTGGTTTAATCCTTTTAAAATTTTAACTGACTATTTTAGATTCTCCTATTAACAAGTAAAATACCGAAATGTAAATAAAGGAATGAGACTATGGAAGTGTCTATGAATTTAGACCAAGCAACTTATCATGTAGAAAAAAATAAACCACTGAAACTAAAAGAAGTAAATTTCAAGATTAAACCTAACATTAAAGAACAAAGAAGATTGTTTAGAACATCTTTATATAACCTAACAATTATCGCAGAAGTAAATAATCAAGTGTATGAGTTTGTAGGCTATGATCTTAATCACAAGCTGATTTCACAGCTAGAAAAAGACCCTTCAGGATTTCTAGTTGGAGCAGAGCCGCCATTTTTATGTGGAACAAACTGGCCGGATAGTGGAATATCTGAAGTCGTAGAGACAAATAATGTACCTTTAGATTCCCTGATCATAACAGATGGAAAAAATGTCATTGCTACAGTTAATAATGATGAGATACCTATGTTGATTAACTGGTTTAAAGATTTAATTAATTAAAAAAGAAGTGAAAGAAGGATTTAATAAAGGCATTTAAGTGTTATTCATGTAATAGCTACTAAATTTGGCACAAGAGAAACCGCCCATTGGAAATAAAATTGATATCTTTAAGTTTGAGAATCGGGCCATTATCCGAATAACTAATTGTGGCAATGTGAGAGTTGGAGATGATGCTATTAAGTTAAAGGAAGGTGGCTTATTATTAAACCAACCATATTAGTTCTTGGTACAGACCATTTTTCTAATCCAAATAACGGTGATATGTTTATAGCTCAAACCGAAGGCATACTAACAGATAAAAGACAAAATGAAATGTCTGATATAGTGGGCTGCATAAAAAGGTTTATGCCTACAAAAGTAGCGCTGGAAATTTCAACTGCGTATGATGAAAAACTAAATCAAGACTATGTTTCCTATCAGAAAGGATATTTTACACTGTCGTCAAATGAAGTCCATCAAATTGGCTTTCAGGTAGCAAAAAAATGTAATCTTGATAAAGTTTATGCAGTAGATTGGAACGATAATTTGGATTGTGATCTTAATTTTGGAAAATCAGCAGATCAGAATAATCAATCGGATATTTTCGATGAAGTTAAAAAAATAAGACAGATAATGGCCTCCCATTCTGAACAATATTATCAACATCACTCATTAAAAAAATATTTGCTTTGGCTTAATGAAAAGGAAAATATCGCAAAGAACCAGCGATTGTATATGAAACTGGCCTTGATAGGTAGCAAGAGCAATCCTGTTGGTGCGATATGGACAGCCAAGTATTGGTATTATCGTAATATGCTAATATACAAAAATTTGGTAAATTTAATCGAATCAAAAGAAGAACGGATTTTTGTTTTGTATGGTGCTGGACATCTTCACTTGCTTTTGCAGTTTTTAAAGAAAGCGAACTGTTTAATATCGAAATAGCCAGTGATTATCTAAGCGAGTGAAAATACACAGTAAATAATGAACTAAGTTTTGATAATTGAATTTAATTGTTCCAGAAAAGGGCGCGCTAATTGAGCAATTGCGTACTTCTGAATCGGGCCAGATGGCTTTTATTCTATTAGTTCATAAGAGGGGTGATTTGGTGAAATTTGCTTGGATTGCTTGGTGGATCGTAAATGCTTTTTGGTTGGCCTTATTTGCAGCAGGATCGATTTTTTTAGCACAAAGAGACGTAGATGCGACCGGTGCTATTCAAACTCCGGAAATCATTATGTTAAATATTTTGGTTTTAGCATTACCTTTTTTGATCCCTTTACTCATTCAAATTGGTTGGTTAGTTGCAATGCTGGTTATTAAAAACAAAAGAAATAAAGAAATGACTGTTCAGGAATAGGGCGCATTTCTGAAAATAGGGATTTGCGCCATGTATTGCGGAATTGGGTCAAGTTTTTGAACATTAGCAGGAACCTTTAGGGAAGTGTCTTATAAAAATCCTTTTAGTTATATGTCCCACAAATCCATAAACATAAGTAGGAAGAGGATAAAAAATTTTGATGAGGGGGAGGATTTTTGAGCGTAGGAGAAATAGCAGCAAGTATATCAGTAATTATATCATTAGTGTTGGCTGTATCCACTGTTGTTAAAAATCACAAGGACAACAAAAGAGCCATAGAAACACAAACGCCTGTATTCAAAATAGAAAAGATACAATCGTTTGCTTTTGGGAGCTACACTCTTTTAATTAGAAATGTTAGAGACAATTTTTTTGTAATAAATAATGTAACAGCAAGCGATAATCGGGTGAATTGTGAGTATGCAGGAGTTTTTGAAATTACAGTTAATCAAATAGGTAGTGGAGAAGCGGCAACAAAAATATATAAAGGTCATGCCATAAACATTCACATAAATTCTGGTGATGATTTTGATGTTAGCTTTAATATAGAAGGTGTAACAATTTCAAATAGAACCTTCGTTGTTCAAACGCCGGAAATTAGGTTTAAAGGTAAAATGAAACAAAACATTTCTATTCAAGATAGATTTTTAAAATTTATAAAGAAGTAAATTCTATTAGGCTACTGGAGGACACTGCTAAGAATGTAAACAAGAGAAATCTGGGATTGCTTATGCTGTAATCGGGCGCCGTTCGACAAGCTATGCTATAAGCGCTTTGAAGCGTGAAATGCAGAGGATTACTTATAGTTAATCCAAACTTTACAACGGAGGATGGGAATGACGGAACCATGTTTCCCGAAACCATCCCGTCAATACTCCTGCATGCGTCATGACTGACAGGTCATGGGGTTTGAAGAACAGGTAGATTCGGCAGAACGAAGGCTGAAGCCACTCCACAAGAGAAGGTATGCCGACGGATATGCCGCACGGCTGAAAAACTGGATAAGGTGAGAATGTTCTCACGAAAGGGAATTGACGAACTTCCGAATGTACAGGTCTAAAGATTGAACATAGGGAAACTTATGGGTCATCCAACGATGGCGTGAGTGGTGTAGAGTAAAAATGCGCCCTCTGAAATACGCTATACCGGACAACGGCGGTATCCAGCTCACAGGCTTATAGGAAGCACCTACGTCCAGAATAGATAGCTACGTTATAAGGCACTTGGAAAGCAAGGAACGTTGGAACAAGGACTGTCATCTGAAACGGTTGCTATAAGGCTTATGCCAAAAAGCATTTATCCTTGTGAGGGTAGGGGTACGACCGATGAATCTCTGTAATGGGAGTGGAGGAACAGCCCCAAGTCTAGCGAATTAGAACGATTATTTTCTTCACGTGAATGACACCGATCGGGTAGGAATGTGGGAACATCACTCTTTGGGAGGGATGCCACAGTGTCAACTTTGAGATATTGGGATTACTACAATATGACAGAAACCTTTACGGATTTACACAAGAGGGCTAGTAACAACGGTTCATTTAACCATTTATACGAAATGATTACATCACGAGAGAATATTTTACTAGCTTAAAGGTATGCTGACGTATATGCCGCATGGCTGAAAAAACTGGATAAGGTGAGAATGTTCCTACGAAAGGGAACTGACAAATTTCCGAATGTAAGGGTCTAAAGTTAAAACATAGGGAAGCTTATGTGTCATCCAATGATGATGTGAGTGGTGTAGAGTAAAAATGCGCCCTCAATACAGTTGCACCTTTTTACCCTTTTGGATATGATTGTATATGGTTTTTAATAGAGTGGACAATTGTTCCATTTTTATGGAACAAATATTTTTAAAGGGTGTGATTGCATGAATGATTCAGCAATGAAGGAAAAGATTGAAGCGTTTTTCAAGACATATGAAAATCAATTTAATAATGCTTTAGAAGGTAAATCTGATTTAGAAATGATTGCAGGATTCTACGCTGAAGAATTTATTGCAGCAAATCCATATGGTGTAAAAGCTGGAGAGAACAATAATGAACTTAAAGAGGCTATGGATAAGGGATATGAATACTACCGTTCGATAGGAACTAAAAAAATGGAATGTAAGGAAGTTCAAATCACTTCACTTGATGACAAACATGCTGTTGCCCATACTAAATGGAATTCAGTATATCTAAAAGAGGAAGAAGAGGTATCCATTCCATTTAAAAACAATTATCTTATCCAATTTAGGGATGACAAGCCTATTATCTTTGGATGGATAACTGGTGACGAATCACAATTATTAAAAGATAAAGGTATTATCTAAGGCACAGAAGGTAAATGAAGACTATACTACAATCGGGCGCGATTGCTCAAGAAAAACACTCAATTCTCGTGCTTATTGGCGAATAAGCATAATGAATGGTTGAAATAATTTCGAGATGAAGATGAAAAAGTGGATGAAGATAGTAACTCAATGATTGTGGTTGTAAATTAAAAATGTAAAATTATTTTATAAAACACGGAGGCTATTATGGATAAAAAACAAGCTAATTTTTCTGCAATGGATGTTCATGAAATGAGGTTCAGACGATCATTTCGAGGTTATAACGAAGATGATATTGATAATTTTATAGACAAGGTTATAGAAGATTATGGAACGCTTAATGGAGAAATTGATCGCTTAAAAAATGAAGTGGATAAACTAAAGAGAGGCTACAGATAAAGAAGAAATAAGCGATTTTAAGCGAACGGGCACGATTGTGGAATCAACGTCTCTTTTCTTCTTCAACAATCTGGTGCAAATGTTAAAAGGAGAGAGATTATGGCGAGAAAGTACTTTTTCGCATTGTGGATATCTGTTGTTCTTTTGCTCACGGCATGTGGAAATGAGAATTCAAACACTGAAGAAGCAGATATTGAAACGGAGGAAGTAGATGAAAGCAGCGATAAAAGTGATGCATCTGAAAATAAAGAGATAATCAGAGAAGAAGAAAACACAAATGAAACAGTTGAAATTGACACAGGTAAGGCTACAACCGCTGGGTGAATATATTGAACTTGGTGATGAGGAAATTGTAGTCAAAGGTGTAGAGTATGAATATGGAGAATTCCCAGATGCAGGTATTGAATCCAGTGAAGGTTCAGATTTAGTAGAGGTATATATTGATTATGGTCAAAATACTGAATCACCTGTTTCATTCGATGACAGACATCGGTTAATGCAAGGGGACGCTGAGATTGAACACTTTGCAACATTCGTTGGGGATGATGCAACAACTCAGGATATAAATCCAGAGGAACGTGTGTCGGTGATTCTTTATAAGCTTGGAAATAGGGACTTAAGCAGCTTGCGATTGGAATTTAATACATTAAGTAATGGTACCATTACATTCGAGTTAACTGATGAAGATGGAAAATCACTTCAATAAAATTAGGTCCTTAACCAATCGTCTAAAACAAAACAGTAACACGAACTTATTTATCTCGTATGTAACGAGCTGTAACACCCATAACAAAAAGATTATGCGGTAAAACCAAGAAAGATAAGCGGGGTGGATAAACTTCCCGTAAATGTCCGATTCTGTTCAGACTTTCAATCAATGGGCGATGATTATAATGTTGGCGTGTGTATACAAAGAGATGTTTATGATTCACTGCTTTAACTGGTGCAAGAGTTTAACATGGCGGTCATCAATTTGATCTTCTTTTTTTGTAAATGTGGCTTTGCACCAAAGTATGCTAATCTATAATGAAGAGTGATCATTTTAAATAAAGTTCGGTAATCTTATAAGCGTTGATATAATTACGTTTGCGAAACGGATTGTAATAATTCAGCATCGTGTCCTATTGTTGATTATAAATCAAAATGATATTACTAAAAATTGGATAAAATAGCCAATATTCGCAACTTAAAATTAGAGAGGAATAAAGAGGGAAGATGAAAAAAATTTTAATTATTTTGCTGTCTGGCATTGTACTGACAGCGTGCAGTAACGATGATAATGTATCACAACAACAGTCGACAGAAAGCAACTCAGAGGAAGAAATAAATCAACTTGAACAAACTTCAATGGAAAATAAGGAAGATAATGCTACTCAAAAAGAGCCAGATAAAGAATCTAAGGATGATGATAAAGAATACTATTATGTAGGAGATACTGCTCATTTCGAAGAATCCGTTATGATTAATCAGCCATATACACTAACAGTGAATGATTTTGCAATAACAAGGGAATTTGAAGGAGAACCGATGGAGGAATATCTTATCGGTTTTGAAGAGGATTCAGCTTTCTATCTTGCCATAGTAAACGTTACTGTGACTAATAATGGTAGTGAAACTTTCAAATTTGAAGAGAACTCAAATATCTCTCTGCTCGAATATGAAAGAGAAGGATTTAATTATATGCTAGAGGGCGCGATTGCAGAAGAACTTGCTACAGACATCAAACCAAGTGAGTCATTGACATTAGATTTACCGTTTATTGTGAATACGGATGATTCTCAAGGTACTTATTATATGTACATTGATCCTCCAGGTTCAGTGTTTCAAAAAGTTTATGAGTTAGTAGAATAGAACTCAAAAAATAATTTTAAAGTTATTTTCAAACGCTAGCTATCCTATGCCACAATTGGATGCAGTAAAAAGAATAATAGTTAAATTAACTATGTGTAAAAAGAAATCTTAAAAGAAATTCATTTTGAGCTAAATGGTGCTGCTCGACTAGTTCTGCTATAAGCGCTTTGAGGCGTGAAATCCAGAGGATTATTTGTGTTTAATCCTAACCTTATAACTGAGGATGGGAATGAGGGAACCACGTTTCCCGAAATCATCCCGTCAACAAATCTTGCATGCGTCAAGGCTGACAAGCTTTGGGGTATGAAGCGCAGGTAATTCGGCAGAGTGAAGGCTGGAGCCACTCTATAAGAGAAGGTATGCCAACGGATTCTGGCGAAGTCCAACCAGGAGTCGATCCTGGTTTACAAAGATGTTGATACACCTGATAAGGAGCCTCTATTAAGGAAGTAGAGATAGTAACAACAGAACAAGAAACTGATCTATTTGAAGAAGAATCTTCATACAATGCTCAAAAAAATACAGGGAATTAAATGAAAATCAAAGGTATTTGTTAGAGGAAAAGAAAAAAATACAAGAACAGTTACAGCGAGTGTATGAACAACATCTATTTTACAGTCTAGTTATGTACGTAGGGTACTTCTGTTAGCTTTGACTTATTTCTAATATTCTGTTATTATACAAGTGTAATAAATGAGAGTACTTGTCATGTTGACTATGAAAGTCGTCATATCCTCGATTTAGAAGAGGGAGATTCGACATAAAATGTTTCTTGTTCAAATTATCTAGCAATTTTTTTATTCAGGAAAAACTGAACAACATTTGATAAAATGTCCAAAACAACACTTTATGTGTGCCAAAGAATCAAGAAATAAAAAGTAGTGTATTGCCTTAGCGATACGCTTTTTTATTGCTTATTAAAGCCAGTTAATCCCATACCTATGGGGTGAACTGGCTTTTTTTAATATATAAAAATCTATTTAAAGGGAGTGATGATATGACCTGACAACAGATATTTAAACTGTTGCTTATCACAAAAACTATTAATAAGGAGTGGATAAAATCATGGAAAAAGCAATTCAATTCTCCAACAATGAAAAATCACTGATCTGGAATCGGTTTATCGAACCAGCCAAGGGTACTCAAGAGGAAGCGGCGCATTTCCTGGAGGTCTGTGAGAACTTCGGACTGAATCCACTATTGGGAGATATTGTCTTCCAGCGTTATGAAACGAAACGTGGAGCGAAAACCCAATTTATCACAACACGGGATGGCCTTCTTCGTGTAGCCACTCGTCAACCGAGTTATGTCGGTCCCCCTAACGCTAATGTCGTGAAAGAAGGTGATCATTTTGAGTTCCTTCCAGCAGAAGGGGATGTCAAACATAAATTCGGTACCAAACGGGGTGAAATCCTTGGCGCATATGCCATCATGAAGCATAAAAAGCATAATCCTGTTGCGGTCTTTGTGGACTTTCAAGAGTATTTTCAAGCCAACAGTGGCAGGCAAAACTCCCGGTATGGCAATGCCAATGTGTGGGATACCTTACCAAGTGCCATGATTATTAAAATTGCTGAAACTTTTGTATTGCGCCGGCAGTTCCCATTAGGTGGGCTATACACCCAAGAAGAAATCGGACTGGATGATGATCTGCCAACGGAGAATGTGAATGAAACAGCATTACCAACCAAGCGGCGTTCAGTGCAATCCAAACAGGCTATGCAAGAAGCTGAAAGAGAAGTTTTTCAGCCAGAAAACAACGTAATCAATCAGGAAATGGTAGTCAAATCGTATGAAATCAAAACAAGCTCCTCAAAGAAAAACTATGGACTGCTGACGATGCAAAGCATACAATCTGAACAAATAATCAACGTATTAGTTCGAGATGACAAGTTAATCAAAGCTTTGCAACAGGTAGATGCCGGGGAGATTTTAAACTTGGAACTTTATGAAGAAAATAGTTTTTATTTCCTAAAAGATTATGCCGAAAAGCCTTCTGGAGAAAATGGGCAAGAAGATAAAAAGGAAGTTGAACAAACAAAGCAACAATCCCAACAAGAGGAGGAGCAGACAGAAGAATCTGACGATAAAACACAAATGGAACAGATGGAGCAAAGTCCAACAGGTGATGATTATCAAGTCATGATCCAAAATATAAAATTTGGTGAAAAGGCTGCGGAGAAGTTTGCAAAAATTACCGGTGTTATCGATGAAAAGACACAATTAATTCTTGCTCGTGGCGATAAAGCAGTTCAAAAAGCAGAGAGGCTAAAACAAGGTGATCACGTTAACCTCACATTGAAAAAAGAGAATGGCTTTCTTTTTCTCGTTGATGTCGTTGAAACCATACAACAAGTGGGGTGATCACGTTGTTACCATGTATCCTGGATGTTGCACAAAAGTATGAAGTACACTTCCAAGCAAAATCTTATGGCAAAAAAGAGACATTATGTAAATGTCCTTTTTGCAGGGAGGATGCCAGCAAACCAAAGAAACACTATCTCTCGTTAAATACGGAAGACAATGTCTACAAGTGCTGGTATTGTCGGCAGTCCGGTGGCGTGCTGGACTTTGAAGTGAAGTTGAGCGGAAAGACCTATGCCGAGGTAAAACAACAATACTTTGGTAAACAGAAAACAAGGCTTCACCCTGCTTATCAATTGGATCCCTATCAGTTAGAGCGAATTGGCTGGAAAAAATATAAAAGAATGTCCTTTAAGGGATTTCAGCAAAAACGGGAGCAAATCATAAAAGACTGGAAGCAATATGTCCATGACGAATTGGTGACACACTATGCGATGTTCCTTTGTATAGCTCATCTAGAGAATCAAGTACAGCGGCAACAGGAATTACTGACATGGTTCATACAGAAATGTTGGGATTCACCGATTCCCAATATGTATGGGCGGGTTCAAAATGAGTTCCTGAAGCGTTGTATGGATGGAAAAGGTTGGGCAAAAGAGGGGACAGCCTTAGGTCGCAGTGCCTGGCGTGTTTGTTTGAAAAGCCTGGACATTGATCTAGATACGTTGTTTCTAAATATCCTATTTTTACAGCATGTAGCCAAAATAGAAAATAAAAAAAGACACCTTCCTAAAGAGGAAGATGTAATAGGAAAGGTAAATTAACTTGGTTACATACCAAGCTTAATATAAAAAATCAAATGACAAGGAGCGTGTAGTAAAATGAATAACGTACAAATGATTGGTCGCATGACAAAAGATGTGGAGATGAAATATACGCAGAATGGGAATGCAGTGGCAACATTCACACTGGCGGTAAATCGTCCGTTTAAGAACAGCCAAGGGAATCACGAGGCGGATTTCATTCGCTGTCAAGTGTGGAGGAAACCTGCTGAAAACACAGCTACCTATTGCGGCAAAGGTTCTCAAGTTGGTGTCACGGGTCGGATTCAGACGCGATCGTTTGAGGGCAGTGATGGTAAAAACGTATTTATGACGGAAGTGGTTGCCGATAACGTTGAATTTCTGGGTACCCGCAATCAAGGAGGTCAGGGAAATCAGCAAAACGGTTTTAAGCCAACTAACCAAAATAAGCAACAGCAAAATCCATATCAGGGGCAAGGCATCCCGGTTGATGTAAACGATAGCGATCTGCCATTTTAAAAGACTGAACAAGATAAAAGGGAGGTTGGATAGCATCCATCTTCCTTTTTTCCTTTTAAAAAGAAATAGGAAGAGGTGAGACCATGATTTTTTCATTCTCCCGACTGAACTTGTATGAACAGTGTCCGTACCGATTTTATAACAAGTATGTCCTTGGTAAAGAAGAACCGATGACAAAGCCACTTGCACTGGGAAAGGCGGTTCATCAGGCTATTGACGATAAAATCAATGGATTAACGCATGAAGAGGCGGTTTTGAATGGATATGCAGAAGCAGGATTCCATGAGGAGCTAACGCAGCAGGAAATATCCGAGTTAGTGGAACGAGCGCCTATTCAGCCTAAAATGGGAGAAAACGAAGTATATTTCAAACTGCCGTTATCGGATAAGGCTGATGCACCGGAAATACAAGGCTATATCGATTTGTATTCACCTGACGGGGCAATTACGGATTGGAAGACCAATCGGATTCCGTATGATGTACAAGCTAATAGGCAGGTCGCTTTGTACGCTTGGTCGATAGGCCAAATAAAAGGGTTGGATACCGTAGAAGGAATTTTATACTTTCTTCGTTTTCGCAAAGAAAGTAATCATGTTTTTAATGTAGAAGATATGGAAGAAGCGAGAAGTTGGGCATTAAATACAGCGAATGAGATTAATGAGAAGATGGCCTTGCAAGAACTACTGCCGGATGAGTCAGAAAGATTATTTCCTGTTCAGCCATCCCGTCTTTGTGGTCACTGTCCATTTGCTTGGGAGTGTCTTAAAAATAACAGTCTCATGTCTTAACATCGCACGGAGCGTAATCTGTGCGATGTTTATTATAAGTAAGCCAGTTTGATAGGTGATTTTTATCCTGAATGGATGTACTAAATCAGGGTATCTAGTGTAGACTTAATTTAAAGAATTTATAATTCTATTAAATCCATACAGACTACAATAGTAAAGGGGCTCGCAGCATATTGGAAATCATACTATTAATTAGCTTTATTGCGGTGTTTTCAGCATTTATCTTGGTGAAGCAACGGCTGGTATTTAAGATGATTCCGCTGATCATGATTATTGGCTTTTCGTTGATAGGCTGTTCAGCAGAAAATACTGGATTGGAAGAACCGGGAGAAGAAACACAGGCTGTTCAAACGGAAGAAATGAACACGGAGCTGGACACCGATGCCAAAGAAAAAAATGAAGGTCAATCGGAGACAGTCAAAGACAACGGAGATAGTGAAAGGTCAAATGGACAACCAAACAATAATCAGAATAAAGGAAAGGAACAGCCTGGTCAAGAAACCCCAAACCATGCAGAAAAAGCAATAGTCAACCGGGTAGTGGACGGGGACACGATAGAAATCAACTATAATGGCTCTGTTGAGGATGTTCGACTGCTTCTTGTCGATACACCGGAGACTGTCCATCCGTCAAAACCGGTACAGCCGTTTGGACTGGAAGCTTCGAATTTTGCCAAAGAAACATTAGAAAAAGGAGAAACGGTTTATATTGAATTCGATGGGCCAAAGCGTGATCATTACGAAAGATTGCTTGGTTATATTTGGGATGATGGCAAGAATTTTAACAAACAGCTGTTAAGAAAAGGTCTGGCCCGATACGCATATGTTTATGACCCACCGTATACGCATCAAGAGGCGTTCCAAAAGGCTGAGAACTATGCCAGAAACAATCAGCTGGGGATATGGAGTATCGAGGGTTATGTAACATCGGATGGTTACTCCTTTCAATCGGAGGATTCAGGTGATACCGAAACAACATCATCTTCGCAGTCAGAAAGTTTATCATCAGGATTTGATCCCAACGGCCCCGATAGGGATTGCAGTGATTTTGATACGCAGGCTGCAGCACAGGAATTTTATGAAAAAGCGGGAGGGACCGAACAAGATCCGCACCGTTTGGATGGAGCTGACAACGATGGAAAAGTATGTGAATCGCTGCCGTAATCAAGTAATAAACATAAAAAGCAACCATTATATACAAATTTTAAACAATTAATGATTGGAAAATACTAGTTCGGACATTTTCAATGTCACTTAACCGTTTTTTCGTAATAATTTTCCTTGCAATTCCGTTGGTAAATCTTATGCTTCTTTTTAAACCTCTAAAGCAGAACATCTGCTTTAGAGGTTTTTGTAATACCGAAAGCATCTTACGGAAGATCGAAAAAATATAGGGATGACAAGGAAATCTAAAATCAAATATCCTTCTTATCCTGAGAGATTTTTATACTTCCTAGTGAAAGCTTGCCCTTTAGTTGATAATCATCATCCAGATTCAGTAAAAGACTTTTTGGTTCAGTGAACATCTTTTATGTAAAGTAAAGAACTTTATTGTTATGGAAAGACATTTTTCTCATTTGGGTAACGCCGAATTATGTGGTGAAATGTCAACATTATCAAAAATGTTTTTTGTTATGTTATAAACCTTATCTCAAAATATTAATTTCTCAATTATTCTACCTGATTAGTTATGCCATTATTTAATTATATTGGTCGATCGAGCCGTACATTTTTACTTAGAATAATAAAGTAAATGAAAGTATTTGTCCCTCCAAATACGTTCGACACTCTCAAGCAAACTTACTAGACTAACTTGAAATAAGCCCTAAGAGCCAGTAACAAGGGGGTTTTTCATCTAGTCATTTGACATTTTTAAATAACTCCATTAGACTGAAAATATATTATAGTTGTGTTTAAGTTACCTAAGTAAAAGTCGTTACACCTTCGATGGGGAGGAGACTCGACACAAATTGTTTTTGTTCAGATTGTCCAGTGTAAGACTCCATTCCATTGGGAAAGGCTGAATTGGCGTTTAAAAGGCGCAGAAAAACACACATTATTTTTGTGTTCATAACAAGTTTGTCTAAAAAGTGGTATTGCTGTTGCAATGCTTTTTTAATGCTAATAAAAGAGTCGATTGATTCCTTCGGGGATGAATCGGCTTTTTTTATTATATAAAATACTTTAAGGAGGGAGTGCATGAATAATCATGCATGGTTCAAAAAGCAGCAAAAGGTGTTCATCGCTTATGCCGATGAAAGCAACAGGAATCAATTTTTGGTACGGAAGGGGAAACAGTATTTCCATCTATCCAGCCAAAAAGAGATCCAGAAATTAAGCCTCAAACAGGCATATCAAATCTTTCTGATGATTTCTGCCAAAGAAGTGGAGTTCCGAGGGATTGGTTCTTTTCAAAACATGGATAAAGGAGTTGGTGTTAAATGAGTACCGCAATTAAACTTCAAGAACAGGAACTAGGATCACAAAAAGATGCTGTTCAGCTTGCGAACGAAATTAATCGGTTAGAAGCTGCGCTCAAGCAGATGAAAGACGAATTGAAATCCTATGTGAAGGAACATGGGAGTGTGGACACAGGTGAAGAAGTCTGGGACTTCTATGAATCTGTTTCCTGGAAATTCGCGAGCAAGCATTTGAAGGAACTTGCTGGTGAAATGGCCATGGAAGGCATTGATCCCTGGGAGATGATGAACATTTCCAAATCCAACATCAATAAGTTGGGCTGGGATGAACAACGCCTTTCCAAATTAGGCACAAAAAAAGTGACGCAAAGGTTTACGTCACGTAAAAATTAACTTAAAGATAGTATAACTAAAAATAAGCCTTCCATCAAGGTATACAATCAGATGGCATGCAAGACGGGTGCCATCTGGTTCCTGTCTTGTATGGAAAGGAGATAATATGCGTGTAATAGAAAAAGCAAGAGAAGCAGTCGCAACGTATGAGTCTGTTGGAGAATTAGGTTTGGTCAGTACGTATGACGTACTCGCTGTCGTTCTTGGTCCTTTTGCCAAACGAGATAGCTTGCATAAGTTAAGCAGCTATACTATACGTACCTTATCAGAAATGTCGGTACAGGAATTGGAACAGGAAGGATTGACGTACAACCAGGCTGTAACACTCCATGCTGCCTTGCTATTAGGAAAAAGATACAGTCAGTATAAAGAATCGCCAAAAACGGTCATCAGATGTCCGGAAGATGTGGCAGATTATTTAATGGAAGAGATGCACCCACTAAATCAGGAGCATTTTGTTGTGCTCGTGTTGAACACCAAAAATGAGGTGACGTATAAAAAAACACTTTTCATTGGCAGTCTAAATGCGTCGATTGTCCATTCGAGAGAGGTCTTTCGAGAGGCAGTGAAAAAATCGGCTGCCTCCGTGATTGTGGCACATAACCATCCCAGTGGATCGCCGGGCCCGTCTGACGAAGATATCCGCGTGACAAAGCATTTGGCGGATTCCGGTAAGATGATTGGCATTGAGGTATTAGACCATGTGGTGATTGGAAATAGGCGATTTGTAAGCTTAAAAGAAAAAGGATACTTTTAAAGAACGATTCAGAAAGAAAATAGTCTTATAAAATAATAAAAATGGAAACCATATTTTAAATGGTAAGACAGGGATAGGAATATATCTCTGTCTTATTTATTATTTAGAGGAGGAGAAATACTACAATGGAAAATATTCAAAAAGTACTGGAAGATAATGTCAATTTAGAATTAATAAGACTTTATGCAATTGGAACAAAGAATAAAGATCGATTTTATAAAGGTGGGTCACTAATGGAAAATAATGATTCCTACATTTTATCTTTCGGCCAATTGGCTTCTTTAAATACATGGAGTCAGGGAAATAAAAAGGTTTCTATCCATAAAGAAACAGGTATCGTTTCAGTTTATAACTATGATATTGATGGAGAAAGTTGGTCGAATGGATCTTATTCTCTTGAACCAAGTTTAACCATTGAAATGGATGCCCTTCTTGTTAAAATGGAGCCCTTAAGGAGTGAGATATCATGGTTAAGTTAGATAATCTCGCAGCTGCCAAAAGCGATTCTTCTTGTCGGAGTGCGGAAACAGAGAAGGACTGAAAAAAGGACAGGTGAAGGAATTGGTTGATGAAGCCAATTCCTTCATCAAAACTATCGTCATTATAAATGGTGCAGGAACAGTCGGAACAGATGGAACACACCATTCTCACCATTCGTTCAGAGATCAATCAAATTCTTACGGAAGTATAAAGGAGAGAAAATTCATGCAGTATTTTCATTTAACACGAATGGGACATGATTTCTTTTGTCATCATACACCACTGATTTCCAAGTCTCTAAAGGAAATAACGGTGGAAATCAAACGCGCCAATGAATTAAAGGAGAAAGAATTAGAAATGAAGGAAATGGAGTTGCGGATGAAAGAGAAAGAACTTGCTTTCTTAAATACCATAGCTTCTAAATAAAAATTTTGTTTTCTTATGGAGAAATTATAAGAAACAGATCATTACTTTAAAATAATAGGAAGGAATGGATTATATGTCCGATAACCTGAAAAAGTTAAAAGAAATAAAAAATGCATTAAACGGGAAGTATCTGGAACGGGAAAAACAAATCGAAGGCATGCTCGTGGCATTATTAGCCAAAGAACATATGCTGATGGTTGGCCCGCCAGGAACAGCAAAAAATGCCTTGTCAAATGAATTATCCAACATGATTGATGGGTCACGTTATTTTCAATGGCTATTGACGAAATACACCACACCGGATGAAGTGTTTGGTGGAATCATGTTGAAGGATATGGAACAGGGTATCTACAAGCATAATACTGATTCTAAAATGCCGGAAGCCCACTTGGTATTTTTAGATGAAATATTCAAAGGAAGATCGGAGATTTTAAATTCCTTACTCAGAGCAATCAACGAACGGACATTTGAAAATGGGACAGAGGAAGTGGACATGCCACTAATGACACTTGTTGGGGCAAGTAACGAGTACCCCGAAGAAAATGAGGGTTTAGATGCCTTATTCGACCGTTTTTTATTACGGTTTGAAGTGGATGCTATCAAAGACCGTCAAAACTTGATTGCAATGATGAAAGGATCAGGTCAACGGCAGAACATGCCAACCATCACACTGGCGGAATTGGAAGGCCTACAATTTTTACGTGAGATGGTGGATATTCCTGATAATGTGTATGAAACCATCGCAGATATATGGGAAGATTTGCGTGATGAAGGCATCCACCCTTCTGATCGAAGGTTACAGAAATCCTATGCTGCGTTGCAGGCCAAAGCTTTGATTGAACAACGTCAGGTAGTGGAAATAAAAGATATTTTGTTTCTGAAACATGCACTGTGGGAGAACGTAGACCAACGCGAGCAAGTGACAGATATTATTCATCACCATGCACAAGATGCGGTAGCTCATACACTGGAAATGATAGAGGAAGAGGCAAAAGATATCATGGACGGGATGAGTAAGGACACTTCAACGGAATATGTGCTGGAAGCAACACAAAAGGTGAAATCCCTGGCGCAAGAAATAGCCAATTTAAAACCCAAGTATCCAGAAAGGGAAGAAGAATTGGAAACTGCGCATATGGACTTAAAAAACCATTTAGAAAAGCTAACCAATTCGGTGTTGGAGCCGATTGAGCAATAAAAATGAAGTTTAACAATGAGAGAAATGCTGAGGTGTAAGGCTTCGGCATTTCTCTTTCTGTATAAAAGGAGACGATATAATGAATGAAAGTGCATGGAAAAAACAGGAGTCGGTCATCAACCTCGACATGTTTGATAAGAGAAGGTTTAAAAAGCTTTATGACATGTCACAAGGGTTGCAGGATTTGAATCACGTTGATAGGCCATTTCCAACCTATGAACCGTTGTTAAATGATATCTGGGGTTCCTTATATAAAATGAAGCCGTCATTGAAAGAGAAGGAAGAAGTATCGAAAGCGTATCAAACGAATCACGCTTTCGTGCAACGAATTATGTATGATGAGAACTTTGAGCGTTACCGGGATACCACATGCTTGGATGATTTATCCTCTGCGATTGGTACCGTTCAGTTTGGAAAGAAAACACAGGAATGGCTGGAACAACAACGAGAGGAAAATGAGGAATTAGACCAGCACATGCATGAACTGAATGCCATGCAGCGTCAATTAGAAAAACAGCGTCGTGAACATGGGGCTGGACACGAAAATCAAAACCTCCAGGAGGACGTGCAACAAAAATCAAAGGAGATGCAGGACCATATTGGGCAAGCAATCAGCCAAGATAAGAAAGGCTTTGAACAAGCAATGGAACAAGCCATGCAGGAAACACAGGACACGAAAGAAAATGTAATGTCCCTTGTTGGTGGTACAAAAGCCGGCAGCGGTGATGCTGAATTAAAAAGGATTCCCCTTCGTGATCAACTGGCATTAGCTGAAAAATTAACAGACGATGTTCAGATTAAAAAGGTTGCAGAATGGGCTGGACGGTTCAAGCAAATTGCCCGAAAGAAGCAAAAATCCAAACACAATAAGGCAACAAACCGAAGTGGTGTCACACTTGGGAATGACCCAGCTAGATTATTGCCATCGGAATTAGCCTTATATAAGAATGAAGTAACCAGAATGGAGTTTTTGCGCCGATTTGCCAAACGAAGAACACGCCAACATGATACGAAAAGTAAAGATACACTTGGACGGGGTCCTATTATTTTATGCTTAGACCAATCAGGAAGCATGCAACGTTTGGATACGCAATCTAAAGGCTTTGCACTGGCGCTGATGAGTATCGCCAGAAAGCAAAAACGTGATTTTGCTTTCATCCCATTTTCCGGCAGTGCTTATAAATATGTCTATAAAAAAGGAAACATACAAGGAAATGATATGGTAAATCTGTGTCAGAACTTCATTGGTGGCGGTACAAATTTTGAGCATGCATTACGGAAAGGAACAGAAGTTATCAAGAGAAGTAGCTTTAAAAATGCTGATATGATCTTTGTCACAGACGGGGAAGCACGTGTGTCAGAAGATTTTCTTCACGCCTTTCGGGAACAAAAAATGGAGAAGGCGTTCGAAGTATTATCGCTATTAATCGGATCCAACGAAGAGGCGGTTTTACATTTCTCCGATAAAGTAGTACAAATAAAAGATTTTACGGATGAGGGTAGTTTTACTGCATTTGAATTATAAGACAAAGACTGGACTCTGCAATGCAGGGTCTAATTTTTTTGGTGATATTGATGATAACTACCAATACAACAAGGTTTTTTGTTATAATGGAGAAACAATAGAATTGATTAACTCATGGGTGGGTTGGCATCATCTCCGAATGAAGGGAGGTGATGCCGATGACAGTATTTCAAACACTAATTCTGATGATTAGTTTTTCCAGTTTAATCGTAGCCGTACTGTCATTTCATCAAAAAAAATAATCCACCCCTGAGTTGACGGCTCTGATGGATTATTTCTGCTGATTGCCAATCCCCCTTGCAGGGAATCAAGCTATTGTACTAGATCGTTAGCGTGACAGCGCTAGCGATCTTTTAGTTATTATATTATCTTCTTGTTATAGTATACCTCATTTTTGAAAAAGTTAAAACATATTTCTTTCGACGTTACTTATCAGAGTCTTTATCCAACCATTTGTCAAATTCCTTGATGGCTTGAATTTCTTCTTCGGTGAGATATTGCTTCGCATCTTCAACAATTTCCTGTTCTGTCATTCCATTATATTTATTCTCTTTTTGATGTTCATCTTTATTATTGAAGTTATCTTCTCTTTCTTGTTTCAGATATTGATCTTCAAATTTCAGCCATTCTTCCCATTCAGCCTGTATTCTTTCCTTTTTCCCTTGTTCCAATTGCGCTCGTGATTTAAATGGTATGATGTCAGCCATATAAAGCATCCTTTTCCTTAGGTATTTTATTTTCTTCCAAGGTTGATATAATATTTAGTTTCATAGTATTCCATAAATAATATTTAAACAGTATTTTGGAAGAACTTCATAAATCTATTTACAAAAAAAGAGAGCCTATAGATTTCGATGAGCTAAGTAGACTTACATATGAATACTTGAAGTATGAGAAAAAATATAGGTTACTAGCGTTAAACATATAGAAACAAAGGTAAGACAGGAAAATTCGTTGTAATTAGTCCTCAATTTGAGGGCTTTTTTGTTTGTATAAAATAACTCCAAAAAATTAGAAGCAATAAGCAAAGAGGGCATAATTAACTTAAATTTTTACTATTCACAAAAATTATAGTAAAATAGAATCACTACATAAGAAGGGGTTAACGTGAATGAAAGAAGCTTTAAAAGAACTTGACTTTTACTTAGATTGCCTGTCAGAGAAGATATTAAGAATAGAAAATGAAATAGAAAGTTTTAAATCTGATCAGGCCACATACGCTCTTTTGTCTCAAAGTCAGAGGCCTCATCCCCGTACAAATACTCCTGCATAATCTTCTTTGTCATTTCTCTCAATTCGTCAGGAGTAAATTCGATTATTTCGTTATTTACTTTATACTTAGATTTATCAATACGTTTGATGTTTATATGATGTACGGTGTACATTTGTTTCTTAATATTGTTTAAATCATGCTGTAACTGATTGATTACTGCATCTAATTTGTCCAGATACACGTTGCCTATCTTATAGGATTTGAATTTTTCCTGGTCTTGACGAAACACCTTAATGGCCATTGGGATTGCTATGTATTTTTTGATTATTGTTTTATTCATAAATCATCACACCTTAAAGAACGTTCATTCTTATTATATGCAATGTGTATTATTTTATCAACATGGATTTTGTATGAATTATCCACCTTCCTTTCTTATTATTGTCTAACATCTTTTCTAACTAACCATCTAACATAAACTGAAATAAGCTATCATGTGAATTGATGGAAAACAATAGAACGATAGTTTGATAGACCTTAAATTTGACTAAAACACCTTCGTTTGGTTTCCGGTACCAGTTTACATTTATGCATTGTGAGCCTTTCTTATAATGAAATGGTTTATGTGAGGTTTTAAAACCTCACATAAACCTCACAAAAATCAATAAAACCAAGAAACCGAGCAAAAGTAAGTTCTTAATTAACAAGCTCTAAATAATACAAAATGCTAAATTACGGCACCCACGAAATGCTAAATAAAACAGTCAAGTACGAGCGGCATGATGTAATCTTATATAAATGATTCTTGGTTAGTAGAAGTTGATAATTTAATAAAGGCATTGGATATAAATCTCTTTTAATGCCTACTTTTGCCTCTTAAAAAACCACGGCGAACCGTATGTCTTTTAAGGGTAAAATATTAAGCGAATCCATCATTTCGCTCAACATTTTACCATCCTCATTATCCAGCATCCAAGGTTCTATTGGTGCAATGAAACCCATACGAGCTGTCTTCAACATTTCCAACGTCTGATTCTCTAATCCCTCTATTGTAAAGTCAAAGTGTAGATTGATATTTTCAATATGTCTTCCTACTCCTCGCGGTGCCTCTTTGCTTATTTGTATATCCTTAATAATCAAACGAAGGAGTTCTTTTTGTCTTTCAGGCTTTGCTTCCCTCATTACCTTTTCAAAGTCACTTAAAAGGTGATGTAATGCATGAGTATCAATGGGTGCTGTATCACACTCATCTAAATTAGAGTTTAAGGATTCAAGTTTATTTTGAAGGTTGGATTTCTCTTCTGTTAAACCTGTTAGCTTAGGTTTAAAAATGGTTGCTAATAATGGATCATCCATCAACTGATCTGTGATGTTATTGATATGAACTTCCGTTTTATTTAGTTTTGACTTTAATATTTTGATCTCATCATTAATTGGAGTCTTTGCATTGCTGCGTTTTTGATTAACATTGTCAATTATTCGTTTTAATACATATGGTTCAGAAACGATTCGATTTAATTCATCAAACACATGCTGTTCGGATCGATCTGCACGAATAGAATGGGCGCTGCATGCGCGACTCCCCTTGTTATGAAATAGTCCACATACATAATAACGATACTTTGTACCTTTTGAACCTTTTGATGATGCGGAAACCATACCATATCCACATTCAGGACATCTAATAAGACCGTTTAATATGTATGGTTTATTGGATTGTGCAGGTTTAACAGAACGTTTTTTACGAATCTGCTGTACCCTATTCCATTGTTCTTGATCAAGAATAGCTTCATGCTTTCCATCAACCAGAATATAATTTTTATTCTTCCCTTTCCGATGTTTTTCTGACCAATTCTCGTACATATTAAACCGAATTTCCCCTATATAAAGTGGGTTGTCCAATATTGATTTAATTGTATTGATTGAGAAGTCGTATCCTCTTTTTGTTTTATATCCCATAGCATTAATTCGAGTGACAATTGCTTTATAACCTAAATCTTGTTCAGCATAGTCGAAGATTAAGCGGATTACATGAGCCTCCTCTTCATTCACAACCAATTCTTTGTTGACACTTTCGTATCCAAAAACTCGTCCACCATTAAAATACCCTTGTTTGGCACGTTGGATCATTCCCATCTTAGCCCGATCGATAATTGAATTACGTTCAAATTCCGAGAAGTTACTCATGATTTGGAAGATCATTTTACCGATAGGTGTTGCAATATCAAAGTTTTCTTTAAGACTAATCAAGCTAATATTTGCTTGTTCGCAACGTTCAGCAATTTCTAATGCATCTTTGGATTTGCGTGATATACGATCAATTTTATATACAATCACAGTGTTGAATTTATTGTTTTTCATGTCCTTTAACAGTCTTTTCATCTCTGGACGACCAGATATGTTCTTTGCGCTTACACCTTCATCCACGTATCTTGTGACAATCTCCATGTTGTTTTTTTTTGCATATGCTTCGACTTCTTCTATTTGTGCTTGAATACTGTAACCTTCTGTTGCTTGTTCTTCGGTACTAACACGAGCATAGAGTGCAGCTTTTGTTTTACTCATTTTCCAACCCCTTTTCTTTTTCATTGTTTTGCTTTAGATTATCTAGCAATTTTTTTGTATATTAAACAGATATTTCGTGAAGTTCGTTATCCATTTCAGCTTTGTCCAAATTCGAATATCAAGGGAAGCTATTTAAGGACTCTTTCCCGTGCTTAATGAATTCTTTTGCCAATCCTGCTTGTTGAGTACTCTCTATGTGCTGATTATTAACCGATACATCCAACGTATTAATTTGATTGATTATCTGTGAAAGTAGTAGGAGAATTTGTTGCTCTGTATACTTTTCTCGACTTTTAAAAATGAAGGTTATTTGCTCACCTTGATTTGTAGCAATTTTACTAACAGTTGTCTTAATAACATGTTCCTTTTCAAAAAGAGGATTAAGTGAAAGGTCTTTTTTAACACTTTTATCATTATCTTTAGTAGGCATTTGAGCTTCATTTGTATTATACAGTGGTGGTGTTAATGTAACTGTTTCCTCGGCATAAAGAAAGTGAGGTGCGTAAGTATGGCTAATGAAAGTAGAATCCATTTTTCGGGATTTGAAAATGAAGATAGCCCTTTACAATGGCTCAAAGCAAAGGAAGAGAAAGGTAATCAATTCATTCAAAGGATAACAGATATAATTGATGATTATTACGATAAACAGAGTAAATAATGTACTTTCTCTGTAATACGTGCACAACTAGCTACTTAAGGAGCGTGGGACAAGTGATTGATACTGTGAAAATTGCAGTACCTATAAAGTTAGCCAAACAGGAGATAAAGGATATTGAATGGACGCAAACTGACTCTTTTAAGAGATTCGTAGCATCTCGCTCGATCTACATGAAGTTGTATGATGAAAAAATACAAAGGTTGCCCATTTATAAGGTATTCATACAAGGAGGATAATCCATCCAAATGCAAGTTGAAGATAGAAGTATCAATCCCAGCATTTTTAATAGGATTTAATGTAAATGAACTCCAAGATGGGGATATTGATATATTTTTTAAAAGTAATGCGAAAATATATTTCCGTTAAATTAAAGATTGATATCTCAAGAATTCCCCAATCGATACGTGAGTGGCTGAAAAGGTGCATGTTTGTAAAAATTTTAATGTCGGCAATCTGAAGCAGAATTACTTAAAAGCGATGTCGAGTTGCACTATAGCAAAATATAAAAAAGCGGTATTATTGCTCCAAAGGAAGTGATAAAGTTGAGTCAGTTGAATGGAAATCTACAAAAAGGAAAGAGAAGCTATATGACAAGAAGGCAGAGGTAGGACAGCAGAAAACATATCCTGGAAAATCACGTCATCAAAAGAAAGTTAAAGGAATACTTAGGTATGAAGTTGAACTTTCCGATAACGAAATACGTCAAATAAATTCCAATAGAAAAGCAGTGAATATCCTAAGAATGGATATAGCATCTCATATATTACAAAAGGGGTTAGATCGTAATGGGTTAAACAGTGGCGTGAAATATACTTCACTTCAACAAATAATTGATGCAATAAACAGGGAACCAATTCAACTTAGAAGTAAATCAGCATTAATAGCATTTGCAATAGAGCTGTTAGTCAATGGGGAAGATGACTGTCGAGCCAAATATGCTCCATCGACTTTAAGGAGACGAAAAAGAATGTTACACAAGATATTGGGGGTAAATGCGTTGTTAATTGGTGATAAGGTTTTGCCACCATTACAGGTGATAACAAAACAGAAAAAGACTGCCTCTGTTCCAACAAAACAATAGACAGTCATGAAAAATTAATTGTGTAAATTGATTGTAGCATTAAAAACATTGGTCTTCAATATAGTGAATTGCTACATAATACTTAAGAGGAGAGACTGAAATGAGTATCATAGTAGAAATTACGGATACTTTTCCGTCACATGATATACTAGCATTGGGTCGAGTTAAGCTCCATTCACTTGTGATAGTATCTGGAGTGATGTTAAAAATTGATGATTTATCAGAGAAGTATTTTATTGAATTCCCTTCTACGGATGATGAAGAAAGGATAATAGAGCTGTGTGATGATGTCCTTAAGGAGATGGTATTTGATTCGATGGTGTCCAAGTATGAAGAGTACGTCAAGCTAATGTGTCAGAAGGATGTCACTGATGATAAACCGTACATTTATCGGTTGGAAAATGATCGCATTGGGCGCAGATCCAGAAATAATCAACAACCATGTTTCGTATGAATAATCCATTAGTACAATGCATTACTAGCTGCATTGTACTAATGAGTATTTAAAGATAGAGGTGATTTCACTTGCAAATTCAAATCGTGAGTGTCGGTAAAATCAAAGAAAAGTACATAAGGATGGGAATTGCAGAGTTTGAAAAAAGATTACGTCCTTATTGTAAACTAACGATGGATGAAGTGAATGATGAACAAGCACCAGAGCAAATGAGTGAGAAAGAGTTACTCCAAGTAAAACAAAAGGAAGGCGAACGTATTCTAAGTAAAATAAAATTCAACCAATATGTCATTGTTTTAAATATTAAAGGAGCAAATTGGTCATCAGAACAATTAGCAAAAGAAATGGATAAGCTTAGTATCCACGGCAAGAGTCAATTATCTTTTGTTATCGGAGGTTCAAATGGATTAAGTGACGAAGTATTACAACGTGCAGATCAAAAGCTATCGTTCTCCAAAATGACATTTCCGCATCAATTAATGAAGATGATCCTGCTAGAACAAATATACCGATCTTTCAAAATACAAAAAAATGAGCCATATCATAAGTAATTGTATAAAGGTTGGAATGGCCCAGGTTTGCAGATTCCTGCCGTTGCGGTCGTCGCTTTGGCCGAAACAAAAAGGAAATAAAAGAAGAATGGGAAGCACTTATTAAAGAAGAAATTGATATTGTCGTCTTAAATATGGCAATTCTTGATACAAGAAAATATAAAGAGCTTGAAGGAGTTGGGCAGTTAGTTTCCAATTTAGTGCTAACACTGCTTTCATGGATGGTTGACGAAGAAAGAGAACGTACAAGGACTGCACAGCAAGAAGGTATCGAGATAGCCAAACAACAAGGTAAATTTCGCGGTGGTAAGAAGAAATATCATGCTGGTGCTACAGGGAAGGATAAAGTGATTTATGATAAAGTGGTACAGTTGTTATGTGAACAAAAAAGTGTAATGGACATTCATCGTGAAGTTGGAATATCAAGAAATACTATATATGATATAAAGAGGAGTATCGTTTAGATGCAAAAGTCGATATGAAATACAGGCTTTGTTTTATAAAAAATCAAATCATAGCCTGGTTATTTGGTGAAATATAATTAAATTATTCAAGTTATAGAAATATATTTAATAGGGGAATGGAAAACATGATATCAACTATGCAGGAACATGTTAGATGGTTTGTAAATACAGGGACTTTTATTTCAACCTCTGAAAGTAAAAAAATAGAAGTATTGGAATTCAAACACGAAAATGATGAAGAAACTCTATCATCTTGGGCAAAACACTTTCGACAACACTATTGTTTAGATGAAGAAATTGATTTTTTCAGGAATGGCTATGGTTACACCAAAGCTGAATATCTAAATAAAATTAAATTTCCTGATTCTTCTCCTCCAGGTCCAAGCATCCGATCTGGTGATTTTAGTGAGATATTAGTTGCTGATTACCTTGAATTCGTACTTAACTATTGGATACCTCGCACTCGCTATGGGTCAAAAACTGTTAGTAATGAATCAACAAAGGGTAGCGATATCCTAGCCTTTAAAATTATTAAAGACGGAGAAGATACACCCGAAGATACATTAGCAATCATTGAAGCGAAGGCACAGTTCTCTGGAAAAAAAGCTAAACCGACACTTCAAAAAGCAGTTGATGATTCAGTTAAGGATCTGACCAGAAAAGCTGAATCTCTCAATGCAATTAAGCAACAATTATTTTATAAAAACAAACTTCGAGAAGCCAATAGTATAGACAGGTTTCAAAATCCTATTGATCGTCCTTATAATGAAATTTCGGGAGCTGCAGCTTTATTCTCTTCAACCTTATATGATCCTGCGGTGATTTCTAATACTTTTACTAACAATCATCCCAATAAGGATAATCTGAAATTAATAGTGATTCACGGTGAAGATATGATGAATCTTGTTCATGAATTGTATAGGAGGGCAGCAGATGAAGCCTGAGAAACAATCTAAACAACTATTAGGTGCTACTCGATCAAAAGCAAAGATGAATGAATACGGTGTCAGTGAAGAATATCATATTAAACTTACTAGAGACCCATCAATGCTTTTTTCATTAACAATAGGGTTGTTAGGCGATTTATCTGCTCATTTAAATTCAGATAATGTAGATGAACAGTATGTTAAGGAATTGCGTGATAAGCTACTATTTTCTGCACATTTTTTTGATGCATATTTACAAACAAATCTTCGAACAGATTTAGATACATACGTTTTATTGTTGGGATCAGCTTCTTATTATCTATGCGATTTACCCGGAAGCTCCTCAGTTTTAGTAAACCGTGTTAATAAAGAGGATCTTAACTTAGGATGTTCTAATTTAGATGTTTTATTGGTTTGGCTTCTTAGTGGGGATTTTTCATCTGATTTAGAGATGGATGAAGGGACTTATAAAAGTGAAATACAAGAAATTTCACTGTTAGTAAGCAATTTTTATGATTCCGGTTCTAAAGAGCAGGATATATATGAAGTTATATCTCGTCTAAGGAATAAAACTTACCAGTTTGGTACATCAAGAGAATTACTTTTTTCCGATGTAATTAGCGCAGTGGTAAGAAAAAGAATAGAAAATTCTACTTGGAAATCTTTACCGGGTTATTCTGGTCTTACTTCTGAGACTTGGGAAAATATTTTAAGGAATAAGAATTTCATACAAGAATTCTGGCCTGCCCAACATTTACTAGGAAGAAATGGAGTTTTTAGAGGGGAATCTGCTGTAGTTCAATTACCAACTAGTGCAGGAAAGACTAAGGCGACAGAAGTAATAATTAGGAGTGCCTTTTTATCAAAAAGAACCACTTTAGCTGTAATTGTAGCCCCCTTTAAATCTTTATGCCATGAAATTAGTGAAAGCCTAAATAGATCTTTCGAGAATGACTCTATTAATATTGATGAACTGACTGATATACTTCAAATCGATTTCGAACTTGAATCAATACTTAGGGAAAAAGTAATTCTTGTTGTTACTCCAGAAAAACTTATTTACATGCTTCGTCATTCTACAGAATTGGCGGAAAAAATAGGGCTATTAATTTATGATGAAGGTCATCAGTTTGATAGCGGAACACGTGGAATTAACTACGAATTACTACTAACATCATTAAAAGGGATGGTCTCAGAAAGAGTACAAAAGGTGTTAATATCAGCGGTAATAAGCAATGCGGAAGTTGTAGGCTCTTGGCTTAATGGAGAGGAGAGCAGAGTGGTTTCAGGTATTAATCTGTCCCCCACTTATCGTACCGTAGCATTAGCAAGTTGGTTAGATCGCCTTGGAAGGCTTGAATTTGTAAATAAACAAAATCCTGATGAAAATGAATTTTATGTACCAAGAATAATTGAACAGCAAAAACTACAATTAAAGGGTAGGGAAAAAAAAGAAAGATTTTTTCCTGAAAAAAATGACAGTAATACCATTTCTTCATTTTTAGGATTAAAGCTTGTTTCGAATGGAAGTGTGGCCATATTTTGTGGCAAGAAGAATAGTGTATCAAGTATTTGTACCAAAATTATTGATGCTTATGATCGTGGATTATCCTTAAAAACGCCTTATGTTTTTTCGGAAAGTAACGAAATACAGAAACTTCATTTTCTATATAGATGCCATCTTGGTGCAGAGCAACCTGAAACTAAAAGTGCGGGGTTAGGGATATTAACACATCACGGGAATATACCTTCTGGTATTCGTTTAGCTGTTGAGCATTCTATGAAAAAAGGTATGGCTAAATTTGTAATATGTACATCAACGTTAGCGCAAGGAGTTAATCTTCCAATTAAATATCTTATCGTAACAAGCATTTATCAAGGAATTGATAGAATGAAGGTTCGTGATTTTCATAATTTAATTGGTCGTGTTGGTCGGTCGGGTATACATACAGAAGGAAGTATTATTTTTGCAGATCCAAGTGTTTATGATAAACGTAGCAGTGTAAAACATAGATGGCGCTGGCAACAAGTGAAAGAATTATTAGACCCAGATAACTCAGAACCTGTTGGAAGTTCGCTGTTAAAAATATTTGAACCACTATATAGTGATAGTAAACAATATGAATATGAAATTGATTACATGAAGTTTTTTAAAGCTTACATAGAGGATCCTGATAAGTTTTTTAAGGGCATAGAAAAAATTGCAACATTATATGCAAAAGAGGGGTTTACAACGGATGGACTTAATAGACAAATTTCTACTAAAATAGATGCAATCTCATCTATTGAAAGTTATTTGATGGCTAATTGGGGAGGTATCACTTCAGAAATAGATGAAATTAAAATAGATACCCTTGCCAAAGAAACATTAGCTTATTCTTTGGCTAATGAACAGTTGAAGGAACAAATTGTCACTCTTTTTAAATTACTCGCCAGGAATATCTCTGAAAAAGTTCCCCGGAATTCAAAAATTAAATTGTTTGGAAAGATGCTGTATGGAGTAGAATCTGCTTTGATAATTGAAGATTGGACTACAAGGCATTTAGAAGAAATAAAGAATTGCGAGACTATTGAGGAGTTATTAAAAGTTCTATGGCCACTCTTTTCTGAGAATATTAATAATAGCGTATTTAATAAATGCGAAAGACCAGAGGTCCTAAAAGATATAGCCTTGGGATGGATTAGTGGAAAATCATATGAGGAATTACTTAATATCTTTAAGGAAAAGAATATTAGAATAGTTACTAAAAAACAGAGAAGAGAGGTTAAGATAGACCATGTTGTAGAAATTTGCGAAAACGCATTTTCATATGAAGGTATGCTTCTTGTTGGAGCAGTAGTAGAGTTAGCTGAAACTCTAATAGATATACAAGATGATGAAAATATTTTTGACAACCTTAAGATATTGCAAAAGCGTTTAAAGTATGGTCTGCCTAATTTATTAAGTATAATGGTTTATGAATTAGGTTTCGCCGATAGAGTTATTTCTTTAAGTTTAAGTTCAGTTTTAAAAGTCTCAGGAGTACCAAAAAGCAAAAGAAAATTAAAAAAAATGATTAAAAACAAGGAAAAGGAAATTCGCGAGAATATCTCACCTTATCCATCATACTTTACCCTTGTTTTAAACAATATCTTGAATTAAAAAGAAATCTGTGTTTTTAGGTCTATAACCCACCTTAGATAGTTAGAACTCTGAAAAAGTTCTAATATCCTTAATCATGGAAAGTATGTCTCTAAAATAAGACGCCATTGTTCATGAAATATGAATGTAGCTATTGTTGCTTTTGAAAAAAGTCTGGTCATTTTCCACCTTCTTCAGTCGCGCCCTTTTTGTAAGGAATTTAGATATGATCACATTTTATTGCTGATATGACAGCATTTCCCTCTTTTTTTATTTTTAAATGTTATAATGTCATTAATTAATACGTACAAAAGAGGTTGTGTTATGCTTGAACAAACCAAAATGTATCACGTGGAGCCACTACGAAGTGCAGAAGAAATCGAAGAAATGAAACTGGCCATTAAACGAGGCAATAAAGGCACATCTAAACGGCCGGAAATGGCAGCGCGTGATGTGCTGATTTTTTTGATCGGAATAAATACCGGGCTGCGGGTGAACGATCTGGTCCGGAGTTGTATTTTTAAAAAAGATAGTTCTGTAGATTGGTGATATGATAAATAAGGCAAGATTTTGGATCAGAGTATTTAAAAGAAGTGGTTTGTTAAATAATGTTGGTTGATTAATGGTAAATATAATTTCTGAAATATTAATTATAGAGGAAAGGTGACAAAAATGGAGAAAAGCAGCTACAAAAGTTTTGTTTCATTGATTAAAGAAATAGATGATAAACAACGCGAACAAAGAGATAGAGGCACGTTATTTGAATTATTAGTTATTACATATTTAGAAAATGAACCGATGTATAAACGTCTTTTTGATCAAATATGGATGCTGAGTGATGTTCCTGCAGAATATCATATTCCAAAGAAAGATACAGGGGTAGATTTAGTTGCTAGGAAACGTGAAACAGGTGAATTAGTTGCCGTACAGTGTAAATATTATTCAAAAGATACCGTCATAAGGAAAGAGCATATCGACTCCTTCTTAAACGAAGTAGGAAAAAGTTATTACGCAGAAGGACTTATCGTAACCACTACCGATAAATGGAGTGATAACGCGGATAAGTCCCTAAATTCTCGTGATAAATCCATCATGCGTATTTCTCTATCAGAGCTG
Source organism: Virgibacillus ainsalahensis (assembly GCF_055380755.1). Classification (NCBI taxonomy): domain Bacteria; kingdom Bacillati; phylum Bacillota; class Bacilli; order Caryophanales; family Bacillaceae; genus Virgibacillus; species Virgibacillus ainsalahensis. Next base: position 1,882,623 of record NZ_AP043943.1, on the reverse strand, counting down.
CAAGAAAGTCGGATCAATTGGTCTGCGTACAGTTTTAATCACCCAAAAGAGGTAGCATTAAAAGACAAGAAAACACCAAGACCGCATCAGCAGCCAGCTATTGAAGCTGTCGTAAATGGGTTTCAAGATGCAGACCGGGGCAAACTGATAATGGCGCCTGGAACCGGAAAAACCTTTACATCTATGGCTATAGCAGAAGAAATGGCTAAAGAAAAAGAAGGCACATTCAAAGTTTTGTATATAGTTCCAAGTATTCAATTGCTTTCTCAATCCTTACGTAGCTGGAACGCAGACACGGATTACAATATGGATTCAATCGCTGTATGTTCCGACCGTAAGGTAACCAAAGAAAGAATTGGAACTGAAATTGAAGATATAGCAACTGCCGATATTGGTTATCCTGCAACAACAAATGCTGATAAATTATTGGAATACCAACATACGATTGAACAACAAAATACTTCGGCAGAATTTATAGCTGTCTTTTCGACCTACCAATCGATTGATGTCATTATTGAAGCACAAAAAAATGGTTTTTATGATTTCGATTTAATTATATGTGATGAAGCACACCGAACAACCGGTACAACAGAATTAAACCAGGAAGCTTCAGCTTTTACAAAAGTGCATAGTAATAATAATGTTCAAGCTTTTAAGCGTCTTTATCAAACAGCAACACCACGTGTTTATGGAGAAGACGCCAAGAAAAAGGCAGAAGAAAAGTCTGTAATTATTGCGGATATGAATGATCCTGACACATATGGATCTGAGTTTTATCGGATTGGGTTTGGAGATGCGATTCGCAGAGAGATACTAACTGATTATAAAGTAATGGTTTTGGCGGTTGAAGAAGATGTGATTGCTCGACGATTTCAAGATATGTTAGCTGATAACAAGTCAGGATTAGCTTTTGATGATGTGACTAAAATTATTGGATGCTGGAACGGATTGGTTAAGAGGAATGGAACTACTAATGAAACATTAGGAGATCCGATGAAAAGGGCAATTGCTTTTACGGGAACAATCAAGGATTCCAAAAAAATCACAGAAATGTTTTCACAAGTAGTGGAAGAGTATCTGTATGAAAGTGCAGACTACTCTAATCCATTTTCGATTGATATTGAACATGCGGACGGTTCTATGAATGCGATTGAAAAAAATGAAAAAATTAATTGGTTGAAAAGTGAGGTTCCAGACAATACATGTCGGGTACTTTCCAATGCACGCTTTTTAACAGAGGGTGTTGATGTTCCAGATTTAGACGCTATTATGTTTTTAAAGCCAAGAAAATCTAAAATTGATATAGCACAAGCTGTTGGTAGAGTGATGCGTAAAGCAGAAGGAAAAGATTATGGTTATATTATTCTTCCAATAGGTGTGCCTTCAGGATCGGAAGCCCACTCCATACTTGATAACAATGAAAAATATCAAGTTGTTTGGGAAATTTTAAACGCGTTACGCTCTATTGATGAACGATTTGATGCAACCATCAATAAGTTGGACTTGAACAAAAACAAACCAACTCAGATACAAGTTATTGGAATTGGTGATGCACCTGAAGATTTAGATAGTACGGCGGGAACTGAACAATTAGAATTAGATTTATCTGAGGAAAAATTATCCGAATTGGAACGTGCTATATACGGAAAAATCGTTCAAAAAGTGGGGAATGTGAAGTATTGGGAGCAATGGTCCGAAGATGTTGCGGAGATAGCCCGAAAGCATATTATGCGGATCAATGTTATGCTGGAGGATAAAAGTAGTGCTACATATCAAGAATTTCAAAAGTTTATGAAAAGCATCCGTCACAATATTAATGATTCCATTACGGAACAACAGGCCATTGAAATGTTATCGCAGCACTTAATAACGAAGCCGGTCTTTGAAGCCTTATTTGAATCTTATAGCTTTGTGAATAATAATCCTGTCTCTCATTCAATGGAGGCTATTTTAGATGTGTTAGATAAACGGGGATTATTAAGAGGACAAGAAAAACTAGAAGATTTTTATGAAAGTGTGCGTGTACGGGCAGAAGGCATCGACAACCTGGAAGCAAAACAAAAAATCATTATTCAGCTTTATGACAAATTCTTTAAAGTTGGTTTTAAAGAAACAACAGATCGGCTAGGAATTGTGTTCACTCCTGTTGAAGTGGTTGATTTTATCATTCAATCTGCTGAGTATGTCTTAAAGAGGCATTTTGGAAAATCAATTGGGGATAAAGGTGTTCATATTTTAGATCCGTTTACAGGGACAGGGACATTTATTGTTCGCCTCTTACAAAGTGGCTTAGTTCCAAAAGAAGATTTATTACGAAAATATACTCAAGAGCTTCATGCGAATGAAATTGTATTATTAAGTTATTATATTGCTACTATTAATATTGAAGAGACATTTCATGCCATGCATAAGGGAGATTATACCTCATTTGAAGGAATGGTATTAACAGACACATTTGATACAACTGAAAAAGAAAATAGCTTTGATGACGTTTTATTTGATGAAAACAATGCTCGTTTGGAAAAACAGCAAAAAGAATCGATTTTTGCAATCATTGGAAATCCACCATATTCAGTAGGACAAACAAGTGCAAATGATAATAATCAGAATGTAGAGTATCCTAAGTTAAAAAAGGCAATTGATAAAACATATGGAAGGTTTAGTAAAGCTAACCTTAAAAAATCATTATACGATACCTATATTCAGGCATATCGTTGGGCAAGTGACCGTATAGGAGAACGAGGTGTTATTGGATTTGTTTCGAATGCCTCTTTCATCGATAGTCAAAGTACTGATGGATTACGTAAGTCCTGGCATGAGGAATTTAATCATATTTATATTTTTAATTTACGTGGAGATGCTCGTTCATCTGGAGTGATAAGACAGAAAGAAGCAGGAAATGTTTTCGGTGAAGGTACAAGAACACCGATTGTTATTACTGTATTAGTAAAAGATGGAACAAATCAGCATGAAATCCATTATCATGATATAGGTGATTATTTAACACGAGATGAAAAACTTAAAGTCATTGAAAAATTTAAATCAATCCAAGGGATTAAGTGGTCTTCTATTACTCCAGATGATAACAATGATTGGATAAATCAACGAGATCAAGATTATACAAGTTATCCATCGATGGAAGGTGGCTATTTTTACACTAGAGCAGTAGGGGTCAGTACGAATCGCGATGTTTGGGTCTATGGTTTTAATAAAGAAAAGGTAAAAGAAAATACTTTTAATATAGTGCAAAATTATAATCATGAAGTAGAGCGTTTAAGCCCTATTACTGAAAAGAAGGAGAAGTTGGCTGCTAGACGATTAGATGATGCTTATATAAAATGGACAGCTAAGTTAAGCAATCGTTTTGTCAATAATGAAAAGTTACAAGTAGATGCAGATAAAATTAAATTGAGTATGTATCGACCTTTTGTGAAAAAGTGGTTGTTTTATGATGAGCGAATCATTGAACGTCCAGGACAATACAAAGATATTATGGGTGAAGATACCAGAGTAATTTATATCACAGGAAAAAGCGCAAGTAGAGATTTCTCCGCAATAGTTTTAGATAATATTCCCAATTTACACTTACAAGATTCGGGCCAAGGCTTTACTAATCATGTTATTGAAAAAGATGGGCTATTTACTGGAAAGTCAACAAACATTAACGATGAGATGAAGAAGAGTTTGAAATTATCAGATAATGATGTATTTGCTTATGTGTATGCTGTTTTACACTCACCCGAATATAAAGAGAAATATAAAAACGATTTGAAGAAGGGTTTTCCACATATCCCCATCTTGAAAAACAAGGAGCAATTTGTTCGAATTGGTAATGAACTAATTAATCTACACTTAAACTATGAGGCAGAAGCCCCCTATCCTTCAGTAGATGTTGAATACGCAACTTCTTCACCTTCCTATTTCGTGAAGAAGATGCGTTTTCCAAAGAGAAATGAGAAGGGGACGATTATTGTAAACTCAGATATATCTATAAAGAATGTGCCTTCTAAGGCATACAAATATATCGTGAATGGGAAATCAGCAATCGAATGGGTTATGGAACAGTATCAGGTAAAAGAAGACAAGAAATCAGGTCTAGTTGATAATCCAAATGAATATTCAGATGATGAGAAGTATATTTTTAAGTTGTTACTTTCGATTATAAACGTATCTGTTCAAACAGTTGATCTCGTTAATAGTTTACCGCCCTTAGAAATTGAATAATGAAAAAGAGTTGGTTCCAATAAATTCAGAACCAACTCTTTTTCATAAACAAACAGTGCCATAACCGAATAGTATTAGCACTATTTTCATGAGTCTGTTTATTCAATTCAAGCTACAGAAGTACTATTTCATTTAACGCCGGTAGGATGTTAGAATAAAATTTTCGCTTCTAACTATTGATAACCCATCTTATCATTACATAGAAAGAAAAGGAAATTGTTTTTTCTTAGTAAGGTGACATTCAGTGACGTACGTCTGAAATTAAGGTACGGGCCGAAAGGAAATAAAACGGGCTTAACTGGTTTCCGGTACCAGGGGCTGGGGATTCGAATACTCCCAGATTCTTGGAGCTATTTTTTAGAAGAAGATGTTTCCTCTATTTACACGAATTTTACACAGGGTGTTTTATTGATACTGATATATCAGCGATAAAAGCTATATTTGACCCCGACCACCAGTATTTAGGCTTAACATAAATCTTTTTGGTGACAAAATTGGAGACTTACCATGCGAAATAAATTAAAATAGTTGGAATACAATCCAAAAATCAACTTATTAAATTGCATATTATGGACGTTTCACCATAAGCTGAAATGCATTAAAATTCTTTTAACTGGTTTCCTAAACTATGTGTCACATGTAAATGGCCCTAGGAAGGTGCATACAGTAGTATATATAATGTGTTTAATGTTTTGGTAGGGTTTTATAGACATTAGAAGAGTCTAACGTGATAAATAAAACAAGAGGGGGTAAAGTTAATGGGAAAATGGATTATCACTTGTAATCCAAAATATTATGATGTAGTCGGGGCTTTTCAGGATTTTCAAAGAATTAATTGGAAACAAAGTGTCAATGTCCAGGTTGGAGATATTGTATATATATATATTGGAAAACCATATAGCTCAATTAAATTCGAAACAAAAGCAATAGCAATTAACTTGCCAGAATTAAAGCCGTACGACTCCGAATATGTTATTGATGGTACAAATTTTGAGGAGTATGGAAGATATATGGAATTACAACTTTTAAAAACCTTTGATGATAATTTACTACCTTATGAGTTATTAAAAGCTGAAGGATTAAAATCTGTTCAAAGCCCAAGTAGATTAACCAACGAATTAGAAAAGTTTATTTTAAATAAGACAAACCAGTTACAACAAGTGAGTAGAAGACGTTATTTTTTTGTATTTCAGAACAAGAGTTATAATGAGGAATCAAAAGGTGAATATTTGTGGTCACCTCAACATGACGACAACGGTAAAAAAGTCTCGCATTGGGATCAGATGAGGGACGTCAGAAAAGGTGATTTAATACTACATAGCTATTTAAAAGAGATAGTTGCCATCAGCGTGGCTAAATCTAATGTTTATGAGGCTAATAGACCCGTAGAATTATCAAATGAGTGGAACAATAAAGGATGGAGAGTAGATACAGAATATTATACGATTGCTAATCCAATTGTTACATCTAATCATATGAATAAACTAATGGAATTACAGCCGAAAACAAGAGCTCCTTTTAATATAAGAGGAAGGGGGAATACTGGATACTTATTTACGGCTAATAAAGAAATGGCTGAATATATTATAGGAATGTCTGCATCCATCCAAAAGACCGAAGCCGAAAAGAAGCTTTTATTGGGCTTATTAAAGGAGAAGGACACTCAATTAAATGAAAAAACAGAAGACCAGAAACTGATTAACGATATTGATAAAATGCTAATTCAAATGCCCGAATCAGTGTTTCCATACTCGCCGGAACCAAAAGAAAAACCAGAAGCTATAGTATCATCGGAGGCTAAATCATACCCAAGAAATAGGCAGGTTTCAATGAATGCTTTAATTAGGGCTAGTCACAATTGTGAGATCGATTCTAAACATCCCAGCTTTATAAGGAAAAGTACGAATATTAAATATGCTGAGCCACACCATTTAATTCCAATGGGGTATCAAAATCAATTTGAACATTCGTTAGATGTGGAAGCGAATATTGTTTCTTTATGTAGTACTTGTCATAATCAAATACATTACGGAAATGGGGCAGACAAATTAATAGGGGAGCTATATAATAAACGAAAAAAGGAACTTGAGCAGGCAGGAATAGCAGTTAATCTAGAAAATTTACTGAATTTATATTATATCTAGTTGTATAAATTATCTTAGACACAACATAGTAACAATCAAACGTGTGATATGATAACGGTAGACTAGTGGAATTTTTTGAATTAATTAATATAAACGAGATACTTGAGTATGCACCAAACAATTAAGCCCACTAACAGAAAGGTAATGTAGAAACTAGGTGCATAATATAAAGTTGGGGTTGAATTGGGGTTGAAATTCTTTATTTGGGGTTGGGAACTATCGTTAATAATCATATTAGTGTATAATAAAAGTCTATTGGACCAAGATTCTTCTTAGAATATCTGTTTCTGTCTTGATAATGTCAACAGCCTTCTAAGCTGTTGGTCCCAGGCTCGAATACTGCCCTGGATGTAAAAAAGTAATCGTCAAATAATCCCCATCTATAAAGGTGGGGATTTTATGTATGACTTCCTGTTCCTACCATCATGCAGTAATACTTAATTTAACAAGAATCTTTCAGCGAAACGGTTCAATTGTTTTTCGATATCCGGGAAAGCCATATTCATATCCAATGTTTTAACGGCGATTCGATTGCCACTGATTATTGCAGAAGAATTGAGCCACTTATGCGGAATTTTGAGCCAGTCATTGCGGAAAAAAGAGCCCCCGTTTGCGGAACACAGAGCCACAAATGAAATTACGTATTTATGGAATAGAATCAGAACCACAGCGTAGCTGCTTGCCATTGACCTGTAACGCCCGATTCTTTGCAGACACTGGAAGGGGACGGGTAGGGGCCCCACCAGCGGAACTTAGGAGTGATTGTCCATAGTACGCTTGTTGTGCGGATGGAGTCCATAAGCCTGTTTTTTTATTCCATCCGACAAAAGGATTCAACCATGGTCAAGAACAATGTTAAAGGTGGGATTGAAGTATGATTTCTTTAAGAAAAGCAGATATTTAGCAAAAAGACGACTCCAAATTTCAATAAATGAATTGAAGTCATCTTTTTTTATAACAGATTTATCGCTTTATTAAAAATTAAGGGGTTTTCAGTGAACTCTATTCACATTAAGTTAATTCTTCTTCAATTTCATCCTTTAATTGTTGAGCATCAATTTCAACAGGGTATTGAAATTCCTTTTCGTTAATGAATACGGTCGGTACCATCTTCACTTCTCGTCTAATGGCTTCATTAGTAATTTTTAAACTTAAGTCAATTGTATCAGGTTCTTCTTTTAATCCGTATTGGTCTACTAACATTTTTTTGATGGAGTTGCTATGTGACTCACTCCACTCGCTTTGGTTAGCGAATAGGTCTTTCATAATTGTATAAATACGTTCTGGATCATTGTAGTCAAGGAATAAATTGACTAAAGTACCATATAATAGCATTTCTCGGGGTTTGTCATAATGCTTAATAATATACTGTACTTGGCCGTTTTTAATATAGGGTGTTAAGCCTTGATCTGCTGCTTCGAAAAATGTTGCACAGTAAGGACATGCAAGATTTAAAAATACTTCCACTTTTACAGGAGCATCAGACTTTCCATAGCTTAAGAATGCATTTTCTACCATCTTTGTCATATGAATCCCTCCAATATTATTCTAGGTTACTCGGAATAACTGCTTCGTCGATGTTGACAGCGTCTTCCACACTGATGTCATTTTCAAGTAGTCCTACTTCATAGAATTTATCTGCTAACTGTTGCTGACTTGTAATAATTTCTTCATCAATTTTTTCAACACCGAACGTACGACGTTCATTTGCTTGTTCCAGAGGAGCTGCTTCTAAACCTAATTCAGCAGCTAAAATTTCAGCAACTTCTGTTTTATTTCTATTTGCCCATTGGTCAGCATTTTGTAATTCTTCTAATATGATTTTTACAACCTCAGGTTTTTCATTTAAAAATTCTTCTGTCGCAAAGTAGAATGTACGATTTTCAGTTAAATCAGTACCATTCAGAATGGTACGTGTTTCAATCGTATCTTCCGCAATTGCTAAATATGGATCCCATGAACCGTATACATCAAACTCGTCCTGCGTAAATGCTGATAAGCCTTCTGCAGCATCTTTATAAAACTTAATATCCACTTCATCTAAAGAAATGCCTGCTTCTTCTAATGCAACTAATAATAAGTAATGTTGGTTACCACCTCTAGTTACACCAACCGTTTTCCCTATTAAATCTTCTACTGTTTCAATATCTGAATCCTCTTTAGTGACTAATGCAACTCCCTCTGGATATGGTGCTTCAGAAGCTAGATAGTTTAGCGGATGGCCACCAGACTGTATGAATACAGCGTTACCGTCAGATGCGTGACCAAAATCAATATTATTCGTATTTAATGCTTCTAATAATACGGTACCAGTAGAAAATACTTTCCACTCAATGGTATAACCAGCTTCGTTTAATGCTTCATCTAAATTACCATGTTCTTTTAAGATATTTATAGTGTTACCTCTTTGATAACCGATGGTGATTACTTCTTCTTGATTGCTGTTATTTGAACCGGAGTCAGTTTCAGCAGTTCCTGTAGTAGAATCACTACTACAGGCAGCTAATACTAGCATCACTAATGATGTTACTAAAATAAAAATTCCTCTTTTCATCATTTATCCCCCTAAAATTTGGTCTAATATTTTTTTCTCATAATAAGTAAATTTTTCATCACGTACGCGAGGTCTGGGTAGATCAATTTCTTCATCTAATTGAATACTCCCTTTGTCAATGACAATCACTCGATCAGCTAAGTGTACGGCTTCTGTGACGTCATGAGTAACGAGAAGAGAAGTGAATTGCTGTTGTTGCCATAGATTTTCAATTAAATTTTGCATTTCCATACGTGTAAGTGCATCAAGTGCACCAAGCGGTTCGTCAAATAGTAAAATATCAGGGTTAGTCGCTAATGCACGAGCAAGGGCAATACGCTGTTTTTGTCCGCCTGACAATTGATCGGGCAAGTCAGTTTTCTTATCGATCAATCCGACTTCTTTAAGCGATTCCTTTGCTGCTGCTTGATTGACCGCACCGATAGAGATATTATTTAAAATATTTTTCCATGGAATGAGTCGGTCATCTTGGAACATGATGCGAATTTTTGGCTCTTTTGATTCATCACCTGAAAACGATAATGTTCCCTTCGAAACTTCTTCTAACTTTGCGATGATTCGCAAAAGTGTACTTTTTCCACAACCACTTCGTCCAACAATGGCAGTGAAACTCCCCTGATTAACTGATAAATTGATATTATGTAAGACTTCATTATTTCCAAAGCTTTTACCTACATCTTTTAGTTCAATGCTGAACATCCTTATCCCCCCAGTCTAACTCCAATCTTACTTTTTATTGAAGGATGGATTCCATTTTAATAAACGTTGCTCAAACATCTTCGCAATAAAGTCGGATAACTTACCTAAAATTGCGTAAAGCACAATCGTTAAAACAACAATGTCCATTTGCATGAATTCGCGAGCACTCGTTGCCATAAATCCAATCCCTGAATCTGCCCCAATTGTTTCTGCAACAATAAGTGATATCCACATTACTCCAAGCGCATAACGAACACCAACTAAAATCGCAGGTAGGGAGCCTGGTAAGATGATGTTCGTAAACAACTTCCATCTTGATAATCCATAAACAGATCCCATCTCAATTAACTTTGGATCAACATTTTTAATACCATTAAATGTATTAATGTAAATCGGGAACATCACCCCAACTGCAACTAAGAATATTTTTGCACTTTCGCCAATCCCGAACCATAAAACAACAAGTGGAATCAACGCTAAATGGGGAATAGTTCGAATCATTTGAATAATTGTATCAATCATTTTCTCAAAAAATAATATCGTACCATTGAGTAGTCCAAAAAGAAAACCGATAATTCCGCCTATGGCAAATCCAATTAACGCACGTTGTGTACTGATCAAAACATGTTTTTGCAGTTCGCCTGTTTGGAATAATTGAATCCCGGCTTGTACAACTTCGATTGGAGTCGGTAATAATGTTGATGTAATAATTTTATAATGACCAAGTATTTGCCACAGCACCACAATGACAATTGGTAATAGCCACGGGAAGAATTGATTGTTATACCATTTGGTGCTCTTTTTCACTCTCTCACCTCCTTATGCTAAGGTAATAGATTAATATAATCATATTAATTCCTATAGGTTTTGTCAATATTTAAAAATCATTTGATAAAATTGACGGTAATATATCCTTTCAAATTAATTCCATAAGCATGGAAAGAAAATGCTGTATTTAAGCAAAAAAATATAGGTGTCAGAGAATTTCTTGTTCCCAGTCACGGAAATATGTCTTTCCATATTTTTTAACTCTTATATCAACCATCGTTAAATTGATTCCGTCACTGTAAAGGTTGTTTCTTTCACCTCTGCGATTAACATACTTATTTCGTTAAGAGATTGCTAACTGTTGCAACTTATTTTAAATTTTATAGGATTGAACGATAGAAAAAAGTTTGCAATTACCGATTTTTGCTATCCTATATTCTAATAAAATTGTCTCTCAAAGATGGGTGGTATGATAAACTAAACATTATGAAGGATATAAATGGATAAAGGATAATTACTGTAACTGCAAGTCTAAGTAGTAATAATTGAACAATAATACTGGAAACTTTTCGCCTATAACTAGGATTTTAATAATAAATAAGAGAAATAGAGAGTTCTACATTCCACAACATAATATCATTTATGTTGTGTTTTTCTTTTCGTTTGATAGAATTATTAGTATATAATCCAACATAATTTAGAGGAAAAGACATTTGCAGAATCCAACATAATTTATGGAGTGAAAAAATGATAGAATCATTTTATATTTATTTGCAAAACAATGGATTGAAAGAAAACTCGATAAAAGGATATGTTCAATCAGCCAGAGGATTTTTACAATGGTTTGATGAATCGAAAGACGTATCCTTTCAAAAACTTCATCGTGAAAATATACTTGAGTATATCTCCTTTTTGAAAACGGTTAAAAAGCTCAATCCTAAAACGATTAATACTAAGATAAGTGGATTAATGAAATTTAACCAATTTTTGGTGGAAGAATTATGTGTGCAGCCTAATGTAGTGATTGAAAAAAAGGATTTTGAAAAAGTGCAACAACAATATGCTTCTTTATCTACGGTAGTATATGAAGATGTGGAGAAATTTCGGCAGGTCATATTGGATGATGATCATATGCGCTATTATGCTTTAGCTACGATATTTGCGTATGCTGGGCTAAGACTATCGGAAGCATTGGATTTGCATGTTCATGATGTTCATTTGGTAACGCGAGAAATTACGGTGAGAAATGGAAAAGGGGATAAAACGAGAATTGTTTACATGAGTGCGAAGGTTCGTATAGCATTACAGTCCTGGTTGAAGGAAAGGAAAGAAAAAGGAATAGATAGTGATTACCTGTTTCCTAGTAATCGGAATCGGCGACTTGATCGAACCGTTGTTAATACAGCATTTCAGAAATATTCAAAAGAGGTTGGTAAAAAGATCACACCTCATGTGTTACGTCATTTCTTCTGTTCGAATGCAATTAATAAGGGAATGAGTATTCATGAAGTGGCAAATCAGGCTGGACATTCAAATATTCATACGACATTGTTGTATACGAATCCCACTAAAACGGAGATGTTGGATAAAATGGATCAACTGTAAAGAAGTTATTGACAAATTTTGCCTTTATTTAGTGATGGTAAAGCAATAGGATTTTGTGAAAGTAAAACTATCAATTAGAAAGACCGATGTAAGGAAAGAATTTTACTCGTTGTCTGTAAAATATTTAATAAAAGCACCTCCATATATAAAAGAGACCTATAGATGGATACAATTCGCAGCAAGACAGTGGATGAAAGAATTGAAGAAAGTCATAAATATAGAGAAATTTTTCTTTATGCTATTGAAACCTGTGATACATTGGGTGTAAATCAGTATATGGAAAAGATTCAAAAGTATTTAAAAGGGGATCTGCTGAATATTTTTAATAGGATACCCGGTAACAAACTTCGCTCCTATAAAAATTTCCTTTTATCCCATAATACCTTATATAGTTATAGTGCAGAAAAAGGGGGGTTAAATGCTGCTAAATCCCACTTTATGTCGGAAAAATATGCGATTATGATAGAGCATACCGATACGATTTAAAGTGGACCCCATTGTCAAGACACGGTTTTTAAATATTTAAGGTGGGGGAGCGTGGGGATGCTCCCTAGTGGGATTTAGCAGTTTTCATCATCATTCTCATTCACTAAAAAACTTTTGTCAAGGAGGAGCTTCACAAAGGTTCCCTAAGAACGAGGAGGGTAAATTGAATATTTTGTTAATTTAATTCACTGTCCATGGATAAAACACAACACCTGTCACGACGGAGATAGATGCTTTCTCAGTGTTGAATCTAGCCACAGCTCTGCTGCTTGCCATTTACCGTAGCGTCCAATTCTTAGTATTCGGTGGAAGGGGTCGGGGCCCCGCCAGCGAATGCTTAGAATTGATTTGTCCGTGTTACCATTTGTTACAGGTGAGCCTCTAGGCTTTATTTTTAGCTAACCTGCAATTAACTCCGGACAAAAGCAAGGTCAATGGTGGCTTACAAAGTGTAGTTCTCTTACTGTAAATTTTATTCAAATTGTCGTGACAATGGCTCTATTCTATCCTTATATACAAAATGATATTTTTTAAGAATAGTAGACAGTCTGTGGAGTCTGATAATCTAGTGATTGATGTATTCGTTTTTGGTTATAGAATGTAATATAATTTTTAAGTTCTTGCCTTGCCTCCCTTGGACTATTGTATTCTTTCAGATAAACTTCTTCATACTTTATGGTACGCCATCAGGAAGAGTTGAAAGATATAGAAGGGGTTAGTAGAATGTTTCCAAAGTCCTTTCTAGGTTACAATCAAGATGACCAAGGGGAAAGGACAAACGAAAAATCATTCACTAGTAAAGTAATCATTTCTTCCATTGTCCCTATAAAGAGCATCGCTTGACAAGTTCTTTATAAGCGATTTGAAGCGTGAAATACAGGAATTATTAATCCTAACTTTACAACCGAGGATGGGAATGAAGGAACCACGTTTTCCGAAACCATCCCGTCATGCTTCATGACTGGCAGGTCACGGGTCTTGAAGTAAAGGTAGATTCGGCAGAACAAAGGTTGATGCCACTCTATTATACTCCGTTACTTAAAACTTCAAAAAGAGCGCGAAAGCTATACAAATTCTGGTGTAGCAGAAATTAATGAAATTTGTGAATGCTTTAGATATGCCAAGTGTTATAAAATCGCTGCGAGAGACTGATTTAATGTTAGCGCTATGCAGCAATTCCTTATATCTCATTTTCTAACTCTTATGTTGTTAAATGGAATTCGTTAATGATGCCGGAGATATTCAGTTATTAAATCACACATGGAAAAACAGGAATATAAGGAGAAGCCAATCTAGGATAATCAAAAGTACAGGATATTGAAGAAAAATTGCATATGGTCATTTATAATGAGTTGACGGTTAAGATTGAATATTATTCAAACCATGACTATCATCAGATTGCAGCTAAACTGGAAAACTGATTCGATGAATAAAAGCATCCAGTTAAATGATAATGATCGAACAGTACTTCCTTTAGATAGTGTCTTAGATGCATACATTGATTAGCCTCTCCATAAGGGAGAGGAATTTTTTGAGAAAAAATCGGTTTTAATGCAGGATTTCGATATTCCATGTCGAACTTTATTACTACAGACACAGAGAAATATAGTTTAACTGTTACTATTGACACAAGGAGAACGATTATATGCAAACCGAATATATGAAAGAAGCTTATGGATTGCTGTTTGAAATTGAAACTAGGGTGAGGCAATACATTGAAACAACGATGGAGCAAACTTATGGGATTGGCTGGCAGATTCAAGCTCCCGTAACCATGAAATATAAAACTTGTTTAATAGGATTTAACTCCTTTAATTACCACCAACTCATCTCCATGCTGCAAGCTTACCCCTGTTTTGCTGATATTCCAAAAGAAGTATACTCCCAACTATTAAGAACCGTTCCAATTCGAAATAAAATTGCGCATTGTAAATTAATTAATGATGAAGAAATGAGGCGTTTGCAAGTTACGAACGAGTTAGCAATGAAGTATTTTTGCTTGTCACAAGAAGCGATCTCATAAATGAATTAATGGACTAATTACAATCTGCTGTTGTTCAATAAAAGGGGCAGTTTGACACATGAGTTAAAAGTTTAAGTTAATAATTTAGTAGAATCTATTGAGTTTTTTTAAGTAACTGTTAGTGTCTTGGTATTTCTTTTGGATTTATCTTTCAGTAATAAACCCCAAAGTGTTTGGTAGCGATCTTCCGCAATAGGGTACTGGAATGGAATATGAATTTCATTCCTTCATGGTCTTTCTGTAAAGCAAAGCGGAGGATTAGTTCCTCCACTTTGTTGACTAAATAATAACCCAATGCTTAACAGCTTTTGTTCTATTTATCTTACGTGAGTAAGTACGTCTCTGCATCATCCATTTACCCAGTTACATTTTGAACACTATAGTTCGAGAAAAGGGCGCCGCACGACAAGTTTTGTTATAAGCGCTTTAACGCTTGAAATACAGAGGATGAATCATGAGAAATCCTAACGTTACAACCGAGAATGGGAATGACGTAACCACATTTTCCGAACCCTCCCGTCAATATTCCTGCACGCCCCATGACTTTAAAGTCATGGGGATTGAAGTACTAGTAAATTCGGCAGAACAGTGGTTGAAGATATTCTTCGGAAAAAGTGTATCGACGGATACGACTGCCGCACATTGGCAGAAGGTTGACGGAATTTATAGAAATATGATTATTATCAAAATATTCATTGACTTGTTTTGTGGTCCCCAGTATAATATGCACTAACACACAGTCGACTGTATGCAATTTATGTAAGCGATTACTTAAGAGGAGGATTATATGGTCATATACGGTGTTGCCTTGTTAGCTGGATGTACGCTTCTCGGTATCATTCTTGGAGAAATGTTCGGACTTGTGATTGGTGTGGAAGCTAACGTTGGTGGAGTAGGGATTGCAATGCTCATTTTGGTTCTCGTTATAGATGCATTAAAAAAACGAGGAAGCTTAAGTATTCCGACGCAAGATGGCTTATCTTTCTGGGGATCGATGTATATCCCAATTGTTGTAGCAATGGCTGCAAATCAAAATGTGGTCGGAGCAATAGAAGGTGGTCCGTTAGCGATAACTGCTGGAGTTTCTGCTGTAATTGCGGGATTCTTATTTGTCCCCCTGATTAGCAATATTGGAAAAAATCGAAAGGAAACTTATAATCCTGGAGAGGATAGAAGGATGCTATGATGGATTCTATATTTAATGTGTTTGTCGATAATGGCTTAGTATTCGCTTTTTCCCTTATAGGAGCGATTATGTTTTTTGCATACTTTATCTCACGTTATTTAACACGCGGTCATGTCCATGGGTCAGCGATTGCAATTGTTCTTGGGCTCGTTTTAGCATATTTTGGCGGAGTTCAAACCGGTGGTGATAGTGGCATAGCGGATGTTCAATTATTTACAGGTATTAGTCTGTTAGGCGGTGCCATGTTGAGGGATTTCGCCATTGTTGCTACAGCTTTTGGGGCAAGTATGGATGAACTAAAAAAAGCGGGTTTTATTGGGGTGATTTCCCTTTTTGTAGGAGTCATACTATCGTTTATCGTTGGTATAGTCCTTGGAATAATGTTTGGATATACGGATGCGATTAGTTTAACCACCCTCGGGGCAGGTGCAGCCACCTATATTGCCGGACCCGTTACGGGTACTGCTATTGGTGCTAGTTCTGAAGTTATCACCCTAAGTATTGGAGCTGGACTTATGAAATCTGTGCTTACAATGTCAGCAACACCTTTTGTAGCAAAATACATTGGCTTAAATAATCCTCGCTCTGCGGTTGTGTTCGGTGGTTTATTAGGGACTACGAGTGGTGTTTCTGGGGGCTTGGCGGCCACGGACCCAAAGCTTGTTCCATATGGGGCTTTGACTGCTACTTTTTATACGGGACTTAGCTGTTTGCTTGGCCCATCGATCATATTTCTCATCATGAGAGCAGTCTTCAGCGCTTAATTATTTCTTTATAAATAATTAATTGTCAATTAATGTTGTTAATAACAATCCTAGGTGGTGAGGTAAAATGGTTGCATTTTTATTTCCGGGTCAAGGCTCACAATTTCCGCACATGCTAAATTCTCTTCCGGAACACTCGAAAGTTCGTGAAACGATAGAAAAAGCACGTGCCTGTATAAATGAAGACCCTTATATTTGGGGTGAATCTAGTGCCCTTGAATCAACTAGAAATATACAACTATCCTTACTTACCATTGGTGTAGGTTGTGCACGAGCACTCATGGAAGAAGGTCTTACACCTAAATTTGTTGCTGGACATTCTGTGGGGGCATTCACTGCGGCTGTAATTGCTAACGTGCTCTCATTCGATGATGCACTTCAGGTTGTGAAATACCGTGGAGAGGAAATGGAGATAGCCTTTCCCTCAGGTTATGGTATGGGAGTTATTCAAGGGTTGCCTTTTCACGTGGTTGAAATATTGCTGGATGAAGCGCGTGATAAAGGCCATACCGTTTATATTGCCAGCGAGAATTCCGGCGGCCAAATTGCGATTTCTGGGTGTAGAAACAGTATAGAATATGCCTTTAAAATTGCTAGTGAACAGGGAGCAAGAAAGGTACAATGGTTGAATGTTACTGTCCCTTCTCATTGTCCGTTATTCTCAAATTTAGCAAAAAGACTTGATCAGAAACTAGATAAGCTGAGCATTGCTAGACCCGAAGTGCCTTATGTTGCTAATAGAACAGCAAGGATGCTGTGGGACCCAGTATCTATCCGAAAAGACCTCGCCTTCAATATTGAGGCCCCTGTGCGTTGGCATGATGGTATGACCATGTTATATGAACGCGGAGTTCGTCAGTTTGTACAACTTCCTCCTGGACGTGTTCATACAGACCTTATCAACCAGACTTTTGAAAATTCACGTGCACTTTCACTAGTAAATAATGTGAAATCGATAACCAATTATTTTAGAAGGGATGAATAACAATGATTCAAAATACCAAAGTTAAACGTTCATGGACAACCAAAAGAGACGAAAAAAGTGCTCGCATGCAAAAAGCTGAACATCTTTTAGAGGGAAAATATGTTGCAGCTGATCATATTACTGAAGTACTAGAGACATTGATTCGCCCGAAAGATAGGGTTGTATTAGAAGGAAATAATCAAAAACAAGCTTCATTTTTGTCAACTGCCCTTGCTACTGTGAATCCGGACGTCGTAAAGGAGCTCCATATGATTATGTCCAGTATTTCGAGACCCGAGCATCTTGATATCTTTGAAAAAGGAATAGCGAACCGAGTTGATTTCGCTTATGCTGGGCCACAAAGCTTACGAGTAGCCCAGATGATTGATGATGGTCAATTGGAAATGGGAAATATTCACACTTACTTAGAACTATACGGTCGTTTGTTTATTGATTTAATTCCTTCTGTTGCCCTTGTAGCTGCCGACAAGGCAGATGCAGCAGGGAACCTCTATACAGGTGCGAATACGGAAGAGACACCTACTATTTTAGAAGCCACTGCTTTTCGTGAAGGTATTGTTATCGTTCAGGTGAATGAGCAAGTGGACGAATTGCCAAGAGTGGATATTCCTTCTTCATGGGTTGATGTCATCGTAGTTGCCGAAGAACCTTATCAACTTGAAGCATTATTCACACGAAATCCCCGCCATATTACAGAGATTCAAATACTAATGGCAATGATTACGATACGAGGGGTCTATGAAAAACATCAAGTTCAATCATTGAATCACGGAGTTGGCTTCAATACAGCTGCTATTGAGTTACTTCTTCCAACCTATGGGGAATCCCTTGGTTTAAGAGGTAAGATTTGTCAGCATTGGGCTGTGAATCCACATCCTACACTTATTCCTGCAATAGAAAGCGGTTGGATAGAAAGCATCCACTGTTTCGGCGGAGAACGAGGTATGGAAAAATACATCTCAGAGCGCCCAGATGTGTTTTTTATCGGTCAAGATGGAACGCTTAGATCGAATCGGACACTCTGTCAAATGGCAGGCCAATATGCCATTGATCTTTTTGCCGGCTCTACTCTGCAAATGGATTACGAGGGGAACTCGTCAACAGTAACTAGAGGCAGACTAGCAGGATTTGGTGGTGCTCCAAATATGGGGCATGACCCTAAAGGAAGACGTCACTCTACACCCGCGTGGCTTGATATGATGAATCCGGAAGAAACGTTGGTTCGTGGTAAAAAACTTGTTGTTCAAATGATGGAAACGCATCAGCAAGGAAATAGTCCAGTTTTCGTGGAGCGACTTGACGCTATTGATGTGTCTAAAGAGACGAGTTTAGATATACCTCCGGTCATGATATATGGTGAAGATGTGACTCATCTCGTTACCGAGGAAGGTATTGCTTATCTTTATAAAACTAATAGCATCGCCGAACGCAGGGAAGCCATTGCTGCTGTAGCAGGCGTAACACCCGTCGGGCAAGAACAAAGTCTTAAGAAAAAAGAACAGTTACGTTCAAAGGGTATCGTCGCCTACCCAGAAGACCTAGGTATTCGTCGAGCTGATGCTAAGCGTTCCCTATTAGCTGCACAAAGTGTAGAAGATTTGATAACTTGGTCTGATGACTTATATGATCCCCCACAACAATTCAGGAGCTATTGGTCATGAGTACCATAAATGTTTCTAATAGTACCTTGGCTAGTGTAAGAGGTAAACAAGCGACAGAATCGTTGCTTGCGGAAGTACGGTTAACTCCGAAACCAGGCCTAGTTGACCAGTGGGACAGCGGTGCCCATAGCGATATGAATCTAGCGCTTATGGAACGTTCCGCACTAACATTAGAACCAACGTTTAAACGAATCGCAGATATTGCAATGAATAAGCATCCTTCCCAAGATATGCGGGAAAAGATAGCAGCAGCTGGACGTAAAGGCGAGAAAGAAATGCTAGAAGCTACAGAGGGGGTAAATACACACAAAGGTGCAATATGGGCTCTGGGATTATTAACAGCCGCATCTGTTTTTTTTACTCCATTCGTAAAGAATAGCCGTGATATTTGCCGTCTCGCAGCTAAACTTGCTCGTTTTCCAGACGATTGTTATCAGGGTAACAGGGACACAAATGGTTTGAAAGTACAAAAGCAATTTAATGTAAGTGGAGCCCGCGGTGAGGCAACAAATGGATTTCCTCATATCATTAATATCGGCTTACCAATGCTTCAAATTGCACGCAAAAAAGGGTTTAGTAAAACTACAGCACAGCTTTATACTCTATTAGCTATTGTGGCTGAACTTGATGATACTTGTATTCTTCATCGTGGTGGCTATTCGGCTTTAATAAACGTAAAGAAAAGGGCTCGTAAAATTATCGAGCACGACAAGCTAAATTGGAAAGAACTTCAACGTCTAAATACAGAAATGAGTGAAATTGGAGTATCTCCAGGTGGCAGTGCCGACCTATTAGCGGCTACAATATTTTTAGATATGATAGAAAGTCAATAAAAAGGGGGGTTCTTAGTTGGAAACAATAAAATTTTCTTATCAAGCTAAAACACCATTGAAGAAGCTTGTTCATGTAGGAGTAGTAGGTTCGGGAGATTTGGAAATTCTAATGGAGCCACAAAATCAAAATGAAGCCAATGTATGTATTCGTACAGGAACTGAAGGTTTTGCAGGAACATGGGGGGCAATTTTAGATCGTTTTTTTTCAGTTCACGATCTAGCAGCTTATATAGAAATCAATGATTTCGGAGCCACGCCAGGAGTAGTTAATCTCCGCTTAGAACAGGCATGGGAGGTGAGCCAAGAATATGAATAGTATAGGTGAAAGAGTAAGTTTTGTAGAGTGTAATGCACGAGAAAGAGCGGAACAAATATTGGATTCGGGTTCCTTTCGTGAATTATTAGGGCCCTTTGATCGTTTGGCTTCACCACATCTTGAAAAGCAGGGAATTGTTCCTCAGAACGATGATGGCGTTATCGTGGCAAAGGGAGAAATAGATGGAGAATCAACGGTGGTTATGTCTATCGAAAGTGGGTTTCAAGGAGGTGGAATTGGGGAAGTCTCCGGGGCTAAGATTGCAGCTGCTTTAGAGATGGTCTTAGAAGATTATTCTAACGGTATTAAAACACGTCCGGTGATAATTCTTGACACTGGAGGAATCCGTCTTCAAGAGGCCAACTACGGATTGTTGGCCATCGCAGAGATTCAGGCTGCGGTTGTCGCTTTAAGGAAACATGTATCTGTAATCGGTGTAATACCAGGAAAAATAGGTAGTTTTGGCGGTATGTCCATCACTGCAGGATTGTTTGATAAATTGATTATGACTACTGAAGGTCGTCTCGGTTTGAATGGCCCTGAAGTCGTTGAACAAGAAGCTGGGATCTCAGAATTGGACAGTAAAGACCGTCCCCTTATTTGGAAAAGTATTGGAGGCGCACAGCGTGTGGCTACATCATTAGCAGAAGAGCTCGTTGATGACGATGTAAAGCAAATCGCTACTTCGGTAAGAAAGGCGTTTGAAAATCAACTATCTAAATCAAAATGTACTCAAATAGAACAAAACCTATCTTTACTTAAACAAGTCGATCCTAATAATGATATTACACCTAATAATTTTAGGGAACTTGTTTCTGCATCACGGACGTTTGTTGAATTTAACACACAGCAATTTCCTCCAGAAGCTAGTAGTCGCGGACAAAAATGGTTTTATGCTTTAACGTCACTTAAATGTCCTAAAACAAAAGGGGCATCTACTGTTTGGTACGGAGATGCCAATCTGGGTAACGAATTAGCCCGCTTCATTACCGTGGGACCAGATCCTCATAATCCTTTTCCTCGAGTGAGAGGTGGTGAAGTTGGATTAGTAGAAGGATGGGCACTTGCTAGTTCTATAAAAGAAGTTGTAGATGCAGATGCTGGTAAAGTTCAACGTCGTCCTATAGTAGCAATCGTTGACGTTCCAAGTCAGGCATATGGCTATAAGGAAGAGTTATTGGGTATACACCAAGCTTGTGCAGCCGCCGTGAATGCATATGCAGAGGCGCGTATAGCAGGCCATCCGATAGTAGCTCTACTTGTAGGAAATGCTATTTCGGGGGCATTCCTTAGCCATGGGTTACAAGCTAATCGGTTGATTGCATTCGATGACGATGAAGTCAATGTACATGTGATGTCTAAAGAATCTGCAGCAAGGGTGACGAAACGAACAATTGATGAGCTGGAGCAGGTCACTAAAGATGCACCAGCAATGGCATATGATATTCATTCCTTCCAAACATTAGGAGCACTACATGAACTTGTTGGTGGTATACATGCTGATCATCCTACTAAACAGGATGTGGATAACGTTTGTAATAGGCTGCAACAAGCTATTCAGGATATCCTTTTAAAAGAAGATTTTAGTTTAAAAAATAGGCTACATTCATCACTAGCTAAGACAAGCCGAGCCAACTCTATCAAAGTAAGAGAAGAAATGCTGAAACAATGGTATGATTAATACGAGGGGACCCCTTCTGTGGGTCTTCTTGTCATAATATCACGTATAACAATGGCGGGGGATAAACAGACTATGGAAAATCAAATTATTAAGGATGCACTTTCACATCAAATTGCTGCATACATCACTGAACAAATTATCTCTGGTGAGCTTAAACCAGGTGATAAGCTTGTGGAGAATAGCTATGCAGAGACTTATGGTATTAGTCGAGCTCCTATTCGTGATGCTTTCTATATTTTAACGTTAGAAGGACTTGTGGAAAAGCCTCCACGGAAGGCTGCGCTTGTGCGTAAATATTCGCAAACTGAAATTTTTGACCTTTTGGAAATTCGGAATTTCCTAGAGTCATTAGCAATGAAAAGAATTGCGACTGCTGGTATTGATGAGGATGGCTTAAAATTGATGGATGAAAAGCTTGAGGAAATGCAAAATGAAAAAGATCCCGGCAAGTATGCAAGGCTCAACCATTCATTTCACCAACACATTATAGACATGAGTGGAAGTCAAATGATTAATGACATATATAATCGCCTCGGGACCCCGTTATTAACTGTACAAAGTAATTCCTTTTCTATGGAAGGGAAAATTTCTAAGTCACTGAAAGAACATTCTTTACTCATACAATATTTACAAACCAATGAACTAAATAAAGCACAACAACTATTGGAAAAGCACAACGATGATGTATTAAAAGGGTATATGAAATAACTGATAAAGTCACTTAAGAGAATATTGTAATTTGCCTTTTCCTGAATTTTACATCACCCCTTTCTTCCCTTAAAGACTCTGAATCTAAATTAAATGGTTAGATACTCTCTTCTCAAAGATAAGGCGAGATTGAATTTTAGTTTCTAGCTTTCAAACATTCGTACAAAAAGTCGATAGGAAACCATAAGAAACCAAAAGAAGGTGTTAATGATGAAACCACATGACTTGTTAGTAATATCCAGCTGGAAAGAACTTCAAACTGGTAATAAAGATATTCCTGAATGGATAAAAACTTCCTTGGACATTTCACCTATTGTCGTCGTAAGGTGGGGGGGAACAATCGGAGAAAAAATACCAGTTGGAGTTCGCGGTTTTACTAAATCACAGCGATTTGCAACTTATATAATGCCCGCAAGCGTAAAGACCCACTATCGGCCACTTGATCTTACAAAGTTAGAGCCCGAATACTTACATCTACCTCAGGTAAAAAAAACATTCAAAGATTTAAAATTATTGTTAAATGACGTTTTAGAATGGGGACCAGCTGGAAGTATAGGTTTCGAAATGGTATCAGGAAGAAAAGTGACGACATTAAATAGTGATTTTGATATTGTAATTACACCGCAGAAACCAATTGGAATTGATGAATCACGAGTTTTACTTGAACAATTTAAGAACTTTCCGATGTTCATTGATGCACAAGTTATCTTACCAGTAGGTGCTTTTTCATTAAGAGAATGGGCAAGGGGAAAAGGTGTATTGCTAAAAACAGCAGTTCGTCCGCAACTAGTAGAAGACCCATGGGCTAATTTATAGGCGAAAAGTTGGAAATATAGTAAATTAACATAGAATTCATTTTATCATAACAAGAGGAGCTATTTTTCTTGTTTATTTATTTTACACATTATCATTTTTTGACAGACAATGTACATAATATCTCATTCTCTTATTTAATGTACATTACTGTAACATGTTTTTATCATAAAGCTTATCTATTGCTGACACTTCTTGAATAAGGAAGGTGCTACTGTTAAACCCGGCCAAGTATTCGAAAAGACTCATTTTTTTACAAAAACACCAGTTGAGAGGTGCAAAGTGGAATGAGTAAGGAACACGAGAAGAAAATTAAAGAACAATTTAGAAAGCAGGCAGCAGGCTTTTCAAATAAGTCGTTAACTTTGAATCAAGAGGATCTTTTGACCTGGATTTTGGATAGTCTGGACTTAGAAAAAGGTATGTCTGTTTTGGATGTTGCGGGAGGTACCGGCATTTTGAGTCAATCCATAGCTCCTTTTGTTAATCGTGTTACTTCCATTGACATATCTCAAGAAATGATTAACGAAGGAATGAAACAAACAGGACAAAAGGGTATATCAAATATTGCCTTTCGCATTGCTCACGCTGAAAATCTCCCCTTTAAACAAGAGTCCTTTGAGTTGGTTGTTAGCAGACTAGGTTTTCATCATTTTACAAATCCGAATAGAATCCTACAGGAAATGAGTAAGGTATGCGTTCGTAACGGGGCTGTCGGCGTAATCGATATGATTTCTCCTGAAGATAATGAATTGCACCGCCTTTATAATCATTATGAAAGGCTCAGAGATCCTTCCCACTCGAGTGCTCTGAAGAAGTCCCAATTTATTGAACTATTTAAAAATACTGGATTGGAAATCAACCAAGTTGAAGTTGTAGACGTTCCAGTTCACTTGAAAAGGTGGCTGGCATTGACCAAGACAGATAATCAAATAAAAGAGCAGATCATCCATGATATAAATCATGAAATTGATACAGGAAATGAAATAACAGGCCTTTCTCCATACAATAGAAAACGGGGAAGCGATGTTTAAACAGAAATGGATAAAACTTATTGGAAAGAAAACGGGTAATGGGGTAATCGTTAAATAACACGCAGAAACACCTTCCTAATTTTGTAGATATTGAGCAACAAAAATCGATGGAAAGATTCCTGCTATGGCGATTTACATGCGAGTGCGTCATCTTTATTGTGAAATCGGGAAATACAAATTAAAGAATGGAGGTAGTGCCAATGTATATTAGTAAATTTGTTACACCGGAAATTATTTTTGGAGATGGCGCGATTAACCAGGTAGGTGAAAGCTGCCAGAGGCTTGGTGCTAAAAAGGTGCTAATTGTTAGTGACGATGGCGTGGCTAACGCGGGATGGGAGGAAGAAGTTGTGAAAAATTGTAAGTCTGTTAATCTTCTTAATGCAGTTTTTAATGAATTAACTTCTGATCCAAAAGATTATGAGGTCAACCGGGGAGTAAAAGTCTATCTAGAAAACGAGTGTGACGCTGTCGTTGGCGTTGGTGGCGGAAGTGTACTTGATGCGGCGAAAGCAATTGCTATTATTGCCTCGAACGGAGGAAAAATACAGGATTATGAAGGTGTCGATAAAATCAACCGCCCGTTACCTCCTTTAGTGATGGTTTCCACAACGGCCGGTTCAGGATCAGAGGTGTCGCAATTTTCCATTATTGTGGATACAGAAGCAAAAAAGAAGTTGACGATTATATCGAAATCGCTTGTTCCGGATATTGCGATTGTGGACCCTGATACACTCTCAACAAAAGGTTCGGCTCTCACAGCGTCAACGGGGTTAGATGTTTTGTCACATGGGATTGAATCTTATGTAAGTGTTGCTGCTACTCCCCTAACGGACGTACAGGCAAAAAACGCCATTTCCCTTGTTTCGGAATATTTGCGTCCTTCCGTTGCCTCAAGGTCAAATAAAGAAGCGAAAGTTTCCATGGCCATGGCGAGTTTACAGGGAGGGCTGGCATTTTCCAACGCCATTTTAGGTGCAGTACATGCAATGTCCCATGCCATCGGGGGGCGGTTTCCACTAGCCCACGGAGAAATCAATGCCGTTTTGTTACCCTACGTGATGGAGTACAATTTAATTGCTGCTCCAAAACATTTTGCAGACATTGCGGTGATGATGGGGGAAGACACAAGAGGATTAACGGTAATGGAGAGCGGACAGAAGGCGATTTCCCACGTGAAAAAACTGGCCGATGATATCGGTACACCCAGGCGATTCTCTGAAATGGGGCTGGAAGAATCCCATATATCCGCCATGAGCAAGATAGCCATGGAAGATGCCTGCATGATCACCAATCCTCGTGATCTAAATATCCGGGATGTAGAAAAACTGTTTTACCAGGCGATTTAGGAGGGAATCCTTGTGCACGAAAAACAAAACCTTATTGAATCACTTACTGGCATCAAATCCTCGAAAAAAAGTTATTATACAGAACTGAAGAAAACCGTGGGGCAAATGCAAAAGAAGAACACAGAACTGGAAATTATTAATGATATGATGAAAAGTTTTAATGTTGATATGTCCCTGGAAGACATGCTTAAGAATCTGCTGAACAAACTAAACCAAATTTTCCGTTTTACCGGGTTAAGCATTTCGCTGGTAGAAGATGGTCGCTTGTTTTTAAAACATGTCTATCCATTGAACTCCTACCATAGGACGGTTGGAAGTGAAATACATGAAAAAGGGTCGCTTTATTGGAAGGTGATTAAAGAACGAAAAGCGATTTTCCGGACGTATCATAATAAAAATATAGTGTCGTATACCAAAGAAGAAAGATTTGACCAACTGCAAATACAAAACCAATGTATTTTACCTCTAATTCTAAAAGGAAAAGTTATCGGTGTGTTTAGTCTTGGAGGTGAGGAAAGCATGGAATATAATCAAGCCGACCAATCATTTTTTCAACAGCTGGCAGATCAATTTGCAGTTTGTATTGAAAATTCCCGTCTGTACAATGCCGTTGTTCAAAGTAAGAAAGAATGGGAAAATACATTCCATGGTGTACAGGATCTTCTGGTTGTTGTTGATACAAATGGCGTGATCCAGCGCTTTAACGCAGCTGTTTCCCGATTTCTTCAAGTACCTGACCATCATATATACGGGGAAACCTTAGAAAGTGTTTTTTCATTAGCTGA
The DNA here is from genome assembly GCF_055380755.1 of Virgibacillus ainsalahensis. NCBI lineage: Bacteria > Bacillati > Bacillota > Bacilli > Caryophanales > Bacillaceae > Virgibacillus > Virgibacillus ainsalahensis. The sequence continues at coordinate 1,856,005 of NZ_AP043943.1, read as the reverse complement.
TAGTGAGAATAAGAAACTCTTACTGAAGAATCTCTTTAACGGAAGTTCTGTATTTGAACAAATTTCGTTAAAAAATAACCGTGTTTTCGAAGTATCAATATACCCTGTTTACCATCATGATGCGGATGACATTCAGGGAGCTATTCTCAGTATGAAAGATATAACTGAGAAAGTCTATATGGAGTCACAATTGTTGCAGTCCGCCAAACTGGCTGCAATCGGTGAAATGGCCGCAGGGGTGGCACACGAACTTAATAGCCCATTAACAGCCATTCTAGGTAATTCTCAGCTGTTAATGAGAAAGTTTGATAAAAAAGAACAATCTTATCGTATGTTGGAAGACATTCGCAACTGCGGGGATAGAAGTAAAAAAATTATTAGCAATCTGCTTACCTTTTCCAGGCAAGACGATTTAATGTTTGAAAAATGTTCTATTAATTCAGCCGTGGATCAGGTAGCCAGTTTAATAGGCTATCAAATTGAACGACAAAATATTCAGCTTGATATTCAACTGGATCAGCATATACCGGATTTTGATGGGAATTTGCAACAAATTGAGCAAATCTTCATTAATCTTCTCATCAATGCAAAAGACGAGTTGGAGGAATGTACTCATCCTAACAAAAAAATAACGATAAGAACCGGACTTCAAGAGTGGGACGGTTTGAATTGGGTAACGCTTAAAGTTTCTGATAACGGAAGGGGGATCCCATCGGCAAAACAAGATGAAATTTTTTATCCTTTTTATACGACAAAGGAAGCAATGAAAGGGACAGGATTGGGACTGTCTGTAAGTCTTGGTATTGCAAAAACGCACAACGGCAGACTGGAGATTCGCAGTAGAAAAGATCAGGGAAGTCTTTTCTTACTAATGATTCCTGCAACCTCTCATAAAGAAGAAAGGTAGGCTGAGAATGGATCAAATATTGGTGATTGATGACGAGCGTGAGGTTGGCAACTTTCTGAAGGCATTACTAAATGAAAAGGGGTATGACGTAACCCTAGCGGCGAGCGGAAAAGAAACAAAAGAGTGCTTGAACCATGAAAATTTTGGACTGGCTATGATAGACATCAGACTACCTGATGCAAATGGACTCGATTTATTAAAAGAAATTAAAAGAAAAATTCCGCTGTGCAAAACCATCATCATGACTGGATACAGTACGGTAAAAACGGCAGTCGAGGCGATAAAACTGGGAGCCGACGATTATATTGAAAAACCGTTCGATAACATCGATCAATTAGAAAAACAAGTTGATACTTTTCTGTTTAGTGGCAGCGGATTCGCCCAGAACACGATTGATACACTCGCAAACGATGTTGGATTTCTAATAGGCAAACATTCAGAGATGAAACATTTAGCCACACTGGCTTATAAAATTGCTTCTAAAAATGTCAACGTATTAATTGAGGGGGAAACCGGCACCGGGAAAGAAGTTTTGGCTCGTTTTATCCACCAGGCAAGTTCAAGGAAAGATCAATCATTTATCGGGATTAATTGCGGCGCCTTGTCTCATTCGCTTTTGGAAAGTGAACTTTTCGGTCATGAAAAAGGTGCCTTTACCGGTGCAACGAACCAAAGGAAGGGCATCTTTGAAATTGCCAATCGAGGAACATTACTGTTGGATGAAATAGCGGAAATGACCCAAGATATTCAAGTGAAATTGCTCCGAGTACTCGAAACGCGTGAGTTCATGAGAATCGGAGGGGAAAAGACGCTCAGAACCAATACGCAAATCATCGCCGCTTCTCACGCTAATTTGAATAGGGCCGTATCCCAAAACAAATTCAGGGAGGATTTATTTTACAGGCTTGATGTGGTTAAGCTGAATATTCCACCTTTGCGCGAACGAAGGAGTGATATACCTTTATTCATTTCCTATTTTCTCAAAAAAAATCAGTCGCGCTTGAAGTTTTCAGAGACGGCAATGAATCTTCTTCAAAATTACAGTTGGCCCGGCAATATTCGTGAACTTTCAAACATGGTAACACAGCTAACTTCTCTGATAGAAGGGGAAAAGGTTATCATCACCCCAGATGATTTACCGGAAAAGATTATCTCTGGATTCAACATCAAATCACAACATCAGGTGGCTGTTCAAAAACCGCAGGTACACAAAAATGAAACAATGGATTTAAAATCCTTTTTGTCTACTTGGAAAGACTGGATCCTTCATTCGTTAGATAATCCGCCGAAATATGACTTTGATGAAATAGAAAATCAATTGAAAGAACTTGATCACAGGGTCAGTAAAGAGTTTGTAAATAGAGCTCTCTTAGAAGCAAACGGGAGCCGTAAAGAGGCAGCGAGGTATTTAAATATCAGCCAAAGAAAACTCCGTTACATTTTAAATGAAAAGAACAAGGAGGCAACAAGGCAACGTTAGGCCCTGCAAAACAATAAAAAACGTGTATTTCTTAAAACCCGGACGACCGCTTTTGCAAATTATGTCGCCTTGAAAGAAGTAAATATTTTTCAATAGTGACAATTTTTTGGTCATTCTGCCGTTTTATTGGCAGATTGGCCGTTTTTTCGGTACCTTAATTGTTGTTAAAGCTTGAGTTCATCCACTTTATAAATTGGCATAAAAATTGCATGTATTATAAATGAATCTAACTTTTTAAGGAGGAGATGTTATGAAAGCGGCAGTTGTTAACGAGTTTACGAAGAATCTCGAAATTAAAGATGTTCCTGTACCTGAATTGGAGTACGGTGAGATTTTGGTTAAAACAGAAGCTTCTGGGGTTTGTCACACAGACCTGCACGCCAAAATTGGAGATTGGCCTGTAAAACCAAAACTTCCCTTGATTCCAGGACATGAAGCTGTTGGTGTTGTTGAAAAGGTCGCTGATGGAGTCAAAACAATTAAAGTAGGAGACCGTGTTGGTAACGCCTGGTTACATTCTGCGTGTGGAGAATGTGAGTATTGTTTAGAGGGAAGAGAAACTCTTTGTCCTCATCAGTTAAACTCTGGTTACTCCGTTGATGGTGGTTTCGCAGAGTATTTTAAAGTTCCAGCTGCTTATGCCGGAAAAATTCCTGACACTGTTAGTTCTGAGGAAATTGCGCCAATTCTTTGTGCTGGGGTAACAACATATAAAGCGTTAAAAGTTTCAAGTGCGAAACCTGGTGACTGGGTGGCAATATATGGAATCGGTGGACTTGGACATATTGCAGTTCAATATGCTAAAGCCATGGGATTCAACGTGATTGCGGTCGATATTTATGACGAAAAACTTTCTCTTGCCCAAAAATTGGGAGCCGATAAAACTGTTAATTCCGCGAATGTAGATCCGGCACAAGTCATAACGGATGAGGTCGGGGGCGTCCAGGCTTCAATTAGCGTGGCCGTAGCTAAGAAACCATTTGAACAAGCATATCAATCTTTGAAACGCGGAGGGACACTCGTTGCAGTCGCTCTTCCAAATGAAGAAATGTCCCTTCCTATTTTTGATACGGTGTTGGATGGAAAAACAGTAAAGGGCTCTATTGTCGGTACAAGAAAAGATTTACAGGAAGCCATTGACTTTGCGGCGCAAGGAAAGGTAAAAGCAAACATTGACGTAGAACCCCTTGAAAATATCAATGACATTTTTGAACGAATGGAGAAGGGAAAAATTGATGGACGGATTGTTATGTCAGTAGAATAACAGCAATTATTTTGGTGTAACGACTATGTAGAATTAGGGGAGGGTATCATTATGGTACAAACACTTGATTTACAACCGAAGATAGCCGAATTCTTAAAGGGTACCAAGCAATTGTTCATTAACGGTAAATGGGTGGACTCGGCTGAAGGCAAAACATTTGAAAGTTTAAATCCGGCGACAGGTGAAATGCTTGCGACTGTAAACGAGGCTGGAAAAGAAGATGTGGATGCGGCTGTCCGTGCTGCAAGGGAGGCATTTAATAATGGTCCTTGGTCAAAAATGAGTGCAGCGGAAAGAAGCCGGTTGATCTATAAACTAGCTGATTTGATGGAAGAAAATAAGGAAGAACTTGCACAACTTGACACATTGGATAATGGAAAGCCAATCAGTGAGACCATGGCAGCGGATGCTCCGATTGCAATCGAACATTTCCGCTATTATGCAGGCTGGTCGACGAAAATGGTGGGGCAAACCATTCCAGTGCAGGGGGACTTTTTCACGTACACACGCCATGAACCAACAGGGGTCGTCGGACAGATTATTCCATGGAATTTTCCATTGTTAATGGCGGCATGGAAAATGGGAGCAGCGCTCGCTACCGGTTGTACGATCATCCTGAAACCGGCAGAACAAACGCCGCTCTCGGCACTGTATATGGCAAAGCTCGCTGCAGAAGCCGGTATTCCGGAGGGTGTTTTCAATGTCGTGACCGGTTATGGCGAAACAGGTGCAGAGCTTGTGAATCATCCTTGGGTAAATAAAATAGCTTTTACGGGTTCGACGGGAGTGGGAAAGCATATTATGAGCCAGGCGTCCGGTAACTTGAAGCGGGTCACCCTTGAACTCGGCGGAAAGTCACCGAACATTATTCTGCCTGATGCCGACATGTCCCGCGCTATCCCAGGAGCAATGAGCGGGATTATGATGAATCAAGGTGAGGTTTGCAGTGCCGGCTCCCGGTTGTTCGTACAGAAGAAATCCTTCGATAATGTCATGGCTGATCTCGTTGATCATTCGAAAAAGATCAAGCAGGGGGAAGGAATGAACAAAGACACGCAGATGGGTCCGCTTATTTCCAAAGAGCAGCAGGATAAAGTGGTCAATTATATTAATAAAGGCAAGGAAGAAGGTGCGGAACTACTTACCGGGGGCTCTCATACGGACAGAGGCTATTTTGTTGAGCCAACTGTGTTTGCCGACGTAGATGATAACATGACCATCGCGAAGGAAGAGATCTTCGGACCGGTTGTATCGGCCATGCCGTTTGAAGATCTGGATGAAGTGGTCGAACGGGCCAACAATACGGAATACGGATTGGCTGCGGGCTTATGGACGGAAAATGTTAAAAATGCACATTACGTCGCTAATCGTCTGCGCGCAGGCACGGTATGGGTGAACTGCTATAACGTCTTTGACGCGGCCGCACCATTCGGCGGTTACAAACAATCCGGTTTTGGCCGTGAGATGGGATCGTATGCGCTTGATAATTATACCGAAGTGAAAACGATCTGGATCAATATGAGTTAATCAATACTGACATTCATGGTGGTAAACAATGGTTCATTGTTGTGGATTGTTGTCCGTTTTTTATGTGGATATGTATTAGAAAATACAAGAGCCATAAAGATAGTAATTGTTTTAGTATAAATTGTTCATTAAACGGACACATTTCCACATTTTCTTTAAAATTGATTCTGTATATTTGAGCTAATGTGCATCTATGAAACTATACTAGTATTAGTACTTCGAAAGTACATACTATATAAGTTTAAAAACAAATAAATAGGGGCTGTTAAAATGTCTGAAGATATTTTATATAAAAAATCATATGGAAAAAGACTTAATGAACTTAGAAAACTATCACCAGAAACATTCAAGGCATTTGTTAAGTTTGATCAACTAGCATTATCAGAAGGGACACTTTCAAAGAAAACAAAGGAACTCGTTGCAGTATCAGTAGCCCATGTTACAGGGTGTCCTTATTGCATTGATATTCATGTAACAAACGCCAAAAATTTAGATGTTTCAAAGGAAGAGATGTTGGAAGCAATCATGGTTGCTACTGCATTAAAAGCCGGCTCCGCCGTTGCACACGGTGTGAATGCTTTAAACGCATTTGATGAAAACGATCAGGAAGAGCTGTACAGAGCAGCTTATTTCAATAGATTAAAGGAATTTTCATCCTTAAATGGCGATGCATTTAAGGCATTTATTGATTTTGATCAACAAGCCATGAAACCAGGACTCCTTGATACAAAGGAAAAAGAACTGATTGCAATTGCTATCGCCCACACAACAGGGTGCCCGTATTGCATTGATTTGCACACAAAAAATGCAAAAAAGTCAGGTGCATCAAAAGAAGAAATTGCTGAGGGGATTATGGTTTCTACCGCATTGAAAGCTGGTTCGGCTATTGCACACAGTGTAAATGCCCTAAACGCTTTTGACGAATCAAAATGAACATAAAACGGGGCGGCATAAATTTCACAGATATGCCGCCCCAATTTTTCATGGTTAGCCATTGTGCATGTTGGAGCTTAAAGGTTTAGTTATAATGACAAGACGCTTACGAATTGCATTGGAAAGGAAAAAGTATACAAAATACCAACAGTAATACGTTCCTTAGGAGCTTGAAAGTGTGCAGTTCCTGTTTTCTTTTTTACGATATTTATAAAATACTTTATTACCTCTCCCAGATAGATTCAATTTACTCGTAAATGCTCGCTTATTCGCAGGATTTCAAACCACTTTTCAGTACAATAACGGATAAATGGAATGAGTGTTGATATTAAAGGCTACATGAAGGCATGCGGGAATAAAGGAGCCATAAACTCCAAATATTCTAAAAAGTATACTGCGCGCATTCTCCACGCCGCCCCTTTAGGCTTACCCTCCCATGTCTCAACGGGTCTAATGCCCTCTCATTCCTTAGTCATGCCTATCCAAGGGGGGGAGGCCGGTTTTAAATGTAGCTTTAAGATAAAGTTTGATCAAAAGTACCTTCCAAACTCACATTTTACGATAAATAAAAAGAATCCGTTTTGAAAAAGTTGATCAAAATGGATTCTTTTTATGAAGTATTGTTCAATTTTTATAAGAAAGTATGATTATTTTTTATTGTCCGTCTTCAACAATCAAGCCCTTATATGCGATATTGGCTCTGTTCCTTATTAGGAAAAAGCACCTGCTTACGGAAGACGTTCATTCATACTTTCTGTAATTGTAATTTAGTATGGCGTATGCTAAATCCCTTCATGAAGTTGGAAAGCGAGCATCCCCCTAACATTTCTCCAAGGGTTTTCAACCTTTGCTACATCGCCATAGTAAGTTCCCGGAAGTACATTATAAAAAGTGGCGCTATGACCAGTATTTGGATCAAATTGTCTGTATCCTGTACAATTTCCAGATGAAGCATTACATAACCGGACTTTTAACTGGTCTCTAGGAGACCAATCATATAAGTGTACTGAAACATCACTTTGTACCCTAGCAGTAACACTGCCATCCCATTTACCATCCCCAGTTTCAAAAGTAATAGGGTCAGTTCTGTTTGCTGCATCTGCCTCTGAAAGAAAAGGGTTCCCTACCATCAACAAAGCAGCAATAAATAAAGAAGAGATAAGTTTAATTTTCATTAATAGACACCTCCTTTTCTTTTGAACTATAATTCTGAATTCAAACAAAGAAACAAACCATGCAATAATCTCTATTCTTAGAGTACAAAAACGATAACTAATAAGCAAGCGATTTTTCGTCTTTTATCAAAATTAGTAAAATTGTAATAATTATATACGGAAATGATTTATAAAGTCCTATGGCAACTCGCTTTCCTCAAAATGCTCGATAATCTGTACTTAATCAGAAACCACAGTACACTTTCTGTTAATTACTAGATTTCTAACCATTTCTTCACGAGTGAACGACAACAAAATTTAAAAACATAAAAGATCAAATCGGAAAGCAGGGGAAACCCTGCTTTTTTTGGTGTGCCCGGCATGGGTACAAACTATAGGGTGAAAGTCCCGAACAGCGAAGGCAGTAGTAGCTGTAGCTCAAGACAAGGGCATGGGGGGCGACCGTCATGTCTGAAGGAAGTCGACGGCAAACTTCCGCTCCGAGGGACACGAACCTCATTTAAGGCTAGGTAATATTGGATGAGTCTGCCAAACAGGACAAAACCCATACTGCCAAAGGTATTACAAAGTAGATGAGGCGGGGACATGGAAGGAAAGTTTGTACTCTTACCCGGGGAGAACCTGTTGATACGCCGTGCCCACACGGTAAGCAGCTTTGTGAAAGGCTGTTGAACAACAGGCGTCAGCAGAAGTCATAGTACCCTTTACTTAAGGAAGCAGGGAAGGACGGAACCAATTATGGAGAATCACGTCTAAGCGTTCATTCCATTCAATGAAGCAGAAAAGATGGCAACCTACTTTAAGGAGGAAACGGTGAATCCTGTGGGGGACTTAACGAGGGCGGAGAATGGGATGGCACAAGAAGAAAGCTGATTCACGCAGGAGGATATATCTATGATGGAACGGATTCTAGCACGACCAAATCTTTTACAGGCAATAAAACGAGTAGAAAAGAATAAAGGCAGTCACGGTGTTGATCAAATGACCACAAAAGACCTGCGGATGCATTTGACAGAAAACTGGACAGCCATCGTTGACAGCCTAGGGTCGGGTACCTATCAGCCGAAACCAGGCGGAGGTATCAGGAAACTGGGTATCCCTACGGTGACAGACCGTTTCATTAACAGGCCATTGCCCAACAACTGACAGCAGTGTTTGATCCGACATTCTCGGAATTCAGCTATGGGTTCCGCCCGAATAGAAGGGCACATACTGCCGTTAAACAGGCAAGAGCCTATATTAAAGAAGGATACCGCTGGGTTGTAGATATGGACTTGGAGAAATTCTTCGATAAAGTGAACCACGACCGCCTCATGGCAAAACTTGCGGATAAAATTAAAGACAAGGAATTACTTCCTCTTACCCGAAGTTTCCTGCAAGCAGGAGTGCTCGAAAATGGATTGGTCCGCCCAATCACAGAAGGGACTCCTCAAGGTGGTCCGTTAAGTCCGTTACTTTCAAATATTGTATTGGATGAACTGGATAAAGAACTGGAGAAACGCGGTCATAAATTCGTTAGGTATGCGGATGATTGCGCGAGCTGAAAGCTCCGTTATTTCTAGTGAGTTGAAACGTACTCACACCGAAAGTTTCCTATTCATTCGGTTAGCCTGGAATCATGCGCTACTGGGTAACTGGTAGCGTAGAAGCAGATTCGACACAACGTTCTCGTCCCAGTCAAGGAGCGTAGGCAAACCTGCAGGCCGTAACGAGAGTGAACGTCCGTAAAAGTATCGTCAGCGTATATTCAACGAATATCACTGGGAGAGTTGAAGCAGAAACTGCCGAGCCTCGAGTCGTTGGGCGAAGGCCGTTGCTTTAATGGGAATAATAGGAAGTGGAACATTAAAGAGTTTCCGGTACAAAGGCGGTGGCATGCAGGGAAAGAATGGCGGAGAACAGCTGAGGCCCTCCCACATCTCATAGAGTAACCCAACATATAAGAGGGATCCTCGAAATTGTTAGGAACGTGTGGATAGGGAATCGGAACAGGTTATAGTACTGATGATGATGGGGACAACAAAACCCTATAGAAGGGAAGGACCTGTACTTCAGTTAATGCTTTCAAAACAGGGGGAATTTGCGTGATTGCTTCAAAAGCTCAACACACGCCGATGGAAGAAAAGGTTCGGGTACTGCAGCGAAAGCTATATCTTAGTGCCAAGGAACAACCAAAGAAGAAATATGGAATTCTTTATGACAAAACCCACCGATGGGATGTATTAAAACTTGCATGGAAGCAAGTCCGAATGAACAAAGGTTCTGCAGGAATTGATGACCGAAGTGTTGACTATATCGTTGATTTTATCGGCGTTAACACGTTCTTACAGGAGGTTCAACAGGAATTAAGAGATAAGGCCTACCGGCCTAAGCCTGTTAAGCGTGTCTATATTCGGAAAGAAAATAGAAAGAAACGCCCTTTAGGAATACCTGTAGTCAAAGATCGGGTTGTTCAAACAGCTGCGAAAATCGTGATGGAACCCATATTCGAGTCTGACTTTCATGATTGTTCATATGGATTCCGCCCTAAAAGAAATCAACATCAAGCGATTCGGAAGGTACGCAAACACATTGTCACAGGACATTGTTATATAATTGATTTGGATTTGAAATCTTACTTCGACACCATTCCGCATGAAAACTTGATTGCATTAATTAGGCAACGAGTCACCGATCCGTGGATGATTAGGCTTATCCGACGCTGGCTAAAAGCTGGAGTCATTGAGAATAATGTTTTCCGATCCTCAGAGAAAGGCTCACCGCAAGGTGGGGTTATCTCTCCATTATTAGCTAATATCTATCTGAACGCCTTTGATCAATTGTGGCATAAGAAGGGATTGGATCGAGGAAAACACCAAGCAAAACTAGTGCGATTCGCGGATGATAGTGTGATATGTTGTCGACATAATCCTGAGCGCTATTTAGTAGCTGTTAGACAAATCATGAGGCGATTAGGATTAACAATTAATGAAGAGAAAACAAGCGTGATCCATGCGAAAGAGGGGTTTGACTTTCTAGGTTTTCATTTCAGGTATAAGAAATCTAGAACGGGGAAGTTCTGGTGTTACATGTGGCCATCTCAGAAATCGATGAAAAGGATAAGAAAGAGAATTAAACAAGCATTGTGAATAGATATCCGAACACCAATTTCAGAACTTGCGTCCATCATCAACCCCATCTTAAAGGGATGGTGTAACTACTACCGATGGAGTAATGCCGCCGAACATTTCGTTCAAATAGATCGCTATGTACAAGAGCGGATTACAAGGCTCCTGCGGAAGAAGAGGCAGAAACGAAGTAATGCGAACCGAGATTATCACGCTCATTTCTTTAGGGGGATAGGTATTTTCTTCTTATCTGGTAATGTGAAGAGATTACTGCTCTGAATGCCTAGGATGAAGACTGTCGGAAAGCCGTGTGAGGGAAAACCTCTCGCACGGTTTGACGAGGGGGAGCTGGAAATCGGTAGTTCCTTTGTCTGGCTTAGTAAGGTGGAAAACCCTGAAACCCGAGGACGAAGAAACTATACGGCGCCTGTTCTCTACTCTACTTAAAATCCTTTGTCGTACTCGTTCACAATCGATTAAAATGTATTATGCCGTTAAAGATTTCCTTCAAACAAGGCTTCGCCTTGAAACTAGTGAAGAAAAATCAAAAGTGATCAATCTAAAGAAAAATCCATCAGAGTTTTTAGGTTTTCGCATTAAGCACATCGTAAAAAGACGAATATGGGGATACGTTATGTAGCTCGTTCACATATAATCAAAAAGGCACTTAGAAACGCACAAATAAAGATAAAACAAGCTGTAAAAGCAATTCAGAAACACCAAACAGCTGAGATTGTTTGGTGATTCAATGCGGTCATAATGGGTATACAAAATTATTATTCTGCAGCCTCACGAATAACGATAGACTTAAGTAAGCTGAACAATCGTCTTAATAAAACATTATATAATCGTTTAAATGAAATGAGAAAAGAGACTGCGTTTCAGGACTTTTCAAAATCCTTACAGAAACGGTATAAGAGATATGAATGTAAAACTCTTGCCGAAGTCTTCCACTTAATTGAGCATAAATTTGTGTTGTTTCGCTTTTCTCGTGTCTTAGAAGGATTTGGATATGGCGGTGGCCTTGCTGATATTTATCTTGATTCAGACAACACTCATACACAAAAAGACTTTCTGCAAATTGGTCTTTTTGTGTATGTTCTTATAAAACTGGATTTATTTTGAATCTACAAAGTTACCTTATTAAAGAATCTCGCTCAGTCCATTTATTAATCAGGAGACCTGTCTATTATCCTAAACAGCTTCCTGTTGTTGAGATTGGACTTGTTGTACGTTTTCTTCATTCCCCATTCCCCCAGTAGCCAAAGTTCCGAATATGAGAAAAAGGATTAATACAATGAATATTACCCCTCGATTAAAAATTAGCCCATCAAAATCCTCAAACAAGTTTGATCTTCCTTTCTTTAGTTATTTAATTGCTGTTTAATTCCTTCCATGATTTCTTCGATGGTCATATCGCCGTTTTCATTTATAAACTCTGCCATCTTATTCGCATTTTCAGGGGAAGGCCGCATGAATTCTCCTGTTAGGAGTACCTCAACAGTGGGCTCATCACGATATATTGTAACGAAACTAGATCGAAGTTTTCCAGTCACGAGTAAGGCTGCTACTACGAGCTCAATGCTCTGTCCACTTAATAAATCAGCAGTGGTAAATGATTCTAAATTTGATGTTCTATTTGCTTTTTTATTCCCAGGCTTACGACCATTTTTTTTGATGACCATTATACCTTATACCCCCTTTTAGTATTAGAAGACTTTTGTGAATGAAACTTAAAGAGTTTTTGGTTTTTCACTCGTCTTATTACTAAACAATACCTCAAAGCAACTCTTGAAAAATTAGTGCTGGTTCAATTTATCCTATGCAAGTGATTTTGTCCTTGCATGGTTTACTTACCCAGATGAGAACAAGAACATCTTTTTCGTAATTACAACAACATGAATCTGAAATTGAGTAACATAAAGGAGCTTATAATAATAAAATTTTAACAAGGCGGTGAGAACGGTGAATATAAGTTTCCGGATAGTTAGTAGACACAGGCCGCTCGACCAGCTTGGCAACTGCATTTATCCTGTTTCCTGACCAAATAAAAATGGTTCACTCCTTTTATGTGATGGGTGGTGCATTCTTTGTTCCAGGTAACGTAACGGCACTGGCAGAAGCAAATTTTTTTGGTGATCTGACTTCATCTAATTTCGTTCTTAAGTTTGCACATAACCTAACGATAACTCCGTTAAATTCCACTCAATTTGCCGTTCTCACCCCGGATATCGTGGACGCCATTTCTAAAAACAAGAAAAACATCTATGCCTCCATGATGGCGCCTGTCTTTGAATATTACTACGAATTTTATAAGAAAACTGTACCAGGTATTCCAGGTGCACCTATTCACGATCTTCTTACCATCATGGTTATTAAAAATCCTGCTATACTATGATACAAATGTGGTGGAGGGTATAGAAGCAAAGGGAATGTCCTATATTGATATGCGACCAACAAGTAAGACTGGGAAAACAAGGATTGCCATCAACCTTCATTACGAAACATTTATAGAAGAATTTAGGAAGGTTATGTTGTCGGAATGATTGGTTGTCAGATAAGCCCCTTTAATAGAAAAGGCTTTAGCCCAAAAACAATCTTCTTCAATCGGGCGCTTTAATGGGTGCGACACGTTCCTGACTCAAATGTGAGATGTGGCTAACACGATCTCGGTAAAGGTCAGGCAATTTATGATTTAAATTGAAGGATATTATCAAGGAGTCGGATGATGAGGTAACGCTCTGAAAGGCTCCCCCTGCGTCGAATAGCACGCTGTTTAGTAAGAAAAAGTGTGTTATAAGCTCGGCAAATAGGCGTAAGAATTTACCGTAACAGTTTTGGCTGACGAAACTCTACCTGAGGGGGCGATGTAAATCATAGCACTTGAGCTGAATGAACATGGTGAGAATGCGAATACCCCTATGAGAATAGAAAGGTAAGCTGACGAATTTCTGAATGTACGGACCTAAACTGACAATACATAGAAATGTGTATATTACTCATGTGAGGTTAGCTGTGGATGAGTAAGAATAACAATTATGAAAGTCCATGTGATGTTAAAGGCATTTCTAAGCAAACAGGTCTACAGGAAACACCTAGATTCATTCTACAGTAGATGTTATTCAACGTTGTAAGCTGATAACGTAGAGGGCTTGCTCCTTTTGAAACGTCGGTAGGAAAGACCGTAGTGAGAATAGCTACTATATAACCTTTCTTAATATCAGGGAAAGTGGTGGCACAGTACCGATGAAATGTTTAATCCACGTGGGGGATAGTCACTAGACTAATGAAGATCATTCAATCATGTACGGCAGTTCTTTATCGGTTAATAAGGTTCTCGTAAGACTAAAAGAGGTTCAAATCCCAAGAGAGTCACCGACTTGTTGAAACGGAAGAAACTGAGACACACGGAGTATTATAATATGCAATACTGTCTAGACAACCTTTACTCTCAAAGTGTCGATGGTCACAATTTCTATGATTTAATGAACGTGATTCGTTCGAATGAAAATATACGTCTTGCCTATCGAAACATTAAAAGAAACTCTGGAAACCGCAGGTTCAAATTAAATGCCCCCATCTATGCCCAACGGTATAAAACGAATTTGTGTTTTTCGCAGGGTACCTGCAATTTCACTGCCGTTGGCAGAGCAAAAATTCACTAAAACCTAAAAGCGATTCAGCAAAATGTACTCTATCATGTCATGACAAAATTTATTCCAAATCGAACGGTTGAATACAACGATAATCGCATTAGTAAGTTTATTGCCCAGTATGGCAGGTGTGCGATAACAGGTAGAGAGCTACTAGACCTTTCGGATTGGCATTGTCATCATAAAGAGCCTTACTATCTCATAAGAGATGATCGTTTCTCGAACTTAATTGTGTTATATGGACCTGTTCAGCGCCTTATCCATTTAAAAGATGAGATTAAGATTAAAGCGATACTTAAAGAAATACAATTGAATTATAAGGAAATAGAAATGGTGAATAAACTCCGTAGACAATGCAATCTTTAAACAATCTAAGACTGGAACAAAAGAGACTTCATTAAATACATAGAATAGCTTAAATTGGATTAGTTGGCGCGCCGTACGCGATGAAAGTTGCACATACGGTGCAAATAGGGGGAAAAGGGAGCGATAACGTCAAACCCTTACCTATCTGTATGAGTAAATTGATACGGAGTTGGATTAAAGGCAACTGGGAATCAAAAAACACATATACTACGTTTAACAAAGATACTTTATTGAGAGGGTTTTGAATATTAGTAATCCTATTTCTGATGATGAGTATAAAAGAGTAAAGAATAAATTACTGATTCGTACTTTTATTTCTATCCCAATAACCATAAGTTTTGCAGTTTACTTATATAGTTCGCTTATTCAGGATGAGATGAGAGGTCTTAGTTGAAAACTTTGACCGTCATGACAGGACACATCTCCTGTATAGTAGGCAGCAAATACACAGGACAACTTTCTCGCTTCATATAATGTAGGATAATTAATCAAACTATAGGAGAGATTACTTTGCCTCAAAAAGTGTTGCTATTTGCAGATGTTGGTATAGATGATACGATAGCCATTATTTATGCTTTACTTACGAATGAGATTGATATAGCAGGTGTTGTTGCAGACTATGGGAATATTACAAGAGAAAATGCAATAGATAGTCTGGAATATTTACGCAGCTTGTTTGAATCAGAGGATGGTGAACCGATTAAAGTTTTTGCTGGAGCTGAAATCCCTATGACCGGTGAAGTTCCTGAAATTGTACCAGAGATTCATGGAGAATATGGACTTGGACCAATTACACCTCCTACTGCTGATGAAAAACAAGCAGGTGAAGAAGATGTTTTTGAAAATTTTTTTGGGGTACTTGATATTATTGAGGAAAATCCCGAAGATTTAATTATTGTCAATATTGGCAGGTTAACATCCCTTGCAACCCTGTTTCTTTTGTACCCAGATACCATGAAAAAAGTAAAAGGATACTATATAATGGGTGGTGCTTTTTGGGTGCCTGGCAATGTCACTGCAGTATCGGAAGCAAATTTTCATGGCGACCCTATTGCTGCTCAGATCTTGCTGACACAAGCTGAAAATGTAACGATTATTCCATTAAACGTTACAGAACGAGCCATTGCCACACCAGAAATGGTAAATTATATTGATGCTGTTGGTGAGGTGCCCCTCGTAAAAACACTGCTGGATTATTATTATAACTATTATAAAGAAAGAGATCCGAATATCCAAGGCAGTCCATTGCATGATGTGCTAACAGTAATGGCGGTTACCTATGATGATATGTTTACGTATCAAGAATTACCGGTTCATATTGGTCAAGCAACGGAAGAAACTGAACGAGGACAAAGTATTGCAGATATCCGCCTTTTTGGAAGTCAGGAAGAAGAAGCACAAACGGAGGTAAAAACACATCGAATTGCTTTTCAATTACACTATCCTAAGTTCTTTAATAGATTCATGTCTGTCATGACAGGTGAAACTTTTGTATAATAATAGAGTGTGCCAGTGCACTCTTTTTTTATGACATAACATTTGACATAATAATGTCTCTATTATTTATTGGTAATATAGGGGTAAAAGAGAGGAAATTTGTAATAGGGTGTTTTTGCCCAACGCCTCGAAAAGGTATATTGCAAAATAATCGGAAATCCTTTTATCGCCCAATGCAAAACGGGCGCTTTCTTATGCCGTTATCGGGCGCCGATCGACAAGCCCTGCTATAAGCGCTTTGAAGCGTGAAAGGAAGAGGATTATATTTTAGATAATCCTAACTTTACAACCGAGGATGGGAATGACGGAACCATGTTTCCTGAAACCATCCCGTCAACAAATCCTGCATGCGTCAAGCTGACAGGCTATGGGGTATGAAGCACAGGTGATTCGGCAGAACGAAGGCTGAAGCCATTCCCTTTGGAAAAGGTATGCCAACGGATATGCCGCACGGCTGAAAAACTAGATAAGGTGAGAATGTTCTCATGAAAGGGAACTGACAAAATTCCGAACATGCGGGTCTAAAGTTTGAACATAAGGAAACTTATGGGTCATTCAACGATGACGTGAGTGGTGTCGAGTAAAAATGCGCCCTCTGAAACACGCTATACCGAACGATACGGTATCCAGCTCCCAGGCTTAAAGGAAGCTTTTTCATGGGGAACCAAACGGATACTTTGGTTTGAGAGAGGGGCCTACGGGTGGTGTTATTTGATGTATCAAAATATGAAATCTTTCGCAAGCTTTACTTGAACTGGATCAGAATTATCCGTTAATTCGGTTTGGTAAAAGAGATATAATCATTCAATTCATCTAAATCGTTGTATATGTATTCCTGTACACACGGCAGGATACATTTTTCCAGTTTTTCCGGATCAATAGCTGCTTTTAAATAAACCAAATATATTATGCCTTTTTATGCTGATAATTGGCACAATGTGGATATTTAAACTAACTAACGGCAAATTCTGAAATTCATACTTACAAATATAGTATTTGATAGGATTAATGCTTTCCCTTATTTCTCCATCTCTCAAAAGTTGGATTATTTAGATTTAAAAAAATGAGTCATCGTACGTGGTTTTTTATGGGTATGGTTTTGGCAATTTTAATTTATGGGGTTCAATAATTAGTTGAACAATCGATTAAACAAAAAACGGTTCTCACAGAAGAAATTAAGTGACTTTAATTAAGATAACAATGTATTAAGTTAAAGGGTGCTTAAGTAAATAAGAAAAATGTACATTAACGTTTGGAACTAACTTTGTCCAAACGTTCTTTGTTGAATTAAATTAGTGACACCCTTTTATGACACACAAAAACCGTACAGCACATCACTGTTTCAAACATGATTCATGAACTTTGGAATATATATAGTATAGAAGGAGGGATTTCTATCACGAAAAAAATTCTTTTATTCTGTGATCCTGGAATAGATGATTCCTTGGCAATTATATACACCATGCTGGATCCTGAAATAGAGCTTGTTGGTATCGTCACCAGTTATGGGAATGTGACAAAAGAGCAGGCTACAGCCAATGCTGCTTATTTAGTGCAAATAGCGGGGAGAAATGACATTCCGATTATTCCTGGTGCTTCCCAACCAGTGCAACAGGAAGATGTGACGTTTTACCCCGAAATTCACGGTGAAGGAATCGGTCCGATACGGCCTCCTAGTAATATGCAATATCAAACGTATCCTTTTGACACTATTCGTCTCATCATAGAAAGATATAGAACTGAGCTTATCATTGTAGACACAGGCCGCTCGACCAGCTTGGCAACTGCATTTATCCTGTTTCCTGACCAAATAAAAATGGTTCACTCCTTTTATGTGATGGGTGGTGCATTCTTTGTTCCAGGTAACGTAACGGCACTGGCAGAAGCAAATTTTTTTGGTGATCCGACTTCATCTAATTTCGTTCTTAAGTTTGCACATAACCTAACGATAACTCCGTTAAATTCCACTCAATTTGCCGTTCTCACCCCGGATATCGTGGACGCCATTTCTAAAAACAAGAAAAACATCTATGCCTCCATGATGGCGCCTGTCTTTGAATATTACTACGAATTTTATAAGAAAACTGTACCAGGTATTCCAGGTGCACCTATTCACGATCTTCTTACCATCATGGTTATTAAAAATCCTGCCATCGTTGATTACATATACTATGATACAAATGTGGTGGAGGGTATAGAAGCAAAGGGAATGTCCTATATTGATATGCGACCAACAAGTAAGACTGGAAAAACAAGGATTGCCATCAACCTTCATTACGAAACATTTATAGAAGAATTTAGGAAGGTTATGTTGCCGGAATGATTGGTTGTCAGATAAGCCCCTTTAATAGAAAAGGCTTTAGCCCAAAAACAATCTTCTTCAATCGGGTGCAATTGCGGAACAACATAGGTAGAAAATGATTAAACTTTTTTATAAAAAACAAATTGAAATCTGGCCATGAAGAATCCATTTTGAAAAATATTGATCAAAATGGATTCTGCTTTTCAAGGCTTTTTTGGCTTCATTTTATGCTACGGATTCCTTGTTTTGTATAATGGGTAATCCCCTATATGCATTGAAATGCTGATTGTATTAATGATTATATCCGTTTTGATTATCCTGATCATACCTAATTTAAGCAATAGAAGTGAAGACCTTCATGAAACCGGATGTGAAGCTTTGGTTTCGGTTGTTGAATCCCAGGTCGCCCTTTTCCATTTGGACAAGGGAAGCTTCCCAACAAGCTTAGAAGAGTTAGCTGAGGGAGAATATATAACAGAGGATCAAAAAACATGCCCCGATGGCAAAGAACTAGGTTACAATAGCACGAACGGATCAGTAACTGAACCATCTTAAAATGAAAAACCAAAAAGGATTTACCCTATTGGAAGTACTGGTGGTACTTGGCGTTTTATCCATTCTTTTATTCCTTAGTCCGCCTTTAAATATATCCAGTTTGGAAAAGCATCAGACCAAACAGTTCCTGGAAACATTTGAATATGATGTGTTATATATTCAAAACCTTGCCACAACAACTTCATCCCATGTACGTCTTATCATTCGCCATGATCGATATACCATAGTAAGTCCTTCAAAAACCTTGGCGGTAAGATACTATCCATCTAACCTGGAATTTAATTCTACAATGGAGAATATATCATTTACCAAGAGTGGTTCCATTCGAAAAGCAGGAAATATTACAATAAACACTTTAGATTCCACATATAAAGCTGTATTCCCACCAGGAAAAGGCAGGTTTTATATCTATGAAAACTAATGGATTCACACTGATTGAAGTTCTAATTGCATCCACTCTGCTGATAACAGTGGTGACTACGGTATTTCCCATTATCACCTTGTTAACAAATGAAAAAGATAACTTAAGTGATCGAAGAATACTCACTTCTAAAGTTCATGATGAATTGCAGGATTATCTGTGGGACAAAGAAAAAAGTACACCAGATCAATTTACCGAAATCATAAGAATGAAGGAAGTTACATTTACATTTACAAAAGAGAAGGAATATATTAAAGGATGTGCACGCTGGGAAAATGTTAAGAAAACCAAAGAGACAATCTGTCTGTACGGCATTTCTGAAAAATGAACAAGGATTTACGTTTATATCGATGTTTTTGATGATCACCATGATAGCAGTCACCTTACCTTTGTTAGGTTATTTAATAAAATCTTCCAGTTTACCAGCAAACACGGACGAGCTCTCCATCCAGCAATTTTTTCTGTTTCTCAGAAATGACGTCATCAATGCAAGAGAATATGATATTGAACCTACAGTTCTTCATTTAGTCCAGAACGATGGAACAACTGCTAAAATTGAAAAGTATGGAAGCCATATAAGGCGTCAAGTGGATGGAAAAGGTCACGAAATTTATATCAGGGATATAAAAGAAGTGGAGTTCATTCCCCATCCATATGGAATTCACGCTTTCATAACCTCTGTTGAAGGAGAAACGTATGAAAAAAAGATTATATTTTATCAATAGTGAGCGTGGCTTCTTTTTACCGTATGTACTATTTACTATAACATTGGTTTTCATCTATATAACATCGAATATTCACGCATATAGAAGCGAAATCGATATAACTGAAGGACTGGTGGAAAATATAAAAGCTGAGACCTTATTCCAGATGGGACATACGAAAATCAAGGAGGAAATGGAAACATTCGATCATGCAAGTGAGGTATTCTACCGTTTTCCTGAAGGAAGTGTTGAAATCGAGTTAAAGTCGATGTCAGAGGACAGCTACCAACTCTATTTTACGATGAGAACCAATAAAGATTTTGTCGTTTCCATTACAAATTATGTTGAAAAGGATAAGACAGACTAGGATATAGTGAGGGTTTGAAAATATTAAGAGGAGAAAAAAGGTATTACAAATATATGGGAAAACTTACAGTTGTTTAGCAAGATTCGTTTACAACTTCTCATTCGTCGTATATAATAACAATGATAAGGTTATCAAAAGGAGGGGTAAGCATGGATCGAGTCTTTCGAATGCTTGCCTTTTGGACAGGTATTTTTACAATCATGTTTTTTGTCGGAGATATGCAAAAAACAGCATTATTATTCCTTGTCCAAACGGCATTTTTCCTTACATTAGGTTATTTAAGATTATCTGAACGCATGTATATGTATATGTTCGGTGCTTACTGTACAATATTTTTTGTCGGTTTTACATGGTACTCTGAATTTATACTTGTACCTGGTTTCGGACACTAGGAACGAAAAAAAACCTGTCTATAATTAGACAGGTTTTTTTCTTAAATAGAGTAATTTTTCATTAGCCTGGGGTTGAAATAAAAGGATTATCCCGTTTTTCTTCCTTGATTGTTGTTCTTGGTCCGTGTCCTGGAAACACAGTAAAATTGTCTTCCAATTGGTACAGATGATTCCATACACTTTCCTTAAGCTGTTCTAAACTTCCACCTGGTAAATCAGTTCTACCAATTCCACGTTGAAATAAAACATCACCGCCAAAAACGATCTGTTTCTCTTCAAAAATGAAACTGACACTTCCCGGCGAATGTCCGGGCGTATGAACTACTTTAAAATGAAATGAGCCTATATTTAGTTTTCCTGGTTTCAAGTGGAACTCCGCAGGCCCTGTTGCAATCTCTTCTCCTGTAAAAAGGACGGAACCATTCAAACGGGGATCCCCAAGCCACTCTGCCTCATATTCATGTATATACACATCTAAATTATAATAAGTGCGTAATTCCTCTACGCCACCAATATGATCGAAGTGTGCGTGTGTCAGCAAAATGCCTTGAGCAGTGAGCTTCTTTTCATGTAAAAAATGAATTACTTTATCCGCATCTCCACCCGGGTCAATAATTAAAGCTTCCTCGGCTTCATAGACTATATAACAATTTGTTCCAAGCGGGCCCAACGGCATACTTTCGACATTCATTAATAAACCTCCTCGTATAAAAATATGCTTCTATCGGGCTATTTATATGCTGTAATGAATTACAAAGGAAATATCTCGACAAAAGCAACAATATATTATAGAATAAAGAATATAATCGTCTGATTACATAATAATACAAATGTCATTCCTATACCAGTTATGACAATCAGGAAGTCAATAAGGAGGATAAAATAGATGCATATCGTATTGGCAATTTTATTTTTATTAGTGGCATTATTGGCTGTAGTGTCCGTAATTCGTCAGATGAAATATAAAAATTTATTTGCTCTCGGATTCTCAGCTCTTACAGCCGCTGCATTTGGTTTCTTCTCAATTGCAACCATTATTTCCGAAATCTCAGGCTCTTAAAAAATTAGAGAAAAAGCTAACTAGACAGTTAGCTTTTTTAATAGGTAAGAATTTTTATAAATACTTGGTAGTGTACAATGCCTTCTAAGTAATGCCTCGGTCAACTCCGGCGCTCAACTCCCTCTAAGTCATAAGCTGCGACTTCCCGCAGGAGCATGAGCGCTAATGTTGCGTTCAAGCTTTCAGCCACTTCGGCTTTTCCATGGATGTGGTACTCATAGCTTCCTGTTGCTTTAGCGTCAACAAGGCGCTTACGCTTTTGGTTCATCCAATGCATTTGCCGTTAGATAAAAAATCCCTCCATTGATTATTTTATAGGTAATTGAAGGCTCATAACGTTCTTTTATCTCGTTTAACTCTTTATCTATTTGTTCTTTGTTTGATTCTTGTGCATAGAAATAGTGAAGCATTTCAATTTCTTCTTCCAATTCAATTATCGATTGATCAGCCCACTCATGTGTTTGATTTTCAATATAATTATCAATAACAGATTGAATTCGAAGGTAACCGCTATTTAGTTTTATCATCGGTGAGATTGTATAACAATAATCGGATATCTTCATTTGCAGTGGGAGCTGTTTCAATTTCTCCATCATTTCCAGTTTCATCATTCCATTAACCAGATGAAGCCCGATTGAAAAAATTTCATCCCTTTTTTGTTTCCCCGTGTAACTGATTTTAATATTGATGACTAGCCAGGGATACAAAGGAGTGTTTGCACTGGTTTGCACCTTTTGAAATAGCTTTGTGTGTTTTTCCTGTTGTTTGAGATGTTCTAAGATTTGTTGCAGTCGCGGACTGCCAAAATGGACCCATTCCCCTTTTTCTCCTCTTTTATCCGGGTTTGATATGAGTGTAAGTTGCATAGGCATTCCTTCGTGTCCAGTTTTTTTTACGTAATGCCAGTAAAATGGACGGTTCATTAGCGCCCTGTCCATATCCTCGGTCAGCTGTATGGTAAACATACCATCTTCAATTTTAAGGAGTTCACAATGATGTGCTCGAAAATAGTCCTGTAAAAATGCATGTAAATTAGTAATTGCCATATTGCTGTTCCTCACCATCCGTATTTTTGTGTGTATGCTTAATAATTGCTGCAAGGTTATCCAGTTTAATTTTTGCTTCCCCTGCAGATGCAGATTCTGCATAGATATTTTGGATTTCTGATTCCAAATCAGGTATTCGAAGTTCACTTAGAATGTCATCCAAGTGTCCGATTACTTGCTCGAACATGTTGATCTTTTCGTAAAGTAAAGCCATTATATGTTCTTCAATCGTGTCTCGAATCGCAAAATTATAAACATGAACGTCTTTTTCCTGCCCATAACGATGTATTCTTCCTATTCTTTGTTCCAGACGCATTGGATTCCATGGCAGGTCATAGTTAATCATATAATTACAAAATTGCAGGTTAATACCTTCTCCGCCAGCTTCAGTGGCAATCAGCACCTGTGCGTGATTTTTAAACAATTGCCGCATCCAATCCTTCTTTCCCCGTTTGAATCCGCCACGATAAGGAACAGATGAGATGCCGTGCTGCTGAAGATACCATTGAAGGTAAAGCTGTGTTGCTCTGTATTCTGTAAAAATAATCACTTTTTCATTTCCGAATGATTGAATTAAATCAACGGCCTTTTGTGCTTTTGAATGATGTGGCAATTGTTCGATTTTTGTTAAGAGCGGTTGAAGAGTTTTTTCATTGTGTTCTTCCTCTGAGATTTTTTTTAGAGATAAATAACAGGCTTCTCTTGATGAGCATAGTTCTCTTAAATATGTAATCTTAGAGAAAGAGGGCAAGGGATCAGCTACTGTATCCAGCTTATTATACACTTCCATTTCTTCCGGGCTGAAATCGGTCCAGATTGTTTCAATATGACGTTTTGTAGTGTTAAGTGATGTGTCCTTTCGTGTGTTTCGGATCATTACTTTTTTAATTAATTGTTTGAGATAAAAGTCGTCTTTAATTCTTTTTCTATCTTTTCCAAATTGTTCAAGGAATGAATCATGATTCCCAAGGAGTCCCGGACGTAGAATAGAAACTAAATTAAAGATTTCAATCAGACGATTTTGTACCGGTGTGGCGCTTAATAATAGACAATATTTTTTTTTGAGTAATCGAACGAACTCATAATTTTTTGTTTTATGGTTTTTTAACT
The DNA here is from genome assembly GCF_055380755.1 of Virgibacillus ainsalahensis. NCBI lineage: Bacteria > Bacillati > Bacillota > Bacilli > Caryophanales > Bacillaceae > Virgibacillus > Virgibacillus ainsalahensis. Next base: position 1,832,139 of record NZ_AP043943.1, on the reverse strand, counting down.
TATGTGCTTCATCAATTAAAAGAAAATCATACTCAATATCCAGAATCTTTTCTTTATGCGGTGAACGTTTTGCTGTATCAATTGATGATATGATTACATCATGCTGGTCCCATGAATAGTTTTTTCGATATGCAATGGCAGGAATGTAGAATTTTTCATTTAATTCTGTTACCCACTGGTTCACGAGAGATGCAGGGACAAGGATAAGCGTTTTTTTTGCTAACCCTCTGACCATATATTCTTTTAAAACTAAACCCGCTTCTATTGTTTTTCCCAAGCCAACTTCGTCCGCTAATATTGCTCTACCATTCATATTTTCGATTACTTGTTCGGCAGTGGAAATCTGGTGCTTTAGAAAGTCTACATGCGGCAAATAGTGCAATGCCCGTAATCCCGAGAAAGTTGGGCTCATTGTTGTAAGTTCAGCTTGATAAGCCATGGAAAAAAGGGACCATGTTGAAAGTTTTTCATCTTTTTCAAATGTTGCTTGTAATTCATCAATGTATGTTGAATCTTTTTGAATAGGGATGGATTTCATAAGAAACTTCCTTTTTTGCAGATTTAAAATGGAATAAGTTTTTTGAAATCGCTATATTCCATTATGTTTTTATGCTATAATCATGGAAATAGATTTTTCACGATACTGTTACATAGTATAACCAAATATAATGATTTTCATAAAAGCGGATGATTGCAAGGGGAGAGTTTACGAACAGGAACATGTTGTGCAACGTTGGGATAATCCAAAACTTGCTTAACAGGTTCTTGATGGTAACGCCGAAGGAGCAAACGATCAGTGAATCTCTCAGGCAAAAAGACTCTTGCAGGACGCGGCTCTGGAGAGTGTATACCACTGGTAGACCACCCACGAAGCAAGTATTTATAATGAAAAATATCTTTTCATTATAAATATGCAACTTTCTGGTTTAAGGACAGAGATTTCCCATATAATTGGTGAAATCTCTATTTTTATGTACTTTTTTAGATGATGAAAATTATCTTTTAAAAGAGGGAGTGATTTGGATGAATCAATTAAAACGAACCCCTTTATTTCCGGAGTATGAGAAATATGGGGCCAAAACGGTTGATTTCGGTGGTTGGGATCTACCTGTGCAGTATACTGGGATTAAACACGAACATGAAGTAACGAGAACAAAAGCAGGTTTATTCGATGTGTCACACATGGGTGAAATTGCAGTGAAAGGAACAAAAAGTTTAGAATTTTTGCAAACAATGACAACAAATGATGTATCGAAATTGTCTCCAAACCGTGCTCAGTATACATTTATGTGTCATGAAGATGGTGGAACAGTGGATGATTTCCTAATTTACATGCTGGCAGCGGATGATTATTTATTAGTTGTTAATGCGGCGAATGCCGAAAAGGATTATGACTGGCTTGTAAAAAACAATGCGTATAATAATGAAGATCTAGCTATTGAAAATGTATCAGACAGGTATGTTCAATTAGCATTACAAGGTCCAAAAGCAGAACAGATTTTGCAATCAATTACAGACACGAAGTTAAATGAAATTAAATTTTTCCGGTTTGACCGTAATGTACACTTCACTTCCGTCGACTCGGCTGCTATTGTTTCACGAACGGGTTATACAGGGGAAGATGGATTTGAGATCTATCTTGATAAGACACACGGAAGAAAGTTGTGGCGTTTAATTTTGGAAGTCGGCAAAGATGAGGGTGTTGAGCCGATAGGGCTTGGGGCCAGGGACACATTACGTTTTGAAGCAAATCTGGCACTTTATGGACAGGAGCTTTCTGAGGATATTACACCAATAGAGGCAGGATTGAAATTTGCGGTGAAAGTAAATAAAGAAGTAGATTTCATTGGCAAACAGAAACTGAAAAGTCAAATAGAATATGGACCGGATAGAAAGCTTGTTGGTATCGAAATGATCGATAAAGGAATACCACGCCATGGTTATGAGGTGTACACCAATGATGATGACAAGGCAGGTTTTATTACTTCTGGCACACAGTCTCCTACATTAAATAAAAAGGTAGGGTTGGCCTTAGTGAAAACAGAAGTGGCAGCGGAAGGAACAGAATTATATGTTCTAGTGAGAAAACGAAAATTAAAAGCTGTTGTAGTCCAAACGCCATTTTATAAAAGAGGCGAAACAGGAGGGGAATCATAATGGAATTTCGTTATTTACCTATGACTGAAACCGATAAAAAAGATATGCTGGATACAATTGGCGTGCAGTCTACAGATGAATTATTTTCTAATATACCAAGTGATATACGTTTTAAAGGTGAACTAAACCTGAAAAAACCTGCAAATGAATATCAATTAAAAAAAGAACTTACAGAGATGTCAAATAAAAATGCCAATTTGAAGGAATACACTTCATTTTTAGGAGCAGGGGTTTATGATCATTTTATTCCATCTGTAGTAGACCATGTTATTTCGAGATCTGAATTTTACACAGCGTATACCCCTTACCAGCCGGAAATTTCCCAGGGGGAATTGCAGGCTATTTTTGAATTTCAAACGATGATTTCTGAGTTAACCGGAATGCCGATATCAAACTCGTCCATGTATGATGGGGGGACTGCGTTAGCAGAGGCTGTGAATTTAAGTGCAGCACAAACAAAAAAGAAAAAAATTCTTGTGTCAAAAGCAGTCCATCCCGAGTCAATAGCTGTTATTGAATCTTACGCAAAAGGACCAAATTTGGAGATTGTGGAGATTGATTACAATAACGGTTTGACAGATTTGGATCAGTTAGAAAGAGAGTTAGATGAAAATACGGCAAGTGTTGTTATCCAATACCCAAATTTTTTCGGACAGATTGAACCATTACAAAGGGTTGAAGAACTGCTTAAGCAACAAAAGAAAACAATGTTCATTGTATCCAGCAATCCATTGGCATTAGGTTATTTAACACCTCCCGGGGAGTTTGGAGCTGATGTAGTTGTTGGTGATACACAGGTATTTGGTATCCCTACACAGTTTGGCGGGCCGCATTGTGGTTATTTTGCAACAACAAGTAAGCTGATGCGTAAAGTTCCCGGAAGATTGGTTGGGCAAACTGTTGATGAGGACGGTGCCCGTGGTTTTGTGTTAACACTTCAGGCAAGGGAGCAGCATATTCGAAGGAATAAGGCTACTTCTAATATATGTTCGAATCAGGCTTTAAATGCATTAGCCAGTTCGGTAGCAATGAGTTCAATTGGTAAACAGGGTCTTAAAAAAATGGCTGGATTAAACATGCGGAAAGCACGTTATTTAAAGCAGAAGATGCAGGAAGCAAATATACCGGTTGCAACAGAAGGTGTTTTCTTTAACGAATTAGTTATAGATTGTCAGCAGTCAGTCTATGAGATTAATGAAAAGTTATTGGATAAAGGAATTATTGGAGGATATGACCTTGAGCAAACCTATCCGGAACAAAAAGGAAAGATGCTGGTGGCTGTAACAGAAATCCGTACAAAAGAAGAAATAGATACATTTGTCAAAGAATTGAGGGATATCAATGGCTAATAAAGATTTTCCATTAATTTTTGAACGCAGTAAGGAAGGAAGGACCGGGTATAGTTTACCTGAGTTGGATATACCAGAATATGATTTGGACGGGGAATTGGAAGATGTGTATATAAGAGAGACCCCTCCTGATTTACCAGAGGTCAGTGAATTGGAAATCATGCGTCATTACACAGGACTTTCCAATCGAAACTTTGGAGTCGATTCCGGATTCTATCCATTGGGCTCTTGTACAATGAAATATAATCCTAAGATTAATGAAGATATCGCTCGTTTAGAAGGTTTTAGTCATATTCATCCACACCAGGACCCTAAGAGCGTCCAAGGAGCTCTTGAAATGTTATATGATCTACAAAGATCATTGGTTGAAATTACAGGGATGCATGAAGTTTCCCTGCAACCTGCCGCTGGAGCTCATGGAGAATGGACAGCATTAATGATGATCAATAAATTTCATGAAGCGCGAGGTGACCACAACCGAACAAAAGTCATTGTTCCTGATTCGGCACATGGAACAAATCCTGCTTCTGCCGCTGTAGCAGGTTTTGATGCTGTTACAGTAAAAACAAACGAGAACGGATTAGTAGATATTGAGCATTTAAAAGAAGTTGTTGGTGATGATACTGCAGCATTAATGCTGACTAATCCAAATACATTAGGTCTATTTGAAACAGAAATCATGGAGATGGCAGAGATTATCCACGGTGTGGGTGGAAAGCTTTATTATGATGGTGCCAACCTGAATGCCATTATGGGTTATACAAGACCTGGGGATATGGGATTTGATGCAGTCCATTTGAATCTCCATAAAACATTTACAGGCCCACACGGGGGTGGCGGCCCCGGATCAGGCCCGGTTGGTGTTTCTAAGGAATTGGAACCCTACCTGCCAAAACCGGTGCTTGTCAAAAAAGATGATTTATATGAATTTGAGTATAACAGACCAAATTCCATCGGCCGGGTAAAACCGTATTATGGAAACTTTGGTATTAATCTGCGAGCTTATACGTATATCCGTACAATGGGCGCGGAAGGACTTAAAAAGGTCAGTGAATACGCTGTTTTAAATGCAAATTATATGATGCGTAAACTGGAGAAAGCATATGATTTGCCATTTACCGGTCACTGTATGCATGAATTTGTATTATCCGGGAAGAGACAGAAAAAATTGGGTGTCCGTACATTGGATGTCGCCAAACGCCTATTGGATTATGGCTATCACCCGCCAACCATTTACTTTCCATTAAATGTGGAAGAAGCACTTATGGTTGAGCCAACAGAAACGGAATCCAAAGAGACTTTGGATGGATTTATTGATTCGATGCTGGAAATTGCAGAAGAAACGAAGAACGAACCAGAGCTGGTTCAGGATGCACCACATCATACAATTGTTAAACGTATGGACGAAACAACTGCAGCGAGAAAACCGGTGCTACGGTATTATAAATAACAGAAAGGCTCAGGATAGATATTTCAGCTATCCTGAGCCTTCTTTAGCAAATATAAAATATAAAGCCTGCTGCTGTAAAAGTAAGTACAGTTAAGGAATTGTAAATTTTTATTTGGTTTTAATTTTTCCCGTCCATTTTTTGAATCCGCCTTTAAGCTGATTAAGGTCTGTGTAGCCTTTTTTACGCAAAAGTTGTGCCGCTCGTGAAGAGCGTGCTCCACTTTGGCAGTATAGATAAACTGGCTTGTCTTTTCTAATTTCAACAAGTCGCTGACGCATCTGGGATACCGGGATATTTCTGGCACCAAGGATATGCCCTTTATCAAATTCCTGTGGTTCTCTCACGTCAATCAACTGTGCTTTTCGATAATTTTCGCGAAACTGATCTTCTGTTAAAACTTTCAAGTACGTTTTCTGTCTATAATGCCGAAAGATTCCAATGGCAAGCAGAATTACGATGGCTATAATTAAGAACTCCATTATTTTTTCCCTCATCCTTCTTTTTATTCATATTCTATTATAGGCTCCATCCCTTAATTTTTCAAAGTTTTTTTCGTTCCCTTTGCATTTATGAGAAATGTCGCGTAAGATAATTGAAGAAAATGAGGAATTTTGCTGGAATACGTCTAAAATTGACTATTTTTCAAGCCGTAAACATATGGTTTTTTAGATGAAAAACCAAACTATCCTTTGTTTTCCTTTCATGTTCTGCAGAATTTATTGTTTATCTGTTCTTGACAAATCCATTTATTTTTGGATGAAACACTATATATAGTGTTTTTTTATATTTTCGATACAATATATTGTTTTAATATATTTATATGTGGTATTGTATTTATATTACTGTAATTAATATATAAATGATTCTAAAAAAATCATGCGAAGGAGCGATATAATGTCGACTATTGTGGAAAGCAGAGAAGAAATTGATGTGTCAACATTAAATGACGACATCAAATTATTTCCGCAGGTACATCCGATAACGAGCGATATGAAGTTGACACATAAAGGGGTTTCACGTTTAGTAATGTTGGATCGATACGCTTTTAAGGATACAGAAAAGAAAACATTAAAAAAAGGCGATTTTGTCGTTCTGACAGTAAAAGCAGACCCGAAATTCCCAGCACGCGGTTTAGGCAGGGTAGAATCTATTGATTGGCACAACCAGGAAGCTGCAATTAAGGTGAACCCTGAGTTTGTATCAGTATTAGATAAAGAGGAAGAAGCAAACACAGGGATTGTACACCGTGGTTTGGATGTAATTGATAAACCGTTGGAATTATACTATGAGCAAATAGCCAAAAGAAATGCTGCAGGCCTTTCCGGTGTGGAGCAGACAGAGGAAGCGCAACAAAAATGGTTTAAAAAATTTAATGAAGAATTATCCAACCTGAATTTTATTCCTGCAGGAAGAGTATTATATGGCGCTGGTGCTGAAACGGATGTAACCTATTTTAATTGTTATGTTATGCCGTATATTAAGGATTCCCGTGAAGGTATCTCAGATCACCGAAAACAGGTAATGGAAATTATGAGCAGAGGCGGCGGTGTTGGTACAAATGGTTCCACCCTAAGACCACGAAATACCTTGGCAAGAGGGGTTAATGGAAAGTCATCCGGATCGGTGTCCTGGCTGGATGACATTGCGAAACTGACCCACCTGGTAGAACAGGGAGGAGCTAGACGCGGAGCACAAATGATTATGTTAGTCGATTCCCATCCTGACATCATTGAATTTATCATCTCAAAAATGCAAAACCCACGAATCCTGAGGTATTTAATAGAAAATACCGAGGATCAGCAAATAAAACAGCTTGCCCAGGAAAAATTAAATTTTAAACCGTTCACAGAGACAGAAATTGATTTATATCAAGGTATCTTAAATTATAAAAATATGCCGGGTCTTGGTGGATTTTCAGAGGCGGCGATAAGAGAAGCTGAAGAAAAGCTGCAAACTGGTGGGACATATACGGTTCATAATTCTGAATTTTTAACAGGAGCAAATATCTCCGTATGTCTGACGAAAGAATTCATGGAAGCTGTAGAGAACGATGATTATTATGAGCTTCGTTTCCCAGATGTTGAAAACTATACGAATGAGGAAATGAAAGAGTATAACGAGAATTGGCATGATGTTGGAGATGTTCGAAAATGGGAAGAAATGGGATATGGAGTACGTGTCTATCGCCGTATAAAAGCGAAGGAACTATGGAATTTAATTAATGTCTGTGCGACTTACTCCGCTGAACCAGGAATTTTCTTTATCGACAATGCAAATGATATGACAAATGCCAAAGCCTACGGGGACCAGGTCGTTGCAACAAACCCTTGTGGAGAACAGCCGCTTGCACCATACTCCGTTTGTAATCTAGCAGCAGTAAACCTTGCAGAGATGGCCAACAAAGATACAGCAACTGTTAATTTTGAGCAATTAACACAGACGGTAAAAACTGGTGTACGCATGCAGGATAACGTTATTGACGCTACACCATACTTTTTGGAAGAGAATAAAAAGCAGGCACTAGGCGAACGCCGTGTAGGCCTTGGTGTTATGGGTATGCATGATTTATTGATTTATTGTGAAACGGAATATGGATCAAAAGAAGGAAATCAATTAGTAGATAAAATCTTTGAAGTAATCGCAACAACTGCATACCGCGAATCAATTGAGCTCGCAAAGGAAAAAGGTAGTTTTCCATTCCTTGTTGGAAAAACAGATGAGGAAACAAGGGCATTACGTGAAGCATTTATTAACACAGGATATATGAAAAAAATGCCGGAAGATATCAGAGAATCCGTCTTGGAATATGGAATCCGCAACTCTCATCTATTGACGGTGGCTCCTACTGGGAGTACCGGAACAATGGTTGGAGTTAGTACAGGGTTAGAACCTTACTTCTCATTTTCCTATTATAGAAGTGGAAGACTTGGTAAGTTTATCGAAGTAAAAGCGGATATCGTTCAGGAATATCTGGACAGGAACCCGGATGCTGATGAAGAGAATCTTCCTAAATGGTTTGTAACTTCCATGGACTTAACACCTGAAGCACATGCCGATACACAATGTGTGATTCAGCGATGGGTTGACAGCTCCATTTCTAAAACAGTAAATGCCCCGCGTGGATATAAAGTAGAACAGGTGGAAAATGTTTATCAAAGATTATACAGAGGTGGTGCGAAAGGCGGTACGGTATATGTGGATGGAAGCCGTGATTCGCAGGTACTGACATTAAAAGCGGAAGAAAATCCGGTTGGAGAACAAACGGAGCTATTTAATGATAATCTAGAAACAGAAAAGCCTAAAGTGGTATTGATGGATACGGTCCAGGAGTTGGAGAAGACAGATGTAACCATCGGCTCAGAAGTAGGTGACACCTGTCCAGTATGTAGAACTGGTAAGGTAGAAGATATAGGTGGATGTAATACTTGTACAAGCTGTAATGCACAGTTGAAATGCGGGTTATAGAAAAATGTTTTTGAAGGACTGACAGTTTAATTGTCAGTCCTTCTTTTTTAGCAGTAAGAAAGTAGAAACCTTTCTTACTGTATAAGTCCGGCCTAAGGCAAATTCGCCTAATCTATAGCGAATGCCAATTTTTCTAAATAGGTAAGAAACCAACATTACGGTTAAGACCATGCGCCATCATCTATAATAAAAACAGCAGCATATTAATTCCTTATCAGTAAATACTTCAGCAGCTATAGTACCTACCCTTCAAGGTCAAAAGCTTTTACCTAAGAGTGATCAAGGCGCTTGCGCTTTTGTTCACTTGTTTATCTTCTTAATTTACGGTATCCTCATATATAGAAACATTGTTTCCTTGATTAAAAATTTATTCGTTGAAATGAGGAGATTTTATGCCTACACCTAGTATGGAAGACTACATAGAACTAATTTATAACTTGATTGAAACAAAAGGATATGCTCGTGTTTCAGATATTGCTGAAGCACTGGAGGTCCATCCATCCGCTGTAACAAAAATGGTTCAAAAGCTGGATAAAGATGGCTATCTGAATTATGAAAAATACAGAGGGTTCGTTCTAACAGCTAATGGGAAAAAAATTGGTGAAAGACTAGTATTCCGTCATGAATTATTGGAACAGTTTCTTGAAATAATTGGTGTGGATGAAGAAAATATTTATGAAGATGTGGAAGGCATAGAGCATCACCTAAGTTGGAATTCCATTGATCGGATTGGGGACTTAGTAAACTATTTTAACTCGGATAAAACCCGGATTGAGCAATTGAGAGATACCCGAACAGATAATTAGAAATTAAAAATTGTGTCATCACACACAATTAAATGATATTGTGTGATTTTATTTATTAATGTGTTCTAAATCAAATTTCTTATGCTTAGTTATATAAAAACAGCATAAGGAGAGAGCATATGATAATAGATGGTGTGTTTTCCGGGGGAGGAGTAAAAGCTTATGCATTTGTAGGTGCATTGGAAAGTATCGATAAAAAAGGATTGTATTTCGAACGTCTTGCAGGTACTTCCGCTGGTGCCATTGTAGCATCATTTCTGGCAGCAAATTACAGTTATGTTGAAATAAGAAACTTACTACATGAATTAGACTTAAGAGAATTTTTGGATCCACCAAGGTTAAGTAAATTTATCCCTATGAGCAAGTGGTTCTTTTTATATTTTCAATTAGGATTATATAAAGGAGATAAGCTGGAAAAATGGTTACAGATACAATTGGCCAAAAAGAATATTAATACATTTGTCGACCTTAAAGAAGGATATCTCAAAGTGGTAGTAAGTGATCTTTCATTAGGAAAACTGGTTGTTATACCGGATGATCTTAAAAGAATATATAATATTGAGCCCAAGCACTTTCCTGTAGCAAAAGCAGTACGGATGAGCTGTGGCTTTCCTTATTTTTTTATGCCCAAAAAAATGCCTGGTAAGACATCAAAGAAAAGTATTATTGTTGATGGAGGACTACTGAGTAACTTTCCTTTATGGGTGTTTGGAAATGGAGATTCAAAAAACGATAGACCGATTTTAGGTGTAAAGTTAACTGAATCCATTGATAAGCAGAATATCCCCAGTGATATCAATAATGCCTTTGATATGTTTCATGCGCTCTTTTCAACAATGAAACAGGCACATGATTCCAGGTATATTTCGAAATCTCAGAAAAATAATATTATTTTCATTCCTGTAGAGAATGTCGGAACAACCGATTTTCAGCTTGGTGAAAAAGCAAAGGAGTATTTAGTTCAAGCAGGAAAAGAGAGGACGGACCATTTTCTGAGATACTGGCCAAAATAAACTTATCTGGAGTTCTATAGAAAATTAGGCTTATCACCAAGCTTAAAGACGCACGCATTGGCCTGCCTTCACTGCAATAAGAAAGTTCTTAAATTATATCTCGCAAACAAAAAACGACCGTGCATGAGACTGATATCAGCCCGGTCGTTTCTTTTTTGATTTATTTCCATCAATAACACGTAGGTGTGATGCACGTCGGTTTATTTTTTTCTTTGTTTGCAGAGGCTTTTGCTTATTATTATTAACTGCAGGTTTATTTGCTGGTTCATGCTGTTTGTATTTAGCTTTGGATTGTTTAACAGCCTTTTTATATTTTTTCATTTCATTCGATGGTGCTCTCTTTTTGAGGAAGAGAAAATAGAATAACGTAAAAATCGCTGCCCCTATGACAAGCATTATGAATATATTTTTGAAAAAGTCGACTGTATTTGTGAAAAGTTGAGAGACCACCCCAATAACAGCCAGGCCAATGAGTACATAAACCAGTATGGAAATTTTATTACGCCCCATTCTGATTTCCTCCTTTTCATTTATAATGGTTTATTAGTACCTTATTACTTTATATACCACAAAATTCAAGATTTATATCACTCTATCCTAAAAATCTTAAATTATTGTGAACCTCTATTTTGCATTATTTCCTTTTCTACGTAAATTATTCATGTTCTTATTACTTGAGTGAAATATCATTATAAATTTATTATAACCCTTCTTACTTATATTTTACTAGAGAAATCAAATAATAACCAGCTAAGAATTTATAATATTCAATCATATATATAAATTTGATAGCTTTTGGGATAGTTGGCAATAATATGGGCTGGAGGTGTCTAGATGAATGAAAATAGTCAGCAATTAGAACAAAATAAAAAAGAGCATATTGGATCGCTGTTATCCCGATCGTTATTGACAGGGTTTATTGGCGGGATTTTATGGAGTGTATTAGGGGTAATTATGTATTACTTCAATTTCACAGAAATTGGGCCCAAACATTATCTCTTACGATCATGGAATACTGCAAAATGGACAGACGGGTGGTTGGGTGATATCATTTCTATTCTGATGGTCGGACTGATCTCTATTGCAGCAGCGCTAATTTACTATGGTATCTTCAAAAAGGTGAACTCCATGTGGATGGGGGCAGCTTATGGCATTATCCTTTGGCTGATTATCTTTTTTATGCTACAGCCAATATTTACCAATATACCACCATTGGCCGAGTTAAGTTTTAATACAATTATCTCAACGATTTGTCTATTTATTTTATATGGAACTTTTATTGGATACTCAATCTCTTATGATTACAATGACACAAAAGTCAAGGCAAGCAAGGAAAAAGAAAAAAACAACTAGTTTGAACGATGCTCTTTGTACGATATTGTAATTCAAATTCATGTGGTTTATGATAAAATGTAAAGATACATAGAGTATCATGTACTGATTCCTATAGAAAACAAGGGGGAGGAAAAATGGATAAAATAAATACGTTGAGAAATAGGCTTGCAGCTAACAATGTGGATGCAATTTTAATTACCAGTGCTATTAATAGAAGGTATATTACCGGTTTCACAGGAACTGCGGGTGCGGCAATTATCAGTGAAAGCACTACTCGGTTTATCACTGATTTTCGGTATACGGAACAGGCCACAGCACAAGCACAGGGTTTTGATGTTATTGAACATAAACAGTTGCTTGAATTAGAAATCAATGAACAACTAAAGGATATGAACGTGAAGCGCCTGGGATTTGAGAAGGATTATATTACTTATAGCCAGTATGAAAAATACGATAAAGTTATTGATGCAGAATTAGTACCGGTAAGCGGTCTGGTAGAAGAAATCCGTTTAATCAAAACAAATGATGAATTAGACATCATGAAAAAAGCGGCGAAAATAGCGGATGATGCATATGAACATATTCAAGGATACATTAAACCGGGAATTAAGGAGATTGATGTTTCTAACGAACTGGAATTTTTCATGAGAAAGCAAGGTGCGACATCTTCAAGTTTTGATATAATCGTTGCTTCTGGTGATCGTTCTGCTCTCCCTCATGGTGTTGCTTCCGAAAAAGAGATCAGGTCTGGAGAATTGGTGACACTTGATTATGGTGCATTATATAATGGATATTGTTCAGATATTACAAGAACCCTGGCTGTTGGAGATATCGATAATAAATTGAGAACGATATACGATACTGTTCTAGAAGCACAATTACGAGGTATAGAGGGAATTAAACCAGGGATTACTGGAAAAGAAGCGGATGCTTTAACACGAGATTATATTAAAGAAAAAGGCTATGGGGATAAATTCGGACATTCCACAGGACATGGATTAGGATTGGAAGTACATGAAGGACCCGGACTCTCATTCAGGTCCGACAGGAAATTGGAAACCGGTATGGTTGTAACCGTTGAGCCAGGCATTTATGTTCCGGGAGTCGGTGGCTGCAGAATTGAAGATGACATTGTACTAACAGAAGCGGGAAATGAACGTCTAACAACCTGCACAAAGGAATTCATTCAACTATAGACAAATGGTTTCAGGTTAAGGGAGGATAAGAAAAATGATTTCAGTTAATGACTTTAAAACAGGTTTAACAATCGAGGTAGACAATGATATTTGGCAGGTTATGGAGTTTCAGCATGTCAAGCCCGGAAAGGGTGCAGCTTTTGTTCGCTCGAAACTTCGTAATTTAAGAAATGGAAACATACAGGAGAAAACCTTTCGCGGTGGAGAAAAAGTAGGTAAGGCACATATTGAAAATAGAAAAATGCAATATTTATACGCATCAGGTGATACGCATGCATTTATGGATACTAACACATATGAACAAATTGAGTTAACGACACAGCAGATTGAAAACGAATTAAAATTCATGAAAGAAAGTATGGAACTCAACGTTATCACATATGAAGGAGAAATTCTTGGTGTGGATCTGCCAAAAAATGTTGAGCTTGAAGTAGTGGAAACAGAACCAGGCATCAAAGGAGATACTGCAAGCGGTGGTTCAAAACCAGCAACATTAGAAACCGGCCACACGGTGCAAGTTCCATTTTTCATAAATCAGGGTGAGGTATTGGTAATAAATACAACGGATGGTAAATATATATCACGTGCGTAATTAATCAGCTGAATAAATAGCAGAAAAAACAGTTCTCGTTTGAGAACTGTTTTTTTTCATGGGTTAGGAAGATAATCCACACGACGTGGATCAGTTCAGCGTTGCTCACGTATTAGTAGTGCTCTTACTCAAATTTCCTCTTGCCTTAAGGTGTTCAAGCCGCAACCTGAGCTTTTGTTCGAGAAATTCCTTCAGTCATATTATTTCCAATCATACATACATTTACTAGTGAGGTTACGTAGAAGTGAGGGTATGTTATGAAAGAAATATTACGATTATTTCCTGCTGAAATGAGACAAGCCATTGAATTGGAAATAGCAGATCGATGGGAACTTTTACAGGAGATACGCTTTCGATTGTCCCGTCCTGTAGAGCTGATTTTTGATAAACAAACCCAATGGCTGGAAAAAATCAGACCAGCTAAGAAAGATGCCATCTATATGATTAATCAGTTAAGTGAATTCTCTCTATATCGGATGGAAGATGAATTACAAAAAGGCTATATTACAATTGAAGGCGGTCATCGAGTAGGATTGGCAGGCAAAGTCAATACACTCAACGGTTCAGTCAAGGCGATTCAATATATTACTTTTTTAAATATACGAATTGCCAAAGAAAAAATAGGAGCTGGCCTAGCGTTTATTCCATATCTGCATCAAACAAGGAAGTATGTCAATACCCTTTTTGTCGGGCCCCCGCAGACAGGAAAAACAACAATAATAAGAGATGTTACAAGACTAATAGCTACAGGTTGGAGAAATATAGGAGCTCAGAAGGTTGCAGTTATTGATGAGCGATCTGAGATAGGGGGGTCTCTAAATGGAATGCCACAGCATGATTTGGGACTTAGAACGGATGTAATGGACGCTTGTCCGAAAGCGGAAGGCATGATGATGATGATTCGTTCGATGTCGCCCGATGTGCTTATCGTAGACGAGATAGGAAGTAAAGATGACGTTGAAGCATTAATGGAGGCAGTCAATGCAGGAGTTATAGTTATCTGTACGATACATGGAAGAACCATCGAGGAACTTAAAAAAAGGCCCTCCTTACAACCCTTATTTCAGCATAAGGTCTTTGAGAGAATTATACTTTTGGAGAAGCAAAGGAGTCCTGGACAAATAAAGCAGGTATACAATCAGAATGGCGATAAGATTTTTCAAAAATCGGGGGGCAAACCGGATGAAGTGGATTGGAGCACTTCTTTTCATCGGTACAACGACGTGGGCAGGATTTGACTGGAGTCAAAGATTAAGCAAAAGACCAAAACATATCAGACAATTAAAAAATGCGCTACAAATATTGGAAGCAGAGATGGTGTACAGTCAACTACCACTACAGGATGCATTTACAGTAATTGCAAAGCAGATCCCCCAACCTATGAAGTCTTTTTTTAGGAAACTTAGTACTAGCATGCGGGAAGAAGATGATCAATTGGCAAACCTGTGGAATAAAAATGTTGATGAGCTTCTGAAAGAATCATGCTTAGAACTTAACGAAGGGGAAATTCTGAAGCAATTTGGACAAACACTTGGGCAGCATGATTTTTCCCAACAGCAGAAACATATTCAATTAACAGTCACCCACCTTGAAAGGGAATTAGAAGAAGCCCGGGATAACCAATATAAATATAGCAAAATGGCAAAAAGTTTAGGACTATTAAGTGGTTTATTTATTGTATTGTTGTTCATTTAGCTTTAGCTGGAAAGGGGTACATCAATGTTTACCGATGCAGGCCTTTTATTTCAAATTGCTGGAATTGGAATTATTGTGGCAATTATTCACACCATCCTGAAACAGATGGGTAAAGAAGAAATTGCCCAGTTCGTTACATTATTAGGCTTTATTATCGTTCTTGCTGTTGTCATAAATGGGCTTGCTGATTTATTTCAACAGATTCGATCAGTATTTCTTTTCCAGGGGTAGTATAGATGGATATTTTACAGATTGTCACGTTGGGGATTATTGCAAGTATTTTATATATTGTTTTGAAAGATATTAATTCTTCCTTTGCATTTTTTTTGATTGTTATAACAGTAATTATAATATTTTTGGTTATCATCCAGCATATAGCAACTATTTTCCAATTAATTGAATCACTGGGACAAAAAGCTAATATTGAAGGAATGTACATGGAAACCATTTTAAAAATTATCGGAATAGCTTACATTGCAGAGATTGGTGCCAGTATAACGAAGGATGCAGGACTAGGTTCGGTAGCAGTGAAAATTGAACTTGCGGGTAAAATTTTTATATTATTACTGGCTGTTCCGATTATTACTGCTGTTATCGAAGCAATAATAACCTTTTTGCCTGCTGCTTAACCAAAGGGGGAAATTATAGTGAATGAAAACAAATACCAATAAAATGCTGTTCATCATTTTTTTCACTTTTTCCTTCTTTTTTGGACAACCTTTTGTATCTGCTGAATCTCAATCAGATGAGATCGAGGAAGATTTACTCGAAGAAATTTCGTTAGAAGGAGTACAAGGTTATTGGAATACGTTAATAGATGATTATGGAGGCTACTTGCCTGAACTGGAAAAAACTAGTCTCTTTGATTTTATAAAAGACAGAGGGTCATTATCATTAGAAAATACCTTTATTGGGCTTGTAGAATTTTTGTTTCATGAACTTATTCAAAATGGAAGATTACTTGGTCTGCTGGTAATGTTGACATTATTTTCGATTGTTCTGCAAACAATGCATAATGCATTTGAACGCAGTGCAGTCAGTAAAATTGCTTACTTTGTTGTATATATTGTTCTTTTGTTTATTGCTTTAAACAGCTTTTATCTGGCTGTTTCCTACGCAAAAGAAGCAATAGATGCAATGAGCAGCTTCATGATTTCTCTCATACCACTGGTTCTGGGATTGATGGCTACTTTTGGAAATGTTATAGCAGTGTCTTTTTTTCACCCGATTATCATATTTCTAATACACCTTAGTGGACTTCTGGTTTCCGGTTTTATCTTACCACTCTTATTTTTATCAGCATTATTATTAATTGTCAGCAGTCTAAATGATAATTATAAAGTCACCCATTTAGCCGATTTATTTAAGACAGTCGGTATGGGGACGCTAGGAGTCTTTTTAACAATTTTCCTTGGTGTGATGTCCGTACAGGGGGCGGCAAGTGCCGTCCAGGACGGTGTGGCGATGAAAACAGCAAAGTTTATTACAGGCAATTTCATCCCAATTGTCGGCAGGACATTTACCGATGCAGCAGATACGATCTTAAGCGCAACGTTATTGTTGAAAAATGCTGTAGGAATCGTTGGACTCATCATTATTTTCTTTATCGCCTTATTTCCCGCGATTAAAATTTTTGCGATTGCTGTTATTTATAAAATAGCAGCTGCGGTATTACAGCCAATTGGAGATGGGCCGGTCATTTCGAGTTTAAATACAATCAGTAAATATATTGTCTATATATTGGCATGCTTGTTGGCTGTCTCCTTCATGTTTTTCCTGGCCATAGTGATTATTGTTGCAGCGAGTAATATTACACTGCTCTTACGATAGGATGATTATGATGGATATGCTTATCCAATGGGTTACACAAATTATACTGTTTTTATTGCTGGCCGCCATTATTGATTTATTAATCCCTGCTACAGACATGAAAAAATATATAAAATTAGTTGTTGGTTTAATTTTGATTCTACTGTTATTACAACCGATTTTTTATGTATTCAATATAAATATTGAACAAACACTGAAAACCTCCATTTCACGTCTTACGGAAGCTGATACAGACAACGAATCGGTGGAAAATTTGATAGAAATGCAAAAAAGTGAAATAGAAGGCTCACAAGATGCATATATTTTAGAACAAATGGCTGTCCAACTAACAGATATAGCAAAAGACCCCTTAATGGAAGAATATCATGCAGAAATCATGAATATTAACTTTCTATTTTCATCAGAAGAGGATTACACCTTTGACAGTTTGGAAGAAGTCATTGTTTATTTGCAAGAAATAGAAGATGGGGAGGGAGCAGTGAGTTTAGTTGACGATGTCGTAATTAATACGGATGAACAAGCAACGGATGAAGAAGGACAAGACACGGAGGAAATACAAAGGCTGCTAAGAGAAGTGTGGGAGCTTGATAACAAAAAAATCACGATAATTTGGGAGGGAGGGAGATCTTGAAACAAAAATTAGAAAAATTGTTCCAAAAAAAATCGAATGAAGATAAAAAGAAAACTCCATCCAATAAAACAGGGTATATTATTGTTCTTGCTCTTGTAGGACTTCTGCTGCTTGTGCTGGGAAATGTATTTTCTCCATCATCGGATGAATCCGATACAGAAACAGATTTTGAACAACAAATGGAACCCGACACAGAGGAAACCGCTGTAGAAGAAGTATCCTCCACTATGGATGTAGATGAGCTGGAAAAAAGTTTTAAAACAGACATGGAAAAAATGCTAAATAAAATACAAGGGGTCTCCGAAGCAGAAGTGATGATTAACCTGGACTCGTCAAATGTTAAAGTTTATGAAAAAAATTTAATAAAAGGGCAACAGACAACAGATGAAAATGATAGAAATGGGGGGACACGAAAAGTAGAGGACGTTACGGAAGAATCTCAAATCGTTTTGGTCAGACAGGGGGATAAGGAAGTTCCATTATTAACACAAACGGAAAAACCTGAAGTGAGAGGGGTGTTTGTCGTGGCAAATGGCGCTGACCACGCTTCGGTAAAAAAGTGGATTGTTGAAGCAGTATCCCGTGTACTTGATGTTCCGACACATAAAGTTTCTGTAATGCCAAAGAATTAAGGAGGATAAATATGTTAAAAAAGCAAACGGTTTGGCTGTTAACAATGCTTAGTTTAATGATTGTGTTGAGTGTTTATTATATGACTTCAGACAGTGAAGATTTGGCCTATATCGATACTGGTGAAAATAGCGCAGATGAAACGGTAGCTACAGATCAATCAGAGGCAACAGGGGATGCTGAAGTTGACGAAATAGCTAATTTAGGAAAAGATGAATTATTCACGACATTACGAATGGAACTTCAAGATGACAGGAGTATGGAAAAAGAACGCTTAAACGAAATAGTAGCATCCAGTACGGCATCGCCAGAAGAAAAAGACCAAGCATTACAGGATATTGATGTAATCGAAGAAGCAGATACAAAAGAGAGTGTTTTAGAGGAAATGATACAGGCTGATGATGCTGAGTACCAGGATGTGTTAGTACGAGCAAGTGATGATACCGTACACGTACATGTGAAAGTTAATGAGCTGTCAAGAACTGAAGTCGTTAATATCATGCAACTGGTTAGAGATGAATTTGGAGAGGTAACCGTTGATGTGAATTTTCAACCGGTCGAAAGTGAATAAATTCAGGTCAATCCGGACGCTCATATTCGTCCGGGTTTATTTTTTTTAAAAGGAAAGAAAGCATATAAATGTGGCAGTATATATTTTGGTTGCAATATAAGCTGCGTCCAGCTTCAGGTCTGCCCCGGGTGTTCAAGGCGTCCCGATCCTTTGTTCGCACTTCTATTACATCTATTCGCATTTCTGCTGAAACATTGGTATAATTAATGATTGAAATATTGAACTAAAATGATATACATCATGCAAACGTTGTTTATTGAATTTTTGTTGATATATTGCTTATGTTTATCGTAAAATGTTAGGAGAAGCAATTCGTACGTATTTATTATTTTTGTATAAAGAAGGGGTGCAAAAAATGTTAAAAGTACAGGAATTAAGGGAAATAATTAAATTAATTGATCAATCATCTATTGACGAATTTACTTATGAAACGGATGGAACAACCGTCTCAATGAAAAAAACAACAGCGAATAATGGGGTGCAAGTGCAGGAAAAAGCTGCTAATGCGATAGAGGACCGAACACCGTTGGTTGCTAGAGAAGAACCTCAACCAACAACGGTATCACAACCCGCAAAACCAGAATCTGAACCGAAACAGGAAACACCGAATACAGATTATGATTATGAAATTGTGTCACCGATGGTTGGTACACTCTACATAGCTCCAAATCCTGAAAGTGATTCGTATGTCGAGCAGGGAAGCAAGGTAGAAAATGATACTGTCGTTTGTATCGTTGAAGCTATGAAATTGTTTAATGAAATTGAAGCAGAAGTCACTGGTGAAATTGTTGAAATAATGGCTGAAGATGGAGAACTGGTTGAATACGGACAGCCATTATTTAGAGTGAAAAAGCAGTAAGGGGATGGAACGGGTGATGAAAAAACTGTTAATTGCTAACAGAGGAGAAATAGCGGTTCGAATTATAAGAGCATGTAATGAACTTGGTATTGAAACAGTAGGTGTATATTCTGAAGCAGATAAAGAAGCGCTGCATGTACAATTAGCTGATGAAGCCTATTGTATCGGTCCTGTAAATAGTAAGGACAGCTACCTTAATTTTACTAATATCATGAGTGTTGCAACATTAACGGGAGTTGATGCGATACATCCGGGCTATGGGTTCCTTGCTGAAAATGCCGATTTTGCTGAAATATGCAAAGCCTGCAATATAATCTTCGTTGGTCCTACATCCGATGCAATACAGAAAATGGGGATAAAAGATGTTGCAAGAGATACGATGAAGGAAGCAAATGTACCTATTGTTCCTGGTTCTGATGGTATTGTTGAAAATGAAGAGCAGGCAATTGAAATAGCGGAATCAATAGGTTATCCGGTGATTATAAAAGCTACAGCCGGTGGCGGTGGCAAAGGTATTCGTGTCGCCAAAACGGAAGAAGAACTAATAAAAGGAATTAGGATAACCCAAAAAGAGGCGGAAACAGCATTTGGAAATCCAGGTGTATATATTGAAAAATACATTGAAGACTTTCGCCATGTTGAAATCCAGGTTTTAGCAGATAAACATGGAAATGTAATACATTTAGGAGAGAGGGATTGCACAATCCAAAGGAGACTGCAAAAACTAATTGAAGAAAGCCCTTCTCCAGCATTAACACCTGATATAAGAAAAGAAATGGGGAAAGCATCGGTTAAGGCCGCAGAAGCAGTTGGCTATGAAGGTGCTGGTACAATCGAATATATTTTTGACAGAAGAAGCAAGGAATTCTATTTTATGGAAATGAATACAAGGATTCAGGTGGAACATCCAGTTACTGAAATGGTTACAGGTGTTGATTTAATTAAAGAGCAAATTAAAATTGCAAACAACGAAAAACTTTCATTTACACAAGAGGATATCGAATTTGATGGTTGGGCGATTGAGTGCAGAATTAATGCAGAAAATCCCTTTAAAAATTTCATGCCTTCTGCCGGGGAGATAGAAATGTATCTGCCCCCTGGAGGATTGGGAGTAAGAGTGGATTCTGCGGCATATCCTGGATATAGGATACCTCCTTATTACGATTCAATGGTTGCCAAACTGATTACGTATGGTGCTACCCGTGAAGAAGCAATAAAACGAATGAAACGTTCACTGGGGGAATTTATAGTGGAGGGTGTACACACAACGATTCCTTTTCAGCGATTAATTATGGAGAATGAAGTATTTAAAAAAGGAGATTTCAATACAAACTTTCTCAAAGACAATCCTATTATGGAGATGAATGATTAGATCATTTTCACTGGTTTCAATGATTTAGGTTCGTATTTTAATAAAGTACAAATACGAGGAGTGAAGACATGAGTGAACAGCCATTACTAAATGTAAGTGATGATACAAGTTTAGGAACCGTCGAAATAGCACCAGAAGTAATTGAAATTATTGCAGGGCTGGCTTCTTCTGAAGTGGAAGGTTTGTTTGCAATGCGGGGGAATTTTGCTTCAGGTGTCGCTGAACGCTTTGGGAAAACAGCCCATAACAAAGGGGTAAAGGTAGAATTGTCCGATAATGGAATAGTGATTGACCTGTATGTCATATTAAATTTTGGTGTTTCTATCCCGCAGGTAGCACAAGACATTCAATCAACTATCAGGCAAACATTAAAAACCATGACTGCCCTCGAGATTGATGAAATTAATATCCATGTTGTAGGTATCCAGATGGATGACAACGAGGGTGTAGAAGATTTAAACGAATAAACTGGAGGTCAAAAGAGTCCGTCTTTTGACCTCACTTTATTTTCTAGCATTGGTCGAAAAATCATGGTATCATGTGTAGCAGATGAGCTAAAGAGGAGTTATGGCAGATGAATCGACATACAGCAAGAGAGAAGGCATTTCAAATCCTTTTTCAATTGGATATAAATGATAATGATCCGATGACGGCAATTGAAGAATTCCTTGAAACAGAGGAAAATGATCCGTTTTTAACCAAACTGGTGAAAGATGTAACCAATTTTAAATCTCAAATTGACAATATTATTTCGGAGAAACTGGAAAATTGGTCACTGGACCGTATTGCTTCAGTTGAAAAAACGATATTACGTATTGCCACGTATGAAATAAAATATAAAGAGGATATCCCGACAAATGTTTCAATAAATGAAGCGATTGAATTGGGAAATTTGTATGGGGACGAGAAATCAGGTAAATTCATCAATGGCGTCTTATCAAGAATTATAGACTAAAGGAGTTTGATCATTTTGTCGGCTGAAATCATTAATGGTAAGGAATTAGCACATACACTAAAGCAAGAGATGAAGGAGGAAGTACTGCAGTTAAAAAATAATAGTGGTTTAATACCACATTTAACTGTTGTAATCGTAGGGGACAACCCAGCATCAAAGTCTTATGTTAAGGGAAAGCAAAAGGCGTCCGATGAAGTTGGAATTTCTTCTGAACTTATTGAGTTACCAGCTTCAACATCTGAAGATCAGCTGCTTCAATTAATTGAAGAACTTAATCATAATTCTTCTGTTCATGGTATTCTTGTTCAGCTACCCCTGCCGGATCATATCAAAGAAGAGCATGTTATCGTTGCAATTGATCCAGAAAAGGATGTGGATGGGTTTCATCCGGTTAATATCGGACGAATGATGACTGGGGAAGATACATTTCTTCCATGTACTCCTTATGGCATCATCACCATGCTTAAATCAAAAGATATCGAAATCGAAGGAAAGCATGCTGTCATTATTGGCAGGAGTAACATAGTCGGAAAGCCAGTGGGACAATTATTGCTTAATGAAAATGCCACTGTTACATATTGTCATTCCAAGACAGAAGATTTAAAAAAATTCACATTAGATGCTGATATTCTGATTGCAGCTGTTGGTAAACCGAACGCGCTTGACGAGAGCTATCTTAAACAAGGGGCAGTCGTGGTTGATGTGGGAATTAACCGCCTGGAAGATGGATCGTTAACTGGAGATGTAGATTTCGATCGTGCCAAAGAAAAAGTAGCTTATATTACTCCGGTTCCAAGAGGGGTAGGTCCTATGACGATAACCATGTTATTAAAAAATACGATAAAGGCTGCCAAAGGACTGTCTGAAAAGTGAAGGATAATTATCTGACTGTCACTGCATTGACAAAATATATTAAACGCAAATTTGATACAGACCCTCATTTACGAACAATATGGCTTAAAGGGGAAATTTCCAATTTTAAACACCACAGCCGTGGTCATATGTATATGACGATAAAAGATAAACATTCCCGAATCCAGGCAGTAATGTTCGCCGGTAGTAATCGATATCTTAAATTCATCCCCGAAAACGGGATGAATGTGTTGATTAGAGGAGAAATTAGTGTTTTTGAGCCATATGGCCAATACCAATTATATGTTCAACAAATGGAACCTGATGGAATTGGCTCTCTTTATTTAGCATTTGAACAGTTAAAAGAGAAGTTGAGTAAACAGGGATTATTCGATGATATCCATAAAAAAGAAATCCCTTTATATCCAAAACACATAGGTATCATCACTTCCCCGACTGGTGCTGCGGTACGTGATATCCTGACGACAATAAAAAGGAGATATCCGATTGTGGATCGGACAGTAATACCTGTTCTCGTACAAGGGGAAAATGCACCGGTATCAATAAAGAATGCAATTGAAATAGCGAATGAAAATGGAAGTTTTGATGTTCTAATATTGGGGCGTGGGGGTGGATCGATCGAGGAATTATGGGGGTTTAATGATGAGCGGGTAGCACGTGCTATTTTTCACTCCCATATTCCTGTCATTTCTGCAGTTGGGCATGAAACAGATACTACCATAAGCGATTATATTGCAGACCTCAGAGCGCCTACACCGACCGGAGCAGCGGAACTTGCTGTACCTTCACAAATGGAACTGACAGAAAGAGTCAATTCACTTAATCGTACATTAACGAAAGAATTGAATACATTAATCACAAAATTCAATCAGAACCTTCAACAGATTAAACATTCTTATGCCTTTCGTTATCCTGAACAGCTTGTTAAACAAAAAGAACAGGAACTGGATAAACATGTGGAGAGTCTCCAAAGAGCGGTTATGAACCATGCAGATCAAAAGGATAAAGCATATGCTAATCTGCATAAGCGATTATTAACGCAGCACCCCAAAAAACAATTACACGAATCAAAAAGACAGCTAATTCAACTGACAAAACAACAAAATAACTATATGGCACAAACTGTTGAACGAAATACAATGCGCCTGGCTCAAGCCGTAGATAAATTAAATTTATTAAACCCCCTGGAAACGATGAAACGGGGCTTTGCCTTACCTTATACATCAGATGGGGATATTATTCGAACTAGAAAGCAAGTGCAAGAAAAAGATGTAATTACTGTCAGTTTAACCGATGGTAATCTGAGTTGCCGAGTATTGGATGTAGAGGAGGTTAATAATGGCTGAAGAAGAAATGAGTTTTGAAGAAGCGATGAGAAAACTGGAGGAAATTGTTGGGAAATTGGAAGAAGCAGACGTTCCGCTGGAGAAAGCGATTAATTATTATCAAGAAGGAATGGTCCTTACAAAATTGTGTAATGATAAACTGAATAGTGTCCAAACCAAAATGACGAAAATTATGAATGAACAAGGAGATTTGGAACAGTTTGACATACAGGAGGAAGAATAGAGTGGAAGAAACTCTTGCAACATATATCAATAATCATAAAAATCTGATCCACGAAGAGATAAGCAAACATCTCCAGATACTGGATATTCCTGAAAATCTAAAAAAATCTATGCTTTATTCAATGGATGTAGGTGGGAAAAGACTCCGGCCGATATTAATATTGGCGAGTTATGAAACGTATGCAGAGAATGTCAGCAAAGTTCTCTCCTCAGCAGTCGCTTTAGAGATGGTTCATACATATTCCTTAATCCATGATGATCTTCCTGCAATGGATGATGACGACTTACGCAGAGGAAAGCCGACAAATCATATCGTTTTTGATGAAGCAACAGCTATTTTGGCAGGGGACGCCCTTTTAACATATAGTTTTGAAATCATATCGAATGACCCAATGTTAGAGGACAGACAAAAAGTAGAACTGATTAAAATGTTGTCACATTCGAGTGGACCTGCAGGAATGGTCGGGGGACAACTATTAGATATGGAAGCGGAAAACAAACCGGTTACAATTAAACAGCTGGAAAGCATCCATGCATTGAAAACGGGCAGGTTATTAAGATTTGCTGTATTCGCAGGTGCTTTTCTGGGTGGTGCATCAAAAGAACAGTTGAAGCACCTGCAACAATTTGCCTATTATTTAGGCTTAATTTTTCAGGTTCAGGATGATATCCTTGATATTACAGGCGATGAGAGTAAAATTGGTAAATCCATAGGCAGTGATGAAAGTAATGAGAAAAGCACGTATCCCAAATTACTCGGTTTGGAAGGTGCAATAGAGCAAAAAAATAAATATGTTAGGTTTGCAAAAGAGGCATTAATTCAAGCAGATGCACAAAATTCTTATCTTAGCGAATTGACGGAATATTTCGGTCAACGGGATCATTAATGTTTTATAGAACTGTTTCATGAAATATGTTATAATATAATTAATAGGGGAATGGTGCAGTATTCTAGTCAGTCCTCCGTTTCTGAAGGCGGGCCTAAAAATCCGCCAAAGGGCATATCGATGAAGTTCCTTGTGTAGGCTTGAGGCGCCCAGCCTTGGGTCTATGCTGGGAGTTAAGGTTATCGGGCGATCCACAAAGGCATGTGGGCGTTGACCCGATTTCCGCGGAGGCCCATCTCTGTCGTGTTGACTAAGCCTAGGAAACATTATGGAATGGGGTATGAACCTGCGCAGCAAGGAAAGGGATAGCCTTGTTGGCAGCGTAGCCTGCCTTGAGTGGTGTTGAGGGGATTAGAGTCTAAAAATGTCAGATTCAGGTGGCCACTGGAATGACTATTTCTATCTCTATGAAATCAACACTGCAAAAGAGGCTAGGAGACGGTTAAAGGCTGTGGAGGAAATCTCCTAGACTGTTCCATGACATTTAAATGGGATTATAGTGTGGACTAAGTGGTAATCCAGTCGAGCTTCCGGAGACGGAGTTCAGATGGATTTAAAGGGGAACCGCCTGCATGGCAACATGGGGTATCTGTTTGGGAAAACCTACTGGACCTAAGCCGCAGTTTTAACTATTTAAATGACCATTCCCCCTTACATAATTTTAACTCGAGGTTGATCATGGATAACAAACTTAAGAAATCACTAAAATTTAGTTTAACCATTGCCGTTATCACTTTTGTGTTAGCGGCTATTTTTTCAGTTGTGTCTTCATCTATCTTAAATGATGTGATGTGGATTGTTGGTTTATTTATAGTTTTGATCATTGTATTAATTGGCGTTGTATTTGATATGCTGGGAATAGCAGCTACTGCTGCAGATGAAAAACCATTCCACGCAATGGCAGCGGAAAAAGTTACTGGTGCCAGGGAAGCTGTTATAATTACAAGAAATGCAGATAGGTTTGCCAGTTTTTGTAATGATGTAATTGGAGATATATCGGGTATTGTCAGTGGTACAGCCAGTGCTATCGTGGTCTTGCAAATAGCAAATATATTCGGTGATGGGGAAGGATCCTCTTTACAGCTTGTTCTGTCTACAGCCTTGACGAGCTTTGTTGCCGCGCTGACAGTTGGAGGAAAGGCAGTCGGTAAAACTTTGGCAATTCATTCCTCAACAAATATAATATTTTTTGTTGGTAAAATCATCGCTTTAACAGAAAATAAACTTAAAATACGCATTTTTCCAACGTATAATAAAAAACGTATGGAGAATACAAAAAATTCATCTAAAGGATGACACAAAGGAAAAGATAGAATGGGTAAAAAACGTCTGGATGAGCTTTTAGTCGAACGAAAGTTAGCAGAAACAAATGAAAAAGCCAAGCGCTTTATAATGGCCGGGTTGGTTTTTTCAGAACAAACACGTATGGATAAACCGGGTATGAAAATAGATGAGAGTATGCCTCTTTCCATTAAAGGTAAAAGCATTCCTTATGTGGGCCGTGGGGGGCTGAAGCTGGAGAAGGCTTTACAAACATTTGCGGTATCTGCAGAGGGTAAAACGGTAGTAGATATAGGTTCATCAACCGGCGGATTTACTGATTGCGCTCTAAAAAATGGTGCCAAGCTCAGTTATGCGATAGATGTCGGTTATAATCAACTGGATTGGAAACTGAGAAATGATAACCGTGTCATTGTGATGGAACGTACAAACTTTCGTTATGTTACGCCTGATATGCTTTTACACGGAATACCTGACATGGCATTCATTGATGTATCTTTTATTTCCTTAAAAAAAATACTTCCTGTTCTAAAACATTTATTAGCTTCTGATAGTGACGTTATTGTTTTAATTAAACCACAATTTGAAGCAAATCGGGAACAAGTTGGTGCTAAAGGCATTATACGTGACAAGACTGTTCATTATGATGTGTTGGAACAAATTATTGCATTTGCAGAAATTGAAGGATATGAACTATTTGGCCTAACACATTCCCCTATAACCGGCGGAGACGGAAATATTGAATTCCTTGCACATCTTGGCTGGAAAAAGGAAAATAGGGGAGATAAGTTTACAAAGGCTGCATTGGAGAAAATAGTTGAGGAAGCTCATGATGAGTTGAAATCAGCTAAGTAATTAGAACAACACAAGCAACGGTTACTTTAATGATAATTTGCAGAGAGCGGGGGTGATCTTATGAGTAAAATTCAGCGCCATATTAAAATACGTGAATTGATTACAGATAACGAAATTGATACACAAGATGAGCTTGTGGAACTTTTGAAAAACCTTGGCTATAATGTGACACAAGCAACGGTTTCCCGTGATATAAAAGAGTTGCACCTCGTTAAAGTCCCTTCTACTACAAATGGAAAATATAAGTATAGCCTGCCAGCAGATCAGCGATTTAATCCTTTAGAAAAACTGAAACGGTTAATTATGGATGCATTTGTGAAAATTGATCATGCCAGTCACTTTATTGTTTTAAATACCTTACCTGGAAACGCACATGCGGTAGGTGCATTAATCGATAACTTAAATTGGGAAGAAATAATGGGGACAATATGTGGGGATGACACTTGTTTAATTATTTGTAGAACAGAAGAAGATACACAGGAAATTAAAGACCGCTTTTTGCAAATGCTGTAACTTTTCAACGTTTAGAGGTGAATGCTAACATGCTAACAGAATTGTCTATTCGCGATTTTGCTATTATTGATGAGATAGCAATTACTTTTAATGAAGGACTGACCGTTTTAACCGGTGAAACAGGAGCTGGGAAATCGATTATTATCGATGCAGTTCAGCTTTTGGCAGGCGGCCGCGGGTCTGTAGAGTTTGTCAGACATGGAGCCAAAAAAGCAGAAATCGAAGGATTATTTTCGATTGAACGCGGAGACCATCCGATTTACGAAAAATGCGAACAGTACGGTATCGAAATACAAGATGAACAGGTTGTTTTACAACGCGTAATAACCGGAAATGGAAAAAGTATTTGCAGAGTAAACAGCAAATTAGTGACACTGGCTATTTTACGGGAATTTGGAAAGACATTAATTGATATACACAGTCAGCATGAAACGCAGTCACTCATGGATCCGGAAAGCCATATAGAATTATTGGATCTTTATGAACCAAAATTAATCCCAAAAGCCAAAGGTGAATTTACATATTTATTTAATAAATTATCCACGCTTAAAAGCCGATATAAAAAATTAAGCGAAAATGAACAGGAAATGGCACATCGCTTGGATTTATTGGAATTTCAAATGAATGAATTAGAACAGGCTAATTTAGTTCCCGATGAAGATGTAATCCTGGAAGAGGAGAGAAATTCTTTAGCTAATTATGAACGGATATATAAAGGTTTGTACGATGCCTACAATTCCTTATATGGGGAACAAAAAGGGCTTGATTGGTTAAATAAAGCACAGTTGGCATTACAGGATAATAAGAATTATGATGATTTTATTGCTCAAAAAGCAGAGGAAGTCTCAAATAATTACTTTGCGCTGGAAGAACTATCCTATGAGTTACGTAACCAGATTGAAACCCTGCAATATAATCCGGAACGTCTAAATGAAGTAGAAGCCCGTCTGAATGAAATAAACAGATTAAAGAAAAAATATGGCCCCACCGTAAATGAAATACTTGAATATATGGCGAAAATCGAAGAAGAGATAGATGAAATTAAGAATAAAGATTCACACTTAACAAATTTAACCGACCAGATAAATGAACTAAGCAAAGACGCATACCTTGAAGCGAAACAACTACATGATATCCGAATAAAAGCGGCGGAGTCATTAACAGAAGATGTTCACCGTGAATTACAAACGCTATATTTGGAAAAAGCCACTTTCTCTATTTCTTTTAATAATGAGCCGGATTTTGAAAACGCCATAACCGATCTGCACAAAAACGGGATGGATCGCATTCGCTTTTTAATTTCCACAAACCCAGGAGAGCCATTGAAAGAATTAAATAAAATAGCTTCCGGCGGGGAACTCTCCAGAATCATGCTGGTTTTAAAAAAAATCTTCGCACAACATCAAGGCATTACCAGTGTTATTTTTGATGAAGTTGATACTGGCGTCAGTGGACGTGTAGCACAAGCAATTGCCGAAAAAATCGTTCAAATATCCAGTGGGTCGCAGGTGTTATGTATTACCCATTTACCACAAGTTGCGGCAATGGCCGACATTCATAAATTTATTGAGAAAAAAGAAAAAAATAAACGAACAGCTACCATCGTTTCAGAATTATCAGAGGTTGAACAGATCGAAGAACTAAGCAGAATGATAACTGGGACGAAGTTAACTGAAACTGCAAAAGACCATGCAAAAGAACTTCTTGATTTAGCCTCAACATTTAAGTACAAAATACATGGATAAAATAATGTAAAAAGCCAGAATATAGTATATCTGGTTTTTTTTATTTGAGAACATATTTTATGTCCTTGTTCTTATTATATCGGTGATTATACCTTCTATAATCATTTTATAAAAGGAAATGTTACACATCTTTCTTAAGTTTCACCAGTTTAAAACACCATGCATTAGGTCAAATTAGAAATACAGAAATAAAAATTGGTATGGGTAAGGAACGAGGAGAGTGAAATGAGTGAAAAAGAGACAAAATAATAACCTGCGTATTTATACAGGTGTTTTACTCTTGATGGTGTTATTGGCTGTTCCTTTTTTTGCCCCGATTCAAAAGTACATCTCCATTCCTACTGACATTGTAACCTTTGATAATCAAACCCCAATAGAGGTACCAGCTTTAGGGAAGAGTGTAGAAATCAATACGACAGATGAAAATATTCAGGCAATCGATTCTTCTTCATTTTATGCAAATGAGCCCGGTGAAAGCGAATTGATTTATGAATTAGCCGGTCTTCCAGTAAAAAAAGTGAACTTATCTGTATTGGATGACGTAAAAGTAATTCCTGGAGGGCAATCCATCGGTGTTCAACTGAATACAATGGGAGTTCTAGTAGTTGGTCATCATCGTGTTAATGGTGAAAATGGAGCTGAATCACCAGGCGAAGATGCAGAGATAAAGGTTGGAGATATTATCGAAAAAATAAATGGTGAAGAAATAAAAGAGCTGGAGGAAGTCAAACCCTTAGTAGAAGAGGCAGGGGAACAAGGTGAAAAATTACAAGTAACAATTAAAAGAGGAGAAGAGACGATTGAAACAGTGCTTCAGCCAGTGTTGGATAAGAAAGAAAAGGATTATAAAATCGGAATCTATATCAGGGACTCGGCTGCTGGAATTGGAACGATGACTTTTCATGACCCTGAATCAAATAATTACGGAGCGTTGGGGCATGTTATTTCAGATATGGATACAAAGAAGCCAATTGAAATCAACGACGGAACAATCGTTAAATCTTCTGTAACATCTATAGAAAAGGGAAACAATGGAACACCTGGAGAAAAACAAGCGGATTTTTCGTTAGCTGAAAATGAGATTGGAACGATTACAAAAAACAGTCCGTTTGGTATCTTCGGAAAATTAAACAATCCCATTAACAATGGAAGCTATGATGAGCCTTTACCTATTGCAATGTCGCATGAAGTAGAGGAAGGGCCGGCAAAAATTTTAACTGTGGTGAATGACGAAGAAGTGGAGGAATTTGAAGTCGAAGTAGTGAGTAGTGTTCCGCAAAAATTCCCGGCTACAAAAGGTATGGTGGTTCAAATAACAGACCCTGAATTGCTCGAGGAAACAGGCGGTATTGTTCAAGGAATGAGCGGAAGTCCGATTATTCAAAATGGGAAAATTATTGGAGCAGTTACACATGTATTTGTTAATGATCCAACATCAGGATATGGTGTTCACATTGAGTGGATGTTGCAAGAGGCCGGAATAGATATTTATGAAGAAAATAAAGCTGGCTAACAAGAAGACTTGCTATGGATAGATTTTCCATTGCAAGTCTTTTTTAGCAGTTAAGAAACCAATATGGCGGCTAAGAGCATGCCGGCATCAGCTTTCACCACAGAAAAGATTTGGGGGACTGCGATTACTCGTCCCACCGAAAAGATTTGGGACTGTGATTACTCGTCCCATCGAAAAGACTTGGGACTGCGATTACTCGTCCCATCGAAAAGACTTGTTGCTTTTACACAAAAGATGTAAAATGCGCCATAACTTTATCGCAGTTCGGCGTTGCAACGGATGTGATTCTTAGTCGAGCTTCCTCTTGCATTAGGGTCAAGGCGCCTCGAGCTTTGATTCTACTTTATGATTTAAAATAATCAATACTTAAATTTGTCAAAAAAATATAAAATTTCAATGTTTAATTATCGAAAAATTGTGATACAATCTAATTAGAAATATTTTTCGACAAAACAACTTTTGTTTTTTCAAACATTATCGAAATTAGGCGGATTAAGGAGGAAAATAACGATATCCTTGAAAAACATAAAGTTTTTTCAAAAAAAGAAGGATATACCAAACTTTTGTTGAATAGGTAAAGTGGATAATTGACAATATTACATAAAAGGAGGATTTTTTTATTGGATAAAATCTCAGTTTGTTTAGTCGATGACAATAAGGAATTGGTACAATTAATGGAGGACTACTTTGATGATCAAGAGGACATTGAAGTTATTGGAACAGCATATAATGGCAGAGATTGTTTAACCATGATGGAGGATTTGGAACCTGATGTATTAGTAGTAGATATTATAATGCCTCATATTGATGGGCTGGCGGTTTTAAATACATTGAGATCAACTGAAAGAAAAAGTGTTCCAAATGTTATTATGCTGACCGCTTTCGGACAGGAAGAGGTCATGAAAAAGGCGGTTGCTTTAGGGGCTTCCTATTTTATTCTTAAACCGTTTGATTTAGATAACCTTGCTGATCAGATCCGTCAGGTAAAAGGAAGTAATGCAATATCTACGGGCACAAGAAATGTCGGCCGAAAAGAAAAGCAAGTAAAAGATATTGAGGCAAGCATTACAAATATCATTCATGAGATTGGCGTGCCCGCCCATATAAAAGGATATATGTATCTGCGGGAGGCAATTACAATGGTATATAATGATATCGAACTTTTAGGATCTGTAACAAAAGTGCTTTATCCTGATATTGCCAAAAAATTTAATACAACAGCATCTCGTGTAGAAAGGGCAATTCGACATGCGATAGAGGTTGCGTGGAGCAGAGGAAACATCGATTCCATTTCAGCGTTATTCGGCTACACCGTAAATATATCAAAAGCGAAGCCAACTAACAGTGAGTTCATAGCGATGGTCGCTGACAGACTAAGGCTTGAACACAGAGCGAGCTAATACGTAACCAAAAATAAAATAATATACCTGTATACGAAAGTTTTACGTATACAGGTATATTATTTGGTACAAAATAAGAAAGTCTATAATTATGGCATGAAATAATTAAATTAGATTATCTGACACAGCTTCCATGCGCTTTTGATTTTATTCAAAGAAAGCAGTATATAATGACTGAAGCGCACGCTGTAGCCCTTCTGCTTCGATACCAAACATCATCGAAACTTCAGATGATCCCTGATTAATCATTTCAATATTTACATTTGCGGTAGAAATTGCTGTAGCCGCTCTTTGAGCTATACCGATCGTGCTTACTAACCCTTCACCGACCACCATAATCATCGCTAAATCACGGTGTATATCTACTTTCTCCGGATTTAGTTCATTTTTAATCCGTTCAATGATATGATTTTCTTTTTCAGGTGTTAAGAATTCCTCACGGATAATAATGGACATATCATCTATTCCAGATGGAGCATGCTCAAATGATATCCCTTCATCCTCAAGAATCTGAAATAATTTTCGTCCAAAACCAACTTCCCTGTTCATTAAATATTTACTGACATATATACTGCAGAAACCGGTGTCACTTGCAATCCCGACTACGCATTTTTCACTTTCCTGCTTATCCGCTACGATATTTGTGCCCGTAGCTTTTGGATTATTTGTGTTTTTGATTTGGACTGGTATACCTTGTTTAAAAGCAGGTATTAAGGCTTCATCGTGAAACACCGAAAATCCAGCATAGGACAATTCGCGCATTTCTTCATATGTTAATGTGGTTATTTCTTTAGGATTTTCCACAAGGGTCGGGTTAACCGTAAATACAGAATCCACATCTGTAAAGTTTTCATACAAATCAGCTTCAATTCCTGCCGCAATAATTGATCCGGTTATATCTGAACCTCCTCTGGAAAAAGTCATCAACTCACCAGCCTCGGTATATCCAAAGAAACCTGGAATAACAAGAATCCCTTGTTGTTCACGCAACGCATAAATTTTCTGGAAACTTTCGGGTAGGATATGTGCGTTGCCAGGTTCATTACTGACAATGATTCCAGCATCTTGTGGATTTATGTAACTTGCATCTACTCCAATTGAATTTAAATGTGCGCTCAGTATCTTAGCGGAACTATCCTCTCCGACAGCTTTTAATGCATCCAGTTTTAATTCCAATGAACGCTCACTTTTTAAGGTTGAATGAATGGAACCTTCAATATCTTCTAAAATAGAATGAGAAAGTTCCAGGTCGTTAATAATTTCTTCAAATCGCTCCAATACAACTTTTAAATATGCGTCGTAGGGCTTATTGTTTTTAAAAGCGTCCCCTAACTGTATCAGGCTATCTGTAACTTTAAAATCCTCCTTGTGTCTTTTACCTGGAGCGGAAACGACTATAAATTTACGCCTTTCATCTGATTGAATAATATCTCCAACTTTTCTTAACTGGATTGCATTAGCAACCGAACTACCTCCAAATTTTGCTACTTTCATCAAAAATCCCCCTGAATATTTTTATTTTTACATTTTTATTTTTACATCATAACATACATTTCAATCTAGTTTAAGCGATAGCAAGAAAACCTGCCTTATCTGCCACTTGAAAATTCCTTTATTATTTAATTCCTTCATTAAAGGGGGCGAAAAAAAGATGGAATTTAATTTTCCATCTTTTTTTTAAGTTGATTATTTTGTTTTCTGTATTGTTGCTTTTTTCTGTCACGATATACGATGAAACCAGCTATAAATGCAACTCCTCCGAGGAAAAGTAACCCGCCGGCAATAAACTGAATGCCTTCATGCAGAAAAATTGGGTGAAAGTCATCGAATAATGTATCGCGCATGAGCTTAATTCCAATTGCTGCAATGATTCCGGGAATTAATAATAGTGATACGGCAATAATTCTGATCATAGTCTATCCTCTCTTACTGTATAAAGGTTCTTTAATTATAACAAAAAATATTTTAAATAGGAACGAATCAGGCGTTTGCTAATAAATGCACAATATCGTATGATAAAAGCATGCAAAAAAGTGCAAGGTGGGATGGAATGAAACGCGTACTGATTGTCGGAGCAGGTAGAGGCGGAACAGCACTTTTGAGGATTTTATATGCTACAAAACGAATGAAAATTATTGCTGTTATTGATCATAATAAAGAGGCAGCCGGCTTAGGTATAGCGGAAAAATACGGTATTCCAACAGATACCGATTGGCGGGAGTGGATAGATGGTACGGACATAATTGTTGAAGCAACCGGAAGTGAGGATGTTCTGAGCGATTTGATTAAAAAAAGGAACAGAAGTACAGTTATTATCCCCGGCTCCGTGGCATACATCATTTCCGAATTAATTGAGGAGAAAGAAAACTTATTGAGTCAAATTAAACACCAAATGAATAATCAGCATCTGGTTTTAAATAACATTCGTGACGGTATGATTGTAATCAACCATCAGGATATGGTTCAATTTGTCAATAAAAGTGCTGAAAGAATTGTTGGCCGTGCAAAAAAAGAGTTTGAAGGGAAAAACATTAAAGAAGTCATCCCGGATACAAGATTGCCACATGTTCTTCGTAGTGAAAGAAAAGAAATAAATCAAAAATTATTTCTGGAAAATGGAAAAAAAGTGATAACAACAAGAATTCCTATAATCGATTCGGAAAATCATTTAGTTGGCGCATTTGCTGTTTTTAAAGATATAACAGAAGTCATGAATTTGGCAGAAGAAAATACGGATTTAAAAGAAATAAAGACAATGCTGGAAGCCATTATCCACTCTTCTGATGATGCTATAAGTGTTGCTGACGAAAATGGAAATGGTCTTATAATCAACCCTGCTTATACTCGAATAACCGGGCTTAAAGAAAGTGACATCATTGGGCGTCCTGCTACCACAGATATTTCCGAAGGCGAAAGCATGCATATGAAGGTGTTGCAGACTCGAAGACCAGTTCGTGGTGTGCGTATGAAACTGGGAAGAGGGAGAAAAGAAGTAGTTGTCAATGTGGCACCTGTCATCGTTGATGGAAGATTAAAAGGGAGTGTGGGTGTATTACATGATGTTTCCGAAATACAATCCCTGACCAATGAACTAAAACAAGCCAGGCAAATTATTCGTAATTTGGAAGCGAAATATACATTCAATGATATTATTGGATCCTCCCCTGAGATGAAATTAGCATTGGGACAAGCTAAAGTAGGTGCCAGAACTCCAGCCACAGTCCTTTTGCGAGGGGGTTCCGGAACAGGAAAAGAGCTTTTTGCCCATGCAATTCATAATGAAAGTGACCGGAAACACAATAAATTTATTAGGGTTAATTGTGCAGCTATTGCAGAATCCATTTTAGAAAGTGAACTTTTTGGCTATGAGGAAGGTGCATTCACAGGAGCAAAGCATGGAGGAAAAAGAGGGCTGTTTGAAGAAGCGAATATGGGGAGTGTCTTTTTGGATGAAATCGGCGAACTCTCTTTAAAAATGCAGGCAAAATTGCTTCGTGTTTTACAGGAAAATGAAATTGTCCGCGTCGGTGGTACAGAGCCTGTTTCGTTAGATGTGCGTATTATTGCAGCTACAAATATTAACTTGGAAAAAGCTATAATGAATAAGACTTTCCGGGAAGATTTGTATTACCGGTTAAATCGTTTGCCAATTTTTATACCGCCTTTACAGGAACGTTTGATTGATTTGTCTGATTTGATTGGCCATATTATTCCAAAAATCAATGAAGACTATGGAAGAAATGTCCATTTTATTGATGACGAGGCTTTAAATTATCTTCAGACATATCATTGGCCTGGTAATATTAGAGAATTGGAAAACGTTATTGGCCGTGCGATGATATACATGGATATGAATGAAGAAATGATTAGGAAAAAGCATCTACCTGATCTCAAATATTATTCAACTGCTAAAAAGACCTGTGATAATCCATCGCCAAATACAGAAACAAACCTGCAAAATGCAGTGGAAAAATATGAGAAAGAATTTATCTCTGATGTATACCAAAAAAACAACTTCAATAAAACCAAAACTGCTCACGTATTGAATATATCGATACGAAATCTTTACTATAAGATGCAGAAGTACAATATAGATAAGAATAGCATGCAATAATCTGCATGATTGCAACAATTTGCATAGGGGAACCACAATATAATAAAGCGCTTTCATGATGTGGGAATTGGCATGGGTTTTGCTATATAATTAACGAAAGGAATTTTTATCGGGGACGTTTTATGTTCTATATTATATTGGCTGATTTTTTCCTTTTGGTTCAATTATTAATTAGTGGGGCGTCTGGATCGTCAATTAATTCCAGATTTCATCGAAAGATTAAGATAAATAACAAGGAGGAATAGATATGGAAATTTTTACTTATATGGAAGAATATGATTATGAACAGATGGTAATATGTCAAGATAAAAATTCAGGATTAAAAGCAATTATTGCAATTCATGACACAACTTTAGGGCCAGCTTTAGGCGGTACAAGAATGTGGACATACGATACGGAGGAAGAAGCAATTGAAGATGCGTTACGGTTAGCGAAGGGAATGACATATAAAAATGCGGCTGCAGGGCTGAACTTAGGCGGGGGAAAAACGGTGATTATGGGAGACCCTAAAAAAGATAAAAATCCAGAAATGTTCCGAGCATTCGGCCGATATATACAAGGGCTTAATGGCCGCTATATCACTGCAGAAGATGTAGGAACTACCGTAAATGACATGGGGTTGATTCATATGGAAACAGATTTCGTGACGGGCGTTTCAGCAGATTCCGGTTCATCTGGTGACCCTTCTCCTGTGACGGCCTATGGTGTTTACCGCGGGATGAAAGCAGCTGCAAAAGAAGCATATGGTGACGATTCGTTGGAGGGGAAAACAATTGCTATTCAAGGTGTCGGGAGTGTGGCTTATAAACTATGTGAGTATTTGAATCAAGAGGGGGCGAACCTAATTGTTTCAGATATCAATAAAGAAGCAGTAAATCGTGCTGTGGAAGCTTTTGGAGCAAAGGCTTGCGAGCCGGATGCGATCTATGATGTTGATTGTGACATTTATTCCCCATGTGCACTCGGAGCTACGATAAATCATGATACCATTTCAAGATTGAAGGCGAAAGTGATTGCAGGGTCAGCAAACAACCAGCTAAAATCATCTGAACATGGTGATATTATCCATGAAAAAGGGATTGTCTACGCACCGGATTATGTCATTAATTCTGGTGGTGTAATAAATGTTGCTGATGAATTAGATGGTTATAATCAGGAGAGGGCTATGAGAAAAGTTGAAACAATTTATGACAGTTTAAATAGAGTATTTGAAATTTCCCGGCGTGACCAAATTCCTTCATATGTTGCAGCTAATCGGATGGCAGAGGAAAGAATTGAGTCTGTAAGAAAATCCAGAAATCAATTTCTTCTAAATGGCCATCATATCCTAAGCAGAAGAAAATAGTCGACATTTACAACGGAGGTCAGTAAATTGCAGTACCATCGTATTCTGGTTATTAATCCCGGGAGGACAACGACTGAAATTGGGATCTATAATGAAGAAGTATGTATATTCGAGAAAACAATCCAACACCATTTGGATGATTTAGAGCCTTTTAAGCGAATTGTAGACCAAAACCATTTTCGTAAAAACGTAATTCTGGAATATTTGAATTACGTAGGTATTAATATCTCCAAACTAAGTGCAGTCTGCGCCAGGGGTGGACTGTTAAAACCGATTGAAGGTGGAACGTATGAGGTAAATCAATCAATGCTGAACGATTTAAAAAGTAGCAATCATAATGGGGAACATCCTTCCAATCTAGGAGGTATTTTAGCATATGAGATTGCCTATAGCTTGAATATTCCTGCATATATCACTGATCCAGTTGTGGTGGATGAACTGGAGGAGTTAGCCAGATTTTCAGGATTCCCAGAAATCCCTCGAAAAAGTATTTTTCATACCTTAAATCAAAAAGCAGCTGCAAGAAAAGCTGCACATGAATTAAAAGAAGAATACAATCATTTAAACATGATTATTACACATATGGGTGATGGGATTACAGTTGGTGCTCACAAACACGGAAAAGTGATTGATGTGAACAACGGTCTTCATGGAGACGGTCCTTTCTCTCTGGAACGTGCAGGAACTGTCCCGGCCGGGGATTTAGTTTCACTCTGCTTTTCCGGTTTGTACTCTCAGAAGGAAATCATGAGAAAGATAGTTGGCCGTGGCGGTTTAAGTGCATATCTTCATACAAATGATGGTAGTGAAATAGAGGGAAGAAACAAAAAAGGAAATCCTAATGCAGCAATTGTATATGATGCAATGGCCTATCAGATTGCTAAAGAAATTGGCTCAATGAGTTCGGTGTTATCGGGAAAAGTAGATGCGATTGTATTAACTGGGGAACTTGCTTACTCTAAATCATTTGTTGATAAGATAACCAAACGTGTAAAATGGATAGCTGATATACTTGTCTATCCAGGTGAAGATGAATTACAGGCATTGAATGAAGGGGCTTTAAGGGTATTACGTGATCAAGAAAAAGTTAAAATATACCCGTAATATTAATTCATAAAGGAGCTTATTACATATGACAAAAGACTATGATCTGGTAATACTCGGTGGTGGTACCGGGGGTTATGTCGCTGCAATTCGTGCCACGCAATTGGGAATGCAGGTTGCTATTGTTGAAAAAGAAGATCTCGGGGGTACCTGTCTGCATCGAGGGTGCATTCCATCAAAAGCCTTGTTAAGAAGTGCAGAGGTCTACCGGCAAACAAAAGAGTCAAGTCATTTTGGCATAGATACGGAAGGTGCTGTATTAAATTTTAGCAAGGTACAGAAAAGAAAAGAAGACATTGTCCATACACTACATCAAGGTGTTCAAGGATTAATGAAAAAAGGAAAAATAGATGTTTATTATGGATTCGGACGTATCCTCGGGCCAAGTATCTTTTCTCCAATGCCTGGTACAATTTCGATCGAGTACGATAATGGTGATGAAAATACAATGCTTGTTCCTAAGAATGTATTGATCGCTACCGGTTCCAGACCGAAGTCACTCCCGGGATTGGAAATTGATGGAATAAACGTAATGAACTCTGACGAAGCTTTAAATATGGAAGAATTACCAACATCCATGCTAATCATCGGAGGTGGAGTAATTGGAATCGAATGGGCCTCCATGTTGGCTGATTTTGGTGTGGAAGTAACTGTGGTAGAATATTTGGATCGAATTTTGCCATCAGAAGATGAAGCAGTAGCAACTGAAGTTGAAAAACTGTTGGTGAAGAAAGGGATTACCTTTGTTAAAAAGGCAAAACTCTTAACGGAAACACTTTCTACAGAAAATAATGTAACGATTGAAGCTGTAATAAATGGAAAGAATGAAACATTCCATGCTGAAAAACTGTTAGTATCCGTTGGTCGTGAAGCAAATACAACAAATATCGGAATAGAGAACACGGATATTGTCGTCGAGAAAAACTTTATTCTGACAAATCAGTTCTTCCAGACAAAAGAAACTCATATTTATGCGATAGGTGATGTGATTGGAGGTATGCAACTGGCTCATGTTGCCTCCCACGAGGGGATTGTGGCAGTCGAACATATGGCTGATAAAAATCCAGAACCAATCGATTATGCGAATGTTCCATCATGTATCTATTCAAATCCTGAAGTTGCCAGCGTAGGTTTAACTGAGAAACAAGCAAGAGAAAAGGAGTTTGAAGTTAAAATTGGTATTTTTCCATTCAAAGCAATTGGAAAAGCGCTTGTCTATGGTGAAACGGACGGATTTGTAAAAATAATAGCTGATAAAAAAACAGAAGATTTACTCGGTGTTCATATGGTCGGGCCTCATGTCACAGATATGATATCTGAAGCAGGACTTGCAAAAGTGCTTGATGCTACACCGTGGGAATTAGCGGAAACCATTCATCCACACCCCACAATATCAGAAATAATGGGTGAAGCAGCGCTGGCTGTGGAAGGTAAACAGATTCATGGATAAGAAAAGGGAGGGACTTTGTTATGCCAACAAATCGTCATGAAACACTTGGGTTATCAGATGAGCAGGCTCTGAAAATGTTCAAAACGATGTTCTTGGCAAGAAAGTTAGATGAAAGAATGTGGCTGTTAAACCGCGCTGGGAAGATACCGTTTGTTATTTCATGTCAAGGCCAGGAAGCCGCTCAAGTGGGAGCATCATTCGCTATGAACCTGGAGAAAGATTATGTTGCTCCATATTATCGTGATATGGGAGTTGTTCTGGCATTTGGTATGACAGCAAAAGAACTGATGCTTTCAAGTTTTGCAAAAGCAGAAGATCCTAATTCCGGTGGAAGGCAGATGCCTGGACATTTTGGGCAAAAGAAAAACAGGATACTTACTGGTTCTTCACCGGTTACTACGCAACTGCCTCACGCTGTAGGTATAGCACTAGCTGCTAAGATGGAAAGAAAAGACTTTGTTTCACTGACTACTTTAGGCGAAGGGTCATCAAACCAGGGTGATTTTCATGAAGGCTTGAATTTTGCGGGTGTTCATAAGTTACCT
The DNA here is from genome assembly GCF_055380755.1 of Virgibacillus ainsalahensis. NCBI lineage: Bacteria > Bacillati > Bacillota > Bacilli > Caryophanales > Bacillaceae > Virgibacillus > Virgibacillus ainsalahensis. Next base: position 1,791,039 of record NZ_AP043943.1, on the reverse strand, counting down.
GTTATTACAATGGTTGAGAATAATAAGTATGCGATCTCAGTTCATGTGGAAAAACAATTGGCAAGTGAAACTGTTGCGGATCGTGCGACGAGCTATGGCATGCCGGGATACAAAGTTGATGGGAATGACCCGCTGGCCGTTTATGAAGTTGTAAAAGCTGCTAGAGAACGAGCTGTAAATGGAGACGGTCCGACGTTGATTGAAGCGGTCACCTATCGATTTACTGCACATTCCAGTGATGATGACGATCGGCAGTATCGCAAGAGCGATGAGGTAGAAGAAGCGAAGAAAAAGGATTCCATTATTACGTTTGCAGCTTATTTGAAAGAGAATGGAATTTTAACGGACGAAATAGAGAAAACATTAAACGATGAAACTGCAACGATTGTAAATGAGGCAACCGATTACGCCGAAAATGCTGCATATGCAAAGGCTGAAGATGCATTAAAATATGTTTATGAAGAGTAGGGAGGGAGAAAAATGCCAGTATTGACATATATACAAGCAATAACAGCCGGATTGAGAGAAGAAATGCAACGGGATGAAAAGGTTTTTATTCTAGGAGAAGATGTCGGTAAAAAGGGTGGAGTTTTTCAAGCTACCGTTGGATTGTATGAGGAGTTTGGTGAAGACCGTGTGTTGGATACACCACTTGCTGAATCTGCAATTGCCGGGGTTGGAATTGGCGCAGCTATGTACGGGATGCGTCCGGTTGCCGAAATGCAATTTGCTGATTTTATTATGCCTGCTGTAAACCAAATCATTTCAGAAGCAGCAAAAATACGTTATCGTTCGAACAATGATTGGAATGCTCCTATAACGATACGTGCACCATATGGTGGAGGAGTCCATGGCGCACTGTACCATTCGCAATCGGTAGAGGCGGTTTTTGCCAATCAACCAGGGTTGAAAATAGTTATGCCATCAACCCCCTACGATGCAAAAGGACTACTGAAGGCTGCAATTCGTGATAATGACCCGGTCCTTTTCTTCGAGCATAAACGTGCTTATCGTCTACTTAAAGATGAAGTTCCAGAGGATGACTATGTTTTACCGATTGGAAAAGCAGATGTGAAACGTGAAGGTTCCGACATCACAATTATTACGTATGGTCTGGCTGTCCACTTTGCTCTTCAAGCTGCTGAGAAACTCGCAGAAGAAGAAATCGACGCACATATTCTTGACTTAAGAACAGTGTACCCAATGGATAAAGAAGCAATTATCGAAGCAGCGAAAAAGACAGGAAAAGTGTTATTAATCACGGAAGATAATAAAGAAGGAAGTATCATCGGTGAAGTGGCTGCAATAATTGCAGAGAACTGCTTATTTGACTTGGATGCACCAATCCAGCGCCTGGCAGGACCTGATATTCCTTCCATGCCATATGCACCAAATATGGAAAAATTCTTTTTGATAAATCCGGATAAAGTGGAAAACGCAATGCGGGAATTAGCAAAGTTTTAAATCAGGGAGGGATCCAATATGGCTGCCGAAAAAATTAATATGCCGCAGTTAGGTGAAAGTGTCACAGAAGGCACTATTAGTTCATGGCTTGTTAAGGCGGGGGATTATGTTAATAAATATGATCCAATAGCAGAAGTAATGACAGATAAGGTTAACGCAGAAGTCCCATCCTCGTTTACCGGTGTTATAAAAGAAATAATTGCACAAGAAGGTGAAACAATAGCTGTTGGTGAACTGATGTGTTATATCGAGACAGACGATGAGAACGCCTCTCCCGTTGAAGCAGCTAATTCAAATAACAAAGAACAAACCATGGAAAAAACCGAATCAAAAGAACCAGCAGAAGAAAATCAACCGATGAAAAAACGATATTCTCCTGCGGTACTTCGAATGGCACAGGAAAATGAGATTGATTTAACACTTGTTAACGGAACTGGTCTTGGAGGACGAATTACTCGTAAGGATATAGAAAAAATCCTTGCTTCGGGTGATATTCCAAAAGAAACTGAAGAAAGCCAAAAAGATGCGGTCATGGAACAAACTGCATCCAATTCAGCAACTCAATCGGGAGATATTGAAATCCCTGTTACCGGTGTACGAAAAGCAATCGCTCAAAATATGGTAAGGTCAACTCAGGAAATACCACATGCCTGGATGACGGTGGAAGCTGACGTAACAAATCTTGTTGGTTACAGAAACAAGATTAAAGATGATTTTAAACACAAGGAAGGCTTTAGCCTCACTTTTTTTGCTTTCTTTGTAAAAGCAGTGGCACAGGCATTAAAGGAATATCCAAAGCTTAACAGTACATGGGCAGAAGATAAAATAATACAGCGGAAAGATATTAACCTATCCATAGCTGTTGCAAAAGATGAGGAACTTTTCGTACCAGTAATTAAGCACGCAGATGAGAAGAGCATCAAAGGTATTGCAAAAGATATAAATGAACTGGCTATGAAAGCACGTACAGGGAAGCTCACTTCTGATGACATGCAAGGCGGTACATTTACCGTGAATAACACGGGGTCATTCGGATCCATACACTCCATGGGTGTAATTAACCACCCACAGGCTGCAATTCTGCAAATTGAGTCCATTGTAAAACGCCCTGTTATTATAAACGATATGTTTGCTGCAAGGGAAATGGTTAACTTATCCTTATCATTAGACCACCGAATTTTAGATGGCCTTATTTGTGGAAAGTTTCTGGCAAGAGTCAAGGAAATCTTAGAAAATATTAGCGCAGATAACACAAATGTATATTAATAACTCCTGTTATAGTTATTAAGAATTGAAATAATAAAAAAAAGTTGATAAGCTATTTAATAAGTATTCAAATCTTATATTAATAAAGGGGATAGATATTCGATGGATTTTAATTTATTCATGAATGATGTTGTAGATGCTGCGCGAAAAGATATACGTGAAGCCGGTTACGAAGAGCTCTCAAGCTCCGAAGATGTAGATAAAGCTTTAACCCGTGATGGTACAACTTTAGTAATGATTAATTCAACTTGCGGTTGTGCAGGAGGTATTGCACGTCCTGCAGCTGCGAACTCCATTCATTATGATAAACGTCCTGATCACTTGGTCACTGTATTCGCAGGCCAGGACCGTGATGCAACAGAGAAAGCAAGAACGTATTTTGAAGGGTATCCGCCTTCTTCACCTTCCTTTGCATTTTTAAAAGATGGTAAAATTGTCACCATGTTGGAACGCCACGATATTGAGGGGTTCAGTGCCGTTGATGTCGTTGGCAAGCTTCAAAATGTTTTTGATGAATATTGCGAAGAGGTTTAATTATTACAGTTAAACTCTTTAATCATGAGGCTGTTTCTATTTTAAGTAGGTCAGCCTCTTTTTATTCAGCAGCGGATTTTTCGAAAAGGGAGATTTTAATGTGAAAATTGGCTATCGAACAATTAAGACTGCAATTGGTACGCCTATTGCAATTTCGATTGCTCAATTATTTGATGTAACCAATTTTGTTTCTGCAGGGATACTCACAATATTATGTATTCAACCATCAAGAAAACGCTCTTTTATGAGCGCATGGCATCGATTTTTTGCCTGTATCATTGCAATTCTATATTCTTTTGTCTTTTTTGAATTATTCGGCTACAACCCGGTTTCTGTTGGACTGATGCTGGCAGTCTTCATTCCAACTACTGTTTTTCTGAAAATTACTCCTGGAATAACAACAAGTTCAGTTATCATATTAAATTTATATAGTGCATCAGCTATTTCGCTTGTATTCATTCTGGATCAATTTCTTTTAATTATCATTGGCATAGGTACAGGGTTGCTTTTAAATTTGTATATGCCAAGTTTGGATAATAAATTAAAAAGTAAACAAAAGAAGCTGGAAGATAATTTTCAGATGATTTTATATGAAATAGCAAATTATGTAAGAAACAAAGATATTAATTGGGATGGTAAAGAAATAACGGAAACAGAAAACCTGTTAAGCGAAGCTGCTGATTTAGTCGAACGTGATCGGGAAAATCATTTATTACGTAACAAGCATCCATACAGAGAGTATTTCAGGATGCGGGCAAGACAGTTTGAATTATTGCAGCGCATGCTTCCGCTTGTGACAAAATTACCAAATACAGATATTACGTCAGAAAAAATTGGTTATTTTTTTGAGAATCTTTCAGAAAATGTGTCACCCCTGAATAGAGCTGCTTTATTTCTTGAAGAACTGGAAGAACTTAGAGATGAATTTAACGATGAAGAGCTTCCCGAAACAAGAGAAGAGTTTGAGATAAGAGCGAATTTGTTTCGGTTATTACATGAGATAGAAGATTACTTAATATTAAAAATGAAATATAAAAAAAGTGATATTAGAAAAAAGCAATAAGAAAGCTTATTGTTTAAAAATCGGGACAGCTACCAAATACATTTGAAGCCTCTCGAATTATACTGGTTATGTTAAACTTTTATATTGTACCAGATGCAAAAATAGACTGGAACCATTAGGTTGGGGCCCAGTCTGTTCTAGCAGTTAAGCAAGTATAAAAGTATCGTACTGCGTAAGTGCAACTAAGACACACTGATTAAAGGCTTGGTCAAAAGCCTGGATTTTCTAATTATATAAACATAGCAAAGGCAGCAGTGAATGTTGATAAAAGCATTGCAATAATCATTATATAAACCACTATTTTAGTTCTGCGTTCACGTTTTGATCTCTTATTAGCAGCCATAAAAATCCTCCTTTAACCCTGTTACTATTTGTATTTTAACTTTAAAATGAATATTGGACAAGTATAAAAGTAATGAACAAAGAATGAAGAGAAAAATTATAATTAATATAATGGAGGTATAACCGATATGTCTGATAAAGGAAATTACGAGGAAAAAAAGAATTGGGAGAAATCCGTTGATTCTATTTTAAAGCGCTTTCCCGAGAGGAAGTCATCATTCACGACGTCTTCCGATATTGAAGTGAAACGATTGTATACCAATAATAATGAAACTGTAAACGATTTGGGATATCCAGGCCAATATCCATATACCAGAGGAATTCAGCCAACAATGTATCGAAGCAGATTTTGGACAATGCGACAGTATGCGGGTTTTGGTTCTGCTTCCGAAACGAATAAACGGTTTCGTTATTTATTGGAGCAGGGGCAGACCGGTCTATCCGTAGCATTTGATTTGCCAACACAAATTGGTTATGATTCAGACGATATGATGGCTGAAGGAGAGGTTGGAAAAGTTGGAGTTGCCATTGATTCACTTGAAGATATGGAAAAACTGCTTGATCAAATTCCACTGGATAAAGTAAGTACATCGATGACGATAAATGCACCTGCATCTGTATTGCTTTGTATGTATATTGCAGTTGGAGAGAAACAGGGAGTGCCTCTAGAGAAACTTACCGGCACGATACAAAACGATATTTTAAAAGAATACATAGCCAGAGGTACATACATATATCCACCGAAACCGTCTATGCGGCTAATTACAAATATATTTGAATATTGCCAGGAAAATGTTCCTAAATTTAACACCATCAGTATTTCCGGCTATCATATTCGTGAAGCTGGAGCAACTGCTGTTCAGGAGGCGGCATTTACGATAGCAGATGGTATGGCGTATGTGGATGCTGCAATTGAGTCTGGTCTTGATGTTGATTCATTCGCACCGAGGCTTGCATTTTTCTTCAACGCACATAATAATTTTTTTGAGGAAGTTGCAAAATTTCGTGCAGCACGAAGAATTTGGGCGAAAATTATGAAAGAGCATTACAAAGCGAAAGATCCTAAAAGCTGGAAATTACGTTTCCATACACAGACAGGTGGCTCTACTTTAACAGCTCAACAGCCGGATAATAATATTGTCAGGGTAACATTGCAAGCTTTAGCTGCTGTAATGGGCGGAACACAAAGCTTACACACCAATTCTCGTGATGAAGCCTTGTCACTGCCTACTGAAGATTCAGCACGTATCGCTTTAAGAACACAACAAATAATAGCGAATGAAAGTGGTGTTGCCGATACAATTGATCCATTAGGTGGTTCTTACTATGTGGAAGAGCTCACAGATAATATGGAAAACGAAATAAATCATTATCTGGACCGGATTAAGGAAATCGGTGGAGCTGTTCAGGCTGTAGAAGAAGGATTTATGCAGCGTGAAATTCATCAAAAAGCATACGAAACCCAGAAAAGAATTGAAAACGGAGAAGAAGTAATCGTTGGTTTAAATAAGTTTAAGCTTGAAGAGGAAATTAATCCTGATTTATTGAAAGTTGATGAAGCATTAGAGCAGTCTCAAATAAAATCGCTTGAAGAAATTAGAAGTAAGCGCAATGATTCAAAGGTGAACTCAGCGTTAGAAGCAATAAGTGAAGCAGCAAAAACACCTGATACAAACCTAATACCATTCATTCTGGATGCCGTTAAAAATTATGCAACCATTGGAGAAATTTGTAATGTGATGCGGAGTCAATTTGGAGAATATACAGGAGTATAAGAGGGGGAGATACAGATGGGGAAAATACGTGTATTAGTCGCAAAGCCCGGTCTCGATGGGCATGATCGAGGGGCGTTGGTAATATCTCAAGCATTAAGAGATCATGGGATGGAAGTAATTTATACCGGTTTGCGGCAGTCTCCTGTGCAAATTGCACAGGCGGCAATTCAGGAGGATGTAGATGTAATTGGGCTTTCTTCGTTATCGGGGGCACACAAAACATTATTTCCTAAAATCCTCGAAGAACTGGACAAACGAAATGCAAGTGATATTCCTGTTGTGGGTGGGGGTGTTATCCCAAGCGAAGATATTCCCTTTTTGTTAGACAAAGGGATTAAAAAAATATTTACAAGTGGATCTTCCACAGAATCTTTGGCAAACTATATTCAGGAATTAATTAAGCCAGAAGAAAAGAGCATAAGCCAACTGAAGAAGATCTCTCATATTGGAATTGCAGTTAAAGAAATAGATGCAACTCTTTCATTTTACACTGATTCATTGGGAATGCAGTTGGAAGCCGTAGAAAAGGTAGAATCGGAAGGAGTAAAAGTTGCATTCTTAAAGATTGGTGAATCACGTTTTGAATTATTGGAACCATTGGATGAAACCTCGCCTATCCATCGTTTTATTGAAAATAAAGGAGAGGGTATTCATCACATTGCATTAGAAACAGAAAATATTACAGACCGATTAAATCAGTTGAAATCTGAAGGCGTCCAACTAGTTAATGAACAACCGAAGCCGGGTGCCCATAACAGCCAAATTGCATTCATTCATCCAAAATCAGCAAAGGGCGTGTTGTTTGAATTGTGTCAACAGGATAGAGGAAGTGAGAAATAATGGATATTTTTGACAAAATTAATGAGTTGTATGATAAGCGCCGTCAAACAGAGCTTGGCGGTGGGGATGAACGGATAGAAAAACAGCATAATAAAGGTAAAATGACAGCGAGAGAACGTATCGATTATTTACTGGATGACGAAACCTTTGTTGAATTAAACCCGTTTATTGAACACCGGGCATCGGACTTTGGTATGGATACGAATAACGCTAAAGGTGAAGGAGTTGTTACCGGATACGGAAAAATTTCAGGTAAACCGGTATATCTATTTGCTCAGGATTTTACGGTATACGGTGGTGCTCTCGGTGAAATGCATGGGAAGAAAATTGCGGCTGTGATGGATTTGGCTGCAAAGAATGGTGTTCCTTTTATAGGGTTGAATGACTCGGGAGGGGCACGTATTCAGGAGGGTGTATCATCGCTTGATGGTTATGGACAGGTTTTCTATCGTAATTCCATCTATTCTGGCGTTATCCCGCAAATTTCAGTGATTATGGGTCCAAGTGCTGGAGGTGCCGTTTATTCTCCGGCGATAACTGATTTTGTTATTATGGTTGAGGAGACCTCACAAATGTTTATAACTGGACCTAAAGTAATTGAAACTGTTACTGGAGAGAAGATTTCATCCGATGACCTTGGTGGAGCAGACATCCATAATAGTAAAAGTGGAAATGCTCATATTAAAGCCGGCAGTGAAGAAGAGGCATTGGATGCAGTTAGACGTTTAATTGATTACTTACCTGCCAACTATGAACAAAAAGCTGATAAAAATGATTGTAAACAAACGGATGACACTCGACCGGATTTAACAGACATCGTACCATTTAATGCGAGAAGTCCTTACGATGTTAAAAATGTAATTGAACAGGTCGTGGATAAAGACAGCTTTTTTGAAATTCATCAAAACTTCGCAAAAAATATTGTTGTAGGATTTGCTCGAATAAAAGGGGAGACGATTGGTTTAGTCTGTAACCAGCCGAAACATTTGGCGGGAGGACTTGATATTGATTCCAGTGATAAAGCTGCAAGGTTTATCCGTTTTTGTGATTCCTTTAATGTTCCAATCATTACATTTGAAGACGTCACAGGATTCTTTCCTGGTGTAAAGCAGGAACACGGTGGTATCATTCGACATGGAGCAAAAATTTTATATGCTTATTCAGAAGCAACTGTTCCAAAAATAACAGTCATTACAAGAAAAGCCTATGGAGGCGCTTATGTAGCTTTAAACAGTAAGTCTATTGGTGCAGATCTTGTATACGCCTGGCCAAACGCAGAGATTGCTGTGATGGGTCCTGATGGAGCTGCGAATGTTATTTTTGCCAAAGAAATTGCTGAAAGTGAAAATCCCGAAGAAACGCGCAAAGAAAAGATTGATACATATCGTGAAAAATTTGCGAATCCTTATGTAGCAGCAGGATTGGGGATGGTTGATGACGTCATTGATCCTCGGGAAACGAGGATTAAACTGATACAGGCACTGGAAATGCTTTACAATAAAAAAGAAGAACGCCCGAAGAAGAAACATGGAAATATTCCACTATAATTTTATTGGAGGATTTATATAATGGTGAAAGTAGACAAGGACCGGCTGATCAATGAGTTTATTGAACTTGTAAAGATCGATTCAGAAACTAAAAATGAAGCGGAAATTGCCGTTGTTCTGAAACGAAAATTTACGGATCTCGGGTTGGAAGTAGTTGAAGATTCCAGTATGAAAGAAACTGGGCATGGAGCAGGCAATTTAATTTGCACATTGAAAGGGAATAAAAAAGGTGCAGATCCAATTTATTTCACTTCACATATGGATACGGTTGTTCCAGGGAAAGACATTAACCCATCTGTTCAAGATGGATATATTGTCTCTGATGGTACCACTATCTTAGGAGCAGATGATAAAGCTGGTTTGGCTGCAATGCTTGAATCACTTCGCACCATTCAGGAAAATGATATCAAACACGGTGATATCCAATTTGTCATAACAGTGGGAGAAGAATCAGGTTTGGTCGGCGCTAAAGCATTGGATTCTTCTTTAATACATGCAAAATATGGATATGCCCTTGACAGCAATGGAAACGTTGGTGATATTATCGTTGCTGCACCAACACAGGCAAAAGTATATGCAATCATAAAAGGAAAAACCGCACATGCCGGATTGGCACCTGAAAAGGGTGTTTCCGCGATAACAATTGCAGCTAAAGCAATTTCCAACATGCCACATGGGCGGATAGATGAGGATACAACCGCAAACATCGGACGCTTTGAAGGTGGCAAACAGACAAATATTGTCGTTGACCATGTGGAAATATTAGCAGAAGCCAGATCTTTAGTTCCAGAAAAAATGGAAAAACAGGTTGCCAAAATGAAAGAAGCCTTTGAATCAACAGCTGAAAAAATGGGTGGATCCGCTGAGGTAGAAGTTAAAGTCATGTATCCAGGATTTAATCAAAAGGCAGGAGATCAGGTTGTGGAAGTGGCTCGGCTTGCTGCTAAAACAATCGGACGTGATAGTAAGTTGTTAAAGAGCGGAGGGGGCAGTGATGCAAATATCATTGCAGGTTCTGGAATTCCAACTGTTAATCTGGCAGTTGGATATGAAGAAATCCATACAACAAACGAGCGTATTCATATAGATGAACTTATAAAGATTACAGAATTAGTAACAGCGATTATTGATGAAGTTGCAAAGTAATTAATTACTTATTTGAGACCTTTTAAGAATGTACTTTTCTTAAAGGGTCTTTCTGCATCTATGATATACTATACATAATAGATTATATGTTTTAAAGGATGTTCTTCCTATGACAAAACCAAGTACAAAAAAAGGCAGGGTTATTTTTCATATCGATATGAATTGTTTTTATGCTTCGGTGGAAATGGCATATAACCCAAAACTAAAAGGAAAACCATTAGCAATTGCTGGAAATCCCGAAGAACGCAAGGGAATTGTTGTTACAAGCAGCTATGAGGCAAGGGCTAAAGGAGTTAAAACAACAATGACCTTGTGGAAGGCTAGAAAGCTCTGTCCTGAATTAATCGTCATGCGACCTAATTTTGACCGCTATCGCACAGCATCGAAGGAAATATTTAGAAGGTTATCTGAAATAACTCCACTAATTCAGCCTGTCTCCATTGATGAAGGATATATGGATGTGACAGACAGTACCGAGCATGGGTCACCATTGGAAATCGCCAAAAAACTGCAACAAAACTTTTCGCGTGAGCTTGATCTCCCTTGCAGTATCGGTATCGCACCAAATAAGTTTTTAGCAAAAATGGCCTCTGACATGAAAAAACCAATGGGGATTACGGTATTACGAAAGAGAGAGTTAGATCAAATGCTTTGGCCGCTGCCTATTGAAGAAATGTATGGTGTCGGTGAGAAAACTGCATCAAAGTTTCATTCCCTTTCTATTCAAACAATTGGTGATCTTGCCAAAACAGATGTATATGAACTTAAACAAGTCTTGGGTATAAATGGGGAACGACTAAAAAATAGAGCAAATGGTATTGATACAAGCGCAGTCGACCCAGATGCTGTAAACGAATTTAAAAGTATCGGAAGTTCACAGACTCTACCGCAGGATACAACAGATGAAACAGAAATCCGTAAATTGATGCATCAGCTTGCGGATAATGTGGAGCGAAGGGTGGAGAGAAAAAAAGCGGCAGGTAAAAGTGTTCAGCTTATGATACGCTATCATGACCGGACAACTATTACACGAAGCAAAAAATTGCAAACTTATATCGAAACAAAAGAAGATATCCTTCAAGTTTCTAATGAGCTAATGCAAAAGCATTGGAATGGTGATCCTGTTCGACTCCTGGGAATTACATTACAAGATGTTGATGAAAAAAGGATGATTGGCAAACAGCTTGATTTATTTACTTATGAAAAAGAAGCAAGCAAAGAAAAATTGTATACAGTAATTGAAACATTATCAAAAAAATACGGAAAAAATCCATTCCAGCAACCAGACACCTCTAAAAAAGACAGCGAGCAGCCAAGAACAAGTTTTCAAAAAGACTTCTTAGATGATTATAAACGATAAAACTCACACCATATTCTAATCAATAGGTGTGAGTTTTTGTTATTTCATCATTCTTTTTGTTACAGATTGTGCCAATTTACTACTTGGATAGCGGAAAGGCATGTCAAATTTGGTTGTCTGCTTCAAGATGCTTTTTTTATGTGAAAAGGTATCAAAGCTGTGTCTTCCATGGTAAGAACCCATCCCGCTTGCTCCGACCCCGCCAAATGGCAGGTGTGGATTAGCTAAATGATAGAGAGTATCATTAATCGAGCCTCCACCAAAGGATAAATAATTTATAATTTGTTCCTGCGTTTTGTCATTTTCACTAAAATAATAAAGGGCAAGCGGCTTTTCCTTGGCTCTGATAACCTCTACAGCTTCCTCTATATTATTAAAACTTAAGACAGGGAGGATTGGTCCGAAAATTTCCTCTTGCATGATGGGATCATCCCAAGTGATTTTATCCAAAATCGTTGGTTCGATTGCTAATAAATCGCGATTGATGTTTCCACCATGTAATGCGGTTCCATTGGATAAAAGCTGCTCTAATCGTTTGAAATGATGTTCGTTTATAATATGTATATAATCATTATTCTTCAACGGCTCTTTACCGTAGAAAGCTTTAATTTGTTTTTTCATTGCTTTCAATAGTTTGAATTTAACCTTTTCATGTACATAGAGGTAATCGGGAGCTACACAGGTTTGTCCGGCATTTGTAAACTTTCCCCATACAATTCGTTTTGCAGCCAGATTTATATTGGCATCTTTATCGACAATTACCGGGCTTTTACCTCCAAGTTCCAGCGTGACGGGAGTAAGGTGTTTACTCGCTTCTCTCATAATAATTTTTCCTACTTCTGTACTGCCGGTAAAAAATATATAATCAAATTTTTCTTCTAATAATTTCTCACTTGTTTCTTTAGTGCCTTCAACTACAGTGATGTAAGACGAATTAAAGGTGTGTTGGATCATTTCTGTAAGTAGTGATGTGGTAGCCTCGGCATGCTCTGATGGTTTTATTACAACACAGTTTCCAGCAGCAATGGAACCAATTGCAGGAGCAATCGCCAATTGTAACGGGTAATTCCAGGGCGAGATAATAAGTGTAACGCCATAAGGCTCTTTCAATATTAGATTTTTTGTTCCCTTATGTGTGATTGGTGCTGGGACTTTAATCGGATCCATCCAATAACTCAGGTTTTTAATTGCGAAATCAATTTCTGAATACAGAAAGCCGAGCTCTGTTGTAAGTGTTTCATGTTGGGATTTATTTAAATCTTTTTTTAGCGCATGATATATATCTGTTTCATATTCTTTTAGCATTTTTTTCAGCTTTTGTAATTGTTCCTTGCGAAAGGAATAATTTAATGTATTTCCATTCAAGAAAAAGGCTCGCTGGTCAGCTACAACTGTATCGATTTGTTTCACTGAAATCTCTCCTCTATTTTTTTGTGTCTATTATCATTCGATGAAAATCATTCGCTAGTTCGGTGCCAGGAAAAATTTCACGTGCTTCATCTAATAACAGCTGATTTTCTTCCTTTTGATAACGGGAAGATATATGTGTTAATACTAATTTCTTAACCTTACTTTCTTTGGCCAGTAATGCGGCTTGTTTTGTAGTAGAATGATAATACTGATTTGCCATTTCTGCTTTTGTTTGATCGAATGTTGCTTCATGAACGAGTACATCTGAGTTTTCAACAAATGATTTATATTGATGTGATGATCGTGTATCTCCAAGAATACTTACGATACGCCCTTTTTTATCGGGTCCAATAAAATCCTTGCGGTGAATCTCTTGGCCATCTGCTGTTTTTGTAATATCGTTCCCCTTAATTTGCTGATAAATTGGGCCTGGCATTATCCCATTTTTCTTTAATTCTTCCACTAATAGTTCTCCAGGCTTGTCTTTTTCCATTATACGATATCCAAAACTTGGAATCACATGATCAAGCCTTTTGACATAAACCCGGAAATTTTCCTCTTCAAATAATTGACCTGGTTTTATTTCAACAATAGATAAAGGATATGTCAAATGTGTACCGCTCACATGAAGATTAGTTTCGATAAATTCTTTAATCCCGCTTGGTCCATAAACGGTTAATAAGCTGTTACCACCTTGAAAAGACCGGCTGCTTAACAGCCCCGGCAATCCGAATACATGATCGCCATGCATGTGAGTTATAAAGATTTTGTTGATTTTTCTTGGTTTGATTGATGTACGAAGGATTTGATGCTGGGTTGCTTCTCCGCAGTCGAACAACCATATACTATTCTGTTCTTGTAATAACTTTAGAGCTATTGCAGATACATTCCGTTCCTTAGAAGGGACCCCTGCACCAGTGCCTAGAAAAGTCAATTCCATAATTAATCCTCCAGCGCTTTATTTATATCCTTGTTGATATTGTACAGTTGTTTCTTATGAATCGTCCAATCCATTGACAGTTGTGACTGCCTTGTTAAGTTTCTTTATTTGATACAAAAAGATCGCGGTATTGTATTGCTTTGTCCGGGATGTCTGTGAAAATACCATCACAGCCCATTTTTACACAGCGAATGATATGTGAAAATCGATTAACCGTGTAGATTCTGAGTGCCATGTTCTTGTCATGACAATCACTCACCAATTTATGGTTCAACAAACGATATTTTACGTGAATGGCGTTTGCTCCAAGCTCCCTGGCATGTGCTGCCAGATTTTTATTTCTTTTTGATGTCAATAAAGCGATACCTATTTTACTGTGATAGCCCTGCAGACGCTTTACACTATTTGGATTGAACGTTGAGAGTGTAGTGCGGTTCGATAAATTAAAGTGGTCAATTTCTTCGTATACAATGGACTCTAAATTCTTATAATCTATCTTATTATTTTTAAGTTCAATATTTAAGTATAAAGCCTTATCTTTTATCCATTCCAACAGTTCATTTAGCGAAACAATAGAAGTCCCTGAAAATTTACTGGAAAACCAAGACCCCGCATCAAGCTGTTTCAATTGATCGAATGTATAGCTTTTTATATAACCGACGCTATTTGTGGTTCGTTTTACTCGCTCATCATGAATCAATACCGGGATATTGTCTTTTGTCAGCTGAACATCTGTCTCTATTCCATCTGCACCCATATGGTAAGCAAGTTCAAATGCAGGCATTGTATTTTCAGGTGCATATTTACTGGCACCACGGTGGGCTATAATTTTTGTGTTCAACACATTCACCTCATTCTTGATTGTGTTTTATTTTTTGAGAAAAGTCAATTTGCAAATCAATTATTAATAGAGAAAGATTAGAGAATGACATTTTCGTAAAATGGCGGTAAAATAGGAGAAGAAACCGAATGTTAATAGGGGACGGTAAATTGATATATCATGCAGAATAAATTAGCCAATAAAAAAGTGATTGTTACTGGAGCTTCAAGTGGAATTGGTGAAAGAATCGTCTGGCATGTTGCCAAAAATGGTGGAATACCAATTATGCTGGCTCGTTCCGGTGACAAACTGAGAAGACAAAAGAAAAGAATTGAGGAAGAATTTCATGTAACAAGTTTTGTCTACCGCGTAGATTTACAAAACTCCGCAGATTTGGATATGAAACTGAAACAGATTCTACTGGAACATGATAGGATACAAGGATTAATTAATAATGCAGGAGCCGGTGTATTTAAATATGTAAAGGATATGGAGATAAAGGATGTAACCAATATGCTTCAACTGAACGTGACTGCACTGATTCGTATAACAAAGCGTGTACTCCCACATTTGCATAACCGTGAAGGTCATATTGTAAACATTGCTTCACAGGCGGGAAAGATGGCTACCCCTAAATCAGCAGTATATGGTGCAACAAAACATGCAGTGCTCGGATTCACAAATGGATTACGAATGGAAGTGGCTGCTGATGGCATTTATGTGACTTCAGTAAATCTGGGCCCCGTAAGGACCAATTTCTTTGATGTTGCTGACCCTGATGGAAACTATCAAAAAAGCGTGGACCGCTATATGCTTGATCCGGACAAGGTTGCTCAAAAAATTATTAAGCATATGTTCACAGATAAACGAGAAATTAACTTACCATGGTGGATGGAATTAGGAAGTAAGATGTATTATCAATTTCCGGGATTAATGGAACACCTTCTACGAAAACAATTTAATAAAAAGTAACTGCTGTGCTACAAAAGCGAATTATGTTAAAGCATGCTCAGTTTTTGTTAGCAGTTAAGAAACCAACATGGCGGCTAAGAGCATGCCGTCACCATCTTTAATGAAAACAGCTAATTTACAAGAAGGCTGTTCTCTAAAAGGTTGGGACCGCGATTACTCGCCCCACCGAAATGATTTGGGATTGCGATTACTCATCCCACCGAAAAGATCTGTTGCTTTTGACACAAAAAATATAAAAGACGACATAACTAGAAATGAAGATTGGTGCTTTTTAACCGCTGCGGAAATACACTACGCTTTCCGCGGGTGACCCGTGAGCCTCCTCGAACTCCGTTCTGCGGGGTCTCACTCTGGCCACTGTTCTGAGCAGGAGTCTCCGTATATTTCCTTCGCTGGTATGTGCAATGCAACTTTATCAAAATACTCATATGATGGTTGATTGGAGCTGCGGACCGTTGACTCCTGCTCAGAACAGCACGTGTCTGAAGACCCCGCGGAAAGCAACGGTCCGCAGCGGAAATCGACATAGCAGTTACTTCGTCTTTTATATCAACTGCGACGTTAAAGAGTAACAAAATTTACGAAAAGAGCCAAGCAGAAAAAGGCATAATCTTGTTTCATAGTGGTTATATTGAATAGCTTTTCCCGTTCTAATAGCAGTTGTTTTCATACAAAAAGTATAAAACTTTCTTACTGCATAAGTGCGGGTTTTGGTTTTTGCCACGAGGCTTTGGCGAAAAGCCAAGTTTTCTAATAATAAGAGAGGTAATCTCATACTGTACCGATGAAGTGAGAGTTATCAATGAGTCAGGTACTAATATTAATTACAGAGGTGAGCGAATCATGCAATTAAGCATTACTGCTGAAGCAAAAGAAAAACTATCCCAGTTGAATAGAAATAATAATCAATATTTATTATTATGGTACGATATTGATGGTTGCGGCTGTGGTGTTAGTGGTGTCCCCATGATAGGTTTTACAGATGGAAGCGGAATAAATTCTATCGAAGTAAAAAATGATTCGTATCCAACTTTAATCAATAAAGATCAGGCTGTATTTTTTGAAGAAAATATGAAGTTAAGTGTTGTGAACGGGTCTTTCCGCCTTTCAAGTCCTGAGGGGATCTTAAATCCATTTATTTCGGAGCAAAGTGTCTGTGAGATATAATTTAAGGCAGGGATGATGGCTATATATCATCCCTGTTTATCTTATCTATGGCTTTGATACTTGTTTGCTTTTGAAGCTTGTTGAAGGGCTAAATACGTATCATTTTTCATGGATTTGGACAAATCGAAATCTGTATTCTCAATTACCTGGTCGATCGAACTTGCTCCAAATACAGCTGACGCAACAGCCGGGTGTTTTAGTACATATTTTAACGCCACTTCGTTTAACTCGTTTTCCGCTGCAATATCTTCTGTTAAAATCTGGTATATCCTCATGAGCTCATCATATGTGTAGTCCAAATATCCGGATGTTCCTTTTTCTGCTATTTTTGTATTAGCCTTATCACTTAGCATTCCTTTAGCCAAGGGGCCTCGGGAAAGCACGCTGATACTATTGGCATGCAGCAGGTCGAGTATCTCCTCCTCTGGTCTGCGGTCCAAAATACTGTATTGCATCATGACAGCATCCATATTGGAGTGTTTAACATATTCGCGGATAACATTAGGTCGTATAGAGGATATCCCATATGCACGGATTAACCCATCCGCTTTCAATTCCTCAAATGCTTCAATTGATTCACTGATGGGATCGTCGATTGTACCACCATGAAGCATATAAAAATCAATATAATCCGTATTCAAACGTTGTAGACTTTCTTTCAGACCATTTTTAATATGTTTTTTAGAAGGATCCCAGAACCACTCCCCCTTATCCTTATCAAAATTATTTCCAACCTTTGATGTTAATATGATTTGCTCCCGTTTTTCCTTTATTGCCTTCCCGACAATTTCTTCATTTTCCCCAAAATCATAAAGATCCGCTGTATCCAGATGGTTAATGCCGGACTCAAGTGCATGATTGATAATGTTGGTAGCCTCTTTGGCATGCTTTCCAAGTGACATGCAACCAAGTGTTAACGCAGATACATAAATTTCCGATTTCCCAAGTTGGTTTTTTCTCATTTTATACCCTCCGCTTCTTTATTGCTAAATCTATTGTAGGAATAGAAATCTTAAAACACAACTATTTAAAGGAGGGAATATGGGCAAGATATGATAAAATGGTAGATATATTTGAATATAAGGGTGAATGATTGTGAAAAAATTTGAAGAAAAAACAATAAAAACTAAAAGCGTATATGATGGAAAAATTATTCAATTACAGGTTGATGAGGTAACATTACCGAACGGAGAAACTGCAAAAAGGGAACTAATTAAACATCCGGGTGCAGTAGCAGTAATTCCGATTACAAAGGATAACAAGATTGTTTTTGTTGAACAATATCGTAAACCTCTGGAAAAACCACTCATCGAAATTCCGGCAGGCAAACTGGAAGAAGGGGAAGAACCGGAAGTTACTGCAATTCGTGAGCTTGAGGAAGAAACCGGTTATACAGCGAAGCACCTTTCGTTTGTTACTTCTTTTTATTCATCACCTGGATTTGCAAATGAGTTAATGTATATCTATATAACGGATGAGCTCGAGGTATTAGATACTCCGGTGACTGGCGATGATGATGAATTTGTTGAAGTAATGGAATTGACATTGGATGAAGCAAAACAATATGTTGAAGAAGAACGCATTCATGATGCAAAAACTAATTATGCCATTTTATACTTACATGCACTGGGGAGAATGTAACATGAAGAATTCGTATTTTGCCGATATGCACATACATATCGGGAGAGATATGTATAATAAACCGGTTAAAATCACCGGGGCAAAACGTTTGACACTGACAAATATTTTAAAAGAATCCAGTCGTAAAAAAGGAATTGATATGGTTGGTGTGATTGACGCTCATGCCCCTGCTGTCCAACAGGAAATATGGAAGCTGATCCAGGAAAATGAAGCCTATGAACTATATGACGGTGGTATTCGGTTTGAAAAGGTTACATTATTATTGGGGTCAGAAATTGAAGTATATGACGAAAATTGTAAGGGGCCGATTCATGTTCTATGTTATTTGCCTTCATTAGCCCATATGAAGGAATTTTCAGAGTGGCTGACAGGCAGGATGAAAAATATAACACTCAGTTCACAGAGGTATTACGGTACAGCTAAAGAACTCCAGTATAAAGTGAAGGAATTGGAAGGCATTTTTATTCCCGCACATGTATTTACACCATTCAAAAGTATGTACGGAAAAGGTGTCAATCGGTCATTACGTGAGGTATTAGATCCGGATCTCATTGACGCAATTGAACTTGGCCTCAGTTCAGATACAACGATGGCGGACCAAATCAATGAACTTCATGACTATACCTTTGTTACAAATTCAGATGCACATTCATTAGCGAAAATTGCTCGTGAATATCAGGAAATATATATGGCAGAACCTTCATTTAAAGAGTTCCACTGGGCGCTACACAAGATTAAGGGTAGAAAAATAAAACAAAATTTCGGTATGAATCCCCAATTGGGGAAGTACCACACAACTGTTTGCAATCATTGCCTGGAATCATTAAAGCCGGGGACCGGGCAATGCCCTGTCTGTGGATCCAAAAAAATTATAAAAGGTGTAGTGGATCGAATTAAGGAATTAAAAGATATTGATGGAAATCACCAGTTTATACGTCCACCTTATTTATATCAGGTACCACTTGAGTATTTGCCAAAACTGGGAAAAAAAACTTTTGAAAAATTGCTTCATCATTTCCAAACTGAAATGAATGTGATTCACCATGCAGCACTGGATGATTTAAAAGAGGTCGTCCCTGAGAGTCTAGCAGTTTCGATTGTCCAAATGCGAGAGGGTGAATTAGCGATAAAAGCAGGGGGTGGAGGCAGATACGGATCGATTCAACCATAATAAACTCAAATGAAAAAATAAAAAATAGTTAATTTGGTATTTTTATACGGAATTCTTCATAGTTTTTAATGATAGAACCATCTTTCGAATGGAGGATTCCAATGTATAAAAATAGAGAGCTGGTAGGTAGTCACTTAAGAGAACATGCGACGATCTATCTTTTTATGATTATTTTATTCTTAACCGGGATTATTTTTGGAGCAATTATTGTTAACAGTATGAGTTTTGTTCAAAAACAAGATTTGTTTTTTTATTTAGAACGTTTTTTTGGACAAATCGTAAATGATCAGCATATTGATAATGTCGAAATACTGAAAAGCAGTCTATTTTATCATGTTAAATATTTATTGTTGTTATTCGTTTTGGGATTATCTGTTATTGGTCTGCCAGTTATTTGGATTCTATTGTTTATAAAGGGAATGGTCGTCGGTTTTTCAGTTGGTTTTATTGTGAATCAGCTTGGCGCCGAAGGTCTTTTATTAGCTGCATTATCAATTGCTCCGCAGAACATTTTAATCATTCCTGTATATATTGTTGCAGGCAGTCTGTCTATGATTTTCTCCTTGACTTTATTAAGTAAATTATTTTCCGGCAGATTTTCACGGCCGGTGTTCGAGCCATTTGGCAGGTATGTTATAATGTTTGGATTATTATTAGCCATTTCTTCTATTGCTGCAGTATTGGAAGCATATGTCGCAAACGGAACGATGGAAGCAATAATCAAATCATTTTACTAATAATAAAACTAAGATTATAATTATTATTAATACAAACTGATATAAAATACTTTGACACATCATTCATAGGTGCATATAATAAAGAT
Organism: Virgibacillus ainsalahensis; assembly: GCF_055380755.1. Classification (NCBI taxonomy): domain Bacteria; kingdom Bacillati; phylum Bacillota; class Bacilli; order Caryophanales; family Bacillaceae; genus Virgibacillus; species Virgibacillus ainsalahensis. The sequence goes on along the minus strand of NZ_AP043943.1, from coordinate 1,770,758 downwards.
GGGATATGAGGGAGGTTACTTGCCATGGAACATCGAATCGACCGAATAAAAAAACAGCTCCATGCACAGAGTTATAAACTTACTCCGCAAAGAGAAGCTATCGTACGAATTCTATTGGAACGGGAAGAAGAGCATTTAAGTGCAGAGGAAATTTATTTACTTGTAAAAGAAATAGCACCGGAAATCGGGTTAGCCACCGTTTACCGTACATTGGACTTACTTTCCGAACTGAAAATTGTTGATAAAATTAACTTTGGTGACGGCGTATCCTGTTATGATCTGCGAAAAGAAGGAGCTAAACATTTTCATCACCATCTTGTTTGCATAGAATGTGGCTCTGTTGAAGAAATTGTCGAGGATTTATTGGAAGACGTTGAAAAAATTGTTCAAAACGACTGGGGTTTTATGGTGAAAGATCATCGTTTAACGTTTCATGGTTTGTGTAAACAATGTCAGGAAGTTACGGTTAAGGCAACACAATCAACGCAATAAGGAAATAGATTGGCCTTTTTCTGTAGGAAGGAGGGCCTTTTTGTTTTAGCAGGTAAAAAAAGCATAAAAACTTTCTTACTGCATAAGTGTGGGCTAATGCTTTTGCCACAAAGACTTGGGACTGCGGTTACTCTCCCCACCGAAAATACTTGGGACTGCGATTACTCGCCCCACCGAAAATACTTGGCAAAAGCCACAAGTTTTCTAATGAAATTTAAATTGAATTGATGACTTTTAGTTGTTTATAATTTACAAATTGTACCATAAAGGTTACATTTTAATTATACGTACTTTATTCTAGCAAGTTTAAAATTATATGTATATTATTATTCTACTTTGGCATACCTTCTAATAGCATCGAATAATTAAGCGAGGGGCTATGCCATATGAAGCGATTAGTGTGGGATACATGTAAGGTATTTATAATTTTTACGGCCTGTACATTTCTGTTTTATTTTGGTTTACGAATGATGCATGCGGAGTATGAACAATATCATCGATATGACCCACCCGAAGGACCTGCTGTTAAGGTATTTAACGAAGATAAAAGTTTTATTGACCGGTTGAATTTATTTTTTCGATTAGGAGAGTAAGCATATGCTGGCAGACGCATTCGAAGATTTCTTTCATTACTTGCAAATAGAAAGAGGATTATCTGATAATACACTAAAATCCTATAGGCGGGACCTGACTCAATATGTCAACTTTATTGAGAAAGTTGTACAGCAAACGAACTGGGAAAACGTTGGCAGAAATGACATTGTTGGTTTTTTGCATATGCTCAGGGATGATGGAAAGTCTGCAGCAACTATTTCACGCCATATTTCAACCATTCGTTCATTTCATCAGTATTTGATTCGTGAGCGTTATGTTCAACAAGATGCAAGTTTACATATTGAAACACCTAGAAAAGAAAGGAAATTACCTGATGTATTAGCTGTAAAGGATATTGAAAGCTTATTAAATATTAATGATAATTCACCATTAAAGGTTCGAAATAAAGCAATGCTTGAATTACTCTATGCGACTGGTCTGCGTGTAAGTGAATTAATTACATTAAAAGTGAGTGATCTCCACCTGACTATGGGATTTGTTCAGTGTTTTGGGAAAGGATCCAAAGAAAGAATTGTCCCACTTGGAGATACTGCAAAGAATGCAGTTGAAAACTATTTACAGTTTGCCAGAGGAACTCTTGTCAAACGTCAAAAGGATGAAAATGTATTATTTGTTAATCAACATGGAAGACCATTATCCAGACAGGGATTCTGGAAAATCCTAAAATCAGCGGCAAAAGAGGCAGATATAAAGAAAACCATTACACCACATACCCTGCGACACTCCTTTGCTACACATCTGCTGGAAAATGGGGCAGACTTACGTATCGTTCAGGAAATGCTTGGACATGTCGATATATCTACTACTCAAGTATATACACATGTAACAAAAGCAAGATTAACAGATATATATAAGACATACCATCCACGGGCTTAATTTTTTATTTTTAGAAGTCTGACATCATACAACATGATTTTTGACATAGGATTGGATGATATTGGGAAGATATCAGTAGGAGGTTTTAAAATGAAGAATTATAAACGAATATTTTTAATTGTTATGGATTCTGTTGGCATTGGCGAAGCAAAAGACGCTGCGAAATTTAATGATAAAGGTGCAGATACATTAGGGCATATTGCGCAACACATGGGTGGTCTTCATATGCCGCATATGGGTGAGTTAGGTTTAAGCAACATTAGACAAATAAAGGGAATTGAGAAAGCAGAACGTCCTAAAGCTTACTATACTAAAATGCAGGAGGCTTCAAACGGGAAAGACACAATGACAGGACACTGGGAAATAATGGGGCTGAATATTGCACAGCCTTTTCGAACGTTCCCTGATGGCTTTCCCCCTGAATTAATTCAGGAGTTGGAAGAGAAGACAGGAAGAAAGATAATCGGAAATAAACCGGCTTCAGGTACAGAAATTCTTGAAGAGCTTGGAAAAGAGCATATGGATACGGGTGCCTTAATTGTCTATACCTCAGCCGATTCAGTACTTCAAATTGCAGCACATGAAGAAATTATTCCGATTGAGGAGCAATATCGTATATGCGAAATAGCAAGAGAACTGACATTAGATGAAAAGTATATGGTGGGGCGTGTAATTGCTCGTCCATTTGTCGGAACTCCGGGATCATATCAACGTACATCAAACCGTCACGATTATGCCTTGAAACCTTTTGGCCGGACAGTGATGAATGAGCTAAAAGATGAAAATTATGACGTAATTGCTCTAGGGAAAATATCTGATATATATGATGGAGAAGGAGTTACAGAGGCAATACGTACAGCTGATAATGAAGATGGAATGTCAAAGCTGGTGGAATCCATGGGGAAAGACTTCACTGGTATCAGCTTCTTAAATCTAGTTGATTTTGACGCGAAATATGGTCACCGCCGTGATCCAAAAGGATATGGAGACGCTCTGGAAGCATATGATGCAAGGTTGCCGGAAGTATTTGAACAGCTAAAAGAAGACGATTTGTTAATAATTACAGCTGATCATGGTAATGACCCCGTACATCATGGGACAGATCATACACGTGAATATGTTCCATTGCTAATTCATCATTCAAATTTAACGGCAGGCAAGGAGTTAGCGATCAGAGAAACATTTGCTGATATCGGCGCAACAATTGCGGAGAATTTTAGTGTTAAGATGCCTGAATTTGGCACAAGCTTTTTAAAGGAGATTAAATAAGAAGGGAAGATGTTAGATGGATAATACTGCTATTGAAAAAGCCAGTTTGTATATTCAAGACAGGTTAACAGAAAAACCGACAATTGGTTTAATTCTGGGTTCCGGTCTCGGAGTTTTGGGAGAGGAAATTGAAAATCAAGTAATCATTCCGTATACTGAAATTCCCTATTTTCCAGAATCAACAGTCTCTGGCCACAAAGGCCAAATGGTCGCGGGGATTCTAAAGGGGAAACAAGTTATAGCAATGCAGGGCAGGTTTCATTACTATGAGGGATATTCCATGGAACAGGTAACTTTCCCGGTCCGTGTGATGAAACATTTGGGTGTTGAATCTGTTATTGTTACCAATGCAGCAGGCGGGATAAATGAACAATTTAACCCGGGAGATTTAATGGTGATTACAGACCACATCAACAATATGGGAGATAATCCTCTAATTGGAAAAAATGATGAATCACTTGGTGAACGTTTCCCTGACATGTCTCAAGCCTATGATGCAGAATATGTGAAGCATGCAGAAACAAGTGCTGAAGAACTTGGATTAACTGTTCAAAAAGGTATCTATGTCGGAAATAGTGGTCCAACATATGAAACTCCAGCTGAAATCAAAATGCTTCGAACACTTGGAGGGGATGCTGTAGGGATGTCTACTGTGCCAGAAGTAATTGTTGCTAATCATTCCGGATTACGTGTACTAGGCATTTCCTGTATTTCAAATATGGCAGCAGGAATAATAGATCAGCCCTTAACACATGCTGAGGTTATGGAAACAACGGAAAAAGTGAGGGAAGATTTTCTTAAGTTTGTCAAGAAGATAATTCAAACATTACCACAATAATTTTCAGAAGGTGGAAAGACTCATGAGGATGTATGACATAATTGAAAAAAAGAGAGATGGAAACACACTGACAAGAGAAGAAATACAGTTCTTTATTGATGGTTATACGAAGAATGAAATTCCGGATTATCAGGTAAGTGCTCTAATGATGGCTATTTACTTTCAGGATATGACAGAAGATGAGCGTGCAGATTTAACAACAGCAATGGTTGAATCTGGAGATCAGATTGACCTTTCGGCGATCACAGGAATAAAAGTGGACAAACATTCCACAGGTGGAGTTGGGGATACAACTACATTAATCTTGGCACCATTGGTTGCTTCTTTAGGTGTTCCGGTGGCTAAGATGAGTGGCCGAGGACTCGGACATACAGGAGGAACCATTGATAAACTGGAATCAGTGCCTGGTTTCCATGTTGAAATTTCGAATGAAGAGTTTATCAATCTGGTCAATAAAAATAAGGCTGCCGTAATTGGTCAATCCGGTAACTTAACACCTGCCGATAAAAAACTTTACAGTCTTAGAGACGTTACAGCTACTGTAAACTCTATCCCTTTGATTGCAAGTTCTATTATGAGTAAAAAAATTGCTTCTGGAGCAGATGCGATAGTTCTTGATGTAAAAACAGGAGCAGGAGCATTTATGAAAGAGCTGGATGATTCCAGGGAATTAGCCCATGCAATGGTTTCAATTGGTAATCGTGTAGGCAGAAATACGATGGCAGTTATCTCGGATATGAGTCAACCATTAGGGTTTGCAATTGGAAATGCGCTAGAAGTCAAAGAGGCTATTGAAACACTTCAGGGTAAAGGTCCAAGAGACTTGACAGAATTATGTGTTACTTTAGGCAGCCAAATGGCTGTGTTGGCTGGAAACACCGAAAGTATTGAAGAAGCAAGAACTAGATTAACAGAAAATATGGCGAATGGAAAAGCTTTTGAACAGTTTAAAAGCTTCCTTACTGCCCAGGGAGGCGACCCAAGTGTCGCTGATTCTCCAGAAAAGTTACCACAGGCAAGATACAAAATAGAATTACCGGCAAAACAGTCTGGCACAGTGTCGAAAATAATTGCAGATGATGTTGGTACTGCAGCAATGATGCTTGGAGCAGGAAGAGCTACGAAAGAATCGGAAATCGATCTTTCTGTTGGGATTGTGCTTCATAAAAAAATAGGCGATGCTGTAAAAGAGGGCGAATCATTATTAACGATACACGCTAATCAAAATAATATAGAAGCTGTAAAAGAAAAATTATATGACAGTATAGAAATTTCAAGTTCGAAAGTTGACGCACCACAATTAATATATGACACGATATTAAAGTGATTTTTTGAAAAAAGTACACATTTGTTGTGTACTTTTTTTAATGTAAGCATAAGTGTACGAAGGTGAACACCTAAGGCTTGGTGAAAGTGGTATTTTCTAATATACGGGTGAAATGTAGCACTAATAATAGTATAAAAAATTTTAAAAAGGCAATCCTATAGTCATATTGATTGTTGGAGGTTAAACTATGAAAAAGTATGCAGTAATCGTAAGCCTTATATTTTCGACGATTTTTGTTTCAGGTTATCCCGTGTTTGCTGAAGAACAGAAAACTGATTCGAATGATTCACCGAATCTCGCAGAAGATGCTCAATCAGCTATCCTTATTGAACGTGATACCGGAAAAATGATGTTTGACAAAAATGCACATGAAAAACTCCCTCCTGCAAGTATGACTAAAGTAATGACATTGCTTTTAATTATGGAAGCCCTGGACAAGGGGAATTTGAAATTTGATGAAACAATAAGGATAAGTGAGCGGGCAGCATCCATGGGGGGATCACAAATATTTCTGGAAGCCGGTGAAGAAATGTCTGTCGAAGATTTACTTAAGGGGGTAGCTGTAGCATCCGGGAATGATGCCAGTGTAGCACTAGCTGAAAGAATTTCCGGCAGTGAAGAAGCTTTCGTTAAGAAAATGAATGAAAAAGTAGATGAACTCAACTTAAAGAACACCCATTTCCAAAATACAACCGGACTGCCAGCAGAGGACCACTACAGTACGGCGTACGACATGGCTATGATTGCAAAGGAATTATTAAAATATGAGACGATAACTGATTATACGTCTATCTACGAGGATTATTTAAGAAAAGGGGAAGATAACGAATTTTGGTTAGTTAATACAAATAAGCTGGTCCGATTTTATCCAGGTGTCGATGGATTAAAAACAGGTTTTACGAATGATGCGAAATATTGTTTAACTGCTACCGCCAAGAAGGGTGACATGCGAGTTATTGCTGTTGTTATGGGAGCCGAAACAACAAAGGAAAGAAATGCAATGGTTACACAGATGCTGGATTATGCTTTTAATCATTTTGATACGAAAAAAATATTTGATAAAGATGAATCAATAGCCAACCTGCAGCTTTTAAAAGCAGAAAATAATAATATAAATGTTGTAGCATCTCAATCGATAAGTACAATTCATCCAAAAGGAACGTCGACAGAGAATCTTAAAACAACGGCGAAACTTGATCAGGATATTAGTCTACCATTAGAAAAAGGGGATCAGGTAGGTATTCTGACGGTAGAAAATGATGGTGAAGTATTATCAGAAACACCATTAGTAGTGGATCAGGATATTAATAAAGCCAATTATTTGATTTTATTAAAAAGGTCATTGCAGGAATTGGTGAAATATAAGTGATTGGTTCTATTTCAGACGAATAACTTCTACTTTTGTCACATAGCAGGAATTCACCCACCTGAAAAAGAATAAAGACATAACAAGATGTAAAGAGGAGGAAATGAAATGGGTCTCTATTCGTTGTTTGAGATTAAACAAGATGTACTCATCGTAAGGCTGTCTGGGGAATTGGATCATCATGAGGCTGAGGCATTACGTAATAAATGGAAAGACATGCTTTATAAAAATACGGTGAAGCATGTCATATTAAATCTGGAAACTGTAACATTTATGGATAGTTCCGGATTGGGGGTTGTACTTGGACGTTATAAAGAGGTTTTACAGCTTGGGGGAGAAATGGTCGTATGTTCTATTTCTCCGCCGATAGAGCGATTATTTGAAATGTCAGGATTATTTAAAATCATACGCCTAGAGGAGAATGAATCATTTGCTCTAGAAACGTTGGGGGTGGCGTCATGAAAAATGAAATGGCTATCGAATTTTCAAGTGTAAGTGAAAACGAATCCTTTGCAAGGGTAACAGTAGGGGCATTTATTACCCAATTGGATCCAACCATGGATGAGTTGACGGAAATTAAGACTGTCGTTTCGGAGGCTGTTACTAACTCCATTATTCATGGTTATAATAATGACGCACATCATAAGATATCTATTGAATGTGCATTGTATAATGATGAAATTGCACTGACCATTAAAGATAATGGTATCGGTATGACAGATATTGATGAAGCACGCCAGCCGCTATATACATCCAAACCTGAATTAGAACGATCAGGAATGGGATTCACCATTATTGAAAATTTCATGGATACTGTAGAAGTCATATCCAATCCTGGAAATGGAACAACTGTTCATATGACCAAACAATTGACTAAAAGCAAAACGGTTCATAATTAGAGGCCATGCCGATGGATGTAAATGTGAAAAACAATAACCGTAAAGAGGCGTTCACGGATGAACAGGTTAAAGAATATATTTTAAAGAGTCAACAAGGAGATAAGGAAGCGAGAGACGTACTGGTAGAAAAAAATATACGGCTTGTATGGTCAGTTGTACAACGTTTTATCAATCGAGGATATGACACGGATGATTTATTTCAAATTGGCAGCATAGGGTTGATTAAATCAATAGATAAGTTTGACTTATCTTATGATGTGCGATTTTCTACATATGCTGTTCCAATGATAATTGGGGAAATCAAGCGTTTCATCAGGGATGACGGCAGTGTGAAAGTGAGCAGGTCATTAAAAGAGAGTAGTAATAAAATACGTAAAAAGAAAGATGATCTGACTAAACAATATGGAAGGTCCCCGACCGTTAGTGAAATTGCGAATGCTCTTGACATTTCACCGGAAGAGGTAGTACATGCACAAGAAGCTTCAAAATCTCCTCATTCCATACATGAAACCGTATTTGAAAATGATGGAGATCCGATTACCTTATTAGACCAGATTGCTGAACACGATACGAGATGGTTTGATAAGCTTAGCCTTCAAGAGGCTATCCGAGATTTAAATGAACGCGAGCGCTTAATTGTATACTTGCGTTATTATAAGGATCAAACACAAACAGAGGTTGCTGAAAGACTGGGTATATCACAGGTCCAAGTATCGCGTTTGGAAAAGAAAATATTACACGACATGAAATTGAATATGGACTTATGAAAATCACCACAGATGTGGTGATTTTTTTGTATAAGAATATATAAATATTTGGCAGCGTTTCATTTCCTCGTCAGTAAACGCCCCGGCCAGTTCCAGCGCCTCCGCCCTCGAGGTTTTAAGCGAGAACTCCCTCATGAGCCAAGAACGCATCCCTAAGTTCTTGCTTAAAGCTATTCCTTAGGGTGGTCAAGGCGCCCCGAGCTTTTGTTCGCAGTTAAAGTATAAAACTTTCTTACTGCATAAGTGCGGGCTTATGAGCATTTGCCTAACCTATGGCGAATGCCAAGTTTTCTAACATTCTGGATGATTTACAAATTTTATACCATCTGAACGTGTAAAAAATGTGTTTCTGACAAATACTAATTTTATCGAACAAGCAAAGGATGATTTTAATGACTGAGACTGTTTATATTCGTCTGAAGAAAAATATAGAATTGTCCACATTACAAGAGGTGCATTTGAAACATATCGCATACATTTCTGCATCTTCCAAGTATAAGAAAAAATTGGAAAATACACAGATCTACAGAATAACAGAAAAAGACAAAAATATTGTTGTTATCGATAGCTTTCTTATTATCGACCATTTAAATCATGCATATACCAATTTGGAATTTCAGCTAATTGGTCCCACTCAGACAATTATTCGGGTAAATAAAACAAAGAAGAGTCCTTCCCTAGTAGCTGTTGCTGCAGTATGGATTTTATTATTTATCGGAACTGCAATGACAATCATGAATTTTCATTATGATGTCAGTATGCAGGAGGTCCAGCAAAAACTTCACTATTTGCTTACAGGTGAGAACAATGAATTTCCTTTATGGATTCAAATACCTTATTCATTCGGTTTGGGTGTTGGTATGTTATTATTCTTTAACCACTGGTTTAATAAACGCTTTAATGAAGAGCCAAGTCCATTGGAAGTAGAGATCCACAACTATCAAGAGGATCTCGATAATTATGTAAATTATCATGAAAATAAATTAAATGATACAAAACATCCTCATTAATTTTATTCAGGTTATCATTGGGCTTGGCGGTGGTCTTGCAGTAGGCGGGGGATTTGTGGCTTTTTTAGCTGTTCTGGGAATTATCCCCAGGTTAATTCAGTTAACAAAATCAGAAAAATTACTGACTGTTTTCTCCGCATGTGTCATTGCGGGTTCCCTGTTTGGAACTTACTTGTCTTTTACGAATATAACATGGAATCAACCGCTTATAATACTGATTATATGGGGGATATTTCATGGAATCTTTAATGGAATGCTTGCTGCAGCTTTAACAGAAGTATTAAACGTATTCCCTATCATATCGAAGCGGATCAGAATAGAGAAGCATCTATTATTGCTGCTTATGGCATTTGTTTTTGGTAAAATCGCAGGTTCATTATTTCAATGGATGTACTTTGTAAAGTAAAAGCATATAAAAGCGGAGTGGATATATATGAAGCAAGCACAAAACAAAATTCCTGTTTCGGCAAAAATCAATGAGATTCAATCATACATGGAAGAGAGAGTTGGAGTGGATGTATCATTTGATCTTGGTATACGGGAAATCATTGTTTTAAAAAGGAAAGTACAAGTATATTATGTCAATGGATTGGTTGATACTTCTTTTATTCAGGAAATCATGGAACAATTGGTAGAAATTAACGATAAAGAAACGAATGTCCGAAAAATACCGGAAATTATTGAAAATCGTCTCATCCACCATCAGGTTGAGCAAGTAAAAACAATGGATGAGGCAACAGATCAAATGCTTTCTGGATTAATTACATTGTTTATAGATGGAGTAAAGTTTGCTTTTGTTGTTGATGTTCGTAGTTATCCTGGAAGAACTCCAGAGGAGCCCGATACAGAGCGGGTCATTAGAGGGTCCAGAGATGGATTTACCGAAAATATTATAGAAAACGCTGGTTTAGCAAGAAGGAGATTGCGTGACCCAAGATTGCGTCTTGAAATGTTAAAAGTAGGGGAACGTTCCAAAACGGATGTTAGTGTTACGTATCTGCAGGACGTGGCAGATCAAGGGATGGTTAATGTAATAAAAGAAAAAATAAATGCAATTGAAATTGATGGTATAACCATGGCAGATAAAACATTGGAAGAGTTTTTTATAGAGCAGAAAAATTCTCCATACCCTCTAGTCAGATATACGGAAAGACCTGATGTTGCAGCAAATCATTTGTTGGAAGGGCATGTATTAATTATTGTCGATACTTCCCCAAGCGTAATCATTCTACCGACGACTTTTTTTCATCATTTGCAGCATGCAGAAGAATATCGTCAAGCTCCTGCCATCGGTACGTTTGTGAAAGCAATAAGATATTTGGCGGTTTTTGCTTCGTTATATCTGTTGCCTTTATGGCTGTTGTTTACATTAGATCCTACATTACTGCCACCGGAGTTGTCGTTTATTGGACCAAATGAACAAGGGAGTATTCCAATAACGGTTCAAATAATTATGGCATTAATCGGAATGGAATTTTTGCGATTATCAGCAATTCATACACCCACAGCTCTCGCGACCTCCCTTGGCTTAATTGCAGCAGTCTTAATAGGACAGATAGCAATTGATGTTGGAATGTTCACTCCGGAAGTAATTCTATACGTTGCTATTAGTGCCGTGGGGAATTATGTGACACCAAGCTATGAACTGAGTACAGCTAATAAAGTAGTGAATGTATCCTTGGTTGTTTTAACAGGATTCTTTGGAGTAATCGGGTTCATCGTTGGGGTGACAGGGCACATATTGTATTTGGTTTATTTAAAAACAATAAGAACACCGTATTTATGGCCGTTGATTCCATTCAATGCTAAAGCGATGAAGCATGTCCTGTTTCGTGTTCCTGTCCCGTATGCAAACACCAGACCAAGTGTTGTCCATCCAAAAAACAACTATCGGCAACCCGTAGAAAAGAGCTAATTGTACAGGTTAGCTCTTTTGTTTTATACTTTAATATGTTAATGTTTTTATAATATTTAACTCTGAAGCGGGGGAACAATGAAATGATTATAGATAATCATCCATTTCATGTCAATTTGAATGGACATCTGGAAATTGGCGGGATAGATACAACTATTTTAGCAGAAAAATATGGAACACCACTATATGTGTATGATGTGGAAATGATCCGTAATAATTGCAGGGCATTTGTCAATACATTTCAAGAGCTTGATGTAAAAGCGAGAGTCGCGTATGCTAGTAAAGCTTTTTCTTCCATTGCAATGCTCCAAGTCGCAAAAGAGGAGGGGTTGTGTCTTGATGTAGTCTCTGAGGGAGAATTATATACTGCTCTTCAAGCCGATTTCCCACCGGAGAGAATCCATTTGCATGGAAATAACAAAAGTCTTCAGGAGCTGACGATGGCTATTGAGCATGATATCGGGTGTATTGTTGTCGATAATTTTTATGAGATAGAGATGATTGGCAGTCTCTTGGAAAAATATGAGAAAAAGATGAATGTATTAATGCGTGTTACTCCTGGAATCAAATCGGATACACATCATTATATAATGACAGGAAATGAAGATTCCAAGTTTGGTTTTAATCTTCAAAATGGCCAGGCAGAAGAAGCGTTTAACAAATTATATAACCATGAATTGATTCAATTTAAAGGATTGCACTGCCATATTGGTTCCCAAATTTTTGAAACAAAAGGGTTTATAATGGCGATAAATGTTTTATTTGACAATATTTCCAAGTGGAATACACTATATGGTTACGTACCGGAAGTGTTAAATCTTGGGGGTGGTTTTGGGATACGTTATATCGGGGAAGATTCTCCTTTACCATTGCATAAATATGCTGAAAAACTGACAGATGCTGTTAAAGATGGGGCAGAAAAATTAAATATTGCGATACCGGAGATATGGATTGAGCCTGGCCGTGCAATTGTTGGAAATGCTGGTATAACCTTGTATTCGGTTGGTGCCACGAAACAAATACCTGAAATTCGTAATTATGTTTCCGTTGATGGTGGTATGACGGATAATTTACGACCGGCATTATACCAGGCAAAATACGAAGCTGTTCTCGCAAATAAAGCGAACCATGAACCTCAGGATACAGTTTCCATTGCAGGAAAATGTTGTGAATCCGGTGATATGCTAATATGGGATTTGCCTTTACCAGAAGTCGATCATGGGGATATCTTGGCCGTTTTTTCTACAGGAGCTTACGGTTATTCCATGGCGAATCACTATAACCGTCTTCCAAAAGCTGCGGTTGTATTTGTTGAAAATGGAAGGGACAAGTTGGTCGTTAAAAGAGAAACATATGAAGATGTCGTAAGAAATGACCTGTCCTATTATTAGTGACCTGTTGATTTTCTTTATAAATCGTAATTTAAGTGGTAAAATGAATTAGGATTTAAACAAATATTAAAGGGGAAATGACGATGAGCAAAAAAGGACATATATTAATGGAAAATGGAGATAAAATTGAGTTTGACCTGTTTCCTAATGAAGCACCGAACACCGTAGCAAACTTTGAAAAACTTGCTAATGACAATTTCTATGATGGATTGACTTTTCATAGAGTTATCGATGGATTTGTAAGCCAGGGCGGATGTCCGGTTGGAAATGGAACAGGTAGCGCCGGCTATACCATTAAATGTGAAACGGAAGGAAATCCACACAAACATGTTGAGGGTTCTTTATCAATGGCGCATGCCGGTAAAGATACAGGTAGTTGCCAGTTTTTTGTTGTTCATGAATCACAGCCGCATTTAAATGGGGTTCATACGGTGTTTGGACAAGTTACTTCAGGTATAGAATATGCTAAAGCCATGAAAAATGGAGATGTAATGAAGGAAGTTAAAGTAGTTTCAGAATAGGATACAAAAATGAACACTTCACAGGAAGTTATTTATGGACATTTATTTATTACTATACTTGATATTTATAGTCGCGCCATGCAGCACGACCATTCATGAGCTTGGTCACGCCTTTGCGGCGCGGTCTGTAAATGCAGATCGGATTACATTATCCGTTGGTATGGGAAAAAGAATTTGGAAGGTGTTTCTGGGGAGAGTTCAAATAATATTTCACCTTGCATTCTTTGTAGGCGGATTGGCAAAAAGCGAAAGAAAAATTCCCTATCAATCGGTTGAAATTATCTGGTTTACTATTTGGGGACCGATTACCAGCGGAATTTTTGCTTTGCTTGCTTATATTCTCTTTACCATGTATCCGAATGGTTATTTGCAACTACTTTACTTATTTAATCTATGGCTTGCTGTTGTAAATATTATTCCATTTAAAATGAAAGAAAAGCAGACAGATGGTTATATAATCTTGAAGACTATTTTGCGAAATAATTTCTTTTTTAAACGGTAGAGTAGTATAAATTTTTTTGCGTTGAAGCGTACCCTTCGCAGGAAAAGTACTATTCATTAAATTTAGGAATTATTAGCAGTATGTTCTATATGAATATTGTTCATAATGGTGGAAGGAACTTTAGGAGCTCCATTTGAAAAAGCAGTCACTATTTTGCATGATATAAATTCAAACAAGAACCTGATACATAGATTCAATAATAATATAGAGCAGTGTTGGCTATAAGTGTACTTAATTAAATGTAAGATTTTGTTAATGAGGGGTAACTATGTTAATTCGTTATAAGAAAAACTCAGAAAAGATCGCAATGGGATTACTTTCTTTCATGCCGGAAGAAAAGAAAGATGTGAAAAAATTGCAGCAAACCATAAAAGAATATGAAATAAACCCGGATTGGCACCTTTATCTATGGAAGGAAGACGACATAATAGGTGCGGTTGGTTTAAGAATTGACGATGACATAAATGCTGTAATTCAACATATTTCTGTAAACCCTTCTTATCGAAATATAGGCATCGGCAGAAAAATGATTAATGAAGTTGTCCATCTTTATCAAGAAAAATATGTTGTAAGTACAACAGATGAAATAGAGGAATTTTTCAATAAACGAAACGAAAGCAATAATCAGGAATAAAAAAACCAGCCCTTTCAGGTGGGCTGGTTTTTACCTTCCTATATACTGTCCAATATGATATTGAACTACATCCAAGCAGCACCGACGATAATAAGAAGAATGAACAGTACTACGATTAACGCGAATCCTCCGCCATAACTACCACTCATAATGAAATGCCTCCTTTTGTACTTTTCATAAATGTTTTGTGGTAACATTTATCTTACATAAATAACATATGCCATCAATCGTCATCATGTATAGGCGTTTACGACAAAACCTAAATCATTTTCATTTACTTAAAATATTTTTAACATATTTCAGAAAGGAAGATAATGAATGAATCAAGCTTATCAAGTTAAATTAGATACCTTTGAAGGACCGCTTGATTTATTATTACATTTAATCAATCAATATGAAATTGATATTTATGATATTCCTATGTCTCAAATAACTGACCAATATATGGAGTATATCCATACAATGCAAGATTTGGAATTAAATATTGCTAGTGAATATCTTGTGATGGCTTCTACATTGGTGGCTATCAAGAGTCAAATGCTCTTACCGAAACAGGAAATCATAGATGATACAGAAGAATATATGGAAGACCCAAGAGAAGAACTTATGCAACGGTTAATCGAATATAGAAAATATAAAGATGCTGCAGAGACTTTGAAGGAAAGAGAAGCTGATGCAAATCATATTTATACAAGAGAGCCAGTCATTTTTGATGATTTCGTTTCCGCTAAACAACCGATTGTACAGGGTGAACTTTCCATTTATGACATGCTCGGAGCTTTAGGAAAAATGTTAGAACGAAAAAAATGGAATGAGCCATTAGACACAAAAATAAAACGGGCTGAAATACCAATAGAGGATCGAATGAAAGATATAATGAAATTTGTGGAAAAATCAAAAGAAGGCGTATCTTTTGATCAATTATTTACGTATAAATCACGTTCCAATATTGTAATAACATTTATGGCATTATTGGAATTAATGAAGAGTAATAAAGTATTATGTAAACAACAGCAGCATTTCGATGCATTATATGTTTATTGCATGGAGGAATAAGAGTGGAAATTACGAAACTGAAATCTGTTTTAGAGGGTTTATTATTTGCGAGTGGAGACGAGGGTTTAACGATTAAACAATTGTCAACAATACTGGAGATTTCAGAAACTAAAGTGGAGCATATAATGGAGCAACTAAAACACGATTATGATAATAAAGAACGTGGGATTATGATTATGCAATCACATCAGGTGTTTCATATGACTACAAAACCTGAGCACAGCAATTATTTCAAAAAGTTACTAGAGACACCTAAACAATCAAGAATGTCACAGGCAGCATTGGAAACCCTGGCAATTATTGCTTATGAACAGCCAATAACCAGAACGGAAATTGAAGAGGTTAGAGGAGTGAAAAGTGATCGGCCGGTACAAACACTTCTCTTAAGATCATTAATCGAAGAGGTAGGGCGAAAAGAAAGCATAGGAAGACCTGTATTATTTGCTACCAGCAAGGACTTTTTGACATACTTTGGATTAACTTCCTTAGATGAATTACCCCCACTACCTGAAAACACAGATACGGAAGATATTGAAAAGGAAGCAGATTTATTTTTTGATCGCTTTAATCAGCAAACTGACAATAAATAAGATATTTAATATGAAGTCCTTACACTGATGTTTACCATTATGTAAGGACTTTTTGCATGAAGAAAACCAGTTGAACGATAAGAGTTGGCATTAATTTGTCATGTTTTCGTAAGACACAAAATCAGGATAAAGTATGTCGCACTTTATAAATTATATAAAATATAGCAACAACGAGGTTTTAGAAAAATCTTTTTTAAAAACACATTTCATCGAAGGTTGCATAGGCATAATACGGGGTGATTATATGGAAAATAATAAACAATTGTACTTAAATCAACTGATTGAATGGGGAGACAAAACAAAAGAGTTATTGGGTAATTTAAATGTTTCAGAAAGTGAAATAAGTGAGTGGACTGTCCAAATAGATAATTGGCAAACGGATATCCAGAATAACCTAGATTATGACGAAACAATAACAGATAGAAACATTGAATTATTACAAAATAAAGGTCAACGAATATTTCAGGATATAAAAAAACAAGGAAATAAAAAGCAGAAGTCACAGTATATACCTTTTGGCCAACATCATTTACCGCCATTGCCTTACGAATACAATGCCCTGGAGCCATATATCAGTGAGCAAATCATGCGTTTGCATCACGATGAACATCATCAATCCTATGTTGACGGGCTAAACAAGGCAGAACAAGCGTTATATCTAGACGAACCTGCTGAAGACTTGATAAAACATTGGTTGAGAAATCAAGCGTTTCATGGATCCGGTCATAATTTGCACACCATTTTCTGGTTCAATATGACACCAGATTCCAATAAAAAACCAATTGGTGAGATAGAAAAAAGGATAGAAGAAGATTTTGGTTCATGGAATAATTTTAAGGAGCTATTTTCTAAAGTAGCAGCTTCTGTTGAAGGTGACGGATGGGCTGTGCTTTTATGGAATCCAAGAAGTGGGAGGCTTGCTGTGCAATCATTTGAAAAACATCAATTATTTCAAATAGCAGATTCTATCCCTTTATTGGTTTTGGATGTGTGGGAGCATGCATATTACCTGCAATATCAAACGGACAAAAAGGCATATATAGATAACTGGTGGAATGTAGTGAACTGGAATGATGTAAATAAACGTTATCTTGAATCAAAAAACGTGAAATGGCCTTTATATTGATTCATTAATAGTACGCTCTCCTGCAGATGTTGCCGGTTTGATAAGATATATTCCAATCGTTTTTTTATTCATATCAGCTTTTTTGGATGCATATCATATACAGACTGAGAAATCTGTGGGAGGAAGCCTGCTATGCGATTTATTCTATGCATTATATTCATATTATTGGTGAACCTTATTTACCCATCAAGTGGACAGGCTGCACCGACAGTATCCGCAAATAATGCCATTTTAATTGAACAATCTACCGGAAGGGTTTTATTTGAAAAACAGGCACATGAGACCCAGTTGATTGCTAGTATCACGAAAGTGTTAACGGCTATCATTGCTGTTGAGTCCGGGAAAATGGGTGAAAAAGCTACAGTTAGCAAAGAAGCAATTTACACGGAAGGATCTTCCATTTATTTAGAACAGGGAGAAAAGATAACGATAGAAGATCTTGTTTATGGCTTGATGCTCCGATCCGGGAATGATGCAGCTGTTGCGATAAGTGAATATATTGGAGGTAGTGAAAAAGGATTTGTTCACTTAATGAACGATAAAGCAAACTGGCTTGGCATGACAAATTCAAGTTTCGATAATCCACATGGACTGGATGCGGACAATCATTATTCAACAGCATATGACATGGCATTGCTTATGCGTTATGCAATGGATAATGAACAATTTAAGGAGATAACTGCATCAACATCTTATCAATCTAGTAACAGAGCTTATAGCTGGCAGAACAAAAATAAATTATTGACTCAATTGTATGAGAACAGCACAGGTGGAAAGACAGGTTTTACGAAAAAAGCGGGGAGGACATTAATTTCTTCGGCCAGTAAAAACGGAATGGATCTTATTGCAGTCACGCTAAACGCCCCTGATGACTGGAGAGACCATATAGCGATGTTTGAATGGGCCTTTGACAATTATGAGATGGAATCAATTGCTGAGGAAGGAGAAAAAAATTACAAGATTAAAGGGGAAGAGGAGGAAGCAACAGGGTATTTGCCAAGTGACATATTGTTTCCTCTTACAAAGAAGGAAATAAACCAAGTTAATCACCAGAATTATTTATTGAGGCAAGAATTTGAACCAGCAGGAAATACAATTGGAAAAGTAATTTTTTATCTTGAGGAAAAGCCGATAATGGAAGCACCAATTTTAGATGGAGAATTGAGAAAACAAGAGGAAGGGTTTCTATCTAAAGTGCTGTATTTTTATAAGAAAGTAATAGGGTTGGGATAAAGTGGTTAACATTATCTGGGCTTGTATGGCCATTGTTGGAATCGTATATGCAATGTTTAATGGAACAATGGATCAAGTGAATGAAGCTGTATTTGAAAGCGCCGGTGAAGCTGTTACAATAGCGATTGGTTTAATCAGTGTATTGGTTTTTTGGCTTGGAATAATGAAAATAGCGGAAGAGGCTGGGATATTAAAGGTACTTTCCAAATTATTCAGGCCGTTAATCATCAGACTTTTTCCAGAGATACCCAAAGACCATCCAGCTATGGGATATATCTTGTCAAACCTCACTGCAAATCTATTTGGTTTGGGGAATGCAGCTACACCAATGGGAATCAAAGCAATGGAGCAAATGAAACAATTAAGCGGCAATGATACCGCGTCCAGGTCAATGATTACTTTTTTAGCATTAAATACGTCAAGTCTAACATTAATTCCAACTACTGTTATTGCCATTCGAATGCAGTATGATTCTCTAGCCCCTACCGAGATCGTTGGCACCACAATAATTGCAACATTCATATCTTCAGTTAGTGCAGTTTTGGTTGACCGATTCTTCTATTACAAGAGTATCTGGAGGAAATAAATATGGGGATGATAACTTCCGTAAGTACATGGATTATACCGTGTTTTATATTACTTGTGCTATTTACTGCAACGTGGAAACGTGTCCCAACATATGAAATGTTTGTTGAAGGGGGGAAAGAAGGTGTCAAGATGGCATTTTCTTTACTTCCTTTTTTAGTTGGGATGATCGTTTCCATTTCTATTCTTAGAAGTTCAGGTGCACTGGAAGCATTTATAAATCTTATTTCACCACTTTTAATATTCATTGGAATTCCACCTGATATAGTACCCCTCGCATTGGTAAGACCCATATCAGGAACTGCAGCACTTGGTATGACAACTGAGTTGATCAGTACTCATGGACCGGATTCTTTTATTGGCAGATTAGCTTCCACCATGCAGGGGAGTACGGACACAACATTATATATTCTTACCATTTATTTTGGTGCAGTAGGAATAAAAAAAATGAGATATGCATTGAAGGTTGGACTTGTAGCTGATTTAATTGGTATACTAGCATCAATCGTTATTGTTGGACTTGTATTTGGATAGGCTTTAAAGTAGCGTTAACGTTAAGTTAGCGCTATTATTATGGGAGTAAAAAATAAATTAAAATTTGGTGATAATATGACGAATGATTCAGAAAGACTGCAAAAAGTTATTGCACAAAGCGGTGTAACTTCAAGAAGAAAAGCAGAACAACTTATTATTGAGGGAAAAGTAAAGGTAAATGATAAAGTGATTACAAAGCTGGGGACCAAAGTAACTTCAGAAGACAAGATTGAGATTGACGATATACCTCTGCAAAAAGAGGCGCCCGTATATTACATGCTTTATAAACCACGCGGTGTTATTTCGTCTTTAAAGGATGATAAGGGGAGAAAGGTAGTAACAGATTTGTTAGGTGAAATCGAGGAACGGATTTTTCCTATTGGCAGATTGGATTATGATACCTCCGGGATATTATTATTAACAAACGATGGAGAATTTGCTAACTTGTTAATGCATCCTAAATATGAAGTGGACAAGGTATATGTGGCAAAAATTAAAGGGACTCCAAGTAAAGCAGAATTAGGACAGTTACGAAAAGGCGTTAAGTCGGAAAAAGATGTTTTGAAGGCTGTGGGATATAATATTTTATCAACCGACAAGAAAAAGGGTTCAACGATTTTAGAAATAACATTGCGAGAAGGAAAAAATAAACATGTTAGAAGAATGATGGAAAATTTAGGCTATCCTGTAATGAAATTAAAACGGGAGAAGTATGGCATGCTGACATTAGAAGGATTGCAGCCTGGTAATTATCGTCCTCTCACGCCTAAGGAAATTAAACAGATGAGAAATATGGCAGTAAATAATGTTGAAAAATAGTCAAATTTAATACCACATATAGATGATATACTACATTGGGAGTGGTTTTATATGGGTTTAGAAGAAGTGAAAAGGAAAAAGAAAAATAAAAAAAGAAATCGTTTAATATTTAGAACTTCTATCATAGCAGTACTGTTAGCAGCTGTGGTATTTACTTTGGTTTCAAACCTTCAGGCGGATAACACAGTTTACCGTGTCGGAGATCAGGCACCAGATTTTAAGCTCCAACAGATCAGCGATAACAATGAATTAGAATCGGTACAGTTGAGTGATTTAAGAGGAAAGGGTGTTATGCTGAATTTCTGGGGGACATGGTGTGAACCATGTAAAGATGAAATGCCGTATATGCAAGATCTCTACCCTGAATATAAAGATAAGGGGATAGAGATAGTCGCAGTCAGTTTAGATACAACGGAATTAGTTATTGATCGTTTTATTGATAACTATGACCTTACATTTCCAATTCCTCATGATACAACAGGGGAAGTAATGGATCTATACAAGGTTGGCCCGCTGCCAAGCACGTTCTTTATCAATCCTAAAGGTGAAATAGAGGAAATTGTTGAAGGTGGTTTAACGCTGGAACGTATAGAAGGATACTTACAGGAAATTCAACCAGAAGTATAACAAATTGTGAGGGATTTAAATGAAAAAGATTAAATGTGAGTGCGGCCACGTTAACCCAGAAGGAACGGTGCTCTGTGAAGCTTGCGGTAAGCCGGTTGAAGAAAATCAGCATATTGATGGCAATGACAAGAAAAAACTGTTGAATATGCGTTATGATGGCAGTGCTCGCAGGTCGCAAACATATAATAAATCAGTAATTGACAAAATTTGGAGTTTCTTTTCATCAGTAAAAGTGGGAATCTGGTTAATTGTCCTAACATTAATTGCATCTGCAATAGGGTCCATTTTCCCCCAGGAAATGTATATCCCTGCAGATGCACCAAATCGTAGTCCGGAAGTGTTTTATGAAGAACGTTACGGAATATTCGGGCTTATCTACTTCCAATTAGGCTTACATAATTTATATAGCTCATGGTGGTACATACTATTAATTGCCTTGATTGGGGTTTCTTTGGTTATTTGTAGTATTGATAGGGTTGTTCCTCTGTATAAAGCATTGAAAATACAAAAAGCGAAACGACATGAGACATTTATTAACAGACAGCGACTTTACAGTGAAACGGAAACTGTTACAGAAGATGAAATTAATAATGTGAAACAAGCCTTGAAAAATCAGAGGTATAAAGTCAGAGATGAAGATGGTCACATTCTCGCAGAAAAAGGAAGATTCTCAAGATGGGGGCCTTATGTCAATCATATCGGTCTAATTATTATTTTACTTGCTGCCATATTACGATTCTCAGATGTGCTTTATATGGACGAATATGTATGGGTCAGAGAAGGGGAACAGACAGTTATACCCGGAACTGACAGGGAGTATTATATCGAAAATAAAGACTTTATATTGGAAACCCACAATGAAAATGACGAACGTTTTTCAGAGGCAATTGCCCAGCAAGGTCCAGTTGCTAGTAATTTTCAGACCAATATAGTTGTCTATAAGGAAGAAGAGTCGTCGGTGGCCGGAGCGGAACCTGAACTTACACCAATTGTTGAAGATGAAATCCGCCTGAATCATCCAGTTAAATTTGATGATTATACGCTATATCAGGCTGGTTATCAGCAAAACGAGTTTACAAATATGTCATTTAAAATTCACGAAAAAGATGATCCTGATGAGGAAGCATTAGATACATTTACAATTGATATGACGTCGCCGGAATCCGATTATGAACTGGAGAATGGTTTTCGGGTAGAAGTGGGCGAGTACTATCCGGATTATTATTTGGATGATAATGGCATACCCGCATCCGAAACGAATTATCCGAGAAACCCAGCATTCGTACTGTTTGTTTATCCACCAGGCAGTGATACCGCTGAAGTTAGCTTCCTTGGAATAGGCAAAAACATTGATGCAACTGGAGAAAATCAATATAACGTAGGGATTACAGATTTCGAGACCCATGATGTTAGTGGTTTGACTGTCAGAGTAGACCATACATTACCATTCTTTGGTCTTGGTGCTGCTATTTTTATGATTGGTGTTACACAAGGTATGTATTTTAATCATAGAAGAATATGGATTCATCCAAAAGGAAAAGGTGTATTATTAGCGGCTCATACCAATAAAAATTGGTTCGGCGTTCAGAAAGATATAGAAAAGGTGATTACCGATACAAATATTAATAATGTAGTTGATCAACAGGAATTGGATGAATGATGAATAGCTGCGCAGCTTAATTCTGCGTGAGCATCATTTTATTGACATAGATGGAGGGTATTTTATGAGTATGATAGAAGTCAGCAGTACAATGCTTTATGCGGCATTTATACTGTACTTGATTGCTACGTTTTTCTTTGGTTTTACAATAAAAGATAAACGGGCAAAAACCACAAAAAATGCAGCTGGTACCATCGCAATCTCACTTACTGTCATAGGTTTTGCAGCCCAGATTGTTTATTTCATAACAAGATGGATGGCAAGCGGACACGCGCCAGTCAGTAACTTATTTGAATTTACTACATTTTTGGGTATGTGTTTGGTCTTTGCGTTTATTATCATTTATTTTATTTATAAATTAAGTGTGCTGGGATTGTTTGCATTGCCGATTGTCATGATTATTATTGCCTATGCAAGTATGTTTCCGACTGAGATAGCACCACTGGTGCCATCATTGCAAAGTCATTGGCTGTACATACATGTAACTACTGTTTCTTTGGGACAGGGTATATTGGCTATCAGTTTTGTGGCTGGGCTTATTTATTTAATCAGACAAATTGATCAAACTGTCCGAAGTAAACGTACAACCTGGTTAGAAATAGTGCTGTACACAATATTTCTGTTTGTTGGTTTTATCGTTATAACCTCAGTATTTAATTTGATGGATTATAATGCAACATTTGAACATACGGAACAAAATACTACTGTTACAACTGATTACCGTCTGCCGGCTATTGCTGGGCCAAACGGGGGCACGCTGTTAACCGATGATGTTATGCAACCATGGTTTGAAACACCGGGATGGATGCATGGACAAGATGCAGGTAATAAATTTAACACAGTAATATGGTCTTTCATCACTGGCTCCATCCTATATGTTCTGGTACGGTTAATTTTGAGAAAACGAATTGGTGCGGCTATTCAACCAGTGCTTAAAAATACAAAACCTGATATTCTTGACGAAATTAATTATCGTGCTGTAGCAATTGGTTTCCCTGTATTCACATTAGGCGGTTTAATATTTGCAGCTATCTGGGCGCAAATTGCCTGGGATCGTTTCTGGGGATGGGATCCAAAAGAAGTTTGGGCATTAATTACCTGGTTTTTCTATGCGGCCTATCTACATCTGAGACTTTCCAGGGGATGGCATGGTGAAAAATCGGCATGGCTCGCAGTTGCCGGTTTTGCCATCATTATGTTCAACTTAATTGTAGTTAATCTGGTTTTAGCAGGTTTACATTCCTATGCTTAACAGAAGCCAAGGCATCCAATGTAGGTGCCTTGGCTTCTACTCTGGCAGATAAGAAAACATAAATTTTTTTACTGCTTAAGTTCAAGCGAAGGCCTTATCGCCATAAAAAGCTTGGCTAAAGGCCAAGTGTTCGAATGAAGATTGATTTTTGAGATAGGTTGGAGGACATACTTAACCGTCCTGGCAGGAAGATGTAGACAATCTTATACATTTTTAATCTGTTGGTTTATACTCAATGTAAGGACGAATAAGGGGGGAGTTTACATGGAAACAAATACGAATATTTTAGTAGTAGATGATGAAGAACGGATTCGTCGCCTGATTCGTATGTATCTTGAGAGAGAAGATTATGTTGTAGATGAAGCTGAAAATGGAAGTGAAGCTTTGGAAAAAGCCCTGCATCATAATTATGATGTTATTCTATTGGATATAATGATGCCGGAAATGGATGGAATTGAAGTCAGTGAGGAGCTGAGAAAGGAAAAGACTACTCCTATTATAATGCTGACAGCTAAAGGAGAAGAGGCAAATAGAGTTCAGGGCTTTGAAGTCGGGGCAGATGATTATATTGTTAAACCATTCAGCCCAAGGGAAGTCGTACTTCGTGTAAAAGCATTACTTCGCCGAGTATCCAATTCCAATTTTAATAATACTGAAGCGACTGCTAAAAACATCATGGTTTTCCCTCATTTAACGATTGACCATGATGCACATAGAGTTACCGCTGGTGGTACAGAGGTTGGCTTGACCCCCAAAGAATATGAATTGCTTTGTTTCCTGGCAGAATCTCCAGATAAAGTTTTTAATCGGGAACAATTGCTAAAAGAAGTATGGCAATATGAGTTTTTCGGTGATTTACGTACAGTTGACACACATGTAAAACGGTTGCGGGAAAAATTAAATAATGTATCAAAAGAAGCAGCAAAAATGATTGTAACTGTATGGGGAATAGGATATAAATTTGAGGTAGATGATGTATAATGATATGGCGTAGTGTAGTGGGAAAACTAGCAATAACGATTTTATTGCTAGTTTCTTTTGTATTATTCGTACTTACAATGTTATTACTGGAGTTTTTTGAAAACTTTCATATGCAAGAAGCTGAAGAAGCAATGATGCAGACGGCGACAAAAGTTTCCATTTTGGTCGAGCAGCATCCTGAAAAGTCTTTGGTGATTGAGACGGCAGAACGTATTATTGATTTGGATAGTCGTGTCGCTATCGTATTTGACGATGGTGATATTTGGGTTTCTGATACTGCGAATCAAAATTTAACTGAATTTGAGGAAACATGGTTAGAAAATGAAGAGGAATTAAGACAGATGTTTACAGAAAATGAAGAAATCGTGAACCATATGATATTACCTAATAGTGATACAGAGGCAATGTTGGTAGGTGCACCAGTTTCAACAAATGATGGTGGAGTCTTTGTATATCAATCATTAGATGTAATCGCACAAACAAAAGCTGAAACGACAAGGATCATATTGCTTACAGCTGGAATTGCCATTGTTTTAACGACTATTTTTGCAGTTTTTCTATCTACTCGTATTACTTCACCATTGATTAAAATGCGTGAAGCTGCATTCGACTTAACAAAAGGAGAATTTAATACGAAAGTTCCAATATTAACCCATGATGAAATTGGTGAGCTGGCAATCGCGTTCAATCGTATGGGCAGGCAACTCAAATTTCATATTAATGCACTAAGGCAGGAAAAAGAACAGCTGTCCAGTATTGTGCGGTCCATGGCTGATGGTGTGATTACCTTGAATCGCAATGGGGATATGATTGTAACCAATCCACCTGCGGAAAAATTTATCGACGATTGGTTTTTTGAAAATAATATAGATAATGATATGGATAATAAAAAGCTTCCCAGTGAATTACATGAAATTCTACAGAAAGTCATTGATGGCGAGTCAGAATCTTTAAATGAATTTCAATTGCAGGGGAGAAACTGGGTAATGCTGATGACTCCATTATATGACCAATCTTACGTCCGGGGCGCAGTTGCTGTTATCCGGGATATGACAGATGAAAGACGGTCAGATATATTGCGTAAGGATTTCATTGCAAATGTATCACATGAATTACGGACACCGATTTCTATGTTGCAGGGCTATAGTGAAGCGATTGTAGATGATGTAGCTGAAAGCAAAGAAGATAAAAATGAACTCGCAGGAATTATTCATGAAGAATCCTTACGCATGGGCAGGCTTGTGAATGAACTGCTCGATCTTGCCCGGATGGAAGCAGGGCATATCCAGTTAAATGTAGAAGTAGTTGAAGCAGATATTTATGTAGATCGTATTTTAAAAAAATTTAAGGGTGTGGCAGAAGACAATCATATTGAATTAATACTCACCAAGAATTTAATTGAACCAAAAGTGTCCATAGATCCTGACCGAATTGAACAGGTTTTCACAAACTTAATTGATAACGCTATCCGTCATACCGATGAACACGGTTTTGTTAAAGTTCATATCGAATCTGGTAAGCATGAATTCCATGTTGATATTGAAGATAGTGGTAGTGGAATTGCTGAAGCGGATTTACCGTTCGTATTTGAACGCTTTTACAAAGCAGATAAGGCCAGAACCAGAAATAAATCTAAAAAAGGAACTGGTTTGGGACTAGCAATCGCAAAAAATATAATAGATGCACACCACGGAACGCTGACAGTTAAAAGTAAAGAAAATGAAGGGACTACATTCACTTTCAAACTACCTCAAAATAATTAATATGTTCTAAACGATCAATATATGATATGATTTAAATAGTAATTGAATTGAATACATCTAGGGAATGTTGGTGTAATTGCTTAAAAGGGAATCCGGTGAAAATCCGGAACTGTCCTCGCAACTGTAAATGATTAACGAAATAAGCGAAACCACTGTATGAATAGTCATATGGGAAGGGCTTAGAGTAGGTAAGAATCATAAGTCAGTAGACCTGCCAAATTCTTCTGTTTCAATGCTTCGAGGGTATGAGCGATTGAGACAACCGGATACATAAATGCATAAACCGACCTTTTTATGTTTCGATTGTCTGCAGGAAGCTAACTCGATGACGAGTTAGCTTTTCTTTTTTTATTTTAGAAAAAAATGATTTATATGGAGTAAAGAATATAATTTCTTAGGGTTTGGTGATCAGGTCTTGATGATAAACCAAGTTTTTCTAAAATAATGAAGATTTTTAATCGCAAACGTATCCTTAATTACAAACTATTAACGAAGGAGATGGAATAAAATGAACAAATGGATGTTGCGTCTGGGAATCCTCATGCTGGTTATTGGAGTCCTCGCAGGATGTGGCGCGAATGATTCTCAACAGGAAGAATCAACTGAAGCTAGTCAGGAACAGCCAGCGGAAACACAGGAAAGTGAAGAATCGGTTACCATTACACTCTCAAAGGACGATGGTGATGAAGTAATAACGGAAGAAGAAGTAGCAATAGAAGAAGATGCCATTCTAATGGATGTAATGGAAGAAAACTTTGATATCGAACATGATGGAGGATTTATTACCTCTATAGATGGAATAGCCCCAGAAGAGGGCGAGGAAAAATCATGGATGTTTTTTGTGAATGGGGAGACGGCTATGGTAGGAGCGGAAGAGCTCGAGTTATCACCTGATGATGAAGTTACATTTGATTTGCAGGCATGGGAATGATGTAATATTGAATACATATAAAATAACCCTGCTGGCACTTCTTGCAGCATTGGCTGTCGTCGGCAGATTTGCTTTAGGATTTCTGCCAAATGTTCAGCCGGTTACAGCGATTATCATCATCAGTGGTTTGTTTCTAGGACCATTAGCTGCAGTAATGTTGGCATTATTAACAACATTTTTATCCAATATATTATTAGGTATGGGCATTTGGACAATTTGGCAAGTTATTTCGTGGGCTATCATCGGATTGATAAGTGGATGCATTGGAAAGACTTGGAAACGAATTCCATTATTGGTTATTGTAATATATGGAATATTTAGTGGGTATTTATATGGATTTATAGTTTCCTTGACAACTTACCAGGTTACCGGGAAATTCCTGCCATACTATTTAGCAGGACTGCCATTTGATACCTCACATGCAATAGGAAACGCAATTTTCATCGTGCTGCTTTATCCAGCTATTTCATATTTTTTAAAAAAATACTCCGATAAACGTTTTGATCTGCAAAACATCAACTGATACGAGTTGGTGTTTTTCTTTTTTTCCATTATAGTAATATTACATTGTAACATTATAATGATGCCAAACGACTAATTGAATGAACGGAGGTACTATATGAGGGCCGTTTTCGATCGAATATATGATAATTACCATAAGGACTTGTTTCAGTTCATTTTTTATATGGTAAAAGATAAGCAATTAACAGAAGACCTTGTTCAGGAAGTATACATAAAAGTTTTAAAATCATTTGAAACATTTAAGGGAGAAAGTAGTGAGAAAACATGGTTATTTTCGATTGCAAGACATGTTACCTATGATTATTTCCGTTCCAAAAATAGAAAAAAGAAGCGAATACTGGAATTCTTCGACTGGGGTGAAAAAGGGGAGTTGATTCAGGATGATACTCCATTGCCAGAAGAAATTGCGATACAAAGTGATGAAATGAAGAGGATTTATAAATATTTGGATCAATGCACCAACGATCAAAAAAGTGTACTGATATTGCGTTATATACAATCCTTTTCAATCAAGGAAACTGCTGAAATATTAAACTTTAGTGTGAGTAAGGTGAAAACCACGCAACATAGAGGGTTAAATGCATTAAAGAAATTCATATCAGAAGATCAGGAGAAAGGGGGAGAAGCATGATGGAAGAACAGGAAAAGCAAAAGATTGCAGATAAGCTCAAGCAATTTCCTGTGATAATTGACGAAACAGATAAAGACGACTTATTCCAGCGGATCTCCTCACATCAGGATAAAGACGTAAAAGTGAATAAAAATAAAAGGTTTATACCTGCTTTAGGAATAATAATGACTTTTGTAATCATTGTATTTATTGTACCGTCATTATTGAATTCATCAATGTTTCAAAATAATGACGAACAATCCGCAGACTATGCACTCGATGTTTCCGATCAAAATGAGGTCACTGAAAATCAACAAGAATCTACAACTGATTCATTTGGACAGGAATCCAGCAATGATGATGTCGAGCAGGAAACGATGCTGGCGGATCCTTCCTCAGATACTCATGTCATACAGGAAATTGGAGATAATATGACAATTGTTCATGGAGCTATTTCGGATTCAAAACAGCAATACGTGATTCCTTTATCGCTAATCGTATCGGAGTCTGATGATATATCAACACATTATAATAATCTGGATGACCGCATTGAAGAGAATGAGTGGGGGGTAAGCAACTATCCATTTGAAGATGTGTCGTTTACATTGAGAAAAGCGGAGAATCTGGTAGTCATGGATCTCCCAAAAAATCATACACTGGGTGAAGGGTCAGCTAAAACATATATTTTTGAACAAATGCTAACAAGAATGTTTACACCACATGGTATTGAAAAAGTGATTTTTGATACGAAAGATAATCAGCGAGTGAATTTGGGGAAAATTGGCGTAGTCCAGGAACTGCCGATAAGGGAAGAGAAAGAGGAGAGTTATAAACTGTATCGCAAGTCCGAAGAAACCCGGTCTTTTTTAATTCCCATTTCAAATGAGGAGCAAGCCACAATTGAAGATGCGTTAAATGAATTGAAGATTGGACAGAAATCTTTAAATGTGTATCAGACAATACCAGATGATGTGAATTTTTCTGTTAAATCAGGCAACAGACAGCTGATTGTTTCATTTGCGGAAGATTCTCTGATGAAGAGCAACCAGGATTATGTCACGATGATTGAAGCCATATTGATGACGGCTAAAAGTTATGGTTATGAAACAGTGAATTTTAAAAATTCATCTATTGAACAAATAGGAGCTTATGATCTATCTGTGCCAGTGGAAGTTCCTGACGCAGTAAATCCGATTTAAAAGTTGTTCAGGTGCAGCATAAAGCTGAAGAAAAAGTGTTTTCGGATCCGTTTATAGAAGCACTTTTTCTTTTTGACTTTTATCGGATGACACCTTAAGATAATAATAAAGTGAATGTGGAACTAGTCAACTTCATGTTTTCGTGAGTGAGCAGGAAATGGTTTATCCAAATTTTAACAGAATTCGTCGGGCAACCATTACTTGCATCAATTATATCTTCTTCCAGATATTTATTGATTTCTACTGTTCCTGTGTTCCCATCCAATCTGATAAAAGATACACCTTCATCATCATAAGCAAACAGTTGAGGGGCGGCGGCTCCACAAACCCCGCATGCGATACATGTCTCTTTATCTACAATTGCGTATTTTGGCATCTTGTTTTCTCCTTAAAATTTCTGTAAAAATTCCTGAAGGTTGCTAAATATATTGTAAAACTGATTATTGAGTATTTCAATGCATTTAATGGTCAGCGTTTAAATGTTAAAAATCATCTAAAGGAGTCATACCGTTGTTAATTGAAGGAATTATTCTCAAATGCAGTTCAAATTTACAAGGGGAGCGATCAGGTTCAGCTATTTATCATTTACTTAAAGGAAAAAAATCAATCCAGACCGTTCAGGACGTACATATCTATTCACTTGAAAATTTTTACGGTATATATAAATCAGTTTCAAAAACGCAATACAATAACAAACTGATGGTATTATTAAAAAATGGTTTGATCAAGCATAACTCAGATTCAAATACCGCTTATACGCTTACTGGACAGGGAGAAAAATGGCTTTACGAACATGAAGAAAAGCTGCCTTTGGACTATTACAAAGGACTGAAATATCATGAAATCGGTAATATTTATTTTGACCGTTTAACATTGCTTATACAAACGTTGGCGAATAGTAAGATGGGCTATTTTTCATTTATTCCTGTCATTGACAAGCCGGATATTGAAAATTGGGTCAAGCTATTCTATAAAAGGATGAGACCCAAAGAACCTTCCCTGTTACCTGCATTATATGATGAAATTTATCTCTTGCTCGATAATTTGAACGATCAGGAAGCTGGAATCTTTGTTGACCGGTTAACTGGCTATAAAAAATACGGAATGAGTTTGAATCAGTTAGCAGATAAGTATCAATTGACAATGGAAGATGTACAATTGTTATTAGTGGCAATAATACATCGAATGCTTGATAACATTATCAGCAATCAAAACAGTTTTCCTTTTATGACCACATTAATCAAAGACTTATTAAGTCATGACTATATTACACGTTCGGCTTATACCACCTATCAACTATTACTCAAGGGTTATAGCATTGATCAAATTACTCGAATAAGGCAATTAAAGGCTAACACCATTCATGATCACATCGTGGAAATAGCACTATACTATAAAGAATTTCCGATTAATAGCTATGTGAGTGATGAACACCAAGAGGAGATTATTAATGCCATTCATGAAACACAAACCCGTAAATTAAAAGATATTAAACAGCTGGTTAACCAGGATATCAGTTATTTTCAAATACGCTTAGTAATTGCCAGGGGAATCTATTGAAATGAGGTGATTAAATGAATTCACATTCTGAATTGGAAGCCAGTTTGAACCAACATTTCCGTTACACTTCCTTCCTTCCGGGACAAAAGGAAATAATAGAAGACGTAATGAGAAGGGAAGACGTATTGGGAATTCTCCCTACAGGTTCAGGTAAATCCATTTGCTATCAGTTACCGGCACGATTGCAAAAAGGCACCACAATTGTTGTTTCACCATTGATATCATTAATGCTCGATCAGGTAAAACAGTTAAAGGCTGTAAATTTTAAAGAGGTCGTTGCACTAAACAGTTTTATGGATCCGATGGAAAAAAAACGGGTATATAAAAAGTTACATACATATAAGTTAATTTATGTTTCTCCGGAACTATTGCAGAGGACAGAAGTTATCAGACACCTGGAACAATTAAAAGTTGATTTATTCGTTATTGATGAAGCGCATTGTATTTCACAATGGGGCCATGAATTTCGGCCGGATTATTTAAAGCTAAGTGTCATTATTGAGAAATTACATAACCCCACGATACTCGCACTTAGTGCAACTGCTACCCCTTATGTGCAGCGGGATATTATCACTTCATTGGAAAGACCCGGGATTGTTAAGCATATCTATCCAATGGACAGAGACAACATCACTTTCTCTATTCAGAAGGTTTCTAATGATTATGAGAAGCAAACGGTCATCATTAACCTTCTAAAAAACTATCGAGTGCCTGTGTTAATTTATTTTTCCAGTAGAAAAACTGCAGAAACTACAGCAAAAATACTTTCTGAGAAACTTCCGACACGAAAAATTGCATTCTACCACGGTGGTATGGAACAGGTTGATCGAATAACCATTCAGCAACAATTCATGAATCAACAACTAGATGTCATATGCTGTACAAGTGCATTTGGGATGGGTATCAATAAAAGTAATATCAGGCTGATCATCCATTACCATCTCACTACACAAATAGAATCGTATATACAGGAGGTTGGCAGAGCTGGAAGAGACGGAGGTTCAAGTGTCAGTTTACTGCTTTTTTCGGACAATGATTTGTATCTTCCAAAAAAGATAATTCAGCAGGAACTTCCATCCATTGAAGAGTTACATTTTGTCATGCAACAATTGCAAAACTTATTTGAAACCCAAGAGCCGTTACCACGGGATGTAGTACAATGTGAAAACCTATTTCAAATAAATGAAATCCAGTGGAGATTTTTACATTATCAATTGGAAAAGCATGGCATCATTAAGGAAAACACTATTACTTACCATGGAAAAACCTGGAACGAAGCTTTCAGAGCAATAAATAATTATATAACAGCAAGAAAGCAATTGAAGGAGAATAAGTTAACAGAAATGTTGGTATGGATCCATGAGAAAGAATGTCTTCGTAAGCATCTTTATAAAAATTTTCAACCATCATTCAGCGAAGCAAAATTTCAATGTTGCAGTAATTGCGGTTTTTCATTTTCTCAATGGAATCCGGAAGAAATCACAAGGAATGAAAATATGACAAGTACATGGCAAAGCAAATTAAAAAACTTATTATTAATTGGCGAAGAAAGATGAAGCAGAGTGAATTAATTAAGCAATTGTCAGATGAAGAATTAACGAAGCAATTAATATGGTCACAGTTCATATTTTTGATCATTGGTTTTATACTTAGCTTGTTACTTTTTGAAAACATTTTGGATTGGCTATTATACTTTACATGGGATATAAAGGAAATACTCCTTTATGGCATTGTAACCGGTCTAATCATTGTTATTATGGATATGATTCTAATCTTTGTTTTTCCAAAACGATATTATGATGACGGTGGTATAAACGAAAGAATTTTTAAAAACCAATCCATCCGCTACATAGTACTTATTTCTTTTATGGTGGCCGTCTCTGAGGAGATATTATTTAGGGGTGTTGTTCAAACTACTTTTGGCTATGTATTTGCGAGCTTCTTATTTGCTTTGGTTCACATTCGTTATTTGAAAAAAACTGTTTTGCTGATTTCTGTACTATTTGTAAGTTTTTATATAGGTTATATGTTCGAATTGACAGAAAATTTAGCTGTGACAATAGCTGCTCATTTTACCGTTGACTTCCTATTAGGGTTATTTATTCGCTTTAAAAAGTGAGGTGTTTTTTAAATTGAATGACAGAAGAAATGAAAATAAAGAATCACAAAAAAACACGAAGGAATTTCTAAATCTTGAACAAAATGACGATATAAATTCTGAGAACGAATCCGATACAAAAGAATTTAAGGAAATTGATGTATTAAATTTGCCTCCAAGAAAAGAAATACATAGTACAAAGAAAAAACGAACACACTTTAAAATAAATTTTCCTCTGGTTAGATTCCTTGTTGTCATAATTATTCTTTTATGTGTAATAACAGGAGTTTATTTTGTATGGGAAGATGCATTCATTCAGTTTATAAACATATTTAATTTTCAATGGATTATATATTATTATCCATTGATGTGATGTGCATTGATATCACGGGAAAGATATCGCTATCATGTACTTCCATTTTAAAATAAAGTAGAATAAAACTATATGTGAGTTCAACAATTATACAAAAGGCATATACTGTAATAAGAATTAATAATAAAGATAATTACAGCTTTAATGCCGAGTGTCATAAATATGTTTTTATGGTAAATCAATTAGTCAAATAAAAGGGGGATACTGTATGCGTATTGAAAGAGTGGCCGAGAATCAGTTCACGATTTTTTTAACATTTGATGATTTAATCGAACGGGGCTTTACGAAAGAGGATTTGTGGCACGATGCGTCAAGTGTCCGTGTTCTGTTTAGCGATATGCTTTACGAAGCCAGTTCTGAGCTTGGATTTGAATTAGAAGGAATGTTACAGGTTCATGTGTACTTAATGCAAGCACAGGGTATGCATGTAATGGTTACACAGAAATTTGAAAATATAGATTGGGATGAGGACTTCATTGAAATGAAAGTTACTTTGGATGAAAGTGCAGAATTAATCTTTTCCTTTGATACCTTTGAGGATATAATCCAATTAGCTTCCTATTTGTCGGCATTATCGATAAATGGAGGGCAGGTTTATCATATGGGTAATCTTTACTATATGTTATTAAGTGACAATGATTTATACAATAAAAATAAGGAAGACATTATTGCCATTATGTCTGAGTACTCCAATCCCAGTATTATAACTTCTCATCGGTTAAAAGAATATGGAAAAGAAATTTATCAATCAAATGCCGTGAAACAAATTATTGAGGTTTTTTATTAATCATTCCCCTGACACAAGGATGCTCGCCAAGGTCACCTTCAACGAAGCGTTCAGAGAGAGAAATATTGCAAACAGAAAAAGAGGATTCCTTTATAAAATGATTGATTATGGAGAGCCTTCTCAGCCATTAAAAAACAATATTTACAGACAATACACAAACAGTTTTATTTTATTGCATATTTATAGTGAAGGTGTATACTAATCTCTGAGTACATCTATATATAAAACACTTATGGATATTCTAGGAGGTAAATTCATGGTAGCCGATAAAACAGCAGATTCTACCAAAGAAGATAATAATAAAATGGATATTTTAAGTTCAACACGAACTGTTGTAAAAACTGCATTGGAAAAGTTGGGTTACCCTGACGAAGTTTTTGAACTTTTTAAAGACCCGATTCGAATGATGACAGTAAGAATTCCAGTTCGTATGGATGACGGATCCATTAAAGTCTTTACAGGATATCGTGCACAACATAATGATGCAGTAGGCCCTACAAAAGGGGGAGTTCGTTTCCACCCGAACGTTACGGAAAGAGAGGTTAAAGCTTTATCAATCTGGATGACTTTAAAAGCAGGGATTGTTGATCTCCCATATGGAGGAGGAAAAGGTGGTATTGTCTGTGACCCTCGTGAAATGTCCTTTCGTGAACTTGAAGGTTTGAGCAGGGGATATGTCAGGGCAATCAGTCAAATCGTTGGTCCAACAAAGGATATCCCTGCACCAGATGTATTTACTAATTCACAAATTATGGCCTGGATGATGGATGAGTATAGCAGGATTGATGAATTTAACAGCCCTGGTTTTATCACAGGTAAACCAATTGTTCTTGGTGGTTCACATGGAAGAGAGTCTGCAACTGCTAAGGGTGTTACAATTGCCCTAAATGAAGCCGCGAAGAAAAAGGGAATTGATGTCAAGGGTGCAAGAGTAGTAGTGCAAGGGTTTGGTAATGCAGGGAGCTTTTTGGCAAAGTTCTTGAATGATGCCGGAGCGAAAGTTGTAGGAATTTCAGACGCTTATGGGGCATTACATGATCCTGAAGGACTTGATATCGATTACTTACTAGATAGAAGAGACAGTTTTGGTACGGTTACTAAATTATTTAAAACTACAATATCCAATAAAGACCTGTTGGAATTAGATTGTGATATTTTAGTACCTGCAGCGGTTGAAAATCAGATAACGGCAGAAAATGCACATAATATTAAGGCGAGTATTGTTGTAGAAGCTGCTAATGGTCCTACTACAATAGAAGGTACAAAGATATTGACGGAAAGAGATATTCTTCTGGTCCCTGATGTAATAGCTTCTGCAGGAGGAGTTACAGTCTCTTATTTTGAGTGGGTACAAAATAATCAGGGTTATTATTGGACAGAAGAGGAAATTGATAAAAAGCTTCATGAAATTATGATTAAATCCTTCAATTCAATTTATAATACTGCAAAGACCAGACGTATAGATATGCGCTTAGCTGCGTATATGGTTGGTGTAAGAAAAATGGCAGAAGCATCAAGATTCCGTGGCTGGGTTTAATATGAATTAAAAAATACAAGATGAAAAACTCTTATCATGTATAGATAGATAAGAGTTTTTTGTGAGACCATATAGAAATAATGTCGAAGTCAAGAAGGAAGTGGCTATTTTTGCAAAGTGAAAAAGTTATTATTATTGGTGGAGGTCCATGTGGCTTATCTTGTGCGATTGAACTAAAGAAACATGGAATAAGCCCGTTAATTATTGAAAAAGAAAATGTTGTAAACACTATTTACAATTACCCCACACATCAAACATTTTTTAGTTCCAGTGATAAATTGGAGATTGGAGATATTCCTTTTATCACTGAAAAACAAAAACCTGTAAGAAATCAGGCGTTGGCATATTATAGAACGGTTGCCGAACGGATGAATTTAAGAGTCAATGCATATGAAAAAGTTATTTCTGTAAAAAAATCGGGAGAGCATTTTCACATACAGACAGAAACGAAAGCAGATGAAATGTATCAATACATTGCAAACCATGTCATCATCGCTACCGGATATTATGACCAGCCTAATTACATGGACGTCCCTGGCGAAGATTTGAATAAAGTAATGCATTATTTTAAAGAAGCACACCCATATTATAATAAGGATATTGTAGTAGTTGGGGGGAAAAACTCAGCTGTCGACGCTACCCTAGAACTTCACAAAGCCGGGGCAAGAGTTACTGTGTTATACCGGGGCAGTAAATACTCCGAAAGTATAAAACCATGGATTCTTCCTGAATTTGATTCGCTTGTAAGCAAGGGTATTGTACATATGGATTTTAATGCAAAAGTTACTAAAATTACAAAAGATCATGTATACTATTCTGTGAATGAAAAGACATATAAAATTGAAAATGATTTTGTCTTTGCAATGACAGGATATCAGCCTGATTATCACTTATTTAAAGAAATCGGGATAACGATCGATGAGAGAAGTGGAAAACCCAATTATAATGAAAATACCATGGAAACCAATATTCCCGATATCTTTATAGCTGGAGTGGTTGCTGCAGGTTATAATAATAATAAAATATTTATTGAGAATGGACGCTTTCATGGACAAACAATAGCAGAGGCGATTATCAATAAAGAAAATTACAAATGATAGCAGTTTTATTCTGCTATCATTTTTTTAGGTTGCTCTAAAAACATCCGTTAATAATGCAAGGTTACTCGTTGCTTCTAATTCGATTAATAATCTTATTCTAGCTTTAGGTCCTGTTAAATCGTTTGCTAAAATTAAACCCATTTCTTTTAAATGTCTTCCACCGCCTTCATAGCTATAGGTAGGCTGTACAATTCCCTGATAACATCTAGACACAAGTATTATTGGAATTTGTTCTGCTATCATCTTTTTCAGTGGTTCTATTGTTGATTGTGGTAAATTACCCTGTCCCAGCCCTTCAATTACAATTCCATCAGGCTGTGTCTGGTGTATGGCGTTAAGGATTTGTTCATCCATGCCGGCATAGGCTTTTAAGAGTAATACATTTTTAGATATTTTATGGACTTGTCGAATGCTTCTCGACAGAATTGTGTGATGAAAAATAATTGTATCTTTCGTGATAATCCCAATTGGTCCATATTGCGGGCTTTGGAAAGTGGCTACATTGCTTGTTGATGTTTTCGTAACATTATTCGCGGTATGTATTTCATCATTCATCACAACCAACACGCCTTTATGGAAAGCTTCATCTTCGGCAGCAACCCTAACTGAGCTGATGAGATTGTATAATGCATCTGAACCTATCTCATTACTTGATCTCATTGCTCCTGTCACGATAACAGGTTTATCTGTATTAAGAACCAAATCCAGGAAATAAGCTGTTTCTTCCAATGTATCTGTACCATGTGTCACAACTATCCCATCGTAATCTGGAATTTCCTTTTCGATTTTTTTCGATAGCTTTAACATATGGTGTGGTGTGATATGTGGTGAAGGAAGGTCAAACTCAACATGTTCTTCAATATTTGCATAGGGTTGAAAATGATAAGATAAATCAGTTAAAGGGTGTTGACTGGTGGGGCTTACTTCACCAGTTTCCTTATCCTCAAGCATGGATATTGTTCCACCAGTGTGTATAATTAGTATATCTTTCAATTCATTCACCTTCCTTTTTTTCTATTTTCATTATGCTTACATAATGATACGATAAATGAAACGTACTTGGAAAGAGGTTTAACCTATGTTTGCTGTTTTTTCCGCCGGAATTGCTCCAGCATTAGCATTAATGTCTTTCATTTATTTGAAAGACCGCTTTACGGAGCCCCTTTCATTGACCTTGAAAATATTTATATCTGGTTCATTACTTGTCTTTCCGATTATGTTTATTCAGTATGTCTTAAATACGGAAGGGCTCACTGAAAGTAATTTCATTCAATCCTTTTTATTTGCTGCATTAATTGAAGAGTTTTTCAAATGGTTTATTTTTATATATATGATTTATCACCACCGGGAATTTGATGAACAGTATGATGGTATTGTTTACGCTGTTGCCCTGAGTTTAGGGTTTGCTTCTGTGGAAAATGTTTTATATTTATTAACGAATGGGGTCGGATATGCTTTTTCAAGAGCACTGTTCCCTGTTTCTTCGCACGCTTTATTTGGTGTCATAATGGGATATTATTTTGGTAAAGCGAAAGTTTCAAAACATCATATAAGGAGAAACATTGCCCTGGCATTCCTGATTCCGTTCTTTTTGCATGGAATATATAATTATATTTTGAAATCTTTATCAAGTAATTGGTTGTACCTGCTCGCTCCCTTTATGATTATTTTATGGTGGATGGGATTAAGGCGAGTAAGAATGGCAAATCTTCAACATTCACACTCCAACCGACAAAACAATAAACAGCACGCCTGAAATCCTCTGTATATTAAATACAGGGGATTTTTTCTTGATTCTTATTACATAAGTTCATACCAAGGATTCTAATATTTTAAGATAAAACGTTCAAATGTAACAGGAGGATCCGGCTATAACCTACCGTCGATCAATCTATATCAAATTTGAAATATAGCATCTTTCGTAAGTCAATCATTTATTTATGAATAAAAAAGGTATTTATTCGAAAAATAGGTATTAGAAATACAATGGATAAGCAGGAGGATTTAAAATGACCTATAAAAAACTGATGCTCTCAATGATTTTCCTATGTTTTTTATTTATAGGACTGCAATCTTCATTTTCGCCAAAGCCAGCTGCGGCTTTTAGTGAACAAGTAATTCAGCAGGGTGCTGTTGGTGAAGATGTTATCGAACTGCAAGCCAGATTGCAATATTTAGGTTTTTATAACGGAAACATTGATGGTGTTTTTGGATGGGGAACCTACTGGGCACTTCGAAACTTTCAGTATGAATTTGGGATGGAAATAGACGGTTTAGCAGGGGAGACTACAAAACAGAAACTTACACAGGTAAGTAATTATGATGAAGGTTATGTAAAGGATCAGATTAATCAGGGAAAAGAATTTACACATTATGGGGGAACAGATAACCAAAATCAATCTTCTTCGGGTGATAGTGGAGGAGATACCAATACAAATGCGGAAACAACGAATAATACTGCCGTAAATGTTCCGCAGGGGTATTCACAAAATGATATTCAATTAATGGCAAATGCTGTTCATGGAGAGGCCAGAGGAGAACCGTATGTCGGACAGGTTGCAGTTGCAGCGGTAATTTTAAATCGTGTGGAAAGCTCAACGTTTCCTAATACAGTGTCAGGAGTGATATTTGAGCCACGAGCCTTTACAGCAGTGGCGGATGGGCAGATTTGGCTAACGCCTAATGAGACGGCAAAGCAGGCTGTATTAGATGCAATTAATGGCTGGGATCCTTCTGGAAATGCAGAATATTATTTTAATCCGGTGACTGCTACCTCAGATTGGATATGGTCAAGACCGCAAATTAAAAAAATTGGAAAACATATATTTTGTAAATAGAAAGGTGTGATCCTTATGATTCGATGGATATTAATAGCGATTCTGTCAATTGGAGTTGCAGGAACTGCTTTTTGGGGATATCAAGAACACCAGGAAAAGAACGCCGTATTAATCCAGGCAGAGAATAATTACCAGCGTGCGTTTCACGAACTTTCCTATCGGATGGACCTTATGCATGATGAGATTGGAACGGCTTTAGCTATGAATTCAGATACAAGACTTTCACCAAAATTAGTGGATATATGGCGATTAACTTCTGAAGCACTAGCAGATGTTGGACAGCTGCCATTAGGATTACTACCATTTAACAAAACGGAAGAATTCTTATCCGATATTGGAGACTTTACCTATCGAACAGCCGTAAGAAACCTGAAAGATGAACCACTATCAGAAGAAGAAACAGAGTCACTGGAACAGTTGTACAAGCAATCTGGAGATATTAAAGATGAACTGCGTCAAGTCCAGCATGTTGCCTTAGATAATAATTTACGCTGGATGGATGTTCAGCTAGCTTTAGCTAATGAAGATGAGCAAATGGACAATACAATCATCGATGGATTAAAAACAGTGGAAAAGAAAGTGGAAGGATTTTCTGAGAGCAATGCAATAACAGGAACTTCTTCAAAAGAGCACGAGTTTAAATCTTTAAATGGAAATGACATTAGCGAAGAAGAGGCATTGAATCGTGCCAAGGAACTATTTAATGTTAACAATAAACAAAATTTCAACATTACAGAAAGCGGTGAAGGATCTGACATACCAATGTACAGTATTTCCTACCATAATGGAGAGAAGAGAGCGTATATGGATATGTCTGTCCAAGGAGGTCATCCGCTTACATTCTTGGTAGATCGAACGATAAATGAAAAAAAATTGAGCTTAAATGAAGGAATGAAGAAGGCTGAAACCTATTTGGAACAATTTGAATTTGATGAATTGGAGTTATTTGATAGCAGTGAATATGATAATATTGGTGTTTATTCCTTCTTATACACACAAGACGATGTGCGGGTTTACTCCGATGCGATGGAAATTAAAGTTGGATTGGATAATGGAGACATTCTCGGTTTTACGGCAAGAAACTATTTTATGAATCATTCAGACAGAGATATTCCAGAACCGGAAATTACCGAATCAGAAGCGAAAGAAAGGGTAAATCCCAATGTGGAGATACAGGAAGAATTCCTGGCTGTAATCGATAATGACTTGGGTGATGAAGTATTGACTTACGAATTTCTAGGAACATTAGACAATGAAACATATAGAATTTTTATTAATGCAATGGATGGAAGCGAAGAAAAAGTGGAAAAATTGGATGGTAAAGAGATAAATTATGCAGGTATATATTAGGGAGAGGCTTATGCCTTTCTCTTTTTTTGCAGTTAAGAAAGCATAAAATTTTTGTGTGAAAACAACTGCATAAGCGCAATCTGAGGCTTTTGCCAAAAAGGCTTAGCAAAAGCCAAGTTTTCTAAATTTTACTGTAATAATTATAGGTATGGCGAATTTAAATATATCCAGACGGAGGCTGAAGAATAAAACATTTATGCTTTCTTATCTGCAGAGAAAGTAATATACTATTTTTTATAAGGTATGTTATGATTTATAAAGCGCATGCTTAAACAAAAGCTTGGCATTTTGCGTCAGGTTTTTACTTATGTTCTTTGCATAACTTTTATTTGAAAATCGAGAGGGATGACTTGGATCTATGAAACAAAATGAACTGGCAATAGCAATTGACGGACCCGCCGCAGCTGGGAAAAGTACAGTAGCGAAAATGGTAGCAGAAGAACTTTCTTATATTTACATAGACACGGGAGCAATGTATCGCGCCTTAACCCTTAAGGCCATTCAAAATAATGTTGATTTGAATAATGAAAAATCTTTACTTGAATTACTGAGCAAAACAGATATTAGATTAAGCCAAAGTGACGAGGGTCAAATCGTATTATTGGATAATGATGATGTAACATTAGAAATTCGTTCCCAAAATGTTACGAATAATGTTTCATTTGTTGCCAAGCATTCAGTTGTAAGAAAGGAAATGGTCGAAAGGCAACAGGCTTTAGCAGTAGATCGTGGTGTTGTAATGGACGGCAGAGATATTGGTACGCATGTTCTTCCTGATGCTGAAGTGAAAATATTCCTTATTGCAACCGTAGAAGAACGAGCAAAACGAAGATATAAAGAAAACCTGAAAAAAGGTTTTTCATCTGATATGGAGGAATTAAGAAAGGAAATTGAACAAAGAGATCTTATCGATTCCGAACGTGAAGCTTCTCCATTACTAAAAGCAGAAGGGGCTTTGGAAATTGACACCACATCCTTGACAATCAGCGAGGTAGCTGAAAAAATTCTGATAGAAGTTTCAAAAATAATGAATGGTTAAATAAAATACATCATTGAAGGGGTGTGAATATGAGTCTTTATAAAGTAGCGAAATATGTAGTTGCTGTTATATTTTTTCCCTTGTATCGCATTAAAATAATCGGCAAAGAAAATGTACCAAAGAATGGGCCTGTTATTATTTGTTCCAATCACATTTCCAATCTCGATCCGCCTGTGGTCGGTATCACATCACCAAGAGATATTTATTTTATGGCAAAGGGTGAATTGTTCGAAAAGCGTTTTTTGGGCAAGTTATTATTGGGCATCCATGCATTTCCTGTGAAACGGGGATTGAGTGATCGGAATGCTTTACGAAAAGGTCTTGAAATTTTAAAAAACAATGAAACCTTAGGTCTGTTTCCCGAGGGTACCAGAAGTAAAACTGGGGAACTTGGACAGCCATTGGCAGGTGCTGGTTTTTTTGCGTTACGTTCTAAGGCTGTTATCATACCATGTGCTATTATCGGGTCATACAAAGTTGGTAAAAGACTCACAGTTATATATGGTAAACCAATGGACATAGAGTCTTATCGGACATCAAAAGCTTCGGCAAAGGAAACTGCTGAAGGTATTATGTCAGAAATAAAAATCCTTAAAGAAAATCATCAATCATAAACAACTTTACTTGACAAATAATTGTAATTATTAGAAGTTATAAAAAAGAGGATTTTTATTGTTTCATCAATAATTCGTAAACTTACAGAAAATACCAATGATAACAAGTGATAATCATTGTGGTTTTGAACTGTATATAGGAGGGCAATGTAAATGAGTGAATTAAACAATGAATTAGTAGAATTAAATGTAGGAGATACTGTAACTGGAACGGTTGTAAAAGTGGAAGAAAAACAGGTTCTTGTTGATGTAGGGTATAAAACAGAAGGTATACTTCCGATAAGTGAACTATCAAGTCTACATGTAGAATTCACCAGCGATGTAGTGAAAGAGGGGGAAACACTTACATTAAAAGTGAAAAAAGTAGATGACGATGAAGTAGTTCTTTCCAAAAAAGCAGTAGATGCAGATAAAGCATGGAGGGATCTGGAAGAAAAATATAATAACAATGAAGTATTTGAAACGGAAATAAAAGAAATTGTAAAAGGCGGATTGGTTGTTGATGTGGGTGTTCGCGGATTTATTCCGGCATCACTGGTAGAAACTTATTTCGTTGACGATTTTTCCGATTACAAAAACAAAACCTTAACTGTTAAAATTGCTGATTTAAATAAAGAGCAAAACAGGATTATACTATCACACAGAGCAGTAGTAGAAGACGAAGCTAAGGAACAAAAAAATGAAGTTCTCCAATCATTGGAAGAAGGACAAGTATTGGAAGGTACAGTGCAACGTTTGACAAACTTTGGAGTATTTGTTGATATCGGTGGTGTAGATGGACTTGTCCATATATCCCAACTTGCTCACGAGCATGTAGAGAACGCATCTGACGTAGTCTCAGAAGGCGATAAAATTCAAGTTGCAATATTATCCGTAGATCGCGATAATGAACGTATTTCTTTATCACATAAAAGTACCCTCCCTGGGCCATGGGCTGATATCGGGGACCGTGTATCATCAGGTGATATACTGGAAGGAACTGTTAAACGCTTGGTAAACTTCGGGGCATTTGTGGAAGTACAGCCTGGAGTAGAAGGACTTGTCCATATTTCACAAATCGCAAACCGGCATATCGGAACTCCACAGGAAGTGCTTGAAATTGGCCAGCAAGTGAAAGTTAAAGTATTGGATGTAAATGAAAAAGAAGAACGTATATCTTTAAGTATAAAAGAATTGGAGCAGGAACAGGAAGCTAAGGACTATAAACAATATGAAAAGGATGAGGAGCAGTCCGGATTCCAGCTTGGTGA
This sequence comes from Virgibacillus ainsalahensis, assembly GCF_055380755.1. NCBI lineage: Bacteria > Bacillati > Bacillota > Bacilli > Caryophanales > Bacillaceae > Virgibacillus > Virgibacillus ainsalahensis. The sequence continues at coordinate 1,726,303 of NZ_AP043943.1, read as the reverse complement.
CTTACTCGGTGACAAACTTAATAAATATAAATAAAATGAATTTTACTAGGCTCTTCCTATCTCGGAAGAGCCTTTTTTTAGTATAAAACCTTTGTTACTTAGTAATAATGCCTAATGGAAGGTGATATTGTGGTAAGTGGTTTTTTATTTTATTGGTTTAGCTGGACTTTCTGGATTGTTGTAACTTTTTTAATGGAAAAAAATAATGGAAGAACGCTTTTGGCCTGTTGGATATTAATATCCATTGTCTGTTCAAAGATTTATGTCCCCGTTCTAAGTTATTCCCTTTCACTTACATTTATAGTAGTTGTATTTGGTGCCACTCTTTTGCTTGTCAGACTTCCGAATCCAGTGTACCTCTTAATTTCAACCTTCACAATCATGATTGGATATGCAGCAGTAAGATTTTGGGAGCAAAGTTCTCCTGCGTGGGTTTTTTTGCCTAGAATCATTCTCATTTCATTTATTCTTTTTTTGTTGATCATCATATTAGTCAGAGGAATTTACAGTCAAATCGGAGTTTGCTTGCTAGGCGTCTCCTGTGGTGAGTTGATTTATGGTCTCACGTTGAAAAGTTATGGTATTAACGTAGCAGTGGGTGAACTCGTTTTTTTGATAATTTATTATTTATTGTAGTAATACTTATCTTTACAGACATACTACATAAAGGGACACACAAGGTATTTTCATTCTTACATAATTATAAACAGGAATCCGGGGTGGTAAAATGAATGAATATTTACTCCCGATTATCTTCGGGATTATTAGTGGGACACTGGCAAGAATTATTATGTTGAAGACTGATTATAGGCAGTACCCTACATATTTGCACGGTAAAACTATTCACTTGTCTCTTGGGTTTATAGCTGCGTCGCTAGGTGCTCTTGCTGTTCCAGCCATTATGGAAATGGAGTTTACTGCAATCACCTTATTAACTGTTGCTGCAACTCAGTTCAGGGACGTAAGGAACATGGAGAGAAATACGTTAACTGAAGTTGATGGATTTGAATTGGTTTCACGTGGAAACACATATATCGAAGGAATAGCTATTTCATTTGAAAGCAGAAATTATATTGTTATTTTCACAGCTTTGATTGCTACGCTCGTTTTTATTGTTTGGAATCTATATTTAGCTGTTATAAGTACAATAGCATGTTTAATCATTGGAAGGATGTTGATGAGTGGTTCCACAATAAAAGATATCGTTGATATTGAGCACAAAGATCTGCATTTCGAAGGTGCAGGGCTCTATGTTGATAATATTTATATTATGAATATCGGGATTGCTGAGAGACAGGAGGAGATCCTTAAATATGGAATGGGATTTGTGTTAGTCCCCAAAAATATGAATGTAATTACTACGATTGCAAATTTTGGTCAACGGCAGGCCATATTGTATGATGTTTCCATATCTTTGGGAGTCTTTCGAGATTCCGGGACCCCTGCTTTAACACCATTAATCAAACGTGATCTGGATGATGGACGTATAGGCATTTTCATTCTTCCACAAGTAAGGGATGTAAATAAAGCTATTGACATCATAGGAGCGGTTCCTGTGCTGGAAAATGCGATTCGAATGCCTTCAGAATCTAAGTCACATAATAAGGAGGAGAATAACCCTTGATGTTAGAAAAAGCTATATTAGCAGTAATTACAACAAACAGAACAAGAATTTCAGGTGGTGCACCGACCTTTTTTTGTAATAATGCCAAGGAATTAGAAGAATTTGCTGCGAATCTGGAAGCAATTACTGATGGGATAGCACATTCGCTTAGCGATGAAGTCTTTATTATTGTGAAGCACTGAAAACAATTGTTAATATCTTCTACATTTGCTAAAATGTATTAATGCTAGGAAAATGAACGTATAGAGAAAGGATGTTCCTTTCATGAGGAAATCAGTTGTAGCTATTGTGGGGAGACCCAATGTTGGAAAATCAACAATATTTAATAGATTAGTCGGTGAAAGAATTTCAATTGTAGAAGATATACCTGGAGTAACAAGAGACAGAATCTATGCACAAGCAGAATGGTTAACACATACATTTAATCTTATTGATACCGGTGGAATAGAAATCGGAGATGAGCCTTTATTGGTTCAGATGCGTCATCAAGCTGAAATAGCAATTAATGAAGCTGATGTGATTGTCTTTTTAGTTAATGGAAGAGAAGGGATTACAGCGGCTGATGACGAAGTGGCAAAACTGTTATTTAAATCAAACAAACCAATTGTACTTGGAGTAAATAAAATTGATAATCCTGAAATGCGTGAAAATATTTATGAATATTATTCATTGGGATTTGGTGAGCCTTACCCAATTTCCGGTTCTCACGGATTAGGCCTGGGCGATCTTTTGGATGAAGTGGTTCATCATTTTCCGGAAAAAAGTGAAGAAGAAGAAAATGAAGATACTATTTATTTCAGTCTAATCGGACGGCCAAATGTTGGGAAATCATCTTTGGTCAATGCCATGTTAAATGAAGAACGTGTAATCGTCAGTGAAGTAGAAGGGACGACAAGGGAAGCAACGGATACTAACTTACACAAAGAGGGACAGGATTTCGTCATTATTGATACAGCGGGTATGCGTAAACGGGGGAAAGTTTATGAAACAACAGAAAAATACAGTGTCTTACGAGCGTTAAAAGCAATTGAACGTTCAGATGTCGTTCTTGTTTTAATTGATGCTGAAACTGGAATTAGAGAACAGGATAAAAAGATTGCAGGTTATGCACATGAGGCAGGACGTGCCATTGTTATTGTTGTAAATAAATGGGATACTATCACAGCTGGTGAAAAAACGATGAAGGAATTTGAGACTAATGTACGCGCGCATTTTCAGTATTTAGATTATGCACCTGTTGTATTTCTTTCTGCAAAAACCAGGAAAAGGTTGCATACTTTAATCCCATCAATAAAATTGGCAAGTGAGAACCACTCTAAACGGGTACCTACAAATGTCTTGAATGATGTCATTATGGATGCACTGGCTATGAACCCGACACCAACGGTAAAAGGAAGAAGATTAAAGGTATTGTATGCTACACAAGTGGGTGTCAAACCACCTAGTTTTGTGGTGTTTGTCAATGACCCTGAATTAATGCATTTTTCATACAAGCGATTTTTAGAGAATAAAATCAGAGATGCATTTGGATTTGTAGGAACACCAATAAAAATATTTGCAAGAAGAAGACAATAAAGGGGGGAGAGTCTTATGACAAATATTGCAGTATTAGGCGCAGGGAGCTGGGGAACAGCATTAAGTATCGTTCTTTCAGATAATGGTCATAATGTACGGTTGTGGTCACACCGTAAGAGCCAAGTTGATTCCATCAATAACAAACATCGGAATGAGAGTTATCTGGATGCTGAAATCCCAGAAAAAATCAAGGCTTTTCATAAGATGGAAGAAGCAGTACGGGATGTAAATGCAATCGTGATTGTAGTGCCTACGAAAGCCATACGCGATGTGTGTAAGCAGCTAAATGAAGTGCTTCAACATGAGCCAATGCTGATACATGCTTCCAAAGGAATTGAACCTGTTACATTAAAAAGAGTTTCAGAGATGATTAGTGAGGAAATGCATCAATACAAATATGAAGACATCGTCGTATTGTCTGGACCGAGCCATGCTGAAGAAGTTGCTTTAAGGCAACCAACAACCGTCACAGTGTCTTCCCTTAATGAAAGCAATGCAGAACATGCTCAGGATTTATTCATTAATGAAGCTTTTCGTGTATATACAAGCCCGGATCTTCTAGGAATAGAATTTGGCGGAGCATTGAAAAATATCATTGCCCTTGGCGCGGGAATCTCGGATGGACTGGGATATGGTGATAATGCCAAAGCAGCACTCATAACAAGAGGATTGGCAGAATTAGCCCGGTTAGGGGCTTCTATGGGCGCAAACCCACTTAGTTTTTTAGGATTATCAGGAGTTGGTGACTTAATTGTAACCTGCACCAGTACACATAGCAGGAATTGGCGTGCTGGAAACTTGTTGGGTAAAGGCCATAAACTGGATGAAGTGCTAGAAGAAATGGGAATGGTTGTTGAAGGTGTAAGGACTGTTAAAGCTGCACATCAATTTGCTATGGAGCAACAAGTGGAAATGCCGGTAACTTCCGGACTCCATCAAATATTATTTGAAGAAAAAGCCCCGAAAGATGTTGTGGAACAACTCATGAACAGAACAAAGCGCGAGGAAATGGACGATCTTGCAAAGTTATTAACAGAGCGTTACGCACAATAACAGGGAGCATCCCTCTTGCATATAATATGTTGAATTAACTTAGCAAGGGGGAGAACATGTGAATAATTTTCAGAAAGGACTTTTCGACAAAATCCAGAAAAATGCTGATGTGAATCCGAATGACATATATAAAGTTGCGGAGTCTGTTAAAAATGCTGATTTTTCCGATGAAAAAACGGTAAGAAATCTGGTCCGTCATTTGTCAAAAATGGCGAATAAACCATTATCCAGGGAAAAAGAGGATAGTCTTGTTCAATCCATTACAAAAAACAAAATGCCAATGGATATGAACACATTAAATAAACTTTTTAAAAACTAACGGTACTTGGGCAAGTGAGGATGCAATACTGTGTATACTTGCATAAAATAAATCGCACAAGCATTCATGGATAGAGTTGCTGTGGACATTATTTAGTCAGACCGAGATGAGGCTAGCCCCCTTCATCTCGGATTTTTCATGTGATTAATTATAAATATTTCGAAAAAACATTATGATACTAAGAAGTAAAAACATTGTGTTATAATACCTTGTGCAATAGGTTAGTATTTTAAAGTTGGGAGTGAAGCAAGTGAGCGCAATGGACAAAATGTGGGTATCATTTATTGGGATGGCTTTTTTAATTTTGGCAATGGGACTTATTTTATTAAGTAGATATAAATTAAAGGGCTTTTTCTCCGTAATTGTATCCATACTTGCATATCTATTATTTATTTTAGGTGCATTAATTATTTTTTATATTGTGTTTAGCGGTCCAACAATGTAAGGCATAAGGAGGCCAGGAAATGAAAATTACATATATTCATGTTTTCAGTCTATTAATTTTGACCTTCTTTCTGAGCGGTTGTTTATATCCTGACAGCGAAAAATCTGAAAATCAGGTTCCAAATGAGCAGCAATTGGAAAATGTTCAAAATGCAGTGGAAAAGTATAGAGAGGAATCAGGCGGTCTCGTTCCTATTAAGACAAAAGAAAATGACACACCTATCTTTCAGAAATATCTAATTGATTTTAATGCTTTAAAAGAAACCAATTCTCTATCTGAAATTCCTGGTAATGCTTTCGAAAATGGTGGCGTTTATCAATATACAATCATAACACCAGATGATAATCCCCAGGTGAAATTAATTGATTTACGCAATACGGATACAATCCGAAGTGTAAATGTACAATTGGATATTTACCGCAACGAACATATTTATCCTCCTTTCGGTGATGAAATTGCGGAAGATGTGTACAACATCGATTATAAAGAATTGGGCTATGATACAGCACCTACGGTAGTCAGCCCATTTTCCGGTGAAAATCTCCCTGTTATTATGGATGTAAATGGTAATTTGTTTATAGATTACCGGATTGATTTGAATAATGCGCTCAATGAATATGAACATGATTACGGGGAAGGGGATGACATTCGTTATCTATTAGCAGATAAGTCCCCGTTTGTTCCCGCCTATTCACTTCCCTATACCATAGAGAATGGGGAACCCGTATTTTCGACAACTGATGGTAAGTAAGCCACTTAATGGCTCATCCCCTTTCGCATTGAATAAATATAGCATATTAATTCCCTTGTAACATATAGTGTTGCAAGGGAATTTTTATTTTAAGCTTTTATAATTCCGTGCTTTAAGTTAGACGTTTTCTTATTTTGATGATATTTAAGTCATATTGTGATAGGACAACATCATAGACTTGTAATGTCAATTATTCGTAATCTGTTCATATCTTAAACGTACGAAGATCGGGAGGGGATCTTTTGGAGAAAATTGATATCTTTAATGATATTTCAAAGCGAACGAATGGGGACATCTATCTGGGAGTAGTAGGAGCTGTAAGGACAGGGAAATCAACATTTATTAAGAAATTTATGGAATTGGTCGTTCTTCCTAATATTGAAGAAGAAAGTGAACGTGTAAGAGCACACGATGAATTACCCCAAAGTGCAGCAGGAAAAACAATAATGACAACAGAACCCAAATTCATTCCAAATCAGGCTGTCTCTGTAAATGTAGATGACTCGCTTGATGTGAATGTTCGTTTGGTTGATTGTGTGGGATACACTGTAGAAAGTGCGAAAGGGTTTGAAGACGAGAACGGACCAAGAATGGTACACACCCCATGGTATGAAGACCCAATACCTTTTCACGATGCAGCTGAAATCGGTACAAGGAAAGTAATACAGGAGCATTCAACAATAGGAGTTGTGGTTACGACAGATGGGACAATAGGAGATATTCCACGCAACGATTATATTGATGCAGAAGCCAAAGTAGTTGACGAATTAAAAGAAGTGGGCAAGCCATTTATTATGATTGTTAACTCTCTTAATCCGACGACTCAGACTACGGAATCCTTACGTCAGGATTTATCAGACAAGTATGACATACCAGTACTTTCCATGAGTATAGAGTCAATGACAGAACATGATGTTTATAATGTGTTGAGGGAAGCACTTTACGAATTTCCTGTCCTTGAGGTGAATGTAAATCTTCCTAGCTGGGTGATGGTACTTGATGAAGATCACTGGCTTAGAGAAAATTATCAGGAAGCTATTCAAACGACGGTTAAAAATATTAAACGGTTAAGAGATGTCGATGAAATTGTTGGTGATTTTTCGGAATATGAATACATTAACCATGCAAACATAGCTGGGATGGAAATGGGTGATGGGGTAGCCGAAATTGATTTACATGCACCTGATTATTTATATGACCAGGTTTTAAAAGAAATTGTAGGTGAAGAAATTCGTGGCAAAGATCATTTGCTGGAATTGATGCAGGATTTTGCCCATGCTAAAAGAGAGTATGATCAGGTGTCTGGAGCACTAAGGATGGTAAAACAAACTGGATATGGTATTGCCGCCCCTTCATTAGAAGACATGATACTCGATGAGCCGGAAATAATCAGGCAGGGGTCGAGGTTCGGAGTCAGATTGAAAGCTGTAGCACCCTCGATTCATATGATAAAAGTAGATGTCGAATCGGAATTTTCACCAATCATCGGTACAGAGAAGCAAAGTGAGGAATTGGTAAGATATCTAATGCAGGATTTTGAAGAAAATCCTTTATCAATCTGGGAGTCTGATATATTCGGCAGGTCGCTCAGTTCCATTGTAAGAGAAGGTATACAGGGTAAAATATCTCTGATGCCAGAAAATGCCAGATATAAGTTAAAAGATACATTGGAAAGGATTATTAACGAAGGCTCCGGTGGTTTAATAGCAATTATTTTGTAGCAGCTATGCATTAGCTGCTTTTTTTATGTTTTAAAAGTATAAACCTTTTTAGCTCTGGAAAATAAAAAAGTTCATATTTCATTTGATAATCTGTATTTTTTTTAATAAAATTTTATTTGAACCGGCAGGAATGTGACCGTCAAGTAAAAAGACACAATTTATGCTCATTAATTTGAAACACTTTCTTGCCCAAATATGGTCGACCTATGTTTCATTCGGTAACTATCTTCATTTAAATGAATAATCTCAACCCGATGTAAAATTCTATCTAATATTGCTGTTGTAATTGCTTGGTCTCCTAATAATTCACCCCATTCTTTTGGTCCTTTATTTGATGTTAAAATAATGGATGACTGATTATATAAATCATTGATCAAATGAAAAAACATATTTGCTTCCTGTTGATCCATTGCCATAAACATCAAATCATCGATAATGACTAAATCTGCATCTCTTATTCTTTTCATTCTCGTCTGTGATTTACGAGTAATTTCCTCCGTTTTCAGTACGTGGACAAGGTCTCCCATCGTAGTAAAGATAACCTTGTAACCTTGGTTTAACGCTTCAATACCCAACCCGATTGAAATGTGAGTTTTCCCACTACCTGGTGGTCCTAATAGAATGATATTGTGTAACTGTTCTATCCACGTTAAATCCTTCAATCTATTCAAATGTTTGTTGCTCAATGATTTCTGTTCTTTTAAATTGAATTCTTCTAATGTCTTTTGGAAAGGAAATGTAGCCCATTTAAATCGTTTTTCTAATTGCTTTTCTTCTCTCCTAGTTTGTTCATATTTTGCTACATCTAAGAGGAACTGAGTAAAGGATGAATCCTTTTGCTCAGCTTCTCTAATTAATGTAGGAAGGTGATTCGCTGTTTCTGCTAAACGTAGAGTCTTCATCAACTCTTTCAATTGGTTCAACTGGCTCATATTGACTCACCTTCCAATATGGCAGTATAAGTATCCACTTCTCTTTTTTGAGTCTCCGTCTCCATAACCAAACCAGAAACCCCTTTTAAGTGTGTTACATTCTCAGCGGTGTCAGTCACTGTGTCTTCAACTTGTCGGTGTTGTTTTACATAGGCGACGACATCGCTAAAATCTGTTGCACCATAAAGGTTCTTTTTTATACACTCATTCAATGCTGCCGATAGAATTTCCCTGTTATTTACTTTTGTCTCTTTTAATATCATTTGAAGCTGATCCCTAATATATCGAGGGTACTTTTCTTTTACTTTTTGTAGATAACCATAAGCTATCTCATTGTCATTAAATTGCTGGGAAACGGTATTCATAAATGCATCAATACCTTTTGTTCTATCTCGGCTATGCTTCCTATCTTTAATCAATAACCCCTTCCCGTCAGGGATATTATGCTTTGCGATGATTTCACCTGTTTTAGGGCTATAAATGATTAATTCCTTTTCTTCGGTTTCCTTAATGCAGACAGTTTCATACTTGCCAAACGTCGCCAATGGAAGGGAATAACGATTAGATAAATAACGAATAGTATTGTCCTTATGGACACATCTTGATATACTATTTTCATAGCTATATTTTATATCTAGATTTTTGGTGACTGGTCTTAAGTGTTGTCTTTCCAGGGAAAACACTTCGACCGGTCTCTTTTTTGTTGTATGATGAATTTTATAGTTTCCAGTTCTATTGAGCCATTCCCAACCCTGTTCATTCCAAGAATCAATGTTATGAAATACTCGATGTTTAGCGAAGTTATGTTTAATAAAACCAACTACATTTTCGATTTTTCCTTTACTCTCTGGATCCGCCTTGCGGCAAACACGAAGGGTTAGATTCCTAGATTCTTTATATTGTTGGAACTCTTGCGTTAAAATTAAATCCCCGCCATTCTCACTGACGACTATTAAACTATCTTGGTCGTATACTAATTCACTTGGAATTCCCCCAAACCACCTAAATGCATTTTCATGTGCTTTGATGACATCTTGAGTAGTGAAAGGCCTATCTAACCATTCTTTATATTTATATCTAGAATTAGATAATACAAAAGCTATAAAGTTTAGTTTTACTTCCTTATTATCGACTGCTTTCTGTTTAGTATGACCAAAATCAACTTGTATTTGTTCACCCATAGGTGAATCGGGTATAGCCTCATATATTCGTGGTGAAGTTTCCTTCTTTATTTTATATTCCTCTCGAAGCTCTCTAACATATGATCGAACCGTACTTTCACCTATTTTTAAATCTTCGTACTTCTCTTTTAGCCAATCTTCTACTTGTGCGGCGGACATATCTGGATGTTCCCTCAACCAAGATAATATCAGCTCTTTATAAGTATCTAATTTCTTACTCCTCGTTTGAAGTGAATCTACCCACTCAGTCATATCCGAAGGAGACTTTTTTAGATAACGATATACTGTTGATCTTGATATTCCTAGCTTGTCTGCCACCTTCGTCTTACTGAATCCCTTTTTGATTAACTGACTTATTTCCATATACATTTCCCACTTATCCACCTTCTGCTACCTCCACTGTTGTATGTTATAGGATATAAACATTTTACAATGGAAAGTATCTATATTTTATTGGTATATTTGGGTAAATAAGTGTTTCTTTTTATCTAGCAAAAACTGTCTACTCTAGTTTAGCAGTCACAAGGAATCTATTATAACTTCTCGTATATCTTTACTGAGCAGGAAAGCTTATATGAAGCCATTGTTACTTGATTTGTAACCATTTTATCGATTTTTAATAAAAAATAGCGGTTTTATTAAATAAATATGGAAAAAATGGATACTTATTGTTGAATTTTGTAACAAACTCGGTTATTATAAGCCTTGTCATCTAATGAATTAGGTGATAACTTAGTATAAATGCTGGCAAATTGGTAAACAAATGTTAAGAGTTACATTTTGTTCCAATGTCGATTGAAACTTTTGGGAGGAGGTGAATGTCATGAACAAAACAGACTTAGTTAATGCTGTAGCTGAAAAAAGCGAGCTTTCTAAAAAAGACGCTACAAAAGCAGTAGATGCAGTTTTTGAATCTGTCATGGATTCACTTAAAGATGGTGAAAAAGTACAGTTAATCGGATTTGGTAACTTTGAAGTACGTGAGCGTTCAGCTCGTAAGGGTCGTAATCCACAAACTGGAGAAGAGATCGAAATTCCTGCAAGTAAAGTTCCTGCTTTCAAACCAGGTAAAGCCCTTAAAGATAGTGTGAAATAATTTACATAGGGCTAAAAAGGGGTGCGTTTATACGTACCCCTTTTTAAATAGAGTAGAAAATGTAAGCAATCAATATGCTGCTATGTTGATTACAGTTTAGCCACAACCAGAAGCTAAGATCAGAAAATTTCTCGAGAGAAACATTACAAGTGAAAAAAGTGTTTCTCCTTTTTCAATGACGTGGTCAAATGAAGACTAATGTAGGAGGTAAATAATGGAAAACTCAACTTTCAAATCTGATTTCTTTGTTATTAAAGCATTAGAAGACGGAGTAAACGTGATAGGCTTGACAAGGGGAAGTAACACCAAATTTCATCACTCAGAAAAGTTAGATAAAGATGAAGTTATGATTGCCCAATTCACAGAGCATACATCTGCTGTTAAAGTTAGAGGAAAAGCAATTATACAAACAAGTCATGGGGAAATGGAAAACAATTAATAATTTCCCGGGAGCAGTGCACTTCCTTTCATCAAAATTCTTTATTATCGGTCATACATATATTATGCTATAATAGCTACATCAATTATTGAGGGGATGAAAGGGCTAAGGTGATTTGTTTTGAATACATCTAGTACAGACATTCATCATTATAAGGCACTAATTAACGATAAAATTCACCATACATACTTGGATAGATTTATACAGAAGCCCATTATTGATGAAGAAAAGCTTAAACTTTTAGCTGCAATTATAAATAACACTGCATTATCAGAAAGGCAAAAAGAACGGTATATACTTACGACAATGTTGGCTCAAATAGCGTTGGACACTCATGATCTAGTACCTGAGTCAAATGAATTGGATAAAAATAATGGACAAAATGTTCCGATACAATTAAACGTATTAGCAGGGGATTATTATAGTGGGCTTTATTATTTACTTCTATCAGAAATAGACGATTTTGAATTTATACATATATTAGCATCTGCGATAAAAGAGGTTAATGAATATAAAATGAGAATATACTGTGGCGAAGAGTTTTCATTCCAAGAGTATATCGATATGATAGAAAAAGTGGAATCTTTATTAATTATTCATGTTGCAAAATATCTGGGTGATATGTCGCTTGTTGTATTTTCGGGTAAATGGTTAATTACAAATAAGTTAATTCAAGTGAAAGAGAGAATAGACGACATTGGTTATTCTCAAATGATTGAAATTTGGTTGGGTTCAACACCCTCCAATCACACGTATACAGAAATCTTAAATAAAATAGATACAACCATCGCAACAAACCTGAGGGAATTGGACCAATCTTTATTAAAGCTTCCTAATCATCATAGAGCTTATAAAAACCACCTCATCCCCGTGATATCCAAACATATGTATAAAAATACCACAATGGCGGAAGAAGGATAGGCAATGACAGAACAGTCGAAGGAAGAACGTGTTCATCATGTATTTGAAAAAATATATTCAAAATATGACTCAATGAATTCTATTATCTCTTTTCAAAGACATAAGGCATGGCGTAAAGATGTTATGAAACGCATGAAGGTTGAAGTAGGCAGCAAGGCACTGGATGTATGTTGCGGTACAGGGGACTGGTCTATCTCATTGGCAGAAGCAGTAGGGAAGACCGGGGAAGTGACCGGCCTGGATTTCAGTAAAAATATGTTATCTGTTGCCAAAGAAAAGAAGAAAGAATTGGAGCTGAATCAGCTTAGCCTATTACATGGTAATGCTATGGAACTGCCTTTTGATAATGATACATTTGATTATGTTACAATAGGATTTGGTTTAAGAAATGTACCAGATTACAAGGTCGTCTTAAAAGAACTTTATCGTGTTGTCAAACCCGGGGGAAAGGTTGTTTGTCTCGAAACTTCACAACCTACTTTAATAGGATACAGGCAATTATATTATTTATATTTTCGATTTATTATGCCGGTGATTGGCAGATTATTCGCTAAAAGTTACAAGGAATACGCATGGTTAAATGAATCAGCTAAAAACTTTCCAGATAAGAATGAATTGAAGCAAATGTTTTTGGAGGCAGGTTTTTCCTCTGTCCGGGTTAAAAGCTATACAGGTGGAGTAGCAGCTATGCATATGGGCTTTAAAAAATGAACAGGTTTATTAAAAATTTTGATGTAACACGAGGGAAGATGGTTAATGCTTTAATTGATAAAACCAACTTACTTAAAGTGTAAATAAAAGGTGACACACATGAAAATAGCTAAAACATATGGATATTTAAAAAAAGACTTAGACGTAATAGAAGAATCCTTAAACGAAGTCATACAGGCAGAACATCCTGTATTAAGCGAAGCCTCCACTGAGTTATTACAGGCAGGGGGGAAAAGGATTCGTCCTGTTTTTGTGATGTTGTCCGGTCAATTTGGAGATTATGATATAGACCGGATTAATACAGTAGCTGTTTCTCTGGAATTAATTCATATGGCAACACTTGTCCATGATGATGTTGTTGACAATGCAGAGCTGCGCAGGGGAAAACCTACAATAAAGCATCAGTACGGCAACCGTGTTGCTATGTATACCGGTGATTACATACTGGCACGTGCATTAGAGGAAATAACAACGATTAAACAGGCAAATGCACATCATTTGTTAGCCAAAACGATCGTTGAGGTTTGTGTTGGAGAAATTGAACAAATAAAAGACAAATACAACTGGAATCAGCAACTTCGGAATTATTTGCGAAGGATTAAACGAAAAACAGCATTATTAATCGCAACCAGCTGTAAATTAGGTGCCATTGTCAGTGGTGTGCCCGAGAATCAGGCGAAAAAATTATATCAATATGGTTACTTTATAGGCATGTCCTATCAAATTATTGATGATATTCTTGATTTCACCTCTACTGCAAATGAGTTAGGCAAACCGGTTGGGAATGATTTACTTCAGGGGAATATTACACTGCCGGTTTTATATGCGATGAAAAACGAGCATTTTGAAGCGTTATTGAAAAATACGTTTGAAAAATCCGACACGGTTATGGATAGTGATATGGCTGCTTTGTTAACCAGCTTGAAAAATACAAATGCAATCGAACAATCTTATCGATTAAGTGATTTATATTTGCAAAAAGCTCTTTATGCATTGGATGGATTGCCGGATAATAGAGCGAAACAAACGTTACAGAACATCGCAAGATATATTGGGAAAAGACGCTCCTAAAGTCATAGGTATTTTGCAAAAAGAAACCACTACAGGATAGGGAACCTTTTAGGAGTACCATCACATGAACAAAAGCTCAGTTCGTGATTTGAACACCCTGAGAGCAGAGTAAGTTTGACTAAGAGGGCCACTAATACGTGAACGAGGCGGAACTGACCCACGTCTTGTTGACTGAAAACAGAAACTCAACATGGGCGTTCTTTGCTCACGTAGGAGTTTCTGCTTAAGGTCTCGAGGGAGTAAAGAGCTAGAACTGGACCATTTCTTTTTTTGTGTGAAGAGGGACAGTTCGATGTTTCCCGTGTGTTGGCGTTTATAGTTGGACTTCTTTATACGCCAGGGGGCGTTCAATGCACTTGCGCTTTTGATTCAAATTTTGATAGAATGTTATCGGTTACAAAAAATATACATAATGAGGGGTGCGAGTATGGAGAAAACATTTTTAATGATCAAACCAGACGGAGTACAGCGTAATCTAGTAGGGGAAATAGTAAAGAGGTTTGAAGCAAAAGGTTTTAAACTTGGAGGAGCTAAGCTCATGGTAATATCTGATGATCTGGCAGCAAAACATTATGGTGAGCATAAAGAGAAACCTTTTTTTGGAGAACTGGTAGAATTCATTACTTCCGGTCCTGTTTTTGCAATGGTTTGGGAAGGTGAAGATATTATTAAGACAGCTCGTGGTATGATGGGCGTCACTAACCCGCAGGAAGCTGCGTCCGGGACAATACGTGGTGATTTCGGTATGACGGTAGGAAAGAATATCATTCATGGATCTGATTCCTCTGAAAGTGCCGTAAAAGAAATTGATCTGTGGTTTGATAAAGATGAACTGGTATCTTATTCAAAACAGGATAGCGAATGGATATACTAATTACTGAGCAAAAGTCGGGGCACCTTGATCATCCTAAAGCATAGCTTTAAGCAAGAACTCAACATGCGCGTTCTAGCTCATGAGGGAGTTCTTGATTTAGCCCCTGAGGGGAATGGGGCTGGAACTGTCCGAGTCATTTACTGACAAGGAATTGATATGGCCAATTATTTATACATTCTTACTTGTTTTAGAAAGCCTCCGTTTTACACGGAGGGCTTTTTAAAATGGAATAAATTAAAAGCATTCCACTAAAGTAGGTGGAGGATACCTAAGCAGAAGAGGCATGGAGAATGACAGACGAATACATAGACTTTATCTCGAGCATCAAGTTAAAGCTGGGGATTGACCTTAATTTATATAAAGAGAAACAAATGAAACGGCGTATTATTACCTTAAGGAATAAACACGGTTTTTCGGAATTCAGTTCCTATTTTGACGCACTAAACAGTGAAGAAGTTTTATTACATGAATTTATTGATCGTTTAACAATTAATGTTTCTGAATTTTATCGGAACCCTAAAAGATGGGACGTCTTACAACGCGAGATTTTTCCAATACTGATAAAGAATAATAGAAAATTGGTAATTTGGAGCGCAGCCTGCTCCACTGGAGAGGAACCATATAGCATTGCAATAATGCTAAAGGAATATTTTCCTCAAATTGATTTTCAAATTCTGGCAACAGATATCGATGAAAATGTTCTTGCAAAAGCAAAAGCTGGCATTTATAGGGAAAAGGCACTCAAGGAGCTTCCTTCCAATTTAAAGCGTAAGTACTTTATTGAGAAAAATGGGTTATACTATATTAACCCTGATTTAAAAAAGAATGTCCGGTTTAAAAAACACAATCTGCTTTCAAGTAGATATCCAAGTAATATAGATTTTATCGTTTGCCGCAATGTTTTAATCTATTTTACAGATGAAGCCAAGGAAAATATATATCATAATTTCAGTAAAGCACTAAAAAAGCATGGTGTTTTATTTGTTGGCAGTACAGAACAAATTTTTAGTCCCGCTATATATCAGTTACATTTAATAGACACATTCTTTTATCAAAAAAATTAAAAGGACCCGTATTCTTTTTAAAGAGGATACGGGGTTTTTAATAAGGTGAAAAACCAGCATAGTGGCTAAAAACATGCCGTCACCATCTATAATGAAAACAGCTAATTTAACCAGAAGGCTGTTTTCTAAAAGATTGGGACTGCGATTACTTGTCCCATCAAAAAGACTTGGGACTGCGATTACTCGTCCCACCGAAAAGACTCGTTGCTCCTTAACGTCGAAAAAGATATAAAAGACGAAGTAACTTGAAATGAATGTTGGTACTTTTACCCCCGCTGCGGAAATACACTACGCTTTCCGCGGGCGGCTGGTGAGCCTCCTCGTGCCGTCGCACTGCGGGGTCTCACCGATGCCTTTTCTCCCGCTGGAGTCTTCGTGTATTTCCTTCGCTATTAAGATAATCCCGCAACTTCATCAAAACACTTATATTGCTTGATTATATAACAAACATAGTCATGCACTTTTAAGATGGTTGATTGGAGTGGAGGACCGTTGACTCCTCGAAAATGTGTACACATTTTCTTCGTGCGATGTAACGCTGCCGAAGCTTTCCTTGTCCTGCTCAGAACAGCACGTGTCTGAAGACCCCGTAGAGTGGGTTTCTCGAGGCGGCTGAAGCCGTGCTCTAAGGTGCTCAGGCGGTCCCGCAGTGAAGATCAACCCAGCAGTTACTTCGTCTTTTATATCAAATGCGACGTTAAAGAAATTTACCAAAAGAGCCAACCAGAAAAAGGTATCATCTTGGTTCATGGTAGTTATACTGAATAATTTTTCTCGTTCTAATAACAGTTGTATAAAAAGTTACCAGTATCCATTTTTACTGCAATGTAAGCCACGTCTAGTACTAAAACGCCATTGTAAGTACTTACTTATGCAATTCCTTAGGATGTTAAGGCACTTGCTCCTTTGCTCGAGCAGTTTAGTAAGCATAAAATATTTAAAAACTGAAATTAATCAGTATTCATCATCTTTTTCAAAACTTTTTACCAAAAATAAAGCGATATATGATATAGTTATTAGAAAATTAATTGAAGTAAAGGAGAATATTCATTGCGCTATTTAACTGCAGGAGAATCTCATGGTAAACAACTCACAACAATTTTGGAAGGTATTCCAGCAGGGATGCCTTTGTTGAAAGAAGATATTAACGACTCTTTATTGCGCAGGCAAAAAGGCCATGGTCGTGGAAAAAGAATGCAAATTGAGAAAGACTTAGTAGATATTACCAGTGGGGTAAGACATGGTTATACGCTTGGTTCACCTATATCGCTAGTTGTACATAATGATGATTTCAAACACTGGACAGATATTATGGGAGAAGACCCAATAGAAGAAGATGCTAAAATGAGACGTGTTGTAACCAAGCCAAGACCAGGTCATGCAGATTTAAACGGGGCATTAAAATATGGCCATCGCGACATGAGAAATGTATTGGAGCGATCTTCTGCCCGAGAAACAACGGTACGGGTTGCAGCAGGTGCTGTGGCAAAAACGTTCTTAAAACACCTAGGCATAGAAGTTTGTGGTTATGTGAAAGAAATTGCAGGAATTCGTGCAGAGGAGATAGAATCTCTGTCGATGAAGGAAAGAAAGACAATTTCCGAAAATTCTCCTGTACGGGTTTTAGATAAAAATGTCGAGCAACAAATGATGGATGCTATTGACCAGGCGAAAAAAGAAGGGGACTCCATTGGCGGTGTTACGGAGGTATATGTAGAAGGAATGCCAGCGGGTATTGGATCCTATGTACATTTTGACCGCAAATTAGACAGTAAAATTGCCGGTAGTGTGGTCAGTATTAATGCTTTCAAGGGTGTGGAGTTCGGAATAGGTTTTGAAGCGGCGAAAAAGAACGGCAGTGAAGTACATGATGAAATAGCATGGGATGAGAAGAATGGCTATTATCGTGAATCAAACCGGCTGGGAGGATTTGAAGGTGGAATGACAACTGGAATGCCTATAGTTGTTAAAGGTGTCATGAAACCAATTCCTACTTTAATGCTCAAGCCACTTCAAAGTGTTGATATTGAAACGAAAGAACCGTTTAAAGCAACTGTAGAAAGATCAGATGCATGTGCGGTGCCAGCTGCGTCAGTCGTTATGGAACATGTTGTGGCATTCGAGCTGGCCAAAGCAATATCGGAGCAATTCTCCAGTGATCAATTTCCAAAACTCCAACAGGCTATCTCTGATTATAGAGAAGAAATCAGGTGCTTTTAGTGGAGAAAATTGTTGTTCAATCCAGTTCACATTCGTATTCTATTTTTATTGGGAATCATATTCGCTTTCAATTAAAGCAATTGATTGAAAATGAATATTCTAATGTACTAATCGTGTCAGATGATAAAGTGTCAGAATTATATTTAAACGAAATTGTACAAAGTTTCTCAGAAGAGAAAGTGTATACTGCGATTATTCCTGCTGGAGAACAATCGAAAAGTATGGAAACTTTTCAACAGGTCCATACGAAGGCTATAGAGTCCGAATTAGACCGGCAGTCTCTAGTTGTCGCATTAGGCGGTGGAGTAGTTGGTGACTTAGCAGGATTTGTCGCAGCTACATTTATGCGGGGTATCGATTATATACAACTGCCGACTACAATTCTTGCTCACGATAGCAGTGTGGGTGGAAAAGTAGCGATTAATCATCCACTGGGGAAAAATATGATTGGCAATTTTTATGCACCAAAAGCCGTCATCTATGATGTACAGACTTTGGAATCGTTAAATGAAAAGGAAATTCGCTCAGGATATGCCGAATTGATAAAAGAAGCCTTAATTGCCGATGAAGGATTCTACAATAAGCTGATAGAAATTAATTTAAATAATATAACAGCTCAACAAATGACCGAACATTTATATAATGGCATCAAAATCAAAGCTTCCATTGTCGAATCTGATGAAAAAGAAGCTGGGATACGTAAATACTTAAACCTTGGACATACTCTCGGTCATGCTTTGGAGGCAGAGTTGGGCTATGGAAAAATATCTCATGGGGAGGCAGTTGCGATAGGAATTTTATTCTCACTTTTGATTAGTGAGAAGCTATATTCCACCAATCTCCCATTTGAAACGTTGAAAAACTGGTTAAAAGCAAATGAATACCCGTTGGATGTCAGTAATTTGGATTGTAAAGCGTTAATTCACCGGATGAAGTCAGATAAAAAAAATGTAAACAACACCATTCAAATGGTTCTATTACAAACAATAAGTGAACCTATTGTTGTTCAATTGGATGAAGATGATCTTTTAATGTATTTAAAATCTTTTTTTGGAAAGCTGGTGTGAGAATGACAAGGGGAATAAGAGGGGCTACAACAGTTAAAAAGAATGAAGAAAATCAAATCATTTCAAATACAAGAGAACTGATTAAAGAAATGGTAAGCAAAAATAATGTCAAAGCAAGCAATATTTCCCATATATTTATTTCCGTAACGAAGGACCTTAACGCCGGTTTCCCTGCAAGGGCGTTAAGGGAACTGCCCGGATGGACGTTTGTGCCAGTAATGTGCATGCAGGAAATTGAGGTACCAAACAGTTTGCCATTATGTGTACGGGTAATGATGGTTGTCAATACAAATGAAAAACAGGAGAATATTCAACATGTTTTTCATAATGAGGCAATTCAACTACGTCCGGATTTGCTGAAGAGTTTTGGGGAGCATTAAAAAAACACAACTAATTTAAACATTATTCATGCTAACAAACGAACAAGGAGATTTAAATGTGAAGCGTACAATAGTAATTGCCGGGCTTGGCTTAATAGGTGGTTCATTAGCAAAAAGCATGTTCATAAGCAAAGAGAATTATATAATTGGTTATGACGTTAGTGATGTATCATTGGAATATGCAAAAAACAATGAAATCATTCATGAAGCTGCAACAGATTTCTCGCAGGCAGTCAAGCAAGCTGATTTTGTTATTTTAGCAGCTCCAATATCAGAAACAATTCGATTGATGAAACAATTGGACAGTATTCCATTGGAAAAAGAAATTATCGTATCTGATGTAGCATCTGTCAAAGGATCTATCCTGAATGAGGCAAGTAAGTTGTCCAATAGAAATATAACTTTTATCGGCGGTCATCCGATGGCCGGTTCTCATAAAAAAGGGGTTCACGCTGCAAAGTCCCATTTATTTGAGAATGCCATTTATGTGCTGACGCCTTCGGTAAGAAGTACACAATCAAAAATCGATGAACTTAAAGCAATATTACTAAATACAAATAGTAAATTTATCACCTTGGAACCAAATGAACACGATGAAATGACGGGTGTAGTTTCCCACTTCCCGCATTTAATTGCCTCTTCTCTCGTGCATCAGGCAAAGAAATGGCAAAATAAACACGCTTTTTTACCTAAGCTTGCAGCGGGCGGGTTCCGTGATATTACTAGAATTGCTTCAAGTAATCCACAAATGTGGCAGGATATTTTTTATCATAATCAAGCAAAAATGTCTAATTTATTAGAAGAATGGATAAAAGAGATGTCAACTTTAAAAGATTTGGTGGACAAAAACGATAAATCCAAAATGATTTCATACCTCGACCATGCTAAAACGTACAGAGATGGTTTGGAAAAATCCGAAAAAGGAGCAATTCCTTCCTTTTATGATTTGTATGTTGATATACAGGACCAGCCAGGTGCGCTTGCTTCAGTTGTTCAGTTGCTTGCTTCTGAGCGTATAAGCATCAAGAATATACAAATTTTAGAAATACGAGAGGGGATTACAGGAGCATTACGATTAAGTCTCCCTTCTGAAAAATTCCAAATGGACAGCTATAACCTGTTACTGATTAATGGTTATGATGTGATGACCCAGTAATTCCACTGGATTATATCTATAATATCTTGTGATAAGAAGAAAGGAAGTATAATCAATTGAGTGAAATAATACTACAACCCTGTTCTGCTCCCTTATCTGGTGAAATTGAGGTGCCTGGGGATAAATCAATTTCCCATCGGGCAGTGATACTTGGATCAATAGCAAACGGGACAACAGAGGTTACACACTTTTTAGATGGGGAAGATTGCATGCGTACTGTCCACGCTTTCCAAGCGATGGGAGTTGATATTGAAAAGAAAGGATCTACCCTTAGTATTAAAGGAAAAGGGATTACTGGATTAAAGGAACCGGAAGAACCCATCTATTTCGGCAATTCAGGGACAACTGCAAGACTTATGCTTGGTTTACTGGCTGGATTACCTTTTTTTACTACAGTGTATGGAGACCCGTCATTATCCAACCGTCCTATGGATCGAGTTGTTAATCCGCTTGAAGAAATGGGAGCTTCAATTGATGGTAGGGGCAATGGACGTTACTTACCTTTATCCATCCGGGGAGAGAAGTTAAGCGGGATACATTATACACTACCAGTAAAAAGTGCACAGGTTAAATCAGCAGTTCTGCTTGCAGGTTTGCTTTCAAGTGGTGGAACAAAAGTTACCGAAAAGGCAGCTACAAGGGATCATACCGAAAATATGCTTCAAGCTTTTGGAGCTGGGGTTTCAACCGAGGGGCTAGTAACAACCGTTACAAATGACGATAGCTTAAAAGCAACTGATATTTACGTTCCAGGGGATATTTCTTCTGCGGCTTTCTTTATTATTGCGGCAGCTATTGTTCCAAATAGCCAAGTCAAATTAAAGAGGGTTGGTTTAAATACTACAAGAACCGGAGTTTTGGATGTACTTGAAAATATGGGAGCTTCCATTCAAATCTATAACCAGCAAACGGTTGGCGGGGAACTGATTGGAGATATGACAATTAGCTATACAAACCTGCACAATACAGTAATTGAAGGAGGTATTATTCCAAAATTAATTGATGAAATTCCCGTGATTGCGCTTCTTGCTACTCAAGCAGAAGGAACAACAATTATTCGTAATGCAGAAGAGTTACGTGTCAAAGAAACGGACAGAATCTCAGCTGTTGTCGAAGTTTTGTCCACATTAGGAGCAAATATTGAAGCAACTGAAGATGGTATGATTATTAAAGGAAAAACTTCCCTAAGAGGTGGTAAGGTATCTTCCTATAACGATCATCGGATTGCAATGATGGCCGCTATTGCTTCATTGATTACAAAAGAAGAAGTGATTCTCGATGATGCTACTCCTATTGCAATTTCATATCCGGATTTCTTTGAAGACTTAAAAAAATTAGTAAGCTAAAAGAAAGAATCTGCATATTTGCGGATTCTTTTCTTTTATTTGAAGATAAAAATGGTTTTCGGTATGATGAAACATATCGTAACGTCACTTTTGTATGTTTTATAGAGAGGATGTTCCTAATGGACACCATAATGGAAGCTGTAAATTTAGTGGAAAACAATCAGATAAATGAAGCCATAGAACTTTTGGAAAATTATTTACCATTGGCAGATGAGGAAGAAAAATACACGATTGCAGAGCTATATAAACAATGGGGATTTTTACAGGAGTCTAGTGCAATTTTAAATGATTTGCTCCAGCAGTACCCAGAAGAAACTGACATTAAGATTCTGCTTGCAGATATATATACTGAACTAGAAGATGACGAAACTGCCATCAATTTATTGAATGAAATTAAAGATGATGACCCCGCCTATATTCAGGCATTAATCCAGTTAGCAGATTTATATCAGGCACAAGGACTTTTCGAAGTTGCAGAGCAAAAATTATTAACCGCAAAGCAGTATGATCCGAATGAAGTTGTGATTGATTTTGCATTAGGGGAATTATTATTCTCAATTGGTGAATATAGAAAAGCTATTACCTATTATGAAAAAATAATTCCAAAAACAAAGGAACTGGCTAATGTTTCAATTAATGATCGTCTGGCAGAGGCGCATGCGGCTTCAGGTGAATACGAATTGGCGCTCCAATTTTTTCAAGACGCCGAAAGTGAAAATCCGGATTCACTATTTAAATACGGATTTACTGCTTATCAGGCCGAACGGAAAGATATAGCCATTAAATCATGGGAACATGTCATTGAAATTGATGCTTATTACCACACGGTATATTATCAGTTATCCAAAGTTTATGAAGAAGAAGGAATGATAAAAGAGGCGTATAATACAGCGAGGAAAGGTCTGGAAATTGATGAATTCAATAAGGAACTTTATTTCTTAGCTGGGGTATTGGCGCATCAGCTGGATGAGGATTCAGAAAGTGTTACTTTAGTACAAGAGGCGATTGCATTAGATCCGGATTATAAGGAAGCAATATTATTTTTAATTGAATTATACAAAACGGTGGAAAATTTCTCTGGTATAGTAGAATTAATACTCGAACTTAAAAATACCGGTGCGGATGATTCTGTTTACGATTGGGAGCTGGCTCGGGCATATAATGAATTGGAATCGTATGAAGATGCATTAAATTACTATAAGGAAGCATACAATGGTCTTAAAGATGATAGTGACTTCCTGAAAGAATATGGATATTTCCTTGTCGAAGAAGGGAGGACCGAAAAAGCAATTCCTGTTTTTGAGGCATATTTGGAACAAATTCCTATGGATGAAGAAACTGTAGAATTTCTGAACAGATTAAGACTGGGAAGAGAAGGTTAGTGAAACTGATCGATTTAGATGGATGGATTATGAAGGAGGTATCTGAAAAACATGCAAACTCCTATTTCTGTACAAGATAAAAAAAGATTTATTCAGTGGTTCCTGAATCATTATCAACTTAAAAAACGTGAAAGTGTTTGGATTTTAAATTATTTGGTTAATCATCAAGAAATTTTGGATAAGGTTCATTTCGTAAGAGAAGTAAAGTTTTGTTCCAGGGGAATAATGATGTCTACTCATTGTTCCAAGGAAACACCTTTTCGTTTCTATAAAAGTCATCTAGTAACAACAGACGCAGAAAAATCGTTTCATGATATCCGCTTAAACGCGCAGGAACCGTTATATCTTCAACTTAATTTCAAGAATGCAAACCAAAGTTCTTTCTATGTTTCGGTTTTGGAAGAAAACCCTTTTATTCCGGATAATTATTATATTACAGAAAAAGACCAGCTTGTTGCCGAACGCTTATTGGAAGACTCGCTATTTGAATTTAAAAGGAATTCGTTAATGAGAGAAATCGATAAGTCTTTGGATGAAATGGATCAGAAGAGGTTTTTAAAATTAGTAAACCAGTTAAATAAACTGGAATCCTCCATCTCTAATCAACCTAAATTGCAAAAGCAATAGGTTGATTTTTTTTGTAGGTTTCATATAAGATTTAATAATGATAGTATATCTAAAACGATGTGTTAAAAATATTTAAGGATCGGTGATGTATAATGAAATGGTCAAAGACCGACATACCAAATTACATGGAGGCAAAAGAGTACATAGATACATTATTAATGCCCTTAATACCCTTTCAATTCTCAAACGATAGTGAGCTTGACAAAAACACTTTCCAAAATGAATTGCTTTCAGTATTGTCCAACGAAATTGAAAAAGAATTAACGGGAAGAATTATGCTTACTCCTAACTATTATTACTTAAAATCATCCAACAAGGAAAATGAAATTGATAGAATAAATTCATGGGTTGAAGATGTGAAGAATCAACCGTTTACTAATATCTTTTTTGTTACATTTGATGCTGCATGGAAGAAAGAAGAACAAGCATTGGAAGGAACCGTACTTTGGTTACCAGCGAATCAATCCGGGGATTTATATTCGAAGGAAATGCACCAGCTGGTTCGAGGCCAGGTTGAACAAATTAGTGAATTGATTCGAGCTTATTGGTAAAATCCACAAAACTACAATTTGTTCAATCTGGAAAATTTTATCCATAATTATGTTGAATAATATCATTATTTATTGACCAGTTAATAAGTTTGCGCTATCATTGTATTGTCCTAGTAATCTGATTAAATAACAATTGTCCGTGATTATTGTAAAGAGGGGGGAAAATCATGAGTGAAAAGAAGCAGCAAGTATCCCGTAGACAGTTTTTAAACTATACGCTTACAGGTCTTGGCGGGTTCATGGCAGCAGGTTTGCTTGTTCCAAATATACGTATGGCAATAGATCCTGTATTGCAAGAGTCTTCTGCTGGTGATATGGCTAATGTTGGTTTATCAGTGGATGATATAACTACAGAGCCGCAACGCGTTGATTGGACAATAGAGCAGGTAGATGGCTGGTATGAATCAGAAGTCAGCAAATCAGCCTGGGTTTTCAAAGATGAAAATGATGAAATTCAAGCATTTTCTCCAGTCTGTAAGCACCTGGGTTGCGTTGTTTCCTGGGAGGGCAGTGAACAATTCCCTAACGAATTTTTCTGCCCGTGTCATAATGGACGATACTACAAAGATGGTACCAACGTGCCAGGTACTCCGCCATTATCGCCACTGGATGTTTATGAACATAGTGTAGAAAATGGAATGCTATTTTTAGGTGATGCAATACCAAGAGGGGAGGCGTAATTATTTATGCTGCAAAAAATTTATGACTGGATAGACGAACGTGTAGATGTTACGCCAATATGGCGGGATATCGCAGACCATGAAGTGCCGGAACATGTAAACCCGGCCCACCATTTCTCAGCTTTTGTCTATTGCTTCGGTGGCTTGACGTTTTTCGTTGTTGTTATTCAAATTCTTTCTGGAATGTTTTTAACTATGTATTACGTTCCGGACATCGAAAATGCCTGGAGATCTGTTTACTATTTACAAACAGAAGTAGCACATGGCCAAATCGTTCGCGGAATGCACCACTGGGGGGCCAGTGTTGTAGTTGTAATGCTGTTATTACATACATGCCGTGTGTTCTTCCAGGGGGCATATAAGAAGCCGCGTGAACTTAACTGGATGGTGGGAGTATTATTATTCTTTGTAATCCTTGGACTTGGTTTTACAGGATATTTACTTCCGTGGGATAATAAAGCATATTTTGCTACACAGGTAGGGCTTGAAATCGCAGAGCAGGTTCCGTTTATAGGCCAGGAACTAAAAACTTTGCTTGCTGGTGACCCGGAGATCGTTGGGGCACAGACATTAACAAGGTTCTTTGCAATCCATGTTTTCTTCCTGCCGGCTGCTTTATTTGCACTGCTGGGTATACACTTTATCTTAATACGTAAACAAGGTATTTCCGGACCACTATAAAAAGGAGGGGAAACTGTGAAAAAGGGTAAAGGAATGAAATTTGTAGGAGATTCGCGAATCTCCACTGAAACTAATCCACATATACCGAAAGATTATTCTGAATATCCCGGTAGAACAGAAGCTTTTTGGCCCAACTTTTTATTAAAGGAATGGTTGGCAGGGTCTGTGTTTCTTGTTGGATTTTTATGCTTGACTTTAGCACATCCATCACCTCTGGAAGGGGTAGCAGATCCAACGGATGCAGCTTATATACCATTGCCGGATTGGTACTTCCTGTTCTTATATGAACTGCTGAAATATGAATTTGCCAGTGGGGATTGGACGTTAATGGGGATATTGGTGCTCCCTGGGCTTGCGTTTGGCGCATTACTACTCGCACCATTTTTAGACAATGGACCAGGACGCAGACCGCACCAACGTCCTATAGCTGTTGGAATGATGTTGATAGGTTTAGTTTCTGTAATCTGGTTAACCTATACTTCAGCTGCTGTAGTAGACTGGGAATCGCGTGCAGAAGCCAATAAACCTGTACCTGATGCTCAAGTTGAAATTGATACAGAGGATCCTGGATATGCTGTATATGAAAGTAATTGTATGACATGCCATGGTGAGTCATTGGAAGGTGGAGCAGCTGGACCATCATTAATCGGGATTGATCGTTCAACTGAGGAAATCTCTACAATAGCAACAGATGGAATAGGTTCGATGCCTGCAGATCAGTTTAGCGGTACGGATGAAGAATTACAGCAACTAGCAGAATTTATTACTTCCGTAAATGAACAGGCAGCAGAATAACGAACATATTAAATAAAAGCACCTTTGCCAAGATCGATTGGTGAAGGTGCTTTTTTACAAGCAGAGGGAGTTGATGATCTATCAATATAACTTCTTATTGTATAATCAGCCGCGTCTGATTTCGAAACAATGGACAAAGTTCAGTCCGGGGTTGCCGCAGATATGACGCTCTTCGTCGAACTTCATCTTCCCTTAGGATGACCAAAGTGCGCGCTTTTCTTAATTAATACCATCGGATTCTATGGTAGAAGGGATTGCCAAAATGATTAAATACATATTACTTGATAAATGGTTTTTACTTTGCTTATTTTTTGTAAACTTTTTTGGTACGATTTATGGATATATATGGTACCGGGGACAGTTGTCAATTACACCGGATATTTTTCTGTTATTTGTACCAGATAGTCCTACAGCTACTTTGTTTTTTACTATCTTTCTGTTCTTTTTTATATTTAAAAAAAATGTTCCTTATATTGAAGCGCTTGCGATTATTACATTATTAAAGTACGGAATATGGGCGGTTGTGATGAATTTGTTGACAATGGCAGTAGAGGGGTCACTGGGATGGCAGGGCTATATGCTAATGGCTTCCCATGGAGCTATGGCGATTCAAGGATTGCTTTATGCCCCATTTTATAAAATTAAATGTAAACATATTGCTGTTGCTACAATATGGACACTGCATAATGATATTATTGATTATGTATTTGGAATGATGCCCACTTATTCTTCTCTCACAAATTATATGAATGAGATTGGCTATTTTACGTTCTGGCTTAGCATATTATGTATTTTTATTGCTTATAAACTGACGGTAAAACCTGAGAATAAAATATAAAGGTAAAGGATTGGCATATATCACCATACCTGATCATAAATTATAAGAAGAAGAACTATATGAGGTGATCCCTATGGCAAGAAGAGTTATAAGATACGCCTGTTTGTCAGCCATCCTCTTCATAGTGATCGTTATTCATTTGCAGATTTCAGATTCAGCGATTTTGGCTGATTCGACTACACCGGCCTCATCCTCTTCAGCAAAAGAAAATTCCGATCTTACACCTTTTTTCTGGACGGCAGGTATTATTGGAGGATGTATTGCCATTACATTAACCTATGTAAGTTGGAGAAAATATAAAGGAGAAAAGAAACAAGATGAGAAGGACAAAATGATTGACTGAAAGCTGGATTTTGACTAAAATTGACCTTAGGTAAATAAATAATTTACACTTAATGGAGGAATGTAAATGGGTTTGGGTGGTTATTTAATCTATATTGCCCTTTTGATGATTATACCCATGTGGGCACAGTCAAAAGTGAAAAGTACTTATAAAAAGTATTCAAAGAAAGCAACTTCATCCGGTATGACAGGAGCGGAAGTAGCTCGTAAAATATTAGATGATAATGGTTTACATGGTGTTCAGATTGGACGAACAAAAGGCACACTTTCGGATCACTATGATCCAAGAAAGAAAGTGATTAATCTTTCAGATGGTATTTATAATGGACGTTCAATGGCTTCTTCCGCTGTTGCCGCCCATGAAGTCGGACATGCTATCCAGGATCAGCAGGAATATGCCTTTTTGAAATTCAGAAGCGCGTTGGTCCCTGTTGCCAGCTTTGGTTCAAATATTTCATTCATCTTTATTTTAGCAGGTATATTTTTCCAAATGACAAATATGCTCTTTCTGGGTATTATCTTTATGTCAGCTGCCGTTCTATTTCAGTTGGTAACACTTCCAGTGGAATTTGATGCTTCCAATAGGGCAATGGGTCAATTGGTCGCTACAGGTGTTATTAGGAATAACGAGGAACGTGAAACGAAGAAAGTATTAAATGCTGCTGCAATGACTTATGTAGCCGCCGCTTTAGTGGCTGTTGCTGAGCTGTTAAGATTTGTTATGATTTTTTTAGCACAGAGAGAGTAGTAATGAAGAGGGCGGGTTAACGTCCTCTTTTTTAATTATCAATCGGATTTTTATTTTCATCCAGTGTGAACCCTTCACCCATCACATCATGAACGGAGCTCATAGCTACAAAAGCGTGTGGATCTATATCGTTTATAATATGCTTCATACGTACAATTTCGTTTCTGCCTACAATACAATATAATACGTCACGATTTTCACCGGAAAAGCTGCCTCTCCCATTCAATATCGTTACTCCACGGTCCATGTCTTCATTGATTTTTTTCGCTATTTTTTCACTATGACCTGAAATAATTGTTGCTCCACGTGCAGCATATGCTCCTTCCTGAATCAAATCAATCACTCTGGCTCCAACATATACTGCAACAAGTGTATACATACCTTCTCTCAATTCCAGTATAACTAATACAGAAGTAGAAATGACGACAAAATCGAACAAAAACATTGTTCTTCCCATACTCCAGCCGGCATATTTATTAACAAGCCGTGCAATGATGTCGACACCGCCTGTAGTACCTCCATATCGAAATACGATACCCAGACCAACACCGATAAAAACCCCTGCAAAAAGAGCTACCAATGTCATATCTGATTGCAAGTAAATAGTGAACTGATTTGCCTGGAATATACTTAAAAACAACGAAACAGCAACGGTGCCAATAATCGTATAGATAAATGTATTACGTCCAAGGAATTTCCATCCGATAAGAAACACAGGAATATTCAGAAGAATATTAGTGATAGCAGGATCCCAGCCCCATAAAAAGTAAAGCAATAAAGTAATACCCGTAAATCCGCCTTCACCAAGGTTGTTTTGCATATTAAAATGAACGATTCCAAATGAGAATATAGCTGAACCTAAAAGGATAAACAGGATATTTTTAATTTTCAACCTGAAAAACATGGTAACTCCTCCTATCAACTTCTTATTATAATCAATGAGTTAAAGTAGAACAATTTTAATTTTCCCTATTTAGAAGAAAAAATTTGTCAAAACACAATGTATTAG
Source organism: Virgibacillus ainsalahensis (assembly GCF_055380755.1). Taxonomy (NCBI): domain Bacteria; kingdom Bacillati; phylum Bacillota; class Bacilli; order Caryophanales; family Bacillaceae; genus Virgibacillus; species Virgibacillus ainsalahensis. Next base: position 1,696,704 of record NZ_AP043943.1, on the reverse strand, counting down.
CTAACATAATAGTAGATTAAATTTGATTAAAGGGGAACTTACTATTAATACACCTACATATAACACAAATCAAATTCAAAAACGAGTAGACGATTATATTGCTCAATTTAAAGAAGGATATTTCTCACCGCTAAGTTTAATGGCAAGGTTATCGGAAGAGGTGGGGGAACTGGCTCGTGAAGTAAATCACTATCATGGGGAAAAGCCGAAAAAAACAACTGAAAAAGAAAAAACCATCGAAGAGGAACTTGGTGACATCATTTTTGTCCTATCCTGTTTTGCTAACTCATTGGAAATCGATTTATCTGAGGCATTTGATATAGCAATCAACAAAATTGAAACCCGCGATAAGGATCGTTGGACACATAAAGATTAAAACACTCTATTTTATAATTCATACACTAGGAGGCAAACAGCAATGACGATCAAAGTAATTATAGCCGGGCCACGAGGGAAAATGGGCTCAGAAGCACTTAAAATGGTGGATGAAGAAGTCGAATTTCAGTTAGTGGCCTGCATTGACCGTAAAAATAATGGGAAAAAGATAATGAATATTGAAACAATGCCTAATTTAAATGTACCTATTTTCGAAGATGTCACTGAATGCTTTCAACATGTAGAAGCAGACATATTCGTGGATTTAACGGTACCCGATGTCGCTTATGAACACACAAAGTTGGCATTGGAAAATAATGTCTGTCCTGTAATTGGAACGACCGGCTTTACGACTGATCAGCTACATGAACTTACAAGCATCGCAAAAGAAATGAGGATAGGTGCTATTATTGCACCAAACTTTGCGATTGGTGCCGTACTAATGATGAAATTCTCTCAAATGGCTGCCAAATACCTGCCAAATGTAGATATTATTGAAAAGCACCATGATAAAAAACTTGATGCTCCATCCGGTTCTGCAATAAAGACAGCTGAACTTATAAAAGAAACAAGAAACTCAACCATTCAGGGACATCCAAATGAAAAAGAGACAATCCAGGGAGCCAGAGGGGCAGAATATGACGGAATGCGAATCCACAGTGTGCGCCTGCCGGGTCTTGTTGCACATCAGGAAGTCATATTTGGTGGCCCTGGTCAAACGTTAACCGTTAAACATGATTCGTATAATCGCGAATCATTTATGGACGGTATAAAATTTTCCATTAAGAAAGTGATGGAATTGGACGAGCTTGTTTATGGACTGGAAAATGTACTCTAGGGAGCGTTTAGAATGAAAAAGATAGGCATCACCTGCTACCCCACAGTTGGTGGATCAGGTGTCATTGCAACCGAATTGGGAATGCTTTTAGCGGAACAGGGAAATGAAATTCACTTTATAACATCCAGTTTGCCGTTTCGTTTAAATCAGATTTATCCAAAAGTCTATTTCCATGAGGTTGAACTCAATCATTATCCGGTATTTCAATACCCGCCATACGATCTTGCATTAGCAACAAAGATGGCTGAAGTGATTGACCAGGAAAAATTGGATATCCTTCATGTACACTACGCCATGCCACATGCCATTTGTGCTATTTTGGCAAAAGATATTGCCGAACATGATGTAAAAATCGTTACAACCCTGCATGGAACGGATATTACCGTTTTAGGAATTGACCACACTTTCAAAAAAATGATAAAGCATGGAATTGAGCAATCTGATGCAGTAACTGCAGTTTCCAAAAGTTTAGTCAGCCAAACAATGGATATGTTACAAGTTAATAAGGAAATCTCGGTCATTTACAATTTTGTTAACGAAGAGGAGTATTCTAAAAAGGAATTACCCTATGTCAAAGAAGAATACGGAATTCGACCGGATGAAAAAGTCATCATTCATATCTCAAATTTTCGCAAGGTAAAACGAATAAAAGATGTCATCAATACCTTCCATGAGATTGCAGAAAATGTTCCCAGTAAACTTCTTTTGGTCGGAGACGGTCCGGAATATTCTGAAGCGATTCAGCTTGTTCATAAGCTTGGACTTATAGATAACGTATTGTTCTTGGGGAAACAGAAAAATATCAGTGATTTATTGTCAATATCTGATTTAAAATTGTTATTATCAGAAAAAGAGAGTTTCGGTCTGGTCCTATTGGAGGCGATGGCCTGTAAAGTACCGGCAATCGGTACAAATGTCGGAGGCATTCCAGAAGTAATCGTTCATAATGAGACAGGCTACATAGTTGAATTGGGAGATATTAAAACTGCTGCAGCATATGCAGTTCAATTATTGAATGATGAAGTACTTTTAGAAGAATTCTCAAAAAAAGCACATAGCCATGCATGGGAAAACTTCAATTCAAAAAAAATTGTCGACCAATATTTGGATTTGTATGACGATGTGCTAAAAAATTAAAAATAGGGTGATCCATTTGCTTATAGAAGAATTTCATTCAGCCAGACCTATTTTAGAAAAGTTGGAAGAACATAACCATAAAGCTTTTTTTGTGGGGGGCTGTGTACGTGACTTTCTATTAAAACGGCCAATGGGAGATATTGATATTGCAACATCAGCATCTCCCGAAATGATCCAGCAAATCTTTCAAAAGGTTATTCCTGTTGGCATTGAGCACGGAACAGTCATTGTCCGTTATAGGCACGAATCATATGAAGTAACCACATTCAGGGTTGATGGCACGTATACGGACAGGCGGCATCCGGATTCTGTGGAATTTGTTCGTAACATTGAGCAGGATCTTGAGCGGAGGGATTTTACCGTTAATGCATTAGCAATGGATAAAAACGGAAATATTATTGATTTGTTTGATGGAGAAAAAGATTTACAGAATAGAATGATCCGGACAGTGGGGGACGGCTTTGAGCGATTTCAGGAAGATCCCTTACGTATCATTCGTGCACTCCGTTTTTCGAGTCAATTGGGTTTTGCAATTCACCCTGAAACATTCAATGAGATGAAAAAATGTAAACAGGATATAGAAAACCTTGCAGTGGAACGGGTAGTAAATGAGATCACCAAATTATTTGCCGGGAGATTTATAATTAACGGAATAGCGTATCTAAAGGAATCTGGAGTATATAAACATCTTCCTGTGATGATGAAATATCCATATATCATGGATTTGCTGCCAAAGTCTATGAACACACTATATTCGCTTGGAGAAATAATTGCACTGTTACATATTCTTGAACCGGAGATTAGTGTGGTAAAATGGGGAAAAGAATGGAAATGTTCGAATAGGACAAAGAACGAAGCAATTCAATTGGTAAGAGCATACGATTACTATAAAATAAATCAGCTGGATCGATGGCTTGTCTACCAACTGGATTCCGCTTATTATCATGGATTTGTACGTTTAATTAATGGACTGCATCCGAGCATTCCTTTCAATTTTCAGGAGATGAAACAGATTGACGGAAGCCTCCCCATTCATTCAAAAAAAGATATCGTTATTGATGGAAATGAAATAGCAAATCTGTTTCCAGATTTAAAAAGGGGACCATGGTTGAAGGATATAATTCATTCAATTGAACAAAAAATTGTTACAGGCACATTGATTAATAGAAAAATTGAAATAAAGGAATGGATAATATGGAATCCACCCGAAATAAACTAATTAATATTTTAGCGAATAATAAAGATAGTTATATATCCGGACAGATTCTTTCTAATCAATTAAAAATATCCCGCAATGCAATCTGGAAACATATGAGAGAACTTGAAAAAGATGGATATGAAATTGAAGGGAAACCGAAAAAGGGCTATCGAATTTTAGGTTTCCCAGATAAACTTACTGAAAATACGCTTCATTGGGGATTAGAGACAAAATGGTTAGGAAAAAACATTATACATAAAGAAACAACTCCTTCTACACAGGTTGTAGGGCATCAGGCTGCACAGAATCATGCTAAACATGGTACGATTATCGTTGCTGATGAGCAGACAAAGGGAAGGGGTAGAATGGATCGTGAATGGCATTCATCAAAAGATAAAGGGATATGGCTTAGTATTATTTTAAGACCTGCAATATTACCGTATCTTGCGCCTCAATTAACATTGTTGACTGCGACTGTTATAGCAGATGTCCTGCGTTCTTATACAAATACAAAACCGCTCATTAAGTGGCCGAATGATATCTTGATAAATCATAAAAAATCTGCTGGAATTCTAACGGAAATGCAAGCAGAACAGGATCAAATCAACTATATCGTTATTGGTATCGGTCTAAATGTAAATCACGAAATTGAGGATATCCCACAAGATCTCCAAAACAAAGCAACCTCTTTAAAATTAGAGACAAATACAAAGTGGAATGTGAATGAGTTGATCCAGGAAATTTTAATGACATTTGAAAATGCATATGACATATACATTGAAAACGGTTTTTCAGAAATTAAAAGTAAATGGGAAAGCTATGGTTTCAAAATAGGTGAAACAATTTCAATTAAGACACGGAAAGATAAATGGGAAGGATTATTTATGGGGATTGCGGAAGATGGGGCCATGCTTACAAAAACTGAGGATGGAGAAACAATGAAACTATATTCTGCAGAAATTGAATGGTTTAATAAAGAGGGGGATGAGAATGTTAAATAGACTGGATTTGCAACAAATGAAGCAAAAAAGTGAAAAAATATCAATGATAACTGCTTATGATTATCCTTCTTCCAAAACCGCTGAAGAAGCCGGTATTGACATGATATTAGTAGGTGATTCGTTAGGTATGGTCGTATTGGGATATGACTCTACCGTTAATGTTACTGTAGCTGATATGATACATCATGGGAAAGCTGTAAGACGTGGTGCTCCTGACACGTTTACAGTAGTCGATATGCCTTTTATGTCTTATCATGTTTCGTTGGAAGAATCCATGAAAAACGCCAGGGATATTTTTCAACTGACACAGGCACAGGCTTTAAAAATTGAAGGGGCGTCTGAGGAAAATCTATTATTAATAAAACGGCTTGCGGATGCCGGAATTCCGGTGGTGGCACATTTAGGGCTGACCCCACAATTGGTAAATATCCTTGGTGGATTTAAAGTTCAGGGGAAAGATAAAAAAACAGCAGAAAAACTCCTTCATGACGCAAAACAAGTTGAGGAATATGGTGCGATTGCACTGGTTTTGGAATGTGTACCGAAAGAACTGGCGGAAATAGTAACCGAATCACTTGATATTGTGACCATTGGTATCGGTGCGGGAATCAATTGTGATGGTCAGGTACTGGTTTATCATGATATCGTTAAATATGGTGTTGATCGCCTGCCTAAATTCGTGAAACCCTATAATGATATAGGTGTACAAAGTACAGACGCGATTACGTCCTATGTGAAGGATGTAAAGGAAGCATCTTTCCCCACGGATGAACATTCATTTTTAATAAAAGATAAAAACAGTTTGCCAACAGATTAAAGTGAGGATATCATATGAAAATTATTCGTTCGGTCGTAGCGATGCAAAAAATGACAAGTGAATGGAAAAGACAGAATCAACAAATAGGTTTTGTTGCGACAATGGGCTTTTTCCATGATGGGCACATAAGTTTGATGGAACAGGCAAAAAAAGACAATGACATTTTGGTCTCCAGTATATTTGTTAACCCATTACAATTTGGGCCAAATGAAGATTATGAAGAGTATCCTCGAAATGAGGAACACGATACAGTACTAGCTAAAAAGGCAGGGGTTGATGTTTTATTCATTCCTGAAAAAAAAGAGATGTACCCGAATAAAATGGCTATTTCAATGTCTATCCATCAGCGGGTTGAAGTCTTATGTGGACAATCCCGTCCAGGGCATTTTGATGGTGTTATTACTGTATTAACAAAGTTATTTAATATTATACAGCCAACCAGAGCCTATTTTGGCATGAAAGATGCTCAGCAGGCTGCAGTAGTTGATGTACTGATTAGGGATTTTAATTTTCCAATAGAACTTATTGGAGTACCGACCAGTCGGGAAACCGATGGATTGGCAAAAAGCAGCAGAAATGTATATTTGAGTGAGACGGAAAGAAGAGAAGCAACGTCATTGTATAAAGCATTAAGAGAAGGGCAGAAACTCATAGTTGACGGTGAAAAAAATCCTGATATTATAGTTAAAGAGGTTATGGATATATTAACAGACAAAACTAGCGGTACCGTGGATTATGTTGAATTATTAAGCTATCCGGAACTGGAATCTGTGCGTGTAATCGACCAACAGGTTATACTGGGAATTGCAGTATTTTTTAAACATGCCAGGTTAATCGATAACCTTATTTTTGATAAAACCGGAAAACTTATTGATCAGATATAGCAGGGGGATTACTATGTTTCGCACGATGATGAAAGGGAAGATTCACCGCGCCAGAGTTACAGAAGCCAATTTAAACTATGTTGGAAGTGTAACAATCGATGAATCAATATTGGAGAAAGTTGATATATTACCGCACGAAAAAGTACAAATTGTAAATAATAATAATGGTGCCCGAATGGAAACCTATGTTATACCTGGGAAAAGGGACTCAGGGGTTGTGTGCTTAAATGGCGCAGCTGCCAGGCTCGTACAAAAGGATGATACGGTTATTATAGTTTCTTATGCAATTATTTCTAATGAAGAGCTGGCATCATATAAACCTAAAGTAGCGATTATGAATGATAAGAATGAAATAGAGCAGTTGATTGAACAGGAATCTCCATTGACAGAAATGTAGATCTGGATCGCTGATGTAGAAGCTCTTATCTAACTTTAAGATAAGAGTTTTGCTGTTTTCCAATACACATCAATGATATGGTATATAGAAAGTAAGGTGGTACTATGGATAAATATGTTGTAATAGATCTTGAAACTACTGGACATTCCCCGGCAAAAGGGGACCAGATTATTGAAGTTGGTATTGTTGTAATTGAAGACAATGAGATAACGGGGCATTTTTCCACCTTACTCAAACCTGATAAATCAATTCCACCATTTATATCTAATTTAACTGGAATATTTGATGAAGATGTTGCTGATGCCCCTTCTTTTAAGAAAAAGGCAAACGATATCACTGAAATATTCACGGACGCTTACCTAATCGCCCATAATGTGCCTTTTGATTTGGGCTTTATAAACACAGAGTTAGCAAATAATGGTATACAGCAATTAAGAAACCCTGTACTTGATACAGTAGAACTTGCAAGGATTTTATATCCAAAAGCACCTGGCTACAAATTAGGTCAGTTGGCGGAATACCTGGGAATATATCATAATGATCCGCATAGAGCTTTGTCAGACGCATATGTAACAGCAAAGTTATTTATAAAGTTAAAAGAAAAGCTTACCTCTTTACCGTATGAAACCATTGATCATCTATTAAAATTGGAAAAGCATTTTAAATCAGACTTCTATGAGCTACTGAACAAAAGGCAACAGGATTTAGCGTTTTCTACGGAGGAAATAGAAGGTATTGCTACATTTAGAGGTCTTGCTTTCAAAAACATAGAAAATTCTAGAGTTTCAGCACCGGAAATAGAAACATCATATGGGGACTATTTAGACGATATTTATGAATCAGACGGCACAATGGAAAAAAACATGAGAAAGTATGAAAAGCGGGAAGGTCAGCGTGACATGTCGGAAGTGATTTATGATACATTTCGACAAGGAGAACATGCTTTAATCGAAGCGGAAACCGGCACCGGAAAGTCAGTCGCTTATCTGATTCCTGCAATCTATGAAGCTGTTCGATCTAAAAAGCGAATCGTCATCAGTACATATACGACTCAACTACAATCACAGTTATTGGAAGAGGAGATACCATTAATTCAAAAGTTAATCACGATTCCTTTTAAGACAGCACTACTAAAAGGGAAGAGTCACTATTTAAGCATGGAGAAGTTTGAGCGGGAACTGGCTATAGAACAAGAAGATAATTATGATAGTGCTCTTACGAAAGCTAAACTCCTTGTTTGGTTAACAGAAACGGATACTGGTGATATAGATGAAATTCAATTACCATCAAGTGGTTATTTATTTTTCAAAAAAATTTCAACCGATACAGAAGGTTATATAGACCCACAATCACCATGGTTTTCCAGATCCTTTTACCAGAATGCACGCAGAAAAGCGCAGCAGGCGAATATTATTATTACAAATCATTCTTTATTATGTACTGATATGTTTAATGATTACCAATTTCTCCCAAGTTATGACAAGGTAATTATTGATGAAGCTCATCATTTGGAGGAAACTGTATCACGACATTATGGGCTGAAACTCGATTATATTAATATTCAATACAGCCTCAATCAACTCGGAAGCATTGAAGAAGCAAAAACATTAGGAAAAATCCTCAAGAATTACATGTTTAATCAGAGTGAATTACCATTAGAACAATGGGATGATATACTTGCAAAGGCGAAATATGAAATCGATGATTTATTTCGTACACTGTTTCAATATGTAGTCGATCAAAAAAGAAATAATAAATCATTAAGTGATATAGGAAGAACACAATACCGTTTTGAATCGGCTAAGGAGTACCCTGAAAAGTGGAATCCAATTAAAGAAATGGCTACAAGGTTAACCTTTTTTATTCGTGATTTAATTCATATACTTACGATAATAGGGCAATACTTTGATAAAAAAGAAATCCTGGATAAATACGATAGGGAAGAGATCAATGTAAACATACAACTCCTCCAGTCATTTATTGATCGTATTGAACAGTTGTTTATAATGGAAAACTCAGAAGGACAGTCACAGGTTAAATGGATTGAAATTGAGACATACGGTGCAAAAAATGCAGTTTATTTATACAGTGAGCCAACCGATGTGTCTACATTACTCGCAAATGACTTTTTCGATAAAAAAGCAAGTGTTATTTTAACAAGTGCAACATTAACAATGAGAAATTCATTTTCGTTTATTCAAAATAGACTGGGACTGAATTCAGAACGTATAGTAACAAAGAAAATTAATTCACCTTTTTCATATCAGGATCAGGTTCAGCTTCTTATCCCGGATGACTTTCCGGATATTAAACATGGGAATATCGATGATTTTATTTATGCAACATGTGAAGCCATTATTTCTTTAGCCGAGATAACGGATGGTAGAATGCTCGTTTTGTTTACGTCCTATGACATGCTGAAAAAAACGCATGCGATTTTGAAAGAAACGATTGATATCGATAAATATGTTATTATTGCACAAGGAGTATCAAGCGGCAGCAGAACACGGCTAAAGAAAAATTTTCAAAACTTTGATCAAGCCATACTTTTGGGAACAAGCTCTTTTTGGGAAGGTGTGGATATACCTGGTGAAGATTTATCATGCCTGATGATTGTTCGACTGCCATTTCAGCCACCAGACCACCCAATATTTGAAGCAAAATCAAACCAGCTTAAAAATAATGGTAAAAACGCCTTTTTCGAATTAGCACTACCGAACGCTGTGATTCGGTTCAAACAGGGATTCGGAAGATTGATCCGCTCCACAAGCGATAGAGGTATTGTCTTTGTATGTGATGCAAGGGTCACAAAATCCCGTTATGGAAAATTCTTTACTGAATCAATTCCTGATGTACCAATAACGGTTGATTCTACCAATAAACTAATGGAAGCAGCCAGGAAGTGGTTTTAAAATAAACCTTTATGAGCAATGAGCCTCTTAACTCTTATCCGATAAAGTCTAAAAAAAATACTGATGCTTCATTAATAAGCATCAGTATATAAAGGTATGGGATGGAAGAAATTTGTTGAATAAAATAATGAAACACATTTCTGTATGGCTTACAAGTAACTAATATGTTTCATATCATTTACATCAACATGATACATATTGTTTGCATATGCCACATCATTTATGATTTGCAAATTTTAATAAAACAAGAAGAATGTATCACAAATGGTGGAAGCTGGATAAAATGAGCATAAAAGGAAGATATGATGACTGATTTAAATTTGGGTGAAAATAATGTACAATAATCAAGATTCAAAGTTTGGCTGGGTTAAATGGAGTTTGCTGGCAATTGCTATATTTGCTCTAATTTGTTTGATATTCGCCATATTTCTATATAAGGATATTCAAAAGGATGAAAATTCAGCTTATGCTGAAACAGAAGCACAGCTCCTTGGTGCTACTTCACTTACTGAAGTATCTAAAATCGAACAATTTAATGGCTCTGAAGCATACCATGTCGTCTTTGGGAAAAATGAGGATAATGAAGAAAAGATAATTTTTTATCCTTTAGCAGGAAGAGAAAAGAATCTGACTACAATTGACAGGAATGAAATAATTCCTGAAGAAGAGATTCAGAGCCAATGGAGCGAACAATGTAACGGCTGTGAATTAATTGAAATCGTACCAGCATTGGATGATGGAAATGAATTATGGGAAATAACATATTACGATGAAGCAAACAACTATGTATTCGCTTATGTATCCATCTATGATGGGGCACAACATAAACAATACCGTCTTAATTCGATGTTTAATTAGAAAACGATTTACATTAAAGTTAATTAATGGAGGTAATTTATTTGAAAACAACTATTTCACATGTGCCAAATTATAATGAACAGACTGTCACGATTGGCGCATGGCTTTCCAATAAACGTTCAAGTGGTAAAATCGCATTTCTTCAGCTTCGTGATGGAACAGGTTTTATTCAAGGTGTTGTAGCAAAAAATGATGTAAGTGAAGAGACCTTCCAATTGGCTAAAAACATGACCCAGGAATCTTCCATGTACATAACCGGAAAAATAGTGGAAGATACAAGGTCTCCTTTTGGTTACGAATTGCAAGTCAGTGAAATAGAATTGATTCATGAGGCAACCGAATATCCGATAACACCAAAAGAACATGGTACGGAATTTTTAATGGATCACCGACATCTGTGGCTCCGGTCTAAAAGACAGCATGCCATAATGAAAGTTCGTAATGAAATCATTCGGGCAACATATCAATTTTTCAATGATGGTGGGTATGTGAAAATTGATCCACCAATTCTTACGGGGTCATCTGCTGAGGGTACAACTGAATTATTTAAAACACAATATTTTGATGAAGAAGCTTATCTCTCGCAGAGCGGCCAATTATATATGGAAGCTGCTGCTATGGCATTTGGAAAAGTGTTCTCCTTTGGACCGACATTTCGCGCAGAGAAGTCAAAAACACGAAGGCATTTGATTGAGTTCTGGATGATTGAACCGGAAATGGCTTTTGTGGACCACGAAGAAAGTCTTGAAATTCAGGAACAATATGTAAGTTTTATTGTCCAGGGTGTTTTGGAAAATTGTAAACTTGAATTAGATATATTGGAAAGAGATAGATCAAAACTGGAAAAAATAAAAGCTCCCTTCCCTAGAATTTCATATGATAAAGCAGTGGAATTGCTGAAGGAAAAAGGTTTTACTGATATTGAATGGGGAGAAGATTTCGGTGCTCCACATGAAACCGCTATTGCTGAAACGTTTGATAAACCTGTCTTTATTACGAATTACCCTGCAGAAATAAAGGCGTTTTATATGAAACCGGATCAGGAGAGACCGGATGTCGTTTTATGTGCTGATTTAATTGCCCCTGAAGGTTATGGGGAAATTATTGGTGGTTCACAGCGGATAGATGATTTGGAACTAATGAAAGAACGGTATGAAAAACATGGGTTGACCGGCCCTGCTTATAAATGGTATCTGGAACTTCGTCAGTATGGCAGTGTGCCACATTCCGGTTTCGGGCTAGGCCTTGAAAGAACTGTAGCTTGGTTATCTGGTGTAGATCATGTAAGAGAAACGATTCCATTTCCAAGACTTCTAAACCGACTCTATCCATAAAACATTTTGTTTAATCAACAAATCCCTTGCAAATAAGTAAAGCAAGGGATTTTTATCATTGGCCTATGGTCTGGGATTTACTATTCGTGCCACCGTCACATTAAAATTTCACATCCTGGGGCGTTAAAGGCCCCAGCTGATTGTCGTTTCACTCTAAAAATAAGATTCATGCTATACTATAAGTGAGGTGCTATATTAACATGACAAATTCTTTTTCATTACAGCAAATTTTATTAAATCAGTTGCCGGTTCCCCAAAAATTACTTACGGGTTATATTTCACTGGGTCTTAATGAAATAGAGGTAATGGTAATTTTACAATTACACCGATTTCTGCAAGAGGAAAATGACTTTCCAACACCTTATGAAATCGCAGAACATTTAACGATTAATGAAAAAGATTGTGCAAACATCTTACGTAAACTAATCCAGAAAAACTTTCTGTTGATTAATCAGAAAGAAAATGAAAAAAACCAGATAAGTGAAGCTTATTCCCTTAATCCGCTTTGGAAAAAACTATATACAACTGAACAGCAGCCGAAGGAAGAACAAGAAGAACAATTAGATGGCACTATTTTCATATTATTTGAACAGGAGTTTGGCAGACCGCTATCTCCATTTGAAATTGAAACAATAAATGCCTGGCTTGACGAAGATAAAATCGCTCCATCCTTAATTAAAGCGGGTCTTCGGGAATCTGTATTAATGGGGAAATTGAATTTTAAATATATTGATCGAATCCTGAGAGAATGGAAAAAGAAAGGAATTCATTCCGTGGAACAGGCAAGAGAAGCAAGTAAAAACTTCCATCATAAACAGGAAAAAAAGCAGGAAAATACAACAAAAAGAGATACATCATTTTATTATAATTGGTTGGAAGGGGAAGACTGAGATTATGTTAAATAAGAAGCAGATAAGACATTGCTTGGATGAGATGAAAGAAATGTTTCCGAACGCAGAAGGAGAACTGAATCACTCTAATCCATTCGAGCTGGTTATTGCTGTTTTGTTATCTGCCCAATGTACCGATGCACTTGTAAACAGGGTAACGGCTGATTTATTTAAAAAATATAAGGTACCTGAGGACTATGTAGCTGTATCCTTGGAAGAACTACAACGTGATATTAAATCAATTGGACTGTACCGTACAAAGGCAAAAAACATACAGAAACTATGTCAGGTATTACTTGATGAATACGAAGGACAAGTACCAAGAACGAAAGCAGAATTAATGAAACTTGCCGGGGTTGGAAGGAAGACTGCTAATGTAGTTGCTTCCATAGCATTCAATGAACCTGCAATTGCCGTTGATACACATGTAGAACGTGTATCCAAGCGATTGGGAATATGCCGTTGGAAGGATTCTGTGGTTGAAGTAGAAGAAACACTGATGCGTAAAGTACCACGAGAAGAATGGAGCGAAACACATCATCGAATGATATTCTTTGGAAGGTATCATTGCAAGGCAAGAAATCCAAACTGTCCGGAGTGCCCATTACTTGATATATGTAGGGAAGGGCAGAAGCGCTTGAAAAAGATAAATAGTTGATTAAAGGATGCACTAAAAAAGAGGAGAGTCTTATACTTTCCTGTTTGTGAACAAGCACCGGTTTACCTTGATATGCTGTATACATTTGATTTTCATAAACAAAAAAGAGGTAAACTCCTAAAATTAGGGGTTACCTCTTTTTTGGCAGGTAAGAACTTTCTTACTGGATAAGTGTGGATTTGGGCAATCCGCCTAACTATAGCGAATGCCAAGTTTTCTAATAGAATCAGTTATTACTCAGAACCTTCTTCGTTACTATCTTGTTCTTCATTATTGTTTTCTTCTTCATTCGTCGTTTCTTCGCCGCTACCAGAACCTTCTTCATTATTATTGTTCTCTTCCTCATTATCAGATTCTTCTTCACTACCGTTTTCTACAGGGGTATCTGGTTCTTCTTCGTTGCCATTCTCTTCTTCGTTATTCGTTTCCTCATCGTTAGCGTTCTCTTCCTCATTACTGTTCTCTTCTTCATTATCGGTTTCTTCCTCCGGTACGGTGACTTCTGTACTTTGTGTCTCACCACGGAGCTCCTCACTATCTCCATTTGCCCCGATAGGAGTAACATTAATCGTATATGCTTGTCCAGGCTGAATACCGCTAATTTCCATACCGTTTGAAGATACTGTTTGTGTCTGGCCGTTTACACTTACCTCAAATTCTGCTGCCGGGCCATTATACTGCCAGGAAACATCAATGATTTGATTTTCTTCATTGTATGTTCCACTTAAACCTTCGACAGATCCTATATCGCTGCCGTCATCTTCATCATTCTCACCGTCTGGTACTGTAATAGAAGTCGACCTTGCTTCACTTGTATTGGATTCATCATTGTTATCTACTACAACAACCTGGATCTCATAATCTGTTCCTGGTTCTACATCCGAAATTTCCAGGGATGTATCTGTCGTGGACGATAAGCTTTGCATTTGTCCACCATTTTCACTTGCGCTTACTTCAAATGAAACATCAGCATCTGAGTCATAGTTCCATTCAACATTTACTGAATTTGAATCCTCATTATATTCAGCGCTCAGACTATCTACAGGATCAAGCTGATCAAATTTTTCTGAAGTACTGGTCGGTTCACTACCTCTTACAAACAATTCCGTTACAATTTCAGAAGACGGTGTATATTGACTTGGCAATGCAGCGGGATTGGAACCTTTTTCCACTTCCACTTCAACAACCGAATCAGGTTTTTCAAAATCAGGTGTATCGATACCTGCTGAAATCTCGTTCATTGCATTTTTATACAGTTGCCGCGAAATGGAAGTATCAGTTAATGGATCATTTTGCGGATATCCTGTCCAAATTGCTATTGTATAATTTGTTGTATAACCACTGAACCAGGCATCCCCGGCACTACCATCATCAAGATTGGTTGTACCTGTTTTTCCAGCATCAGCAAGTCCGGGAACGTTTGCTGATGTACCTGTTCCTTCTGACATCGTAGTTTTCAGTATATCGGTAATCATATAAGCAGTAGAGTCAGCCATTACTGCCTCAGGTTCCGGCTGGAGTTCAACCGTTTCTCCATCAGGGAATTCAACTTTTGTTACAGCATAAGGCTCATTATAGATTCCCTCATTTCCAAATGGGCGATAGGCACCTGCCATCTGTAGAGGAGTGGTACTTGTGCTTGTTCCACCAATTGCCTCCCCGATCTGTGTTGTCTCCAATGGTATTCCTAAACTTTCAGAAAATGTAGATGCATTGTCCAAGCCAACTTCCTCAAGTGTTTGTAGAGCGGGTATATTATAAGATTTACTTAAAGCTGTCCGCATGGATACCCAGCCATGGGCCTGATTGTCAAAATTGCTAAACGTGTGGTCACCTACTTGGTATGCGCCGTTATCATTAAATTGATGGTAGGTTGACCAATTATTATATTCAATTGCCGGTCCATAATTGACAATTGGTTTTATCGTCGAACCAGGCTGCCGGCCACCATCAATCGCATAGTTCCACCCATCATTTTCCAATCCTCCTCGAGCTCCTCCTATGGCACGGATTGCCCCGTTTTTTGTATCGAGGATTGTCATACCTGCCTGAAGATCTTCATCCGGATAACTTATCGGAGACTCATCAGATAACAGATGTTCCACATGCTCTTGTGCATCTGTATCTAATGTCGTATGAATTGTAAGTCCGTCTGTATATATATCTGCTCCATCCACTTTTTCACTGACTTCATCATTAACCTGCTGCAAAAATGCCTCGTATTGTACCGAATCAGGTCTTGAATCCGTTAATAAGGAGGTAATATCAACCTGGCTAGCTTCCTCTGCCTGTTCTTCGGAAATTTTACCGTGTCGAACCATCAACGATAATACCGTGTTCATTCTGTCTTTCATTAATTCAGGATTTTCAAAAGGATTATAGGCTGATGGACGTTGTGGGAGTCCCGCAAGGATAGCGGCCTCCGGTAATGTGAGTTCATTTAAGTCCGTCTTGCCAAAATATATTTCCGCAGCCTTTGCTGCGCCATATGCTCCACTTCCGTAATAAATTTTATTCAGATACATTTCCATTATTTCTTCTTTTGAATACTCTTGTTCCAGTTTAAGGGCCAGCCACATCTCCTGGACTTTAAGACTGATTTTCTTATCCGGTGTTAAAAATGACTTTTCAACAACCTGTTGTGTAATTGTACTGGCTCCTTCAGAACCAAAGCCATCTGTTATATTAGCGACAATTGCACCGCCAACCCTTCTGATATCGACACCAGGGTGATCAAAAAATCTTGCATCTTCCGTTGCGGTTACTGCATCAATCAATACTTCAGGTAAATCGTCAAATTCAATTTTTGTCCGGCTTTCCGCTCCGAGGGAAGCGAAAACTTCTCCATCTTTGTCCAATATTTGTGATGGAAAAGGATCGGAAAGCATAGATGCATCAACATCCGGCGCTGTTGCAATCCAATAGGTGGTCAATCCCGCTGCTCCAATTCCCATTACTAAACATACTATTAATAATGTAAATACTATTTTTTTCCATAAAGGTTTCTTTTTGTTTTTATTCTGTTTTCTTCTTGCTGTTCGAGATTGGCTGTTGTTTGCCATAGCTCATTTTCCTCCGTTCTAAAAGTAAAGCTTATCTATTATTGTCAAATAATCTACTCTTTCCTGGTATTTCAATGGAATAAGATATCCCTCTTGTTTTATATTTTCATAGGGGACGGATTTTTTACCACCACTTAATTTGTCGTACCAGTATGGAAAAAGTTTCTCTGCCTGAAAATAATATGTTTCATCATATGCTGAAAACCGTATAATTAAAAAACAAATACCGCCATGACGAACAATCGACTCCATATGTTTCATTTGATGATCGTGGATATTCGCTAAGGGGAACATTGTTTTATTCTTTGTTTCCTTAGCTTCAAAATCTATATGCTTATCGCGATATAAACCGTTGTAATCAGTAGTGGACGCCTGTTTGAAATATGCCTCAGTTATTACTGCCGCACTCCTTTTCGGATAGTTCACTTTTACGATTTGTACAGGAGTGGGCTTTTTATGAATGATTGCCTTCTCTGACTCCAAATAAAATTTATTTGTTGTATTAATATCATCCTCTAGTGTCATACCACGGTTACTATATTTATTATTTATTGTTCCTGCTGGCTTGTTTTTTGGTTGGAGTTTCTTTCTTCCATTCGGATAATTTATCAAATAATCCCTCCTGCATATTACAGTATCATATCAGAAAACCATTCACGTGATAATTAATAAAGCATTAATCAGAGAGACATTGTAGAATACTGTATTAAATTCTGCAAGATGAAGGTTGCATATATCCATTATATTACAAATCACTACATTTATATAGAATTTTCCGTACCTGTTTATTAAAACGTTCCGTATTTAAAGATTGTTCAGCATATCCTGGTATTTACTAAGAAATCCAAAACAACATAGTATTCGTATGTAAATCTGGAAATAGGGGGGGTAACGGCTATTCGCTACAAATTATGAAAAAGAGGCCTGCTGTAATAGTAGCAAGCCCCTTTTTTTCTTACTTAGTTGTTTACGTTGATGGTCTATTCGGGCCATCCAATTTTTTATCACCAGTTTTTAATGATTTATCTCTTTTGGTCTCGGTTGTTTTCGGCTCTCTTTTTTTATGGCTCATTTTCAAACCTCCTTTATTGGTTAGTGTGTCTCTTTTTAGTTAAATAATCATTTATTTTGTTGTTTTGTACCTTTATTTCTAGTTTTGTCGAACAGGAAGGAGGCTGTGTTTGAATCAAGAATAAGTAAGTTAAGTCAAATAAAAAGGGTGATTAAAATGGCATTAGCAGCGAGAAATTCTGTGGCGGAAACATCTGGTGTAAACCATGAAGAATTGGAAGCATCTCTTCAACGGATGGCAGATCAAATCAGAGTCATTGATCAAAAGTTAACGATGCAAGTGGATAAAGAGGTGTGGGAGAGATTCCAGCATCAGCTGACTGAAATTAACAAAACAAGAATTTCAGTTAAAAAAGTGTCATTTCCTTCTGAAAATGGTACAGTATAAGGAGATTACATTTTAGAAATAAAGGCGGTTCTTGCATGATGACATTAAAAGAACAAACTGAACAATTAAAAACAAACCTGAATCGTTTAATGAAAAGGTACGAAAATAACCCACCTCCTGAGGATAAAAAAGATATAAAGTTTTTTTCACTGGTGAAAGAAGATACCACTCCTATTTATGAACGTCTAGAAAAATGGGAGGAAGACGCCTTATCCGTTGTAAAAGCAAGGAAGGTAAATGTACACCCCCAACAAATCACCTCAACACGTGAAAACATGGAATTACTTATGATGCACAGCTACTATCATGATGTGAAAAGAAAAAGGTATATGGAACTTAATCATTCCATTCATTACATTTTTGATCAATTATTAAGTGAATTAAAGAGTGAATAAAACGACGTTTGTGACTACAAATAATTTCTTAAAACTACAACGAGAAATGCGAAGGAGATTATTTATGAAAAATAATAACTTGATTGAAGCAGCAATCAACATTAGAAAACATGCATATGTGCCATATTCCAAATTCCCTGTAGGAGCAGCTCTATTAACCAGATCGGGTAAGCTGTATACAGGCTTTAATATTGAAAATGCTGCTTACTCCGTAACCTGTTGTGCCGAGCGTGTAACCATCTTTAAAGCCATTTCCGAAGGGGAAACTGAATTTTTGGAGATGGCTGTTGCCGCAGATACAAAACGGCCTGTTCCGCCATGTGGTGCCTGTCGTCAGGTAATGAGTGAATTTTTTGATGGTGAAATGAAAATTCATTTGACAAATCTAAATCAGGATATAAAAACACTCTCCATGGAGAATTTATTGCCATTTTCTTTCACACCAAATGATTTACTTGATAAATAAATCATTACGTTTATAATTATAATTAGGGCAATAATAATTGGGAACTGATTTTTCAGTTTCCTTTTTTATGATATAATTTATAAAACTAGAAATTATACTTACGAGTAGCAGTAAAAAATAATAAAATTGACATGTGGTTAGTTGCTAACAAAAACAAGCGGAAAATACGAGGTGAATGTAATATGAGTCTAAATCGCGTACAACTGAATGGAAAAGATATCCTGGAGAAAGAATTTAAAACAGCCATGCGTGGTTATAATCAAGAACAAGTAGATGAATTTCTTGATGTGGTTATTCAGGATTACGACGCATTTAAACAGGAAATTGAAAGATTGCAACAGGAAATTGAAAGATTTAAAAAAAGCTCGCAGGATCAAAGCAGGTCCCGTTCTTCCCAACAAACTCAGCAAGTGAATTATGACGTACTCAAGAGACTTTCAAATTTAGAAAAAGCAGTGTTCGGAAAAAAATATACAGAAGCGGAAAATGTTAATGGTTCTTAGTAGAGAAGAACTGATTTTTTCCTTCTGTTGAATGATTTGTTTATATGTGTTAGACTATATTTCTGTTTAAAAGTTAAATACTCAGGTAATCGCTGTATTTATATACAGAGGAAAGTCCATGCTCACACAAACTGAGAGGTTTGTAGTGTTCGCGCTTGACGAAATCATAAGTCAGGGTAACCTTAAGGGTTAACGGCAGGAAAAATTCCTAAGTCAGTGATGATATGGAATACGTTCCTTGAAAGTGCCACAGTGACGTAGCTGAAGTGGAAACACTTCAGGTGGAACGAGGTAAACCCCGCGAGTGAGCAACCCAAATATTGGTAGGGGCACTCTTTAGTAGGGAATTCAACCGAATTGGAGACAAGTGTTACTTGTAGATAGATGATTACAACCGGCGTACGAGGCTGACCACCGCATGAAGTACAATGGAACAGAACATGGCTTATCGAGTATTTAACGGTCTTGCAATAGATAAACCAACCTTTCTAATGGCAGTAATGCTATTGGAAAGGTTTTTTGTTTTTCCTTGGGAAAGAATAAATCTATAAGGCGACCTGTTATTAGATTGCGCCAAAAACTGAGATTTTCCAAACACAGTGGTTATGTTTTCATTTATTAAAACAAAATATGGTAAACTAAAATTAATTTAATTTAAAAATGAAGGGATAAGTTTTATGCAAAATGTTACTTTAATTGCAACCGCAGCTATGGGGCTTGAATCGGTTGTTGCTAATGAAGTGAAAGAATTAGGCTATGATGTTGAGGTGGATAATGGAAAGGTGATTTTTGAAGCTCCAGTATCAGCGATTCCCCGCTGTAATTTGTGGCTTCGATCCGCTGATCGCGTCAAAGTACTTGTGGGTAAATTTAAGGCTGTGACCTTTGACGAATTATTTGAATCAACAAAAGCCCTCCCATGGGAAGCATTTATTGCTGAAGAAGGACAATTTCCGGTTAGCGGAAAATCTGTGAAATCTAAACTGTACAGTGTTCCGGATTGTCAGGCAATTGTCAAGAAGGCTATTGCGGAACGTTTAAAACTCAAATACGGTCTTGCTTCTAAAATGCCTGAATCCGGTGCGTTGTATAAAGTAGAGGTAGCACTGCTGAAAGATACAGTCACTCTTACCATTGACACATCAGGTGCTGGTCTCCATAAAAGGGGATATCGGGTTGGCCAGGGAGAGGCTCCATTAAAGGAAACATTGGCTGCAGCCCTCATTATGCTCACCAATTGGAAGCCTGAATTTCCATTGATTGATCCATTTTGCGGGTCAGGAACAATTGCAATTGAAGCAGCACTAATCGGCCAAAACATCGCGCCAGGCTTCAACCGTGAATTTGTCTCGGAAAATTGGCCGCTTATTAAAAGCAAATATTGGGATTTAGCATTTGAAGAGGTAGAAGACAAGGCAAATTATGATCAAAAACTGGACATTACCGGATCGGATATTGATCATAAACTCGTGATGATAGCAAATGACAATGCTGTGGAGGCAGGATTAGCAGATTTAATCACATGGAAACAGATGCGGGCGGAAGATTTATTTATACGTAGTAAAAACGGGTATATCATAGGTAATCCTCCCTATGGACAGCGGCTGGGAGATAAAGAGAATATAGCAAAAATATATCAGCAGCTGGGTAGTGTGATGAAAGCTCACCCCAGTTGGAGTGTGTATATCATGACTGCATTTGAAGATTTCGAGAAATATTATGGAGAGAAAGCAACGAAGAAACGAAAACTGTTTAATGGTTTTATTCGTACCGACTATTATCAATATTTCGGAAAAAAGATTAAGGGGGAATAAGTTTGGATAATACGTATTTATTGGAAAAAGATTACAAGGAATTGTTGAAAGAATTAAGCTCGTATCAGGAAGTTATGATGCTGACACATTGGGACATGCGTACAAAGATACCAAAAAGCGGAGCGGAACAACGCTCCGAAGTTGTAGGATTTTTGGCAGAAAAAATACACCAGTTGGAAACATCCGAAAAAATAAAATATTTTATTGATATTTTAAAGGTTCACTCGGATGATGAAGTGATTAAAAAAGCAGTGAATGTGTCTGAAGAAGCCTATGAAAGAAATAGGAAAATCCCTAAGGAAGAGTACAAAGATTATGTGAAGTTACAGTCAAAAGCGGAATCCATTTGGCAAGAGGCAAGAGAGAAAGATAATTTTTCTTTATTTCAGCCCTATTTGGAAGAACTAGTGGAATATAATAAAAAATTCGCTGAATATTGGGGCTATGAGGACAACATCTATGATGCCCTTTTACATAATTATGAACCAGGGGTAACAACCGAAGTATTGGATAACGTGTTTCCTGCACTACGGAGTTCTCTCAGCAGTTTAGTCGATAAAATTAAAGAAAGCAATACAAAACCTGATTCTTCCATTTTGACCAGTCCTTTTCCAAAAAAGAATCAGAAAGCCTTTACTATGGAAATCTTAGAGAAGATGGGCTATGATTTCACTTCAGGAAGACTTGACGAAACCATTCATCCTTTTGCTATTGCCTTAAATCAAAATGATGTGCGCATTACCACCAGGTATGATGAAGAAGACTTTCGCATGGCGGTATTTGGAACCATCCACGAAGGTGGACATGCACTATATGAACAAAATATCAGTTCAAAGCTTGCAAATACACCATTATCATCAGGAACTTCTATGGGAATCCATGAATCACAATCGCTGTTCTGGGAAAATTTTATTGGCAGAAATAAAGCATTCTGGGAAAGCAACTATGACTTATTTAAATCTTACGCTCCTGATCACTTCGAACAGATACCTTTAGATGTTTTTTACAAAGCTGTAAATGAAGTAAAACCTTCATTGATTCGGATTGAAGCAGATGAATTAACTTATTCCCTACATATAATGGTTCGTTATGAACTTGAAAAAGCATTAATAAATGGGGACATTCAGGTTAAAGATTTACCTTACTTGTGGAATGAAAAAATGAATGATTATCTGGGAATTACTCCACCTACGGACAGAGAAGGAGTACTGCAAGATATTCACTGGGCCGGCGGCGACTTCGGTTATTTTCCTTCTTATGCATTAGGGTACATGTATGCAGCGCAATTTCATCATACATTTTCAAAAGAGAATAATCTTAATTCAATCATACTTAATAATGAATATAGTCAGTTAACAAGCTGGTTGAAAGAAAATGTCCACCAATTTGGTAAAATGAAAAAACCACTGGAAATTGTTGAGGATGTTACAAATGAAAAATTAAATCCCGAATACCTGGTTAATTATCTAACAAATAAATACACAGCCATCTACGATCTTTAATATTTTTATTATAAATGGGGAATCATAACAAAAAATCGTACTACAAAAGGGTGGCACTATGACTTACATCAGTTCGGTTGGCGTTGGAATCCCTGAATATGAGCTTTCACAAAAAGAAGTGAAGGAATTGGTATTAGAGGTATTTTCCGATTCTCAAACACATATAAAACGATTGTTGCCTGTATTTGATAATGCTGCTGTGCAAAAACGGCAATTCGTAGTAGATAAGGAATGGTTAAAGCAGAACCATTCTTTTAAAGAAAGGAACGACCTTTACCAAACATATACGAAGAAGCTTATGCTTGATGCTGTTGATCATTGTTTAACCAACAAGGATTATTTAAAACAGGATATTCCATATGAAGCAGTTGATATGATTATATTCGTTTCCAGTACAGGGATTGCAACACCTTCTATGGATGTTTATTTGTTTAATGAACGACCTTTTCGTGAGGAAACGAGTCGCATGCCATTATGGGGGCTTGGGTGTGCAGGTGGTGCGATCGGATTATCGAGAGCTTTTGATTGGCTCACAGCTCATCCTGACAAAACAGCATTAATCATATGCGCTGAATTGTGTAGTCTTACGTTCCAAAAAGATGATGTGAAAAAAAGCAACCTAATTGGCAGTGCCCTTTTTGGTGACGGCGTGAGTGCTGTTTTGGCTATTGGTGAAGCATCTCCATTACTTTCAATTCACAAAAAGAGCACACCGAAAATTATTCAATCAAGTTCAAGGACTAAAAAAGGAAGTACCTCTGTTATGGGTTGGGATGTTACGAATAGTGGTTTAGAAGTTGTTTTTTCAAAAAGTATTCCTGCTTTGGTTCGTTCCTTTTGGAGTGGTCATATTTATTCATTTTTACAAGCTATAGGTTTGAATGAAGAAAAGATTCATTCATTTATTGCGCATCCTGGTGGAAAAAAGGTATTGGATGCGATGGAAGGGGTCGTTCAAACTACACGCAGGAAGTTAATGCATCCTTATAATGTCTTGGCAAACCATGGGAATATGTCTTCAGCTACTGTATTTTATGTACTCAAAGAAGCAATGAAGGATGATGTCAACCCAAATGAATTAAGTATCTTATCTGCACTGGGACCGGGGTTTAGTTCTGAATTGTTATTATTGGAGTGGACTTAAGATGCCGGTATATATGTGGATTCTTCTGATTATTATTATATTGCAACGTTTGATTGAATTAGTTATTGCAAGAAGAAATGAAAAATGGATGAGAGCCAGAGGCGGGGTTGAAAAGGGATGAGAACATTATAAGTTTTTTGTCATTCTCCATGTTCTATTTTTCCTTTTTATGTTATCGGAAATTATCATACGTGACGTAGGCTATGTGCGATTAAGTTACTTTCTGTTAACTTTATTTATCATTACACAAAGCCTCAGGTTTTGGTGTATTTATACATTGGGCAGGTTTTGGAATACGAAGATTATTATCTCTCCACAATTTTCTTTAGTAAAGGAAGGACCATACAAGTATGTTAAACATCCAAATTACATCATAGTTGGGATTGAACTATTCATCATTCCCTTGTTATTTGATGCATATATTACGGCGATTGTATTTCCAATCTTGCATATTCTTTTATTAACTGTACGAATTCCTATTGAAGAAAGAGCGTTCAAGGATACAAAAAAAGTGGTAATCGATTAAGATTACCACTTATATATGCATTATTTTTTTGTTACATTTGCAGCTTGTGGGCCACGTTCACCTTCGACAATCTCGAAAGAAACTTCTTGTCCTTCTTCTAATGTTTTGAAGCCTTCTTCCTGGATAGCAGAATAATGAACGAATACATCATTTCCTTCTTCCAATTGAATGAAGCCATACCCCTTTTCTGCGTTAAACCACTTAACTACTCCATTTTCCATGTAAATAATCCTCCTAAAAACTTTCACGTTAAACGTGTTAATACAAAGTCGATAGCCGGAACATCAAAATAGGCAGCACCTATAGAAGTGTAGGATCACTATTACACCCACTTCTATAGAAGCTGCCTGTCTTTAATGATTCCATACATCTTCTTTGCTTGACCCTAATATAGCTTATTTATATTGCTCAGTCAAGAAATAGACTCCATATTTTTACTTAAAAAGAATATTTTTTAACTTAATAGAAAATTTATACACATAGAATTTTCATAAAAAGTGAAAAGTAATATAAAAAAAGGTACACTTATGGTATATGAAAAAATAAGGAGGTAATTAGATGCGAACAGATATAGAGATTGCTCAACAGACCAGTCTTAAACCGATTAAAGACATTGCAGCAGAACTTAATCTGACGGAAGAAGACTGGGAACCCTATGGTCACAGGAAAGCAAAACTATCGGATAAACTATTGAATAAATTAAAAAACAAAACAAATGGGAAAGTAATCTTAGTTACCTCAATCAATCCAACACCGGCAGGAGAGGGGAAGTCTACGGTAACGGTTGGTTTAGGTCAGGCTTTTAATAAGATTGGGAAAAACGCTGTCATCGCGCTAAGGGAGCCATCTTTAGGCCCTGTAATGGGGTTAAAGGGTGGAGCTGCAGGTGGTGGTTATTCTCAAGTACTCCCAATGGAAGATATCAATTTACATTTTACCGGGGATCTTCATGCTATAACAAGCGCAAATAATGCTCTCGCATCAATGATAGATAATCATATTCATCATGGTAATGAACTAAGTATTGATCCAAGGAGAATTGAATGGAAACGCGTAATTGATATGAATGATCGGGCATTACGTCAAATTGTTGTTGGTTTAGGTGGGCCATCACGCGGTGGCCCGAGAGAAGACGGGTTTACAATTACGGTTGCTTCTGAAATGATGGCTATATTATGCTTAGCCACAGGCCTTGAAGATCTAAAGGGAAGAATTGCAAACATTGTAATTGGCTACACGTATGATGAGAAACCAGTAGTAGTGAGTGACTTGAAAGTGGAAGGAGCTTTAACATTATTGCTGAAAGACGCTTTAAAGCCAAATTTGGTACAAACGACTGAAAATACACCAGCCATTCTGCACGGCGGTCCATTTGCCAATATTGCACATGGTTGTAATAGTATTATGGCTACAAAAATTGCCGCGAAATTAGGAGATTATGTCGTAACAGAAGCTGGTTTTGGTGCGGATCTTGGTGCAGAGAAATTTCTCAATATAAAATCCCGTATTGGTGACTTTGATCCAAACGCTGTCGTAATCGTCGCAACAATTCGTGCCTTAAAAATGCATGGTGGATTGACAAAGGACAATCTGACAGAAGAAAACGTCAATGCCTTAGAAGCAGGTATGGAAAACTTAGAGAAGCATATTGAAACAATCAAAACGTTTGGTCTGCCGTTCGTGGTTGCTATTAATAAATTTCCGACAGATACAGAAGCAGAAATAAATTTCATAGATAATTGGTGCAGAGATCGTGAACTGGATGTGGCATTAACGGATGTATGGGCAAACGGAGGAGAAGGCGGGATTCCTTTAGCTGAAAAAATAATAACTAAAATTAAATCAGACAAAGGAAACTTTAATAAACTTTATGACCTGGATGAAACAATCGAAACAAAAATCAGGAAAATAGCTCAAAACGTTTATGGTGCAGATGATATCGAATTATCACCGAAAGCAAAAAAGCAACTTACATATTATGAAAAACAAGGGTGGGGTCATCTTCCTGTATGCATGGCAAAAACGCAATATTCTCTTTCGGATAATCCAAATCTATTAGGGAGACCAAATGGTTTTACAATTAATATCAGAGAACTACGTCCATCTATTGGTGCAGGATTTATTGTTGTTTTAACCGGTGATGTAATGACAATGCCCGGGTTGCCAAAATCGCCCGCTGCATTAAATATGGATGTAACTGAAGATGGAAAAGGTGTTGGGTTATTTTAATGATGAAAGATAATCAACTGCAAGCAATCCAGGACTATGTATACAAACAATTCTCTGCTGATGCAACTGGCCATGATTATAATCATATGAAACGTGTAGCTCGATTAGCAAAACATATTTCCACTAAAGAGGGAGCAGATTCTTTCATCTGTGAAACAGCAGCCTGGGTGCATGACATTGGAGATGCAAAGCTTTTTCCTGATCCGGAAGATGCTTTAGAAAATCTGATGACCTTCCTGGCATCCATCGATTTATCCAGTCAGAAAATAAAACAGATTAAAGAAGCAATTAATGATGTTTCCTACAGTAAAGGAAATACACCCGCCACACTTGAAGGGAAAATTGTACAGGATGCAGATCGAATCGATGCAATAGGTGCTATTGGTATAGCACGGACCTTTGCATATGGTGGAGCAAAGGGACAATTGATTTATCATAAAGAGATGGAATTTACTTCAGTCCAACATTTTTATGATAAATTACTGAAATTAAAAGATAGAATGCATACACCAACTGCTAAAGAAATTGCTGAAGAAAGACACAGGTTTATGGAAAGCTTTCTAGAGCAATTTTATAAGGAATGGTAGAAAAGATGATGGAAATTGATACAAACTTAGTGATAAAATACATATATAACATATGAACGAGAAGTTTCTTAATAAATGGAGGAGATTATAAGTGAAAGGTGAACAAGCTTACCTGGATTTATGTAAGCATATTTTGGATAACGGAAATAGGAAGGCGGATCGTACAGATACTGGGACTTATTCCGTGTTTGGTCATCAAATGCGTTTTGACCTAAGTGATGGTTTTCCGTTATTAACAACGAAGAAAGTACCATTCCGACTGGTTGCCAGTGAACTCTTATGGTTTATTAAAGGGGATACGAATATTCGTTATTTGCTCGAGAATAATAATAATATTTGGAATGAATGGGCGTTTGAAAAGTGGATAGCAAGTGAAGATTATACA
Source organism: Virgibacillus ainsalahensis (assembly GCF_055380755.1). Classification (NCBI taxonomy): domain Bacteria; kingdom Bacillati; phylum Bacillota; class Bacilli; order Caryophanales; family Bacillaceae; genus Virgibacillus; species Virgibacillus ainsalahensis. Next base: position 1,669,333 of record NZ_AP043943.1, on the reverse strand, counting down.
GGACCTGATATGACGAACTTTGGAAATCGGAGTCAGCGGGATCCTGAATTTAATGAACAATATAAAGAACAGATGAATATTTTCAAGGAAAAGATCCTGAAAGATGATGATTTTGCAAAAGAATATGGCGACCTTGGATCTGTTTACGGAAAACAGTGGCGGAATTGGAAAACTTCTAAAGATGAAGCGATTGATCAATTGAAAGAGGTAGTTACATCTATCCGAATCAATCCTGATTCACGAAGACATATTGTTTCTGCATGGAACCCAGAAGACGTACCCACTATGGCATTACCTCCATGCCATACACTGTTTCAATTTTACGTAGCTGATGGAAAATTATCCTGTCAGTTATACCAACGAAGTGCAGACATCTTCCTTGGTGTGCCGTTTAATATTGCGAGTTATGCTCTTTTGACGTGTTTAATAGCACATGAATGTGAGTTAGAGCCTGGAGAATTTGTCCACACACTGGGAGATGCACATATTTATTCAAATCACGTGGAGCAAGTAAATACACAACTCAGTCGTGAAATTAGATCATTCCCCAAGCTCAAAATAAACAAAGAAAAAACATCTATCTTTGATTTTGAGCTAACAGATTTTGAACTAATTGATTATGACCCGCATCCGGCGATCAAGGCACCAATCGCTGTATAAACCACTAATAAAGGAAGGAGGAAGTTGATAATGATTTCATTGCTGTTAGCTATGGACCGTAATCATGTGATTGGTATGAATCAAGATTTGCCGTGGCACTTGCCAAAGGATCTGCGATTTTTTAAAGAAAAGACAACTGGACAAACGATTATTATGGGAAGAAAAACATTTGAATCGATGCGGGGGCCATTACCGAACCGGAAAAATGTTGTTATCACAGGAAAACAGACGGATTATCCAGAAGCGGTTGACGTCATTCATGATTTGAAAATAATTAAGGAATGGAATAATGAAAACCCTGATAGAGAATATTTCGTAATCGGAGGCGGAAAAATATTTGAACAGGTTCTGGAATATGCTGATCGGATGTATATAACATTAATTGATGAAGTCTTCGATGGCGATACTTATTTCCCGAATTTCTCAGAGGATGATTGGAACCTTACTTCCAATTTAAAAGGGGAGAAGAATGAAACAAATCCCTATGATTATTATTTTCTGCAATATGATAGAACATAATCATCGATTGCCTAAAAGCAGCAAATAACTATAGCTTGTTTAAATGAAGATAAACATGTTAAACTATACATGTTACAAGAACTCGTTTGAGCGTTACGTATATTTCTCATAATTAGATATACCTTATGTCGTTTATAAAAGAGGTGTAATAATGTTATCAAGTATAGGAATTCCAGGATTAATATTAATATTGGTTATAGCGTTGGTGATTTTCGGACCAAAGAAACTGCCGGAAATTGGTAAAGCTGCGGGCCAAACCTTAAGTGAATTTAAAAAGTCAACAAATGATCTTACAAGTGATGTAACAGAAGAAATAAAAGAAACAAAAGATATCGTTCAAGGTAACGAATCTAAATAAGATCTTGGGGAGTGAAAGATAATGTTAAGCAGTATTGGTGTCCCTGGGTTAATTTTAATTCTTATTGTCGCTTTAGTCATATTTGGTCCCTCCAAATTACCTGAAATTGGTAAAGCTGCGGGCCAGACCTTACGTGAATTTAAGAAAGCAACCAATAATATTGCATCGGAAGATAATACATCAAAAACGCAAGATAATAATACATCAACTAAAAATTGATGCGGTGTGAAGGTGTAAGGGACGTAGCCTTGCATCTTCTTTTACGTTATTTGACTGGGAGTGTGAAACAATGGCTGACGAACATATACATGAAGAAGATAAAGAAATGAACCTTACTGGGCATTTATCCGAATTGAGAAACAGATTGATTGTAACAGCTATTTTCTTTATTATATTTTTCGGTGTCGGTTTTATTTATGTTGAATACATAATAGAATTTTTTACAAAAGATTTAGATACTACCTTAACCCTTATAAGCCCCGGCGAAATCATTTGGGTCAATTTCTCCATGGCCGGGTTAGTTGCAATTGTGGCGACACTCCCGCTATTAACAGTCCAGGTTTGGCTGTTCATAAAACCTGGTCTAACACCGAATGAACGGAAAGCCTCGTTAGCTTATATTCCTTTTATCTTTCTTTTGTTTATCGGCGGATTAGTATTTGGTTATGTTATGTTTGTGAAATTAATTTTTCCTTTTTTGCTCAATCTAAATGCTGGAATGTTTACGGAGATGTTCACGGTTGAAAGATATTTTAAATTTTTATTACGTATAACCGTTCCATTTGCTGTGATTTTTGAAATACCTATTATTGCTATGTTTTTGACAAGTTTAGGTGTATTAACACCTGATTTCATGCGGAAATCGAGAAAGTATGCATATTTTATATTGATTATTGTTGGAACAATGGTTACACCACCGGATTTAATCATGCCGATTATTATTGCTATACCATTGGTTTTGCTATATGAAATCAGTATTTATCTTTCTGCAACTGTCTATCGTAAAAAACAGAAAAAACATGAAGAATTTATGAACAATGATAGCTTGACGTGATGGAGTGAGTAAATTGAAATTTTTTTATCAGTTTCTAATGTCATATAGGGGAAACAAGAATCCAGATGATTACAGTCGTTTGGCTGATTGGGCTTTTTTTGATCATAGCTTCCCCAAACATTCAAAAGACTATGATGAAATAAGCAGGTATCTAGAGTGGAACACGCCTTTTGCGAACGCATTGATGGTATTCGACGACCTTTGGGATATATATAAAGAAAAAGAGAACTAGCAATAGCCCTGGATGTATTTCCATGGCTATTTTTTTCATAAATAAAAAAGGCTGAAGATCCTAAAAATCTAAAACAATCATCAGTACTTTGTTTACTGTCAGAAAAAATTAAACAAACGTTTGATCAATTATCAGATACCTGATGGAAAGCTGCCATAACAGTGGTCAAGGTTAGTAATTATTTCATAAGTATAGATCAAAATACAGTAATTTATTTATAGCTAATTTACAAAAAAGAGAACATTATCAATCTGATCATTATACAGTTACTTTCATTTTTCATTCACTTTCGTCAAAAACAGCGTTATAAAAGTAGTTAATTGTTACTATATGCGGTTGCCCGGGAAATAATCGATTATTTTATTTGCTTTAATAATAAAGCTCTAAAGTACTTGTGCCTATACGCTTTTTCATTATGTACATACAATATCGTAACGGATTGTTAATAATAAGGAGGAGTATGAGTATGTTTCCGACACAAGGTAACAGAGATTTTCATCCCAGCCAATGGCAACAGCCTGATAATAATTTTTTGTTTCCGAACCAACGTTTAAACAGGTATCCAAATACAAATAACAGAAAAAGCGTACGTCCAAAACAATTACAAGATGGACTTATGAACAGGGGAGTTGATGGTGTATCGAAAACATTAAATAATGTTCAACAGGTTTTAAAGGTAGTTCAAACCACTGCTCCAATCATAGAGGAATATGGACCGATGGTTAAAAATCTTCCTGCAATGTATCGAATGATGAAAGCATTTAAGGAAATTGAAAATACAAGTGATATGCCAGACACAAATGATATCCCGGAAAAAGAAGAAAACTCTCTACAACAAGATGAAACCATAAAGGATATTGGAAAGCATTCTGAACAAAGTAGCGGAGATGGAACTTCCAGTCCGAAACTATTTATCTGAATATAAGTCTCACAGCTTGATTTTTTATTGAATAAACGGAAAAATAGAGGTAAGCATGAAGTATTGGAGGTATTAATTATTATGACAGCCGAAAAAGAAATCGCAACGTTTGCTGGTGGATGCTTTTGGTGTATGGTAGAGCCGTTTGACGAGCGTCCAGGCGTTATTAGTATTGTTTCAGGTTATACGGGAGGAACAGTAGAAAATCCGACGTATGAAGAAGTTTGTTCAAATTCTACAGGCCATGTTGAAGCAGTACAAATAACATACGACCCGAGTATTATGTCATATAAGCAGCTTGTTTCTACATTTTGGCAGCAGATTGACCCCACAGATCCCGGGGGACAATTTAATGACAGAGGAGAGTCCTATCAAACAGCCATTTTTTACCATAATGAAGAGCAAAAGAAAATTGCTGAAAAGTCAAAAGAAGAATTAGGAGCAAGCAGAAAATTTTCTAAGCCGATTGTCACTGAAATTTTACCTGCTAAGCCATTCTATGTTGCCGAAGATGAACACCAGGATTACTATAAGAAGCAATCTTTTCATTACCGTTTATATAAAAAAGGATCGGGCAGAGAGGATTTTATAAAAAACACATGGGAGGAAAAAATGGATAAATCAAAATTACAAGAACAACTATCGCCAATACAATATCATGTTACGCAAGAAAATGGAACGGAAACGCCATACCAAAATGAATACTGGGATAATTTTGAAGAAGGAATATATGTTGATATTGTTTCCGGTAAAGTATTGTTCTCTTCAAAAGATAAATTCGATGCTTCCTGTGGTTGGCCAAGCTTTACAAAACCGATCGACAATTATGAGGTGAAAGAAAATACGGATACAACACATGGCATGATACGAACCGAAGTAAGAAGTAAAGCTTCCGACTCCCATCTTGGCCATGTATTTGAAGATGGACCAAAGGAAGCAGGGGGATTACGTTATTGCATGAATTCAGCAGCAATGCGATTTATTCCTAAAAATAAAATGACTGAAGAAGGCTATGAGAAATATTTATATTTGTTTAAAAAGTAAGTGAGCCAAAAATAATAAAAAGTTGTTAAATCAGTTACTCTTCAAAAGAAAGAAGGAAAACAAATGATCCACCTCAACTGGGAGAACACAAAGACAATCAAACAAATAGAATGTGTACATGCAAATGCAAAAAAATTCGTGGTTGATAATAAATTAACGCCCGGGGAAAAATATGAGGTTAAAAATGAAACCGATGAATTTTATTTTATTATAGACAATAGTAATAGAATCGGGGGATTCCTTAAAGAGTATTTTAAGGAAATAAAATAACAGGGGAGGACAACCCTGTTATTTTTTATACATGAACTATTCTCTATTCTGTAGATTGATGTTATAATTTATTTACTATTTCGAAATCAGTTTCAGCTGATTAAATTCAAGAAGAGGGGATGATTCACAATGAAAAAAATTTATTTTGTCCGTCATTGTACTGCTGATGGCCAACACAAGGATTCACCACTGACAACGATTGGTATAAGACAAGCTTATCTTCTCTCAGAATTTTTCAGTGAACAAAATATTAAGTTTGATAAAATAATCTCAAGTCCTTATCTACGCGCTATTGAAAGTATTAAACCATTTGCAGAATTAGAAGATATAGAAATCAATATTGATGATCGGCTTACAGAACGGATATTAAGTGAAGATCCAGTTGATGATTGGATGGATGTGGTCGAACATTCCTTCTATCATCGAGATTTTGCTTTACCAGGTGGCGAATCTGCCAATGAAGTCATTGCTAGAGCAAACATTGTGATGGAAGACATTTTTTCAAGTAAAGAAATAGAAAATATTATTATAATAAGCCATGGTAATTTATTGGCTTTATTATTAAACCAATATGATCCAGATTTTGGATTTCAACAATGGAAAGAACTCCGAAATCCGGATGTGTTTCTAATTAATTACCATAATGATTATTTTTCCCTGGAGTGCTTATGGAATGTTTAGAATCATACGCACAAGTTTACCAACAGGATTCCCAGACTCTCTTCATACATTTCCGGGAATTATTCGATACCAAGTGGGTTTACACTCGCTATCGAGTTCTATAGTAAATTCAGATCTTCTGTAATTTCTAATAAACCAATCTTTATATAGCTGTTAATATATTGAATAGGTATATATCCCAACGAGCATAGTCATTCACAATACTCGCTGATTCCCCTAGTAAAAGCGTGATTCCAAATGATTGACTATATACCATAATGAATCCCTTACGTATAGAAATTTCCATGTTTCTCTCACATCTTCTCCTACGAAAATTAAATTCTATAACAGACATTGAAATAAATGAATAATTTATTTTTAGCAGGAACTAAGGTATAATAAATAATAGAAGGTAGATTAGTTAAGTACGATTTAGAAGGAGGAGATTTACTTGGCATTTGTAATTACATCACCTTGTAAAGATGAAAAATCAGGAGAATGTGTGGAAGTATGTCCTGTTGATTGTATAGAGGAAGGGAAAGATATGTTCTACATCGATCCGGATATTTGTATTGATTGTGGAGCATGTGAAGCCGTATGTCCTGTTGAAGCAATCTATATGGAAGATGAGGTTCCTCAGGAAGAGAACGAATATATTGCGTTAAATCAAAGGTTTTTCGAAGAACAGTAGGAGGAATGCCGCTAACCAATTTTGGTTAGCGGCATTTTTTAGTAATAAGAAAGCATAAAATTTTCTTACTGTATAAGTTCAGGCTAAGCTTTTGCCATAAAAATTTGGCAGCTGTTTATTTTATGGAAAAATCTTTATATCCTTTGTTTTCTGTATAAGTGTTTATTTTGATATGATCAACTTGAATAAATTGGTTGAGTCCTGTTTTCAGTTCTTCGACATATGAATAAGTTTGCTTTTCCTCACCTTCTACTACCATTTCCACTGAACCATCTAATTTGTTTTGTACCCAGCCGGTTAAATCATATTCCAGTGCTTTTTGTTGAGCCGTGTATCTAAATCCAACCCCCTGAACACGTCCGTATATTACCAAATGTTTATTCAAACAATCACCTCATAAATTTATCTTACTTTCTATATAACCCTGGTGTGGTTATTTAAAACTAAACGCAATGCATTAGACCAAATACATATTTTCAGCTTCAAAGATAATAATATGTACAGCACAATCTAATAAGGAGCGATTATAAATGAATGAATCTAAAATCCCACAATACCCAGAACCTTTCTGGCGTGATTCCGTTAAACTACCTTCCTTTCCAAAACTTGACAAGTCACTTCATGCCGATGTGGGGATTGTTGGCGGTGGCATTACAGGAATAACAGCAGCTTACTTGCTATCGAAACAAAATTTGAAAGTAATATTGCTTGATGCCGGAGAAATTCTAAACGGTACTACCGGACATACCACTGCAAAAGTAACAGCCCAGCATGGACTTATATATGATGAATTGATCCAGCATTTCGGTATAGACAAAGCATCACAATATTATCAAGCATCTGAAGAAGCCAAGCGATTTATTAAAGAAACAATCGAGCAACATCATATCGATTGTGACTATAAAGAAGAAGATGCCTATATCTATACGAATGCAGAATCATATATTCAACGTTTGGAAAATGAAAAAAAAGCCTATGACCAACTTAAAATAGATAGTGAAATTGCCGATAAGATGCCATTTAATGTACCATTAAAAGCAGCATTAAGTATGAAAAACCAGGCAAGATTTCATCCTTTGAAATATTTAAAAGTCCTTACTGAAGAAAGTATTAATAATGGCGCACAATTTTATGAAAAAACTATTGCAACAGACGTGGAATTTAATGAAAAACCGAGTATTTACATAAAGGATGGTCATCGTGTTACATGTAACTATATAATTTCTGCTTCACATTTTCCGTTCTATGATAAGGAAAGTTTTTATTTTACTAGAATGTATGCTGAACGTTCTTATGTAATCGGTTTCAAATCTACAAAAAAATTTCCCGGAGGTATGTACATCAATGCAGAATCACCGACTAGATCCATACGAAAAGCGGATATGAATGGGGAGGAGCTCTGGATTGTAAGTGGGGAGAATCACAAAACAGGTCAAGGTGAATCAACAATCACTCATTATAATGAATTAAAAGAATTTGCAAAGAAGTATATTAGTATTAAGGATTTTTCCTATCGCTGGTCAGCCCAAGATTTAACAACTTTAGATAAAGTACCGTATATTGGGCCTATCACAAAAAACGAGGATAATATCCTGGTAGCAACAGGGTTTCGCAAATGGGGCATGACAAATGGAACGATCGCTGCAACTATACTAACGGATAATATTTTAAATAGAGATAATCCCTATAAAGAAGTATTCATGCCATCAAGATTTCAGGCAGATCCAGCTGTAAGGAAATTCACAAGAATTAATGCGGATGTAGCAAAGCATATGATTAAAGGTAAGCTGGAAAACACTAAAAGTAATATTAATGAGCTTGCTGGTGATGATGCTACTATAACACGGATCAAAGGTAAACGCACAGGCGTATACAGAGATACAGACAGAAAACTTCACATGGTTGATACGACCTGTACACATTTAGGATGTGAAGTCGAATGGAATTCTGGAGATCGTACGTGGGATTGTCCGTGTCATGGATCGAGATTTTCATATGAAGGTGATGTAATTGAAGGTCCAGCAAAAGAACCGTTAACTAAAATTGAAAATGATTAACTATAATAACTAAAATAAAAAAATTACGCTATAAATTTTTATACTGTTTATGGCGTAATTTTTTTATTTTATCTCACTATCACAAGTATACTTTAATAATGAGACGGGAATTACCTCTAATTATATAACTTCCTATAATAAATATTATGTAAACTAGAAAATATTTAAAAATGGAGGGGTGCATTAGAAAATAGTTTTACACTTCCCTCTCTGTTTCCAAACTTTTTTCTCCTGGTCTTTATTTCAACATTAAAATTAATAGACCTTTAGATAAACAAATCATTCTATAACTTGTTTATCAATTACAAAATTTTTTCAGTTTTAATTCCATTAGTTCTAATTCCGTCTTGAATTTCCTGTACCGACATCACTTGTTTTAAATCTGATTAATATAACTTTTATAAAAGATTTTGTGTAATCAATCGGTTATTAAAAGTAATTGGTTTTAATTCCCTTAAATTCAAGTTGCACACATAAATTATAAAATCCATAGCAAACCCCCACCTTCATATCAGATGGGGGTTATGCCTCTTACTGCTCATCAAATAAATCCATGCTCAAATATCGTTCTCCTGAATCAGGGGCAATACATACAACCTGTTTCCCTTCTCCTAATTTTTTTGCAACCTTAATGGCAGCAAAAACTGCCGCCGCGCCTGAAGGGCCAAGAAATATCCCCTCAATCTGTGCGAGTTCTCTTAAGATATTTACAGCATCATCGTCCTCTATTTGAATAATTTCATCGTAAACGTCAGTATTTAAAATTTCCGGTACAAAACCCGGGCTTGTTCCTACAAGCTTATGCTTTCCGGGTTTTCCTCCTGATAGAACTGGAGATCCTTTTGGTTCGACAACTGCAATATGTAATCCAGGTAATTTTTCTTTTAAAGCTTCGCCTGTACCAGTTACAGTTCCACCTGTGCCGGCAGTACAGACAAAGGAAGCAAGTTTTCCGTCCATTTGTTCATAAATCTCAAGTGCAGTTGTTGTTCGATGGATATCAGGATTTGCTGTATTTTTAAATTGTTGAGGAATGAAGGATCCAGGTATTTCTTTTTGCAGCTCAAGCGCTTTATTTATCGCTCCAGGCATTTTCTCATCGCTTGGAGTTAATACGACTTCTGCACCATAGGCTTTTAAAATGTTTCTTCGTTCCATGGTACTGTTATCAGGCATAACCATTATTGCATGATACCCTTTTGCTGAGGCGTTCATGGCTAAGCCTATCCCGGTATTTCCGCTTGTTGGCTCAATGATTGTGTCCCCTGGTTTAATCAGTCCCTGTTCTTCTGCTACCTTAATCATATTATAGGCTGCCCGGTCCTTTACGCTTTTGCTTGGATTAAATGCTTCCAGTTTAATAAAAACATCAGCTGCCCCCTCAGGAACAAGCTTATTTAATTTTACGATAGGTGTATTGCCAATTAATTCTGTTATATTATTGACTACTCTCATGTAAAACTTTCATTCCTTTCCTTTATTACTATTACTGTGTGGTTTATTTTTTATAAAATTTTTACTGTTTTCAAGATTGGGGTTGATTTTTACAAGCTCATCAATGAACTCCTTTTCATTGCGGGGGGAGATAGAAATAATGTTATATCTTCCGGCATAAATTTCCAGTCGATGGATCGATAATGCAGGTGCAGCAAATATATTTTTCACCTTTCTAATCTCCAAAATATCCTCAATTTTAACTTTCAAACGGAGCGGTCCATATCTAACCTTGATTTTATTTCCTTCTATCTTATATCCGGTACTAAACCAAAACCATAATAAAAGCAGAGAAAGTGGTAACACAAACAATACTCCTGATAAATATCCACTCAGGAGAGGTACCAGAATACCTATGAGAGCTATTCCCCATATCAGCAGCGTAATCCACGTATCTTTTCTTGACTGGAAATACATTATAAAATCTCCTTACCGTGTTAGTAATCCAATTATATCTCAAAAACGGGAATATACCAACATATTTTATCGGAATAAGGAAGCTTCATCACTTGATACAGTTTCCTTATTAGATATCCTTAAGAGTTATTGATTGTCTTTAATGCCTTAACTTCCGTCCTTCCACTCACAATCGAATTACTTAAAAATTAAATCATTAACTGATTAATCCGCCGATCTAATTGTTTGATATAGTTTTGACTTAAAACGCCCCTGGCACCACGAATAATTTCGGTTGCATAGCGGTTGGTAGGTTTCGTTTCCTTACTCTTGCTGACACCTATAAATGTAATTGCCTCTATTATTTCACCGTCATGGAGCTTGAGTTGGACGATGGCTGGCCGATAAGCATTACTGTAAACACCTTCTCGTTCATATAAATAATCGACAGCTTCCAAAGGGACTTTATAAACAACACCTTCTACTATTTCTCCCCTCGACTCAATCAGGTCAGCTTTCCCGCCATCTGAAGAGTCCCTTGTGAACCGAAATCCGTGGTCATCCAAAACACCTCTGCCAGTGATTGCTTTAAAGTACTTATCAACCTTAGCTAATTTAAATCGTTCATCATCCATACACGAACCATAGGCAAAGTAAAATATTTTTTCATGCTTTAGGTAGTTATAAACCTTCCAATTGCCAAAGGGAACAACCTTATTGGAATTAGCAGGAGTGACTCTGGTTGTATAAGTTACAACCTGTAAAGCTTCATTCATGTCGTTATATGCAGTTGCTGCTGTCCTTTCAGTTTCTTTATAGCCTTCAAGCTTATTTATTTGTTTCAATTGTTCACCAGTCACTTCGTAAATCTCTCCGTATATTTTTACTTTATCATCCTGTTTCATCACCGGATATCCTCTATTTGTATCAAATAATTTCCCATATATCCAAGCGTGCTGATATCTGCATATTGCGTCTTTTAAGAGCGAATGATTTCTTTCTCCTTTTAATAATGTTCCATATACAAAAATACAACTCATCATATCCTCCTCTTCTTTACCATTTGTTTGGGTAATTAAATGTCTTTTATTGAATTTACATGGAAAAACCAAAACAGTCAAAACCGGAAAATATATACCCCTCTATATTTTGTATATACCCCCACTATGTATTTCATAAAATGGCCAGGGTATATACATATACGCCCATCCCGTATAAAGCCTTTTTGTGAAATGGCTCTAAATATGGGGGAAACCATATATAAATCAAGAGTTCTCATTTAGGGTTGATTCATTATCCTGGTACATATTCGGAGGGGTATAAGAATATTAGTGTTCCCCCTTGTTCATAGATCTTTATCATTTGAAGTTGTTAATGTGAAATTAAAAAAGCTCCTGCACATAGTTACGTGCAGGAGCTCTATACTTCATTGCAAGGGCTAATGATTATATCAGGTTGGCAAGATTTTTAAATTCCAGTTCGGCAAACTTTTCTCCAACCTTAGATTTGTCATATTTCCATAATGCGGTATCCAGTTCACAAGTAACCGGGACATCACATTTAATTTCCGCGAGTGAACGTGATAAATGAAGCATATCAATATTCGATTTTATCTTTGTTTGTACCCCATTTGGCAGATTTTCAATGTTTTCAAGCAAATTATCGATATTCTCATATTCCCGAAGAAGTTTTAAGGCTGTTTTTTCGCCTATTCCTTTTACACCTGGGTAGTTATCTGCCGAATCTCCCATTAACCCTTTTAAATCTATGATTTGTTCAGGTGTTATCCCTTTCTTCTCAAAAAAGTTGATGTGATCATATATTTCATAATTACCCTGGCCTTTTTTCATAATTGCAACCTGTATTCCCTCATCTACCAGTTGCAGAATATCCTGATCACCGGTCAGGATGATAACGTCATTATCAGATCCGTACAGCTTAGCTAATGTGCCAATACAATCATCAGCTTCAAAATTTTCCAATCCTATATTCGGCATATTAAAGGCCTCGACTACTTCTTTAATAAGGTCGAATTGCGGAATTAGTTCTACAGGCGGTTCATCTCTGTTCGCTTTATATCCCTCATACATCTCTGTACGGAATGTTTTACTACCCATATCCCAGCAACAGATAATATGACTGGGTTGAAATGTATCGACTGCATCCAAAAAATAACGCATAAACTGATATACACCATTTGTGGGAATGCCCTTGCTTGTTTTCATATAATTTCCCCTGAAAGCTGTAGCAAAAAAACCGCGGAATAATAAGGCCATTCCATCAACTAACAAGACTCTTTTTCTTTCCATTTATTGCACTTCCTTTATATCATGTTTATCTATAATTGAATCCAATTCCTGTTGTTTTTCAGATAGACGTATCATATCGATTGGCGCATTCATCATTTCCAGATAGCTGTTAATATGCTGTTGTATATGTTGCACTGCTTCTCTTCTGATATCCTCGATGATAGCTTCCCATTGACTTAAATATTCTGTACTCATAATCGTCTTATTGTCTTCCAAATACTGTTTTGCCTGGGGTTCTAAGCCACTAAAAATATTTTCTTTCATTAATTCCTTCTCATTCTTAACAAAGAATGCTTTTGTTCCATTAAATTTAGCAAGTGTCTGATTGAATTCAGAGGTATCCATTTGTTTGAAAGCTTGTTCATATACCGGAGTTTCAACTGCTGAAGGTTCAAATTCTGGAAAAACAAGCGTCTCATCGATCTTTTTTTCCTGTTGTTGCATATCATCATACACTTCAGTTGCCTGTAGATGAATGAACTTTTCAACTCTTAACGAAACAGCCTGAATTTCCTGAAGTAATTCAAAACCAACATAATCAATAAGGTTCTGCAGACTAGTTCTCAATTGCGTCTGTGCCTTTCTGCCTGATTCCGTTATTGTAGTCGGATTGAAGGTTTCCTTAAACATATCATGATATCTGATGGTTATTCTTTCCAACACATAGAATAATTGTTTCTCTATTTTTTGTTCGATTTGTTCAATATAGACATGTGTTTCCAATGTTGCAATATTTTCCTCTAATAATTCTTTTTTGGATAATAGATCACGCTGTTGTTTTTCTTTTTCTTTCTCATTCATGTTTAATGCTTCTATATAATGACGCATTGTCTGTTGAACACGTTTTATATCCCATAACGTAGATTTAACGGTCAGTGCTGCCAGGTCATTATGAATAAATTGATAAAATCCCTCTTCGAAATGCTGCATGTTTTCATTCAGTACTTGTTTATCTTGTTTATTTTGTAATGATTGTTTACTTGAAACCGGGTATAATCGTGGGAATCGGATTCCTAATTGAATTAATTGTTCCTTCACATAATCGGTAACTAATTTTAGTTCCTCAAGATTTGCTGCCAAATCAGCAGCGTTGACAATGAAAAACATCTTATCCAGTTCAAACGCCTCTTTCACACGCCCTAATTGCATGAGAAAGTCTTTATCTGCCCTGGATAGTGCATGATTATAATAAGTGACATACAGGATGGCATCAGCGTGTTTAATATATTCAAACGCCACATTTGTATGACGGGCATTCACTGAGTCAGCACCAGGTGTATCAACGAGCGTAATCCCCTGATCCGTCAGTGGAGAATCATAATAAAGATCGATAGATTCAATATAGCACGCCTTTGTTTCATCCGTTACATATGCTGCAAATTCCTCTAGTGTGATTGTTATTTTTTTTCCGATATACGTTTCATTTTCCTGAAAACCAGCAATCATTGCTTTCAAATACGTCTGGTACATTTTATTTAATTGATCATCCTGATGAATTTCTTTCTCTTGAATCCACTGCAATAATCCGGAAAAATCTGTTTCCATCGGTGAAAAATTCTTCGTAATCATGAGTAAATCGTTTTTCAATGTTTCATGATTTTTCAATGTAACAACAACAGTCCCGTGCGGATTTGATTTAGTTGGAGGACAAATACGATTGACTGCAGCCGTTGTCGGATTAGGAGACACAGGTAATACACTTTCTCCGAGTAAAGCATTCGCAAACGATGATTTACCTGCACTGAACGCACCAAAAAGCGCGATTGTATAGGAACGGTTTGTTAAACGGTGGTGCTTGCTCTCAAGATCCTGACTAAATGCCTGAAACCCAGGTAAATCTTCAATTATTTGAAGTGTTTGATCGACACTTTCGGTTACTCTTTGTATTGAATCGGTTTGTCTCATCTCTTCTTTTACTGGTTCATTTTCCACCTGATCGATTGGTTTTGGAATATCCTCCTTGCAGGTTTGTTCAAAATGATCTGCAGCAGGTACAGACTGCTCTTTTGATTCAATCTCTCTTTGGAGTAGTTCCAACCATTCCTGATCCATCACGGCAGAATCAAGCTGATTATCTATAAAGCTATATTTCTCATCTAATTCAATTCGAAGAGAATCCTGCTTTGCTTTCAGCTCACGGGCTTCCTGAAGCTGTGTAAGCTGCTTCTCGTATTCCTCGATCAATTCTTTATTTTTACGCGTTAAAAACCGATGAATAGTTTCATAGAGTTGAAGTGATTCTCGTTTATACTTACTCTTAATATCAGCGGCCAGATCATTTGTATAATTTAACACATAATCCCCATTTACCTGTGCCCCTGGTTTAATTAAATTTAACAGATCTTTCTCTGTGTATGTGACCGATAACTCCTGGACCTGTTTTTGAAGCTTTGGTTCATTTATATCATAACGTTTTAAGATGTTAATAAATTTGTCCCTTAATTTCCATTGGACAGATGCCTCTATATTCTCCTGTAGGGATGATAAAAGGGCTGATGCTCTACTTTCTCTTTCTTCTGCAGTCCGTTTTTTCGATCCAAATAAACCGATTTTAAAGTCACTTTTCTGTGATTCCAGAAATTTTTGAGCTTTGTCCCGTAAACTGGATGGCATCAGATAGGCATTTTTTAAAGTGTTTTTCAGTTCATTTGTAAAGGCTTCCTTCATTTCCGCTGGTTCATCAGTAAGCAGTTTTACTTGAGATTCAAGTTCTTCTATTACCCCCAAACTACTTTGATTCACATCATTATCTGTTTGATGCACCGACAACTCATCTTCAAATTGCAGCTTTAAAAAATGTTTATGTTCATTTACGATCTGGTTTACCGCGTTATCTATATTGAAGTAAAATGCTTTCTCACTCTCCATTATCGAAAAGAGTGTACGCTTTATTTCGTTGAATTGATTATATTCGGTATCAGGATAAAGGATAGAGGAATAAAAAATCTCTTCTGGATTTAACCCCCATAAATCAAATGTTTGAACAACACTACCATTAAACATTTCAAATGCTATTTCTGATTCATCATGCTTATCAACTTGATTAATAATCACATAATATGGGATTTTTTTCTTTTGAACGGACTTTAAAAATTGTAGATTAACCTCTGATTGAACGTGGTTATAATCCATTACATAGTACAATACATCAACCAGATGCATAGAAGATTCGGTCATTAAACGATCAGCATCATCTGCAGCATCAATTCCGGGAGTATCCATAATAGATGCCCCTGCAGGTAAAAGGTTCTTTGCGGTACTAATCTCAATTTTTTTAATGGCATCTTTATCTTTCGAATATTCCTTTATCATATCTATATCGTAAGGCTCTTGATATTCTACAGGCAGCTGATGTTTGAAAAATACCCGTGCTACACCTTCCCCGGAGTTAATTTTTACTACATTTGCACTTGTCGGGATTGGGCTCTTGGGTAAAATATCTTCTCCTAAAAGTGAATTTATCATGGATGATTTTCCAGCAGAAAAATGGCCTGCGAAACTGACTATCAATTCTTCTTTCTGATTTTTTTCAAACATTTCCATGATTTTTGTTGCGTTAATTGGATCTTTATTTTCAGTCATAGCTTTATGCAAGGCTACTAAATCTTTTGATTTCGTTTGAGGTTTATTTATATCTTTTAATAGCAAATTGGTCATTTCCCTTCACAATTAACAATTCTAAGGTTTATTATACGAGAATAACCTTGCTTTTTCTACCTTGTCATGTAATTAAATTACACTTCTGATTCATCGATTAAATGAGAAGTAATGTACTGTATTACATCACCGCGACTTACAACACCAACTATATGATTACTGTTATCAACAACCGGAATCTTTTTTATATGATACTTCGAAAAAATATCTAATGCTTTTTCTATATTATCTTCAGGTTTGACGGACTGGATTTTTTTGGCTCTCATTATTTCTTTTACCTGACGCGTCATGGAATATTTTAAACGGTGAGCAAGATCTTCTTTTTCATTGACTAAAATAAGGGTGAACATATCATAGACAGTTCTTCCTTGTGGCTGTAGGTATCGAATAACATCACCATCGCTGATAATACCCAGTAATGTATGATCATCACTGGCCACTGGAACTCCCCCTATTTTGTTGGATACAAGGATTTCCAATAATTCTTTTATTGTCATTTCTTCTTTCACACTAATTACATCCTCAATCATAAACTCTTTGATTTTCATTATTTCCCTCCGTATCCTGATTAACATAATATTGTTATAGTTAATTGGATTAATTATATCATAGTAGAACATCTCTTAACCGCAAAAAAAGCTTTGGTATTATATTTATACCAAAGCTTTTTCATCCTTTAAACTGGATAGACACCATGTTTTCTTTGTGTAAAGTTAACATTTTTCGCTTCATATACAGAAAAACGGCGCGTTAGTTCATCTCTTAAATTTGCCGGTTCCACGACAGCATCAATAACCATTTCCGATGCAAGACGATAAATATCGATTTCATCCTTATACTCATCTTGCTTTTCTTTTATGAATGTATCTCTATCTTCTTCGGGAAGTTCTGCAATCTTATTTGCATAAACAGCATTTACAGCCGCTTCCGGTCCCATTACTGCAATTTGTGCAGTTGGAAGAGCAATACAGCAGTCCGGTTCAAATGCCGGACCGGCCATTGCATACAATCCTGCTCCAAATGCTTTTCTAACAATAACTGAAATTTTCGGAACCGTTGCTTCACTCATTGTTGCCAGCATTTTAGCCCCGTGCCGAATAATACCAGCCCGCTCGACATGTGTACCAATCATAAATCCTGGAACGTCTGCCAGGAACAATAAAGGAATATTAAACGCGTCACATAACTGAATAAACTTTGCAGCTTTATCAGCTGAATCCGGAAATAGTACGCCACCCTTCATCCGAGGCTGATTTGCAATAATTCCAATTGTTTTACCATCTATTCTTGCAAGTCCAGTAATTAATTCTTTAGCAAATTTCTTTTTTATTTCGCAAAAGCTGTCTTCATCAATGATTTGGCCAATAACATCATACATATTGAAAGGAGCGTTTGGATTCTCGGGGATTAAATCTGTAATTGATTTCTCAACTGCTTTTATTTCTTTTGGTTCAACTTTATCAGGCTTTTCTCTAAAGTTAGCTGGAAAATATGTTAAATAGTTGCGTGAATATTTGATGCCCTCTTCCTCGGATTTTACTAATACATCACCAACACCGGATACTGAGGTATGCATTTTAGCTCCACCCATTTCTTCAAGACTGACCTTTTCCCCGATAACTTTTTCAGCCATCCTTGGCGAGCCCAAGTACATCGATGCATTTCCATCAACCATGATAACAATATCACAAAAAGCAGGTATATACGCGCCTCCTGCAGCGGACGGCCCGAATAATAAACAAACCTGTGGGACCCGGCCGGATAATTTGATTTGGTTATGAAAAATTCGTCCTGCTCCTCGACGTCCTGGGAACATTTCAATTTGATCTGTAATTCTAGCTCCAGCTGAATCAACCAAATATAGAATTGGGATTTCCAGCTTTAATGCGGTTTCCTGAATACGAATAATCTTTTCCACCGTTCGTTTACCCCATGATCCTGCTTTTACAGTGGAATCATTTGCCATAACACATACGGATTGTCCATTAATTTTGCCAATTCCTGTTACTACTCCATCTGAGGGCAATGAATCATCCATACAGTTTGCAAAAAAAGCATCTTCTATATTTACACCCTCATCAAATAGTAATTCTAATCGTTTGCGAACAAAAAGCTTACCTTGTTCCGCGTTCTTTTCATGATATTTCGTCTTGCCACCGTTTTCTATTCTCGAAATTCGGTCTTGTAAATTTTCTACATAAGACATAGTCTACCTCCTGCTAAAAATCCCTCAATTTAACAAATTCATCGAATAAACCCTCAAGCGAAGGTCACCTGTTTCCACAAGCCCCTATGTAATGCTCCCTCTGCTGTCACTGCTTTGGTTGTACAGGTTACCTTGTTGATTTCAATCAATTATCGCAATTATATCGCCTTCGTTGACAAAATCTCCTTCAGCTACTTTTATTTCTTGTACTGTTCCATCATCTTCGGCAGCTATAGGGATTTCCATTTTCATTGATTCAAGAATAACGATATCCTGATCTTCCTCTACACTTTCTCCTTCGCTTACAACAATTTTCCAGACATTTCCTGCCATACTTGCTTTAATTTCCTGCATTATAATTCCTCCTCATTTTGTTTTTTGTTTAGGTGAATAATGATTCTCGACAAATGCTGTGGTAGTATTTCCTTTTTGGAAGTGTTCATTTTCCAGTATTTGTAACAACATCGGTATATTTGTTTTAATTCCTTCCACTTTATACTGAAGGAGTGCTTCTGTTAGCGATGCTATTGCTTCGTCTCTTGTTTTTTCTTTTACAATTAATTTTCCAATCATCGGATCATAAAACGGTGTCACATCATAATTTTCCGTTACGGATGTTTCATTTCGGATATTAGCACCGGTTGGCGTTTCAAATAATGAAATATGTCCAGGTGACGGGAAAAAGGTGATAGGATCCTCCGCATAAATTCGCACTTCAATGGCATGCCCATTGATTTTTAAATCATCCTGTTTTATTTTTAATCGATTACCATCAGCAATATAAATTTGAGCTTCTACAATATCCAGACCCGCTATTTCTTCTGTAATTGGATGCTCTACTTGAATTCTCGTATTCATTTCAAGGAAATAAAAATTCTCACTTGCGTCAACTAAAAATTCAATGGTGCCTGCATTTGTATAACCCAGCGATTTCGCTGCACTGATTGCTGCCTCACCCATGGCTATTCTCGTTTCCTCTGAAATGAATGTTGATGGAGCCTCTTCAATAACTTTTTGATTTCGACGTTGAATGGAACACTCTCTTTCAAATAAATGAACAACATTGCCATGATGATCCGCCAGCAGTTGGATTTCTATGTGTCTGGCATTCTCTATTTTCTTCTCCATAAACATAGACCCATCACCGAAAAATGATAAGGCACGCTCGGAATTACTCTCAAAAGCCTTTGTTAATTGTTCATCTGATTCGACTACTTGCATGCCAATACCGCCACCACCGGCAGATGCTTTTAACATGATCGGGTAACCAATCGTTTGGGCTATTTCAACAGCTTCTTCAACAGATGGTATGGCTTCATCCGTTCCTGGAACAATAGGTACTCCTGCATTCTGCATCGCTTTTCTTGCAGCGATTTTGCTTCCCATTTGTTTCATCACATCACTAGAAGGACCGATGAAAACCAGATCTTCTTCTCTGCATCTTTGAGCAAATTGATCACTTTCACTTAAAAAGCCATACCCGGGATGAATTGCATCAACGCCTGATTCTTTAGCAACAGAAATTATTTTTCCCATATTTAAATAGCTATCATTCACTCGAGGGGGTCCAATCAAAAAACTTTCATCGGCCATTGTAACAAAAGGTGCATGTTGGTCTGCCTCTGAATAGACTGCAACACTTTGAATATTAAGCTCCCTGCAAGTCCGGATGATTCGAGCTGCAATTTCACCACGATTTGCTATGAGTATTTTGTTAATCATAAACTCTCCCCTTATTTTGAAGTTGTCTCGATTGCTTGTTCCCTCAGTTTGAATTTCTGGATTTTCCCACTTGCAGTCATTGGATATTCATCGACAAAATCAATATACATTGGAATCTTATGTCTGGAAATATTCCCTTTACAAAAATCCCGGATTTCTTCTGGAGTCGTTTGTTTATTATCTTTCAAAATAATCGAAGCCAAAATTTCTTCCCCATACTTTTCATCTGGAATCCCAATGACTTGAACATCCAATACATTAGGATGCTGATATAGAAATTCTTCTATTTCACGTGGATAGACATTTTCTCCACCACGTATAATCATATCTTTCATTCGCCCGGTAATCTCAAGATAGCCATTTTCATACATGACAGCTAAATCTCCAGTATGAAGCCAATCATCTTCATCAATCGCTTCATTTGTTGCTTTTTCGTTATTATAATACCCCTTCATGACATGATAACCTCGAGTAAGCAGTTCCCCTGGTAATCCAGTCTCCTGTTGATTATTTGTTCCTGGCACAACTACTTTCACTTCGACATTCGGATGTGGTTTGCATACTGTACTTACTTTCAATTCGATTGGATCATTTGTTTTTGTTTGAGTTATGACAGGTGATGATTCTGTTTGTCCATAGGCAATTGTAATTTCCTTTGCACCCATTTTATTCATAACATCTGTCATTACTTCCATTGGACATGGAGACCCAGCCATTATACCTGTTCTTAGATTTGATAAATCATAATCATTAAAATCAGGATGATTCAACACAGAAATAAACATTGTCGGCACACCATGGAGACCGGTACATCTTTCTTCCGATATAGCCTGTAATACTTTTTCAGGGTTGAATTGTTCCAAAAGCACCATCGTAGTACCTTTCGAAACTGCAGCTAGTACTCCTAAAACACAACCAAAGCAATGAAAAAATGGAACTGGAATGCATAATTTGTCTTCATTTGTCAGCTTCATACAATCAGCAATTTGGCTTCCATTATTTACGATATTATGATGTGTTAGCATAACCCCCTTGGGAAAACCAGTAGTTCCAGATGTATATTGCATATTAATTACATCATCATAATGTAATGAGTATTTACGTTGTGCTAATTCTTCTGTGCTGACTTCATTCCCTCTATCATGTAATGAGTATTTACGTTGTGCTAATTCTTCTGTGCTGACTTCATTCCCTCTATCTATTATTTCCTGCCATGTAAAGGCATATGGATAATCCTTCTCCCCAATCACAATTATATTTTTTAAATTAGGCAGTACATCTGATTGCAGCCGACCTTTTTTAGCATCCTCAAGCTCGGGACACACTTCTTTTAGAATATCCAGGTAGGAACTTCCTTTATAACTTTCCGCCATTATTAGAGTAGTCGCTTCCGATTGCTTTAAAAGATATTCCAATTCCTTCGCTTGATAACTGGTATTTACCGTAACGAGTACCGCACCAGTTTTTCCTGAAGCAAATTGGGATGTCAGCCATTCAGGTTTATTATCAGCCCAAATCGCAACATTTTCACCCTTTTCAATACCTAAAGACATGAATCCTTTAGCAGCCTGATTCACCATTTCATCAAACTGTTTATAGGTTTTTCTTAAATTTAACTCTGGGTAGACGACTGCTTCATGATCGGGATATAAATTCACCTGTTCTTCTAACAATTCACCAACAGTTAACGTATTAAGAGACATTTATTTTCCCCTTTCGCTTTTTACTAACAACCTAGTTGTCTAGCAATCACTAAACGCTGAATTTCAGATGTTCCTTCACCTATTTCCAATAGTTTTGCATCACGTAAATACCTTTCTACTTCATATTCACGCATATACCCATATCCGCCATGAATTTGAATAGCCTGATTCGCTGTACGAAAAGCGGTTTCTGTAGCATAAAGCTTTGCATAGGCCGCCTCTTTGCCAAATGGCTTGTCATTATCTTTTAACCAGGCTGCTTTATGCACCATGTTTCTGGCAAGCTCAACTTCCATAGACATATCTGCAAGTTTAAATTGAATGGCCTGGAAACTGGAAATTGGTTTCCCAAACTGTTTTCTTTCTTTCGCATAACCTAACGCTTTATCCAATGAGCCTTGAGCAATCCCTAAACCGAGAGCTGCAATGGAAATTCTTCCACCATCCAATGTATACAGAAATTGCTTAAAACCTTTGTCAGGATCACCTAATAGATTTTCTTTTGGTACACGTACGTTTTCTAACACAATTTCTGCCGTATCAGATCCGCGTACTCCCATTTTGTCATAATTGCTGGTTATTTTTACTCCATCTGTATCTGCTGGGACGATAATTGCTGAAATGATGTTTTTCCCGTTCTCATTTTTACCAGTAACGGCGGTGACAATAATTGTTTTGGCAAAGCTGGCGTTTGTAATAAAACATTTTTCACCATTAATCACATAGTCATCACCATCCATTGTAGCAGTTGTCTTTGTTCCACCAGCATCTGAACCAGCGTTAGGTTCCGTCAATCCAAAAGATCCTAATGCCTTTCCTTCAGCTAATGGTGTTAAAAACTCTTCCTTTTGTTTCTCTGTGCCAAAATAATAGATTGGACTGGCCCCAAGTGATACAGCTGCAGCATAGCTGAGACCGGTGCTTCCACATACCCGTCCAATTTCTTCAACTGCTAAGGCGTATGAAATCGTATCTCCACCTGAGCCGCCATAATTCTCGGGAAAAGGAATCCCCAGTAATCCCAGTTCACCCATCTGAGTGAAGATATCAACTGGAAATTTTGCTTCTGTATCAATTTCAATAGCTCTGGGTTGTATTACTTCATCCGCAAATTCTTTCACCATTTTTTTTATCATAAGCTGTTCTTTTGATAATTCAAAATTCATGATATGCCTCCTGTGATTTACAACGTAAGACCGACTGGTTGGTCTGACTCCATCATAATAATAGAAAGTAATAAAGCCTAAGCCGAGAAGAAAGGCTTTTCAATGAGAACGTTTTCATATTCCTTGCCAGCTATTGTTTCGATCTGTAAAACTGCATGCAATATTAAATCAACAAAAATATCTCCGATTTCATCAATGGATTTGTGTCCGGATTGCTGGTACCACTTATATGTCCAGTTAACCATACCTAAAATTGCCATCGTAGTTATCTCAACCGGCAGATTCTCACGGAACTCGCCACATTCTTTACCTTCATGAATAGCTTGCTTAATCATCTGTTTAAATTGATCACGCTTTTTCTTAATTTGTAGTTCATACTGGGATTTCAAATAAACATTTTCCTGATAAAAAACAACGATATAAGGTTTATAAATATCAAATACTTTTACAAAATCTTTAACGATTGCTTGCAATTTCTTTGTTGGTGAATCATATGTTTCATTGGCAATCTTCGCTTTCTCCAATACATACGTAATAAATGTGTCATGGATAACGAATAACAGTTCATCTTTAG
Organism: Virgibacillus ainsalahensis; assembly: GCF_055380755.1. Classification (NCBI taxonomy): domain Bacteria; kingdom Bacillati; phylum Bacillota; class Bacilli; order Caryophanales; family Bacillaceae; genus Virgibacillus; species Virgibacillus ainsalahensis. Next base: position 1,645,642 of record NZ_AP043943.1, on the reverse strand, counting down.
TGGTGAAATGGTGATAGAAACCACCCTTTGATGTACCAACATCTTCAACAATTTGTTTTACTGTTACACCATGAAACCCATGCTTTTCAAACAAAAGTAAAGATGACTGTATAATTTTTTGACGTAAATCCGTTATAAACCCTCCTCCCATAAAAAGATAATTTAACAATATCATACTTATCAGAAAATATAAAGCGTTTTCATTTTAAAAGAAGCGACAGTTTTATTGATGAACTGCCGCTTCTTTTTTAATTTTCTTGTTGTTCGTCAAATGGTTTATTATAAGTAGCCTCTTTCCATACATCAACCACAGGACCTTTATTATCTGCATCGATAATGAACGAACCATTGCTGTATCGATCACTTAATGATAATTCCAATGGATAAATGCTGTGTTTTTCTCCATTCAACGTTTCGAAATGTAATGAATCATTTTCGTTAATAACAAAAAATCCTTTTACACGGTGTGGTTTGCTTTTTAACTCTCTCAGCATTACCAGGCCTCTTTTTGCCCTGCTTGTTTTTTCAAATTCTTTCAGCTTCATTCGTTTACACGCTCCGCGCTGCGTTAGGATTACAAGGTTTGGTTCGTCTAAATCATCAAACACTTGGCCCCCCGCTACATACTCCTCATCTTTCAGCTGAATCGCCTTAACCCCAGCTGCCCGTTGTCCAACTGTTGACACTTCAGATTCGTGAAACCACAGACCGTATCCTTTATTTGATGTGATAAATACATCGGAGTGACCATTCGTCTGATAAACATCAACAACCTCATCATCGTTTTTGAGGTTTAATGCAATTAAAGCTTTGTTATGCCTTTGCGCATCATATAATTTAAATTCGCTTCGCTTAATCATGCCATTTTTTGTAAAGAAAATAAGATAGTTATTCTCCATGAATTCCCTAACAGGAATACATTGAATAATCCGTTCATCTTTATCAATAGATACAATATTTGATATATGCTGACCCATATCTTTCCAACGTATATCCGGTAATTGGTGTACTGGAACAAATAAATACTTTCCTTTATTTGTAAAGAGAAATATTTTATCTGTTGTATTTATTTCCTCCAGTGATACGAGATGGTCACCATCTTTTATACCAAGATCTTCGCCATTTGAAGCGCCATAGGAACGCAGGCTAGTCCGTTTAATATAACCGTCACTGGTTGTTGAGACAATAACATCTTCACTGGCAACCATTACTTCAATATTAATTTTTAACTCTTCTATCTCTTTTTCAATAATGGTTCTTCTCGCATCAGAAAATGTTTTTTTGATTTGTCTCAGATCTTTTTTGATGGTTTGATGAAGTTTTTGGTCACTATTGAGGATCGATTCCAATTCAGCTATTCTTTTTTGCAACTCAGCTGCCTCTTTTTCAAGCATTGTGATATCTGTGTTCGTTAAACGATATAGCTGAAGCATAACGATTGCTTCTGCCTGTGCTTCTGAAAAGTCATATGCAGCAATAATCCGTTTTTTTGCATCCTGTTTGTCTTTTGACTCGCGAATAGTAACCAGTAGTTCATCAAGAATCGAAATCGCCTTTATGAGCCCTTCAACAATATGTGCACGGTCTTTTGCCTTCCTTAAATCAAAGGTTGTCTGTCTTATAACAATTTCTTTCTGATGTGTAATATAGGCATCAAGAATTTTTGGCAATGATAGTAATTTTGGCGTTTTATCCTGAATTGCTACCATATTGAAGTGATAAGTTACTTGTAAATCCGTGTTCTTATATAAATAATTTAAGATTCCTTCACTATTTGCATCTTTCTTCAGTTCAATAACAACACGCAGTCCGGTACGATCTGTTTCATCACGGACTTCGGCAATTCCTTCAACTTTACGGTCAATACGGAGTTCATCAATCCTTTTAACCATGGTTGCTTTATTCACTTCATAAGGAATTTCATCAATAACAATCTGTTGGCGATTTCCTCTTAGTTCTTCAATTTTTGCTTTCCCACGGACAACTATTTTCCCCCGCCCGGTTTCATAGGCTTTTTTAATACCATCCATGCCTTGAATAATGCCGCCAGTAGGAAAGTCCGGTCCTTTTATTACTGACATTAAATCGTCGACAGTAACATTCGGCTTATCCATTTTCATAATAACCGCATCAATTACTTCTTCCAAATTGTGTGGAGGAATATCTGTTGCATACCCAGACGAAATTCCTGTTGAACCATTAACAAGGAGATTAGGAAATTTAGCAGGCAATACAATTGGTTCTTCTGTAGTTTCGTCAAAATTAGGTATAAAATCAACTGTTTGTTTATCAATATCACGCAAAAGCTCGGATGTTATTTTTGCAAGACGTGCCTCTGTGTAACGCATTGCCGCCGGAGGGTCTCCATCGATACTACCGTTATTCCCATGCATTTCAACTAATACGTTTCTGATTTTCCAGTCCTGGCTTAATCGAACTGTAGCATCATATACAGAAGAATCGCCATGTGGGTGATAGTTACCGATGACGGTACCTACTGTTTTAGCCGACTTACGAAAATGTCTGTCATGTGTATTTCTCTCCTCATGCATTGCATATAAAATTCTCCGCTGCACCGGCTTTAAACCATCCCTTGCGTCGGGTAATGCTCTTTCTTGAATAATATATTTACTATACCTTCCAAATCTGTCACCGATTACTTCTTCTAAAGGAAGGTCCAAGTATTTTTCAGGCTGTGCCAAACCAATCTCCCCTTATATATTTAGCTCAAGCACCATATCGATAAGGACGCTTTATGCTTTTTTCTAATCACTATGAATTTTGTTATTTTCTAAAATGTTAGCATCTTCGACCATGCCAAATTCTACATTTCCTTCAATCCACTTTCTTCTTGGAGCTACTTTGTCCCCCATTAATGTAGTAACTCTTCGTTCAGCTCTGGCAAGGTCGTCAATTGTAACTCGGATTAATGTGCGGGTCTCTGGATTCATTGTAGTTTCCCATAATTGATCTGCATTCATTTCACCAAGACCTTTATATCGCTGAATAATATATCCATTTTTGAATTCTTTTACTGCTTTTTTCATTTCTTCTTCATTCCAAGCATAAACGATTTTTTCCTTCTTTCCTTTACCTTTGGAAATTTTAAAGAGAGGAGGCAAAGCAATAAATATTTTCCCCTGTTCTACAAGTGTACGCATATAGCGATAGAAAAAAGTAAGCAAAAGAACTTGAATATGCGCGCCATCTGTATCAGCATCTGTCATGATGATAATTTTATCGTATTGGACATCTTCCATATCGAAATCTCCACCCACTCCAGCGCCAATGGTGTGAATAATTGTAGATATTTCTTCATTTTTAAAAACATCTTCCAGCTTTGCCTTTTCTGTATTAATAACTTTTCCACGTAAAGGAAGAACAGCTTGGAATTTTCTATCTCTTCCCTGTTTGGCAGAACCACCTGCTGAATCACCCTCTACTAGATATAGTTCATTTCTTTTGGGGTTTTTGGATTGAGCTGGTGTAAGCTTTCCACTTAGCATTGTGTCTTTTCTTCGCTTTTTCTTCCCTGTTCTCGCGTCTTCCCTCGCTTTACGTGCGGCTTCACGTGCCTCTTTTGCTTTAAGTGCCTTTTTTATGAGCAAATTTGAAATATCATTGTTCTCTTCCAGGAAATAGGCAAGCTTTTCTGAAACAACTGCATCAACGATGGAACGAGCCGTTGGAGTTCCAAGTTTTTCTTTTGTTTGCCCTTCAAATTGTAATTTTTCTTCTGGAATACGTACAGAAACAATTGCTGTAAGTCCTTCCCTGATATCAGTTCCTTCCAGATTTTTATCTTTATCCTTCAACAAACCTGTTCTTCTTGCATAGTCATTAAAGGTTCTTGTTATTGCTGTTCTAGCACCAGATTCATGTGTTCCGCCATCCTTTGTGCGAACATTATTAACAAATGACAGCATGCTCTCCGCGTAGCCATCATTAAATTGGAAAGCAAAATCTACTTCCAGTTCCTGCTGTACACCTTCAAAGGAAACCACTTCATGCAAGGTGTCTTTTTCTTCGTTCAGATACGTTACAAATGACTTGAGGCCATCAGGGTATTGATATACTTCCTTATCCTCTGTACGTTTATCCACTAGTTCAATTTTTAATCCTTTTAATAGAAAAGCTGACTCACGCAATCTTTCTGACAATGTTTCAAAATCATAAATGACTGCAGAAAATATTGCTGGATCAGGCTTATAGTGAATAACAGTCCCTTTCTTCTTAGTAGGACCTTTCTTCTCTAAAGCTCCGGTCGGTTTACCGCCATTTTCAAAACGCTGAAAATATGTATGGCCCTCACGGTAAATTGTTACTTCCAGCCACTCCGACAACGCATTCACAACGGAGGCACCAACACCGTGTAATCCTCCACTCGTTTTATAGCCACCCTGACCGAACTTTCCGCCAGCATGTAAAACTGTAAAAATTACTTCCGTCGTTGGCTTCCCTGTACTGTGCATGCCTGTTGGAATTCCTCTTCCACTATCCTCTACTGAAATACTGTTATCATTGTGAATCGTTACTTTTATTATATTACCATATCCTGCCAATGCTTCATCGACAGCATTATCAACAATTTCAAACACTAAATGGTGCAGCCCTCGCTGATCTGTACTGCCTATATACATGCCGGGTCTCTTTCTAACAGCATCAAGCCCCTCAAGCACTTGAATTGAATCATCTGTATATTGTGTTGATTGATTAGTCAATCCTTCGTCGACCCCTTTCTTTCTAGAACATCTTATAACGCTGACTTTCTCTATAATAGAACAGATGTTTTTAAATGTAAAACATCTACAATAATTTTGGCCTGCCGCCAAGACCTAATGGTAACAGTCACCGATGTTATATTATAAACCAAAACTTTCCTAAACTGAAAATAAATATACTTAATATCATATTAACTGAGAATACGATATTAAGTATACTATAAGTGGATAATACGTGCATACCACAGAATAAAGGATGACGGCTGAACGTCATCCTTTCCCTTTTTGTTATTTCACTAAAACGGCATGAAGGACTTTGATACATAAATCCATTACCACTGTGAATTCCTGCTCGATTAAATAATGATATGCCTCTTCGTTAATAACTCCCTGTTGTGCCCAAAAGACACGACAATCCGTTTGTGCAGCTTCACGGGCAATAGCAGGCAAATGCTCCGGCCTTCTAAATACATTGATGATATCTATATTTTCCGGAACCTTTGTTAATGAAGGATAAGCCCTTTCACCCAGCACTTCGTCCACTGTTGGATTGACCGGAATGATTCTGTAGCCGTTTTCCTGCATGATTTTTGCAATTTGGTGGGACGTTCTGTCAGGATTATCAGAAAGTCCTACAACAGCGATTGTCTCAGCAGATTCCAAAACCTCTTTCAACGTCTCTTTTGTAGGGTTTTCCCAAGCCATAAAATATCCTCCTTTAGTTTTTTAGTAAACCTTCACGTTCTAAATACTCTCTTGCCACTTCATTCGGCGATTTATCCTCATAATCCACTTCGTAATTCATTTGACGCATTTCTTCATCGGTTATTTTACCACCAAGCTGATTAAGAATAGGTTCCAATTCCGGATATTCCTCCAGGGTTTCCTCCCGCATTAAAGGAGCCCCCTGGTATGGTGGAAACAGATTTTCTGTATCTTCCAATGTCACTAAATTCAATTCTATCATATAACTGTCTGTTGCATAAGCATCTATGATGTCAACCTCTCCATTGGAAAGCGCATCCTGTCTTATTCCAGGCTCCATTGTACGTACATTCCGAATGTCAAGGTTATATATATCCTGCATTCCCACATAGCCATCATACCGATCATTAAATTCCAGTGTGAAACCAGCAGTTATTTCATCTTCAACAGGTTTCAGGTCACCAATTTCTTCAAGATCATACTGCTCGGCCAGATCCTCGGTTGTTGCAACTGTATATGTATTATTGAATGCCATTGGTTCAAGGAATTCCATTCCATATACTTCCTTCATCCCTATTCTAGCCTGTTCATATACTTCCTGGGCCTCATTGCTGTCCGCCTCTTCTTCAAGGTGCGTTACGATGGCTGTCCCGGTAAATTCCGGAAATATATCAATACTTCCCTGATCCAGGGCAGAAAACACAAATGCCGTTTTGCCTAAACCTGATTCCAGTTCTACTTCAAGTTCTGTTTCTTCTTCGATTAAAAGCTTATACATATTGATTAAAATATCTGGTTCAGCTCCCAGCTTTCCTCCGATAACTAAATCAGCTTTATTTGAAGTATTTATAATAAAAGGTGATATGACAACAAATACGGCAATAATCATCATAACAATAAGTGATTTAAAACCAAACTTCTTAGAAATACGTTCAAACCCGCGTAAAATAATATCAAGGGCGATTGCCAATAAAGCAGCTGGAATAGCGCCCAGCAGAATTAAATTTATATCAGCCCCGCGGTCGATTCCAAGTAATATAAGCTCACCCAATCCACCAGCCCCAATTAGTGCAGCGATTGTTGTTGTACCGACAATTAATACCATCGATGTACGAATTCCTGCCATTATAACAGGCATGGACATCGGCAGTTCAACCTTTGTCAATCGTTTGAATGAATTCATACCCATGCCTGTTGCTGCCATTTTCATCGAGGAATCTACTTCTTTTATCCCAGTGTACGTATTTCGCAATATCGGCAGCAATCCATAAATGGTTAACGCAACGATTGCAGGGGTTGTACCTATACCAAAAAACGGAATCAAAAATGCAAGAACAGCTAAACTTGGTATGGTTTGTAATACAGCGGAAACACCAATTATCGGATCGGCAACACGGGGATATCTTGTTAAAATAATGCCTAATGGTACAGCTATAACAATAGCAATAATCAATGCAAAAAGGGACATTTGTAAATGTTCCCAAGTCGTTTCAAGCATCTGATTCTGCCTGTTTTGAAAAACGGTTATAAATTCATTCATGTATTATTCCCCCGTTTTCCACCTTCACCCTGCTTTTTAAAAATGCCACAATTTCCTTGTAACTGATAACCCCAATCAGCTCTTGACCTTTTAACACAGGATAAATATCCTGGTTACTGGATTGGATAAGGTTCGTTGCTTCATACAAAGGCATATCATTACTCAGTGTTTCTACATCTTGTAGCCTTCCATCAATGACGGCACCAATATACATTTTATTTTTATCATGAAGCATGTACGTTTTTTCTTTTGAAAAATTGTCATTCTTATATACTTCTTTAGAAATAATATAATTTTCTGTTGTATCGGCAATGACATCCACAGCTGTTTGCCAGGGGGATTTCCGTTCACCGATAAAGTCTTTAACAAATTGTGTTTTTGGTTGCAGAATCAATTGCTGTGGTGTGTCAAATTGGATGATTTCTCCATCTTTCATTAAACAGATTTTATCACCAATTGCCATAGCTTCATCTATGTCATGTGTAACAAAAACGATTGTCTTTTTTATTTCTTTTTGTAATCTTCGAATGTCATCTTGTAATTGGCTTCTGCTTATTGGATCCAATGCACTGAATGGTTCATCCATCAAAATAATGTCCGGATCTGCAGCCAATGCACGAATAACACCTATACGTTGCTGCTGGCCTCCCGACAATTCCTGAGGCATTCTTTTTTGATATGTAGATGGATCTAACCCAACCATTTGTAGAAGTTCCTGACTACGGTTTCGTTTAGCTTTCCGTGTCCATTTTTTCATCTCGGGTACAATCGAAATGTTTTCTTCTATAGTAAGGTGTGGAAATAAAGCTATTTCCTGTAGGACATAACCGATATTCCAGCGCAACTCATGAATGTTGAATTTACCTATATCCTCATTATGGATGTAAATTTTCCCTGATGAAGGTTCGATTAACCGGTTAATCATTTTCAGGCTAGTCGTTTTTCCGCACCCACTCGGTCCAATTAATGTGACTATTTCTCCGTCGTTTATTTTTAAAGAAAAATCTTTGATTGCTTGAGTTCCATCTGGATAGGATTTATTTACATTTTTAAACTCTATCATAACTCTCTTCCTTTTTTATTGAATTCTCTAATGATTATAATGGGTACTGTGACAAATATACAATTACTTTATTACCCTCAAATTTCCACAAATAAACATTTGGTACGAATTATTTTAATAAAAAATGCCTTTACCATTCAATTATGGTTCTTTCCTTTACGACTTCATGCTAAAATAATAGCATAATGCATTTATTTTCGATAATAACTGGAAAGTAGGAAAAGTTATGGAGTATATTTTATTTGCTATTATTGCGTATCTATTAGGTTCTATACCCTCTGCACTTATTGTTGGTAAAATTGGTTATAAAATGGACATTCGTGAACATGGCAGCGGAAATCTTGGGGCCACCAACACATTTCGTGTTTTAGGGACGAAAGCGGGTATTGTTGTAACATTGTCAGATATATTAAAAGGAACTGTCGCTGTATTGATTCCTCTATTAGTTGACATAGAAGTGAACAGGCTAATTATTGGACTGTTTGCTGTTATTGGTCATACCTACCCTGTTTTCGCAAAGTTTAAAGGCGGAAAAGCAGTTGCTACATCGGGAGGAATCATTCTGGGACTTAACCCTTTATTATTTTTCATCATAATTACAAGCTTCATGCTGTCGCTTTACATCTCGAAATATGTTTCACTTTCATCGCTCATTACAGGTATCGTAGCCGTGTTTGTTTCTATAATTATGTGGGATGTCGGACTTATTATCCTGACTGCTTTATTGACCGCCTTTATTTTTTACAGACATAGAGAAAACCTTAAACGGATTAAGAACAAAACCGAGCCGAAAATCACCTGGATGTAATAGAGAGCAAACCGATTAATTGGAAGTAATACAAAGTTCTAGTATAGTGATGTATAGGGATAAAACTGTTGCCTTTATACGTATATAAACAGAAACAGAAAATTAAAGTAAAGGATAATATGTATGAAATATATATTTATAGGGTTGATAAAGTTTTATCGTAAAGCCATTAGCCCGCTCACATTACCCTCTTGCCGTTTTTTTCCAACTTGTTCCGAATATGGACTTGAAGCGTTTAGACGTTTTGGGGCACTTAAAGGGGGATATTTAACAATTAAGAGGATTAGTAAATGTCATCCATTTCATCCTGGTGGAGTCGATTTGGTTCCAGAAAGAAAAGATTAGAAAACTTGGCCATTTGCCAAGACCTGTTAGCAAAAAAAGGCCAAAGTCCGTACTTATGCATTAAGAAAGTTTTCATACTTTTTGTATGAAAACAACTGTTATCACAACGGGAAAAGTTAGAAAACAGACTACTGGTTAAATTAGCTGTATACATTAAAGATGGTGACTGCATGCTCTTAGCCACCATGTTGGTTTCCTAACTGCTAAACAATAATCACGTTTCACAAAAACAGATGAATAGCTGAATTTTGAAAAGGAGCTGTTACCATGGAAATACAAATAAGCAAAGAAGCCGCTAAGTGGTATAAGAATGAACTGGACATCTCGGACTCAGCCCAGCTGCGATTTTATGTAAGATATGGGGGATTTGGCGGCAATGTTCCAGGATTCTCATTGGGAGTTACTAAAAGTATACCAGAGAATATAGTTGCATCCACAGAAGTTGAAAATATAACATTTTTTATAGAGGATAAGGATGCATGGTACTTTGACGAAAAAGATCTGAAAATAAACTTAAACCATAAACTGAATGAACCTGATTTTAAATATCATTAAATACGTAAAATAAAAAGGTGTGTATCTACGCCTTTTTATTTTATCTTAAATCTTTGCATCTGATCCAGCTGGCCTTCGCGTTTGAGTATCTCCTTCTGATGGACACCGAACAAATCAAAATGTGGATGTTTCTCATCCAGATGAATCCAACTTGGTTGGAGTCCATATGTTTCTCCCCATGCTTGTAATTTTTTAATATCATTACAGCCGACCTTAGTAACAGTGTCACAGCCTGGAAAACGATCATCCAGCCAGTAGTGAGTTAAAAAGGCTATGTGGCCATTTTCAACATTTTTCTTCCACTCTTTTAATTCTTTTCTGTTCACTCCAAATGCCATTATCATTCTCCTTCCAGCTGATGCAGGTATGCTTCATGCCATTTTGGAAAAGTTTTTTTCAGTGATAACGGACGGAAATTGTCCTTTTTTACAATGACATGTTTTGTTGTTCCACTGACTGCAATCGTATCATCTGCACCCTTAATATTATATCCGTATATTGTACGGACACCATTATACGCTTCCAGCCATGTTTCCACGAATGCCTGCTCTCCATAACGTATAGGTTTCTTAAACGAGATATTAGCATCTGTTACAGGAGAAACAATGTTACTTTTTTCCATTTCTATATAGCTAAGACCTAAATTCTCAATGAATTTTGTTCGTCCTATTTCAAACCAAACGAGATAATTCGCATGATAGACAACGCCCATTTGATCTGTTTCCTGATATCTTACATCAATTGGTGTACGTACTTTGTTCAAACTGCTTCCTCCTCTGCCTTTATTCCATTTTCAATCGTATCATAAAACCATGTTAAAAAATTGTATTATGCTTACATTCATAAAAAAACCTCATACCACAATGTGATACAAGGTTTGTATATATTACTTCATTTCATTTTGATTATATTCATCTTTAATTTCATCACGCATTCCCTCAATTGCTTCTTCCCGCCTTTTGTTTTTCGCTTTTATTTGCTCCTTCTCTTTCCCCGAGGAAAATTTCATCGTTTCATGTGCCTCTTCTATATTCTGTATGGTATCCTGTACCATATTTTGAAGCTTTTCCACATTATCACTACGATCATCTGGTTTTGGTCTGTTTTTGTCCGTCACAATTATTCTCCTTTCATTAGAACTATTTTTATTTTTTCATTTTGGAAAAAACTTATACTGGAAAAGATTACATAAAAATAAGCACTTCCTACATCTTTTCGCAGGAAGCGCTTATTTTATTGCATATCTTTTTGTTTTACCGATTGATGCATTTTCGTTTCTAAATTTTGCTCAATTTTTTCTAGTAATGAATGATCTTCTAAAATTTGTTGTCGATTCTCCCGGACAAGTTCATCAAACGACATTTTTTTCTTTAATGAAATAGCGGCTCACTCCTTTTATTAAGAAGTATCGCCCTAATTTCAAATTTTATAACAATTAGTCCATTGAATTTATTGTTTCTTCCATAAATTCATATGTCATCGGTCCAGTTTTTTTCGGTGCTTGAACGACTCCATCAGTATTTATGAAATATGTTGTTGGTACTGCAACTGCTCCTTTATACTCATCACTGACTGTACCGCCTTTATCAAGTAGGATGGGATAAGTAAAACTAAACTCATCAATGTATTCTGACACATCTGATATTTTGTTTTCAGTATCCGTTAAATTCACCGCAAGAATTTCTATTTCTTCCCCATATTCCTCATAGAATTCTTGCATTTCCGGCATTTCATCACGGCAAGGGCCACACCAAGTTGCCCAGAAATTCAAAATAACTTTTTTTCCCTGTAGTTCAGAAAGCTTCAATTTGTCTCCATCCAGCGTTTCTAACTCAAAATCCGGTGCCTGTTTTCCAGGTTCAATACCGGTACTTTCAGCAGGTGCTATCATTCCACCTTCTGCGTCTGTGTCACCGGTAACATTAAATTCATTTGGATTACTATCCGCCTGATTATCGGTATTTTCCCCGATGAACTCAGACACTACTATACCACCTAATACCAGTAGTACAACGATACCGAGAATTTTTTTATACATATTTTGCTCCCTTAGTTTATAAAAGCTTCGTTTGCTTTGTAAATAATTTATAAGACGTATTATCCTACATATTAAGTGTATTACCTGATTTTGTAAAGATTATCATATAATCGTTCAAAAAGAATTCATATATGAAGAGAAGGCATAAGATCCTAGCCTGAACTTATGCAGAGTAAGAAAATTGTATGCTTTCTTAACTGTAAATAAAGACACATTATCCAGACAAAAATACCCTGTACAATATATTTGTACAGGGTATTTATTAAGATAATAATTAGGCACCCATTTTTTCACGCAATACCATTTGTAAAATACCGCCATGACGATAGTAATCAACTTCCACATCACTATCAAAACGTGCAACTGCATTAAATTCAGTTGTTTTACCATCTTCATCAACTGCAGTAACTTTTACGAGGTCGTGTGGACGTACACTTTCATCAATTTCCACGTTAAATGTTTCTTTACCAGTAAGTCCCAGACTATCGGCACTTTCCCCTTTTTGGAACTGTAATGGTAAAACACCCATCATGACTAAGTTTGAACGGTGAATACGTTCAAAACTTTCTGCTATTACAGTTTTAATACCTAACAGGTTGGTTCCTTTGGCAGCCCAGTCACGAGATGAGCCCATACCATAGTCTTTACCACCTAATACAATTAGGCCTGTTCCATCCTCTTGATATTTCATAGCAGCATCATAAATTGGCATTACATCTCCAGTTGGCCAATATGTTGTATAACCGCCTTCCGTACCAGGGGCCAGTAAATTACGAATACGGATATTGGCAAATGTTCCACGCATCATAATTTCATGATTTCCGCGTCGTGATCCATAGGAGTTAAAGTTTCTAGGTGAAACTCCTTTATCCTGTAGATGTTTACCAGCTGGCATATCTTTTGCGATTGCTCCTGCAGGTGAAATATGGTCAGTAGTTACAGAGTCACCAAATTTACCAATTGCACGAAGTTTATTTAGTGATTCAACCGTACCTGCATCTTTTGATAATCCCTCGAAGAATGGAGGGTTCTGGATATAGGTAGAATCATCGTCCCATTCAAACAATGGTTCATCCGTCGTGTCAATTTCATTCCATCTTTCATTGGAGTCAAATACATTTTCATATTCTTTACGGAAAATTTCAGGTGTAACTACATTATTCACCTGTTCCTTAATTTCCTGCATACTAGGCCAGATATCATTCATATAAACCGGTTTACCATCTGAATCCGTACCTAATGGTTCTTTTGTAAGATCTAAATCAACCGTACCTGCCAATGCATATGCAACTACCAATGGAGGTGAAGCCAGATAATTTGCTTTGACCAATGGGTGTATACGGCCTTCAAAGTTACGGTTACCGGATAAAACAGAAGAAACAGTCAAATCACTGTCAACTATTGCCTGCTCGATTTCTGGACGTAATGGACCGGAGTTACCGATACACGTTGTACAACCATATCCAACCAGGTTAAACCCTAATTGATCAAGGTACGGCATTAAACCAGAATCTTCAAGATATCGTGTTACAACTTTTGAGCCGGGTGCTAATGATGTTTTAACATAATCCGGTACATTCAAGCCTTTTTCAATCGCATTTCGCGCTAATAGTCCTGCACCTAACATAACATAAGGGTTTGATGTGTTTGTACAGGATGTAATTGCTGCAATTGCAAGTGAACCAGTTTTCATAACCGAACTATTGCCATTTGGATGTTCAACAGTCACTTCTTTATCGAACTCCGATTTATCCAGCCCAAAACCCTGATTTCCTTCTGGTGCTGTAATTGCTTTGTTGAATTCTTCTTTCATGTTTGATAAAGGAATTAAATCCTGAGGGCGTTTTGGCCCTGAAAGATTCGGCTCCAGTTCAGATAGATTTATTTCGATTAGTTCAGTGTAATCAGGATCTGCTTGATCTGGAGAATACCAAAGGTCATTTTCTTTACAATATGTTTCAACCAGGTCAATTTGATCCTGACTACGGCCAGTTAAGCGTAGATAGCTCAGTGCCTCTTCATCAACTGGAAAGAACCCACAAGTAGCCCCGTATTCAGGAGCCATATTTGAAATCGTTGCACGATCCGCAAGTGGCATATCTTGTAATCCAGGACCGAAATATTCGACAAACTTCCCTACAACATTCTTTTCACGTAAAACCTGCGTTACTTTCAGAGCTAAATCAGTAGCTGTAGTTCCATTTGGCATGCTTCCTGTAAACTTAACTCCAATAACTTCAGGTGCTGGTAAGAATGATGGCTGACCCAACATACCTGCTTCTGCTTCGATACCACCAACACCCCAGCCAAGTACACCTAAACCATTGATCATGGTTGTATGGGAATCGGTACCTACTAGTGTATCAGGGAATGCATCATATTCACCGTTTTCATTTTCCAAGCCGTGAATTACATTCGCAATATACTCTAAATTTACCTGGTGAACGATACCTGTTGCTGGTGGAACGGCACGGTAATTGTCAAAAGCTTTCTGTGCCCAGTTTAAAAACTCATAACGCTCGGCATTACGTTCAAATTCCAGATCCATATTTGCTTTTAATGCATTGGAGGTTCCATATTGATCCACTTGAACAGAGTGGTCAATGACAAGGTCAACAGGAACTTCCGGATTAATTTTATCAGGTTCGCCTCCCATATCCACCATTGCCTTACGTAAAGAGGCAAGGTCAACTACTGCAGGAACTCCAGTGAAATCCTGCAAGATAACACGGGACGGCTTAAAAGGTACATCTGTACCACCTTCGCTTGTTCCCCATTTCGCCAAACCTTGTATATGCTCATCTTTAATTTGATGACCGTCATGCTGGCGTAAAAGTGATTCTAAAAGCACACGAATGGAAAATGGTAAACGCGATACTTTTCCCAGACCTTCCTTTTCAACTGATTTCAATTGAAAATAGTTATAAGTTTTACCATTTGAATTAAATTGTTTTTTAGCATTTAATGCATGATCATTACTCATATTCTTTCCCCTCCCAAAACATATTTTTTATCACCTTACCCTTTGTAAACTAAATTATCTTCATCAATCGGGTAAAAATGACAAAAACTTGTTTCATTAACAAATTGATGATTTCTATGAAACTCATAGAAAAATAAACTTACTATTCTTTAGTTTAAATGAATACCAACTATAAAACAATTGATTCTGCTTCACTAGCATATATTAAAAACTTATTTATAGCGATAAGTTTTACTTATACACACTGTATTATGCTGAAATCTTAAGGTTATAGCCCATTGTTTCGAGGGAAGATGATACGGAATTTACTACCTTTTTCTTTGTTTGAGTCTACTTCTAATACCGCGTCGTGACGTTCAAGTATTTGTTTCGTAATCATTATTCCCAATCCTGTACCACTTTGTTTTGTTGTAAAGAAAGGTTCCCCCAATTTATGAATAATTTCTTTGGGTATACCTCTTCCCTCATCAATCACTGTTAACTCAACTTGGTCTTCTTTAATTTCAGCGGTGATTTTAATGGTTCCAGGCTGCTCCATCGCTTCGATTGCATTTTTCATTAAATTAACCAGAACTTGCTTTATCTGTGAACGATCACAAAAAACAAGTCCGTTATATGTATAATCATATTCAATATCAATATTTTTTAATTTTGCTTGTGTCTGTAATAATACAATAACTTCATTAACCATCTGATCCACAGGTTCCATTTTCATATTTTCTGTTAATGGTTTTGAAATGAATAACAGTTCTGACGTGATTGTTTCCATCTTTACTATCTCATCCAGCATGATATTATAATATTCTTCATTTCCTTTAACACCAGCTTGCAAAAGCTGTAGAAAACCTTTCATAGAAGTTAGAGGGTTACGAATCTCATGTGCAATTCCTGCAGCCAATTGCCCTGCAACAGACATTTTTTCATAACGCAGCATCATTTCTTCCAATTCTTTTCGATCTGAAATACCCTTTATTAAAGAAATATAATGAAATTCATCACTATTGGTATCCTTTAATTTTACAATTGTACATTCTGACAGGATATATTTTCCTTGGCTATTAAGAATATCTACATTAAAAACCTGATTCTCATTTGTATTTTTATCTATGTTTCTATGTATGTATCTTGCATCTTTAGGTGATAGCAATTCATGCCAGGTTAGTGTTTTATAGTCAGATAGTTTATAACCGAGTAGATTTTGGAATGATTCGGAGATGAAAATCGCTTCACCCTTTTGATTCCACAGTATGAAAACGTCTTTCACATTATTTCCTATCCAAGTTAGAACAGATGTGGGTAGCCTTGATAAGTCAGTAATAATTTCTTTATTATCTATATCCGGTAAATTATCTGATTCTTTACTTTTTTGTTCGGGCTTGTGGTACCGCATCAGGTTCTTCCTCCTTCCTAACCGGTCGGCAATCATCATTTTAAACAAAATAAGCCATATATTTATATAATACCCGATTATATAGTGTTTTTCTCAGTGTTATGACACTTGTTAGTAACACTCTTTCCTATTATAATAAAATTAACTACTATTTCATAAAATCCGTTTTTTGTTTTATAGTATCCAATTATTAGTAATATTACTATAAAAATAACAAAAAATAAATTATTTTTAGAATTAATTATAGGAATTTAAGAAATTAGACACTTTTTAAATATCGAAATGGGTGAGGGAATGGAAGTAATCATGGAATATCTAATTGTACTTTGGGGATTTATAATGATTGGTTTAATGGGGATTGGCGGATTTTTTATGTTCCGGAAGTTTTTAAAAAAATTGCCGAAAGAAGATGGAAGATCTGACATGGACTGGGAAGAATATTACATGCAAAAAACAAGGGATATGTGGGATACGGACGAAAAAACGTTACTGGAAGAATTAGTGTCCCCAGTACCAGAATTATTCAGAGATATAGCCAGACATAAAATCGCAAGTAAGATCGGTGAGGTCGCGCTTAAAAAACGGGAGAAAAAGATCACGCAAAATACGGTAATTGAAGGATATATTATAGCCACCCCTAAGAGGGATCATAAATTTCTCAGAAAAAAGCTAAACCAGAAAAAAATTGATGTTACACCATATGAGCATTTGTTTAAAAAATCCAACGATGATTATGCCGAAAATTGGTATGAGCGATATAATAATAAATAGAATCAGATCGTTTGAAATTTCTTTTAATCAAAAATAGCTTACCAAATAAATAATGCGCTAATACCAAATTGGTTTTAGCGCATTTAATTATGTACTTTGATATTTAAGGTTTTTTTCAAGTTGTAAATATCTGTAAAGCATGGAGAGTCTCCATGTTACAATCATACAGAATGCGAGAATGAAAAACATGCCGCTTGTCTCTCCAAGTGAAATTGAACTCCCAATAACCAGTTTGAAAATAAGTCGGAAGACCAATAGACCTACTAATATAAAAGCAAATAATTTGGACGGGATTAAATAAATATCCTGGTCCTTTACTTCGAATTTGGAAGTTTTTATGAGAAAAATGGAACAAACTAAGCCGACACACATTGCTTCAAATATTTGTATCAAATTAATATGAAATGCTGGAAAAAGAAACATTAATGCACCTGTACTCATAAATAATGGTGGTAAAATTATCTTTTTTACAGACGCCGGTTTTTTTGCAGCTCGTAAGCGAACAACAATCATTGTTGAAGCCATGATAGCTGCAACAACGGTACTAGCTATTAACCAAAACATGTTAAATCACTCTTTCTAACTGCTTGACAGGTTTTTATTACATTCATTTGAGAAATAATTCACCCTATCAAACACTCGTTTTCCCCCAAACGCTTCGACAACCAAATCCTTCGAGCCAATTTATATTTTTCTTTCTATTCGTCATGCCTTATCACTGTCAATAGTTAAAATAATCGTCATCATTACTCCAACTACTGTCAGATATACTCCAAGATCAAAGAGCATAGCAGTTGCCAACTCAATTTCCCCAAAAATTGGGAATGTAAAGTAACCAAATGTTTGTGATAAAAATGGAACATTGAATATAAATGAACCTATCCCTGTTCCAACTCCAATAGCCAATCCAATCGGTATTAATGTTGTAAAATTAATCGGAAGCATTTTTTCAACAGCTTCTTTTCCATAGGCCATATACAGTAATAATACCGCTCCTGATGTCAGTAATCCTCCAACGAACCCTCCACCTGGTGAATTATGACCAGCGATAAATAAATAAACAGAAAATCCCAATAGGATAAACGCAATGACAGAAGTAGTTGTTCGCAATATAAGATTATTAGGTTTATACATAAAATAAAACTCCTCTAAATGTTGCTGATTACTACTAATAATAATATAAATTAGAGTGAAAATCCATTAAAAGCCGTAAAAGCCAAACCATCCAGCCAAAAATGCGGTGATTTTCGTGGTCCAGTTAAAAAATAAAGCAATCCCCATAAATATCATAATATATCCGCCGATTTTTACAATCCGGGAACTATGTCGTTTTATCCATGAAATTTTACCAATAAACAGAGATAATAATATGAATGGGATAGAAAACCCTAATACATAGCTTATCATCATAACCATTCCGACATCCGGATTCGTCGCAGCCAGGGAAAAGACGACTGCCAGGATAGGTCCCGTACATGGGGTCCACCCTAGTGAAAAAGCTGTTCCAATAAGATAGGAACCAAGAAAACCTGCAGGGCGATTCTTGAATTGAATTTTTCTATCTTTCATGAGAAATTCAAAGTTAAAAATTCCTACAATTACAAGTCCGAAGAAAATAATTAAAATGGCACCAATTTGTCTGATTAGGTCCTGATTTGTTAGTAAGAACTCTGAAATAAAAGAAGTAGTAAAACCAATCATAATAAATATACTTGCAAACCCTAAAAGAAAAAACAAGGTATGTAATAAAGCTTTTTTATTAAGTTTTTTATTATCATCTTTTATTTCACTGACACTCATGCCAGTAATATAAGATAAAAAGGCGGGGTATAACGGTAATACACATGGTGAGACAAAGGAAAGAAATCCTGCCCCAAAAGCAAGAAATATATTTATTTCGTCCATCGTAATCCTCCTAATAATATTGCTGCATTCATTTTAACAGAACAATACCGATAAAAGAGTAAGTGAATTTGACAATTGCCGCAACTTTTAAGGATAAATGTCTGCCAAGTTGATAAGTGTTAACCTCGGTAATCAAATGTTTTACATTTCTCCGTTATAGAAATTATGCGTAAATATGCAAATAAAATACCCCTAACTATAATAGAAAGGAGTACCTGAGCAATGTATTATATTATCATTTAATAATCAATAATTGCTTTTTACTTACCTGATTGGTTCTGATTATTCATAGAACGCATCATTTGATTGATTTTCTTCTGGGATGGTTTCTGTCCCATTTGCATCATTAATGTACGAAGCATTTGCTCATTAATTGGTGGATTCTTTTTCAAATAGTTCATCATATATTTTCTGGCTATGAAAAACCCAAGGGCTACACCAGCAATTAATGTGGCAATAGCTATTAATACAACCCAAATCGTGCTCATACCAAGCTTTCCTCCTTCATGTTGTCTCCTATACAGTATAGTAAATTAAAGATAAGAATACAACACTTGTTCATCTTGTGATTTACTAACACGTTGTACAGGTGAGATCCAGCCAAAATTTTCTATATTTACTCCGACAATAAAAAGAATTGGCTGTAAACTTCGTAACATAGGAAATAATAAATCCTCAGCATCCTGTAATGTTTCACATGAGAATTTTATATGCTTTTTACTCACATGTAAAGTAATTAATTTATTTCCTTCTATTATTTCGATTTGGGATTTAGTTATTTGAACTTTATTCGTATCACTATAGTATCTTTTGATATAAGAGATTATATTATGCTGCGAAAAATTATGTGTAATATAGTTAAATTGTCTTTTTAGATCAGTACGATTCTGGTTATGTTGATAATCATTAATAAAACGATATAGGATATCACTTTTATAAAAGTAATTTTTAGCGATTTGTTCTCTTATCCAAAAAACAGAATACTCATACATTGAAATCAATCTCCTTTTACAATCTATTATACGTATTCTATTTCAGAATAATGTCAATTCATTGTGCAAACTCCCACTAGTTTTGTCG
Organism: Virgibacillus ainsalahensis; assembly: GCF_055380755.1. Lineage (NCBI taxonomy): Bacteria > Bacillati > Bacillota > Bacilli > Caryophanales > Bacillaceae > Virgibacillus > Virgibacillus ainsalahensis. Next base: position 1,625,738 of record NZ_AP043943.1, on the reverse strand, counting down.
AAAATCACAATAGTGCATTATTTGTTTCAGGTATTGGTAATGACTGATTCATATATAGTAGAATTTTTCTTTTTATTAAAGGCTCCTGTCGCATTGTTTGTTGCTCTTAACCTTCGTATTTGTTATAAAATACGACGTAACTTGAAATTATGGTTGGTGTGATTACACGCTATGGGAATACACTACGCGCACCTTAGGGATCGTGATAAGCCTTCTCGCTCGTAAAGAACGCTTGCTGTTTTAAAAAGCAATAGTCTTTTTTAAAAAAACAAAATAAAAGATGGTTCCATCTATCGGAACCATCTTTTACATATAGTTATTTAATTACGGATTCAACATATTTAATTACATTTTCAACTGTGAAACCATATTCCTCAATTACTTTATCACCTTTTGCAGATGCACCAAACGTGTCAATTCCTAATACCTTACCGTGATCTCCTACATAGCGCGCCCAACCAAATGAGGATGCCATTTCAATTGCTACACGGCTTTTTACCTGCGGAGGGATTACTTCGTTCTGATATGCTTCATCCTGAGCATTGAAACGATCCCAGGACGGCATGCTTACAACACTTACATCCGTACCTTTTTCCTTCAGTTCTTTCTGTGCGGCGACTGCTAATTGTACTTCCGAACCTGTCGCCAGTAAAAGTGCATCAGGGGTTTCTTTCTCTGATTTACTTATTACATAGGCACCTTTTTTAACACCTTCGTAAGCTTTTTCTTTGGTTCCTTCCAGTGTTGGCAGGTTTTGTCTGGTTAACACTAGTGCAGTCGGCTGATCTTTTGATTCCAATGATAATCTCCAGGCAGCTTGTGTTTCATTTGCATCTGCAGGGCGGATGAGTGATAAGCCGGGAATTGCACGCAATGCCGCTAAATGTTCCACCGGTTCGTGTGTAGGACCGTCTTCACCTACTGCAATCGAATCATGTGTAAATACATACGTAACAGGTGCGTTCATGATAGAAGCTAATCGAACGGATGGTCTTAAATAATCACTGAACACAAAGAATGTCCCAGCAAATACTTTAAGACCGCCATGTAAGGCCATACCATTTAAAGCAGCCCCCATTGTATGTTCACGTACACCAAACCAAATATTTCTTCCCGCATGGTTTTTACGGGAGAAGTCATCTTCCCCTTCAATTGTTGTTTTATTTGACCCTGCTAAGTCAGCACTTCCGCCAAAGAAATTTGGTACTGTTTTGGCAATTGCGTTTAACACTTTACCTGAAGAAGCTCTGGTTGCAAGAGTGTCTTCTCCTGGTTCAAATACCGGGAGTTCTTTTTCCCATCCTGCTGGAAGTTCACCCTTCAATGCAAGTTCAAACTCTTTTGCAAGTTCTGGATATTTTCCTTTATATGTTTCTAATAATTGATTCCAACTACTTTCTGCTTCAGCACCTTGTTTAACTATTTTTGCTTCGAAATCAGTATATACTTCATCCGGAACATGGAAATCTTCATGTGTCCATTTGTAATATTCTTTTGTTAGTTTAACTTCATCTCCACCAAGTGGCGCACCATGAGAGGCAGCTGAAGCCGATTTATTTGGTGAACCATAACCAATTATCGTTTTAACCTCGATTAGTGTTGGCTGATCCGTATTTTCTTGGGCTTCTTTAATCGCATTTCTTAAAGCATTTGTATCATTACCGTCTTCTACTCGAAGAACTTGCCATCCATATGCTTTAAAACGTTGTTCTGAGTTATCCGAGAAGGAACGATTTAATTCACCGTCTAACGAAATATCATTTGAATCATACAATGCGATAAGTTTACCTAATCCCAAATGACCTGCCAATGATGCAGCTTCATGAGAAATCCCTTCCATTAAATCTCCATCACTGACTATTGCATACGTATGATGATCTACAACCTTAATGTCATCTTTATTAAATTTCGCACTTAAATGAGCTTCAGCCATTGCCATACCAACAGACATAGCAATACCTTGTCCAAGTGGTCCGGTCGTTGCTTCGACACCATCTGTATGATTCACTTCTGGGTGTCCTGGAGTTTTTGATCCCCATTGACGGAATCCTTTTAGATCATCAATCGTGACATTATAACCAGATAAATGCAGTAAGCTATATAAAAGCATTGAGCCATGACCCGCAGATAATACAAAACGGTCTCTGTTAAACCATTTGGAATTCTTTGGATTATGATTCATAAAATCTGTCCATAATGTATAGGCCATAGGTGCAGCTCCCATCGGTAAGCCCGGATGGCCTGAGTTTGCGTTTTCAATTGCATCAATAGACAATGTACGAATTGTATTTATAGATTGCTGTTCGATGTTGTTAGACATGTATTATCTCCTTTACTATTTTTAACTTGTTATTTTTTCACATATTTATTTTATAATGAAACATTGTCTTTAACAAGTGTTATGAAAAGACTTGTGTGATAAATTTATTATGGTAACGCTTTAAACCCTATATTTTCTAATGTTTTTTATTTCGGTCCTGTAGATCTTTTACCTTGTCAGGTGTAACATCATTTCCTTCAGGGTCCATTACTGTCATAGATTTAAACTGGTTTTTAAATGAACTTCGAACATTTTTTAAATATTCTTCACGAAGAACTTTCTGCTCCTCTTTTTCTTTAGCAGTCAACCCTTCTTCCTTTGACTTTTTTGACAGTTGATTAATCCGTTCGATTTTTTCTTTTGATAACATATGATAGGAACCTCCTTAATAGAGACGTAATTTCAAAAAAAGTTCAGAAATATTTCAATCATAATTATTTCTGAACTTTTATATTACCCTTCCTATATATGAGAATCAAGTATTTTGAAATTCCTTAAATCTTCGGTGCACAGTTGCTTTTGATACAGAAAATCCAAGGTTATTTAACGTTTTTGTGATTTCCTCAAATGTAAGATCGTTTGCTCTTAGTCGTACTACTTCTTCAATAGGGAAAGGTATTCGTTCTCTTCCAGATGCTTTATCCTGATTAGATAAATTTCTGGTTGGATCGTATCCTTCACTGACTGCTTTTTTCATTCCTCTCCTGATTTTGGCGTTATGGATTTTTCGTTGATATTCTTCCACAATACCGACGATTTGCAGAACCATCGAATCTGATTCAGATAATTCTAATTCCCCGTCATGTATAGCGGTATATATTAATATATTTAATTTCTGCAACTGATGGAATAAGGCGATCTTTGTATTTCCACGTCCTAATCTCGTCTCATCCTGTATTAATAGACAGTCTGCATCACCGGAAGAGAAGTGATCCAGCATTTGAAAAATCCCTTCCCGATCAATCTCATATCCGCTCGCCTGTTCTTCTATACATTCCGTTACTGTAAAATTATAACGAACCGCCAAATCTTCCAATTCCTGCTTTTGTCTGGCCAATGATGTTTCCTGCTCTGTTTTATTTGTACTGACCCTGCAATATATTATAACGTTCACAACAAAAACTCCTTCTTATAAACAATCAACTGGTTATCATAGCAAAGTATAAAAACCCTAACATTATTATAAATGCAACTAAATAAAATGCGTCTGTTTTTGTTATTTTTTCAAACATATCAACATGCCTCCTATTAGTTTTAGAACCTTTGTTCTGGTCGTGATTATAGTATACACGAACATACGGTCCTGTCAATCTCTTTCTCGAACTTACGTTTGTTTTTTTGAAACATAGATGGTAAACTATCATTAATAAATACTATATGTGCGAGGTGTTTGATAGATGAATAAGCTTTCAAAAAGACAGCAGCTGATTCTTGATTATATAAAAGATGAAGTCAGTAAAAAGGGATATCCACCTTCAGTACGTGAAATTGCAGAAGCGGTAGGTCTTGCTTCCAGCTCTACGGTCCATGGACATCTTTCAAGAATTGAAAGTAAAGGATATATAAGAAGAGATCCTACCAAACCAAGAGCAATTGAGGTATTGGATTTATCAGAGGACAGTAATATTCCTAAGGAAGAAGCAAGATATGCACCGGTTATTGGTAAAGTAACAGCAGGTCTCCCAATCACTGCAGTTGAGAATATTGAAGAATTTATCCCCTTACCTAGTTCAAGTGCAAGTCCTGATGATAAATTATTTATTCTTGTTATTGATGGTGACAGTATGGTAGAAGCAGGCATTTTAAACGGTGATATGGTCATTGTAAAGCAGCAGAATATAGCACAAAACAGTGATATTGTAGTTGCAATGACCGATGAAAATGAAGCAACCGTTAAGCGTTTCTTTAAAGAAAAAGATCATATTCGCCTACAGCCGGAAAATGCAACAATGGACCCTTTAATCTATGATAATGTAACCATTCTTGGAAAGGTTATTGGGTTATACCGAAACATTCATTAAAAAAGCCGCCAGACAGGCAGCTTTTTTATTTTCTCTATGTATAGAAGTGAAACGATAGTAAGTTGTACTGAATTTCTACAGTCACATGGACAATAAGTTTTCTATTCTTAAATTTTCTGAAAGCATTAACTCTCAAAATATGCTTTGAATACTTTATTTCTATCTTATTTTCCGAAGTTGGTTAATTAGCCTTTTCAGTATCTGTAGTAAGTTTTTGCATGTCATATGTATTTTCAATTGTACTAATTAAATCATATAATGCCTCAGTATAAGGAACCTCCACATTTACTTCTCGAGCTTTTTTTACAATTCCACCGTTAATGAATTCATTTTCCGTTTTCCTTTTGTTAACAATATCTGTAGACATTGATGTAAAATGATTTTTATGAATTCTAAATATTGTTGTTAAATTATTTATAACTGTTTCTTCTGAAGCTGCTACTCCGTGAGCATTTGCAACTGCAACAGCTTCTTTTGCAATTGTGTAAACAAGATGTTTCCCTTGTTCAGTAACAGCTATTTCTCCACATGTTATTCTGCACACAGCGGTAGTTGAATTAATTGCTGCATTAAAAGCAACTTTTTCCCAAATGGATACCATTATATCTGGAACAATTTGACTATTTAGACCTGCATCTTGAAATGCGTCATTAATGATAGATAGCATTTTATTTTCTTTGCCATTTGCGGACATAATTTTTGTATATCCTGAACCATGTGAACTGATATGTCCAATTCTCTTGATATCACTTGGATGATTTGTAACTCCGACAATAATGTGATCGTTTGGGACATATTCATTGATTAATTCTATATTCCCTAGTCCATTTTGAAGAGTAAGCACATAAGTATCTCTACCTAAAAATTTTTTTGCCGACTCTAAAGCAGATCTTGAATAGACTGTTTTTGTAAATAAAATGACTAAATCTACATCTTCTTTTATATTTTCTGCAAACGCAGCCTTGATAGGAATCAAATGGTCTCCATCATCAGCTTCTAGATATAAACCTAGGTTATTTATTTTTTCTATAACAGCTGGAACAACATCAACCATTGTAGTATCATATCCGTGCAGCGCTAGTTTGCCGCCAAAGAGCATTCCCATTGCACCGGAACCAATAACTACTATTTTCATAAAGAACCCTCCTCGTATTCATATTTCTATACATTTTACTGCATAGCGTTAAGTCCCCAATACTACGTCTATTCTGCATATATCCAATTCCCGCTCGATATGGATCCCGAATATTATTAATAACACACTCTCATCTAAACCCCTCCAAATCTGCACATTACTCACTGTGGAACGGCCGTTTGCTAGCTCTTTCAACCCGGATAATACTCTTATCAATGTTCTACTGTCGAGCGTACGCCCCCTCAAGCCACAGCAATATTCATCAAGTCAACGAAGGATCCAATTTAATTCAGAATTGGTTGGTTTGTTTTTCAGCTCCATCTCAACGAACCCTAAGTGTTGATATTTTGGAGATTTCGAACCACGGTTATTGTTAACAATCGTCAAAAACTGCGCGTTTAATATTTCTTAACTATTTTTAGAAAAATTCTATCGTGTACCCTTTCAATATATTACAAATAAGGAAAGTATTCTGATACTAGTAATTGTATAAAGCTACAGAGTATTATTCAATATCAATGTATCTATAAAAATCATAGGTATTGCCTATCAATGGGATGTTCATTTATAGCATTTCATCTTTTAGAATATTTATCCTTAAATGATGGCAACTTCATGTCTAAATCCAGCCTTTATAATGCCTTTTCTCGGATTTTATTTTAAAAAAGGTTTAGACTATAATCCAAAAAGTAAATGGCTAATACGTTTATGTGGTATAGGAATAGTGAGCCGATCTGTAATCCAAGGGGTTTGATAGCCAAGTGATAACGATAGATAGAAATAAATAGATAAACTTCTGAGATTGGCTTTTGTAGATGAACAATCCAGTCAATACACCTCCAACCCATATTGGTATAACCAAAAGGAATTCAGGTGCTTCAAAGGTTTTATCAGATGAATCGTGCCTCAAGAAAAAAATCAGTGAAATTAATGTTGCTAGAAGTCCGCTTACAACATTGTTTATTAATGAAATGATTCAGCCAGAAAAATTTTTATCCATCAATACCTTTATATTATATATAAATATGTTCATAAACTATCCTGTTACTGTTCATACTATCAGCAACAAAAAAATCCACAAGAGGAGAGCAACATGCGCTATAAACGAAGACAAGTGAATGAGTCCAAATCGAAAGAAAAAAACTCCCCGAGAGCTTACAGAAAAATATCGATGAAGTGAAAAGCGGATTAGGAAACAGTAGCGATATTGTAGTTAGAGAATTGTATATTGATAAGGACCATCAGCTTAAAGCTGCTATTTTTTATACAGATGGACTTGTAGATGGCGAAGCGCTTCGGGACCTTATGAATGCAGTAAGCGTATCCTTTAGTTCAGTCGAATCAGCATCTCAAGATTCCATTCGTCAAAACATTGTAGAAGTCTTGAAAAATAAATCCTTATCAGCTGGAAACATAAAATATATCCATTATGTCAAAGATCTTTTTTCTTCTATTTTAACAGGCAGCACAGTCATTTTGATAGATGGGCATACAACAGGGCTTTCCGTCAGTACAGAGGGAGGAGAAAAACGAGCTATTACGCAGCCGACAGCCGACCAGGCTGTTCGCGGATCACAAGAGGGATTTACCGAAGCCATCCGCACCAATACCTCTTTAATCAGAAGGAAGATTAAAAACCCCGATCTTTGGCTTGAAACAACGCAAGTCGGTACTGCTACACAAACCGATGTCGCAATCATGTATATGAATGGCATTGCTGACGGTAAGATCGTTGAAGAAGTGCGCAGGCGCCTTGACCGGATCAACATGGATAGACCATAAAAAATAATCCCTCATGCACTTTAGCCGGTAAGTGAGGGATTATTTTCCTGAGCTGCCAACCCCTCTTGTCGGGGTTCAGTCTATTGCGACCGTTCCATGTATCAGCATGGGCGGTCTTGTTATTGTATGCACTTATCATCTTTCTATGTTAATTATACCACGGAATCAATGTTTGTACACATTGATTTTTTGTTCCTTCAGCATCACTTTTAAACCGGCATCAGACGTAATCTGTTTTTGATGATTTCTTATACCCCCAGTACTACAAACAGAGTAACCCTGTGCGGACATCATAAGTATCAGTATTAATGCCGCTGCTCATTAAGGGTAGCTGCAAATTGGGTGAATATCCCCCATACAAAAGCCACTCTCTTATTTAACAGGTGCGGCCTATTGTGGAATATTAAAAAACACAAAAATCACAAAAATCACTTCGTTACAGTTAGTGTATGATTAGCAGTAAGGATTTTTAACTTAGCCGCAACATACCGAACTCTAAGTAATTCTAATTAAATGCTCCAGCCAATAATTCAATCGCTTTCTTGCGGGCTTCCAAACCTGGCATAAGCGGTACTAACAGGATTTCATCAGCCTTAAATTGCGTAATCAACTCATTTAACTGTTCTGTGACACTATCAATATCGCCCACTACCATCCGGGTTCGATTTGCTTGAGTGATTGCCTTTTCCTCTTCTGTATAAGGATGTTGTCGGGCTGATTCAACTGATGGAAATTCTTTCAAATAGCCAAAGTTATCCGTGCCGAGTAACCAGAAATCCAATGCTTCTGCGTATCTTTTAGCTTTCTCATTCGTTTCAGCAACGACAACAAACGGGGCAATCGACACTTTGGGTTTTGGCATGAAAGAGGAAGGTTTAAATTCACTACGATACGTCTCCGCTGCTTGAATGCCAATATTTAATTTATCAATACCTGCAAGCGGGAATAATCCAAATGTATAGCCAATGCCCAGTTTAGCAGCCATTTTGGCATTTCTAACACTGGTTGATAACACCCACATCTGGGGAATGGTTGAAATTACAGGATTAGCCGTAATCCCAAAGAAACGATGGTTTTCATCCACTTGGCCGCTCAAATACTTCGTTAAATCAACAATACTCTGCTCGTAATTGAGTTTACTCTTTTTATTCTCATTCAACGTCCGATTCACAATGGCCGTTCCTATCGTATTGCCTATTCCCAAATCAATTCGGCCAGGATGAAACGCCTCGAGAACCCGAAAATTTTCAGCTACTTTATAAGGACTATAATGCGGAATCATCACACCACCTGAACCGATACGAATCCGTTCTGTCGCATCTGCTAAACGCATCATGATGAGTTCCGGTGAGCTACTGGCAAAAGCTGGAACATTATGATGCTCTGCCATCCAAAATCGCTCATAATCTAATGATTCTGCTAATTGAGCTAGCTTAATCGTATTCTGCAAAGCTTTTTGGGCATTGCTGCCTTCATCAATTTGAGCGTAATCCAAAATCCCTAATTTAACCAATTTCACCCTTCTTTCTATCTCCTATGGCGCTTATGCATTTTCACTTAAGATAAAGCTGACAAATTCTTCTTTCGTTACATTTCCGAAATAATTAGACAAATCCAAAGGCTTCAACGCGTTTAATAAGTCCTCTTTTCTTAACCGTACCCCGACTAAAACTTCTTCTATTTCTTTTATATCTTTTGTTCCGAAGAAGTCACCCGTAATCTGGATGGCAGCAATTTTAGCATGCTCAATCGTTAAGCCGACACCGATCGTTCCAATTGGAAATCGTTCTGTTAACCGATATTCGAACTGGTTAAAGCGACCATAGTTCCAATCCCAATTGTTGTACTTCTCAGCGGCAATTTTATCGACACCCGCCCAATCTTCTGGCGTTAATTCATAACGTTTTGCTTCACTAACATCATTCACGCCAAGTAATTGGCAAATCATATAATCCGTAAAGTCCCAGACCGTCATATCCTGGGATTCAGGTGCTAAATGGGGACGAATTGATCCTACTCGGCTACGGACGGATTGAATGCCATGGGATTCAATTTTCTTTTGGTTTGGATTCAAGACGAATGCCATGGCTTCATAATTAGGATCTAATAGCAGCGAATACCCAGCGTAGACGCGACCCTTCTGTAAGGTCATCGCTGCACCGGAAATTTTCTTACCATCTAAAATTAAATCATTACGCCCTTTATGTTCTACATTATCTACACCTAACTTCTCAAGTGCTTTAACGGCCGGTTCATACAAACGTGCATAATTCCCATAAATGTCATTACCGCCATTAAATAAGAAACAAAAACTCATATTGCGGTCATCGAGGTAAATCGCACCGCCACCTGATTCACGGCGAATGATTTTAATATTATGTTCATCCATATAAGGCTGATTGACTTCCTCGTATGCATTCTGGAATTTTCCAATTTGAACTGCCGGGTGCATCATGTATGGGAACAAAACATCATCATCCAAGAAAATATGGTCTTTCACATATTCCTGTAATGCCATTGCCATTGCCGGGTCATAAATCCATTCGCCATTACGTTTCGATTCAATTAAATACATTTGCTATCCCCCATTATTCACTTGCTATTGCATGTAACACTTCAGCGATATCTTCATCAATTCGTACTGCTTGCGGACGAATCGCATATGGAATGAAGTAGTCCTTTTGATTCATTGTCACAAACAACGCTTTCGCATTTTCTTCGGTCATTTGTTGGAAAGGATGTTTAATAAATTGTGGGGTTGTATGTCCCACCCCAATTTCCAAAAAGAGTATTTTCTTATCCTGATTTTCTTTTAAGAATTGTTGATAACGTTCTTTCTGTTCATGGAAATGATCATCTTCGACCATACCTTTTTCTTCGTTGCGTTTGTTAATTTCCAAACCGGCTCCACATTTCGGACAATGAGGAACTAAATTTGCAGGTATCTTCATATTCGATTGTTTCTCAACCATTTGGCGAATTAAAGCCTCATCGTGATACGTCTGCTGATGGCAATGTTCAGAACATTGCCACAACCCGTATTCCCCTTGAATGCGAAACACTTTATCCATATCGAACTCCGCTGCATAAAACGCATTATCGGCATTCGTTGTAATAATATGATGATTTTTACCCGTCATCATGTGGCGCAAATCAACATACGCTTGTCCTACTGGTTGGTCAAAGTAATTCAACAAACTGAAACGACTTTGAAAAGCCCAATACTCTTGATCATCTTCAAAATGAAAAAGACTTGCTTGTAACATATCAAAGAAGCGATACTTCGCTAGAAAATCTGGAAAAGCATTCGTAAACCGTTTTCCTACATATGTAAATCCAGCCGCTGCAGACATCCCCGCACCAATCCCAATGATAATTGCCTCAGCTTCATCTATTAGTTGGTTTAATAAATTGGCTTGTGACAATGATGATTCCATCGTTAATGTCTGCCAAGGTCTATTAAGTTGTTGCATAACAATCCCCTATTCTTTTCCCGCTAATAATGTCTGGTAAATTTGTAAATCCTCATCTTTAAACACATTAAAGATAACATGAAGTTTTGATTGGGTGTTTCTTATATATTCTTTCACCGTTTGAATCGCAATCTCAGCTGCACGTTGATTAGGGAAATTAAATTCACCTGTCGAAATACAGCAAAATGCAATAGTGCCTAATTGGTACTCATCCGCTAATGTTAAACAAGAATAATAAGACGAAGCCAGTAAATGCTCTTTTAACGGTGAGACACCACGTTGGTCGATAAATGGTCCGACGGTATGTATACAAAAGTTTGACGGCAAATTGTAAGCTTTCGTCATTTTCGCTTTCCCCATTGGCTCTTTGCGGGCTTGTGCTTTTATCAGCTCATCACAAGCTAACCGCAATTGCACGCCCGCACGGGTATGTATAATATTGTCGATACAATGATGATTTGCTTGCGTGCAACCGAGCAAATCACTGTTGGCTGCATTAACAATTGCATCAACTGCCAGACGCGTAATATCACCTTGCCATAAATAAAGTTGCGGCTGAAAAGCTTCTAAATCATGCAATGAGGTTACGTTTCGTTCGTTATTCCACTGTGCTAAGAAAGCATCTTGAACCTTAAGAAATTGTTCTGTAACCGGTTCAGGTTGTCGGATATTACACAATCCCCGAAACAACGCTATTTTGTCTTCTGCGATATCCGCATTACCCCGAATCATTTGTTCGTTCGCGTTTGGGTTCTCGTTCAATAAGTAATCAATCAGATAATCTAATCTAGCTTCTTGATCCATATCCTGCTCCTTCCGAAATATACTTACAAAAAACAGACCTATTACGACTGTTAACCAGCTCTCTGATTAAAAATTGAATAGATCTGTCAAGCATTTATTAATTAAGCTTCTTCTAATTGGTTAAATGCTTCTTCGTCCACTTCTGTTAATTTTACTACCCAATTTTCTTCAGTTTTGGCTGAGTTTAGAAGGGTTGGTTCACTTATTGCCGCTTCATTGCGCTCAACAATTTTGCCAGCTAATGGAGAATCTAGTTCAAGAACAGTCTTTGAAGCTTCTAAGTTTAAAATTGCATCATCTACGTTAAGTGTATCCCCATCAGTGTATTCAACAAATCCAACAGTACCAATATCATCTTGTATTTCTGGTGTCATAGTTAACGTATAAACATCATCATTTTTTTCTATGAATAAAAAATTTGCTCGTTTTCTCACTACTAATCCTTCTTTCTTATTTAAATTTCATCATAATAAATTTCAGTATATCATGTATTAGCAATACCTCCAACGAGGCAGCTTATTCTCTTAATAAATTTATTAAGATAGCTAATTATTACAATCTATGATAAATTTATCTTGAACAAATCTATTGTTACAGGCAGAAAAACTGTATTAATTTAACAGTACTTACCATAGGTGATAGCTTTAAGTTAACAGTAAATACAGCATTATGGAGGGAATTGGATAATATACAAATGAAGACAACAGAAGAATACAGACCTTTGTTTGAAACGATCACCCTGCCAAATGGTGTTGAATTAGATAATCGTTTTGTCCTATCCCCGATGATTACAAATTCTTCAACCATTGAAGGTTATGTTACGCAAGAAGATTTGGCTTATGCAAAGCGACGTGCTCGTTCAGCACCTCTTCAAGTTACAGGTGCTGCGTATATCGAAGAATATGGGCAATTGTTTGAATATGGCTTTAGTATCGATGACAATCGCAGCATCCAAGGACTCAAGCAACTTGCTCAAGCAATGAAAAAAGATGGGGCTAAGGCAATTATTCAATTAACTCATGCTGGTCGTTTCGCCAAAATATCGCTTAAGGATTTTGGTGTCGTTTATGGTCCAAGTAAAATGAACTTGAAAAGTCCCGTTGAACATACCGTCTTACCGATGACCAAGCGTAAAATTCAACATGTCATTACCCAATATGCTGATGCAACTCGTCGTGCGATTAAAGCCGGTTTTGATGGAGTTGAAATTTCAAGTGCTCAGCGCTTATTAATTCAAACGTTCTTATCCACCTTTTCAAATAAGCGTGATGATGAATACGGTGCTCAAAATATTGAAAATCGTGCACTTTTTGGAATTGAAGTGATGGGAGCTGTTCAGAATGTTATTGATGAAGAAGCACCTGCTGACTTTATCCTTGGCTTTCGCGGCACGCCAGAAGAAACACGCGGCAATGAAATTGGCTACAGTGTAGAAGACTTCCTTTATTTCATGGATAGAATCATGGAAGTAGCAAATATCCAATATTTAGCTACTGCAAGTTGGGGCAAAAATATTTATAAACAAACGATTCGTCAAGGTAAATTTAAAGATGAATTCATGAATCAAGTTGTTTACGAACATATTGCTAGTCGTATTCCGGTTATGGCCACTGGCGGCATCAACTCACCAGAAAAAGCACTAGAAGCTTTCCGGTTTTCTGATATGGTCGGGGCGTCTACACCTTTCGTTACCGAACCTGACTTTGTTACCAAATTAAAAGAAGGCCGGGAAGATGAGATTAACTTAGGTTTTTCTCCAGAAGAACTAGTCGATTTAGCGATTCCCGAAAGAGCCTTTAAAGACATTGTTGAATTAATGGATATTGGCGGATCGCTTTCAGAGGTTGCCCGCCAAGAATTGCGCAGATTATATAAATAGTGCTAGACAATCACAAAAAAACACCAATCCTTATTAAACTCGTTTAGAGGTAAGGCTTGGTGTTTTTTCTGTAATAAATTGGCTTTTCATCATAAATAATTGAATTGGGTCTGTTGTATTTACTTCCTATGGAAAATATTAGGATACATAAAAGGAACACTTTATCGTCAACCTATGATTGTTAATTCAATTTCATCAAGGAGGAATTCATTATGACAGTAGGAACCCAAGTAAAACAAACATTAGCTGGTTTAAAAAGCGCCCAAGCAAGCTTAGAAACCTTCGCTCTTGGAACCGAGAATAAAGAAGCAAAACAACTTTACCAAAATGCTGCTCAGCAGACACAAATGATTGTTGATAATCTTACTCCCCGTCTTCATGACATAGAGCAAGAAGAACCTCAGTATAAACAACAATAAAAGTGATGAGGGAACTTTGAGCAAAGAAAATCAATTAAAATCATTTAGTTTCCATTCATTCACGAATTCTAACTATGCATTAAAGCTTAATAAATCAATTAGCAATTATTTTCAGTTTGCTTTTTGATATGCTAATTATTTCATGAAAAATTCAAAAAGTAGGAAAGTACTAAAACGGAATGATATGCTTAAGCGAGGTGAATACAATGAAATTAAGAAAATTAATATTTGGTACGCTTGCAGCAATTCTATCCACTGGTCTATTGTTCGGTTGTGGCACAGTTGATGAACAGGAGCCAGACCCCACTGAAGAGCCTTCTGAACAGCAAGATCAGGGAGAAAATGAGATAGAGGAAGAACAACAAAACGGAAATCACTAATAATTAGTCAAGAAGACTTTTGACTGACTGCCCAGATATAGAGTTAAAATCAGTTCTTTTTATAAGTTCTTCATCACAACAGAAGTCTTACTATTGGGGGCGCCAACATTTTCAAAAATCCTACGAAATGTTGGCGATACCCGTTATTGAATTAAAACTTTATAATCTTAGACGGTGAATGGCAATGGGCAGCCGATGTCTGGCGAACCTTTCATCTTTTTGGAAAAAATTACTCCCACCTGTGCACCGACAAGTACGATATTTTGTAATCTCTATCCCATTACCAAACCGCCATCAACACGAATACATTGCCCAGTAACAAATGATGCCCAATCTGAGGCGAAAAATAGGACACTCCCGGTGATGTCTGTGGGGGTAGCTATTTTACCCATCGGAGTAAGACGGACAATCTCTTCACGGACATCTTCTTTTGTTTCTCGACTGGAATCAGTTGGATACGTCAATCCCGGTGCTACGCAGTTCACCGTTATACCAAAACGTCCTAAGTCTACTGCGAGGTTGCGACTATACCCTAGAAGCCCTGATTTTGCAGAAGTATAGTCGTGGTAAGGAACTAGAGGGAGATCTATTAAATTAGTGATCATATTAATGATGCGCCCATTGTTTTGCTCTTTCATATAGGGCATGACCGCTTTACAAACGTTAAAAGTCCCCCCCATACTACCCTCAATTTGTTTCTGATAATCTTGCCACTTCATTTCCCACGCCATTTTACGCGTTTTCGGGTTGAATGTGTAGTGAGGTAACGCATTATTAACAACCACGTCAATAGCGCCAAAGGATTCGACAACTTTTGTGACCATGTCTTGCACTGATTTTTCATCGGTAACATCCGCTTGCATTGATATGGCTTCCCCGCCATTTTCTTGAATATGATCGACAATGGCCGCTGCCCTCGATTCACTTTTGAGATAATTGACGATAACGAACGCACCTTCGTCGCCAAAATCCTTTGCAATCGCGGCACCAATGCCTCGGCTCGCCCCAGTTACAAGCGTAATTTTTCCTTTCAAATTCACTTTTTAAAACCTCCTCTATTCTGAGTCTGCGTCAAACAGCTCTGCGCTTTGTTCAGCACTCGTTTCAATATCTGTCCAACGAATGAGATTCAATAAATTAAACTGGCCGTCATGATGCCATCCAGAAGGTGCTTGTGACATTTTCCCTACGGAACAAATCCGGTTAACTCCCACCTCCCCCAGCCGTTCAGACAGCTGGAATAACCGTCTTGGTCCAACAGTTACACCGACTGTTTGTAAATATTGGCGGTAGGGCAAAAGAATCGAAGGAATCTCCTCTAATCTTGTACATCTAAATATATGGACGGCCCGATTTAAAGGAGAGGCTTCAAATTCAGGTTCTGGATGGTAAATGACCGTCCAGCTGGTATCGTTAGGACAGGAATACACAGCATTTTCTGTTTGAAATTCATATTGGCTACGAAGTGACCGAATCGCTAATGCTTCCTCGTCTGAAATAATAGCTCTTGGCTTCTTGTCGTTGTAATGATCCATTTCTTTAGCTAAGAGTTGGGCAAATTCCCGTGGACTGACTACCCCACCTTCTTCTACATATATGCTTTGGGGGGATAAGCACCCCTGCTGATCATAGACGGAAACATCTTCGGCTAAGCGATGTGCTGTTTCCTTATAACGATCCGCTGTCAGGGACTCTTGCCCAATCATCGCAAAACTAATTTTATGACCAT
Organism: Virgibacillus ainsalahensis; assembly: GCF_055380755.1. NCBI lineage: Bacteria > Bacillati > Bacillota > Bacilli > Caryophanales > Bacillaceae > Virgibacillus > Virgibacillus ainsalahensis. The sequence goes on along the minus strand of NZ_AP043943.1, from coordinate 1,609,796 downwards.
AGCTTAAAAATCGTTTGTGTGCCGGAACCCGATCCCTGATGTTTTCAACAGATTCACTTGATCCATAGGCAACCACTGCTTCAGCTTCTGCTATTGCCGGTTGCTCAAGCTCATACTCACCGCCTTTCCAAGGCAAGATTGCTAACGCCCTGGCAAGATTTGTATCAACTTCGGCCAGAGATTGGGCAAATAAAACAGGCATCAGGGGTTCTGAAGAAGAAGTTTTTCCCAATTGCCCCGACTTTACCAGTAAGCCCATGACCAAATTCCACACAGGGAGTCCGGGAACATTCCCTGAAAAAAAATGAAGGATAAGATTTGGGCCAAATGCTTTGCTGAAACCGCCCTTTTTTCTGGGGCGAAAATCATCAAGTACAGTTGGATCATCGAATTCCTCCAGTATGAAGCGAAGCAGCTCTTTTTTACGAAACGTTCGCAGGAATCGCTTTAATTCAAGTCGAATCATCTCCGAGTCATAGCCTGTGACGACAGGGAGCCATTTCTCTGCAAATTTCCGCAGGTGGTAATCAGGATCTAGCCATTTTTGCACAGCTGTATCCACGATATCTATCACTTCAGCAATTTTGAGATCCTTCAGGTAAATCTTTTGATTTTTCTTTATGGTCTTCGAAATGAATTGAATATCTTCACCTGAAAGATCAGGATATTTTAGAATTAATTTCTCTTCTCCAGATTCAAATTCCCGTGTTGTAAAAGACGTCAGTTGAATCGTTTCGGGAATGAAATAAGCGCCTGTCTCGTATTGTTCTTTGTTCATCAAAGCTCCCTACTTTCGATTAGCCTTCATAAGTTCATCTACAGCAATTGAACAGCCACGGGCTTCTGATCCCTTTGCACGTCCGAGAAGAACAAAACCATTGTCCGTCTGATAACCGATATCCTCAGTCAAAATTCCAATACAGGAATTCCAATTAGCTAAATCATAATGGGCAAGCACACCAACTTCTCCATCTTTCATCGGCTGCAATGTATCTGGATCAAGAACGAGCGTCTTTACCCATGCCGGGGTCAACTTTTCCAAATTGGGCTCTCGAGCTGTTACTTCATAAATTTGCGAACTTAATTCCGTCATTCCATACATGTTAATACAGCTGTTTTTATCAACATCAAATGTCCTCACAAAAGATTCATACACTTCATTTCGAGGCATCTCACGGGATTTTCCTTTAAAGCCGCCTGTATCAAATATCCGACTACCTTCTGTAAGTTGGAACGTGAGACCGTTCTCCCTGCAATAATCTAAAAAGTGAACATAAGCGGAAGAAGCGCCCATCAGTAAAACAGGTTCTTGTTTCTTTTCACTTTCTTTTAAAGCTGTGGTCAATGCCTCCATATCAAGCCCGTCTTCTTTGAAAAAATAATTGCTGTCTTCTTTACCAAAATGCTTAACCGCCATCGTCAAATAGCGGGACAAGGAAGACTGTTGATTCAAGTCTTCAGCAGGAGAGATCACATAAATGGTCATTGCCTTTTGATCTGGTAAAACAAATTGATTAAACGCAGTCTTCATCGATGTATCCCATACTTCTAAAGTAGGATGAATATGTTGTCCCTGTTTCTGAGCATTTGTCGTGCCACTAGTCAAAAACACAGCTTCGGGTTCATTTGTTGACTCACAGGATAAAGTTAACTCCTTAAATGCTTGGATTGGCAAAGCAGGAATCTCCTGCCAGTGTTGGATCGTCAGGGGTGTTTTCCTCCTTTTTTGGCAATATTTTTTATATGGAAGGTTGTATTCGAATTGGTAAGAGAATAGTTTTAATGCCAACGCTTGAAAGTCTGTTTCCTCTACATCCGATTTGTTAATATAAGAAAGAATTTGATCAATAATCTGCTTTGTCTGTTGTCTCATTATTTTTTTCCTCCTTTTTTAAAACTGAACCAACCCGGGAGCTGAATCAGTATAAGTTGTAATATAATCGCACTTACTCCTCCGACTAAAATGGTGTTACCAAGAAAATCACCCACTCCGCCTTCAACCTTCACAAAAAAGTCCGGTAAGGCAATAGCCAATAAAATGGAAAGGCCGGCAATCATAAAGTTTGCGTCCGTCTTTTTCATCCCGCCTAGAATATTCAGTCCCGTGAAAATGAGCGACGCGGCAGCCGGTAAAAAGATTCCTCCTACCACAGCATGTGGCGTTACAGCTAGTAACGCACCTGCTTTCGGTACAAAGCCTAATACAAGGAAAATAACTGCAGCTACTTTTACAGCATGGCGCGATCCTACGCCTGTCAAGCGAATTAAACCAACGTTTTGACCGTAAGCCGTAGTCGGGAACCCTCCGATTAGTGTAGATGCCAACGAACCTATAGACTCCCCGGCAAACCCGCCACGAATCCGCTTGTCATCCAACTTTACATCAACCATTTCAGCAGCGGCATGATAAACCCCCATCGCCTCAATTACTGCCACGATGTAAGCAAAAAAGAAAGCACCGAACGTGACCCAATCAAACGTAAGTGCACCATAGGGAAGAAAATGCGGTAAACCGATCCAACCGCTCTCGGTGATAACAGAAAAATCAATATACCCAAGCATAAGCCCGATGAGATCCCCTATTACCAGGGCAATTAAGAATGAATAAGAACGTAACTTTCCTTGGCCAAAATTGGACAATAAAAGGACAATGAGTGACGTAGCGATCGACATCGTTAAAATTCCACCGTCAAGAAATGTTTCCGAACTAGAGGTTCCGCCTAAAAATAACTCTAAAGTAAAACTAGAAAGGGCAACTCCTACGATAAAAATTACGGTTCCGGTGACAACCGGGGTGAAGAAGGACTTCATCCGGCTTAACATACCGGTGATTGCCAAAAAGAAAACAATAATAGCACTTACAATAATCCCACCACCCGCAGCCGCTAAATTCCCCGATTTACCAGCACTGATTATCAGTGCATCAAAAGCTGCTGATGGACCTTGAATGACAGGCAAACGGACGAATTTCGTCGCTTGAATCAGCGTAACGAGACCCGCGGCAATAAAGATTGCATTTACCATATTGGCTGATAACCCCAATGGTAAACCGATTAAAGCTGCAACATAAATCGGATCAAGCCAGACGTTGGATACAAAAACATGCTGCAAACCAAAGAGGAAACCTTTTGCAGGTGAAAGTTTTTCTTCCACCCCCACTGTTACAGTCGCACCCTTTTTTTCTAGCACCATCTCTAAATCCCCCTAATATACAAAAAAGCCACCCGTGGTAGTGGGTGACTTCTATTTAGGAAGAAATATGAGAAGAAATTTCAACAAATAATAGATTCACTCCACTTCCCTACGCTAGTACAAACTAGATCAGGTTCTAAGGGTCGAAAGTTCTTCTCTCAGCATATAGCTCCCCTAGTGGTGATGACATTTTTATTTTTTTATAGAATACTACATAACTTCAAAATTAGTAAGTGGTCAGATACTGCTCTCTCTCCCAAGGATGTACGGTAGTTCTAAACATATCCCACTCAATTTCCTTTGCCTCTATAAAGTGTTCATATAAGTGTTCCCCCATTGCTTTTACAATTACCTCATTTTTCTGTAATTCTTCCAATGCACCTAATAAAGTCGAAGGTAAATCTTTAATGCCATTTTCTTCTCTTTCCTCTTTCGTCATTACGTAAATGTTGCGGTCTACAGGGCTTGGTGGTGTTAGTTTATTTTCCACACCATCCAAACCGGCAGCAAGTAATACAGCCAATGCTAAATATGGATTGGCAGAAGGATCGACACTTCTTGCTTCAATTCTTGTACTGACCCCTCTTGACTTAGGAACGCGGACTAACGGGCTTCTGTTTGATGCAGACCATGCCACGTAAGATGGCGCTTCAAAACCAGGAACAAGTCGTTTGTAAGAATTAACTGTAGGGTTGGTTACAGCGGTAAAGTTAGTTGCGTGTTTAATAACCCCAGCAGTAAATTGGTATGCCACGTCACTTAACTGTAATTCCCCTTTTGTATCAAAAAACGCGTTTTCTCCATTTTTAAATAAAGACATATTAACATGCATTCCTGAGCCGTTTACACCAAATAGAGGTTTGGGCATAAATGTTGCATGTAAGTTATGTTTTCTCGCAATCGTTTTTACAACTAATTTAAATGTCTGGATATCATCCGCGTGTCGTATGGCATCTGCATATTTAAAATCAATTTCATGCTGTCCCGGAGCCACTTCATGGTGAGATGCCTCAATTTCAAATCCCATATCCTCCAATTCCAGAACAATGTCTCTTCTACAGTTTTCTCCTAGGTCTGTAGGGGCTAAATCGAAATAACCTCCATGGTCATTAAGGTCTAATGAAGGATCACCGTTTTCATCCAATTTGAACAAAAAGAATTCCGGTTCTGTCCCAATATTAAAAGCGTCAAAGCCCAGTTCTTCCATTTTCTTTAAATTTCGTTTCAAATTATATCTGGGGCATCCTTCGAAAGGTGTTCCATCTGCATTATAAATATCACAAATAAAGCGAGCAACTTTTCCTTTGTCCGATGTCCATGGGAATACAACGAAAGTATCTACATCCGGGTAAAGATACATATCAGATTCTTCGATACGAACAAACCCTTCAATCGAAGATCCATCAAACATCATTTTGTTATCTAAAGCTTTATCCAGCTGACTGAGTGGAATTTCCACATTTTTTATAGTTCCCAACATGTCAGTAAATTGTAAGCGGATAAACCTTACGTTTTCCTCTTCAATTTGTTTAAGAATTTCATCTTTTGTAAATTTCGCTCCCATTCATTCTCCTCCTAATTTTTATATGAAGTATATGATTGAAATTTTCCGGCTACTAAATATGTATATATCCTTATTATAGCCCTCAATCGCTACAACCTTCTAATGCTTGATAAAAAATCTGGACAACTCGCCTTGTCTAAGGCTGGCTTTTCCATGTCTTCCAGCTTCAGTTAATTCATCTCTGAGTATTTTTCTCAGTTTTCTATCAGAAATGTCCGATGTCTGAGTTTTATTTTCTAACACTTCCCTTTGAGATATTAACAGTGATTTAATACCAGCTATATTAAGCCCTTTATCCAATAAATTTTTGATTTCCAACAACTTGTCAACATCATTAAAAGAGAATAACCGCTGATTACCTGACGTCCGCTCAGGATGAATTAAGCTGTGTTCTTCGTAATACCGAATCTGTCTTGCTGTTAACTCTGTAAGCTTAATCACAATACCGATTCCAAACAAGGGCATAGAACGACGCTCTTGATCATTCATAGTATGACCCCCTTTTTCTTTATATAATGATAATATTATATGTGAGGTATTATGTCAATTTGATGTTAGGATTACTGACATCAAATTGATTAGTAAGTTTACTTATACCTTATACCCTTTTATAAAACCAAATAACCTTTTTTTATAAGAACGTTAATTGATTGTGTTAACGCTATTTTTACATGTGCATAAGTCAGTCCACCTTGTACAAAAGCTATATACGGCTCCCTGATTGGTCCGTCTGCAGATAGCTCAATACTTGACCCTTGAATAAAAGTTCCTGCAGCCATAATTACATTGTCCTCATAACCCGGCATATCACTCGGATACGGTGTTACAAAGGAGTTGATTGGTGAATATTCCTGAATAGCCTGACAGAAAGCTATCATTTGATCAGGGTCATTAAATGTTACCGACTGAATCAAATCTGTCCGCTTCGTTCGATAAGATGGTGATGTGGTATAACCAACCATTTCTAAAAATCTTGCTGTAAACACAGCGCCTTTCAAAGCTTCTCCTACAATATGTGGGGCTAAAAAGAAACCCTGGTAAATTTCCTGCAATATATTTAACGTTGCTCCAGTTTCTTTACCCAGCCCTGGTGCGGTTAATCGATTTGCACATTGCAAAATAAGTTCTTCTCTTCCAACAATATAACCGCCAGCACGAACAATTCCTCCACCGGGATTTTTAATGAGTGAACCCGCAATAATATCGGCTCCAACATGTAAAGGCTCTTTAGCTTCTACAAATTCTCCATAGCAGTTATCGACGAAAATAATTAATTCATTATTTATTTCCTTTACAAAGCGTATCATCTCTTCAATTTCATCGACAGTGAATGATGGTCTATCGTCATAGCCTTTCGAGCGTTGGATAGCAACAACTTTTGTTTGATTGGAAATCGCCTTATTCACTGCTTCAAAATTCACCGTACCATTTTCTTTTAAATTTATTTCATTATATTTTATATGATAATCTATTAATGAACCGGCACTGCTTCCCCTTTTCCCTATAACCTCTTCCAACGTATCATACGGTTTTCCTGTTATATAGATTAATTCATCTTCCGGTCGCAATAGCCCGAATAATGCAGTGGAAATGGCGTGTGTTCCAGAAACCAACTGTGGTCTGACCAGAGCATCTTCCCCCCCAAACACATCTGCATAAACCGCTTCTATACCTTCACGGCCGAGATCGTCATATCCATAACCTGTCGTTGAGTTAAAATGACTATCGCTGATGCGATTTTTTTTGAAAGCCTCCAAGACGCGTTTTTGATTTATTTCAACAATCGAGTTAATTTCCTTATGCTTTGTCTTGCAATCATCTTCAGCTTGTTTTATCAATTGTTCAATCATGACTGTTACTGCTCCTTTAATATGCTTTTCAATGGATGTTCCTTACGAATATACCCTTCTACAACAAAGTGAACTGTTTCTTCATCAAAATACTTTTCTGTTATAATGGTGCCATGTTCCAATCTATTCAATGTTTTCCCTTCTTCAGGACCTAAACGGATCTGAAACTTGTCCCATTGTTCTTTGAGCATACCTTCGATTTTTTCTATCACCATTTGAATGTCTGATTGTTCAAAAGCACTAACGAGAACAAAGGGATGGTTTATCGGTATGAAATCATCTTGTACCATATCCTTTTTATTATATACAGTAAGTATTGGCAGGGTATGTGCCCCCAGTTCTTCCAATAATTTTAGAACGGTATCCTGCTGTTGTTCCTGATCTGGATGGGAACCATCTACAACATGCAATAAGAAATCAGCCTCTGTAACTTCTTCCAAGGTGGAACGAAATGATGCTATCAATGCGGTAGGCAGTTCCTGAAGAAATCCCACTGTGTCCGTAATCAATGTTTGAAATCCTGAGGGTAATTGCATTTGCCTTGTTAGAGGGTCGAGTGTGGCGAATAGCTGATTCTCTTCCAACGTATCACTATTAGTCAATTGGTTAAATAGCGTTGATTTACCAGCATTCGTATAACCAACAATCGCGATTTGGAAGACATCATTTACTTTTCGTCTTTTTCGATATTGCTCACGCTGACGCACAACTAATTTTAATCTCCGTTTCACATCGTCTATCCTTCTTCTGATATGACGCTGGTCTGTTTCCAGCTTTGTTTCACCGGGTCCTCTAGTGCCTATTCCCCCGCCAAGCCGGGACAATGCTGCACCCTGACCATGTAGTCTCGGCAGCATATATTCCAGCTGGGCAAGTTCCACTTGAAGCTTTCCTTCTTTTGTACGTGCCCGTTGAGCAAAGATATCTAATATAAGCTGGCTGCGATCAATTAAACGTATACCGAAGTGATTTGTGAGATTCCTTAATTGGCCTGCAGATAATTCATCATTGGATATAACCAAGTTAATATCCAATTCATCTATTTTCTGCTTTATTTCATTTATTTTTCCTTCACCGAGGTAAGTTGCTGGATGGATACGGGTGCGGTTTTGGATGATAACATCTTTCACCGATCCTCCCGCTGTTTTACTTAATGATTTTAGCTCCTCTAAGGAAGAATGAAAACGTTCTGTATTTTTATTATCATTATTTACAGCTATTATTAAAATTCTTTCTTCTTCAGTCATAAATGTAACCTCTTTCTGTAAAATACTGCTCGATAACCGTATATTTTACTTTACGTATTGGTATCATATCAAAGAAATTCTTCTACCTCAAAAGAACGTAAGCCCATGATCAGATTGTCATCATTTATCATCTGCCAGCAGGTCACTTCTTGTTAATTGGACCAAATCTTCCGTGGATATATGATGTTTGCCCAATAACCTAACTGCATGTTTTCTTATCGCGTTTTCAACTACATTGCGTACATAACGGGCGTTGGCAAAATTTCTTTTCATTTCTTGTGATTTTTTATATAACCGGGTTCTTAATTCCCATTCTGCTTCCTTTGTTAACTTGTATTCTCTTTCGGAAGCCATTTGTTTTGCTATTTGCATTAATTGGTTAACTTCATAGTCCTGAAAATCCAGGATAAAAGGGAATCTCGAGTGAAGGCCCGGATTTAACGTTAAAAAACGTTCCATTTCATATGGATATCCGGCAAGAATCAAAACAAAATCATTATGATTATCTTCCATATGTTTAACTAATGTATCAATCGCTTCTTTGCCGAAATCCTTTTCACCACCGCGTGCCAAGGAATAGGCTTCATCGATGAACAATATTCCTCCCATTGCTTTTTGAATAACTGCCCGTGTTTTTTGGGCGGTCTGGCCGATATATTCCCCCACCAAATCAGCTCTCTCCGCCTCGATAAAATGGCCTTTAGACAGTAGCTGCATGTCAAAATATACTTTAGCAAGTTTTCTTGCAACTGTTGTTTTACCAGTTCCGGGATTTCCTTTAAAAAGCATATGAAGTACTTGTTTCGATCCAATTAATCCTGCTTGCTTACGTTTTTCGTTAATTACAATCGTGGCATAAACTTCCTTAATTGTCTTTTTCAATTCATTCATCGCTATAAATGAAGAGAATTCCCGGTCAATATGTGCAAATGGATTGTTTTCCAAAAAATGTATTTGATTACTCTCTTCTGATGTCACTTCATTATTGTCATGAAGCACAATATTAATTTTCCCATTTCGATTCTGTATCATTTGAGTCTCCATGCCATCACTCCTATTCAAAACAGTATACGCTTTGAGTAAAAGAGTTGTGACAACCGCCTATTTTCAGACAAAGACATACAAAACGGACGCAATGATGCGTCCGTTATCTATGATTATTCTTTTTCAAGTGTAACATTTTTAACTGGGGCAAATGTAGAAATGGCATGTTTGAAAATCAGCTGCTGTTTCCCTTCTGTTTCCAATAAAACTGTGAAATTATCAAAGGCTTTTACCACACCTCGTAATTGGAATCCGTTTGTAAGAAAAACTGTGGTTGAAAGATGATTCTTTCTTAATTGGTTTAAATATTGATCCTGAATGTTTACCGATTGTGCCATCGAACTTCCTCCCTTTTCTGTCTATATTGTATATTTCTACATGTCTTTTAAAATTCCTGCCAGGTCATCTAAAATCATTGTAGATTTTTCATGAATTGTTTCCGGTTCAACCGTATACCATCTGACGTCCATTTTATTTTTAAACCATGTGAATTGCCGCTTTGCATACCTTCTTGAGTTCCTTTTTAATAATTCGATGGTGCGGTCAAGACTTTGATCCCCTTCAAAGTAAGGTATGAATTCTTTATAGCCGATTGCTTTCATGGATTGACTATCTTTTAGACCCGCTTTATATAATTGGTTCACCTCATCTAGTAATCCGTTTTCCAGCATTTGATCAATACGCAGATTAATACGATGATATAAAAGTTCTCTTTCCATTTCCAGCCCAATTAAAATGTGATTGTAGGATGCGTTCATTGTCTGCTCTTGCTGATTTTGTTCCATTGTTAAACCAGTTGTTTCATAGAGTTCCAATGCTCGAATGACACGCCTGTGGTTATTTGGGTGAATCTTCTCAGCTTGCTTAGGGCAGATTTCTTTCAGGCGATTATATAATGGCGTAATCCCTTCATTTTCTATGATTTTCTCGTAACGTTTTGTTACTTCTTCATTTCTTTTTTGGTCGGAAAAATTATAATCGTATAATACCGACTGTATGTATAAGCCACTTCCCCCAACAATAATCGGGAGTTTGCCACGGGAAGTAATCTCATCTATATGGGTTTGAACATAATATTGAAAATCTGCTGCAGAGAATTCTTCATCCGGATTTTTAATATCAATCATATAATGAGGAATTCCCTGCTTTTCCTCTTCTGTGACTTTTGCGGTACCGATATCAAGTCCTCGATAAACCTGCATGGAGTCCCCGCTAATCACTTCACCATTAAATCGTTTAGCAATCTCAATACTTAATTTCGTTTTCCCAACTGCGGTGGGTCCAACGATTACAATAATTGTCTTCTTCATCAGTATTCCCCTAAATTACATTCGTTTATTCGTATGCCTGGTATGCTTTAAGCATCCAGTTATATTTTTCCAAGTTTGCCTGGATAGAAATCAGCATGTCAATCGTCGGCTCATCCTGTTGATCTTCAGCATAGGGGATCCCCTCCGTACGAATCTCTTTAATAATCTGTTCATAATCCTGTATGAGCTGGGCAATCATTTCATCTTCCTTATCGTCTGCATTGGCTTCTGTCAGTGTTGTTTCTTTTAGGAATTTAACCATTGTTGCAAGTGGTTTTCCGTTTATCATCAATATCCGCTCTGCAATTTCATCCAGATTTTCTGCAGCCATGTTATACATTTCTTCAAATTTTTCATGAAGTACGAAGAAATGTCTTCCTTGAATAAACCAGTGATAGCGGTGCAATTTCACATACATGACAAAGTAATTCGATAATAATTGGTTCAGGAAATTGATTAGTTTTTGATTATCCATAACACACCTCGTTCAAAAATTTTATAAGAGAATGCTTGTCGGGTTTAGACCGCCCTCGAGCTCCTATTTTATCCTTAACAAGGTATGTGTTATTTATACACGTTACATCACACGTTTGATTGTTACCATTTATGACTATTTTTCAGATGTTGTGTCTAAGAAAAATTATATAACAACTTTTGATATACCACAATTAATGATTTACGAACATTTGTTTTCGATTTCTTAAAATGTGGTCATTTCTGTGTTCAGTTGTATAATAGAGCTATAGAATCAAAAATCTTTATCATAACTTGCATAACTTGATTTATTAAAAGCCATTTCAAAATTAATTTTAGTCAAGGGAGTACAATAGATTAACTTTGGATACTGTCGCCAAGAAAGCGAACGTAAGCAAATAATAATATGGTTATACGTAACACATCTCCGATTTTTTATGATTATTTTACTTTTCGCAGGGCCTTAATACATCCATTTAACGATTTGGTCATTCTTATATTGTTTCATGTAGTTTCATGTTGTTATTGTTTTTCGTGAGATTAATCTCCCTCCAGTCTTAAGTAAAAAGTTAAACAAAAATCTATTTCATCAACTACTGTATCAGAATTATAAAATATTTTTAAAACCGAATACCTGTACAAATTAATACTGTTTGGTTAATGACTTCTATTCCTAGCTTGCTCACCCTCCGTACCGCTTCCAATGCAGAACTTTCATAATTGGATAAACACGCTTCTTTGACTCACTCCTTGGGCATGCAGGCTAAGGGTTTCGCGATATTTAAATACAAAAAATGCTCTTATATAAGAGATGGCTCAGTTCATGGCAGGCCTGATTCAGGCGGCTCAAAAAGATGGTAAGGGCGGTTTTATCTTATGTCTTTATTCGCCATGAGTCCCTTTATTGCGTTTTATAAGTATTAATGTTGGTATTGCGGATAGATTGAGCCAGCTGTGCGAACTATATGTGCAGGGTAGAGAGCCAATATGTCTGGATGCTGATATAGCAACAACGCCACCACCCTTGAACTTATTTGTATCCGTGGTATTTTTCTTATGGCGAATTGCAGAAATTCAGGTTTAATTGATTAAAGTCACCCTGCACATATATTAACCATTAAAATCCTTGTCATCACCATGGCCAATGTCTAATTGATTTTTGTGGCACTTTCGCTTATAATGAGAACGAACGTTCTGGGAGGTGATTCCATGAATATAATAGATAAATACATCGCAATCCCAATTGCACTCAAAGTGTTCCAGCTTGACCTAACATTGGCTCATGATAAGGATTGGCCTTTCCGATCGCTCTCCAACTTTCACCGCCGTCTTAACTTTTCCAAAGTCCGTGTCCGTATGTGTCGCAATACATACGGCTTTCATTTTGAGGGTCGGATGCCAGCCTGATTGGTTGAGTTCCTTTTAGATGACAAGATGAAATATACCCATCTGACGTTTCTTCAACAATTAACAACTCATCTTCCATGCCTAAGAAAAATTTCTTCATTAGCTATCTCTCCTTTTGTTTTTTTAAAATAGAAGAATATCTTCGAACTATTATTATTCTAGTAGGCGGGCATTATATCAACAATTGGTATGAGTGGTCGTATATATTTTGATCAATTCTAATTTTTAATGGTGTATCTTTGTTTAAACCTATAATTGATTACCTCTCTTTTGGTTTACTGTAGATACCTGCAATTTTAGGACATGGGAAGGATAAGAGACTTCCCTAAAACCCGGGTACCTAATAGTATGGTGAAATCATTAAGTAGACCAATACGCCAGTAAGGCTAACATACAGCCAGATTGGCATTGTCCAACGTGCGATTTTCCGATGTTTTTCTACTTTCATATTCAATCCTCTTCCAAGTGTGATCAGCGCAAGCGGCACAATCAATGCAGCTAGAACAATGTGTGTAATGAGTATAAAATAATAAATGTACATCAGAGCGCCATCTCCGCCGTAGCTTGTAGATTCAGCCATAGAGTGGTACGTTAAATAGGAAATGAAGAATAAAAAGGTTGTTACGAATGCAGCAATGATGAATCTGCGGTGCATTTTAATGTTTTTCTTTTTAATCATGATTAAGGCAGTTAACAAAAAGAGAAAGGTGAAGCTGTTCAAGATAGCATTTAGCATCGGCAATACCGTTAACTCGATGCCACCTATTGTGTCATCTGTACTTTTTGGCAATAAATACGTTCCCAAAATAACGCCTACAATCAATATGGATAGAAACCAAATCAGCGGATTGTAATTGCGCTGTTTAGCATTGTTGATGTCATTACTCATACGTTATCCCACTCCTATATAAAATGCCTTTTAGTAAGCATAAGAAAATAAATTGTAAAGAGCAATACAAAAGGAGTCCGTTTCCTTTAAAAACGGAAAATGTCATCCTTTCGACAAAAATTCGTCATAATACCGCATTCATATTAGATGTTTTCCGTTTGGACATAAAGGGTTTGATGTTCTTGTCATTCTTCGGCCTTTTCTTTATAGTACTGTTTTTCTTCCTTTGCACTATTAAACGTTTTTTGTGTTGGATAGTGAGCTTTTGCAAGCGAACCACCACTCACATCTTTTACTGTATTAACAACAGTAAACGCATCTTCATCAACCTCACGGATCAATTTTTTAAATAAAATAATTGTTTTGGAACTGCAACATAAACAAGCTTTTCATCGCTTCCATTCCCATCGTTTTTGAAACAGGTCATATGATTAGATACAACTTTTAAAAATTGCTAATATTTAAGGTTTACCAAAGTATCAAAAGCTATATCAGAAACAAAGCCACAATATGTACTTGCGCTATCCTTTTTGATAACCTTCATAATGTGGTAAAGTTGATAATTATACGATGGTGTTAATGGAATTCCTTTGATGACAATAAGAAAGCAAAGGAAATTTTTTTGATTAATAGACAATGTGATGGGTCATATCATTGCCTTGCAAAGAAGGTGAAGAATTACTTCAATCATTGTAATTTTACAAATTAGGAGGAACGATGAATGTTAGAGTTTGATACAAATATGGAGGAACTGGCGTCAATAAAAGTAATCGGGGTAGGCGGAGGCGGTAATAATGCCGTGAACCGTATGATAGAGCATGGAGTAGAGGGTGTTGAGTTCATTGCCGTCAACACGGATGCACAGGCACTCAATCTCTCCAAGGCGGAAGTGAAACTGCAAATAGGGGGAGAGCTTACCCGGGGGCTTGGTGCAGGGGCAAACCCTGAGGTCGGAAAGAAAGCCGCAAAAGAGAGCGAGGAACAAATCGAGGAAGTCCTCCAAGGCGCAGACATGATTTTTGTTACAGCAGGTATGGGGGGAGGGACAGGTACCGGAGCAGCTCCAGTTATCGCTCAAATAGCCAAGAACCTGGGATCCTTGACACTCGGTGTGGTTACCAGACCGTTCTCATTCGAAGGAAGAAAAAGGTCAACACAGGCGATTTCTGGAATTGATGCCTTTAAAACGGCAGTTGATACACTAATCGTCATACCTAACGACCGCCTGCTGGAAATTGTGGATAAAAACACACCAATGCTGGAAGCCTTCCATGAAGCAGACAATGTACTGAGACAAGGTGTACAGGGTATTTCAGACTTAATCGCAAAACCAGGGTTGATTAACGTTGACTTTGCCGATGTAAGGACAATTATGGTCGATAAAGGGTCAGCTTTAATGGGAATTGGGAGTGCTGCTGGAGAAACACGGGCGACAGAAGCAGCTAAGAAGGCAGTTTCCTCTCCATTATTGGAAACTTCTATTGATGGTGCTCATGGTATTCTGATGAGTATAACCGGCGGAACTAATCTAAGCCTTTATGAGGTACAGGGAGCTGCCGATCTTGTAACTTCAGCTGCCGACAATGAAGTGAATGTGATCTTCGGTTCCGTCATCAATGAGAACCTTAAGGATGAAATAATCGTTACCGTAATTGCAACCGGTTTTGATGAAAATGTCAAACAGGCAGAAAAGCAGCCAAAACAACAGCGTTCGGTAATCAATCACAATCAACAGGCAGCCACCAGTGCACCTGAGGAAACATCAAGAGAAACTTACCAGCAACAACAGCCGCAACAGTCCAAACCGGAAGAAGACTCACTGGATATTCCTACTTTCTTAAGAAATAGGAATCGAAACCGCAAGCGTTAATAAGGCTATAACATGAAGAGAAAGCAAATGATCAGTCCTATCAGACTGGTCATTTGCTATTTTTTTGTATAGAACAGGATGCTTGAGATATTTTTCGCCCAAATTTCAATCATCTTTCCTGTGGGGAAAGATGGAGGTTTATGCTTCCCTACAAATTGTTTCGTCTTTTAATGACCGACAAACACCTCGATAATTTGTTAAAAAATTAGCCCTTATAATTTCAGAATGTGATAGACTTAGCTCCTCAGCTAGTATCAAGAATTGGCATATTTAAAACAACAATGTCTACCTCTTCCTTCATTAAGACAGCCCATTCTTCTTTAATTTCTTGTTTATTTCTACCAAATCGACCGAGGTCATGAACTACTAAAACATCTCCAAAGCGCATCTTGTTTCGCATTTCCTTATAAACTGGACGTTCACTAAAATTCTTACCTGATTGTTTTTCTTCAAAAATCTTATCACAGCCAAATTCTTTCAAATCATGAACTTGCCTAGCAAAGATTTTGTTTTTTAGAACTCACCCTTGCATAGCCAATGATCATTCATACTTTTCACCTGTTCCTTCATCAATTCAGGCTCCATAACAACTGCTGTTCTCTTACTTTTTCTAGTAACTTCGCTTTATCTTTTAATTCTTTTCCTTGTGTCCAGTTTGCAAGATAGCTTAAAGAATAATCACTCGTATCAATACCAAAAGCGCCTCACCCTTTTCATATTAGGGTTCTTGGCGCTTTATTAATTACATCACACGTTTGAACATTTTTTCCAGTTCATACGTGGTAAAATGAACAATAATTGGTCTGCCATGGGGACATGTGAAGGGATCAGTTGTTAGACGCAGGTCTTCCAATAAATGAGTCATTTCTTCCTGGTTTAAATAGTGATTGGCTTTAATCGATCGCTTACATGACATTAAGATAGCCGCATCTTCCCGAATGGATTCTACATCAATCTTTTCCTCCAACATAATCTGCTCGATCATTTCTCGAATGATTTCTTCTTCAAAACCGTCCGGGAACCAGTTTGGATGAGAACGTATAACATAGGCCTGATGACCGAAAGATTCAAAAAATAAACCTACTTTTTCCAGTTCTTCTTTGTATTTTTCTATGAAAATAGCTTCCTGCTTGGAGAATTCAAAAGTTAATGGCAATAATAACTCCTGAGATTCGTTCATCGTTTTCCCCAGTTTTTTCTTGAAGAACTCGTATTTAATTCTTTCCTGAGCAGCATGCTGATCCACCATGAACAGACCATTTTCATTTTGTGCCAGAATATAGGTCCCCTGCAATTGACCAATTGGATACATTGTGGGAATTCGTTGCTTAACATTCTGTTCCCCTGAAGTATTATTGAATTCTTGCTTTTGAGAAGTCTCTTTTTCCGCGGTTTTATCACTCATCACCTCTTCAAAAGGAAATGTCCGCGAAGGGGTGTCAGCTTTCTTCTCAGGAGTGATGCTAAAATCTGATCGCATTTCATTAATTACCTTTTCGTTTGTGTCCCATCTGGGAGAATCCGCTGATTGGGCAGGAGGATCAAAATTCATGCTATGCTGCTCTGTTTTTTCTTTTTTAACAGGTTTTTGCTGCATTTCAGGGATTAACGTTATTTCTCTAAATTTGTTTTTTATCGCTTCTTCAAGTAACGAAAATAACTCTTTTTCCTTACTGAAACGAACCTCCAGTTTAGTTGGATGCACATTAACATCTACTAAGATGGGATCCATTTTAATTGAGAGAACGACAATCGGTGAACGTCCGATAGGCAATAATGTATGATAGGCACGTAGTACTGCCTGATTTAATGGAATGCTCTTAATGTATCTTCCATTAATTATGGTAGAAATGTAAGAACGTGATGCTCTAGTCACTTCAGGTTTGGCAATATACCCTTCTATGGAAAAATCGAGACTGCCTTGTTTAATTGGAAGCATTTTCTTCGCTACACCCATGCCATAAACGTGAGAAACAACTTGTAAGAGATCCCCAGTTCCAGAAGTTTTGAATAATCCTTTTCCATTATGAATTGCTTCAAATCGTATGTCGGGGTGAGACATTGCCAATCTATTTAAAAGATCGGTAATATGCCCAAGCTCCGTATGAAGACTTTTCATATATTTCAAACGTGCAGGTGTGTTAAAAAACAATTCCTCCACATTGATTTCAGATCCTCTTCTTGCATCACTTTTTGCCTTGTTGATTATTTTTCCGCCTTCCAGTTCCAATAAAGTCCCGGCTTCGCTTCCTTGGGATGTTTTAACAGTTAACCTGCTGACAGAAGCGATACTTGCAAGTGCCTCACCACGAAATCCCAGTGTTTTTACATGAAACAGGTCGTTTTCATCTTTTATTTTACTGGTTGCATGACGAAGGAAGGCTCTTTCGCAGTCTTCTTCTGACATCCCATTACCATCATCAGTTATTTTGATCTGCTGTAATCCCGCTTCTGTAAGTTCAATTTTAATCCATGTACTTTTTGCATCAATACTATTTTCAACTAGTTCTTTTACAACAGAGGCAGGACGTTCAACGACTTCACCAGCAGCTATTTTATTAGCCAAGGCGTCTGGCAATTGTACGATTTCCATGCAAATACTCCTTTCCTTGCAAATTCATGGCATGTTGCTATGAAATAAAATCTATTTTTTCGCTTCTTTCTGCAGATTGTACAATGTATTCATTGCATCTAAAGGAGTCATTTCAAATAAGTCCAGATTCTTTAAATCATTCATCACCTTATCCTGCGTAATAGGAGGCTTTTTCTGATTGACAGGCGTTTTTTCTTCCACGAAGAAGGATAATTGTCCTGAATCCTCTTTTTCGGCAGTAGGCTGTGATTTTTCATTATTTTCCAGTTGCTTTAGAATAGTGCCTGCCCGTTCAATTAAATCTGTAGGAAGGTCAGCAAGTTTTGCTACATGAATACCATAGCTTTCATCTGCAGCTCCATCTTTTATTTTGTGTAAAAATACGACATTACCTTCATATTCCTCTGCTCGTACATGGACATTTTTCAAGTTGGAGAGCGAATCCTCTAATGATGTCAATTCATGATAATGTGTTGAAAACAACGTTTTGGCATGAATATTATTATGAATGTATTCAACGATCGACTGGGCCAAGGCCATTCCATCATACGTGCTTGTCCCCCGTCCTATTTCATCCAATAAAATCAAACTGCGATCTGTTGCATTAGCTATCGCATGGTTTGCTTCTAGCATCTCCACCATAAATGTACTTTGACCGGACACGAGGTCATCCGCCGCTCCGATACGTGTGAAAATTTGATCGAAAATAATTAAATCCGCTTCTTCACATGGTACGAAACAACCAATCTGCCCCATAATAACTGTTAATGCCAGCTGGCGCATATACGTACTCTTCCCAGACATATTCGGACCAGTTATTAATAATATATTTTTTTCGTCATTTAAGGTAATATCATTCGGAACAAACGACCCATCTTTCATAACCTGTTCAATTACAGGATGCCGGCCATTTTTAATGGATAACTGCTTGTTCACAAACTGGGGACGCTTGTAATTATTCGCTTCACTTACTGTCGCAAAAGACTGTAAAACATCAATTGTACTAACTGCATCCGCTAAATGTTGCAATGCTGGAATATGTTCTTTAATCTGATCACGAATCTCAATGAATAAATTGTATTCCAAATCCACACTTTTTTCTTCCGCATCCAAAATAAGCTGCTCTTTTTCTTTTAATTCTGGTGTAATGTAACGTTCCGCATTTGTTAGTGTTTGTTTCCGTTCATATTTTCCTTCCGGCAAAAGATGCAAATTAGCTTTTGTTACTTCAATATAATATCCGAATACACGATTATATCCAATTTTAAGCGATTTGATCTTTGTTTCCTGCTTTTCCTTTTGTTCCAGTTCAGCGATCCACTTTTTGCCGTTTTTTGAAGCATAACGGTATTTATCAAGCACTTCATTATATCCATCCTTAATAAAGGAACCTTCCTTAATGGAAACTGGCGGATCATCTACTAAACTTGAATCTAATAATTCAACCAAATGATCTGGAAAAATAAGCGCATCAGCAAGTTCTTTTAATTTTTCTTGTCCGAACTGATTTAAGGCTGCTTTTAATTCAGGTATTTTTGTAAGTGACAGTTTTAATTGGATAAGGTCTCTGGCATTGACATTGCCAAAAGCGATACGGCCGGCAAGACGCTCTAAATCATAGACTGATTTTAATATTTCCCGTATGGCGTCCCTTTCCATGAAACCTTGATAAAAGCCATCTACAATATCCAATCTGTCTTCAATTCGACTTTGGTTCAGAAGAGGACGCTCTAGCCATTTCTTCAGCATTCTTGATCCCATCGCTGTAACAGTTTTATCAAGCACCCAAAGCAAACTCCCATGCTTTCCTTTTTTCATGATTGTCTCTGTTAATTCAAGATTGCGTTTGGAATACATATCGAGTGATAAATAATGATTCAGTTCAATCACTTCTGCCGGTTGGAGATGTTCAAGCGACCGTTTTTGGGTGTGCTGAATATAGTTTAATAAACGACTGAAAGCTTCCAATAGACGTTCATCATCTAACTTTTCACAAAGACTCCGATATTCCGCATTGAATGTAATATCATCCTGATAGGATAAAGGAACATTCAGTCTTTCACGTAATTGAAGCTGAAGGTCTTCCGGTAAAACAGTTGATGTAACGATTTCCTTTATCGGCTGATTATATAATTCATGAACAACAGCATCCCAACCATGTGTAATCAGTGCGAGAAGATTCTCTCCTGTTGATAAATCATTGTATACAATAACATAAGAGCCGTCCTGAAAATGGGATAGGCTGGTAATATAATTATTTTCCCCTTCACTGAGCATATTACTTTCCATTACGGTTCCTGGAGTGATTAGCTGTATAACTTCTCTTTTTACAACGCCTTTAGCGGTTTTAGGATCTTCCACCTGTTCACAAATTGCTACTTTATACCCTTTATCGATTAACACTTTTATGTAATTTTCTGCTGAATGGTACGGTATGCCGCACATCGGGATTGGTTCCTTCTGACCGGGATCACGTTTTGTTAGCGTGATTTCCAGCTCTCTTGCTGCATTTATTGCATCATCAAAAAACATCTCATAAAAATCCCCTAAACGAAAAAATAAAAAGGCATCTTTATGTTCTGCTTTTATTTTTAAATATTGTTCCATCATCGGTGTGTGTTTTGCCATTATTAATCCTCCAAAAGCCGAATATATTCTCCAATTATAGCATACATAGAAAAGTGAAGGCGACTGTTTAAGAGAATGGCTTTACGTTAATCATTAGCCTGAACGTATTAGTAAGAAGATTTTATTCTTAATAGAAAAAAATACGAGAGAGTATATCCCTCGTATTTCCTTAATCTTTTTTGTCCAGGAAGTCCGGTTTAACGTCTTCCAATTCATCGTCGGTAAGTTCAAAATCCCAATCATCATCATCGTAACTATCCCATTTTGGATTAACCCTTACACTAATTTTCGTTTCACCGATAACTTGCACGACAAATTCCCGTTCAATTTCCACACCAATTTTTTGACCTTTATTAGATATTTTACATTCAAGGCAGTTTGGCTGCTGGGTTACTTTGGCAATCACATCATAATCATCATTAATGCAATTATCGTCCTTGACGGAGAGTGGGATAGTATCTGAATAGGTTACCCTTTCTGTCACAACCTCTGTTTTCGTATTGTCATTATACGAATACCAAATGTTAATGTCATAGCTCCCATTAATTTCAACGGTATCTTCTGATTTTTTCTTTGCATTATATAAATGATTGATCACCCAGCACCCCAAGATGCTGGATGGTCTATGTGATGGTGAAATGGTGTGGGTTTCTTTTGTAAACTTACGTCCTCTGCCAATTACGGCTTTTGTGATGATCTCTCTATATTCTTTATCAAGAAAAGTCATAATTACATTTACCTCCTCTTTTTACATTGTCATTTTATGCAAGA
The DNA here is from genome assembly GCF_055380755.1 of Virgibacillus ainsalahensis. Taxonomy (NCBI): domain Bacteria; kingdom Bacillati; phylum Bacillota; class Bacilli; order Caryophanales; family Bacillaceae; genus Virgibacillus; species Virgibacillus ainsalahensis. The sequence continues at coordinate 1,588,957 of NZ_AP043943.1, read as the reverse complement.
CAAACACCTAAAGTGCATGCTGATTAATAAAAGCGGGGAAAGCTAATTCTGCAGGGTTTAAATCATTCCATTTCATTAACTAAAAAACCAGGTGTGGAATGAATTCTACACCTGGTTTGATTAAAAAATATAAATTTATAGCAGTTAAAATTGTATTATTAGAAAAACAGGATTTTTCCAAGCTTGGTTACACTAATGCAGCAGAAAAATTTTGATAAATGGTAACATCGCGGTGCAAAACCACGCCAATCCTTAACTGCCAAGATAAGCAACTTCCAGCTCCAGCGTCTCCATTAAGGTCGAAAAAGGCGCTTTATTTTAATGGGCACAACCATTACTATTTTTTGATTTAGATCCGGTTTCTCCTGCTAAAATGTCACCACCAGTTGATTCGATCACACTATTGGTAACCTCTCTGGCAATTGTTCCCGAAACTAATTGTAATACATCATTTACTACGATTTGTGATTCTTTAAATTCCTGGACAATTGGAATATCATCAATTTCTGCCTGCAGCCGATCAATCTCAGTTTCTACTTTTTTCAATGCTTCTGTTTTCTCATAGGCCTGAAAATTAACCGCTTGTTTTTGCAGGGTTTTAATTTTTTGAATTAATTGCTGGACCTTTTTATTATCATTTATTTTTGCTTCGACTTGTTTAAACCTGTCAATTTCTTCTGTGTTTGCCAGCATTTCTGCTAATTTCTTTGCTTCATCAAGTACCTGTTTCCGTGTATAATCAGTCATTCTAGTTCACCTCAACTGTATTTTCTACCATTACACCGTCTAAAGACCATGTTTTTGCTTCGGTAATCTCAACTTCAACAATTTTTCCAATTGATGATTTAGGTCCTCTGAAATTAACCAGTTTATTTCTTTCTGTATACCCTGCGAGAACATCAGGGTTTTTCTTGCTTTCACCCTCTACAAGCACCTTAACAACTTTTCCATCATATGTCTTCATGGATGCTGCAGATTGTTTATTTACTAATTCATTCAAACGGTATAACCGCTGTTTCTTTACTTCTTCAGGCACATCATCTTTCTTTCGTGCCGCAGGTGTACCTTCACGAGGCGAATAAATAAACGTGTAAGCAGCCTCAAAACCAACTTCTTCCATCAGTGTCATTGTTTCTTCAAATTGTTCTTCCGTTTCATTTGGAAATCCGACAATGATATCTGTGGTAAGTGTTGCATTAGGCATTGCTTCACGGATTTTACGAACCAGTTCCATATATTCTTCGCGAGTATATTTACGATTCATTTTCTTAAGAACTTCACTACTACCGGACTGTACAGGCAAATGAATGTGATCAAGCAAATTCCCGCCTTTTGCCAATACCTCAATTAAGCGGTCATCGAAGTCTCTAGGATGAGAAGTTGTAAAGCGGACTCTTGGTATGTCGATTTTATGGATATCATCCATTAGATCACCTAATCCATATTCAAGGTCCCCAAAATCTTTACCGTATGCATTCACATTCTGTCCGAGTAAGGTAACCTCCTGATAACCCTGGGCCACCAGATGGCGCACTTCCTGAATAATGTCTTCCGGTCTGCGACTGCGTTCTTTACCACGTGTCATTGGTACAATACAATACGTACAAAACTTATCACAGCCATACATGATATTTACCCAGGCTTTGATTTTACCTTTTCTGGCTTTCGGGAGATTTTCTATAACATCTCCTTCTTTGGACCAGACTTCAACAATCATTTCTTTACCGAAAAGTGCTTCTTTGACAAGTTGTGGCAAGCGATGGATGTTATGTGTTCCGAAGATTAAATCAATATGCTGGTGTTTTTTCAGAATACGGTCTACGACAGATTCTTCCTGGGACATACAACCGCATACACCAATAATCAAATCCGGGTTTTCGAGTTTCAAAGGTTTCAAATGTCCAATTTCACCAAACACTTTATTTTCAGCATTTTCTCGAATGGCGCATGTATTAAGTAAAATAATATCCGCGTCGTTTGTATCAGAAGTGGATTCATAACCCATTTCTGTTAATATTCCTGCCATTACTTCTGTATCGTGTTCATTCATTTGGCAGCCGTAGGTACGGATAAGAAATTTCTTCCCCTTCCCAATGTTTTGCATATCTTCAGGAATGGAAAAATCATAATGGAACTGCACGTCTTCCTTACGTCGTTTTCTTGCTTTATTTATATTAGGCGACTGGTGCTCATACGTTGTTTGGAAATATTTACCGATCAATTCATCGCTGGATGTATTTTTAATTCGTTCAATATTATCTACTTGTTTAATCTGGGCCTGGTCTCTACGCTGTTCTTCGTTCATAATTGAACTCCTTTCTGCAAAACCTATATGTAAAGCTTACATTCTTACAGTATAAACGTTATAGTTAAATTTAACAATATATCTTAAAGAAGGGCAAATAAAAAACCTTCCTAATGCTACTGGAAGGTTTTAAAATTTATAAGCATTATTATTACCGGGGCTCTATGATCAGTTTAATTGCCGTTCGTTCTTCATTATCAATCAAAATATCGGTGAATGCTGGAATACAAATTAAATCGACTCCACTTGGTGCTACAAACCCTCTGGCTATAGCTACCGCTTTAACGGACTGGTTTAATGCGCCAGCGCCGATTGCCTGAATCTCCGCCGAGCCACGTTCTCGTAATACATTGGCGAGTGCACCTGCTACTGAATTTGGATTTGATTTTGCTGAAACCTTTAATACTTCCATTACTAGTACCTCCTTCGTTTGCTATTGTAGTTCTATTGCTACTATATTCTTGGAGATGTTAGCTTATTCACTATTACGTATCAAAAATTCATAAAATTCAATCAGTCAGCCGAAGAATGGATGATCGTCATTAATTAAAATACGTTCTGCCTTCGTTGCCTTTCCACTGTTTTTGTCAATTGTGACTAAGAATCCATTTAATTGTCTTCTACCCTTTTTTGTAATTTCAAAACGTACCGGTAAAGAAGTTAAAAATCTTTTTAAAACAGCTTCTTTCTCTACTCCTAATATTCCATCATAGGGTCCAGTCATTCCTACATCAGTTATATATGCAGTTCCTTCCGGTAAAATGCGTTCATCTGCTGTTTGTGTATGCGTATGTGTCCCGACGACCGTACTAACTCTTCCATTTAAATACCAGCCCATTGCCTGTTTTTCGCTTGTTGCTTCGGCGTGAAAATCTACAAAAATAATATTCGTACGTTTTTTTGCCTCATCAATTAATTCATCCGCTTTTTGAAAAGGATCATCACTCGCCGGAAGGAAAGTTCTTCCTTGCAGATTAATCACAGCAACCTCTATACCATTTATATTGATAAAAATTAATCCTTTTCCCGGGTTATTTTCAGGAAAATTCGCCGGACGAATCATATACTTTGCATCATCAATAAATTCAAATATTTCTTTTTTATCCCAGGTGTGGTTACCCATGGTGATAACTTGGGCTCCCCATTCTAAAAATTGCTTATATATTTTTTCAGTAATTCCTTTCCCGGAAGCTGCATTTTCTCCATTGATAATTGTCATGTTCGGACGATATTTTTCTTTTAGTTTTGGTAAATATTCCTGTACCATATCCCTGCCTGGAGAACCTACAACATCCCCAATAAATAGTATTTTCATTGTTTTATCATCCCATCTCATATAATATTAACAGTTTTTCACAACATGAATGCAAAGTCAAAAAATTTTACACAACAAAAGTTCAGGACGCCCTTCTCCCGTAACAAGAGAGAGGGTGTGTACAAAGGCATTCTTGTTCATGAGGAAGAGGTCTAGGATAGACGATGACGGATGAAAACCGTCATGCTATTGAAAAGGAAACACTTTTTCTGTGTAATGGTGATTAGAAGCAATCCTTATCCTCCTGCACATTGAAGCTGAGCTCGGAGGATTATGTGGGTAAAAATTATTTCAGTAAACATTTCTGAAATCTAATGAATAAAAGCGCAAGCGTCTTGAGCACCCTAAGGTAAGAGGAAGTTCGATTAGGTACGAGTAACGTTGAACTGACACGTCATGTGAGCTGAAAGCTGGAACTCACCATGCGTGTTCTTGCTCATGCGGGGAAGTCCGCCAAAGTTTTTTATTTGTTAACGGACAAAAAAATAAAAACGGTCACAATGACCGCTTTTATTTTATCCAGTGTTAGCTTTTTATTTCGCATATTCCACTGTTCTTGTTTCTCTGATAACAGTTACCTTTATATGACCTGGGTAATCGAGCTCTGATTCAATCTGCTTCCGTATATCACGTGCGATACTGACGGAATGAATGTCATCAATTTCATCAGGTTTGACCATAATTCGAATCTCTCTTCCAGCTTGAATAGCGAAAGACTTCTCAACACCGGCAAATGACTCAGATATTTCTTCGAGTTTTTCTAAACGCTTGATGTAGTTTTCCAATGTCTCACTTCGTGCACCAGGACGTGCTGCAGATAATGCATCTGCGGCAGCCACTAATACAGAAATGATGGACGTCGCCTCTTCATCACCATGGTGGGAAGCAATCGAATTAATGACTACCTCATGCTCTTTGTATTTCATTCCAAGCTCTTTTCCAATTTCAACATGGCTTCCTTCAACTTCATGATCAATGGCTTTACCAATGTCATGAAGTAAACCAGCTCTTCTTGCTAAAGATACATCTTCACCTAATTCAGCAGCAAGCAGGCCAGAGAGGTATGCAACTTCTGTTGAGTGCTTCAAGACATTTTGTCCATAGCTTGTACGATATTTCAGACGACCGAGTATTTTAATTAGATCTGGATGGAGCCCATGCACACCAACTTCGAATGTAGTTTCTTCACCAATTTCCCGTATATGGTCATCCACCTCGCGTCTGGCTTTATCCACCATTTCTTCAATTCTTGCAGGGTGAATCCTGCCATCTTGTACGAGTTTTTCCAATGCCATACGAGCAGTTTCACGGCGGATTGGATCAAAACCAGATAAAATTACTGCTTCAGGTGTATCATCAATAATTAAATCAATTCCAGTCAATGTTTCCAATGTTCGAATATTACGGCCTTCCCGTCCAATGATTCGACCTTTCATCTCATCATTAGGAAGATTTACAACAGATACTGTTGTTTCTGCAACGTGTTCTGCAGCACAACGTTGCAAGGCCAACGAAAGAATATTCTTTGCTTTTTTATCGGCTTCTTCCTTTGCACGATTTTCAGCTTCTTTTATCATTAATGCTGCCTCATGCGAAGTCTCTTGCTCGATCCGTTCTAAAATAATTTGCTTAGCTTGGTCTGTTGTGTATCCTGAAATGCGCTCAAGCTCAGTTTGCTGCTTCTGTTTCATTGCTTCCACTTTGCTTTCCATTTCTTCAATTTGTTGTTGTTGTTCTGTTAGCGATTGTTCTTTTTTCTCCAACAAGAGCTCACGCTTGTCTAATGTTTCACTTTTTCTGTCCAGATTTTCTTCCTTTTGTGTCAGACGGTTTTCTAAATTCTGTGCTTCCGAACGTCGTTCACGCAATTCATCTTCTGTCTGTTGGCGTAGCTTATGATTTTCTTCCTTCGCCTCAAGAAGCGCCTCTTTTTTAGAGGAATCTGCATTTCGATGTGCTTCATCAACGATTTGTTTCGCCAAGGTTTCAGCACTGGAAATTTTAGCTTCTGCAATAGATCTACGAATCAGATAACCAACAACAATACCGACGATTAGAGCAAGCAAAATGGAGATGATTAAAAGAATAATGTCCACGATTTCACCTCCTATTGCTATAAAATTGTACAATTCATTATTGTCGGCATGTACCAAGTTCAATGCATAAAATAACAATACATCTTATAATAAAAATTATAAAATTATACAATTCAATTTTAATTGTCTGTATCACTAATGTCAAGGAAACGTCACAATTCTTAATAAAAGGACTCTTTATCAGAACGATAAAACCATCACAAAAATACTGGCGATGACCACAGTTAATCCCATATTTATATTCTGAACAAAAAGATAAATCCTTTACTTGCCAAGGCTAGTAAAGGATAATATCTTTTTAGATTATACATCAAAACTTTCCTGGCTTGCTTCTTCAGCTTCCGTATCAGGCTCATCATCCAAATTATAATGAACTCGGATTGCATCATGAATTTCAGCCATTATATCTTTATTTTCTCTTAGAAATTGTTTTGCATTTTCCCGGCCCTGACCTAATCGTTCTTCATTATAGGAATACCATGCTCCACTTTTCATAACGATATCAAGGTCTGAACCGACATCAACAATTTCCCCTTCTTTTGAAATTCCCTTACCATACATAATATCTACTTCTGCCTGTTTAAAAGGTGGTGCTACTTTATTTTTAACCACTTTAATTCTGGCTTTATTACCAACCATCTCATTACCCTGTTTTAAGGTTTCCGCACGTCGCACTTCTAATCTGATAGATGAATAGAATTTAAGCGCCCGTCCGCCAGGTGTTGTTTCCGGGTTACCAAACATAACTCCCACTTTTTCACGAATTTGGTTAATAAAGACTGCTGTTGTTTTTGATTTATTGATTGCTCCAGACAGTTTTCTTAACGCTTGAGACATTAGTCTTGCTTGCAGCCCTACGTGAGCATCGCCCATTTCACCCTCTATTTCGGCTTTTGGTACCAATGCAGCGACGGAATCGACTACAACAATATCAACTGCTCCACTGCGCACAAGAGCTTCAGCGATTTCTAATGCCTGTTCCCCGGTATCCGGCTGTGATAACAGCAATTCATCTACATCTACTCCCAGCGCTCTGGCATATGTTGGATCAAGTGCATGCTCCGCATCAATAAATGCAGCTTGTCCACCTTTTCGCTGCGCTTCTGCAATAGCGTGCAGAGCCACCGTTGTTTTCCCGGATGATTCCGGGCCATATATCTCAACAACTCTACCTCTTGGGTATCCACCGATTCCTAATGCTACATCCAATGCTAATGAGCCACTGGGAATAGTTGCTATTTTCTGTTCACCCTGATCTCCCATTTTCATAATGGAGCCTTTACCAAATTGTTTCTCTATTTGTCTTAAAGCCATATCTAAAGCTTGTTTTTTATCACTCAATATAATTGCCTCCTTTAATTATCTATTTACATCATACATTGTTTTAGTAGATTTGCCAAGAAAAAAACGAATAAACGTTCTGTTGTTTTCCACTATTATTATGCTTGAAAAATTGAATAATGGAATAGAATTTCAACCGAAAAGTAAATTTCTATTACAAAAATGCTTGCAAATTATTATTTTAAGTATTTAAAAAGAAGTTCAAAACCTTTTGTTGTCGCTCTATTTCTAATCGAATTACGGCTGCCTTCAAAAGTGAATTTTTCAACACACTCTTCTCCATCATCCGTACAGAGTGCAATGTATACTGTACCAACAGGCTGCCCCTCTATTTCATCAGGACCTGCAACACCTGTAAAACTCATACCTATGGATGCATGTAGCATATCTTTGACATTACCTGCCATTTCCAGAGCACATTCCTTGCTGACAGTACCTTTATCTTGAATAGTTTCCTTAGAAACACCCAGAACATCCTGTTTTACATTTGTATCATAACAGACAATACCTCCTTGCAAAGCATTCGAAGCCCCTTCAACTGAGGTTAGTTTCTGTGTAAACATGCCACCGGTTAAACTCTCAGCTGCTGCAATTTGCATATTCTTCTCTGTTAATAATGTTAAAACCTGTTCTTCAATCGTCTGATCATCGATGCCAAAGAAATAAGAACCAACTTTATCCATTATTTGTTGTTTTGTTTCATTGAGTAAATCATTCACTTTTTCCGTTGATACTTCTTTTGCGGTAAGACGGATAACTACACCATCATTTTGAGCTAAAGGGGCAATGGTAGGATTACTCTGTGCTCGTATGATATCATGTAACTCATGTTCTAACGTTGACTCTCCTATGCCTATGAATTTTAATATGGTTGATTTAATAATCTCTTCATTACCGGTTATTTTTTTAATGTATGGGAGAACGTCATTTTGTACCAGATATTTCATTTCTCTCGGGACACCCGGAAGGAATACCCAAGTTTTACCAAAATGGTTCACAATCATACCTGGTGCCATTCCTACCTCGTTCTCAAGGACATCAGCACCGGCAAAAACACGTGCTTGTTTTCGATTGTTTGGTGTCATCGTTGCCTTCTGTTTTTCAAAAAAAGCTTCAATCTTTTTCATCGACGGTAAATGTTCTTCCATTTCCAGCATGCTTATCTTCTGAAATGCTTCACGGGTCAAGTCATCCTCGGTTGGACCAAGCCCGCCAGTTACAATGACAACATCGGATCTATTCCCGGCCTGTGTAAAAGCTTCTTCTACTCTTTGCAAATTATCGCCGACTACTGCATGGTTGTAAACATTTACTCCGTATAATGCAAGCTGTTCGGATAACCATTGTGCATTTGTATTGGCTATTTGACCTAATAATAGTTCTGTACCTACTGCAATAATTTCTGCTTTGACATTTTTCATTATTTAGAATCCCTCATTACGTGCCAGTTTTTTATAAAATAATCAACACCTGAATACACTGTAAAGAATAAAGCTGCATAAAGCATAACCGTTGCAAATGGGAATGCGAAGTAAGAAAAAGGGAAGTTATGCAGTAATAATGCAGCAATTGCTACGATTTGGGTAACGGTTTTCAACTTCCCCATACTGCTGGCGGCAAGCACAATTCCTTCACCTGCAGCCACCAATCTAAGTCCTGTGACAGCAAACTCTCTGCTTATAATAAGAATAACCACCCAGGCTGGTGCCAACCCCATTTCCACTAATAAAATCAATGCTGCAGAAACCAGTAATTTATCAGCCAATGGATCAAGGAATTTTCCCAAGTTCGTTACTAAATTGTACTTACGTGCATAATATCCATCGACCCAATCCGTAGTGGATGCGATGATAAAAAGCAATGCTGCAGCAAAATGGGATACAGGTAAGACTTCGTTCCCTATATTCCATTCTCCCCAGTTGAAAGGAATACTTAATAAAAGAATAAAAATCGGAATCAAAAAAATACGGGATAATGTAATTTTATTTGGTATATTCACGCCAAAATTCCTCCTATGTCAATAAGGTATAAAACCCTTCCACATCAGGGAAGGGTTTAGCCTATTATTCTGATTCACTGTTTATATTTACCCAGATTCTTTGATGTACAAAATCATCGGCATTTACTGGATAATCCAGCTCTACACCATTTATGGAAATTTGAACGGCAGGTGTATTTCCAACATTAAATAAAATTCGCTCATCACTATTTAGATCCGCTTCTATAGGGTCATCTTCTTCGGAAAACATGCCATTGTAAAAAACTTCACCGGAATCATTCTCGATATCCAGCCATGAATCCCCATTTGACTCAACCCTCACTGAGATTTCTTCTCCAGCATTATTAAAGTCCAGGATGGATTCCGGGGTACTACCCGTACCTTCCTCTACCGTGCTGAATTCAGGCTCAGCTTCTTCTGTTTCATTATCTTCTTGATTTTCTTCAGAGGAAGAGTCATTCACGTTCTCTGTATCTTCTGTGTTATCTTCAGTTCCTTCACCGTCATTTCCTGATTCACCATCAGGATTGATTATCTCGATATTATCATTGGGTTCTTCAACAGGCTCCGATCCATCATTGGACATGACCTCCTGAATGAAAAACCATGCAACCAGGAAAATACCGATTACTAATAAAACAACGATTATTGTAGGCATTAACGAAAAAATAGCCGGGCTTTTTTCTGCGTTGTTTTCTTTCCTTGTACGTTGAATCCGTGTATATTGAAGATTATTTTCATCTTCTGTTTTAGGAACTTCTTCTTTATGTTCTTCCAATAATTCGTTTGGATCAAGTCCTACAGCCGTGGCATATTCTTTAATAAATGCTCTTGCATAAAATTTACCGGGCAGGATTTGAAGGTTCCCTTCTTCAATAGCAATTAAATACCTTTTTTGTATTTTTGTTGTTTCTTGTAAACTATCTAGCGATAAATTTTGTGTTTCCCTTGCTTCTTTTAGTCTCTCTCCAATCTCCATCTATAACACCATCCATTTTCAGAAAACCTTTTTGCTTTTTAACGAAAACTTTGTTTACATGTATGCAGCAAAAAAAGATCCATACTTTCTTATCTGTTAAAAACCAAACATAGAAAAGCCGTCCTGTTGTTCGTTCTGCTGTCTTTCTAACGGTTCGTATGTAATTTCTTCATCTTCATGACTGCGCAATTCAATGATATAATCAAAATCATCCATTTTATATTCTGTAGATTGAACAAATATATCCGGATGTTCTACTACTTTAATTGCAGGTAGTTGCATAATTTCTCTTATTAATTGCCAATGCTTTTCGTTAGCACGTCTTTTAGATACAACTCCATCGATAATATAAATATTATCCTCGTTGTATTCACCCTCAATCAACTGGCTACGAACCGTTTGTTTCAACAATGTACTGGAAACAAATAACCAGCGTTTATTCGCAGAAACACTTGCAGCAACTACCGATTCTGTTTTACCTACCCTGGGCATTCCACGTATTCCAATTAATTTATGGCCTTCTTGTTTGTAAAGTTCGGCCATGAAATCTACCAATATTCCTAATTCTTCACGTACAAAACGAACAGTTTTTCGGTCATCCGTATCTCTATGGATATATTTTCCGTGACGAACAGCCAGTCTGTCCCTAAGTTTTGGCTTTCGTATTTTTGTAACTTTGATTATATCTATCGTTTCCAGTATCGTTTTTAACCGGCTTATATGCTCATCGTATTTCGATAAAATAAGCATACCTCTTTTGGCGTTTTCCACTCCATTTATAGTAACAATATTAATGGATAGCATCCCTAATAAAGAAGAAATATCACCCAGTAATCCAGGACGGTTATGTTGAATTTCATATTCAAGGTACCATTCCGTTTTTTCCATAATTAGCTCCTTTATTTCCATACTTTATTAATGTTACCCCAATCCGTTACATAAAAGCAATATATCTCTACTATAAATGATTTTCAGTGTAGAGAAAAGAGATTTTTATTCTAATCTGAAATCTAAGCCCGGTAGATATAAAAAGAAGCTGTACAATGAGTATACAGCTTCTTCATTTTTACACCTATTAATTTGTATTCCCTTTATTTTGCACCAGCTTAATCATCGTATTTGCAATTGCCTGTTGTTCATCTTCAGAAGCAGCATTCCAAAGTTCCCTTAAAACTGCTTCTTCTTCATTCTTTGCATCTACACTTTGTGCGAGATAGTCGCCAACTTCTTGAGCCACATTGGATATCGTCTGCTGGCTCATGCCCTGCTGCTGAGCCTGTTCAAGTTTATTAGCCAAAAACCCTTTCCATGTATCAAAATTATCTAATACTGACATACATCTGCCTCCTTCAATATATTCAGGTATAGTATTTGGTTAAATTCTCTATTTATACACGAAATATTGAAGAATACTTTTTACCATCCACCGGTTACGCTCAAAATTTCACCATGGATATAGTTCGACTTTTTATCCAATAAAAACTTCACCACATGAGCTATTTCCTCTGACTGGCCAGCCCGCTGCATTGGAATATCGGAGATGATTTCAGCTTTCTCTTCTTTCGATAAATGTTGATTCATTTTTGTTTCAATGAAACCGGGGCTTACAGCATTTACTGATATGCCACTTGGGCCGACCTCTTTTGCAAGAGCTTTTACAAAAGTGTTTTGAGCACCTTTAACAGAAGAATAGACAACCTCGTTGCTTGCACCAACATCACCCCAGATTGATGTTATGAAAATTATTTTTCCGGCATTCTTTTGGATCATTGAAGGTAATAAATGCTTTGTTACCAGCCAGGGCATCTTAACATGTAACATGAGCATATCATCCATCGTCTCTTCCTTCGTATCTTGAAATAACCCATGTTGTGCTGTTCCGCTTGCAAAGATAATATGGTCAATGGGAAATACGAGTTGTGTGAGAAACCTTTTTGTTTCCGTTTCATTGCGTAAATCAGCCTGCATAACAGAAAGGACAGATTCTTCTGGGGTTTTTGCTCTCAGCTGATCAATCATCCGCCGGTTTTTATTATAATGCAGAAGTAACTGATAACCTTCTTTTGCCAAGTGTTCAGCTATTGCGTTTCCAATCTCGCCGCTTGCACCAATAATTAATACGTTCTTCCCCATAATATCTCCTATTCTGCTGCGATTGTACATACTGCCATACGATCTGGTTTAATCCAGTTTTGAAGAAATTCATTCATTTCGTCACGTGACATTCCCTGAATTTCTGGAATCACTTCAAAAAAATCTATCCCTAAACTGTTGTAATGGGTATATTTATTTGCGATAAATTCCAGGGAATTCATTGCACGTAATAATTGACCGATTTTCTTTTTCTTCATCCGTTCAAATTCCTCTTGTGATATAGATGCTGAGTTTGTCGTATGAAGCAACTTTTTAACTTTATCTGCAAATTCTTCAGGCTGATCTGTATTACTACCAATCAGTGTATATCCGAAATTTTTTTCTAAATTATTTTCATAGTAAAAGCTGCCATCGATAAGCTTCTCATTATAGAGCTCCTGATAAAAAGCTCCACCCTTTGAAAAATAATGATCCAGCAGCATGCTTGTAAATATATCTTTTTTCAAAAATTCGGTTCCACTTAACTCCCCGGATGATTCCTTAATCCCAACAGTACATTTAGGAATGGATACAGGCATCGTAATTTTGTGATTTGCTTTGGAAACTTCCGCAGGCTCCTCGGGAAATTCTCGTTCAATCTCATCCATTTTTTTAAACGATTTTGCCTGTTGATTCTTTTGGATTAAATCCATCATGTTATCCTCATCAAAATTTCCGGCAATAAACAGTGTCATATTTTCAGGATGATAAAAAGTGTTGTAACATGTGTATAGGTCGTCTTTTGTAATCGATGTGATTGATTCCACTGTTCCAGCTATATCGATATTTACCGGATGATTTTGAAACATACTTTTAATTGTGCCCATAAATGATTGCCAGTCCGGCTGGTCATCATACATGTTGATTTCTTGGGCAATGATACCCTTTTCTTTTTCAACCGATTGCTCTGAAAAATAAGGATCCTGTACAAAATCAATTAATGTCTCAACATTTTTTTCAATATGATCGGTTGCGGAAAAAAGATAAGCTGTTTTGGTAAAAGAAGTATACGCATTGGGAGACGCTGCTTGTTTACCAAAATCAGCAAAAACATCCCTATCTTCTTTCTCAAACAATTTATGCTCCAGGAAGTGTGCGACACCTTCCGGGACAGTCACCTTTTCATTTTGGTCAATTGGTACGAATCGTTGATCAATGGAACCATAGTTTGTAGAGAAAAGAGCGTATGTTTTAGCCATTTCTTGTTTCGGCAGGAGAAATACTGTTAACCCATTCTCAAGTTTTGCTGTATGAATTGTTTCCTCAATATCGTGATAGGCTTGCTTATTCATTGGAATCTCCTCCTTCACTTGTTAAAAGATAAATCGTATCTTCTTCAATTTTATCTGCAACCGCTACAACATCCGCTTTGGACACTTGTTTAATACCACTGATTAACTGATCAGGTGTCATTTTCCTATCAGCTATAACCTGCTGATATAAAAGTTCAATTATCCCTTGTGGGTGATCCAATGTTTCCAGTAGCTGATTGACAATTAATTCTTTTGTTTCGTTTATTTCAGTTTCTGTAAAATCTCCATCTTTCATTGCTGTCATTTGCTGTATAATAATATCTCTTGCTTTCTCAAAATCCTTTGGGGCAATGCCGCTGAATACGAATAGTAATCCTTTATGACTTTCAACTCTGGAAGCTGCATAATAGGCAAGGCTATTTTTCTCCCTGACGTTTATGAATAATTTCGAACTGGGGAATCCACCAAAAATTCCATTGAACACCTGTAGAGCAAAATAATCATCATTGCGGAATGTAGTGTTGGTTCGATACCCGATATGTAATTTAGCCTGCTGAATCTGCTGCTTTTCAATAATTTCATTCGGTTTATTCTGTTTTTGAACAGACTCAGATTGACGAGTGTTTTTACTTGCCTTATTTCCTTTTATTGTTGCGGCTATATTATTACTTACTTCTGCTTCATTAAAATCGCCCAATACATAGATATCCAGCTGGTCTTCTTCCAGAACTGATTTATAATAGTCATATAATGATTCAGGTGTTAAGGAATCCAAGTCTTCTTCGTAACCATGTACATGAAGCTGATAAGCCTCTCCCTGGCACATCTCATCAATCAATCTCATATTAGCATAGCTCATTTTATCATCCTGGATTGCGCTCATTTTTTGTTTTAAGGTGTCTTTTTCACGATTGAAGGTGTTCTTTTCAAAAGCGTTATTCGATGCATTTGGATGAAATAATAGCTCACTCAATAATTTTATGCCTTCCTCAATTATTCCAGATTCCTCTGCGATGTATTTTTGATTGGCTAACTCCAGGCGTATGCTGATAATATGATTTTCACCTTTCTTCCCGCCATCAATCGAAAGAACTGCACCATATAAATCATCTAATTTTCGTTGAAGTTCTGTTCTACCTGGGTAACTACTGGTGCCTTGTTTTAAAATATAGGGAAGCAGTGCCCTTTTTGTTATTGTGTCACGTGTTAAAGGCGCTTTCAATTTTGCTACAATGTTAATCGTCTTATACTTGCCGGTTTCAATAAAATGGAGGTTTACCCCGTCCTTATTAACTACTTTTTCTTCAATATTATTCATGTTATGTCCTCCAATATGATATGGTCCACTTTATTCTGTACAATTTTACCATTTACCATCCATTATACGTTAAAAAAATCGGACTTGCTATAATTACACAGCAAGTCCGATTTGTTAAGCAGATAAGATAGTCTTCCTGCATTGGTTGGTGTACGCCTGTATCCTTTGTGAAAAACCGGGGTCTAATGGTTTATAATCGTTTTCTTAATACATGAAAGCTGAATACATCGGAACGGAAATAATTGGCTGAATACAGGACAGCTTCATCCTCATCTGTATAATGCATTTGTTTTAACAACAGTAATGACTGATCGGGTTTACAGTTCAAAATATCATAGATACGATCATGATAGCTTATTGGTTCAATATAGGTGACAGCATAAGAGATATGTTTGCTTGAATATTCTTCCATCAGTTTAAATAAAGAATCTACTTTATTAACCCGCTCTATCGGAATTAAGTTTTCTGGAATCTTATCAATACAAAACACAACAGGTAGGTCGTCAGCTGTTCTAACACGTTCAATTTTTGCCAGTTTATTTATTACTGAGCGTCCGAATTTGCTTCGGTCTTCCTCTGTCGGCTCCAGGATTTCTGTACTTAAATATTGAGATCCTGCCGTTTTACCGGATTGTTCAATCATATATGTCACACTATTTAATTGTTCAATACCTGAAGAATAAATTGGCTTTGGATTAACAAATGTACCGACACCATGACGTCGTGTAACAACATTATCTTCCTCTAAATTGCGTAATGCTTCCCTTAAAGTAGCACGCGAAACCCCTAACAGTTTAGATAATTGGAATTCAGATGGAAGCTTTTCTTTTTCTTTATATATGCCATGTTCAATATCTCGTTTAATTTCATCAATTACTTGTAAATAAAGATGTCTTGAATCTGATTTTATCGACATAAGCTCCCCTCCCTGTATAAATCAGAATTAGAAATAAGACTTCAGACGTTTGACTAGTTTTACTGTATATTAATATAGCATTTTAAATAGAATTATTAAATAGTGCCTGTAAACTTTCTTAACGATTCTTTAAAAAAGAACAAACAGGAGACAGTATGTTAAAAGCAAATCGCTGTTCAACATACTATCTCCTGAATTCTCTCTTAAGAAATTTTATCAGGAAGTTTTTTCCTCTGAGGATTCCGTAACTAATACAGTCCTCGGTTTACTCCCTTCGTATGGTCCAACGATACCTCTATCTTCCATGGCATCAATTAATCGTGCTGCTCTTGTGTAACCAATCCGGAATCTTCTCTGTAGCATGGAGACGCTCGCACTTTGCATTTCAGTAATCAGCTGTACCGCATCACCATAAAGTTCATCATCCACTTCTTCTGTCACTTCACTGGAATCTTCGGGGATCATTTCTTCCTGATAGACAGCTTTTTGCTGATCAATACAATGATCTACAATTCGCTCTACTTCCTCATCAGATAAAAATGCTCCCTGTACTCGTTTCGGTTTTGAATTTCCTACCGGGAGATACAACATATCACCACGGCCCAAGAGCTTTTCTGCCCCACCTGAATCCAGAATCGTCCGTGAGTCAGTGCCAGATGATACACTAAAAGCAATACGTGAAGGGATATTCGCTTTAATTACACCGGTAATCACATCTACGGAAGGGCGCTGTGTAGCAATAATTAAATGAATTCCAGCAGCTCGTGCCATTTGTGCAAGTCTTGTAATTGCATCCTCTACATCATTTGATGCAACCATCATTAAATCGGCAAGTTCATCAACCAATACAACAATGTATGGCAGGTTCGGCTGAGCTTCTGATTCATCAACTGTCTGATTGTATTTTCGAATGTGTTCATTATAACCTTCTATATTACGTGTTCCTGAGTCCGAAAATAATTCATACCTTCTTTCCATTTCAGAAACTACCTTTTTTAGTGCTCTTGAAGCTTTTTTCGGATCTGTCACAACTGGTGCCAGTAAATGTGGTATTCCATTATATACATTTAACTCTACTTTTTTTGGATCAATCATCATCAATTTAACTTCATGTGGTTTTGTTCTCATTAAAATAGTTGTGATTATGCCATTTACACACACACTTTTACCACTTCCTGTTGCACCTGCAATTAATAGATGAGGCATCTTATTAAGTTCTCCGACAACTGCATCGCCTGAAATATCCCGGCCTAAAGCAAATAATAGTTTAGAAGATTGTTTATTAATCGAGCTGTCTAAAACTTCACGAAGCGAAACCATGGCAATCTCCTGGTTCGGAACTTCAATACCGACTGCAGACTTCCCTGGTATTGGTGCCTCGATTCGAATATCCTTTGCAGCAAGGGCAAGTGCGAGGTCATCATGCAAACTGACAATTTTGCTGACCTTAACCCCAGCTTCCGGATACACTTCATATTTTGTAACTGCAGGACCAACATGTACTTTGGTAATTCGTGCTTTCACACCAAAGCTATGGAATGTACGCTCCAATTTCCTTACTGTCTTTTGAATTTGTGACTTTTCATGTTGCTGGGAATTATGGGCAGGTTCTGCCAATAGATCAGAAGAAGGCAGTATATATTCATGATTTTCCGGTTCTGTCATCGGCATATTACTAATATGATCCGTTTCTGACTCTTCCTCTTCCTCTTCCGCCTCATTAATATTTTCTTCAGTTTTACTTTGATTTACCTCTGGTTTTTGCTCAGAATAGGCTAAATCTGTAAAATCCTGAATTAGTGGCTCGTCATGTATAGGATGCTGCTCCTCTACGGTGACTGTTTCTTGTTGTTGATTTTCTGATTCAAGATTATTTTTCTCCATTCTGGCATTCTTCCATTGTGTCTGATATTTCTTGAACAATGCTTTTATCTTGTCTAAAATTTTAGCGAAGAAATCTCCCAATGAAAAATCAGTCATAAATATGATACCAATAATGATAGAAAATGCTGCAAAAATTTGTGAACCTACCGATGAAAACAGATAATAACTAAATGTAAACATGAGGGCACCGATCATACCGCCACCTGTTTGTATAGCCGTACCTTGTCCATTTACATAAGAAAAAAAATTATCCCATGTAGCTCCAAGAATGGATGATTCACCAGCTGTAACAAGTAAACTTTGCATTGTTTGGATATGTGTCACGAGTAATATACCTGCAAATAAAATATAGAATCCGATAATCTTCTTGTTTACATAGTCCGGATAACGTCTTTTAATTAATAATATAATTCCGGTAATTAGTAAAAAGATTGATGCTACAAAATACCAGATACCTAAGAAGAATCGGAAAATATTTTCCAGTCCGCCTGGAATTGCACCGTCACTTATGGCGCTGGCTCCACTGCCGAAAATAGCCAGAAATATAAATAATAATCCCAGTAATTCAAGTTTCACATTCTTCTTCAGCTTCCCATTTTTTCTTTTCTTTCTTTTTTTTGCCATTTTATTCACCCCAATTTAGAAAACTTAGCTTTTCGCCAAGCCCTTGTGGCGAAAGACCAAAGCCCGCACTTATGCAGTAAGGAAGTTTTATACTTTGTATGAAAACAACTGTTATTAGAATAGGAAAAATTATTCAGTATAACCACCATGAACCAAGATTATACTCTTAACTGCCAAGTATACATGAATAGTAAACCCCTGCCTATAAAATGGCAAGGGTTTACAATCCAACATAGTTATTCCAATTATATCAAAGAATATTTTTTTAATAAATAGAACCATATTTGTAACGCTAAAAACATTTTATGTTTACATTTAATGTTGATTTAAATGAAAAATGGTACCAGGAGCATATTTTTCTTCCAAAAAATCTTGTGGATTTGTTGATAGCAATTGCAGTAACTGATAAGAACCGTCAGTATTCTGTTCTGCATATAGCGACTTTCCTTCATGGGAAACAAAGTGTCTTTTTGAAAATTCATCTGTTGAATGAGGAAAAATTTCCGCTTCTGAGAGAGGTGTATATAATATCATTGTATCACCTGATCTCCAAGGTCATTATTCCCAATTAATTCGTTAACTTTATTCATTGCTTCATTTACTCCTCCAACGCCATCTATTAGACCATATTTAACGGCATCTGTACCAATCACATTTGTACCAATATCCCTTGTTAAATTTCCTTTGGCGAACATGAGGTCCTTAAATTTTTCTTCTTTTATATTGGAATGATTTACAACAAAATTAATGACTCTTTCCTGCATTTTATCCAGGTATTCAAATGTTTGTGGTACACCAATTACCAAGCCTGTCAGACGTACTGGGTGTATTGTCATTGTAGCTGTTGGTACAATATAGGAATAATCAGTCGCCACTGCAATCGGGACACCGATGGAGTGCCCGCCTCCCAATACAATAGATACTGTCGGTTTAGAAATGGAGGCAATCATCTCTGATAATGCCAAACCTGCTTCCACATCTCCACCAACCGTATTCAGTAAAATAATAAGTCCTTCAATTTTCGGATTTTGTTCAATTGCAATTAATTGAGGCAGCAAATGTTCATATTTCGTTGTTTTATTTTGAGGTGGCAGTTGTACATGACCTTCCACTTGTCCGATAATTGTTAGAACATGAATATTTGAATCTGGGACCTGTGGTACGTTTGTTTGACCCAGTTGTTGAATTTTTTGGACTAAAGAAGAGTTGTTTTTTTCATCCTGTCCCTGCCCTTGGCCCTCTTTTTTTTCTGATTCATTACTCATTTACGAACACTCCTTCTGTTATTGAATCCTATATGGGTAGTATGAACGTAAATGGAAGGTTACATGCAGATAAAAAATCTTTCATCGAAGAACTGCGGTTCGCTTATCTACGAAAAAAATATCGGCCATACAGCCGATATTTTTTTACCCTTCTATTATTCCCTTTAAATCGATTGCTTCTTGCTCCGTAAGATCCAATAAAGGTAAACGAACTCCGCCTGTGTCGACACCTTTCATCTGTAAGGCAGCTTTTACGGGTGCAGGAGAAGGCTGCTTAAATATGCCTCTCATAATTGGCAGTAATTGTCGATGTAAGGAAGCTGCTTCTTTAACATCACCTTGTTGATATTTTTTTACCATATTCTGCATTTCATTACCAATAATATGAGAAGCCACCGAGATAACGCCGTCCCCTCCAATGGCAAGCATTGGTATCGTTAAACCATCTTCACCACTGTACACACTGAAATCATCACTTGTGTTTTCGATTACCTTCGAAGCCAAATCTAAATCTCCAGAAGCCTCTTTTACGGAAACAATATTATCGATCTTGCTTAAGTCTATAATTGTATCTGCATCAATATTTACCACGGAACGTCCTGGTATATTATAAAGTACAACGGGCAAAGAAGTTTCTTTTGCTATCGCTTTAAAATGTTCATACATTCCGCGTTGAGTAGGTTTATTATAATATGGAGCTACAAGCATGACAGCGTCTACTCCCACTTTTTCCGCTTCTTTCGTAAGACCGATCGATGCGTAAGTGTCATTGCTTGTAGTTCCGGCGATAACAGGGACACGTTTATTCACAATCTTTACTACATGTTTAAAAAGGTCAATTTTTTCTTCGATTGACAATGTAGGTGATTCGCCAGTCGTACCGTTTATCACAAGACCGTCTGTGCCATTATCAAGTAGATACTCAATGAGTATTGTTGTTTGTTCCAGATCCATTTTCCCGCTTTTGTCAAAGGGGGTAACCATTGCCGTCAGCACGTTACCAAAATCCATAGCATATCACCTTTCTCTTGTATAAATTGGTTTATTGATACTTAATTCAAACACATCATGCAACGCATTTACCGCTGTTTTCAAATCTTTATCATGGACAAGAATCCATATGGTTGTATGACTGTCTGCAGACTGCAATATTTGTACACCTTTATTGGTTAAAGCCTCTGCAATTTTTGAAACAACTCCAGGAAGCCCTGCCATTCCTGCACCAACCGCAGATATTTTTGCACACCGTCTAGTGATTTCAGAATAGAGTCCCAGTTTTTTTAATATGTGTTCAGCTTTTTCTGTAACAGAATCCGGAACTGTAAAGGTGATACCGCTTGGGGAAATATTAATGAAATCCACTGAAATTCCTGCCTCTGCCATCGCTTTAAATACTGTCGGTTGAAGGTGATATGCTTCTTCTTTTGTAGAAACTTTTAATTGCGTTATTTCTGTCATATGAGCGATACCGGTCACCGCTGAGTCACCGATATCGTTTCTATGATTTTGCTCTCTGGTTGAAGTAACTAGTGTCCCTGTGTCCTGTAAATAAGTGCATCTGATGCGTATTGGGATTTTTGCCTGCATTGCAATTTCCACTGCACGAGGATGGATTACTTTTGCACCTTGATACGCTAAATTACAAATTTCAGTATACGTAACCACATTCAGAGACCTTGCAGTTTTAACAACTCTTGGATCTGCCGTCATAATACCGTTTACATCTGTAAATATTTCGATACGGTCCGAATCAAGTGCAGCAGCAATTGCAGCCGCACT
Organism: Virgibacillus ainsalahensis; assembly: GCF_055380755.1. Taxonomy (NCBI): domain Bacteria; kingdom Bacillati; phylum Bacillota; class Bacilli; order Caryophanales; family Bacillaceae; genus Virgibacillus; species Virgibacillus ainsalahensis. The sequence continues at coordinate 1,567,750 of NZ_AP043943.1, read as the reverse complement.
TGTATCACTGCCGCCCCTGCCTATTGTAGCCATGTCTCCAGTGATTGTTTCTCCTTGAAACCCAGCAACTACAACGACTTCATTATTTTCAAATTCATTAAAAATGCGATTAGGATTAACTTTTTTTATTTTTGCCCTTGTAAAATCTTCTGTAGTCAGAATTCCAGCTTGAGCACCGGTCAATGCGGTTGCTTTTATATGCTGATTTTTTAATTCATTAGATAATACGGCAGCAGAAATTATTTCGCCACAAGACATAATCATATCTAATTCTCTGTTGGCATTTTGATTTGTGGGAACGTCGACCAAACTTAATAAAGTGTCAGTTGCATAGGGATCGGGTTTTCTGCCTAATGCAGAGACAACAACCACCAATTTATATCCTTTTTGTAATGCAGCTTTAATATGTTTGATGACGTACGCTCTGTTCTCTTCTGATTTTACAGAAGTCCCACCAAATTTTTGAACTAATATCTGCATTGTAACACTACCTTACAGCCATTTATTTTTTATTAAGCTCTCTGCAATCTGAATGGTATTCCAGGCAGCTCCTTTTAGTAGATTATCTGATACTACCCACAAGTGAAATCCTTTTTCGTTATCTAAATCTTTTCTTACACGACCTACAAAAACATCTTCTTTATTGGTAGCACTTAATGGGGTAGGATAGGTTTGTGTGCTTGGATCATCTTCCAATACTACTCCAGCTGCACGATCTAACTCCTTCCATAAATCGGAAACCGTTAGCCCTTCTTTTTCCACTTCAATATAAATACTTTCCGCATGAGAAGTAAATAATGGCAATCGTACACATGTTGCAGCAACCGATAATTCCGGTTCGTGCATGATTTTCTTTGTTTCATTTATCATTTTCATTTCTTCAAATGTATAACCATTTTCCTGAAATACATCAATCTGTGGAAGCGCATTAAACGCAATTGGATAATGTTTTTTATCTCCTTTTACTGGCAATAATTCTGCTTTCATTTCCTCATTATTTAAATATGCATTTGATTGATTTTCCAATTCTTCATTGGCTGCTGTTCCGGCACCTGATACTGCTTGGTAAGTAGAAACAATAACACGATTTATTCCATAGGCATCTTTTATCGGTTTTAAGGCTGCAACCATCTGGATTGTTGAACAGTTAGGATTGGCTATGATACCTTTATGCTTTGCAATATCTGAATTGTTAACCTCTGGTACGACAAGTGGAACATCTTCATCCATTCGGTAAGCACTTGTATTATCCACAACTACAGTACCGTGCTTTACTGCTTCCGGCGCCAATTTTTTTGAAATCGAACCTCCCGCTGAGAATAAAGCAATATCAACACCCGCAAAGCTATCGGGTGTTGCCTCTTCCACCGTCAATTCTTTTCCTTTAAATTGAACTTTCTTCCCTGCTGATCTTTGAGAGGATAATAGTTTTAGTTCATTTATTGGCAAGTCTTTATTTTCCAATATTTTCGTGATTTTTTGGCCTACTGCCCCCGTTGCTCCAACAACTGCAATATTGTAAGTATTTTTCTCTGTCATATTTATGACTCCCTTCAGCATCATGTAGTAGAAACTCTTAGTTTATTATCTTATCACACTTTAGTCGTTATGAGGAATAATAACGGGTTGAATTTGTTTATACAGCAGCGCATTTTCAACGGTATTACTTAATAAATCCATGTTAGCCACCAGAGAATTAGGTTTTTTATATGGGTTATCCTGACCATAAGGAATAAAGTAAATAAATTTCGTTGCCATTAGTCGCATTAAATTTACCCCATTCAGCCCAAGCGCATCGTTCGTGGAAATACCTAAAACTACAGGAGAGTGGTTACGAATCGTCGATTTCGCAGCCATTAGAACAGGAGAGTCTGTCAGTGCATTTGCCAGCTTGCTCATTGAATTTCCTGTTAATGGTGCTATCACCATACAATCTAGCGGATTTTTTGGTCCCAAGGGCTCAGCCTCAGGTATGGTTGAGATAACACGCTTACCTGTCAGAGTTTCAATTCTATCAATATGTTCTTCAGCCTTTCCATGTTTCGTATCCGTATTTTTCACCGTATTTGATACGATTGGAATAACTTCTGCTTTTTGGTTAATTAATTTTTCAATTTGAGGATAAACTTTTTCATGCATATGATGAGACCCTGTGAACCCGAGACCAATTCGTTTTCCTTCTAAACTCATGTTAATCTCCTTTCAAAAATTGTTTAATAACATCAGCCAGAATCTTACCAGCTGTCTTCGGTGCAACAATACCTGGCAAGCTGCGGGCTAAAATAGCCTGAATTCCACGTTGTTGTGCATATTCAAAGTCAGTTCCACCTGGTTTTGAAGCGAGGTCTATAACAAGTGCATGTGGTGGTAATTGCTGAATGGATTTCTTCTGCACAACAGGTGCGGGAATTGTATTAATTAATAAATCACATTCACTTGTATGTTCATGTAAATCGTCTAAAGGAACCGCAGTTAAACCCATCTCATTAATTCGTGCCAGATCCATTATGCTTCGTGCACTAACAGATACTTTTGCGCCTAGAGCAGAAAATTTATTAGCAACGGTATTGCCGACTCTGCCAAAACCAACCACAGTCACACGCGAAGAATGAATGGTATAGTCTGTGTGTTCAATTGCCATCATAATGGTACCTTCTGCTGTGGGAATTGAATTATAAATAGCTATATCATCACGATTCAATAATGGAATTAATGAAATATCTGCTTCAGCAGCTGCAGATTTCAAATAATCGTTTGCAATTCCACTAAAAATATGTGTTGTTTTTTTCAATTGGTGAAACCATTTTCTCGTTAATTGAATCGGCTGATCAGAAAAAACTGTTTCAACATTACCTTCCATATCTGTGCCGGTAATCGGAAGAATGACTGCATCTAACTCTTCTTTATCTAAATCTGTAAAATCCATCTGTTTCAAACCTGTAAATCCTTGTTCCAATTTGTCAAAGCCTACTAAGATGATGGTTGTATCAGGTGTTGTCTGCAACTGCCTTATTAATTCCAGATAGCGGGCATCACCGCCTATTACTGCTATTAATTGACTCATTATAGTAATAACCCTCCAGACTAATATCCTAAATCATTTCTTTATAGCTTATGTGGTTACAGGCTGAGAGTGATTACGATTTTTAAAAAGAAATATAAAAAGCTGGTATCACAATAAAGTGATACCAGCTTTTTACAGGAGTGACGTTTTTAAGATTGTAAGTCGCACAAATTACTCTAATTCAACCATAATCATATCATCACCAATTTTTCTAATCGATTTCCAATGAATTTTCTTTTCTTCCCCCTCTTTCTTTAATCCAAACCATTTGTAGTTTGGAATAACGAATGATTCAATCTGTCCTGTTTTTTCATTGATTTCCAAATCCGTTTGACCTAAAATCCCTAACCTGGTTCCCTGATTTATATTTACAATTTCCTTTCCGCTTATATCTTTATACCGCATCCGCTAACCTCCAATTTGTCAGGTTTATACATGTATATGCCCAATAAAAAAACCTATGTTATCACATAGGTCAACTTGTAGTTTCTGGCGCGATTAAAGCTGTAGATGATGTTTGGTTAAATATTATATCAATGACCTTCTTAATGGATGAATGATTAACCGCATCAATTTCCTGGACCATCTCGTCAAGGGTTCGATGACGATGAAGTAACATCTCATTTCTTCCATTACGGCTCATGCGGCTGTTTGTACTTTCCAGACTAAGCATGAGATTACCTTTCAGTTGCTCTTTGCTATTCTTTAATTCCTTATCTGTTAAACCATTTTTAATCAACGAATCAATTGTTTTATTAATTGTCTCTTTTAATAAGGGTAATTGTTCATTTCCTGTACCGGCATATATAGTTAATAAGCCATTATCCAGGAAGGAAGAATGATAAGAGAATACAGCATAAGCCAATCCCTGTTTCTCACGCACATCCTGAAACAATCTTGAACTCATGCTTCCACCGAGCACATTATTCATGATTATCAAGCTATAGATATTTTCGTCGCCTATAGGGAGACCATCATATCCCAAGCATAAATGTGCCTGCTCTGTATCTTTATTTCGTTCAATATTATTGGCTAAAAAGGTTGGTCTTTTAATGTCAATCTGGTTAGAATTAGTCTGATAAGAACCGAAATAACTTTCAATCTTATTAATGAAGGATGTATCTACATTACCTGCGACAGAAACGACAACGTTATCAGGTGTGTATTGCTCCTCCATATATTTTCTTAATTTATCGGCAGTGAATGACTGTAAATGTCCTTGTGTACCTAAAATCGGATACCCTAATGGATGTTCACCATAGGAAGCACGGGCAAGCAGATCATGTACAATATCATCAGGAGTATCTTCATACATTTTTATTTCTTCATAAACAACTTTTTTCTCTCTTTCCATTTCTTCTTCATCGAATGACGAATGAAAGAACATATCTGCCAAAATATCCAGAGCATATTCCTTATGCGTATCTAACACCTTCGCATAAAAACAGGTATATTCTTTCGAAGTGAAAGCGTTTACGTGTCCGCCAATGGAATCAAATTCTTCTGCAATGTCCTGGGGAGATCTAGTTTTAGTGCCTTTAAAAAACATATGCTCTAAAAAATGTGAAATACCATTATTGGCTTCTGTTTCATTTCGTGAACCAGTTAACACCCATATCCCAATCGTTACCGAACGGACTGCTGGTATATTTTCTAAAACGATTCGTAATCCATTTTTGCTTGTGTGTGTTTCTATCATGCTTTTCCTCCTATGTATAGTAGTACCATTTTATCTTTCCTCATTCAACAATTTATCAATTGAACCTATCCCATAGCCTTTATTTTTTATATTTTTTATTAACGGTGCAAGGCCTTCCACAATTGAAGGTGTGGGATGCATTAAAATCGTTGCACCGGGGTGAATTTTGTCGTTTACTCGATTTATCATAACAGAAACTGACGGATTCTTCCAATCAATCGTATCCACCGTCCATAGAACCGTATTCATTTTTAATTGATGCGCATTTCGAACAACCTCATCAGTATAACTTCCGCTGGGCGGTGCAAACCATTTTGGTGTTATCCCAGTAGTAGCTTTGATTATTTCATTCGTTTGTGTCAGTTGTTCAATGATTTCATCCTGGGAGAGTCTGGCCATGTTTGGATGGTTATAAGCATGATTGCCTATCACATGACCTTGCTCATTAATCATTTTCACAAATTCTGCATTCTCTTTTGCCCATTTCCCTTCAATGAAAAAAGTAGCCTTAACTTTATTTTCTTTTAAAATTGTTAATATATCCGGAATATGTTCGGCCCCCCACGATACATTAATTAAAAAAGCTACCATTTCTTTCTCCGGATGCCCGCGATATATTGGAGAAGGTGACAAATCATCTAAGCTGATTTCCGGAGAGGTTTGTTCAAATTCAAGCAGTGTTTCGTCAAACAAATTTTTATCTTTCATTTTATCATAAGATTTATCAACATTAACCTCTATTCCGTTTCTCCCCGGTGTTTTGTGCCATACCTCATCAATATAGGCATTTTGTGGAGGTTTTGAATACTTCGAACTTTTATCTTGAATTTCTTTATATAATAAATCCTCTGATTTTGCTGTCTGAGCTATCATATTTATTTCCGTTACAGCAAATGGATTATGATCTGGGTTAAACGCAACCGAAATAATGATGATAAACACAAACAAATTAATAATCTTCTTGTAACGGTACATAATATCCTCCCTCCTTGTTCATTTCTATGAACATGAGGGACAAGGTATACCATGATAAGTAATTTATTTTCCGAAATTAAAGATCTATCCCCGACAATAGACCACAAATATGAACACTTTGAAAGCCTTCTCGCTCCTGCAAGTTAGGGCTTTTTCGCTGTACATTTCTTACCCTGTAGTTAAATAGTGACTCATCATTTCTATTTTATAGTTTCCTCAGACAAAAAAAGAAACTGGAAACCAGCTTCTTGTTTTTTTACGATTGTTTTGCTTTTTCAGCTCTTTCTTTCTCTTCTATCAAAACTTGCTTTCGAGAAAGATTTACACGTCCCTGACGATCAATCTCCTTTACTTTAACCATGATTTGATCACCAATAGACACGACATCCTCCACTTTGTTTGTGCGTTCTTCAGCTAATTCCGAAATGTGAACAAGGCCGTCTTTCCCCTTAAACAACTCTACAAAGGCACCAAATTTTTCAATCCGCTTTACCGTTCCTAAATACATTTGGCCCACTTGGACTTCTCTAACCAGATCTTCAATTATTTTTTTCGCCTTTTCGTTCATCGGTGCATCTGTCGATGAAATAAATACTTCTCCATCTTGTTCAATATCAATCTTAACACCAGTTTCATCAATTATTTGGTTAATTTGTTTGCCGCTTGGCCCAATTACATCACGAATTTTATCAGGATTAATTTTCATTGTTAAGATTTTAGGTGCATACTCAGAAAGCTGTGATTTAGGTTCTTTGATGGTAGTAAGCATATGTTCCAAAATTTGCATACGTCCTATTTTTGCCTGATGTAATGCTTCTTTCAGTATTTCACTGGATAATCCATCAATTTTGATATCCATTTGTAGTGCTGTAACACCCTTTTCTGTACCAGCTACTTTAAAGTCCATATCGCCAAGTGCATCTTCCATCCCCTGAATATCCGTTAAAATGGAATAATCATCCCCGGATTTTACAAGCCCCATCGCTATACCTGCTACTGGTGCTTTGATTGGGACACCTGCAGCCATCATTGCTAATGTACTAGCACAAATACTTGCCTGCGATGTAGAACCGTTTGACTCAAGAACTTCAGATACCAATCGGATTGTATATGGGAAGTCTTTTTCTGATGGAACGACTTTCTCGAGTGCACGTTCCCCCAAAGCCCCATGACCAATTTCACGTCGGCCCGGCCCTCTGATTGGACCTGTTTCCCCAACACTGTATTGCGGGAAATTATAATGATGCATGAAACGTTTGGATTCTTCCAGATCAAGACCGTCCAAAATTTGTACATCCCCCAATGCACCAAGGGTACACACACTTAAGGCTTGGGTTTGCCCGCGGGTAAAGAGTCCGGAACCATGTGTTCTTGGTAGTACATTGATTCGTGATGATAATGAACGAATCTCGTCCGGCTTACGGCCATCAGGGCGTACTTTCTCTTTTGTAATCAAACGACGGACTTCCTCTTTCACCATTTTATCCAAAACAGTTTTCACCTGTTTTATAAGTTCTTCGTCCTCTTCTTTATATGCTTCAATTACTTGATCTTTCACATTGCTGATGGCTTCTTCTCTCGCATGCTTCTCTTTTACCTGAATTGCTTCAATTAATTTATCTTTTGCTTCTGCTTCTACTTTTGCAGTAATTTCTTCATCTAACTCAAATAATGTCACAGCAGATTTTTTTACACCAGCAGCTTGTACAATTTTCTCCTGGAATGCAATTAATCGTTTAATCTCTTCGTGTCCAAACATAATCGCTTCAAGCATTACCTCTTCGGGAACTTCATTTGCTCCGGCTTCAACCATATTAATGGCATCTTTTGTTCCGGCTACAGTTAATTCGATATCACTTTTTGTTTCTTGATCAATGGTTGGATTGATAATGAACTCGCCATCAATCCGTCCAACATTGACACCTGCAATTGGTTCAGCAAATGGAATATCAGATATGCTGAGCGCAATAGAGGAACCAATCATTGCCGCAATTTCCGATGAAGCGTCCTGATCCACACTCATAACCGTTGAAATTACTTGTACTTCATTCCTAAATCCATCAGGGAACAATGGACGGATTGGTCTGTCAATTAAACGGGAAGTCAAAATGGCTTTTTCGCTTGGTCTCCCCTCACGTTTGATGAATCCTCCAGGTATCTTCCCTACTGCATATAAACGTTCTTCATAGTTTACAGTCAAAGGGAAAAATGGCAAATCCTTTGGTTCCTTTGATGCTGTTGCTACAGATAAAACGGAAGTATCTCCGTAATGAATCATACATGCACCATTTGCCTGTTTTGCTAGTTCACCGACTTCCACCGTAAACTTTTTACCAGCGATTTCTGTAGAAAATAGTTGTTTTTCTTCTGACATTAGTCATAGTGCTCCTTTCAATAAAAGCATTCTAACCTTCATTTTATAGTTTATAGCTTAAAATGTAAATTTTATGTAGACAAAACCTCGTAAAAATATGTAGCTACAAAAATTTTGTACTTTCTTACCTAATAAAAAAAGCAGGATTTCTCCTGCTTTTTGAAATAATTAGCGACGTAGGCCGAGTTGTTTAATTAATTCACGGTAGCGGGTAACATCTTTATTACGAAGATAATTTAGTAAATTACGGCGTTTACCAACCATCTTCAAAAGACCGCGACGTGAATGATGGTCTTTTTTATGAACACGTAAATGTTCATTTAACGTTGTGATTTCTTCAGTAAGTACAGCAATCTGTACTTCTGGAGAACCAGTGTCAGTGTCATGAACTTTATATTCATTAATGATTTCATTCTTACGTTCCTGTGTGATAGCCATCTGGTTCACCTCCTATTATTATTTTTCTATCCCCATTCCCCTAGCAAACGTCGGAGTTACAATTTGCCAAGCGATGGTTCTACGTTGTTAATCGTACCTCTTTTTGATAAGAATTGCAAGTATAAATTCCTATTCAACCTGATTTGCAAAATAGCTGCGAATATTTTTTTCATCTTCAGCAATCTGGCTAACTAGCGCTTCAACGCTATCATACTTTTCTTCTGCCCGCATGTATTTATGCCATTGGACAAATAATTCTTCCCCATATAAATCGTTATTATAATCAAAAATATTTACCTCAACTGATAAATCTTTACGATCAGCAGTAAATGTTGGATTAGTACCTATATTTGCCATGCCCTCATACACTTCATTTTTATATAGTACCTTTACTGCATAAATTCCGGGTCTTGGCAACAGTGCATCAGGATTCACCTGAATGTTGGCTGTTGGATAACCAATTTCTTTGCCACGCTGGTCTCCTCTAATAACAATCCCATCCAAAGTCAGCGGTCGTCCGAGTAAAAGGTTCGCCTCATGTATCATTCCATTTTCTAATAGCTCTCTAATCCGGGTAGAGCTTACTTTTTCATTATCTGCTGAAACCTTATCAATTGCAGTGTAACTAAATGTATTTTTTGTAAAGTCCTCTAAGTTGTACATATTGCCTTTTCCTTTATAACCGAAGGAATAATCAAAACCTGCAACAAGATGTTTTATATTTAATCCTATGATAAAGTGGTTGATAAAATCTTGCGGGGCCAGCATTGATAATTCTTTATTAAATTTAATAATATACAGACGGTCTATATCCATTTTCTGTAAAATATCTTTCTTTTCCCGAAATGGCGTAATATACCTTACATGCTGTGTATCTTTCTTTAACACAACCGATGGGTGCGGATAAAATGTTATTACAGCACTTTCCATATTCCTTTCTTTTGCTTCGTTTACAGCCGTTTGTATCACTTTTTGGTGTCCTTTATGAATGCCATCAAAGAAACCAATTGCACTGACTGTTTCAGGCAATTCTTCCAATCCCAGGGTATGTGGGTATGTTAATTCAAATGTTCTCATTATCATTCACCTGCGTTTCTTTTCATCCATTGAAAACACGAACCGGTTTAATTTGTCCAGCCTTTTCCGGATGCGTTTGATAGATTGCTAATAACTCCTGTTCATACATAACAACAAAAGGATCAGTATTTAAAGGCTTTTCAGGGATGGAAAGTTTCTGTCCATTACGTACTCTCCCCTTTGTTCCTTCATCTACATAAAGAATATCTAAATGCTCTAATCCTTTAAGGATGGGAAGCAATAATTGACGTTGCTCGTTTACCTTCACCGCTTCTTCTATCGCGGAAAAAGTAACCGTACTATTTTCGTTGAAGGAAGCAGTTTGTGTTCGGGTTAATGCTGACATATGTGCAGGGTATCCCAATTTTTTTCCAATGTCCACACATAATGTTCGAATGTATGTACCTTTTGAACAAACCACTTTAAAACGAAAGCGATTGTTGTCACTGTTTGTTTCCGGTAATTTCATTAACTTATGAATCGTAATAACTCTTTTGGGGCGTTCCACTTCTTTATTTGCTCTTGCATATTCATAGAGTTTTTTTCCATTCACTTTAACTGCGGAATACATTGGAGGAATTTGAATAATATCCCCCGTAAATGATTGTAGCACATTTTCAATAACTTCATCTGAAGGAAAAGTTGATACCGTTTTCTCTTCTATTATGTTTCCTTGCCCGTCCTCTGTGTCTGTAGCTTTACCCAACATTATTTCTGCAATATAAGTCTTTTTTGTTTCGGTCAAAAAAGATACAATTTTTGTGGCCTTTCCAATGCATAACGGCAATACACCTTCAACTTCCGGATCAAGCGTACCTGTATGACCAACTTTTTTTGTTTTATAAAGTTTACGTACCTTCATAACACAATCGTGTGAAGTCATCCCTGCTGGCTTCCATAATGGCAATATACCATCCATATACCCAACCTCCATTCGTGTATTTAAAATACATCGAAAAATCTGACCCTATATTAATCCCGGGTCAGATTTTCAATTGTTTATTTATTCAGGTCGCGCAGTATGGTCTCAATACGATTACCATAAGCATGAGCTTCGTCAAATTCAAACATTAATTCTGGGGTTTTACGCAGACGAATCCGACTGCCTATTTCTGAACGGATAAACCCTTTTGCTTTTGCCAATCCTAATAGGGTGTCCTGTTTTTGTTTCTCATCACCCAATACAGAGATAAATACCTTTGCTTGCTGCAAATCACCAGTTACCTCTACATCCGTTACAGTAACAAAACCTACACGTGGGTCTTTTATTTTTAGTGTAAGGATTTCTCCCATTTCTTTCTTCATTTGTTCTGCTACTCGATTTGCGCGTAAGTCAGCCATTTTTTCACCTCATTAGAGAATGCTAATTAATTCTAGGAAGCCAGTAATTAAATACGCTCTATATTTGTAATGGTTCGCTCCAACTCAGCGTACGTGTCAATCAGTTTCAATGCTTCCTCTATAATCTGTTCTGCATGTTTTAATTCTGTGGAAATCGTCACAACACCAATTTTTGTACGCTGCCATAAATCATGATAGTCCAATTCTGTAACAGCTACATTAAGTTCATTACGTAATTTAGTAAGCAAACGTTTAAGAATAGAGCGTTTTTGTTTTAGTGAATGCCCCTCGTACATCATACATTCTATTTCTGCATAGATAATCATTTACGTTCGATTTCCTCCATAACGTATGCCTCAATAATGTCGCCTTCTTTAATATCGTTGAAATTTTTAATTGTAATTCCACATTCATAATTTTGAGCAACTTCTTTTACATCGTCTTTAAAACGTTTCAATGCAGCAATTTCACCTTCAAACTGAACCACACCATTTCGAATCAGTCTTACACCGGCATTTCTTGTTATTTTACCATCTGTTACATAGCTTCCGGCAATGGTGCCAATTTTGGAAACCTTAAATGTCTCACGTACTTCTACCTGCCCGATGACTTTTTCTTCATACTCGGGATCAAGCATTCCTTTCATTGCTGCCTCAATTTCTTCAATTGCTGTGTAAATGACACGATGGAGGCGAACATCCACTTTCTCCGATTCAGCAGCTTTTTTCGCATTTGCATCTGGGCGTACATTAAAGCCAATTACAATTGCATTTGAAGCTGATGCCAATATAATATCGGATTCCTTAATTGCACCTACACCAGAGTGAATGATTTTTATGTTGACACCTTCAACATCAATCTTCTGAAGTGAACCTGCGAGAGCTTCAGAGGAACCTTGTACATCTGCTTTAATAATAATGTTTATGTCTTTCATTTCACCCTGCTTAATTTGTTCGAATAGGTCATCTAAGCTGACTTTTGATTGTGCACCACGGTTTTCAATGATTTGTTTTTGTTCCCGCGCTTCTCCGATTTGACGAGCTTTTTTCTCATCTGTAAAAACGAGGAACTGATCACCAGCTTGTGGCACACCACCTAACCCGGTGATTTCTACAGGAGTTGACGGGCCTGCTTCCGTTACTCTTTGGCCGATGTCACTAACCATCGCCCGTACACGCCCGTGGGTATTTCCGACTACTATTGCATCTCCTACATGCAATGTACCATTTTGAATCAATAATGTTGCGACTGAACCGCGGCCTTTATCCAGTTGAGCATCAATTACTGTTCCAAAAGCTGAGGTATTCGGATTGGCTTTTAATTCTTCCACTTCAGAAACAAGTATAATCATTTCCAGCAAGTCATCAATGCCTTCTCTTTTAACTGCCGATAGATTAACAAAGATTGTATCACCACCCCAATCTTCAGGAACAAGTTCATATTCTGTTAACTCCTGCATTACACGATCCGGATTGGCGGCTTCCTTATCCATTTTGTTGACAGCGACGATTATCGGGACCTCAGCTGCTTTTGCATGGTTAATCGCTTCTACAGTTTGTGGCATAACACCATCATCAGCTGCAACAACTAAGATAGCAATATCTGTCACTTGAGCTCCTCTGGAACGCATACTTGTGAAGGCCGCATGACCAGGAGTATCTAGAAAGGTAATTTTCTTACCATCATCCTCTACCTGATAGGCTCCAATATGCTGTGTAATTCCTCCAGCTTCTCCGGCAGTTACCTTTGTATGGCGAATGGAATCCAGTAGTGTTGTTTTACCATGGTCTACATGCCCCATAATTGTAACAACTGCTGGTCTTTCAATTAGATTAGCTTCATCTTCCTCAATTCTATATTTATCAAAGTCTGTATCTTCCAAAATAATCTCTTTTTCAACTTCGACATCGAACTCAGCACAAATCAGCTCAATCGCATCATCTTCAAGATCCTGATTTTTTGTTGCCATAACACCCATAAACATCAATTTTTTAATAATTTCTGACGGTTCCTTATTCAGTTTTTCTGCCAAATCGCTCACAGTCAGCGTATCACTGTACGTAATATGTTTTGGTGTTTCTTTGACTACCGGTGCAGGCTGTTTATTTGGTACATGTTTGTTTCTCTTTCCTTTATTGCCCTTTTGATTCTTATTCTGGTTACTGTTTTTGTTATTTCCTTTTCGTTGCTGCCCCTGATTCTTGGAATTATTATTGGCTTTTTCTTTATTATCCTGTTTATTTCCCACTTTATTCACAGTCTGTTTTGATTGGTTGGTAGAACTTTCATTATTCAGCTGTTTTTTATCGCTCGCATTTGAAACAGACTCAGTATTAAATTTATTATCCAATTTAGCAACTGTATCCATAGAGATGGTTGACATGTGATTGGACACTTCAACATTTAATTCTTTCAAATAATTAATTACCTCCTTGCTGGACGTATTTTTTTGTTTTGCATATTCATATACACGTATTTTACTCATACGTTCACCCCCGAATTTAATTACCCGAGTAACGATTTAATCTTAGCAGCAAATCCTGCGTCTAAAATAGCAATAGCTACCCTCTGGGATTTTCCAATTGCATGTGATAACGTCTCTCTGTCATCCACTATCACAAATGGTATATCATAAGTTTTGCATTTATCTATCATTTTTTTTCGTGTTTGCGGACCAATATCGTTTGCCAGCAGTATCAACTTTGCTCTTTTTCTTTGAATATCCTTAACGATTGTTTCTTCTCCTGTTGAACATTTTCCAGCACGAACAGCCAGTCCCAACAAATTTAAATAGTTATTTTTCATCTCGATTACCGTCGACAAGAGTTTTCAATTCTTCATAAATAGCTGTGTCTACCTCTGTCTCTAAGTGTCGATTTAAAATATTCATGTTTTCAGCTTTCCTTATGACATCAATATCTTTTGATACATAAGAACCCCGTCCGTTTTTCTTACCGGTTGGATCTATAAAAACTTCTCCTTCTTTATTTTTTACAATTCGAATTAAGTCTTTTTTCGGTTTCATTTCGTTTGTTATGATACATTTCCGCTGAGGTATCTTTCTTTTTCGACCCAATTTTAGCATCCTCCTTATTCGAACAAGTCTTCTTCGTTGTCAGAATAAGCATCCTCATTTTCTGTTAAGAGTCCTTCTTCTCTTGCCTCTGACTCACTTTTAATGTCAATTTTCCATCCGGTTAATTTAGCTGCCAGCCTTGCATTTTGACCTCGTTTTCCGATGGCCAGAGACAATTGATAGTCCGGTACGATAACGGTGGTTGCTTTTTCTTCTTCATCCACGATTACCTCCACTACTTTCGAGGGACTAAGCGCATTTGAAACATATACAACTGGATCTTCAGACCATTCAACTACATCAATTTTTTCACCTTTTAGTTCATCAACGATTGTTTGTACGCGTTGCCCTTTTTGGCCAACACATGAACCGACCGGATCTATTTCCGGGTCTGGAGCATAGACAGATATCTTGGAACGATCTCCCGCTTCCCTGGAAACAGACTTGATTTCAACTATTCCATCGTAAATTTCTGGAACTTCCATCTCAAACAACCGTTTAAGGAGACCTGGATGAGAACGGGAAATATAAATTTGTGGACCTTTACTGGTATTTTCAACCTTTGTCACAAAAACCTTTAAACGGTCATGAACATGGTACTCCTCGGTAGGCATCTGTTCAGCTTCTGCTAATTTCGCCTCTATTTTTCCAAGGTTGACATATACAAAACGGGAATCTTTACGTTGAATGATACCTGTCATTACATCCTCTTCCCTGTCTGAGTATTCATTAAAAATAACACCACGTTCAGCTTCTCTAACCCGCTGTGTAACCACTTGTTTAGCAGCTTGGGCGGCAATACGTCCAAAATCTTTAGGAGTCACTTCGACTTCAATAATATCTTCTATCTCATAGTTAGGGTTTATTTCTCTGGCTTCTTGTAATGAAATTTCCTGTTGGTTATCTTCAATTTCTTCTACCACTGTTTTTCTGGCATAGACTGCCATTTTTCCGGATTCCTCATTGAGTTCCACACGTACATTTCCGGCAGATTTAAAGTTTTTCTTATATGCCGAAATCAATGCTGCTTCCAGCGCTTCCAACAGTATATCTTTGTCAATCCCTTTTTCTTTTGCTAAATAATCAATCGCATCAAACAACTGACTGCTCACTTTTAAATTTCCCCCTTTAGAACATTACAGCAAGTCTTGCTTTTGCTATTTTATCAAATGGAATTTCCACTGATTTCTTTTGAGTTTTTACTTTGTACTCAATTGTTAACTTATCATTTATGAAATCCTTCAAAATACCTTCATATTCCTTATGCCCATCAATAGGTTCATATAATTTTACGAAAATATTTTTATTTAGATTTTCAAGGAAGTCATCCTTTGTTTTTAACGGGCGTTCAGCACCCGGTGAGGATACTTCAAGAAAATACGCTTCCTTAATTGGGTCTGTTTCGTCCAGCTTTTCACTTAACTCTTCCGAAACATCTCCGCATTCAGTAATATCGACACCACCGGCTTTATCAATGGAAATACGAAGAAACCAATCCTTGCCTTCTTTTACATACTCAATATCAACCAGTTGCAAATCTTTTTCTTCTAAAATAGGCTGCAATAATTCTTCGGTTGTTTTTATTACCTGGGAGCTCAATATTCATCCTCCTTTATTACGTCCTTGCTATTTTCTATTATAAACAAACATACTAATTTTCATTTAAATACTCCTAAATCAATATAAAACCCCTGCCTAAAGATGTGGCAAGGGGAAGTGTAAATCAAAGTCAAATTGAAGTATGAAGAAAGAGTGGGTGCACGCCCACTCTTTTAACCTTACGTATCATTACTTACCAAAAAAAGTATATCACATGGGCTGTGGCGATGCAAGCTTTGGTATCTGTAATATTATATCCCTTTAAAAGTTCGTTTAAACCAAATCTGCCGGGTTTATTTCATTTATTTTGTTTTCTACTTTAAAATATTTTTCCATAGCCTTTTGAAGCGTTCCTTTTGTCTCAAACTTTTGGCGGAATTCTATATCCAATTCCAGAATGTTCGCGACTATTTCCGGATGCAGGCCAGTAATAATTGCACGACATCCCATCATTGAAATACCATCCAGCAATTTTAAAAAGTTTGATGTTGCCTCCGCTTCCATTTCTGCAACTCCAGATAAATCCATAACCAGTGTTTGAACTCGTATTTTTCCGATTTCAACGAGGACTTTTTCTTCGATAACAGATGCACGTTGAGAGTCGATTGTACCAATCAAAGGCAATATACTGACAGAGGAGGAGATTGGAATTATTGGAACGGATAAGTTTTCCACCTGCACTCTTTGTGATTCAATTAATTCGTCCTTGAATTTGGAATAATTTATAAAAAAACCCTTAAAAAATTCATCAACCAGATTGTTTACTTTTTTCTCTATTTCATAAAATTTATCACGATTAGGTTCTTCCATTTGCCTTCTGTCATACTCAGCTAAAAAATACCATAGCGTTCTTCGTATTGATTGAACCCATTCCAGTTTGAATGACAGCGTCAATGAATTCTTAGCCCATGCTATACCTTCCTGCTTAGCAAAGTCGATGACTTCCTGTTTCTTTTGATCAACAACAAATATTATCAGTTTATGCGCATTTTCAATCAAGTTAATATTCCCTATGTATTTGATTTCATCTACCTTATCTTTGACATTGTCCGCCTCAGACAATAACTTATCTTCAAAAGCCTGTCTGTTTGTTTTTAAAAACGTTTTCAAATCATATTCTTGTTTAAAGGTTATATCCAAAAATACACGTCCTTCCTAACGTATAGTCAATTTCTACTAAAATATAAGGCTGTATGTAAGTAGCTTTCTTGTTAGCTAGAGAAAAATAATTATATCAACTATTAGGGATAAAGAGCAACAGAATTTACGAAACAAGAGTCTTCTATAAAGAAGACGAAGCAGAAAATATTTCCTGCTTCGTTAGCACATTAAAACAATGAAAGCTGGTTTTTTTCAGCCATACCTTCCAGACATCCATGATTATCCAGATATTCCAGTACTGTTTTGGAGATTTTACTCCGTTCACGAAGATCCTCTTTGGATAAGAATTCTCCTTCCCCGCGTGCTTTTACAACATTAAGTGCGGCATTTGTACCAAGCCCTTCAACTGCATTAAAAGGCGGTATGAGCGTATTTCCATCAACAATAAATTCAGTTGCACTTGATTTATATAAATCAACCTTACTGAATGAATATCCACGCTCACACATTTCAAGGCAAATCTCCAATACTGTCAGTAGACTTTTTTCTTTAGGTGCGGCATCATTTCCTTTGGCGGTAATACTTTCTATCCGCTGTCTGATGACTCCAGGGCCTTTAATCATGGTGTCCAATTCAAAATCATCAGCTCTTACTGTAAAATAGGCTGCATAAAAAAGTATCGGGTGGTGTACTTTGAAATAAGCGATTCTTACAGCCATTAAAACATATGCAGCAGCATGAGCTTTCGGAAACATATACTTAATTTTTTTACAGGATTCAATATACCAGTCCGGTACCCCATGCTTTTTCATCTCTGTAATCCAATCATCCTGCAGCCCTTTCCCTTTACGCACAAATTCCATGATTTTAAAGGCAAGAGATGCATCAAGACCTTTATGCATTAGATAAACCATGATATCATCACGACACCCAATAACATCCGGGAGTTCACAGATACCATCATTTATCAATTCCTGCGCATTCCCTAACCATACATCCGTACCGTGTGACAGACCGGAAATTATTACAAGCTCAGCAAATGTGGAAGGTTTTGTATCTTCAAGCATTTGTCTTACAAACCTTGTTCCAAATTCTGGAACTCCCAACGTACCCGTTTTACAATTAATCTGCTCTGGTTTTACTCCAAGTGATTCCGGACCCGAGAAAATTTTCATTACTTCCGGATCATCTATAGGAATCGTTTTCGGGTCAATCCCGCTTAAATCCTGAAGCATCCGGATAACCGTTGGATCATCATGTCCAAGTATATCTAATTTCAGCAAATTATCATCGATGGAATGGAAATCGAAATGGGTCGTTCTCCATTCACTTTTCCGATCATCTGCCGGGAATTGAATTGGTGTAAAATCATATATTTCTTTATCATCAGGCACAACAATAATACCACCGGGATGCTGTCCAGTCGTTCTTTTCACACCAGTACAACCTTGGACTAACCGGTCGACTTCGGCGTTTTTATATACAAGCTGCTTATCGGAGGCATATCCTTTAACATAGCCATAAGCTGTTTTCTCCGCTATCGTACCTATTGTTCCTGCACGATAGACATTGTCTATGCCGAACAGCTCTTTTGTATAATTATGTGCTGTTGGCTGATAGGTACCAGAAAAGTTTAAATCAATGTCGGGGACCTTATCCCCTTTAAAACCTAAGAACGTTTCAAATGGTATGTCCTGTCCATCCTTCGTCAGTATCTCGTTACATGTCGGACAATCTTTATCCGGCAAATCAAACCCGCTACCAACAGAACCATCGGTAATAAACTCATTATAATGGCAATTCAAGCAGACATAATGTGGTGGCAATGGGTTCACCTCGGAAATCTCTGTCATCGTAGCTACCAGAGATGAACCTACAGATCCACGGGAACCTACTAAATAGCCGTCATTCAATGATTTTTTAACAAGTTTTTGTGAAATTAAATAGATTACGGCAAAACCGTTACTAATAATACTTTCCAATTCCTTTTCCAGTCTGTCCACTACAATCTGCGGGACTTCTTCACCGTAAATATATTTGGCCCGTCCATAGCAAAGATCACGTATTTCTTGGTCCGCACCTTCGATTGTAGGTGTATAAAGCCCGTCTTTAACCGGAGAAATTTCTTCAATTTCCTCTGTGATGTCATTTGTGTTTGTTACAACAATTTCCTTTGCTGTATCTTCACTCAAAAAGCTAAATGCTTCCAACATTTCGTTTGTCGTTCTAAAAGGCGTATCTGGAAGGGTCTGACGATTTAATGGATTTCCAGCTTGAGAAGAGATTAGGATTTGACGGTACAATTTATCATGTTCATCAATGTAATGAACATTTCCAGTCGCAACTACCTTTTTATCCAAGCGTTTACCCATCTCCACCAGTTTTGTAATGATATCTAAAATTTGGGATTCATTCTGAACAAGATCTTTTTCAATCAAATGGGCATAATTGGCGGGAGGCTGAACTTCAATATAGTCATAAAATTCGGCTACCTTCTCCGCTTCCTCCGCTGATTTTTGCATCATAGTTTCAAAAACTTCTCCCTTATCACAACCGGATCCGACCAAAATTCCTTCCCTGAACTTTTGTAACAGCGAACGGGGGATTCTTGGCTGACGGTAAAAATAGTCGATATGTGCATGGGAAACAAGCTTATAAATATTTTTTAAGCCTTCCTGTGTTTTAGCCAGCAATATGCAGTGAAAAGGACGCGAACGCTGATATGCATTACCTTCACCCATATGATTGTTTAACTGATTATGATTTATAATTTCTCTTTCTAATAAACGTTGAACTAATTTCCAAAGCAGATAACCAGTAGCTTCCGCATCATAAATAGCCCTATGGTGTTGGGTCAATTCAATATCCATATGTTTACACAACGTATTAAGGCGATGATTTTTCAATTCAGGAAGTAAAAATCTGGCTAGTTCCAATGTATCGATAACGGGGTTTGTTACGGCTTCAAAATCAATTTGTTTTAAGCCTTGATTTAAAAATCCCATATCAAAACTCGCATTATGGGCAACTAGAATACCGTCACTCATCCACTCGTGAAAATCCTTTAATACATCACCAATTTCAGGCGCATCTTTTACCATTTCATCCGTAATTCCTGTTAAATCGATAGTGGTTTGTGATAATGGATGATGTGGGTTTGCAAATGACTCAAAACGATCAACAATCTCCCCCTGTTGTACCTTGACTGCAGCAAGCTCAATGATTGTGTCATAAACCGCAGAAAGTCCGGTAGTTTCCACGTCATAGACGATATATGTGCCGGATTCCAAAGCTGTATCTTGTTCGTTATAGGCGATTGGTACACCATCATCCACCAGGTTAGCTTCCAAACCATATAAAACTTTAATCCCGTTTTTCTCTCCTGCAGCATGTGCATCAGGGTACCCCTGAACACCTGCATGGTCTGTAATGGCTACAGCTTTATGTCCCCATTTTGCAGCTTGCTTGATTAAAATTTCAGGAGAAACAACGGCATCCATTTGACTCATTGTTGTATGTGCATGCAATTCCACACGTTTCTCATCCGTAGGAGCCTCGTCCATCCGTGAATCCACTTTTATTTCATGAATATCATTTGCCATCATTGCTAATTCATTTGTATACATATCTGTTTGTATACTTCCTCTTGCTTTAATCCACATTCCTTCTTTGACGGTCTCAAATTTCTCTGCGTCTTCATCCCCTTTCGAAAACATTTTTATCTGCAGGGAATCAGTATAATCCGTGGCTTTTATAATTAACAGACTTCTACCTGAACGCAATTTACGAATATCTACCGCAAAAACATATCCTTGAACAATTACACGACGCTCCTCATCCTGTATTTCTTCCATTTGTATCGCTTCATCTTGTATTTTGTATCCTAGAATCAATGGTTTATTACCATTTTCTGATTTTGTCTGATCGCGTTTTTCCTTTTCCTGTACGGTCCTTAAAACTGCTGCCTGGTCTTCTAAAGCCTTTTGTTCTTTAAATTTAATGACGTCAGCTTCGTCCGTTTTCACCTGAACCTCAAGTGAATAAGATAATGCTCCTATCTTGTTACAATATAATCGAAAGTTTTCTTCCAGCCGTTTTTTTAATGCAGCAGCTTCTGCATCATTTCTTGCAGTTAACATAAGCTTGTTATTGTTAACATGAGGTATTTGATTATGGATTAAATCTTTATAGGCTGGTGAAAGATTCGTTATGGATTGAATAAAGTTTTTCCAATATCCGCAAATTGTCTCTTCATCACATTCTCTTTCTTCAGCTTCTATCGTTAATTCAACTTTGGCGACCTGCTGAAACGATTCCTGCAATTTTACTGAGAGCAATTGGTAAATATCCACAGGTAGCACACGTTTAACATGAAGATGAAAATGCCATATTTTCAGTTTCTTAAATACTTCAAGTTTTTCTAAAAAACTTTCCTGAAAATAATTTTCTACATACTCTTCAGGTATTTGTAGCTGCTTTAACAATAAAGTCATTTTTTCTTTTTTTGAAATATCCATAGTTGCTCCTCCTAATACAGCTGACAAAATTCAGCTATAAAATCAGAAAACCCTTGCCGGAAGTTAAAGACAAGGGTTCTCAAATTTTAGTAAGGTAATTCCAGTTTTACAGGAACAAACGCTGTATATCATTCCATGTGACCACAATCATCAGAAGCATCAATAATGCAAAACCGATAAAATGGAATATACCTTCTTTTTCCGGGGGCACCGGTTTTCCCCGTAATGCTTCTAAACCCACAAACATTAAGCGTCCACCATCAAGCGCCGGAAGTGGTACAAGATTTATGACCCCAAGATTAACACTTAGCATAGCTGTCCACATCATGAGATTCATAAAACCTGACTGTACGACCTGATCTGTTGCATCATATATACCGACAGGGCCGGATAAAACATCTATAGGAAGCTGTCCAGTGATCAACATCATTAAATTAGTCAAAATTGTTTTTGTTGTTTCATATGTTTGTGTAAATCCATATTCAAATGTTCCAAAAAACGATTTTTCAAAAGCCCTTTGGACACCAACCTGTCCGATTGTCATGCCTTGTGCCGCTTCTACTTCATCCGGGATAACAGTCATTGCTTCCTGCTCCCCATTACGTTCTACAGACATATTTAATTCTTCTCCAGGGCTTTCCCGTACAATCATCGTAAATTCTTCCCAGGTAGAAATAGAGGACCCTTCAATTTCCACTATTTCATCATTTGCCTCAAGACCAGCCTCCTCTGCTGGGGTACCAGGCACTACTTCATCAATCAATGCACGTTCAGCAGGTACACCTTGTACAATACCCAAAATAATGAAGATGACAATTGCAAGGATAAAGTTCATCATCGGCCCTGCAAATAACTGCATTGCTTTCTGTCCTGGTCGTTTTGAAGCAAACTGGCGGTCATATGGAGCAATTTGTGTTTCTCTTTCATCCATAATAAAGAATGCTTTCGGGTCTACCTCGAATCGAAGTTTTTCATCTTCATCAATTTCATAACCTTCTATAACCAATTGGTGATCCAAATCTACATGCTCTACTTCTATAACCCGAGCATTTGGATGTTTTGTTTTATTGTTCACAATAATTTTATTAACTTTTCCGGCGTCATTAAATTCAAGACCAACATGATGTCCCGGTTTTAAGTCAATAATTTCAGGATCTTCCCCGGCAACACGAACATAGCCGCCTGCGGGTATCAGACGTATGGTATATAATGTTTCATTTCTCGTAAATGAGAACACTTTCGGTCCAAATCCGATGGCAAATTCGCGTGCAAGCATTCCGGCGCGTTTGGCAAAAATCAAATGACCCCATTCATGTATAAACACAAGTAAGCCAAACATGAATATAAAGGCTATAACTGTTGTCAAATAAAGCACCTCCTTAATTGGTATAGAAACAGACTTTGACTTACACTATATTAATGCTATCTCTTTTATCCGACTTTATAAATATATTTATATTTTACAGCAAATATTATTACATTTGTATAAAGCCTATAAAATGCAGTAATGGCAAAACGAATAGCAAGCTGTCAAAACGATCCAGAATACCCCCATGTCCCGGCAGGATATTACCAGAATCTTTGACACCATAATGTCGCTTAAACGCCGATTCAACCAAATCGCCTATTTGACCAAATACAGATGCTAAAATAGTTGCCCCAATCAAAACAGTCATGGAAAAAGAAAATGGATAGATAAGCTGGAATATAACTGCAACTATGCATGCCATAAGAATACCACCGAGGGCTCCTTCAATTGTTTTCTTAGGACTGATTTCTGGCCATAGCTTCCTCTTTCCAAAAGCACGTCCAAATAAATAAGCCCCCGTGTCCGTCGCCCATATGATGAACAATGCATAAAATATGTAGTTAAGTCCGGCTCTTTGGGTTTCTATGAGATAATAGAAACCCATACCTACATATAAAACAGCTAGCAGAATAAAACCAACATTATCAAATGTGAATTTATTTTTCACCAATACTGTATATGTCAATAATAGTAAAACAAAAAGCATGATAACTTCGGTCTGCGTAAACCACGCAAATAAATGTAAATCATAATTATCCTGATACGGAAATAGCACAAACCACAATAAACCGATTGCTAAAATAGATGGAACGGAATATTTGTATATTTTATGCATTTTCATAAGCTCAATCAAACCAATTGTAGCTAAAGCATACACAAAAAGGATAAATGGCCAGCCGCCAAATATGATAAATGGCAAAAATATAAGTATGGCCAATAACGCTGTTATCGTCCGTTGCTTCATTTATCTTTCATCACCTTAAATACCTCCATAACGCCTTTTTCTCTGTTGGTAATCCTGAATCGCTTCCCTGAAAACTTCTTCATTGACATCCGGCCAAAAGACTTCTGTAAACCACAATTCCGTATATGCCAGTTGCCATAGTAAGAAGTTGCTCAGACGCTGTTCACCACTTGTTCGAATAAGTAAATCAGGATCATTAATACCCTGGGTATATAAGTATTCTGAAAAAATCTTTTCATCCAATGCTTCAAGAGATATTTCAGACCTGTTTATATCTGTCATAATTTTTTTTATTGCCTGGGTTATTTCAAATCTACTACCATAGTTTAATGCAAAGTTGAGTAATAATCCATTATTACCCTTTGTTTTCTCCTTTGCATACTCAATGGCTTCTTTCGTATGCTCAGGTAAGGCCTCAAAATCTCCTATTGTATCAATTCTTACATTGTTCTCCATTAATTCAGGCAGATAAACGTGTAGAAATTCCTTTGGGAGTTTCATCAAAAAGTCAATTTCTGATGCTGGTCTTTTCCAATTCTCCGTAGAAAATGCATAAAGCGTGAGAACTTTAACATCACATTTACCAGCTTCCCTTACAACCCGATTAACCGCTTTAATGCCTTCCCTATGGCCAGCTATCCGTGGCAGACCGCGTTTTTTCGCCCACCTTCCATTTCCATCCATTATTATTGCAACATGATCAGGAATATTCCCAAGGTCAAATTCGTCATTAAGTTCAGTTTGTTTATTTTTAAAAAAAGGAAGTTTCATTGACATGTTTCGTCCTCCGAATGCTGTTGATTATCCATTACAATCCTTTCAACTTTAATCTATATGAAGGAAAAAAGATTATAGTACAATAATCTTCTTCTTGGATGAATCATCATTATACCACTAAAAGCTTAATATATTATACCTATTTTGGAATAAGAATACAAAAGCCCCCTTACAAACAAGAGGGCTACTACATCTTATTCTACATTGTATTGTATTAAACTTCCATAATTTCTTTTTCTTTATTTTTTCCAAGCTGGTCGATTTCTGCGATATGATTATTTGTTTCTTTTTGGACATTATCTTGACCATCACGCAATTCGTCTTCTGTAAGATCTCCATTTTTTTCTAGTTTTTTTAATTGATCATTCGCTTCACGTCGGACATTTCTCACTTGGACGCGGGATTCTTCGGCATATTTGCCAACAACCTTAACTAAATCTTTCCGTCTTTCCTCTGTTAAAGCAGGAATACTTATGCGAATTACATTTCCATCGTTGGATGGAGAAATTCCGAGATCAGCTTTTTGAATAGCCTTTTCCACATCTGAAAGCGCAGATTTATCATATGGTGTAATCAGAAGCAGCCTTGCTTCCGGAGCTGAGATTGATGCTAACTGGTTTAAAGGAGTACTTGCACCATAATAATTCACATATACACTATCCAACAGGCTAGGGTTAGCCCTTCCAGCTCTTACAGTTGCCAGATTTTTTGAGAAAGCCTGTACTGCCTGTTTCATTTTTTCTTTCGTTTGTTTCATTATAGCTTCTGACATGTTTATTTCCCCCTTATTTTCGTTCCAATGTATTCACCTTGTACGACTTTTTTAATATTTCCTTCTTCGGTAATTGAAAATACAACTAATGGAATGTCGTTATCCATGCATAATGAAGAGGCAGTTGAATCCATTACTCCCAAACCTTCATTTAACATTTCCATATAGGAAAGCGTATCATATTTTTTAGCATTTTTATTAATTTTTGGATCATCGGAATACACACCATCAACATTATTCTTAGCCATTAGAATTACGTCTGCTTCAATTTCAGCTGCGCGCAATGCTGCTGTTGTATCCGTAGAGAAAAATGGATTTCCTGTTCCTGCAGCAAAAATGACAACACGCTTTTTTTCCAGGTGACGAATTGCTTTTCTCCTTATGTAGGGTTCAGCTACCTGTCGCATTTCTATAGATGTTTGAACACGTGTAGGAATACCTATCGTTTCCAAGCCGTCCTGAAGAGCAAGAGAATTCATAATTGTTGCAAGCATTCCCATGTAATCAGCATTTGCGCGATCCATTCCCATTTCACTTCCAACTTTTCCTCGCCATATATTTCCACCGCCTACAACGATAGCAATTTCAACTCCAAGCTCTGCAATTTCTTTTACTTGGTTTGAAACGGATTGAATTATTTTTGGTTCAATGCCATATCCTTGTTCCCCACTTAAGGCTTCTCCACTTAACTTGAGTACAATTCTACGGTAACGAGCTGTTGTCATAATAACCTCCATAGAAATTCAATTTAGTATTGGTCTATTTGTTTAATGAATGCATTATAAAGTGAAGCTTCAATCAGCAGAAAGGTTCTTTCATCCCCGCCGACCGTTAGTTGTAACCCACAGAACGTGGTTAATGTCAGCAAGTGACAAGATGTCATGTCTTTGTTTGGCCCATCAGTTACATGCGGGATTAATCCTTCTCTGGATTATTGAGAAATAGGGAACAACAAGTGTCCCCTACACAGCATTCTATTTATTTCTTGATTTGATTCATTACTTCATCAGCAAAGTTTTCTTCGCGTTTTTCCATTCCTTCTCCTACTTCATAACGAACGAATGATTTAACGGAAGCACCTTTGTCAGCCACATATTTTTTAACTTTCTGGTCTGGATCTTTAACAAAGCTCTGTTCCAATAGAACAATTTCTTCGAAGAATTTGCCTAATCGACCTTCTACCATTTTTTCAACAATCTTTTCTGGTTTTCCTTCATTAAGTGCTTGTGTTTTCAACAATTCACGCTCATGTTCAACTTCTTCTTTTGACACAGCATCGCGCGATACATAACGTGGATTTACTGCTGCAACATGCATTGCTACATCTTTTGCAGTCTGCTCATCTTTCGTTCCTTCGATCAAAGTCAATGCACCGATATTACCACCCATATGAAGGTATGTTCCAAATACATCGTCGTCTGTTTTATTGACTAATGTAAAGCGTCGCAGGGAGATTTTTTCTCCGATTGTTGAAATGGCTGAATTAATATATGCTTCTACAGTATCACCATTACCGTGAAGTTCTTGTTGTAGCGCTTCTTCAACAGTTGATGGTTGTTGTTTTAAGATATGTTTACCTAATTCACTTAATAATTGCTTGAACTGATCATTTTTTGTAACAAAATCTGTTTCACAGTTCACTTCCAAGAGAACAGCTGAATTATTATCTACTTCAACATACGCAGCTCCCTCTGCTGCAATGCGATCCGCTTTTTTAGCAGCTTTGGAAATCCCTTTTTCACGCAAAAAATCGATCGCTTTTTCAATATCACCATCGGTTTCCTGTAGTGCTTTTTTACAATCCATCATACCTGCGCCAGTTTTTTCACGCAGCTCCTTAACCATCTTTGCAGTTATAGCCATTATATATCCTCCTTTAAATTCTAATACTTCCCTTACGTGTAAAAAAGGTGATAAAAGGTTTCTATCCTCTTATCACCTTCACCTTTTTGTCAAATTTATGCTTCAGTTGATTTAGATTCAGTAACAGCTTCCGTTTCCACTTCAGATTCATCTGTTGTTTCTACTTCTTCTGTTTCCTCACCTTGTTTCACTTCTAAAATCGCATCTGCCATTTTAGATGTCAAAAGTTTCACCGCGCGGATTGCATCATCATTCGCTGGAATTACATAATCTATTTCATCGGGATCACAATTTGTATCAACAATTCCAATGATTGGAATATTTAATTTATGCGCTTCAGCAATCGCAATACGTTCTTTACGTGGGTCGATAACAAACAGAGCATCTGGAAGTTTATTCATTTCTTTAATTCCACCAAGGAACTTAACCAAACGATCTTTTTCTTTTAATAAATCAACAACTTCTTTTTTCGGTAATACGTCAAATGTACCATCTTCTTCCATTTTTTCAATGGATTTAAGACGATTGATACGTTTGCGGATGGTTTGGAAGTTTGTAAGTGTACCACCTAACCAACGTTGGTTAATATAGAACATTCCTGAACGAGTTGCCTCGTCACGTACTGATTCCTGTGCTTGTTTTTTTGTACCTACGAAAAGAATTGTACCACCGTTTGATGCAATTTCTTTCACGTAATTGTACGCTTCATCGACTTTTTTCACAGTTTTTTGCAAGTCAATGATATAAATTCCGTTACGCTCTGTGAAGATGTATTTTTTCATCTTCGGGTTCCAACGGCGGGTCTGATGTCCAAAATGTACACCAGCTTCGAGTAATTGTTTCATGGATATTGCTGCCATAATAATTTCCTCCTAAAGGTTTTTTTCCTCCGCTTCAGATCATTTTTGCATAAAGACCAGTCATTGTGAATGGCAACCTATATACAAATTACGAAGCGTGTGTGTTGTATTAACTCTTCCACATGATTTATGGATATAGTATTTACACCAGAAATTAATATATCACATTGGTTGAATTGAATCAAGTAAAAAATATTTTATGCATGAATTTTAATGATTAATGCGGCCTCTGTTTTTCCGCAATTTAATTTTTGGGCTATCTCTGTTTCGGATAACCCTTTATTATGGAGTTGAAGAATCCTCGCCTGTAATGATGCTTCAACTTTATCTGCATTATCAATTGATGGAGAATGGGCAATTAAGGCATCATCAACGGAGCTTGGCATAGATTCGGATGTATCTGTCGTTTCCGTCTTGTGTTCTACTAAATGCTCTTGCAACCGGCTGTTTTCATCTTTTATTTCTTGAAGATACTTTTCAAAGAGTTCCGCACTCTCACTTATTTTTTTCTTTTTTAGAACATTTATCTGTTTCAAAAGCTGATAAACTGCAAACAATGTTGTGATGTGCAATAAAAAACTAATTATTAATATAAAAGGTATCATTTTACAATATTATTCCCCTTTAAAAACGGCTTTAAAGACACTTCGTTTGATTGGTTTTTGTTTATGTCACTACTATCATACCTCTAATTTAATACAATCCCTGAATTTTCAGGAGAGCATTTTTTAGTTTAAAAATAGACTTTTTATGTATCTGAGAAATTCTTGATGTTGTTAATCCAAGAACGGTTCCTATCTCTGTGAACGTTAATTCATCATAATAAAATAAGCTTATCACCATTTGCTCGTTTTCATTTAATGATTTTATTCCTTCCATCAGCTCTTTCTTCACTTCATTTGCAAGCATATTTGACTCAGGCAGAACAGTTCCTTCATCAGGGATTGTATAACCTATTCCCTCTTGCCGTTCACTGTTACCGGACTTTGGTTTTTCATCTATTGACAACACATGTGAAAATAAAGAATCTTTTACGATTGATTCTATCTCTTTCGCTGACATACCGGACTTTTCGGCGATCTCTTCTGAAGTTGGCATACGTTGGTAGGTTTGTTCTAGCTCATAAGTTATTTGGTCAATCTTTTTCGTTTTCTCTCTTAAAGTTCTGGGAAGCCAGTCTTCTTTTCTTAACCCATCAATTATTGCACCTCTGATTCGAAACGATGCATATGTATCAAATTTCAAATCCCTGTCCGTTTCGAATTTCTTTAATGCATCATATAACCCGATTAGGCCAAAGCTTTTTATATCATCTTTATTTACATTGTTTGGCAGATGGTTTGAGATTCTCTCCACGTGAAACGATACTAAATACATATAATTTTGTATCAATTCATTTGCTGCTTCATTATCTCTATGTTTGATCCAATTACTCCATTGTTGCTGTTCCTGAGGAGATTTACTTGTCTTCATCCTATTTTATCCTCCTCACCTTTTCATCTTGCTTATTAAATAACCATTTCCTCTTTATTAACTTTTCGTATTTTCAATTCACATACAGTCGGATCAAATTCGATTGTTCTTCCAACCTTACCGCCTAAATCAGATGAAACTACAGGGATATGATATTCCTGTAATTTTTCTTGGACTGCTTCTATATTCCTTGCCCCAATTCGCATGATATCCGATTTGGATGTAAACTGAAACATTTGAGCCCCGCCTGCCATCTTTGCTTTTAAAGCGTACTTTCTGGCACCTGCTACAACTAATTTTTCAATTAATAATGGCAGCGCAGTATCTGCATATTTATATTTATTTAGGATCGATCGCCTGGCCAAACTTGAATCAGGCAACAGGATATGAGCTAATCCCGCTATTTTTTTTGCTTCGTCGTACATAACAACACCTACACATGAACCCAGTCCGGAAGTGCGTATTGTATCAGGTGCAGAAACTGTGTTTAAATCAGCAATTCCGACTTTTACAACTGTCCGTGCATCATACATAGTGGTCAATTCCTAATGCATTAAATATTTTCGGAAATGACTCGGGGTCCGGCAACAGCAAGAAATTACCATGTATACCATTCTCTAAGCCATCATGTTTTATTTTTGTATCTATAATAATTGCATAATCTGAGACATGCGATCCTTGAAGCAATCCCACGGTTAATATTGCCCCTGCCATATCCACACTCAAATAAGGTACGGACTGTTGCATATTAATATTTGTAAAATCAGAAAGCGCTGATAAATAAGATCCAGTCAAAATATTAGCTAATTCCTGCAATGCAGAAGATTTGAATGTATCCAAGCATTCAATATCCAGCAAGCTCACATCTGTATCTTTTGCCATTTTGCTTACAAGCAGTTCCGCCTCTTCCGTACTTAAAATAAAATAGACGTTACCTGGAGCTTCACCTTGAATGCGAAAAAATACGCCAACAATAATTTCATCAGGTCCACCCATTAACTCCATCATTTCGTCGTAACTAACAACATTGACGTCAGGAATCTGCATGTCGACTTTTTCATTTATTAATTCAGACATGGAAGTTGCTGCATTACCGGCGCCAATATTACCGATTTCTCTTAATGCATCCTTTTGTATACTGGTAAGTTTCATGTAGTCCATACAATTATCCTTTCACTGATGTAAGATCATCCATTTCCTCAATTGTTAGTACCTTCTGTAAATTGAGTAATATAAACAACCGATTTTCCAGATTAACAACACCTTCTATATGGTTATCGTCAACCGCACTTATTACTTCAGGTGCAGACTCTATTGCATCTTCTGATATATCAATAACATCATTTGCTGCGTCTACTATCAATCCCAATTCCATATCATCAAGATATACGATAATAATACGGGTAGATTCATTATACGCATTTGTCTCCATACCAAGACGTATCCTAAGATCTATGACTGGCGTTACAACACCGCGTAAATTAATGACTCCTATTACAAAATCTGGGGTTTGGGGCACCCTTGTAATTGGTTGCATTCTTTCAATCGAACCTACCTGTTGCACAGAAACAGCATATTCTTCATCTGCCAACTGAAATACAATGACTTTTCTGTTCTTCATTCGTTTATTTTCCACCCTGTTTCCTCCTTACAATTTTTCACTTGAAATTCTATTTCACCAGATTGGATAAAGTGTTCCCCACTTTCTGCAAAGGCACAATATAATTAACACAACCAGTCTTCACAGCGGCTTTTGGCATGCCATACACAACGGCTGTTTCTTCTGATTCAGCAATAACAATTGTGTTTCTATCATGATTTTTCAAGTGTCTTATTCCAGTTGAACCATCACTGCCCATTCCAGTTAAAATAACTGCAATCTTATTAATGTTTTTCAAATTTGAAAGAGAGTCGAGTAAAACATTTACCGCCGGTCTGTGTCCGGAAACTGGCTTATCCTTTGATAATTCAATTGTAACTTGCGTACCAGTCTTTCTAATTTTCATATGAAAATTGCCCGGTGCAATGTAAGCTGATTTAGCTTTTATTATTTCTCCATCTTCTGCCTCTTTAACATGGTAAAATGATAACGAATCAAGTCTTTCTGCAAGCGACTTTGTAAACCCCTGAGGCATATGCTGTACAATTAAAATTGGCGGAGTAAAGCCTTCTGGTAACCCTTTCAACACTTTTTCAAGCGCTCTAGGTCCGCCAGTGGATGTACCAATAGCAATGATAGTTTTTTCGAATAACTGTTCTGTATAATCGGTTTTATGTAGATATTGTGATGTGATTCCTGTTTTATACCGTTGCATATTAACGTTTGAGGCAATTATAACTTTATTTATTATTTCCTGCCCAATTGTATGGATATCCAGCGAAATTGCCCTAGAAGGTTTTGTTATGAAATCAACTGCACCATTTGATATGGCTTGAATTGTATCTTTGGTGCCTGCTTTCGTAATACTCGAAAGCATAATCACGGGCACCGGATTTGTTTTCATGACATGTTGTAATGTCTCCATCCCATCCATTACAGGCATGTAAACATCTAATGTAACTACATCCGGCTTCAGAGATCTGATTTTATTTATTCCTTCTTCTCCATTTCTTGCGGTGGCAATAACCTGTATTCGATTATCACTTTCCAAAATATTTGAAATTACTTTCCGCATAAATGGTGAATCATCAATCACTACTACTTTGATTGAATGCATCTTTTCTTACCTCTTTCATTATAAGTAGTTTTATTTTTTGAATAAATGAGGGAGCAGCAATTTTATTTATTTCTCCCGAATTTCTAACATAATTGTCGGTTACTTCTTTCATTGCTTTTGAGACAGCTGATTTTTCATTGTATAGAATGTATGGAATTTGATTTAAAACTGCTTCGGACACAGCCTTATCCTCAGGAAGAATACCCATTTTGTGAATATTAATATGTAAAAATTGGAGAACAACCTGTCCGAATCTTTCCAATGACTCTAACCCAACTTTTTGGGAAAATGAACGATTTATGATTACATATATTGGCATATTCGCTTTACTGTTTACAACATGTTTTATGATACTATAAGCATCTGTAATAGATGTTGGCTCTGGTGTTGTCACCACAATACATTCATCTGATGCAAGTATGAAAAAGATACTGTCTTTTGTAGCACCTGCCCCCATATCAAATATAATGTAATCATACATTTGTACGAGTTCTTGATATTGTTGTAAAAAATAGTTTCTTTTTTCCTGGTTCATTATAAAAACATCACTTAGCCCGGAACCACCTGCAATATATGCTAAATTATTCGGACCTCTTTCGATAATATCATGGATTGATAAGTGTTCAGAAAACATATCAGTTATTGACTTTGCTGCATGTAATCCCATCATTATATCGATATTTCCCATACCGACATCCAAATCAAATAATAAAACTTTTTTTTGCTTGTTTATGAGTTCTAATGAAAAATTTAAAGCTATGTTCGACTTACCAACTCCACCTTTTCCACTAATGACAGATAGCGTTTTTGCCTGTTTCTGCTGGCCGAACACTTGTAATTGTCTTCTGAGGCTCGAAGCTTGGTCAAGTACCATAATAATCACCTGCAATATAATCGGCGACTATCCCAGGGGTTCCAGGGATTAGATCATCCGGGACATCCTGCCCGTTTGTTAAATATGCAATACCGATTTCTTTCTCCAGCGCAATGTTTAGCAAGCTGCCATACTGTCTAGTCTCATCAATTTTAGTGAAAATTACTTCCTTAATGGGGATATGATAAAACTGATCAAAGATTTCCATTAAATCTTTAGGTTTTGATGTTAAGGATAATACTAGATAACTAGCCATATCCAAACTTAAGTCAATGGTTTTTTGCAATTCCTTTATATATGTTTCATTGCGGAAATTCCGGCCGGCAGTATCAACGAGTATTAAATCGTAGGATTCAAACTTTTCGATCGCGGCTTTATAATCATCTATGGTGTAGGCAACTTCAATTGGAACATTCAGTATTTGTGCATATGTTTTTAATTGTTCGATGGCAGCAATTCGATAAGTGTCAGCGGTAATAAAGGCAACCTTCTTTTTATCTGTTAATATACTTTTTGCAGCTACTTTTGCCAGCGTTGTCGTTTTTCCAACCCCTGTCGGACCAACAAATTGCACAATTTTTTTATCATACATTATACCATTGAATGACAGATTACTTAGCCTTTCCTTTATCTCCATTGCCGTAACATTCATTATTTCATCCAGGTTCAGTTTTTTCTCTGGATAATTACGATCTTCTATCACCTTATCCGAAATTTGTATTGCCAGTTCCTTATTTACCTCCTGATCCAGCAAATGCTGATAAACAAGCATATAGTCAGACTGATATCTGTTTTTATGCTCTGAAGATTGCTGCTCAAAAATTTTTTTCAAGTGTTTTATCTCATTGATAATTTCATTATTGGTAGTTTTAGATATGTCTTTATCTATAGTCGGAAGCTTTTCCCTAACGTCCACATATCTTTTGGGTTGTGTCGCAGGCTGTGGATCCAATCCAGCAATTACTTCAATATTTTTCTTTTTAAAAAAACCAAATATACCGCCACGCCGAATTTCCTTAGAATTTAATATTACTGCTTCTGAACCAAGATCTTTTCGGACTTGGTTCATCACTTCCGGCATTGTTGGCGCCACATATTTTTTCACCTTCATGCTACATTCACCACCCCAACACTTTGAACCTGTACAGTTGGTTCTAATTCATTATAGGATAATACGACTACTTGTGGTAAGAAACGATCCAGCAACTGTTTTAGATACATTCGTATTGCTGGTGAGCATAGTATTACTGGAGTTTCTTCCTGTAACGTTATTTTTTCGACTTCCTCATGTACTGTTTTAATAATTACCTGTTGTGACTCTGGATCTAACGATAAAAAATTGCCATGTTCTGTCTGCTGGATATTTTCTGCAATCATTTTCTCTACTTTTCCTGATACAGTTATTACCCTTAAGGACAAGTCTTCCTGTACATACTGTTTTGTGATTTGAGATGATAGCGACTGTCTGGCATATTCAGCCAATAAGTCGGTATCATTTGTCATTTTCGCAAAGTCAGCCAACGTCTCAAAAATCACCGGTAAATTTCTTATAGAAATATTTTCTCTTAATAGTTTTGCCAGTACTTTTTGAATATCACCAACCGCCAATGGTTCTGGTGAAACTTCTTCAACCAATATCGGATAGTTTTCTTTCAAATGATCGATCAACTGCTTTGTTTCTTGTCTTCCCAGTAATGTATGTGCCTGTTGTTTGATTACCTCGGTAATATGTGTGGATACGACGGATGGTGGATCTACCACCGTATAACCAGACAATTCAGCCTCATCTTTCACTTCCTCAATTATCCATTTTGCAGGTAGTCCAAAAGCAGGTTCCTTTGTATCGATTCCATCAATATGATCATCATCCATATCAGGTGCCATAGCAAGATAGTGGTCAAGTAGCAGCTCACCTTTTGCAACTTCATTGCCTTTTATTTTTAATCGATATTCATTCGGATTTAACTGTATATTATCCCGTATTCGAACAACTGGAATAACAAGTCCCAATTCGATGGCCAGTTGCCTGCGTATCATTATAATACGATCTAATAAATCTCCACCCTGATTTGTATCAGCCAATGGAATTAGAGCATAGCCGAATTCAAATTCGATAGGATCCATATTTAACAGGGTAACAACATTTTCAGGTGCCTTCATTTCCTGACTTTCTGCTTGAATCTCTTCATCTTCTTCCGGAGATTCAGGGTTTTTGTAATGTTGTAATAATAGATAACCGCTGAGAGTTAATACGGCCGCAATGGCAGTGGTAAGTAAAAAGTTAATCGGCGTTAATCCAAGCAGGAAAATCGTACCAGCAGCTATAAAAAGCAATTTTGGGTATTGGGTAAGCTGCTTTGTCACTTCATTACTTAAGTTGCCCTCACTAGTAGCCCTTGTGACAACAATACCGGTTGCAGTAGATACTAATAATGCAGGGATTTGACTGACTAATCCATCCCCTACCGTTAACCGCATAAATGTATTAATTGCCTCCTCAAAAGGCATCCCAAGTTGAATAATGCCTATAATAAGTCCAAAGATGATATTAATTAAAACGATGATAATACCTGCAATCGCATCACCCTTAACAAACTTGCTTGCACCGTCCATTGAACCATGGAAATCTGCTTCACTTTCGATTTTATGTCGTCTTTCTTTTGCCTGTTTTTCAGAAATTAAACCGGCATTCAAATCAGCATCAACACTCATTTGTTTTCCAGGCATCGCATCCAAAGAGAAACGAGCAGCAACTTCAGATACACGTTCTGAACCTTTTGTGATTACCAGGAAATTGATAATGACAAGTATGACAAATACTACAAATCCAACAAGGGGATTATTACCGATCACAAAGGACCCGAATGTATCTACAACCCCGCCAGCATTGGCATCAGATAAGATTGAACGTGTCGTTGATACGTTCAATCCTAGCCGAAATAACGTCAATAACAATATAAGCGTAGGAAAAACTGAAAACTGTAAGGCTTCCTGTGTATTCATTGCTACTAAAATAACGATAAGTGATAACGTAATATTGATTAAAATGAAAATACTTAGCATCCATCCCGGTAATGGAATTACCAACATAATAATTATTACAATAACACCGATTAATACGGATAAATCACTTGCTTTCATAGGAATCTCCCTCATGCTTAAACTTTGTTCTCTATTCGGTAAACATATGCCAATATTTCAGCAACCGCCTGATAAAACTGTTCCGGGATTATATCACCAATTTCAAGGGCACTGTATAATGAACGGGCCAGTGGTCTGTTTTCTACGGTAACAACATTATTTTTTTTAGCTATTTCTTTTATTTTTAGAGCGATTTGATCGGTTCCTTTAGCTAAAATATATGGTGCTGCAGCCTTTTCTTCGTCATACTTGATAGCTATTGCATAATGGGTAGGATTGGTAATTACAACATCTGCATTGGGCACTTCACTCATCATACGCTGAGCGGCCATATTCCGCTGTTTTTCTTTAATCTTGGATTTGATAAGCGGATCACCTTCGACATTCTTGTACTCATCTTTAATATCCTGTTTTGACATTTTCATATTTTTTTCAAAATCATAGCGTTGGTATGTATAATCAATAATGGAAAGAAGAAGCAATGCAATTGTTGCTGCAATCCCCATAGTTATCGTGACTCTTGAAAAAAAAGCAAGAGCATTTTCGGCATTTGTAAAAGCGGTCATCATCATTTCATCTTTATAGATCCAGATAACCGTAAATGTGATGGCACCGATACAAATGATTTTTAATAGTGATTTTAATAGTTCCACTAATGCACGCATCGAAAATATTCGCTTCGCCCCTTGAATCGGGTCAATTTTCTTCAAATCAAATTGCAATGGTTTGCTAGTGAATAAGAATCCGATCTGCATTAAGTTTGATACTAACCCTGCTATAACAGCTACCAGCATAGCTGGTGCAAGCATTTTTGCCATTTCCACAGCAGCACCGGAAAAAATTTGATGTACGGTGTTTTCCGTCAACTCCCAATGTATAAATTCAGTGAATGTATGCTCATACAATGTCATCATATTCGTTAGCATGAAGCCTCCAAAAACGAATAAAATAATAAAGGAAAATAAAAGTAGTATTGCTGTGTTTACATCCTGACTTTTAGCAACCTTTCCTTTTTTTCGCTCATCCTGTCTTTTTTTCGGCGTTGCTTTTTCTGTTTTCTCACCTGCAAAAAATTGCAAATCCAGTTTTAAATGCAAGTTAAGCACCTCCGAATAATTGCATGAGTCCACGCATTGTCTCAAACATTGTTTCAAATAAATTTTTTGCCAATACAATATAAAGACTCAAGAAGACCAATATAGCAGCAAAACTCACCAAAATTTTTAATGGTAGTCCAACAACAAATACATTCAATTGTGGCACTGTCCTCGCTATTATGCCAAGTGCGACATCCACCAGAAATAAGCAACCGACAATTGGTATGGAAATTTGAAATGCAATTAAAAACATATTACCGAATGCATCAATGATAAAATCAGCAATCGATTCACTTTCAAACGGTATGAACCTAGAAATTGGTATATAATTATAGCTGTTAACAATCCCGTCGATTAATAAATGATGCCCATTAACCGATAATAAAAATAATAGTGCAAAAATATAAAAATACTGCCCTGTTAAAGGGCTTTGGGCTCCGGTTTGTGGATCCATCACATTTGCGATTGCAAAGCCCATTTGAAAGTCGATAAAACCTCCTGCAACTTGTACAGCAGAAATAATAATAAAAGCAATCAAGCCGATTAATAAACCGACAAGTACTTCTTTTACAATGAGAAATATATACATTTCATCGATGGTAAATACAGTTGCATCTACGGTATAAAATATAATGAATGCCAGAAAAAAACTAAATCCAATTTTAAATGGAGCCGGTACATTCCTATAGGAAAATAGTGGCAATGTTACAAAAAATGCTGCCACCCTTACAAGAATAAGTAAAAAAACAGGAAGACTATTTATATCAATCAATTCAAACATAATCTACCCTACAAACTGATTCAAATTTTGAAATATATCTACGGTAAACTCAACCATAGTTGTCAACATCCACGGCCCGAAGAAAATTAAACCTACCAAAACAGCTACGATTTTTGGAATAAATGCAAGGGTCTGTTCCTGTATTTGGGTTGTTGCCTGAAAAATACTTACTAAAAGTCCAACAGCCAGTGCTAATATAAGTAAGGGACCAGTAACAAGCAAAACCGTATAGATACCCCGTTCTGCCAAGGTTAAAACAAACTCACTCGTCATCAGAGAAACCTTCCTTTCCTACTCATCAGCACTAGAAGCCCTCCAATAAGGAATGTGTTATCAAATACCATCCGTCAACTAAAACAAATAATAAAATTTTAAATGGTAATGATATCATTACTGGAGGCAACATCATCATCCCCATCGACATCAAAACACTTGCTACAGCCATATCAATAATCAAGAATGGCACAAAAATCATAAATCCCATCTGAAATGCCGTTTTTAATTCACTGATGGCAAATGCGGGAACAAGGGTTGTCAGTGGTATATCCTGAACACTATCCGGTCTTTCCAGCTGCGCATAATCCATAAATAAAATAAGATCCTTTTGTCTTGTATGCCCGGCCATAAATTCCTTGATTGGACTACTCGCAGTTTCGTAGGCTTCATCCAATGTAATTTCCTCATCAAAGAGCGGCTGCAATGCTTCATCATAAACCTGTCCAAACGTTGGTGCCATAATAAAAAATGTTAAAAATAGTGCAAGGCCTATCAGTACCTGATTTGGCGGCATTTGCTGTGTGGCAAGTGATGTCCTGACAAAGGAGAGCACAATAATAATTCTTGTAAAACTTGTCATTAAGATTAAAATACCTGGTGCCAGTGATAAAACAGTTAATAGCAATAATAATTTTATTGATGTCGAAACAGCAACAGGATCTGAACTGGAGAACATATCAATGAATTCATTCATGTCTATCTTCCTTTTTCGCTTGCTGGTTTATTAGATTCTTTCTGGTTTGTTTGAGTTTTTCCAGTTCATTTGAAAACAAGCTGTTAAAGCGATTATCGGTTTGGTTTGTAGAATTTTTTTCTTTCTCCGTTTTTGATGGTAGAAGTGAAGTTAACATTGTATTTGCTGAAAAATCATTTGTTTCATTTTCTTCATGATGTAATATGTCTTTAATTACTTCTTCATCGGTTATTTCTTCAAGCAGTTCCACATTTTCTCCTACACCTAGCAGGTATAACCTTGAACCAATTCGCATAATCTGGACAGATTTATTCTGCCCTAGTGATATGCCACCCATATTCTCCAAGGCCTTCACCTTATTCCCCATCTTATTACGTTTACTTAAAAACTTAAGTAGTAGATAAATAAGTGCGAGGACTAAAACAAGAGCAAAGAACATTTTCACCAATTCGAAAAGCATTGAACCGTTGCCAGCCGAAACTGTTGAATCTTCTGTAAGATTGGATTCTTGCTCATTTTGTGGTCCTTCCAGCTCTTCCTCACAATCTAAATTATTCTCTATGCATTCCAACACATTATTTGGACTTGCATGGATCGTATTTAACGCTCCGATTGCAAAAAAAAGCATGACAAGACAGAAGCTAATACATAATTTTTTTCTCAAAACACTCACTCGTTTCTAACTTAACGCTTTTTGTATGGCCTCAATTACCCGATCTGATTGAAATGGTTTAACAATAAAATCCTTTGCTCCAGCTTGAATGGCTTCAATCACCATTGCCTGCTGTCCCATCGCTGAGCACATAATTATCTTTGCTTCAGCGTTAAGCTCTCTAATTTGTTTCAAAGCAGTAATTCCATCAACTTCAGGCATTGTTATATCCATTGTTACCAAATCCGGTGTGAGTTCTTTATATTTCTCAACTGCTTCAGCACCATCCTGAGCTTCCCCTGCTACTATATAACCATTTTTAGTTAAAATATCTTTTATCATCATCCGCATAAATGCCGCGTCATCTACAATTAATATACGTTCAGCCATACAACTTCCTCCTCGTAATCATCTTTATTTCAATTTCATTAAGCGATCGCTTTGACTTACTATGTCGGACACCCTTACTCCAAAGTTCTCATCAATTACTACCACTTCGCCTCTGGCAATTAATTTTTCATTTACCAGAATGTCCACTGGCTCTCCCGCCAGTTTATCTAATTCAATAATCGAACCAGAGGACAAGTCCAAAATTTCTTTAATTGTTTGCTTCGTTCTTCCAAGTTCTACGGAAACCTTTAATGGTATATCCAGAAGCATATCCAAATTACGCTGTTTCGCCTTATTTAATTCTAATTGTTCAAATTCAGAAAAAGTCGCCTGTTGGATGGTTGCTTCATTTTTGTCAAACATATCCCCCAGATGTTGTGCTTCAGTTGTTTGCTCATCTTTTTCCTGTTCATTCTCCTGTTGCTTTTCAATTCTGGTTCTGGTTGTTTCAATTGGTTCATCTATCGAAGCTGCTGTTTCATTTGCAGTTAATTCATCACTTTTTGAGTCAATTAATAAATGATCTGCCATTTGTTTTGCAAATGTAAAAGGTATCATTTGTATCATATTGGAATCTATTAAACTGCCAACTCTTAAATTAAAAAATATCTTTACATAGGCTCCTTCATCCAGAACACTTCTTGTACTACTCTCATTTTTAATAATTGGTGGAGAGATATCCACTTTTTTATTAAAAACAGTGGACATGCTGGTTGCCGCTGCACCCATCATCTGGTTCATCGCTTCCTGCACGGCACTTAAATGAATGTCCATCAATTCTTTATCAGGTGACGTACCATCTCCACCAAGCATGATGTCAGAGATAACTGCTGCATCTTGGGTTTTTATTACAAATATGTTTTTACCCGAGAATCCATCTGTATAATTAACTTCAATACTTACTGGTTCATATGTAAATTCCTTCTCTAAATCTTCTTTTTGGATAACCGCAACTCTAGGAGTTGTTATCTCTACTCTTTGATTCAACAATGTCGACAATGTAGTTGCAGAACTGCCGAATGAGATATTGCCAATCTCACCGAGGGCATCTTGTTCACTTTCGGATAATTGCTCTATTTGTTTATCTATTTGATTACCATCCATTTCTTCATCTGCAGTTACTTTTAAGAGAGCGTCTATTTCATCCTGGGAAAGCTTTCCATCATTCATCATTTTCATCCACCCCTTCCATTTCTTCCAGTATCTGAACAGAAAGTTTATTTTTAAATTTACCGGGTTGTACATAAAATTTCGGTTTATCATTGACAGTCAATGTTAGTGGCTGATCAATTTGTTGATTTAAGGCAATTACATCATCCCTGTTCAAATTTAAAAATTGTTGTATATTCATTTCTGTCTCCCCTAATATTGCCTTCGCATCAATTTGAGCATGTTGAATATTGTTTGAGATCTTTTCAAATGCTTCTGTATCTCTTTTCTTTGTCGTTGTCTGCATCCAGTAATGAACAGAAAGTTTAGAGATGATAGGTTCCAAAAGAATATGAGGAATGCAAATATTAATCATTCCACTGGTTTCTCCAATTTCTGTATTCATCGAAACAACAACTACCGTCTCATTAGGCGATACCAACTGCAGAAATTGCGGATTCACCTCAAAATCTTCCAAGACTGGTTCAATGGCTATGATGGATGACCACGCCTCTTGAAGATTTACTACGGCTTTATCGAATAACTGGGATATTAGCAGTTTCTCTATTTCTGTCAGGTTATCAATTTTATTGATGCTACTTCCTTTCCCTCCGAGAATACGATCAAGCATGGCATAGGCAATATTTGGGTTCACCTCCATAATCAGCCTACCGTCAAGTGGTGAGACGTTGTATAAATTTAATACAGTCTCCTTAGGAATTGACCTGATAAACTCTTCATATGGAATCTGATCTACCGATGAAACGGAAATATTGGCGTACGTTCTCAATTGTGCGGAGAAAAAAGTTGTCAACAAACGTGCGTAATTTTCATGAATTCTGGTAATGCCTCGAATTTGATCTTTTGAAAACCGTAATGCCCGTTTGAAATCATAAACACGAACTTTTTTTTCCTGTTCTTCTTTTTTCAATTCTTCTGCATCCATTTCACCGGATGTTATAGCAGATAAAAGAGCATCAATTTCATTTTGTGAAAGAACTTCATCTACCAAAATCCCTCACCCCCCATCGTGGAGTTGTCCAAGTAATCTTACTGCAAAATTTTATGTATTGTATAAACATCCGTTATTTTCCCTTCGACCATTAATTCATTAAGTCTAGTTCGGATGGTATCCTCCAATTCGGAAAGTCCTGATTTGAAATCCTCTTCTGTCGTTGTTGCCAGTTCTTTAATCAAAATATTTTTTAATTGAAATTCACGTTTGCCTATTTCCTCTTTTGCCTTATCACTATCGGTTAAAATTTGAAATTGAACCCTTACAAAACTGCCATCTTCCAAGTCAGTTGTTATTTCAGGAGACTCATAGGAATACTTGATCATGTCATCAATTGACTCCGCCTGTCCCTCATTGGACTCTTCTGTCGTGTTTAAAACAACTACTGCAGCAATTGCGCCACCTATTAATAGAATTGCAATAGAAGTAGTCATTGCTTTCATCATTTTACTCACTTTCATCACCTGGTTCTTTCATAGCAATTTGTATCCCGATTGTTTGATAGAATGATGTTATACGTGTTATTAGTTCTGATTCCGGATTTTTCACAACAATTTTTTTGCCGTTGGTTAACGTAATTGTTGTATCGGGTAATGATTGAATTTGTTCAATCATGATGGCATTTAATGTAAATACCTCTCCATTTAGACGTGTCAGCTGAATCATACTATTGGCGGGAATGCCCTTAATAAGAGCATTCCCTACCTCCTATCATCGTTTTAGATTCACAAGTTCCTGCAAGATTTCATCTGATGTTGTAATAATTCTGGTGTTCGCCTGAAAACCGCGTTGTGCTGTAATCATTTCTGTGAATTCTTCGGCCAGGTCTACATTAGACATTTCCAAAGATCCGCTTACTAATGAACCCGTACCATCCTCTCCAGGAGCAACTGAATCACCCATACCAGCATTCTGTGAATCGAGAAACAAATTGCTGCCGGCTTTTTCAAGTCCAGCAGGGTTAGAAAAAACGGTCAGTGCTATTTGTCCAGCAGTATTCGGGGATCCGTCAGCGTTAATAATATTAACGGTACCATCCGGTTGAACACTGAAACTTTGGACATCATCCGGAATAGTAATAGGGGATTCGCCAGTCCCTACTAAATAATAGCCATCTGAATTCACAATATTTCCGGCATCATCCAAATAAAAATTCCCCGAACGTGTGTAATAAGTAGTACCATCACCTTCCAATTCGAACATTCCATCACCCTCAATCGCCAAATCCAGCGGGTTGTTGGTTGTTTGAAGGAAGCCCTGTGTATGAATATTATCTATCGTACCTACCTGCGAGCCAAGTCCTACCTGTGCCGGGTTCACTCCACCACGTGTACCTGTTGGCCCTTGTGCACCTGATGTTGTTTGACTCATCATGTCCTGAAAAGTAACCCGTCCTTTTTTAAATCCTGATGTATTCACATTGGAAATATTATTCCCGACTACATCTAATTTTGTTTGAAATCCTTTCATACCTGAAATTCCTGCATACATGGAACGTAGCATATCTTTTCTCCCCTTTATCGTTTTTTGTATGTAGCATTAAAGCTGTATCAATCAGTCAACAGCTGTTAAAGGCCTCCGTTATGGTCCAGCCTATTCGTCGATCAAAATGGTACCATTAATATTCGTGAAAATCCTGCTTGTTGCCTCTTCTCGGTCCATCGCCGTCACAATGGTATTATTTTTTGCACTGACAAGTAATGCAGCATGGTCCAAAACCACTAATGAATCTGTGATGCCTTTTTGTTTTGCTTCCTGTATTTTTTCACTAATCATTTGCCATTGACTATCATCTATTTGTATATTTCTTTTATCCAAACGTTCTGCTGCATGCTTACTGACTTTCAGTTTCTGCTGTTCAATTAGAATATCTTTAAAATCTGTAGAAGCTTGTGGCTTGCTTTTTGTTTTTTGTACATTAGGAAACTGTAATGCTTGTTGATGTGGTACTTGATGGATACGATGATCCATTTTTATTCACTTCCTTTTTTATGAAACCTCTCCTTTATCATTACCTTTAGAATCAGGTTCACTGATTTCTAAAATAGCTTCTGCATATACCTTTTCACCATTCTCAAGTTCGAGTATTGCCCATCCTTCCTGTTGACTGACAGCAATGACTTCACTTGATAAAACATCCAGTTTTTCTCCTGTTTCCTCATCAAAGGATTCGTATGAAACTTCCTTGCCAATCATATGACTATAT
Source organism: Virgibacillus ainsalahensis (assembly GCF_055380755.1). Taxonomy (NCBI): domain Bacteria; kingdom Bacillati; phylum Bacillota; class Bacilli; order Caryophanales; family Bacillaceae; genus Virgibacillus; species Virgibacillus ainsalahensis. The sequence goes on along the minus strand of NZ_AP043943.1, from coordinate 1,523,479 downwards.
TGAATGACTGGCGAAACCATCTGGCTTTGTACCAGTCTATCAATGGAATTGCTCATGTTCATCACCTGTTCCAACGAGGAGAAACTTGCCATTTGGGAAATGAATTCCCGGTCATCCATTGGGTTTGTCGGATCCTGATTTTGTATTTGTGTCATTAGAATCTTAAGAAAGGCATCCTTCCCCAGTTCCAGACTCGGCGTCCGCTCTGTTGTCTGATTATGCAAATATAAATTTGGATCAATTGTTGTCAATTTACACACCTACACTTTCTCGTTTAACAATTCATAAAACTGGGTTTCAAAATCATCATCCTGGTTCTGTTTTTCATCCTGTTGTGACTGCTGAGATTGCCCTTGCTCATGGTCTGTGGATTGCTCCTCATTTGATTCTTTCTGAATATCCTGACCTTGCTGCGTATTCTGTTCCTGTTTTTCTACAACTACTTGCTGTGGTGAAAACATCGTACGCAGTTGATGGATATTGGATTCAAGCATTTCTTTTGCAGCTTGAGTTGAAACAAGTATTTTAACGGTCATTTCTCCTTGAATCTGTATAATTTGTACCCTCATGTCACCTAAATTTTCCGGTCTCAATGTAATGGATAATTGATTTGCTCCATTTGGTAAAGCCATAAATTTGCTTGACTTTATTATATTTTGAAATTGGTCGAGTAGCTGTTTGTCAATTTCCCGGGATCCCTGGCTCTGATTAACATGAATCACATATTGTTCAACCTTGGACATGGGAATTACAGATCCGGAAGGGACTTGAGATCCTGCAGCTTTGTCCATGGCTGTATGATTATGACTTTCCAACGTATTACTTATCCATTTTGCCACATCTGTACTGGTTACCCTTGCATCACTACTATATTGTTGGCGATCAGCTAACCCCTCTCTTTTTTGAAAAGACTGCAACAGGTCCAACAAAAATGTCTCTGCGTATGTTCGTTCTTGTTTCAAAGAAGATAGGTAATTCATCTGATTATTATTACTCTTCTTCTCTAACGTTGTCCACTTTTGTAACAGCTCCAGTATTTCAGGGGCATCCTTTTGGATATTCTGCTGATTATTCAGTTGTGAAACCAATGTTTCGATTCTTGTAACCATCTTTGACATCAGCTTATAGGCTTGAGTTTGGTCCGTATTACCAGCGCGCATTTTTCCATTGGATCCAACGAACTGGATAAATTGGTTTAAGTTAAATTGATTATTAATTTCCCCATTTGCAGATTGACCAGATGCAACATGTCGTTTGGCATCAATAACCATGTTCAACAACTGTAATTGCATTTCTGCAGTTGTTTCTTCTACGTTAACTGACATATCATCATTGTTTGCTGTTGGGTTCCTTAAAATATCTTCGTCGTTCTTGTTGTCATCTGAGAACTCGCTTGATACTTTCTCTTCTGCTAATGCTTTATCATTTTCCGGTAACAGTGGTATTAATGAGGTACCCGGCATTGTCTCATTGTTTAATAAGGTTTGAAATACTGATGAATCACCACCTTTTGTTGTTTGGTTTTTAGAAGATGTTGTTGGTACTTGTACTTGTGGAAACAGCATACCAATCGCTTTCATCTCTTCACCTCCTCTCAGGCCTATAGCTATTATTCTTCGCTATTAATGAATTGTTGCGTTAACTCTGCAGCCATCTCAGGATCCATCGCTTCCAGTATTTCACCACGTACACCATTGGAAAGCTCATATAAAATGGAAACCGAGATTTCTGTTTCCAGGTTCCCTATAATTAATGCGGCCTGTTCATTATCCATATCCTTGAAAGACCCTGAAATTTCCTGAAGCGTACCTGGTTCTTTCTGTTCCTCCTGCGCACCTTCAGCATTATTGCTATTGTTTTCCAACCTGAGAATTTCTCCTTCCAATTGTTCTATAGTAGATTCGAGGTCACTTACATTTTGTTCTAATTGATGTATTTCGGTGTCTTTATCTGCAATTACTGCTTCTTCTTCCTCTTCCTGCTGCAGGTTTTCTTCTTCCGCTGTTGTGACGAATGAAGATAGAACCGGGATATTATTCCCTTTTTCCTTTGCCCAGTCAATAACATTAACACCCGCAACAGCGGCGACAATAAATGCCACCATTATTGTGACGATGATTGGGATTAGGACAGCAAAGAGAAACCATAGAACTGGATTCGTTTTTTTATCATCTGATTTTTGTTTTGCCATACCATTCACCTGTTTTTATAGCTTAAGTATTGTTGGATTGCAATTTCGTCCATACTGGCTTTTTCAAGTTTTAGTTCTTTGTTTTTTTCCGATTGATTGCGAATTTCAATGATCTTTTCAAATTTCTTTACTTCAACATACGCGTTTGTCAATTGAAGCTGTTTTGATTCCATGTCAGTTCGTGCATGCTGTACTTCATGTTGAAGATTCATAATCTGATTATTCAACCATTCAATATAAGCTACTTGCTCTCTCAATATTTCCAATGAAGTTGTCTGATGTAAATATGCTTCGTAGGTTACTTCAGCTTCTTCCTTCTTTTTAAGCAGTTTATATAGTTGAGTCGCTACCTTTTCAAACACATCCAATGACTGGTGATAGATCTTTTGTGCATTGTTCTTTTCATTTTCACGCAGATTCAATATTTTTGATAATGTTGCAGTTTCAGCCATTGTCCACACCTCCACGTAGCAGTGTTTTCATCATTTCTATCGATTGTGCCAGTGTTTGAGGTTCAAAAACATCCTGTTTTAGCAAGGATTGTATTTTGGGATAATAAGTAATCGCCTTGTCAATACTCTGATCAGTTCCACGTTTGTATGCTCCGATATGAATCAGTTCACTATTTTCTTCATAAGTAGCCATTAATGAACGGATTTGCTGTGCGATTTCCTTATGCTCTTCATCTACAATTTGACCCATTACACGGCTTACTGATTTCAGTACATTTATAGCAGGAAATTGACCACGTTCGGCGAGTTTACGATCCATTACAAAGTGCCCATCCAGAATACCTCTGACCGTATCTGCTATTGGTTCATTCATATCATCACCATCCACCAGAACCGTATAAAAAGCAGTTATTGTCCCATACTGATTTGTTCCGGTACGTTCCAAAAGTTTAGGTAGGGTTGCAAACACAGAAGGGGGATACCCTTTGGTAGTTGGCGGCTCACCTGTAGCCAGACCAACCTCTCTTTGTGCCATAGCAACCCTGGTAACAGAGTCCATCATTAAATTTACGTGATATCCCAGGTTCCGGAAATATTCACTGATTGCTGTAGCAGTATAAGCTCCTTTAATACGCATCAAAGCGGGCTGATCAGAGGTTGCAACAACAACAATCGATTTTTGAAGTCCTTCTTCGCCAAGATCTTTCTCAATAAACTCCCGAACTTCTCTTCCGCGTTCACCAATCAATGCAATGACATTAATATCTGCATTACTATTTCGGGCAATCATTCCAAGTAATGTACTTTTTCCTACGCCACTACCAGCAAAGATTCCTATTCGCTGCCCTTTACCTACTGTCAGCAACGCATCAATCACCTTCACTCCTACTTGTATTGGTTCCGTAATTGGCGGCCGCAGCATCGGATTTGGTGGAGACTGTTCTGTTGGATGACTAGACAATCCTTTAGGCAATATAGAATGATCTAGTGTTTTGCCTATTGAATCTACGGTTTTACCTATCAATCCACGTCCTATTTTTACTCGTAATGCTTTACCGGTGGATTCCACAAGACAGCCTGGTCCTATTTCTGCCACTTCTGCATAGGGCATGAGAATTATTTTTTCTCTATTAAAACCGACAACTTCTGACAATATTGGTGCCTTATTGCTATCGGCTGTATGGATATAACATACTTCACCAATATTTGCCTCAGGACCCTGAGACTCAATCATCAATCCTACAACACGCAAAACTTTCCCAAAGTACTTATATGTATCCGCTTGTTCCATTGCGGTAAGAAAAGGTTTTATATTCATTCTTTATTCTCCATTGCTATCTCATGCAAAACAGCCCGGATTTGCTGCAATTGTGTATCAATACTTGCATCTATTTCACCGAATGGATGCCTGATCAGACAACCATTCTCACTAATTTCTTCCGTTACATAGATAGCTAGTTTTGTTTCACCTTCCAAAATGCGTACTAATTCATCTTTTTGCTTTAATACATGTTCATAATTGGCAGGGTTCAAATTAATCGATATAACCGACTGATCTTTAACTGTCTCAATTGCCGCTTTTACAATTGAAAGAAATGATTCTGGAACGTTGGTCATTTGTTGTTTCATAATCTTTTCAGCTGCATTTACAGACAAATCCAAAATTGCTTCTTCACTCTTATCAATCGTTGAATGATAATCCTTGATTGCTTCATTCGTTATAGAATTTGCCTTGTCCAGCAATTTTTTATATTTGGCCAGACTCTCTTCTCTCCCCTCAGAAAAACCTGCACGATAACCTTCTTGTTTCGCTTCCTCCATTAATTGCTGTTTCTTTCTTCCCCATTGTTTTTTTTCATTTTCCATTTCATTTACAAGTTTTTCTTTTTGATGCTGTATGGATAGGAGCTGCTCCTGACTATTCTGCAATTCATTCTGTATTTCAATGATTTCCTCTTGTTCCTGCCGATTTCGAGATGTTTCTACCGGTAGTTCAATTGGCTTAATCTTAATAATTTTATTTTGAAGATGTTGTTCCCTAGACAATGATATCGTCTCCTCCACCTCGAGCAATAACGATTTCTCCAATATCTTCAAGTCTGCGTATAGTTGCTACAATTCTGGACTGAGCATCTTCAACATCCCTTAATCTGACAGGCCCCATGTAATCCATTTCTTCTTTAAAAGTTTCCGCCATACGCCGTGACATGTTTTTGAAAATAATATCTTTCACTTCATCACTGGAAATTTTTAGAGAAAGTCGTAAATCCTCATTTTCCACTTCACGTATAACACGCTGGATAGACCTATTGTCCAATATGACAATATCTTCAAAGACAAACATGCGTTTTTTTATTTCATCCGCTAATTCAGGAGACTGTACATCCAGTGCGTCAAGTATAGTACGCTCCGTACTTCTGTCCACACAATTTAAAACTTCAACAACTGACTCAATGCCTCCAGTTTGTGTATAGTCTTCTGTCAGAGAGGATGAAATATTTCGCTCCAAAACCTGTTCCACTTGACTGATAATTTCTGGAGAGGTGGAATCCATTGTGGCAATCCGTCTTGCAATATCGGCCTGCATTTCCTGTGGTAATTCTGATAAAATTTGCCCTGCCTGTTCCGAATCAAGATAGGAGAGCACAAGTGCAATTGTTTGCGGATGTTCACTTTGAATAAAATTTAACAGCTGTTGTGGATCAGCTTTTCTTGCAAATTCAAACGGCCTTACCTGAAGGGAAGACGTAAGACGATTGATGATATTGGAAGCTTCCTGTGAACCAAATGCTTTTTCCAGTACCGTTTTTGCATAGCCAATCCCACCTTGTGAAATATAATCTTGAGCGAGGGTGATTTGATGAAACTGTTTTAGAACATCTTCCTTTAAGGTTGAATCCACCTTCTTTACAGATGATATCTCCAAACTTAATTTCTCAATTTCTTCTTCTGTTAAATGTTTATACACTTGAGCTGAGGCATCCGGACCTAAGGAGATTAAAAGAATTGCTGCTTTTTGTTTTCCTGTTAATGCTTCTTTTTGTCTTGCCATTTCACTATCCCCCTAATCTTCTCCAATCCAGCTTCTTAATAGCTTTGCAAAATCTTCCGGTTTATCTTTTGCAATTTTTTCCAGCTGTTTTCTGCGGACAACTGATTCAGATTCCTGTTCTTCTTCTATTTCAGGAACTTCAACAGATGGTTCTTTTGTGTGAGTTTCTTCAATAATTTCCTCTTCTTCTTTTTTATTACGCAGCAGAAAAAGAGCTAATATAATAACGATGGCCAGTAAAATAGCTCCTGTTATATATAACCATGCAGGAATAACAGGGTTTTCCGCCTCCGGTGATGATGTATTACCAGTGAACTCCTGAAAAACAATAGAGAATTTTTCTTCTGGGACAATTTCTTCAATTTCACCATCAATCGATGTACTGATAATTGAATCTAATATAGAGGTGATTCCTGCCTCTACAGTATTCTGATCTTCTTGTGTTAAATATTGAACATCATTCCCACTGGAATCTGCTACCTTATCAACAGCTACCTGAATCCCCAAATCACGGATTTTATAAGGGCTTTCTACAATATCTTTTCGGATACGATTAAATTCATTATTAATTGTTTCTCTTTCTAAATCATACTCTCCATTATCCCCTTCTTCAGTACCCTGGTAATTTGCAATATCCTCATCCCCTGTTCCTTCTATACCGCCTACAGGAGGATTACCTGAATATGATTCCTGGATTGATTCTATACTTACTGGAAGTCCTTCCATATTTTCAATGTCAACAGGTTCAACAAGCTCTTCCGTTCGATTTTCCTGAGTAAAATCAATATCTGAGGTTACGGAAACAATTACATTTTCCATGCCAACCATTGCACCAAGCATCTGTTGCAATCTCCGTTGAATATCACGTTCAATATCCTGCTTCACCGTCTGTTGATATGTATGAACATCCTGCGTCCCATTTGCAGTTTGTGAATGACGGTCAAAGTACTCAAAATATTGATTCATAATAACGATATTGTCCGACGGCAAATGTGGTACCGCTTTTGAAACTAAGTGGTATAATGTGTTGACCTGATTGCCCTCGAACTGATAACCCGGCTGTGTATTTAAAACAATGGATGCACTTGCCTCCTGCACCGATTCATCCACAAACACCGGATCTTCGGGCATATTAATCATTACTTGAGCATCGTTAATACCTTCTATCCCCTGGATTAAATTAGCCAGTTCTGACTGCATTGCATCAAGCTTCATTATATTAAATTCATTATCCGTTATTCCCCAGGATGTATTCTCACTAAAAAAAGAATAATCAATGTTACCATTGTTCGGGATTCCCTGAGCGGCAAGGTCCACTAGCAGATTATCAATCTGCTCATTGGGGACAGTTACGGTTGTTCCGCCGTCTTCTAATTCATAAGGAACTCCCCTTGCATCCAACTCCGTTTTGATTTGACCTACCTCCTGTAGAGACAAATTGTTATATAAAGGAACAAGGTTTGTGCTTGATGTGAATAAGGTTACCCCTGCTATAATTAAAAGAACAATAAGTATGGATCCTATGAATATCCCTTTTTGGCTTCTATCTCGCTTTGTCCAAAATGTCTGCACTGTTTCTTTCCATTGTGTAATTTTCTCTTTCATATATTCCCCCGCCAAATTGCTTAGAAAATCTTAGCTTAACACCGAATATGGGTGGCGAAAGCATAGATTCTGTTATACTTAAACCGATGAATTTTACGTACAAAGTGAAAAATAATCAAGTCATTCCAAGTGAATAAACTTTATGATCTGGACGTTTACTGTTTGTTCATGGAATATTATATTGACATTCTCATCACTTCGTTATATGCATCAACAACTTTTTTTTGCACCTGTACAGTTGTTTCCAATGCAACACTTGATTTTTGGGCAGTAATCATCACATCATGCAAATTTTCAATATTGCCCTGGGCCAGTGCGTTCGTCTTCTCATCTGACTTGATTTGAGTATTATTAACACTATCGATAGCAGATTTTAATGTGTCGGCAAAATTAGCCTGAGCTTCTCCTGGTGTTATATCCGGTTTGTTAGCGGAGGAATAAGGTATCGCAGTTTGCGCAGCGCGGTTTATAAGTAGATCATTCATTCAACAATTCTCCTCATTTCATTATTTACCAATTTCCAATGCTTTCATTAACATATTTTTACTAGCGTTCAAGCTGGTAATATTCGCTTCATAAGACCTGGTGGCACTCATCAGATCAACCATTTCTTTTAAGGGATCAACATTCGGCAAAGCGACATATCCATCTTCGTTTGCATCTGGATGCACAGGATTATAGGAGAGTTTAAACGGTTCATCATCTTCAATAATACCCGTGACTTTTACACCTTCAGAAGCGTCACCTGTATTCGTTGCTTTATGTAAAAAAGATCGAAAGCTGTTATCCTGTGGTTCCACTGTGACCATTTTTCTCCGATAAGGTTCGTAGTCACCATTATCATTTATTGAGGCACGGGTTGTCTTTGCATTTGCAATGTTAGAAGAAACAACATCCATCCGCAGACGTTGTGCTGTTAAAGCACTTGCACTTGCATTAATCGAATTAAAAATTGACATCGTTAATTACCTCCTCTGATAACGGTCTGGAGACTACCCAATTTACCATTCATTCGATCCACTAAACCTTGGTAGTAGATTTGATTTTTTGCTAATTCAGTCATTTCTTTATCAATATCAACATTATTTCCATTATGACTATACACTGTATTATTATTGGTTGTTATTTTGTAAGGTGTTTGTGTTTGAGGATTTTGTATAAAAGATAGATGTTCAGAATGAGTCTTCTTTGCTTGGAAAGAACTGGACTTGACATCATTTAATACATTTTTAAAAGACACATCTTTTGCTTTATAGTTAGGTGTATCGACATTTGCAATGTTCCCGGAAATTATTCGGTTCTTTGCTGTTGCATAATCAAGTGAATTCTCTAATGTACGGATTGTCCCTCCGAATAAGTCCACTGTGCTTCCTCCTTAATCATTTTTAAATATACGGTCATAAAAGTAATGATATCTACGAATATTTTAATTTATCTTTGGGATAAAGTCTATCCGTTTTCGACATTTTTCATAAAAAGAAAGTTTTACAGGTAAAAATACCCATATAAAACGTCACAAAGAATTCAATATTTATATATTATTAAACCATATCTTTAAAACCCTAATAATTAAAAGCGTTTTTTGTTGAAACATGGCATATATTTGTTAAGCCTTACAAAAAACATTAGTAGAAAATATCCATATATTAAGACCTACTTTGTTTCATAAAAAAAAGCTAGAATCCTCTAGCTTTTTTACTTATTATCTCGAACGTAATTTTTCGAGCTCTACCAGGAATTTATTGTTAAGAACTTTAATATATGTTCCTTTCATCCCTAAGGAACGTGACTCGATTACCCCAGCACTTTCAAGTTTTCTAAGTGCATTTACAATAACGGATCTTGTTATGCCGACTCTGTCTGCAATTTTACTTGCAACAAGCAAACCTTCGTTGCCATTTAATTCTTCAAAAATATGATCGATAGCTTCAAGTTCGCTATAAGAAAGAGAACTGATTGCCATTTGTACGACTGCTTTGCTTCTTGCTTCCATTTCTATTTCTTCTGTTTTTTCATGTAATATTTCCATACCTACTACAGTTGCTCCATATTCGGCAAGCAACAGGTCATCATCATTGAAACTGTCATTAATTCGACCTAATACCAGTGTTCCAAGTCTTTCACCACCACCAATTATTGGTACGATGGTAGTTAAACCATTTTTGAACAATTCACGGTTTTCAACAGGAAACACTGTTTGCGGACTTTCAATATCAAGGTTGGCAGTCGTTTCATGAATGTTGGATAGACCTTGAATGTATTCTTCCGGAAATCTTCTGTCTTCAAGCATACCTTTCATACGTTCGTTTTCAATTTCCTGATTGATTGCAAATCCTAACAGCTTTCCTCTTCTGCTTACAATGTAGACATTACCTGTAATTACATCTCGTAAAGAAGCAGACATATCATTAAAGTTTACTGATTTCCCTGTAGCCTTCTGCAGCATTGCGTTAATTTTTCTTGCTCTCTGTAATAATTCCATTATAATCCTCCATTTCATTAGTTAACGTTATAGTATAAATTGACTTAAATCCTTATTTTTTACAATAGTACTTAATTTTTCATCAACATAAGCCGGGGTGATTTCAATTTTCTCCATGTTTATATCCGGTGCTTCAAATGATAGGTCTTCTAATAGTTTTTCCAGTATAGTGTGTAGCCTTCTTGCTCCGATATTGTCTGTGTCCTGGTTCACTTCAAATGCTATTTCAGCAAGTCTTACTATAGCTTCGTCTGTAAAAATAACATTTATACCTTCTGTTTTTAACAATGCCTGATATTGTTTCAATAAAGCATTTGATGGTTCTCTTAAAATTTTCTTGAAGTCCTCGACTGTCAATTTTTCCAATTCAACCCTTATCGGAAACCTTCCCTGTAATTCAGGGATTAAATCGGATGGTTTTGCCATATGGAATGCTCCAGCCGCTATAAATAACATATGGTCTGTTTTCACAGGTCCGTGTTTTGTAACAACTGTAGATCCTTCAACTATTGGAAGAATATCCCGCTGAACACCTTCCCTTGAAACACTTGCTGAATTATCTTGTTTAACAGCAACTTTATCGATTTCATCAATGAACAGAATCCCGGACTGTTCCGCACGTTTTATTGCTTCCTGGGCAACTTCCTCCATATCAACAAGCTTTCCAGCTTCCTGCTGTGTTAATACTTTCCTTGCCTCACTCACTGCAAGTTTACGTTTCTTTGATTTTTTCGGCATAAATTGGCCGAGCGCATCCTGCATGTTCATTCCCATCTGTTCCATACCCGATCCTTGGAGCATGTCAAACATTGAAGGAGGTAATTCTTCTATTTCCACTGTAACGATATGATCTTCCAGTTCACCTAAGGCCAATTGATGTTCGACCCGCTTACGTTTATTTCGTATATCTTCGTTTTTGTCATTATCCCCATCGCTGTCTTCCTCGTCATCCTGACCGGCAAACAGCATTTCAAATGGATTTTTTATGTTGCTTTGCTTTTTGGCCTGAGGTACCAGCAGTTCTACAAGCTTCTTGTTTGCTTCAATTTCCGCTCTGTCTCTTACCTTCGCCATTTTCTCTTCTTTTACCATTCTCATTGACATTTCCACCAAATCGCGGACCATGGATTCGACATCTCGTCCTACATAGCCCACCTCGGTGTATTTTGTTGCTTCCACCTTTACAAAGGGCGCACCAACTAATTTGGCCAATCTTCGTGCGATTTCCGTTTTACCTACTCCTGTAGGACCAATCATCAAAATATTTTTAGGGACAATCTCATCTTTTATTGAATCATCAAGATGTATTCTTCTATAACGGTTTCGCAATGCAACAGCTACAGATTTTTTTGCGTTTTTCTGTCCTATGATATAGTTATCCAATTGCCCCACAATCTGTTTTGGAGTGTAATTTATCCCCATGTTTCGAAAGGCCTCCTTATCAATCAAGCACTTCTAATGTAATATGGTCATTCGTAAATACGCAAATTTCCCCTGCAATTTCAAGAGCTGACTGAGCAATTTCTTTGGCTGATAATTGTTCAGAGTAGCGAGTTAATGCCCTCCCTGCGCTAAGGGCAAAATTTCCACCGGAACCAATCGCTAAAATACCATCATCCGGTTCAATCACTTCCCCGGTTCCGGATACCAAAAACATATTCTCTTTATTCATCACAATCAGCATTGCTTCAAGTTTTCGTAATACCTTATCACTGCGCCATTCCTTTGCAAGTTCCACAGAAGCACGAGTCAAGTTGCCGTTGAAGGTTTCCAATTTAGCTTCAAATTTTTCAAATAAAGTAAACGCATCAGCAACAGAGCCTGCAAACCCCGCTAATACTTGGCCATTGTATAATGTACGTACTTTTTTTGCTTTATGCTTCATTACTACAGAATTTCCAAGTGTAACCTGACCATCTCCGCACATAGCACACTGGCCTTTATGCATAACGGCAAATATCGTCGTAGCATGCATTTCATTCGCCAATTTCATCACTCCTTTACTCATGTTTCATCTTTTGCCCTTGGATGGCTACTCATGTACACATCCCGCAAATGACTCTTCGTAACATGTGTATAAATTTGTGTAGAGGATAAATTTTCATGTCCAAGCAATTCCTGCACTGTCCGTAAATCAGCTCCCTCATTCAACATATGTGTAGCAAAGGTATGTCGTAATTTATGTGGGTGCACATGAACGGTTAAGGCTGCTTTTTCCACTATTTTATTCAAAATCATCCGTATACCTCTTGTAGTCAACGGATTCCCTCTGGCATTTAGAAAAATAAAATCGGAGGGGTTTTTTGTTTTTTTTAACAATTTATCCCTTCCATCCTTTATGTAGCGGTCTAATGCAGCCGAAGCAAAACTTCCAAATGGAATGTAACGTTCTTTCCTGCCTTTACCCTTTACAAGTATTGTACCAATTGAGAAATCAACGTCCGAAAGCGTAAGCCCCTGACATTCGCTCACCCTTATTCCTGTTGCGTACAATGTCTCCAGAAGCGCTTGATTACGTTGGCCCATTGGTTCGGTTAAATCATTTACTTCAAAAAGTTGTTCTAATTCTTCCATGTATAAAAATCCGGGAATCGGTTTACTGGTATTTGGTAAGGCAATATGGATAAAAGGATTTGCATCAACAAGCTGTTCACGTTCCAGAAGCTTATAAAAGCTTCTTAATGAAGAAATTTTACGTGAAACAGATCTCCTGCTTAATTGACGGTCATACAGTCTTGTCAAAAACAATCTGACAACCCTATGGTCAATCATATCTAAATCCTTTATATCTTCTTCTTTTAAAAAAGTAAAAAACGTTTTCAGATCATTCAGATAATACTTCACAGTATAAGGAGATGCATTTTTTTCTATTTGTAAATATTCAACGAATCTTTCACAATCATCTGCAAAATTACTCAATGCCTCACCTCGACAAGCGAATAAATCATATCACATAAATTTTCTGATTGCAATAAATTTAACAAAATTGCAACAAAATTCTGAATCAACTCCACATCTACTATATTCTAAAATAATAGCTGTCAAGTAAATGATCTTACCAATGGGCAATTATATCTTTCCCAAAATAAATAGTCAACAAAATACTATTCAATTATTTTAGAAAATTATTTTCTGTGAAAAGTTTGTGAAATACCATTAATAAAGGTATTTCCACGTTTTCAATTTATTATTCCTAATTCATTAATTTTTGCTTTTGTTTTTTCAGTACCTAATTTATAAACAATACGATAAATCTCTATCATATGCTGATCATATGCATCTCTTTCTTCATCTGCTCCCCATTCATCAAATGGTTTGTGTATATAATTGGCAGCATCTACTGCATTTTTATTTTTTTTCATAAATAATGCTTCCAATTCTTCTTTCTCTTCCTCATTAGCTTTGATTTCAAATTCAATTCCACTGTCAGGAATGGATATTTCCCGAATCTCTTGTGTATCTACTGTAACAAAATAGCTTTTTTTATGTGTCACGTGTAAAACCTCCTTAGAAAATGTTTTCCCTTTTTTCTATACTTGAAACTAATTCAATACGAACAGAAATAACAGCTGCCCGCTTTATCCGGACAGCTGTTTATTAATTTTGTGCACTTTCCTTATATTCACAGTTTGTGCATTGTATTTGGGTTTCTTTTTTAGTCTTCTTTTCAACCAGTAAAGATTCACATTTTGGACAAGGCCTGGGGATCGGCTTATCCCATGATACGAAATCACATTCTGGAAAGCGATCACATCCATAAAATTTTCTGCGCTTTTTGGATTTTCTTTCCACAACATTTCCTTCCTTACATTTCGGACATTTGACACCAATTTCTTTCAGGATTGGTTTAGTATTTCGACATTCTGGAAAGTTTGAACAAGCAAGGAATTTACCGTAACGCCCCATTTTATATACCATTTCATGGCCACAATTTTCACAGTCAATGCCTGCAGGCTCGTCTCTAATCTCGATTTTTTCCATTTCTTTTTCAGCTGTGTCTAATCGCTTACTGAAACCTTGATAAAAATTATCAATAACTTTTATCCATTCGTTTTTCCCTTTTTCAATGGAGTCCAGGTCATCTTCCATTTTCATTGTGAATTCAACATCGATGATTTCAGGGAAAAATTCCTTCACCAGTTCGCCCACAATCCCTCCAAGCTCTGTAGGGATAAATCGTTTATTATCAATACTCACATATCCCCTTCGCTGGATTGTATCAAGTGTAGGGGCATAAGTAGAAGGGCGGCCAATACCTAATTCTTCCATTGTCTTTACAAGTCTTGCTTCTGTATATCTTGGTGGTGGCTGGGTAAAATGCTGATTTGGATTTATCTCTTTGGCCTCCACCTCCATACCTTCTTTTAAGTCCGGCAATAATTTATTTTCTACTTTTTTGTTATCGTCAGTTCCTTCTACATAGACCTTCATAAATCCCTTGAATTTTATTTTTGAACCGGTCGCCCGAAATTCTATGCCATTATTTAATAAATGAACTGTCATTGTATCCATTACTGCTGGAGCCATTTGACTTGCCAAAAACCGTTCCCAAACTAGTTTATACAGTCGATACTGGTCTCTGGATAGAATATCTTTTAAAGATTTCGGATCCCTTAATGCTGAAGTCGGACGAACCGCTTCATGGGCGTCCTGGGCACCTTCTGTCTTCTTACCGGCTTTGCTCTTCCCAAGAAATTCTTTCCCGTATTGTTCTTCAATATAGGTTTTTGCTTCCTGCTTTGCAGTTTCAGAAATCCGTGTGGAATCTGTACGCATATAAGTAATCAAGCCGGTTATCCCGCCTGCTTTCTTTCCCAGGTCAATTCCTTCATATAATTGTTGTGCAACCATCATTGTTTTTTTCGCACGAAAGTTAAGCTTTCTGGCTGCCTCTTGTTGAAGTGAAGATGTAATAAACGGTTGAGCTGGATTTCGCTTTCTCTCCCGCTTATTCACTTTATCTACATTAAATTTCTTTTCTTTTAGCAGGTTTAATATATTTTTCACGTCATTTTCTGTCTTCAATTCCTGCTTCTTCCCATCGATCCCATAAAAAGCACCTTCAAAAACATCTTTATCTTTTTGAAAATTTGCTTCAATTGACCAGTACTCTTCCGGTTTAAAGTTTTCTATTTCTTTTTCCCGATCAATAATCATTTTTAAAGCTACAGACTGAACTCTGCCGGCACTTAAGCCCCTTTTCACTTTTTTCCATAATAATGGGCTGATGTTATAACCAACCAAACGATCAAGAATACGTCTTGCTTGTTGGGCATCAACTAAATCTTGATCTATGGTTCTTGGGTTTTTAAAAGATTCTTTGATGGCATCCTTTGTAATCTCATTAAAAACCACACGGCATTTGGAATTTTCATCGACATTCAAAACATGGGCCAAATGCCATGCGATAGCCTCCCCTTCTCTATCGGGGTCAGCTGCAAGATATATTTTCTTCGCTTTTTTTGCGGCAGTTCGAAGTTCTTTCATTATATCACCTTTGCCGCGGACGGTAATATATTTTGGTTTATATTCATTTTCTACATCTATAGCCATTTGACTTTTTGGTAAATCACGTACGTGTCCCATCGAAGCTTTTACCTTATATTTCTTTCCTAAATAACGTTCAATCGTTTTCGCTTTTGCAGGCGATTCTACGATTACTAGATAATCTGACATGCTATTTCCTCCCAAAATGAGGTTCTTAGAAAACTTAAAGTTTCATCAAGGTGTGCACCTTAGCCCGAAATTATGCAGTGGGTAAGTTTATACTTGTCTAATTGCTAATAAAAAATTTCGAAATCGTCACTAATATTAAATACATACGACATATTTGTCAAACATATGTGACAAATGTGTTTTAAAACTGAATGCGTTTCTCTCTACGTCTTTCAGGAATAAAATAAATGTTTTCCAAAGCTTACCCAATCTTCCAGAATATCATCAGAATCTATGACAAGCTTAGCACCATCCTGAATCATCCGGTGGCATCCTTTCGTCTGAGGAATGAGTGGCGACCCCGGTATGGCATATACCTCTCTTCCCTGATCCAGCGCCTGATCTACAGTGATTAGTGTTCCACTTTTTTCAGTTGCTTCAATAACCAATGTTCCAAAACCTAATCCACTTATAATACGATTTCTCTCGGGAAAATGATACTTTTTTGGAGGGGTATCTGGAGGGTATTCAGATAACACTAATCCTTTTTCCGCTATTTGATTAAACAATGACATATTCTGTTTTGGATAAATATGGTGAAATCCGCCACCTAATACAGCAATCGTTTTCATCTGATTTCTTAATGCCAGTATATGAGCGTAGCTGTCAATTCCTTTCGCCATACCGCTTACAATTAGCCAGTCTTTTTCAATTAATGGCTGTATTGTGTATTCCATTTTCCTCATTGCTTCGTGTGAAGGTTTTCTTGTACCAATCACACTTAAGGATGGAGTGTGTGATAATAAGGAAGTGTTTCCTATAGCATATAGAACAAGTGGCGGGTCTTTTATTGTTTTTATCACATGTGGATAGTTTCCGTCAACTATTGTGATGACAGGATATTTATTCAAATCATGGTAAATTTGCCGTTTTAAGTTGTCATTATGAATATCTGAATAGAATAATGATGCATTTTTGGGAGGAAGAAAATAAAGTTGATTAATCTGGGAGGGGGTTAATGAATAAATCTGATCTAATGTCGGATCTCGCTGGAGAATTTTTCGAACGACTCTTCGGGTGATCCCCCGGCAACGCTGTAAATGAATCAACCTGTTTCGAAGCAATTTCAAATACTCACACCCTTTTATTAAAATATTAGATAAGGACCCAAATATAGACATTTGGAATCCTTATCTATAGTAGTTATATTATTAATGTGTTTTACATTTCTCTTTTAAACCATTTTCCTCTAAGGCACTAATCATAGTTTCTCCGATTACCGCAGGAGTATTGGCAACTTTAATACCACATTCATTCATGACCCGGATTTTTTCATCCGCTGTACCTTTTCCGCCGGAAATGATTGCTCCGGCATGTCCCATACGTTTGCCCGGAGGAGCCGTTGCACCACCGATAAAGCCGACCACAGGCTTTTTCATATTTGCTTTCACCCATTCAGCGGCTTCCTCCTCTGCGGTACCACCGATTTCACCAATCATAACAACAGCTTCTGTTTCAGGGTCTTCATTGAACGCATCAAGTACATCAATAAAATTTGTCCCATTTACAGGGTCTCCACCTATTCCAACAGCTGATGTCTGTCCATATCCAGCTTCTGACAGTTGATGAACTGCTTCATAGGTTAACGTTCCGGAACGTGAAACTACCCCGATGTGACCTTTTTTATGAATATATCCCGGCATAATACCGATTTTACTTTCATCTGCTGTAATGACACCTGGGCAGTTAGGTCCAATTAAACGGGTTTTCTTCCCTTCCAGATATCGTTTCACTTTAACCATATCCATAACTGGAATATGTTCTGTTATACAGATAGCAAGATCCATCTCTGCATCTGCCGCTTCAATTATTGCATCTGCTGCAAATGGTGCGGGTACATAGATTACAGATGCGGTGGCACCTGTCTGTTCAACAGCTTCCTGTACCGTGTTAAACACAGGAACCCCTTCCACTTCTGTACCACCTTTTTTCGGTGTCACACCACCAACGATTTTTGTGCCATATTCAAGCATTTGTTTTGTATGAAATTTGGCTGTTCCGCCAGTAATCCCTTGAACAATTACTTTTGTATCTTTATTTACATATACACTCATTTTCGTCCGTCCTTTCTGCATGTTCTGTACGAATTCATCAAACTTCTGATACAATCAACATTAATGGTTTTTTATTCCTATTTAACCATGGAAACAATTTTCTCTGCACCATCAGCCATGGAACCAGCTGATGTAATATTCAGGCCGGATTCATCCAGAATTTTCTTACCCAATTCAACATTTGTACCTTCTAAACGTACGACCAGCGGGATTTCCAACCCTACTTGCTTCGTTGCTTCCACAACACCTTCAGCAATCACATCACATTTCATAATTCCACCGAAAATGTTAACAAAAATTCCTTTTACATTGGAATCGGACAAAATGATTTTGAATGCTTCCGTAACTTTTTCAGCAGTAGCACCGCCCCCAACATCCAGGAAGTTAGCAGGGTCACCGCCATAATGCTTGATAATATCCATTGTAGACATAGCAAGCCCTGCACCGTTAACCATACACCCAATATTTCCATCCAGGGAAATGTAACTTAGGTCATATTTAGAAGCTTCTATTTCTTTTTCATCTTCTTCTTCCAGATCACGCAATTCCAATACGTCTTTCTGACGGAACATCGCGTTATCGTCAAAGTTCAGTTTTGCATCCAGTGCAAGAACTTGTCCATCACCTGTAGTTACAAGTGGATTAATTTCCGCAATAGAACAATCCTTGTCCACAAACGCATTGTAAAGGCTTGTCATAAATTTAACAGCCTGACCTAGTAATTCATCTGGAATATTAATATTGAATGCCAGTCTGCGAGCTTGATAAGGTAATAGACCAACTACCGGATCAATAACTTCCTGGAAAATCTTCTCCGGTGTCTCAGCAGCAACTTCTTCAATTTCTGTGCCACCTTCTTCAGAAGCCATCATGACTACACGGGAAGTTACGCGATCCAGAACTACACCGACATAATATTCTTTCTTAATATCACAGCCTTCTTCGATAAATAGACGTTTAACTTCCTTACCTTCTGGCCCTGTCTGATGTGTAACTAATGTTTTACCTAAGATTTCATCCGCATATGTACGAACATCTTCTATGTTTTTTGCAATCTTTACTCCACCGGCTTTTCCCCGGCCACCAGCATGGATTTGTGCCTTAACTACTGTAACATCGCTCCCCAGCTTTTCTGCGGCTTGAACAGCTTCATCAACTGTATATGCAACACTACCGTTGGGAACGTTTACACCATAGTTACGCAAAATCTCCTTGCCTTGATACTCATGAATATTCATCCTTTATCCTCCCATCAATGTTCTCTCGCATTCCTATTGTATTAAAAATCTACAAATTTCACAACTTATTAAGAAATTATTTGTCACTAAATTGTTCGTTAATATTTTTTGAAGTCAGTCGCTGATCTGTCCGATAAACAAAAGCAAACACTTCAGCCACTGCCTTGTATAGTTCTTCCGGGATTGTTTCATTTATATTTAGCTCAGCTAAAAGTTCAACAAGAGAAGCGTCTTCCAATACTGGTATATTATTCGCTTTTGCTTTTTCCAGAATACTTTCAGCCAAATTTCCTTTTCCCGCTGCCGCAACCACAGGTGCATTTTCACGGTTTTGATCATACCGAAGTGCAGCAGCCTTCTTCCTTCTTTCGGTCATATGCGAAAATCAACTCCTTTATAAGAGAGATGTGTATATTTTTCAGGTTTATGCAATCTATGCTCATCTACCTGATCTAATGGTTTAAATGAAACATTTGAAAGCTGATAATTTAAAGCTTCCAAACCTGACTTTAATATCGGTTTTAATGTTTGTGCCATCTCTTTTACCAGATTTGTATCATTAAAAATCGTAACAGCCACAGCCCTCTGTTGGATGTTCATATCAATCACGGTTTCCTTTAGGTTCTTAAGATTTAAGTAAAACAATATACGACAAAAATCACTGTTGATTTCTCCATTCTCTGTCTTAGCCCCCTCAAATTCAAGCTCCAAATCCTTTATTAAACCGATTCTTTCAGCAGGTATTTGCAGATTCGCCTGAATGAAATGATTGGATTCATTAACGGATTGCAGCTGCAATCCGTTAATAAAGTGCAGAAGCTGACGGGAGCTGTCATATGCAATATTGTTTTGATTCCCACTACCAATTTGATGTAGTAATTTTATGAGCATCCCTTTCACCGTAATGGATTGTTGTTGAAAGTTATCATTTGCTATATTATTCTCGTAAGATAGTCCAGTAAATAGGAGTGTATTATTTACCTGTATTAAAAATTGATCACGAGGAGTAGCAGCCAGAAACAGTCTATTCTCATAAATAGTTGCGAGAAACTGCTCTGCCATCGCATATGTTTGTTTCGAATTTAATGTTTGCAGCATTGAAAAAAGCTGCTGTAATTGAGAAGGTCTATTTTGTAATAGATTTGTCAGCTGCTGCTGTTGGTCACTCGTAAATAGAGGCATTAGTGATTGTGAAATCTGCTGTTTTAGTTGAGCATAGTCAAGGGCAGATAACGGCATGTTTGTTGCATTTGCTTCCATCATTTTATGTCCATATGTGTGGATTATTTCCTGTGATTGATTTAACAAAGCAGATTTATTTTTCTTCATCTGTTCAAAGTAGTCAATCATATTATTTTCGTCAATTTTTACCTGCAGTTCAATGTAGGAATTCTGCGGATTGTTCAATTGTTTTTGCTGTATCATAGGCAATGACTGCCATTTTGACTTCCATAATTCAAAGTCCATGTCTGATTCTACCGCACCAGCAATTTTTAACGTATTAAAAAGTTGCTGGTTGTTATCGGTTACCTCCGTGATAATTCGTTGAACTATTGTGGATTTGAACGCTAACGGAGGTTCAATCAATTGGCTCAACCGATGTGTTAGCTGTGTCTGACTTGCATCCTTTTTCAACTGGTACAGGGAGGACTCCATTTGATCTGATAAATGATGCGAATGCTTGATAAGCAACGCTTGGAAAACTGAAGCAGTAAGCGGCATTTTGTTTTTGACTATCTCTTTCAAAATAAGTTGCCCTTGTGTTTTATTTTTTGCGCCGTCCAGTAATTGAAACGCTTGTACAAGTTGATTTTTTTCAAAAGGAATTTCCTCATTTATCAATGTCTGCACGAAAGTCAGGCTGGATTTGGAGGCTTGCAAGCCCATTTGCCCCATAAGCTTTATAGCATTATTCCTCTCCTGATTTTTCAAATGCTCACCTAACACTTTAAGATGTAAAACGTCTTTTGTTGTTTGCACCTGGAAATAATACCTACTATCAGTAGATAACGATGCCTCTATTTGAGCAATTAAATTCTGTCCATTAAGCTGTATCTGTGCCTTATTATCAGGATACAGTTTTAAAACTTTTCCTCGAATAATCTGTCCGGGACTCAATGGTTGTTGCGGTTGAGTTATTTTTGAAGATTTGTTTCCGATTATCTGAGAAATGCTCAAGATACCCCCCCTATTTACTGATGAGCAACATTTCTTACCGGTGCGAATGATTTCCGGTGGTACGGTGTAGTACCGTGTTCTACCAAGCTTTTCATATGATGCTTCGTCCCATAACCCATATTTGATGAAAAATCATAAGCAGGATACTTCTTATGTATCTCCTTCATCATATTATCACGTGTCACCTTAGCTAACACACTGGCAGCAGCAATTGAAACACTTTTGCTATCCCCTTTTATAATTGCTTCCGTACTGTACGGCAATCCATTTAATTCAACTGCATCTATTAATACATGATCAGGCTCGGGATTTAATTGATTTATAGCTTCCCGCATTGCCTGTTTGGTAGCCTCATAGATATTTATTTCATCAATGATATGATTACTGATAACCGAAATTCCGTAACTGATAGCCTGTTCTTTAATTATTGTATAGAATTCATTTCTGGTTGCTTCATTTAACTGCTTTGAGTCATTCAAACCAATTAATTTAAATTCATGTGGTAAAATAACAGCTGCAGCAACAACCGGTCCAGCTAACGGTCCCCTTCCAGCTTCATCAACTCCAACTATAAACTCACAACCATTTGCAATACTGCGTTTTTCATATCTGCACATTTCCAAATATTTTTTCTCCAATGCTTCTTTCTTTATTTTCTTTTTTTCATAGGTTTTAATTAACTGATGAACTCCCTTACGTTCATCCATCTGTAAACGGCTAATTAACTCATCATCTGCATGATCATTTTCCAATAATTCTTTTAATTCTGCGATTGAATTTTTCACTTTATTCATACCTGTCTCCCTATCTTATATCGGCTCATTTTATAAGTATGTAAAATACAGGCATGCACCTTAAAGATACATGCCATTTAATCCTTAGCTGATTCCAATGTAACATTACCGAGTTTTCCTGTACGAAGATCGCGTAGTACAATGTCTGAAACCTTGTCAAAGTTAACATTACCACCACTTTCCAACGCTCCCCGCTGTTTTCCAATAGCTACAAAAATCTCCCACATATCTTGCATGTCACGACTTACATCATAACGCTTTTCAAGAAAATCCGGATAATTTTCCTGCATGTATTGAATCACGAAAGCAACAATATCTTGAAGTGAAAGCAATTGATCCTTAATTGTTCCGATGGCAGCAAGTCGATAACCCACGATTTCATCTTCAAATTTCGGCCATAAAATTCCTGGTGTATCCAGTAGTTCAAAATCTTTTTTTATTTTAATCCAAAGCTGTTGTTTTGTAACCCCTGGTCTGTCTCCAGTCTTGGCAATTTTTTTATTTGCCAGACGGTTAATCAACGTTGACTTTCCTACATTTGGTATTCCAACAATCATTGCTCTGGCAGGACGTGGTTGAATACCTTTTTTCATTAACTTATCCATTTTTTCCTGACCGAGCTCTTTTGCCAGTTGGATGACGTATTTAATATCTGTTTTATCATTAACATCTATAGCTATTGCCTGGATATTCTCTTCATTAAAATGAGCTATCCACTTCTCCGTTTCCCGATGATCGGCCAAGTCTTTTTTCATCAAAACAACCATTTTCGGTTTATTCTGCAAAACTTGTTGTAGCATAGGATTTTGAGAGGATAATGGCGCTCTAGCATCCACAAGCTCCATGACAAAATCTACAAGCTTCAATTTCTCCTCAACTTCCCGTCTGGCTTTTGCCATATGCCCAGGAAACCATTGTATCGTCATTATTACCTACTCCTCAAAGGGTGTTTGAATTTCCTTCAAAAACATCCTGAAATTTCTATGTTCGTCTGATTTTTGTTCTTAGGCATCCCTTTATACATGTGTACAAAAAAGCTATGGGGTCCTGAATTACCCGGTTATTCCACCCCAATCTTATTCTACAATTTGCACTCGTTCCAACGGCCAATAGATTAAACCTGTTTTTCCTACAATTTCATCCTCTGGGATAACCCCCAACATGCGACTATCTGTTGAATTTTCACGATTATCCCCTAGCACAAGTAAATGGCCTTCAGGAATTGTTTCATATCCACCAGGTAAGTGTTCCAGTGAAAAATCATTGGTGAAAACTCCCTGGTTATCATTTTGCTTACTTAAAAATGGTTCTTCTACTGCTTTTCCATCAATGTATAGCACGTCGTCTTCATAAGCAACATGTTCACCAGGCAATCCAATTACCCTTTTAATGAAATCCTGTTGTGCAGAAGCATGAAAAACTACGATATCGAAACGTTCCGGTTCACTGATTCGATATATGAATTTATTAACAATCATTTGATCCCTGTCCTCTAAGGTTGGTAACATCGAGGGACCATCCACTACAATTGGTGCAAAAAAGAACATTCGAACAGCAAATGCCAAACCAAACGCAATTAACAGTGCCTTTACCCAATCAAACCAGTCACTTTTTCCACTCTTTTTATTTGCCATGTATTCCCCTCCGACATTTACATTGTATGTCTACTAATTATTGTAGTCGAGTTTTGAGCTATCATTCAACTTTTAAGAAATAATACAAAAAGGAGCTTGTGCAAATTGACAAGCTCCTTTCCAGCATCATTTTTATAAGGTTACATGGACTAGCGACGTTCTTTAATACGAGCAGCTTTTCCACGCAGGTTACGAAGATAATACAATTTCGCACGACGTACAATACCCCGACGAGAAACTTCGATTTTATCAATACGAGGGGAATGTAAAGGGAATGTTCGTTCAATACCTACACCGTAAGAAATCTTTCTTACTGTAAATGTTTCACTAATTCCACCATTTTGACGTTTGATTACAACACCTTCGAACACCTGGATACGTTCGCGGGTTCCCTCAACAACCTTCACGTGAACTTTCAAAGTGTCACCAGGCCGGAAATCAGGATGGTCCGTACGAAGTTGATCTTTTGTGATGTCAGCAATAATATTTTGCATTCTACTTCACTCCTTCCAAACCAATGTTCATCCTTCACTAAGGAACAGCGGAACATCGTTTATACGACTTAAAGGCAATCTTTAAGCACAATAATTAATATAACATAATGATTAATAGAGTTCAACTAAATTTTATGAATAAAATCAGGAATTTCTAGTTTCCCTTTTTATTTTTAATTTCATCCAGTAATCTCTTGTCATCCTCAGATAAAACAAGTGAATCTAATAATTCTTTTCTTCGTTCATACGTCCTCTTTAATGATTCTTTTCTACGCCATGTATTAATTTTCGCATGATCTCCTGATAACAAAATATCCGGAACTTTTATACCACGAAAATTGGCTGGCCTCGTATAATGGGGATGCTCCAGCAAACCTGTTGAAAAAGAATCTTCTGGAGCAGAGTCTTTATTACCAAGTACGTCCGGCAATAACCGGACAACACTATCAACTACAACCATTGCACCAAGCTCTCCGCCTGTTAACACATAATCTCCTATGGATATTTCATCTGACACTATTTGCTCCCTAATTCTTTCATCATATCCTTCATAGTGACCGCAAATAAATACAAGATGATCTTCCCGAGCAAGTTCTTCCGCTTTTTTTTGATTGTATGGTTCGCCTTGTGGACACAAAAGAATGACTCTGGGCTTTGTAGCTCTTTCCTTCGTTACAGCTTCCACCGCGTCAAAAACAGGCTGAGGTGTCAGGACCATTCCCGCTCCTCCGCCATATGGATAGTCGTCTACTTTATTATGCCTGTTTTCCGTATAATCCCGAAAATTAATCAGATTATAGCTGAATTTTCCATTATCATTAGCCTTTTTAAGAATCGATGAATTGAAAACTCCTGAAATCATATCCGGAAAAAGAGTTAATATGTCAATATGCATTAATCAAGCAATCCTTCCATTGGTTCAATGACTATTTTTTTTTCTTTCACATCAATATTTTTCACTACACTCTCAATATAGGGGATAAGGATGTCTTTTCCCTTTTGCTGTTTTATCACCCAAACATCATTTGCCCCAGGTGAAAGAATTTCTTTAATAACCCCGACCTTTGTATGATCCACGCTAAAAACTTCGCACCCTATGATTTCATGGTAATAAAATTCATTTTCCTCTAAATCAGTAAGCTGATCTTTGGTTATTTTCAGTTGAGAACCTTTAAAGTGCTCTACCTCATTTATATTATCATAACCTTTAAATCGAATAAGATCAAAACCCTTGTGTGTGCGGTGTGCAGCTATAGTCAGTTTGTGCGGTTGTTCGTTTTCTTTCACTGCATATACCGTTTTTCCGATAGAAAAACGCTCTTCAAAATCACTAATACGAAATACTTTAACTTCACCATGAATTCCATGGGTATTCACGACTTCACCTATATTAAACATCTCTTTGGTCATTTTATCACCTGCTACTCATCCATTCGAATTACAATACCATCTTTAACAACAATTGCCTGTTCTCCCATAAGTTCTTCCCAATGCGAGCCGACCTCCACCTCAACAAGAGCTTCAACTTCTTTTTCGATAATCTCACTGCCCATTTCAAGAATTTCCAGTTGTTCAATTTTAAAATCAATCAGCTTTATTTTTTCTTTACGTTTATTAATTTCCTGCTGAAATCTCCTATTGACTTCCTGCTTGGATACCCCTGATTTGTTCTGGAGTTTCCGTTGTTCGAACCGGAGTTGTTGACACTCTTGTTCAAGCCGCATTTTTGATTCTATAAAATTTGTGTTCATTTTTTCCTTGCTTTTCTTTGTGACAATTTGTTTGATCGGGACTTTTTTGATTATTTTCACTGTTCTTCCTCACTCTCACAAATGTCTTGAATTTAGTAGCACAAAGAAGTATGTGTAAAAGGGAAAGAGGTCCTGATCCCCTTTCCCTTTTACATGATGTCTAAATAAATGCGCTTTTTTTCTTCTGATTTAGCAGCGTAAACAACCGTGCGAATTGCTTTTGCAATCCGACCATTTTTACCTATCACCTTGCCGACGTCATCCGGATTCACCGTAAGATGGTAAACAATCTTTGTGTCCTCTTTGGTTTCCGATACAACGATGTCATCCGGATGGTCAACTAAGGATGTTACGATAGATTCAATCAGGGCTTTCATGATATCACACTACTTTACTGTTTAATTTTTCTGGTCGTGGAATTTCTTCATGATGCCTTCTTTTGAGAAAAGATTGCGAACAGTATCACTTGGCTTTGCGCCTTTTGTCATCCAATCAAGGGCTTTTTCTTCATCTATTTTAACTTCAACTGGATTCACTACAGGGTTATAGGTTCCAATCTGTTCAATAGAACGTCCGTCACGAGGAGAACGTGAATCAGCTACAACAATACGATAAAATGGATTTCTTTTTGAACCCATACGTTTCATACGGATTTTAACTGCCATTTCCTTGCACCTCCAATAAAATGTTTTCACAAGTTTAGATTCTAACAGAAACTTCTTGGTCTGTAAAGTGTTTTTCCATTACATTGCAACAAAAAATAAATATCGACGGGGTCTATCTTTTACCGCCATTTATATTACATGAACGGAAACTTCATTCCTTTGCCTTTTTTCCCTTTTTGCATGTTGGTCATCTGTTTCATCATTTTCTTCATTTCCTCAAATTGCTTTAACAAACGGTTCACTTGAGAAACAGAAGTTCCAGATCCTTGGGCAATGCGCTTTTTACGGCTTGCATTCATAATACTTGGTTCCTGTCTTTCTTTCTTTGTCATTGATTGAATAATCGCCTCTACATGCACAAGCTGCTTCTCATCCAACTGTGCATTCTTCAAGCCTTTCATTTTATTTGCCCCGGGGATCATCGCCATCAAATCATCCAATGGACCCATATTTTTCACTTGGCCCATTTGCTCCAAAAAGTCATCAAAGGTAAACGACATCGTGCGCATTTTTTCCTCCAGGTCTTTCGCCTGTTTTTCATCTACATTGGTTTGCGCTTTTTCAATTAATGATAGAACGTCGCCCATCCCGAGAATTCTTGAGGCCATTCGTTCCGGATGAAAAGCTTCGAGTTCATCCAGTTTCTCACCCATCCCGGCAAATTTAATCGGTTTATCGGTTACAGCTTTAATTGATAAAGCCGCACCACCGCGTGTATCACCATCAAGTTTTGTTAATACAACACCGGTTATATCAAGCTGTTCATTAAAACTCTCAGCAACATTAACAGCATCCTGACCTGTCATTGCATCAACAACAAGGAAAATCTCATCCGGTTGCACGGAAGACTTAACCTGCTGTAATTCATCCATTAATTCATTGTCAACGTGCAGACGACCTGCTGTATCAATAATCACGTAATCATGATGTTCTTTTTTCGCTTTTTCAATTGCTTTTTCCGCGATATCAACAGGATTCGCTTCTGTACCCATTGAAAAAACAGGCATATCAAGTTGTTCACCAAGTGTTTCCAGCTGTTTGATTGCAGCCGGACGATAAATATCCGCTGCAACAAGTAATGGAGAGCGATTATGTTTTTTTCGCAGGTGGTTGGCCAGCTTACCAGTTGTGGTTGTTTTACCAGCACCTTGAAGACCTGCCATCATTATTACAGTTGGCGGGCGATCAGCGACAGCAATTTTGCTCTGCTCTCCACCCATCAGTGTTGTTAATTCCTCCTTAACAACTTTGATGACCTGCTGTCCCGGGGTTAAACTTTCCATTACTTCCTGCCCAACGGCCCGTTCTTTAATTCGCTTGATCAAATCTTTAACAACTTTAAAGTTAACGTCGGCTTCCAGGAGAGCAAGACGAACTTCACGTGTCATTTCTTTCACGTCTTGTTCGGATACCTTCCCTTTGCCTGTAATTTTTTTAATTGTACCTTGCAGGCGTTCGGCCAATCCTTCAAATGCCATAGAAGGTGTCCTCCTAATCTAATTCTTTTAATTGATTTATCATGTTCAACGTATTTTTCTCTGTCACTGATTCTTCCAGCTGATCAATGATTTCGATACGCTGTTCAAATTTCCTGTATAAATGAAGTTTTTCCTCGTATGATTCGAGCATTGTTTCTGTCCTTTTAATATTATCATACACAGCCTGTCGCGAAACCTGAAACAACTCGGAAATCTCTCCCAGTGAATAATCCTCCAGATAGTACATTTCCATGTAACTCCGTTGTTTGGATGTCAGTAGTGCCTGATAAAAATCAAATAAATAATTAATACGGGTTGTTTTTTCCAGCAATTCAGCCACCCCTTGTTAAGTGAAAAACCTTTACAATATATAGTAAATCAAAAACTGTTGCATTGTCAAGGCCTCTAAATCATCATTCCTCATCCAGCATGTCTGCAAAAAGGCCATATACAAAGGCATGTGCATCGAATTCCTGTAAGTCTTCCGCCTGCTCCCCGAGACCGACAAACTTAACAGGTATATCCAATTCATTACGAATCGCCAGAACGATTCCTCCTTTTGCAGTTCCATCTAGTTTGGTTAAAACAATACCAGATACATCGGTACTTTCAGAAAAGGTTTTTGCCTGGGTCAGTGCATTTTGACCTGTTGTTGCATCCAGTACAAGCAGCACTTCATGTGGAGCACCTGGTATTTCACGATGAATTACGCGCTTCACTTTTGATAATTCATTCATTAAATTTACCTTGTTTTGAAGTCTGCCTGCTGTGTCACAAATAAGGACATCTGCCCCACGTGACTTTGCAGCTTTTATCCCATCGAAAATAACGGCAGCCGGATCGCTTCCTGCACCTTGTTTAATGACATCTACATCCGCTCGTTCTCCCCATATTTCCAGTTGCTCAATCGCTCCGGCACGGAATGTATCGCCTGCAGCAAGTACAACTTTCTTTCCCTGCTGTTTTAACTGATGTGCAAGCTTGCCAATAGAAGTCGTTTTCCCCACACCGTTTACACCAACAACCAATATAACAGAAAGTTGGTCTTCCTGGAGATTTAATGTTTCCATTTCTTTATCATTTTCTCCGTAGTAGATTTCAACAAGTTTTTCAGAGATTACTTCCTTCACATCTTTTGTATCCTTAATATTTTGGCGCTTCACCTCCATTTTCAACTCATCAGTTAGATCCATCACAGTCATTACGCCAACATCGGCACCTATCAGTACTTCTTCCAGTTCTTCGAAGAAATCTTCATCAACCTTACGATAACGGGCTATAAGATCATTAATTTTACCTGAAAATGAATTCCGGGTTTTTTTCATGCCCTCTTTATATTTGGTTGATACTTCTTCCTTCTCTTCCGTTTGTTTAAATCTATTTTTTAATTTATCCATAAAGCCCATGAAATGAATTCCTCCCTATGATTGAATCAATTCTTTCGTTTCTTCCAAACGTACAGAAACCAAACGTGATACTCCTGACTCCTGCATGGTAACACCATATAGTACATTCGCTTCTTCCATCATACCTTTACGGTGTGTAATAACTATAAATTGAGTTTTTTCACTATATGTTTTTATATATTTTGCAAAACGGCTGACATTCGCTTCGTCCAATGCTGCCTCCACTTCGTCCAATACACAAAAAGGCACTGGACGGACACGTAGTATAGCAAATAATAAAGAAATAGCTGTTAATGCCCGCTCTCCACCAGAAAGCAAACCCAAATGCTGCAGGTTCTTTCCGGGTGGTTGTGCAACAATTTCTACACCGGTATCCAATAATTTTTTTGGATCGGTTAATTTTAATTCAGCACTTCCACCTCCAAATAATTGTTGGAAGACCACGGCAAATTCTTCCCTGATTTGTGTAAATGTATCCCCAAACCGCTTTTTCATTTCTTCATCCATTTCAGCAATTACAGCATATAACGTTTCTTTGGCTTCAACCAGATCATTTCTCTGTTCTGTTAAAAAAGTATAACGTTTGGAAATACGTTCGTATTCGTCGATGGCTCCTAGATTGACAGTTCCTAACTGATCAATTCCAGTCTTGAGCTGTTCAACCTTTGAGATTGCTGTTTCGATATCATTCGTTTTTTCATACGTTTGTTTTGCTTTTTCAAAAGTTATCGTATATTCGGTTTGTAAACGGGATAGTCTGTTTTCCAAATCGACATCCAGCCGATTTACATGGACTTCTATTTGCTGTATTTCCTGCAGAAAGTCTTGATGTTTCTTATTTTCCTCTTTTAATTCCCTTTCCTGGTCTTGTATTGCCTGAGTCCGGGCTGATCGTTGGGAACGTTTTTGTTTGATGGAGTTTGCTAAATCCGTTTTTTGCTGTTTTTTGCTTTGAATCGTTTGATCGATTTCTTCTTCGGTTTTTTCTGATTGGTTAAAGCCAATAAGTTCATTTAATTCAGCATTGCTGGCATTATATTGCCGCTCTGCCTCTGCTAGCTGCTGTTGCAGTGTATTCGTTTTTTCGCGTTGATTTCTGACTCGTTCTTCCTGTTCTGCCAGTGTAATCTGTTTTTCATGCAGACTCTGCTGAAGCTGCTCTTCATTTTCTTTAACAGCTGACTCCTGAAGCGTCAATGTATCAATTTCATTCTGCATTGTTTCAAGCTGATGTTTTAGTCCACTTAATTCTTTTGACAATTCTTTATCACGTAGCCTCAGTTCATCACTTTCCTGATCAAATTGCTGTTTATCCTGATCATATAAAACCAGATTGTCATTGATTGATGCGCTTTTCATTTCCAATTCTTTATATTTCGATCGCAATTGCTGCAGTATTTGCTGTTCAGGGCCAATCTCATTTTCCTCCATTTTCAGGAGATTCTCTTTTTCAGCAAGTTGTTTTTTTTGTGTCTTGACTTTCTGGTTGAATTTTTCAGCCTTTTGTTGAAAGTCATCAAGCTTTTCCGTAATTTCTCCTAAATCTTTTTCCCGTGTAAATAAGGATTGATTAGATTTCTTCTGTGAACCACCGGACATGGAACCACCCGGATTCACGATGTCTCCCTCAAGGGTTATAACACGGAACCTTTTCATGGCAATTTGCGCAATTTCATTTGCATCTTTTAAATTTTTAGCAATAATTACATGGCCCATTAGATGGTCAATAGCTCGTTTATAGGCAGCATTTGTATTCACCAAATCTGCTGCAATTCCAACAAATCCTCTATGATTATCTATCCTTCCAAGTGTATCCTTAGGGACAAACCGTTCTTGTATAGATGCCAGCGGTAAGAAAGTCGCACGGCCATTATTTGTTTGCTTCAACCATGAAATAGCCTTGCGGGCAGCCTGATCATCATTCACTACGATATGCTGCGCTTGTCCCCCCAGAACGGTTTCTATTGCTGTAATATATTTATTCGGAACATCGATAAGTTCAATAACAGCACCATGAATATTCTCAAGAAGCCGTTCTTTCCTTGCCTTCAGTACTGCTTTTACACCATGGAAAAATCCTTGAAAATCCTCTTTCATTTCTTCGAGCATTTCTTTTCTGGAGTTCAGTTTTTCAATATGCTGATATCCCTTATGCAGCTTTGTTTGTGATTCCTCAAGGTCATTTCGTCCCTGTTCAATCTCTTTTTTCAACTGTATAATTTGATTTTCTTTTTCTACACAATGCTTTTCCTGTGCTTTAAATTTTAATTTCGTTTGGTCAAGATTTGCTGTGGTTTCTTCCCTTAATTGTAAGAGCTCCCGGAATTTATTAGTCTGTTTATCTTTTTTCGCATCAAATTGTTGCAATTGCTGGCTAATTGTTTGTCTTTCATTGCGTTTTGCCGCCTGATTGTTGAGAAGCTCAATATAATCTGATTTTAAATTCTCAATTTTTTCAGAGATATTTTCATTGGCAACGGATAATTTCTGTTCCAATTTTTTTGTTTCTGACTTTGTCTTCTTTTTGACCGTTTGTAATTCAAAAAGCAATTTATTTTCTTTCACAAGTTCATCATGAAGCTTTCCTATGCGCACTGCTGCTTCTTCTTTTTGTTTCTTTAGTTTTTGCCGGTTTTGTTCAAAATGTTTCGCCCGTTCGTGAAGCAAATGTTTTTTTCCTTCATACTGTTCAAGCACCTGTGTAACTTCCAATAAACTGGATTGTGCCTCTTCTACAGAATCATCCAGTTTTTGTATTTCCTGCCTTTCATTTTCCAATGCAGCATTCTTCTTCTGGATAGCTGTTTTACGTTTAATTTCCTCTGTTTTTTCTTTCTCCAGTTTCTTTTTTAAGGCTTCCCATTCATCATGAAGTTTCTCAATTTCAGTTATGAGGAGGGCTATTTCTTTCTGTTTTAATTCTTCTTTCAGTTTATTATATCTTTTTGCCTTTTCCGCCTGTTGCTCCAGTGGGGCTATTTGCTGTTCTATTTCATGTATGATATCTTCTACCCGGCTCAAGTTTGATTGTGTTTCCGTCAATTTATATTCAGCTTTCTTTTTACGTTGCTTATATTTTAATACACCAGCCGCTTCTTCAAAGATTGTTCTTCTTTCTTCTGCTTTTGAGCTCAGTATTTCTTCTACCTTCCCTTGACTGATGATGGAAAAAGCTTCTCTTCCAAGTCCAGAATCCATAAATAAATCAACAATATCCTTTAGTCTGCAGGATTGTTTATTCATGTAAAACTCACTGTCTCCTGAACGATAGACTCGTCTTGTTACACTTACTTCTTCATAGTCAAGCGGCAATTCTTTATCTTGATTATCAAGAACTAACGTAACTTCTGCAATATTTAACGGTTTCCTCGTATCACTGCCCTGGAATATGATGTCTTCCATTTTGGAGCCGCGTAATGATTTTGCTGATTGCTCTCCAAGCACCCATCGAATGGCATCGGTTATATTGCTTTTTCCACTTCCATTTGGACCTACAACTGCTGTTACACCTGGTACAAAATCTACATTTATGCGTTCAGCAAATGATTTAAAGCCCACACTTTCCAACCGTTTTAAATACATATACATTCTCCTAATTGAAAAAATCCCATTCCACGCAGCAGAAAAATTTATTCTTCTTTTCATAAAAAACATTTGGCTTTTTACCGCATATATTTTATCATAAATACATGTACAAAAGAAGAGATGAAGGGGTGCTATTATGAATTTGGATTATCCATCACAGGAAAACATGAAAATTATCCTAAACGAACTAGCCGATCGGTTGAATGTTGTTAATCGCACGATCTTGGATCCAGATGATTATAATATCGATAAGTATGATGATTTAAAGCTTATGTATGATATGATTTTACAAAAAGGTAACCTTAGCGCAGCAGAGACGCAGGCATTTATTGAAGAATTGCGTACTGTACGAAAAAGTTAACTTTAGAATTCTAATAAAGTAAGTATCAGTAAGGCAATTTTATACTTGCTTAACTGCCTGAAAAAGGCTGGATCATTTTATTTCCAGCCTTTTTCAACCGTTAAGAATGTATATAATTTTGACAGTATATCAATACCTTGTCAGTGCGCTTCTACCCCTCACGAACACAAAACGTGCATGTTGAGTTAAAGCTTTCAGCCACAGCCCACACGACGTGGGTCGGTTCGGTGTTGCTCACGTATTAGTGGCACCGCTCTTAGTCGAACTTTCTCTCTTTTCTTAGGGTGTGTAACAAGGCGCCAAGCTTTTATTCTGCGTGTGCGTCCATATTATGAATTAAATCTGTCCAATGCTGCTTTTGCAGCCCGTTGTTCAGCCTCTTTCTTGGTTTTGCCGATTCCTTTCCCAACAATATCGTCTTTTATGAAAACCTGAGCAATAAACTCTCTATCATGCGCAGGCCCCTTTTCGTCCATAATTTTATACTCAATTGTTTGATTTTTGTATTGTTGTATCAATTCCTGTAATTGACTTTTATAATCCATCGCATGCGAAAAAGCACCTGTATCTATTTTCGGAAAAATATGATCCTTCAAAAATTGCAGTGCAACCTCATAACCCTGATCTAAATATAGTGCTCCGAGAAATGCTTCAAATACATCTGCCAATAATGCTGACCTATCACGACCTCCTGTTTGTTCCTCCCCTTTTCCCAGTAAAATATGGTTACCAAATTTCAAACCCCGGGCAAAATTCGCAAGAGAAGGTTCACAAACTATTGCTGCACGTAATTTAGTCATCTCTCCTTCTGGCATATTGGTATTTTTCCGATATAAATACTGGGATACACCTAATTCCAATACAGCATCCCCTAAAAATTCCAATCGTTCATTATCCGAAAATATTTCCTGCCGATGCTCATTCACATAAGATGAATGGATAAAAGCCTGTTTGAGCAAATCATGGTCATTAAATGTAATACTTAACTGGTTTTCCAATTGTGTAGAATCCATACACAATGCCACCTCGATTCTTTAAATATACGGAAAGTCCCGCTTATGCGAGACTTTCTATTGTCAGTTAAGATTCGGAGACTTTGCTCTTATTTACTGCAAACTATTTATGTAGTTTACAGCATCTCCAACTGTATTTATTTTTTCAGCTTCCTCATCAGCAATTTCCATATCAAACTCGTCTTCAAGTTCCATAACAAGCTCAACAACATCTAAAGAGTCTGCTTCCAGATCATCTTTAAAAGAAGCTTCCATGGTTACTTTGGATTCTTCAACATCAAGACGGTCAACAATAATTGCTTTTACTTTATCAAATACATCTGCCACCAATCTTCACCCCCCTTCAAATGGAATAAAACATTCAATCATGTTCTAAATGAGCGTTTCCTATTATTTCATACTTCCCGTTATGCATGCCAATTTTTTTACATTACCATTCCGCCATCAATATGAATCGTCTGTCCAGTAATGTAATTTGCGTCTTTAGATACAAGAAAACGCACAACTCCTGCCACATCTTCCGGTGTGCCAAGTTTTTCCAATGGAATTAAAGACAGCGTGCTTTCATACTGGGCCTCATTAAGTGCATCCGTCATATCAGTTGAAATGAAACCAGGTGCGACAGCGTTCACAAGAATGTTTCGAGATGCCAATTCTTTTGCGGTTGTTTTGGTGAAGCCTATAACACCAGCTTTAGCAGCTGTGTAATTAGCCTGCCCCGGGTTTCCGCTGACACCTACGATGGATGCCACGTTTACGATTCTGCCAGATTTTTGTTTCATCATTTGTCTAGTAACTGCCTTCGTACAAACAAATACACCTTTAAGATTCGTATTAATGACTTGGTCAAATTCTTCTTCTTTCATTCGCATCAATAAATTATCTCTCGTCACTCCAGCATTATTCACCAAAATATCCAGGCTGCCGAACTCACTAATTACTTCTTTTACCATCCCTTTTACATCTGACTCGTTTGCGACATCAGCCTGTAACTTACATGCCTTTACACCCAGTTGCTCAATTTCCTCTACAACACCTTGAGCTTTTGCTTCACTGCCAGCGTAATTCACTGCTATATTTGCACCTTGATTTGCCAATTCCAATGCAATTGCCCGTCCAATTCCGCGTGAAGCCCCTGTCACTAGTGCAGTCTTCCCTTTTAACATTAGGATTCCTCCTTGTACCATGAAATAAATTTATTGAATGAATCCATATCCTGTACGGCAAACGTTGGTGTTCTGCGATTGATTTTTTTTATTAAACCACTCAGAACCTTTCCATTACCTACTTCTACAAAAGCATCTACACCCTGATCAATCATATGACGGATGGAAGCTTCAAATCGCACAGGAGAATATAGTTGTCTTAGCAGAAGATCCTTTATTTCACTGCTGTCTGTGACAGGTTCAGCAGACACGTTGGCATATACCGGAATACTCGCATTATTAATTTCCACTTCATTTAAATAAGTGGCAAATTTTCCATTCGCTGATTCCATTAACCTGGAATGGAATGGTCCACTGACGTTCAGTGGAAGGACACGTTTAGCCCCGTTTTCCTTTAAAGCTACTTTAGCCTGTTCAATACCTTCCTTTGACCCTGAAATGACAATCTGTCCAGGACAATTCAAGTTCGCCAGATCGACAACCTCATCGGTTATTCCTTCAAGTGTCTTTTCTACCTTTTCCTGAGATAATCCAAGTATTGCAGCCATTGTACCTTGGCCTTCGGGAAATGCTTCTTCCATTAATTTACCACGTGTGGCAACAAGGGGCAAAGCCTTTTCCAAAGAAATTGCTCCAGCAGCAACCAGTGCACTGTATTCGCCTAAGCTGTGTCCAACTGTCATTACTGGTTGAATTTGCTCTTTTAATAACAAAGTATGGACGGCAATACTGGATAATAGCAGTGCTGGTTGTGCATTTTCGGTTTCTGTTAATTTCTCCACAGGTCCTTCAAACATAAGACTGGTAATATCTTTATTTAATGACTGATTCGCTTCTTGAAAAAGTTCCTTAATCTCAGAAAAATTTTCATGGAATTCTTTCCCCATCCCCACTGTTTGTGAGCCTTGTCCAGGAAACATGAAAGCTACACGTTTCATTTATTATCCTCCTCGTTCGACTGTCTAGTTTCAATGGTGGTCTCTATGGTTTCAGTTACATTATGTTCCACCATATGACAAGCTTGCCTGATTGCACTAAAAACTGCCCTCCGATTAGATGATCCATGTGCTTTAATAACCGGCGCAGATAGGCCAAACAGACCTGCCCCACCGTATTCGGAGTAATCAAGTTTTTTTTGCAGACCTTTTAGATCCTTTTTTATCATTCCTGCTGCAATTTTTGTTTTCGTGGATGACATAAACGTTTCTTTTAACATCGAAAACATCGTCATCGCCGTACCTTCAATTGTTTTTAATGCCACATTTCCACTGAACCCATCTGTTACAACAACATCCGCAGCTCCGCTTAATATATCCCTTGCTTCCACATTTCCTACAAAGTTAATTGGGGCATCTTGTAATAAATCAAAGGCCTTTTTTGTAAGTTCGTTTCCTTTTCCTTCTTCTGTCCCTATATTTAACAGTCCAACTGTTGGATTTTTAATGGAACGTACTTTCTCTGTATAAATTGATCCCATTATTGCATATTGCAGAAGGTGATCTGGTTTAGCATCCACATTAGCACCTACATCCAGCAACAGGAATCCCTTTCCATCCATGGTTGGTAATGTTGGGCTTAAAGCAGGACGGTCTATGCCTGGAATTCTTCCAACAACAAATAATCCTGCACTCATTAATGCGCCTGTATTCCCTGCTGAAATACAAGCATCTGCTCTGTTTTCCTTCACTTCCTGTGCCATCAGGACAAGGGAAGCCTTTTTTTTGCGGCGAACTGCACGTACCGGCTCATCATCCCCGGTAATTACCTCATCCGTATGTATAACAGTAATGTTTTTATCATTTGCTAAATATTTTCTAATACTATTTTCATCACCAATCAAGGTGATTTGTAGATCTTTTGTCTGGGATATAGCATCCATTGCACCCAGCACAATTTCTTTCGGTGCATGATCGCCTCCCATGGCGTCCAATGCTAATCTCATAAAATTATTCCTCTCTTATTTCATTTGATTGATACATATGAAAAAGTCCTGTGAACACTTTCTCATTATTTACAAAACTGTCCACTTGCACAACCGTCAAGCCCTTATTATTCCCCTTTACGGTAGCTTTTGCAACAACACGTTCGCCTTCTTTTACCTGTCGTGTAAATTTCAGTTCTGATTTTGCTGTCAGTGCCAACTCGTCATTTATCACTGCAACAGCTAGTGAATTGGCCTGTGCAAACAGGTGGTGACCCCTGGCTATGTTATTACGGGAAAATACATACTCCGGTTTTATATCCAGAATGGATATTGCCCGCTTGTCCAATTCTAAATCAATTACTTCACCAATCACTTCCTCCAGAGGCAATGCTTTTACAGTTTCATTCCATTGATTATTGGCGACGGATTTTATTCGTTCCCGAAGTTCCGGTATGGAAAGTTCCAACCGGTCAAGTCGAATCGTTTGAATACTAACATTAAGCATTTTTGCAAGCATTTCATCAGTTATAAAGGGGGACTCTTCAATTGTCTCTTTTAAAATCTGCTGGCGCTCTGCTTTCGTTTTTTTCATATTTAACCCCATCTTAGTAATACTTCGCTTTCCACCCGATATAGAATGATAGATATTAAAAACACGCACTTTAAACGGAACCCCCTGGACATTCATCCTTATATTATATAAAGGGTGGTGCATTTATATATTCTTATGACTTGGTACTAATAGTAATATATAATAGCATTTCCGATTATGCAAGCAATGCTGTTAATCCAATTTATCTGTAAAAGCTGAATCTTTTTCTAAGTACTGTTGCAATTGGTGAAATGCAGCATCTTCTTCCAGCAGGTTCATTTCTACTATTTCCTGGGCATCATTACGAGCAGTTTCCAGTGCTCTGTAGTCATGAATCATATCAGCAACTTTAAATTCAGGAACTCCACTTTGCTTTTTTCCGAAAAAGTCTCCCGGTCCTCTTAATTTTAAATCCTGTTCGGACAATTCAAAACCATTTGTCGTTTCCGTCATGATGCGCATTCTTTCTTTCCCCACTTCTCCTTTTGGATCAGCAATTAGAATGCAATAACTCTGCTTTTCTCCCCTGCCTACACGGCCTCTCAACTGATGCAACTGTGACAGGCCAAATCGTTCTGCATCATAAATAACCATTATTGTCGCGTTCGGAACATTAACTCCAACCTCTACAACAGTTGTGGAAACAAGTACCTGAATCTCACCAGCGGCGAATTTTTTCATCACGCTATCTTTTTCATCTACATGAAGCCTTCCATGCATAAGACCAACATTTACTTTTTGGGAGTAAAATTCCTGCAAATGCTGATAAATCTCAACCGCATCCTGTATATCCAATTTATCAGACTCCTCGATTAGCGGACATACAACATATGCCTGCTCCCCTAAAGAAATTTGTTTTTCTATAAAATGCAGAATTCTTTCGAATGTATTTTCCTTAACCCAATACGTCTCAATCTCCTTTCTTCCCATTGGCATTTCATCAATAACGGAAACATCCATGTCTCCAAATGCGGTAATCGCCAGTGTTCTTGGAATCGGTGTTGCCGTCATAAATAATACATCTGGATGAAGTCCTTTATCGCGTAATGTTCTTCTTTGTTCAACACCGAACCGATGCTGCTCATCGACAATAACAAACCCTAAATCATCGAAAAATACCTCATCCTGAATCAATGCATGTGTACCAACTACGATATTTACCTCGTGGGACTGGACCGCAGCCAATATCTCCTTTCTTGTTTTCCCTTTTACAGACCCTGTTAATAAAACAATATTGGCTTTCTCCCCAAACAATTCTGTTAACGATTGATAATGCTGCTCAGCAAGAATTTCCGTAGGAACCATTAACGCCCCTTGCTTCCCAGCCGTAATCGATGCATAAAGGCAGATGGCCGCCACTGCTGTTTTCCCAGAACCTACATCTCCCTGTAGCAAACGATTCATTCGGTGCGGTGATTTCATATCTGTCAAAATTTGGTTTAAGGACTTCTCCTGTGCACTTGTTAATGAAAAAGGAAACAAATCAATAAATTCCTGCAATTTTTCTTGATTATATTGCTGTGTGTTTCCTTGGGTTGCCTCCCGCTTTATTTTTCGTAAAAGCTGCATTTTAAGCTGGAATAGTAAAAATTCTTCATAGATAAACCTTCGCCGCGCATGTTTCAGTGCTAATCTATTTTCAGGAAAATGCATTGTTGCTAATGCGTTTTTCCTGGCAGGCAATTTATATTCCTGCAAATACTTCTCAGGTAAAAGCTCAATAATATCGCCTGAAAAATCTTTAATTGCATTTTGCATCACTTTTTTTAATTTATAATTCGTTAAATCACCTTTAATTGAATATATTGGCTGGATTGCTGCCTGTTCATCGACTGGGCCCTTTTTATAATTACTGACTGTAATTTGCAGCCTGTGTGCATCCCATTTACCTGTTAGGGTAAACGTATCACCAGGATGAATTTGTTTTTTGGCAAAAGCCCTATTAAACATGACAGCTTTAATCGCTATATTTTCCACTTCTAAGGTAAACGTGAGACGAGATTTCTTCTTACTATAAAAAGTGAGGGAAGGTTCATGAACGACCTTTCCCTCAATGGTTACTCTATCTTCATGAATTAATTCATTTAAAGGTTTAATTTCAAATACGTCATAGCGGTAAGGGAAATAATTTAGTAAGTCCTCCACGGTATATATATGTAAGACTTCCAGATCCTCTGCAAATTTTCCGCCTATTCCTTTAATCTCTGTTATCGAATCACCAAGCATATATGATCACTCTCTCTATACTGACATCCCAAAAATTTTCTCTTTTAACAGTCGGCCTGTCGGAGTGTCCGCCAAACCACCTTCACCTGTTTCACGTAGACTGGAAGGCATTTGTTTTCCAATTCTATACATCGCGCCGATCACTTCATCACACGGGATTCTACTTGTAACTCCAGCTAGAGCGAGATCAGCAGAAACAATTGCGAGGGAAGAACCTGCTGCATTACGTTTTACACAGGGCACCTCAACCAGACCTGCTACAGGATCACATACAAGACCAAGCATATTCTTCAATGTGATTGCAAATGCATCAGCTGATTGCTTTGGTGTACCTCCTGCCATTTCGACGATAGCAGCAGAAGCCATCGCCCCTGCCGAACCAACCTCAGCCTGACAACCTCCTGCAGCACCCGAGATAAATGCATTATTGGCTACTATAAAACCGAATGCACCTGATGTGAATAAATAACGAATCATTTGATCACGCGTAGGGTTCAACTGATTCTTCACTGCAAATAATGTTCCCGGAACACAGCCTGCACTTCCAGCAGTAGGCGTGGCACAAATAGTTCCCATTGCAGCGTTTACTTCATTCGTTCCCATCGCCTTACTCACTGCATCCATAAGTAAATTGCCAGATAACGGGGTTTTTTCTTTCATATAGTTTTGAATTAATACTGCATCTCCACCCGTTAATCCGGTTACCGATTCCACGCCCTTTAAGGCATCCTCTATCGCATTTTCCATGACTGCAAGATTCTTTTCCATTTCCGCGAACACATCCTCGCGGGATTTATTTTTGACATCCATTTCCTGACGTATCATAACCTCTGATATTAAAATTTCGTCTTTCTCAGCAATTTCTACTAATTCAGCTACTGTACGAAACATAGTCAATCTCCTCTCTATCATCGGCCATGAAGTAAATAAAATTTAGTCAACCTAGTTGACTGGTTAGCAGAAGCGGCCGCATCCAGCTTTGACAACCCGGAATCAAGTTGCCTATGTGTTATGCAGATTTTAAGCAAGCATTTTCCTTTGTCGCTATCGATCAAGACACTGTTCTCTTTTATCCTAACTAATAATTTTTGACAGTTGAATAATATAATCGGCTTGTTCTAATTCTTCTAAAATAGAATCTTCTACATTTTGGTCCACTTCAATAACCATTAGAGCTTCTTTTCCGACATCTTTTCGATTTACTTCCATATGTCCGATATTAATCTCATATTTTGCAAGAACATTTGTTACGGAGGCGATCGCACCAAAACGGTCATTATGCATAATTAAAATGGCCGGATGATTTCCGGATAAACGTAATTCAAACCCGTTTAATTCAGTTATCTCAACTTTCCCTCCGCCAATGGAAATACCCATTAACTCCAGCTTTTCCGTATCATTTCCAATAATAACTCTTGCTGTATTCGGGTGACTTGCCTTTGCTTCATCTTCAATGAATTCAACAGTTATACGTTTCTCTTTTGCGATGTCTAATGCCTTATTCATACGTGAATCATCCGGCTCAAACCCCAGCAATCCACCTACTAAGGCAAAATCAGTTCCATGGCCTTTATACGTTTTTGCAAAGGATTCATATAAATGAATTCTTGCCCATTTCGGTTCTCTGCCGAATAAGTCACGTGCTGATTTTCCGATTCTGGCTGCACCAGCAGTATGTGAACTAGAGGGCCCAATCATCACTGGGCCAATGATATCAAATACTGAATTAAATTTCATAACCTCACCACCTGATTTCAGAACTGACTTCTATTCAACTTCTACTCTAGATTATAACAAAATCTATATTGATAATCATTATTTATATATACCCTGTGTTGGTCGCAGAATTTTCGAGACAAGTTCAATGATTACGACATTTTAGCACCAGACAAAAACATTATTATTAGTTATATTATTTGGATAATTATAACTTGTTTAATAGTTTGATATATTATAGAATGAAGTTGGTTCCAGTGGAAAAAAATATAAGAGGAGGAGTGCCCATTGGTAGCTAACAAAGGCGTAGTCTATAAGAAACCAGGAGTGGTAGAAGTTGAGGAAATTGGCTTTCCAGAGCTTATTTTAAGAGACGGCGCTGGGGTTAACCCGCTAAATGTCGGAAGAAAATGTGAGCATGGAGTTATCTTAAAGGTTATAACGACTAACATTTGTGGGAGTGACCAACATATGGTTCGCGGCAGAACAACTGCCCCTTCCGGACTTGTTCTCGGCCATGAAATTACAGGAGAAGTTGTTGAAACAGGTCGGGATGTTGAATTTATAAATAAAGGTGATCTTGTATCGGTGCCATTTAATATTGCCTGCGGCCGTTGTAGAAACTGTAAGCAACAGGACACCCACATTTGTGAAAATGTCAATCCGGATCGCCCCGGTTCTGCTTATGGATACGTAGATATGGGAGGTTGGGTTGGCGGCCAATCCGAATATGTGATGGTGCCTTATGCAGATTTTCAATTGTTGAAGTTTCCTGATAAAGACCAGGCAATGGATAAAATTCTGGATTTAACGATGTTATCTGATATCTTCCCTACAGGATACCATGGCGCGGTCAGTGCAGGTGTAAAACCCGGGTCAACAGTGTATGTAGCAGGGGCGGGACCTGTTGGCTTAGCGGCTGCACATTCTGCTCAACTATTGGGAGCCTCTGTTGTAATTGTAGGAGATTTGATTGAAGAACGCCTTGAGCAGGCTAAAAGCTTTGGTTGTGAAACCGTAAATTTGCGAGAACATGCGAATCTGGAAGAACAAATTGAGCAGATACTAAAGGTTCCGGAAGTAGATTGCGCGATTGATGCAGTTGGTTTTGAAGCAAGTGGTCACGGACAAGATGCTGGTGAAGAACCTGCTACAGTACTGAACTCCATTATGGATGTAACTCGGGCTGGTGGCCGTTTAGGGATCCCGGGACTTTACGTAACTGGTGATCCAGGTGCAGAAGATAAAGATGCAAAAGAAGGATCATTAAAAATACGATTTGGTTTAGGTTTTGCTAAAGCGCATACATTTGTTACCGGGCAAACACCAGTAATGAAATACCATAGAGATTTAATGCAAGCCATCTTAAGCGATAAAGCACAAATTGCTAAAGCTGTAAATGCAACGATTATTTCTCTGGATCAAGCTCCTGCAGGATATAAAGAGTTTGATGGTGGCGTAGCTAAAAAATTCGTTATTGATCCACATGGCTCATTGAGTAAGCAATAAAATATCGTACAAGAAATATCAATCGGGAGGAATATATTTATGGATAAAATAAATCTGGAAGTAGCAAAACAGTTAATTGATAATGCAGAGAAAGAAGCTGAAAATGTCGGTGTGGCAATGGTCATTTCCATTTTAGACGATGGTGGAAATTTAATTGCAACACATCGCATGGATGACGCCTGGTTAGCCAGTATCGACATCGCACAAAATAAGGCCTGGACTTCTGTTGCATTGAAAATGCCAACTTCTAATCTGGCTGAAGCAACTGTACCTCATGCCGAGCTATATGGAATAAATACCACAAATAACGGACGACTTGTTCTTTTTGGCGGTGGTTTCCCACTCGTGAAAAATAATAAAGTTGTAGGTGCTGTTGGTGTCAGTGGAAGTTCTGTAGAAAATGATGTACAAGTAGCACAGGCAGCCGTGAATGCTTTTGACAATTTAAATTAATTATTGTTCATAAATGAAAAACAAACAGTAAAAGGACAAAGAAAAGGGATTCTATCATACTTTTCTTTGTCCTTTTTGCTTTTTCATAATGTAAGACTTCATTCAGTCGACTTACAAGTGTTAGAAGATGATGTAATCAAATACAAATCCTAATCGAGTCAAATTATTCTATTCTGCATGGCGGCTATTTTTTCGTATAGTGGACACCATTGTTGTAAATAATAACAAGAAAGATTATAATACTCACTTGTGGGTTATATATTTATAATCGGGCGGGAGAGGGATAGTAACATCTTGAGGAGATCAAATGCCTTATAACAATCAAAAACCATCACTTCAAACATCAGGTAATCTTCGTACCGAAATAATGGCTGGCTTGACCGGCTATCTAACAACCGTCTACATCGT
Organism: Virgibacillus ainsalahensis; assembly: GCF_055380755.1. NCBI lineage: Bacteria > Bacillati > Bacillota > Bacilli > Caryophanales > Bacillaceae > Virgibacillus > Virgibacillus ainsalahensis. Next base: position 1,479,337 of record NZ_AP043943.1, on the reverse strand, counting down.
TGTTGTAAATGGTTCGATACTGAGCGAAGCAGGAATTTCTCTGGAGAGCGGCATGATTGCAACAATATTAGCCAGTTTTTTAGGGACATTGTTGATGGGGTTATTTACAAGGTTACCGTTAATTTTGATTCCCGGTATGGGCATAAATGCATTATTTGCCTATTCGATAGTAGAAGGAACCGGTCTTAATTTTCAGGAAGGACTGGCGGTTGTACTGATAGCTGCTGTTATCTTTTTAATTACAGCTTTCAGTAAGCTGGGCGCTTTGTTAAAAGAATCCATCCCTGATTCATTGAAGCACGGAATTACTGCGGGATTAGGACTATTTTTGATATTACTTGGTCTTGAAAAAAGCGGTCTTGTCATCAATGGAGAGAATACAATTGTGGCTGTTGGTGATTTCTCTTCACCAACTGTAATTGTTGCCATCTTAACACTATTTCTGGCAATCTTTTTATTTATCCGCAAGGTACCCGCTAATTTTTTAGTAACAATGCTTTCAGGAACGGTTCTTGCCTATCTTTTTGGTACCATCGATTCGTCACCTGGGAGTTCTATACAGGTAAGGTTGGAAGAAATAATATTTGTCCCATCATTTACGGCAATTGGTGAATTGTCCTTTTGGCTTTCTGTTTTTCCGTTGGCCATGATTCTTATTTTTGAAAATATGGGTATATTAAACGGACAACTCCATATGTTAAATCGAAATGAGAGCTATAATAGGGCTTATCAGGTGACAGCCTTTTCTACACTTACCTGCGCATTTTTAGGGACCTCCCCGACTATTTCCGCTGCAGAAAATGCTGCGGTGATCGCTTCTAAGGGGAGAACGGGTAAAGCAGCTGTAACAGCAGGGTTATTATTTCTTGGGACAATTTTCATCATCCCATGGATAACAATGATTCCAGATACTGCTATCAGTCCCATTCTAATCATTGTCGGTATACTGATGGCTCAAAGCATTCGCCATATTCCTTTAGATAATTTAGCGGAAGCACTGCCTGCCTTTTTAATTGTAGTGATGATTCCATTTACCTATAGTATCGCGGACGGGATGGCATTCGGCTTTATCGCATATCCAATTGTAAAATTTGCACAAGGTAAACTAAAAGAAGTATCTGTTACATTAAGTATCATTTCTTTACTTTTCCTGTTTGATTTTATTATGAAAATCATAGGTTTTTAAAAAGCTGTTTTTTCGTCAAGCCTTAGGCATGTGACTTTGAACTGAACTTAAGATTTTTATATTTTTTACCGCTTAACAAAAAATCGCCTTCTCTAATGAAAAGGCGATTTTTTGTTTTTATTCAACCGAGAAAATATAAGAATAAATCGGCTGATTGCCATGATGGACTTCAATCTCTATATCTTCATAAATTTCTTCAATATAATTACTGAGCTCTTCTACTTCTTTATCATCTACACCCTCACCCTGTAAAATCGTAAGGATTTCATCATCTTCTGTAATCATTTCTTTCAATAATAATTTAACTGTTTGTTTCTCATCTTCATGAGATGCTTTGATTTTTCCGTCTGCAATTCCCATAAAGTTACCTTTCTCAATCGTCATACCATCAATTTGAGTATCACGGATTGCATAAGTGACCTGCCCAGTCTTAACCTGTTGACTGGCTTCGTTCATCGTTTCTTTATTTGCTGTGATATCAGCTTCTGGATGAAATGCCAGCATCGCACTAATCCCTTGTGGAATCGTCTTTGTAGGTACCACCTGCACATTTTCATCCGCAAGTTCTGCAGCCTGGTCTGCGGCCATCACAATGTTTTTATTATTAGGTAGAATTAATATGTTTTTAGCGTTTGCTCTATTAATGGCATCTGTAATATCCTGAGTACTTGGATTCATGGTTTGTCCACCCTCAATTACTACCGTGGCTCCAAGGCTTTCAAGAAGTGTTTTTAAACCACTTCCCATTGCCACCGTAACAATCCCATACTCCGCTTTTTCTTCCGATGTAACTTTTTTATTATTTTCTCCAACGATAGCTGAATGCTGTTCCCGCATATTCTCTATTTTCATATTGATAAGGCTCCCATATTTTTGACCTAATGTCATACAGGTTCCCGGGTATTCAGCATGCACATGAACCTTAACAACCTCGTCATCTGCAACAACCAATAATGAATCACCATGTTCACTTAATTCATTACGAAAATCTTCTTCATTAAAAGGATTCTCTGCCAGTTTTTCATCTTCAAATTTCACCATGAATTCGGTACAGTAGCCAAATACAATTTCAGATGTATCCATGAACCCTTGTGTGATTTTATGGTGTTCAGCATTTACCATTTCATCTATGTCTATATCTGAAGGGTTATCCGGCAGCTTTTCCCCTTTTAATGCAGCCAAAAAACCTTCATAGATTGTAACAAGCCCCTGTCCACCTGAATCAACGACGCCAACTTCTTTTAAAACAGGCAGTAAATCAGGTGTACGCTTTAGCGAGGCTTTAGCTTCAATGATTACTTCTTCCATTAAAACAATGATATCATTTTCTGATTCTGCGGTCTCCACAGCACGGTCAGCTGCATCTTTAGCTACTGTTAAAATCGTGCCTTCAACCGGTTTCATTACTGCCTTATATGCAGTTGTAACACCACTTTCAAAAGCAGTTGCCAATTCTTTTGTTGAAAGTGCCTGCTTTTTCTCGATCCCTTTTGCAAATCCGCGGAAAATTTGGGAAAGAATAACACCTGAATTACCTCTCGCTCCCATAAGCAATCCTTTAGCAAAGGTATTCGCTACTTCATATACATCGTTACTTTCCAGCTTCTTAACTTCGTTCGCGCCAGAAGTCATCGATAAATTCATATTCGTTCCTGTATCCCCGTCAGGTACCGGAAATACATTCAGGGCATCAATTTTATCAGCATTATTTTTCAAATGGTGTGCTCCAGAGAGTACCATTTGTATAAATGTCCTGCCATCCAACTCTTGAACCGTCACATTACTTCCTCCTTTACAAAACACAATCGCAAAAATTAATCCTTTGCTACTCGGACTCCTTGAATAAATATATTTACAGAGTCAATTTCCAATCCCAGAGACTGATTTAATGTGTATTTAACTTGGGATTGCATATTATGTGCCACTTCGGATATTTTTGTTCCATAACTAACAATAATATACATATCTATATGAAGACGATTCTCTTCCTGACGTACCACTACGCCTTTTGAATAATTTTCTTTTTTTAGCATCTCTGCGATTCCGTCTCTAATCTGACTTTTGGATGCCATACCCACAATACCGTAGCATTCCACCGCTGCACCACCTGCGATTGTGGAAATTACATCATTTGTAATTGTTACTTGACCATCATTTGTATTAAGTTCAATGGACATCAATTATCCCCCTTAAAACCTCGTCATTATATAAGCATATTCTACTACAGGCAGCTTGATTTTAAAAGCAGAATTAAATATATGTAAAATTCCTCTTATTACAATGGACGAATATCTTTGTTCTGTCAAGCTATTTATCTTTATAGATGTGACTAAAGCAGAGCATGCCTGATTACCACAGTGCTATGTGGAGAAGATTAACTATAGACTTTTTGTATGAAAGCAACTGTTATTAAAGAAAAATTATTCAGCATAACCACCATGAACCAAGATTATACCTTTTTCCGGTTGGCTCTTATAGTGAAATTTTGTTGCCCTCTAACGTCGCAATTGATATAAAAGACGACGTAACTGCTATGTCGATTTCCGCTGCGGACCGTTGCTTCCCACGGGCACGGCTTCAGCCAAATTAGCTGTTCTCATTATAGATAGTGGCGGCATGCTCTTAGCCGCCATGTTGGTTTCTTACGTTAAACCGAATTCGAATAGTACCCTATTGTGTTAAAAATAAATTGCATTCTCCTACAACCTATGATAAATTATATAAGTATCAAAATGACACATGTTAGAGTAGGAGGGATTACCATGGCTAGAAAATGTGTTGTTACCGGACGTAAAACTCGCACTGGAAACCAACGTTCTCACGCTATGAATTCCAACAAGCGTAATTGGAAAGCTAATGTGCAAAAAGTACGGATTATGGTAGATGGAAAACCTAAACGTGTTTATGTTTCTGCACGCGCACTTAAATCAGGTAAAGTAGAGCGCGTATAATACCCTGAATAAAGTACAACATTAGTTCATAACCAAAAAGCACCCCTGCACAGTGGGTGCTTTTCGTATTTATAGCCTAAATATATGTTGATGGATAATGCTTTGATCCGGAGCAATTACCAAAACTACAGCTCCGGAGACAAATTCCCGTGTACAGAAACAAAATTCACATGCTATCCTCTGAAAAAATTAGCTTCTGCCAATTCATTTGACAAAAGCTAGTTTGATTTACTTATCTTTTTTAAATGCACCAATAACAACCCTTACGAATCCACCGATAAATCTTGGGAGTTTAATAGTATAAAATTTCATGAGTGCACCCTCCTCTAATTACAAACCAAACCTAACCGGAATCGTGTCACGACTCTTTACTAGTAATAATATGCCTCTTTCATAAGAAAAAGTACCATTATTTGAAATAAGCTTGTTTGATATACATAAAGTGGTGCCCCATGAGATATCCTGGTTTAATAAAGAATATTTGAAACCTGACAGTGATAGCCCAAATACATGTTCAGAGTATGGAATGAAAGAAATGTTAGGATACTCCTCATCATGGTGAATTTGGTATTCTCCCGGTAAAGTAAGCTCCACAAAATTTGATTTATCTATTATAATCCCCTGGAATCCCTTGGTGACAATTGAATATAAAAGTTGAATATTTACAAGCTGATGGTCCAGTCTGCCACCGGTGACCCCAAATAAATAAATACTATCGGGTTGTAATTCAAAAGCTTTTAACAGAGCGATTTCCAGATCTGTTTCATCTTTTTCGGAAGGATACTCGTCAAAACGTTCCACATAGTTTTGAATGAGCATTTTTTCCTCTTCATTTACTGAATCGAAATCACCTACAGCAAATTCAATTGGAATATGGTTTTTCATCAGGCTTAACGCTCCGCCATCTGCGCTTATCCAAATGTCAATCTTATCCTTATATACTTTAAAATCCGGATGGTATTCTTCTGGTCCATTTCCAACAATTGCAATGGAGACCATTTTTATTATTCCCCTCCAGCTGCATGTAAGATGTCTCTTATTGCTTCATGTCTGTTGCTGCGATTGAATATTGCACTTCCTGCAACTAATACATCAGCCCCGGCATCAGTACATTTTTTGGCCGTATGAATATTCACACCACCATCCACTTCAATTTCAAAGGATAAATTGAGCTCTTTACGCCATTTAGCAATCTGTTCGATTTTCTGAACGGTATTTTCAATAAACGATTGTCCACCAAACCCCGGATTGACAGTCATTATTAAAACCAGGTCCACATCCTGTAATATAGGAAGTAATACTTCGGCTGGTGTAGCGGGATTTATTACAACCCCAGCTTTCACATTATTATCTTTAATGAGCTGAATCGAGCGATGTAAATGAACACTCGCTTCCTGATGGACCGTAATGATGGATGCACCAGCTTTTGCAAATGCTGGTATAAATGCATCCGGATTATCAATCATCAGATGAACATCCAAGGGCAGATTTGTGACAGGCTTGATCGCTTCTGCAATCAGCGGGCCTATTGTAATATTAGGTACAAAGTGTCCATCCATTACATCCACATGTATATAGTCTGCTCCTCCTTTTTCCACATCTTTTATTTCCTTTCCTAGCATAGAAAAGTCTGCTGATAATATTGAAGGTGCTATTTTTACCATGATTAATACCTCGGCTTTCTGGATTGTATTTCTTCAAGAAAACTTAAATAATGTTTATACCTGTATGCATGTATCTGTCCGGTTTCTACATCTTGTTTAATTGCACATCCCGGCTCTTTATAATGCATGCAACCTCGAAATTTGCATTCGCCCTTTCGCTGTCGCATCTCCGGAAAACAGTCTGTTAAATCTTGCGGCTCTATTCCCTTAAAGTCCAACGCGCTGAAACCAGGGGTGTCTGCTACAAGTCCATTATGAACCTGTACAAGTTCAACATGCCTTGTTGTATGCTTTCCCCTGCCAAGACTTTTGGAAATTTCCCCTGTTTTGAGAAGAAGCGATGGATCAAATGCATTCAACAGAGAAGATTTCCCAACACCGGATTGTCCTGCGAAAACAGTTACTTTACCTGAAAAATAATGCTTCAATAAAGGAAAATTTGCAGGTTCTTTTGATGAAAGTAATTCTACTTCATACCCAATCTGCTGATAATCTATTTGGTATTGTTCAATTTCCTGTTTCTGATCATTCGTTGCCGCGTCCATTTTAGTAATGAAAATTACTGGTTCAATATCCTTTCCCTCAATCAATATAAGAAAACGGTCCAACAGTGTACTGCTGAAACCAGGGTTGGAGGCAGAGGCTACAATGATTGCTTGGTCAATATTTGCTATCGGTGGACGTACCAGTTCATTTTCCCTCTGTTTGATTTCCATAATATAACCTTCATCTGATTCATTGATATCAAAGACAACAAAATCGCCGACCAGAGGTGTTATATTCTGATTGCGAAAAACACCTCTCCCCCTGCATCGGTATGTTTTATCATCTGCCTGTACATAGTAAAATCCACTTAAAGCCTTTATAATTCTGCCTTCAGCCATTTATTCACCTTCTTCATAAGAAACTGAGTCATTTATGAGAACATCGTCATCGCGCATAATCATATATTCTGCGACCTCATCAGGTGCGATATTCAATGAAAACTCATATTCGGTATCTTCTGTTATTGATTCTTCTTTGAACACCTCTGAAATACTGTTATTCAAGTCATCAATATATATACGTACTGTTTGTTCTTCCTGTTCCTGCTGTTCGTCATCGCCTTCATTATCTACATTGTCTTCTTCCGATTCACTTTCCTGAGTTTCTGGCTCGTAAGGCACCGTATAAGTTATAGTCCGGGAGACGGGTGGCAATTCTTCAGGGCCTGTTGAAATATATACATTAACTGTTGAACCTTCTTCCAGTTGCATATTTGTTTCAGGTTCCTGACGGATAACTCCGCCTTCTGGTGTACTTTCAGAGTTTTCTTCAATAATATTCATTGTCAGATTTTCACTTTCCAGATACTCTCTTGCTTCTTGTTCCGTCATCCCTGTAAGGTTGTTTAAACTGACTAAATCTGGTCCCATACTTAATTCAAAAATGACTCGCGTTTCACTTGGCACAACCTCACTATCCGGTTCCGGTTGAATTTGTGTGATAATTTCTCCGACTGGTTGGTCTGAATACTTATCATATGTTATTATATCGGTATACCCCGCTTCATTAAGAATTCTCTCCACTTGACTAAAATCTCTCCCAACATAATCATCAAAATCGAAAGTTTCTTTTCCCTGACTGACAGCCAATGTAACCGTAGAACCTTCCTTCACTGTTTTTTCTGCAAGGGGATTGGTTCTTACTACATGATTTTCCTCTATTTCATCAGAGTAAACCAATTCCTGTTCTACAATTAGATTAAGATTTTCCAACTGTTCTACTGCAGCATCATATTCTATTTCCGTCACGTCTGGAATAGTGACATCCTTTGGCATTAGGGTTGGAATTAGGAGTGCAGCACTTAATATCAACAGTAAAAATATAATAACACCTATTATCCATTTTTTCTTTCTGTTCTTTTTCGGTTTCTTCTCTTTCTTCTTTTTTCCATTCTTTTTTGACTTGCCTTCTTTTGGAGGAAATCCTTTTGTACTACTACCATTTTGGTGAACCATCGTTTCCTGATTAACATTTTCTTCTAAATGTTGATCTGTAATAACAGGTATAGCTTTCGTTTCTTCTCCTGCTTCATAAGGTGGCGTGTACACTTTTTCATTCCATCTGCTGGGATCCAAAGCTTTTTCAAGTGCGTCTTCCAGGTCATAAATTGAATCATATCGGTGAAAAGGATCCTTGGATGTTGCCTGCAAAACAACATTCTCCACACTTTGGGGCACATCCGGGTTATATTTTCTAACAGAGGGTGTGTCACTTTGTAAATGCTTTAATGCTATAGAGACAGGCGATTGACCCGAAAACGGTAGACGTCCAGTCAATAATTCAAAAAGAACAATTCCGATCGAATAAACATCTGACTTTTTCGTTGCCATTCCACCTCTCGCCTGTTCCGGTGATAAGTAATGAACAGAACCTAAAATTGAGTTTGTCTGCGTTAAAGAAGTGGCACTTAGTGCAATGGCTATTCCAAAATCAGTTACTTTCGCCTGTCCTTGTGTATCAATTAATATATTTTGTGGTTTTATGTCCCGATGGACGATATCATTTGCATGGGCATGTGCTATAGCCGCAGTGACTTGCGTCATAATATCCAAAGCTTTCTCAACTTCAACAGGACCATAGTGTTGTATGTATTCCTTAAGTGTCATTCCCTCAACATATTCCATTACCATATACAAAATGTTTTCCTCTTCACCCACATCATAAATATTCACAATGTTTGGGTGAGCAAGACTTATTGCTGCATGTGCTTCCCTGTCAAAACGCGCTATAAATTCTTCATCATTGGCATATTCCAATCTCAGGACCTTCATTGCGACATCGCGGTCTAATATCGTATCGGCTGCTAAATAAACATTAGCCATACCCCCGCCGCCAATTGTTCTTTTTATTTGATAGCGGTCGTTTATCAGGCGACCATTTAACATGATAAGTCACCTTCTTTCACAGAAGAATCTTCATGTATGATGATCAATGATATGTTATCTTCTCCGCCACGGTCATTAGCTAAATTAATTAGCTGTTGTGCGGTTTCTCCTATTTCCTTAGAGTCATGTAAATACTCGGCAATTTCATCATCCCGCACTTTATCAGTAAGTCCATCCGAACATAGCAGTAGTCTATTACCTTGATCCAGTCCAAGAGACTTCACATCGGCAACTACATCCTCTTCCGTTCCCAATGCCCTTAATACCACATTTTTTCTAGGATGCTGTTGGGCCTCATCTTTTGAAATTTGGCCAGATTGAACAAGTGCATTAACTAGCGAATGGTCTTCCGTAATTTGTTTCAATCCTTTTTCATCATAAACATAACATCTACTGTCACCAATATGTGCTATGGTAAGAAAATCCTTTATACAGACTGCTATAACAATTGTTGTGCCCATCCCTTGACACTCTTCATTTTGCAATGAATGTGTATGGATAGATTGATTAATACTCGTTACAGCACTAGTTAACCATTTTTCCGTTTCATCAGGTGAGTGCAATTCCTTACATTCCTGCCATTTTTCTTTTATTATATTTATTGCCATTTGACTTGCTACATCACCAGCTAGATGGCCGCCCATCCCATCCGCAATGATTGCTAGAAATTGTCCGGAGGAATTATAAAAAATACCTCCAGCGTCTTCATTATGACTTCTAACTTTACCTGTGTCTGTCATAAATTGCCCTTTCATCCTATCCCCCCTCTTAACAGCAACGTTTAAAATCAAGTGTTCAAAAATAACTGAGAATAATTTGTCAGATTCAGAAACATTCGGCCTTGGTTCGGTAATTTTTGCACTAGCTTTATTGAATACCCAGTACAAGTATTGCACAATTCTGCTCTTAAAAGAACATTACAAATTAACTTTTTCTAATAAATCTTGTTAGAAAGAATCCATCAGTATTAAATGTTTGCGGGAATAATTGCAAACCGTATTCAGTAACCCCAACGGATTTCTTTATATTGACAGGAAGCTCTTCAAAAAAATTTTTATCTATTAAATAATTTGTGTTTCTCTCCAGAAACTTGCTTACTACATTTTGATTTTCCTCCACATCAACCGTGCAGGTACTATAGAGCAAAAACCCCTTTTTCTTAAGCAAAGGAGCAACACTTTCCAGTATTTCCAACTGTATTGTCGATAGACGATTTATATCAGATTCCTGCTTATCGTATTTTATTTCCGGTTTTCCTCTAATTACACCCAGACCGGAGCACGGTGCATCGACTAATATTCGATCAAAGCTTTCCTTTTGATGTTCACTCTGCAATTTTCTTGCATCGCCTGCTTTTGCATCAATAATGGTTAACCCCAGACCAGCGGACTTTTCATCAATAAGCTTTACCTTCTTTTTATGAAGATCATAAGCATGAATTGTTCCCTTATTTTGCATTTTTTCAGCAATATGAGTTACTTTTCCACCAGGGGCACTACAGGCATCCAATACTTGCATGTGTGGGCGTGTTTCAAGCATTTCAGCCACAAGCATAGAACTTTGATCCTGTACGGAGACATAGCCTTCTTTAAATAATTCCGTTTTTAAAACATTTCCCTTATCGACTATAATCCCTTGACTAGAAAATGAAGACGGTCTTGCTTCTAAGCCTTGTTCATTCAATTTTTGTATGGCTTCCTCACGGGTTATCTTCAATGGCTGTACACGAACAGAATTGGCTTTACGCATCAGGTTTGCTTTACACATTTCTTCAGTAATTTCGTATCCATAAAAAGAAATCCATCTTTCTACAAGCCATTGTGGATGACTTGTCTCAATTGAAAGCCGTTTTGTATCATCTGTTATGGCACTGGTTTTCGGAACACCTCTTCGCTGTATGTTTCTCAGTACCCCGTTCACGAAAGAAGAAATACCTTTATGTCCACGTTGTTTGGCAATTTCCACAGCTTCATGAATAATCGCATGGTCCGGTATTTTATCCAAGTAGACCATTTGATAAACAGACATACGTAATAACATCTTTACCCACTGATCAAGTTTTTTCTTTGAATCAACAAAATCATCCAAATAATAATCCAGCGTGAATTTTTGTTGAATTGTTCCATAGACTACTTCTGTAAGCAACCCTTCATCTTTTGGATTTATTTTTCCCGACCTTAATTCATGATCGATAAGTAAATGACTGAATCCTTTATCCTTATCGATACGTATCAGTAAATTCAACATAGTGTTTCTTAATTGATAATCAGCCATCTTATTCACCCATCACAATATCAGTTTTTATTCGCTCTGAAGATCCTAACAAATATTCTTTGACGGTCATTCTTTTTTTCCCTGCTGGTTGAATTTCTCTAATTTGAAGACCTTTCTGGTTGCCGCATAAAACGACAAAATAGTCTTCCTCTTTTCGAACAATTTCGCCTGGCTTACCCTTGTATTCCTTATCATCCAATTCACTCCACCAGAGTTTCATGACTTTACCATCATATAAGGTAAAGGCAACTGGCCATGGATGCAAACCCCTTATATGGTTATAAATTTCAGTATCTGTCTTTGTCCAGTCAACTTTTTCTTGTTCACGCTTTATATTTGTCGCAAAGGTTACACTTACTTCATCCTGCTTCTTCGGTGTTAACTCATTTTCAAATAATTTTGGCAAAGTTTGGACCAATAATTCCGCTCCTGTTTTCGAAAGCTTATCATGCATAGAGCCGACATGATCGTCTGCTTCAATTGGTACGGATTGCTGAGTCAGAATATCACCGGCGTCCAGTTTCTCAACCATATACATAATTGTTATACCAGTCTCTTTTTTTCCCTGCATAATGGCATAATGGATTGGTGCACCGCCACGCAGTTCAGGAAGTAATGAGGCATGTACATTAACACATCCGAACTCTGGAGTCTCAAGTAAGTCCTTTGGTAAGATCTGTCCATATGCTGCTGTAACAATTAAATCCGGATTATACTTTAGAATTTCCTCATAGCCATCTTTTAATTTTTCCGGCTGAAAGACTGGAATTTGATGTTTTTCAGCTTCTATCTTAACCGGTGGTGGTGTATTTATTCGTTTTCTTCCTTTTGGCCGATCAGGTTGTGAGACGACAAGGACAACTTCATCATCCGATTCCACTAATCTCTGCAGAATTGGTACGGAAAAATCCGGTGTACCCATAAAAACAATTCTTTTCATAACAAAAACCTCTTTCTGGATTAATACATGTTTAATCTACCTTACAATAAGTGATAAGGTTGCATGTCTACAGTTATCAATAAATTATCTTTTCTTATTTCATCTTTGAATTGATCAAGTATTTTATTTATATATTCCCGTAATTGTGGTTCATTTCTGTATTTTACCATGCATTGATAACGATATCTATCTTTGATACGAGGAATTGCTGATGGAGTAGGACCAAGCACCACTGTATCTCCTTGGACACTTTTCATAAGCATCTGAACAATCTGTTGAGTTGTCTGAACAACTTTCACCTGGTTTTCATGTGAAATGGTCAGAAGCACTAAAAAGACGTATGGCGGATACCGGAATGTTTTACGCATCATCATTTCCTTCTTATAAAATTCACTAAAATCATAGATGGATGCCAATTCAATACTGTAATGATCAGGGGTATATGTCTGCACAATTACTTCTCCTGGTAATTCATGTCTTCCCGCTCGTCCACTTACCTGTGTCAGCAATTGAAATGTTTTTTCTGATGACCTGAAATCCGGTAAGTGAAGCATAGAATCTGCTGTTAGAACACCAACCAATGTGACATTCTCAAAATCCAAACCCTTTGCAATCATTTGCGTACCGAGTAAGATATCTGCTTCCCCATTGGCAAATTTGGTTAATAATTTCTCATGGGCACCTTTCCTTCTCGTTGTATCCACATCCATTCGGATCACTCCGGCTTGAGGAATCAATTGTGTTAATGCTTCCTCCACCCGCTGTGTCCCAGTACCGAAATACCTGATTAAGTCACTTGAGCATTCCGGACAATTTAAAGGCATTGGCTCTTCATAAGAACAATAATGGCATTTTAATTGATTGCTGTTTTTATGATAAGTAAGAGCGATATCACAATGTGGACATTCTTTCACATGACCGCATTCCCGACATATTACGAAGGTCGAGTAACCTCTTCTGTTTAATAATAAAACAATCTGTTCGCCTTTTTGAATACAATTTTCAATTTTTTCTTTTAGACTGTTGGAGAACATGGTCCGATTGCCTGCATGAAGTTCTGCTCTCATATCTACTATTTCGACATTAGGCATCGCCTTGTCATTTGTCCGTTTACTTAATGTTGCTAACTTATAGACCCCTTTTTGTGCTCTTGCGTAGGATTCCAGTGTGGGGGTGGCACTGCCAAGAATCACCGGACAGTGATGATTTCCCCCCCGGCGTATAGCTACATCCCTGGCATGATAACGCGGTTGGTCCTCCTGTTTGTAAGTTGTTTCATGCTCTTCATCAATAATGATAATTCCGAGGTTTTCAAACGGAGCAAAAATCGCCGACCTTGCTCCAACAACAACTTGTACTTCTTTTTTGTGGATCCGGCGCCATTCATCATATTTCTCCCCTGCTGAAAGAGCACTATGCATTACAGCAACATTGGATCCAAATCTTCCTTTAAACCGTTTAACCATTTGGGGTGTCAGTGAAATTTCCGGTACAAGTACGATTGCTTCTTGTCCTTTGCTGATAACTTTTTGAATAGCCTGTAAGTATATCTCTGTCTTTCCGCTTCCTGTTACACCGTGGAGAAGAAAAACATCATGTGCTTCATTTTCTACTTTTTCATTAATCGGTGTAAGTGCGGTTTGCTGCTGATCCGTTAATTTCAATGGAACAGTCTCAGCAAATGCATCATCATCATAGGGATTGCGATATGTTTCAACCCGGTACGATTCCAGCAATGATTTATCTTCCAATGCTTTCACTGTACTGCTAGTTGTCTGTAATTTTTTCAGGAGTAATTGTTTTTCAATAGCTTCTGGACTTTCAATAAAAAATCGCAGTAATTGCTGTTGTTTTTTTGCATTCCCAGGCAAATCTTGAACGGCTTCTTCCAATAAATAGTTTTCTCTGGCAGGCTTTAACATTGTAATATATTTTTTTGTAACTTTTGATTTTACGAGATACTCAACGGAAATTTCTCCATTCTGAATGCCTTTTTGAAGTTGACCATAGCTCACCGCAGATGTTTCTAGTTCTTCAAAGGGAATCACATCTCTTCCTGCAAAAAGATTCTCGAGCACAGGAGGCAACTCTTCCCCTGTCATCCGAACAATTTCTTTTTTATATTGCGCCTTCAATACCTGTGGAAGCATCGCCTGTAATGCTGTTATATAAAAGCTTAATGTTTCATTTGCCACCCATTTCCCAAGGTCCAGTAGTTCTTTTGTTAATACTGGAGTTAAATCCAGCACATCTGTAATTTCTTTTAATTTGGCGAATGATGATCCGGCTGCTTTCCCAACGACAAAGCCCATTACTTTTCTGGGGCCAAAAGGGACAATAACACGCATCCCATTTTCAAGGATTTCTTCAAATCTTTTCGGGATGCTATAGTCGAATGTTTGATTAATGGAACTGGCCGGAACATCAACAATGACTTTTGCTATACTCACACCGATCCATCCTTCATATCACGATCAATAAATTTTAATATTTTTTCTGCAACTTCATTTTTTGTTGCTAAAGCGATTTCTTCTGTCTGTCTGTTTTTATTCATATAGGTGGCGATGTTGGTATCACCGCCAAACCCCGCTCCTTCTGTTGAAACATTGTTAATAATGATGGCATCCAGGTTCTTTTTCTTCAATTTCTGTAGTCCATATTCCAATGGATTAGTAGTCTCTGCAGCAAAGCCTACCAAATATTGATTTTCCTTTTTTTCTCCGATTGATTGAAGAATATCTTTTGTGCGCTCCATTTCAATTTGCAATTCCCCACTTTGTTTCTTCATTTTTTCATTATAAGTGTGTTTCGGTCGGTAATCTGCAACTGCAGCTGCTTTGATGACAATATCGCTGGTTGAAAAATGTTCATTTATTACCTCATGCATTTCTTCAGCTGTTGTCACATCCTCACGCGTAATGTTCTTGCTTGAAATTGTCAGCTCAGACGGTCCAGCAACAAGGGTTACATCTGCACCGAGTTTTGCGGCTTCTTCAGCCAAGGCAAATCCCATTTTACCTGAAGACCTGTTTGTAAAAAAACGCACAGGATCAATTTGTTCTCTTGTAGGACCTGCTGAAATCAGGATTTTTTTACCTGCAAATAACGCATTAACAGTATGGTGATTTTCTATTGTACTGATAATGCTCTCCGGTTCCTCCAATCGGCCTTTACCTATCCAGCCACATGCTAAATAGCCATCACCTGGCTCAATAAAATGGTAGCCCCAATCTTCCAATTGCCTCATATTTTTTATTACAGCCGGATGTGCATACATATTTACATTCATGGCTGGCGCTATGTAGACACTAGCCTTTGTTGCCAACAGAGTGGCAGCTAACATCTCATCAGCAATTCCATTTGCAATTTTACCGATAATATTAGCTGTAGCAGGTGCGATTAGCACAATATCCGCCCAATCAGCTACATCAATATGGGCTATTTTTTCCGGATCTTTTTCATCAAATGTATCAATATAGACAGGATTCCTGGATAAGGCCTGAAATGTCAAAGGGGAAACAAACTTCGTCGCATTTTCTGTCATTATCACTTTTACATTTGCCCCTTTTTGAGTTAATTTACTGACTAAGGCACATGCTTTATATGCTGCTATCCCACCAGAAACACCTAAAAGAATATTTTTGTTATATACCATCACATAAACCCCTCTCACAAATCATCTTCTACCTTATTTATAACATAAATAATCCCAGTACCTAATTATGAAGAATCATAGAATAATTAATAATCCCCCGCCAATGATAATAAGCGGGGGATTCTGATTAATTTTCTGCTACTTTTAATTTTTCTTCCAATATTTCTTCCAATGCCATGCCAACATACTTATGTGACGTAGGATTCTCAACCAGTACTTTCTTTGTTTCACTGATTTGTCTTGCACGTTTGGCAGACAAAGTAACAATTGTATACTTTGAATTAATTTTCTCCTGCAGTGCATCGATGGATGGTTCTAACATCATTACAGTTCAGCCTCCAGTAACTTTTTATATTGTTTTGCGATTCGCTCCCGCTTTAAATGTTCACTTTGGATAATTGATTGCACCTTGCTCACTGCACGTTCAACCTGATCATTCACAACTACATAATCATATGCATCCATTAACTCAATTTCTTTTCTAGCTTCCTTCAGCCGGTTTAATACTAATTCTGATGACTCGGTGCCCCTGTTGACGATTCTATTCTTAAGTTCCACCAGACTTGGCGGAAAAAGAAATATAAATACACCTTCCGGAAAATTTTTCTTAACCTGCATCGCGCCTTGAACTTCAATTTCCAGAAACACATCATTCCCGGCAGCGATTGTCTCTTCCACATATGCTCTGGGGGTCCCATAATAATTATTAACATACTGAGCATATTCTAAAAGCTGATTATCCTTGATCAGTTTTTCAAAATCCTCTTTTGTTTTATAGAAATAATCGACTCCATCTGTTTCACCAGGGCGTCTGTCCCTGGTTGTCATGGATATGGAGTATCGCAAATCAGTGACTTCCTCAAAAAGCGCTTTTCTTACAGTACCTTTCCCTACTCCAGAAGGCCCGGAAAGGATAAATAAAATCCCTTTTTCCTTAATCAAAACATTTCCTCCTATTTCAAAAGCTATTATTCATCATTCATTTCTTCATGCGTTAATACTCTCTGGCCAACTGTTTCAGGCTGCACAGCAGATAAAACCACATGATCACTATCCGTGATAATTACTGCACGTGTCCTTCGCCCATACGTTGCATCTACCAATTTGTTATTATCTCTTGCAACCGTAATAATTCTCTTAATTGGTGCTGATTCTGGAGATACAATCGATATAATTCTATTCGCAGAAACTACATTTCCAAATCCTATATTAATTAAACGTAAACTCACCTTTTTTCCCCCTTGGTTACTTCTCTATATTTCATCTTTGTTTACTAAAATTCGCTCTTAAATCTATAATACGTTTATTATAAGGAAAAAGATAGCGAAAATGCAAGGTTTTACTCAATATTTTGTACTTGTTCTTTAATTTTCTCAATTTCACTCTTTAAAGCTACCGTATATTCACTTATTTCGGCATCAGTGGATTTAGAACCAATTGTATTAGCTTCCCGATGCAATTCCTGTGTAATAAAATCCAACTTTCTGCCAATAGGCCCAGTCTCGCCCAGCGTGTCATTAAAATGTTCAATATGACTAAACAGACGGACAATCTCTTCGGTGATGTCTCCTTTTTCTATTAGAAGAACAATTTCCTGATGAATTCTTGCCTCATCTACTATAATGGTTTCATCCAAATGTTCCTCCATTCTTTTGCGAATGCGTTCTTTATAGGACTCCACTGCACTTGACCTTAATGTTTGTAAACAAGAAACAGTGTGATGAATTAATTCCATTCTTTTGTTTATATCATGTAGTAAAAAATGGCCTTCAGCTTCACGCATCGTACGAACTTCTTCACATGCTTTTTCCATGCTATTTAGAATAGAATCTTTCCATTCATCCGGCTGGTTTTGTAATTCCTGAATGGTAATTAAATCAGGAATAGTGGTTATAATTGTTGCCGGTATATCTCCTGACAGTTTGTATCGCTCCTTCGCTTTACCCACCTGTTGCATATACTGATCCATTAAATCCCAATCTGTTTTCAATGTTTTGTGAATAAAGCCTTCTCCTTCAACACTGATATATACTTCCACCCGACCCCGGTGAAAGTAAGTATGTATCATTTTTTTAATCTTATCTTCCAGAAATATAAAAGTTCTGGGAACCTTGGATGCCACATCCAAATACCTGTGGTTAACACTTCGTATTTCTACAGTTATTGTTGTATTATCCAAGGATAACACATTTCTCCCGTATCCCGTCATACTCATTACCATTATTATCACATCCGTATCTCAATTATAACGATAAATATTCTAAAAAGAAAACCCGAATCTGCTATTACATTAGATTACAGATTCGGGTATCATTCGTTATTTTTTTGTGAATCCAAATAGTAAACTAGGAAGTGCACCAAATGCGATAATAAACACCCAGTCTCTCAAACTTAAAAATGTGGTATGGAAAATCGGATGTAATGGCTCCCAGTAAATTACAACAAGCAATAACAATAAAGATGAAAGTACAGCGAATACTAGATACATATTTTCAAATGGGTTTCTTGAAAAGATTGAATTCTCACTACGGCAGTCGAAAACATGAATAAGTTGTGCTATTACCAGTGTTGTAAAAGCTACAGTCTGGCCATAAATCAGATTATCAGGATTATTTTGATATGTGAGCATAAAGGCTACTAACGTTACAATTCCTATCATAATACCCCGGCTGATAATCTTATAACCAAGCCCCCTGGAAAAAATCCCTTCTCGTGGATTACGTGGCCCCCGTCTCATAACATTTTCTTCCGTTTTATCAAGGCCGAGCGCCATTGCCGGCAGACCATCTGTAACTAGATTAACCCATAATATTTGCACAGGTACAAGAGGCAGTGGCAGTGCAAGCATCATTGCAAATAGCATGACCAGAATTTCTCCGACATTTGATGCCAATAAATAACGGATGAACTTTCGGATGTTTTCATAGATATTTCGACCTTCCTGAATGGCTGATTTAATTGTCGCGAAGTTATCATCCATTAAAACTAAAGAAGAGGCCTCTTTTGTTACATCCGTTCCGCTTATTCCCATACTTATCCCAATATCACTCGCTTTTATTGCTGGTGCATCATTCACTCCATCCCCTGTCATTGCTACAATATGTCCTCTTTCCTGAAAGGCTTTGACAATTTTTAATTTATGTTCTGGTGTAACTCTGGCAAACACATAGGTGTCATCAATAACATCCTCCAGTTCTGTAACAGACATTTGGTTTAATTGATGTCCTTCCAGCACAAGCCCATTCTCGGGTAAGATATTCAGATTTGCTGCAATAGATCTGGCAGTTTTAACATGATCTCCGGTAATCATTACTGTTTTTATGCCAGCTTGTCTACACTCATCAATTGCCGGTTTGACTTCTTTTCTTGGTGGATCAATCATTCCATAGATACCTATAAATGTCAGGTCTTTTTCGATAAAAGCCGTGTCCAGGGAGTCATTTTTTGAAATCGGCTTCATACCGATTGCTATCGTTCGTAATGCTTTATCAGCCATGTTATTTACAGCTTGTTCAATTTTATTCTTGTCTCTTTCCTTCAGCAGCTTTCTTCCGTTACTATCGATTGAAAACGCAAATCTGGGCATAAGAACATCGGGGGCGCCTTTTGTAATTAAAAAACGCATTTCATTTTCATCTTCTACAATAACACTCATCCGTTTACGCTCGGAATCAAATGGAATTTCTTTAATAATACGATAATTCTCACCTTTACTTGCTGTTAGCCCTATTTTTCTTGCTGCAACTAAAAGCGCTCCATCCGTTGGGTCCCCATCGATAAAATATTTTCCTTTTTTCACGCGCAAGGAAGCATTATTGCAAAGCATCCCATATAAAAGCATGGATTCCAAGTTGGGGAAATGATCATTCGCCTTTTTATCGTTCAGAAAATAGTCTCCGCGAATATCATAACCGTCACCTGTTACATACAAATGTTCTTCGTTTATATAAACTTCCTTAACTGTCATTTGATTCTCGGTCATTGTACCTGTTTTATCGGAACAAATAACAGAGGCCGATCCCAATGTTTCAACAGCCGATAATTTTCGTACAATCGCTTTTTTTCTAATCATGCGCTGGACACCTAATGATAGTGCAACAGTCACAATTGCCGGTAAGCCTTCCGGAATTGCTGCTACAGCAAGAGAAATCCCTGCTAAAAACATATTATAAACGGTATGCCCCTGGAAAACCCCCAGTGCTACGACCAGAGACGTTAGAACTAATGCAACCACAATTAATATTTTCCCTAGTTCAGCAAGCTTTCTCTCCAATGGTGTGACAGTCTTCTTTGTGCTTACCATCAATGATGCGATCTGTCCCATCACTGTGTTCATACCCGTTCCGACTACAATACCAACACCAGAACCTCGTGTAACCAGTGTCCCCATAAACCCCATATTAACCTGATCCTGTGCATCCAAACTGTCTGTTACAATAGCAGTTGCATGTTTCATCACTGGAAGGGATTCCCCGGTCAAGGCAGATTCTTCTGTTTCCATACTGTTTGATTTTACAATCCGGACATCTGCAGGGATTCGATCACCACTATTTAATTTAACAATGTCTCCAACAACAACATCCCTTGAATTGATTTTTCCCCATTTTTCTTCACGTAAGACACTTGCCATTGGCGCTGATAATTCTTTCAGCTTCTCGAGGGAGTTTTCCGCCTTCTGCTCCTGGAAGAAGCCAATTATTCCATTCACTAAAACAATTACCATAATAGCTATTGCATCAATAAATTCTCCAAGTAGCCCGGCTATTAATGTTGCAGCGAGTAAAACGATAACCATAAAGTCCTGGAATTGCTTTAGAAAAATTAGCCATTTGGATGTTTGCTTCTGTCCCTGAAGTATATTCTCTCCATATTGCTTGCGCCGTTGTTCCACTTGTTTAGCTGTTAGTCCTCTGCTTGATGTTACATGTAGTTTTTGCTCGACACGATCTACATCTAATTGATACCATTTCACATTGTATCCCTCCAAATCAGCCAGCATGTCTTCGAGATTTTAGCCGCATTTATATTCTCACTATGATTTCTATGCAGACTTGTCCTAAAAAATGCTATAATTACAGAATGAGGTGATTGTATGCCATTTGATGGTATTGTAACTAGAGCAATAACAGAGGAACTAAAACAAGAAATCCTACCAGGAAAAATCACGAAAATTTATCAGCCAACACAAACAGAACTCATTTTCACCGTTAGAAGCAAGGGAAAAAATCATGCATTATTATTTTCCATTCATCCAACATACGCACGTTTTCATCTGACGAATGACGCTTATAAAAATCCGCAGGAACCACCGATGTTTTGTATGATTCTAAGAAAACACCTATCGGGAGCTATCATTGAGGAAATCGAACAATTTGGAATGGAACGTATTGTGACCTTTTCTATTAAAACGAGAAATGAAATTGGCGATATCGCTTATAAATCACTCGTGATTGAACTCATGGGAAAACACAGTAATGTAATGTTAATTGATAAAGAAAAAGGTCATATTATCGACAGTTTGAAACATGTATCCATGTCCCAGAACCGCCACCGAATCATTCTTCCTGGACAGGACTATGTACTTCCACCAATGCAGAATAAATTAAATCCCCTTGAAATAGATGGTGATCAATTTATTCGAAGACTTGATTTCAATGCGGGTAAACTGGATACACAAATTGTTCATACATTAGTCGGCTTCTCTCCCCTGGCAGCAAGAGAGATCGTACACCGGGCCAGTTTAGGTTCCTCCAATGTATTTATGAATAAATTCCTGGAGGTCCAAGAACAAATCCAAAATAACTTATACACTCCGGCAATTTATCGAAAAAATAAAGAAGACTTTCATGTTCTCCAAATAACTTCCTTTGATGGTGAAAAAGAATCTTTTTCATCAACCAATACATTGCTGGACGAATTTTATTCCGGTAAAGCGGAACGTGATCGCGTTAAACAACAGGCAAAGGATTTATACCGTTTTATTAAAAATGAAAAAGATAAAAATATAAGGAAGTTAAAAAAGCATAAACAAACAATGAAAAAAGCAGAAGGAGCAGACCGTTTTCAAAAACTTGGTGAACTACTGACAGCCCATATGCACCTTGTATCTACAGGTGATGCGTCCGTTTCGGTTGTCGATTATTATGATCCGGAACAAAACGAAATGACCATCGATTTAAATCCGAATAAGACTCCAAGTGAGAATGCGCAAAGCTATTTCAAATCCTATCAAAAGTTGAAAAAATCAAGAGAGGTAATTGAAAAGGAGATTATCAAAACAAACGAGGAAATTAATTATTTTGACCAATTACTGCAGCAAATTGATGTAGCAGCAGTCGAAGATATCGAGGAGATACGAGAAGAGTTGCGGGAAGAAGGATATTTGAAGAAACAGAAAACGCATAAGAAAAATAAAAACAAACCGAAAAACCCGGTTCCTGAAGAATATAGAGCATCGGATGGAACAGTGATTCTCGTTGGTAAAAACAACAAACAAAATGAATATGTAACAACAAAACTGGCTCATCGGGATGATATTTGGCTCCATACAAAAGATATTCCGGGTTCTCACGTGATTATCCGATCCGGAGAACCGCATGAACTTACGCTAAAAGAAGCAGCAGAAATTGCAGCATATTTTAGCAAATCCAGTGACTCCTCCTCTGTCCCGGTTGATTACACAAAAATAAGACATGTAAAAAAGCCAAATGGAGCAAAACCGGGCTATGTAACCTATGATAATCAAAAAACATTGTATGTTACTCCAAATCAAAAGACAATTGAAAAATTGAAAAAGAAATGAAGAAACGGATGATTCCGCCTGGAATCATCCGTTTCTATAATTAAACTGCTTTCGGATTTAATTTTACTTCAATATTACCCCTTGTCGCTTTGGAGTATGGACAGAATTGATGGGCAGCTTCTGCTAACTCTTCTGCTTCTTCAGCGCTAACACCCTCAATTTTAATATTTAACGTAACACCAATCTTAAAGCCGCCGTTATCCTCATCTTTCATAAAATCTACATCCGCTGTTGTTTCAGAATCTATTTTTTTATTTTGCTCACCGGCTACATGGCTTAACGCTCCATCATAGCAGGCAGCATAACCTGCAGCAAAAAGCTGCTCCGGATTTGAACCTTTATCTGTTTTATTGCTGGCAGGATTTACCAAGTTCAGATCAATTAATCCATCATCTGATTTTACGTGTCCATCTCTACCATTTTTTGCAGTTGCACTTGATGTAAAAATAACTTCGCTCATTTTATTCACTCCCATATAATGTGTTATATTGGGATTCTTCCTTTAATTGAATAGATTTAAACATTAAATAATGATTTATTTGTTAATGTTTGAATAAAATGATCCACTTGGGGCAGTTTTCGAATACCGTCTTGATAACAAACCCAGGTTCCTCTTGTCACAGGCTTGCCGTCTAATGTTAATGGAACATTAGGATATTCATCTTTCATGGAATCCGAGACGCTCTCGGGAAGTACAGCCATGCCAATCCCCTGTTTCATAAATTGCTTACAGGTTTCAATCTGGTCTACCGTAATCATTTTTAATGGCTTGATTTCTTCCTGATGGTGATATAGCCAATGATCCACAAGTTCATGCATACTATCATCACTGCTGAAAGAAATTAATGGACGTTCTTTTATTTTATTTTTTGGGAATGACTCTGTATCAAAAATGTATAAAGGATCTTCAAACAAACTGACCGAAGTACATTCTTTTAATTTCTCGCCCCTGATAATACAAACATGGTAGTTTTTATGGTCCCGTTTAATGTCTTCACTGATCCCTGTAACTAGCTCAATTGCTACTTTTGGATAAGTAGCCGTGAATTCTCCCAGAATAGCAGGTAAAAATCTTTGGCTGATCAATGAAGAACAAGCAATGGATAAAGTTCCTTGTACCTCTTTACTAGAAAGAGCAAGTTTATTTTTCAATTCCTCTTCCTGTGTGATTACCTTTTCTGCATGCTCCAGAATCATCTCGCCTGTTGGAGTCAGCATTAGGCGTTTTGGTGTTCGTATAAAAATGGGGTGGCCGAAATATTCTTCGATATATTTTAAACGTTGAGTAACAGCAGGCTGTGAAATCAAAATAGCTTTTGCCGTACCTCGAATTGTACCTATTTCATTTAATTTCAGGAGTAGTGCATAATCTTCAATCTTCATGGTTGAAACCCCCTATCATATAAGTAATTGTTATCACTTTACATTATATACTAATATTATACTTATTTCATTAGATAACATATCATAGAAGAAAAGAATGATTGAAAGGGAGTTTTCTAAATGTGGGAAAAAGATAATGTCCGAAGAGTGTTTTCAAAGAGTAAAGAAGCATATGTCACCAGCAGTACACATGCAAAAGGTAGCGATTTACCATTACTAATAAAATGGTTGGAACCTAAAGAGAATATGAAGGTACTTGATATTGCAACAGGCGGGGGCCATACAGCAAAATATGTATCACATTACGTAAAGACCGTAATTGCCACTGATCTGACAAAAGAAATGCTGGAGAACACTGCACGTCATTTAAGAGCCTGTACGAATATCGAGTATGTCGTTGCAGATGCAGAAGATCTGCCCTTTTTGAATAATACGTTTGATATTGTAACATGCCGCATTGCTGCACATCATTTTCCCAACCCGGAAGCATTTATATCCGAAGTCCAACGTGTTTTAAATAAAAACGGAAAATTTCTATTCATCGATAACATAGCTTCCGAAGAACCAATTCTGGATAAGTTCATTAATAGGTTGGAAAAAATGCGTGATTATAGTCATGTTCGCTCTCTGAAAATATCCGAATGGAAACAGATTCTTCATCGGAACAATTTATCAGTAACTCAGATGCAATTAAGAAAAAAGACTTTACCTTTTGAGGAATGGCTAGCTCGAACATTAACTAAAGAAGAAGCGAAGACGGAAGTAAGGAATTTTATATTAGATGCTGCTAAAGAGATACAAGATTACTTTCAAATAAAGATAGAAGGGCGAGATATTCAAACATTTACCATTGATGAATGGATGATTTTATGTCAAAAGAAATGACCAGCACAGGTCATTTCTTCGTTAAGTTTAAGTTTCCTAAAATTGCCTATAATTGATTCCGCCATGTCAGTAATTCATCTTTTTCCACTTTTTCAATTTTCCCATCCTCAACGAGCACATCCACTAACTGATCAAATCCTGTAATTGTCTGGAAGCTTATATTTGCATCGGCAAATTGCCGGGTGGATGTTTCTAAACCATAGGTAAAGATCGCTAAAACACCAATCACATTCGCACCTTCATGATCTAATGCTTGTGCCGCTTCAATGGAAGAGCCTCCTGTAGAAATAAGGTCTTCGATAACGAGAACGTTTTGACTGGCTTTAAATTCTCCCTCAATTTGGTTTCCTTTTCCATGGCTTTTTGGTTTGGACCTGACATAGACCATTGGTAAATCCAATCTGTCTGCCAGCCAGGCTGCATGAGGTATTCCTGCAGTCGCACATCCAGCAATTACATCTGGTTTTTCTTCCATATTTTCAATGATTTCGGCAAATATTTTGGATATTTTATTGCGGATTTCCGGATGGGACATTGTTAACCGGTTATCACAATATATAGGTGATTTTATGCCTGAGGTCCAAGTGAAATATTTTTCTGTATTTATTTGTACTGCTTTAATCGCTAACAGATTTCTTGCCAATTCATGATTTAATTCCATGCTGCCACTCCTTTACTGCTTGCTTATATGCCTTATATGGCTCCACGGCTTGGGTAATGCTTCTACCGATTACAAGTATATCTGCTTCATTACTGCCAGCAAATCCAGGCGTTGCAATTCGCTTCTGGTCATCCGCATTCGATTCTTTTAATCGAATCCCTGGTGTAACTGTTAAAAAGGATGAACCACAAACAGCTTTTATTTGCTTTGCTTCATGGACGGAACAGACAACCCCGTCGGCACCGTTTCCTTTTGCAAAATCAGCAAGGTGAACGGCATTTTCCTCTAACTTTCCAGGTAGTCTGAGTTCTTTATTCAACGTATCGTTATCCAGCGAAGTCAAAATGGTTACAGCAATTAATTTCGTATTGTGCCCATCGCCTGCGAGTAATCCTTCCCTGGCACGTTTGATCATCTCGCTTCCTCCCAGCGCGTGGACATTAACGATATCCACATCGAGTCCAGCAAGATTTTTCATTGCTTTCATTACGGTAGTCGGTATATCATGTAACTTTAAATCCAAGAAAACAGCATGATTATTTTCCTTTAATTTCTCTATTACCCGGGGGCCTTCCCGGTAAAATAATTCCATTCCCACTTTTACAGGAATACCTTGTAATTCATTTATATCCAGGAAATGCTTTGTTTCTGACCAGTTTTCAAAATCAAGGGCTACATAGATTGACTGATTCATGATGCATGAACTCCTTTTCCAACAGCTTCTGAAACCGATTCAAATCCATATTTATGAAGTACTTCAGGTAGTGCTTCAATGATTTCAGGACAAATAAACGGGTTTTGGAAATTTGCCGTACCAACGGCAACAGCATTAGCTCCTGCTAGCAAAAATTCCAGCACATCTTCCGCGTTACTGATGCCACCCATCCCGATAATTGGAATGTTTACATGCTGTTTAACTTCATAAATCATCCGGATGGCAACAGGTTTAATTGCCGGTCCGGAGAGACCACCTGTCTTATTAGCCAGTAGTGGACGCCTTGTTGGCAGATGGAGCTGCATACCCGATAAGGTATTAATCATTGTTAAACCATCTGCCCCTGCAGCTTCCACTGCTTTTGCCATTGTTACGATATCTGTAACATTTGGAGAAAGTTTCACATAAACAGGAAGATTGCTCGCTCTTTTAACAATTCTGGTGACATTTGCTGCCATTTCAGGATCTGTGCCAAACTGAATTCCTCCCTCTTTTACATTCGGGCAGGATATATTGAGCTCAAGTGCATCGACTTTATCCGTCTGATTAAATGTTTTAGCCACCAGTTCATATTCCTCCAATGTGCTTCCCGCGACATTTGCAATAATAGGAACACCATAATTTCCCAAAAAGGGTACTTCCGTTTCGATAATTTTAGCAACACCTGGATTCTGCAGCCCAATTGCATTCAGCATACCAGACGGGGTCTCAGCTACACGTGGCGTATGATTGCCATACCTCTGTGTCCCTGTGGCAGCTTTCATGATTACCGCACCGAGTTTACTTAAATCATAGAAATCACTGTATTCCCGTCCAAATCCAAAACAGCCTGAGGCGGGCATGATTGGATTTTTCAGGTTCAGTCCAGGTAATTCAACGGCTAAAGAACTCATAAAGTCACCTCCTGGGCCCTGAAAACCGGGCCATCTTTGCAAATCTTTTTATATCCACCCACATCGTCTGTCGGTATAACACACGCAAAGCATGCCCCTACTCCGCAGCCCATCCGTTCTTCCAGGGAAATATATCCTGGTTTGTCAGCAAGTTTTTTTTGTACTGCCTGAAGCATTGGTATAGGACCACAGGAATAGTACGTGTCAAAATCCTTTGTTTTATCTATAACATTTGTTACAAATCCCTTATAACCATAAGATCCATCATCCGTAACAATATACGTTTCACCAAGTTCGCGGAATTCATTTTCGTAAAAGACATTTTCAGCGGTTTGAAAACCCAGCACAGCGACAATTTGCTTCCCCTGCTCAGATAATGTTTTACCAAGATAATATAATGGTGGCACACCAATTCCACCCCCTATTAACAATACTGTCTCTAGTTCCTTGTTTTCGCTTGGAAATCCATTTCCACTAGGTCCCAACACATTAAATGTCATACCAGCCTGATAGGAAGCTAAATCTGCCGTTCCGGTTCCGACGATTTTAAACAAAATCGTAATCGTTGCATTATCTTTATTTATATTTGCGATAGATATTGGTCTTCTCAATGTATGTCCATCCACACTTACATGTACGAATTGGCCAGGTACAGCTGTTTGACTGATATAATCATTTTTCAGAACCATTTCGACTGTATCCAAAGCAATCCTATTTGTTGACTGGATTAACATTTCTTCTTTTCTCATCTTACAACAGCCTCTTTCTTAGACATTGGTTTTGCACTGAAAGTGGTTGAGTCAATTACATTCAGGATAGCATTTGCTGTGTCCAGGTTGGTAAGGCAGGCAATCCCGTGTTCCACCGCACCTCTTCGAATCATAAATCCGTCAGAGCGTGGCTGCTGGCCGGATGTGAGCGTATTAATCACATATTGAACCTTTCCGTTCTCTATAATGGAAAGCACATTTGGCTCATCCGAACCAATTTTCGCTACTTCGGTGACTGGTATTCCTGATTTGTTTATGAAAGCAGCTGTTCCCTCTGTTGCGTATAATTGAAAGCCCAATTGATGGAAACGATTTGCTATTTCAAGCGATTCATGCTTATCTTTATCAGCTATCGTCAATAGTACAGCACCCTCTTGAGGAACAGATACACCTGAGGCAAGCAACCCTTTATATAACGCCTTCTCCAATGTTTTATCATGACCGATTGCTTCACCAGTTGATTTCATTTCAGGTCCCAGAATAGTATCAACACTGCGTAATTTTTCAAAAGAGAATACAGGGACTTTAACGGACACCTCGTCGCCTTCCGGCAGTATTCCATTCTGGTAGCCAAGATCAGTTAACTTTGTTCCTAAAATACATTGTGTCGCAATATTAGCCATTGTTACACCGGTTATTTTACTTAAGAAAGGAATCGTTCTACTTGCACGCGGATTTACTTCCAGTACGTAAACATCTTCATTCTGGATAATAAACTGGATATTGATTAACCCTTTTACATGTAGAGCTTGTGCTATACGAGTAGCAGCATCCATGCATTTCTCCTTCACAGACTCAGTAATGCGCTGAGGTGGATATACTGCGATGGAATCTCCTGAATGAACACCGGATCGTTCAATATGCTCCATGATTCCCGGAATAATGACGGTTTCTCCATCACTAATCGCGTCCACTTCTACTTCAATACCAGTTATATATTTGTCGATTAAAATCGGATGTTCGCTTTGAATATTATCTGATTTCTTTAAATAAGCCTCCAACTCATTATCACTATACACGATTTCCATCCTGCTTCCGCCAATAACATAGGATGGACGGACTAACACGGGATAACCGATAGAGTTAGCTACTTCCATTGCCTGATCCAGCTTTTTAACAGCTTTACCTTTTGGACGTAATAAGTTCAATTCTTCCAAAAGTTCTTCAAATTTATCACGATCTTCTGCACGATCAATAGCTTCCAGATCTGTTCCTAGAATCTTCACACCCCGACGTTTGAGTCCTGCTGCTAAATTAATCGCTGTTTGTCCTCCGAATTGAACAATAACTCCTTCCGGCTGTTCTAAATCAACAACATGCATCACATCTTCCAGTGTCAGTGGTTCAAAATATAATTTATCCGAAATGCTGAAATCCGTTGAGACAGTTTCCGGATTATTATTCATAATGATTGCTTCATAGCCCATTTCTTTGATTGCCAATACGGAATGCACTGTTGCGTAATCAAATTCAATCCCCTGTCCGATTCGAATTGGGCCAGAACCCAGAACAAGAATCTTATTACGATTTGTTGAAATGGATTCATTTTCTTCTTCAAAAGTGCTGTAGAAATACGGGGTTTGTGATTCAAATTCTGCCGCACATGTATCCACCATTTTATAAACAGGTCTCATATTTTCTTTCGTTCGCAGTTCGTAAACCTCATCGATGGAAATGTTCCATAATCGTGCGATACACGCATCGGAAAAGCCTGATTTTTTGGCTTTTTCCAAGACTTCATTGGAAAATTTATTCTCCGTCAGTTCGATTTCCAATTTAATGATTTTTTCTATTTTCACAAGGAAAAAGCGGTCTATTTTTGTTAACTGAAAAATCTCATCAACCGTCATTCCTCTTCGTATTGCTTCGGCCAGTATAAATATCCGTTCATCTCCTGCTTTTTTAAGTCGCTTTACTATTTTCTCATTTGACAAAGATTCAAGACCATTTAACCGTAGCTCTTCGGTACCGATATCGAGTGAGCGGATTCCTTTTAATAGAGATTCTTCAAAATTTCTTCCAATCGCCATTACTTCACCGGTTGCTTTCATTTGTGTTCCAAGATAGCGGTCACCCGTGATAAATTTGTCAAACGGAAAACGCGGGAACTTTGTCACAACATAATCTAAGGCAGGCTCAAACAAAGCGGATGTGGTTCCGGTGATTGGATTAATAATTTCATCAAGGGTTAAGCCCACCGCTATCTTTGCAGCCATTTTAGCTATTGGATAACCAGTAGCCTTGGATGCAAGTGCGGATGATCTGCTTACCCGCGGATTAACTTCAATAATATAATAATTAAAACTGTTTGGATCAAGTGCTAATTGAACATTACAGCCACCCTCAATCTCCAGTGCTCGAATAATTTTTAAGGAAGCATTACGTAGCAACTGGTATTCACGATCACTCATTGTTTGTGAAGGTGCGACTACGATAGAATCGCCAGTATGAATTCCTACTGGATCCACATTTTCCATATTACATACAACAATCGCCTGATCATTTTTATCACGCATCACTTCATACTCAATTTCCTTAAAGCCTGCAATATTTTTCTCAATCAGACACTGATTGACAGGGGACAAGGCTAAACCATTCCGGGTGATTTTGATTAATTCTTCTTTGTTATAGCACATTCCACCCCCGGTTCCTCCAAGTGTGTATGCCGGTCGAACAATTAAAGGAAAACCGATTTCTTCAGCAAAAACACTTGCCTGTTCAACAGAATTCACGATGGAACTTTCCGGTACCGGTTCATTCAACTCCATCATTAAATCTCTAAACTGCTCACGATCCTCCGCTTTTTGAATTGCTTCCAAAGATGTTCCCAGCATGTTAACTCCATGCTCTTTGAGGATTCCCCTTTCTTCCAGTGCGACAGCCAGATTTAAACCGGTTTGACCACCTAGAGTTGGCAAAAGTGCATCTGGTTGTTCCTTTCGAATAATTTTCGTCAGAAACTCTACCGTCAGTGGTTCCATGTATACTTTATCTGCTACCGTATGATCTGTCATAATTGTTGCAGGATTGGAATTGGCAAGGATAACAGTGTACCCCTCTTCCTGTAATGCCTGACATGCCTGTGTACCGGAATAATCAAACTCTGCAGCCTGTCCGATAACAATCGGACCTGAACCGATGACGAGTATCTTTTGAGTATCTGCATTTTTAGGCATTTACTTCATCCTCCTTCTGAATCTCCTGTTTAATCATTTGCATAAAATCATCGAATAGAAAACTTGTATCTTCAGGCCCTGGTGAAGCCTCCGGTTGATATTGCACCGAAAATGCTGGATAAACCCGGTGCTTTATTCCTTCGACTGTATTATCATTCAAGGCGATTTGAGTCAGTTGTAAATCCGTATTGAACAGAGATTCTTCTACCACAGTATAGCCATGGCTCTGTGAGGTCATATACGTTTTTGATACCTCTAAATCTTTAACCGGATGATTGCCGCCTCTATGTCCGAATTTCATCTTTTCCGTATCTGCACCACAAGCCAATGCAAGCAGCTGATGTCCAAGACCAACACCAAACACAGGTATTTCACCAAGAACATTCTTTATCATATCGGTCGCCTCAGGTACATCTTTCGGGTCTCCCGGTCCATTCGTCAGCATTATTCCATCCGGCTTCAATCGCAATATATTTTCCGCACTATAGTTATATGGAACAACTGTAATATGACAATTATGCTGGGTCAGTTCACGTAAAATGCCATGTTTCATTCCAAAATCTACTACAACCATCCGCATGCCTCGTCCTGGTACAACATATGGTTTAATAGTTGAAGTCAGTTCAACCTGATTCCTCTCGGATTGCGTCTCCTTCAGCAGTTTCATGATTTTTTCTGAAGACTCCTCCACTGTTGTAATCATTGCCTTCATTGTTCCGGCTTTTCGAATGATTTTTGTCAATTTTCTTGTATCAATCCCTGATATTCCAGGTATATCATTTGCTTTCAAATAGCTGTCAAGACTCTCTTCACTCCGGAAATTGGATGGATAATCACATACCTCCTTCACAATAAAACCATGAATAAATGGTGTCACTGTTTCAAAGTCATCACGGTTTATCCCGTAGTTTCCAACTTGCGGATATGTCATCACAACGATTTGACCGCAACTGGAGGGATCTGAAATCACTTCCTGATATCCAGTCATTCCTGTATGGAAGACAACTTCACCTGTGGTCTTACTCTCACTTCCAAAACTCTCCCCAATAAACACCGTGCCATCTTCCAGAACTAATTGCCGTTTAGTCATTGATATCCTCCTTGTAAACTATCTTTCCTTCAGCTATTGTCAAAATCGGTGATCCAGCAACTTCCCAATTATGAAAAGGAGTGTTTTTTCCTTTAGAATCGAAGTTTTCTTTGTCAATTTTGGATGTTTTTTCTAAATCTACTAATGTAATATCTGCCACAGCATTTTCTTCCAATATCCCATAAGGCAAGTTGAAAACTTCTGCTGGTTTTATCGTTAACCAATCTACTAATTGCTTAAGCGTGATTTTGTTTGTTTTTACAAGGTTTGTATAAAGTAAAGAAAATGCTGTTTCAAGTCCAACGATGCCAAACGGCGCTTTCAGAAAACCCTCTGCTTTTTCATGTGCTGCATGTGGGGCGTGATCTGTTGCAATCATGTCGATCGTCCCATCAAGTAAGCCTTCAAGTAATGCTTCCTGATCTTCCCTTGCTCTAAGTGGCGGATTCATTTTTAAATTTGCATCATCAGTAAGAATATCTTTCTCATTCAATAATAAATGGTGTGGTGTCACTTCTGCTGTCACATTAATACCAGCTTTCTTCGCATCACGGATGATTCTTACTGATTCCTTTGTACTTACATGACAGACATGATAATGACAGCCGCTAGCTTCTGCGAGTAAAACGTCACGGGCGATTTGTACAGACTCACTAAGTGACGGAATACCAGGCAGGTCTAATCGCTCACTTACCCTGCCATCGTGTGTGACCCCACCGTATACGATCGAGTTATCTTCACAATGTGCTACAATTGGCTTCCCCGATATGGCAGCTTCCTTCATTGCACGCAGCATAAAATCAGCTGTTTGTATTCCGACACCGTCATCTGTGAAAGCGAATATGCCTGTCTCTGACAACTCCCCGATATTCGTCAGTTCTTCTCCTTGAAGATTTTTTGTGATAGCTGCATATGGTAATACTCGTATAACTGCATCCTGATTTATTTTATCCAGCAATGTATGAACCGTCCCGGCATTATCCGGTACTGGATTGGTATTCGGCATGGCGCAGACAGTCGTAAATCCACCACGGGCAGCTGCCTTTGTTCCAGATGCAATGGTTTCTTTATGTTCTCCGCCTGGTTCACGTAAATGAATGTGGACATCAATAAATCCTGGTAAAACAAGTTTTCCTTCACAATCAATTGTTTCATCCACTTCTTGAGCTATTGATCTATGGATTTTTTTTATTTTATCCCCCTCGATCAATACATCGCACATTTCCATGTTATCCGATGCTACGAGTTGCTTTGCATTTTTCAATAATATTCTCATTAATAATCCCCCATTTATTTAATAATTTCGTGATTATAGCCATTCTTATATAAACACCATTTTCCATTTGCTTAAAAATTCTTGAACGGTCACATTCCACCAACTCAGAATCTATTTCTACTCCCCGGTTCACCGGTGCAGGATGAAGGATTATTGCATGTTTTTTCATTCTCTTTTCACGTTCTTTTGTTAAACCATAGTTTTCAAGATAGTTGCTAGTATCTGAAGCATCAATTTCATGACGTTCATGCTGAATCCTCAGCAACATAATGACGTCACTGGTTTCTACAGCCTTATCCATGGATATATATGGGAATTCCATCGTCATATCTTCAAATCCCACTGCTGCGCTAAAGGATACTTTTGCTCCCAAAGCCCTTAATGCATACGCATTGGATCGTGCTACACGACTATGTCTTATATCTCCGGCTATCACTACATTCAAATCTTTAAAACTTCCATATTCCTGATAAATTGTCAACAGATCCAATAAGCACTGTGTAGGATGTTCAGCTTGGCCCGCCCCTGCGTTTACTACCGGGATGGAAAGATTTTCTCCCAGTTCTTCAATCCATGCATCTGATTCATGACGAATAACAAGTAAATTTGCGCCAATTGCTTCAAACGTTTTTACCGTATCATACAATGACTCCCCTTTTTGTGTACTTGAAGCTTCTGAATGCAAATCTAATACTTCCATTCCCATTTTTTTCTGTGCCACTGTAAAACTCATTTTTGTCCGTGTACTTGGTTCAAAAAATAAATTAGCCGCAAAAAGCTGTTTTTCTAATTGAAACCCATTTTCACGATACCTTTCAGCAGTTTCCAAGATTTGAATGATTTCTTCTGTAGTTAATTGATTAACAGATATAAAATGTCGCATAGCAGCCCTCCTAAGCCAGATTATTGCTTTTTAAGATCATCCTGATCCCCAAACATCGCTCCATTACCATAGCCGGTTTCTTTATCAGGCAAAACCAGATTCAGAATCACTCCGACAATAGCGGATAATGCCATCCCGGCAATCTGAACATCATCCGTTACCTCAATAAATGCCCCGCCGACTCCAATTACAAGAATGACAGATGAAATAACAAGATTCCGGTTAATGCTTAAATCAACTTGGTTATCGATTAACATTCGTAAGCCATTGGAAGCAATGATACCAAATAACAGAATGGACACACCGCCCATTACAGCTGTTGGAATTGAACTGATTGTTGCTGTTATGATACCGGTGAAACCAAATATTACTGCTAAAACTGCTGCTCCACCGATAACGTACACACTGAATACGCGGGTAATGGATAAAACTCCGATATTTTCACCATAAGTTGTATTCGGTGGTCCACCAATTAATGATGCAATTATGGTGGCAACTCCATCCCCCATAATGGAACGGTGGAGACCTGGTTTCTTCAGAAAGTTACGTCCTGAAATTTTTGATAATACCATCTGATCCCCAATGTGTTCCGCAATGGTTACAAGCGCGACTGGAACCATCACAGCGATAATTTGTAAATTTAAAATCTCTTGGGGAGAATAATGAACAAATGGCAAGATAAAGTCCGACATTTGAAAAATTGCTCCAAAAAATTCTCCAATCGATCCAGCATTTGTAATTTCAGCCCACTCTGCTTTAATTGGAGCAGTATCCACAATTCCTTGAAAAAGTGCAACAATATAACCTGTAACGATACCAATTAAAATTGGGATAAGGCTGAAAAATCCTTTAAAAAATATCGAGGCAATTACTGTAACCACTAATGTTACGAATGCTACGAATAAGTAACTGCCACTATAGACCTCATTATCATACATTGCCATGTCAATCGCTGTTGGTGCTAATCCTAAACCAATGACGATAATCACCGGACCAACCACAATTGGTGGCAAAATCCGCATAAGCCAATTGGTTCCCAGAAACTTAATCAATACAGCTACCGAACCATAGACAATCCCAGCCAG
Source organism: Virgibacillus ainsalahensis (assembly GCF_055380755.1). Taxonomy (NCBI): domain Bacteria; kingdom Bacillati; phylum Bacillota; class Bacilli; order Caryophanales; family Bacillaceae; genus Virgibacillus; species Virgibacillus ainsalahensis. Next base: position 1,444,118 of record NZ_AP043943.1, on the reverse strand, counting down.
AAAGCTTCCAACCATTGCTCCTGCAGGTCCTGATGCTGCACTTGCTGCGATAATCGGCGCAATGAATGCAAAGCTTGAGCCTAAATAAGCCGGAATCTGTCCCTTGGTTATGATTATATAAGCCAGCGTCCCTAAACCACTTGATACCAATGCCACCCCTGGAGATAAACCAGTTAGAAAAGGTACCAGGATGGTTGAGCCGAACATAGCAAACAAATGCTGTATACTTAGCAAAAACCATCGATTTAATTTAGGTATTTCATTTACATCCATTGCTATATTTTTTTCTGCCATTTTTATTCCCCCAGTTTTACTGCATAAAAAAACCTCTTTGCATAAGGTTGCAAAGAGGTACACGTGAACAATTATCCACGTTTCCATTTAACAACCTTATAAATCTCTCTGGATTTAATTAAAGGTTTGACTCTATTATTTTTCGTATATAGATACTTGATCTAACTCATCCGTTTCTTTTAATTGAACGACAATTATTTCTTTTTCGGATGTAGGAATATTTTTTCCTACATAATCTGCTCGGATTGGTAATTCACGGTGCCCTCTGTCTACGAGAACTCCCAGTTGAATTTGTGAAGGCCTGCCGTTATCCATAACCGCATCCATTGCTGCTCTTATTGTTCTTCCTGTATATAATACGTCATCAATTAATATTACTTTTTTCTCTCTAAGATTAGAATCAATATTAATTGCTTTTAATTCTGGATCCTGACTTTGTGCAACTTTTTCTAAATCATCCCGATATAAAGTGATGTCCAGTTCACCTGTTGGAACAGTAATATCTTCAATTTGCTTTATTTTTTCCTGCAGCCTTCTGGTAAGTGGAACTCCTCTTGTTTTAATCCCAACTAAAAGCAAGTTTTCCCCACCCTTATTCTTTTCAACAATTTCATGAGCAATTCGAGTTAATGCACGATTGATTGAGGGCTGATCCAATATTTCAGTCTTCTTTTTCATTTTATTCACCTCATTTAATAAAAAAATCCCTTTTCTCCATGAGGAGAAAAGGGATTTGGGTAAGCGCAATTTACATACGTATACCATTCCGATTCCTTTTCAGCCTCACAGGACTGTATTAAAGGTTCATTTATTTACTTCGTATATTATTTCAAAATTCACTGCGCCTGTCAATACTTTTTCTCAATATATGCTAATACTTCTTGAAAAGGGGCAGGTGCAGCAACTTCAAATTCCATCCACTCATCTGTTTTTGGATGTGTAAAGCCAAGTCCTTTTGCATGTAAAGCCTGCCCATCAATACCCAACGTTTTGCGAGGTCCATATTTAGGGTCTCCAACAAGAGGATAACCAATATATTTCATATGTACACGTATCTGGTGGGTCCTTCCGGTCTCCAATTGACATTCCACATGTGTATAGTCGGTGTAGCTTTGTAACACCCGAAAATGTGTAACAGCAGTTCTGCCACTATCAACTATTCCCATTTTCTGACGATCTTTGGGATCTCTTCCAATTGGAGCTTCTATCATTCCCGTTTCATGAGGTATTTCTCCATGAACAATTGCTTCATATATACGTTTGATGTCCTTATTCGACAATTGTTCTGATAAATGAACATGAGCCTGATCGTTTTTTGCAACTACTAGCAACCCACTCGTGTCTTTATCAATTCGGTGGACAATACCCGGTCTTTCGACACCATTGATCCCTGATAAGTCATCACAATGATGCAATAGGGCATTCACTAATGTACCGTCCTGATGCCCGGCGGATGGATGCACTACCATCCCTCTTGGCTTATTGACAACCAAAAGATCACGGTCCTCGTACACAATAGCTAATGGAATATTTTCCGGAAGTATGTCCAAGGGTTCGACTTCAGGAATAGACCAATTTATGTCGTCTCCTACCTGACATTTATAATTTGCCTTTACCTGCTTTCCGTTAACCGTTACATGCTCTTTTGTTATCCATAACTGGGCCTGAGAACGGGAGGTTTCCGGATTTATAGCAGTCAGTAATTTATCAATTCGTTGTTTTGCCTGTTCTTCTGTTACTGTATGGTGAAATACACTCATTTTTTAGATTTCCTTTCTTTTGTTTCATCAATTATTGTTGCTATGATGACTAGAATAACACCAATCGTTAAAGCGGAGTCTGCTATGTTAAAGATAGGAAAATCATAGTTAAAGATAATAAAATCAAAGAAATCTACAACTTCCTGATGGAAAAGACGATCAATAAAGTTTCCGATTGAGCCACCCAGGAGGAAACTTAGTGCAATCGCTAAGAATTTATCATTTTTGCCATATTTTTGCATGTAGTAGATAATCCCTATCACTACAATCAGTGTGACAATATAGAAAAACAGCATCTGTCCCTGTAATATTCCCCAGGCAGCGCCTGCATTCCGGTGTGATGTGAGATAAAAGAAGTTTTCAATAACTGTGATCTGTTCACCGAGCTCCATTGTTTTTACAACAAACCATTTACTCAGCTGATCTATTGCAATAATGATTAGTGCAATTATATAGTACACATACATCCCTTTTCCTCCGATTTCATTTCTAAGTCTTATTTATCTTATACTTTACACGGTTAATTTTCAATTAAAAAATACCCCTCTTATAATATTAGAAGGGCATTTTTTAATAACTATTATGCCGAATAGTGCTCTTTCACAACAGCTGCACAACGTGTACACAATTCAGGATGATCGTTATCTTCCCCAACTGTTTCTGATGCTACCCAGCAACGCTCACATTTTTCTCCAGGATGTTTTTCTACCGCCACGTCAACATATTTATACGCTTTTGCTTCTTGATTACTTTCAGTGACCTCAGCTTCAGATACGATTAGAAACTGATGTAAATGTTCAAAAGCATGTAACACATCTTTTGTTTCTTCATCCTTTGGAACCAATGTAACTTTTGCTTCCAGTGATTTACCTATAACTTTTTCATTTCTTGCTTCTTCCAGGGCTTTTAATACATCATCCCGAAGCTTCATAAAGTGATTCCACTTAACTTCTGTATTTTCGATACCAGCAATCTTTCTTGGTTCCGGTATGTCAGTTAACTGCACACTTTCTTCTTCAATACCAGGAATGTATTCCCATATCTCATCCGCTGTATGTGGGATGATTGGTGCTAAAAGCTTAACCAAAGTTATCAAAATTTCATAATACCCGGTTTGAATGCTGCGGCGGCGTTTATTGTCTTTTGCTTCAATGTATAGAACATCTTTAGCAAAATCCAAATAGAACGAACTTAAATCAACCGCACAAAAGTTATGAATTTGGTGAAAAATTGGAGCGTACTCAAACGCATCATAACTTGCGCGTACATCACTTACCACTTGCTGAAGGCGATGAAGCATGTAACGATCTACTTCCTCCAATTCCTGCTCAGGAACTTGATCTGTATCCGGATCAAAATCAGCCAGATTTGCAAGCATGAAACGGAATGTATTTCTAATTTTTCGGTAAGCCTCTGATGTTTGTTTTAATATATCCTGTGAGATACGGACATCTGCCTGATAATCAACAGAAGATACCCACAGCCGTAAAATATCAGCCCCTAATTGTTTTTGAACCTTCGATGGTACAATAACATTGCCTAATGATTTACTCATTTTTCGGCCGTTACCATCTAATGCAAAGCCGTGGCTAATAATATTTTCATATGGAGATTTCCCCGTAACTGCTACAGCAGTAGAAATAGATGAATTGAACCATCCACGGTATTGGTCACTGCCTTCTAAATAAACATCAGCCGGGCGTCTATGGCCTTCCCTGTTCAATAGTACCGCTTCATGGGATGAACCTGAATCAAACCACACATCCATAATATCTGTTTCTTTTGTGAACTTTCCATTCGGGCTATGTTCTGAAGTAAATCCTTCAGGCAACAAGTCTTTAGCTTCTCGCTCAAACCAAACATTCGATCCATGCTCTTCAAAAAGTTTAGACACATGTGCAATTGTTTCATCCGTAATAATTGGAGTATTATCTTCTCCATAAAACACTGGAATTGGAACGCCCCATGTACGCTGCCTGGAAATACACCAATCTTCACGATCACGTACCATGTTATGGAGCCTTGTTTCTCCCCATGCCGGGTACCATTTAATACGGTTGATTTCATTCAAAATATCCTGACGGAAATCTTTAATGGATGCAAACCATTGAGAAGTTGCACGGAAAATGGTTGGTTTCTTAGTACGCCAATCATGTGGATAGGAGTGGGTAATAAATGTAAGTTTGAGCAGAGCCCCTACTTCTTCTAATTTTTCCGTTATATTTTTGTTGGCTTTATCATAAAATAACCCTTCAAATCCTGGTGCTTCATTCGTAAATACACCCTTATCATCAACAGGGGAGAGCGGTTCTATACCGTATGACTTGGCTACAACAAAGTCATCTTCCCCGTGCCCGGGAGCCGTATGAACACATCCTGTACCCGCATCTGTTGTTACATGTGTACCTAGCATTACGAGTGAGTCACGATCATAAAACGGATGTCTCGTAACAATTTTATCTGCTTCCTGTCCTTTAAAAGATTTTACGGTTTGTGGGTTCTCCCATTCCAATTCCTCAGAAACGGATTCCAGTAATGCTTGAGCTACTACATATTTTTCTTGATTTACTTCAACTACCACATATTCCAAATCCGGATGGAGACTTATACCGAGGTTGGCTGGAATTGTCCATGGAGTTGTCGTCCATACAATGAACTTCTCTCCGCCCTCAAGTAAACCTTTTCCATCTGTTACCTCAAGTGTTACATAAATGGAAGGTGAACGTTTATCATGATATTCTATTTCCGCCTCTGCTAAAGCTGATTCAGATGATGGGGACCAATAAACTGGCTTTAATCCTTTATAAATGTATCCCTTTTTAGCCATTTCACCAAATACCTTAATCTGAGCAGCTTCATAGTCCTTTGTCAGCGTTATATATGGATTATCCCAATCTCCGCGGACTCCCAACTGTTTAAATTGAGTCCGTTGATTGTCAACTTGACCCATTGCATATTCTGCACACATTTGTCTGAATTCAGCAATGTTCATTTCTTTTCGTTTTATTTTTTTATTTTTTGTCAATGCCGTTTCAATCGGCAAACCATGTGTATCCCACCCTGGAACATATGGTGCATGGTAACCGGTCATTGATTTATGGCGTACAATGATATCTTTTAATATTTTATTTAAAGCATGACCAATATGCAAATCTCCATTCGCATAAGGTGGTCCATCGTGCAGAACAAATAGTGGTCTCCCCTTTGTTCTTTCCTGAACTTTTTCATATATCTTGGTCTCTTCCCAATGTTCCTGTCTTTTCGGCTCTTTATTCGGTAAATTACCACGCATTGGAAATTTTGTTTTTGGCATTAATAACGTATCTTTATAATCCATTTACGCTTCCTCCTAATATTTTCTTCCTTCATAATTTCAGACTAAGGCGTATACCTATGGCTTGGCGAGAGCCATTTTTTCTAAAAATAAAAAACGAGTCTCTAAATCCCAAAAGGGACGAGAAGACTCGCGGTACCACCCTTATAAATTTAAAATCAAATACTGTTTTAAATTCACTCGATATTCGTAACGGGAATTAACCGTCCATTACTACTAGTGTTTCAGGTATTCATAATGGATACTCAAGAGTGATATTCTAAAAGCTTTACTGTATCAGGCTTCCACCATCTCCTGACTCGCTATGCAGCAACGACTTCTATACTTGCTCTATCATTGTAATTGTATATTTAGTTAAACGTTGTTTGTATGAATTATATGTAATATTTCAAAGAACGTCAAGGTCTATGATTTACTTTCAATTAATTCAAGTTCGTCACCCAAGTCTTCATCAAATAATTCTTCCCAATCCTCTGTATTGATCATTTCCAACTGGGCCTCTACAAGCATCTTTAAACGTGTCCGGAATACCTTCGCCTGTTTTTTAAGTTCTTCAACATCCATGGAGATACGTCGTGACTTATTTAATGCTTCATTAATAATCCGGTCTGCATTTTTTTCTGCTTCTTTAATAATCAGTTTAGATTCCTTTGTTGCACTGCCCTTCACTTCTTCAGCTGTCTCCTGGGCAACCAAAATGGATTTATTCAATGTTTCTTCAATATTATTAAAATGTCCCAATCTTTCATTCAATTGTTCAACCTTTTCCTTCAAGTCTTTATTGTCTCTGATGGCTGTTTCATAATCTTTAATGACCTGATCCAAAAATTCATTTACTTCATCTTCATCATAACCACGAAAACTTCTGGTGAATTCTTTGTTATGAATATCCAATGGTGTTAATGGCACATTGGCCACCTCCTCAGGGAAATTATAATCTTTCCAGTCTTTCACATAAATTCGACACAAATCATCTATTTCCTGCAAGATTAATGCATTTTATTTTAAAACAGCTGTTGTTACTTTCCACTTATCTTTTTTCGTACGACCATTTATTTTAACAAGCTTGCTTCTTCCTTTTCCCCGCAGTGAAAGCAAATCACCTTCCTGAAGCAGGACTTTCCCGTTATCCATCACCTTAAAATTCACTTTCACCATTTGTTTTGTAATATAATTGGCAGCTTCTTTTCTGGAGATGTTGTAAATTTCTTTTACCAGGGCATCCAGACGCAATGATGAAACTGTCTTATCTGATTCAATCCAATGCATTTTATTCTCTATAAAAGAAGAAAAAGGCTTTTTCTCCAGTTTGATTTTAGCTTTCTTAATGGATGTTAGATTTGTCAAAACATATGGAGCTATTTCATCAGCTACGACGATTTGTATGATTCCTTCACCGATAAAAATATCTCCAAGTTTCTTCCGTTTGATACCCAAAGATAAGAATGCACCCATAACATCACGATGCTTTAAAGTTATAAATTTGTCTGCAAAATCTGCCTGAAGTAATGTAATTTGAAAACTGTCCGTTGTAATTTCTTCATAGAAAGGAGCAACTATGACCCGGCTTCGCTCAACGTGAGTTCCCCCACCGTTATTATATATTTTCAACTCATCATTTTGAGTTCCAATTAACATATCTATAATCTGTTGTTCCCTCGGATCAAGAAAATCTGTCAATTTTGGCTGAAAGGATTGTTCTACTTGTTCCTTCCAGGATATAACCTGATCGATGAAAGGCTGCTCCTCTTTACGAAAATGCTGATAAATATCCAATATGAACACCCTTTAGATCATCATCGTAAATAAATGTGCTAAGCCAAACTTGGCAAATTGTAACACAATAATGGCCACAATTGGTGATAAATCGATCATACCAAGTGGTGGAATGAACTTCCGAAAAACTTCAAGATAAGGTTCACAGATTCTCCCTAAAAATTCTCCAAAAGAGGATTCACGGGCGCCAGGAAACCATGACATTAAAATGTATACAATTAGCGCATAACTGTATATCGTTAAAGCAAGATTTAATATATTAAATAATTGAATCATCTATTCACTACCATCCTTTTTCAAAATCCGCCTCTTCTACAACTGCATCTGTTATTGTGCCCGATACATCCACATTATCAGGAGTGCATAAAAATGTTTCCACTCCCAACTTTTGAATATCACCGTTCACAGCATAGACGGTACCACTAAGAAAATCGACAATTCTTTTTGCCTGCTGATTTTCAACACGCTGCAGGTTTATAACAACAGCTCTTCGATTCACAATATTATCTGCAATTTCCTGTGCTTCATTATACGTTCTTGGTTCACAGAGAACAACTTTTGAGGAAGGCTGTTGCATGCTTGTTAAATTAACGACATTCTGATTTTTTGACTTTCCATTGGAATTGCTTTCCTGTTCCGGAGTTTCTTCCACATATTCGTATTCATATTCATCATCCATCGTAAAATAATTTTTGATTTTATTTTTAATACTCATTATCTCACCTCACTAATTTTTATTAACCCACTAGATCAGATCCGATTCGAATATGTGTAGCCCCCTCTTCGATAGCAATTTCATAATCATTGCTCATACCCATGGATAAAAATTCACATGGGGCATGAGGAAGATTCCTGTTTTTTACTGAGTCTCTTAATTCTGCCAACTGTTTAAATATTTTCCTTATCTGAATATTGTCCTCTACATGCGGTGCCATTGTCATTAATCCTACAACTCGTACATTTTCATAATCAGAAATCTTCTCAAGAAATGATATAACCTCTTCAGGTGCCAGTCCATGTTTTGTCTCTTCTCCACTCACATTGACCTGAACAAAGCAGTCTACCCGATTTATCGCCCGTTTATTGATTTCCTTTGCTAATGAGGTTCGATCCAGAGAATGGATGACGTCTACTTTATTTATAACCTCTTTTACTTTTCTAGACTGCAATGTTCCAATGAAGTGCCATTTTGCGTGATTTGTAAAATGATTGTATTTTTCCAAAAAACCTTCCAGACGATTCTCACCAAGATTTTTAATACCTGCATCAATTGTTTCTTTTGTTCGTTCTATTGTAACATATTTCGTAACTCCTATAATGCTTATTTCTTCCGGATTTCGATTGCTTTTCACGCAAGCTTGTCTAATTTTAGTTTGAATGAGTTCGTAATTTGCTGCTACATTCATTCGTTCATTCTCCTCCCCCAGTATAATCATGTTGAATAACCCAGAAAACCCAACATTCTTCCAGACCTGCCATTATCACGCCGATGTGAAAAGAATAAGGAATTATCATTATACGTGCAATAATTTGTTATATCTATATTATTACGTAACACCCCTGATTGTAAAAGGATTTCTACATTTAATTGCTTTAAATCCAATAAATAGCGGTTCTTCTCTTTTTCAATTACGGTTTTTTCCCTTTCCCTGTAAGTAATATGACGAGTTACATAATCATTTACCTCATAATATTGTTGCGTAATACAGGGGCCAATAACTACGAGAAGCTCCTTCATGTTTACATGGAGAGCCTGGAGTTCCTGTACCATTTTTCCTGCTATTCTGCTGACAGTCCCTCTCCAGCCTGCATGAGCAATTCCAATATACCCTGTTGTCGGATCAAAAAAGAATAAAGGTACACAGTCAGCAAAAAAAGCCGTACATAATACTCCTGCTTCATTTGTAATCAACCCGTCTGTCCCTTTAATGGCACTTTGATGAGAAGCAGCCCCTTTTCCTTTATCATCGCTTGTAATTATTTGTACATTTGTTTGGTGAATCTGCTCACCTGTTACCCAACGATCTAAAGGTATCCTTAATTTTTGAGCCAGTGACTGACGGTTTGCAATAACGTCATCATATTGATCAGCTACATGCAGACCACAATTTAACGTATTGAAGGGAGCTTGACTTACGCCGCCCATTCTGGTTGTAAACCCTGCTTTCAGTTTAGGATGCAACTGTTGCCATTTTTCTATCTGTAGATAGGATTCATCGATATGTGTAAATGGTTCCTGCATTGGATGACCTCCTGAATAAATACTTTTACTATCTTATCATATTTTCTGTATTTATTCTTTCTCACTAAAATGGGGTTCTGCATATAATTGAGGTGCCTGTGTTTCTTTAACAAGAATGACATCAGAACCTATTCGTACTATTTGGTCCCAATGAATAATCATTTCATCAGATTTACCGAAAAGACCATCTTTCTTTTCTCGAACAATAATGATGATTGCAAGAATTCTGCCTTTATCTGGATCGATTTCCAAGTCGGAAATATGGCCAATACGTCTTCCATCATCCACAACAATAACCTCTTTCATTTGTAGTTCAGATAATTTTATCATTCGTACACACACCACCTTCATTAAAATATATGCATGAGTCTATGATTTCTTTCACCAAAATTGGAAAACTTAGCTTTTCGTCACATGTACTTTTGTAAGAAAACAACTGTTATTAGAACGGGAAAAATTATTAAGTATAACCATCATGAACCAAGATTATACCTTTTTCTGGCTGGCTCTTTTGGTGAATTTTGTTGCTCCTTAACGTCGCAGTTGATATAAAAGACGAAGTAACTTGAAATTATGGCTGGTGCGATTACTCGCTACGGAAATACACTACGCTTTCCGCGGGCTCGCGCTGAGCCTCCTCGCTCGCAAAGAACGCTCGCTGTGGGGTCTCAGGCGTCTTCGCTTTCTAAGCAGGAGTCTTCGTGTATTTCCTTCGCTGGTTAGCGCACTGCAACTTATCGCATTTATTGGTTGATTTAAATCACGTAATAGTTATGCACTTTTAAGATGGTTGATTTTCGCTGCGGACCGTTGACTCCAGCGGGAACAGCACGAGCTGAAGACCCCGCAGCGGTGATCTTCCGCGAAGAGGCTGAAGCCGTGCCCGCGGAAAGCAACGGTCCGCAGCGGAAATCGACATAGCAGTTACTTCGTCTTTTATATCTTTTGTGTCAAAAGCTACAAGTCTTTTTGATGGGATGAGTAATCGCAATCCCAAAGCCTTTCGATGGGACGAGTCACCACAGTCCCTTGTCTTTTAGAGAAAAGCTTTCTGATTAAATTAGCTGTTTTCATTATAGATGGTGGCGGCACGCTCTTAGCCCGCCATGCAGGTTCTTAAATGCAAAAAAAAAAGCAAAAGGAAAAGGTATCATCGACCTTTCCTTTTGCTTTTTATAGTTATTAAATTAAAAAGTAATTTTTACATTCTCCCGCTGACAATTCTTTGTGTTTTTTGTTATCACTCAAACATTTGCTTATTCATTTGGCTGATAGCTGCTTTTTCCAAACGGGATACCTGTGCCTGTGATATCCCAATTTCGTCGGCAACTTCCATTTGTGTTTTCCCTTGATAAAAACGTTTATTTAAAATCATTTTTTCCCTTTCGTTTAATTGGTACATTCCTTCCTTTAAAGAAAGCTTATCAGTCCAAGTGGAATCTTTGTCCTTATCATCACTGATTTGATCCACCACGAATATTGGATCTCCACCATCATTATAAATAGGTTCAAATAATGATACGGGATCTTGAATGGCGTCCAGCGCAAATACAATATCTGAATGTGGGACTCCCATTTCTTCAGCTATTTCCATTGGTGTTGGTTCCCTTGATGATTTGTTAATAAGTTTTTCCCTTACCTGTAATGCTTTATAAGCTATGTCACGCAATGACCTTGATACCCGAATCGGGTTATTATCCCTTAAGTATCGCCTGATTTCACCAATAATCATTGGAACAGCATACGTGGAAAATCTAACATTATGCGATAAGTCAAAGTTGTCAATGGACTTCATTAAACCGATACAGCCGACCTGGAATAGATCATCTACATACTCTCCGCGATTATTAAATCGCTGGATCACACTTAATACGAGTCTGAGGTTACCATTTACCAGTTCTTCACGTGCGGACAGATCGCCGTCCTCCTGCTGTATTCTCTTAAATAATTTTTTCATTTCTTCGTTTTTTAGAACAGGTAATTTTGATGTATCAACACCACATATCTCAACCTTATGTCTAGTCATTTAAGCTCAACCCTCCCAGTTGGTGATGCTGTTCATGGACAGTATCTCCGCCTGAAAGGATTTTTATGCAGGGCGACACATTCGAAAAACGGATAAAATCGTCTGCATTATTAGTCGTACAAGGCTAAACCATTTTATTAAATTCTTTTTTTAAACGCCTGATGATTTTTTTCTCCAAACGTGAAATATAAGATTGAGAAATCCCAAGCATATCCGCAACATCCTTCTGAGTTTTGGCATCTTGTCCAATCAATCCAAACCGTAATTCCATAATCTGTTTTTCGCGAGCATTTAATTGGGATAATGCATTTTTTAATAAGCTTTTATCAACATTTGATTCCAAATTTTTCGTAATAATATCCTCGTCTGTTCCCATCACATCTGATAATAATAATTCATTTCCATCCCAATCAATATTTAATGGTTCGTCAAAAGATATTTCCGACTTCAATTTATTATTCCTCCGTAAATACATTAAAATTTCATTCTCAATACACCTGGATGCATAGGTAGCAAGTTTAATTTTTTTCTCAGGATTAAAAGTATTTACTGCTTTAATGAGCCCTATCGTACCAATACTTATCAAATCTTCAATATTAATTCCAGTATTCTCAAATTTGCGTGCAATGTAGACAACTAAACGCAAATTCCGTTCAATAAGCATAGCTCGTGCTGATTTATCACCTTTAGGGAGCAAGATTAACAATTCCTGCTCTTCTTTTTTTGATAAAGGCGGGGGCAGTGCCTCACTCCCACCGATATAATATATTTCATCTGATTTAATACCCAACTTTATTAAAAGCTTATACCACCGTAAACGTAGACGTATTTTCCATGTTTTCAACTTCCATCTCTCCTCTTTTATGCAGAATGAACAGCTGCCAGTTTTATAATTTGCGGTTGAAGCAAACAATGGTAGCTACCGTCTTTCGCCAATTCAGCAAATTGAATACCAATTAGTAATTTTTCTGAAATGATTTCCTGTTCTTCATAGTAAACTGTTAATTTATCCGGTCTTAGTGCGAATAAAAACATACTTTTTCCTTGCACTCCTTGATAGGGTACAATTTGAATATCACTTTCCCATGCTTTTGGAAGGTTATCTAAATCGAACGCTTCATAAGCATCTTTTAACAAATTCCATTCATTTTCAGTAAACCATTGCTTTAAAAATGTCTCATCACAAATAATTACCGGTTTTTTAGTTAATGGATCTGTCAACTGATTTCCGCTATCAATATATCCGGCAGTTGAATAACTCTCATTTTTCATCTGTACCGTTACCTGACATAGTTGATCATAACGAATTTTTTCTCCTGCGTGCTCGTCCATTCGCTTTTTAGTAAACAGCCAAGCGAATGGAAAGCCAACAATTACAAAAAGCCAACTAATCGGGTCGCCATAACCACTATTAAAGGTAACCAAGCCATTTACAGAGATACCGACAGGGTTTTGAAACAGAAAATGTACGGCTATTAAACCACCCCCTATTGCAAAGGTCGTGAAATAAAATAGAAGTAAAAGCTTCAGTAACCGGTTGATATTTATAAACCCAAATGCACAAAAAATAATAAATACAGAATAAAGAAATTTTCCTGCTGTACTGCTTACAAAAGAATCGGGAAAATAGATGGATATTGGTACTAAAAGTGAAGCGATAAATGCTCCGAACACAATTCTGAGTTTCCCAGTGCTGTCTCGTGCTAAAGCTTGTGTGAGCATTAAAAGCATCATGTCCAGGAACAAATTTAATGTCCAGACAGCATCAAGGTAAATGGTCACACAGATTCTTCCTTTCGCAAAGAATTTACTTTATTTTCATAGATTATATGATTTAAGAGAAGTATATATGAGTTGAACAGCAAAGTCTGTCACTTCTTGTATGTGTAATGGGACTTATTTTAACTAGTTATCGGGGAGTTTGTCGGGAGCCTGCTGTAATGCGGTTTGTGATGGATCTTTTAAAAAACAAAAAGCAAATGACAGCTTATGAAGCTCACCATTTGCTTTAAAAAATTATTTTTCGAAATATTTTTTTAGTTTCTGCGATTACGTTTGCGGTTTCGTAAGAATGTTGGTATATCCAAAGTATCTTCTTCCTGTTTTGGGCGTTGCTGTTGTTGTTGTGGGCTAGGTTCTCTCCTAATATCTTCTGTTTCTGTTGTAGCTGCCTGCTGATTATGATTAATCACAGGACGTTGCTGCTTCACTGGATTATCAGGTCTTTGAGTGCTTTCATCAAATCCTGTTGCAATTACTGTTACAATAATCTCATCATTTAAATTTTCATTAATTACGGAACCAAAGATAACATTGACTTCATTGTGGGCCGCAGACGTTACTAAATCGGCAGCTTCCTGTACTTCATACAGACTCAGGTTTGCACCACCTGTAATATTCATTAAAATACCTTGAGCACCATCAATAGAAGTTTCCAATAAAGGAGATGAAATTGCTTTTTTCGCAGCCTCTGACGCACGTGTTTCACCAGTAGCTATACCAATACCCATTAACGCAGAGCCTTTATCAATCATAATCGTTTTCACGTCAGCAAAATCTACGTTAATAAGCCCCGGTTTTGCTATTAAATCAGAAATACCTTGTACACCCTGTCTTAGAACATTATCAGCTTCACGAAATGCTTCCAGCATAGGTGTGTTTTTATCAACAATTTCTAATAAACGATCATTTGGAATGACAATCAATGTATCTACGGCACTTTTTAATGCATCAATTCCTGAAATAGCTTGTGTTGAGCGTCTTCTTCCTTCAAAGGAGAATGGTCTTGTTACAACACCGACAGTCAATGCTTCGAGATCCTTGGCAATCTGAGCAATAACCGGTGCTGCTCCAGTACCTGTTCCCCCGCCCATTCCAGCTGTAACAAATATCATATCCGCACCTTGCAATACTTCCTGAATCTGGTCTTTACTTTCTTCAGCAGCTTTTTTACCTACTTCAGGGTTGGCACCAGCCCCCAGTCCCCGGGTTAATTTGCCACCAATTTGCAGTTTCACTTCAGCTTTTGAGAGATTTAATGCCTGAGAATCTGTATTCACGGCTATAAACTCCACGCCTTCAACTCCATGCTCAATCATGCGGTTAACAGCGTTATTTCCGCCACCACCTACACCGATTACTTTAATAGTTGCCAGTTCCTCCATATTTGTATCAAACTCTAACATACTTCGTTCCTCCTAATATGCAAAATTACAAGTGTTCCAGATGCTATTTTTAAAGATTAATCAAAGAAATATTTAAACAAATTAGCAACTCTGGATTCTTTTTTGTTGTTTTCTTTTGATTCATTTGGTTTTTGTTTTTTTGTACGCTTAGGTTTTGGTTGTTGTTCATATGAATTATTTACAAGGGAAGGAAATAACTCTTTTCCTTGTATTTTCGCATTGCGATAAGCAAATTGCAAGATTCCTACACCCGCAGTAAATTGCGGTTCTCTCACACCTATGTAATCAGGTATGGCAATACGGACATTCGATTGAAACAGATCCTGTGCCAACTCTAATACTCCTGGCATTGCCATTGTACCACCTGTCAGCACATACCCGCCTGGTAATTCCTGGTACCCGTTTTTTCGGATTTCTCTTTCTGCGTAAGCATAGATCTCTTCCATTCTGGCTTCAATCATATCAGATATTTCCAGCTGATTATAAGTCTGTTTTGTATTACTACCTATAATAGAAGCATCGAAAGTTTCATCTTCCTGTGCTGTATCGTAAAAAGCATGTCCATAATTTAATTTGATATCTTCTGATTCTTCTGTTGATGTTCTTAGGCCGATGGACAGATCCTTTGTAATATTGTCTCCACCTAAGCTGACAACACTTGTAGATACCAGTTGGTCATTTTCAAAGATAGAAACGGTAGAACAGCCGCCACCAACGTCGATAAGAGCAACTCCCATTTCCATTTCATCTTTTGACAGCGCTATAGTTCCTGCTGAAAGTGGCTGGAGACAAATATCAGCTACTTGCAAATTAGCACGTTCAACACACTTTAATGTATTATGTAAAACCGTTTTTGAGCAAGTAATAATTGTTCCTTCCATTTCCAAACGGACACCAATCATACCTCTTGGGTCTGTTATTTCATCAAGACCATCAACGATAAACTGTTTAGGTATAACATCAATGATTTCGCGCTCAGGTGGAATGGAAATAACCTGTGCACCATCAATAACTCTAGTAATATCTTCATCGCTAATTTCGCGATCTTCACTTTGCACAGCTACTACACCATGACATGGCTGTAATTGTATGTGATTCCCGTTTATGCCAACAACGACACTGTCAATCTGCATACCAACCATTCGTTCCGCTTGTTCTACTGCACTTCTGATAGATTGTACAGTTTGATCGATATCAACAATGGCACCTTTTTTCATGCCATTGGATTTTGCAGTTCCAACACCAATAATGTTTAATGAATCATTTAAGACTTCTCCGATAATCACTTTAATTTTTGTTGTACCTATATCAAGGCTTACTAGTACTTCACTGTTGTTCAACGAAAGGCACCTCCTGATTCTTAACCACCTGTATACGAACAGATAATTTATCTTTATTCACAATTGTAATGGATAATCCTAATCTATTATTTTATAGGATTTATTGAAAAAAAGAAAATATATATAGGTAATTCTATATAAAAACACTATTTCCTTTAATTTTCCTTCATTTTTTTAGTTTTAAAGCTGCTAATCTGCATTTTGCTTCCGTCACCTGAAAAACGGGCACCCTGGGTAACAGCACGTACTAGTGAGCAGTCGCTCAGACTTGTCTCACCTTCTAAAAGATAAGGCTTCATCCAATTCTATCCATATATACTATAATTTTCGTAAATTGCACGGTATATATGACTTTCATCGGTAATTTAATTCTATTCTTTTATTTCTTCTGCTTGTTCTTCCGGCTGTATATCATTCTCCCAAGTCATCTTCCATTTGACTTTCCTGGTTTTCTTCTTCATCCGCAGTATTAAATGATTCAAAATAAGCTCCTACTCCTATATGAATAATACCTTCACTTCCTGGTTCCAGTTGAGACACAATTGAAGGATATATTTCCATTCTCTCTGCAAAATCCCTTATTGTTCCACTTACCATGTATCCATCATTCATATAAAGCATAATATTATTTTTATTATCATCTGTCGGTTGCCAATGAATTTCTGAAATCAGATTCAAAATACTATCAGGCAATTCCTGTAGTCCACTTGCCATTCTATGTAAGTACGCTTCATCTGTAAACCCTAAAAGTAACGGGGCATCACCAATAAAAGAATTTTGCTCAATCTCATTTAATGTCGTACCATTCCCTAAAACGGGGTGGAAATTATTTTCTTCTTTAATATAACCCACACGTTCGAATTCATTTAACTGAATTTCAACTGTCCAAGGAAGCCTCCTATAAACCTCTGCGGATTCAACTATCGGATTTTCACTTACTGCAGAACTCACATCTGATTTATTTATCGTCCAGATATTCGTATCTTCCGTCAGATTACTAAGATTAATAATATCCTCATCTTCCAATAGTGAATTCCCCGTGACATTGATTGTGTGGACATTACTCAATGGGGACTGAAGATAAACAATGATGGATATTAAAAAGAAAAAAATAGACAGATAAAAAATTAATCGTCGATTTGCCTTTTTCTTACGGGCTTGTTTCAATTTTGGAACACGATCCTCGATTGAAACGATTTTTTCTTTGCTCATCTCCATTTCTTCCTTTATAACAAATTTGTCAAAAGAAACAGCCAGTGAAGCTGTTTCTTTCATAATACATGAATTATATCACATAATATACATTAACATATAGTGAACACCATATTGTTTATAAGGTTTTTAACTCAACAGCCTATAAATTTTTTCCAATTGTATAAAATACTGATTTGAATGCTATATTTTGGAATTCATGCTTAAATTTAATAATATTCCAACTGAGCATAATGTTAAAGTTAATGAAGAACCGCCATAACTTAAAAATGGTAATGTGATTCCGGTAACCGGAATCAAACCAATGACAACACTTATATTAATCATGGTTTGAATGATTAGCATGGAAACAATTCCGAGAGCTAAGAAACGACCAAATTGATCTGGTGCCTCCAAGGCTATTTTTATTCCCCGCCAGAATAATACAAGAAATAATCCAAGGACTAAAGTTCCACCAATGAATCCAAATTCTTCTCCCAGAATGGCAAATATAAAATCGGTTTGCGGTTCAGGTAAATAAAAATACTTCTGTAAGCTTTCCCCCAAACCGACACCCATTAATCCTCCCGGGCCGATTGCATATAAAGACTGAATGATTTGGAATCCGTCTCCAAGTGGATCCTCCCAAGGATTGAGAAAGGCTGTAATTCGGCTTATTCGGTACGGTGCTGAAATAATCAAAAATACAAATCCTACAAGGCCTAGTGCTGCCAACCCAAAAAAATGGGACAGTCTCGCACCGGCAACAAAAATCATGATCATACATGTCAGGACAAGAACCATCCCTGTCCCCAAGTCCGGCTGCAACATGATTAAGCCAAATGCAGTAAATACTAAAATAATGGATGGGAAAAATCCTTTCTTAAATGATGTAATATATTTTTGGTTTAAAGCTAAATGGGCAGATAAAAAAACAATCAAACCAAGCTTCATAAATTCTGAAGGCTGTATACTGAATGCTCCAACTCCAATCCAACTCTGTGCTCCACCGCGTACCATTCCGATACCAGGAATTAATACAAGCAGCAATAATAGAAAACAAGTAAACAAAATGATTTTTGCATACTTTTTCCAGATAGTATATGGAACTAGCATAATGATAAACATAGCTGCCACACCTGCCCCGGCGAACAACAATTGCCTTTTTACATAATAAAACGAATCTTGGAATTTATAATCAGACCATACGTAGGATGAACTGTAAACCATGATTATTCCGATAATCAGTAAACTGCCAATAACACTTAACAGTATATAATCGGGTTTGCGTTTCGCTATTTTTTGTAACAAAAAAACACCCCTTATCCTTATGATTGGAAGAGGGGTGTTTTGATTTTGTATTAGTATAGATAGTGACGATATAAAACAAGCCCCCTACACTAATGTATGCACAGCTTGTATAAACATGTCACCTCTTTCTTCAAATGTTTGGTACTGATCCCAACTCGCACAAGCAGGTGATAATAAAATCACATCATTTTCCTGAGAAATACCAAAAGCTTTTTCCGTTGCCTGCTGAACATCTCCAGTTTTTATAATGGTTGGGACTCCGGCATTCTCTGCAAAACTACTCAGTTTGTCAGCCGTTTCCCCAAACACAATCATCGCTTTCACGTTTTTAAGATATGGTCTTAAATTGGTGAATTCATTGCCCCGATCAAGACCTCCTGCGAGTAATATAATTGGTTGTTGAAATGCTGATAATGCTTTTTGTGTAGCTAAAATATTGGTCGCCTTTGAATCATTGTAAAATAAACGACCATTTATTTTATCTACAAATTGCAGCCGGTGTTTGACGCCGGAAAAAGTAGTTAACACTTCCCTAATACCTTCATTTGCAGCACCGCTCAGCTTAGCAGCAGCAATAGCAGCTAAAATGTTTTCCAGGTTATGGTCACCAACCAATACAATATCTTTACGATTGATAATTTTTTCCCCTCTGAAGTAAATACTGTCTTCATCAGCCCATATCCCATTTTTCAATTTTTGATTTATAGAAAATGGAATTTTTTGAGATGGTGCTTTTTTAACAGTTTCAACTAAAGTTGGATCATCTGCATTATAAATAAGATAATCATCGGTATTTTGGTTTTTAAAAATATTGAATTTTGCCTGTCTGTAATTTTCCAGCGTTTTATGGTAGTCCAAGTGTGCTTCAAATATATTTAACAATACAGCAATTTTGGGTTTGAATGTACGAATACCCAATAATTGAAAGGAAGATAACTCCAGAACCATTTTTTCGTCTTTATTTAACGTTTGGGCAACATCTGTTGCAACCATCCCTATGTTGCCCGCGACTTTCACAGACAAGTTACTATTAGCAAGCATTTCGGCAGTCAAAGTCGTCGTTGTTGTCTTGCCATTGGATCCGGTTATTCCAATTATTGCTTCCTCTACCAATTGACCGGCAATCTCAATTTCAGTAACAATAGGAATATTTCGGTTTTGTGCTTCTATTAATAGCGGGTTATCATATGGTATCCCTGGATTCTTTACAATCACCTCAATGTCATCCAAAACAGAAAGCGGATGGGAGCCAACAATTACTTCTGCTCCCAGCGACTTTAATGTTGAAATACCATCTTTACTTACTTCCATATCATTCACTCGAACTTTTTTGCCATTACCCAATAAAAATTTTGCAGCTGCTGTACCACTTTTTGCTAATCCCAGCACAAGTACATGTGAATAGTGGAAATCTGTTAATTTTTTCACCCTAATCCCACCTCAATAAAAATGCCTAGTGCGGCAAAAATTAATCCAACCAGCCAAAACGTTGTAACTACCCGCCATTCCGACCAGCCAATTAATTCATAATGGTGATGTAATGGACTCATTTTAAATACTCTTTTTCCCGTTGTTTTAAAGGAAATAACCTGAATGATTACAGAGAGTGTCTCAATAACAAAGACACCTCCAATTATCACTAAAATAATTTCCAGTTTTGTTAAAATGGCTATTGCAGCAATTGCTCCACCCAAGGCCAGGGAACCAGTATCTCCCATAAACACTTTAGCAGGGTGTGCATTAAACACTAAGAAACCTAGCAATGCTCCAACTGCAGCTAAGGAAAAGATTGTGACCTCGTTTGACCCAAAGCCATACCATGCCAATATTGCAAATGCTCCAAAGGCGATGGCAGCAGTTCCAGCTAATAGCCCGTCAAGTCCGTCTGTTAAATTTACTGCGTTTGAAGCTCCAACAAGCATAATAATAATTAATATTGCATATCCCCAACCGAGTTCCCATTGAACCGTTGTTCCGGGTATTTGTATATACGTCGGAAACCCCTGGATTTGAACAATAAAATAAAAAATAAGTGCGATTACTACCTGTCCCACTAATTTCTGCAATGAAGTAAGCCCTAAATTTCTTTTCATTGCCACTTTGATAAAATCGTCAAGAAAGCCTAACAACCCAAACCCGACCAGAACGAGCAATAATAACCAGAGTTCATAGCCAATCCCGTCCGTTGAGACTTTACCAACCATAATCACAGAAGTAATAATAATACTAAATACAATCATGAGGCCTCCCATTGTTGGGGTCCCTGTCTTTTTCATATGTGACTCTGGTCCTTCTTCTCTAATGCTTTGTCCAAACTTTAAGCGTCTTAAAAATGGAATAAATATTGGAGATAAAAGGACGGCAATTAAAAATGCGATGGCAAGTGTCATCAATATAACTGTTATATTCACTTCAATTCCTCCTCATACAGTAACCGTCCATATCCTATGGATGAATAATTTCTTTAATGATTGATTCAAATTTCAAACCTCTTGAGGCTTTAAATAAAAATAAGGCATCTTTCTTCATATATGGCTGTAATGCTTCAACTAAATCTTCTTTTGAATCGAAATATCTACAAATAATGGATGGAATATTTTCCCTGACAGCATCTGAAATGTATTTGGCCTCATCTCCGAATGTAAATAAAGCAGTAATTGGCTCCTCCACTTCCTCTGCTACTGAACGGTGCATCACTTCAGAATGTGCGCCTAATTCCAGTACATCACCAAGAATAAGTACTTTCGCTGAAAATCCTTCCATCTGCTTGACCACGTTAATTGCTGCTTTCATTGAGGTAGGGGAAGCATTATATGCATCATTAATAATCGATACGCCATTGTTTCCTTGAATCATTTCAAATCGCATACCCGTTTGTTTTAATGAACGTAATGCTTGCTTTCTCTTTTCTGGATCAATACCTAACTTTTCACCAAGTTTAATGGCAAATGTTGCATTCAGTGCATGATGTTTCCCTAATAATGGGACTGTATAGGCTGTACCTGACATCTGAAAGCTTGTCTCGTGATAGCCTACTTCAACATGGTTGATGACTGCATCATTGCTTGGATGAAATCCGCAAGTAATGCTATTTTTCCACCCATGCACAGGTTTTAACAATTTTTCATCACCATCGAAAATAATCCATCCATTATCTTTCAGCCCATTTGTGATTTCCAGCTTAGCTTTCGTTATTCCCTCACGTGATTCCAGATACTCGATATGGGATTCTCCGATATTAGTAATAATCGCATAATCAGGTCTGGCAAGTCGGGAAAGGAGATCGATTTCGCCAAAATCACTCATGCCCATTTCTAATACAAGTACTTCTGTATCTCTTTTCATTGACAAAATTGTTAGTGGCAGACCGATATGATTATTGAAATTACCATCTGTATAATGCGTACGATAGACAGCTCCCGCCATAGCAGCCACCAGGTCTTTCGTTGTTGTTTTTCCATTGGAACCAGTTATTCCAACTACAATAGGGTCGATTTCATTTCTGTAATTAGCTGCAAGTTCCTGCAAGGCAGTTGTCGTATCATCAACATAGAATACAAGGATGTCAGCTGGTATAGACTCGGCCGGACCTCTTTTTCGGTTCCACAATATAGCGGTAGCACCATTTTTAATAGCCTGGTCTATAAAATCATGTCCATCAAAGTTTTCTCCGACGATAGGTATGAATAAAGCATCAGTCATCATTGTCCGACTGTCTGTAATCACTTCTTTTATTGTTTGTTTCTCCTGTGCTATCCCGTTATATTCAGTGAATATCCGGGATAGCCATTCTGTTGTAAATAGCATTATCATTTCTCCTTAGCTACGATTGCTTCTTTGGCAATTTGCCGATCATCAAAGTCATGTTTAGCATAGCCAATCTGCTGATATGTTTCATGCCCTTTACCGGCAATTAATATTATATCATCATCTTCAGCCAGTTCGATTGCCTGCCTTATTGCTTTTTTACGATCAATGATTACTTCATAATCTGATGAAATCAATCCATCTGTCATGTCATTTAAAATAACTTTTGGATCTTCAGTGCGTGGATTGTCAGATGTAAATATAGCATAGTCTGCATATTTTAACGCAGTTTTTGCCATAAGCGGACGTTTGGTTCTATCGCGATCGCCGCCACAGCCTACTACTACGTACACCTTCCTTTTTGCAAAACCCTTAATTGTTTGTAAGACATTTTCAAGTGAATCTGGTGTATGGGCATAGTCAACAATGACAGAATAGGATTGGTTGCAGACAATCGGTTCAAATCTCCCATTAACACCATTTATGCTCTCCATCGCTGTTTTAATTACATGTAACGGGACATTTGACGCAATAGCTGCTGTACTTGCAGCAAGCATATTATATACATTGAACATCCCTATTAATTTACTATTGATATTAATCATTCCTGCAGGACTTTGCAATTGAAAAGATACTCCATCAGCAGTAAGTTCTATATTAACTGCTCTCACCTGTGCTTTGTTTTGGCAGCCATATGTTAAAATGTGTTGTGCTGTACTCTGTTTTATGACCTTACTTGATGGATCATCTTCATTAATAATAGCAAACTTAAAATTATCTTTCTCATAGGTATTCCCTAATTGAGCAAACAGAAGACTTTTTGCCCGTAAATAATCGCCTAAATCTTTATGGTAATCTAAATGATCCTGAGAGAGATTTGTGAAGACAGCAATATCATAATCACACCCATGAACCCTTCCTAAATCCAGTGCATGAGAAGACACTTCCATTACTGCCTGTTCTACATTCTGATCGACCATGTCGCTGAAAGCTTTTTGTAAAAACAATGCATCTGGTGTCGTATTCGCCATGGGGAAAATATTATCATCGATTTTCATCTCAATTGTACCAAGGACAGCCGTTTTTTTACGAAAGTGATTAAAAATTGCCTCCAGTAAATACGTTACAGTCGTTTTACCATTTGTTCCTGTTACTCCGATAAGGGGAATTTTGCTCGTAGGATAATTATAAAACTTCCCCGCAAGCATGGCTAATGCCCTTCTTGCATCTGAAACTATAATTACAGGAATTGTTTCATTCACTTGCTTTTCTGAAATTATTCCTGCAGCACCGTTTGCAACTGCCTGCTTCACATAATTATGGCCATCCACTGTAAAACCGTTAATGCATACAAAAAGGTCTCCTGGTTTTATCTTTCTTGAGTCTATTTCTATTGCTCTGATATTGACGTTATCGATAGATGATACAGTTTCATAGAACGGCAAGCTTAAAAGCAGTTCTGATAATCTCATGTAAACCATCCTATCCAAAGTGATATCATTACTTATGTTCTATGTAACATCATTTCACTAGAAGGCGAAGCCCACCTTCATTTTTCATCAACTGGAAAGTATAATACTCTCCACTTTTACGAGTGCAGCTAATGGTGGGCAATGCGCCTGGATTTCTAAAAATAGACCTTTTACATTATAGCAAATTTTATCTGGATTCACGATTATTTTTCTCTGATAAATATATTCTGATTTGGGAACCTTCTTCCAGCTCAGTACCGGGACTTGGGGCCTGATCGATAATGTAATCCCCCGTTCCATTGGTTTCAATGGATAAATTCAACATAAATTCTGATAGTTCATTTTTGGATAAGCCAATTAAATCAGGCACTTCCACTTTTGGCTGGTCCGGCCATTGGTATTCTTTTTCGAGGCCGCCAGTTCTCGGTTCCACTTCTAGTGCCCGCAGACTGTCTCCTATAATCGTCCCAACAATTGGTGCTGCTACCACGCCACCAAATTGCACCGTATTTTTTGGATTGTCTACTGCAAGATAAACAACAATTTCCGGATCATCAGCCGGGGCAAAACCGATAAAAGAAACAATATAATTATTTTCCATATACCTGCCATCAGGACCAACTTTCTGTGCAGTTCCCGTTTTCCCACCAACTCTGTACCCTTCAACATATGCAGGTCTGCCTGTCCCTTGTGCAACAACACTTTCCAATGCATGGCGAATTTCTTCTGATGTCGATTCTGAAATGACCCTTTCTTTTGAAATAGGCTCATATTTCTCAACCGTTTCACCTGTTATTGGGTCTAACCATTCCTTTGCAATTTGGGGTTCATATAAATATCCCCCATTTACAGCGGCTGCAACAGCCATTACCTGCTGAATTGGTGTAACTGATACACCCTGCCCAAACGAAGTGGTTGCTAATTCTACGGGACCAACATTTTCCGGGTCAAATAATATACCGTTCCCTTCTCCTCTTAAATCAATGCCTGTTTTTTTCCCAAATCCGAAATCTTCAATATATGAAAATAATTTTTCCGTTCCAAGCATCTGCCCTAAATTAACAAACCCGGGGTTACAGGAATTTTGGACTACCTCAAGATAAGATTGATGGCCATGACCACCACTCTTCCAACAATGAAGTTTAGTACCATCAACATCAATATGTCCATGATCATGATAATCATCTTCTTGCAGATCAACAACTTCCTCTTCTAATGCTGCTGCCAATGTAATGATTTTAAAAGTTGACCCCGGTTCATATGTGCTCCATATTGGTAAATTGCGATCAAACACATTGGAATCGACTTCCTGATAATTTTCGGGACTGAAATTTGGTCTTGATGACATGCCGAGCACCCCACCTGTTTTCGGATTAACAGCAATAGCTGATGCACCATCGGGATTATATTTTGATACTGCCAGGTCAAGTTCTCTCTCTAATATCGTTTGAACTTTTGAATCGATCGACGTTTTTAAATTCAAACCATCTGTTGGTGGTGAATATACATCAGCCAGGCTATCCAGCCTTTGTCCTTTTGCATCAGAATAGAAGGACAAGCTGCCTTGTTCGCCTGCCAGCTTATCATCATAAAACAGTTCAAGTCCCATCAACCCCTGATTATCTATACCTGCAAAACCGAGAACATGTGATAAATCATCTCCATTTGGATAATGGCGTTTCGAATCTTTTGCAAGATATACACCATTCATATTTAGTGTCCGAATTGCTGTTTCCTGTTCCTCTGAGATCTTTATACCCTCTGGTCGAATATTGACACTGGAGGAATCCTTCGTAATGTCCGAATAAATTTCATCAACTGGAATATTCAAAACCTCCGCTAGCTTTTCTGCGGTTTCCTGAGGGTTTTGTATCTGTCTTGGAACAGCAACAATAGATGGGGCAGTAACATTTTCAGCAAGAATATCACCATTTGCATCCAAAATATTGCCTCGTTCCGGTTCAAATACAATATCCCTAGTCCATAAATCATTTGCCTTTGCCATTAATTGGTCACTAATAATAAATTGCACATAGCCCAACCGGAAATCAATTATTCCAAAGATTAATAAACCAAAAAGAAAAACAGTAACTATTCGTTTTTTAACAGTAACAGTGGATATACGCTTCATTTCCATCCCCTTTTCATAGGTAGGCTTGTATCCACTATATGAAGCTAAAAAACTGAATAGAACACTGTTTGTCTTAAGAGTCTGGCTTATTCCTCATCACTTGATTCTTCATCCTGCAAGTTATTTTCATCTGTTTCATTATTTTCTGTTGTGTTCCCCTCTGAATTTGGTGTTAACAATTCGACACCTAAATAATCATTTTCGTTAAGAGGGGTGTCTGGTTCGATATTTTGTGTTTTAACATACCCATTTCCAAAAGTCTCAATCCTTAAATTTAACAAATCGGCAAGTTGTTGAACATCACGTAATGACCATCCAATGATATCTGGCATTGTTGGGTTATCTGCCACTAAAATAACCCGGTCATTAGGGAGTACTACATCCCCTTCTTCAACGCTGGCAGCTTTTACTTCACCTGAGCCTACAACAGAAACCGTTAATCCCAATTCGGTCAATGTTTTTTCAACAGTAGAGGCGTCTTGCTCCAAAATGTTCGGGATTTCAACTTGCTCAATAGAGGAATCCTCCCCTTTATCAGGCTCTATATTCAAATAATGCAGGCTGTTCTCCATTACATTGTTGAATATAAAAGATACTGGGTCTGAACCAAATTGATCAAATTTAAGTTCAGGCTGCTGAACGGATACATACATCATTAACTGCGGGTCTTCCATTGGTGCCATCCCAAGAAAAGAAAAAATATTATTTTCCCGGCCTGATAAGTACCCTCCGCCGTTCGGATTAGGAATTTGTGCAGTACCTGTCTTTCCTCCAATCGTGTAATCATCCAGCCTGTATTTTTTACCTGTTCCATTTTCCCCGTTGACAACTAATTCTAAAAGGCTTAATACCTGGTCGGATGTTTCTTCAGAAATAGGCTCACCAACCACGTTAGGAGATTTCTCTTTAATCACATCGCCTGTTGATGAATCAACTATTTTCTTAACAACATATGGTTGCAGCATTTTGCCGTCATTGACAATGGCTGTTGCAGCTTTCATCTGTTGAATCGGGGTCATTGTTGATCCTTGACCGAATGCGGTTGTTATTTTTTCCAGCGGCCAATTATATAATATTTGCCCAGCCACTTCATTTGGTAAATCAATACCGGTCTCTTTATCCAGATCAAATGCCTGTAAATACTCCAGGTATGTATCGGCCCCTATCTTTTCCCAGAGTAATTTAGCTGCTGCAACGTTTGATGACCGCTCAAACCCTTCATCGTAGGAAATCATCCCCCAGCCTTCCCCATTATTATGATCAGGAATAGGATCGATTTTTTCATTTGGGCTGTAAGTTCCAGACTTAAATTCTTCATCACCATTATATACGCCTTCTTCGATAGCCGCAGCCCACGTAAACATCTTTACTGTGGAACCGGGCTCTACTGGCATTGAGACCGCGTCATTGTACCAGTTTTCTACATTTGACGGATTGTTAGGATTGTAACTGGGTCTTGAACTCATTGCTACAATTTCCCCTGTTTTCGGATCCATGACAGTTGCCGTTATACGCTCTGGATTATATACCTCATCCACCTGTGATAAAGTATCTTCCAAAAGCGTTTGTATTTTTTGATCAATTGTTAAATAGACATCATCACCATCTTCAGGTTCTCGAACTACTTCTTTCGGATCAAGCAGTTTATTATTATATCTATCACGCTGATAGGAAATATACCCGTCGTTTCCTTTCAGATAATCATTCATTTCTTGTTCCATACCTGTTATTCCTTTAATTTCCCTGCTCGTGCCATCCTCTGTTTCAACATCCGCTTCCCTTGCGAAGCCAATTATATGGGAAGCAAACATACCGTTAGGGTAATAACGTAAGGATTCTTCTTTAAAATTAATACCCGGTATATCCAATTCTTCAACTTCTTCTTTCTTTTGCTGTGATAGTTCTTCCCCTGCGTTGCCGAACTCCACCTGAAACTTCCCTTCTTCCATTCCGTCCCTCAAGCGTTCTTGAATATAACTTTCTTCCACATCCAATAAAGGGGCCAGTGCTTCAGCAGTTTTTTGAGGGTCTTCTACATGCAAAGGCTCCTCGGATTTTTCGGAATAAGTTTCATCAATAATGGCATACACTTTAAAAGTTGGTCTATCATACGCCAATGTCATCCCATTTTCGTCATAAATTTGCCCTCGTGAGGCACTTAATGTATAGGATGATGTCCGTTTTTCCTCGGCCCACTCCTGTAGTGAAATACCGTTTATTTCACCAGTTGCCTGGATATATAAAAATCTCCCTGTCAATATCAAAAATAAAGCAACGAAAGCGATTATTAATATACCTGCCATGAAGTGGGTTGTTTTATTCTTTCTCATTATAATTCGTTCCCCTTGCTTAGTTGTTGAACCCTTGTGCCTGCTTCACTTCCGCATCCTGTACTTTTAATCCATTCTCTTTTGCGATTGATGTTATCCGCTCCGGCCTGCTTAGTTCTTTCACCTCAAATAAAAGACCTTCATTAGTGATTTGCTGATTCTGTACGGTTTGTTCAAGTGATTGAAGTTCTCTGTTTAACGTATCAGTGGATGAAGAATAGGAAACGATAAACACCCCTCCTGCAATCAGGCAGGCACCTACTAAAGAGTATAACACTTTTTCTCCTCTCGTTATCCACCCCTGCTTGTGAACTTTCACATTCACTTTCTGTTCCCTTTGCGGTGTTTGCTGTGGCCCTTCCTGTTGCCAGCTTCTAGCGTGATTTGCAATCATCATTTTTTCCACCCTTCCCCATAGGTAAATTCTTCTTTCCATCCTTTTATTTTTTCAATAATACGTAATTTTGCCGATCTTGATCTGCGGTTTGCCTCTAATTCCTGATCATTTGCCATAATGGGTTTTCTGTTTATTAATTTAAATGGAGCTTCATTTTCTTTCGGGACGATAGGTAAATTCCTTGGTGTTTCCTTATCTGTACTCCATTTCTTAAATGCCTGCTTACATAGTCTATCTTCCAGTGAATGGAAGGTGATTACAACAATCCTCCCATTCACACTTACTGCCTCAGCCGCTTGGTGAAGTGCATCATTAAATGCTTCCAATTCATCATTTACCGCAATTCGCAAAGCTTGAAAAATCCGTTTTGCCGGATGGCCTCCTTTTCTGCGAGCAGGTGCCGGTATACCATCCTTAATAATTTCTACTAATTGATGCGTTGTATCAATTTCTTTTATTTTTCTGTACGCTTCTATTTTTCTCGCTATTTGTTTTGAAAATTTTTCTTCTCCATATTTAAAAAAAATGGATACCAAATCATTATAAGACCAGGTATTTACAATTTCGAAGGCAGTCAATTCCTGCGTTTGATTCATGCGCATGTCCAAATCAGCATCATGTTGATAACTGAAACCTCTTCCTCCCCTGTCCAGTTGAGGAGAAGAAACACCTAAATCAAATAAAATACCATCTACATGATTTATTTGATGATTATCCAATTCTTCTTTAAGACCACGAAAATTCGAGTGAATAAAAATAATTCGATCTTGATAATTTTCCAATTTTTCTTTGGCTGCTTCTAAAGCCTCCATATCCTGATCGAAAGCCACTAACAATCCGTCTTCATCCAATTGTGATGCGATTTGCTCCGAATGGCCTCCGCCTCCGACTGTGCAATCAACATATGTTCCGTTTGCTTTAATTTGCAGCCCTTTAATTGTTTCAGCTTTCAATACACTATAATGCTCAAACATTCTTACACCCACTTTGTGATTTTCAGTATCCACTAAAATTAAATATCAAAATCCATTAGATTTTCGGCAATCTCTGAAAAAGATTCTTCCGAGTCATTGAAATAATCCTCCCAATTCTCGCTTGCCCAAAATTCAATTCGATTCGATACACCTATCACAACACACTCTTTATCCAGTACAGCATAATTCCTAAGTGGTTGTGGAATGTTTATTCTCCCCTGTTTATCCACTTCGCATTCTACTGCTCCAGAAAAGAAAAAACGCGTAAATGCTCTAGCGTCTTTTTTCGTCAGTGGGAGTTTTTTTAATTTTTCTTCTAGTAATTTCCATTCTTCCATTGGATAGGCAAACAGACATTTATCTAATCCACGGGTTACAACAAAGCTTTCTCCCAGTTCTTCACGGAACTTGGAAGGGACAATAATTCTGCCCTTGGTATCAATGTTGTGTTGGAATTCACCCATGAACATATAGTCCGCCCCACTTTCTTATTATTTATATTACCACATTCCCCCACTATTCACCACCGATTCCCAAAAAAAATTTAGCATAGCATAATAATCCTTATTCAACCTATTAATTGTGCGATATTAAAAAGCCGTCTTTTCAATGAAAAGACGGCTTTTTTAATCACTTTATTCAATTTGTGGGGGATGGTGGGGGTCAAATATAAACAACGTAATGTTCATTTTCGAACAAGTACGGTTCCTCCAGAATATTTTTGATAAATCCGATACCATATTCATTAATTAAAGGCAATGGATTCCACACGCGCTCCTGCAGATTACCTTGAGGATGTAGAGCATTATTTATCAGGTCAAACTCACTCAATTCCAATTTATACTTTTCTTCAATTGCCTTCATAATACTATCCTGTAAAAATTCAATATCGTAATATAGGTGTTTTAAATTTTTTTCTGATAAATCACCTAAATCGGAACGTACTCCCTTTGCAATTTCCCTCAATGGTTTATGCACGCTGTCTATCTTACGTTTAATGTCATTTGCTGTTTGTTCAATTGGGGGGTCACTTTTCGATGCAAGCCAGCTTTGCTTTTGCTGTTCAACCCCTTGATTGACAGCGTGGTCGATGTCGATTTCAAATTTCCTTAAAGCCTTATCTACTTTCCTTTCAACAAACGTAAATGAGAGACGCGGCAGAACTGGTGGTACATTCATTTGAAGTGTTCTAAATGCAGGTTTTAATACCGACCAATAGCTTACTTCTCCAGCCCCGCCAATAAATGCTAAAGTTGGAAAAAGCATTTCCTGCATTAAAGGACGTGTTACTACATTATTACTTAATAATTCAGGCTGGTTCTTGGCAACAGCAATTAACTCGTCCGTCGTAAACCTGATTTCATTTTGTTTTCCAATCCAATCACCGGCTTCATTCCGAAAAAGCAATATTCGTTCATTGTCTTTGTGGTAAAACAAATGTGCATCGTCAGCTTCCAGGTCAAGTGATACAGAATAACCCGCCTGCTGTAATTGGATATAGGCTTCATAGACCCCTTTGCTTATCTCGGGCTGCTGTTCAATTAATTGGACAAAGTGACTGCTTTCAAAATGCCTTATTTTTTGATCTCCCGAATCAATTAATATTAATCCTTCATCTTTAAATAGCTGAAAAACCAGCCTCGCAAAGAAGTCTACATAGGTTGTCGATTTATCCAGGCAATTATTGATTGTTTCATATAAATCTTTTGTATATTGTGTTTCAGTTAAATGTTCAAACAAGCGTTTTATCCAGTCACTACTAATTGATTTATCGACCTCTATCTGGGAAACGGAACGCTTCTCTAATACACGTTGAGGGATTTTATGTTTCTTTATTTTTGATTCTTCCGGAAGAAATAGATGATTGATTTCATCAAAATCATGGTCTTCTCCAGCAATCCAAAAGACAGGTATAACAGGAATATTTAATTCCGTTTCCTGTTGTTTAGCAAACTGAATAATCGATATAATTTTATTAATGGAATATAATGGACCTGTCATTATACCAGCTTGCTGACCACCAATAACAACTACACTATTCTCTTCTTTCAAACGTTCAAGATTACAGACGGTTGATTCAGGAGCATCCCATTGTTCATTAATCGTATGTAATATATTTGCCAATCCTTCACGATCAAAATGACGTGTATTCAGATCACTGACCCTTTGTTTATAATTCCCACGTGGGTTGTAATCAAAAAAACGGTGAATTTTTTCTTTATTTAATCGGTAATCATTAATTAGATCATTTTTATTACGTAACTTTAGAGGGTGGCTCTGCATTGATTCCATGCTCCTTCTTTTCATAATATCCACTATGTATTGTACATAATTCTGTTCTGTATTTCATGGATTCTGTTTCACGAATATCTTAAGATGATAAAAGCTGCTGGAGTATACCAATCATCAACAGACAGACATATATAAATATAAAAACCAGAAAAGAGAGCCGCCAAACCATTCTCAATGCCTTTGTAAAAACAATTTCCGTTCTTGTTTTCCATTGTATAAATATGATTAGCGCCACCAGAAATAACAGTAATACTAGAATAACTCCTGTAGACTGCAGGTCAAATATAATAGATATCAACAAAATAACAGCAATAATATAAAAACATGTCGTCCAATTAACAGCACGGTGCAAAGACTTCCAAGGATGTCCATTAATTCTAAATGAAACTAAATAGACAAGTAATGTTGGAATTACAGGTACTGTTATTAAAAGCGCAATAAAATATATTATAAAATCAATCATGACTTCACGAAATCCCCTTCTTCACTTCCAAAGCCTTAATGCATGTATAGACAAACGATGTAATTGGAGTTGTCTCGTCTGCATGTTTAATTAAGTAGCCAGACATGGATTCTATTTCAGTTTTTCTGTTCTCTTGAATATCTTTAAGCATTGAGGAAATATTATTTTTTGTATTTTGGGCAATCTTCTCCACACGTTTCCATTGTTCCTCCATCTCAAAACCAAGAATATGACTTGCCTCATTGCATAATTCTTTTGCCAGATTATTAATATATATATTCTGTAATATATCCCCGTTTCGTACATTAAATAAAGCAGTCAGTGGATTTATGACAGCATTTACGATCAGCTTTTCGGCTAATAAAGCTGACCAATCATCAACACTGTAAACCGGAAAAACTGGTTGTGTTAATTTATCTGCAAATGTCTTAACCATCCGTTCCTGAATGTTAAATCCTGCCAGCTTTATGCTTCCCTTTCCTGTATGCACAACTGTATGATCATTCATTCGAAATGCACCGTGCTCCACAACACCGAGCATAATAGGTTGTGAGCTTTTCTTCATACGTTCTGTATGACCCATTCCATTTTGTAGAAAGATTAGCGGTGTATCTGCATTTAACTTGGATATTTCCGGAAGTGTTGAGGTAAGCTGTTCTTGTTTCACACAGATGAATATACAATCTTCTTTTTTCATTTCAGAGATAAGTCTTGCTTCCACAGGTGAAACATTGCTGTTCCCTGGAATAACCAGTCCGTGTTTATTAATTGTTTCTTCATGCTCTTTTCTTCTGACATAAATCGTTATTCTATGTTCAGCAGAAAGGTAACTACCTAATAGTAAACCAATAGAACCTCCACCAATAACACCAATATTCACTCTTCTCGCCTCACTTTTTATTTATTGTACCAGAGAATAATAAATTTTTGATATGCTTTTTCATTTTTGCATTGTTTCAGCATTTCTTTTATTTCAATATATATACTTTTGTATTATAATTAGGGTATGCAAAATCCAAAATAATTCTGACAGATAAGGGGGAAATTTCTATGCAGGATGTAAAAGTTGAAAAACTATTGATTAATTATAAAACATTGGAGAAATTTAAGCACTTCAAAGAATATGGGAATCAGGAATTGTCCATGGCTGAAGATTTGCAGGATAATTTTGTGGAGAATGAAAGCGAATCACCATTTTACGGTATCTATTTTGGCAACAACCTGATAGCAAGAATGAGTTTATACAGAGTCCCAGCGAAATATGACGCCTATTTTGAACCGCCACAGGACTATTTGACACTGTGGAAATTAGAGGTTTTACCAGATTACCAAGGTGAGGGATATGGAAAAAAACTGGTCAATTTTGCTAAGGGTTACAAATTACCCATTAAAACAAATCCGCGCATTAACTCGCATGGTTTCTGGGAAAAAGTGGGTTTTCAAAAAGCCCATTATGACATGGAAAGGGATTTGGGGGAGAATCCTTTAATCTGGCTCCCGGAAGGTGTTGCCGAACAAGAAAAAAATTAGGTCAACGACTTCTATGAACCAGTTGATTTCAAATTAAAAAGTTCGATAACCATTTTATTTAATAAGACATGAATGATGATTAGCCATTCATGTCTTATTTCATATCAATCTTGAGAATTGCTTTTCACCCATCTCCATAGTTTACCCATTTCTTCCCAAGCATGATCATAACGTTGGAGCTGGTGTTTTAACCCTTCATTTTCTTTTTCCAAATCTCTCATTATTCTTTCCTGCTCTTTAAGCATCACACTATTTTCTTCCGGAAAATCAGATTTCATCTTTTCCAATAATAATATGGCAGTTTCTATCGTATTTCTCTCTTTATTATTATACTCCCCACCATCCCTTATATCCCTCTTCCCACCGTGCTTTCTATCTTCTTTTGCCATCTGGATTGCATCATTATATTCTTTTCGGATTGTTGCATTCCAACGGAACCCGCAGGCTGCTGAAGTACGCGATAATTGCTTTGCTACCTCCTTAAACGCCTCAAGCTGTGTCTTTCCATCACGAATATAGTGCAACACTGTTTCAGCTAAAATAGCATCTTCATCATTCGTCCATGCATCCTGACGTGTGGCATTCATACCATCCCTCCTTATATGTTTGCTATCAATGTATGCAAAAAATAGGAATGATAGAATAAATATCTTAACATTTAAAATAAAACTTATTAAAATCTCTCCCGCGATTGAAACTTCAAAACAGCATCTTTATGTTCTTTTGAATCCCATAAGCCAGCACTGCTACGAACTTCGTCACACATTATAGAAGATAATTTAGTTCCTGATAACTTATTAAGGTATTGTCTTTTCAGAATTTTCATTTGACTATATGATTTCGTAATATAAGGTGTTAGTATTGCTTCACGATGATTCCAATTTTCATCACACACAAGATGATGAATCCAGCCATTTTCTTTAAGTTCAATTGCATTAAACATATTTGCCTCCATTAACCATCTTAGTGCAAAGCTTGGGTTTACTTTTTCATATAATAGTGCTCCACCACCCCAACCTGGTAATATACCAAGATTCGATTGCACAAACCCGAATTTGGCAGTTTTCTTAGCAATTCGAATATCGCAGGCAGTTGCAATTTCACAACCTCCTCCCAATCCATCCCCATTAAGTAAACAAATCACAGGAACTGGAAACGATACAATTTCATAGAGAACTTCTTTCATCGTAGACAGTCTAAAAAACGCCTCATCAGGAGTAAGTTCTCCATGTAAATAATTTAAATCCCCGCCAGCACAGAACATTTTATTACCCGAACCAGTCAGTACTAAAAATTTGATAGTTTCCTTTTTTGCTTTTTCCAAGCTATTCCTCAATTCTTTCGCCATTTCTTTAGATATCGCGTTGTGCTTTTCAGGTCTATTTAAACAAATCTCCGCATAACCTTCTGCAAATTTTTGGTACTTTACGATTTCAGTCAAACTGTTTCCTCCTCAATGTTTATATATGTGAGATATTCCAGGCATTTTCCTTAGCCTGAATTTATGTAGAAAGAATAAAAGATTGATATTTTCAAAACTGCTAAAAAAGAAACAGATCACTTCCATTAGTGATCTGTTTCTTTTTGCAAATTTTAATATTTTATTATTTGCTTACTACTTCTTTGCCATCATAATGTCCACATGATTTACATACATGGTGTGGTTTTGCTAATTCACCACAATTTGAACATTCTACCATGCCAGGTACATGTAATTTTTTATGAGTACGACGTTGATTTTTAACTTTTTTAGAAGTTCTTCTTTTAGGTACTGCCATGACCTACACCTCCTTCATATAATAACGAAAGCAAAACTTGAACGGATATTCTTATTTTTCTTTCTTGTTATTTTCAAAAAAAGACTCCAATTTTTTCATGCGCGGATCGATTGTCTTTTCATTTTTTTCTTCAGAAATAAATTCCCAACCTTGTCCTTTTGAAGGAGCCTCTTTCTGGTCGCTTGTTCCATCAGAAAAAACTCGAAAAGGAACCTCTAATAAAATATTTTCCTTTATATACGGAGTTAAGTCAAGTACTTCCCCGTCTATTGGATGTATTTCACTTTCCTCTTCTGCTTCACCATAGTAAGGCGATGTAGTAAATACTTCGTCCGCCCTAATTTTAAATGGGTACGGTACATCCACTAATGTACGTGCGCAAGGTAAAATCATTTCCCCACTAATTGTAAATGAAAAAATAATTTGCTCCCCGTGAAGGGTACATTTCCCACTAACCTGAACTGAGTTTATTTCTCGTATATCATTATTCATCGATTCAAGCTCGGAGACATCTACCTTTTCATCAAAGGAATAAGGCTCATTATAAGCATTTTTTCTAATTTGACCTAATGCAATTTTCATAACTATCACCTCAAGGCAACAAGAGTAATTTTAAAAGAAAAGTAGTTATTTGTCAACATATTTTCTTTACAGTTTTTTTAAAGTTATTAACAGTGTTCCCGTCCCTACTGTCACTAATCATCTTTTATCAGTATATCGTGCATACCGGATGTTTTTTTGATACAATTATTACCATCATTCATGCAGGAGCTGTTCATATGAAAGCATGCGGACTTATTGTTGAATATAATCCATTTCATAATGGCCATCTTTATCATCTTCAGGAATCAAAGAAAATGTCAGATGCAGATTGTATGATTGCGGTGATGAGTGGTTCCTTCCTTCAAAGGGGAGAACCTGCTGTTATTGATAAATTTCATCGCACAAAAGCTGCTTTGTTGTCTGGAATTGATTTGGTTTTGGAATTACCGTATACTTTTTCTGTTCAAAGCAGTGACCTCTTCGCTAAAGGTGCTGTACATACACTAAATGAAGTTGGGGTTTCCGATATCTGTTTTGGCAGTGAATCGGGTAATATAACTGATTTTATTACAAGTTACAAAGTTTTTAAAGAAAAAGAGTTTGTATATCAGGAAGTGTTAAAAAAGCATCTTGAGCAAGGCGTATCTTTTCCCGAAGCAAGTAGACACGCCTACAAACATATCGGGTTATCAACTGATGCAATGGATTTGACAAAACCAAACAACATTCTCGGATTCAGCTATGTTAAAAACATCCTTGAAAAAGAGCTTCCGATCACCCCCTTTACGATACAGCGAACAAAGAGCGGCTACCATGATCAGCATATAAGCAGTACAATCGCCAGCGCTACAAGTATTCGGAAGGAATTGTTTGCCAGTAACGAATTAACACCGGAAATTGCAAAAGCACTACCTGCGGAAACTTATAGACAGCTGATTCAATATAAACAAACAGCATCTACATGGCATACATGGGAAAATTATTTCCAGCTTATCCATTACCGTGTAATGACAATGTCAATTGAAGAACTTGCAGAAATTGAAGGTATGGATGAAGGTCTTGAGTATCGCATCAAAAAAATGGCAGATAAAGTTGGGTCAATGTATGAATGGATTGAAGCAATTAAAACAAAACGCTACACCTGGACAAGACTTCAACGACTATTCGCCCATATATTAACAAACACAACCAAATTCGATATGCAAAACTTGCGGGAAATCAATTCTGTTCCATATATAAGAATATTGGGCATGTCGAAAATGGGACAAACCTATATAAACAAATTCAGAAAACAGTTGAACATTCCAATGATTACGAAACTCAGTAAAAACATTCATCCCATGCTGGCACTGGAAGAGAAGGCGAGTAACGCATACTATAGTATCCTTCCACCTAAACAGAAGAACAAACTTCGTAAACAAGAGATACAGCCGCCTATTCGAATAGAATGAAAGACCCTCGTACAATTCGAAGGTCTTTTTTATTTAACTATTTGGCTCTATTTGCTGTAGATAGTTTAAAGCATCACTAAAAGTATCCACAGGTACAATCTTCATATCTGAATCAATTTCTTCAGCGGTTTCTACAGCTATCTCATAATTCGAATTCGCTGCTCCATTTTCATTCGGGGCAAAGAATATATCAATCCCTTCCTGGTCCGAAGCTACAACCTTTTTATCAATCCCGCCTATACGATAAACATTTCCCGCATAGTCAACTTCTCCTGTTCCGGCAATTTGATAGCCTTTTGTAAGATCTGTTTCCGTTAGTTGATCATATATTTCCAGTGAAAACATCAACCCCGCACTAGGCCCGCCAATCCTTCCACTGGTAAATTTTATTTCAGGATCAACGTTAACATTACGGTCAGTTACCAGGCTAATTCCTATTCCTATTTTATTTTCCAGTTCACTAAAACTTTCCAAACTTATTTCTTTCGTTATATTTTCATCTTGCCGTACAACTTCAAGTGAAATGGTGTCCCCTT
Source organism: Virgibacillus ainsalahensis (assembly GCF_055380755.1). NCBI lineage: Bacteria > Bacillati > Bacillota > Bacilli > Caryophanales > Bacillaceae > Virgibacillus > Virgibacillus ainsalahensis. The sequence goes on along the minus strand of NZ_AP043943.1, from coordinate 1,405,955 downwards.
CCTCTTTATTTTCTACATAGCTGATTAAGTCGTCCCCTTCATCGATATCATTTCCATCTACCCCAATAATACGATCACCGATTTCAAGTTTGTCTTCTGCCGGCATTCCTTCCACGACTGATACAACATATACTCCGTTATATTCAATTGTGATACCTTCGTTAGCCGCTTTATAGGCAACGACCGTTGATGCCTCTTGGGAGCTTTCCATCATTTGTAGCTGTGCTTTCATATACTCATCTTCCGAGACACCTTCAGGACGAACCTGATGAAGGGGCAAAATTTGATGGTGTGGTAAAATTGTTGCAAAAATGTATTGGATTGGCGTAGCTTGACTTCCGCTGACCGTTACAAGATGCATATCACCCTCACTATCAAAACTATCCACCACTTCGACAATGGGATTTAATGGATCAGCGCCCCCTGGTCTTTGAATATAGTAATCAAGTCTGTACACTGAGAGAAAATAAGCAACAATGACTACTACTATCAAAGTTATAATATGCTTTTTAGTAAATTTCATCCTAAATCCCCTTCCAAATATAAAAACAAAAAATAAAAGAAAAATACATGGCAGTATGCCTAAAAAAACTTAGCTTTCGTCAAACCATAGTTTTCACTTATGCATTAAGAAAACTTTTATATTTTTCAACTAAAAAATGAAGTCCTTAGTATATCTATACATGAAACGTTTAAAAATAATACACTTAATTATATTAATATAAGGCATAAATTGCTGTTATCGATGCGTATATTGATAAAGAAATGTATTAGAAAAATCAGCTTATCAATAAACCTTAGCAGTGAAACTTAGTTGCAAGTATACAGAAGAAAGTCTTGTACTTTCTTCTCTGCTAAAAATACAAATAAGCTCCATTTATTCTACTACTATCATTAAAAGTTGTACAGAACAAAGGCTCTATCATAGGGGGCTATATATTGAAGCAAATACTTAAAACGATACTTTTATCCAGTGTTGCAAGTTTCATTACAATTGCATTGATAAGCTTTCCGAACGATACATTTGAAGCAAGTATTCGAGGGCTGAACATTTGGTGGGAAGTTGTTTTTCCATCATTACTGCCATTTTTTATCGCAGCAGAATTATTGATCGGATTTGGTGTTGTTAAATTTATCGGCGTACTATTTGAACCAATCATGCGACCACTCTTTAACGTTCCTGGTGCAGGCAGCTTTGGCTGGATTATGGGAATGGTAAGCGGCTATCCTACCGGTGCAAAAATTACTGCAAGGTTACGTGAAGATAAACAACTTTCACAAATTGAAGCTGAAAGGCTTGTTTCTTTTACAAACGCTTCGAGCCCGTTATTTATTTTTGTTGCTGTGTCAATCGGATTTTTCCATGATGCTGCATTAGGAATTTTATTGGCTATCTGCCATTATGCAAGTAATGCAATTGTTGGAATTTGTATGAGGTTTTACAGAAAGAATGAAGATACTGTAAAAAAAGACAAGCATGTAAAAAATCATAAACCATCCTTCACCAACGCATTCATGGAAATGCATCGGACACGAATGAATGATAAGCGCCCATTTGGTGAAGTAGTCAGTGATGCCGTTCTGAATTCTATTCAAACATTGGTAATGGTTGGTGGTTTCATCATTCTTTTTTCTGTTCTCACTAAGTTACTTTTTCTAGTTGGTGTATCTTCTATCATTGCCGCAGTTTTCAAACTGATACTAAGTATCCTTGCCTTTCCGGCTGAAATGGCCTTACCTTTATTATCGGGGCTGTTTGAAATCACAATAGGTGCACAGATGATATCTCAATTAACCACGGAGTCGCTATTGCCAAAAGCTATCCTTGTTAGTTTTATCTTAGGTTTCAATGGTTTTTCGGTACAAGCTCAGGTAGCCAGTATTCTATCTGGGACAGACATCAGGTTTTCCCCCTATTTTTTCGCAAGATTACTGCATGGATTCATAGCAAGTATACTGACTTTATTTTTGTATAAGCCCCTATATCTCGATAAACGGGTTTTTGATATGGAAATTTTATCAGTAGCACAGATGGGGACTCAAGATAATTGGTTAAGATTATTTGAAACCATGAATCAAACAGGTCCGTTAGTTACAATCTTCTTTTTAGGGGTTGCTGTACTTATATTGTTTAAAAGAATTAAAAAAGATGTTGCATGATTGATTGCAACATCTCTTTCTTTATTTATATTTTTCCTTTAAGGCCTTTTCGATTACAGTCGGAACCAGATCGGAAACATCTGCATTATACTTAGCTACTTCTTTGACAATGCTTGAACTTAAGAATGAATATTGATTATCGGTCATCATAAAAAAGGTTTCAATTTCCTCATTCAGCTTCCTATTCATAGAGGTGTTTTGCATCTCAAACTCAAAATCACTAATGGCGCGTAATCCACGTATTATAGCATCCGCATTATTTTCTTTTGCATAATCCATTAGTAAATGATCAGATGAGTCTACAGAAACATTAGGTAAATCCTTTGTAGCTTCTTTAATAAGCTCAATTCTTTCTTCGACTGTAAATAAGGGGGTTTTCGATTGGTTGTTGAACACTACCACTACTATTTCACCAAAAACTTTTATGCCTCGTTGAATAATATCCAGGTGTCCGTTTGTAATCGGGTCAAAACTTCCCGGACAAATTGCCTTTTTGCTCATTGAAAAGAGCTCCCTTCTATTTCTTTTTGTAAATAGTTATACCGGTTGTATCACCATAATTTTCCTGTTTGATCAATGAAAAATCAATGTGCTGTATGGGAAGTGTTTCAGAAACATCATGCTCACAATAAATAATTCCACCCTGTTCCATTAATTGAAGCTGGACAATCTCATCGATCAGTTTTTCATAAATCACTTTTTTATACGGGGGATCGATTAAAATCAATTCAAATTTCAGGTTTCTTTTAGCAGCGGCATGAATTGCACGAAATGCATCCGCACGGAACACTTCTGCCTTATCTTCCAATTTCAAGGTTTTTATGTTTTCATTAATAGTATGTATTGCTTTCGGGTGTTTATCAACAAAAATCGCATGTTCCATCCCTCTGCTCATTGCTTCGAAGCCTAATGAACCACTTCCGGCAAACAAATCCAACACAAGACCCCCTTGGAAGAAAGGTCCCATACGTTGAAATACAGCCTCTTTGACTTTATCGGTTGTAGGTCTTGTAGAGTTGCCTGGAACAGCTTTTAATTGCCTTCCCTTATACTCTCCCGCGATAACACGCATAAATTCACCTCGTTGCTCCAGCTTGGAAATTATAAAACGGATGCACTGACTGAAGAGTAACCTTGTCCAGTTCAGAGTTTTTATTCAAGTATTCGACATAATGCTACCATAAAAAGTGAAATAAATGATAGTAAAAAGAAAAAGTGAGTTTGTAAGCGTATATAAATTTTATCATTGTCCATAATAACATAATGAAACAGCTAATCGATAGCTTGGTTGTTTCAAAACTCGGAGAAGACTTAAACTTCCCCATAAGTTCTTCTTCCGGTTTCTCCTCTCCCTTTGCCTTTTTGTGTTTTAAAAAGGGACCTGCAGATTATTTCTGCAGGTTTATTTTTTTTCAGTTAAGAAACCAACATGGCGGCGTGTAGCATACCGTCACCATCTTCAATGAAAATAGCTAATTTAACCAGAAGGCTGTTTTCTAAAAGATTGGGATTGCGATTACTCATCCCATCAAAAAGACTTGGGACTGCGATTACTCACCCCGCCGATACATTCAACCAGGCATTATGCCCGTGATCCCCCGATAATATTTTTAAGTTTACAAGTAACTGCAAACCATATACCTTCTATGTCCTTGACTTGGAAGCAAAAAAAACTGCAGATACTTGTTTCAATATCTGCAGGAACTTTTATATGCCCATTTTATAATCATATTGTTTCGCCTTATCGGGTTTTTTGTTTTCAAAGTCTGTCTGTATAAATGGTTTATAGGAACTTTCCACTTTCGAAACGAATGAAAATTTCTTTAGTTTAAACTCTATTTCCTCCCGTTCTGACTGATCAACATAAATGACTGCGTATTTTAACTTTTTGGATGTATAAATTAAATGTCCATATCGTTTGATTTGCTTTATATTCTTTAAATGCTGAAACCAAACGATAATTCCCTGTCGATTTGTTTTCATTACTTATCCCCGCTAACATTTTTGTTACAAGATACGAATATATATAATGTGTTAAGATGCACAGCCGCATCCACCACCACTACCACAGCCACAACCACTGTCAGTCATAGCAGCGCCATCTTTAGGTGCTTTAATTTGCTCACTTGTGCTTAAAGCAACATATTGGCTAATTTCATCCAATAATTTTTGCAAATTTCGTTCGGCAATTTTAAAAGCAGCCACTTTTTCATTCATGTCCATATCACGTTTGGTCGAACGAACCTGTTTCATAATTTTATTATAATCCGGATGGTATCTACCAAACCTTTGTACATCTTCATAATGACTCTTTATATCAGCAAAAGCTTTTATCAGCTTTTGGGCCTCTTCATCTTCGTTCAGTGCTGTTTGGGAATTATTGTAGGCTGCCATCACGTCTGAATCAAGTACCATTTTTCCCAATTCCTCGGAACGATCCAGTATATCTACATATTCCATTGTTGCTATCATTATTACACCCCCATCAATATCATATCACTTTAGAATCATTATGAAAATAGTAAGATAACTAATCTTTCATTGCACCTGCAAATTGAATTAACATACCGATCATCTGAGCTTGTTTATTAAAATTTTCAACTTGTTGCGGAAATGTTTTGCCATAAAATTTCTTTGCTTCTTTTTCCAATTCTTCTATTCTTCCAGGATCCCGGGACAAATAGCGGTACCACATAGGATTATACCGAACAAAATCAGCTAATTTAGGGTTGTTATATAAAAAGTTATAAGTAAATGAATCCACGCTTCCTCCTCCTTAATCCCGGAACCAGTTAAATGGGTCTTTAGAAGTTGACTGCACTTTTTTACTTTCCTGGAATTGTTGAATAGCTTCTTGTATTGTTGTAATTGTGTTGTTTAATTGGCTGACCTGATTTTGTATTTTATTGATATCCATTTTTTCAGTAAGTTTAATCAGTTGTCCGAATAATTCGGTATTATTCCCTTTCAGCGAGTCGTCTTGTTCTTTTGTATCTTTTTCTTTATATCCATCCCAAAAAGCATCTTCTTCTCCCAATAATACCCACTTTTCATAATACTCCTGCCAGGACCTTCCGCTTTTTCTGATTTCCTCACGTAATGCCGGGTGTTTATTTATAAACTGCTTAAAATTTATAACTGTAGGATGCAATTTATCCTCACTCATTTTTTTCACCTCTTCAGCATAGTCACCTGTACTTATAATTTATGCCATGAAGGAAATGAGCGTGAGTGTATTTAGTTCTATGGTTTCTCCAAAAAGTTTTGAGTGTAATAGAGACGATATACCCCAACTCCTAAATGAGTATATTCATCTTCTAACAATGCTTCACGATGGCCTTCACTATTCAACCAGCCTTCCATTGCGGCAGGCGCGTCAACATATTGTGCAGCTATATTTTCTCCAGCTGCAGTATATAATACATCCACGACGGATAATCTTTCCTTTAACCCCTCTCCATTTAAGCCGTAATGAGAGAAGTAATTATTTTCCGCCATATCTTTACTATGACCGTAGGCAACTTCGCTTACTGTTTCCTGCCAGTTCAAAATCGCTTTTCCATGTTGGTTCCTCATAACATTCGTAATGTCAAAAACTTGTTGCTCCACCCCATCCTCTACCTCACTCCATTCATTATCTGTTAAATGCGGATCATTCGGTAAGCTTCCCCGATATTCTAAATCATATGGTCGGTGTTTAAGTAGTGTTTCACCTGTCAAAATCCGAATAGATGATAATTTATTTGTAAATGTATCAAAATAAGCTTGAAGGAAAATATCTTCTGTAAGTTTTGCCAGCGGACGAGTTTCCATATCTTCCATTTTCAAATTAAATGTATAGGATGACAAGCTTTGGCTATATTCTACTTCATCGGTAAATGATAACTGCTGTGAAACAGAATCATAGGATTGTCCAATTTGTAGTGGTTCGGTTTTCAGTTCATTCCCGGTTGCATAAATTGTAATAATCTCATTATCTTCCATACCAAACTGAATATACTGGCTGGTTTGGTCTGTATAAACCCACCACGTGTATCCATAAGCACTTCTATCTTTTCTTTGAGGTTCCCCCATCGTCTGTATCAGCTCTTCTGGTGACTTGCCAATCCATTGAAATAAACTGCCTTCTAATGGCATGTTGATCTGTTCTTTTTCCGGTGCAACCTTCGTTTCCAATTCGCTTTTCTTCTTTTTTACTACATTACTTATATTATCTATAGCTTCTTCAGGTGACATGTTATTTTGTTCCAATACGTAAAAACTGCCAAAGGCAAGAAGTGTTAAAATCAATAAATTTCGAATGAAACGCATGTAATTAGCTCCTTTTTATATTTATTTATTCAAATATATGCTTTATATAATTATACATACTATTTACCCTATTTTTTCCAAAAGTAATATGATATTAAAACCAACCATGTAATAGAATATTGTCCATTTCGATTGCAAGTTAGACAATTTCGTACTATTATAAGTTAGTGAGGACAAATATGTGAGGTGGATAAAATGAGATTAGAAAACACTGGAATAGAAGATGTTATTCTAGACATAAAACCGTTGGATCACATTACTGGAAAACATGCTTTTATTCGCGCTGGTCAATGGGATTACGAAAGGGTAACGTACGATTATAAAATCAATTCAAATGAGAAAAATATTACATACTATATTCGTGTACAGGGTTACGCAGTAGAAGGTGATGTAGACCGCGGTAATGCTATCATCAAGCTTATGACACCACTGCTAGGAAAACATTATTATCCCCATGGTGTAGAATATGGTGAGGGGGAGAACTTCCCTGAAAACCTTGTAGAACGCTCAAAAAATCTTGTAACAAAATTAGCGGAAGAAATTGCTCAATACAAAAAATAAAACCGTACCAACTGTTCCATTAACTGAGAAAGGACAGTTGGTTTTTTGTTCTGAAATAAAAAATTACATAATACATAGTGTTTGACTGTTCAAATCTGGTAATAAATGCTATAACTATACTAATTAATTCTTTTCATTTACAAGGAGGCAATGTATCAACTTGTTTCGATCTATATCAAAGCGGCATTGGACATTCATTTTTCTGACAGTACTTCTATTATTAATCATAATTTTCATCTTACCCGTATCTGTTCCGTTAATTGTTGCGTTTCTTACAGCTCTTATACTTAATCCACTAGTGAGACTCATACAGAAAAAAGGAAAACTAAACCGGAAATTTTCCGTGATTATTGTATTTCTTCTATTCATACTCTTTATTGGTGTGGCTGGTACATTTACAATTTCCAAAGCGGTAACACAGGTTGTGAATTTAGTAGAAGATGTTCCGGTATATATCAATCAGCTAAACGATACATATACAGAATGGGATAATCAGTTACAGCAATATATGGATAATTTACCCCCGGAATTTGTCAATCAAGTTTTAGCTGGGATAGAAGATAGTTTAATATCACTCAGTAATACTGCAAAAGAAATCATCACAATCGACAATATTGCCCAGATTTTCGCAAAGGTCCCTCAGTATTTGGTTAGCCTTATCGTCTATTTGATTGCCTTATTTTTATTCATGCTCGAATTACCGATTCTAAAATCAAAAATGTATGATCTGCTGACAAGAGAAACTGCTGAACGTGTATCTTTTATGAATACAAGACTTAAAAGTGTTTTTGTCGGTTTCTTTAAAGCCCAATTTCTTGTAAGCTTAATTATTCTTGCGGTAACCTTAATCAGTCTATACCTGATTGTACCTGAAGTCGCGTTAATCATGTCGATAATAGTCTGGATTATAGACTTAATCCCAATTATTGGTTCTATTGCCATACTGGGGCCATGGGCATTGTTTTTATTATTATCCGGTGATATGGGAATGGGGGTCCAGCTGGCGGTACTGGCAATAATCCTACTTGCTATAAGAAGGACTGTTGAACCTAAAGTAATGGGACAGCATATTGGCCTCTCACCACTCGCTACACTTATTGCAATGTTCCTGGGACTTCAACTTCTGGGGATATTAGGTTTTATTCTTGGTCCACTGATTGTGATTGCATTTAATTCGGCCAGAGAAGCTGGGATTATAAAATGGAATATAAAGATATAAACAAGAACTAATGGAACACTTAAGCGTCATTGAACATCACAGTTCCCTATAAAATGAAATGACTTTTTCTGTGTGTAGTGTTTTTTTCTGGGAAGTATTTCTTATCCTAAACGCAGGAATTGGATTTGGTTGACTTTGTAAAAATCTATATTGCAATATTTTATACAAACTTCATATAAAAAAGGGTGAGAAAAACTCACCCTTTTTTATCCTCCAAAAATTGCTTTTAACAAGCTTGTTGTCTCCCCATTGTCGAAAAGAATATACAGAAACAAATAAACCATCACACCTGTTATTGCTGTAAAGAACCATATAATACTTGTATATGGGCCAAGTTTTCTATGTTTTACGATGTTGCGTTTAAATGCCAGAGTTAGTGAAATAACACCAAATACTGCACCTGTTGTTGCTAAGATAATATGGAAAACTAAGAAAATTGTATAATAAATTTCAAGTTCCTGCGGTCCTCCAAAGCTTGTATTCCCGATAAAAATAGTACGTGACATATAGATGATAAAAAACAAAAGCGCACTAATAGCTGCGGCTATCATTGTTTTTTTATGTGCTCTAGCATTCCCCTTGCTGATAAAACGCCACCCAAATGCAATCAAGACGGCACTAAGTACAATAAAAAAGGTACTGATTGTCTGTAAAAAAGGCATTGCTCACGATTCCTTTCTAAATAAAACGTGGTTTAGAAATTTTTCCTAAGTTGTTTTTATAATTGAATTCACTCTTCTTTTTCTGCTTAATTCGATTCAGAAGGTAATGGATCTACTTTCATACTGTCCTTTGAAAACCATTTTAAGAACACATTGACTAAAATAATTCCATACGCAATTTCCTGAATAACTTTCATAATAATTCCACCTAATTGCTGATCAAGTAAAGTGCTCATTGGTGAAAACACCTCGGGTCCTGATAAAGGAATACTTATTCCCTGTAGTACATCCCCAGGCACACATAAACTTAACGCAGTCAGCCAGGCCCCACTCTGACTGTATGCCGCATACATTGGTTCGCTTGAAAAAATAATTAGTACACAAGCAGGGGTTATTAATACGCCATTCGCAAAAATGTACAAGATCTTAATCAATGAAGGCATCTTATCCAGTTCTTTAATTGGAGTTAATACTGGAAGCCACATAATAAATGCGGCAATCAATAAAATAAAATGAATCGATGTATGTGCCATCGGTGAGGACTTTGAAAAATCAAAGACAACAGGAATATGATAAATAGAAAAAAGAGCATTAAACAGCAATAAGGAAATCACTGGTTTAGTAAAAAACATAACTACCGGTCTAATAATTGGTGTATAAAGCACTTTTTCCCAAAGCCATACTGGGATTCCTTTTATAATTAAGATAGGAGAAATTAATAAATAAACAGCCATCTGAATCATATGGGCCGTTAACATGATATGGGACAATAAATCAATTGGAGAGCCCTTTACAATATAAATTAATAATAATGCAGTATAAAAAAACATCTGCTGTTTCAAACTTGGTTTTTCTGTACCGCCGAATTTATGTCGATACTTGACCGTAATTAAAAAATAAAGCAAACCCAGCAACACGATATAAATAAAAAAGTACGGACTCCATAATGCACGGAACCCAAATATCTGTAACTCTAACCACATAACTTTTCACTCCAAATAGACTTGTAACTAATATTATAACGTATATTTAAACCAGTTACATACTAATAATATGACGATTTTAGCACAGCCACTTATTAATGAAAACCAGAAAAAAAGATCGGGTTCTCTCCCGACCTTTTTCTCTCAAATTACCACCAAGTAATAATCCCAAGTGCAGCCAATGTCAATAAAGCTGCCCATAAACCACCATAAATCATCACTGCTGGCATTTCATGATTTTTATCTTTCATGTGCATAAAATAATAAAACTGAAACCCTACTTGGACAATTGCCAATACAAGCAGTACGGGAATAAGAAACATACTTTCCATCACTTCTGCTGCAACGAGGGCAAATGCGATAATCGTAAAGCCTATCATTAATGCAAATGAAATTACTTGTTTTTTCATTTCTTCTTTCTTTTTGTGCTTATGGAACGAATTAATTTTATCGGTATTCATATTCTCTGTCATAAATTAACTCACCATCCCCATTAAGTATACAACTGTGAAGATAAACACCCAAACAACATCAATAAAATGCCAGTACAAGCTAAATGTATTATATTTAGGTGCGTTGTATAAATTCAATCCTCTTTTAGCATTACGAACCATTAATGAAATCAGCCAGCTGAGGCCAAACACTACGTGTCCGCCGTGAAAACCGACTAATGTATAAAAAGCTGAACCAAAAGCTGATGAACGGAAAGTGAATCCGTAATCTATAATATAGTGCGCGAACTCATAAATTTCACATGCAAGGAAGCCAATACCCAATAAAGCAGTAATTCCCAGCCATAGCTGCATCTTTTTGAAATCATTGTTTTTCATATGATACATCGCATAAACACTAGTCAAAGAACTGGTTAACAACAACATTGTCATAAGAAAAACTAATTCAAGGCCAAATAAATCTTGTGAACTCGGACCTTCAGCTGTTGAATTTCTCAAAGCAATATATGTTCCAAAAAGTGAAGCAAAAAGAACTGTTTCACCACCGAGGAAAAACCATAGGCCAAGAAATTTATTTTTCCCTTCCAGGGTAGCTTTCTCTGGCTCCTGCGGCATTGTTTCAGGGTTTAAGGAGTGATCGTGACTCATGTCATTCAGCCTCCCTTTCTAGTTCTTCTTTTGTAATATGATGGCCATGATCGTCTTTCAATGAACGGGTTAACATGCAGCCAAGAGCAATTGCCATTCCTGCGTAAAGTGCAATTAACCATAACTTATTGTCTGTTTGATAGATAAATCCAAAGCTGGCAATAAAGAATCCGACCGTCATAAGAAACGGTAAAATGGATCCGTTTGGCATATGAATTTCATCTACCGGTTCAGCAGGTGTCATCTTGCCATTACCATCCATTTTTTCTATCCATAATGGATCCAATCCACGGACCAATGGCAATTGTTTAAAGTTATAATGCTTTGGCGGTGAAGAAATAGCCCATTCTAGTGTACGGCCATCCCATGGGTCAGCTGGAGCCTTTTCTCCTTTAACAGTTGTGTAGATGATGTTAATAACGAATATTAACCCACCAACCCCCATTAAGAAAGCGCCAATTGTACTAATTAGGTTACCAGTATCTAATCCCTGGTTTTCCAGGAAGACCCAATAACGACGAGGCATTCCCATTAGTCCCAAGAAGTGCTGTATAAAGAAAGTCAGATGGAACCCTATAAAGAAAAGCCAAAAAGCAATTTTACCCATTGCTTCATTCAGAATTCTACCAAACATTTTAGGCCACCAGTAATGAAGCCCGGCTAAGATCCCAAATACTGTTCCACCAACAATTACGTAGTGGAAATGCGCAATAACAAAATACGTGTCATGATATTGGTAGTCAGCTACAGTTGAAGCAAGCATAACACCAGTCATTCCACCGATTGTAAAGGAAGGAATGAACGCTAATGTCCAAAGCATAGCAGAGTTGATTGTAATGCTTCCACCCCACATTGTAGCAAGCCAGTTAAATATTTTAATCCCTGTAGGTACTGCAATTGCCATTGTTGCTATCGCAAAGATCGCATTGGCAGCTGGTCCCAGACCAACAGTAAACATATGGTGTGCCCAAACCATAAACCCTAGGAATGCAATTAGTATCGTTGCAAACACCATTGCCGTATAACCAAACAAACGTTTCTTCGAGAATGTTGGAAAAATTTCACTGAAGACACCAAATGCAGGCAATATCAGAATATACACTTCTGGATGCCCAAAAATCCAGAATAAATGCTGCCAGATGATGGCATTACCACCAAGCGCAACATCAAAAAATGCTGAACCAAACATACGATCAAACATTAGTAGGAATAATCCTACTGTTAATGCTGGAAAAGCAAATAAAATTAATACACTTGATATAAACGTTGTCCATGAGAATAATGGCATACGCATATATGTCATACCAGGTGCACGCATTGTTACGATTGTAACGAGGAAGTTAATCCCCCCTATTAAAGTACCTGCACCAGATAATTGTAACCCCATTACGTAGAAATCAACTCCATGTCCGGGGGACTGGATCGATAATGGAGCATAGGATGTCCATCCTGCATCAGGTGCTCCTCCTAAAAACCAACTACAGTTTAGAAGAACTCCACCAAGGAAGAACAACCAAAAACCAAGTGAGTTCAGAAATGGAAAAGCCACATCACGAGCCCCGATTTGAAGGGGCATGATTACGTTCATTAAACCTAATAATATCGGCATGGCAGCCAGGAATATCATTGTAGTTCCGTGCATGGTAATCATTTCATTATAAAGACCAGCACTGATAAAATCATTTTCAGGTACGATAAGCTGAATACGTATAATCAAGGCTTCTATACCGCCGAGTATGAAGAAGAGCCCACCACCGATTATATATAATATACCAATTTTTTTATGGTCAACAGTAGTAAGGTAATCCCATAAAACAGCGGCAAAACCCCTCTTTTGAGTAGCTGCTATACTCAAATCATAAACCTCCCTTTTACATCTTCCATTCCAATTTTTCTATCTTAAAATATTAATTACCTGCACTTTCAGGTGTTACCTCAGAAGGCTGTAATTGCATTAAATATTCCGCAATACTACTCGCTTCCTCTTCGGAAAGTTCAGGATAATTACCAGTCATTAAGTTGCCTGGTTTAATTGATTCAGGGTCCATAAGCCAGTCAACCAAGTTTTCCTTCGTTGGTTCAAGGATACCTGCCACTGTTGAACGGTCACCAAAGCTGGTCAGGTTTGGCCCAACTTGTGCAGGAGAAGAACCTATAGCATGACAAGCTACACAACTATTTTCCTCAAACAGTGCTTTACCATCCTGGGCGACAGCATCTTGTGGTTCCTCATCCGGATCTACGTTTTGCATATCAGAAACCCATTGGTCAAATTCTTCCTGACTGACTGCAATCACTTTAAAATCCATCAGTGAGTGTGCCGGTCCACAAAGCTCTGCACATTTCCCCCAATATACACCTTCCTCATTTGCTTCAATATACATTGTGTTTACATTCTCAGGGTTAACATCCATTTTACCGGAAATTGCCGGTACCCAAAATGAATGGATCACGTCAGAAGATATCATGTTTAAATAAACTTTTTCCCCGACAGGAATATACATATCCTGACTGGTTTGAATTTCCTGACCTTCATAATTAAAATGCCACCAGTACTGACTGCCTGTAACTTCGATATTCAAAGCATCCTCTGCTGCAGATTCATCCGCTAAATCAAATGTTGCCGTAACAGTCGGTACAGCGATGATAAGTACTAAAAAAATTGGAATAATTGTCCATACAGTCTCCAGTGTTTTATTTCCTTCCACCTGTTTCGGTATGTAATCTTCCTGTCCTTTCTTCCTACGAAAGCGCATAATAGCAATCACATAAACAATCATAACAATTAGAAACACAAAAGCCATTACTGCTGTGGAAATAATTATTAAGTTCAAAGAGGATTCAGCACCATATCCCTTTGGTATAAAAGATGTTAAGTTTTCTTTTCCACAACCAGCTAACAGCAGGGCTATTATGCTCACTGAAAAGAATGCTTTAAATTTTCCCATCCAACCTTTCATGTATTCATACCTCTCTTTCTCTTTGTGGATTCCTTATATTTGATATTAATTAAGGACAAATTTTCAATTAAAAATAGGTAACGTAACAATGACCATCATTAAAAATAGAATGGTTAGGTAATTCAATGAATAAATAAAAACCATATTCGCCCATTTCAGATCATCTTTCATAAAAAATCCTCTCATACCAATAAACAACCAACCCAGATTAAGTAATGTAGCAATTATTACAAAAGTTATTCCCAGCGATGATAATAAGAAGGGTAATGGCAGCAAACAGGCAATATATACAACAATTTGCCTTTTTGTAAATTCAAAGCCATGTACAACTGGGAGCATTGGTATTTTCGCTTTCTTGTAATCGTCTACTTTTTTCATTGCTAACGCAAGAAAATGCGGAGTCTGCCATATAAACATAATTAAAAACAGAACAAATGGCACCACATGAAAAGATGGATCAATTGCCGTCCATCCAATTAATGGAGGCATCGCCCCAGAAAAACTTCCAATTATGGTGTTAAGAGTATATTTCCTCTTTGTCCACATCGTATACAGCACAACATAGGTAAACCAGCCAAAGAAAGCGAGCATTGCCGCTTGGACCGTAGTAAAAAACAGCAAAATTAAGCCTAATATGGTTGTTGCAATTCCCATTAATAGGACTGTATTAAGCGTCAATTTACCGGTAACAGTTGGACGGGTTTTTGTCCTCGACATAACCGGATCAATATCGACATCATACCAATTATTCAGCACACATCCTCCAGCTATAACTAACGCTACTCCCGTCATTGTCAACAAAAAAACATCCCACTCTGCAGACAAGGAAGAATTCGTAAAATACAATGCCAGCCAAAATCCAGCGAAGGCAGTTATTAAATTGGAATTTACGATACCTATTTTAAATAGGGCTTTTAAATCAGAGATTAGTGCGGTTTTGTTTTCTTTAGAGACAACATCCTTTTCAATCATATGTGAAGAAGATGTCTCCACGTTGCTCATCTATATTATCCCCCCTTCAACTCCCGCCAATTAAGCAAGCATAGTAGTATCGAGTATACATCCTACTGAAAATAATATACTTGCCTGTATACTGATCATCGATTTAATTGTACCATGGAATTGTTTTACATTCTAATTAATTATATAACATTCTTCACATTGTTCAAGTCCCATAAAATCAGTAAATATGTAAAAAACGACTTAAAAACAGAAAAGAATAAAACCCATTGCAAGTACATCGTATTTCCCAGAATACAAGTAAGTATAGCATATAGCCTATATTATTTCTAGCAGACTAAGTTGGAAAATGCAAGCGTTTTTCTATATTTGTCGCTAAAAAGGATAATTAAATATGAGAGTATAACAATTGTGTGTCATTTGTAATTTTTTGTAGCTATTCCATTGCTTTCTACAAGGGAAAAATATTATTATTAATCTATCGTGTGAAATTTCTAAGGTTAAATTATTAGAAAAACTGCCTTAACTCAAGGTCTTATTCATAGTGATGCAAAAGTAAAGTTTCATTCTACTAACTGCCAAAAAATAAAAAGTGAGGATATAACATGATTAAAACATTAAAGTGGCTCTCCGTCACCGCTACATTAGGAATGGTATTTGTCCTGATTGGTGGAGCGCTCGTAACAAAAACGGATTCCGGAGATGGTTGTGGTGACAGTTGGCCATTATGCCATGGACAATTTATGCCAAGTGAGATAACTCCGGAGCTGGTCATAGAATTAAGCCATCGTTTAGTATCAGGTGGTATGGGCATTGTTGTTCTATTATTGGCTATTCTGGCATGGAAAAATATCGGGCATATCCGTGAAGTAAAGTTTTTAGCTTTCTTATCTGTATTCTTTTTAATGGCTCAGGCATTAATCGGTGCTGCAGCAGTAATGTGGAGTCAATCTGATTTTGTTTTGGCTGCCCATTTCGGAATTTCTTTAGTCTCGTTTGCGTCAATTTTTTTACTGATGCTACTTATATTTGAAATTGACAAAAAGTTCGATGCCAGATCCTTGATTATACAAAAAAAACACAGAATCGAAATTTACGCATTGACAATCTATGCATTTATCGTTGTCTATACAGGGGCATTAGTCCGTCACACGGAAGCCAATTTGGTTTGTAGGGATTGGCCATTCTGCAATAATGCTTCTCCATTCGCATTTTCTGCTTACAGTCTGGAGCAATGGATCCAAATGGGACATCGCCTTGCAGCAGGTCTTCTGTTTATATGGACCCTTGTACTTTTCATCAAAATCATGAAAAACTATCATCATAGCAAAATAATGTATTGGGGTTGGATCATCACGTTTTCACTAATATCTTTACAGGTGTTATCAGGTGCACTAATCATTTTCACTATGCTGAACCTGGGGATTGCTTTACTCCATGCATTCATCATCTCCTGTTATTTTGGTATGTTAAGTTATTTCATCTTGCTTTCTTCAAGAAGTGCCAAATATGAAAAAATGAATAAAAACAGGTAGTGGATTTTACACCACTACCTGTTTTTTTATTCATTCCTTATTTATTCAAATTCGATCAATAAATCATCAACTGCTATTGTTTCTCCTGTATTAACATGGATGTTTTTTATAACCCCAGAAAAAGGTGCCTGAACGGTTGTTTCCATTTTCATCGCCTCAGTAATTAATAAGTAATCACCTTTACTGACCTGGTCCCCTTTTGTACAATTAACTTCCAGTACAGTACCAGGCATTGTTGCACCAATTTGTTTCTCATTACCTTTTTCTACTTTTGGTTTTGTTTCTAATAGAGACTGTACACTTTCATCTTTTACGGTAATTTCACGTCGTTGCCCGTTAAGCTCAAAATAGACTACACGTGTACCATCATCCATCGGCTCTGATATCGATACTAATTTAACAATA
The DNA here is from genome assembly GCF_055380755.1 of Virgibacillus ainsalahensis. Classification (NCBI taxonomy): domain Bacteria; kingdom Bacillati; phylum Bacillota; class Bacilli; order Caryophanales; family Bacillaceae; genus Virgibacillus; species Virgibacillus ainsalahensis. The sequence goes on along the minus strand of NZ_AP043943.1, from coordinate 1,389,099 downwards.
AGTGTTTTTCCTTGTTCAATCTCAACTTCGATTTCCTCGCCAAGCTTCATTCCATAGAAGAATGTAGGTGTATCTAGTACAGCCATATTACCATATGTTTCATAAAACTGATTATAATCCATAAACACTTTTGGATAAAGAGCATATGTGATTAGATCAAAACTGGTAACTTGGCGTCCAAGATTATTAAATAGTGATTCTCTTAAAGAGCCAAAATCAATTGGTTCAAGTAATTCACCTGGCCTTACATTTATAGCTTCTCTTCCCTTTAAAATAATCTGTTGCAATTCTTGTGGAAAACCTTGATATGGTTGCCCAAGATACCCTTGAGCAAACTCTATTACAGATTCAGGGAAATCAATCGATTCTCCTCGCTCATAAATATCTTTTTCCGCCAGGTTATTTTGAACCATAAATAACGCCATGTCACCAACTACTTTCGACGACGGTGTAACTTTGACAACATCACCGAACATATCATTTACTTGACGGAACATTGATTTCACTTCATTCCAGCGGTCCTCAAGACCAACTGCTTTTGCTTGCTGTTTTAAATTACTGTATTGTCCGCCAGGCATTTCATGCATATATATTTCTGAATGTGGTGCATTCATTCCGCTTTCAAAATCCTGATAGTACTCTCTAATACCTTCCCAGTAATAGGAGAGCTTCTCATATGACTTTACATCTATGCTTGGTTGCCGCTCAGTGCCTTCTAGAGCATGAAAGAGTGTCTGCGCACTAGGCTGTGATGTTAAACCAGCCATTGGCCCTGCAGCTACATCTACTGCGTCAACTCCTGCATCTATAGCACGGGCGTACGTATGAATCCCGTTTCCGCTAGTATCATGCGTGTGAAGGTGAACAGGCAAATCTACTGTTTCTTTCAAGCTAGCTATTAACTGGTAGGCTGCCTCAGGCTTTAACAATCCTGCCATATCTTTAATTCCCAGAATGTGAGCACCTGAGTTCTCCAGTTCCTTTGCTAGATTTATATAATAAGAAAGGTCATACTTAGAACGGCCTGTATCCAATATATTTCCCGTATAACACATAGAGGCTTCGGCAATTTTATTATTCTCTCTCACCGTCTCGATAGCAAGCTGCATGCCTTCCAACCAATTTAAGCTGTCAAAGATACGGAAAACGTCAATCCCTGCATTTGCACTTTTTTCTACAAACTGATTAATTAGATTATCCGGATAGTTTTTGTATCCCACTGCATTACTTGCCCGTAATAACATTTGTAAGAGCACATTAGGCATTTGTTTGCGTAAATGCAGGAGTCTGTCCCATGGATCCTCTTTTAAAAATCGGTAAGCTACATCAAATGTCGCTCCACCCCACATCTCAACAGAGAATAGGTTTGGCAGCAAACGAGCTGTTGGTTCAGCTATCTGTTCAAGATCTTTTGATCTAATTCTAGTAGCAAGCAATGACTGGTGTGCATCCCGGAAAGTTGTATCGGTCAGTTTTACTTCTTTTTGTTCCTTCAACCATTTTGCTACACCTTCAGGACCTTGTTCTTCCAGTATTTGTTTGGTACCTTTAGGCATTTCAGCTGAATGATCCACTTTAGGAATAATTAATCCAGAAAAGTCAGGCTTTTCTTTTGGAGGCATACCTTCTCCACCATTTACTGTTGTATGCGCAATATACGAAAGCATTTTTGTTCCACGGTCTTTACGTTTTGGAAAAACAAATAACTCAGGGGTTTCATCAACGAAATTCGTATTATATTGTGCGTTTAAAAACATTTCATGCTGCAAAACATTTTCTAAAAAAGGTATATTGGTTTTAATACCCCGAATTCTAAACTCTTTCAAGTTACGCGACATTTTATTTGCAGCCTGTTCAAATGTCAAAGCCCATGTAGAAACTTTTACAAGCAGTGAATCATAATGTGGTGAAATTACCGCACCCTGAAACCCATTACCCGCATCCAGACGTACTCCAAAACCGCCACCCGTTCGATAAGCAATGATTTTTCCTGTGTCCGGCATAAAATTATTTAAAGGATCTTCTGTAGTCACCCTTGATTGAATTGCATAACCACTGACATTAATTTCATCCTGATTCGGAATACTAACTGATTCACCGTGCAATTCCAGCCCTTGAGCTACTTTAATCTGTGTCTGGACAATATCTATACCGGTTATCATTTCTGTTATCGTATGCTCAACTTGTACTCTAGGGTTTACTTCAATGAAATAAAATTCATCATCTGTCACTAAAAATTCTACTGTTCCCGCATTTTTATAATCTACGTTTTTCATTAAATCTACAGCGGCTTTACATATTTCCTCGCGGAGTGAACTTGTCAAAGAAAGGCTGGGAGCAACTTCCACCAGCTTTTGATGTCTTCGCTGTATAGAACAATCTCTTTCGTGAAGATGAACTACATTCCCTTTTTCATCACCGATAATCTGTACTTCAATATGCTTTGGATTTTCTATTAGTTTTTCCAAATAAACTTCATCATCACCGAATGCTGCTTTCGCTTCAGATTTAGCTCGGTCATAAGATTCAGATAATTCCGCTTCACTTCGGACTATTCTCATCCCTCTTCCACCGCCGCCGAGTGATGCTTTTATAATAATAGGATAACCATGCTCTTTAGCAAATGCATCCGCTTCTTCAACGGAGGAGATAGCTCCATCACTACCCGGTATAACAGGAATCCCTGCATTGATAGCCTGGGTTCTCGCTTTCACCTTATCCCCAAACATATTTAAATGGTCACTGGTTGGGCCGATAAAAATAATACCTTCTTCTTCACAACGTCTGGCAAATTCAATATTTTCCGATAAAAATCCATATCCCGGATGTATTGCATCGACACCCACACTTTTTGCCAGATCAATTATACCTTCAATATCCAAGTAGGCATCAATTGGTTTTTTTCCTTCCCCAATTAAATATGCCTCGTCCGCCTTGAAGCGGTGATAGGATTTATTATCCTCCTTAGAATATACAGCAACTGTACGAATATTCATCTCTGTACATGCACGGAAAACCCTAATAGCAATTTCCCCGCGATTGGCAACCAATACTTTGTTTATTTGTTGTAATTCATCCATGTTTTTCCTCCTCTATTAATCGAACGATTTATCTCAGATTTTTCTGTAGTAACAGGTTTTTCTTCTTTGTTTACTGTCATTGCTACATTATTTAATATCCCCATCGAAGCCATCAAAACAAGTAGAGATGAACCTCCATAACTGACAAATGGAAGAGGAACACCAGTAATAGGGAGAATCCCGCTTATTGCCCCTAAATTGATAAATGCCTGTATCCCGACCATGGAAGAGATACCTATTGCGAGCAGTGCACCAAAACTGTCTTTACATTTTCTGGAAATAAATATTCCTCTAAGTACAATTACAGCAAGCAAACCAATCACAATAGCAACACCCAAAAAGCCCAATTCTTCCGCAATAATTGCCATAATAAAATCTGTATGAGCTTCCATCAGATAGCCAAGTTTTTGTACACTTTGACCAAGCCCTTCCCCAGTAAGTCCTCCCGTTCCAATAGCCAAGTAAGATTGGATTAACTGGTAACCACTTGAATCCGGAGCTTCAAAAGGACCGTACGCACCTGTGAACCTTTCAATCCGCGTATCTGTAAGCATATTCGGTATGGCAATAGCCATAATAGCCAACCCGATAAATATTAGAATAAATAAGTGTTTAAATCGAACTCCTGAACTAAAAATTACAGTACTGGCAATCAGTAATATAATCGCAGCGGTCCCTATATCCGGCTGCATGACGACGAGTGCCAAAATGATCCCCGTCATAATTAAAGGCGGCAAGACCCCTGTACTAAATTTATCAATATAGCTCTGTTTTTTTGAATATACAGAAGCTAAATACATGATTAGCGCTAATTTAGCAAATTCAGCCGGTTGCAGGCTAAGGGGGCCTATTACGAACCATGATTTTGCATTATTTATAGTTGTTCCAAAAAACAGCACACCTACCAATAATAAAATTACACCAACAATTATAATTTTCATCAATTTTTGATAATATCTATATGGAAAAATGCTGCAGAACACAAACACCACCATGCCAATGCTGAACCATATCGACTGTCTGATTAGGTAATGCGTACTTTCACTCCCTTCTACAACAGCAATGACCATACTGGCGCTATAGATCATGACTAACCCAAAAGCTGTCAGAACGAGAGGTGTAATAATCAATGTAAAGTCATAATCTTTTATTTTCTGTATCATCTTACGTCTCCCCAAAATTATATGTAATGGGTGTAAAGATGACTTTATTATTTTCAATAGTATAACACATTGTTTCATTAATGTGTTATATTTCATGAAATGTATGAAAATTCACCTTTCACCGCTAACGGGACTCTACCCCTCTAAGTAATGATCGTAGTAAACAAAAAAACCTTGCCGATTAACATGTTGGCAAAGTTTTCGCTTCATAATTTACGCCAAATCATGAACAAATAAATGTTACACAGATTTTTGTGCTGCTTCATGCAGTATATTGAGCTTCTTCTCTAAATTTTCCATAATTGCTTTACCTTCATCCTCACTGATTAGGTTCAAACGAACAGCAAAATCTATTTCTCTGGAGAGCCCAAACATTTGTGTATCCAATACATCTTCGTATACAGGGCATTGCGGCATTGTTAAGTTTTCAATTTGAACTTCTATCAGTCGCAGGATTTTATCAGCATCAGCCTTAAGAAGGGCATGGGCTTTTTCACGATGAGTTATAGTCACCTCAGGCATCATATATATCCCCTCCAATAAAAAGACATCTTTCTATAACTATATTATCGTTAGAAACAAGAAATTGCAAATGAATTAATAAACTTTTTTCATAATATTTAATTCATTACTAATGAAATATCTTTTCCAGTCTGCTATTCTAATTAAAGAAATATATGAAGGAGTGAAAGTCAAATGATCGTACCAATAACCGGAAATGTTGCCTATTCCATTACATTAGACCCCACTGTCTGGATTTTTGATGACAGAAAAATATTGCTCGACGATGCGTTCAAGGATAAAAAGCACGAGGAAAGTACGACGGATGAACTGGAAAAAGCATCTGAAAGATTTAGCCGGGAAGTTTATCAGCAAAATATTAAGCCCCCAGTAAATAAAAGTATTTCACGACTTGAAGGAAAGGAAATATTAACAAATTCCTATGTTATGCCAATACAGGACTTTGTAGATAATGCTGAAATCAATTCAGATGCCAAATATGCTTCAGTAGTAACAAATGATGGCGAGGAAAAGCTGTCCCTGGATCAGCTAAAAAATTGCTATTTCCTATTTGCAATAGATGGGAAACCATTAAAAGAAGATGGCCCGGTACATTTGTACTATAAAGATGGCTCTAATAAAGACAATCCGATCAAGTATGTCACTAAAATAATTATTAATTAATGTTCAAAAGCTGTAACAGCCTTCTGTTACAGCTTTTGATTTATACATAGCAAAACAATGATTCATGCGACATACAGTACTGACCCTAAAGCTTTGTGGTCATTCATATGTTTCTTCGTATAATTTATTCCATTCCAACCAAAATAACGTTAACGGACAACTGTTAGGAGGAATGTTTTAATGAAGATACGAATAGGTATATTTTCATTGTCAATCTTATTATTTGTAATAGGCTGCCAACAAGAGGACGCAGAGGAGCCTCTGGCACAGAATGAAGAAAACAATAAAATACTGCAGGTAGAAAATTCTGACCCTCAGGAGCTGCAGGAATTGGAGAACACTGATATCGCCGATCATTTAGCTAACATAGCAAGTGATGTTCCGGATGTAGATGATGCTGCTGCTGTAGTTGCTGGTCCTTATGTAGTTGTTGGTATTGACGTAGACAAAGATCTTGATCGCTCAAGAGTAGGTACAATCAAATATTCCGTATTGGAAACACTTTATCATGACCCCTATGGAAAAACAGCAGTCGTGGTAGCAGATGCTGATGTGACAGAAAGAATACGTGGCATGGGTAACAAAATTAGTCAGGGGCATCCTGTACAAGGAATCGTGGATGAACTTGCTGCGATTGTTGGCAGATATATGCCTGATTTTCCAATTAGCAATGAACAGCCTCAAGAACCTGATCAAAATAAAGAAGTTTTACCTGAAGAAGATGAAAAGAAATTGCAAGACGTGGAAGATGAACAGTCTTATCATAAAAACAAGCAGGAGTAAGAAAAAAGCCAGTCTAGATAAATTTTATACGCTGGAGTAGAAACGAATATTTCTCTTAATATTAGAAAACGTGGCTTTTCGCCAAACGCTTGTGGCGAAAAGCCCTTAGTCAGCACTTATACAGTAATAAATTTTCTTTCTTAGCTACTAACAAAAGGTGAATGCCGGTTTATCCGAAATTCACCTTTTTTCATATCCCATGCATCAAAAGTTCCGCAAACAGGATAGTTTTTTATTGTTGCTGGTTGTCACTTGTATTTTCATTCTTCTCTTCATTGTAATATTGAACACCAAACTGGGAACCTTCAGAAACCATTTTGGCATTCTCCAACTGGGAAAGTTCCTTATTTTCTGATTGATCTGGAACGCCAGCATTTTCAAATGTGGAATTTGTTTCATTATTGTAACTTATAACCTTTTCTTTTACATCATTAATCTTTTGAATAACTCTGTCTCGGTTTTGCCTATCTTTTAGAAAATAACCTGCCGCTGTTACACCAGCCGCTCCAACAGTTGATAAAATATAACGTTTCTTCATCGAATCGCCCTTTCATTTAACTTTATTATATAATATACCCGTGTATTTTTATATAAAACGTAAAATGGCCCTTCTTTTATACAAATCTCCCCTATGTTATACTATTAACATGTTTAAAGAAGCAATAATCTTGAGGTGAAAATATGCAAGTAAAATGCGCTATATGTGATAATGTACAAACATTGGAGGACGATTCTCCGGAAGCTAAACGATTAAGAAACCGAAGAATCCATATGTTCTTATGTCAATCATGTTACGAACGAATTGAATATAAAACCAACCAACGTCACGCAACGGGAAACTTTAAATTATATGAGAAAAAGAAGAAGAAAAAGGATTTAATATAATTAAAAAAACGCCTATTCAGGCGTTTTTTAATTCGATTTCCTTTGCTTATACATCCTGAACCGATAAATAGCCAGGATAATTGCTACAACAATCAGACTTTCGGTAATCGGTAAGTTGAAGATACTGAATATTGTTATGATGTATGTACCAATAGCTAGAACAATATAAACAAATACTGTTTTAATTGAAGATAACTTCCTCGCAAATCCTAATTGATAGGCTATGGCAGCAAATATAAAATTAAGTACATAAAAAACCCAGAAAATATTATCGGTACCAAAGTTTTCTAAGATTATATCAAAAAGAAAAGTGAAATCCTCGTTTTCCATCTGTCTCCCCCATTGTAAATGTTGTATCCATCATTATCTATTTTAGATTAAAAACCCATGTACCATCATACTAAATCTTTTAAAATGATGCTAGCTTAAGCTTAATATTAAATTTAATCCTATACTAAAGCACTTTTAAAATGATAAACTATCTATTAGTGGAAGGTTGTATAAACTTACTATACAGTATACTAATTATACATATTAGAGGTGTTTAGATGAAAAATATTAATTTTCCTATGCTTATGCTGGCTATCCTTGTCATCTCAATGTTTATGGCAGTTGGAGTCGCAATAGCATTCCGCAATATCGGCTTTATCATTCTGTTCATTGCATTAGGCTTTGCCCTAATGGGGTACGGTATATCCTTAAAACGTAAAAGAAAGTGACTCCCGCGGGTCACTTTCTTCCTTTTTTAATATATTCATTAAGAAGCTCTTTTTGAATACTTTCATTACAAGTTAGAATGGAGCTCTTGTTAAGCATATCAAGCTGGTTTCCATCGATATCAGTGGTTACACCCTCTACCTCATTTACAATGACCATCCCAGCTGCTACATCCCATGGGGCAAGACTCATTGATAAATAACCATCAATGATACCTTCTGCAACATATACAAATTCCAGAGCGGCAGATCCATATGTTCTTGTACCACGGATTCTTTTAACAAATTGCTGCATCCACTGTTCTTCTATTAAACGGTTTTCACAAAGCCAGAAATGATTCAACCCAAATATAGCTTCCTCAAATTTTTTATCTTTTTCTAAAGGAGCTAGCCTTTTCCCATTTTTAAACGCACCATCATTTCTTTTCGCTTCATATAAAACATCAGCCATTACATCATAAATAATCCCTATTTCACCAATACCATCATGGTATACAGCTAAAGAAATGGCGAAATTCCTTTTCTGATGTACGAAATTCATTGTTCCATCTATCGGATCAATAATCCAGACAGTACCATCCAACGAAGTTAAATCGTCACCATACCCCTCTTCACTCAAAATATAATGGTCAGAATATTTATTTTTTATATTTGTTGTAAAAAAATACTCCGTTTCTTTATCCATTGCTGTTACAAGATCATTTGCATTTGATTTTGTATTAATTTTAAGTGGATTGTTTATTTTTTTTCGAATGTTTGTACCTGCTTTTAAAACCCATTCTTTTGCCTGATTGTATACATCCTCACGATACTGTGTATTCATATATCTTCCTCCACAATTTTTCTTTCCACCATCATATTACCAGATTGGAAGGATATCGTCATTGTAGACGGATTGAAATTACGATTAAAAACCTTTTTTTGCCAAGCTTTTATGGCGGTAAGGCCATAGCCCAAACTTATGCAGTAAGATAGTTTTATACATCACTGCTAAAATAAAATCCCAATGTGCTATTTTCTCTCTGCACATCGGGAAGATCAACTTATTTTTTTATTCACTTTCAATCTCAAGCAGTTGTAATCTTAGTTGGTTCAATCGCTCTTTTGCTTTTATGATTTTTACATTATCATTAGCTTTCAGGGCATCATATAGTGTTACAAGTTCATAATCAATTTCCATACGTATAACTGGCAGCTTTTCTTCCGCTTCTTTTCGTCTCAATGCCTCCATTACATATTTCAAACTTTCCACACCCTCTCAGATTACTTTTTAATATGTTTATGATATTTTTGCAATTTGGTTCAATAATTTTCTGAAAATCAATTATTTATTTATTAACATTCCCCAAACTTTCTAGTTTCTAAACATATTTGGAAGTATTCCTTGACTTGATTTCATTAATAATTAATAATAATTATTACAAACAAGGATGCTCATTTATGGAAAGGATGAATAAAATGACATTTAAAGGTTTTACAAAAAAAGATTTTGATACATTTTCAATAACTGGTTTGGAAGGGAGAATGGAAGCAATTCAAACTCGAATTCAGCCTAAATTCCAGGAGATAGGAACGGAATTGGTTGATTATTTATCTGCACAGTTAGGTAATGAAGTTTATTTACACATCGCCAAACACGCAAGAAGAACGGTAAATCCACCTAATGACACCTGGTTAGCAATAGCCGATAACAAACGTGGATACAAAAAACACCCACATTTTCAAATTGGTTTGTTTGATGATCACGTATTTATTTGGCTTGCTCTCATTTATGAGCTGGATCATAAAAAAAAGATCGCTGAAACTTTCATTAACAGCTTTGATGAAATGAAGCAGCTTCCTGATAATTTTGTTATCTCACTGGATCATATGAAAAAAGGATCCATAAAACTGGAGGAATTGCAATTAAAAGATGTGGAACGTTTTCGTGATGTCAAGAAATGTGAATTTTTAATTGGAAGACATATAACTGAAGGCGATCCCCTACTTGAAGACGGCAATAAGTTTATTGAAACAGTTAAAGAAACATACGACAGATTGATTCCCTTTTATCAAAAAGCATTACGTTCTAAATAAAATTGAATAAGGCAATGTTCCGTCAGCGGACACTGCCTTATTTCATGGAGATGGTATTATCTTTTATTTCCCTTGCTTTCTTAACCGCTTTGTAACTAGAATACCCGGAAGCTGTTTCAAATTCGGCAAATAGTGTTTTTTCTTCGCTTTTGGATGGAACAATTTCCTTCAATTTGCGATATAGAGCTAATAAGTCTTTACGGTTCGCCTGATTCTCATATGCTTGTTCAATTAAATTGAAAAAATTAACAACATGAATGATCTCTTCTTTTGTCCATGTTTCATCAATTGGATAATGATAATCCATACATTCACCCCATCTCTTTCGTCCATTTTTTCTTTATCGTTTCTGCTTCTCCTATTATCGTTTGGATTAACTCTTCCACAGTCGGTATATCATTAATTCTTGCAGCACCCTGACCTGCCCAGCCAAATCCTTTTGTTTCATCTCCTTCAATGATGTAGTTTTTATTTGCCTGACCGCTTATATAATCTTTTAATGACTCATAGCCCTGCTCCATTTTTTCTACTTCAAGAATTTGCTTTGTCCATTGATTGTTTAATGCTCTTGCAGGAGCACCAATAGATCGCTTGATAACTACCGTTGCATTTTCATCTGCATCCAAAATGGCCTCTTTATATTTTTTGTGAGCATCCATACATTCAGTTGTTGCGATAAATCTAGTTCCCATTTCTATACCTTCTGCACCAAGGGCAAATCCAGCCATCATACTCCGTCCATCCACAATTCCTCCGGAAGCGATAACTGGTATGGACACATGATCAACTACCTGTGGTGTTAAGACAAGTGTTCCCGTGTCACTGCGTCCGAGATGTCCCCCTCCTTCCTGGCCAACTACCATCACAGCATCTGCACCCAACTCTTCAGCTTTTTGTGCTTGTCTTCGTGAAGCAACCAGTATAAGCTTTTTAATGTTATGTCCTTCAACCATATCTAATACACCTTTTGGATTACCTCCTGTAACGGAAATAACTGGAACATTTTCCTCAATCGCCACCTGTACCATATCTTCAAACGGGCGGCCATGCTGCCCAATTGCATAATTTATTCCAAAAGGTTTCGATGTAAGCTCCTTTACTCGTTTGATTTCTTCTCGCAGACTCCCTGTATCTGGCAAGCTCATTGCAGTAATCTGTCCTAATCCGCCGGCATTGGAAACTGCTGCAGCTAAATCAGCATAAGCCAAGTGTGCAAGTCCTCCCTGAATAATTGGATATTCAATATCTAACAGTTCTGTTACCTTCGTTCTCCAAGTCACCATTTATTCCCCCATTTATGTAATGATATTGTTATCTTATCACTATTATGTTCATTCAGCTAACGTCTTAATTTAACAACTCTGAACATGAATGATTTCATAATAAATGATATCGTAATATTTTGTGCTTTACATGCAAATAAAAAGAGCTGCAATCATTATGCAACTCCTATACAAAGTTATATTTATTTGCCGTTACAAGTAGGACATGACCCATAAAGTGTAGTTACTTTTTCTTCTTCAAATGTATCAATAACTTCCTGACAATCCTGGCAAACGATTGTTCCCACGTGGCCCAACTCCTTTTTGATTAATTATGTTATCTTAATGTCATTATAGTATGACACATTTAATTTTTCAACCCTATTTAGTATAATATTTTAAAAAATGTGTTATTTCCATTGTTGAAATATACATAAAATAGCTTCCCAATCATTGGGAAGCTATTTTATAATTAATAATTCTTTTATGGAGTTTTAATTAATTTTGGATCAACCATCTCAAAACCCTTATCCCGTAACCCTGTTACAATATCCCCCAGAGCCTCGGCTGTCCACTCCCTGTCATGCATTAACAGGTTTGCACCTGGTTTAAGTAATGAATAGGGTACGTCCACTTCCGGAGCCTCACCCGAAATCATAGCTGTTGCCAGTTTTTCAGCATCCATGTAAGGTTCAAAATAATCATAACCATATGTCCAGTTCATCACTGTCATGCCTTCATCTTCTGCAACCTGTATAGCATAATCTGTATTCGCGCCGTGGGGAGCCCGGAAAAAGGATGGTCGTTCTCCAATGATTTCTTCCACACGATCGTTAAGGCTTATAATTTCTTCCTTTTGTTCGCTTTCTGAAACCTCAGGCAATGTCACATGACTATATGTATGGTTACCAATTACAAAGCCCATGTCATGAATTTCCTTTAACATCTCTTCTTCTTCAGGTGTGTCCAAAAAATGTCCATTCACAAAGAAAATTGCATTTGCATCAAGGTCTTTTAAAGTTTCTGCCATTTCTACTGCATGGGTGTCAGGTGCATCATCTACCGTTAAAAGGACTACATCTTCATTTGTTTCTTCATTAATTGGTACAACAGACCATGTATCCGTAGAAATCTTGTATATAGCTTCCTGCTCTTCTATTTCTTCTTCATCTGTCTCTACTTCTTCCTTATTTTCTTCCGTTCCAGCCTTTTCTTCCTTATTTCCTTTTGAATTACTGTCCTCTGTTTCTTCATTTTCTCCAGTGGAAGAAGAGTCTGTTTCACTCGTCGATGTTTCCTCCGTGTTATTGCATGCAACCAAAATAAATAATAGTGCAATAGTGAGATAAAATAGGCCTTTTTTCATTTAAGTTTTCCCCTTCTTGTAAATATATTCCTCCGCTCATTATAAGGCAAATAAATAATTAGTCAATTTATGCCGACACACCTATTTAGGCCATAAATTAAGAGTATTTAAAGTAAATCATATCTTAACCCACTCCCTCAGAGGGGGTTTAGTTCTTCTTGTATCGGGTAATTCAGACATAGTGGTTATAATTTTCCCACTAGGGCAAACTTAACGTACCTTGCATCGAAAAATGCTGAAACGTTGCCCATCGTATGTATTGTTGTGGCACCATTATTTTTGCATCCCTGCCGTATTTAAGTGTAAGGAAACCTTAATGAAAGAAAACAGGAATAAAATCGTGCCGGGGGTAAAAAATAACCACACTTACCAATCAACGTACAGTCTGCCCGCTCCAAGAATAATGGTATAAGAAAAAGAGTAGAGTTACGTAATAGCTGACGATGCAGAATTATAATAATTGAGGGGTGGTCCAAATTTGATACTATTTTAAAAGCTATTCTGAGAGAAGCCTTTATAATGCCGTAAAGACAAATTTCATGTTTGTCAATGTCAAAAAAATTGACATGTTGTCTACTTATGTTATACTGCAAGGGTTTGACATAAAATTGTAGGGAGGTCTTATTATTAAATCCAAATCGATTACATCTGTTTTTTGGTTATCTATTGCTATAGTATCCGTATTTATCATTTGGGGAGCTTTTTTCCCTGCAAATGTAGATTATGTATTAGGCCTGATTGATGGTTTTATTTCGAATACATTTGGCTGGTTTTACTTGTTGGTTACTACAGGGTTCGTTTTGCTAGCATTGTTTTTGATCTTCGGGCCATATGCAAAAATCAAACTTGGTAAGCCGGATGACGAGCCGGAATATAGTTATTTTACCTGGTTTGCGTTTCTGTTCACCGCCGGTATGGGGGTCGGTCTCGTATTCTACGGCGTGACGGAACCTTTAACACATTATTATTCACCTCCGTCTGCTGAACCTGAAACGGTAGCTGCTGCGGAAGAGTCCATGCAATACACCTTATTCCATTGGGGATTCCATCCATGGGCTACATACGCGGTGCTTGCATTGACATTGGCTTATTTTAAATTCCGCCACCGTGCTCCTGCTTTGATCAGTTCTGCATTTGCACCACTGATTGGCGAGCGATCTAAGGGCGGTTTGGGTATTGCCATTGATACACTGGCCGTTTTTGCTACTGTATTTGGTATTGCAACATCTCTCGGGCTTGGCGCGACACAGATTACAGCCGGTTTAAGCTATACCTTTGAAGGTATTGAAAATACATTGATAACCAATCTAATTGTCATTTTAGTTATCACAGTATTATTTATGCTTTCTGCATCTACAGGCATTAACCGGGGTATCCGGTACCTGAGTTGGGCAAATATCGTTCTTGCCATTGCATTGATGGCCTTTGTATTTATTCTTGGATCTTCTGTACAAATGATGGAGTCATTTACAACAACCATGGGTAATTATTTGCAAAACCTTCCGAGCATGACGTTGGGCATGAATACATTTACCGGTGAAAGAGACTTCCTTAATGCATGGACACTCTTTTACTGGGCTTGGTGGATCGGCTGGTCGCCATTTGTTGGAACCTTTATTGCACGGGTTTCCAGAGGAAGGACAATTCGCGAATTTGTCCTCGGCGTAACTGCTATACCGGTAATATTCAGTGCCTTCTGGTTTTCTGTCTTTGGAATTGCCGGATTGGAAATGAATGCAGCTGAAGGTGGCATTATCCACCAGTTAATGAATGAAGTGGGAAATGAAGTAGCGTTATTTGCATTTCTTGAGTCACAACCTATGGCAGCTGTTGTCATCGGTGTCGCAGTGCTCTTGATTACATCCTTCTTCGTTACCTCTGCCGATTCCGGTACATTTGTGCTCGGCATGCTGACAACAGGAGGCAAGTTAAATCCAGGCGCAGGCGTAAAGCTTGTCTGGGGGGTCATCCTTGCCGGAACTGCTGCGGTTCTGTTGTGGTCCGGTGGGCTGAAGGCACTTGAAATGGCCATGCTTATTGCAGCATTCCCGTTTGCGATTTTAATGGTCTTTATGTGCATTTCTCTCATAAAAGCACTGAAAAGCGAACATGGCATTTTGATGATGGAAAACAAACAGCGCGAACATGATCCGAAGTTCCGCGAACTTCAGCGGAAAGAACTAAGGAGAATGCGAGAAGGATTTGAGAAAACACTTCCTGATGCAGAGAAGGAAGAAACAGAAGAAAACGAAAAAGAATCATAAACACAAAACTGTCCGGTAAAAGAGCCGCTAACTCTAATCCCGGACAGTTTTTTAAATAGATAAGAATTTATAAATATTTGACAACATACCCATTCCTTATCAGTAAACGCCTCGTCAGCTCCAGCGTCTCCCCCCCTCAGGTCAAAAACTGCGAACTTCCTCATGCCTTAGGGTAATCACGCTTCCTGAGCTTTTGTTCAAGCTAGGGTGTGATAACGTTCTGCTACTCGATTAGGTTCAATAACCAAGCGAAACCGAAAAATTTGTCATTCTTTCCAGTCCTACCTTCTTAATCTGACCTCTAGAAAGCGCAGGAAAGTAAAAACGTCTCTAGGTTTGATTGACCACAATTGAGATCCAGTTAGCTTTTCTTAAATGATCAAAGACTCTCTGCAAACTCATTGTTAAGGAAACACTTCTTATTCGCAGACGTAAAAAAACTCCCCAGGTAGTGCCTACCACTGGGGAGTTTTTTTAAAAATTATTACATACTATGGATTGGGGTTCCTAAAGCTACCTCTGCAGCTTCCATTGTAATTTCACCTAATGTTGGATGCGCATGTACAGTTAAGGCAATATCCTCAGCGGTCATGCCTGCTTCAATAGCTAATCCAACCTCCGAAATCATATCACTGGCATTTGGTCCGGCAATTTGTGCGCCAATGACTAAGCCATCATCTTTACGGGTAATCAGTTTAAGGAAGCCATCACTGTTATTCAATGATAAAGCACGTCCATTTGCCGCAAATGGGAATTTAGCAGCTTTTACGTCATAACCAGCTTCTTTTGCTTCACTTTCTGTATAACCGACAGATGCAAGCTCAGGATCTGTAAATGCAACAGCTGGCATACCAATGTAATCTATTTCAGATTTTTCACCACTGATTGCTTCTGCAGCTACTTTACCTTCATAAGATGCTTTATGAGCAAGCGGGAGACCTGCTACAATGTCTCCTATCGCATAAATTGTATCAACGTTTGTACAACCTTGCTTATCGACTTTAATCAAGCCTTTATCATCCATCTCCACGCCGGCTTGTTCAAGACCGATTTCTTCGGTGTTCGGACGGCGGCCGACAGTTACCAATACATAATCAGCTTCTACTGTCTCCTCTTTACCATTTGATTCATAGGAAACCTTCACGCCATCTTCAGATTCTTCTACACCTTTAGCCATTGCTTCAGTTACGATGCTAACGTTTTTCTTTTTCAAACGCTTTTTAACAAGCTGTGTCATTTGTTTTTCAAAGCCACCAAGAATATCTTTGGCACCTTCCAGAATGACAACTTCGGTTCCAAAATTGGCGTATGCTGAACCAAGTTCCGTACCGACGTATCCGCCACCGATAACTACCAGTTTCTTAGGGATCTCTTTAAGATTCAGTGCACCAGTGGAATCCAATACACGATCAGAGAATTTAAAGCTAGGGATTTCAATCGGTGAAGAACCAGTTGCAACAATACAATTATTAAACTTGTATGTTTGGGAATTTTTTTCATCCATCACTTTTGCAGTATTTTTATCTACAAAGTATACTTCACCTTTTAAAATATCTACTTTATTTCCTTTTAATAAACTTTCTACCCCTGATGTTAGTTTATTAACAACACCGCTCTTCCATTCCTGGACTTTTGAAAAGTCAACCGTTACATTATCTGTTTTAATTCCTAATTCTTCATGGCCTTGGGCATCTGCAGCCTTATGTCCTGCTTCAATCAATGCTTTAGATGGAATACATCCTACATTCAGACATACACCACCAAGTGCCCCTTTATCAACAATTGTAACTTTCTGTCCTAATTGCGCTGCCCTGATTGCAGCTACATATCCGCCTGGTCCAGCGCCTACTACTAGTGTGTCTACCTCTGTTGGAAAATCTCCTACTACCATAATTTACGCCTCCATCATAATTAATTGTGGATCGCTTAATAATCGTTTTATTTGATTTAAAGCTAATTGTGCTGTAGCTCCATCAACGATACGATGATCAAAGCTGAATGATACTGCGAGTACAGGTGCAATGACTACTTCCCCATCACGTACAATTGGTTTTTCAGCAATACGTCCGATTCCCAGGATTACAGCTTCCGGATAATTAAGAACCGGTGTAAACCACTGGCCACCAGCTGATCCGATGTTAGTAATGGTGTTGGAAGCACCTTTCATCTCGTCTGCTGATAGTTTACCACTTCTAGCTTTTTCTGCCAATTCATTGATTTCCTGTGAAACGCCAAAGATTGACTTGCGATCTGCGTCTTTAACCACTGGTACCAGCAGACCCCTGTCAGTATCTGCAGCAATACCAATATTATAGTACTCTTTATACACAATCTCATCTGTATCGTCATCAACCATGGCATTGATAATTGGATATTTTTTCGATGCTGAGACTAATGCTTTAGCAACGTAAGGTAAATAGGTTAATTTGATTTCCTGTTCCGCTGCAACTGCTTTAAATTTCTTACGGTGTGCCACAAGCTCTGTTACATCTACTTCGTCCATTAATGTAACATGTGGAGCTTTTGTTTTTGAATTAACCATAGCATTTGCAATGGACTTGCGGATGCCAGACATTTTCTCGCGGGTTTCAGGATACTCTGCTTTCGCCGCTGCCGGAGCAGTGGATTTTGTAGTTTCTTCCGTTTCTTTGGAAACTTCCGCTTCTTTTTGGTCACCACTCAAGAAACTGTCAATATCTTCTTTTAAGACACGACCATTTTTTCCAGAACCAGTTACTTCACCGATTTTAACATCATTATCACGTGCATATTTTCGTACAGATGGCATTGCGATAACACGATTATTATTCGATTCAGCAACATCATCGGCTGTTTTTTCTTCCTTGCTTTTTTCGTCTTTACTTTCCTTCTTGCTGTCTTCTTTATTTTCTTCAGCTTTTTCTTCTTCTGGTTCCTCTTCGTCATCTGATTCATAGCCTTCTGCATCAAATGTTATGAGCGTATCTCCAACGACCGCAACGGAACCTTCGTCAACGGAAATTTTTTTAACCGTACCATCCACCGGCGAAGGTATTTCAACAACAGATTTGTCGTTTTGAACTTCACATAAAACGTCATCTTCTGCAACTGTATCTCCTTCTTTTACGAACCACTTAACTATCTCACCTTCATGAATACCTTCACCAATGTCTGGTAATTTAAAATCAAACGCCATATTCACTACCTCCTATCATTTTAGTAATTCATTACTGTGTTTACTTTTTCTATAATGTCGTTATAATTTGGTAGCCATACTTCTTCAGCTTCAGAAAATGCATAAACCGTATCCGGAGCAGTAACTCTTAGAACTGGAGCTTCAAGATGTAAGATTGCTCTTTCCTGAATCTCTGCAACGATACTTGCTGCGATACCCGCCTGTCGTTGTGCCTCTTGTACTACAACTACATGATTTGTTTTCTTAACAGATTCGATGATTGTATCAATATCAATTGGTGATACTGTACGCAGGTCAATTACCTCTGCATCTACGCCGTCTTTTTCAAGCTCCTCTGCCGCTTTTAATGATGCATGAACCATTGCTCCATAAGCAATTAGCGTTACATCTTTTCCTTCACGTTTTACATCCGCTTTTCCTAGATCAACTGTATATTCATCTTCCGGAACTTCACCACGGAATGAACGATAAAGCTTCATATGCTCTAAGAACAGTACTGGATCATTATCACGAATAGCTGAAATCAATAACCCTTTTGCATCATATGGTGTAGAAGGGATAACCACTCTGATTCCAGGTTGTTGTGCAATTAACCCTTCAAGTGAATCAGCATGAAGCTCAGGTGTATGCACACCACCGCCGAAAGGTGCTCGTATTGTAACCGGAGAATGATGAGTTCCGCCTGTACGATAACGCATACGGGCCATTTGTCCACTAATTTCGTCCATTGTTTCAAAAACGAAGCCGAAGAACTGAATTTCCGGTACCGGACGAAATCCTTGAAGACCTAAACCAAGAGCCAAACCGCCAATTCCGGATTCCGCAAGTGGTGTATCAAATACACGGTCTTCCCCGAATTCATCCTGCAACCCTTCCGTTGCACGGAATACTCCACCGTTTTGACCAACGTCTTCACCAAATACCAGCACGTTTTCATCATTTTTTAATTCTGTGCGTAATGCATCAGTGATTGCTTGGATCATTGTCATTTGTGCCATGATCTACTTCGACTCCTTTTCTTTATATTCTTCCATTTGTTCTTGAAGATTCACTGGAAGTTCTTCATGCATATTTGAGATAAGGTCGGTTACCTTTTGCTTTGGATATTCGTCAGCTTTTTTGATTGCTTTTTTAATATCATCTTTTGCTTCTTCAATCACTTTGTTCTCTTCTTCTTCAGACCATAAATTATTTTCCTCCAGATATTTACGGAAGCGAACAATCGGATCTTTCTTTTCCCATTCTGAATCCAGTTCGTCTGTACGATAGCGCGTTGGATCATCTCCGGACATCGTGTGTGGACCATAGCGATATGTTAATGTTTCAATAAGCATTGGGCCTTTCCCGTCAATCGCACGGTCACGGGCATTTTTAGTTACAGCATATACTGCAAGTACGTCCATGCCGTCTACTTGAATTCCTTCAATACCAGCTGCCACTGACTTCTGAGCTAGTGTTTTTGCAGCTGTTTGTTTTTCAACAGGAACAGAAATTGCGAAGTAGTTATTTTGAACAAAGAAAATAGCCGGAGCTCCATATGCCCCTGCAAAGTTCATTCCTTCATAGAAATCCCCTTGTGATGTACCACCGTCACCTGTGTATGTTATTGCAACATTTTTTTGATCGCGCTTTTTGAATCCTAAAGCTACACCAGCAGCCTGTACATATTGGGCACCGATAATAATTTGAGGACTTAATGCTTTTAATCCCTCAGGCATCTGGTTTCCGTGATAATGCCCTTTAGAGAACAAAAATGCTTGATATAGTGGAAGACCTTGCCAAATAAGCTGAGGGACGTCACGATATCCCGGTAGAATAAAATCATCTTCTTCCAACGCAAATTGACTTCCCAATTGCGATGCTTCCTGTCCGGCCGTCGGTGCATAAAAACCTAAACGTCCCTGGCGATTTAGAGCTATCGAGCGCTGGTCCAATATACGGGTGTAAACCATTCTGCGCATAAGCTCTTTCAATTCCTCATCCGATAAATCTGGCATATCATCTTTATTGACAATCTTTCCATCCTCATTAAGAATCTGGAACATTTCGAACTGACTTTCAACACTCTCAAGTACGTGTTTCAAAATAGTTCACCTCTTCCTTTCCTTATATAGAATTTAGTATTTTCATTTCTAGCATGCCCAAATCAGAAAAAAATGTGTACATTGTTTCCTTTAGCTCCATTACCCTGTTTCGTTTTTTCTTAATCACTTAACGAAATTCTTTTTAAAACTGTTACATAATTTGCCCGGAATTAACTAGTACAATTTTTATCTAATTTGATAATAGCGTATAATTATATATTTAGTCAATCCCTTTGTTTATATAATTAATTTACATTAAAAGTTTCATTTTATTATCTCCCTTTCAATCTGTTATACTTAGATATTCAATCTGTATTATTACTTGTCGTACAAAAAAAGATAATAAAAGAGCTATATCAAAAATGATATAGCCCCACTTCTTTTTTCAACCTTCACTCACGTGAATATTATGCATCCTCCGATTCCGTGTCACTGGTTGAATTCTCTTCATATTCTACATTTATTTCCGCTGCGTCATAAAATTCTTGCTTTAATGCATTATACTCAACGGTTTCATTATTAAATTGCTCATTAGCATCAAGTATCTGCTGATAACTGTCATTAATAATCTTTATGTGGTCCGTCAAGGTCTCCTGTTCAAGCCCTTCCTCCTGCAGCATAGTATAAAGCTCTTTTTCCAATTCTAATGAACTTGTATATGCCGCATACAAATCGTTATAGGAACCGTATCGGTTATTCATTATTTCATACATGTTCTCTGCTTTTGCTTTTATTTCTTCATCTTCCAGATCCTCAATCAGACCCTCAGTTTTATTAAATTCTTCCTTTGAAGCTTCAATACTTTCCTTTTCCAACTCAATCTTATCAGCTCTTTGATCAATCACTTCAATCGCCTGCTGAGAAATTTCTTGTATTTGCTCGAATTCATCCATTCCCAGATCAGCAATCTGACTGTATAATTCCTGTTCCTGCCTTTCCAATTCAGTTATTTCACTTTGCTGCTGTTCAAAACCTTCCTCTAATTCAACTGCTTCTTCTAAATGATTATGTATTTGCATTTCAGCTGATTCGCTATTACATGCGGCTAAAATTAAAAAAAATCCTATCATAAGAAAGAAGAGTCCTTTTCTCCATAACATACTCAATTTGTCCCCCTTTGTATCTCAGTTGTACTATTTATTTTTTAGTATAACACAAAATAAGCATAAACTATTCTCTAAAATTTTCGGGGCTTACTATAGCAAATTTATGATTTATATGAATATGTTATGGTAATATATTAGATGCACTGATTTGAAGGAGTGATAGAAAATGATAACAATGAAGGATATCGTCCGTGAAGGGCATCCATCTTTAACGGAAGTTGCAAAAGAAGTAGAACTTCCAATAAACGATCAGGAAAAACAATTGCTTGAAGATATGATTATGTTTCTAAAAAACAGCCAGGATGAGGAAATTGCACAGAAGTATAAACTAAGAGCCGGTGTGGGACTGGCAGCACCACAATTAGGGATAAATAAACGATTGATAGCTATACACTTTGAAGATGCTGACGGTAATTTATATAGCCATGGATTAGTAAATCCAAAAATCATCAGTCATTCTGTCGGAAAATCCTATTTAGCTAACGGTGAAGGGTGCCTCTCGGTGGACCGGAACGTCGAAGGTTTTGTACCCAGGCACGCCCGGGTTACTATCAAAGCTACTGATCTGGATGGAAATCCAATAAAATTACGATTAAAAGGTTATCCATCTGTCGTTTTCCAGCATGAAATAGATCATCTGAATGGCATAATGTTTTATGATCATATTAATGAAGATAACCCATTTTCAGCACCTGAAAACGCCAAACCAATTGAATAAATATCCCAACAACAGCTACTTTAAAAGGCTGTTGTTTTTATTTGCAAACGTATAAAACTTACTTCATAAGTGAATGCTTTGACCTTTGGCGAAAATCCATGTTTTCTAATATAAAGAAAAATGTCTTTCCCATTTAACAAACAAACCAATTTTTTCTAGTTGAACACTCCATGTATAAGTTTTCCTTCTTTGTAAAAAATATAAACAATATATAGAAAGCGACGTTAATAAATAATATTTTTTAACAAATAAAGGATTTTTGTTTCAAAATTCCTCGACTCGTACTATACTATAAATAAGAGGGATTGGATCGGTAGAACGTTTTTGTTGCTTTTCTTAAACTTTCAGGAAGGAGATGTGTATCCACATGTTAAAACGCCTAAAAGAAAAGCTAAGGAAACGCTGGAAAGACTTTTTAGGCCAAGGACGTGTACCTACAACGTATAAAAAAGACTACCATTGATTGGACCAATCACAACAATCAGGGTGCCATGTATACACATGATTACGAAAAGCTTTAAACGGAAAAAAGTATTCAGAGCGGAATATAAATAACATCAAACAACAGTTTTGCTCCCGAGAGCATAGCTTATTTAAACAATTACAAAAACTGTATATAAAGAGAGACAAGGAGAGATGAAATGATTTATAAAGTATTATTTCAAGAATTACCCAACGAAATCCCTGTTCGCGAACGCACGAAAAGTATGTTCGTTGAAGCAGAATCCGAACGCGAGGTACGCAAGAAATTGAATGACAAAGAATATAACATCGAATATATCCATGCATTAGATGAAGCACATCTAAATTACGAGAAACAATCCGAAGATTTTACAGTGGAGAACGTCTAGGCCTATGAAATTTGTAAAAAATGATCAGACGGCCGTCTTTGCACTTGGCGGTTTAGGAGAAATCGGAAAAAATACGTATGGTATCCAATTCCAGGATGAAATTATTCTCATTGATGCCGGGATAAAATTTCCCGAAGATGAATTACTCGGAATTGATTATGTAATACCTGATTACACCTACCTTGTGCAAAACCAGGATAAAATCAAAGGATTATTTATAACGCATGGTCACGAAGATCATATTGGAGGTATTCCTTTTCTACTTCGTGAAATAAATATCCCGATTTATGCTGGAAAACTCGCAATTGGATTAATAAAAAATAAATTAGATGAGCATGGTTTATTAAGAAATGCCAAATTAAATACAATTCAAGAAGATGATATTATTAAATTCCGTAAAACTTCCGTAAGCTTTTTCCGTACCACCCACAGTATACCTGATTCATTTGGGATTGTTGTTAAAACTCCTCCTGGTAATATTGTTCATACCGGTGATTATAAGTTTGATTTCACACCAGTTGGAGAACCCGCTAATTTAACAAAAATGGCTGAAATCGGTAAAGAAGGCGTGCTTTGCCTGCTTTCAGACAGTACGAACAGTGAGGTTCCTGGCTTTACAATGTCAGAAAAAGTTGTTGGCGAAAGCATCAATGATATTTTCAGCCGAGTCGATGGAAGACTAATCTTTGCTACTTTTGCGTCAAATATCTACCGTTTACAGCAAGTAATAGAAGCTGCTGTGAAATATAATCGCAAAGTTGCTGTCTTTGGCCGTAGTATGGAATCAGCAATCAAACTTGGCCAGGAACTGGGCTATATTCAGGCACCCAAAGAGACATTTATTGAGTCCAATCAGATAAATCGTTTCCCTGCACATGAGGTAACTATCCTTTGTACAGGATCTCAAGGTGAAGCGATGGCTGCCCTATCCCGTATAGCCAATGGTACACACAGACAAATACAAATCATACCAGGTGACACTGTTGTATTCTCTTCCTCCCCAATCCCTGGGAATACAGTAAGTGTCGGCAGAACAATTAATAAATTATATCGTGCCGGAGCAGATGTTATTCATGGAAAACTGAGTAATATTCATACATCCGGTCACGGTAGTCAGGAAGAACAGAAATTAATGCTTCGCCTTATTAAACCAAAGTATTTCATGCCTATTCACGGGGAATACCGTATGCTGAAAGAGCATATTAAGCTCTCAGAAATGTGTGACGTAGACCCTGTAGATTCATTTGTTATGGATAACGGAGATGTTCTTGCGTTAGGAAAAGATAGCGCAGGGATAACAGGTAAAATTCCTTCAGGCTCCGTCTATGTAGACGGCAGTGGTATTGGTGATATAGGTAATATTGTTCTACGTGATCGCCGTATTTTATCTGAAGAAGGCTTAGTTATTGTTGTGGTAAGCATTGATATGAAAGAATTCAGAATTGCTTCTGGACCTGATATTATCTCACGTGGTTTTGTATATATGAGGGAATCAGAGGATTTAATAAATGAAGCACAGAAGCTTGTATCTTCTCATCTGGAAAAAGTCATGGAACGAAGAACAACACAATGGTCTGAAATAAAAAATGAAATTACCGACACAATTGCACCATTCCTTTATGAAAAAACAAAACGCAGACCGATGGTACTTCCGATTATTATGGAAGTATAAATATACTTTTATATCTGCAAAAAAAGTGCTATGGCAGGGTTCTCTCCCTGCCATAGCACTTTTTAATCTTCTATAACAAGATGTCTTTCAAATCTGGATATATCCTTATCAGCACCAATCACGATTAAAACATCATCCTCCCTCAACACATCAGTGGCACTAGGAGAAACATTAATATTTTCTCCTTCTTTGATAGCAACCACATTACATCCATAATTTGCCCGGATGTCAAGCTCAACCAGTGAATTACCGGCCATCTTTCTCCCAGCCTTCACCTCTACAATACTATAATCATCAGATAGTTCCAGATAATCCAAAATATTATTTGAGATGATATGGTGTGCAATCCTCCTGCCCATATCTCTTTCCGGGTGGACCACCTGATCTACCCCAATTTTATTCAAAATTTTCTCATGGTAGTCATTCTGAGCTTTTACAGTTATCTTTTTGATACCCAAATCTGTTAAAATCACAGTGGTCAGTATACTTGCCTGGATATTTTCCCCAATGGCTACAATGACATGATCAATATTTTTAATGCCAATTTCTTTTAGGGATGGTTCATCTGTTGAATCGGCAATAACTGCATGAGAAGCAATATTTTTAAACTCATTTACCTTGTCCTCATCATTATCAATTGCCAACACCTGCATACCTTCCTCACTTAACTCCTTACATATACTCCCGCCAAATCTGCCTAGTCCAATCACTGCAAAGTCTTGTTTCATAATCTTACCTCCATCACTCAGCTTTATTAACTATGATTATCATACATTATAAGCGAACGAATGCAAACGACCCAATGGGTTTTTTTGCCTGTAGTAACAATCTAAGCTAATCCTCCTGATTCCTTTGCTCTAGATCTATATAGTGAGCATATAAAAATGGACGGTCACATTGAATCATTAATACTTCAGTAAATCAGAATTTAAAAAAGAGCAACCTACTTGATCATAAGTTGCTCTAAACATTCTTATTATATGGCATCAAGCATTTGAAACTGTGATTTCACTAACCCAAAATATTTCCCTTGCTGTTTCATTAATTCATCATGACTGCCATTTTCTAATATTCTTCCATTTTCTAAAACGAAAATATTATCAGCCTCTCTAATTGTTGATAGGCGGTGCGCGATAATAATAGAGGTCCTCCCCTTCAACAGCTTTTGCAATGCTTGCTGTATTCTCACTTCTGATTCTGTATCGATACTCGCAGTTGCTTCGTCCAGAATAATTATTTTTGGGTTCGCAAGGAGTGCTCTGGCAAATGATAATAATTGCCTTTCCCCAGCTGATAATATATTGCCACGTTCTTCTACTTCCGTTTCGTAACTGTCTGCCAATCTTCTGATAAATTCATCTGCACCAACAACTTTCGCTGCATTGATGACTTCTTTATCCGTTGCATTCGGCTGTCCAAAGCGGATATTTTCCATGATTGTACCGGAAAATATAAACGTGTCCTGTAAGACAACACTAATTTGGTGTCTTAGTGTATTAAGCTGTACATCCCGCAAATCATAGCCATCAATTTTCACAGATCCTTTTGTCGGATCATAAAAACGACTGATTAAATTGGCAATTGTTGACTTTCCACTGCCTGTATGACCAACAAGTGCAACCGTCTGACCCTTTTTAATATCCAACGAAATTTCTTGTAAAGCAACCCGGTCTTCATTATAGGAAAATTGAACGTTATCGAATTCTATATTCCCTTTCATATCCGTATAGACATACGCATCTTTTTTCTCTTGAACATTTGGCTGTTCATCCAGATATTCAAATATACGTTCTGAAGAAGCCATCGCCATCAGTAGTTGATTATACATTTGTCCAAGACGAGAAATGGGTTCCCAGAACATCCCAAGGAAAAAGGCGAATGAGACAAATGTTCCGATTTGTATACTGCCATTTAATATTAGAAACGCCCCGTAGGCAATAAGTATAATCGTTCCTATAGCATTACTCATTTCTACAAGTGGACGAAACATGGCGCTTTTCTTTGTTGCCATCCGATATGCCTCAAAAAATCCTTTATTTAATTCATGAAAAAACTCTGCGTTTTCCTTTTCCTGCGTGAATGATTGCGTAATGCGAATACCCTGTAAACCTTCATTTAGATGTGAGTTTAAACGTGATTGATGAATACGCACATTCTGCCATGTGCGACGGATTTTCCTTCTGAGATTTGTCGAGATAAAGAACATGACAGGCAGTACAATCATGATCGCCAAAGCAAGTTCAGGGCTTAATACAAATAAGATTACGAGAATACCTATAAGCATGACTGTGTCCATCAACAGATTAATAATCCCATTTGTAAATAGTTCCTGTAATGAGTTTATATCATTCATTATCCGTACTAAAATAGAACCAGCTGAACGCGTATCAAAAAAACGATGTGACAGACGCTGAACATGGGAAAACAAATGCTGACGGATATCGTAAATTACATTTTGCCCGAGAATATTCACCCATTTGATGCGGTAGACATTACCCAGATAACTTAATAAATATAAAAAACCAATGCCTAAAACAAGGTATGTTAGTAAGGTTGGATCTTCATTAGCGATTGCAACGTCTATTGCAACTTTACCAACAAGAATTGGTACAATTAATCGTACTGCAGTTGAAATTAGCATTGCAATAATCGCTGCCGGCAGATATGTCTTTGAATAAGGCTTCAAGTATATAAGCAATCGGGTCAATTGCTTCCAATTAAAAGGTTTTTCTATTGCCTGATCAACGGTGTAGTGAAACCGCCCGAGATGTCGTTTTTTCTCATCTTCTTTTTTCTGATAGGCCATAAGGAAAGCTTCCTCCTTTCTTTTACGTTACTGTATTCATAATGGCTTCTCTATCCTGATATTGGATATTATATATACGTGTATATGGACCGTTCTTTCTTAATAACTCATCATGCGTCCCACGTTCAGCAACCTCCCCCTTTTCTAATACCAATATTTCATCAGCGTGTTTTAGTGAAGAGATGCGGTGAGCTATAATGAAAGTCGTTCTGTTCTTCATTACTTCTTTTAGTGCTTCTTGAATACGAAATTCTGTTTCCATATCCACGGCTGATGTAGCATCATCAAGTACCAAAATACTTGGGTTGATACAAATAGAGCGAGCAATTGCAATTCGCTGTTTTTGGCCACCAGAGAGACCCATCCCCCGTTCTCCAAGCAAAGTATCATACCCTTTTGGCATACTCATAATAAAATCATGGGCTTGTGCCCGTTTTGCTGCATCAATAATTTGTTCATCGGACATATCCGGACTTCCAAATGCGATGTTATCCCTGATGGAAGTTGAAAATAAAAAAGGTTCCTGTAATACAAAACCAATATATTTACGTAGAATCTTTAATTTATAATCAGACACCGGTCTTCCATCTACGAGTACTTCACCATGTTCCGGCTCATAAAAACGTGTAATCAACTGAGTAATACTTGTTTTTCCTGACCCCGTTGCGCCGATTAACCCGATCGTTTTTCCAGGTGGTGCGTTGAAGCTGATGTTCTTTAAGGCCGAATCATCATCCTTCATATATGTCAAGGTAACATTGTTAAACGTAACATGCCCCTTAATTGCTTCTTCAATTGCATTTTCCTGTTCAATAATATCTTCTTTTGCTTCTAAAATCTCAAGTAATCGTTCTCCGGAAGCTTTTGCCTGTGAAAATTGATTGATGACAAATCCTATATTCATCAGAGGTCCCAGGATATACCATACTAAACTAAAGAATGCTACTAATTCCCCTAAAGACAGATTTCCGTCAATTACTAAATATCCTCCAAAAGCTAGCAGTGCGACTACACAAGTATTTCCTATAAATTCCATTAACGGAAAATACTTCGACCAAATTTTAGAAGTGGCCAGGTAGTTTTGACGATAATTATCATTACTCAGGGAAAACCTGCCAATTTCAAACGCTTCTCTGGATAACGACTTTACCGTGTTCATTCCGCTGATATTTTCCTGAACCCTGGTGTTTAATTTTCCAAACGACTTTCGAATCGTCCGGAATGCCGGGTGTACCCGTCTATCAAATTGGAATACAACGATAGCTAAGAATGGCATGGCAGCCATCGTTACCAACGCTAGTGGTATAGAAAAATAAAACATGATACCCAAGCTGAATAAAATTAACAATGTGATATGAATCATCTCCGCGAAACCTACAGAAAGAAAAAAACGGAATCCTTCCACGTCTGCCGTTAGTCGTGACATAATATCGCCGGTTTTCGCATTGTCGTAATACTTAAATGATAAGACTTGCAGCTTTTCATACAGCTTATCACGGAGCTTATAAACCGTAGTAATTCCGAATAGATCACCTAAATATTGATAAAAAAAAGTACTGATACCTTTAATAGCCATTAACACGAAAAATATCACTGCAATATACGGAATCAATGTATATTGATCTGAGAGTACTACATTGTCAATCGTTTGTTGTAATACAATTGGATATATGACCGTAATCCCTGTCACAAATAATAAAAAGAACAATGACCAGAAGAAATATTTCCTGAAAGGCCAATAAAAATTCTTTAATTTTTTAAACGTATCCATACCATTTCCCTCCCCCGGATGTTTATTTCCGTAATTACTAATATAACGGGTATCGAAATAAATTTCCATATATTTTCCGCAATTTTTTAAAAATATTTTCTTTTGGGAAGAGAATAAAAAATGCCCTTGCTGCATAGCAAGAGCATATCGACAGTTTAATCATTAATTTATCCTATCCAGCATGCGTACGACACGCTTTTGAAGCAGCTGTGTTCTGCCACTTCCATCTTGCATATATCTCAATTCGCCATCTCTATCGAACAAATAGTAAGCAGGAACATACCGATTTTTGAATACACTGGACAGCCGATTCTCATTATCCACAAAAATCGGTTCAAGTATACCGATTTTTGTTGCAAGGCTACTTATTTCATCAAGTTCCTTATCTTTTTCAGAACGAGGCATATGAACCGCAATTACATTCAGTCTATCTCTATTTTCATCCCTCAGTTTATTTAGTTTGGGCATTGCTTTTTTACATAAATCACAGCTTATCGACCAAAAATGTATTAATGTTGGTTTGTTGCCTATGAGATCATTTCGCATTATTCCTTTACCGTTAAGCCAATTTGTTGCTCCGTCTAGCTCAGGCATTTGAGTTTTTAATCTCATATCAAAGCCCCCCTATATCACTAATTTGAATCAGCTCCTTTATAATATTCAATTCCAGCGAAAGGTTTCTTGAAAAATGATGAAATAAAAATAAATAAAAAAGGCTCCCATATCGAAAGCCCATTTTATCAGTTAAGAAAATATATAATTTTGGCGGCATATCAATTCCCTGTTAATATATGCCACGTCCAGCTCCAGCGTCTGCCCCTCAAGGCGAGACCTGACCTTTTATTCTCAGGTTATTTTATTATTTACCATTTGACAGACCTCATCTGCTGAAAAACCCTGTGCATTAACAACCGGCCCTGCTATACTCGTAGTAGACATACCCATAACATCCTTATCCTGCCCGGATATAATACAGCAGTCACAGTATGCTGTGTCGTCTGCTGAACGCAGATCGACTACTTCATGTCCCATCTCCATCAGTGCTTCTTTTACATCAGTTAATGTTTCTTCTACTCCAATTCTAGCCATGACTATTGCCTCCTCTATACATGGAAATTTACATATATAGTTTCTGCAATGATGTAAAAAGATATACAGAAATACGGCACTTATTTTGCTAGGGTATTAAAAACAGAGATTGATTTCATTAGCATCTTCCCTGGGAGTAGTCAATTGTCAGAAACGTAACCCATAAGCTGAATCTCTTTCAAGCCATAACACACACTACTTACCGGTAGTTACAACTGCACCTTCCAGCAATGGCAGGCAGAAAATTGCAGCTGAATTATAAAATTGCTTGCTGCAACTATCATATCCCTGGTTAAGCTCGTATTGTCCATTTCAATACCCTTGCTATTATATATCTGCAAGGGCGAGTGTCGCATCGTTAATCAATTGTATTTAGATATATATATATCCTTTTTTAATTCTTTTAAAATTGCTCTTCTCGTTAAGATTCCTTCAAAGTAGCCTTCTTCATCCGTAACACAGACAAACGCATGGTTAATGACAGCGTTTAGTCCATTCATGAAACTGGTTTCTTTGGTCAAACAAGGTATGTCATCATTCATTACTTCAACCACACGCATATCAGAGAGTTTTTCAAATTCAATATGCTTCAGTCCTAAAATTTGATTCAAAATGACCGTTTTCCCTATTGTCCCCACTAATTTGTAGGCATTATCCAAAACCGGGACAGCTGCGTAACCTGATTTGATTAACACAAGCAAGGCATGCTCTAGAGGATTATTTACTTGGACATGTGCAACTTTTTCTGAGGAAATCATCAAATCTTCTACGGTTATATCCGTTATTTGATTGTTCTCCGTGATACTCATTTTAGTAAACCCCTTTTTTACTCAGTCATAATAATAGACTTCCAGTAATTTCTAATTTGGACCTTACACCATCTTTTATTTTACCATACATATTATGAAGAAACACTATAGAAACGCTTCGATTGAAATAATCAGGAACTAACATTATAATATGAACATATGATCATATAAGATAGGAGTGAACATGTTGACATATCATCCAATTGATGAAAATTTAATCGAAAATGTTTCACAAGCTTTTAAAGCATTGTCAGATCCTACACGGATAAAAATTCTGCATCTGCTTTTTCACAAGGAATGTTCTGTAAGTGAAATAGCATTCCAGTTAGAGATGAAGCAGTCGACGATTTCACATCAGCTGAAATATTTAAAACAGCTGCGTTTAGTCAAAAATAGACGTGAAAAAACAATGTATTTTTATTCACCTGATGATTATCATGTGATGAATTTGCTTGAACAAGCAATAGAACATGCAAAACATACAGATTAGGAGGATAATTTATGGGTCATCATGATCATTCACATCATCATACAACCAGCAACACCCGTGTTCTTTTCTGGAGTTTCATTCTTATCTTTTCATTTATGATTGTGGAAGCAATTGGTGGTTTACTGACAAATAGTCTGGCATTGCTTTCAGATGCAGGTCATATGCTCAGTGATGCTGCCGCTCTCGGGCTGAGTCTAGTTGCATTTAAAATTGGAGAAAAACAAGCAACGCATAAAAAAACATTCGGTTACAGACGTTTTGAAATAATAGCTGCTTTTATAAACGGGCTAACTTTAATTTTTATATCCCTGTACATCTTCTATGAAGCTGTTCATCGATTTGCGAATCCTCCCGAGGTTAGTTCCGGCATGATGGCTATTGCCCTTATTGGACTCATCGTTAATATTGTAGTAGCAATGATGTTAATCCGCGGTGACTCAAAGGAAAACTTAAATATCAAAAGCGCATTGCTGCACGTAATGGGAGACTTATTGGGATCTGTCGGTGCAATTATTGCCGGTGTGCTGATACTGCTCTTTAATTGGAATATTGCAGACCCCATAGCAAGTATCATTGTTGCATTTCTTATTATAATCTCAGGATTACGAATTACAAAAGACGCGATCAATATATTGATGGAAGGTAAACCTGAAGGGATCAGTGTTGATAAAGTTAAGAAAGACCTTTTAACCTTAGACGGAGTGGAGGATATTCATGACTTACACGTATGGTCAATAACCTCTGAATTCCCAACACTAAGCTGTCATATCGTTGTCACCAATTCGACAGATAGAGATCAATTGTTAAAAAAAGCAAATCAGCTTCTTGAAGCAAACTTTCAAATCTCCCATTGCACTATCCAAATAGAAGGGTTAAACACACCTGTGCATGAAGGTTGTAACCCTTGCCATTAGAATGGCTGGATTATTGATTATATTCTTACAGATCCGCTTAAACGATTGTCATGAAAAAAACAGTAATTCCTCTATTAATGATTGATGGCTTTCATATGCAGCAAGCAAACAGCAAGGAACATTACGGGAGCCGTCTTTCATTTTCGTTCCCTTCTTTTCTCATTTACGGTACTCCCACCCTATGTTTTTTATAATTATATTATATTGTTTATTTCACATCGCGTCAAAAATTTGACAGACAATTATGATTTTTATTTATTACTCATATCATCTTCCACATTCATGCTATAATTTCTCTATCTGATTTTATAAGGTGATGAAAGGTTTGACTAAAATTACGAGACGCTCATTCTTAAAAAAAACAATTGGAGGCTTGCTGACATTTTTGGGCTTAGGCGGTGGCACCTATTATTATGCACGGGAACTGGAGCCGTTTATGCTTCACATAAATGAAAACAATATTACATCTGATACAATTACACCAGTATTTAATGATTTTAAAATTATACAATTCTCCGATACACATATCGGATTTCATTATTCCCTTGAACAATTCAATAAACTGGTAAACTCAATTAACGAACGTAACCCTGATTTAATTGTATTTACAGGAGATCTTGTTGATAAACCACATCGTTATAATTGGAACAATGAACTGGTTCAGGCTTTACAATCCTTAAATGCAAAACACGGGAAATATTGGATTTATGGTAACCATGATCATGGGGGTTATGGGACGGAAAAGGTTTTGGAAGTAATGAACCAGGCCGGATTTAATCTATTGCAAAATAGCCATTCCATTATCGAAAAAGACAATGATCGAATCGCCCTGGCAGGGATTGACGATGTTATGCTTGGTAAGCCGGATTTAAATGAAACTTTAAAAAATGTAAACCCCGACCTTTTTACCGTTTTACTGGCACATGAACCGGATATCGCGGATACAGTTGCTAATTTCCCTGTCGACATCCAATTATCAGGACACAGTCATGGTGGTCAGGTCCGTTTCCCGTTTATTGGACATCTTTACACACCAGCATATGCTGAAAAATATGTAGATGGCAGGTATACGTTCAATGATGATAAGTTCTCGCTCTATGTTACACGAGGGATTGGTACAACCCGTCTTCCCTACCGCTTTTTGTGCAGGCCTGAAATACATGTCTTTACATTAAAAAGTAAGTAATTATTCTTTCTTTATGAGATGCCAATTAAATTGTCATAGATAGTTCATTTTATTAATTTATTCTAGTGTTATAATATGCTTAATCATGCTCAATTGTAGAAAGGATGTCTAAAAGAATGAAGCAATTGCATCTGTTATTATTCGGTCTGGCCTTTTTCCTTGTTGGCTGCAGTGAAGATATTGAAACAAATATGTCAGAGGAAGTAGCAGACTTTGAATTTACAACGCAAGACAATGAAACATTAAGTCTTAATGACCTTGAAGGAGAATGGTGGGTCGCAGACTTTATTTTTACAAACTGTACGACAGTCTGTCTACCAATGACATCAAATATGACGGAGTTGCAATCGAGAATGAAAGAAGAAAATATTAATGCGCAACTGGTTTCTTTCAGTGTAGACCCTTCCTATGACACTCCGGAAGTTCTAAAGGAATATGCCAACAGCTATCAGGCTGATTTAAGTAACTGGTCTTTCCTGACGGGTTATGACTTTGAAACCATCAAAGAATTATCGATTACATCATTTCGGCAGCTTGTTGTTGAAGCACAATCAGGATCAGATCAGGTCACACACGGCACCAGCTTTTTCCTTGTAAATCCTGAGGGTAAAGTGATTAAACAATATGATGGTGTTGATTCAGATTCAATCGACATAATGATTGAAGACTTAAATACTGTGATGTAAGTAGTAAGTTATTAAAATAAGGGGTTCTATGATGAAGAAAATTTGGTTCACATTAATTATATTATTCGCCGCGATACTGGTTGCCAGTTTTTTAATTCCTAAAGAAACACAACCTTCTGCAGATACCAGGATTGTTCTCGAACATTCAAAAAGCACATACATAGCACCAACATGTTTTGAACAGTCAAATCCGACAAACTGGCTGGAAGATGCTACATTGGAAGATGCTGGAGAATTGGATTACCCACCTGAGGGCGCTTGTACCGAGGAAGCCATGAAAGGTGTGAGGGATTCGTTATTTATAAGTATTCTGAAAGATGTGGGAATACTGGATAAAAAATGGGATAATTGGCAATAACCGGAAAGAACAGAAACACTGATATTTCTGTTCTTTTTTGCATAGATAACCATTTTATTTTTCCCTTGCACAGGGACAACCTTTACGATACGATATATACAAGATATACTGTAAGCATGGAAAGGAGGTAAAAAATGGAAAAAAACACTCTCATCAGTGACCTTGCCAGAGCTTTATTTACAATTAATCGTCATGCAAAAACAGCACCGGAGCCCAAGCATTTATATTTCATAAAAAAAGAAGCAATAAACCGTTTACTCAAGGAAAAAAAAGCTGAAAAAGTAGGTCTCCACTTCTCCGATCATCCCAAATTCAGTAACCAGCACTCCACTCTGCTTGTGAAAGTGGATAATTATTATTTTCATGTCCCTCCATCAAAAGATGACTTCAAGGAGCTTGAACATTTGGGTACACTTGATCAGAATTACCGTAACCCCCAAACAAAGATGTCGTTATCACAAGCCAAAAAAATTGTCTATCGTTATATTGATTGGAAACCGAAAAAGCAACCACACAAACCGAGACGAAAATATGCTTCATCCTATTTCACCCCTTCTTCATTGGGGAAAATGGAATGGCCTCCTACCAAATCTCATCGGCACTATTGATGAATTTATATATTTCCATACGTTCCATGTTTCAAAACGCCTTTAGTAAGGTAATAGATTACTAAAAGGAGGAAGCAAAATGATTGAACTCAAATCTTTCATGCATGAACTGGAGCGCTATGCAGATCAAACACATAATTTAAAGGATAAATTTGAAATGTTGTCAGAGGCTGAAAAAGAAATGGTAATGGAAGCTGCACCTGCCAGTTTAAAACAACCTGATGAATATTTTCACCCTGTTTATGAGTGGTTAGAGAATATGCGTACTAACTTAGATGGAAAAACTGAATATTGAAATGCAACAAAAGCGTATAGCTAAAGCTATACGCTTTTTAATTGCAGTTAGACATACCCGCTATATATGATGACCCACTACTCCTTACCACTGAATTGCTTGGACTATCCTGGCTTTTCTAATATACCTTCTTCATTAATCGCCCGTAGCTAATTGAAATTATAAGTATAATGCCAAAAAACGCCAGGGCTTGTAAGATGCCTTTCAGAAGGTGCAAATGTGATTGAACTCTATCCCCTGCCATTAAAATGACAACAAAAAATCCTGTTAATATTAGCAAACTGATTATCAAATAACTTAGTAATTTTGTGAATTTCATTATTACAAACCAATGAATAACTGGCCGTATAATCGAAAAACTGATTAGCATTCCAATAACTGCCATAACAATATAGACATGTTTTTCTTCTATCACAGAAGGTAGGAATCGTGATAAAAAAATCCCGTTTAATATAAACATAAAACAATCCTCCCCCCCACTCATTCATTTGTACATGAATACAGTTTCAACCTTTATTTCTCCAAATATACATGATTACTATGATATTATCATTATGGATTTGTTATAATCATTCTAAATGCTATCTTCAGGGGGAGGAATGGTACGGTGAACAAAGCGTTTATCTATATCATAATTGGAGCAGCCCTTTGGGGGACGATTGGCTGGTATGTGAAGAATCTATATGCATTTGGCTTCACACCTATGGAAGTTGTTACTCTAAGGGCATGGTCTTCTGCAATTCTTTTAGTATTCTATTTACTTATTTTCTCAAGGAAGAAACTTAAATTACATAAACCAATAGATATTAAATACTTTTTGGGCACCGGCATCTTAAGCATTATCTTTTTTAATTATTGCCTATTTACAGCAATAGAATTATCCACAATTCCTATTGCAACCGCATTACTATATACAGCACCGGCATTTGTATCAATAATGTCATTTTTTCTATTCAAAGAACCACTTACCAGAATTAAAATTATTGCTTTATTCATTACATTAGTAGGTACATTTCTAGTAATTGGACTTATACCGTTAGACCTGCAAACCATTCAGTTCAGTAGTATATTATTCGGATTAGGTTCTGGGATCGGCTATGCATTGTATAGTATCTTTAGTAAATTCGCGTTAAAAAAGTATACAAGTTTAAGTATCACAACATTTACATTTGTTGTGGCGGCCATTGTATTGCTGCCATTTTTTCCATATGTGGAGAAAGCTCATTTGTTTACTGATCCTGCCGTTCTTTTCTTTGTATTTGGATTAGGATTTTTACCAACTGCATTTGCCTATATTATCTATACCTATGGATTACAGCAAACTGAAGCGTCAAAAGCTTCCATTTTAACCACAGTTGAACCGGTTGTTGCAACATTCGTAGGTATATTTATATTTCAAGAAGACTTTACATTTATCCAAATGATAGGAATGGCATTGATAATTGGTGCTGTTATTATAATCCAGATATTTGGAACACCTGAAAAAATATTACAACGCAAAAAAACAGGATGACATATGTGTCAATCCTGTTTTTCTTTTGCTAAAGCTTCTTGCTTTTTTTTCAATCGCAATTCAATTTGATTGATTCTCTTTTCATCATCGAGTAACTCCTGTTTATTTTGTTGAACAAGTTGTTCAAAGTTTAGTGACTTTGGTCTCATGTGATACACTCCTTTTATGTCCTAACTTTATTATACCCTTTTTTAACTGCAGCAAACTTAAATTGTTTGAACATTTTATTACTTTTTTATTTTTTTATTATTTGAATGTTATATCAGAAAACAAAACTTCGCTATTGATTCCTGGCAATAAAAAATGGAAAAACATTTTTTTCATCAGCGTTAATCAAATTTGATTACTTTTGACTTTCCTTTGT
Source organism: Virgibacillus ainsalahensis (assembly GCF_055380755.1). Classification (NCBI taxonomy): domain Bacteria; kingdom Bacillati; phylum Bacillota; class Bacilli; order Caryophanales; family Bacillaceae; genus Virgibacillus; species Virgibacillus ainsalahensis. Next base: position 1,351,824 of record NZ_AP043943.1, on the reverse strand, counting down.
ACGGATAAGTTCATACTGATTTAGTAACCGATCCAGTTCCTGACTTATTTCAATGGATTCAAAATTTGTAAATCCTTTTTTCATCGCTGATTGTGTCATTTTATCACGCAAAAATTCTATTTGCCTTAGCAAGTCATTCATAGCATACATGGATTTACTGGTTACCTCCTTCTACTAATCTATTTAAATGTAGCACAGTTAAATCAATTCAAACAAATTTTATTAAACTGCTTTTTTTGAATCAATTGTGCCAAATAAGAGAAGTTTATACTCGTATACTTATATACGCTGTGCTACTATAAAAGTGGAATGAATATTTGGAAAGGATGTCTCATTTGACAGTATCAAAAAGGAAAAATGAGTGGATTGAATGGGGAAAAGCTATTCTCATCGCATTACTTATTGCATTTATTTTAAGATCATTTGTATTTGCGACTTCAATCGTCGAAGGAGAAAGTATGGAACCAACGCTTGAAAACGGTGAGCGAGTAATATTTAATAAAATTGTTTATTTATTGGATGAGCCTGAGCGCGGGGATGTTGTCATCATTGAGCGTCCTTCAAAAAACTATGTAAAACGCGTCATCGGCCTGCCTGGGGAAACCATTGCGGTAAATGGAAGTGAGTTGTACATAAATGGAGAAAAGTATGAACAGACGTTTTTAGATGAAGGATATCTGCGACAATCCGGTAACTTTGGCCCTATTGAAATACCCCAAGACAGCTATTACGTAATGGGCGACAATCGTTCTGTAAGTAAGGACAGCAGAAACGGTCTTGGATTTATTGAAGAAGATACAATCATAGGTAAATCTGAATTAATCATTTACCCATTCAGTGAGTGGGCAAGAACAAAATAAAGAGGGCCGGGAATCTCCGGCTCTCTTCTCATGTTATTAAGCTTCATTATCAAAAAGACAATACCCTATGTTCAGTGCTAAAATTAAAAAGCAAATTGCACCAAAAGCAATCTCCCACATTTCTATGCTCCCCTTTCAAATGATCTGGACAGTTGCATCTTAGAAAACTTGGCTTTTGCCAAGCCTTATGGCAAAAGTCAAAGCCCACACTTATGCAGTATAAATGTTTTATACTTTCTTAACTGCGAACAAACGGATAAACGTAAAACATCTCCCCTCTATAATAACAATTTCCCCATCCTAAATAAAGTAAAATATGATAAAATATGTACGAACAACACCAACGTATAAAGCAGGTGAAGAAATGCTACATTGTCCTTATTGTGGAACAGGTGTAAAAAATGATGAACACTATTGTGTAAAATGTGGTAGGCAATTACCAGAAGATATAAATACACGCTCCCAAGGGAAAAAACAATTTAATAAAATTTGGCTTTTGCCATTGGCTGTGTTTGTTTTAACTATAATTTCAACAGGAATCTATTATTTAATCTTACAAAACCAGACCGCACAGGCTAAGGAATTATATGCTCAGGGTGAACATCTTTTAATGAAGGAAGACTTTGTTGCAGCGAAAGATCTGTTTGCCGAAGCACTTAACAAAAAGGATAATTTTGATCAGGCCGAAACCTCTTTAGGCTTTGCGGATGAGGCGCTTCAGATTCAGACAGCCTTGGATAAAACAGATAAATTACTGGAGAAACAGGATTTTCAACAAGCTCTGTCATTGGTTAATGAAGCTGAAAATAACTTAAATAATTATAATGGTACGGCAGTCAATCAACTAATTGATTCCATCGTACAGAAACGCGAAACAATCCAAATTTCACAATTAAATAATATACTGGAAAAAGAACCAGATATAGATGAATTAAAAATACTTTTATGGGAAGCAGATGATATTAATAATAAAGAAGCTAAAAACATTACATCGAATATCCGGAATCAAATAATAGAATTTTCTTTTTCAGAAGCCAGTGAGCAATTAAATAACAAACAGTTTAATGATGCTCAAATACTTGTCGAAGATGGTTTAAAATATGCACCGGACTCTGAAAAACTTCAAAGTTTAAAAACCACCATTGAAAAAGAAAAAACAGCTTTTGAAACAGCCCGGCAGCAACGAATCGAACAGGCAATCAACACCGCTGCCAAAGAACAGCAATTAAACGAAACAGATGCGATAGAAATTGTTTCAGCAACCATTGATAAAGATGAACAAGGGAATTTTGCCGTAAAAGGTGAAGTTGAAAGTGTTGCGACTGTTCCCATTCATTCTATACAAATTGAATATTCTATTTTGAATGAAAATGGTACAGAGACTTTGTCAAATAAAGTATTTGTCTTCCCTGACAGACTTTACCCCGGCGAAAGCGGGAAATTTGAATTCACACATTTTGACATTGGTGAACAAAGCAATAATTTAGATGTCGAAGTAAATAAGATAACGTGGTACACAAATGAATAAGATGTTTTCTTCATTGCAGAAAAGAGGTGAATATCGATGCAGGAAAAACGATACCCTCCAATCATCATTAGTATTTTAATTTTGATTACTGGAATAATAGCCTTTATCGTTTTATACAATCATTGGACAACAAAAGAAGTCTCTGTAAACAATCCGATAATAAACCAGTTAAATACAGATACTGGAGCGCCTGACCTAAAATCAATTATATATGAAGCTGAAAAAAATGTGATCCAAATAGAAGGACAGAATGAAAACAGTACAGTGACTGGCTCAGGTTTTCTCTATAATGAACATGGCGATATTGTAACAAATGCACATGTGATAAATGATGCGGATGTTATTTATGTAAGGACATCCGATGCACAGATTTATCCGGCTGCAGTCGTTGGGGCAAGTGAATCTACTGATATTGCTGTTATACGCGTCCCACAACTTGCGGGGCAAAGCTTCTCCTCTCTTGAAGAAAAGGAATTGGCTGAAATAGGTGATGAAGTGATTGCACTCGGAAGCCCGCATGGATTTCAAAACACAGTAACACTTGGTATTATTTCAGGTAATGCTCGGAATTTTTCCCTGGACGGTTATTCCTATTCGAATACTTATCAGATATCAGCTCCCATCACACATGGCAATAGTGGCGGCCCTTTAATTAGCAGGCAAACAGGTAAGGTTATTGGCATTAATTCAGTAGGAACACAAGATGGAACAATTGGATTTAGCATCCCGATTGTAGAAGTTATTGATCAGATTAAACAATGGTCAAACGAGGCACAAAATAAAGAACTGGATTTTGCAGGGACAGATGATATGATAAATACAAATCGTCCCGAAAAATTTAAGGAAGACGCAGAATACTTAGTTGATTATTTCCTGGAAAGCATTTCGATAAGGGATTACGTAAATGCATACACACTTTTAGGGAGCTCCCTGCAATCGGAAATGACCTATTCCGAATTTCGTGATAAATATATTCAGATTGTTGCTTTAAGTTACTCAAACCTCAAAAGCAGTGTCACGGATTCCAATCAAATTCGAATCACTTCAGAGGTTGAGATTGAAAGTAATTTACAAAATGAAGATGACACCATTCAGCAATCCTATGAAAATGAATTTATAATCGGATACGAAAACGATCAATTGAAAATATTAAATATAAGTACGGAAGAATGAACGTAAGCAAACAAGTTAACGGCATTAAAAATCCCAGCCACAAAGAATATAGTGGCTGGGATTTTTGGGAGTTAAGAAAGCATAAAGCTATCCTACTGCATCAGTTCGGGCTAAAACTTTCACCGTAAAACTTGGCAAAAGTTAAGTTATATAGGCAAAACGTCCATACAAATTTGATGAAAAGACATATAGTATAACTGTACGATCTGGGAGGTGGATTCAAATGGGTTATAACAATAGCTTCGGCGGATTTGGTGGTTATGGCGGTTACGGCTGTGGCAATCAGGTTGGCGGTTATGGAAACGGAAATTCATTTGCGCTGATTGTGGTGCTTTTTATTCTTTTAATCATTGTTGGCGCAGCTTTTTACTGTTAATAGTAAGCTTGTGCTATTTCACTAATAGCACAAGCTATTATTTTTTTAGATATCATAAAACTTTCTAGTGTGAAATTATCCAATAATCATTTTTTCTTTTGGGTAATGGTATTTTCCGTTTTTCTTATTTGTTTTAAATACAAACAATAAGGTAATGATTCCTACCCTTCCAACAAACATCAGAAACATAAGAATAATTTTGCTGAACACAGTCAATTCACTTGTTACACCTAGTGAGAGCCCCACTGTTCCGAATGCTGAAGTCACTTCAAACAGAATTTCTGTTAATGAATATGGCTCAACAATCGATATAAGCAATATGGAGATAAACACGAGAATCATTGCCATTAATATAACTGTGACAGCCTTCATTAAGTCTTCTTCGTGTACTTCCCGGTTAAATACACGTATACTATTTCTTCCTCTTGCATAAGTAATTATAAAAATGACAACAAGGGCAAATGTAGTTGTGCGGATACCTCCTCCTGCGCTGCTGGGTGATGCACCGATAAACATTAATAAAGACATAAATAGATGGTTTTCCTCTGTTAGTTGACTTACATCCATTGTTGACAGTCCACCGCTTCTTGTTGTAACCGATTGAAACAAGGAATAAAACAAAGATTCATGCCAGGATTTCCCACTGAAAAAATTCCCTATATCCAACAGGTAGATGAACACAGCACCACCAATAATTAAAATTAGAAAAGTGCTCGTAGTTACTTTTGTGAAGAGACTAAAACGTTTCGTGTTTTTATGTTTACGTGCAGGACTCGTGAAAATATACTCTTTGACTTCAATTAAAACAGGAAAACCAATAGCCCCAAAAATAATAAGAATCATGTTAACAAATTGCACAAAATAGTCACCACTGAACGGGACAAGTGATTGACCAGTGATATCAAAGCCACCATTACTAACAGCACTAATGGCGCCAAAAAAACCATGTAAATAAGCTTCTCCAGCGGTAGGGAAATACTGCAAGAAATAAGTCCCTAAAACGAGAAAACCAGTGACTTCAATCGTTAATAGCACATAAATAATTTGTTTGATTAAACGTACCATTCCTTCAAAAGACGACTGGTTTTGATCTGTCATGATTAGTCGGCGTTCTTTCAAACCGATTTTCTTTCCCAACAGCAGCCATATAAATGTGCCAATGGCCATTACACCAACTGCTCCCAACTGCATAATAAGCGCTAAGATAATAATACCTGTAGTACTAAGTGTATCAGCAATGGTTATCGTGCTTAATCCGGTCACACTGAGCGCACTTACCGCAGTAAATAATATATCGATAAACGCTATATCCACTCCATCCTGATAAACAACAGGTAATGTCATAAGCAGCGTTGACAAAAGTACGGCTAAAAAATAAAAAATCAACAATACTTTAAATGGAGATAGTTTATTTATCCATCTTAATAATGGATGTTGCTGCCCATAATACATACATGTAACTCCTCTTCTACCTACTATTAGTTCAATGGAATCTGATTAGAAAACTTACCTTATCTAAATCTGAACTGCTAAACAAGTTAGACAAGAAAATCAGCATTTCTAATTTGCTTCCTTAAATTTTTTTAATAACTCTTCTCCCTGATAACCCTTTTCAATTAGAGATGATAACATTTGTTCTATTTTGCTTTTGTGTCTGTCAACAATTGTTCCTATCAATAACACATTCAAGTTATCCCCTATTTCATTAACCCCTAATACTGTAGTTATGAAAGTAGCTGGTTCATTACTTTTTTTGGTTATTTTGACCTGAACCATAATTTCATCGTTTTCTTCTTTCAACTGTGAAAAGAAATCTTTGTATGAATGCTCCACGTATGCTTCGATGAGCCATTGATTCTGTTCATCTTCCCGATTTATAATCAGACCATCCAGTAAAGGGATATTATTTTGGATAATATCGTCTTCTCTATGTTCCATAATTTCCAGAGCTTTTAGTTTAAATGTTTTCATAAAATCAATCGCTCCTCCTATATAATTTTCATTATCCTCTTAGAATAACTAGATTGTAACAAAATTTACCGCTTTTTGGTATTTTATTAATAAAGTTATTACGTTCAGTTATGTTTGATACATTGCAGGAGATATCATCCTATAAAATTGATTTGAACGATATCACTATTGAGGAAATTATTGCATTATATCAGTATACTTTTAAAAGTAATTTAAATGTGTATTTTTATTGTGAAAATGTAATTGCGGATGCCGGTAATTTACCAAAGCTATTATCTTTTTTCTTTATTACAGCCAAGCGAAATCCAATCGTTATGATTATTGATGGAGAAAATGTGCAAGAAGGCTACAATAATATTGCTTCATTACTTCACAATCAGGCAATGCATGCTGAACTTCGGGTGAATCATAAAGTTACCAGCGATAAAGCAATCACAATATAAATTAGTCAGTAGCTTCAAACATAAAGTTTTAGAAAGAATTTGGTTTAGCCTCGATAAACATACTAAAAGGATACAGATGATACAGACATCACCAGCTCGGTGATGCTTTTTTGTTAGATTGAAAAAGGTTATAGACTATGCGACTCCTTCTGTGAATGAAGGCTTACAGTTAAACTTGGTGATAAACCAAGTTTTCTAAATATACACCTGTTAACCGACGAATATTATTGTATAATTAGATCACTAGCGTTGCATTAATTTAAAACAAAAATTAAAAAGACTCATAATATTCACTAATTTACTGTTGTGCAAAGAAAAAGTCCTTTATAATGGATATAGTCAGGTGGTAACCCGTCCAAATCCACTAATAAAGGACAAAACTCATGGATAAGATTACACGAAAAACCTCGTTTGGGCAATGGTTTTCACCAATTAATATTCAATTAGTTGAAGAAAATGTGAAAACGATGAAATTAGATTACTATACAAAAAAATTAACGACAGAGTCATTTCTAAAATTACTACTTTTTTCTCAGCTACAAGAGGTCGAAAGTTTACACGCATTAACCGATTCTCTTTTCGACGATCAGCTTCAGAAGGAAATCGACCTTGATTCTATCAGTGTTTCTCAGCTTTCGCGTCGGTTAAATGGTATCAATCCAGATCTATTTCAACGAATTTTTCTTGATTTAGTGACGCAAATTCATGAGAAAACGCATTATTCCAAGCTTGCAATGCCACTGAAAATCATTGATTCAAGCACGCTTCCACTTAATTTAACGAACCATAGGTGGGCTGAATTCCGGAAAACAAAAGCTGGTGTAAAGCTACATCTTCGCCTTGTATTTATGGAAAATGGGATATCGTATCCGGAAAAAGTTGTTTTAACGAACGCAAAAGAACATGATCGTAATCAGCTTGAAGTTCTGGTCGATGATAAAGAATGCATGTATGTTTTTGACCGAGGCTATTTGGATTATGAGCGCTTCGATCAGATGACATATGATGGTTACTTTTTCCTTACTAGGCTTCGAAAAAATGCTGTGATACGGGTAGTTGACGACTTTAAACTACCGGATGGTTCAGCTGTTTTATCGGATCAAATGGTGTTAATTGGTACGACACAAAATCGTACTGAGAATTACTTTCGCCTTCTAAATGTTGAAGATTCAAAAGGAAATGTACTCCAATTATTTACAAACCGTTTTGATTTGAGCGCAGAGGAAATCTCGGAAATGTACAAATCACGCTGGACAATCGAACTGTTTTTCAAATGGATTAAACAGCACCTAAATATCAAAAAGTTCTACGGTCAAAGTGAAGCCGCGATTCACAATCAAGTGTTTATCGCACTTATTGTTTATTGTTTAAATGTACTTGCTCAAACCAATACGAAAAGTAAACGAACGATTTTACAAATCAGCCGTTTTCTAAAAGCATCCTTATGGAAACCAGCTTATATCTGGGTTTTGAAAATTGAAGGGAAGGGTGCTTCTTAATAAAGAAAACATCGCTGTCACTTTAGCCTAATTGTAAATTTTTAAAAAATGGATGGGCCACCTTTAGTTGGGTATTTAGTTTTTTGGCTCTGTTAGAAAAAAACATATAACTGAAAATTACAACTATATTTATGCAACGCTAGTGTAATTAGATATATTCCTAAATATTAACTCATTCAAATTAGAATAGGGGATGTGTGGTTTTATGCGAAATTTTATTTTTATTGCTATTTTTATTCTTTTATTATCAGCGTGTTCCAAAAATGAACCAGCTATTATAAAACAGGAAACTTCCTCTAATCATCATAGTGGTAAACCGGAATTAATCGAAGAGACCACCGAAGAGGAAACAAAAGGATACATTGATTTTCCTGTAGCGGATGAACTTGTGAGGATAAATTTGGAGATGGTTCCAATATTAAAAGAGTACCTTGCTGTCATATATGACGCTGATGAAGCAATTGATCAAATGAAATTAGAACGTGTTCATACACAAGGGGAAAGTATTTATCTGCTGGAGTTTTCTTGTGTAAGTGAGTTATGCTCCTATTTGTTACTCAATCCATCCAGTGATAAGCAATCTTATTTATTAGCAGATATGGCAAAATATACCGATATGCGGGCGTCACCAGATAACAATAAACTGAGCTTTCGATTTGACCGACAAAAGGCGTCTCCCCTTCCCTTAACAAACATCGTCGTTATAGATATAAAAAGTTGGACTACGTTATCCTTAAATAATGAAATGAATGATGATAATATTTTGCATTATACATGGCCTATACTTACCTTCGAATGGATAGACAATGAAAGTATTTCTATAGACATCCCTGCCGTAACAGAACCGACGGAAGAACTTATTTACAAATGGCAGGAAGAAGGTGAAAGAAATATAACTAATAACACCTTGCGAATTATAACAAAATAAAATGTTTATGTTGAACAGTACATACAAATGGTACTGTTTTTTTATTGTAGTAAACAAATAGTTCTTTTCTGTTACATACGTGTTACTAAGAATTTCACCTAAATCCTCCTGCAAAAAGAAAAGTCACATGTATATTTACACGACCATCTTCAAATTATATGTAGTGAAGTCTTTCAGGAGGAGGTAACAATATGACTGTAGGAAGTCAGGTAAAACAAACTGTCGCAGGACTTAAAAGTGCACAGGCAAGTTTTGAACAATTTGCATTGCAGACAGAAAATAAACAGGCAAAACAAATGTATGAAAATGCCGCGCAACAAACAATGGCAATTTTACAAAGTGTGGAACCAAGAATTCAGCAAATGGAACAGGAAGAACCTCAATATAAGGGGTTTTAAAAAACTTGGTCCTTCACAGGCCTTTATGGCAAAAGCCTTAGCCTGAACTTATGCAGTAATAAAGTTTTTACTTTCTTAACTGTACAGGGAATAAGAGGTTGGCGCCTGCCAGCCTCTCTTCTATCTCATAGTAGAGAAACGGGTGAGCATGATGAAAACGATAAAAGCAATTCTACTTATAAATATTGTATTTTTGTTGGTTGGATGTACGACAGATTCAACGCAGAACACACAGAAAGATACTGACATTGATCTAATAAAAATTTCCTCAACCAATACAACTAATCAAAATCCTTCCAATCAAGCAAAGGAAATTCTAAGTAAACATGAGGACATTACATCTGTCAAAGCAGTCAACACAGACAAGCATCTTGTGATTGCTATGGAAATTGAACATAATAAACGATTTAGGTTAGCGCAACTTAGAGAACAGCGAACGAAGGAAATGAAAGAATCATTTCCAGATATGAAGGTTGAATTTTCAACAGATAAAAAAATAATACTTGAACTCGATCGTATCGAAAAAGAAATTGAGTCCGGCAAGCTTTCCAAAAAAGAGCTGGAGAAAGAATTAAAAAAAGTTATAACATTATCGAAAGAACAGACCTAAAGAAAAGAGTGAAACGCAATGGCAGATCAAAAAAAGAAAAATTTACCACCAGAGGCACAGGAATATCAAGCATTTCAGCAACAGCGTGAAGTGAAACGTCCCCTATTCAAAAACTGCATAAAAGCTTTTCTCGTAGGTGGATTTATCTGTTTTATCGGCCAGATTATTTCTACATTTTATATTTATTTTTTCCATTTTACAGAGCAGACTGTAGCCAATCCCACTGTTGCAACATTGATTTTTATTACCATGCTGTTAACCGGTTTTGGTGTTTATGACCGGATTGGTCAATTCTCGGGGGCTGGCTCAGCTGTACCTGTTACCGGATTTGGTAATGCTGTTATTTCTTCGGCTATCGAATATCGTACAGAAGGATTTATTTTAGGTGTAGGCAGTAATATGCTGAAATTAGCAGGCCCGGTTATTGTATATGGAGTATTCTCCGCTTTTGTCATTGCACTTATAAAAACGATATTAATTCAATGGGGTGGTTTATAATGCTTGTAGGACACCGTACATGGACATTTGAGAATAAGCCGGTCATCGTATCGACAGGCACAGTGGGAGGTCCCTTTGAAGCGAATGGTAATATACCAAATGATTTTGATTTACTCCATGATGACATGTGGCTTAAACAAGATTCCTTTGAAAAATCGCAACAACTAATGATGGAGGAAGCTTGTCAGATTGCAGTTAAAAAAAGCATGATAGAAAAGGAACAGGTGGAGTTCTTTATAAGCGGTGATTTAATTAATCAAATTACTCCGTCCAATTCAGCTGCAAAAACAATGAATCTCCCCTATTTTGGGTTGTTCAGTGCCTGTGCAACTTCTATGGAGAGTCTGGCATTATCTTCATTTATCATTAACGGGAATGGTGCCAATTATATATTAAGTGGAACTTCCAGTCATAATGCTGCGGCCGAGAAACAATTCCGTTACCCGACAGAATATGGTGGTCAAAAGCCGCCCACGGCGCAATGGACAGTCACCGGGGCCGGCTGTGCATTGGTTGCCAAAGAGGGAGTTGGACCAGTGATTACCTCTGCTACAATCGGTAAGGTTGTGGACATGGGAATTACGGATCCTTTTAATATGGGTGGTGCAATGGCTGCAGCTGCAGTTGATACAATTGAAACACATTTCAAAGAAAGGAATGTCGATCCTTCGTTTTATGACCTGATTATCACTGGTGATCTTGGCCATATAGGCAGAGAAGTTTCCTTAGATCTACTTGTGGAAAGAGGTATGGAATTACCTGCTGATAAATATGTCGATTGTGGTCTTACAATTTACCGGGAAGGACAGCCTGTGCTCGCTGGCGCAAGTGGATCAGCATGTTCAGCTATTGTAACATACGGACATTTTTTAAATCTCATGAAAAAAGGGGATTTAAAGCGAATACTGGTTGTAGCCACTGGATCGCTGCATTCTCCACTGAGTATCCAGCAAAAAGATCCGATTCCATGTATCGCACATGCAGTTTCTATAGAATCAGGAAGTGATGAATTATGATATTCTTTTGGGCATTTGTTATAGGTGGTCTTATTTGTGTCATCGGCCAGATTATGTTCGATGTCTTTAAATTAAGCCCTGCACATACATTAAGTGCTCTTGTTGTCTCCGGAGCAATATTGGACGGGTTTGGTCTATATGAACCCCTCATTGATTTTGCCGGAGCCGGGGCAACTGTGCCGATTACAAGCTTTGGTAACTCCCTGGTCCATGGAGCAATGGCAGAAGCAGAAAAGCATGGAATCATCGGTGTAGTAACCGGTATGTTTGAGGTAACCAGTGCAGGTATTTCTGCTGCTATTATTTTCGGAGTAATTGGAGCCATCTTTTTCAAACCAAAAGGTTAGGAGTGTTTAAAAGCATATGACAGTAGGTTCACAAGTTAAAAGCTGTTACGCTTCCATAAAAAGTATGGAAGCAACATTAGGAATATTGGCTAATAAAACACAGGAAAAAGAGACAAAAAATGCATTTGACAACGCAGGCCAGCTTATCGCTGATATAAAAAATGATATGCAAAAAAAAGTAATTGAACTTTCGAAAGAAGAACCACAATATTAATTTGTTTGAAAGGGAATGATCCGAATGCCGGAATGGGTTATTGTTATTATAAAATCAATTACATTGTTAGTAATATTATTTTTATTAACAAAATGGCTTGGTTCAAAACAACTGTCTAAATTGAACATTTTTGAATATATTTCCGGTATCGTTCTGGGGGGTGTTGTTGCAATACATACAATGGATCCCAACAGCAATATACTTCATGCATTAATTGCAATGTCCATTTGGTTTCTCATACCTTTTGGAGTTGAATACATTTCCTTAAAAAGTAAATCCTTTCGTAATTTCACACAAGGGAAAAGTACTGTATTTATACAGGACGGAAAAATAATGGAGGATAATTTAAAAAAAGAGGGCTATTCTACCGATGATCTGCTTGAAAAACTTCGGGATAATAATGTATTTCTGGCTTCGGACGTTGAATTTGCCTTATTGGAACCGTCAGGAACATTAAGTGTTTTACCGAAAAGGGAAAATCGCCCCTTAACAGCGAAAGACCTTGGATTAAAACTTGCACCACAAAAAGAACCCCAAACCGTAGTCATGGACGGTAATGTTTTACTGGAACCATTGGCAAATTTGAATTTAAATACAAAGTGGCTGGAAACCGAACTGGACAAAATGAATATAAGTATAGAAAATGTATTTTTAGGTCAGGCAGATTCAAACGGACAATTGTACGTTGATTTATACGACGATAAAATTGCTGTTCCAAATCCATCAGAAATACCACTTCTCCTTGCTACCATGAAAAAATCGCAAGCGGATCTGGAGATGTTTGCACTGGAGACTGAAAATAAAGAAGCAAAACAAATGTATGAAAAAAATAGTGCTAAACTACAAAAAGCAATTGATATGATATATCCCTATTTAACTTAGGGAAATAAAAAGGACCTGACCCAAAATAAAGGGTCAGCTCCCCTCAACTACTATATCTAATGGCGAATAATTTTTTGCACTGTATATTGCAGTTAAACGAGGATGTCAGACTCTTATGGGCTATCCCTAGTCACCTATTTTTAAGGCAACTTTTCCAAACTGCTTTCCCCCTGCTAAATAATTGAAAGCTTCTTGAGCCTCGCCCAATGAGTAGGTACGATCAACGACAGGATGCATCTTATAATTATCAACATGGTCCAGCATCGCCTTCAGTTCCTGCCTGCTCCCCATTGTTGTTCCAATCAGCTGATACTGCCCATAGAAAAATCTGCGCAGATTAAAATCAACGTTATCCTCTGTAGTTGCTCCAAAAACCACAATTTTTCCACCTTTTTTCAATACATCCAACGAGCGGTTAAATGTGGCTCTTCCTACACTGTCGATTACTAAATCAACCGTCTCATTTTCCAGTTCTTTCACCCAATCCCTATCGTTGTGCAAAAGAATGTCTGCACCTAAATTCCTTGCCTGATTCAATTTCTCTTCACTCCTGGATGATACAATGACTTTTGCTCCCACATTTTTTGCGAATTGAATCAAATAAGTTGCAACACCACTCCCAGCTCCCGGAATAAATACAGTGTCACCTTCTTTTACCTGACCTTTTGTAAACAGTGCTCGAAACCCAGTTAATCCAGCTAAAGCCAGAACACCTGCCTCCTCCCACGAGAGATGTTCAGGCTTTTTCTCTACCTGTTCAGAAGATAGAACAATTTTTTTAGCAAACGTGCCGTGATCCGGCATTCCGAGTATGTCAAATCCCTTTGGTGGTGCATCGGTATTGTTATTCCAGCGAAGAGAAGGATTGATGATCACTTCATCGCCTTTCTTAAAGTCAGTCACACCTTCACCAACTGATTCAACTACTCCGGCACCATCAGAACCAAGGATTAAAGCATCAGCTGTATCATCTATTCGCTTTGACAGACTGAGATCTCTCCGGTTTAAACCAGCTGTTTTTAGCGAAACAACTACTTCCCCCTTACCAGTCTCTGGTTCCTCCATATTTTTTAATTTTAATGCACCATGTTCATATACAAATGCTTCCATTCCAGTCATCCTTTCCTGTAATACGTACTGAATTTTTCCAATTGCTGTTTGTTTGTTATATCATGTGAGAATAAGGGTACGTAGATTAGTTCCTGTTGTGTAAATGTATCTTCAATCAGTGATAAATATTCTTTCTCATGTTCCCGTCGCTGTTTTAAAAATAAGCCATCTGCATGATCTGGTAAAACCTTATTTACAATCAATGTTTTCACATGTAAGTGGTATTTATCAAGTAATTCAACCGCTTTTTTCGTTTCCAGGATGGGAAGCCGTTCCGGATTCAAAACGAATATAAAACCAGTCTCATTCCCGTCCAGTAAAACTTCTCTCGCTTTTGAAAAACGCTCCTGCCTCTCCCTAAGCACATCATAAATCGGGTCCTCAACCGGCTCCCCATCATTTAAGAGTGCGGTGTAATTTTCATTCGTTTTTTTTCTTTTTTGTAATAAACCTTCGATCCATACACCCATTAATTCCGGCAATGACAGTAACCGAATCGTATGGCCTGTCGGTGCTGTGTCAAATACAAGCTTATCAAAATTCTCTCTTTCCTCTAATATAATGGAAATCAATTTATCAAATAATGCAGCTTCATCAGCTCCAGGTGAGGCTTTTGCTGTATCCAGCTGCCGGTGAACCTCTTCCATCATACTTGCATGTACTGTACCCTTAATATTTTCTTTTACACTTCTTATATATTTATCTGTCTCTATATCTGGATCTATTTCCAGTGCATAAAGTTTTTCTGAAACATTTGTAGTGGTGCCTCCAATCGATTGACTGAAGATGTCTCCCAAGTTATGTGCAGGATCTGTGGATATAAGCAGTGTTTTATGACCTTCCCTGGCTGAATTCCAAGCAATTGCAGCTGCGGAAGTCGACTTTCCCACGCCACCCTTTCCACCGACAAAGACAATTTTTTTCTCTAATACTTCCATCGTTTCATATCCCTTCCCTTGCTAGCAGCAGCGAATTCCAGTCAATGGTGACTTTTCCATCCCCATCCGTAGATGCCAATCATGGAATTGTTCAATCATATACGGATACAGTTCAAGTGTATAGTAGTAAACCGGATTTGGTATTCCAATCATCTCGGAATATAAGAGTAGCAGAAATAAATCATCTTCATCCCTGAGTTCTCTGGCAATTTCCTGGCGGTGAGGCATACTTAATACTTCTTCATAGTATTTAATTAACTTTTTCACATTTTCGAGCACGAATTACACCTCCAGTATTACTAGAAAACTTGCTTAGCTTTTGTCAAAGCCTTTTATAGCGAAACACTTTATTGCGCTTATGTAATAGGAAAGTTTCACACTTCCCTATCTGCTCTTTAAATAAAGAAGAGATCATCATGTATTGACCTCTTCCCTATTATATTAAATTAATCCCTATCCATCGGTTGATCGAATTTTCCTCTCATTGCTGAGATTGCAGTTAAAGCAATCCAAAGGGCAAAAACAAAGTTAATTGCACCTAGAACAAACAGTAATGTGTTTGAATCATTGCCCCACCATGACCACTCTAATATAACCTGTTGCCCTAAGGCGTATAATGTCATAAACATTAAAAAAATCATTGGAATCAATGTTATCACGTAATTTCTTCCCAACCGCTTCAGCCAAAGCGAAATTAATAATAAACTGATTCCGGCAAGTAACTGATTCGAAGTCCCGAACAACGGCCAGATCAGATATCCACCCGAGCCAAAGCCGGTCGGACCTTCAGGTATTAATACCAATGCAGCACTTGATACAACTGCAACGGTTGTAGCAACGTGAGTCTTTGTTAAAGCCGGTACATTATATTCCGTTCCCAACTCAGCAATGATATAGCGCATTAAACGTACAGCAGTATCCAATGTCGTTGCCGCAAAGCTGACAACAATGATTGAAACGATGGTCGTCGCTATATCTACAGGTATCGCCAGTCCCTCGGCAAGTACTGCTGCCCCTTCTACAAAGTTACCAAGACCAATTGCATTTGCCTCTGTAAAGCTGGAGTAAGCTGCTGTAAAGTCACTAGTATTTGCAAATAATGTAGCAACAGCCAGAATAGAAAAGTGCAAGTATCCCTTCCCCAACGGCACCGAAGTAACCTACGAAACGTGCATCTGTTTCATTATTTAGCTGCTTGGAAGACGTTCCTGAAGAAACAAGTCCATGAAAACCCGAGATGGCACCACAAGCTACCGTTATAAATAACAGTGGTAACCAGGAAGTCTCAGCATCCGGATTAGTTACCGGTGCTGTTATTTCAGGATTTGTAAACAATAAACCCAAATATAAAATTCCAAGCCCGACCACTAGCTGATGCGAATTAATAAAGTCTCTCGGTTGCAACAGCTTCCATACCGGTAGTGTTGAAGCAATATAAACATAAACCATTAAAATAACAATCCAAATCAGAAATGCAGTAGAAACAGCACCGAGACCAAATAACCCTGTACCGCCTTCTCCTCCCATATATTGAACCAGATCAATTTGCAAAAATTCCATTCGGCTCGCTAAAACTGCAACGAAATACATAATGGCAAGCGCAATCAACGACGGTACAAGCATTTTTATATGTCGTTTGTAAACAGCGTATCCTATCCAAATGGCAAGTGGTATTTGGATAAATACTGGAACTACACTTGCTGGATACGTAATAAATAAGTTTGCGATGACCCAGGCAAATACTGCGTTTACCATTAAAACAAGAATAAGTATAATGAATAAAAACAAGATTTTCCCTCGTTGTCCAATCAATTTGTCAGCAATTGTACCGATTGATTGTCCTTTATTCCGGACAGACAAGGCCAGCGTACCAAAATCATGTACACCCGCTGCAAAAACTGTTCCTAATACGACCCACAGGAATGCAGGCAACCAGCCCCAATATACAGCTATAGCCGGACCAAGAATCGGAGCTGCACCAGCAACTGATGTAAAGTGATGACCCCAGAGTACAAATTTATTCGTCGGTACAAAATCCACTCCATCCTTGTATTTATGCGCAGGCGTTACATAGTTGGGATCCAGTCGAAAAATCTTCTCTGCTACAAACTTAGAATAATAATGATAACCTAATGCAAAAATAATCAATCCAATAAGTGCAACTAAAATACCTGACATTTTTCACCCTCCCCCATTTTATATCGGTTGGTTTTGTGATGAAATCGCGCTTTTCCTCCTCCCATCCATCCTAATTAACGCTATGTGAAAGCGCTATTTTTTAGTACAACTAACTATATTTTATCAATAATTTAATAATTGTAAACTATTTGGAATCTCTATAAACCATAAGAAAAGAGCTGTCGATTGAAACAGCTCTTTTACATCATTAATATAGTTTACCTTGACGGAAAAGTATGGTTGATAATTTCATTACCGCATGAATATAACAGTTTTGCCGAAGAGGGAAATTATCACCAAAGAACTGGGGAAAAACCGTGTCAAAGGTTTTTTGCATTTTATCGTGAAGTTTTTGATAAACTTGCTCTTCATCCAAAAATTGCGTTTCTCTGCCCTGGAGCCATTCCAGATAAGATACGATTACCCCGCCGGCATTCGCTAAAATATCAGGTATTATGATGACTCCTTTATTACTTAGATAGTCATCGGCAGCTTTTGTTAAGGGAGCATTCGCAGCTTCTACGATAATATTTGCCTTTATATCTGTCATATTGTCTTTATGAACCTGCCCACCTAATGCAGCTAAAACCAAAACATCAACATCGAGGCTTAAAACCTCATCGCGATCCATAATAGTTGCCTTAATATTGGCAGCTTCAAGCTCTTCTTCATTAACCGGTAAGTCATTGTTGTTCTCAGCTGTAAATTTAAGCAAATCAGGTATATCAATTCCATCTGAATTATAAAGTGTTACATTCTTATCACTTACAGAGAGAACTTTATTATTTAGATAATCACATTTATATGCTTCCATTGCTGCGACAGAACCAACATTACCAAACCCTTGAATGGCAACGGTAAAGGTATTTTCCTTATTTGCCAATGCTGTCTTCGCGAAAATATTTTCGCGTTCCTCCAGCCAGTGCTTATTTTCTTTTATAAAGTTATGCATTAAATAACGAAAGGTAAAATAAACACCTTTTCCAGTTGCTTTTCTCCTTCCAAGCGAACCTCCATTTACTACACTTTTCCCGGTAAAACTGCTGCGGTATTTCATCCCTGGATGAATACTCTTATATTCACCCATCATCCAGTCCATCTCACGGGCACTGGTTCCTACATCCGGTGCGGGGATATCCTTTTCCGGACCAAGAATCTCACTGAAATACTGTACATACTTTTTACAGATTAGATAAAGTTCCTTCGTTTCGTATTCCCTTGGATTAATTACAACTCCACCTTTTCCTCCGCCAAAAGGAACTTCATGCAGCGCATTTTTTAATGTCATTAAGGAAGCAAGATTACTGACTTCGGATTCTTCTACAGTTTCGTGAAATCGAATCCCGCCTTTATATGGACCTAATATATTATTATGCTGCACCCGAAAAGCAGGTACTCTAACAACCCTCTCATTTTCCAGCGTAACCCGTAAAAATGATTTATGGACATGATTAGGGGTCGAAAGAATGGAAACCAGTGAAGCAAAAGCCTTTTCTCTTGTTTCATCCTTTAAATCTGGTAAGAAAGTTTCATCATCCAGCAATGCTTGTAAGGAATGATGGACAATATCTTTCGTACTGTTTGACATGATTTCCCTCCTAGATTGTTTACAACGATAATTAGTCTAAAGTTTAACAAAAGGGTGGATCAATAACCAATAAAAGCGGTTTACAGGATTATAATAGAAGCACCGCAACGGTCGTGGAAATGAACAATCCAAGCATGACAGGAATGAAATTTTTCCGCACCAGCTCCATTACTGAAACTCCACAAAATCCAGCTATCGCAATCAAAGAAGACCATGCTACAATAGTCCCTCCACCAGTCCAGATTGAACCCATCTGACCGATTGCCGCCAATGTTGCTGCATCAATTGTACCATTTTCCAAGGAGGCTGCGAGGGCGCCGGTAAGCGGTAATCCTGAAAATCCGGATCCATCCAGGCCTGTTATGATACCTATAATTAATATACTAAACCCTGCCAAAATCGCACTTTGTGGCAAATATCCTTGGGCAGAATGCACGAGGTCAAATAATAAGGCTGGTGCACTTTCTTCTACCCCTAAAATACTGCCGGAAAAATCAGGGCTTCCCAGAAAGAAGAATCCCGCAATTGGTATGACCGGTCCCATCGCTTTGAAAGCGAAGACAAACCCATCTGTAATATGGTTACTAATGTAGTCCAGGGCATGGTGTTTACCAAAAGCCACAGTAGACAGCAATAGTAATATTACTGCTACCCCTCCGACAAATGCCGCTCCATCGCCACCAACAAGACCGCTGCTGCCTGAAAAGAGTTTACTGTGTAACATGAAAATAACTACAGCAAGCAGTGATAGTGGTACGAGTATAGCGAAAACCTTACTCCAGGTGGAGAGATTCTTTGTTTGTGCTTTATTTGTCGAGTTTTCCTCTGTTTGTAATGTTTGTAATTCGGTTTCATTTAATACATCATCTTTCGAACGAATCGATTTTCGATAAATCAGATAAGCTGAGCCAATCGCTATAACACCGGCTACTACAGACAGTATCAATGCTTGATCAGCAACAGCTCCTGTGTCAAGACCAGCCGAGGCAGCTGATAAATTAGGAGCCACCTGCACGATATAGTCGGAGGAAAGCGCCATCCCCTGGCCGGCTAACGCGATTGCAACAGCTGCTGTCATTACTGGCAATCCTGCTCTTACTGCTGCTGGGACAAGTAATGCACAGATTAATGGAACAGCGGGTGTCGGCCAAAAGAAAAGGGAAATTACATAGGTTACACCGACCAGCACAAAATAAGAAACATGCCCATTCACCATCATTTTCTGAATCGGCTGAATCATTTTCTGATCTGCACCCAAATCACGTAAAGAATGTAGAAGTGCCAACATGAACGTAATGATTAAAAAGATATTAAAAAGCTCTTGGGCAGCAACAAGGTTTGCATTAAAAATGGCGGTGAATCCATCAATTAAACTTCCTTTATATACCCAGGCGATCACAAATGTTCCAAAAAGTGTCGGTAGTACGACACCCTTTCTAAAAATCATTGTAACTATAATAATGAGCGTAAACAAACCATATAACCAATGGGAAACACCCAATTCCATATTAAACCTTCCTCTCCATAAGAATGGTTATATAGCCTATGCTTTTGAGAGAAAAACGCTACTTCTATACTTGAGTGTGAACAAATTTTACATAAAGATGTTTAGTTTCTTGTGAAAAATGGGTATCAGATTTAAGCATTACAAAGGAGGAGATAATTTGAAACCATTCATCCAAGAATATTCCAATGATGAAAAATTAAAAACAGACGTAAGCATACTGAAAGATAAAGGCATAAATAAAGAGGATATTTATATAATGTCACATGATAATGACAGAACAGAACGTGTAGCTGACGGTTCAGATGCAAATACAGTAGGATTTAAAGAAATGGATTTCATGGAAGCAGTTGGTAATATATTCAGCAGCAAAGGTGATGAGTTACGTACAAAGCTTGAAGAAATAGGATTTACTGAGGCTGAAGCTAATGACTACGAAGAAGACATGGATGAAGGTAAAATATTTTTAATTGTAACCAGTAATGAAAATGTAAATAGCTATTTACTGTAGTATAAATTTTGGACAACCTTGATGCGCAGAGGTTGTCCTTCTAATTTTTTTGCTCTTCAGCAAAGCACTCATTACATAGAAGTTTTCCACTTATTTGTTCTCCATCGAAAAAACCATCCTCACAATAAATATTTTTTCCGCAAGAATCGCATGTTCCAATCAGTTCTCGCATATGACTCCCTCCCCTAAATTCTGGGTACCAGTTACCAGAAATTATTTACGTGTAGAATCCTATATTTTTTCCCACTTAGAGAATTTTTTTAAAAAGGTAACCCCTTTAATTAAGAGGTTACCTTATCGTGAGCGGATAGGCAATTACCTACGCTGCATTTAACAATGTTCTTGGCTGTTTATGGAATAGGAAGAACACGATTAAAGTACACAAAATAAATGACGGAAACATGTAGGAGGTATTGTATAATAAGGAGTATAACCAAGCTGGCTGCCCCTCAACTGCTGATCCAAAAAATACGATTCCGGCAATATAATGTGCAGTGAAGCGCAACGTGGTCCCAAGCAAAACACCACCTGTAATATACGAAAGATAAGCTTTTGTTCTGCCACCCTTCACTGCCTCTTGAATTTGATTCGCAAAAATACCGGAAAGTCCAAGTACAGTAAACGCAAGTCCATAATCAATCAACCCTTGAACAGGATGCAAAATATACCCTGTACCAACTGCAACCTGGAGTATCCCCCATAAAAAACCGGAAAGCAAACCACCTTTTAGTCCCCAGCGGAATGCCACGATAAAGATTGGAATCATTGCGAAAGAAACCGAACCCCCCATTGCCCAAATCTTAAACGATAAACCTGGGATAATATCCAAAAGTAATGCCAATGCTGAAAATATGGCCACCTCGATTAAAAACAATATTTTTCTTGAACTCAAGTCAACTACCTCCCCTTTTTAAAGCACATAAATAAACTTGACATTCCACCAAGTCTTAAAAATTTTATGCTATCTAAACAAACAAAAAAAGCAATGCCAAGGGGAAGACTTCCTGATGGGGAATCCGCTCACATTACTTTTTATTCCATCAAAAAACCACCATCCCTACGCTAGTATTAACTAACAGGTTCGAAGGGTAAGAACAATAAGTTCACTCTCAGCCAAATGGCTCCCCCTGTAGGCTTTATTTCACTTTTTTTATTACATGTATTGTATCTCATTTATCAGATGATGACAACAAGCTTGTTTAACAAATATAGAAAGAAGAAACAGTGTACCGCCTGTACAAAAACTCTATAATGCCAGGAATTCCTCAACATCTTCCACACATAAACCAATTGCATTTTCCCAGAAGTATGGTTTGGTTAAATCAACATTCAGATGTTTGTGAGCCAAATCTTCCACTGTCATACGTCCTGTATCAAGCAATAAGGCAATATAATCATCTTCAAAACTACCATCCTGTTTTTTCGCATATGCATAGATTCCCAAACTGAACAGGTAACCGAATGTATAAGGGAAATTATAGAATGGGACACCTGTTATATGGAAATGCAGTTTGGATGACCAAAAATTGGGGTCATACTCTTCCAATGCTCCATGATACGCTTCTTTCTGTGCTTCAACCATTAACGCATTCAGACGCTTAACCGAAACCATGCCCCGTTTTTCGTTCTTCATAAAAATTATTTTCAAAAATAAACCGTGAATGAATATTCATAAAAAATGCCACACTGCGTTTGATTTTGTCTTCTAGCAGTACCTTTTTTTCCTCTTTGTTTCTTGCACGCTTTACAGACGCGTCGGCAACAATCATTTCAGCAAATGTAGAGGCTGTTTCCGCCACGTTCATAGCATAACCTTGATTTAATTCATGGACATCATTCATGACATGCTGGTGATAAGCATGTCCCAATTCATGAGCAAGTGTTGCAATATTTGAGGAGGTCCCTGAATAAGTCATAAAAATACGTGTTTGTTCACTGTCAGGAAAACTTGTGCAAAATCCTCCCGGCCGTTTCCCTGTTCTGTCTTCTGCTTCAATCCAGCGGTTATCAAAAGCCATTTGAGCAAACGCAGCCATTTTGGGACTGAATGCACGAAATTGTTCAATAATAAAAGCTGCACCCTTCGAGTAACTCGACGTCTTTACAGAAGATGATATTGGTGCCCCAATGTCATACATGCTCAATTTATCCAATCCTAACAGTTCCGCTTTCTTATCCAGATATTTCACAAAGTTCTTTTTATTGTTCGTAATTGCATTCCACATCGCATCCAATGTTTCCCGCTTCATTCGATTTATAGCAAGTGGCTCCTTTAAAACACTCTCCCAATTGCGGTGCTTGTATATTTGAAGTCGAAAACCCGCCAAGTGATTAAGCGTTTTTCCAAATAAATCGGCTTTTCCATTCCATGCCTTATCCAACTGTTCAAATACATATTTGCGTACAGAACGATCCGGATGACTTAATTTATTAGATGCCTGGCCGACAGAATAGGAATTAATCTCACCATCCTCTTCCAGTTCCACTGTCATATTCCCTACAATGGTACCATACATCTGATTCCAGGCATGATAGCCATCCACTGCCAAATCATTGAGCAGTACTTCTTCTTCCACTGGCAACAATCCTTTAGCTTTTTCCCTATTTTCATTTAAAACAAAAGCAATTTCCTTCAGACCTGGTTGGCTTAGTAATGCCTCCCACGCTGTATCATCAATCGAAACGAGTTTTTGATTTAGAGTTGTGCGGATTGTATCCATTTCAGCTTTTAATGCACTGCGCTGAACTATCAGTATATTTGCCTTCTCATCTTTCACACTTTCTGCATGTAAACAGCTGACAAATGCAGACGCTTCACGCAGCTTTTTCAATGTACTTTCAAGCTGTTTTATAATTTTAATCAATTCCTGTGGATTTACTTCTTCCTCTTTAGGCAAATAATTGGTAACCCTTACCGAGAGATGTTTCATTTCAGCTTCTATATTCCTTACATACTGATGAAATTCTGCAGATTCACTTCCACCATCGAAGATTCCATCCAAATCCCATCTTGGGTTATACATTTCCTGCATCAAACCGACCCCCTGAATATATAGCAACACATATTTCATCCTATCCTGTATAATTATAACGAAAAATAAGAATATTTCCATCGTTTTATTAACTACTTTGTTTTTATATGTTTAACGTGAATAATAGAGGGTAAACTTAGATTAGGAGATTTCCCACTATTTCTCTTGACATTATGTATTTATGATTCTATACTAGGTAACAGAAAGTAACCAACGTGTTACATACTATCTTATGGAGGGATTTTTAAATGGCAAAAACAACTTGGAATGTAGACACAGCACACAGTGAAATTGGTTTTACAGTAAAGCATATGATGATTTCAAAAGTAAAAGGTACGTTCAATGATTTTGAAGCAGTTGTTGAAGCAGATGTAGAAGATTTAACGGATTCAAAAGTTGAAGTGACAATTGATACAAGCAGTATTGATACTCGCCAAGAAGGCCGTGATGAACACCTGCGCGGTGAAGACTTCTTTGATGTCGAAAATCATCCGAAGATTACTTTTGTTGCGACTGATATCAAGAAAAAATCAGGTAACAATTATGACGTTACAGGGGATCTGACAATGCGTGGCACCACAAAACCAGTTACAGTTGACGTCGTATTTGAAGGGCAAAGCAAAGACCCAATGAGCGGTAATACGGTTGCCGGCTTTAGTGGTGATACTACAATCAGCCGTAAAGAATTCGGTCTGACTTGGAATGCCCCAGTAGAAACAGGCGGCGTACTTGTTGGTGATGATATTAAAATCCATGTTGAAATTGAAGCACACAAAGCAGAGTAATTTTCTACCAATAATAAAAAGCGGGCAATCTTTTCTCCAAGAAGATTGCCCGCTTTTTTCACAGTTAAGAAAGCATAAAACTTTCTAACTGCATAAGTACAGGCTAGGCCGCCATAAAAGCTTGGGCGTTTAGCCAAGTTTTCAAGGCCTAGTAAGCTGCCATACTGTAGCGAAGAAGCATATTCAGTGTATAAAACTCATAAAAGTTTCCTGATAGAGAAATAAATAATTTGTAACAAAAGCCGTTTTAACCAAGTACTTCTGAGGTAAACTAATAAGAAAGGAGGCAATTAACGATGGGTTTAAATGTTGCACAAAAATTAATAAAGGATCATCTTGTATCAGGACAGATGACTCCCGGTAATGAAATCAGTTTAAAGATTGACCAAACATTAACACAGGATGCTACCGGAACGATGGTCATGCTGGAGTTGGAAGCAATGGGGCTGGATTATGCCAAGACAGAAGCTTCCGCCCAATATGTCGATCATAATTTAATACAGGTGGACAGTAAAAATCCGGATGACCATCTCTTCTTAGAAAGCGCCGCGAAGCGTTTTGGTCTGTATTTCAGCAGACCTGGAAATGGTGTAAGTCACCCGGTGCACATGCAAAGACTGGCAGTACCGGGAAAAACGCTTCTAGGGGCAGATAGCCATACGCCCGCCAATGGCTGTATGGGAATGCTGGCAATGGGTGCTGGCGGTATTGATGTTGCCATGGCAATAGCCGGTGAGCCAATCTATCTGACAATGCCACAAATATTCGGCATCAAATTAACAGGCGAACTGCCTGATTGGGTCAGTGCCAAAGATGTTATCCTTGAACTTCTGCGTCGTTATGATGTAAAAGGTGGTGTAGGAAAAATTCTTGAGTTTTACGGTCCCGGTCTAGAAAATCTTACTGCCATGGATCGTCACGTTATCGCAAATATGGGTGCAGAACTTGGAGCGACCACAACTGTCTTTCCATCAGATAAAGAAATTAAGACATTTTTAAAACAACAGCACCGCGAAGATGACTGGACAGAAATCACTGCAGATAAAGATGCTACGTATGATCTTCATGATGAAATTAACCTGTCAGAGCTGGAACCATTAATCGCAAAACCATCCAGTCCAGGAAATGTCGTTTCCGTTACCGAAGTGGCAGGAACACCAATCTATCAATCCTATATTGGCTCTTCAGCAAATCCGGGATACAGGGATTTTGCAATTGCAGCTGAAATTGTGAAAAATAGGACGATTGCACCAGGATTATCATTTGACATTAATCCATCTTCCCGCCAGATGCTGACAAGTCTGGTAGAGGAATTACACATAGCTAGTCTTCTTCAAGCAGGAGGCAGATTGCATCAGGCAGGTTGCAACGGATGCATAGGCATGGGGCAGGCTCCAGCATCAGGAAGGAACAGCTTACGAACAACACCAAGGAATTTTCCGGGAAGATCAGGAACAAAAGAAGACAGTGTTTATCTTTCCGGCCCTGAAGTAGCGGCGGCTTCTGCTTTAACCGGTGAAATTACTGATCCAAGAACACTTGATTTTCCTTATCCAAAAGTTACTGAACTGAATAACATAAATGTTGATGACCGATTATTGGACGCTCCCCTTCCCAGAGAGGAAGCGAAGCAAACAAATTTGGAAAAGGGGCCGAATATCGTATCGATACCAGAAATGGATGAACTTCCGGATACCTTGGAAATTCCGGTATTACTAAAAGTCGGGGATAATATCTCTACAGACGAAATACTTGCAGGTGGAGCTCGAGTACTGCCATTTCGAAGTAACCTCCCTGAAATCAGTAAATTTACTTTTGAAGCCGTTGACTCCACTTATGTTGAGCGGGGAATCGACAGCAAGGAACTTGGCGGTCATGCAATCGTAGGCGGTTATAACTATGGACAGGGATCCAGCCGTGAACATGCTGCCTTGGCACCTCGTTATCTTGGGTTGCGTGCAGTGTTGGTAAAAGACTTCGCCCGAATTCATTGGCAAAACCTGATTAACTTTGGTATATTGCCACTTACTTTTGCAAATGAAGAGGATTACGATAAGCTGGAAAAAGGAGAAGTACTAACTTTTAAAGACGTAAGAAGTAAATTGAAGCATGGTAATGATCTAACCGCTTCTCTGCAAAACAAAAACGAAAATATTACCTTGGAGCATAACCTCACGGACCGTCAAAAAGACATTGTTTTACATGGCGGCTTAATTAACTGGACAAAGACGAGACAAGGATAATATTAGAGACCTTGCTTTTCGCCAAGGTCTGGTATCTAAAGGCCAAAGCCCGCACTTAAGCAGTAAAAGTTTTATGCTTTCTTACTACTTAAAAAGGATGTCCGCAGACGGACATCCTTTTAATTTGGGTCAAGCTTTCTTTTTCATGAATCATAAGAGATAAGATGCATCAATAATTGCTACATTTGATCCACCTTCTCCTACCTCTAATTGAAAACGACTAACATTATCAAAATTTGTGCTATACCGATACAACTTTTCTGTCGATCTTTTTTCAAGGAAATCCTAATGTGTGTGAAAGAAAGTATCAGGAACTTGGAATTAACCAATTCATTATTCTCCAGTAAAATTTTCTGCCGTTTCAGAGGAGAAAATCCTTACATCCATCCTGCCATTGTCCGCTTGGGCACGAATCAAAATAGGCTCATTATATAGATTTTTGAACACGAAATCAGGCCCCCACCAGCTAACCGTTGCATCACGTCCTGGCGGTACATATGGAACCTCCCTGCTATGTGCATAGCGCTCTACAATTTGTATGCCCTTTAAGTCCACCGCATTAAAAAGTGTTGAAGATACTTGGCAGATTCCCCCACCAATATCCTCTGCCAATTCTCCTTTTACAATTACAGGAGCGCGCTTATAACCTCTTTCAGCTGTACGTTCCCCAACAATATCATTAAACGAAAAAGTCTCTCCTGGGAAAACCACATGATTATTGATCGCTTTCGTTGATAGATCTATATTATGAGACCTTTCTGTATTGGTCTTCCTAAAGTTTGTAACATAGCTCCCAAGTTCCTTCACACGTATGTCTTTCAGCAAGGCACGATCCACCCTGGGGTAAACATATCTCTTAGGTACTTCAAGTTTTGTAGTTGTTTCACTATAGAAAGCTTCTCTGAATAATATATGGAACTTCCTTTTGTCAATAGTTATACCTGGTTCCCCTTCAATAATTTCTCCTTTCTTATCGAGCTTTGCATTAACTGGTTCCTTATGTAATTTCTCTTCCAGTATTTTTATGAGGAAATTTAGTCTACTTTCGTCAATGAAAAGCTTATCAAGATGAGGTAAAGCGTATTGTTCAACTTCAACTTTTTCCATCGTTACATTATTATCGGTCAAATCCAGGCTTGCCAACACTTGATGAGAGGGTATAGATAGTAAAAGTATTGTCATAATCACAATTTTCATCAGAAAACCTCCTCTTTCTAGTATTAGAAAAAGGCAAAAAAATAACCGGGATTTTTCCCGGAATTTTTTAAAAGGCTTTGGTCAAGTCCTGGCCTATAGTTATACATTAAGAAAATTTTATACTTTTGTATGAAAATAACTGTTATTACAACGGGAAAAATTATTCAGTATAACCACCATCAACCAAGATTATACCTTTTTCTGATTAGCTCATTAACGTCGCATTTTATATCTTTTGTGTTAAAAGCAACATATCTTTCGGTGGGTCGAGTTGGTTTCTTAACTGCTAAAAGAGGTAGATAGCAAATGCAACCAGTGACAAAAATATCGCGATCGAATAAATCCAAATCTGAATCGGCACATTGGATTTCAAGGAGCTCTCTTCATAATCCAAGGATCGTTTTATTTCATCCTGCACCGTCTCCCCTTCTTTTTCGTATTTTTTCATTTTATTTTCTTCCTGTTTAAACGCAAAAAACGTACCGCCAATAGCAAAAATAGATAAAAGTATTAATACAATAATAAGTCCTGCGCTCATATAAATCCCCTCCATGTCAATCATAACTCAAGAATTATGTTGCGTCAGTGATATAAAACACACCTCCCTACATAAGACACTCAGAAGGTAGACAATAAATAAAACAGCCATCTGGCTTAAAATGCCTGATGGCCATTTCTTTCACTATCGATAATCTCTTGTATCCTCCAGGTAGTCACTTGCAAGTCTGTACCCCACTACTGTTGCAAGAACAACTAATATTCCACATAGAGTTCTTTTCATTCTAAAACTTACCTCCCCATTTAGTTGCTTCATTCAGCTACAATATCTGATTAAAAAATCATATTAAAATGGACGTACTTTACCTTTTTTCAGCAATAATTTTGGTCCACCGATAAGGAATAGAGAACGATTATCAACTACTTTTTTCATTGCAGCGGCTGATTTCCCTTGAAGTTTGTAATCGTCAAATACGGTTCCAATTCCATCTGTAGTCCCTAGAGATGCTACTGTACCTTTACTTTTGAAAACAAATTCTTCTGTTGGCTGATTTGTGAGAAGCGCTTTAATATTTCTTGCTGCAACATCAGCTTCCTGCATTGCTAACTGAGCAGTCGGTCCATACGGCCGATCTTCTTCCTTGTTCCACACCCAGGAACAATCCCCCAATACGAAGATATCCTCTTCACCTTCAACACGAAGGTCAGCATTTACATTAACTTTACCTTTTACTAATTCAAAGCCGGATTTTCCTAATACAGAGCTGCCTTTTACTCCACCGGTCCATACAACAGTACCTGCTTTGATTAATTCATTATCGTCACCTACTATAAATCCTTCTGGTGTACATTCAGAGATAGGAGCTCCGATTCTGAATTCCACTCCACGTTCTTCAAGTGATTGTTTCGCATAGGCTACAAGTTCCTTATCAAACATTGGAATAATGGATGGTGCAGCCTCGATATTAATAATACGGACTTTACTGCGGTCGACATCATACTTTTTACATAGTTCCGGCACTCTCTCTGCAAGTTCACCAACAAATTCAATTCCAGTGAATCCGCCACCGCCAACCAGGATATTCAAACTGTTTTCATCAGGATTCTCATCTGTTTTATATTTCGCAAATTGATATTCAATATGCTCACTGATTAAACGGCTGGAATCAATATCCTCAATTGCGAATGCATGCTCAGCCATTCCTTTGATCCCAAAATCATTTGATTCAAAACCAAGTGCAAATACAAGGTAGTCATAAGTGATTTCGCTATTTTCCAAGACAACCGTTTTCTCTTCTTTATTCACTTTGACAACTGAATCATAAATGAGGCGAACTCTTTTTGGACTAACTACATCACTAATCATTACACGCGCCTGATTTGGGTTGATTGTTCCTGCAGCTACCTCATGCAGCCATGTTGATTCATAATGATAATTATGTTTGTTAACAAGTACAATTTCAGCTTCTTCAGGAAGTATTTTTTGTGTTAATCGTTTTGTTGTCGTTAATCCGGCGTAACCTGCTCCCAGAACGACAATTTTTGGTTTAGACATACAAACTTTCCCCTTCCATTTTCAGTTCTAAGTAACTTACATTAATTACAAAGTTAAGCTTATAAACACTATAGATTACTCTGTCCATAATACCAAAGTTCTTTTCATTAAGCTAATACTTTTATTCTTTTCGTAAAAACTATGCAGATACTAATTTTCCCGGTTATTACACCGGTCTTACTGTTATTTCATTCACATTTACATAATCAGGCTGTGTTACAGCATAGAGAACTGCTCTTGCTACATCATTCGCTTCAAGCGGCTTCCGATCATTTGCTTCACCATGTTTTTCCAACACTCTTTCTGTATCAACCCGGCCTGGGGATATATTGCTAACTCTGACGCCAGTTCTGGCAAGCTCTTTCTCCAAACTCATTGACAGAGCCCGTACCGCAAATTTTGTTGCGGCATATACACCACTAGTTTTGGATACCTCATGACCGGAAACGGATGAAATATTAACAATATGTCCAGACGATCTTTCAACCATGTCTGGTAAAACGGAATTTATGCCATATAATACACCTTTAACATTTACATCAATCATCTGATCCCATTCATCAACATCCCCTTTTTGAAGAGAGGAAGATAATACAAGTCCTGCATTGTTTACGTAAATATCGATATTTCCAAATGTGTCTGTAGCCTTTTTATATAACTCATTGACTTCTGATTTATTTGTTACATCCGTTTGAACCGCTAATGCACGACCCCCGTCTTGTGTGTTTATGTCTCCGGCAATATTATTCAATTTATCCATACTGCGGGCTGCCAGGATGACATTTGTGCCTTCGTTAGCAAGATGTTCAGCAGTTGCCTGTCCAATTCCGCTGCTTGCGCCTGTTATGATTGCTGTTTTCCCTTTTAGATTAAGCATTTTTAACCTCCTTAAGATTTATTGGGATTCTCATCATTTTCGTCTTCTTTTTGTTCACTTTCCTGGTCTCCGCCTTCCGAGTCACCTTCATCATTTCCCGAAATATTATCCTCTTCTGTATTATTTTCAATCCCGGAATCACTCTCATCTTCAGAACCGGTTCCTTCCTCTGAATTTCCATTTTCTACATTACTTTCGCTATCAGAACTGCTTTCGTCTCCTGAATCGGTTCCATTTCCTGTATCGCTCTCACTTCCTGTGCTGTCCCCACTTCCTGAACTGCTTCCACTTTCTGTTTTGCCCTCACTTCCTGTGCTGCTTCCGTTTCCTGAACTGTTCTCACCTTCTGAATTGCCCTCACTTCCTGAACCGCCTTTGCTTTCTGATCCTGTCCCACTTCCTGAATTGCTGCCACTACCTGAATAGTTTCCACTTTTCGTGCTGCTTTCATTTCCAGCAGAATCGCCATATCCCGTGCTTGGGGAGTAATAGTCATTTTCAGTGTTATTTGTGTTTATTGTATTACTTTCATCCAATTCATTTGATTCATCAAGACGATTCACTTCTCCAGAATTTTTCTCTTGCTCTACTTCATTAAGTACCTCTTCTACTGTTTCCGTTTCTTCTTTCTTTAAAACAAATGAATCCATATCAGCTAGTATATGTGCACCTAAATTTTCTTTTTTATTTACTTCACTTGGCTCAGCATCCTCGTCAGAAGTTATAACAATCTTTTCTTCTATTTCTTCTTCAGCTTCTTTATCAGTATCTTGCTTTTCCAGCTCTATATCAGAGAAATCATTTTTGGTTGTATTGGAATGATGAATTCCAAAACTAACAACGATGATAAAAGCAGTTAACGTAAAAATATTGATGATAATAAGTTTCTTATTTTTCATCTCTTCGCTCCTTCAAAATTTGTTTCTTTATGTCAGTTTATCTCGTCTTTTAAAACTTCCTCTATTGTACGCTTATTTCACTTCCATTTTCAATTACTAATTGGAAATATTTGTTTAGATAACTTGACTTATCGTCCAACCTTAGAAAAATATTATTAATCATTTCTGAATATTTTTGTGTTAAACGCTTACAAAAAATATGTTATAATATTTTTAATTACTTTTTATTATCAATTTAATGTGAATTCTAATGGGAGTAAAGGTGGGATCTAAGATGATTGATACAAAGGTACGTGTAGTTAATAGATATGGAGAAGATGTGACACCAAATGGCAAGGAAATTGGTGAGATTATTGTAAAGGGTAATGGTGTGACAACAAACGAAGAGGTAGTTAATCAGAATCTGATTGATGGCTGGTTACACACCGGGGACATGGGAACTATCGATGAGCAGGGGAGAATCGACGTGGTTGATCGTAATAAAGAAACAATTCAAGACGGAGAAAATATCTCTCCACTTGAAATAGAAAGTATATTTTATCAGCATCCGGCAGTAAAGGATGTTGCTCTGATTATATTGCCTCACGTGGAACTGGGTGAAACCTCTCATGCGTTTGTTGTCCGTAGTGAGGATTCCGATATAACCGAACAGGAACTAATCGATTTTGCCAAACGAAAACTGAAACCATCTGACTGTCCGACAGAAATTAAGTTCATGGATGAATTGCCTAAAACTGCAAGCGGAAAGATTTTGAAAGTCCAATTACGTGAATTGATTTAATGATATACAATGAAAAAGCTTGTATCAAAAAACGCAGGGAATGTGATACAAGCTTTTTATATTGTTAGTTAATGGTTCTTCTTTACATAGAGCCTTCCTCTTTCCAACCATTCCTGCTTTGCTTCATTTTTTCTTTGTTTTTCATCATATTTCTTGAAGTATATTTTTGCTGTGTTTAACATTTCCGCCCATGTTGGGAAGAATAACATGTCAATATTTTCCGGCTTATTACTGTGGGGAATTTTATTATTCATGCATATTCCATATATTCTATCCGTATTTTCCAATAAACCAGAAAGTAAAGCGATTTGTTCGTCATTATTAGAGAAAACCTTCTCAATCTTCCCAAGATAGTTGGATTCATGTTTATTAAATGACACAGCATCACAGCGTTTACTGCTGTGATAAACCTTTTTATTACTGGCATTAATCCACATGAGCGTTCCAAAAGCTAAGTTACTCTGAAGATACATGGTTACTTTCTTCACCCTATCATCCCTTATAAGAGGAGACAAATTAGCATTTACATACAATTCATCGATATATCCGTTTGTTGAATTTTGCTAGGCTCCTATTACAAGCATACACTAGTTATGTCCAAAAGTTATGTATTACCCTTTATTCTGATTTATACAACTAATTCCTAAAATTCCATCTTCCAGCTATAGTATTCATTCTTCTGATCTTTTTCATAACTTAGATAGGCATTGAATTTTTTGCCTTTCTTACTGGTCAACCCTTTTACATAAGCCTTTTTATTTTTGAGCAATGATTTTACCATCGTTTTAGTGGGTTTCTTCTTCATCGTTGCCAAATATTTATCGTTTTTCCATATTATAAACTTACAACCTTTTCTCCAATTACTGCAGCCGAATCCTTTATACCCGTCTGTAACCTTCCCATCGCATTGCGGACATTTCCCTAAAACTTCATTTGTTTGATATTGGGACGTGATCTCGTTGATTATTACCTCCTCCCCATCTCTAATCGTTTCCACCGAAGCTTTTGTGAAATGAAAAATCATGTGAAGAAATTCCTGCTTTTCAGCTTTCCCTTTTTGAATATCTGACAAAGCCTTTTCTAATTTCCCAGTAAATTCCAGATTGAATAGGTTTTTGACAG
This sequence comes from Virgibacillus ainsalahensis, assembly GCF_055380755.1. Classification (NCBI taxonomy): domain Bacteria; kingdom Bacillati; phylum Bacillota; class Bacilli; order Caryophanales; family Bacillaceae; genus Virgibacillus; species Virgibacillus ainsalahensis. Next base: position 1,318,263 of record NZ_AP043943.1, on the reverse strand, counting down.
GAAAAGTTTTCACAAGTTTTTTTCCCAGGTCAGTACATAGCAGATTTTTGCTTTGGGCTGTAATATAGCCGACGTCTTTTAACTTTTTAATCGTTTCTGCTCTAGTCGCTGGTGTTCCTATACTGAAGCCAGTTAAGATACTTCCCGGCAATTCTTCACTTTCATCTTCCTTATAACTCTTTCCGCATGTTTCCATCACACGCAATAATGTGCGCTCCGTATGGTGTTTAGGAGGTTTTGTAACATGTGTTGTAACCTCCTGCTCTATTATTCGGACATTATCTTTTACCTGGACTTTTGGCAGAAAGGTATCCTTGGATTGAATGTTTTCAACCTTTTTCCATCCTTTTACTATCTGTACCTTTCCCTTGGAGACAAATGTTCCTGAAGCCTCTTTTATTTTTGTTGTTAATTTTGTTTCTTCGTATTCAGCAACCGGCATAAATTGCATGATGAATCGGTTCTTGATTGCCCGGTAAACAATCTGTTCATCACTTGTGAGCCGCTTCGGTTTCAGATAAGTTGGAATGATCGCACTATGGCTTTCCACTTTTGCATTATTAAACACTCGCTTTGTTTTCATAAACTTAATTTCATCTTTATATGGCAGATCTTCTGCATGTATTTTTAAAACATTTGCCGTTTTTTTGACAAGACTCTCATCTAAAGCAGTACTCGATGTACGCGGATATGTGATAAACTTTTTTTCATAAAGTGACTGGGCAACTTTTAAAACTTTATCTGAAGTCCATCCCTTATATTTATTTGTGATATATCCTTGCAAATTGGAAAGGTTGAAAAGGAATGGAGCAGACTCTTTTTTCTTATCTACCTGTTTATCTATAATGGTGCCTGTTTTATTTTGTACAACGTCCCGTATGGATTCCAATGTTTCTTTCTTCTTGAATTTTTCCTGTTTTTCTTCTATATATGTACCTTCATACTCCTTTCCATTTTCCGTTTGAAAAGTTGCTGTCAGTTTGAAATAATCCTCCGGTACAAATTCTTCGATTTCTTTATCACGATCATAAATGATTTTCAATGTAGGTAGTAGCACCCTGCCAATATTTAAAGCTTTTCCCTTCCCTTTTTGATATTTTAATGTAGCAACTGATGTTAAATTTATCCCAATTACCCAATCAGCCCATTGTCTGCTGATTCCAGAATCTCTCAATGGCTTCATTTCGTTATTCGGTTTTATATTGTCTAATCCCTGAATGACTTCCGTCTGTGTCCATTCATTGAGCAATAACCGATACACTGGTTTTTCCGGTCTTGCCCCTCGGTAAATGATACTATCACCGATAAGCTGGCCTTCCCGATCATAATCACACGCGGAAATAATTGCTTCTACATCATTTCTTTTCATTAAAGTATGGATTGTTTTAAGCTGTTTTTGCGCACCCCCATCCACCTGTTTTCGATTTTTTGGATTGCTTTTTACTTTATATTTGAATGCTGATGGAATGAATGGGAAATTATCCATTTTCCAGCTAGCCATTTTGCTGTCATAATCCTTGGCATCATAAAGCTCTACTAAATGGCCAAAAGCCCATGTAATAATGTAGTTATTCCCTTCAAAATAGCCGTCTCTTTTCGTTTTTATGTCTAGTGCATCCGCTATATTTTTTGCTACGGATGGTTTTTCCGCAAGTACTAATTTCATTGTGATCACCTATTCTTTGCTGGATTTATAGTTTATGAGGGGATATGGAAGGATTAACCTATTATACTACAAAACCTGGAGAATGTCTGTTCCCAGATGTCTTTATACCATTTTTCTTAAACTAAAAAGTACAAGGACGAAGTTGTTTCATCCTTGTACTTTATACTTATTTAATAGACTACACCTATATACCTGTTCTACCATTATTCATGACTGATATTACATACACTAGTTCTTCAACCGTTTTGTCAAGGGATAGACACCCGCACTCTGGATAACCAGAGACAGCATAATGGCGGCAAAAGTTAAGGAAATAAGGATATCATCATTACTCGCTTGTGCTTCAAAACCCATTAACAATGCAACTGACATTGTCCCTTTGATACCAGACCATGCAATCAAAGAGGTTTCTCTTATCTCAAATTCACGCCGCCATGTCGGTATGGTTTGCGTTATACCGGTAAGAACTACCCAACGTACTACTAACGATAAGATGAAAATAATAATGGCCAGCAGCCAATTGGAAAATATCAAATAATCTGCAGCCTGAATACCAATCAATAGAAAAACCAATGATAAAACAGATGGTTCAACAATGTCCCAAAATGCATCAAGGGAGTCTCGGAAATACGCTTCTTTAATATTTCTACCAAACTCAAAGGAAAGCATCATTCCGGCTGTTACTGTTGCAAGAACTCCAGACACTCCAATCAGTTCACCAAGGTAAAAACTTCCATATGCGACAATTATACTCAGCATAACCTGATAGGTACGGTGTTCAGAATAATGAACCGCCTTGCTCATAAGCCAGCCAAACGCAATTCCAAGCAGAACTCCTCCAATTGATACAAGTAAAAATTCTCCCAGGAACCCGCCAATGGAAAAACTTGTATCATTTACAAACATGCCAAGGAAAATAGAGAATAATACAATACTTGTCCCATCATTTAACATTGACTCGCCTTCTACAATATCAGCGATTTTTTCATCATCGGAGGATTCTTTTAAAATAGAAACAACCGAAACCGGATCAGTCGGCACTAATATGGAAGCAATAAGCATAGCGCCTACAAAAGAAATGGATACAAACAAGTTACCTGTAACGTAAATAGCCGTCCCAAACAATAGCACTGTCAACAACAACCCAACTGTGCCGAGACAGGAGATAATCCATTTATTCTTGCGTAATTGATTCAACGGAAAACTGTAAGCAGAAACAAATAATAATGCAGGTAAAAACACATTAAAAATTAACTGCTTTGATATTGTTATATCATTAAAATATGGCACAAGGGAAAGAACCAGGCCTGCCAGCACTAAAACAACTGGTACAGGAAAATGTTTCTGCTTCTTGTCAATGGAAAATACGATATATCCTATAAGCAGCAGTAATAGTATTTGATGTGAACCCATGCAAATTCCTTCCCTTCATTTATCATTAAGCTTTCTTTTTACCAAAGTAGAGCAATCCTGTTAGTAGCCCGGTAATACACATAACGATTGCCAAAATCAAAAATGGTATTGCACCCATCTGATAAATTAGCGGGACAGATAATGCGGTCACCAAACCACCGCCGAGGAATGGCTCATAAATTAATTGTTTATAACCGAAACCTTCAAATGCAGGAGATTCATTTTTTGGATCGGCAATCCGCATGAGCAAAAGCCCGGTTGCGGTTATACCCATGGACTGACCGAAATCTCCCACTCCGCGTTCAAACCAGTAAGATGGAATCATTCTTGGTGCCAGTATGATAAAACCTAACACATTCCATGCAATCCCGGCACCTGCCAATAATAAGAAAGGAATAATGTATGCTCCAATTACATCCAGCGAAACCGTCGCAATTGCCGTCAAAATAAGTATATCAAGTGAAAAACCTTGAATACGGTTGATCATCCGACTATCAATAATCTTTGCATTATCTATCTTATTGAAGAAAACTTGAACAAAAATACCACCGATCATCGCTAACGGGAATAAGGGTATATATGTCATGAACTCAGATTCGGTAAAAGCTCCCCAGGTCACACTCTCAAGCCAGATTAAAAACTGTAGGAGCAAATAACCTACCAAAACAGCCAAACCAGCCAATGCAAAGTGTAAGGAAAGAGGTTCAATTGACTCTGGACGAACAGTCATTTTAGCTGCAGGATCCCGATTCTCAAATTCCATAATTCCCTGCTTTCTCAATTTGGAAAATTCTTTTGTATCTTTAATCACATTGGTTTTATCTCGACGTATCGCCCAATTGATTAAAATAATTCCGATAACCACACCAGATAGAATACCAACTGTTGCTAATCCCACAGCAAGATCGTATGCTTCCGGAAACCCAAGTTCTTCGAAGGTTCCCTGCAAGCCAGCTGCAGTACCATGCCCACCTTCAAAGGCAATTTCGATTAAAGCACCCGTCATTGGCGGCAAGCCGAAGATTGGAGACAGAACTAAAATTGCTAACAAGATACCAATGACATACTGCCCCCAGCCTATTGTCCAGCCAAATGAAAGCTGAGGACCACCAATATTCCATATTTTGGATAATGAAGGGATTGCTGCACCAAGAAATAATGTCGCAAAGACAAGGTTAATCATCAAACCTGGCAAAGCTGACCAGACCTCCATCACTTCCGGTGTCATAATGCCGGTTGTCCAAAAAGAATCCTCTTCTACAAAGTTTCCCATTATTTTCCCGAGAACCTGTGGACCAAACAGCAATGCCAAAAAGCCCCCGATTACCGAGGACGGGAGAAATAAATTCTGCAACCATTTCACCCGGACACGAATCCATTTTCCGATGAGAAGAAACAGCCCTAAATATAATAATGTAAATCCTATTTGATCTGGCGTCATATGTACAACCACCTTCTAATAAAAAGTTAATTGTTTGATTTCTTCCCCGGATTGACGTCGTTGAAACTAAGAGGTAGTTGATTTGAGTACACGATGAAAGGAAGAAAGAGACAGGTTCATCCATCCTATACTTGCCCATTTGCCTGCAATGTGGGTTCGTGCACATTTCAATATGTTGTTTACTACATATAGTGATAATAAATGATCCTGGGGGGGTGTTTATTAATGAGTGGAGTTGCAGGTGGAGCAGGTGCAGGCTATGGCGGAGGATTTGCTTTCGTTGTAGTATTATTTATCCTATTAATTATTGTTGGTGCATCATTTGGTGGGTATGGGTATTAAAAATTAAAAAAGTGAATTTTAGGAGGTTTTTATATGTCATTTTTTGGTTCAGGTTGTGGTGATTACGGTTATGGTGCCGGAGCTGGATACGGTGCTGGCGGCGGATATGGTGCTGGCGGTGGATTTGCGTTAATCGTCGTATTATTTATTCTTCTCATTATTGTAGGTGCTGCTTGGTTTTAAGCCGGAAAGAGTAAATGTGTCTCTACTGTCAATTATATATTGACCATGAATATTACCAATATAACGCCTACCTACTATAAAAATTCGATTACCTTCTCTTTTATCTATAGTTTCTTAAAAATGTTTATTCATTTTAGGGCAGCCTTTACGATGCTGCCCTTCTTTACTGCAAATGGGTTATTAAGAGATTGTTTAAGTTAGCTACCCCTCATCAATAATAATTTTCATCAATTCATCCTCAATCACCTTTCCTTCGTCTTCATCCAGCAGATGATTAATCATAATGGAAAAGATCAGCCTTTCTCCTTTTTTTGTTTCTGTGTAACCGGCTAATGTGCTGACACCGTGAATGGTCCCTGTCTTTGCTTGAACAAGAAGCCCATGCATGCGCTCCCGTAACGTTCCACCAACCATCCAGTCTCCATTTCCAGCAATTGGCAGTGAATGAAGATAAGTAGAAAACCATTCTTTCTGCTGCACTTCATATAAAAGCATGGAAATTTCATTAGGAGGAATTAAATTAAAATGGGAAATTCCCGATCCATCCCTGATTGATATGCTATCCATATCTATTTTGAACTTGGACAGCTCGGCTTTCATAACCTCTATCCCCTTCTCCCAGCTTCCCTTCCCATAAATCACCTTCCCCATTTCTTTTACCAATGCTTCTCCATGTCCGTTATTGCTTTGTTTCATAAAAGGGACAAGCAGCCGGGCAAGAGGAATGGAATATTTATTCAGAAGCATATTTGTTTGCTCTGAAATCCCCCCTGCCCTAACGGTTCCAGACCAGGTAATACCATGCTTCAATAAAGCCTGTTTAAAAAGGTGTAATGCATATGTGGTTGGATTCCATACAGACATCCGTTCTTTTTCAATTTCTCCTTTTAAAGAAATTGTCCCTTTTACGATAACTGTGTTTTCTGCATGTTTCCGCTCCACCAGTAATTCTGCTTCCTTATTTGCAGAAACCGTTACAGCTTCATTAATAATTTGGATATAATCTGTTCCGGGTGATAAATGTACTATTGGTCTTGCCCCAATAGTGTTGCCCGGAATTACTTCCACAATGACAGAGCCAGCATCATAATTCTCATCCGGTGAAACGGTCAAGGCCGAGACCTGTGCACCGTAATGATATTGTTCATCATTCCAATTAAGATCCGCAGATAATCGTACATTATCATACCATGTATCATCCGCTAAGATGTCCCCTTCAATTGAGATGATGCCTTTAGACTGAATTTCATTGGCGAATTTCTCTAAGTCTTCCGGCATTAATGTAGGATCACCTTTTCCTTTTAAATAGAGATTTCCTTCCAATTTATTTCCTTTTACCTCTCCATTTGTCCGGATCTCGGTTGAGAAAGTGTAATCTTCGCCAAGTACAGAAATTGCAGCCGCTGCTGTCAGTAATTTCAGATTTGAGGCGGGGCTGAAGCGCGTATTTCCCATATGGTCATATCTTTTCTCTCCGGTTAATGCCGAACGGATACTGATGCCAATCAGTTCTCCCCTTAGTTTCTCCTCCGTTTTTATATACTGATCAAGTTGTGCTTTCACTATATATTACTCCTCTGTTTGAAATAGTTATTTTTTCATCCCCGTTTATGTCTGTTTTTCCTTTCCTTCCTATTTCAACAAAGCATGGATCGATTCCTTTGTTATAGAGCATTTTCTTTAGTAAAAGCCGCGTGTTTGAAAAAACTTTATAAATATGTACATATAGGCTGAATTATTTGGAATGATACTATAGAGAGCCTATCGAAGCTCAAAAAATTTATTGGAGGTTGTTAACCATGGCACAACAGAATCCACAACAGCAATTTCAGCAAGCTCAACAACAGGTACAGCAGGCGCAGCAAGCTGTGCAACAGGCTCAGTCAAGCGCGGATCCGCAGCAGCTGCAACAAGCTCAACAGCAACTGCAGCAAGCGCAGCAAGGGTTGCAAAACGCTCAAAATCAGGCAGGAGCTAACTCTCCACAGGCTGCACAATTCCAGCAAGCTCAACAGCAATTACAGCAGGCTCAGCAACAGCTGCAGCAGGCTCAACAGAACCAAAATCAGCAATAGCATTAACGGGAGCCTCCACGTGGGGCTCCTTATTTGGCAGAAAACTTTCTTACTGCATAAGTACGGGCTTTGACAGCCTATAGGTAGTTTCAAGAAACCCGGGAATAGATCAATGGAGGTTTTCGATATGGCAGAACAGAATCCACATCAGCAGATCCAACAGGCTACCCAACAAGTCCAACAGGCTCAAGACAACATTCAGCAGGCAAAAGACACTGCAGACCCAGAGCAATTGCAACAGGCCATCCAACAATTGACGCAAGCTGAACAAGTATTGCAGGATGCTCAGGATCAATCAGGAGCCAGCGCATTAGAGAATCCACAATTTCAGCAAACACAGGAACAATTGCATAATGCACGACAGGAAATTCAACAATACAAGCAGCATAATCATTTTTAGCAACAACAGGGGCTCCACAAGGGGCTCTTTTTATTTAAACGATATTTTCCAATACAGAATCTTTCTTCTTAGAATTACTTTTTATCAAGCCTTTATGGAGATAAAGCTTTAGCCCGAGCTCATGCAGTAAGCCAAGAATAAATTTCCATTGCTAAATTTATCCCGGTTGCATACAATAAGAACAAACGTTCCTTTTAGGTGGTGAATAGTAATGGATTATTCTTCGTACCCGCGAAATGATGTACTTTGTATTGATATGCGTTCATTCTATGCAAGTGTTGAAGCTGTTAAACTGGGACTTAATCCAATGAAAACAATGCTTGCGGTGGTAGGCGATCCAAATCGATCCGGGAGTATTGTCCTGGCCGCATCGCCACAATTAAAAAGAAAATATGGAATCAGTAATGTAAGTCGATTTTTCGAGCTGCCAGATGACCCTGACATTCACATTGTTCCCGCTCATATGGCTGATTATCTTCATGTTTCCGTTGAAATCATAAAGCTTCTTAATCAGTATGTACCAAAAGAAGCAATCCATCCCTATTCTGTTGATGAAGTATGGGTCACAGTCAACGGACTGCAGCGACTTTTTGGTAATCGCTGGAAGATAGCCAGACAAATGAAGCAGGATATTCTGGAAAACTTCGGGATTACTTCTTCCATCGGTATTGGCGATAATAAATTTCTAGCAAAAGTGGTCATGGACCTGCATGCGAAAAAAGCGGGTATTGCAGAATGCACATATGAGGATGTAGAAGAAAAGCTCTGGCCCTCCCCCATTGAAGAAATCTGGGGAATCGGCAGCCGGATGAAACGCAACCTGAATCGAATGGGGATTGTGACCCTCGGACAGCTTGCAAAATTCAACATGGATCATCTGAAAAAGCGATTTGGCATCATGGGTGAACAACTGTATTGGCATGCATGGGGGATTGATTTAAGCCCTGTTTTCGGTAACTTTACAAAAACAGAACAAAAAGGATTCGGTCATGGAATTTCCTTACTTCGGGATTACTCGAAGGAAGAGGCTGCAGTCTGTATCCTTGACCTCTGTGAAGAAGTATGCCGCAGAGCACGAACGGCAAATAAACAAGGAAAAACCATCCACCTTGGCATCTCCTACTCTACAGAAACCAGGGGAGGGTTTTCCCGTTCCAGATCCACTGAAATCCCAACCAATGTCACGATGGATGTCTATCATATATGCATGCAGCTTTTCCAAAAATTTTACGATGGGAAAAGTAACATTAGACATGTCTATGTCACCTTGGATAACCTGTTTGAAAAAGGTGAAACACAACTGGATTTATTTGAAGACAGAGCTAAGAAAAACGATATCGGCTATGTCATGGATGCCATTCGTGACAAATTCGGATCAACAGCGATATTAAGAGCCAGTAGTTATACGGAGGCAGGGATTACGCTGGAGCGGAGTAAGAAGATTGGCGGGCATTATGCGTGAAGAGAACTCTCTTCTCTTGTATAATTAAGGATTATCTGTAATGCCAATCAGTCGTAAAGAATAACAGAAATGTAATGTAACCACAAGAAAGGAAAAGCCGGTGATCGGCCGACTTTTCCCGGAGTGATATTCATGGGCCTAAATCTCTACAAGACTTGTATTGATTACTATTATGTTTATGTATAAAAAAACAAATTGAACCGGCGTATACACCAATCAATCTGCACATTTCTCTAGCATTGCTAGACTGCTTGCTTATATCTTCTGAAAATAGACTTTTATACAGCCTGCCAGCATACATTTACATATATTCATACTAACCAGAATGCCCACTGCATATAAATGTAAGGGATCATACTTATCTGAAATCTTTGAAAGAATGGAGGCTTTCTGTTGAAAGATATAACTGCTATTCTTCTTCATTATTCTGACAAGAAAGCACTGTATAAAGCTTTAAACTCTTTAAAGGAAATTAATACCAGACTAAAATCTGTTCTCGTTTTTCAAGAGGAAAAAATAAATTTAAAAATGATGCATACGTTTGACTGGATTGACCATATAGAGTCTATTACCGTCGAAGATAAGAACCCAGGAAAAACATTACATACGAATCTTCATAAAATAAACAGTCCCTATGTGTTATTTCTTCACCATACAGATTACCTTTCTCCTGCTATTCGTATCGATACGCTTCAAATCTCCCATCCACGAATGATCTTAGAGACCCTCTATCACAACCAAAACATTGCTATCCATCATCCTTTGCTTGTTCGCACTTCCTTTCTAAAGAAACAAAATTTTTTCTCACATGTTCAGTTGCCATTCAAGGAGGCTCTTTTTCCTGCCTGGCTTTCAAATATAAGGTCTCCTCTCAAAACCTTTAAAAAAGACCTTGTAAAGCAAGCAAAGAAAAATAGTTCTGCTAATACCTTAGAAAAACAGAAATTTGTACAGAAATATCAGCTAAAGAAAATCAAAACAAATCACCCTAGCCTTACTGTTTTCATTGCAAATTATAATATGGAAAAGTATGTGGAAACCGCAGTTGCTTCCTGCTTGCTGCAGAATGAGCAACCGGAACAGGTATTAATCATGGATGACGGTTCCACGGATGGTTCCGACAAAAAGCTTCAGCATTGGAGTGACGGAAGACAGGTGAAGCTGTTTAACAAAGAGAATGAAGGAAAAGCAAGGGCTTTAAACGATTTATTACCCCATGTACAAACTGATTTTATATTAGAGCTTGATGCTGATGATTGGCTCGATCCTGATGCTATTTCCATTGTCAAAAAAAACCTGGAGGGACTACCTGAGGATGTAGCTGTATTGTACGGAAATCTTAGAAAATGGAAGCAATTGGCAGGAGACGTTCTCTTTAAAAGGATTGCCAAGGGAAACATTATCAATGGAAAAGCCGGCTTGCTGTCTTACCGTTTTCCTCTTGGACCAAGGATATACCGGACTTCTTCCCTAAAAAAGATTGGAGGATTTCCAGTAATTGCATTTGAAAATGGACGACTTTATGAAGACATCAGTGTATTAAACCTATTATTGAAGAACTTCCGTTTTCAGTATCATGATTTTACGGTATACAATGTACGGGAACATAAAGAGAGCATCACCAAAACGAACCTCTCAAACTGGAATGATTTTTTAAAAACATTGGATTAACGGTAAAGAGCAATAGATATCTTCTCATCCATTGCTCTTCAAAAATCTTTTTATTGTGGCGATGATATGGTCTTGTTGTTGAAAAGATAACATCGGAAAAATAGGGAGTGCCAGTACGCATTCTGCTGTTTTTTCTGCAATTGGGAAATCTCCCTTCTTATAAGGAAGATAATCAAAAGCTTGCTGCAAGTGTAATGGAATAGGATAATAAATGGCCGAAGCAATGCCATTATTTTTTAGTGCTGAAGCCAGTTCATCCCTTTTATCTGATTCAATACAGTATTGATGAAAAGTGTGCTCCCGTTCTGTGGAGACAGGCGGAGTTTTTAAAAGATTGTTTAAGTTTTCTGTATACCTTCTGGCGACTTCTTTCCGTTTATGCAGGAAAATGTCTAAATAATATAATTTAACAAGCAATATTGCTGCTTGAAATTCATCAAGCCTGCTATTCATCCCGATTGATGAATGATGGTATTTCTTTTCACTGCCATGATTCCGGAGTTGATTGAGTTTTTCATAAAGGTTTTTTTGGTTGGTTACCACCAGCCCGGCGTCTCCAAAAGCACCAAGGTTTTTTGATGGAAAGAAGGAAAAACAGCCTATATCCCCGATTGACCCAACTCTTTGCCCCTCATATTCGGTTCCGATTGCTTGACAAGCATCTTCTATGACCCTCAAATTATGTGTGTTGGCGATTTTCATTATTTTATCCATATTAGCACCTTTGCCATATAAATGCACGACAAGGATTGCTTTTGTATGGTGAGTGATTGCCTCTTCAATCTTAGAAGGATCAATATTATATGTTTCTTCTTCGATATCAACGAAAATCGGTTGAGCGCCTGTTTGTGCAATTGCTTCGCCAGTAGCAAAAAAAGTAAATGGTGTAGTAATCACTTCATCACCGGGACCAATGTCCAACGCCCTTAATGACAATTGTAGGGCATCCGTGCCGTTCGCTACACCTACTCCATAAGAAGCTCCCACATATTCAGCTACCAGCTTCGCCACTTTTTCTCCTTTTTCCCCCAAAATATAATCCCCGCTGTCCAGGACTTCCATTATCATTTCTAATATGGGGGCCCTTATTAACTTTAATTCTTCTTTTAAATCAACCATTGGTATCTGGTGAAATTTGTTATTTGACATTTTATTCTCCCCCCCTTTATTTTCCTATTCCTTCATACTTCATACCCAGCTTCGATATTTCATGTTTATTTAATTTATTTCTTCCGTCTAAAACCATCTCGCAGTTACTGAAATGGCTGAAATCCATACTGCTGTATTCTTCATGAAAAGCCTGTAGAATAACCACATCAATTTCGGATACGAATGGATCATTGATAGATAACGAACGAACGCCATATTTCCTTATTTCACTGTCGGCAAACATTGGATCGTTTACAAAAAGGTTTGCTTGTTTTTTCTTAAGCTGGTCAATTAACAACAGAGCAGTGGATTTCGTTGGTTCTTTGACATTTTCTCTATAAGACAATCCTAAAATAAGAATATTTTTCCCCTTTATAGATCCTATGCCCTTTTCAATTTTTGAAATGGCATGATTGGCCATATCATCATTAATTTTTCTTGACATGGGGATCAGTCCCTTTTTTAACCCTTTATTTATGAAAAAATAGGGATAGATTGGTATACAATGGCCCCCAACGCCAATGCCTGGAGAATGGATATGAGAATAGGGCTGACTGTTACTTGCTGCAGTTACTTCGGACATATTGACATTATTTTCTTCGGCAAACCGGGCGAGTTCGTTTGCAAGAGCAATATTTACATCACGATAGACACACTCTGCCACCTTTGAGAACTCAGCGGTTTCTAAAGAACTTACTTCAATTAATTCACAGCCCAATACTTTTTTATAAAAACTGGATGCCAATTCAAGGCTCTCCTTATTTATGCCTCCAACTACTTTATGATAATTTTGCAGATCCTGAAGAATCCGATTCGAGTAAACTCTTTCAGGACTGTAAGCGAGATAGAAATCTTCCCCCAGACTCAGACCAGAAATTTCTTCTATTTTTTTTCCGAACCTGTCTCTCGTGTCCCCCGGTGGGAGCGTTGTTTCAAAAATGACCAAAGAACCTTTTTTTATCCCTTTTGCAATATCTTTCACTGCCCTATCTATAAATTGATAATCTATGTCGTTCTGATCATCGACTAGAACCGGAACAATAACAACGATTATATCTGATTTTGCTGCAGCTTCAGAAGTAACCGTCGTAGCAGATAACGTTTTATTTCGATGAGCACTCGAGACCAGTTGATCTAAACCAGGTTCATTTTTTACATGTGATTTTCCTTGATTGACAGTCTCTACGACGTTTTTATCAACATCTGCACCGATGACATTACATCCATTATTGGCAAATACAGCCGCTAAAGTAAGCCCTATTTTTCCAAGACCAACAACAGACACAGCTGGTAGTTGCGTACTTTGTTCTATCAACATGAATCAACCTCATTCCTGTGATAATTAAGATATATAATTCATAATCTATGTTGATATATGCAAAATGACTGTACGCTTTAACGATTTTAAAAAAGAAATAAAGCCTATTCCCTCGTGTTGGCTAGTTGTTCATAAACGTTGTACAGCTTCTTCTCCATGTGCTCCCAGCTGAATTGTACTTCCATAACCTTACGGGCATTAACGCTCATTTCTCTGATTTTATCTCGATTGGAGTGAAGATAAATGAGTGCTTGGAAATAATCCTCTGCGGTGGCTCTTAATTTTTTGACAATAGACCCACATTTATATATTTGAATAAATTTTTCTATATCTTGACATTGATTTGCCAGAACAGGCACACCATTATTCAAGTAACTAAAGAACTTATTCGGCATGGCAAAACGGTTATTCATGGAATTCTCAGCATCGAGATCCACCCATCCTAGATCAACATCTTTCATTACTTGAGGGATAGAATTATAGCTGACCCACCCTGTATGTATGACCTTATCTTTTAGATGAAAAGGGATGTTAAGTTCATTTTTCGAGGCTTTACTACCACCAATTAGTATAAATTTGAGTTTGAATTTCTCATTGCACATTTCCGCTATGTCTATCAACTTCCGGAAATTCGTTCTCTTTTGATGCATTGCGCCCTCATATGCGATAACAAGTTCCCGACCTCCCCCTTGCCCAGGTTTATACTCGGGAGTTAATGGGGGAGAATTATAGATCACTTCTACGGGAAGCTTCGGATCTAATGCGCGATACCATGATTTGATTGATTCTGAAACGGTTATGACATAGTCCAATTCCACTAACATATACCGGAGCATTTGCTCTTTTATTTTCATTGTATTTTTGGGTTGATTAACAAGGGGATCAGGTTCTAATTCGTGGCTATCATAGATCAATTTACAGTGTTTTCCCTCTGAGGCTAAAGCACGTTTGATGCCAATTCCCGAATAGAGAGAGAAGAATTCATGGGCATGATAGAAATCAGCATTTTCCGCAATACCAAGCTGTGTCAGCGGATCAATGAAACGCGTGTGTTTTTTGGTACGAAGATTATGGAGGAGGTTTTTGATCTCTTTTTCAGGATGCATCTGTTCATACGTAATTACTTTAATTCCCTCATACATGAATTCCTCTGAGAGAAAACTGTTACGAAAAGGACTGCCATCTACATCAAACAAATAACCTTTTTTTCTCGGTACAATCATTGTAATCTTGAACCCAAGCTTTAATAAACTTTTCGCCTCTTTTTTAAAGATGCGGGCATCTAAAAAAGGATGTTCTGTCAGTAAAAAACAAACACTTTTATCCATCCTGTTTCCTCCCTGAAATTCACCCTTTAAGGTAATTCAATTGTTCGTTGCTCACGTCTGCCTTTAGAGTTACTAAAGTATTATATAAATAAAGTTTAATTAATATGTGGGAAAACTCCTTTTTCATTGAACTAGACTTAATCATATAAGCCCGCCCTCACTCCCATGATTTGTTTGAATAAGATGCAGAAAATGCTTCAGGGAGGAGGGAAAATCGCATGAAAATGCCTAACTTTACGACGCGCTTAGAAACTGTTAGCAAACACAGGTATAAAGTCACATTCATGGACGATGGGTATCCTGGAAAGGATTTGGGAGATACGGTCGCCTGCCATCCAATTTACGGCATTTATGTTATAAGGGACTATCTGTTTCAATACAAAAAAACAAAAGATATTATTTATCAAAAAGCTGCAATAAAGGTAGCAGATGCAGCCATCCGGAGAATGGAGCAATTTAAAAATTCTCTTGTTTTTTGGTATAAATCGGACTCTTTTTTTAACTCAACGAGCAAAGATTATTATTCAGGTTTAACCCAAGCTTATTATGCAGAAGTGATGGCACAATTATATGTTTCTACCAAAACAGGCAAATACAAAGAGGCAGCCAAAAGTATTTACAATAGCTTAAAAATCCCGTTTTCAGAGGGTGGTGTCTTCCACTATTCCTCAAAAGGCCCAAGTATTCAAGAATACCCGATGTCTCCTAATGGTTATGTTTTGAATGGGTGGTTATCAGCAATATCTTCTATTAAAAATTATGCTGATTTATTACAGGATGATGATGCAACTCTATTTTGGCGTGAAAATTTAAATACAGTATGCCGCTTGCTTCCTTTATATGATGCCCCGCTTTTTTCTAATTCCAGATATACACTCAACGGAAGTACCATTCTTAAGATTAACGCTTCCCGAGGTGATGTTGAGCTGCAGGGAGTCAATGTAAATGTACCCGGGGAAGGAACTTTCGAATCACTCATTGATTCAAAGAGAAATTATGCAAATTATATTGATGCTGACTCTGTCATTCAAAGGGAAAAAAAGACTTTTACAAAAAATCACGAAGCACGACTACATGTATTACTAAGCAGGTTTTCATATCCTGAGGAAAATGAAGTGGTGCTCAGAATCGTCAGTAATAACAGAAGTAGCTTGAGAATATCATTACTTGAACCAATGTATTCTCCAAAAATGAATAAACATTCCAGAAAATATATACAGCTGGACGATACTCCTATCCAAAAAGGAGAAAACCTTATAAAGATAAAAATACCATGGAAGCATTTAAATGCCCTTGCAACGCCAACTACCTTTAAGCAATTTGGTTCCAAGTGGCATAATGTTTATCATTTTATACACATTAACAGGCTTGAAGAATTCTATAAAATCACAAAAGATAAACGACTGTTAAATTATATGAACAAATGGAAAAAATACGTAGATTCATGGAAAGATAACCCGCTATATAAAGGGTTAGAAATGGATCCATACAATAAGAAATAGATTACAGTGCCAAGAGCCATACCTAGTAATTATGATGGAGGATAAAAATGAAGAAGAAAGTATGTATGCTGGTACACACCCATTCCTTTTTGGACTCGAGAATCTTTAAAAAAGAAGCCAAAGCCTTACAGAAAAACGACTACGATGTAACAATGATTGTACCGAGAATAAAAGGAAAACTATTTGACATTGACAAAAAACCTTTTGCCGACCGTTTTTTAAAACAAACTTTTTTTCATGAAGGAATAAAAATAATCACCTATAATCTAGAGGAATTTAAACCTTCTCCCTTCGAGATGCAGAGCCATATGAATTCCGGCAGTCATTACACGTTCAGAAACCCATTAACACAACTTGGGTTGAAAGAGAATGCAGATATTTATCATGCCCATGAATTAGCATCATTGTATGCAGGTATTGGCATCAAGAGAATGATGAAGCAAAGACAAAATAAAGAAGTAAAATTAATCTATGATAGTCATGATCTTATTCCCGACCCTCTGGATAACAGCAGCATATCTAAATCATATAAATCAGCAATGTTAAATTTATCAGATGTTATGATTAAGGAAATTGATCAGCTTATTACTGTTTCTCATTCCATCAAATCCTGGTATCTATCAAAAAATCCACTACTTCCAGTTGAAATCATTTACAACTCCCCGCCCCTGGATAAAAATTTCAAACCTAAAAGTTATGAAGATACAACACTAACCGTCTGTTATGAAGGACATGTGGCAGATAACAAAAAAGGAAGCAGGGACAAAATATTTAAAATTACTGAAAGTTGCTCCAAACAAACTGGCTTCAACTTCAAAATAATTGGTGGCGTTTTGCACGGACATTCCCTGTCCCTTCCAAATACTATAAAAAACAATGTTACGTTAACTGGCTGGGTTGATTACCATTCCATTTCAAAACATATGAAGGATGTGGATATCGGCTGGATTGACTTTGATGATTTAAATCACTCGCTCAACCGTTCTTATGCATTGCCAAACAAATTCTTTAGTTATTTAAACAGTGGCGTTCCGGTTGTTGTTAATAAATGTCATGAAATGGAGGAATTTATTAGAACGCATCACTGCGGACTTGTCATTAATAAAATGAAAGCGACGGCAGGAGACTATGCAAGTGCATTTCTTTATTTAAATAATAATAAAGAAAAACTGAAACAAATGAGTAAAAATGCAAGAAGTGTAATGGAGAAGCTGTATAACTGGGAAAAAATGGAGGAAAGATTATTGATGATATATGAATCATTATTAAATGACAATACAAACCGGTTTCTTTTATAAAGATATTTCAAATCACCAGTGCGCTCCAGGAGCACACTGGTTTTACTATTTCACAACAAGTAAACTTACAATTCACTGGATAATACCTTATAAATTTTGTCTGAAGTTTTACCCTCCCCAAAAAGCGCCGGATACGTAGCAGGTTCTTTTGTTACTGATATCTCCCTTAAAATTTTTTGATGATCTGAAGCACCTGCAAGGGTGTTCCATTTTGCATGAACAGTCTCCACCCACTCTGTTTCATCCCGCAATGTGATACATGGGATTCGGAGCATATAAGCCTCTTTTTGGACACCGCCGGAATCGGTTAAAATCATCTTCGCCTGACTTTCCAAGGTGAGCATATCGAAATAATCCAAAGGTTCAACAAGATGAATATGGGATGCTGACAAAAAGTGCGCTAATTTCCATTGTTCAATTTTAATTTTCGTCCGTGGATGCAGAGGCAATACTACGGTTCGATCCAGTTGGGACAATACGGTTAAAAGATTTGTAAGTCTGTTGATATTATCCGTGTTTTCTGCTCTATGAATGGTAGCAAGATAATAATCTTTTACTGGAAGATTCAGCCTGGAAAGAAGCGTGGAGTGCTTCAGTGCAGCCGATTTATAATGAAGAATTGCGTCAAACATAATATCTCCTGTTAAATGAACCCCCTTCTCTATACCCTCTTTTTTCAAATTTGCAACTGCGGTATCCGTTGGGCAAAATAACCAGTCAGAAAGATGATCCGTTAACAGACGGTTCAACTCTTCGGGCATTTTTTTATTAAAACTGCGCAAACCGGACTCGACATGCGCAACCGGTACATGAAGCTTGGAGGCTGCCAAGCTGCCTGCAAGCGTAGAATTGGTATCACCATAGACAAGTACAACATCCGGCTTCTCTTTCATTAAGAGGCTTTCGATTTCCGATAGCATCCTGGCTGTTTGTTTTCCATGGGATCCGGATCCGACTCCCAAGTTATAATCAGGTTTCGGAATTTGCAACTGTTTAAAGAAAACATCAGACATATTTACATCATAATGCTGACCTGTGTGTACCAATATTTCTTCTATGTTCCTATCTTTCTGAAATAACCTTGATAGCATGGAAGCTTTAATAAATTGCGGCCTTGCTCCAACAACAGTTAGGATCTTCACCACCATTGCTCCTTTACATATCTGATTTACCATAAGCACTTCAACAACAATTAACCATTAATCTTTCTAGCCGGTACTCCTGAAGCAACGATATTATCTGCTAAATTTTTTGTAACTACTGCCCCTGCACCCACAATAGTGTTATTACCAATTGAGATACCTGGCAACAGGGAAGCATTATTTCCGATCTTCGCCCCCTTTTTTATATACGGTCCCTTTAAAGAATAGTCGTGAGCTCCCATATACTTATCATTAGACATGGATACACATGGACCAATAAAAACTTCATCCTCCAAGGTTGTATCACCGGTTACATATGCCAGTGTTTGAACGGTACAGTTTTTCCCTATCCGGCTGTTTAATTCAACAATAGCTGCTCTTCCTATCACGGTTTTTTCATCTATGGATACATTCTCCCTAATACTTGCATGATCCCCAATAAATACATCTTTTCCGATTTTTGTACCTGAATAAATAGAAGCTAAACTTCCAATTCTGGTACCTGATTCAATAAGTAAGGAATCCTCAAACTTAACACTCTTACGTATCCTCTTATTGGCGGCCGGCTTAATTCCTAAGACACAGTTGCAACCAATAATAACATCCCCTTCAATCTCGGTCCCTTCCAAGATAATTGTGTTATGACCAATTACTACATTTTCCCCAAGCGTAACATCCTTTTCGATGACTACGTGATTCCCTAGTCGTGTACTTTCAGGAACATTAGACAACTAAAAACCTCCTTCTTACTTTTGAAGTATGTTTTCTATCTTTTTTACAAGCTGATCTGTTCGTTGTTTAGAGGTATGTTTTTGATGAATAAAATAATAGCCTTGTTCAGCTATTTTCTGTCTTTCTCTTTCATTCTTTAAATAATATGCAGCCTTTTCTTTAAAATTGTTTTCATCTATCGATACAAAATGAACACCCGGAATAAACCCAAGGTCCTCCAGTTCTTCAAAAGCCGGAGCAAGAAGAAGCGTCTTGCAGGCAAGCACCTCAAAATATTTTGTGACAGGATAATTCAGGACAGATGGACAAGTGAAAAAAATTTTTGCACGGTTTATTTCCTTGGCATATGTCTGACCAATAAAATGTTGCCTTTCTTCTGTTTCACTAAAATTCCGGTAACCCGGGTGTCTGTGATAGACGAAATGCCTATCTCCTTTATATGATTTTAAAATTTGTCTCCTTAAAGGATAAAAATGATTTACCGCTCCCATCATTAATAAATTGATATCCTTTTTAAGATCATAATCCTTATATAACTCTGTATTAACGAAATGAGGAAACCATTCCATTTTATGTTTGAACTCCGGATATGTTTTTAAAAATTTGTTGCGCACAATCGTGAAGATATACGAGATATTATTTTTCTCAATATAGCTTTTCCTTTGTTTTGTAAGCCGATGAACATCGTTTACAAAAAGACCTGATGGTATACCCGTATGAGCAAGACCTTTAATCATCGGACTGATTTGGTGCCCCATATCATTTAACAACAATATAAAGTCCGGCCGGGCAGGCAATTGCTTCAAAATATAATTGATATGACCTGGTTTTCTCCACAACATGACATTCACCGCATTTGAAAGTTCCTGCTCCAAATAATGAAAGTTTTTATTCAACTGGCCAGATGTATCTTCAGCTATAAACAATACATGTACCACACTTTCACCTCTCCCTTCTATAATTTCTAGTAGACAAACGCCAAATTTGTTTTTTTCATTATGAAAGTCTACCTCGATTCTTAACTGGCGCATAGAATAAATTAGTATTTGATAAAGAGTGAGGAGATATTTTATGAACGTCGGTGTGATTGGGACAGGAAATATGGGAGAAAACCATGTACGAACATACTTATCGATGCAAGATTATTGCCAGCTTGTGGGTATATACGATAATGATGAGAATAAAAGGGATCGGATTGCTAAAAAGTATAAAGTTAAACAGTTTCAATCAATTGATGATCTCCTTCAATCGGTTGATGCAGTGAGCATTGCAGTGCCGACTGAATTTCACTATGATATCGGCTTGGCCTGTATAAAGCACAATGTCCACATGTTGATGGAAAAGCCAATTACGAGCACAGTTGATGAGGCTGAAGATTTGATATTAAAAGCTCGTGAATCAGGAGTTAAACTTCAAGTTGGCCATATTGAACTTTTTAATCCATTCATTCAGACCCTGATAAAAGAAGTGAAAAATGAAAATATTATTGGAGTAGTTTTTCATAGAATGAGCCCATATAGGGAAAGGATCAAACATGTTGACGTTGTAAAGGACCTAATGATTCATGACCTTTACATTTTGCAAGCACTTCTTAACGATACCATCGCAGAATTCTTTGCGCTTGGAAAGGTCATTGAAAAAACGCCAAAACACGCTGCAGTTATTGCAAGATCTTCGCAAGGAGTAACCGCGCAGTTGACAGCAAGCTTTAAATCAAACAGAAACGTGCGAAATATTCAAATCCTTACAGAAGATACGTTTATGGATGCTGATATTTTAAATAGGGAAATTAAAATAACACGCTTCATTACGGAAGCTACAAGTAAAATTCAAGTACCAGTAACGCAAACAATTCAAGTCGATGATTCGATACAGCCACTACGTGTTCAATTATTAGATTTTATAAAATGTATTACGTCCGAAAGCGAACCTTCTGTCACAGGAGAAGACGGAATAAAAATACTCCATATAACCAATAAAATTAGCGAGACCATCAGAATCCATGAAAATTAGCTTCATTCATTATGTATATGTTAAGCAAGTAAAATTATTATATATTTAGCCATCCACTGCAGAAGATTATAGATAAAACCCTACTTTATAGTTGGGTTTTATTTGCGTTGTCGGCAATTAACTAAGAAAGAGTAAACTTTCATACCGTTATAAGTTCAAACTAACTACTACTAGAGAGTTGGCGAAAAGCTACAACTGCAGAACAAAGCTCGAGGGGCGCGCTTTGAACACCAAAATTATACCTTATTCCGACTGGCTCTTTAGCTAAATTTTGTTGTTCATTAACGTCGCAGTTAATATAAAAGACGACGTAACTTGAATTTATGGTTGGTGCGATTACTCGCTCGCTGTGGGGTCTCAGGCGTCTTCGCTTTCTAAGCTGGAGTCTTCGTGTATTTCCTTCGCTGGATTGTGCACTGCAACTTATCGCATTTATTGTTTGATTTAAGTCACGTAATAGTTATGCACTTTTAAGATAGTTGATTTTCGCTGCGGACCGTTGACTCCAGCGGGAACAGCACGTGTCTGAAGACCCCGCAGCGGTGAATTAAAGAACATAGGCTAAGAACGCCCCGTCCTGGGACTGCGATTACTCGTCCCACCGAAAACATTTGGGGCAACGCCTATGTGACCAACATCGTGTTGGCCCGAGGCTGAAGCCGTGCCCGCTAAAAAGCAACGGTCCGCAGCGGAAATCAACCCAGCAGTTACGTCGTCTTTTATATCTTTTATGTCAAAAGCAACAGATCTTTTGGTGGGACGAGTAATCGCAGTTCCGGGTCTTTTTGATGGGATGAGTGATCGTAGTCTCAAGATTTTAGAGGACAGCCTTCTGGTTAAATTAGCTGTTTTTATTATAGATGGTGGCGGCATGCTCTTAGCCGCCATGTTGATTTTTATCTCAGAACAAAACATCACCCTGGCTTCTACCAGGGTGATGTTTTGTTTGTCTTACTGCTCTTCCAATAGGCAAGATTTTAAAGCTATCTTCTACGCTGCTTGAGGAAAACGGACAAAGTTGATAGCGTCTACAGATATATATAGTTTCGCATTGTCCCCATAACCACCGGTAACCTCAATTACCAGAACCAGATCCGGAGTCACGGTTGATAGCAGTCCTTCTATCATATTGTTATCAGTAACTACCTCCACGTTTGAACCAATACGTGTGGCTAGTTCGGCAGCAAAAGTCTCTTCAAACATCTAAATCCCCCCTTACAAATCATTGACTAATTCAATGCTTTCAATCCGAACCAGTACTTGATCTCCAGTAGCTTCAACAATAACGATATAATCGTCTCTTACGCTGAGTAATGTGCCAGTTACAGTACCAAAAGGTGTAGTAACTTCCACTTGTTCATTGACTAAAGATAATAACACATCTCTAAGTGTTGTAGGAGTCCCCGGCGTTCCTGGAACTTCTGATGGTGGTGTTTCTGTTCCTTCACCAAGGCCTAAATTGGCTCCTGCATCGAAATCAAATCCCGGTAAGTCAATTGAAATATTCTTACTTATTCCATTGCTATCAGCATTATTAGTAACTAAGTTTTGTGACATTTGATTTACCAGTCTTAATAAATTTCTCTGGCGTTCTGTTAAATTTGCCAACTGTATTCATCCTTTCTATGAAATTTATTTAACGGTTCTTTTAATGTTTTAAAAGTGGAACCAGATTACGATAGTTCCATTTCAATTCCCCCCAAAAGCTGGGAGGAGGAGGGGGTGTTTAACTAATCATCCAATCACTTCTACCTGCGCAAAGATTTTGGAATTCCCCCTTCAACCATTTATTAAAGAACGTCAAGACTGAGTACAATCGCAACTAGCACTTGAAGTAACAACTGGATATTAATTGCTATATCCGTATCTATTGTGGTTATCTCAACATCCTTCGACTGTTCTATAATGGTCTTTTGACGATTGCTCTGTCTTGTGTTGGTAACTTGCCTGAGGTCTTGCACTATCTGATCAGCCCGGTTTCCATCTGCAATGGTAATACTAATGACAGCTGCGATTGCGGCCTGAATGCCTACTTGTAAGGATACCGCTGCTTGCCTGTCGGTTGTGATAACATCGATATCCTCAGAATCCTTAATGATAATCCATTCATCTGATTCTTGCTGACTGATTACTGACTGTTCCCCATCTTGATTAACGTCCGCATCACTTTGTTCATTGTCATCGCAATGATCCAACGCTCTCCATTCTTTAAATTTCGTCACATTATTCACCTCTTTTTCAGCTTTTTTTGACTTATAAAATATCAACCAATACTACCAATGCCAACAGTAATTGCAACAGAACTTGAATATTAACTGTCAAATCTGTGTCCGTAGTGGTTACATTGGCGTCTTTTGTATTACAGATGAAAATCTTTTGTTTGTTTGTTTGACTTGCGTTAAAGTTTTGCAATAACTCTTGCGACACAGCTTCACTTCGATTTGTATCTCCAATGCTGATGTTTAGGACCAACGAAATCGCTAGTTGCAAACCTGCCTGGAGTGAAATTCCAGCTTGTGTGTCCGTTGAGTTAACAGTTATATTACAGGATTCTTTCACCCATATTAGCTCGGCTGATTCTTGATCCATAAAAGAGTATTGATCTCCTTCTTGCAGTACAGTCGCATCATTGTTACTATCTGAGAAATCAAAATAATCGTTGCTATATTCGTCTTCCTGGTCACATGTGCAGTCATTGTCACATCCACAACTGTATTTATTACTGTATTCTTTCTCACACGTGCATTCGTTATCACAATCCCTACCACAATAGCTGTGGTGTTTTTTGTCGAACTCGGCTACAGGATTGGAATAACATTCTTGCATCCGATGTTGCCCACCTTTATAATAAAAGTTTCGTTTTCTGCTAAAAGAATGAGCAGTATCGAAACGTCTGTATGACGTCATATTAACACCCCTTTCTTTTGGATATAGAATAATCTATGGATTTTTTGGCTAGTAAGATTGTACACATTCACTAGATTATCAACTTTGATTAAAAATAAAGAAAACACCTATGACTGGGTGTTTTCTTTAATAGATTTTCTATTCACTTGATTTTCTTGTGTTTTTCTCTCCATTATTGAATTGTTCGACCTGTTTCCTCAAGTCCTCGACTACTTCTTTTAGCATTTGTTTCTGGTCATCCGGTAAATTCTTTTTCATTTCTTCGGGTTTTACACCATTCTTTTTAAATATATTACTAATCATTAGTTCGACGACCTTATCAGGAACCATGTCTGTCTTTTTATTAGATGAATCACTCATATACATTTCACCTGCTTTCTATAAATATATTTTATCCTATGGTAAGGACCCCCTATTTGACTATGTAGTTGTCTATGCTATTTACAATAATTGGTTCTATAATTCAATTCCAGGTATATAACTTGAATGATTATTCATGTATATCCTACAAGACAAGAGCCATTTTTCCAGTATTCGGACAAACACCGCCATTATTTATGTGTTCCTACATAAAATGCATCATACAAAAAATGGAGGTGGAATAATGTTTAAGTTGTATCTGGATCCGGGACATGGCGGGAATGATACTGGCGCTACTGGAAACGGCTTGCAGGAAAAAAACATTGTTCTGGATATTGCATTACGGATCCACGACATCCTCAATAGTGAATATAATGACGTGGAAGTGAATATGAGCAGAACTACGGACACTTCTAAAAGTTTAAATCAACGAACGAATGAAGCAAATGCTTGGAACGCGGATTATTTTCTATCTATTCATTGCAATTCTTTTAATGGTTCAGCACAAGGGTATGAGGATTATATTTATAGTGGATTATCTGATTCATCTCAGACTGCAAAATACCGGAATATCCTACATGGTGAAATTATGGATGTAAATGAATTAAGGAATCGCGGCAAGAAAAAAGCCAACTTTCATGTATTAAGGGAATCAACAATGTCAGCGTTATTAACGGAAAATGGTTTTATTGATCATAGCGGTGATGCAGCTAAATTGGCTGATTCCGCTTATCGCCAAAGGGTCGCCCGTGGTCATGTAAATGGTCTGGAGCGTGCCTTTAATCTTGAGAAAAAATCAACATCAAGCTTACTTTATAAGGTAATTGCTGGATCTTTTCAGAAAAGAACAAACGCCGAACGCCGAGTTTCTCACCTTGAGTCTGAGGGTATTTCAGCTTTTGTATACACATTATCCGTATCTGGTGATACATGGCATCGTGTTCAAGCGGGGGCTTTTGAAAACAAACCGAATGCAGAAAATTACTTGGAAGAGGTGAAAAAGGCTGGGGTTGAAGATGCATATATTATAGAAGAATAGTAACGAACATTACACTGGTATTTTAAAGATAAACGTCACAGGTTGCTGCGTTAAAAAAGCCATTGGTTTAGATGGAAGAGAAAAGGATGTTGGGAATCGGCGTCCTTTTCTTTAAATATGGTATACTGAGGGTATCAGAGAGTGGATCAGAACGAAGTGGAAACAATAAATAAATTCTTGTCAGGGGGAGAACAAGATGAATGAAGCTGTACAACTCGCTATAGTTGAATTAAAAAAATTATTGCAAGAAAGCCAGGTCAGTGAAAATACTACTATTCTTCAGCAGCACAGTAAAGATGAATCCTATCACACACCAATTCTGCCAGATGTGGTTGTATTTCCACAAAACACTGAAGAAGTTAGCGAAATTGTGAAAATAGCGGACAACTATCATGTTCCAGTAACACCATTTGGGTTAGGGTCAGGTCTGGAAGGTCATGTCGTCCCTGTTGATAATGGAATTAGTATTGATTTTTCCTTGATGAACAATGTACTGGAAGTCAAAGAAAAGGATTTCCTTGTAAAAGTACAACCAGGAGTGACGCGTACCCAGCTTAATAAAGAGCTGAAGAAATATGGATTATTCTTCCCGGTTGATCCCGGGGCGGATGCGACACTTGGCGGAATGGCAGCAACCAATGCCAGTGGAACATTATCTGTCAAACATGGTATTATGCGCGATAATATCCGCGATATGGAAGTTGTGTTGGCAGATGGCACAATTATACATACTGGCAGCCTGGCTCAAAAGTCGTCTTCAGGTTATCATTTGAACGGTATTTTTGTAGGCTCTGAAGGCACGTTAGGATGTATTACTGAATTAACACTGAAAGTTTATGGTATTCCCGAGCATATCTCAGCTGCACGAGCTTCTTACACCACGGTAGATGATGCGGTTGAAGCAGTCGTTGCAGTCCTGCAGGCAGGCATCCCTATTGCCAGGATGGAAATTGTTGATAAGCCATCAATGAAGCAAGTCAATCAATTTAGTGATACTAGCTATAAAGAAGTACCGACCTTATTCCTGGAATTTCACGGAAATGAAGCGGGACTAAAAGAAGATGTGGAATTTACTGAAGAAATCATGAAAGACTTCAATTGTCTGGAGATCCAATTTGAAACAGAGACGCTGGCGCGGAACAAACTATGGGAAGCAAGGCATAACTTGGCTTATGCCTATGTCCACAGTAATCCCGGCAGAAAGTTAATGGTAACGGATGTTTGCCTTCCAATTTCCGAACTTGCCGGAGCCATTCATCATGCCAGAAGAGCAGTTGATCAACTGGAGCTTCCTGGCGGGATAACCGGTCATGTAGGTGATGGAAACTATCATGTACTTCTAATGCTTAATATAGAGGATCCTTCAGAGATTGAAAGAGCAAAACAATTAAATGAACAAATCGTCGAATATGCACTCGCACGAGGTGGGACCTGTACTGGAGAACATGGTGTTGGTATCGGAAAACAGCGATATCAGAAAGAAGAACATGGGGACGCCCTCCTTGTCATGGAAAAAATCAAACAGGCCATCGACCCGAAAGGTTTGCTTAACCCAAATAAAATTTTCAAAATAAAGCAAGATCAGATAGACAGATAAAAGTAAGAGATACGGATAACATGCTTGTTTTTTATACAAGGATTTTTTGGTAAATTTTGTTACTGTTTAACGTCGCAGTTGAAAATACGACATACCTGCTATGCTGATTTCTGCTGCGGAGACAAGCATCAACCTTCATTTCAAGTTATGTCTTACTATATTATTTTTGTATCAAAAGAAACAAATCTTGGGACGAGTAATCGCAGACCCAAATCTTTATAGAAACAGCATTACACAAATACTTTTTCATAGATTTTGGCCGCATTTTCAGCTGGAAATGCGGTTGTTTATTTAGAAGTATTACACCATCATTAGTTGATTTGCAGGAGGATAACCCCATGCCGCTTTCACCTACCATCACAGGAGAATTTTATTTATCGAAACCGCTCTAAACATATTTTAGAAGCGATGTATAAAATCCTTGTCTGGATAGAGCCTAATAATACCCTTATCAGAATAGGTGATATACCATATGGAAGCAGGCTGGATATCCATCATTCCCTTTTTAATCGTAATCCCCATTGCTATGTTGACAAGACAAGTCCTGCCTGGACTCATATTGGGCCTTATAGCAGGTTCTTACCTTGTCACGCCATCTGTTATTGGCGGTATGCAAACAATGTTACACTATATCGTTCAGGCATTGATTGATGAAAATAATATAAAGATTATTGTCTTTTTGTATGTATTCTCTGGACTTATCGGCATGATAAAAATGACCGGTGGGATCAAAGGTTTTGTGGAAACCGCTTCAGAAAAAATAGATACAACAAAAGATGCGTTAGTGCTTACCTACATTTCTACAATTGGTACGTTCAGCGCTCCAACTTTTCGTTTTGTTACAATTGCCCCGATCATGAAGGCTTTATTAAAAAAGATGAAAATGTCGACAAAAGAACTTGGATTTGTTATTGAAACAACAGCCACTCCAGTAATTGCGTTAATTCCAGTAGCCACCGCTTTTGTAGGGTATATGGTTTCTGTTATCCAAATGTCAATTACGAATACTGGAAACACAGAGGATTCATATTCCTTGTTCATCCAAAGCATTCCTTTTAATTTCTTTGCAATTGTAATTATTTTGCTAGGTATTTATTTAAGTTTCTTTAATAGGTCGGATTCCGATTCTCCAACCGAAATCAAAGAAGATAAAGCGGATACAGAGGAGGTTCGCAGTGGTAAACATGCCGTTTCCGAAGAGTTTCCGAAAAAGCCATGGAATCTGCTCCTTCCTATTATACTGATTATCGTGTTGACACTGTTCTTGACATGGTGGGATGGTTATCAGGAAACCGGGGCCATCTGGGCAGCGTTTATTAATGCGGATGTCATGCAGGCAATGGTTGTAGCACTTCTAATTACGTTAATACTTTCTGCCGTTTTTTTTCTTGTTCAAAGATTTAAGCTAAAAAAGTTAATTAAACATTTCATTACTGGTGGAAACGAGCTTATGGAGGTTATTGTCTTATTATCCATTATATGGGGGTTGTCGTCTGTCACTGAGGATTTGGGTTTTTCAAGCTTTGTGACAGCGCATATGCAGTGGATTCCTCAAGTTTTCATTCTTCCACTGATGTTTGTATTTGGCTCCTTTGTTTCTTATTTCATTGGATCAGCATGGGGAACTTGGGGGATATTAATGCCTCTTGGCGTGTCACTATCCACGGTTGCAGACATTTCTCTCCCCATGATGATTGGAGCTGTTTTTGCTTGCGGCTCATTTGGAGCTTTTGCTTCACCGTTAAGTGATGATACAAACACGCTGGCGAAGATTCTCGACCTTTCCGTCGTTGATTATGCACGTTTCAAATTTAAGCCAGCTATCATTGCAGCCGGAATCGCAACATTATTATACACAGGGATAACTTTAATTTTTTAGTAAGTCAATGTAAACAACTCAAGACCTATGACCTCATGTCACTAAATAAAGAGCCTGTATTTTGGCTATTCTTTCAAAAAACAGGCTCTTTAACAATCAAAATACGAGTATTTTACTTAACTGTTGCTATCATCTGAATCATCTCTTCCACAATTGCCGGGACTTCTTCAAAGGCATTCTTAATATGAAGACGTTCTGTGCGTTTATGTGCATCTTTTCCGTATGGACCAATGTTTAAAACAGGTGCATTTAACTGACGCATTTCTTTGAAGGGAATGGTATAACTGTCCCCCCATACAGGCGTATTTTCCTCAAATGATGCCCAACCACGATTACTGCCGGCATAATTGACATAGCTTAAATCACAAAGTCCATTAAAATAGTGAATCCGTTTCATGTCCAGATTATAATCTTCTTTTGCCTTTCTGACAACAAAATCCGTACAGGCTTCGACAAGCTCGTTTCCTGTAGAACTCACTGCAGGATAAAAAGGTGGTGCTAATAAAATGATGATTGCTGGTGCTAATTCTTGACACTGGATCATCAATTTATCCGTAATTCGAAGTGACTTTTCACGTTCATCCCATTCTTCATGAAATTGAATATCGGCTTTCACCGCTTCAACAAATTCACTACCTAATTTATTTGTCGCATAATTTAGTAGGTCTTTATACCGGATTACTTTTACCTTTCCTATCGGTTCAACGTTATATTTGTTGCAAACCTGGTAGTAATCTTCATTGCATTTATCAGCAGCATCATTCGCCACACGCTCAAAAAGATCGAAGACTTCCGCAGCCTCGCGCTTCATTGAAAAGATATTATACAATGCTGCTGAACGGTATGGTGTCTGTGTTGAATACTCCGCTCTTAAATCATTTTGTTGTAATGTTATTGGCAATGGTGTTGTTTCACCCAAAACTGTTTCCTGAAAGAGATCATTCCATTCCATTTCCCTTGTCAGAAATGAAGCAAGATAAGGAGATGTCATTCCACTCAATGGCTCTCCTGCATGTGTTTCCTTTCCATAGAAAAGTGCTGCCGGCATGATTTTCCCCATTGAACCAGAATAAATGTAATGCTCCACGTCTTTAGGTTCCTGGGTGAAAACAGGCTCACTATTTAAAAATAATTTGTACCGCAGACCATAATCTTTCTGCATATCAAGCAGTTTTGGTACAGCATATCTCATTCCAGAAGAATTTACTTCTTCATCTGGAACCGTTAAAAGCAATAGATTAATCGGCCAGTTTTCAATACTCGCTTTTTCAATTAAATACATATGCATGACCAATCCCATTTTCATGTCCATTGTACCACGGCCGAATAAGTATTCATTTGACTCTAAATCTTTAAGTACATCCTTTGTTAATTCATCTTTTCTTTCCTGTAATACCCTTGTCAGTTCCTCAGGCTGTGTGGCGAGTGGTTCGAAGTCTCCATATTCCTCCGTATTTACTGTATCAAAATGACTGATCAAACAAATCGTTTCTGTCGCTTCCGGATGTTTATAGAGTGCAGTTAAGAACTTTCTTCTTAAATCAGCATCATGAAGAGCGAGGTTTTCCGGAAATTTCTGAAAATAGATGAGATCCTGCAATTTTGCCTGCAGTTTCATCGGAAATTGTCGCTCCCCCTCCGATAACGTCATACTTTTCCAACTGACCATTTCTGAAAGCAGTGTGCGCAGCTCATCGGGCGTCCCCCATCTACATTGACTCATTCATTCATCCCCCCTATTTATGTACCCTTAGTATATCAGCTAATAATTAATTATCATTAATTTTTTTACTTTACTGGTATTTTATATTGAATCTTGGCACACCGGCAAAACCATAGTAAAACTTTACATTTCTTCCATGTAAAAGAGGAACCGATTCAAGACCGGTTCCTCTATATTTCCTTGCAGCGATTAATCAATATATTTTTCCTCTTTTAAATACGTCACGATTTCTTCAACTGATTCTTTCAATGATTGTTTTTCCGTGTCCACGGTAATTTCCGGGTTGGCCGGTTCTTCATATGGTGCATCAATACCCGTAAATCCTTTGATTTCTCCAGCACGTGCCTTTTTATATAACCCCTTTGGATCACGCGATTCGCATGCTTCCACACTGCTTTTCACATAGACTTCGATGAATTCCTTTTTCTCAAGTAATTTCCGTGCGTTATCCCGGTCTTCCCTATAGGGGGATATAAATGCGGTCAGGGTCACTAATCCTGCGTCAACCATGAGATTTGCCACTTCCCCAATACGTCGAATATTCTCTGTCCGATCTTCAGGGCTAAAGCCTAAATTTTTATTCAGGCCATGACGTACATTATCTCCATCCAAACGGTACGTGTGTATTCCAAGTTCATGAAGCCTTTTCTCTAAGGCCACAGAAAGAGTGGATTTTCCTGATCCGGATAAGCCTGTAAACCATAAAGCTGCACTTTTATGGTTATTAAAATTTTGTCTATCCTTTTTCGTAACATTGGATTCATGCCAAACAATATTTGTTGAACTCCCCATATTTTTCCTCCTAAAACCACCAATAGTAAACAATCGTGACAGTGATTGCCATAACAATCAAACTGAGTGGTGTTCCAATTTTTATATAATCGCTAAACTTATATCCTCCGGGGCCGTAAACGATCAGATTGGTCTGGTAGCCGATTGGCGTAATGAAACTGGCGGATGATGCAATAGCAATTGTAACGGCGAATCCCATTGGATCTAATTGCAGATCACCAGCCATTTCCAGCCCAATTGGAATCATTAATACAGCCGCTGCACTGTTTGTAATTAATTCGGTAAAAATATTTGTTAGTAGATATATCAATGTCAGGATCATAAACAATCCAAGCGGTTCCCCAATGACCAATAGACCATTGGCAATCCATTGGGCAAGGCCTGTTTTCGTCATTGCAATCCCGACCCCAAAGGAACTGGCAATGAGAAGCAATATATGGAAATGAATATATCCTTTGGCTTCCTCTGCCGTAATTACTTTGGTTACTAATAATAGAACCACTGCCGTCGCCATAGCTTTAAACATACTAAACACTCCAAAAGTGACCAGGAGAATCATTGTTAAAAATATAACGATAGTAAACCAGCCTTTGACCGGATTACGTTTTAAAGATTCAGGTGTATCCAGAGATGTGAGTACATAGAAATCATTCGACTGTTGATACTTTTCGACAAAATCCCTCCCGGCAAGTAATAGTAACGTGTCTCCGGGTTTAAAGATAATATCACCGATTTTGCTCTTTATTCGTTCGTTTTTCCGGTGAACAGCTATCACACCAGCATCATACTTTGATCTGAACCGTGTTTGTTTAACGGATTTTGAAAGTAAGGATGATTGATGGGACACGACAGCTTCCACAATTTGCGTGTTGCCATTTTTCAGCTCATCAATTTCCAGATTTGTACCTGTTCGCAACCTCAATCCTTTCGTCATTTGTACATCTGTAAGCGTGGACATTAATCCGGTAAAAATTAATCGGTCCCTTTTTTGGATAACAGTTGTAGAACGAACGGGAGATATACGTTCTTCCCCACGGATGATTTCAATTAAATACAAGCCTTTCAACTCTCGCAAACCTGCCTGCTCCACACTTTGATCGATATGAGGAAAGGTAGCTTCAACGATTAATTCCGCAATGTATTCTTTAGAGTCCGATTTCACCTGTTGCTGAAATCCCTTATGTTCCGGCAATAATTTATAGCCAATCGTAAAAATATAAATTAGACCCGCTATTGTAATGGGGATCCCAATGATAGCCAACTGAAATATCGAAAAACCCTTATACCCATAGTCAAGTAACATACCATGTACTACCAGGTTTGTAGATGTTCCCATCAAGGTAATCGTTCCACCTAAAATCGTGACATATGACAAAGGAATTAAAAATTTCGATGGTGCAATGCCATGTTCCTCACACCATTTTTTAATCACGGGTGTAAACGTTACGACAATTGGTGTGTTGTTTAAAAAACCAGATAAAAGGGATGTAGGTACAAAAAAACGTACCATGGACCCCAACAAGCTATTACTCTTGTCAAGCCAGGATTTCATCAGCTCATCTATGATTCCACTTTTCTGTACCGCCCCTGCCACAATAAACAAGAGTGCAATGGTAAGCATCCCTTCATTGGAAAATCCACTCAAGGCTTCTCCCGGGGTTAGTATTCCCGATATCAAAAAAACCGATAGTACGGAAAAAATAATAATATCAGGCCGGGCCACCTCAAGTAGCAGCCCGCCTAACATAATCGTAATCATGACTAAAACAAATAGCATCTCAAACGACATGGGGAAACATCCCCTTGGTTAATTTTCTTTCAAACCTTTCCTAAGCACTGCCGCCACTTCCGGACGGGAAAATTCTTTCGGCAGCTCCTCCCCATTGCGAAGCTTCTTACGTACTTTGGTTCCACTAAGATGAACATGAAACTCCTTGTCATGGGGACAAGTCTTTTCAGTACCCATATTCTCACATTTGGTGCAATAAAACGCATGTTCAAATTTGAATATCTGTATACCGATTTCGGTCTCGACCTGTGAAATTAATTCCTGTGCTTCATACGTGCCATAATAATCCCCCACACCTGCATGATCGCGACCGACAATAAAATGTGTGCAACCATAGTTTTTACGAACAATTGCATGCAAAATAGCTTCTTTTGGGCCAGCATAGCGCATTGCTGCAGGATAGATAACTAGACGTGTACGATCGGCAGGATAATAGTTCTTTAGAATGACTTGATAACTTTCCATCCGAATCTCTGCAGAAATATCATCTGACTTTGTTTCACCAACCAAAGGATTTAATAATAACCCATCCACAGACTCAAGTGCAGATTTTTGAATATATTCATGTGCACGGTGAACAGGATTACGTGTCTGAAAACCGACAACTGTTTTCCAGCCTAAGTCTGCAAACATTTCCCTTGTTTCTGAAGGATCGAGATAAAAATCCTTAAAATTATCATGACTCGGGCGATTCAGCAAATAAATCGGGCCGGCAAGATAAACATCACCTTTTTCATAAATCTTTTTTACACCCGGATGCTCCTGATCTTTTGTTCCATAAACGAGTTTAGCTTCTTTTTCCTTGTCATAGGTGAATTTTTCTTTCAATTCCAGCACACCATAGGCGACACCGTCCTCTCCTATGAGTGCTATCGTTGAACCAATGGCATATGATGCCGCCTTCTCCTCGGTTACCGGAAGAGTAATTGGAATACTCCAGATTGTTCCATCCTCCAGCCGCATTTCCTCAATAACACGCGTATAATCCTTCTCTCCCATAAAGCCATTCAACGGACTGAAACCACCGATGGCAATGAGTTCCAAGTCGGATAAATTCCAGGCATCCAATTGGAATGATGGATAGGAATCTATCTTATTGAGATAGAATTCTCTGTGTGATCCAGATAATTCACGTTGTACAAGTTCTCCTCCATGTGGCAAAATTGTTTCTGTTTCACTTTGTTTAACCAATGTCATCGTAAAACCTCCGTATCATCGTTATTTCTCTGACAATAAATATCAATCAGCGATCAAGGATGGATTGGGAACCCATCAGTGAATCGTAATACTGCACAAGTTCAATAACCATTGCTCCCATTTTCGGATTGGCTGGATGAAATACATTACTTACCCCATTTTGCTCCAGCTCCGATGCCGTTACTTTTCCGACAGCAACTGCCAAAATGTTATCATTAAATGCATCGGCCATCTCTTTCGTTTCACTGTACTGGCCGAAAAGGTTTTGTACTTGCGTTTTACTAGTAAAAATTACTGCATCCAGGGATTTGTTGATAATATTTTGTTTTAATTCCTCTAAGATTTCAGGTTTGGGCGCTTTATACTGGTAAGGCTTTGACAGATAAACCTTGTGTCCCAGATTTTCAAGTTTATTCTTTAGTGTCACGTCATCCTGATTATAAGCTTGTAAAAATACCTGTTTACTTGGTTTTAGAACAGCAAGAGAATCCAACAAATCACTCATCGTTCCGTCTTTTGAAACAAAGGTGGCTTGTAAGGAATGTTTTTTCAACCAATTCATCGTTTTGCTGCCACGCACAGCCAGATTTGTGTCCTTCAGTCTATGAATAAATGAAGGGAAGCAATCGGTATGATGTGCTGCCTCCTCTAGTGTTTGAGCGCCAATTCCTGTTGTTAGAAGGATAAGATCAAACGAATTAGATAAAAGATTAAAAACATCTTCTTCGCTCGTTTTTTTATTTAGAATCTGTTCTCCCTGTATAGAGAAAACATTGGATATACCATCATTATTTTCAATAAGTTTCGTAATCACATCTGCACTGCGGGTTGCCGCAACTCCAATCCTTTTTCCCTCCAAGCCTGTCATATCGCCTCACCTCTTTCTGCTAAATTCCTGAACCATTCAATTGCTTCGTTCTGTTTATCTTTTTCTAAAAAGGTTTCAGACAGCAGTTCCTTTAGCAATAGCTTTTGATGCGCTTTATCAAGTGATGAATGTTTAATAAGCTTTCGGCTTTCATACAAAAAATCTATATAACTCTCATAGTTCCCGTCATAAACGGTTTGTAATTCATTTTTAATTGCTGCAGAAAGCTGTGGACTTGCTCCACTAGTGGAAATACTGATCAACAACTTTCCACGCCTGAAAAAGGAAGGGAACTCTACATTTCCCTTGTCTGCATCTGCTGCAGCATTTATTAGAGAATTTCGTGGTGATGCGTGAATAACTTCCTGATTCACCATCTGATCATCTGTAGCAACAATAACCAGGAATGCATCCGCAAGATCTTTTGCTTCCACGTATTTCTGTTTCCAGTGCAATCGTCCTTTTTTCCATTCGGATTCAATTCCTTCTTTAATTGTTGGACTAATGACCGTAATGGCAGCCCCACTATTTAAAAGGCTATGGACTCGTCGTTCTGCGACACGACCACCACCGACAATAATTACATGCTGTTCATTTAATTCAATCATGAGAGGTGTTATTGCCACATTCCGACATCCTTTAACTCAAGCAAATTTCTTTTGCGTTATAGTAGTTGTTCAAGCACTTATCGTTCTACGCTTATAAGATTCATAGACACGTTCCTGTAGTGCTGCCTGCATTACAGGGTGGTCACCAAGTTGCCCGCATACGATAATTTCTTTCTCTCTCTGAGTTACCGTACTTATTTTCCTTTCAACATGTTGCATAAGTACGCCTGTAAACCATAAATAAGGAGCGATGAAAACTTGGGAAGAACCATCTTTTAAAGCGGAAAGAAGACCGTGTTCAAAAGAAGGCTCGCAGGCAGCGAGATAACAAACATCTACAGGAATATTCATTCGTTCCTGTAATTTACCTCCAATATTTTCTATATCTACCTTCGTTTGAGGATTACGGCTTCCCCGGCCCACAAGTAAAATCCTTGCATCCTGATTGATGTGGACTCCAGTTTCTTTGATTCGTTCTGCCAGGACAGTTGTGAAACGATCCTGTACGCCCAATGGCTGACCATAAGTAAAGATAATAGTTGGATAGTTAACTTTTGCCTTATCAACTTCTTCTGGTATATCTTTAAAGTAATGCCCAGCGCTTAATAGAAGCACAGGAACAATGGAAATCCTCGTAGCCCCTTGTTTGGCCAGACGCTCAATTCCCTGTTCTACATTTGGTTCAGCAAGTTCCAGGAAGCAGATTTCCTGAAGTGCAACATCGACCTGCTTTCTTACAGAATCGATACATGCAATTGCTTCTGATGTCGCTTCTTTAATACGGCTCCCATGACTGACGTATAGAATCCCTTGCACTCTCTCTACCTCCAATCATCCCAGAATAGCTTCAGCAATAAATTCTTTCTCGTGTAATGTCCTTTCAAACCACTGAATATGCTCTCTTAGCCGAACAACCTCTCCGATAATAATCATCGATGGATTCTTAAATTCATCAGATTTAGCGCTCATATTTTCCAGTGTACCGGTAACTGTGTGCTGTTTCCCGGTCGTTCCCCAATGAATCAAAGCAATTGGCGTACTGGAACTGCGGCCATACCGGATAAGTTTGTCACAGATATTGGGTAGATTTTTTACTCCCATATAGATACAGAGCGTATCGGATCCCTGGGCAAGATTTTCCCAGTATTTTTCCGCTGATTCTCCTTTTTTGCTAACTCCTGAGACAAATGATACCGAAGAGCTGTAATCACGGTGAGTTAATGGAATGCCTGCATATGCTGGTGCTGCAGAACCGGAAGTGATTCCAGGGACAATTTCATAGCGGATACCTTTGTGCGCCAATATTTCTGCTTCCTCCCCGCCTCTTCCAAAAATAAACGGATCGCCGCCCTTTAGTCTTGTTACAACTTTTCCCTGTTGTGCAAATTTGCAGAGTAAGTCATTTATTTTTTCCTGTGTAAGCGAATGATAATCGGGTCGCTTACCGCAAAATATTAATTCGGCATCGCCAGGAGCATAACTCAGTAATTCTTCGTTGACCAGGCGATCATATAAAATAACATCTGACTCTTGGATTACTTTTAAACCTTTAACCGTAATCAAATCCGGATCACCAGGACCGGCTCCCACTAAATAAACCTTTCCCATCCTTTCACTTCCTTCCTGCATTTTCTTTTTTAGCTTTCCACTTTATTTGTAGTATGAAAATCAAGCCCTGAATGCACCTCTTCCACGTATCCGGCACGAATAACATAATCGCCGAAGTGTTCTCCTTCCTGTTTTTCTTTCCCATAATTAATCAGGATTGGACGAAGCGTGTTTAAGATTTCTTCTTCTCCGATATTCTCCCGGTACAGTTTATTCAAACGCTGACCAGTGAATCCGCCTCCAAGATACATATTATATTTTCCAGGAGCTTTACCAATAAACCCTATTTCGGCCAATGCCGGGCGTGCACATCCATTTGGGCATCCTGTCATACGTATAATAATATCCTCTTCCTTGAGGCCGGCTTCATCCAGAATCTCTTCAATTTTCTCTACAAGTGATGGAAGATATCGCTCCGATTCTGCCATAGCCAGCCCGCAAGTTGGAAAGGCTACACAGGCCATGGAGTTTCTCTTTAGTGCAGAATAGTTTTCTCCTTCAGTGATGCCGTATTTTTCAATTAGTTCAACGATTTTTTTCTTTTTTTGACTGGTTACATTTGCAATGATAAGGTTCTGATTCGGAGTAAGCCGGAAATCCCCTGTATGGATCTTGGCGATTTCCCGAAGACCCGTCATTAACGGATAGTTTTTTGTATCCTTGACACGACCGTTTTGAATGAACAGGGTAAAATGCCATCTGCCATTCCCCTTTACCCAGCCGTAGCGGTCACCATTATGTTCGAAATAATAAGGACGTTCTTCTTCAATATCCCAGCCCAATCTTTCATTTAATTCATCTTTAAACCAACCCAATCCTCTCGCATCGATGGTATACTTAAAGCGGGCATTTTTTCGATTCGAACGATTGCCGTAGTCCCGCTGGATTGTAATCACCTTTTCCGCTACTTCAACGATTTTATCTGCCGGGATATAGCCAATCACACGGGAAATCTGTGGGTATGTTTTTGTATCCCCATGTGTCATCCCCATGCCGCCACCAACCGCAACATTGAACCCTTTTAATTCATTGTCTTCCAGAACTGCAATAAACCCCAGATCTTGAGAGTAGATGTCGACATCGTTTGAAGGTGGAACTGCAATGCCGATTTTAAACTTCCGCGGCAAATAAGTACGCCCATACATTGGCTCCACTTCTTCTTCCCGACTGTCCACAACTTTCTTATCATCCAGCCAGATTTCATGGTATGCGTTAGTCCTTGGAGAGAGGTATTCACTCAGTTTTTTAGACCATTCATAAACTTCCGAATGAACCTCGGATTGATAGGGATTGGGGTTGCTCATGACATTACGGTTTACATCCCCACAGGCAGCCAGTGTATCCATTAATGAATGGTTAATCTCCTGCATTGTTTTCTTCAGGTTCCACTTCAGAATTCCATGAAACTGAAACGCCTGCCTTGTTGTTAACTTCAGTGTTCCATTTGCATATTTTTGGGCAAGATCATCCATAACCAGCCATTGGTCAGGTGTAGCTACACCCCCGGGCGCGCGTACTCGTATCATGAATTGGTAAGCTGGTTCAAGTTTTTTTTGCCGCCGTTCATTACGCAGATCTCTGTCATCCTGCTGATAGCTTCCGTGAAACTTTAACAACTTTGTATCATCTTCGGAAATTGCTGCAGTAATTCGATCCTGGAGCCCTTCTTTAATCGTACCGCGCAAATAATTGCTATCTGTCTTTATCTGTTCCAAAACATCAAGTGGACCATCTTGCTGGGGGAATTTATTTTCTGTCATTATTAATCTCCTTTCACATTTCTTTAAAGCCCATATATGTCAAAAAATTGCCTGATGAAAGAGTTGAATTCATTCTCCCGTTGTTGCAATTAAAATTGATTGTTTTAATACACGTCACGCTGATATCGTTTTTGCTCCCGCATTTCCTTTAAATATTCTTCTGCTTTTTCCGTACTCATTTCTCCCTCTTGTTCAAGGATTTTCAATAGTGTATGTTCGACATCTTTTGCCATTCTTTTCTCATCACCGCAGACATAAACAATTGCTCCTTCTGTTAACCATTGATAAAGCTCTTTGCTGTTTTCTTGCATCCGGTGCTGTACATACACTTTTTCAGCAGTATCGCGGGAAAATGCGACATCCATCTTTGTCAAAATACCTTCCTTAAGCCATTGCTGCCATTCCACCTGATAAAGAAAATCTGTGGAAAAATACTGATCGCCAAAGAACAACCAGGTCTTCCCGCTTACACCTGTCTCCTCACGTTCTTCGAGAAATGATCTAAAAGGTGCTACACCCGTCCCGGGGCCGACCATTATTACTGGAGTGTTGGCATCAGAAGGAAATTTGAAATTAGGGTTGCGATGAATATAAACTGGCAACTCCCGACCGGGTTCTACTCGTAATGCACATTGCCCAGAGCAGACACCTGTTCTGTCCCGACCATGGGCGTGATAAGCAACCGTCCCTATGGTAAGATGCACTTCATCCGGATTTGCCTTATGACTACTCGTTATCGAATACAGACGTGCAGGAATCTTTCTTAATATCTGGATGAATTCACCAGGATTCACTGCACTTAACGCAAAATCCTTTACCAAATCAAGTAAATCCCGACCTTCGATATAAGCCTTCCGTTCCTCCTCCTGCCCCGGTTCCAGAAGTTTACGTAAACTGTCATTTTGAAAGAGATCAGCAGCTTTTTGCAACAATGGTTTTGTAAGATTAGTAATTTCAAAGTTCGAAAGCAGCGCATTGCGAAGGGAGCGCACATCCCCCTTCTTATTTATCGACACAGACTCTTCGGGGTCCCAATTCATTATCTCAATGAGTTGATCTACCAGTTGGGGATCATTTTCAGGAAAGATACCCAGGCTGTCTCCAGGTTCATAATCAAAGTTGGAACCTTCCAGGGATAGTTCAAGATGACGAGTTTCTTTATTCGAACCAGTATCATTCAAATTCAAATTTTCCAACACTTCAGCCTTAAAGGGATTTGTACGTGAATAGACTGGCTGATCTTGCAGAAGCGATCCGTTCTCTAAATTTCCTGTCAGAAAGGATTCACCTGAAGGATTACTTTCCTGCTGTTCGTGCAATGCCTCTAGAACTCCATTCATCCATTCAGCAGCATCTTCGTCAAAATCCACATCACAATCTACTCGCGGATAAAGGCGTTCACCTCCCAATTCCTCGAAACGTTTATCGAAATCTTTGCCGGTCTGGCAGAAAAATTCATAGGACTGATCCCCTAGAGAAAGTACCGAAAATCTGACATCATCAAGTTTTGGAGCTTTCCTGCCATAAAGCGTTTCGTAAAACGACAACGCATTATCCGGCGGTTCTCCTTCTCCATGCGTAGCTGTCACTATCAGCAAATCCTGGACTTTTTTTAAATTTTTAGGTTTGAAGTCATCCAGTGCAGAAATTGTTACCTTTGTATTCTTCTCTTCCAGTTTCTGAACCATATCCTCTGCAACTGCTTGTGCATTACCGGTTTCGGATCCAAAAAGTATCGTTACTTCCCGGGTAGCCAACTGAGAATCACTTTGAAGAGAAGTTGAAGTATTCGGGATGTCAACAGAACTTGCCGCTAGCGGAGCTTCTTGCGTCTGAGGGACTGAGAGATATCCGCTCAGCCAAATTCTTTGTGCCTCTGATAGTGTTGGTAGAAGTCGATTTAAGTTCTCTGTTTGTTCCTGGTTAAAAGGACTATTCGTTACTTGTAACTGCAAAGATATTCACCCCACTATATTTTTTAATTTTGATTTGAATTACAATCATCCAAACCGTTTCCTTTTAAGATTATTTATACAGATTAAACATTGTCGCTCTAACATGGAACTCGTCAAAAACCAATGTGTTAATGGGCGACATTTATATCATTATATTTGATCAAAACTTTGTATTTCCAGTTGTTTAGTCGGATTAAGGGCGTACATGCTTCTCCTTTGCATAGAAAAGAGCGTGATTATTTCCCGGTAGTATGAAGACCGCACTCCGTTTTATTTAACCCTTCCCATCTCCCGGACCGGGAATCCCCAGCATCCGTTACAGGGGAAGTACATGGTATACAGCCAATACTTGGATAATTATGATCGTGTAACTCATTGTATGGTAAGTTATTGTCTTTTATATAGTCCCATACGTCGTCCCAGGTCCAATGGATTAATGGGCAGACTTTAATGGACTTGAACCGTTCATCTTTATTTACAAAATCAGTTTTACTCCGTGTTGGGGACTGCTCTCTTCGTAGACCGGAAATCCAGCCAGGTGCATCCTTTAATGCATCTTCAAGCGGCTTTATTTTCCGTATAAAACAACATTGATCCGGCTGTCGTTTCCACAGTGCAGATCCATATTGGTCAGCTTGCTCTTCCAACGTTAAATCCGGTTTCTTTAATTCAATACGCAGATCTGGATACTTTTCCTTTACCTCGTCGATAAGATCATAAGTTTCCTGGAAGTGAATTTCTGTATCAAGAAAGACGATTTTCGCATTCTTTTTCACTCTTGATATTAAATCAATTAGTACCATTCCTTCCGCCCCAAAACTGCAGGCATACACAACAGAATCCCCAAACGAGTCATAAGCCCATTCCAGAATATCAGTGGCTCCTTTCATATCATCTTCCGGATTCCAATCCTTAAATGGATCACCGGGAAAATTACTGTAGGTGACCGGAGAATTATTCATACTTCATCCCTCCATGAGAAGTTTTCACTTTCAATTTTATTAGATGAAATAAATATACAGGTGGTAATATCCCCCTCTATTTTCCAATAAGAAGAGAGGGAATTGATTTCAGTGTCAACTGTCTTCCTATCTTCGAGAAAAAATAATCATCTGCAGGGGTTAGCACAGTGCTTATTTGAGACCTGTTGCCAAGGGATAATAGGGACCTCCCCTCCGCCTCTCTAGATAAGAAAAATTTAATTACAAGTAAGATTATAGGATTAATTGTTATTGTATAGTGTGCTAATCAAAAAGTCAATAACTATTTTTAAAAAAAGAAAAATTAATTTTAATTGTGTAATAATTTGAGTTATATAATAGAAAAAGAACCAGCCACTAAGTGGCTGGTTCTTTAACATCATTTATTTTATTCAGTCAATAAAGGATAATATCCTTCTTCATTATGAGTTTCTGTTCCGACAAGTGGCGGATTAAACACACAAACCATACGAAGCTGTGTTTTAGCATGAACTTTATGTTTATCATGATCGTTTAGAAGGTAAAGTGTACCAGGTCTTAAATCATGCATTTTACCATTTTCCACTTCTTCAATCTGTCCTTCTCCTTCAATAACATATACTGCTTCAAT
Source organism: Virgibacillus ainsalahensis (assembly GCF_055380755.1). Classification (NCBI taxonomy): domain Bacteria; kingdom Bacillati; phylum Bacillota; class Bacilli; order Caryophanales; family Bacillaceae; genus Virgibacillus; species Virgibacillus ainsalahensis. The sequence goes on along the minus strand of NZ_AP043943.1, from coordinate 1,275,456 downwards.
ATGATTTTTATACCAGAAATAATTTTCTGTGCCAGCAGCAATAACTGTATCGTTCATGCTGAAACCAACACCATCTTTATTCAGGATGAAACGGCGGCTCTTCCAGTTTCCATCAGCTGTTTCATCTTTAGTTCCTTCTATTTCATCAAGATATTTTACGATCATTACGTATTCCCCTTTTCCTGTTTAAATTTCGTTTGTTGTTGTATTTGGTGCTATATAATTAAGCAAGCGCTCGCTTAATACTCTCATCTAAAATTCCTAAACCTTTTTCAAGTCCTTCTTTATCGATAATTAATGGTGGAAGGAACTTAACAACTTCATCTTTTGGACCGGAAGTTTCCACAATTAAGCCACGCTTAAATGCTTCTGCACAAATTTCTTGAGCAACGCCATCTTTTCCAATAGCAATTCCCTGCATTAATCCTCTTCCACGTGCTTCTGCATTTAGCTCAGGGTATTTTTCAATAAGAACTTTAATCGTATCACTTAGTAAAGTTGCTTTTTCCCGAATTGCTTTACCAAAATCATCTGTTTCCCAATTATTTAATGCTTCTGTCGCTGTAATAAATGCCAGGTTGTTTCCACGGAATGTCCCGTTATGTTCTCCAGGACCCCATTGGTCATACTCCGGTTTGATTAATGTGATTGCCATTGGCAGGCCAACACCGCCAATTGATTTTGAAAGACAGACAACATCCGGGTTAATTCCTGCAGGCTCAAAACTAAAGAAAGTTCCGGTACGGCCATTCCCCGCTTGTACATCATCAATGATGAGAAGTATGTCCCAACGCTTGCAAATGCTTTCTATTTTTTTCAGCCATTCCATTCTTGCTGCATTAATGCCGCCTTCACCCTGAACGGTTTCCAAAATGATTGCAGCAGGCAATGCAACGCCACTTCCACTATCTTCCAGAAAACGCTCCAAGTATGCAATGGAATCCTGATCTTCCACATATTTATCGAATGGCATGGACACGCTGTGGTGTAACGGCACTCCTGCACCATGTCGTTTAAATGAATTACCCGTTACAGAGAGTGAACCGATTGTCATACCATGGAAGGCATTTGTAAAGCTGATTATTGAATCACGGCCTGTTACTTTTCTGGCAATTTTCAATGCACTTTCAACGGTGTTTGTGCCAGTTGGCCCTGGAAACATAATCTTATAATCAAGATCACGCGGTTTAAGAATGACTTCTTTGAAACGTTCAAGAAATTCTTTTCTTGGGATTGTTCCCATATCCAGGCTGTGAATAATCCCGTCATTTTTAATGTATTCAATCATTTTTTCCTGCATGGCATCATTATTATGACCATAATTCAATGTTCCTGCCCCTGCAAAGAAATCAATATATTCCTTACCATCTGTATCCCACAGCTTATATCCTTTGGCCTTTTCAAAAATAGTCGGCCAACCTCTGCTGTAGCTTCTCACTTCTGATTCTATTTCTTCAAATGTTTTCATTTTCGTATCGTTCATTATTGCCGTTGTCATCATATCATTCCTTTAATATTTTATTATCTTCCAGTATTGGTCCAATCTTGAACAATGGTTCATCTTCATGGCCCTCAGTAGGAAAATCATCAGATGAATAATACTCCACTACTTCATAATTTGTGTCCAGCTTTTTAGCAAGACCTTTGAACAAATTCTGTGATGGTGTATTCGATGGCGAGACAGTTGCTTCCACATAGGTAACATCCTTAGAAGATTCGCGATTCAACAGCTGAAACAACATCCTTGTTCCTAGCCCTTTTCCCCGTCCTGCTTCATGTACAGCTACCTGCCAGATGAATAAAGTATTTGGCTTATCCGGATAAACAAACCCGGAAATGAAACCGATTATTTTCTCATCCTCTACAGCAACTACTGATGTATCAGAAAACATATCACACCACATGATATAACTGTACGAAGAATTAAGGTCCAGAACGCCTGTATGTTGAATCAGTTCCCAAACAGCTGCCCCATCATTCTTATCCGGCTTACGAAAATGAAGACCTGTATTTATTTCGATTGTTTGAGTCATTTCACTAATTCCACTTTTATTAATGCTCTCACCTCCGAATCACATTTAAAATTAACTACTCTATTATGTTAAAGGCAAGGAATGATTTCGTCAAAACGATTTAAATACGATATAGCTTGATTAAACGTGATTAGCTGTGTTTTATTCCCAATACGTATCAAAGCCTATAAATAACTAGCAAATAATTAGAATTCAATAGAATATTACTTGTTTCATGAAAATATGAAATAATAATGCGATAAAACCAAACGCATCCAAACCATCAAATTTTTTTGGTAATAGATTAATGGTGTTATTTTTTCCAAAAGGGATAAAATAGTGGCAGAAACATATAGGCTTTTGTCTTTACAAAAAACATTAGGAGGGCTTACCTATGAAGAAAAAAACAACCCGTAATAATTAAAATAACGCAGACAACGTTGAATTTGCTAATGAATTTCTGGATGACATTAATGAGGTTCAAGGTAATAACCGAAGCAACAACAGGAACAATATCGCAATAACAACAACAAAAGATAAGTGAAAAGAAACCTATATGCTACTAAATTTAAGATACAGGTTCTTTTTTTATGAATATAATCGCTTACAGAAAATTTCTGTAATGAAAAAAGAAACACATAGCCTTTTAAAAAGGATTTATAAATATCACGTCACCATTCTATAAGAAGTTATCAAATATTAAAATGGATCTATTACATAATGGAAGGAAAATTGGTGAAGTAATTCTTCCAATGTGCTCAGAAACCCTGGTCCATCCGTTACGTGGTTAACGGAGATATTAGCCTCTCAGAATATAATTATAAAAAAGGGATGATATTATCAGGAACATTTATCTCGCTAAACGTGGTGAGAAAGGTACATACAAAGCAATTTATACGGGTGTAAGTGAAGTTGAATTACATTTACTTCAATAAATAAAGGGGTTTCCCCAGATGACCTGAAGAAACCCCTTTTGCAGATAGTAAAGTAATCTTGTTACTGCGTAAGTGCAGTTAAAAAACACTGTTTAGACTTAGCAATAAGCCAAACTTTTCAAGAATGGGAGTGCAAATACAAATTACTTTTGAGGCGCTGAAGGTGTGGAAATATCAGATAACGCCTGTTCAGCCTCATTATCAAATTGATTATCTACAGCCAAATCACCTAAAGCAACCATACCGACAATTTGCCCATTTTCCACTACAGGTAATCGACGAATTTGTTGGTCTGCCATTAATTGTGCTGCCTGATGAATGTCCATATCAGGTGTACCTTGTACAACCTGCTGAGCTGTCATCACCTGAGATATTGGTGTTTGTGCAGCCTCACCCTGCGCTGTGGATCGAAGTGTAATATCACGATCGGTTATGATACCCGTTATTTGCCCATTATTATTAACAACTGGAATGGCTCCGATGTTATTTTGACTCATAACCGTTGCTGCTTCCTGAATAGACTGTGACTCATTTACGGTAAATACATTTGATGTCATAAGATTTCGTAATTGCTGTGTCATATAAAAACCTCCCCTTCAACCAATATTCTGGTTCAAATGGCGCATATTATGAGAGGGAAATTTTTCATGTTTTTAAATGAAATTGATGAGAGAGCCCTTATTTCTATTATAAAAAAAGCTAAGATACGAAGATGTATCTTAGCTTTTTTATGTGTGCCTGGCGGCGTCCTACTCTTGCAGGGACAATGTCCCAACTACCATCGGCGCTGGAGAGCTTAACTTCTGTGTTCGGCATGGGAACAGGTGTGACCTCTCCGCTCTTGCTACCAGGCCTACAGGATGTAGGTCGTTCGGTGTTGTTCACAGGACGTGAACGTTTTTAACCGAATCTCCTTACATAATCCTTCTAACAAGGACAAGATATATTATATGCATTTTCAAATGAAATTTTTTTATTATACCCTGAAAACTAAATAAGAGTTAAAACAACGTACATCGTAAAGAAGTTAGTTAAGTCCTCGATCGATTAGTATTCGTCAGCTGCACATGTCACCATGCTTCCACCTCGAACCTATCAACCTCATCGTCTCTGAGGGATCTTACTCACTCGAAGTGATGGGAAGTCTCATCTTGAGGGGGGCTTCATGCTTAGATGCTTTCAGCACTTATCCTTGCCACACGTAGCTACCCAGCCATGCTCCTGGCGGAACAACTGGTACACCAGCGGTGTGTCCATCCCGGTCCTCTCGTACTAAGGACAGCTCCTCTCAAACTTCCAACGCCCACGACGGATAGGGACCGAACTGTCTCACGACGTTCTGAACCCAGCTCGCGTACCGCTTTAATGGGCGAACAGCCCAACCCTTGGGACCGACTACAGCCCCAGGATGCGATGAGCCGACATCGAGGTGCCAAACCTCCCCGTCGATGTGAACTCTTGGGGGAGATAAGCCTGTTATCCCCGGGGTAGCTTTTATCCGTTGAGCGATGGCCCTTCCATGCGGAACCACCGGATCACTAAGCCCGACTTTCGTCCCTGCTCGACTTGTAGGTCTCGCAGTCAAGCTCCCTTCTGCCTTTGCACTCTGCGAATGATTTCCAACCATTCTGAGGGAACCTTTGGGCGCCTCCGTTACCTTTTGGGAGGCGACCGCCCCAGTCAAACTGCCCGCCTGAAACTGTCTCCGAACCGGTTCACGGTCCTGGGTTAGAAAGTTCATACAGCCAGGGTGGTATCCCACGGGTGCCTCCACGTAAGCTAGCGCTCACGCTTCTCAGGCTCCCACCTATCCTGTACAAGCTGCACAAACATTCAATATCAGGCTACAGTAAAGCTCCACGGGGTCTTTCCGTCCTGTCGCGGGTAATGTGCATCTTCACACATCGTATAATTTCACCGGGTCTCTCGTTGAGACAGTGCCCAAGTCGTTGCACCTTTCGTGCGGGTCGGAACTTACCCGACAAGGAATTTCGCTACCTTAGGACCGTTATAGTTACGGCCGCCGTTTACTGGGGCTTCGGTTCTACGCTTCGCACGTAAGTGCTAACGCTTCCCCTTAACCTTCCAGCACCGGGCAGGTGTCAGCCCCTATACTTCGCCTTTCGGCTTCGCAGAGACCTGTGTTTTTGCTAAACAGTCGCTTGGGCCTATTCACTGCGGCTCACTCACAAGTGAGCACCCCTTCTCCCGAAGTTACGGGGTCATTTTGCCGAGTTCCTTAACGAGAGTTCTCCCGCTCACCTTAGGATTCTCTCCTCGCCTACCTGTGTCGGTTTGCGGTACGGGCACCTATGATCTAACTAGAGGCTTTTCTTGGCAGTGTGAAATCAGGAACTTCGGTACTAAATTTCCCTCCCCATCACAGCTTGAAATTGTTGGACGGATTTGCCTATCCAACTTTCTCACTGCTTGGGCGCACACATCCATCGGTGCGCATTCCTTATCCTACTGCGTCCCCCCATCGTTCAAACAATCATGAGGTGGTACAGGAATATCTGCCTGTTGTCCATCGCCTACGCCTTTCGGCCTCGGCTTAGGTCCCGACTAACCCTGAGAGGACGAGCCTTCCTCAGGAAACCTTAGGCATTCGGTGAAAGAGATTCTCACTCTTTTTTCGCTACTCATACCGGCATTCTCACTTCCAGGCGCTCCACCAGTCCTCACGGTCTGACTTCACGGCACCTGGAACGCTCTCCTACCATTGTTCAAAGAACAATCCGCAGCTTCGGTGATACGTTTAGCCCCGGTACATTTTCGGCGCAGAGTCACTCGACCAGTGAGCTATTACGCACTCTTTAAATGATGGCTGCTTCTAAGCCAACATCCTGGTTGTCTGGGCAACTCCACATCCTTTTCCACTTAACGTATACTTTGGGACCTTAGCTGGCGGTCTGGGCTGTTTCCCTCTCGACTATGAACCTTATCACCCATAGTCTGACTCCCAAGGTAAAGTAGCTGGCATTCGGAGTTTGACTGAATTCGGTAACCCGGTGAGGGCCCCTCGTCCAATCAGTGCTCTACCTCCAGTACTCTATCTCCTTGAGGCTAGCCCTAAAGCTATTTCGGAGAGAACCAGCTATCTCCGTGTTCGATTGGCATTTCACCCCTACCCACACCTCATCCCCGCATTTTTCAACATACGTGGGTTCGGGCCTCCAGTCAGTGTTACCTGACCTTCACCCTGGACATGGGTAGATCACACGGTTTCGGGTCTACGACCGCATACTGTATTCGCCCTGTTCAGACTCGCTTTCGCTGCGGCTCCGTGTCTTCCACTTAACCTTGCATACGATCGTAACTCGCCGGTCCATTCTACAAAAGGTACGCCGTCACCCATTAACGGGCTTCGACTACTTGTAAGCGCACGGTTTCAGGTTCTCTTTCACTCCCCTCCCGGGGTGCTTTTCACCTTTCCCTCACGGTACTGGTTCACTATCGGTCACTAGGGAGTATTTAGCCTTGGGAGATGGTCCTCCCGGATTCCGACGGAATTCCTCGTGTTCCGCCGTACTCAGGATCCACTCCGGAGGAAATTCCTTTTCGACTACAGGGCTCTTACCCGCTATGGCTGATCGTTCCAGATCATTCGTCTAAGGAATTTCTTTGTAACTCCTGGTGGAGTGTCCTACAACCCCAGAAAGCAAGCTTTCTGGTTTGGGCTGATTCCGTTTCGCTCGCCGCTACTTGGGAAATCGCGTTTGCTTTCTCTTCCTCCGGGTACTGAGATGTTTCAGTTCCCCGGGTCTGCCTCCTGTGCCCTATGTATTCAGACACAAGTCCTGTTCCATTACGAACAGTGGGTTTCCCCATTCGGAAATTCTCGGATCGTAGTTTACTTACAACTCCCCGAGACATATCGGTGTTAGTCCCGTCCTTCATCGGCTCCTAGTGCCAAGGCATCCACCGTGCGCCCTTATTCACTTAACTAGCGTTACTGTGAATAAGCGTACGAATTTAAATTCGCCTTCGCTTTATTTCAAAAAAATTGATGTCGTTGTTACTCTTATTTAGTTTTCAAGGTACAAGCTTCCACATGACGTGGTGACTTCTGTGTTCGTCACAGGACGTGACGGTCTTTAACAGAAGGTCCTTGGAGAGATTCACTCTCTCAAAACTGAACCAAACAACCGAGTATGTTTCCGTAATATATCCTTAGAAAGGAGGTGATCCAGCCGCACCTTCCGATACGGCTACCTTGTTACGACTTCACCCCAATCATTGGTCCCACCTTCGGCGGCTGGCTCCAAAAGGTTACCTCACCGACTTCGGGTGTTACCAACTCTCGTGGTGTGACGGGCGGTGTGTACAAGGCCCGGGAACGTATTCACCGCGGCATGCTGATCCGCGATTACTAGCGATTCCGGCTTCATGCAGGCGAGTTGCAGCCTGCAATCCGAACTGAGAATGGTTTTATGGGATTTGCTTGACCTTGCGGTTTCGCTGCCCTTTGTTCCATCCATTGTAGCACGTGTGTAGCCCAGGTCATAAGGGGCATGATGATTTGACGTCATCCCCACCTTCCTCCGGTTTGTCACCGGCAGTCAGATTAGAGTGCCCAACTAAATGCTGGCAACTAATCTCAAGGGTTGCGCTCGTTGCGGGACTTAACCCAACATCTCACGACACGAGCTGACGACAACCATGCACCACCTGTCACTCTGTCCCCGAAGGGAACTCGGTATCTCTACCGATAGCAGAGGATGTCAAGACCTGGTAAGGTTCTTCGCGTTGCTTCGAATTAAACCACATGCTCCACCGCTTGTGCGGGCCCCCGTCAATTCTTTTGAGTTTCAGCCTTGCGGCCGTACTCCCCAGGCGGAGTGCTTAATGCGTTAACTTCAGCACTAAGGGGCGGAAACCCCCTAACACCTAGCACTCATCGTTTACGGCGTGGACTACCAGGGTATCTAATCCTGTTCGCTCCCCACGCTTTCGCACCTCAGCGTCAGTTACAGACCAGAGAGTCGCCTTCGCCACTGGTGTTCCTCCACATCTCTACGCATTTCACCGCTACACGTGGAATTCCACTCTCCTCTTCTGTACTCAAGTCCTCCAGTTTCCAATGACCCTCCACGGTTAAGCCGTGGGCTTTCACATCAGACTTAAAAGACCGCCTGCGCGCGCTTTACGCCCAATAATTCCGGACAACGCTTGCCCCCTACGTATTACCGCGGCTGCTGGCACGTAGTTAGCCGGGGCTTTCTGGTTAGGTACCGTCAAGGTGCCGCCCTATTTGAACGGCACTTGTTCTTCCCTAATAACAGAGTTTTACGATCCGAAAACCTTCATCACTCACGCGGCGTTGCACCGTCAGACTTTCGTCCATTGCGGATGATTCCCTACTGCTGCCTCCCGTAGGAGTCTGGGCCGTGTCTCAGTCCCAGTGTGGCCGATCACCCTCTCAGGTCGGCTACGCATCGTCGCCTTGGTGAGCCATTATCTCACCAACTAGCTAATGCGCCGCGGGCCCATCTGTAAATGACAGCATAAATGCCGCCTTTCAACTTCCACTCATGAGAGCAAAAGTGTTATCCGGTATTAGCTCGCGTTTCCGCGAGTTATCCCAGTCTTACAGGTAGGTTGCCCACGTGTTACTCACCCGTCCGCCGCTCGTTCCACAAGCGCACACCCCGAAGGGTGATTGCTTGCTTCCCGCGCTCGACTTGCATGTATTAGGCACGCCGCCAGCGTTCGTCCTGAGCCAAGATCAAACTCTCCAAAAAAGTTTGAAATAAGATTAACACCAATCAATCTTATATGCTTAGCTTTTCTCAGAAGCGTTAACTTCTGATTTGTTTAAAGAAAAACAGGTTATGTTCTTCTTGACATACTGGTTGTTTTGTTCAGTTTTCAAAGAGCGAAAATCGCAAGTCGCTTTAAAAAAGCAACTTTTTAAATATATCATTTTTGCTTTTTAAAGTCAATGAATTTTATCAATCTTTTTTTAAAAAGCAATTCATTTAGTCAACCTCCAAGTTGGCGGCCGAACTAACATACCACAATAACTCAATTATTGTCAATAAGTAATCCCAAAAAACAATTCATTAGCTTTTTCGACAATCTTTAATTGTGGATAGCAATTATAGCACGTTGATGTGGAAGTGTCAATACAATTGTGTGCATTTTTTTAAACACATTCACAGCACTTTTCTAAACATATGCGAGTGAAGTTTTTTGACACGAAAAATATATTACCAACTGCAGTATAAAAAGTCAATAGGTTTTTCTCTCTTTTTTATACTGCAGTTTTATTCAACTTTTTCATATACTTGTTATTTGCAAGTTAGTCGATAACATCGCCTTCCCACTTCAGCATACCACCTGCCATATTAGTAACTTTAAACCCATGTTCGTCCAAATATGAAGCAGCTTTCATGCTTCGACCACCTGATCTGCATACAAAAACATACTCTTTATCCTTATCTAACTCATCTTTTGCATGAGGGATTTCACCTAATGGAATGTGCTTTGCATTTTCAATTATTCCCTGTGCAACTTCTTCATCTTCTCTAACATCAACAACAACGAGATTATCATCCTTTTTCATCTGTTCTTCTAATTCAGCCGGTGTTATTTCCTTTATATGATTCATTTACCTCACCCTTTTCGATTATTTCTTAATTTAATGATACTTTTTTCAAGTATAGCTTGCAAATATCTGACACAAAATAACATTATTAAAAAGTTAGCTTCTCACAATGTTTTTATGACGAAGGTCTTGCCTAACTTATGCAGTATAAAAGCTTTATACTTTTGTATGAAAACAACATATCTTTTTGATGGGACGAGTAATCGCAGTCCCACTGTTTAAAGAACAGTCTTCTGGTTAAATTAGCTGTGTTTTCATTATGGATGGTGGCGGCATGCTCTTAGCCGCTATGTTGGTTTCTTAACTGCAGATTTAAGACAGGAGGGGTTTACCATAAAAAATTTTCTTATTTCAGTTGTTGTACTGACAGGTTTATTCATTCCTGAACTCGTGTCGGGGGCCGAAAGTAATATAGAACCGATGCTGATCGAAACATACGAAGCGGATATTACCGGGGATGGACAAAATGAAGTTATTGAATTAAAAGGTGTTTTATTTTCACAGGATACTAATTACTTTCGTGATATCTGGGCCGATATAACTAGCCCATCGTATGAAAATGAATGGAAAATTTCTTATGGTGGTGGCTATGAACCTGCACTTCAATTTATTGATCTCAACCATGATAATGTGAAAGATATTTTTTATCAGAGTGCCACCGGAGGGAGCGGGGGTCTATATAGTTACCATTTACACACGCTTAAAAATGATGAATTAACGGAAATTCCTTTACCTCAACAACCAAATATTAAAGCAGAGTTTGCAGAAAACTTTAATGTCGATATTCAGCTAACCCCTAACGATAAGCCTATTACTGTTGATGTCAGTGATCGAAAGAATGATTACATTCGTCTTGGAATGTATAATGAAGCAGGTGAATTAATTGAGCCGACGGATGCAATGATTGATCCAATTGCTTTTTTTGACCCTGTATTGATTAGTAAAACGAAAGGATACGGTCTAAAAAGCTATCAGCAAATAAGTGGCGCTTACCATGCAGACCAATTAGGTACAATTGAAACACTCTGGTATTACGAAAACGAGGAATGGATCATCCTACAAACAGAGTGGGTTCCCAGTAATTAATAGGTAAAAGGTGGTTCTATCGCTTGTGCGATAGAACCACCTTTTTAATTTGCTACAATATTTACAAGTTTCCCCGGCACAACAATTACTTTACGGATGGTTTTTCCTTCAATTATCTCTTGAATTTTATCATTTGCAAGAGCTTCTTTCTCCAGTTCTTCTTTTGTAATATCTTTTGCTACATTAATCTTCGTCTTAATTTTTCCCATGATTTGTATTACAATTTCAACTTCATCTTCAACCAATTTTGATTCATCATATTCCGGCCATTGCTCATGGCTGATTGTTCCCTTATTACCAAGCCTTTCCCATAATTCCTCCGAAACATGGGGCGCAACCGGCGAAAGCATTTTAATAAATCCTTCGACATATTTCTTAGGAAGTGTTTCAGCTTTATAGCCTTCATTAATAAACACCATCAATTGTGAGATACCCGTATTGAAATGAAGATTCTCAAAGTCTTCGGTAACCTTTTTTACGGTTTCATTATATACCCTGTCTATGGTAGCATTTCCGTCATCAGCTGTGATTTTTTCTGAAAGTGATCCATCGTCCTCCATAAACAGCCTCCATACGCGATCCAGAAAACGCCTTGCTCCATCCAACCCATTTGTTGACCAGGAAACTGCTGCATCGAGTGGACCCATAAACATTTCATACAGACGCAGTGTATCCGCGCCGTGGGAAGTTATAATATCATCAGGGTTCACAACATTCCCCTTTGATTTGCTCATTTTTTCATTGCCTTCCCCCAGAATCATTCCCTGGTTATACAATTTCATAAATGGCTCTTCTGTCGGAACAACGTCGATGTCATATAGAAATTTATGCCAGAAGCGTGCATATAACAAATGAAGGACAGCATGTTCTGCTCCACCAATGTAAATATCAATCGGCAACCATTCTTTTAATGCTTCTGAGTCTGCCAGCCTTTCTGGGTTATCCGGGTCAATAAAACGAAGGAAATACCAGCAACTTCCTGCCCATTGCGGCATTGTACTTGTTTCCCTGCGGCCTTTCATCCCGGTTTCAGGATCAACCACATTGACCCAATCCGTATTATTCGCAAGCGGAGATTCTCCGGTACCGGATGGCTTAATCTCTGACATAACAGGTAATTCCAATGGAAGTTCTTCTTCAGGTACGGTTGTCGTTGTTCCATCTTCCCAATGAATAACAGGAATAGGTTCTCCCCAGTAACGCTGTCTCGCAAACAGCCAGTCGCGCAGACGATACGTAACCTTCCTTTCACCTTTTCCCTCTGACACCAGCCATTCAATAATTTTCGAAATTGCCTCGTCTTTACCAAGACCATCCAAGAATCCTGAATTAACATGCTCTCCATCACCAATATAGGCTTCTTTGGAAATATTCCCACCAGCTACTACTTCAACAATCGGCAGTTCGAATTTCGTCGCAAATTCATAATCTCGTTCATCGTGGGCAGGTACCGCCATAATTGCCCCGGTTCCATAACCCATCAGTACATAATCAGCTACCCATATCGGCATTTTTTCATTATTGACCGGATTAATAGCATAGGCTCCCGTGAAAACACCGGATTTTTCTTTTGCAAGATCCGTACGTTCGAGGTCCGATTTTGTTTGAACCTTATCCAAATATGCATCAACTGCTTCTTTTTGTTCTTGTGTAACAATTGATTCAACAAAAGGATGCTCTGGTGCAAGAACAGCATAGGTTGCTCCGAATAATGTATCTGGTCTTGTTGTGAATACGGTGAATTTCTCTTCATGATTAGCTATTGTGAATGTTACTTCTGCTCCTTCTGAACGACCGATCCAATTTCTCTGCATGTCTTTAATGCTTTCAGGCCAATCCACTTTTTCCAAATCCTCAAGCAGACGGTCTGCATATGCCGTAATTTTCAGCATCCATTGTTTCATCGGTTTACGAACGACAGGATGGCCACCGCGTTCACTTTTCCCATCTATTACTTCTTCATTGGCAAGCACGGTCCCAAGTGCAGGGCACCAGTTCACTGCTACCTCATCCATATAGGCAAGTCCTTTTTCATATAGCTTTGTAAAAATCCATTGTGTCCATTTATAGTAATGGGGGTCGGTTGTATTTATTTCTCTGTCCCAATCATAAGAGAAACCCAACTCTTGGATTTGGCGCTTAAAAGTTGCAATATTTTCAACCGTGAATTCGGCCGGGCTATTTCCTGTATCGATGGCATATTGCTCCGCAGGTAATCCGAACGCATCCCATCCCATCGGGTGCATTACTTCATAACCCTGCATGCGTTTCATCCGGGAAATGATATCCGTTGCTGTGTAACCCTCCGGATGTCCTACATGCAAACCGGCACCTGAGGGATAAGGAAACATATCCAACGCATAAAATTTTTCCTTCTTAGAATATGTATCTGTTTTAAATGTTTTGTTATCAAGCCAATGCTTTTGCCATTTCTGCTCGATCTGCTGATGATTGAAACTCATTGTCATTTTCCTCCTATTAAATTATTTATGATATGAAAAAGCTACTCATCCCCGGTTAAGGGACGAGTAGCCTAAACGGACCCGCGGTACCACCCAAATTAACACAGCAACCTGTGTCCACTTGTATCCGTAACGCGGATTCACGGCAGAAACTACTTTTCACTTCTGCAACATCCGAGGTGAGTTCATAAACTTTTCAATGACAGCTTTCACCAGCCACTGTCTCTCTATGCCTGAAATAATTTATTACTAATCCTCTTCCAAGTCGTTAGATTATTTAACCGAATTATAATGAATACAATTCCCATTGTCAAGATTGTTGCATATTGAAGTGACTGCCTCATATAACCTTCTCCATCCAATCAATTACATTTATACCGTATTCTTCCCGAATTTGCTCAACTTCCTGATGTGCAAGAATCCTGCCCCTCTTGAGTAACAACACTTCATCTAGAATCGTTTCCACTTCTCTTATTTCATGTGTTGTTAGAATAAGGGTTTGCTGTTCCATATCCGCAAATTTAATAATCCCATTAATCAATGCTTTTCGAACCAGTGGGTCAAGCCCGGAAAACGGTTCATCCAATACAACATATGGTGCTTTTCGTGCAAGTGTTACGATAAGCTTCACCCGACTCCTATTCCCTTTTGATAAATACTTCATTTTCCTTTTTAGATCTATTTTCATGAAAGAGGCAATTTCATGGGCTTTGTCTTTATCAAAATCAGCAAATTGATTTTGATAAAAATGTATGAGTTCTTCAATCGTAAAATACGGATAAAAATAATCAGAATCTGTCAGGTAAGCTAATTTATTACTGATCTGTCTGTTCACCTGCTTGGAATCAATCAGCACTTTTCCAGTGGTAGGTCTGAGAAGTCCAGCAAGTAATTTTAAAAATGTTGTCTTCCCACTTCCGTTTTCCCCAATCACACCAATTATTTTGCCTGATTTAAGTTTGGTCGAGCATTGATCAATCGCTTTATGGTTGAGGTATTTCTTCGTTACATTTTCCAGTTGAATCACTTATCGTCTCCTCCTTCCATTTCAATACCACGGATCATTTCATCCAGACTATAGCCCATATCCTGCATATCACGGATAAATTGCTCAATAAATGCTGCCTTCATATCCTCTCGCAGAGTACGCAACCTTTCCCGGTCTTTTGTTACAAACGTCCCTTGTCCCCGCCTCGTTTCAACAATCTCCATATTTTCCAGTTCTCGGTAAACCCGGCTGACCGTATTTGCATTCACCCCCGCCTCCAGTGCATATTCCCGAACTGAAGTTAGTTTTTCCTCGGGCTTTCTGTCGCCGCGAATAATCTCACTGGAAATTCGGTTAATCAACTGTTGGTATATCGGTTTATTTGCATCAAAATCAATTCCCATTATTATACCTCCACTTTACGATCAAGCATGTAAGCAGATACCAGATATAATACGGCTGTGAAGATTCCATAAAATACATACGTACCCAGAAACACCGTACCTTCTAAGCCGCTAAAATGAAATAAGCCGGAGGTAACCGTTAATTCACTTACTTGATAAGAATCAAACGGTAGTGAAAACGATCCCCATTTTGTTAATAGATCATAGAGTGCCGAATTCCAAAATAAACTCATTAGCTGGAAACTGAGAATTAATAAAACAAATACTGCAATAATACTTAATCCTCGCAGATGGGTGCGCCACAGTTGATGTAATGTCCAGAATAAAAGAATTACAATTGTTGGAAAGATAGAAATCATTATCATCTGCGTACTTGTAAACAACAGTAGAATGAAAAGCAGAAACCAATTGATCGAATAAACTTCCCAGACCATATTTATGCCTATAACAAAGAACGATAAGATAAATAAATAACTGAAAGCAAAAATGACCCCATTCAAAAATTTCACGAAAAGTAGTTGATGGATAGATTGAGGGTTATGGAGAAATAATTCCAATTGAATTGCCTCTGTATTCAGACTGAATAATACCGCTAATGGTAAAATAACAAATCCAAAAGCCATAATGCTTAAAAGTAAATTTATGATGTCTTGGACATTCGTTAAATTACTGATAGATATGATAAGAATTGTGACAACAAATGGACCGATAAAAATGCCTCTCATTATTTTCCATTCTTTCCTGTATAACGATTTAAAAGCAGGATTCATAACAATAACCTCCCTTGTTCTAGTGTGATAGTTATATAGTACACTAGAACAAGGGAGGTTGCAATAAGGTACAGCTTTATAAAAATATCCAACCTTTTTTGATTAATGAATGTTGTGATAAAATAAGTATGTATAAAAAATACTAAATGAAAGAATGTGGATGCACGATGCTTAAAGGAATCCTAAACTATGCGCATTACCTATTAGAAGAAACGATTCAAAAAGGAGAAACTGTAATTGATGCGACCTGTGGAAATGGAAACGACACTTTATTCTTAAGCGACCTTGTCGGTAACAATGGGCATGTATTCGCTTTTGATATTCAGCGACAGGCCATTACAACCACGAAACAGATATTAATCGATCATAATCGTACGAATGTGTCGCTAACTCATGATAGTCACGAGAATCTTGCAGAATATTTACCAAAAGATAAAATTAACACAATCGGGGGCGCAATATTCAATCTCGGATATTTACCGAGGAGTGATAAGTCTGTTGTCACTAAGGGCGAATCAACAATCATCGCCATCGACACAATCTTGAGTCACCTTAAAAAAGAAGGTTTGATTGTACTCGTCGTATATTATGGGCATGAGGGCGGTAAACAGGAGAAAGATGCCCTGTTAAAACATGTACTGCATCTCGAACAGAAGAAATATAATGTATTACAGTATGGGTTTATTAACCAAAGAAATGACCCGCCGTTTATATTAGCAATCCAAAAGAAATAATGATTGAAATTTATGGAACGAGGTTTTTTTAAGCCTTTTGTTTCCGGATTTCAATCAACTTATAATATGTTTTCGAGTTCCAATGAAAAAAAATCGAAGTTGGTCCGCTCGCTTTTAACAGCGCTTTTTTCATATCGGTTGCACCTGCCAGTTCTTTCACTTTTGGATCACCCAGATATAAACCAACAAGTCCCATCTGAACCATTTGATGAAACCTCTGGTCAGGTAATGCCTGTACACACTTCTTCGTTTGTTCTATAAAATAGATGAAACGTTCTTTTAACTCTTTCTGATCTGCGTAATAGTTGCAGAAGTTTAAATCCGTCTCCTCCAGATCTTCATACTGATCAATATAGTAATCCAATAATATATGTAACCCCTGCATAAATGGAAAATAGCCTTTATAAAATTTTTCGGCCAGTTTTTCCGTCATCTTTCCACCTAACGCATAAGATACGAGACAATAAATACCAAGTGTCGACCCGCAAGCAGCAGAAAATTCATACCAGCTTAGGTTAGGTGCTTGTTCTTTGTGCTGTTCATGCCACATCGTTAATCGTGGGATTCGCTGATCAACAGTGACATGTTTATGTATTTGTAAATCACTATACAGCCCTTCCAGATTTCGTAAGTATGCTTTCAAGACATTATAGCAATCCAGATTTCTTATTGTCTTGTGGCAAGTCTGGACAAGCTCGGTTAAATATCTTCCATCATTCTGATCTTCTCGTAACTCATAATAATTTTTCAGGTTATTATCTGGTGTCAATGCATCTCTCATCGCTTGATGCAGAAGCTTAAAATCTTTTGGGTCCATCGATGTACTGCGATCACACAAGTTATCCAGGTAGTCACTGATTGTCTGATAAGCTGTTATAAACTGGATTGCTTCCCTCCACTTATCTCCTGCAAGTAATGCATAAACACCACCACCCTGACAATGAAACCGTTTTGCCTCGATACTTGCAAGTGCTTGCGACCGTAATTCCTCATTTGGTATTTGTTCAGCACGGCTTTTCCAGTAGGATAATTCTTTCTCGACCTCAGGAAAAACTTTCCGATATACTGTTAGCATTAAGGTGAATGCCGAAGTTGGTATACTGCTTGTCAATTCAACACCTCCATCTATATTACGAAAGTTTTCATCTTTTTTGTTATACTATACCTATATCATCATACTTTGCAGGAGGAATCAAATATGCATGCTTATAAAAATACAGAACCTTCTATCCATGAATCAGTATTTATCGCAAAAGATGCCCTGGTAATCGGTGACGTATCCATTGGTGAAAAATCAAGCGTGTGGTTTAAAACAATCATCCGAGGGGATGTAGCACCAACCCGCATCGGCAAACGGGTGAATATTCAGGATCTTTCCATGCTTCACCAAAGTCCTGATCGTACATTATTAATTGAAGATGATGTGACAATCGGTCATCAGGTGACCTTACACTCTGCGGTTATACGAAAAAATGCGCTCATAGGGATGGGATCCCTTATACTGGATGGCGCTGAAATCGGGGAGAATGCCTTTGTGGGGGCAGGAAGCCTTGTGCCACCAGGTAAAAAAATCCCAGCAAATACAATGGTCATGGGCAGGCCGGCAAAGGTCGTCCGTGAATTGACGGAAGAAGATTTTGCAGAAATGGAACGGGTAAGAAGTTCTTATGTGGAAAAAGGAGAGTATTATAAAAAAAACACGGATTTATAATACAAAACGGACAATACATGCGGAGTGCTGCATTGTCCGTTTTTATTTTATTTATTTTCAATAAGGGCTTTTAATTCATCCACCTTGTCCGTCTTCTCCCATGGGAGTGAAACATCCGTTCTTCCAAAATGACCATACGCAGCCGTTTTTCTAAAAATTGGTTTTTGGAGATCAAGCATGCGGATAATTCCTGCAGGACGCAAATCAAATAATTTACGAATTGCTCCTACTAATTCTTCCTCGCTTACAATTCCTGTACCAAATGTATTGACCGCAATGGACACCGGTTCTGCAACCCCGATTGCATAGGCAAGCTGCACTTCACATGTTTTTGCCAGTCCTGCCGCGACAATATTTTTAGCCACATAGCGTGCAGCATACGCAGCAGAACGATCCACTTTCGTAGAATCTTTCCCACTGAATGCACCCCCACCGTGACGAGCATAACCACCATAAGTATCAACAATAATTTTACGTCCGGTTAATCCTGCATCGCCTTGAGGACCTCCAATCACAAAACGGCCTGTCGGGTTAATGAAGTATTTTGTAGTACCATCCAACAGCTCATCAGGAACAACTGGTCTAATCACATGTTCAATAATGTCTTTTTCAATTTGTTCTGTTGTCACATCCTGATGATGCTGGGTGGAAATAACAATAGTATCCACTTTGACCGGTTGATCATTCTCATCATATTCCACAGTGACTTGGGTCTTCCCATCTGGACGCAGATAGTCGAGAATCTTTTCCTTACGTACCTCAGATAGCCGTTTCGCTAATTTATGTGCTAAGGAAATAGGAAGCGGCATTAATTCTTCCGTTTCATCACAGGCGAAACCGAACATTAATCCCTGATCCCCTGCTCCGATAGCATCAATTTCCTCATCTGTCATTTTTCCTTGGCGCGCTTCCAATGCTGTATCCACTCCGCCGGCGATATCAGCAGATTGTTCATCGATTGCTGTTAATACAGCACATGTTTGTGCGTCAAAGCCGAATTTCGCACGAGTGTACCCAATTTCTTTAATGGTTTGACGGACAATTGCCGGGATATCCACATATGTATTTGTAGAAATTTCTCCAGAAACCAATACTAGCCCTGTAGTTACAGTTGTTTCACAAGCTACACGTGCAAATGGATCCTTTTTTAAAAGTTCATCCAAAATAGCATCTGATATTTGGTCAGAGATTTTATCCGGATGTCCTTCTGTTACTGATTCTGATGTAAATAAACGACGATTGGCAGCCATATGGCTAAATCCTCCCCTGATAGTTAATTACGGTACTCTATTTCCATTTTTATTTCGATATTATCCAAAGTAATACTTGACTTGTCGTCAATCATTGGCGACAGCCTAGGGTTTCTTATACTTAAAATCCTTATTAAAGTAAAAAAGCCCTTCCTGCAGTCATGAGGAAAGGAGTTCATGGCCTTTCACTCTTATTGTTCAAGGAGATATCCTTGCAACAGGTAAGCACCTTTTCACATGATGTGATGGTTGCTGGGCTTCATCGGGGCTGTCCCTCCACCAACTCTGAATAAGAGAGTATCCGTTCGAAATTCAGCTTACCGAAACACGCGCTCTGTGTCAACTAATTTAACATTATATTAGTGAATACATAAAATTTTATCAATAAATCTTTTTATTAGTATGGACTATTCATTTTAATGTGTTATACTAATAATCAGATTCAACAATTTCATGTCTATCATAAATGAGTATAATTAAATTAAAATTTATTAAAAAGGCAGGTATTCATATGAAAATGGTAGAAAGACCATGTTTAAAGGATATTTATTCCCACCATAATCTGCAAGCTAATTTATCCGTGCCTCAATTAGTTGAGAAGATTCTTTCCCATGATGAAGGGGTACTGACGGCAACGGGTGCAGTTGTTTCCACAACAGGAGCCTATACAGGGCGTTCACCAAAGGATAAATTCATTGTGAGAGATGATGTTTGTAATGAATATATTGATTGGGGTACTGTTAACCAGGAAATTGATGAAGATTCATTTAACAAGCTGTATGAAAAAATGATTACCTATTTAAAAACTAAAGATGAGTTGTATCAATTTAAGGGATTCGCCGGTGCAGATGAAAAATACCGCCTGCCTATTCAAGTCATCAATGAATTTGCATGGCATAATCTATTCTCCCGTCAATTATTTATTACACCGACAGAGGAGGAACTCAAATCCCATCAATCTGAATTCACTGTCATCTCTGCGCCAAATTTTAAAGCGGATCCTGCTGAAGATGGTACAAATTCAGAAACATTTATTATAATTTCCTTCAAAAAGAGGGTTGTGTTAATCGGAGGAACGGAATACGCCGGAGAAATAAAGAAATCCATTTTTTCTATCATGAACTATCTACTTCCCCGGCAGGATATTTTATCCATGCACTGTTCTGCTAATGTCGGTCAAGAAGGTGATGTTGCTTTATTCTTCGGATTATCCGGTACAGGTAAAACAACATTATCCGCTGATCCATACCGCCGGTTGATTGGTGATGATGAACATGGATGGAGTCCAAATGGTGTCTTTAATATTGAGGGTGGATGCTATGCGAAATGCATAAGCCTTTCCCAAGAAAAAGAACCACAGATTTTTAATGCCATCCGGTTTGGCTCTGTCTTGGAGAATGTTGTTCTTGATGAACAAACGAGGATGCCGGATTATGATAACACATCTTTAACGGAAAATACACGAGCAGCATATCCCTTAGAAAATATCGATAATATTCTTTCACCTAGTGTCGCTGGGCACCCAAACACAATCATTTTTCTTACAGCGGATGCGTCAGGAACACTGCCACCAATAAGCAAATTGACAAAAGAACAAGCAATGTATCATTTTCTGAGTGGATATACGAGCAAACTTGCTGGTACTGAACGTGGTATCACAGAGCCTCAGGCAACTTTCTCAGCCTGCTTCGGATCACCGTTTCTGCCATTGGCACCATCCGCTTATGCAGAAATGCTCGGAGAGAAGATTGATCAACATAATTCCAATGTCTTTTTGGTAAACACCGGCTGGACTGGTGGTTCATATGGTGTAGGTAAGCGTATGAAACTATCGTATACACGAGCAATGATTCATTCCGCATTAGAAGGAGAACTAAATTCAGCTGAAACAACGCAAGATGAAATTTTTGGGTTGGAAATACCAACCTATGTCCCAGGTGTCCCTGATGAAGTATTAGTTCCAAAAAACACGTGGAAAGACAAAAATGCTTATGACTCTGCAGCAAAATCATTGGCAATGAAGTTTCATGAGAATTTTAAGAAGTTCTCTAAAGCTAGTAATGAAATAAAGCAGGCAGGACCTGTTTATAAAGCATAACCAATTATATATTCCTCATCCCAAAAGGAATTAATTTATATCGAAGAACGAAGCCGACCTCCCATTGTGGAGGTCGGCTTTTTTTGCAGCTAAGCAAATATAAAAAGTTACCAAAAGCCCACACTGGGCATTCACACATTTTTTTAAATAAGCATAAACTGGGATGACATATCACTATTTAAATGAAAGGGTGGAATGATATGAAAAAAATAAAAGTATTTACTGTATTTTCCTGTCTGATACTCCTTTTTCTTTCTGCATGTAATACCGATAGTAAAACCTCAATCAGTCTAGCTGAAGTGACTCGCTCCCTTTTTTATGCCCCGCAGTATGTAGCACTGGAAAAGGGATTCTTTGAAGAAGAAGGATTGGATGTTGATTTGCAAACAACATGGGGCGGCGACACGACAATGACTGCTTTATTGTCTGACGGTGCTGATATTGCGCTGGTTGGGTCAGAGACTTCCATCTATGTGTATGCACAGGATTCCAAAGACTATGCGATTAATTTTGCACAATTAACTCAAACAGATGGTACATTTCTTGTAGCAAAAGAACCTCAGCCTGACTTCGCATGGGAAAACCTTAGAGATAGCTCTTTTTTAGGGCAGCGTGTAGGTGGTATGCCACAGATGGTTGGTGAATTTGTATTGAAAAAGCATGATATTGACCCACATGGTGATTTAGAATTAAGTCAAAACATTGATTTTGCTAATATTCCGGGAGCCTTTGCATCTGGCGACTATGACTATGTTCAATTATTCGAACCAACAGCAAGCGTTTTTGAAAAAGAAGGAAATGGTCATATTGTTGCCTCTTTTGGTGAAGAATCCGGTACAGTACCTTATACCGTATTTATGACGAAGCAAAGCTATATGGATGAAAATGAAGAGGCCGTGAGCAAGTTCACCAGGGCTATTTATAAAGCGCAGCAATGGGTAAAGGAAAACAACGCCGAGGACATAGCAGAAGCGATACAGCCATATTTCGATGATACAGATTTAGATATGCTCGCCGCTTCCATTGACCGTTATAAAAGTCAGGGATCATTTGCAACAGATCCGATTTTGAATAAAGAAGAATGGCAAAACCTTAAAAATATTATGGAAGAATCCGGAGAACTTCCGGCAGATGTTCCATATGAAGAACTTGTAAATACGGAATTTGCTGAAGAAGTTATCAGCAACTAAGGAGGGATTCATTTGTCATTTCTAACATTAGATAAAGTCTCCCATCATTATTTTTCAAAAAATGGCTACACCAAAGCATTAAATAATATATCACTCTCCATAAAAGAAGGCGAGTTCATTGCACTTCTCGGTCCCAGCGGCTGTGGGAAATCTACAATACTTTCCATCATCGCAGGAATCATGGAACAAACCTCCGGTGATGTACTCCTTGAGCAGAAGCCAATTTCAGAGTCCGAACTGGCGATTGGATATATGTTGCAACAGGATTATTTATTTCCTTGGAAAACAATTATTGATAATGTTTTATTAGGACCTACCATTTCTGACACGAACACAACAGAAACGAAAGAAATTGCATTGGATTTACTACGTGAAGTTGGTTTAGCAGACGTGACTGAATCCTATCCGAGCTCACTGTCCGGTGGGATGCGTCAAAGGGTTGCACTTGTGCGCACATTGGTTAATGACCCGAAAATATTATTGCTGGATGAACCTTTTTCAGCACTTGACTATCAGACAAAACTAAAATTAGAAGATCTTGTATCCCACTTATTAAAATCCTATAAAAAAACAACAATCCTGGTAACCCATGATATTGGAGAAGCCATCGCTATGAGTGATCGAATATTCATGATGGATGCCAATCCGGGGTCTCTTGCAAAGGTTTTTGAAGTTCCAATTGAATTACGTGATGAAAGTCCATTTCTGGTAAGACGTCACGCAAAGTATCAACTACTTTTCGATAAAATTTGGGAAGAGTTGGACAAAAAAGAAATAGTTCCTCACGAGAAGAAGGTGGGATCACAAAGCAATGGAAAAGAAATCTGACCAGCACCTTTTTGAAAACTATAAAAGGAAAATTAAAAAGGAAAAGAAAATTGTTTTCGTATGGCAAATCAGTATTCTCGTTTGTTTTGTTGCTCTATGGGAAATTGCCAGCAGACTTTATTGGATTGACCCATTATTGTTTAGTTCACCATTCAGGGTAATCCAATTGCTGGCTTCTCGAATCTCAGATGGGTCGATGCTGCTACATGTTCAGGTAACGTTATTTGAAACAGTATTAGGGTTCATAATCGGAACAGTTGCAGGGATAATCATCGCATCTTTATTATGGTCCTCCAAACGCTTTTCCAATATAATGGATCCTTATCTCGTTATAATGAATGCAATGCCAAAGGTCGCTCTCGGACCAATCATCATTGTCGCGCTGGGACCGGGATACATTTCCATCATTGCAATGGGAGCAATTATATCTGTTATCATTACAACACTTGTTATCTACTCTGCATTTAACGAAGTCGACCCAAACTATGAAAAAGTTTTAAAAAGTTTTGGTGCAACTAGATGGCAATGCTTTAAAGGAGCAATTTTCCCAGCGACAATGCCGGCAATGATTTCAACATTAAAAGTGAATGTGGGGCTTTCCTGGGTTGGTGTAATCGTTGGGGAGTTCCTTGTCTCAAAACAAGGATTGGGCTATTTAATCATTTACGGGTTCCAAGTATTTGATTTTTCGCTAGTTATGTCCAGTCTCGTTCTTATCGCCATATTTGCAGCAATTATGTATAAGATTGTTGAGAAATTGGAAAAATGGCTCATAAAGCATACAACATAAACAGAGATTAAAAATCGCCTATGCTTTAATATAGGCGATTTTTAATATACTCCATACAATGGTCCAAGACTCCATCTTTCATCATGAAACTGTATGATTCGTTATGCTTTACATTGAATGGAAGTGTTTTTATCAAAACAGGGCCTGCAGTTTCATAATAGGTTTCTTGGGGGGCTAGTTGGTCTACATAAGCAAAGTAAACATTTTTTATAACCGTTTCACTTTTCCCATCAACACGATACTGTCCGATATAATCAATGGTTTCAACATTTCCTCCAGTTTCTTCTTTTATTTCCCGAATTGCTGCCTGTTCTGGTGTTTCATTTTTCTCAACTTTTCCTCCCGGGAATTCATACCCTCTGCCCTTATGTTTTGTCAAAAGCCATTGCTCCTGGTGCCTGCAAATTGCCCATACATGCAGGGGATGTTTCGAGAATGGATGGTCTTCAAATGATAGCTTAACTTCATTGTTATAATAATCTTTAAATCTGTACATATTGTCAACTGCCTTTATTCCTTATAAGAGGTTAATATTTGTTATTTTCCATTGCGTATCAAATGTAAATTCAATTTCTATCGTATAATTATCATAGAAAACAGAGTGGTTATCCTGTACGACTTTAGCTTTGTTGTTATCCAGCTGTATCACGTTATACGGATTATCTTTTGTGAACCATGGCGGTGTTTCCGTTGGAAGAATATACAAGCCATCCGATTCTTCCGTATAATAAAAGTGAACATAAGGTTCTGCTGTTTCCCTTGCAGCAACTTGATCAAATGCGTTAAGTAACTCATCCATTGTATCATAATTTTCTACTTTATAATTCTCATCAATATCCTGAAGCAAAATTTCCATAAATTGGTCTGTTAAAGAAATGATTTTATCATGCGTAATTTCATTGGTCTCTTCGTTATGTTCAGTCTGTAATATTTTATCTTTGGACATGGTTTCCATTTGCTGGTGGCCCTTTGCCCCAGCTAGCTGTAACCCGCTTGTGGTTAATGTTGACGTGATTAATAATGTATAAATGATGCCAATACTTAAAAATATTATTAAATTCTTATGATGTCTATTCTTCATGACTTTCCCCCCTGTTTGATGTTGTACTTTTGCTATTCCTTTATACCCAGGTGGATAAACCACAAATAGGGGAATAGAATATCAATGTGTATTCTATTCCCCTTCCATTCTACATATGATTGTCCGTTAAAATCCCCATCGATGTAATATGGGCTTTTGTTTGTTCATCGCCCCAGTCGTAGAGCATTTGAAACGTGTCTTTCATATTGCTATCATAATCATCATTTGGCTTGTCTTCATGATACGGCTTTATTGGTACATGCGCCCGCCAGAAGGATTGGATACTGGCGCCATTCAGGTTTTCCAATTTCCGGCGTAATAGACTAACTTCCTCTTCGGTAGCATTGATAACAAAAGCATCATTGTTATCGTATCTGATTTGAGAAATCTCGCCTGTGCCTACACTTACATAATAATTTTTCTTTTCCATACCGCACCTCCTGCTATTAATTTGGCTAGTAGTACCGGAAATTATGTAATATGTAGATGTTCGAAAATTTAAATAGCTAAATTAGCTATTTTATTATAGATGATGGTGGCATGCTCTTAGCCGCCATGTTGGTTTCTTAACTGCAAATAAAAAGGATGATCCATAAATTTTGGAACATCCTTTTTCTGATCTTTAACCTTTATTATTTGTCTCCATCATTACCGAAAAGATCCTTATTGTTTAGTGTATCATCTGTGATATTGCCTGAAGAATTTGGATTGGATCTGTTTTCGTTCACTTTTGTTTCGTCAATCGTGTTATCAAATTTCCTTAAATACTTGCTTGCAAATTCTTTTCCGCCAAGACCAAATGCCAGGCCAAATGCTAATGCGAGCCCACCCAGTATTAGAATGAATGCTGAGCTGACGATTGTCGTTGCAATTCCAAGCTGTGTCAATGCCATGAAAACGGAAAGTACGATAATGGCATATTTAGCAAATCCTGCCAACGCACTCGCTGCGGGACCAGTAAGTATATTTTTCAATACTTTTGCCACAATATTTGCCAAAATTAGTGCCGTACCAAGTATAAGCACCGCTGCGATCACATCTGGTAAATAAGCCGTAATCGCTGATGCAATTTCAACAAGGAAATTCAGTTGAATCACATATAATGCCTGTACGGTTAAGAAAAACACAATCAATACTTGAACGACATAACCAGCAATTCCAGATGGCGTCATTTTACTTTGTGTTGTTTCTTCCTTACCTAGGTTCATTTGGGAGGCAATACGGTCAAATCCCATTTTATGCAAGTAATTTTGTATAAATTCACCAATTAGTTTACCTAACCATACACCTATCAGAATAAGTGCAATCGCAATAAGAATATTTGGTATCATATTTACAACTGTGTTGAGCATACTTATTGCCGGTTCAGTAATACCTGTTAACTCGAGTTGTTCCAAAGCAGTAATTGTAATTGGAATCAAAATGATAATAAATACAAGATTTCCAACAAATGCTGCCAGACTTGTTCCTTCAAAAACTTTTGTCAATTTCAGGCGGTCTACCAGTTTTTCTGAACCAACTGCCTGCAATAAATTTGTAACTATATTTTTGACAATTTTAGCGATAAACCAGCCTATTGCAAAAATAAGCGCTGCGGCAACCAGATTTGGAATGAATGCCAGCATCGTAGATAATAGTCCACTGAATGGTTCGGCAATTCCACCGATATTGAGTGCATCCAGTACGCCAGGTATAAATAGCAACAAAATCAGGTAGAAAGCAATTTTACCCACTGTCTCGGTATACTTATTAATTTCTTCCTCTGTTCTTGCCAATTTCATCTTGTAAAACAAGTGCTGCAGATTAATCTTTTTACTTCCTTGTACAATTAACCATTGTGCAACTGTAGCTATTATCCATGCTAACAGAAGGATTAATGCCGCACCCAATACTGCCGGGATAAAGTTCAGGAATGTTGATATTAAATCGGAAAGCGGATTTGCAATCATATTCAAGTTCAATACATTAAAGAATAGAATGAATACTACTAACAGAAGTATGTAATAAACCGTTTTTCCAATAATCTTGTTCGATTCAACCGGTTTATCACCTTCCCGGAACTTATTGAATAACTTATCATCCAAATCCGTTTTTCCAAGTGCTTTTTCTACAGCATTTCCGATTAATTTTGCGATCAGCCACCCAACTAATAAGATTACAAGTGCAATGACAAAGTTTTGTACGCCTTGCATGAAACTGGATGTGAAATACTGATCCATGAAATTATTCATATAATAATTCCCCCTTTGCTAAAGATATGTATATATACCTTTAAAGGGAATTTTTCAAACGTATCCTGTCGAAAAAAGTCCACAATTATTACAGGGAATCCCACAATGCTGCTCTTACAATTTTATTGGAAGCATTTCTCGGCAGTTGATCAATAAAATGAATTTGCTTGGGAAGCTTATATTTAGCCAGGTATCGCGCAGCATAATTTAGAATTTCCTCTTCAGTTATGTGTCGGTTTTTGACGATGAATGCAATAGGTACTTTCCCCCATGTATCATCACTTTTACCTGCTACACCAACTTCTTTAATTTGATCCATACCGGAAAGTACACTTTCAATTTCAGATGGATAGATATTTTCCCCACCTGAGATAATTAAATCTTTTCTGCGGTCCACAACATACAAAAAGCCATCCTCATCAAGGTAACCCAAATCTCCCGTGGCCAGCCAACCGTCTGTCAAGGATTTTTCGGTCGCATCTTTATTTTTATAGTAACCGTTTGTCACCATCGGTCCTTTCACAAAAATTTCTCCTATTGAATCGTCTTTTTTCGTGTTATTTATTTTCAATTGAGCTGGAACTAGTGGTTTTCCAGCGGACCCGATTTTTTCCAAAGCATCGGCAGGACTAAGTGTAACAATTTGGGAGGATGTCTCTGTCATACCATAGGACTGAAAGACGGGAATGTTTTTTGATTTCGCTTTTTCCAGTAGTGGTCTTGGTGCCGGTCCCCCACCAAGGAGCATACAACGAAACGTCACAGGATAACGATCATCACCAAGAATATTCATAAGTCTTTGGACCATTACCGTAACTACCGATACAATCGTAACCCCTCGAGTAATGATTGCTTCATGCACGATATATTCATCAAACTTTTCAAGCAAATAAACCGGCATGCCGTAAATGGCACTTTTTATAAAGATAGAAATGCCCCCGACATGAAAAATTGGCAATGCGCACAGCCATTTATCATCTTTGTTTAAGCCCAGATTTAGTGCAGATCCGATTGCGCTCCACCAATGATTCCCATATGTATGGATGACACCTTTTGGGAAGCCGGTTGTACCAGAGGTATAGATGATTGTAAATGGGTCATCCAAATTGATTTCTTGACGTAGTTTAATATTCTTTTCCCCTTCCCTGTCTATCTGTGAAAAGGAATGGACAGAAATTGAAAAATTCATTTCTTCTGTCGTCTCATAAAGATTTTCACTCGTTAATATCAATGAAACCTCTGCATCTTTGATTTGATAGTTAAGCTCTTCCTTCGTTAATTTTGTGTTTAACATGACAGAAACTGCTCCAAGGTAGCTTAGTGCATGAATTGCTATAACCATGGATGAACTATTTGAGGATAATATACCTACATGAGTTCCTTCTTTCACAGAATTTGCTGCTAATTTTTTTGCAAAATGCTGGCTTTTTTCCTTCAACTCCAGGAAGGTCATTTTTTCTCCGGAGAGATTTTCAATTGCTGTTTGCTCTGGTGCTAAAGATGCTTGTTTTGTTAACCAATGTGGAATGATTTCAGCCATATACCTATACCCTCTTTCAATCTCAAGTCAGAATACCCTAACTAGTTACCAAGTCTTATTCGTTTTAAAAAAACCCTTGCCTGTTTGAAAGCAAAGGTTTGAATAAAAATATAAATCGCCCGCTCAATCATGGAAAACGTGGGAACTGTTTAAAATCTGGCTTTCTTTTTTCTTTAAATGCATCTCTTCCTTCTTTCGCTTCTTCCGTCGTGTAATAAAGAAGTGTTGCATCTCCGCCCATTTGCTGCAGGCCTGCTAATCCATCTGTATCTGCATTAAAGGATGCTTTCAGGAAGCGCAGTGCAGTTGGCGATTTTTCCAAAATTTCTTCACACCATTGGATTGTTTCTTCTTCCAGTTTATCCAATGGAACTACTGTATTTACCATACCCATTTCATACGCTTCCTCTGCATTATACTGACGGCACAAATACCAAATTTCACGAGCTCTCTTATGGCCTACCATACGAGCTAAGTATCCTGCACCATAACCTGCATCAAAGCTTCCCACTTTTGGCCCGGTTTGACCGAATATAGCATTATCTGCTGCTATTGTTAAATCACAGACCACATGCAGTACATGTCCTCCCCCGATAGCATATCCTGAAACCATTGCTATGACCGGTTTTGGAATGGTACGAATCAAGCGCTGCAGATCAAGAACATTTAAACGTGGTACCTGATCATCACCTACGTACCCGCCATGTCCCCGTACGGATTGATCTCCACCGGAACAAAATGCCTTTTCTCCCTCACCCGCTAAAATAATAACACCGATGGATGAATCATCACGAGCATCCGCAAACGCATCAATCATTTCATTTACGGTAAGCGGTGTAAAAGCATTGCGTTTTTCTGGGCGATTAATCGTTACTTTTGCAATACCATCATATTTCTCATAAATAATCTCATTATAATCTCTTGCTTTTTCCCATTCTACTGTCATACGAAAACCTCCTTGTGGTATGTTTTGCCACTATGTAATATTCATAAAGCAGCCTTGGAGTATTCACTGGATAAAATAAACTCCATTACTAGTTTACCAAAAACTTCTGTTTTTTCCACATGAATTGCATGCCCAACATTTTCGACTATTTCAAAACGGGCATTTTTTAAGTCTTTCTCCATGTTTTTGTTGATATTGGTAAATTTATGGTCATGTTCACCCACTAGCAGCAGAACAGGATTTGAAATGGATTCAAGCTGGTGCCACCAGCAAGGCTGCACTCCTGTTCCCATATTACGCAATGATTGGGCTAGACCCTCTTTTGTTTGTGCGAGTCGTTGATGCCGAATGTTTCTTTGAATACGACGGGGGAGTTTTTTTTGTGTATCAAAAAGTGGAAGTTTTTCCCAAAAATTAACAAACTCCTCAAGATCCTCGTTTTCTATTCGTTTGGCAATTTGTTCATCTTTCTCTATTCGCTCTTGGCGCTCTTTCTTTGTTGCCAGCCCTGGTGATGCACTTTCAAGTATTAATGATTGAATAGCTTCCGGGTACAGCATCGCAAAAGATAAGGCTGTTCTGCCACCCAAAGAATACCCGAGCAGATGAAATTTTTCCAACTGAATATAGTGAACCAATTCCTTTAGATCATGACAACATGCTTCCATTGATTTGGGGGTTGGTGTTTTTGTTTTCCCATGTCCAGGAAGATCAATCGAAATAATTTTAAAGTTATTTTGTAACATGGAAATAAAATCGGTCCATGTGGAAGAGCTGCCAGTAAAACCATGAAGCAATACGACTGGTCTCCCTTCACCATGAATTTCATACCAGTAGGATGCATCATTGATTGAAAAATACAATCCATTCACTCCTTTCTCGCCAGGAGTTCCTGCTCAATGGCTTTCCATTTATTACGATGCCACTGAACATTTGCAGTTCTGTCCGTTTGCACTTCAATGACGGTTAAACCTTGTTGCTTATAACTTCTTGCAAGTGCCTCCTTCAGTTCAGGCTCCTGTGTAACGACCACATGATGTCCCCCATACATTTGAGTAGACTGCTCGAAATCTATATCTGCCGGCGTGCCGAATAATGCTTCAAAATGTTTTTCGTTATTTAAATGAGGAAGGAAAGAAAAAATACCTCCTCCATTATTGTTAATCAGTAAAATGGTAATATTAAGGCGATAATGCTTTGCAGCCAATAATCCGTTCATATCATGGAAAAAGGACAAATCTCCTAAAAGCAAGGTTACCGGTTTACCGGCAGCCGCTGCACCAAGCCCACTGGAAATCATCCCATCAATCCCATTTGCGCCGCGGTTGGCAAGAACCGAAATATGTTTCTCTGTTGTCATGAAGAAAGTGTCCACATCTCTCACAGCCATACTATTGCCTACATATAAACTGCTATAATCAGGGATAACTTCCAGCATCCCCCTCACAGCCTCACCCTCTGTTATTGCCGTTTCCATTCCAGTCAGTAAATGCCTTTTGGCAATTTCATTCATTTCCAGCCATTCTTCGAACCACTCTGAATCAAAGTTCATATCAGTTTTCATCATGTCTTCACAAAACAATACCGGGTCCGTAAAGATAAATTCAGTACTGTTTCCTGTTGGTTCACGATACCCTGTATGTTTTTCCAATATAAACTGTGTTGCTTCTGGATGTTCTTTTACATAAAAAAGATATGGTTTGGAAACCGGCATGGCACCAAAGCGAATGATAAAGTCCGGCTTCAGCTGTTTACGAACCGATTCATTTCTTAAAAATGCGTCATACGTTTCGATGATCCTATCTTTTGGATGATCTCCTGCCCGTACTTGGGAAAGCGGATCGGCAAGTATTGGTAGGCCCCATTTATCGGCAAGTTTCGTGATTGCTTCAGCAAAATTCATGTCCACCTGGGGTCCGCAGACAATAACACCTTTTTTCTTACCTTGGAGTTTATCAACAAGCTGCTGTATCTGTTGCTGTGATAACCTTTTATCTCCACCGATAACTGGGCTGAAAGATTGTTCACGTTCAGATGGGGATTTCCATATATTTTCCAGTGAAAAATCAGGATTCAATGGTTCCCGGAATGGAAAATTTAAATGAACTGGCCCCGGGTTTCCCTCATTAGCCATGTAAACAGCACGTGCAGCCTTACTTCTCACATAATTTAACATGGCTGACGAAGCTTCAGGCAAGGCCATTTCCTGAAACCACTTCACATAGTCTCCGTATAATTTAATTTGTTCAATTGCCTGCGGCGCCCCGACGTCCCGTAATTCATGAGGGCGATCTGCGGTTAGTATTACCAGAGGTACTCTGCTGTAATGTGCTTCTACAATGGCGGGAAAGTAGTTAGCTGCAGCGGTTCCTGATGTGCAAACAAGCGCGACAGACCGTTTTGTTTCTTTCGCCATTCCCAGCGCAAAAAAAGCGGCGGAACGCTCATCCAGAACGATCCACTCGTTTATTCCCTTATGTTCTGTCATCATCAAGGATAGTGGTGTAGATCTTGATCCTGGGGAAATGACGACATCTGTTATCCCATTGATCACAAGTTCATCTGTAAAATTAGCTGTATAACGTGTCAAAATCTCTGTATGATTCATGATTACTCTCCTAATACTGATAGCATTGGTAAAAACTTAACATTTGTTTCTTCATATTCTGCTTCCGGATCAGAATCTGCAACGACTCCACAACCTGCAAATAAAGACGCCTCATCTCCCTGTATGAGACCTGAGCGGATGGCCACAACAAATTCACTATTTTTACCACTGTCCAGCCAGCCGATTGGTGCTCCATACCAACCACGATCCAATAATTCATTATCACGGATAAAAGATAGAGATTCTTCTCGTGGCGTCCCACCAAGCGCTGGTGTCGGATGTAATTGTTTAATCACATCAAAAATACTGTAGCCCTTTTTCAAACTTGCAGTTACTGGTGTATATAAATGCTGTAAGTTTTTAAGTGGATAGACGACAGGTTCATCCGGTATATCAATACCCGAGCAATAATCTTTAATCTTATTTCTTATCATTTTAACGACAAAGTCATGCTCTTCGCGATTTTTTTCATCATGTAGCAGCTCATAACTGATTTTTATATCCTCTTCTTTCGTTTTCCCTCTCGGAGCTGTTCCAGCCAAACAAGTTGACAGTAAACGTTCATTGTCAATTTTCACCAGTCTTTCAGGGGTAGCGCCAATAAAACAGTCTTCCCCTTTTTCAAATGCAAAAATATAACTATTCGGTTGCATGTCTAACAATTTTTCCAATATCAAGCCAATGTCAGCCCGTTTATTGAACTTTAAGCGCAATTCCCTTGCAAGCACAATTTTTTCTGCTTTATTTTGACTAATCTCTTTCGTTGCCTGCCGCACTGTCTCTTTCCATGTTTCTGGCGAAATTTCCACTTTATTCTTAAGAACCAAGTCATCATCAGCTTTCCTTGTATAGGTGAAAAGTTTTTTTTCTGCTTCCATTATTTCTTTTGCCAGCTGAATGGGATGATCTTCTTTTTGCACATAGATATTTACCGTGAAGTAGCAGTCGTTATGATGTTTCGTTAAAATGAATTCCGGTATGGTAAAATGACTGGCCTTAAAATTATTCCATAATTTGGTTTTCTCTTTTTTAGGGTCAAACTCCATTCCCCCAATGGCAACAATTCCCGTACCAGCTTTTTTATACGGATTATGAATGATTGCTTCATTCACAAGATTATTCCATTGATCTTCTGTTATTTCAAACCGGTTCTCTTCTGCAATAATTTCAAATGCATTACCAATTCCAACGATACTAAACGTGTCATCCGTGCTTGCCCAAAAGGTACGGTCTTTCTCTGTAGTTTTTGCTGCTTCAAAAAATTGAAGCGGATCTGCATCGTCTATTTTTTTTGTTAAGCTGACAAGCTGAAAATCCTGATTTGATTTCAGCTTGAGAATCGCTTTATTTAATAATTCTTCTATTGATTTTTCTTTTGTTTCAATCATTGGTATAAACCTCCGTTAAAATACCGTAAGAGACTATCATATTTATTTTATTCTCTTTTTCATCGTTTCTCAAGGAAAGGGGCTATTTTTAATAATTTAGATAAATTGACACCACATCCCAATTTACTTACTATTAATATGATATAGATAGATTTCAGGGGGAGTAGTATAATGCAGTCTTCAAATAAAGTAAATGTGAAACAGGCTTTAAATGAGAGAGATGGTTTTCAGATTTGGTGGCGCCTATTGCGTCCACATACATTAACAGCTTCTTTTATACCTGTTTTTGTCGGCTCCATGCTGGCACTTACAGAAGGTTCTTTCCATATATCATTATTTCTTTCCATGCTAATCGCCTCCATGCTAATCCAATCTGCGACAAACATGTTCAATGAGTATTACGATCATGCTCGTGGACTCGATACAGAAGATTCTGTTGGTATCGGAGGAACGATTGTACGGGATGGTATCCCGCCAAAAACAGTCTTAAGTTTAGCACTCGGTTTCTTTGGTATTGCCATATTGCTTGGTGTATATATTTGTATTCAGTCCAGCTGGTGGATTGCCGTAATTGGTTTAATATGTATGCTTTTCGGCTATTTATATACAGGAGGGCCATATCCAATTGCATATACCCCATTAGGTGAACTGTTTTCCGGTTTTTTCATGGGAACTGTCATTATTGGAATCAGTTATTTCAACCAAACAGGAGCATTAACGGCAGTGAGTTTATGGGCTTCAGTCCCTGTGGCAATATTGATAGGATGTATCATGCTCTCCAATAATATCAGAGATTTAATTGGTGATAAAAAAAGTGGCAGGAAGACGATTGCAATTCTTTTAGGACACAAAAAAGCAGTAAACTTCCTTGCAGTTTTATTTTTCATCGTCTATCTGCTAACTGTCATTTACATTATAACGGGAATCCTGCCGCTATGGTCGATTATTACATTGCTTAGTATCGTAAAAGCCGTCGATGTCATTAAAGGTTTCCACGGAAAGACAGAACCAATTGAAATGATGCCAGCAATGGTCGCTACCGGAAAAACGAACACTATATATGGACTTTTATTAGGATTGTCTCTATTAATCAGTACGTTCATCTAGTCTGCTTTTCTGATTTACAGTCAGAAACAAAGATGAAAGGAGATAGTTATGCGTAACCATCTTAACAAAAAACAATTAGATTATTTTAAAGAGCAACTGTTAAAATTAAAAAAAGAAAATGAAGAAAAAATAGAATCAAATTATGGCGACAGTCCAAATGATGTGACTGGTGAGCTGGCAGATTATGATAACCACCAGGCAGACATGGGGACAGAGCAATTCGAACAGCAAAGGGATGCTGGGTTGAACCTTGTCCGTGAAGACCGTCTGCGTGAAATTGATGATGCATTGGTGCGTATGGAAGAAGGCACCTATGGTTTGAGTGAAAAATCGGGAAAGCAGATACCTGTTGAACGATTAGAAGTAATGCCAACCGCACGAAATTTGGTTGAAGAAGAAGAGTGATTTTTTAAGGACTGTGCTCCGCTGCGCGAATTAAGTTAGAGTGTTGGGGGTCAGTCCTTTTTTATTGTTTCTTTTAATAAGGCTGTTTTCAATTAGTATGGGGCTGCGATTACCCGCCCCACCGAAATGATTTGGAATTGCGATTACTCATCCCATCAAAAAGACTTGGGACTGTGATTACTCGTCCCATCGAAAGATATGTTGCTTTTGACACAATAGATATAAAAGACGAAGTAACTTTATCATGGTTTTGCTATCTTCCATTTCTATGAACCCGAGTGCTATCACAATCGCTTCGGCAGAATACTTCGCTTTCCGCGGGCACGGCTTCAGCCTCCTCGCGGAAGATCGCCGCTGCGGGGTCTTCAGACTCGTGCTGTTCCCGCTGGAGTCTACGTATTCTGCCTACGCTAAGAGTGGTGTTCTGATTATAGAAAGGATAAAGCTCATGGAATCTATGTTTCATGGAGGCTTTCTCACTCAAATAGAAAGCTATTCTAAGCTGCTTAAAAAAATGCGAGACTCCTACGGGAAAAGGAACAGTCTGAAGACCCCTAAGGCGAGGTCTTTGCGAGTGAGGAGGCTGAAGCGTTCCCCGTGGAAAGCGAGTGTTTTTTAAGCAGCGCTGGAGTAGCACTCATTTTGTAAAGGATGAGAGGAAGTCACTGCTAGGTTACGTCGTCTTTTATATCAACTGTGACGTTAAAGGGTAACAAAATTTACGAGAAGAGCTTTTTATGAGGGTTTCAATTATTTTATATTTATTGAAGCAGCAAAAAAAGCTAACCCGCTTTCGGATTAGCTTTTTTAATCTATATATGATTAGCTTGTTTCTGTTCAATCCATGTTCGCATTTTTACAAATAAAGGAACAAATAGTAAACCAACTACAATACCTTTGATAATATTAAAAGGTAGCACACCCGCAACGACGGACACCCACTTCACCTGTTCTGTCATCTCCCAGCCCATGAACCAGGAATATGCCGGTAAAATAAGAAAATAATTTAATACACTCATTCCAAGCGCCATGATGATCGTTCCTGTCACTAAGCCGGATACGATGCTTTTAACACCTTTAAATTTATGATAAAGCATTGATACAGGGACGACAAACATCAAACCTGCCAGAAAGTTTGCAGCAACCCCGATAGGATCACCCGCTCCTGAAACGATTAAATAGAGTATATTTTTCACGGCTACTACAATTACTCCTGCCATTGGTGAAAAAATGAGTGAAGCAATTAATGCTGGTACTTCACTGAAATCAATTTTTAAATAGGCAGGTAAAAGTGGTAACGGAAAATTCAAGAAAAATAGTACGAGTGAAACAGTACCAAGTAGTGCCAGAATAATAAGTTTTAATAGATTTGATGATTGCTTGCTGGTAGATTGCATCATCTTTCTCCTCCTCCATCTTTAACCGATTCCTATCTCGTTTCGATGAAGGATAAAGCCTTTTCCAATAATAAAAATACATAAAAACCCTAAAGCCTAATGGGGCTTTAGGGTGGTAGATTTCTCACAGGAAAATATAAGCGCGAAACACACTTAAATTTGGCTCAACATCTTCTCCCATCCAGACTATACTGTCGGTCCCGGATTTACACCAGGTCAACCACTCCGCCTTTTGCTTTGTGGGTCACGGACTTAAAGCAAATTTGCTTCTTACCGTCGGTCGGGAATTTCACCCTGCCCCGAAGATTGGAATCGATAATTTAATTTGTATTCAGTATACAATACTTTATCTGTTTTGAAAAGACTTTTACAATTTTTTTAAAATTATCTTCCAGTGAGAATTGAAAACTTAACTAAACACTCAAGCTTTTATGGCTATAAAGCCCTAATTGTACTTATGCAGTAAGAAAGGTTCAGAAGCGATTGTTGTTCTGAACCTTTCCCAGATATACCATCAATCAGCGTTGATAAATAATTTACCTTCTGCCTGTTTGCGTGTTTCATTGCCATAGTCATCTACTGTTTTGACCTCAATAACTGCTCCTTCGGCATTTACGCTGTTTGTAGCTGTCCAATATCCTACATAGCTTCCATCATCTGTCTCCCTCATTGGAAGTTCCGTTGCATTTTCTGTCGTATTTGTTAGTGGCATATGAATCATAAATGTAGCATCTAATCCAGGTTCACTTTCAAATTCGATTTTCACACTTTCACCCGCATTGATAGATACATCTTCTGTAGGTGTAAGGTTTTCAATTTCAGCTGCAGCATATTTCACATCAATTGTAATGGACTCCGATGTACTGTTTCCAGCCAGATCCTGTGTAACAACTTCAATCTCATTTTCTCCATTGTCAAGCAGGATTCGTTTGGAATAGGTTCCATCCGTAACATCTGCCTCCTGTCCATTTACTTCTACAACATCAAGATTGGCATCTGATACTGTACCTTCAACCGTTACTGTTTCGCTATTTAATTTATCCCCGTCTTCTGGACTTTCAATTGTTAATTCTGGTGCCTGTGTATCCAGCGTTACCAGAACTGGTTCTGATTCACCTGTAGGCGTGTCATCAAGTAATGACACTACCGTTAATTCATTGTCACCTTCTGTTAACTCTGCCGGGATAGCGAACTGGCCATCTTCACCAACTTCGGCTCTGCCAACTTCTTCCCCATTGTTTAATAATTGGACAGTTGTTGTTGGAGAGGCCTCCCCTTCTACCGTAATTTCCTGTTCACTGGTAATTTGATCTTCAGCCGGGGAAGTAATCACTGGTTCTTCCACTTCATAGCTTACACGAGCACGAATCATATAGTTCCCTTCAACTGCTGGAGAGGGTGACCAGGCTCCACCAACGTATTGATAGCTGCGCTCCGCGTTTGGCCCGTTTTCATCTGTTGCTAAACCAGGTACATTTGGGTTTGCTCCTGTTTGAATATAGACCATGTAGAAATCATCATTGACAGTAATTGCGTGCTCTGACAAATCAACTACCGTCCATTCCTCTAGACTTCTTGTTGCTTCCGCATCAATCGGCCCCGCAATTCTTTCACCAGGTGTTCCATCAGGTCCAGATGCATCCCATACTTCAACTGCAAACTCTGTACCCCCAGGAGTTGGCCAATCTGTTCCATGGAATTGGAACACACCATCCGTTACAACGGCTGATTCTTCTTCCTCGGGTAAAGACATTTTTACTGCCCATCCATTTCCCGCATCATAGAATGCACGCGCGTTTTCAGCAGTACCGTCATCATAGCCGATTTCTCCGCCCGGAACAGCATGAAATGGTTCGAGTGCAACATCTACAACTACATCTTCTTCCAGGTTAGCTTCTACTTCTTTGCTATGATAACCTGTTGCCAATACATTTATTGTGTAATCGCCTTCATAAGCGGTCAGAGAATAGGTTCCGTCAGCGTCTGTTACTACTGGCTCAACATTTGCATCTTCTACAAGCAGAACCGTTGCACCTTCTATTGGTTCACCCGTAGACTCATCTGTAATTGTTCCATTTACTGTATATTGATCAATTTCTTCTAATACGAAATCAGCTTCTGTATTGCCATCTGCTTCAATTGTTACGGATTGTTCATCTGAATGAAACCCGTAAGCTTCTGCAGTAACGGTAAAGTCACCTGCAGCATGAAGCAAGGAGTAACTTCCGTCAGCAGGATCTGTGTTAACGGATCGTCCACTTTCAAGTACACTAACTTGCGCTCCCAATGGCAGTAATGTTGGATTGATTACTTCTTCTTCGATCGGTTCTTTTTCTTTTATTGGTAATACTGGTTTAATCTTCGCAGGATCTACTTTTTCTTTTAAAGATGCCTTTTCCCCGTCGTCTTTATTCAATCCTGGTGCTTTTCCATTATTTCCATTTGTTAACCCTTTTGCCTTACCATTGCCCTTGGCTATCCCCAGTGCATTTCCTTTTCCAGGCACAACACCAAGTGATGCACTAGGACTTTCTGATGTGTCGGATAATGTAACATCATCAATATACCAGCCATCTCTTACTACACTTCCATCTGTTTCTAAGTTAAATCCGATGTACACACGTTGGCCACTGTATTCGGAAAGATCGATTTCAGTGCTTTCCCAGCCATCAGATTCACCTGTCAACCGCAAGATTTGCGTCCACTCTTCCTGGTCGGTAGAAATAAACACATGACCATAATCCCAGTTGTTTTCAATATTATACCATTGATTAAACTGCAGATAGGATTCATCTTCAGGCAGATCAACGGGTGGCATTAAAAGCGTAGTATTCGAATTACTATCATATTCTCCATCCGGATTTGTTGCATACACATTCTCACCCGAAGCAGCTTCCTCTGGTCCCGACGTTGGTACACCACGTTCCCAACTATTATTCTCTCCGAGCACCGTCCATCCTTCCGGCTCAGATTCGAAGTCTGTTGCGTACCCAACGGTGATACCAGGTTGAACATTAACTTCATATCCATCACTGGTTACTTCATTGTTTCCGAAATCATTAACTACAATATGATACGTGAATGAATCTCCGTCAATATGATCTCCAGGTATTGTTGCAAGATATTCACCTGATTCAAAGTCACCAGATACAAGATCTGCTTCTACCGTTTGTACATCTCCACTTGGATCTTCATAATTGACAGCAACTGAAGCAATACTGATATTATCTGAAGCGTCAACGGTTAAATCCAGATTCATTCCCTCATAGGTTTCTGCTGGAGCTTCATGTTCAAAAGTAGGTGCCTCCGTATCGTCACCATCTTTTGCAACCTGTCCTTCCAATGTTCCCAGACCAGTAACCAAAGACGATACAGCATCGTGTGCATTCACTAACCCGTATCCATATCCATTGTTTGGAGAATCTGGAAATTCCTCATCTGTTAATGGCGTTGCTGTATTCATCATTATTTCTTCCAATTCATCGACGGTCAAACTGGCATCCGCTTGGATCATAAGTGCTACAACTGCTGATACAGCTGGACCTGCCATGGATGTACCATTCCATCCACCTTCATACCCGCCACCCGGTACTGTCGAGCGAATATTCACGCCAGGTGCGGAAATATCAGGCTTTATTTCATCATATGGAGAAGGTCCCTGTAAGGAAAAACTAGCTAAACTATCGTTATTATCGGTTGCGCCAGTCGCAAATGATTCCGGATAGTTCGCTGGGACTGCAACCGACTCCGGCCCACCCGGATTTGTAAATGTTGTATTACCTGCTGAGAACTCTGGAAATATTTCTGCCGCTCTCCATGCAATGACAACATCACGATACCATTCATCCAGACCTGGACCACCGCCCCATGAATTGTTTACAACATCTGGAGCCTTGGAAACATCGCCCTCAGGTGCTAATATCCACTCAGCGGCTTCTAATAGATCCGCATCTGTTCCACCTGCTGCGGTAAATGCCCGAACGGAAATATATTCAGCACCAGGAGCTACGCCAACCTGATTAGAACCATCTGCTTCACTGCCAACCATCGTTCCGGTCACGTGTGTACCATGCCCTTGATCGTCATATGGTTCTTCTTCGCCTGCTGTCGCGTCAAACCAGCTGTACGTATGGTCAACATCCCCTGTAGTAGAATCATAGCCTCGATATTTTTCCTGTAAGGCAGGATGATCCCACTGTACACCGGTATCAATACTTGCAACAACCGTACCTGTACCATCAAACCCCATCTCCCAAACTGCAGGGGCACCAACACGTTCCACGTTCCACTCAACGTTCTTAATGTCGGATTCGGGTGTTTCTGCATCCGGTGTTACACTGGTATATAATTCCCTCGTTTCATTGGGTAGGAGCTTTTCCACTTCCGTAAAGGATGCAACTTTCTCTGCAACTTCTTTTGTAGCAGTTACAGCCATCCCGTTTACGATGTG
This sequence comes from Virgibacillus ainsalahensis, assembly GCF_055380755.1. Taxonomy (NCBI): domain Bacteria; kingdom Bacillati; phylum Bacillota; class Bacilli; order Caryophanales; family Bacillaceae; genus Virgibacillus; species Virgibacillus ainsalahensis. Next base: position 1,234,435 of record NZ_AP043943.1, on the reverse strand, counting down.
GTAAGCGTGGAAATTCTCCACATTTCCATTCTCAACTTCCTTCTCCAGATATTTTTTAGCCTCTGCCTGGGAATTTAATGAAACTGCTTTCAATTCAGAAATCACCGCAGATCGTTGCACATGTTCAGCCTTTTGTGCGGAAAGATTTGCTTGAGTTGTACGTTCTTTCGCATTTGCTGCTACTTCTGCCGGATCTGCCTTGTCGGCAAATTTAATTAAGAATGTTACCTTTTCATCCGCATTAAATTCTTCTTGTAAACGCTCACCCATTTTTGATTGTGCAAGCTTCTGCGCTTTATGGGAATCATTTACAGAGTGATGGATGTTGCCATTTGATTCTGCAAGAGCAACACTTGGTGCAATTAAAGAAAAAGTCATTAGAACGGATGCTGCAATACTAAAAGCTTTAACTTTTTGTTTTCTCTTTAACTTCAATTTGTTTCCTCCCATCATTTTTCATTTATGCATCTGCACACCGGGCAACACACATTGTCTCTATATAACAGGAGACAGTAGGAACTTACTTTCTTACCAACAAAAAAACCACCCTCCCTCCTTCACTAAAAATTGTGTTAGCTTCGGTGTTCAGTGGTGATGTAAACGACTCTAAGTTGTTAAAGCAAGTATAATAGATTTTAAAGAAGAATTGTGTAGAATTTTCTAAATTGATAGATTAGTATTACTTTTTCTTCATTTACTTCATAGGTTATAGTCCCAGTTAGTTAAAGGAGTTTTATAAAAATAGCTATATTGGTGGATATTCACTATGTTTTCCGATAAAAAACAATATTTTTCAGTGCTTTATAAAAAAACTGATTGTATTTTCCTATACTACTTATTTTTATTACAGTGTTGCTTTCTTGAAAACGGAAAAATAGGTCTTATTACCCTTTTTCATTTACATTTTTTAGATATTAATACATATTTCACGTCATATTAAAACGTACATAAGACCTGCACACTGAAATAATGAAATCTTAATGTCAAAAAATTTGTCATTTCACCAAGATCGGGACATGCACCTTATTTCATTTATAAAACTAAAAAAAATAAGCCTTCAACCTGAATATCAACAGATTGTCGACTTATTTTTATCATTTTTCAACATAATTTAGTCTTCTAATGGGTTTAAACTTTCTTTACCAGTCAACCCGGCAATCATTGTCACAAGCAGTTCAATTTCTTCATCAATATCCTTAAGACTAGCTGTTTCAACAGGTGAGTGCATATAACGCAATGGCAATGATACCAAGGATACGGGTACACCCTTGCCGGTTAATCGCATTTTATCAGCATCTGTACCTGTCATTCTTGGTGTGAGTTCATATTGAACATTTATATTTAGCGCCTTCGCAGTATTTTCCAGCAATTTATTTATTTTTATATTAATCGGAGCACCTTTCGCCAAAACCGGACCATCTTCCAAGCGAACATCTCCATGCTTGTTTTTATCTACACCGGGATAGTCTGTTGCAAATGTTACATCACAAGCAATTGCCATTGTTGGCTCTATCCCTGCCGCAGCAAAATATGCCCCACCCATATTTGTCTCTTCATTGACCGTACTGGCAGCATAAACACCGACAGAAAGGTTTTTCTCTGCTAACCTTTTCAATATTTCAGCAATAATAAATGCCCCTGTACGATTATCCAGGCCGCGTCCCGACACATACCGATCCATCAAAACCTCAGAATCTGTCTTATAGACTGCCAAATCTCCTATCTGTACATAATCTTGTGCTTCCTCCTTCGTCCTGTAGCCGCAATCAATAAATAAATCCCCTAGACCAAAGTCATTTTTCAGACCTCCATGATGCTGGGCATTAACACCGATTACGCCGGTAACCGATTTGCCTGAACCAAGTACAGTTACTTTCATTCCTACCGCCGCCTTCGGATTAATACCACCCATCTTATCGAAATGGAGGAACCCCTTTTCATCAATCCGGTTTATAACAAGTCCGATTTCATCGATATGACCAGCTAATAATACTTTAAATGGTGCTTCTGGATTCAATACCCCGATTGCGTTTCCTGCATGATCAGTCCTGATTTCATCCGTAAAATCTTTTACATAATTGATCCATTTTTTCTGAATTGCCATTTCATTACTTGACGGTGATGGCATATGTAATAAATCCAATAAAAAATCGTGATTTGTTTTATTCAATACTGTTCCTCCTTTATTCATCATTCATTCCATCATAGCAAAATTTTTTAATAAGAGCACTTTTGTTTACGGAACACGAAATAATGGGTAAAATTTAGAATAACTTTAGCTGAAGGAGCGAATAACAATGCAACTGAATCAATGGTATGAAAAAGCTATGTCACCAGATACATATATTGAATCAATGGATGAGCATAAAGAAAACCTGCTGCATGTGTATGATAATTTCACGTTGCCGAAAGATGACGACTTTTTCAAAGATATCAAAGAAAGAAATCTACGTGCAATTGTACTAACTGAGGATTGGTGCGGGGATGCCATGATGAATATTCCGGTATTACTCCGATTATCAGAAGCAGCAGATATTGATGTACGGATGCTGCTCCGGGACGAAAACCTTGAATTAATGGATCAATATCTTACAAATGGAAAGTCCCGGTCGATTCCCATTTTTATATTTATTGACCAGGACGGAAATGAAGTTGCGAAATGGGGACCACGTGCGAAAGAAGTTCAGGAGTTTGTAGACAAATCTGGAAAGGCTCTCCCCAATAAGGATGCAGCTGATTACAATGAAAAATTTAAAGAAATGATCTTTTTTATGACAAAATCATTCCGGGATAATACGGATTTTTGGAATGATGCTTATTCGAGTATAAAACAGACACTTAGAAATAGCTGAATAATGGACTGCAAAAGGCTGATACACATAATGTATCAGCCTTTTGTATAAGCTCACAATGTTATTGCTATACTAAGGAAACAGAATTCAAAACGTAAGGTGACCACTATGAGCATAAGATTAATTAAAAATATCTATTTTCGTCTGCCCGTCATCATTAGGTTATTACTGACCATTCTTCTATTGATGTTTATTTATGGTGTCATCATCCATTTGGTGGAGCCTGCGCAATTCCCTACCATTTTTGATGGGATATGGTGGGCTTTTGTAACTGCTGCTACAGTAGGCTACGGTGATTACGTCCCATTAAGTATACCAGGAAAGATTATTGCAATCCTATTAATTCTCACGGGTGGTGGTTTAATCGCTTTTTATATCTCCAGGTTTTCTGCTGCTACCATTAAACGAGATCAGGATTTGGTAAAGGGTAAAGTGGCTTTTAAAGGGAGCAACCATTACGTCATAATAGGGTGGAATGAGCGTACAAGACAATTACTTGATATAACAATTGCTAAAGATTCGGATGTTCGTATTGTTCTCATTGACCGTACATTAAACCACCTTTCTTTCCAGCATTATCCTGTACACTTTATTCACGGGGATGCTACAGAAGATGAGACACTGCATCGGGCAAACATAGAACAGGCGAAATGTGTAATTATAACTGCAGATATATCAAAAAGCGAACGTCAAGCGGATAACTTTACTATACTGTCAACGGTGGCCGTCAGAGGAAACAACAAAGAAATACCGATTATTGCTGAGATATTATCAAAAATTCAAATCGATAATGCCTTACGCGCCGGTGCAACCACCATTATTAAATCGAATGATTTCATGAGTACATTACTTTATCATGAACTTTCCCGTATCCAGTCGGCAATGCCATTTGATGATGTTTTACATTTATTAAAAACACAGGAATTTCATCACGGAAAAATCACAGAAGAACTTGAAAATAAGACGTTTTATCAGGGTTCCATGACTTACCTCAAAGATCAGCATCTGTTGCTGGGCGTTATACGTGATAAGGAATGGAAAATTAACCCCGGTGCTGATTTCATACTAAAAAGAAATGATATTCTTATATCTATTGTCAGAAGATGATTTTTTATAATTATATATTTCATGATAATTTTTGCTACACCGGAAAATTTATGGTAAAATCATATATTGTGTAAAAAGAATCGAATATAGGTATAGGAGTTGTTCAGCATGACGAACAAATTAGAGAGTGGTCAAATCTTAGAAGGTAAAGTTACTGGAATACAACCATACGGAGCATTTGTTGCTTTAAATGAAGAAGTGCAGGGTTTAGTTCATATTTCAGAAATAACGCATGGTTTTGTAAAAGATATTAATGATCATTTAACCGTTGGAGATGATGTAAAAGTCGAAGTCCTCAACGTAGATGAAGAAAAAAATAAAGTATCTTTATCCATTCGCGCAACAGAAGAAGCGCCAAAAAAACCTGCAAAACCGCAAAAATCAAATCCGGTAAAACAACAGGAAGATGATGCTGCCGGGTTTAACACGTTAAAAGACAAACTTCAGGAATGGATTGACCAATCGGAAAACTTTAAAAAGTAATGGTAAAAAGTAATTGGAGGACTCACGTAATATGCGAGTTCTCTTTTTTTCTGAAGTCGAAGCTTAACCAAAAGCTAATTTTTCAAAGAAACAGGAGCCGATTTCAAAACGATATATAAATCCTTCATGGTAATCCGTGACTATTATTTCCTATTTTCTAATTAATATACACTCTCTTTCTTGATTTCGTTGCTTCACTTGGTTAAAGTAATAATAGAATTAAATTAATTATGATTCCCAGGAGGTTTACTATGACACATGTTTCATTTACCTACGATAAGGCTCTATCATTTTTTAACGAGAACGAAATAGAGAATCTCGAGAGCTATGTTCAGACAGCCCATAATGCCCTACATAATAAAACAGGAGCAGGAAGTGACTTTTTAGGATGGGTTGATTTACCGGAGAACTATGATAAAGAAGAATATGCCCGCATTAAAACCAGTGCTGATAAAATCAGAAACGATTCAGATGTCCTGCTTGTTATTGGCATTGGCGGTTCTTATTTAGGAGCGCGTGCTGCACTTGAAATGCTGAACCATTCCTTCCAGAACCTTTTGTCCAAAGGAGAAAGGAAAGTACCACAAGTTATTTTTGTCGGTCATCACTTAAGCTCAACCTATATGAGTGAGCTCTTCGATGTCCTGAAAGATAAGGATGTATCAATTAATATTATTTCCAAAAGTGGAACAACGACTGAGCCTGCAGTAGCTTTCCGTATTTTCAAGAAATTCCTTGAAGAAAAGTATGGAGCAGAGGAAGCGAAAAACCGTATTTACGCTACAACAGACAAAGAAAAAGGCGCGTTGAAAACTTCCGCGGATGAAGCGGGTTACGAAACATTTGTCATCCCGGATGATGTCGGCGGACGCTATTCCGTATTAACCGCAGTAGGATTATTGCCAATTGCTGTCAGCGGTATTTCCATTGATGATATAATGCAAGGCGCTAAAAATGCAATGAACGATCTGGCTGAGCCAATACTTGCTAAAAATCCGGCGTATCAATATGCTGCTGTTAGAAATATTCTATACAACAAAGGAAAAGTAACGGAAATGCTCATCAATTATGAGCCAAGCCTACAATATTTTTCAGAATGGTGGAAGCAATTATTCGGAGAAAGTGAAGGAAAGGATCAAAAAGGAATTTACCCTTCCTCTGCCAATTTCACAACAGACCTTCATTCACTTGGACAATATGTACAAGAAGGTCGACGAAATATTTTTGAAACGGTTCTTCATGTGAATAAAGCGAAAAAAGAAATGACTTTGGAAGAAGAAGCGAACAATTCCGATGGCCTGAATTATTTAGCAGGTAAAACAATCAATGAAATTAATCATAAGGCATTCCAAGGTACGATGCTTGCACATACGGATGGAGACGTCCCAAATTTAATTGTAGAAGTGCCTGAACTTGATGCCCATACATTTGGATACCTCGTTTACTTTTTTGAGAAAGCTTGCGCAATCAGCGGCTATCTTCTTGGAGTGAACCCGTTTGACCAGCCAGGTGTTGAAGCGTATAAGAAAAATATGTTTGCATTGCTCGGTAAACCAGGATTTGAAAAAGAGAAAGAAGCACTGGAGAAGCGTCTGTAAATATTTTAACGGAAACACTTCATGTTTTAAAAAAAGATTTGTAAGATATGTTTATATTTTTTCATGCGGGGTAATAATATAAATGTAAGACTTTCTCGTATTCCCCCTGTAAGCAAAGCGCTAAGCGCTTTGCTTTTTTTTGTATCCATCAAAGTAAAACTTAGATCGTTTAAAGTAAAAAATATACTTACCACTCATTCATAAGTTAAGATTTTATCAAATTAGTTTGTTATAATGGGTATAGTAAATTGTCAGGAGGTTTATTATGGGGTTATTTGATATAATACATGATAGAAAAAATACACGTTCCGTGAAATGGGACATGCTTCGTCCCGTTTTTCAAACAGATGATGTGCTGCCGATGTGGGTAGCTGATATGGACTTTAAAGCGCCTGAAGGCATTAACGATGCATTAATTAAACGTGCAGAGCATGGGATTTATGGGTATACAATCATAGATAATGAGATAAAGAGTTCCATTGTACGCTGGATTGATAACCGTCATAATTGGGAAATTAGTCAGGAGTGGCTATCATTCAGCCCAGGTGTTGTTACAAGCTTACAAATGGCTGTGCAAGCATTTACAGAACCACAGGACAAGATATTGATTCAAACACCTGTATACACGCCATTTTATAATGTTATCAACCAGCATGACAGGGAACTCATTAAAAGCCCCTTAAAATTAGAAGGTAATTATTATAAAATTGATTTTGCAGACTTCGAAGCAAAACTAAAACAAGGTGTGAAAGTATTTATTCTATGTTCTCCACATAATCCGATCGGTCGTGTTTGGAATGAAAAAGAATTAAAAGAAATGGCAAGATTATGTTTGAAATATAACGTGCTGATTTTATCTGATGAAATCCATTCAGATCTCATCTATCCAGGTGAGCAGCATATTCCGTTAGCTTCCTTGTCAGAAGAAATAGCTGAACATACAATCACTTGCATGTCACCATCTAAGACCTTCAATTTAGCAGGCTTACAGGCATCTTATGTCATTACTAAAGATAAAACGAAACGTAAAGCACTTGATGAAATGCTCAGCAAACAGGGGCACGGCATGCTGAATACCATGGGCAACACTGCATTGGAAGCATCTTATGTCCATGGAGAAGAATGGCTTGAAGAATTAAAAACAGTTCTTAAAGAAAATAAGGTTTATGTTACAGAAGAACTGGAAAAACACACAGAGCTGAAAGTCATCCGCTCCGAAGGCACGTATTTACTATGGATTGACTGCAGCTCACTAGAAATGGACAACAAAACGCTGAAGAAATTTATGATTGAAAAAGCAAAAGTAGGTTTAAACACTGGTGCCGATTACGGAGAGGAAGGCGAGTATTTTATGAGAATGAATATTGCCTGCCCGAAAGCTACTGTTGAAGAAGGAGTCAAGCGTATTATTAATGCAGTGAATAATAGATAGATGTTTTCTGCACTACTCTTATGCTTTTAACGTTGTTTAAATGCTCTGAACAGTTGACTTATTCACCATCGAATTAAAAATCTTAACTTATGAAGTAAAAAACGGCCTGTGCCAAAAAGCATCGGCCGTTTTCTTTTTATTCTTCCTGGTCTTCATTTAGATCAGTTGGATCAGTTGGCGTTTCAGATGAACCGGCTTCGGGATCGGTGTTTATCTCTCCGCAAATAATGCGGGTTCCGGATTCCCCACCTGGCTGACTTACTCCATCATCCTGTCCTTCATCTATTATTAGGGAAGTTCCCTCCCCTTTCAATATCGATTTTTTTCCATCTGCAAGTGTTGCACCTGCCATCATTAACTCCGCTTCAACCAAACCACCACTATCCGCTTCGACATTAGGCAAATCACCTAAATGAGATCCTTCTGGATGCATTAAACCATGTTCATTTCCTTCTGGATTAAAATGATTTCCAGCACTTGTGAAATCCGGCCCTTCACAAGTAGGAAATTCATGCACATGAATTCCATGAAATCCAGGCTCTAACCCCTCAATGCTTACTTCTATCTGCACACCATCCTCTTGCTCATTCAATGTAGCAGTTCCAACCATATCACTAGATGCATTATACATGTCTATTGTCCTTGTCTTCTCACTCTCGGTTTGACAAGATGCCAATAAAAGAATTAAAATCAAAACAAACAAACGCATATTACGTTCTCCTTTAATGTCTTTTCTAATAAGTATCTACAAGATTTAAAAAGATAAACCTGCTGAATAATAAAAATCCCCCCCAAAAATTCTGGGAGGGTTTAAATACAACCTATCTATTTTCGGTAAAGTTATCTTCACCTTCTGCATATTTAATTTCATCTTCATATTTTTCATTGAATTTGCGTTCCTCTTTTTTTGAATATCTATAGAACAAATACAATGCAACGACCGCAAATATAATAAAGACAGATAAAGTTATCAGAGCTGGTAAATATTCCGTTTTATCTTCCGGAAAATAAAGAAATGGCATCATGAATATTCACATCCTTCTTTTAATAGTATATCAAAATTTCTACTCCAACTAAACCTGCACCGCAAAATGTTCGCTAATCTGTTACATTTTTGGGACAATAGAAATTAGGAGGGGATCAATATGGCAGATGTGAAAATTGGGGAAATTGTTCGTGCCCACTATAATTCAGGTACATACATCGGGGAAGTAAAAGAGGATAGAGGAAGACAATATCTCATTGAAGTCCTGGCTGTGAAAAAACATCCGATGCAGGGAGATCTACACAACCCGTATCAAGTGGAAAATGTATTCTTCCATGAACGAAAAGCACTCGCACATCATGAAAAGATGAATGTCAAGAAGGCTGCAGTACAACCTTTCCCCGAAGAAATCCCAACGTACAGCGAATCGTTAAAACAGGCCGTAAGAGATTATAAAGAAAAACTTACTGCTGAGGATACCAAATACAATGAACAAGCATTTCTTACATTAAAGGGATTGGAAGAGAACTATTATCAAAAGAGTTACTATTAAAAAGCTTTGCTCACTCTACACCTAATGATAAGAGCTATTATATTTTCACACCTTAAACTTATTAAACCAATTACTACTCTTTATATTATCCTAAAGTGTTGAAAAAAGCCGGGAAGTTTTTCACCCGGCCTTTTTTCATTATTCTCCTAAATGTTCTTTAATTACTTCAGATACGCCTTGAAGCGCTTCTTCTTCATCGCTTCCAGTTACTATAACTTTAACCTCTGCACCCTTAGGAATGCCTAGTGACATTACACCCATAATTGATTTCAGGTTAACTTTTTTATCGTTGTATGAAACTTCTACTTCAGATTGGAATTGTCCTGCTTTATTTACCAACAACGTAGCTGGGCGGGCATGTACACCAGTTTCTGCTGTAATTGTAAATGTTTGTTCTTTCATCTTAAATCATCCTCCAAAACTATTTTCTTCATCTGTACTGTTTATCAGTACTCTATCCACTATCTTAGTGAAAAAATGAACTATCTATAGTATATACAAAAACGCGATTTTTTGAAACAAAAAGGATAAAATTTTTAAGATAGGCTGTTTTTCTAACAGATTGTTTGCTGCAAAAGTTAAAGACCAGCTAACTATGCGAAAAGATCCTTAAGATATTTGTCTTTGAATAATCGTTATGATAACGTTATTTTGAAAGAATACCTTTTGTAGGAGGAATTATAATGAGTGTACATATTGGTGCAGAACAAGGTGCAATTGCCGACAAAATTTTATTGCCAGGCGATCCGCTCCGGGCAAAATTCATCGCCGAAAACTTTCTGGAAGATGTAACACAATATAATAATGTTCGGGGAATGTTAGGATTTACCGGAACATACAAAGGGGAACGCGTATCTGTTCAAGGAACTGGAATGGGCGTTCCATCTATCTCTATCTATGTAAATGAATTAATTCAAAGTTATGATGTAAAAAAATTAATCCGCGTTGGAACGTGCGGAGCTATCCAAAAAGATGTAAATGTTCGGGATGTCATCCTCGCTCAGGGATCAACTACAGATTCACAGGTCAATCGCATGATATTCAATGGGATTGATTTTGCCCCACTTGCTGACTTTGACTTATTGAAAAACGCATATGATGCAGGCATTGAAAAAGGTTTAGAGCTTCGTGTAGGAAATGTTTTCACTAGCGATACCTTCTATCGTGACAATGCCAGAGAAGTAAATGAACTATTAGCTGATTATAAAGTCTTGGCAATTGAGATGGAAACTACAGCACTATATACTCTGGCTGCTAAATATGGTCGTCAAGCTTTATCCGTATTAACAGTTTCCGATCATATTTTAACTGGAGAAGAAACTTCCGCAGAAGAAAGACAAACTACCTTTAATGAAATGATGGAAGTTGCGTTAGAAGCGGCAATTAAATAAAAAAAGATGAGAGCAGTCCTTTTCAAGGGCTGCTCTTTATTGTCACCCCAAACAAAAAAATGTTGACAAAAGATGGGTTTCTTATTATTATTTAGAAAAACCGGATGATTTCAAGTCTTTGGTTTCAATTATGCAGTAGAAAAGTTTACACTTCACTACTGCAAGGAAAAAGGGGGAAGTTGAATGAGAAGTTTACGTCCAATTGATTTGACATTTGGTTCCGTATTTGTCTGCCTTATGGCAATTGGCGCAAATATTACCGTGTGGTTTCCTTTTCTTGCAGTCCCTATTGGGGGTGCAACTGTACCTTTATCATTGCAAACATTTTTTGCTATTTTAGCTGGTTTGATGCTTGGAAAAAAGCTTGGAGCTATTTCTATGCTTACATACACACTTATTGGTATGGCCGGCGTTCCAGTGTTTTCGGGGCTAACAGGTGGTCCAATGGCAATCATCACCCCAACTGGAGGATTTATCCTATCCTTTATTTTTATTGCATTTGTTGTGGGCTGGATCACAGAAACCATTCATCGAAAAAACGTTATTACATATACAGCAGTTGCTTTTGTCGGATTGTTTATTAATTATGGAATTGGCGTTTCCTACATGTATTTGGCTATGAATACTTGGTTAGAACTCAGCATTTCATACACACTGGCCTGGACAGGAATGATTCCGTTTCTCATAAAAGATGCTGCGTTCACATGTCTAGCTGCAATGTTCATGATGAATCTGTCCAGACGAGGAGTTCTTTCACGCTGGGTAAACGCTAAAATATAACCATCCTCCCCTTCTCGGCAGTATGGCTTTTATCCATCCATTGTGATAAAATAACCCCATCTTGGAAACTTTTTTATCGCCAAGACTTAGGGATGTTCCTTAGCCCGAAGTTATGCAGTAAGAAAGTTTTATCCTTGATTAACCGTTAAATATGGAATAACTACGTTTTGGAATTATCTTTATCGTTTTAGCAGGAAGGATGGTTACACGATAATGGAATTATTCTTAAATTTCCCCATACTGGCAGCCTTAACGGCGATTGTTTTTGCACAAGTTATTAAAATTCCAATTAAATTAGTACTGGCGAGAGAATTTAATTTAAGTTTGGCATTTAGCACCGGTGGTATGCCTAGCAGTCATTCTGCAGCAGTAGCTGCTTTAACCACAGGAATTGGGATTATGGAAGGTGTAACATCAACCGTGTTTTCTCTTTCTTTCGTATTTAGTATTATCACAATGTATGATGCTTCAGGAGTACGCAGGCAGGCTGGTGAACAGGCAATTGTATTAAATCAGCTAATTAAGGACTTCCAATATTTTGTCGATGGGGCAAAGGATTGGAATAAAAAAAAGGAATATGAAAAACGTCAGGAATTAAAAGAATTACTCGGTCATCAGCCAATTGAAGTATTTTTCGGTGGATTAACTGGGATAGGAATTGCTTTCCTGCTATATCAGTTCTATTAATAAAGGAGACTCTCCTCATGGAGGGAGTCTCCTTCTACAGTTAGGAAAGTATTAATTTTTCTCTACTGCTATTATTTTATTATTTCCTGTCTGAATACCTGGAGGGCTTCATTTTCATTTAACTGCTCGAGGGTTTCTTCAGTTAACTTTCCTTCCCCCATTTCAACAATGTATACATCCAGCTCTTTTTTTCCCCAATCTGAATAAACATCCTCTACTGTGGGGTAGTATAAGTCAATTTCATTTCCATTAATAGCGCTTCCTTTATCAGCCACTACCCCATAACCGTAGTCAGGAATATACATGACAGTTCCTAGTGGATAGACATTCAAATCAGCAGCGATGGTAGAATATAAGTCTCGTTTTACCTGAACACCTGAATAGGTTATACCATAGCGAGGGTGATCCGGTGTTTTACCTGTTGACTCCATTCCTGCTGTGTATCCTGTAGCTACAACGGCAGCCGTTGGATACTGTTCAAAATCGACCGCTTCCTCTAACGTTTCCGGGGCGTCATTTCCATCATTCGAAATATACTTGTTCTTTTCCATTAATCGGTTTAACGTTTTTTCTTTTAATCCTACATGTCTATCCGCAGCTGTCGTATGATCTTCCCCGGATACATGCGTTGAATTTGCTTCTTTCCATACCTGCATGTCTGCGAAAGTAACATTTGAAATAGAAGTTGCTGTGACATATAATGCAGATAAAAATAGCACTACCATTCCAGCCCTACGAATAAAATTCTGTTTTTTCACTAATAACACCTCTCTGGGTGTCATACTTTCCATTGTAACTAAATTTTATTCATATTTTTTATATTAAAACATCTGATATCCGTTTTTACGCAGGATTTTAATCACAATACCGGACACAATAGTACCGACAAATCCGGATAACAATATAGCTATATCAACTGGTGTAATGCTCGTAAATCTCGAAATTGCAGTTGAAAAGGCGTCTCCTGGATTTGTAAAGTATTGTACTGTGGAAATATTATCAACAATCATAACTACAATAATTGGATAAAGAAATGCCATCAGCCACTTTGTTCGTAATAGCATGTTTAATATAAAAGCAATACCAAAAAATATTACAAAGTACAACAATATTGACATGACCAATTGGATCAATGATTTTCCCCCTCATAAGCTTATCGCTAGATACAAACTACATTCTATAATAGATTTCAAGAAAAGAGCAAGCGGGTTGTTTAACGGAATACGTAATAAAAAAGCAAAGACAGTGATTTGCCCTTGCTTTCATCTTTACAAAATATTTTATACTTAATTGCTGAAAAACTAAGATAAATGTTAATAGAAAAGATTGAATCTACCTTTTTTCATTAATAAGCTTAAACCACCAAGTTTCAATAAATACCTGTTGTCAGATATTTTTTTCATAACCGTTGCCTTCCAGCCACGTAGTTTATAATCTTTAAATATAGTAGCTACCGCATCATTATGCCCTAAAGATGCAATAGTTCCGAGAAGATTCGCTTTAAAATGCTCCATTTCTTCATTGTTCACTAGTGCTTTCACATTATGAGCGACCACACCGGACTGTTGGATGGCAATTTGTGCTGTCGGCGGAAAAGGTTGTCCGGTTTCCTCATTCCTAACCAGAGCGCAATCCCCTATTACAAATACATCCTCATAATCTGGTGCACGCATATCCTTCTGTACTTCAATTTTCCCCCGATTTGTTTTAAATCCAGAAGCTTCCACGATGGAATTCGCTTTAACACCTGCTGTCCAAACCGTTGTCATTGTTGGAATTTTAACGTTTTTTCCATCTTTTTCATAGACAATGCCATCTGGTTTACATTCCTTTAACATCGCCCCGGTTATAAATTCTACTCCACGTGCTTCCAGCGAGTTCATCGCATAGTCAACAAGCTGGGGGTCGAAACCAGGTAACACAGATTGGGCTCCTTCCACATTGATGATACGAACCTGTGATTTTTCGATATCATACTCTTCACACAACCCAGGTATGCGGTTAGCTAATTCCCCAACAAATTCAATTCCTGTGAACCCCCCTCCTCCAACAACGATATTCAATCTTGCATTATTTTTTTTATTTTCATTGTGATAGAGTGCAAAATTATATTCCAAATGTTCCCGAAGTATACGGGCATTGTTAATGTTATCAATTGTAAATGCATGTTCATCTAATCCAGGAATACCGAATGTTGCCGCTTCAAAACCAAGACCGATTACTAAAATATCATATTCGAGCGCGCCCTTTTCCAATATAACCTTTTTTTTCTCTGGTTTTATACAAACTACTTTATCCAGGACAAAATTGACCTTATTTGGGTTGACAACATCTTTAATTTGAATTCTTGTACGGTCATGGTGCAGTGTACCTGCAGCATTCTCATGAAGCCATGTTGCCTGATAATGATAATCATTTATATTTACAAGCGTTATATTTGCTTCATTGGTACCTAATGATTTCTGTAACTTTACGGTGGTCATCATTCCACCATATCCCGCACCCAATATTACTATATTTTTTTTATTCATTTTCTCCTCACTTCCATCTGTGTAATTCTATGTATCAAATTCTCAAGCGAATTACACGGGTATTACTAAGGATTTCCATATTGTTTCATCCATTAATTAACCTAATAATAATATTTTTGTTACATAATTGTAATATACATTCATTATACTAGCTTTTTTTAGTAGTTATTTCAACCCTTAAAAAAGTTATTATAGTAACACAATTTTTCTGATATTTATTTTTTCCAATATCCATATGCAATTGAACATACAATATATATATTTTATGATAGTATGATAATGGCGCACTATTATATAGAATGAAATGGGGTTATTTCCATGACAGATAAAGTTTATGACGTCACAATCATTGGCGCAGGACCGGCTGGGCTATTCACTGCTTTTTATGGCGGGATGCGTCAGGCAAGCGTAAAAATAATTGAAAGCCTACCGCACACTGGCGGGCAATTAACAGCCCTTTATCCAGAGAAATATATATATGATATAGCAGGATTCCCTAAAGTACGGGCACAGGATTTAGTTGAAAATTTGGAAGAACAGGCAAATATGTTCGATCCTACTATTGTTTTGGAACAAGCTGTGGAAAAAGTGGAGCGTCTAGAGGATAATACGTTAAAACTTACTACCAATTCAGAGGTTCACTATACTAAAACAATCATAATTACAGCAGGAAATGGTGCATTTCAACCACGACGCTTAAATATTGGAGAAAGTGAAAACTTTGAGGGAATTAATCTGCACTACCATGTAAAAGACATGGGACAGTATAAAGATCAAAATGTTGTCCTTTTAGGTGGTGGAGACTCAGCAGTTGACTGGGCCCTTATGCTGGAACCAATTGCTAAAAAGGTGACACTCGTCCACCGTCGCGATACATTTCGCGCACATGAACACAGTGTGGAAAAGCTTATGGCATCGAATGTGGAAATCGTAACACCATATGTACCTTCGGAAATTGTAACAAGTGACAAAATCGATACCATCATTTTATCAGAAGTAAAAGGTGACAATAAAATGGAGGTAGCTATTGATTCCGTTTTATGTAATTATGGATTTGTCTCAACTCTGGGACCAATTAAAGATTGGGGACTGGAAATTGAGAAAAACAGTATTGTAGTCAACACAAAGATGGAAACTAATATCCCGGGCATCTATGCAGCAGGCGATATTTGCACTTATGATGGTAAGGTTAAATTAATTGCAACAGGGTTCGGTGAAGGACCAACAGCCATCAACAATGCCAAAAAATATATCGATCCAAAAGCCCGTCTGCAACCAAAACACTCAACAGCAATGTTTTAATGAGAATAGCGGAGGACTGTTCAGAAGTGCAAGCATAAGCAACGAACCAAAAAGTTCATGGTCTGGTTCTTGCAGTGTGCATTGCTTATGCCGGGACTTCCAGGAGCCGAAGTTAGTCAATAGAAGAGCTGGAGTATGGAGAAATTCCGTAACTTCAGCTTTTTATATTTCAGCCGCAATATCTGACAGGGCATCTTCATCAAGTACTTTAATATTACGGTGCCCCTTCTGCTCAATCCACCCATTGGTCTGGAAACTCGATAGCCTTCTGCTAATCGTTTCCTGTGTTGTTCCTAAATAGGAAGCAAGATCCTTTTTGCTCATCGGCAATACAATTTCATTTGTATTTTTTTCTTCTGCTAATTCCAGTAAATAACTCGCTGTACGCGTTTCTACGTCTTTGGCACTTAACTGCCCCACAAGCTTTTCAGTTTTGTCCAGACGATTACTGAACTGTTCCAAAATCTTAACCGCAATAGAAGGATATTCCTTCATCAAATCCTGCATATCATTCCGGTGAATGGTACATATATTGGTTTTTTCCATCGCTACTGCATAACTTTCTAATCTTTTTTCGGTGAATAGTGCCAGCTCACCCATGAATTCTCCAGGTTCTAAAATACGCAATAACTGCTCTTTTCCGGATTCAAACAGCTGGTAAATTTTCACCCGTCCCTGATGGACGATATACAAATATTCGAGTGGGTCACCATCACGGTAGATGGTCTCCCCTTTTTGAAAATTTTTGTGCATGCTTTTATACGCAATTTCGCGCATTTCTTCATCATCCAGATGATTAAAGAAAGGAACTTTTGCTACACATAATTCTTTACTATCAATTTTCTGATCCGACTCCATATTCGTACCCCCTCCCTGCCAATAACCTATTAAAAAAGCTAGAACGCCTTCCAAGCATCCTAGCTCCTTTATCCTTTGTTAACAATCTCCAGGTGACCCGACCTTATCCTTCGTTCTAAAAGAAGAACCACAGCCACAGGAAACGATGGCATTTGGATTTTCGATACTGAAACCGCCACCCATCATATTCTGTTTGAAATCAATAGTTGTTCCTTCTATGATAGGGATATCCTGGTTATGAAACACCACTGGAATTCCATTTATATCTTCAACTGTATCAAGTTCTTCATTGACCTCGTACTCAAACCCTAGTGAGTAGGACAATCCACTGCAGCCGCCGCCTTTAATTCCAAAACGCAGTCGGGCATTTTCCGTTTCATCCTTCATCATTTCTTTGATTTGATCACAGGCATTATCTGTAAGTGTAATAACCAATTCAAAGACCTCCTCTTTTTGTGAAAGGTTTAAATGTTACTCTTCAGTATACAAATTATCCCACTATAATACAAATATTTGATTTACTTTTCAATAAAAATATGCCAACTTTTGAAATAACCTGAGTTCCGCCAGCCATTCAGGCATATCCTTCTTTACTCCATTTCATCGTCATAATTCCACTTTTTTTTAGTAAATGTTATTCTTATCATAATCTCATTTATTAAGATTGAAGCATAACACCATGCTTATCCAGTTCTTTATATATTGTTTTCAGACGCGGAATTCCTTCTGCAACCATTTCATCGTTTACAAACACAATTGGGTAAAATAAGTCCTCTTCAAATATTTTTTCCGCAAATTGCTGATGTTTTTCCACATCCGGAGGCTGATCGATATCAATATACTCGTATTCAATTGGCCCAACCTCGTATTTTCTGCCAATTGCGGCTTGAAGCCATTCATACGTATCTCTTGACCCCGGTGCTCCTACACAGCTTGCACAGATCTGTTCCGCCCCATATATGGTAATCCGGATTTTTTTTATCCCCACCAGAAAAAACCTCCCTCCTTAGTTACTTTTATTTTACAAAACTCTCAGGAAAAGATAAAATAAAATTGATTAATAAATAGAAATAAAATTTTCAGATAGATATTTTTGCACATAACCTTTATAATGATAGTATGGAAAGGAGAAGATGGATAATGCAAGAACAAGTACAAGAAGTGTTAAACAAATTACGTCCATTTTTACTGCGTGATGGTGGAGATGTGGAATTAGTCGATGTGGATGATGAAGGCATTGTACTTCTTCGTCTAATGGGTGCATGTGGCAACTGCCCAAGTTCCACAATCACTTTAAAAGCTGGTATTGAGCGTGCCCTAATGGCCGAAGTTCCAGGCGTGACAGAAATTGAGCAGGTATTTTAAAATATATAGAGTAGCAGACAAAGCCGTGAATAAGCATTGTCTGCTTTTATTTTTTAGCAGTTAAGAAGTATAAAGCATACTTACAACATTAAGATCAGGGTAAGACGTGAGGCTATGGCTAGGGACCTAGTTTTTTGATACAGGTGTCTTTGGATTGTACCCATTCATTACAGCTGTGATATTTTCCAAACATAATTTCATCATATTCGTACGGGTTTCCTTGCTTGCTGAACCGATATGCGGAAGGCAAATTACATTGTCCAGCTGAACAAATGGATGATCTGATTGAATAGGTTCTCCATCAAACACATCAAGTCCTGCCGCTTTGATTTGCTTGGTTTTCAATGCTTCAAGTAATGCACCTTCATCCACTACTGCTCCTCTGGAAACATTGATGAAAATAGCACTTGTTTTCATTTTATTAAATACACTTTCATTAAACATCTTATTCGTTTCCGGTGTTAATGGTATAACTGAAACAACAAAATCTGCTTCGTTTAATAATACATCAAAATCAACATACGCTGCCGGTAATGTTTTTTCGGCATCATATTTTCGTGTCCGATTATGATAAAGCACCTTCATTCCGAATCCTCTCGCACGTCTTGCAACAGCTTCACCGATTCTTCCCATTCCTACAATACCTATTGTTTTATGGTGGACATCAGAGCCTGCAAGTAAATAAGGGGACCAATTTTTCCACTGATTATTTTTAATATATTCATTTGATTCTACCAATCGTCTTGCTGTAGCCATCAGCAAAGCAAATGCTAGATCAGCAGTGGTTTCTGTCAGTACATCCGGTGTATTTGTTACCAAAACATTTCGTTTTTGTGCTTCAGCCACATCGATATTATCATAACCGACTGCCAGGTTTGAAACGATTTTCAAATCGGGAGCCATATCCAACAGTTCCCCATCGACTTTGTCACTAAGCATGGATAATAATCCATCCACCTGTTTTACCTCCTGGAGTAAAATATCTCTTGGCACAGGCTCTTCTTCCCTCTCCCACATTCGAATGTCCCACTGTTTTCTGTATGGGGCAATGATTTCTTCAGAGATTTTTCTTGTAATATAGATGTTTGGTTTACTCACCTGAGCTACACTCCTTCAACTATTATTAAAGCCAGTGTAACACAGGAATTTGTTGGGATTCACGACCAACATCCAAAACTTGAAAGAACACCCGCAGTTTTTCTTCATAATCTGCTTGCTTATCTAACAAATCAATAAGCTCCATATGCATCTGTTCGAAATCCTTTCTGGAAAACGCGCGTTCAATAAAATCAAAAAGATGAACAGGGAATACTAATCTGGCATACAATAAACGCCAGCTAAATACAGATAATTGCCGAATGAATCTGTAATCTTCGAGGAAAGCAACAGCCTCTTCCTGACTGACATCACTTTGTATCAACCAACGAATATGTTCAGCAAGATCCCTTGCCGGATGATCATATACCAGGTCTTCCATCCATACCACAGGGCGAACAAGATTGTTTGCGTACCTTCTGAATGCGACTGTTCCTTGATCGGACTCATGAAATCGGTTATCCCTTTCACTTTCTTGTACGTATTGTATTGCGTTTTCACTGATACCAATAATATATGGAAGTACGTCCATCAATAATCGGTAATAACTGGATGGATGCTCCTTTGCTTCTTCTTCGATTTTATTTTCGAATGCAGTTAACTTCTCTATCCACAATTGCCTCCAGCTCCCGTAACTTGAAATAGCTTGAGGTTCATAGGCATAAGCTGTTCCAGTTTGGTGAAATTCAGCAAGAAGTGCTCCAGAAGATATATGGCTATCATCCAACTGCAACAGTTGCACCTGTACAACGAGGTATTTTTTACTCTGGTAGGCTGTATACCATTCTCCGTGAATATTAGGAATTGGCACAGCAATGTGTGTATATTGATTTTCGGCAAGATAATAAGCCAGTGCTGCTTGCTCCATGTGAATAATTTCCTTGTTGTCCGATGAAATGGTAAAATAAACATATTCATCCATTAAATAGCCTTCTCTTCCATCTATTGTTAATTTATCTTCTGTCTGGATAGCATAATATGTAGCTAATAAATCTCTCAAAGGCAATTTTATCTCCCCCACATGCTTTTATAATTAGTGTATGAATGAAAAGAGCAATTCTTAACCAAAATAATTTTATAGGATAAGGTGATGAAATGGGAAAGAATACAAAAAAGAGTGAATTGGAAATCAAAGCAAGAGAATTATTGACAGAACGTGGTGTCGAATTGGACGATATTGCAGAACTGGTTTATTATCTGCAATCAAAATACCACGAGGATTTAGGCATGGACGAATGCCGCCATAATGTGGACCGTGTGTTAACAAAAAGAGAAGTGCAAAATGCCATCTTAACAGGAATCCAGCTTGACCAGATGGCCGAGAAAAAAATGCTGGACCAGCCGTTGCAGAAAACGATTGATACAGATGAAGGATTATATGGGGTAGATGAAGTCATTGCATTATCAATTGTAAATGTTTACGGATCGATTGGTTTTACGAACTATGGATATATCGATAAACAAAAACCCGGCATTTTGAAAAGATTAAATGACAAATCAACAGGTGAAGTTCATACTTTCTTGGATGATATTGTGGGAGCGATTGCAGCCGCGGCGTCTTCCAGACTGGCACATAGTGAAGTAGGCGATGAAGACACAGCTGATGATTGACCACACAAAAGTTAATCTAACTTAAAATTCATTAATTACTGCAGAATAAAAGGAAGGGCTGTGACAAGCTCTTCCTAAATTTTTTCAATCCATTCTTTCAAATGTTGAACATGATAGGTCGGTTTAACGGGGAGACCTGAGAATTCCTCAAACGGAGTAACACCTGTAAATACCATTAGTGTGTCTATTCCTGCATTTATTCCTGCAACAATATCTGTATGGTAATTATCGCCTACCATTAATGTTTCCTCTTTTGAAAGACCAAGCATATCCAATGCTTCCTCCATGATAATCGCTTCCGGCTTTCCGATAAAAATTGGTTCGATACCTGTACTGACAGTGACAACGGATGTAAGAGAGCCGTTACCAGGGAGAAGTCCGCGCTCTGTCGGAATCGCAACATCACTGTTTGTTGATATAAATGTCGCACCATTACGTACATTCATACATGCTTTTGCGAATTTTTCATAGGTTACTTGACGGTCAATCCCGACAACGACAAAATCACAATCTTCTTCTGTGATGGTTAGGCCTTGTCCCTCCAGTGCAGCATGGATACCCTCTTCTCCAATGACATAGCAACGTGCATCCGACTTTCTTTCTTTAATAAATTTTGCAGTGGCAAGGCTAGTAGTTACAACGTTTTTAGGTGTTGATTTGATTCCCATTTTATTAAGCTTTGACGAAACCTTCTCCTGAGTTGCAGAAGAGTTATTCGTTACAAATAAATACGGGATTTTCTTCCTATGTAATGCATCAACGAAATCAGCTGCTCCGTCAATTGGGTTGATTCCCTGATACATCGTTCCATCTAAATCAATTAAATATCCACTATAATTTTTCAATATAGATCCTCATTTCTTTTCGAAAACTTGGCTTTTGTCAAACCCTAATTGCATGTAGGCAGTAGTAAAAATTTTATTTTGGCTATCTGCAAAAGAAGATGAACCTATTGATCATCTTTTTTAATTCCTTAAGATTCATTTGAAAATGCATTGGCAACCCCTAATTCATTATCCAAATAAATTCTAATATGTGCACTGTATTGTTCCAGTGTCCCCTTGTTTTCCATTATCGTATCTGTTATTTGGCGATGATCAACGGCTATATAGTTATTAACCACCATTTTACGTAATCGAATAATGGACTTATAAAGATTTTCCTCATTCTCAGGTAAAACCTTTTCATCAATCAAAATATCGATGATATCTTCATAGCTTCCCGGATCACGCATGATAAATCCATCAATCATCATATTTCCTACATCCAGGGTAGACTCAATTAACACATGAACCATTCTTTCCAACGCTAATTTTTCTACGCTTGTTTCAAACTTATAGTTCCCCAATTCTTTGATAATTTCATCCATATAGTTTAATATTTCCTCAATTTTGCTTCGATCAACAAAGTACATCGATATACCCTCCAAATATCATCATCCATCTATTAGCATACCATATTTCAGGATAGTTGAAGAAAAAAACTCACCCTGTGTAAATCAAAGCCCTTTTTAGATCCCTCTCTTCTATGGATAGCGCAGTATCTCTTTCGCTTGTCTTACTCTTTCATCCAGACCTTCGCAATAGGTCGCCATTAGCTTTTCATAGATTTGATCTTCATTCATATTGTCGAAATACTGGTTTTTGGTTACCCGGTCCAGCGAGTTCTTTAGTTGTTCCTCCGCAGCTTCACTTGTCATCCCCTGCAATATTCTGCTGTCCAAATTTTCTTGATAAGGCTGAACCTTTGCATCATTCCTGTTTTTATATATCAAATCGAAATCCTCGCAATAATCATACCGCTCCTTGAATTGTTTATATTGGATTAAATCTCCCTTTACAATATAATCAAGAGCTTTCTTAACTTGTTCATCAGAAAAAAACCCTTTTTCATCAGCGTCAGTCTTTAGAGAACCGGCATTCTTCCATAATTCGACCATTTCCTCCTGCAATTCAATCATCGCATTTAATATATCTAACGACCGCTGATAAATAATCTTGTTTGTCCCCTGAACTGCACCTGCTTCTAAAACCCTTTTGAGATAATCTCGAATCTCCATCCATACCGAGTGATCCAACTGTGCTCTTTTTGAACCTGCATCTTTAAGATTATTGGTACTGATGACAAAATAAATATGAGGCTTAAGAGACTCCAGAGCTTCCTCTCTATTATTGGAATCCGGTGAAATAATTGCATGGCCTTTTACTTTCGTATTGAATTTACCTTCATAGATCGTAAAATAATAGGAATGGCCATTTAATTGATAAGCATTGGCATTTATCTTCGTTTCCTCCAACCACTTTTGGTGTTTCTTCCCCAGTTTATAGAGTTCTTTTTCTTTTTTATTCATTTAAAGGCTCCTTTAATTTTTTGCATTATTATTGTATCTAGTGTGTAGTGTAAATTATATTTGTTGTCATCTATAAAATTGTTTTTTACTACTTCTATAGTTCTTTTTTAGTAAATTGTTTCAGTTTATAAAGTTCTTTTTCCTTCTTATTCATTATTATCCCTTAAACAACAGTCTTAATTTGTATTTTCTTCAGCCTCATTTTCTATTGATTTCTTTAAGGACTTTTCTACGTTATCAGCCATTTCATATAGTTCTGTCCTTTTCTGGTCAATAAAATCCCCCATCATGTCATACCATTCTGATCTTTTCTCATCCAAGGCTCTATATGCTTCTTCACTTATATGGCCACTCTCTTCCAAATCTCTCAATACACCTTTTATATTTTCACTTTGTCTCAAGTAATCTTGCACAAAATCATTATAGAACCATGTAACATCTCCTCGGTTCTGGCTATGTTGATAGACAACCTCTGTACGTGCTTTGCCTTTCCATGACTTCCACTGTGCCGCAAGATGTTCTGCTTTTTCAAGTTCATTTCTTAATTCACTTTCTGTATTTGCAGCTGAATAACTTCCTTCTGCTGCATCAGCAATCTTCTTTAATTGATTCGCCCCATCTTGATCAATATCAAATCCGATTACATTAACAATTGGCATAATATCAGAATCTGGAAGAGTTTCTGCTACGACTGCAGGATCTTCGTCGCATGTTCCTATCCCATCACTTACAAGGTATATAATATTCGTATTATTCTCTTTAGAGTATTCTGCCAAATCCTGTTTTGCATTTTCTAAAGCAAGTGCAATTGGCGTCCAGCCAGCAGGTGTAAAACGATTTAAAGCCTTGTTAAATTCATCTTCGCTATAGTTATTAAGCTGATACACTAGTTCGGAACTCTTGCACGATAATGCTTTATCACTTTCAGAACTGCTGCCTTCATGTCCATATACACGAAGTCCAATTTTCGCCTCTTCTGGCAGTGAACCAACAAATGAATTTATAGTTTCTTTGGCAATATTCATCTTGGTACCACCATCTACCACTCCCGCCATACTGCCACTTGCATCAAGGATAATTTCCACATTTAAATTTTCTTTCAAGTGGTATCTCGGATCTTCAATATCAGGACTACCGTATCCAGTGGCTTGTATTTGATTTACAATGGCGTCTATATCTGGATAATCAGCATACGTCAAGGATAAAGTTTTATTCCAAAACGCATCTATTTTTTCTTTACTAGCTCCTTCTTCTAGTTGAGGTAAATTACTAAATCCCTTTAATAATTCCTCTCTATCCGTCTCATTATCCTGATAATTAAAATCTGAAAATTCTCCTGCAGAGTACGTAAATACTTCATCAATTGTTTTGGGCGGTTCAGGTGCAGCTAATTCTTCTTTCCAATTACTTGTATTATTCTCGGAATCACTATTACCTTCTTCAGGTGATTCTGTATTTTGACTACCATTCTCTACATCATTACTACTAGAATTTTGACTTTCAGATTTCTCATCTGATGTACATCCAACGATTACCAATAATGAGATTAAAATTATCGGTACTGAAGTTTTTTTAACATATTGATATTCTATTCTCCTCTACGTCAACGATAATTAAAATATATAGAACAATGATAGGCTATCACTGCTCTATATATTGCTATCATATTTAATCACCAATTTGTTGTTCAATCTCTCCTAAAATACTTTCCAACCCATTTCGATACTTTATCTATATTTCATTTCGATCGAGTTATAACGTAAAGGATTGTTCATAACTGACTCCTCTTTTATGGATAGCGCAGCATATTTTTGGTTTGTTTAACTCGTTCATCCAGGCCTTCTCGATAGGATTTCATCCACATATCATAGATATCTCCTTCACTTCGATGACCAACTTCCCGATTTTTTGTTAATAACTCAAGCGAATTCTTAAGCTGTTGCTCCGCAGCTTCCCTGGTCATCCCTTTTAATAACGAATCATCCAGAGAATTCCCATGTTTTATAATTTTCGGGGTATTCCGTTTTTCATAAATAACATCGAAATCCCTGCAGAAATAATGTCGATTTTTAAACTGTTTATACTGAATCAGATCAGTAGTAATCACATAATGCACGATTTTTTCAACGTCATCATCCCCAAAAAATCCTCTTTCGTTCACAGTGGCTTCCAGAGATTTTACATCTTCCCAAAGTTGCACCATCTCATATTGCAGATCGATCATCGATTGCAAGATATTAAACGAACGTTGATAAATCATTTCATTTCCACTATCCAGTACATTAGAATCGAGAATACTTCCTATGTAATCCCGGATTTCCTCCAAAATTGATACATCATATTTTGCCCTTTCTTCTGTACTATCTCTAAGATTGTTTTGACTGATTGAGAAATAAATATGGGGTTGAATAGCTTGCAATGCTTCATCCTTGTATTGTGAATCTGGTGATATTACTGCATAAGCCTTCACTTTAGTGCTGAATTTACTGGCATAATGAGACAGGTAATAAGAGCGATTATGAATGGTATAGGCAGCGAGGTTAATCGTTGTATCCTCCAGCCATTTTTGATGTTTTTTCCCTAGTTTTAGTAGTTCTTTTTCATCAATTTTTGTCATATTATCTCCTTACTTATATTAAGTTCTGCTCGTTCTCCAACACTTTCTTTAACATTATTCCAGGTAATAAAGTAATAGACTAGAGCAGAAAAAGCTTGCATCGATTCTTGTGTTCGATCACCTGAATCTGGTGATATTAATGCATTTGCTTTCACTTCATTACCAAATTTACTTTGGTAAAAAACAAGATAATAAGCATTGCTATTTAGTTGGTAAGCGTCCGCATTGATTGCTGTATTTTTAAACCATTTTCGACGTTTTCACCTAATTTGAAAAGCTTTTTTCTCTTTTATTCATGATAACTCCCTAAGCAATTTATTGTATTTGTATCCAACAACGAATAAACCAGTGTGGAATAATCTCTACACTGGTTCCTTTCCTTCCTTTTCCCTTATCTGATTCAAATGATTCCTTCTCATAACCGGAAGTGCTATACCGACAACCAATGCTGTTAAGGGAAAACCACCATCAGCAGCCAACCATTCAAATACGGTAATCGGTGTGAAAACTCCATAAATAAAGATCATAAGACCTAGATATATTTTTCTCCACTTTTTCTCTGACCTGGACATAAAGCTCCTCTCCCCTCTCATTAATTTAGTTGGACAGTGTTGCTTTCATTCCATACATCTTCCAGAAAATCAATTTCAGGTCCGGCAGATTCCTGATAGATATTTTCCTGGATTCCAGCCATAAAGCCATCATACGAGGTAGATTCAAATTCATTAGCTGCTTTTACATGAATTCTATTATCTTTAATCTTTAGCTCTGCACCATCCAATTGACCGCCATTTTGGGTAATTGTTTGTCTCGCTTTATTGATTACTTTGGTTTCGATATCTTCATCCATTAGTAATTCTTCCAATTTTTCTCTTATTACCGGGGTTTGAAGCTCCTCATTCAAAACCATATCAAATGCTTCCAAATCGATTTCATTTGCGGACCACCCGTTATATGTATAAGTCCCGGATAGTTCACTTGCCTTATCCTCTACTTTTTCCTCAATATCTTCAAAAAAAGCCTGCAAAGCTCCTTCTAACGTTTCGTCTTCATAATCATAAACAACCTCACGGACTTCTTCATACAAGACACTGCTTGCCGCCATACTCGCCTGCTTTGCAGTTGTCGCTGATTTCTCCTTTACCCCTAGAGCCGTTCCCATATTCAAAACAAATACAAAAAGAATCATAATAATACTAAGCATGCCAAGAACAAATAAGATAATATTCCCTTGTTCATTATTAAATCGCGCTTTCAGATTCTCTATCATTCAATCACCCTACCATAAGCAGTTGATGAAAAGGGAATCGATGGTGCTGAAACAAAATCAGGCAAAAATACCATTTGAAGTCTCACACTAACCGTCGTTTCGAACTCTTTTGCTCCTGCAGACGGAGCAGAGATAGACTGGAGTTGAAGATAATTTCCGGTAGAAGACAGAACTTTATTTGCTGCCTGCTGCGCTTCTCCATGATTTTTAGTGATGGAGTATACATTGGCATATTCATTTGCTGCAGATTGTGTTACCAGCACACCATTTATCCCAACAATAAACTGTATCAAGATCATTAATAACAGTAATGCCAGAGGAACAACCCCTAAAAATTCAATGGTGGCCGATCCTTCTTCACTACGTAATTTTTTTCTCCATTTAATCACTGCATCGCACACCCTTGTTTATTGATATTATTCCTCTTCCTCTATCTCCACGTTGTGTTCACTTGCCATCTCTATTAACCTCTCATCAGCTGTTACAGCCTTTTCCTGTGCTTCCATAAACTTTTCATCTGATTGTTGAACAAGCTCGTTTATTTCTTCATCCCCTGCCATTTCTGCAGCTTTTTCCATTGCCTGATTTCTAAGTTCAAACCCTTCATTCCATGCGCTCATCTGATTTAATCTCAGATCATGCAGTTCTGTCACTACTTCTGTTTCAGGTTCCATAGATTGAATAAATTCCATGATTTCATTTGCTAATGGCATAATGTTGTCATTTTGATATTCAAGAGCTTCTTCAGGATCTGCAATCGCCGCAAGCTGCTGCAAATGTACATCAATTTCTTCTGCCTTTGGATTTACTGTTTCTACATAGGTGTT
This sequence comes from Virgibacillus ainsalahensis, assembly GCF_055380755.1. NCBI lineage: Bacteria > Bacillati > Bacillota > Bacilli > Caryophanales > Bacillaceae > Virgibacillus > Virgibacillus ainsalahensis. Next base: position 1,206,741 of record NZ_AP043943.1, on the reverse strand, counting down.
ATGATACTCAACCAGTTCATCTGCTTCCGGAGAACTGCATGCAGCGAGTACCATCATAAAAAATAATATTGTAAGTATTAATACGTTTCTCAAGTGAAAAACTCCCTTTTCATTTTCAGATTCAACTTTGCTATCCAAACTATCATAATGAGGTTGCTTTTTCTTCACCAATCTCCAATACTTCCTGCTCTTCCCTCCATTTAATAACACTGGATGTAATGTACATAATAACAAATGGAAAGATAATTAAATTTAACGTCATTTGAGTAAGAATTTGTGCAGCAAATGAATCGGTAATCGTATAAATTTGGGCTACAACAAACAAACCGATGACAGCTTCAATTGTTCCTGTTATTACAAGGAGCAGGAAGATTTTAAAGAAGTATTTTTTCCCCAGCCGGACTCCTTCTTTGTATGCTTTCCATATTGATTTCTCATCAAAAATACTTATGTAAGGTATTGGGAAAAACAACGCCAGCAATACTAAACCTGGTATAACTAAGAACATAAAACCGATGGCAGATACGATAGAAATGATTGCAGAAAATAAAAATATCGTAAACCCACTGACTAAAAATTGATAAATGGCATTCCTTAAACTATGGTCATGCCCTTTAAATTCATTATAAACAAATCGGATATAGGGGATTTGTGCAAATACATAGAACAAAATTGTTAATAATGCGTAATATATATCTGCAAAAGAATAGACAGGGTCGAAAGAAGGTGTAATTGTATAGACATAATTTGTGACAAATGAGTGAAGCATCAGCAATGGCAACGTTGTTATCAGCATTAACACAAATATTTTTTCAAATTTCCCTGTATATAATTTCCAGGTGTAACGTAAAGGATTATCCATTGTAATCACCTCTTTTTATGGATGGCGCAACATCTCTTTTGTTTTTTGTACCCGCACATCTAGCCCTTCACGGTAGGAAGTTATAAATCTATCATAGATTTCCGATTCACTCATATGGTCGAAATATTGATTTCTTGTCAGTTGATCAAGCGAATTTTTCAGCTGATGCTCAGCTGCTTCGCTGGTCATCCCTTTTAAAAGATTATTATCTGCAAAACGTTGAAATGGTTTGATTTCAGGATTGTCCCGATTTTCATAAATCAAATCGAAGTCTTTACAATTATCATACCGGTCTTTAAATTGTTTATATTGAATGAGATTACCCATAGCTACGTAATGGAGTACTTTTTCAACCTCTTCATCTGTAAAAAATCCTTTATTATCCACGTTGTTTTTGAGAGCTGTTGCATTTTTCCAGAGATCAATCATTTCATGCTGTAAATCTATCATCGTTTGCATGATATGGTATGACCGCTTGTAAACAATTTTATTTACACCATTCAGAACTCCAGCCTCCAGAATATGTTTTAAATAATCCCGGACTTTCTCCCAAGGTGAATAATCCAGTTCTCCACGTGTTGAGCCACTATCTTTAAGATTATTGCAGCTGATGGAGAAATAAATGTGAGGTTTTATGGATTGTAGTGCTTCATGCCTGTCCTTGGAATCAGGTGATATTACAGCATTGGCTTTTACTTTTGTACTGAATTTACTTTCATAGAAAGCAAGATAATAAGCATGGTCATTTATATAGTATGCATTGGCATTTATGTTCGTATCTTCAGGCCATTTTTGGTGTTTTTTCCCTAATTTAAAAAGTTCCTTTTCCTTCTTATTCATTTTAATCCCCTTTAACAATTTGCTCTATTAATTGTAATTCTCCAGCAAATGATCGATTCTTTACCTTCTTCAAGCCAGTCTCCCTCGTAGAAGAGATAAACAGAATAGAGCGTGGAACCACTCTATTCTGTTAAAAGATTTAATTAGAAGCGCCTATCTATGAAAACAAGCCTGTTACAGCATCCCAGCCTTTTTTGGCGATATCTTTTGTACCGTTCCATGCCTTCTTCGCTGTTGATGCGATTTTATCTGCATTTTTGGCTATCAATTGTGTACCTTTTGATACGGCGTATAAACCAGCTCCGCCAATCAAAAGTCCTGCGCCAAGTGCCTGCCCTCCGGGAATTGCTGCTGCAACCCCTCCAGCGCTCATGATTGTTTCACTCAAGTTTACTCCTATCTCAGCACCGGCGACTGTCTTCTCTGCTCCAGATGCATCACTTTGCATTGTTTGGGCAAAGTCGCCTATACTTGCACCAGTCTTATATGCAGAGACACCGGCATTTAAAGCCGATGTAACTCCATTAAATTTAGATAAGGCCCCCATGCTGTTCCATGTACCTGCTATATTCGAGGGACTTAATTTATTGTTAACTTTAGATGCTGAATCATTTATTAGTGATCCATACTGTTTTATTTTTGATGTCTTTGAAATTTTGTTACTATCTTGTGCACTTTGGGTTACTGTGTCATCGAAACTAGTAGCATTACGTAAGTCTTCCAACTTAGTATATTGCTCGTACCCATCGGCAGTATTTTTTCCTATATCATAAAGATCAAATCCAGCATGATCCCCTACATGTAGCTTAGCAGTACCAACAATTAAATCCGTTGCATGCGTACCGGTTTTGAAACCACTGTCTATACCATCATTCAATAAGTTTACTGTTCCGTTTGTCATCGTATTTACAGCAAAGTCCGTTGCTTTATAATTTTCCGTATCATAAAACCGTTCTGGTGCTGTATAATCATTTGTACCAGTAAAGTTAGAATCAGATGTGTTCCCGGAGTACGGGTTACCATATAATGGGCTTCCTAGGTATGGATTACCTAAATATGGACTCCCTGCAATGCCCGAATTATTCCATGGAGATCCATTATATGGACTTCCGGCATAACCGGATTGGTTCCAACCGTACCCTGAATATGGACTTCCCTGAGCTCCCGGTTGCTGCATCCACGGTGCTCCTGTATAACCGGATTGATTCCATCCGTATCCTGTATATGGATTGCTTTGACCTCCAGGCTGCTGCATCCATGGCGATCCATAGCCTGACTGGGACCAACTATATGGATTGCCGTGAAATCCGGATTGATTCCATGCTGGATTTCCTGTTGTGGCATTACCATTAAAACCATCTTGCGACCAGTCTTGTAAATACCAGGGAATTGAGTTCCAGTCATTACCATCCCATGTTGATCCGCTTTCAGTACCCTGGCCTGACCAGGCATCACCTGACCACGAATCCCCTTCCCATTGGAGACTTGATCCATCCCAGGCGTCGCCTTCCCAGGAATTTCCTTCCCAGGAATCACCTGACCAGGAATCTACTGCATGAACTACAGGAACCAACACAGGCTGGAAAGTTAAAAATACGATAGCAAGAAATATTAATATACTTTTTATCCATTTACCAATTTTTATCACCCCGCTACTCCATGGTTTATTATGTTTCCTCAAATGTTATTCCTCCGTTTGTTCTTCATATCTTTCATTAATTGTATTTTTCATATCTTCTAATGTATCTGTACTGATATCCTGCAATTGTTCATCAATCTCATGTCTTGAACTGTCAATTAAATCCTTAATTTCAATTCTTTTTGATTTAAATTCATCTGCTTGGTCCTTGTTTATAATCCCTTCATCTTCGAATATACGTATTAAACGGGAAATATTATTTGTTAACTTAAGTCGTAGTTTGTGCCAATCATTTGTTAGTGCCATGATGTCAAAATGACTATCTACCCTTAAATTATCTACATCACCCATTGCATCTTCTTTCCAGTCTTCCCATGCTTCCATAACCTTTTCTGCCCGCTCAAATTCAGCTTCCAACTCATCCTGGTTATTAACTGTAGCGTATATCCCTTCAGCTGCATCTGCCATACTTTGAAGCTGTTCCTGTGCTTCAGCGTCTGCTTGAAAGCCGATAATGTTAATGATAGGTTGAGAGTTTGATTCAACTAATGAATCAGCTACTTCTACAGGGTCACCATCGCAAGTTTCTATACCATCGCTTACCAGATAAATCAGATTTGTATTGTTTTCAGAATCAAATTCATCCAGTGCCTCTTTCGATTGCTCAAGGGCGTCTGCAATAGGCGTCCAGCCACTAGGTTCAAATTGATTTAATGCTTCTTCAAATGAGGCTTGATCATATGTATCAAACCCATAAATTTGCTCAATAGTTCCACATGACAATGCTTTATCACTGTCTTCACTGGAACCCTCATGTCCGTAAATACGAAGGGAGACATTTGCTTCTTCCGGAACATTTTCCAGGAATTTATTAATTGATTCCTTCGCAAGTTGCATTCGGGTTTGATCCCCTACGTAATTAGCCATACTTCCACTTGCATCCAATATAATTTCAACATTATAATTTTCTTTAAAATGATATCGGGAATCTGGTAAATCCGGATTGCCAAATGAACCAAACTCCCATTTATTTATCGTATCCTGAGGATCTGGAAAATCTTCTGAAACGAGAGAATACAAGTAATTAAAATATTTATCCAATTCATCCTGATTGGCATTTTCTGCTAATGGAGGAAGCTTCCTTACGTCTGCCAATACGTCTTCTTCTACTGTATCATCCCTTACATCGATACCAGCATATTGTCCCTGTTTTTGATTAATCAGATCTGCTGTATTTTCAGGGGCGCTTGATATGTCCTGTAAAAATGCTAATTCATTATCTTCCTGCTCTTCTTCCTTCTCATTCTCTTCTTCATTATTGTTTTCAGAGTCATCTGTTTCACTTTCGTTTGACTGCGTTGTTTCTGTGGATGGATCATCATTTTGCTCTTCAGTTGAATCGTCATTGGTGCAGCCAATTAATACAACTGTAACGATGAAAATGATGCTGAAAATTTTGCTGTATCGCATTAAGAATTCTCCTAATAATTATTAATTACTTAGCTCAATATACTGATTACAATCAACCTCCAGTAATATTTGTCAGAAAGTCTTCAAATGCAGATACTACACTGCCACCAAAGTCTGATCCATCAAATGCCGTAGATACAAGCCCTACAACAATCACAATCACCGCCGCAATTCCAATCCATTCTAACGTCTGTGACCCGGTTTCATCCTTTTTCATCTCCACTGCCTTGTTCATCATTTTTGCATAAAGTTCATTCATAAATTTCATGTTAATTCCTCCCGTTTTAAAACATATTTAAAATACTATTTTCGCCCATTAACATATTCATGATCATCAAACCTGCAATCATTAATATGGAAACTGGAGCGATTAAAAATGTAGTAACAAGTGTTACTTTTGGTGATGCTTTTGCTGCTAATTCCTTTACCTGTTCCTGTCGAATTTGCCTTAAATCATCGGCTTGAATTTTAAACGTTTTAGCTATCGGAATTCCGAGATCCATTCCTTGGATAAGTGCTTTTATCAGGGATTGAAACTCTGGGTTATCATTTCGTCTCAGTAACTCACGGTATGCTCGCTCCCTTGTAATTCCCAAATCAATTTCATGATTAAATCTGGAAAACTCTTCATGAATCGGACCATCGAAATGTCGAATCACCTCCCTAAGTGCCTGGTCTAAACTGACCCCTGCCTGCAAACTGGTACTCACAGTATCCAAAAAATCCGGCAGATCTTTTCTAATTAAATTCTGTCTTTTTTTCACCTCTCTTTTTATTAATATAATTGGTAAAAAATAACCAATTAATGGTAATACTATAATCATATATTGAGAGAATGGCAGGCCGATGAGAATAGAGAGAATTCCAATAAAGAAACCTGCCACAAACAGGAATATTTTGAGACCTTGAAACCGGGTAACCGATAACTTCAGTGGATTCCCTGATTTTCTAAGCCATTCTTCGACCATATGATTTTCACTAAAAAAATTAATCCGCTGTCCCAAATCTCCGAAGTCATCCGCATATGTTGTTACTTTGCCAAATAGATTTGCCCGCTTGTCTTTCTTTTTCTTCTTTTTCTCAAATGGATCTATTTCTGTAACATCTGACACATGTGTTAGTACACTTCGTTTTCCGCTTAAGTAAGACCAGAAATGTTTCAAGCACAATAAAACACAAAACCAAAATGCGATGATTGTTAAAATAATTAATGCGTCCATGAGCTACACCTTTATATTCGTTATTTTTCGTATTAAAAGAAATGAAAGCAGGATCGCGCCAATAAATAAAATCAACATAATTATCCCGAATCCTGACCATAGCGGATCAATAAACCCATCAATAACGTTGTTCATTACTAGTAACAAAAATACCGGTAATGCCGGAACAACAAATGAAATATACTTCTCCTCTGAAGTCATCGTTTTTATCGTCTGGTTTAATACTTTCCGATCCTCAAAGGTTTCTGCCATTGTATCCAACGTCCGGGCCAAGTTTCCGCCCGTTTTTTTCTGGATCAGCAGTGTTGCTATAAACAGGTTGAAATCCCGTGATTTATTTCTTTTTTGTATCGACCTTAATGCGGGTTCAAGCGGGACCCCCAGTTTCAATTCATTGGAAATCCGCTTAAATTCATTTCCTGCGGGCGCGGAAACTTCTCTGGCTACAATATCCAGTCCCTGGTTAATCGTAAGGCCTGAACGGGCAGCGTTTCCCATCAATCTGCAAACCTCACCAAGCTGCTCATTAAATCGATTCTCATAATTATTTTTTCTTATGTAAAATAATAGAAAATGCGTTGCTGTCATTAACAAAATTGGTAATAATAAACCAATCATCAGAGGCATGTTGAATATTGAGTAGAATAAAATAAACAACGTTAAGCCCCCAACCAGCAATGCTCCGACATATTCAGAAGGTAGCAACTTTACATTCGCACTTTGCAGTTTGGCTGCCAGTTCTTTGGAAGACTTTCTTTCATCAAATTTATCTCCCCATTTACTTACCATGCTTTTGCGTTGTTCTTCCGGGAACCATTCTTTTATTTTTTTATTCCATTCTTTTTTTTGAGAACGATAACCTAAGTAATGATAGCCAAATAACAAAAGTGAAAGTACGGCTAAACTATAAAGTATAGACACCACTATGTTCATAGTCCATTTCCTCCTTAGGTGAAAAGAAATCCATATCTAGGTCTATTCCGTATACTTGCAGATGCGGGATACATTTTGGGATAATACCTGTTGGTGTGAAATACCCCTGTATCATTCCATCAGCATTAACACCTGTCCGTTGAAAACGGAAAATATCACGAACCTGAATTTTATTCCCTTCTATTTTTTCTACTTCTGAGATGTTTGTTATTCGCCGTGTACCATCTGTTAACCGCTGTACCTGCACAATGTAATCCAGCGCCCCTACAATATAGTCTCGGATGATATGTGTTGGTAAATCCATTCCAGCCATTACCACCATACCTTCCACCCGGTTAATTGCATCGACTGGTGTATTTGAGTGGACAGTGGTTAATGAGCCTTCATGCCCGGTATTCATTGCCTGAAGCATATCAAAGGCCTCAGAACCACGAACTTCACCAACAATAATTCTATCCGGACGCATCCGCAATGAGTTTTTCACTAACTGTCTGATAGCAATTTCACCTGTTCCTTCTACGTTTGGAGGACGTGCTTCCATACCAATAACATTCTCACGATCAAGCTTTAACTCTGCTGAATCCTCAATGGTTATTAAGCGCTCCCCATTTGGAATATCTTTTGCCAGGGCATTTAATAATGTCGTTTTCCCACTCCCTGTACCACCAGAAATTAATACATTCAATTTTGTTTTTACGAGTGCCTGCAGGAAATTAGACATATCATTGGTAAATGTATCGTTTTTTTCTAAATCATCCATGACGAAAGGCGTTTTTCGGAATTTCCGAATAGATAGAATAGTTCCGCCAAGACTGATTGGTGAAATAACTGCATTCACACGACTCCCATCTGGTAATCTAGCATCGACCATGGGAGAACTCTCATCAATCCGTCTGCCAAGTGGGGCAACAACCCGGTCGACGATGTGTCTGACATGAGACTCATCTTTAAACGAAATATCCACCCGTTCAAGCTTCCCTTTTCTTTCTACAAAGATTTCTTTCGGGCTGTTTACAAGAATTTCAGTAATGGAATCATCCTTTAGTAAAGGTTCCAGTGGTCCAAACCCAACACTTTCGTCAATTAATTTAGAAAGAAGCGATTCTTTATCATGTCTTGGAATAACTACCTTTTCTTCAGACATAAACTGATTAATATATTTTTCGATTCTTAATCGTTTATCTGACTCACCTAAACTAGTAATCTGTTCCAGGTTGACTTCTGTTAATAGTCTTGTTTTATAGTGATCAACTAACTCATCAATATAACCTGTACTTGCCACATAACTTGTATCAATATCCCTTGCTGTATTTTCCTTTGGATTACGTTGAAAAAGAGCCATTTTCTCACCCCTTTACGATTAATATCATTTCAGCATCGAGTGAACCCATTTATGTACATCTTTTGCTACTGTTGTCAGTTTTTTCTCTTTTGGTTCTTTTCTTAATGGCTCCCCTTGATTAATATAATTTTGAAGTCCCTTGTCTCTTCTTATCTCTGCTGCAATCGTATACGCGACAAATCGTTCCATATCTTTTTTGTTCAACTCTTTGTCTTTTCCTTTGAAATTCATCACCAGTTCCAGACGGTCTTCTGTCACAACACCTAAACGGTGAAACAAACTTTCTACATTTTTTAAAATTCGGATTGCAATTGTATCAATATTCATAACGTAGTAGATTTTATGTGCTTCTTCCAGTGCCGCATAAACCCTTTCATCAACCCATACAGGTAAATCAATAATAATAAAATCATAGTTGCGTTTACTGGCACGAAGAAGTCTTAAAATAAATTCATCGCTAATTTTTTCAGCCATCTCCGCATCTCTAGGACTTACTAATACTTGTAAGTTCGAATGCTTTTCTATTTCGGCAACATTTCGTATATGATGTTCCCCTAATTCATCAATGACGGGAATTAAATCCACGATGGAACGATTGCTTTCCAAACCAAGATAGGTTTCAGAACCACCATATTGCAAGTTCATATCAATATATAGAACATTTGCTGTTGATTCGAGCTTTAATGTCTGTGCAAATACCGTGCTGATTAACGATTTTCCTACACCGCCACTCCCACTGTAGAAGGTTAATACCTTTCCTCCACCACGTTTGAAAGAGCCTGTATCCAATTGTCTATCCATAAGATCAGCTGTTGCCTTAGCAACCGTCTGCAGCTTCTCCATGAACAATATTTCTTCACCAGGTAAAACATAATAATCGGATATACCTAATCGTATTAAACCACGCAGCACGTCGAAGTTCTCTTCATCGTTTAAACAGATAATTGAAGCGCTGGGAAAGTCAGCCAATACAAGTTGTGCATCTTCAACTGCAGAATTATTGTCCGAATTTACAATAAGAATTATTTGAGCATTATGCTTTTTTAGATCTGATGTTGAAACAACATGCAATTGAAAGGAATCTCTTATTTGTTCTTTTACCGTATCTATTAGATCTTCATTCGTTCCTATAACATAAATATCGTTTACCTTCTTCATTCGTTTCCTCCACCCAACTGTTTTAAAGCAAGATATATTTACTCTTCATTATTATTACTTTGATTTTCATTATTTTGCTGGTCTTCGTTATTTTCCTGTTCATTGTTGTTTTCTTCTTCCGGCGCCAATTGTCCGACATTCGCTTTTACAACCCGTATACTGTCCGCGTAATTTTGCATATGTATTAACTGTGCAACTTTTTCATTAGAGACTTCTACCTGCACACCTGCAAAATCTCCATCATTTGACGCAACCCTTGCAACCTTTATATCTTCCATAAAAACTTCTGTAACAGGTTCGTCACCAAAACTCTGAGACACCAGAATATCTACACGATCTAATGCAGTCGGCTCCTCATCAAAAAATACCTTATCCGATCTTAAAAGCGTGATTAGACGATTTTCAGCATCTGTGACCGAAGAAGCATCTTTTAACATATTTTTAGTGATAACATCTCCTTGTGAAAGTGGTACAACTGATACTTTATTGATTAATTCTTCAACATCTGTAATATGTTCATCACGCAAAAATTTATTGGGTATTTCATCTGTAGTTATATCGTCCGGAGTAATGATCTGACGTGAACTAATATCCCCATTTGCCATATATATGTTTACCGTTGTACCTAAGTCCGTATTCAGTGCTTCAACTTTCTGTAATACGATAAATCCTGATGTAACTGCAAGCGCCACTGCTATTAAGAAAAAAATTAGTGCTTTTCGTTTTGATTCAAGCAATTCACTGACCTCATTTCCTGGTAAATTCTAACTTTCCATTAGTATAAATATTACATAAATGAATAATATGTCAAATTAGTGTCGAATATTGAGCAAAAATGTGTAATCAATTATGCCTATTCATTCAATTAAATTCCAAAAATACCATGAACAAAATTCTGAAAAAATGACAATAAAGTATCATATTTTTTACAGTAATTCCCATGAGGCAATTTTTATAGTAAAAAAATTAGTTCAAAAGAATCCTTTTCACGAAAAATAATGTGCGACTTATACCTTAAATTAAAGATAAATGAATTTAGATTTTTATATTCATCTATATAATTCCTTTTTTGGTTAAAGATATAAAGCAAAGGAAGGTGTTAAAAATGGCGAAAAAAAACAAAAAGAAATTTACTGATTTTTCGAATGTGAACAATATGAAAAATGATTTAATACCTGAGGAGTTTCCAGAAGGTGCCTTTGGGTCAGCAATTAATAAAGAGGAGGAAGTTACCGGTAAATCCACACCATGGGAAGATGGACAACGTCGGCAAAGTGCCTTTGTCTATCCTTACAAAGAATTGCATGACGATTTGCCCAGACAGGGTCCTGTTCCACACCCATTACATGATGAGGATGGGCATCCAAAAGAAGAAGAGCAGTAGTTCAATATGAACTACTGCTTCTCTATTCTTACTTCTTTACTTTTTTCAAAACAAAATAGGCACATCCAAAGTTGCAATATTCATAAATATAGTCATCCAATGTACTTATTTTGGTATCCAGTGCCGCTTTTACATTTCGATCACTGTAAAATCCCTTGAGACGAAGCTGTTCATAGCCCCAATCGCCAACAATATAGTCATACTTGGACAGAATATCAGAATAACGATCTTGCAAAGCTGTCTCATCAAATCCGCTCTTAATATTCTCTATAACTTCATATTTTTTTCCGTGCAGTTCAATCAAAGCTATCCCCCCACTTATTCTGTCTATAGTTTATCATATTTCTTTTTAGAAAACTCGGCTAAACGCAAAAGCCCGTACTTATCCAGTAAGAAAGTTTTATACTTTTGTATGAAAACAACTGGTATTAGAACGGGAAAATTATTCAGTATAACCGCTCATTAACGTCGCAGTTGATATAAAAGACGAAGTAACTTGAAATTATGGTTGGTGCGATTACCCGCTGCGGAAATACACTACGCTTTCCGCGGGCGGCTGGTGAGCCTCCTCGTGCTATCGCACTGCGGGGTCTCACCGATGCCTTTTCTCCCGCTGGAGTCTTCGTGTATTTCCTTCGCTGGTAAGATGCTCCTGAAACTTCATCAAAACACTTATACTGCTTAATTATATAACAAGCATAGCCATGCACTTATGATTGTTGATTGGAGCGGAGGACCGTTGACTCCTGCGGGAAAAGCAACAGCTGAAGATCCCGCAGGAAGTGGTTTTGCTTCCGAGGAAGCTGAAGCGTTGCCCTAAGGTGCGCAACGGTCCGCAGCGGAAATCAACCCAGCAGTTACTTCGTCTTTTATATCTTTTGTGTCAAAAGCAACAGGTTTTTTTGATGGGGCGAGTAATCGCAGCCCCAATCTTTTAGAGAACAGCTTCTGGTTAAATTAGCTGCTTTCATTCTAGATAGTGGCCGTATGCTCTTAGCCGCCATGTTGGTTTCATAACTGCCAATTCAAACCAGAAAATCATGCATGTTTTTCCCTCTTTCCGCCAAACTAAAAAAGAAAAAATATGAATGGACAATTAGGAGGAAAATGATGAAATCCAAAATTTTTACAGCACTAGTGTTTAGTATCATTCTCATTCTTGGTGCGTGTGGTAATGAAGATAATGCTGCTAATGAAAGAGAAGAGGTCGCTGACGAACTGAACCCAAACAATGAAATGCGACAGCCTGCAGATCCTGAATTAAATGAAAGGCTTGGATATGTGCGCTATACCCAAGACGAAATAGATAATAATGAAGAAAATCAGCAAATGACGATGGATCGTCCGCAAATAGCAGATATGATCACTCGGACAATTTTACAAAATAAAGGATTTGAAGAGGTTGCGACACTCGTCACAGACAAGGAAGTTCTTATCGCCTACGAAAAAAACGGAGATCTGGACAAGGAAGCAGCAGCCGGAATTGCGAGTAAAAGTGCGGAATCGGTGATGCCAAGGTATTTTGACATACATGTTTCCGACAAAGCGGTACTAATTGACGACATCCAAAGTTTGCATAATTCAAGTACTGAAAATAGAAATTATGATAATACAATTAACCAAATCATTCAGGAAATGAATGATACTTCCAATGATTAGCATACTAAAATCATTGGTTCTACAGGAGGTGAAAACCGTTGCTTACCAGAAGATCTGTTATTTTATCCATTTTGCTGACCGCTTTTCTTTTCGGTGCCTACAACGTAACTGCAGAAGAAAATGTTTACGACAAACGCATGTCCCTTTTTCAAAAGACAGAAGCTTTGACGCAAATTCCATGGTACTATTTTGCTGCCATTGATAATTTTGAGCGGAATATAAAAGAAGATGATGAGGACGAACAAGTCATCTCCATCGCGATTCCTCCTAAAATATGGTTTGGAATAGGTAACAGTACGAACATAACAGATGAAGGGATAATTGAAACCTTTGATGGTAAAGGAAGGGATGGAAATGGGGATCATATAGCTGACCCGGAGAATCCCGAAGATGTTTTATATACAATGGCAAATATAATTTTGGAATACGGCCCAACTGAAGAAGATATTCGAATTGCTTTATGGAATCATTACAAACGGGATCTCACTGTCCAAACCATCATGAATACATCAAAGGTATTTAAAAAGTTCCAGGAAATCAATTTAACAGATAGAGATTTTCCTGTATCCACTGATTATAACTACAGCTACAATAACACATGGGGTGACAGAAGAGGTTTTGGGGGCCTGAGAATTCATGAAGGTACAGATATTTTTGCTGGTTATGGAACTCCGGTCAAGTCCACAACCTATGGAGTAGTTGAAATGATGGGTTGGAATTTATATGGAGGTTGGCGAATTGGCATTAGAGATATCTACAACATTTATCATTATTATGGGCATATGAATGGCTATAATGATGATATTCAGGTTGGGAAGGTTGTTCAACCCGGGGACGTTCTTGGTAGTGTAGGTTCCACCGGCTATGGTCCACCGGGGACCTCTGGCAAGTTCCCACCACACTTACATTATGGAATGTACAAAGATAATGGAGACAGTGAATGGTCATTTGATCCCTATCCTCATTTAAAAAAGTGGGAAAAAATGGCTAAATAAGATTAGAGCCTTTACCAAGGTGGTAAAGGCTCATGAAATTTAGTTGTTTGCCTTATCCTTTCCCTTTTTCACTGCGTAAGTAATACTGGCTGCTAACCCGCCCCATATTACTGTCATACCGACAATCATAACCGCAATTGCACCAGCACTCATATTATTTAACCTCCTTTGATTCCGAATCTCCCTGCTGATTTGTAGAGGACTTCCATTTCGCCAGTGACATTAGTATTCCTACAATTAGTGCACCTGCAGCGACTGCCCATCCACTGTACATAATGAATGCATCCGAATATCCACCATAGTTACCCGTTTCCGTCTCAAACAACTGAAAAATATTCTGTCTCAGTAACTCAAACAACATGTAACCCAAAACAATTGGTGTAATGACACCTAAACATATTGTCCACCATGACCCTAAACGAATATCTGAAACTTCATTTGCATGTGTCTGCAGATTTTTCAGTTTACGTAAGAGCCATGCGATTACTACAATTTCCACCAGACCCAATGCTGCAACACCAAACTGGTTAATGAAATAATCAACCGAGTCCAGGAAGTTTAATCCCCCTTCTGTTGCATAAAGCAGGGAAACAATTGCCGCCACTCCGCCACCGAATAATACTGCTTTCGTTCTGGAGATATTAAATTTATCAGCTAAACCAGCGACATATGTTTCCGTAATAGAAATCAACGAACTCAAACCAGCCAGCACTAACGATATAAAAAACAGAAATCCAAATAACTCATTTAATGCCGGGAGCTGGTTAATAATCTGAGGAAAGACCACAAATGCCAGGCCAACACCATCTGTCACTACTTCATCTACTAGAACATTCGCTTCTGTGGCCATAAACCCTAACACAGCAAATACACCTATACCTGCCAATAGTTCAAAACTGGAGTTCCCAAAACCAACAATAAAAGCATTATTGGTAATATCTGATTTTTTCGGAAGGTAACTGGAATACGTTATCATAATTGCAAATGCGATCGATAAACTAAAGAAGATTTGTCCGTATGCCGCTACCCATACATCAGCGGAAAATATGCTGCTGAAATCAGGTTCAAAAAAGGCATTTAACCCTTGCATCGCTCCAGGAAGTGTTATCGCCCGAATAACAATAATCAGAAAAACAACCACTAATGCAGGAATAAATATTCGATTGGCGATTTCAATTCCCTTTTTAACACCTGCTGATAAAACACCTAAAACAATAAGCCATACAATAATTAATGGAATAAGAACACCTGGAACAAAGCTACCTACCGTACCAGGATCAGCCAGGTTTAAATAATCACCAAACAGAAATCCTTCCGTATCCGATCCCCAATTCAAATTAAATGAAAAGACAGAATAAGACATTGCCCAAGCTATGATTACAGAATAATAAGTAGATATAACAAAGGCAACTAACACTCCCCACCAGCCTATCCACTCTGCCTTTTTGTTCATCCTTTTGAACGATAGCGGAGCTGATCCCCGATACTTATGACCTATTGTGAATTCCATAATTAAAATAGGAATCCCAGCTGTAAGTAAGGCAAATAAATAGGGAATAAAAAATGCTCCCCCACCATTTTCATATGCTTCCGCCGGAAATCTCCAAATATTACCCAGCCCTACAGCAGAGCCGACTGCCGCCAGGATAAACCCTGCTCTTGTCCCCCATTGTGAACGAGTATTCATGTATAGACCTCCTTTTTTTGTTTTTCTCCCTATCATAAGTGTATGTTCAAATATAACAGGGAATGTTTGAAATGTTTGGTTTTTTCTGACTTCACTTGTATTATAGCGGTGCTTTCTGATCATGTCAAAATAATTTTGTAATTTTCTATATTATTATTCTTCTTTATATTATTTTTGGATTTTGCTACATAAAAAAAGCATTCTTTCATCGTTACGTGAAAGAATGCTTTTAATTTATTGAACTTTATTTAAATTGGACTGTGAATAGAATCGAAAAATTAAACCACCAACAATCAGCAGAGCAAATACAATGATTAACGCTAGCAATAACTGACCTGTTAGTCCCAGAACAAGATAACCTGTACATGTAAACACAGCTGCTATTAATGCATATGGCAATTGTGTCAGTACATGGTCAATATGATTCGAACCTGCTCCAGTTGATGATAAAATTGTTGTATCTGAAATAGGTGTGCAATGATCGCCAAACACCGACCCTGCTAGCACTGCAGCTAATGATGGAAGCAGCATATCTACATCTGTTATAACCGCTACTTCTGCTGCAATTGGCAGCATAATGCCAAATGTCCCCCATGAAGTTCCTGTACCAAGTGCCATTAATCCGGCAATTAAGAAGAACATAAACGGGAGCATCGATGCACTAATGGAAGCATTATTTACAATTTCCGCTAAATATTCACCCGTTTTCAATGTCCCGATCACAGAGCCAATCATCCATGCTAATAATAAAATATAAATGGCAGGGAGCATTGTTTTGATTCCTTCCCAAAAGACTTTCACTGCCTTTGCTCTTGGTACAGTTTGCTGAAGATGAAAAGCAAAACTGGTTAATACCGCAGCCAGTCCACCAATGAATAAAGAGAAATTAACATCTGTATTGGCAAATGTTGTTAATATTGTAACATCACCCTCACTTGCATTGGCACCTGTAATAATCATAGAAGTTACAGTTGCTATAATGAGCACTAAAATGGGTACTAGTAAATGAATTATTTTACCACCTTTATGTGGTTCAAACGTGTCACCTAAATCACCTGGAACCTTATCCTGATCCGGATTGATTAATTCCCCTTTTTCAATTGCTCGTCTTTCATGTGTACGCATTGGCCCAATATCCATTGTGAACCAGGCTACCAGAAATACAAGTATTATTGATGTCAAAGCATATAAATTGAGTGGAATCATTTGAATAAACGCGCTTAGTGGCTGCATATCTGTTATTTCATTTGCAGCAAATAACCCGCCAAGAATACCAATTATATAGGCACCCCAACTTGAAATTGGCGAAATTACTGTGATAGGGGCTGATGTTGAATCAATGAAATAAGCAAGTTTAGCTCTGGAGATATTGTGACGATCCGTTAAAGGACGTGCTATTTGACCAACTGCCAAAGCATTGAAATAATCATCAATAAAAATAATTAGCCCCAAAACAGGTGTCATCAATGAAGCCCCTCTTCTTGTCTTCACCCGCTTAATAATCCAATCCCCGAATGCCCGGCTTCCGCCAGATGCCTGCAGAAATGCTGTCATAACCCCCAGTAATAAAAGAAAACCAATCAACAGGAGGTTTCCTGTATTTAATCCCCCATCGGAAATAAAGATTTCTGCAAAAACAATCCATATTTCTTTTAAGGCGTCCACTATATTAAAATCATGAATGAATAATACCCCGACAATAATCCCGGCTCCTAAAGAAATCAACACTTTTCTCGTTAGTAAAACAAGTAAAAGCATAAGAACAGCCGGTATTATTGAATAAAATGTTCCTTCCATTATCGGTTACCTCCAAATATTATTAATCAACTATGCACGAAGATAACTAAAAAGCTTTGAAATAACGAGCATAAATTTCTTTCAGGTAGTATGAAAGCACAAAAAAAACAATGACAGAAAATAACCTATCATTGTCCCGCAATATACGTTATCCTCCATTTCGATCAGTAGTTCTCCATGCAATTTTTGAGCATGACAGTATATCCCTTATTCAAGGATATACCAGCAATAATAAGGCTGACCTCCCTATTATGCTTCGGCAGACAATCCTTTCATCAACAATCATCGATGTCATTCTCCTGCTGATTACTTTTATTATCTGCACCTCTACCTCACCGATCTGATAAGGTTTAATTATTTAATTCCGATATTAATATACTAGATTTTCAGTCATTCTGCAAGTCATCTTTTGGTACAGCGATTGAGGGGCCACCATCTCCTTCGCCATAGAAATCCGGAACATCACCCATAATCACTCCTGAATCGATGTATATTTTGGTGCTCACTTCTTTCACTTCTGTTGTAAAAGGGATAACAATTTGAACATCAGCCTCTACAATCAAATAAACGGTAACTAAAGCTCCATTAATACCTATGTCTTCAACTTCCTCGATAACGTCTGTTCTCACACTTCCAGCTAATTCAAGATTAACAGGGATACTTGGCCCCAGATTGGCAAGCAGTGTATTTCCAGTTGCTTGACCGATGGGTATATCAACTACTGTAGGATCCAGCTCGGTATAGCTTTTTTCTTCGTCTTCATATTCCGCTGGTTCCTCAAGCGGATGATCAAATTGAAGCGGTTCTCCTCTGTTCATACTCGTAAAAAACTCTTCAACGCGATCTGTTGATACACGGTTTATCTCACTTACCACAGAAGAATTCCAGCCGTATGTAGTTATATTTCCCTCATTATCCCTAGTAATGGACCTCACCTCTTCAAAATCATATTCTTCAGCAAATCGTACTGCAGAGTTAATCGCTCTTGTAGCAAATTCTTCTGTCTTTAATTCTGCTATTTCCAGTAATGTTGGTGTGAGTCCTTTATTAATAATCCAGATACTAAAGAAAACAAAAACCATAAATAATATGAAGGTAATTATTAATACATTTTTCCCTGGAGGTGGCGCAATTTTTTTTCTAAATCGCATTCGCTTTTTCAACATAAAAACCCCCTTATAACAAATTTATGCTTGTTTTAAGGGGGTTAGAATGTAAAGTTTTTCCGTTAAATTTTCTTACTGTATTCGTACAACTAAGATATTTTCATCAGCGCATCTTTGCCTGTCATACCAACTTCCCATCCGTATGCTTTGGAAGCATCTGTAATTTTTTCTAATGGAGCATGTAATAATTCATCAATGGTTCTAACACCCATCGCACGAGCAGCAATTACATTTCGTTCTTTTAATTTCGGTATCTCATTAAAGATGTCCACGTCCAATGCCGCACACATAATGTAGCCCACATCATTGGAAATCGTTAATAGATTCGTTTTAGGCAACTCGACGCGAACTGCTGTAAAAAACATGCCGTCTACTTCTAACGGATTGACTGTAATCATGGAAATAGAAGACCTCCTTTGTGATAACAATACATGGTATGCACAAATAGGCTATAGTGTCACGATTCATCGCCAAACTTATTCCGTAAAGTATCCGCTAATAAATCCCGCAAAAACTCAGGCAGGTAATAACGCTTCGTTTCCGATTTCGCTACTTCCGGAAGTAGACGGCCGAATGTAAATGTATCTGCAGTTGCCACAGAATATGTATGTTCAGATTTCAATGGTGTACCATTCATGGTAACCTGTTTCACATACTCCCCGCCCTTCACATGAAATGCTGTTTCAACTTCCAGCCCTGAAAAAATCATCCGGCCGAGCACTTCTCCACGAAACCCAAAACCTTTCAGCTTCAATTCCATAAAATCCTTTGTAAAGGATGCACGAATGACTTCAAGCAGCTCATCACCGTTAAGTGAAACAACTACGGGGTTAATCGGGTGTGGACAAATACGGTGAATATCCTGGTATGTAATATCACCTGCTTGAAAATGGTCCAACAAGAGACCAGAATTCAACATGGCACAGTCCGCATTTGTCCATGTTTTCACCTCATTCGTCAGCTCCTGCATAATTTTTGTATCTTTAAACCATTTCACTTCTATCGGTTTACTTATATGAACAATCTTCCGGCCTAATATTTCCTCAGCCTGGTCGTGCAACTCATGCAGTTTTTGTTCCGTTTGCAAATCTTTTGCCAGATGTGTGATGTCAGTGGCATATGCTTCCTTTTTTACAAGCTTTCGATCTGTATGATCCCATGTTAAAATTACTTCACCTGCAAACGTACAATGCTTTCCAGCAGCCGTGATTAACGTATTATTTACGTATTCTCCTGTTCTAAGCAGATGATGGGTATGTCCACCAATAATCACATCAATATCAGAAAATCTTCGTGCAATTTCCTGGTCTTCCGTAAATCCTAAATGTGACATTAAGATAATAATATCTGTTGACGTCCTTAGTTCATTTATATATTTATCCAATGCCTCAAACTCTGAAGATATGTGCCAATCCAACAGTTCATAAAAAGCGTTAAATGGAGCGGTAAGTCCAATCACACCAATCTTTACTCCATTAAACGATTCAATACGAACAGTTGGCTGCAGCCAGTGAGGTTCTATATTATCTTTACTGTGAAGATTCGCACAAACTACTTGAAAATCAGCATCATCATATAATTGGAAAAGATCCTGATGGGCTAAGGTGATTCCTTCATTATTTCCGATTGTTGCCAAGTCATATCCAACATCATTCATCAATTGCACATTGGCTTTTCCCATAAATGCTTCAGCGATTGGATGTACACGGTCGACATGATCACCAATATCAATTAGCCAACAGGATTCCCCCGCTTCTGCTTTCTTTGCTTTTGCATTTTTTAAAAAGCCTGCAACCCTCGGCCATTGATCAAAATTACTATGTAAGTCATTTGTATAATAAAAATAAAGTTTCTCCTGCATTTGACATACTCCTTAAGACAGACCTTGAAAAATCATTCGAATACCAATGAATATTAATAATATACGTAAAATCCATTCAAGTATTTTTCCATTTAATTTTTGATTTACTAGTGCTCCAAGTTTACCGCCAACCCAAGCCCCCGGGATGAAATAGAAAACATATTCCCATGGGATGTGGCCAAGTGTAATATGGGTACTGGCCCCTACAATGCTGACAATTAAAATCATAAACATCGATGTCGCTGTTGCAATGTGTACCGGAAAACCGAATAATAATATCATGGCAGGAACCATAATTGAACCACCGCCAATTCCAAATAACCCGGAGAGTGTACCGACAATCAAAGAAATGAAAAATGCCGGCCAAATGGAAAAAATATAATGATTCGTTTTCCCTTCCAGATGAAATGTCCACATTGTTTTATCAGTGCCTGAATCAAGCTTTACCGGTGTCTTTCGTTTTATAAAAAAAAGCAATGATATCAATATCATGACACAGCCGAAGTAAACTAAAAAGTTATCTGTGTCCACAAACTGGTTCAGCCATGCACCAAAAATACCACCAGGGATGCTTCCTGATAAAAATAATGTGCCTATTTTGTAATCAATCCGGCCTTTTGAATGATAAGCAACTGTAGAAGACAAGGCTGTAAAAACCATTGCCGTTAACGATATACCAACAATAACCTGAGGCGTCGCCCATGCAAAAGCTTCTACATATTGATTCAATATCAGAAGACTGGGCACCAGGACAATACCGCCTCCAAGACCAACCAGACTGCCGGTAAAAGCAGTTAGTAGACCAATGAACAAGCATATAATGAAAACCAATTGTTACCCCTTCAATCTATCTAGACTCTACTATTATATTAGCATTAATTCGGATTGATTCATACATATATGAAAAGCCCATCGGAGTGGGCATTTCATTAGGGCATAAAAGGAATGGAAGCAACTTTTTTTCTGGAGGAGATAAAGTATCAGATAGGCGCTTTCGTATTACAGATATAATTTTAATTGGAAATAAAAGCAATAATTAATGCATTATATTATAATTGTTATGTAGGAAAGTTAATCGTACACAGCTACCTTTTTAAGGGAGAAGAGATTTATTTATGGGAACATTAGACAAACTAGAAACTTTTATCATACTATTTGCTGTTGGTTTAGGTCTTTTATTAGGACAAACAGACATAATTGAACAATATGCGGAGACTTTAATTATTCCGTTTTTATTCTTGATGCTATAAGGGTTGTTTTTAACGATACCATTGCAACAATTGAAGAAGGCTTTTTTAAATATTAAATTCCTTGGATCTAGCACGATCATTAATTTCATATGGACACCAGTATTAGCTTTGGGTTTAGGAGCTATTTTCTTGTCTGATTATCCAGCTTTATGGATTGGTTTTATTATGCTTATGGTGACACCTTGCACAGATTGGTATCTAGCGTTTACTGGTATAGCAAAAGGAAATGTATCTCTTTCAACATCGGTTTTACCTATTAATTTAATACTACAAGTCGTACTTTTGCCAGTATATTTGCTACTATTTGCTGGAACCATTGAAACGATTCCTATATCAACGCTTATTGAGAGTGTATTTATTGTATTGGTCATTCCTTTTACACTAGCGCACCTTACGCGATTCTTATTAAGAAGAAGAGAATCTGTTTTAAACAACAAGATTATCCCCTTTTTCGCCAATGCTCAGATTTTCTTTTTAGCATTGGCCATTATGGCAATGTTTGCTTCCCAAGGCTCTTACTTACTTGAAAACCTGGACGTTATTTACATTTTAATCATACCCATATTGATGTTTTTTGTTATTAACTATGTGATAGCACGCCTAATTGGAAGGTTCTTAAAATTTTCCTATGAAGATTCCGTTAGCTTTAGTTTAACGATCATTGCCAGAAACTCTCTGGTCGCCTTGGCTATAGCTGTCACAGCATTTCCGGATCAGCCACTCATTGCTCTAGCCTTGGTTATTGGACCCTTGATTGAATTACCCGTGCTTGCCATTGTCTCTCAAATACTTCTTTTCACAAGAAAAAAGAGTGAAAACTGAAGGTTATTCTATAGTCAGGATGGCCTTTACTTTTTATTCTGCAGAATGTCCCTATTCAGAAGGATGACCTCTAATTATGCAGATAGGTAAGGGTTTGAAGTTATCGTCCCCTTTTCCCTCTGCCCACACCGCACGTGCGACTTTCATCGCATACGGCGTTCCAACTAACCCAATTTCAATTAATCATTGGCACTTTGTGTGCCTCAATTCTTCCGTTTCAATAAGTCGGTGCCGTCCAGTGGAAGGTGAACCTCTATTAGTCTTACAAGAACCTTATTGCCCGTTAAAGATTTGCCTTGCATGATTAAATGAATCTTTTATTAGCCTAGTGGCTATCCCTCCACGTTCATTACACGCTTCGACGGTACTGTGCCACCACTTTCACTGATATGAAGAAAAGTTATACAGTCGCTACTCTCACGCCTATTTTCCTTTCCAACGCTTCTCTGAGAGTAAGCTCTCCACGTTATCAGCTTACAACGTTGAGTTATATCTATTATGGAACAAACTTAGGTGCTTCCTATGAGCCTGTTAGCATTGCATGTGCCTGTAACACAAGATGGATTTTCATATAACCGATTCTTACTCATCCACAGCTAACCCTACATATAGTAGTAAATACATTTCTATATAATGCGCGTCTAGACCCGTACCTTCAGAAGTTTGTCAGCAATACATTATGTTATTGTATTTTACATTGCATTCTCACCGTATTTGTTCAACCCAAGCGCCATGATTTACACCACCCCCTCGGGTAGGATTTCGTCAGCCAAACTGTTACGGTAAATTCTCACGCCTATTAGCCGAGCTTATAACACACTATTTCTTACTAAACATCGTGCTACTCGACGCAAGGAGAGCCTTTCAGAACGTTACTTCTTCATTCGACTCCTCGACATAACCCTTCAGTATTAGAAAATTAAACTGCCTGACCTTTACCAAAATTGTGTGACCACATTTCATTTGAGTCAGGAACGTTTCGCACCGATTAGAGCGCCCTATCGGAAGAAAGTTTCAAGACCTTATTAAAGAACCCCCCTTGGCTTTAATAAGGCTACGTATTCATTTTGCTAATGACTATCTTTCTGTACATACCATTAAACATTATTGATGTATCCTCTTTAACAGATAAAACCTCTTTGTTCCTCTCATACAATATTTCAAAGTTTACACCAATATCAGTACCTAATAACTTGATTAACGGTCTAATTGCCTTCTTCAAAGGAGACGGGTTCTTTCTTTTAGATGTAAATTTGTCAAAAATTATAATCTTTCCATTTGGTTTTATAACTCTTACCATCTCCTTGACACATTTATCTGCGTCAGGAACAACTGATAAAACAAGACTCCCCACCACAATATCAAATTGATTATCTTTAAAACTTGTATCTTGACCATCCATTTTTAAAAACTGTATGGAAGAATTTTTGAATTTAACTTTTGCCTTATCAAGCATTTCGTTAGAGAAGTCTATTCCAGTAATATTTAAATCCTCATGGTTGACTAGTTCCAAATCTGCTCCTGTTCCTACACCAACGAATAGTATATTTTGATTTTCAACAAACTTTTCCCCCTGAAATATCTTCTTTCGAGCTTCGAGGAATTTACCTGAATTAAAAAACTTATCGTACACAGGAGACCAAAATTTATATATTATTTCATTCCAGCGATTGTCCATTTTTCACCCCACTATCTAAATATCTATTCAACATTACTTCCCTATAACAGATTAAGGACCAAGAAAATGGACTGTTGTGAAACAGCCCATCCTTGTTCAATTCTTGTGCCTTATAAATAAGAGAGGTGTGCATTTATTGAAGAACTCTCCCTGATTACCCCTTGACTTTTAATAAGCGCAATGAATTTAGAATGACAATCAAAGCAGCACCTGTATCACTTAATACAGCCAACCAAAGTGTTAGCCAGCCAGGAAATATAAGAACCAATGCTGCAAATTTCACAATTAAGGAAAACCAGATATTTTGTTTAATAATCTCTAATGCTTTTCTACTTAACTTAACAGTATGTGGCAATTTTTCCAGATTATCTGCCATTAAAACAATATCGGCAGTCTCCATTGCTGTATCCGTTCCTGCGCCACCCATAGCTATACCTAAATCAGATGTCGCAAGTGCCGGGGCATCGTTAATTCCATCGCCAACCATAGCTATTTTATGGCCTTCATTTTGTAATTGTTTGATTGCATCTACTTTATCTTCCGGCAATAGTTCTGAAAAATAGCGATTGACATTCGTTTCGTTTGAAATCATCTTTGCCGTACCTTCATTATCACCAGTTAACATGACAAGTTGATCCACACCAACTTGTTTCAATCCATTAAGTGCTTTCTCAGTAGTTGTACGAATCGTATCAGAGACAGAGATAATCCCCATTATTTCTTGCTGTGTACCGATAATCACTACTGTTTTCCCTTGACTTTGTATGTCCTCTACTTTGGTCTTTACATTACCCAAAGGTATACCCAGTTCTTCTTCAAACAGTTTTAAATTACCGGCATAATAAACTTCACCATCAATGTTTGCTTGAACACCTTTACCGACTATACTTTTAAATAACTCTCCGCTCTTCGCCCGAACTTCCATATCTTTTGCATATTCAACAATTGTTTTTGCTATTGGGTGTGTGGAGTAATCTTCTAATGTGAACGCTAATGATATTAATTCCTCTTCTGAGCTAGTTAACGCTTCAATTCCAGTAACTTTTGGCTTCCCTTCAGTTAATGTTCCTGTTTTATCAAATGCAATTGTCTTAATAGCTCCTGCTTTTTCTAGAAAAGTACCGCCTTTTATTAAGACACCGTTCTTTGCGGCATTTCCAATAGCTGAGACAATCGCAACAGGCGTAGATATAACCAATGCACAAGGACAGGCAACAACTAATAACGCGAGTCCTTTATAAACCCATTCTCCCCAAGTTCCAAAACCAAGAAGTGGTGGTATAGCGATTACAGCTAATGCTAAAACAAATACGATAGGCGTATAAATACTGGCAAACTTATCAATAAATGCTTGCGCAGGAGCCTTTTGTTCCTGTGCTTCTTCAACCAAATGAATGATTTGCGATATGGTTGTATCTTCGACTAATTTAGTGACCCTTACTTCTAAGGACCCACTTTCATTAATTGTACCCGCATATACCGTATCACCGATTAATTTATCGACTGGGATTGACTCTCCAGTTATAGATGCCTGATTTACACTGGTTTCACCCTGAATGATTTCACCGTCTAATGGGATTCGATCACCGGGCTTAATAACAACAATCTGACCAACTGCTACTTCTTCTACTGGCTTTTTAACTAATTCTGAGCCAACTTTCATCCACGCTTCTGATGGTGCCAAATCCATCAAGTTGCGGATAGACTTTCTTGTTTGTTCCATTGATCTGTTTTGCAGAGTAGTACCCAATGCAAATAACCATACGACTA
Source organism: Virgibacillus ainsalahensis (assembly GCF_055380755.1). Lineage (NCBI taxonomy): Bacteria > Bacillati > Bacillota > Bacilli > Caryophanales > Bacillaceae > Virgibacillus > Virgibacillus ainsalahensis. The sequence continues at coordinate 1,181,208 of NZ_AP043943.1, read as the reverse complement.
AAGCACCCTCAAACCATTCTCCGATAATGGCAGCACCAATTGCTGCTGCTGACATGAGAACATTCATATCTAAGGAACGGCTTTTTATAGCGAAATAAGCACTTTTTATTGGTTTATAGCCACTTATAGCGATAGCAACAGCATATAAGATGGTAGTTATTAATGGAGACACTCCATTGTAGGAACCAATAAAACCAAGTGCAATTAAAATAACAGAAAAGGTAATTAAGCCATATCCCTTTTTGCTTTTTGACGTTTCTGAAGGTTCATTGCTATTCGTAATTAGTGAAGCTTTATAACCAATTTTAGATACTTCTGAAACAATATCGTCTACACTATTTTCATGCTTCACCTTCATTTTTCCAGTTGAAAAACTAACATTAACACTATTTACTGTTGGAATCGTTGTCAAATGATTTTCAATACTTTTAGCACAACTACCACAGTCCATTCCTGCAACATCGTAAGTTTTTACATTTTTGTTTTGTATAAGTGGTTCAGCAGTATAGCCGAGTTTTTGAACTTCACTTTCTACATTGTCAATAGACAGGGCGTTGCTACCCATGACCTGCAATTTCGCAGTATTGTAATTCACCTTTGCTTCTTGAATGCCATTTAACCCATTCAACCCTTTTTCTATGGTTAATGCACAAGAAGGGCAATCCATTCCGTTTATCCGATATTCAACTTTTTCCCCTTTAACAGATGTTGTATTAATATTAGGTATTTGCTCAACTTTATTGTTACAACAATCGTTAGCAACTTTACCATTTATATTTTCAGATTGACTATTACAACAAGATGCATTAGTAGCAGTAACTGCTATTCCTTGAAATGAATTTTGACTGCTGCAACAACTATCCTCTTCTTTTCCAGTTGTAGCAAGCTTTTCAGCCTGACTACCGCAACAGCCTTTATTATCTTCAATCGTTGTAAGTTTGTCTTTTGGACCGCAGCATTTGTCTGCCATTCACTCCCCCCCTTTAATCTATATGATTTTCACAACAATTAATATCGTTTTGAACATCTTCAAGCACTACATCAAACGTCGTCAATAAATCACGTACCAGTTGATTACGTACACGGTAATATACATATTTTCCGTCTTGTCTCCCTATAATAAGCCCACACCCTTTTAGGCATGCTAAATGCTGGGATATGTTCGATTGGTTACCTTTTAAACCTTCAACAATCTGGGAAACTGTTTTTTCCTCTTCTTTTATACTTTCAAGTATTTGAATTCTCGTTTTATGTGAAAAGCCGTGCAAAAATTTCATCTTCGTATCCATATCAACTTTTAACATTCATGCCCCTCCTATTATATTAGACATTACTAATATGTTTTTGTCATTATCATATTAGCAATTTCTAATATGTGTGTCAAAGTTTGATAATTATTTAATATAAATCTACGGAATTTAATGTGTAAGAAAGATGTCAAAGTTTACACCTTTGGTAGATGGTACTCTATAGTGGGAGGAATTAATATGAGCTTAGAACATATAAAAAAGAAAAAGAAGAATAAAAAAAGAAATCGCCTCATATTGAGAGCGTCTATTCTTGCCGTACTAGTGGCCGCGGTAGCCTTTGCCCTGGTATCAAATCTTCAGGCAGACAATTCGGTATACCAGGTCGGAGATCAGGCACCAGACTTTAAACTTCAGCAGGTTAATGCAAATAATGAATTAGAATCGGTACAGTTGAGTGATTTAAGAGGAAAAGGTGTTATGCTGAATTTCTGGGGCACATGGTGCGAACCATGTAAAGATGAAATGCCTTATATGCAGGATCTCTACCCTGAATATAAAGATAAAGGAATAGAGATAGTTGCAGTCAGCTTAGATGCGACAGAATTAGTTATTAACCGTTTTATTGACAACTATGACCTTACATTTCCAGTTCCTCATGATACGACAGGAGAAGTGATGGATTTGTATAAGGTGGGGCCACTACCAACCACTTTTTTTATTAGCCCAGAGGGAGAAATCACCGAAGTAATTGAAGGCGGTTTAACGTTAGATAGTATTGAGGGATACTTACAGGAGATTCTGCCTGAAGGATAGATATAACTTATATTTGTTTGACCAAACTCAATTAAGAAATATTAAGAGAGGAGTATGTTTTTGTCTGAAATCAATGTCTTTATAGCTTTTGGTGCAGGGTTTTTGTCATTTATTTCGCCCTGTGTACTACCGCTTTATCCAGTCTTTTTATCCTATATAACTGGCATGAGTGTGAGTGATATAAAAGAAGAAAATAAGAAACTAAATAAGAAAGCACTACTACACACAATTTTCTTTTTATTAGGTTTTTCGAGTATTTTTATTATGATCGGTTTTACTACAACATATATATCTGAGTTCCTATTAACGTACCAAGATCTTATCAGGCAAATAGGAGCCATCGTAATTATTTTCTTTGGTTTCGTCATCGTAGGGGTGTTTAATTTTGATTTCTTGATGAAGGACAGAAAGATTGCGTTTAAGAATCGTCCTAGCGGTTTTCTTGGTACGTTTATTATCGGGATGGCCTTTTCTTTAGGTTGGACCCCTTGTACAGGACCAATACTTGCTATCGTACTATCCTTGGCTGCAACAAATCCGGATATTGGCATGATTATGATGATAAGTTATATACTAGGTTTTTCCATCCCATTTCTTGTATTATCTCTTTTTATTGGGAAACTAAACTGGATTAAAAAACACAGCACCCGTCTCGTGAAAGTTGGCAGTTATGTAATGATATTTATGGGAGTTGCACTCTTTTTTGATTGGATGACTAAACTGACTGCCTTTTTAGCAGGATGGTTTGGCTTTTATGGTTTTTAAATTTAAGAGAATCAAGTATTTTATAAAAATAGAGAGGTGTTTTGATGAGAAGTAAAAATGTACCATTTAAAGTTATTGTGATTATTACATTAGTTATTGTTGCACTAATAATTGCTTTGGTCGTTATGAACAACAATAATTCTGAATCAAACGAAGGAACATTTGAAAAACAACCACCAGTTGATGGACAACCCACTATAGGAGATTCCGATGCTCCTGTAACAGTAGTAGAGTTTGGAGACTTTAAGTGTCCAGCGTGCAAAGTTTGGGGAACAGACATCTTCCCACAACTCGTAAGTGATTATGTTGATACAGGCAAGGTAAAATTCTCATTTATAAATGTCCTATTTCATGGAGAAGAATCAAAGTTAGGTTCATTAGCAGCCGAATCAGTGTATAAACAAAACCCTGATGCATATTGGGAATTTCATAAAGCGCTCTTTAAGGAACAACCAAGTGAGAATCATGACAGCAGCTGGATCACAACAGAAATAATTCTAGAAGTGGCGCGCGGTGTATCAGAGATTGATACAGATAAATTAAAATCAGATATTGAAAACAATTCCGAGATGAACGAAGTCAATAAGGATAGTGACTTAGTAAGGGAATTCGGAGTCGAACTTACACCAACCATCATGGTTAATGGAAAAATGATTGAAGATCCATTTGATTATGAAGCAATAAAAAACGCTATAGATAGTGCATTAGAAGGTAATTAAAATATGAATAAAATAGATAAAAGGCAGTTAATTCTTTATCTGGCTTGGCTGGTTTCAGTTACTGCAACACTTGGAAGTCTTTACTTCAGTGAAATAAGAGGATTTGTTCCGTGTGAACTATGTTGGTATCAGCGCATTTTGATGTATCCATTAACTTTAATACTTGGAATAGGTACATTTCAAAATGATTTATCCGTTAAGAAGTTTGTACTGCCAATGGCAGCTATCGGCTGGTTTGTATCATTGTTCCACTATTTAGAGCAAAAGGTTCCGGGCTTTGCAAAAATTAAACCATGCGCGAGTGGTGTTCCCTGTAATACCGAGTATATAAATTGGTTTGGATTTGTTACAATTCCATTTTTAGCGTTCTTCGCATTTATTTTAATTATCGGTTTATGCTTTTCATCAAGAAACAGGAGCAAAACCAACAGTAAAAAATAAAGAGGTGCAATCTTAATTGTTGGATAAGATTACACCTCTTTTTTTATGTTTCCTTGTATAACTTGGGGTTCTCTCTGTCCACGTTAAATGGAAAATGAACTTACTGAATCCCTACCATTATTCCTATGTATACAGCTAGAACCATTAGTAAGGAAGAAAACGTCGAAACTAAAACGGATTTCTTCTTAATGGCTGCGAAATGGTCAGCATTATAAATAATAAACCTAGCCCAAATAACAAATAACTCTCAAAGCCAAATGATGTCGTAACATTAATGATTTCAGAACGGTCAGCATTTTGCATAGCATTTACAATATTCCCATCACAAAAGGCATTGAATAAAAGTGAGGAACCCTCGTTTTCTATCAAAAGGGAAACTTGGTGCGGTGGCCAGGGCTGACCTATAATGGTAACTACATGACGCCTTCAACAGTGAGAGAAACACTTCTAGAATATTGTTATAATGCCGGGATTGAGTATAAGGGTTCCCATGCTTTTAGACACACACATGCTGTTTTATCACTTGAAGTCGGGGCTGATTTATTGTATTTATCTAGACGTTTAGGTCACGGAACAATCAAAACAACAGCAGATACTTATTTGGACGTCACACCTCTATATGAATCACGGGAATTGGAGAAAATAACCAGCTACTTAAACAGTAAAAATGATATTGAAAAAGAAAGCAAAAAGCGATAAAAATGGCACTGAGTAGGCACAAATTAGGCACACTTGCAATTCTAAATAAATAACCCCTGCCACAAACACTGTTGTGACAAGGGATTTAAAAGTATTAACCGATTGAACCTTCCATCTCAAACTTGATTAGACGGTTCATCTCTACAGCATATTCCATTGGAAGTTCTTTTGTAAATGGTTCAATGAAGCCCATTACAATCATTTCTGTTGCTTCTTCTTCGTTCAATCCTCTGCTCATCAGATAGAACAGTTGTTCTTCTGAAACTTTGGATACCTTAGCTTCGTGCTCCAGTGAAATATTGTCATTATAAATCTCATTATATGGGATCGTATCAGATGTTGATTCATTATCCATTATCAGCGTATCACATTCAATATTTGAACGGGCTCCTGATGCTTTACGTCCAAAATGGACAAGACCGCGATAAGATACTTTTCCACCCTGTTTTGAAATTGATTTCGAAACAATGGAGGAATGCGTATTTGGCGCCAAGTGATGCATTTTAGCCCCCGCATCCTGTAATTGACCTTTACCGGCAAGTGCGATAGAAAGCGTATTTCCACGTGCACCTTCCCCTTTTAAAAGGATAGACGGATATTTCATGGTCAGTTTAGAACCAATATTGCCATCAATCCATTCCATTGTTGCATTTTCATCTGCTGTCGCACGTTTCGTAACTAGGTTATATACATTATTTGCCCAGTTTTGAATAGTAGTATAACGGCAATAGGCATCTTTCTTAACGATGATTTCAACAACAGCACTGTGTAGTGAGTTGGTTGTATAAGTTGGTGCTGTACACCCTTCAACATAATGAACAGAAGAACCTTCATCAGCAATGATAAGCGTTCTCTCAAACTGTCCCATGTTTTCTGAGTTGATTCTAAAGTATGCTTGAAGCGGTGTAGTTGTTTGAACACCTTTTGGCACATAAATGAAAGAACCACCGGACCATACTGCTGAATTTAATGCAGAGAATTTATTATCAGAATATGGAATAACTTTTCCAAAATATTCTCTAAATAGTTCTTCATTTTCCTTCAGGGCAGTATCTGTATCTTTAAATATAATACCCAACTCTTCCAAATCTTCTTTCAAGCTGTGGTACACAACCTCCGATTCATACTGAGCAGATACACCAGCTAAATATTTTTGCTCTGCTTCCGGAATACCCAGTTTATCAAACGTCTGCTTGATTTCATCAGGCACTTCATCCCATGTTGTTCCTTGTCTCTCCGATGGTTTTACATAATATACAATTTCATCGAAGTCAAGACCGGAAAGATCCCCGCCCCATTGAGGCATTGGGCGCTCATAGAAATGCTCCAATGCTTTCAGACGATAATCAAGCATCCATTGCGGTTCTTCCTTCAATTTTGAAATTTCCTCTACCACTTTGCGGGTTAATCCTCTTTCCGTACGGAAAACCGACACGTCTTTATCAGAAAACCCATATTTATATTCATCCATTTCCGGCATTTGCTTTGCCATCAATAAAACCTCCTTTAGGTGTTTGTAAAGCTTCTTGCCCTATAAGCTGCCTACTCTTCCTTAACACCTTTCTCCATCGCTTTCCATGCAAGCGTCGCACATTTGATACGTGCTGGGAACTGAGAAACACCCTGCAATGCAGCGACTTCACCGAAATCATCATCCTCTATTTCAATATCTTCACCAAGCATCATTTTGGAGAAATCCCCGGACATTCTGAGCGCTTCCTCCTCTGTTTTCCCTTTTATTGCCTGGGTCATCATAGAGGCAGATGACATACTAATCGAGCAGCCTTCGCCTTCGAATTTGGCATCTCTTACTCTACCGTCTTCAACCTGTAATTGCAATTGAATACGGTCACCGCATGTCGGGTTATTCATGTCCACTGTCAGTACGTCGCCTGTAATCGCTCCCCGGTTTCTAGGGTTCTTATAATGATCCATTATTACCTGTCTGTATAGTGTATCTAGGTTATTAAAAGACATCCCCAAAATACTCCTTCGTTTTCAAAAGTCCGTCTACCAATCGGTCAACATCCTCTTTTGTGTTATATAAATAGAAACTGGCTCGTGCTGTTGCTGATACATCAAGCCATCTCATCAATGGCTGTGCACAATGATGTCCTGCCCTTACAGCAATACCCTCAGCATCAAGTACTGTCGCTGCGTCATGTGGGTGAACATCATCGAGATTAAATGTTACTAATGCTGCACGCTCTTGTGGACCGTAAACTTCCATACCATCTATCGTGCGCACTTGTTTCATCGCGTATTCTGCCAATTCCTGTTCATGTGCTGTAATCTGATCCATCCCTATTTCATTAAGGAAATCAATTGCTGCCCCTAAGCCAATTGCACCAGCAATAATTGGTGTTCCGCCTTCAAATTTCCAAGGGAGCTCTTTCCATGTTGAATCATATAGGTTTACGAAATCAATCATTTCTCCGCCAAATTCCATTGGTTCCATATTTTCTAACAATTCTCGTTTGCCATATAATACACCTATTCCTGTAGGGGCACACATTTTATGACCCGAGAAACAATAGAAATCACAATCCAGATCTTCTACGTCAACTTTCAAGTGTGGAGCACCTTGTGCACCGTCCACAAGAAGAACTGCTTCATTTTCATGAACGATTTTGGCAATTTCTTTAACAGGGTTTACTGTACCCAGAACATTGGACACATGTGTGATTGCAACAATTTTTGTGTCTGTTGTAATCGTCTCCCGAACTGAATCCAATGTAATTGTACCGTCATCCTCGAGAGGAATATATTTTAGCGTTGCTCCAGTTGCCTTTACTGCCTGCTGCCAGGGAATGATATTGCTGTGGTGCTCCATGGGAGTAATCACAACCTCATCCCCTTCTTTCAGGTTAGCACGTGCATAGCTATATGCAACGGTATTGATTGCTGTGGTGGTTCCTCGAGTAAAAATCACTTCAGCAGTACTTGCAGCATTGATAAAAGCTCTGACTTTCTCTCTTGAACCTTCATATTTTTCAGTTGCTCTTGTACCAAGTGTATGCACGCCGCGATGCACATTGGAATTATCCTGACTATAATAATCATTAACTGCATCTATCACAGATTGCGGTTTCTGTGAAGTTGCTGAAGAATCAAGATAAACTAAAGGATGGCCATTAACTTCCTGGTTTAAAATGGGAAACTGACCACGAATGGCTTTTACATCCATCAGTACACTTTCCTTTCAATCACTTGTGTTAATTGGTTCTTCACTGATTCAATTGGCAATTGGCTTACAACTGGTGCCAAAAATCCATGAATGACCAGACGCTCTGCTTCTTCTTGTGTAATTCCGCGGCTCATTAAATAATACATTTGCATTGGATCTACACGTCCTACAGAAGCTGCGTGTCCTGCAGTAACATCATCCTCATCAATCAATAGAATCGGATTTGCGTCCCCGCGTGCTTTTTCACTTAACATAAGAACACGTGATTCCTGCTCAGAATTAGATCCAGACCCGCCATGTTCTATTTTACCGATGGCATTAAAGATGGTTGAGGCCCTGCCTTTCATTACACCACGTTGCAGGATATAACCTTCTGTTTCTTTACCTGCTTGAACAATGCTTGAAGTAAAGTTTTGCGTTTGTTTTCCACGCCCTACAGAAACTGCTTTCGCTTGGGATGAGGAATTGTCTCCTTCCAAGTGGGTAATGTTTTCAGAAGCAGTATTTCCGTCATTCATTTGCCCCAAAGCCCAGTCAATTGAAGCGTCACGATATGCTACTCCTCTGCGATTTACATAAGTAGTTGTACCTGCTGCAAAGTTATCAACAGCACCATACGCAACTTTTGCGTTATCGTGTGCAATAACCTCCGTAACAATGTTGGCCACTGTTTCCTGTTCCTCATTTTGGGAAATATAATTTTCCACATAGGTCAATGAACTACTTTCATCCGCGACAACGATGACATGGTTAAATAATGCTGCTTCCGGATCTTCCTGCCAGAAAATAGTCTGTAATGGTTCTTCAATCTGAACATTTTTAGGAACATACACAAAAATTCCACCGTTCATTAAAGCAGCATGAAGAGCCGTCAATCGATGCTGATCAATGGACACCGCATCTTTCATATAGTATTTTTTCACTAATTCCCCATGCTTTTGCAATGCTGTGAAAATATCGGTGAATATAACACCTTTTTGTTGTAACTTTTCACTTACGGTAGCATAGGCAACTGAATGATTACGCTGAATCAGCAAATTAGCCGGTACATTATTCTCATCAAAATATGCCTTCATTTCTTCAGGCAATTCTTTAATGGATGAAACTTTTTCACCTGTTGTATATGCGTGTTTGAAATTGTCGAAATTCCATTTGCTGATATTTGTTTTATCGGGTTTGGGCATTTCTAACGTCTCAGCTTGTTCTAAAGCTTGAAGACGCAAGTTTTGCATCCATTCTGGTTCATTTCTTTCCTTTGAAAATTGTTCTATATATTCTTTATCAAATGGCAGCTTTGTTTCAACAGTCATTTTACCCCTCCTAACTCTTACGCGTTTTGCTCAACTGTTTCGTCTTCAATGCCCAGTTCTTCTTTTACCCATTCATATCCTTCTTCTTCCAAGCGTTTTGCCAGTTCAGGGCCACCTGATTTAACAATACGTCCCTGCATCATGATGTGAACATAATCTGGGGTAATATAGTTTAACAAACGTTGATAGTGAGTAATAATCAACGTACCGAATTTGTCATCACGCATTTTGTTGATCCCTTTGGAAACGACTTTTAATGCATCAATATCAAGACCTGAGTCAATTTCGTCCAGGATTGCAATTTCAGGTTTTAATAACATTAATTGAAGGATTTCATTACGTTTTTTCTCTCCACCTGAAAATCCTTCATTTAAATAACGTTGTGCCATGTTTTTATCGATTTCCAAATAATCCAGTGTCTGGTCCATTTCTTTGATAAACTTCATTAAAGGAATCTCATCGCCTTCTTCTCGACGAGCATTAATGGAAGAACGCAGAAAATCTGAAGTTGTTACACCACTGATTTCACTCGGATACTGCATTCCCAAGAATAGGCCGGCACGGGCACGTTCATCTACTTCCATTTCTAATACGTCTTCCCCATCCAAAAGGACAGATCCTTCGGTGATTTCATATTTTGGATGTCCCATGATAGCTGAAGCCAAAGTTGATTTACCTGTTCCATTTGGTCCCATAATCGCATGGAATTCTCCACCTTTTATTGTAAGATCTACACCATTTAATATCTTTTTTCCTTCAATTGTAACGTGTAGATTCTTTATTTCCAATACTGATCCTGCCATATCGATACCTCCAAAAAACTATTTATTATCTTGAAATGAATGCTATATTCATTCTCAATCTATTCTCATTACAATCTTAAATCATTTCGAATGTATTATCAACTTTTAAAATTAGAAAGTGAATAGGTTTTTCATTTCTCTGATTTTATTTAAATCTTATTTATATTCAATTATAGTACGTTCACGGGTAATAAGCATTTATAATGCCTTAATCAATGAAGTATATCGCTATCTAAAAATAATGGTGTGTCTCATTGAGACACACCATTATTTTTTCACTTTATTTTTGTAGGTGACTATTTAGTTCAGCCAGTAATTTTTTTGATTGTTCATATTCTTTATCTCTTCTTTTTTCAACTTCAAGTCGTTTGCCTAACTTTCTCTCATATTCCGCGTAGCATACGTGATTGGATTGTTGCATTCCTTTCTCCATCTCACTTGTATAATTCAAACTTAAGCCACTATTAATAGTGAATCATCCTTTCGATTTGTTTGACAATAATAACTTTAACACAAGGATAATTCCCCTAACAATGTAGATTTAAACGCCTGTATCCTTATTTGATCTTATATACTTGAATGAAAGATATATGCCATACAACTCCATAAACATTTAGCTAATTACTGACATATACTATAAAATGCTCCAGATTTTCAGAAAACTAATTACTGCCACCCGTCGGAACAATGGCCCCGTCGTAATTTTCGGTAATGAAATTCTGAATTTCCTCCGATTGAAGGACATTAACAAGTGTATTCAATGCTTCGTTATCTTTATCCTCTGACCGAACTGCAATCACATTCACATATTCCGACTCTTCACCTTCAATAAAGAGTGCATCTTCCGTTGGGTTTAAATCCGCGCCAATCGCGTAGTTAGTATTAATTACAGCAAGTACATCTTCCTCGGAAAGGTATAATTCCGGCAGCATTGCAGGCTCATAGTCTGGTGAAAACGTTAAATTCAAAGGATTTTCCACAATATCATCTATTGTTGCAGCTGATTTTTTTACATTTTCATCCAGGGTAATTAAACCTTCTTCTTCAAATAAAGATAAAATACGACCATGATCAGACACAGAATTACTTAGAATAACCTCCGTACCTTCTGGAATTTCATCTACACTTGAAATTTCCTGTGAGTAAACACCCATTGGTTCGATATGAATCCCACCGAGAGATTCCAATTCATACCCTGTGTCACTGATTGTTTGTTCCAGAAACGGGTTATGCTGAAAATAGTTCGCGTCTAATTCCCCGTTTGCCAAGTCATCATTTGGGAAAACATAATCCTGGTATTCTTCAATGTTTAAAGTAATATTTTCTTTTTCAAGCAGAGGTTTTGCTTCTTCCAGTATTTCTGAGTGAGGTGTGCTTGATGCACCGATAGTAATTTCTGTTGTTTCACCATCATTGTCACCTGAACTATTTTCCTCAGCGTCTCCATTTCCACACGCAGCTAATATTAAAATTAATAAAGCTGATAAAAAAACAAAAACTTTTTTCATTTTTTATTCTCTCCTTATAATTTTGTTTCGTACTCTATTTTAGAATTGGCATTTTTTCCAAGTTGCCAAGTTTCTATTATCTTTTATCCAATTTATTTGTAATGTAGTCTCCAACAAATTGAAAAATAAATACAATTAATACAATAGCTATCGTACAGAGGAAGACGACATCAAAATCACGTCGTTGGAAACCAAAGTAGTACGCATAATTTCCTAGTCCACCTGCACCAATAACACCAGCCATTGCTGTATAACCTATAAGCGCGATAGCCGTGACGGTTAAACCGGAAACAAGGGCTGGCATAGATTCTGGCAGCAATACCTTGAAGATAATGGTCCGCGTCTTAGCACCCATTGATTTTGCTGCTTCGACTACACCTTTATCTACTTCCTTCAATGCAATCTCTACAAGCCGGCCATAAAACGGTGCAGAACCAATAATCAGCGCCGGGAGTGCTGCATTGGGCCCACGAATTGTACCAATTAGAAAATCCGTGAATGGAAACAGTAATAAAATCAATATAATGAAAGGGATAGCGCGAAAAATATTTACCAATGCTGCCACGATAAAATTAATGTATTTATTCTGCCAAATTCCATCTTTCATCGTGAGAAATAATAAAAGCCCTAATACAAGTCCAAAAATGCATGTCCCTATTAATGCAAAAATTGTCATATAAAACGTTTCATACGTTGCTACCCAAAAATCCTGCATATCTATATTTGGAAATAAATTAGTTAACACCTGGGATTACCTCCATTTCTACAGAGGTTTTTTCATGTACAAAGGAGACAGCCTTCTCTACTTCTTCCGGCTCACCTTTCACTTGCACAAATAATGTTCCATAGGCACCCGCCTGTGTCTGGGTAATTTTCCCCTGGAGTATATTGATATCAATTGCAAATTTTTTAGCCAATTGACTGATGAGTGCCTGATTAGTTGTCTCCCCGATAAAATGAAGCCGTATGATTTTACCATCTTCATAGGTATTAACTAAATGAGTCACGCTGTCCTCTTCATCATTTCCTCCCATGACCTGTTCCACAAACTTCTTTGTTACAGGTTGTTCTGGATGTGAAAATAAGTCCAATACATCACCTTGTTCTATAATTTTCCCATTTTCCATTACCGCAACCTGTTTACAGATTTTACGTATCACATGCATTTCGTGTGTAATGAGGATGATTGTCAGACCCAACTTTTGATTGATATCGACTAAAAGGTCCAGGATTGCGTTCGTGGTTTCAGGATCAAGTGCAGAAGTTGCTTCGTCACAAAGTAATATCTTTGGGTTATTTGCTAATGCGCGAGCAATACCGACCCTCTGTTTCTGACCGCCGCTCAGTTGAGACGGATAAGCATTCTCTCTTCCTGACAGCCCCACTAAATGAATTAATTCCTGCACACGCGACTGTCTTTCCTTCTTTGAAATTCCAGCGATTTCGAGCGGAAAGGCAATATTATCCTTTACTTTTCTGGACCATAGTAAATTGAAATGCTGAAAAATCATACCAATTTCCTGGCGTGCAAGCCGTAGCTGATTCGTGTTTAATGCTGTTATTTCCTGATTATCAATCTCAATTCGTCCAGTCGATGGTTCCTCCAGTCTGTTAAGTAATCTGACAAAAGTACTCTTTCCGGCGCCACTATAGCCGATGACTCCGAATATCTCTCCTTCTTCTATATCGAGTGTCAGATCATCCACAGCAGTAATATGCTTTTTATCCGACTTGTAAAATTTACTTAAACTTTCTATAGTAATCAAACATAATCCTCCTCGTAAAAACTGCAACATCCAGTATAGCCTTAGTATACTCAACTTTTCGCCAGTTTTAATGGCAATAAAAGTATATTCCGTATTTACATAGTTAGAGCCACATTTTATACCGCCTTAACTGCAAATAAAAAACGCCTTTCTGTAAGAGAACAGAAAAGCGCAGTACATTACCTTTTCGTTCTCTCATCCACCAAAGTAATTACTTTGCAGGAGTTGGCACCTTTCAAACACCATCACGTTTGAAGGTTGCCGCGGTTTCATAGGGCCAGTCCCTCCACCGCTCATGATAAGAGATAATCGCATTCAACTGGAATTTAATATTTTAAATAATAGCACGCTCATTATTTTGTGTCAACACAAACAACCTAGCCTTTCACAAACAACTCCGGTTTATATTCCATTAAGTAATGGTATATATTTGCAATTGAATAAAACGTATATACTTTTTCTTTTATTTCGCTTTGTTCCATTATCAAGAGACATGGTACACTTTCTATTCTGTTTTCCTGCATAAATTCCGGGTACATGGAAGCATTCATTTCATAAAAAACATCTTCCTTATGTACGGATTCTATCTTGTCAAGCATGGTGCGCGCCAACTTACATGTTCCGCAAAATGGCGTGTAGATATATAATAGATATCGATCTTCCTGCAAGACTTCATTTGTTATCTGTTGCAAATTATCACCCTAAATCAAATGGAAAAACCAGGCCTCACTCTGTTGGTTGCAGGCCGGTTTTTCTTATACTTATAAATACTTGTTACCTTTCAATGCAAAAATCGGATTAACGGCAATGTGCTTGCTCAGTAAAGCAGTAGCGAGTATGTTTTCCGGGGTCGTTGCCACTTCCCGATATTCACTGCTAACGAAAATATGCTCAGCATGCGGCAGCTCTCGGGCTAATTGTCTCCGAAGCTTCACACCCGGCTCATCCTCATCAACCATTATAATGACATCCTTATGATCCAGATCATACGTCTCCAGAAGTTCATCAAAACGTTCTACACCAAGTGTACCGTTTGTACAAACAATCGTAACATCATCTGTTATTAGTTTCTCTATCTGTCTTTTGTCTGTTACTCCCTCAACAATGATCACCTTATCCGTTTCATGAGTTATCATCACATAGCACTCCTTATGAAATCAAGCAAGAAGCTTATTTACTTAAGTATATGATAAAACAATAGCTGACTATACACTTTTTAAAAAGTATAAGTCAGCCAGAGATATTTTTAGTTATTTTAGTCTTCTTCCGTAATCTCTTTGTACTGCTCTGCTGATAATAACTGATCCAGTTCAGACTCATCCGCAGGTTCTACAACAACCATCCAAGCTTTTTCATATGGCGATTCATTTACAAATTCAGGGCTGTCTTCCAGCTCCTCATTCACTTCTATGATTTTCCCGCTGACAGGAGCATACAGTTCTGAAACGGTTTTTACCGATTCCACACTTCCAAATGGCTCATCCAATTCAATTTCATCGCCAACTTCCGGAAGTTCAACGAATACGATATCTCCCAGTTCATCTTGTGCAAAATCTGTAATGCCGATGCGCAACCGACCTTCTTCCTTTTTAACCCATTCATGTTCTTTTGAGTATAAATTATCTTCCGGTAAACTCATAACCATCCCTCCATATAATCATTTCATTTCAACTATACAAGTTAAGCTTGAATTTTTCTAGTATTTATTCAGCCAATACTCCTGAAACATTTCTTCCTTAAATCCAACCGTTACCTTTTCGCCGTCTGTTACGATTGGTCTCTTTATCAGCATTCCGTCAGTAGCCAGAATTTCTGCCATTTCCCGTGTATCTGCTTCTTTAATTTTTTCTTTGATATTCATTTCACGATACTTTTTCCCGCTCGTATTGAAAAATTTCTTGGCAGGAAGGCTACTTTTTGCGATAAAGTCCAGGAGTTCTTCTTTAGTTGGTGTATTTTCAACAATATGTATACTGTTATATTCAACATTATTATCATCCAGCCATTTCTTTGCTTTTTTACAAGTTCCACAGTTGGGATACCAATAAAATGCAAGTGACATATCTTTAACCCCCATTTCTATTTGTTTACATTTAATTCTATCATGTTTCCTGCATGTATTGAAGTTTTATACAAATCAAAAGCCTCCTGTTATCCTACGACAGAAGGCTCCTTTCCTTTATACGGTATATTTTTCTTCTTTAATGATCTCAGCAGCTATCTCACGTTTTTTCGAAACCACGTTTGTTGGTGTGTGACGAGTCAGTTTCCTTAGAGATGAGAGCATCGTGCGTAAATTGTCTCCTTCTTCTACTGCAATCAATGTTTCTTTCGCATCTGCTTCCATACGATTAAATGCTTCTTGTACATACACTTGAGTGTAGAGAAGCTTCTGTATATTTTTCTCTTCACCTGATTTGTTAACCGCTTTTTCTGTTCGAAGGATGGCAGATTCCATGTTGTAGACTTCTGCAACCATATCTGCGAGGTTTACAAGAATTTCTTGTTCGTTCTCGAGCTTCTGTCCATATTTTTGTGCAGCAAGACCGGCACCCAGCAGAACGATTTTCTTCGCGTTTTTCAATAAATGCTTCTCCTGTTCCAACGCTTCTGTACCAACTTCTTCCGGCATCATCATTACTAATTCCTCTTGAAGCGTTTGAGCCTTTTGCAATAATGGCAATTCGCCTTTCATTGCTTTTTTCAGCAATGAACCAGGGACTAACAGACGGTTAATTTCATTTGTTCCCTCAAAAATACGGTTAATACGTGAATCACGATACATGCGTTCCACTTCATACTCTTGCATGAATCCATAACCGCCATGCATTTGTACAGCTTCATCCACCGCATGGTCCAGCAATTCAGTAGCCATATATTTACCCATGGAGCATTCAATTTGATATTCAGCAATTGCACGGGCGACTTCACGGCCATCTTTCAACTGCTCCTCATCCAATGCCCCCATTCGCTGTTCAAACAATCCTACAGTTCGATACACCGCACTTTCATTTGCATATATTTCCGAAGCAATTGTTCCAAGTTTTTCCTGTGTCAATGAAAAACTTGAGATTGGTGTATCAAATTGTTTTCGTTCATTCACATATTTTGTTGCAGCTGCCAATGCATTTTTTGATCCGCCAACTCCACCAATTGCCAGCTTATAGCGTCCTACATTCAAAATATTGAATGCAATCACATGACCGCGACCTTTTTCGCCTAATAGATTTTCCACGGGCACTTCCGCATCTTCTAAAACTAAAGTTCGTGTGGATGAACTTTTTATACCCATTTTCTTTTCTTCCGGTCCAGTGGAAACACCAGGGTATTCACGTTCTACAATAAATGCAGAAAAATGTTCACCGTCGATTTTAGCATAGACAATGAATACGTCGGCGAAAGCTGAATTGGTGATCCACTGCTTTTCACCATTTAATATATAGTGCGTTCCGGCTTCATTCAATTTCGCTGTTGTCTTTGCACCCAAAGCATCTGAACCTGAACTTGGTTCTGTCAAGGCATAAGCCGCAATCAATTCACCTGTCGCCAGTTTTGGCAAGTATTTCTGTTTCTGTTCATCATTCCCGAAAAATACAATCGGGAGTGAACCAATACCGACATGCCCACCATGTGTTATCGAAAAACCACCAGCACGAGAAAACTTTTCTGTAATAAGAGAAGAACTGATTTTATCCAGGCCGATTCCGCCATATTCTTCCGGCACATCCGCACCTAAAAGCCCCAATTCCCCAGCTTTTTTCAATAATTCCACAGAGTGCTCAAATTCCTGGTTTTCCAAATTATCAATTTTGGGAACCACTTCCCCTTCCACAAAGTCTTCAGTGGTTTTAGCAATCATTTTGTGTTCTTCTGTAAAATCCTCTGGAGTGATGACATCCTCCCCAGTCAAGTCTTCAATTAGAAAAGATCCGCCTTTAAAAATTCTTTCTTTTGTTTCATCCATCTTAATCTTCCTTTCCATTAAAGTATTATATTTTCACTGTTTACAAAAGTTCAAAAACACCAGCTGCTCCCATACCGCCGCCGATACACATGGTGACAACACCAAATTGTTCATTTCTACGCTTCATTTCATGAATAAGACTCAGCGTTAGTTTCGTACCTGTCATTCCAAGCGGATGGCCAAGTGCAATTGCTCCTCCATTTACATTGACCTTACCTGGATCCAGCTCCAATGCCTGAATAACACGAACCGACTGTGATGCGAACGCTTCGTTTAATTCGAATAGACCGATGTCAGACAGTTCCAGTCCAGCAATTTTTAAGGCTTTTGGCACCGCTTCAACCGGGCCGACTCCCATAATTTCAGGTTCAACACCCGCAACAGCAAACGAACGAAATTTGACAAGAGGGGCTAGCCCTTCTGCTTTTGCTTTGTCACGGTCCATAACTAATACGGATGCAGCTCCATCACTCATTTGCGATGAATTTCCTGCAGTGACGGAACCTTGCATGTGAAAAGCCGGACGAAGTTTTGCCAATATATCTGTAGTTGTACCTGGACGAACTCCTTCATCCATCTCAAACATAAATTTCTTTTCTTCGATTTTATTCTTTTCACCAACCACACGCTCTGTTATTTCAACAGGAACAATTTCATCCTTAAATTTACCTTCCTGAATGGCTTTCGCTGCTCTTTCATGACTTTGGACAGCAAAAGCATCCTGATCTTCCCTTGATATTTGAAATCGATTGGCAACTTCTTCTGCTGTATGTCCCATCCCCATATAATATCCTGGAGCATCCTGGACAAGTGTTGGATTCGGCTTAATGACATGCCCGCCCATTGGAATAAGGCTCATTGATTCCGCTCCACCTGCAATGATTGTGTCACTCGCTCCAATCATAATACGCTCTGCAGCAAAAGAAATACTTTGCAGGCCTGATGAGCAATAACGATTGATTGTTATCCCTGGTACTTCTTTTTTCAATCCTGCAAGTCCTGCAATATTTCTTGCCATGTTCATTCCCTGTTCCGCTTCAGGCATCGCATTTCCGATAATCACATCATCAATATTCCCGTCATAGTTATCAGCACGTTTTAAGGTTTCTTCTATGGTTAATGCCGCTAAATCATCTGGCCGGCTGTTGGCAAGTGATCCCTTATTTGCTCTGCCTACAGGAGTTCTTGCACCTGCCACAATTACTGCTTCCTTCACATTTCTTCCCCCTATCTGTTAGTTTCGTAATGGTTTTCCTTTCATAAGCATGTGCTGCATTCTGGCTTGTGTTAATGGTTCACCCATCAGGCTCAAAAATGCTTCTCGCTCCAGGTCGAGCATGGTCTGCTCATCGATTATGCTTCCTTCTCTGATTCGTCCACCAGATAGTACATATGCCAATTTCTCTGCAATTTTTACATCATGTTCGGATGCATAACCTCCAAATTGTAATGTCTTTGCTCCCAATAACATCGCTGCATAGCCTGCATCCCCGACTACCGGGATTTTCTCAGGCTGAGGCGCCCTGTAACCTGCTTTTGCCAATTCTAGAACTCTCTCTTTTGCATCATATAAAAGGTGATCCGGATTCACACTAACCCTGTCATTATTATCCAAAAATCCATTCTCATATGCTTCAGCTGCAGAAGTGGATACTTTAGCAGTGGCTACTTTCTCAAATACATCATTTGCTACTTTTGTAAGGTCAAAGTCAACACCCTTCGGAAGATTTCGCAATTCTTTTAAATAAAGCTCTTTGGTCCCCCCTCCTCCAGGTATTAACCCGACACCTGTTTCAACAAAACCTATATAGGTTTCCTGGGATGCCTGAATTGCTGCAGCTGGCACTGTTACCTCTGCTCCACCACCCAATGTCATATTAAATGGAGCCGCAACAACCGGCTTTTGAGAATATTTAATATTCATCGTCATGTTTTGGAATTGGCGAACCACCATATCCAGTTCAAAGAAATTGTCATCCTGTGCTTCCATCAGCATCATAGCCAGATTTGCACCAACGGAGAAGCTCTTGCCCTGGTTTCCTATAACGAGTCCTTTGTAGTTCTTATCAACCTCTTCTATTGCATAATTAACCATTTGAATGATATCGAGGCCAATCGCATTGCTCTTGGAATGGAACTCAAGTCCAGCAACACCATCTCCTAAGTCTATTAAACTGGCACCTGTATTCTTTTTAATCACACCATTTACTTCTTTTAAGCTTTTGAGGTTAATCTCTTTTCTATTAAATTTCTGTTGTTTATATTCGCCACTATCATAATAATAGACTTTGCCGTTCCCTTTTTTATAGAAGGATTCATCGCCATCCTCCAACATTTTCAACACCCATTCAGGTACTACTTCTCCTTCTTCCTGCATTCGCTCGACAGATTTCACAAGCCCTATAGCATCCCATGTTTCAAATGGGCCAATTTCCCAGCCGAAGCCCCATTTCATTGCCTGGTCGATGGAAACAATGTCATCAGCTATTTCCCCAAGAAGGTCAGCAGAATAAATGAGTACCGGCTTCAATACTGCCCATACAAGTTCGCCTGCTTTATCCCCCTTCGCCGATACAAGCGCTTTCAATTTACGACGGGAACCTTTCTCTTGTTTTGTCATTTCGGTTGCAGCGGTTTCTAATTTTTTTCTACCCTCATACTCCAGTGTATTTGGATTTATTTCATAAATCTCACTTCCACCTTTTCCTTTTTGTTTCTGGTAAAATCCCTGGCCACTTTTTGCTCCCAGCCACCTTTTCTCATACATTTTCTGCATGAACGAGGGTACATCAAATACGTCCTTCTCATCCCCCTCAACTTGATCATAAACATTTTTTGCTACGTGAATGAATGTGTCCAGTCCAACAACATCAAGTGTGCGGAAAGTCGCGCTTTTTGGACGACCGATCATCGGACCTGTTACTGAATCCACCTCTCCAACACTGTAACCGCCTTTTAGCATTTCTCTAACCGTAACAAGCAGACCGTATGTGCCGATTCGATTGGCGATAAAGTTTGGTGTATCTTTTGCTTCGACCACGCCTTTCCCCAGAACATCCTCACCAAATTCTTTCATAAATGCGAGAATTTCCCTGTCTGTATCTTTTGTTGGAATAACTTCAAGCAATTTTAAATATCGTGGCGGATTAAAAAAATGTGTGCCAAGAAAATGTCTGCGGAAATCCCCCGAACAATCTGCTGCCATCTCCTCCACAGAGATTCCTGATGTATTGGAAGTGACAATTGAACCCTCTTTACGGTATCTATCCACATTTGCAAAAACCTTTTTCTTGATGTCCAGGTTTTCTGTAACAACTTCAATAATCCAGTCAACTTCATTTAATCTCTCCATATCATCATCCATATTTCCCGGTTCGATTAAATCAAGACTGTTTTTATTTGTAATCGGTGATGGCTTTTGTTTTAAAAGTGATTTTTTACTCTGCTCGGCCATCCGGTTTCGAACTGCTTTATCTTCCAATGTTAAACCTCTATTTTTCTCTTCGCCTGTTAATTCACGTGGTACAATATCAAGCATTAATACTGGTATCCCTACATTAGCCAAGTGTGCAGCAATTCCAGATCCCATTACACCGGATCCCAAAACCGCGGCTCGCTTGATTGATTGTTTCATGGTTTATCCCCCAATCATGTTTTGAATGAATACTCATTCATTTTTGTAAAAAAATAAAAGATAGTCCTTAGCCATCTAATTATTACTATAAATTATATTCTGTAATTTCGCAATAAAAATCATCAGTTTAATCTAAAAATTTAGTATTCCTTGTAGAGAAAGGACAAAGCCTGCACTTATGCAGTAAGAAAGTTTTATATGTTTTATGAAAACAACTGTTATTAGAACGGGGGAAATTATTCAGTATATCCCAAGATTATACCTTTTTCCGATTGGCTCATTTGGTAAATTTCGTTGCCTTTAACGTCGCAATTGATATAAAAGACAAAGTAACTTTATCGTGATTTTGCTTCTTTCATTTCCTTTGAACCCGAGTGCTATCACAATCGCTTCGGCAGAATACTTCGCTTTTTAGTGGGCACGGCTTCAGCCTCCTCAGAAGCAAAGAACGCTTCTTCCGGGGTCTTCAGACTCGTGCTATGCCCACAGGTGTCTACGCATTCTGCCTACGCTTGGAATGGTGTTCTGATTATAGAAAGGATAAAGCACATGGAATTTATGTTTCATGGACATTTTCTCCCTGAAAAAGAAAGCTATTCTAAGCTGCTTAAAAAATGCGAGACTCCAACGGGAAAAGGAACAGTCTGAAGACCCCACAGCGAGCGAATTAAAGAACATAGGCTAAGAACGCCCCGTCCTGGGGCAACGCCTATGTGACCAACATCGTGTTGGCCCGAGGCTGAAGCGTTCCCCGTGGAAATCGAGTATTTTTTAAGCAGCGCTGTATTAGCACCTATTTTGTAAGGGATGAGAGGAAATCACTGTTAAGTTACGTCGTCTTTTATATCTTTTGTATCAAAAGATATAATTTTTTCGGTGGGCGAGTAATCCAGTTTCAAGTCTTTTAGAAAACAGCCTTCTGGTTTAATTAGTTGTTTTCATTATAGAGTGGTCGCGGCATGCTCTTAGCCGCCATGTTGGTTTATTTACTGCCAAAAAGCTGATTTCCCATGGGAAACCAGCTTTTTCCTATACTACTACATCATACCCCTGATCTTCGACTGCTTCTCGCATAGCAGCAATACTCACATCTACATCATCATAGGTTACATCGACCTTGCCAGTATTTAAGTGCACTTCCACCCCGGTTACCCCATTTAATTCTTCTAAGGCGCCTTTTACCGCGGATTCACAGTGAGCGCATGTCATACCGTGTACATCTAAAGTTGTTTGCATTTTTCATTGCTCCTTTCAAATTCATCTCTTTTATTCATGCTTTATTACACTGTATCCGATTTTCCAACAGATAAAACGTGTACTCTACCCCAAATTTTTATCCATGACTTGCCTAATATACTATTTTCAAAGATAATCGTAATCATTCCTATTTACAAATCGTAACGATTACGGTATGATATGAAAAGAAAATGTGACTTCTTGCCATATTTTTCGGCAGAAGTCTTTATTGCCTTTAATATAGTAAGATAAGTTTTATTTTTTAACGGCTTAAAAAGGAAACGGGGAGGCATTTATAAACGTGAAATTTTTTAAAACTATAATCTTCTTGGCTGGACTAGCTATTATTACAATCGGCTGCAGCTCGTCAAATCAAGAAGCTGGCAAAGACGATAATTCAACGCTTACAATTTATACGACAGTCTACCCAATTCAGTATGCTGTGGAACAAATTGCTGGAGATCGTGTAACCACCGAATCTGTTTACCCACCAGGAGTAGACGCACATACCTATGAACCTACCTCACGCGACATAACAACCATAGCTGAAAGCGACGCGTTTTTTTATTTAGGAGCGGGAATGGAAGGATTCGCGGAAACTGCTGCAGATGCATTGGATTCTCAGTCTGTCAAGTTGATAGAGATTGGAAAGCATGAACAACTTTTCAGTGATTCTGAAGATACCCATGAACATAACGAAGAAGCCCATTCAAATGATGATCACAACCATGGCGATTTGAATCCTCATATTTGGCTGGACCCGGTTCGCATGATAGAAATGGCGCATATTATTAAAGATGAACTAGTGGAATTAAATCCAGAAAATCAAGAACTATTTAATGAAAACTTAGAAGTATTAGAGGAAGAATTATTGGAATTGGATCATGCATTTTCCAATGCATTAGACACCAAAACCAACAAAAAAATATTAGTCTCTCATGCGGCATTCGGATATTGGGAAGAAAGATATGGAATTGAACAAATTTCTGTTCATGGAGTATCATCAACAAACGAGCCTTCCCAGAAGGAATTAATTGAAATAATAGATGAAGCAGAAAAACATGAGTTAGAATATATCATTTTTGAACAAAATGTTTCCACAAAGATTTCGGAAATTATTAGAGATCAGATCGATGCAGAAACGCTGGTCATTCATAATCTTTCTACATTGACTGATGAAGATATTAGCAATGATGAAGATTACATATCCTTGATGAAACGTAATTTGGATGTGTTGGATAAAGCTACAAAATAGGCGATAAACTCTCGATTAATTACGCCTGTTTATACGAAAATTTAAAGAGGAGAATTATGATGAACGAACCGGTTGTATCCATGAAAAATATCAGCTTTATGTACGAACAAAAAAAAGTGCTTAATCATATAAACTTTGAAATTCCCCGAGGTTCTTTCATGGGTTTACTTGGCCCTAACGGAGGGGGGAAAACAACGTTAATTAAATTAATTCTTGGTCTCCTAAAACCTAGTGAAGGAAACATCCATGTGCTGAACCAACCGATTGAAAAGTTTAAAGAATGGAATAAAGTGGGGTTTGTATCACAAAAAGCCAATGCATTCAATACAGGTTTCCCTTCAACTGTATTTGAAGTCGTCTCGATGGGACTTACAGCCAAAGTTGGATATCTTAAATTCTTTAATCGTAAACATAAAAAGATGATATTACATGCGATTGATCAAGTAGGGATGCTGGAATATGCTTATGAAAATATAGGAAATCTTTCAGGCGGGCAACAACAACGTATATTCATTGCACGTTCGCTTGTCAATGAACCTGAATTGCTTATCTTAGATGAGCCTACAGTAGGTGTTGATTTCGAAAATGTTCAGCGTTTTTATGAGCTTTTACATGATTTAAATGAGCAACGTAATATCACCTTATTACTTGTAACCCATGATACAGGTACCATAACGGAACATGCGACAGATATTGTCTGCTTAAATAAAACATTGCATTTCCATGGGAACCCTGCAGAATACCGTTCATTAACCGAGAAGGATTTATCCCGACTATATGGACATCCCATACACATTGTTACCCACGATCATTAATGTTGGAGGCACAGTTATGCTAGTAGATTTTTTTGAATACGACTTTTTACGAAATACATTTTTAACAGGTTTATTAATTGGAATTATCGCGCCATTACTCGGTACATTTATTGTGGTAAGGCGACTCTCTTTAATTGCGGACGCCCTATCTCATGTAACATTGGCAGGTATTGCTTTCGGGTTGCTAATTGAGAAAAAATTTGCAATTACCTTTATAACTCCTTTTTACAGTGGAATGGCATTTTCTGTTATTGGCTCTGTTTTAATTGAAAAGTTACGGTCCGTTTACAAAACGTATGAGGAGCTTGCCATTCCAATTATTATGTCTGCAGCTGTAGGGCTGAGTGTTATTTTTATCTCCGTGGCTGATGGATTCAATACAGACTTATTTACGTATCTGTTTGGCTCCGTATCAGCTGTCAGTCAAAATGATTTCTTTTCCATATTAGGTATTTCCATCTTCGTTATACTTATTGTATCATTATTTTATAAGGAACTATTCACGTTATCGTTCGATGAAGAACATGCAGCAGTATCCGGAATTCATACAAAGCGAATCCATTTGCTCTTTATCGTTTTAACTGCATTGGTAATCGCAGCTTCCATTCGTATTGTAGGAGTATTATTAGTATCAGCATTAATGACATTACCAGTTGCCGCAGCCATGAGATTGGCAAAAGGCTTTAAGCAGATGATGTTCTTATCGATTCTATTTGGAGAATTAGCTGTTATTATCGGATTAATCTCAGGTTACTATTTAAACATACCGCCTGGCGGAACAATCGTAATGATATCTATAGCCATTCTATTACTTTCCATAGGTGTAAAACGTTTTGCAGTACCATCGAAAAAAGTGAGGGAAGCGGAATGAATATTAATGAAGCAATCGAACTTTTAAAAGATAAAGGTTATAAGACAACAGGAAAAAGAAAGGATATATTAGCCTATTTTGAAGATGTTGATGGTTATCGCACCGCCAAGGATCTAATCCAACATATGGAAGAAAGCTATGAAGGCATTAGCTTTGATACGGTTTATCGTAATCTGCATTTATATGATGAAGTAGGTATTTTGGAAACAACAGAATTAAATGGAGAAAAACATTTCCGTATGAGTTGTGCCCATCATCACCACCATCATTTTATCTGTAATGAATGCGGGAAAACAAAGGAAATCGAAGTATGTCCAATGGATGATGTACAAAAAACGCTGGCCAACTATGCGATTGAAGGACATAAATTTGAAATTTATGGTTTATGCCCACTATGTAAAAGTGCTTAGGTCTATCAAATATTTTTCACTTAATTATAGGAAACATTCCAACTTTCCATACGTTTCATGTATAATACGTTCTAGATATAAAAATATAGGAGATTTGAGAAATGAACAGATATAAGGGGATTATCATTTTTTGCATGACCATTTTTGCTGCAGCATTTATCGCATTTGTTGCTATTATGCAACATAACTTCATGAATCCGGAGTTTGCAGCAACCGGAACACAAGCGGTTTCGTCAACGGATGAAACACAGGAGATTGAAACGAATAAAGAAGAAGATGTTTCCGGTGAAATAGAAAACAAACAAAATTCGGCCGATTCTTCAACGGATGAAGAAGATGAACAGAACGATGAGGAATCAGAGGAAGAAACGGTTACGTATTCAACAAAATATGTTAATGTAGATTCATTAAATGTTCGTAGTGGCCCTAGTCTCGATGATGAAATTATGGGGGTAGTTACACTCGACCAGGAAGTGGAAGTAGAAGATTATAATGATCCGGATGGTTGGGTTCAAGTAACAACAGAAGCGCTTACCGGTTATGTCAATGAAAAATATTTAGATGATGAATAAAGGTGAAAAGAGCCCGGGATTGCATCCCTGGCTCTTTTTTCTATCC
The DNA here is from genome assembly GCF_055380755.1 of Virgibacillus ainsalahensis. NCBI lineage: Bacteria > Bacillati > Bacillota > Bacilli > Caryophanales > Bacillaceae > Virgibacillus > Virgibacillus ainsalahensis. The sequence continues at coordinate 1,155,144 of NZ_AP043943.1, read as the reverse complement.
AAATACTTCCTGCAGTACTTTTGATTCCTCATGATCCAGCAAATTTTTCTGGATTACTTCATCTACAGGTTTGTTCATCTGAGATTTTAACTCATTAGAAGAATCAGGTTCCCCCAATACATAAATTTTCTCCCATTGACTATCTTTTGCACGCTTGTCCAGTTTCGGTGCGATTTTCTTATACCAGCGCTGTTTGTTTGCATTATACCTTGCCTCAAAACTGTCCGTCTGCAAATTAGTTGAACCCTTTCCAGTTGTCCCAAGTCCTTTACGCGGACCAAGTTTTTCCTTCCAGTCTTCTGTGTTTAAATCCAGTTCGTAAGAAAATGTCTCTTCTATTTGATTTAAATAGGCTTCGATAACCTTTATTTCATCTTGCTGAACAAGAACAATTCCTGACTTTGGAAATTCCTCACTCAATCTTTCAATTTGTCCTAATTCTGCGGTTTCCTGCCAGAAAAATTCCGTTTTCACTGGCATCTGGACACGTTGAGCAAACCATACTTCTTCGTCTGCCGTAGCAAAAATAACCATGCCTTTTAGGTAATTCTGTTCGTTCCCTTTAACGAATTTATTTACTTTATCTTTAACTAGCTGGAAATTTTTCAGTTCTTCTTTGTCCCTGTCTTCTTTTAAATATTGTTCAAAATTTCGCATGCCGTTTTTATAATGTATTTTCCATTCGCCACCTTGCTGATCCGGGTCGGAAGGATCGGTGTTTAAGTACATGGTGAATATTTTATTTCCATCATCTTTTCTTATCCGTTTCATTTTTTGAATTTCGCTATTCAAATCCATCGTTATATCAACACTCCTTTGGGTAAGTTATATCTTCCGCTTAGTAGTGTTTATCCGATATCCCTGTGGTGTAAACATACCTCCATGGTCTAATTAAATTCATGAAGCCTGCTGTGATTTCATATGTTGTAAATAAGAGACTTGGGACAAGGTGGGGTTTTGTTGCTGAAAAAGAGTTTGGCCATACTAACAGGAAGTTTGTTTATAGCTTTAGGAGTAAATTATTTTGTGATACCACACCATTTACTGGACGGGGGCATCATTGGCATTGGTTTAATTGCAAACTATGCTTTTGGCGTAAAGCCGGGGTTAACGATTATCTTATTGAGTATCCCTTTATATAGCATTGCGTTTTTTTATAATAGAAGATACTTTTACAATGGTGTGCATGGACTTCTAGTCTCTTCTTTTTTCATTGATGTTTTTTCCACATTTACCATATGGAATCCCTCGTCTTTATTATTCAGCTCTTTAACAGGAGGTGTTTTTATTGGTACAGGAATAGGTATCATGCTTGTTTCAGAAACCAGTACAGGCGGGACAGATCTTCTCGCATTAATATTAGCTAAAAGAACGGCTATTAATGCTGGAATTTATATTTTTATGATTGATTCCATTATCCTGTTAGCTGGTTGGTTCTTTATCCCAGAGGTAACGTTCATTTATTCATGCATAATGGTTGGAATAATTGGTTTCACGACTTCAACCATCCTCCACCGGTTTACATAAAAAAGCAGCTAAAAGAAAGAACTTTTAACTGCTTTTATTATTATTTATTTTGCTTTTTCTCCACTTTTAATGATTTCATGATTGCTACAATCATAATAAGCAGAATAATCGTAAATGGCAAGGCCGCTGTTAATGAAGCGGTTTGCAACGCATCCAACCCGCCTGTAAACAATAATACAAGAGCAATTGAGGTAATTAACACACCCCAAATTATTTTGGTTATAAGAGCCGGATTCAAACTTCCTTTTGAGGTCATGGTACCTAAAATATAAGTTGCAGAGTCAGCAGAAGTTACCATGAATGTAAAAATCAGCAGTATCGAAATAACCGATAGAATATCCGTGAACGGAACAACGGCTAAAGCTTCAAATAATGCTACGGTTACATCGTTGTTTACCGCCTCTGCAATTTGTGTTCCATTATTTAAATCACTGTACACTGCTGTACCACCGAATACTGCAATCCAGATACAAGCAATAGCAGGTGGTACTACCATCACCCCAGTGACAAATTCACGGACAGTTCTTCCTCTGGATACCCTTGCGACAAATGCCCCTACAAATGGAGACCAGGCAATGGCCCATGCCCAGTAGAATATCGTCCACTGGTAAACCCATTCGCCCCCTGCATATGGTGTTAGACGCAAACTGTACTGAACAAAATTGACAATATAATCACCTAAGCCCAACACAAAGCTGTTTAAAATAAATACAGTTGGTCCCAGTATAAATACAAATAACATAATAAGAAGAGCCAGTGCCAAATTTATGTTACTCAACCATTTAATTCCTTTATCCAACCCTGTACCGGAAGAAATTAAATAACAGCCCAGCATGACCAGGGCGATGATTACTTGAACTCCAATATTATTCGGGATATTAAATACAGAGGATAACCCACCATTCAGCTGTATAAACGAGAGTCCGACAGTTGTTGCTACCCCCATAACTGTAGCTATTACAGCCAATATATTAATTGTATTTGCTATGGACTTGTTTTTCCCGACAACAGGTTCAATGGCAGCTGAAATCAATCCACTCCTGTTTTTTCTGAATTGAAGAAAAGCAATTGCGAGTCCAGCCATCGCAAAAACGGCCCACTGACTTACTCCCCAATGGAAGAAGGAATAGCCCATTGCCACTCTGGCTGCTTCCTCTGTCTGCTCTTCAAGCCCAGGAAATGGAGTCACAAAGTAATGACTCATTGGTTCTGCGACACTCCAAAAAACAAGGGACACTCCAAACCCTGCCGAGAACAGCATACCAATCCAAGTAAAAAACGGGTATTCCGGTCTAGAATCCGAAGGTCCTAATCGCGTTTTCCCGTGTTTGCTTATGGAAATGCCAATTAAGAATAGGATGATAGCAAATACTGCTAATAAATAAAACCATCCGAAATTCACAGTTGTAAAATCAAAAAGTGCCTGAGCGACCGTACCAAATTGCTCTGGCATGAAAGCTCCTATCAGAACTAGTGCCGTTACAATAATTACCGATATAAAAAATACCGGATTTTGATAAGACTTTTTATTCATAATATGTCCTTTCCATTTAAAGTTTTTATCTTTCCAATTAAATATGTAGTGACAGAATCAAGGAATATATTATATTTTACCCAACCTCTATAATACTAAACCACAACTCCTGAATCCTTTAAGTACCAATGTTCTAAAAAGTTAAATCACCTCATGTTTCAGAATATAACTATTAACCTAGTAACTGGAAAGATAATTCAGTCAGTTGTAATGGAATTAAAACCCATACAATATTTTACCATTAAAAAATGACCCTGCAAAGTTTTAACAGGATCATTTTATTTAGCAGTTAAGAAAGCTTAAAATTTTCTTACTGCATGAGGATAACGAAGGCAGATGCCTAAGCATTGGCAGGAGCCAAGTTCTATCATAAGTTTGATTTGATTTTATTAGTTTACACGTCTTACATGGCCGGCAAACTTATCTTCCCAATAACCGCTTGTCATACTGGCTACATCTAGTCCAGTTGAATTTTGTGCACCAATAAAGTTTCCACCGCCAACATAGATACCAACATGACCATTTGTTTTATACGTATTAAAGAATACGATATCGCCAGGCTGAATATCATTGTAAGAAACTTTGGTTCCCGTACCAGCCAGAGCTGAGGTACTGGATGGAATCGAATAACCGCCCTGCGCGAATGCCCATGATACGAAACCAGAGCAATCAAATCCACTAGGAGTTTTTCCACCCCAAACATATGGTGTGCCAATATGCGGGTACCCCGCGTTGATAACTGCGCTCATTCCACTACCACTGGATGGTTTAGAATCCGATTTACTTTTCGTGCTTTCTTTCGTACTGCTATTTTCATTTTCTTCTTTACTTAATGTAACTAGATCCCCATCCGAACTCTCGGAATTTGCGGCATCTCCAGCTGTAGCAGTCGATGCTGCAACTGGTTGGGAAGCAGCCGTAATACTTTCTTCTACTGCTGATTCCAGTGCTGCCAGATTATTATCTTCTATTTCAAGTTCTTTAATTTGTGTAGTCAATTCTTCTTCTTTATTCTGTAATGTTCCAATTTTATCTTGATTTTCATGTTTCTGCTCTTTTATCAATTCCTGCATACCTTTAAGTTCTGTTTCCATATCCTTTAATTCTTCCAAGTTGTCTAACACAGTGTTTTGTTTTTCTTCCACTTCTTTTTTGTCTTCTTCCTGACGCTCCATTAATTTTGCATCAGAATCGGCAATTTTATTAACTACAGATGCACGGCTGATGAAATCCCCAAAATTCTGGGAACCGAATAATACTTCTAAAAAAGCGATGTTACCGCCGCTTTTTTGAAGAGAAATAACACGTTCTTCCAATATCTTATGACGCTTTTCTATTGCTTCTTCTAATTCAGCGATTTCATTTTCAAGTGATGCTACCTCATCCTCTTTATCTGAAATATCTGCTTCAGTTTTGTCCAGCGTATCTTGATTTTCTTCTAAAGCTCCATTGACTTTTTCAATTTCCGCTTTTAATTTTTCCAACTCTATTAATACATCTGCAATATCTGCTTCAGCGTCTGAAAGATTTGCTTTGATTGTTGCTCGCTCATCTTCAATCTGCGTCTGTTTATCTTTCAAATCATCGATTGAATCTGCATAAGCTGCTGTTCCTAAAAATACACTGCCTAAACCAACCACGCCAACAGTGGTAATGGTCATAAATAACTTTTTCAACCTTCTCGTTCCCCTTCTTTTTACCCCCGCAAAACTATTTAGTTTTCCCCACTGTAAATGTGCAACTAAGGCTGGTTAATGATATGGCGATTAGCCAATTTTTCAATACTTCAATATGTATGCCTTATTCGCTTTTTTACAGTTAATTTGCAGGAATGTGTAATATTTTATTTATCTATGTTGTCTCATCTATTAGGTAATTCGTATTATAACAGAAGAAAATGACAGAGAGATAATATAAATATTACAATTATATTTCAAATTCGACAAAAACCTTTCGGGTCGATAACAAAAGATGCATCCTATTTTACAGATGCATCTTTTACTCGAGTTATTTGCTAAATTGCGCTTCTTCTGTAGATCCCTTCAGAGCAGCTGTGGAAGAAGTTCCACCAGTAATTACCTGTGCCACCTCATCAAAATATCCTGTACCAACTTCCCGCTGATGACGTGTTGCACTATAGCCATATTTTTCACTGGCAAATTCCTCCTGCTGCAGTTGAGAATATGCCTCCATTCCACCATCTTTGTATTTTCTGGCTAGTTCAAACATACTATGGTTTAATGCATGAAATCCTGCCAATGTAACAAACTGGAATTTATAGCCCATCTTACCTAGCTCCTTCTGGAAATTGGCAATCTCAGAATCTGATAGTTTCTGTTTCCAGTTAAAAGATGGAGAGCAGTTATATGCCAGCAATTTGTTAGGATATTTTTCATGGATAGCATCTGCAAATTTTTGTGCTTCTTCCAGATTCGGCTCGGAGGTCTCACACCAGATAAGGTCAGCATATGGCGCATATGCTATACCACGGGCGATTGCCTGGTCAATTCCCGATTTCGTCTTAAAGAAGCCTTCTGACGTCCGCTCCCCAGTAATAAACGGCTCATCATATGAATCTACATTACTTGTAATCATATCAGCTGCATTCGCGTCTGTTCTTGCAATAATTAATGTTGGTGTTCCCATCACATCTGCGGCAAATCGTGCAGCAATCAGGTTTTTCACCGCTGTTTGTGTCGGTAACAGGACCTTCCCTCCCAGATGCCCGCATTTTTTCTCAGATGAAAGCTGATCTTCAAAATGAACTGCGGACGCTCCTGCTTCTATCATTGCTTTCATCAGTTCAAACACATTCAATTGTCCGCCAAACCCAGCTTCAGCATCTGCCACAATCGGGGCAAACCAATCGATATCCTCATTTCCTTCTGCGAAATGTATCTGATCCGAGCGCTGCAGTGCCTGATTAATGCGCTTCACCACATTTGGAACACTATTTACGGGATACAAGCTCTGGTCCGGATACATCTGACCAGCCATATTCGCATCTGCGGCAACTTGCCAGCCACTTAAGTATATTGCCTTCAAACCAGCTTTCACTTGCTGAACTGCCTGATTTCCGGTGAGTGCACCCAATGCATTTACATAATCTTCTGTGTTAATCATTTCCCATAATTTATTTGCCCCCCGTGTTGCCAGGGTGTATTCAATATCAATGGAACCCCGCAGCCGGATAACCTCTTCAGCTGCATACGGACGCTCAATATCTACCCATCGAATATTATTCTCCCATTCCTTTTTCAGTATTTCTACACGATTCATATCCATTATTTGTTCCCCCTTTTATAATTCTCCCTATGTGGAAGTGTCAGAAGTTTTAGCAAAATCATTGCTAATAAGCGCTTCAAATCAGTGTACAACTTTCCATAAATCTATAAGTGCATCTCCCGTGAAACCTTGTCGAATGGTTACTCAATTTCCATTTACAGTACTAGAAATTTCCTTTGTTATGGTACAACAATCATTAATTTTCATTGTTGTATAACAATGTGGGCAAAAAAATTAATCCACTTTTTTGGACAAGCAATAATCACACTCCATTGAATAACTTTGCGGATCCACCTGTTCTCCACACTCTGGACATATCATTCTTTCTTTCATTTCCATCATTTTAATTCCTCCTTTTGTTGTAATACAATAACTTTATTATTTTATTGTTATATAACAAAATATACAAAAAATTAATCCACTTTTTTAGACAAGCAATAATCACACTCCATTGAATAACTTTGCGGATCCACCTGTTCTCCACACTCTGGACACATCATTCTTTCTTTCATTTTCATCATCTTAATTCCTCCTTTTGTTGTATAACAAATATTTAATTTCTTTATTTGTTATAATACAGTGTAAATGCTTAATCAGAAAATTTCAACCCTTTTTTAAAAAAAAGTTAAAAATGTTATGATATATTTTATGTATACATATTTTAAGGTGGTTATTGACTTGAAGCGATTTCAATTTATAGGAAGCCGTGTTGTAAAAACAGGAGTTGCCATTTTTCTTACGGCCTGGATTTGTCAGTTATTAAACTGGCCACCGGTTTTTGCAGTTATAACAGCTATTGTAACAATTGAACCAACTGTATCTGATTCGATTAAAAAAGGAATTATCCGGTTTCCTGCCTCAGCAATTGGTTCCGCATACGCGGTCTTATTTATTTCATTATTCGGTAATTCTCCGATCACCTACACACTCGCAGCAGTCTTTACAATCGCTACTTGCTTTCGATTGAAATTACATGCTGGTTTGCTTGTGGCAACTTTGACGGCAGTTGCTATGGTTGAGGTTATTCATAGCAATTATTTGATTTCATTTTTTATTCGGCTTGGTACTACAACAGTAGGTTTATTAGTGTCAACGGTCGTTAATATGTTTGTACTGCCTCCTGATTACACAGAGGACATCGTTAAAAACATTCAAAGTATGAGTAAACGTACAGGTACAATCGTCGAAAAGGTCTTCCGTGATATTTTGGAAGATAAGCATGATCAGGATACGGTGGAAAAAAGTATGTCGAAACAGTTGGATAAAAAAATACATCAAACCGAATTGCTAATTCGTTTTCAAAAAGATGAGTCAAAGTATCATCCACTTGTCGGAAGTGAAAAACACCAATTTAATCATGCACAAAATCAATTAGTGCAACTCCGCTCCATTCACTACCATGTGGACAACCTAATCAATACAGATTTGAAAATGAATTCCTGGACAAAAGAGGAACGAACAATTATTTTGCATGCCGTTACTGAATTAGCGAAGGGCATGCAAAATGCATCATATTATAGACCAGATAAACACCGATATGAATTGAAACAGATAACAGAAATATTTTGGGAGGATAATGAAGGAATTACAAAAAATAGTGAAAGGTACCCAACAAGTTTTCCACCAGAGCTGATTATTCTGTATGAATTACTTTCGATTTACAAGCTTGTTACGAAATATTATGAAGAATAAAATTAAAAGGCTGTCCCAAAGAAGTCCTGCCCTTTGTTCGCAGTTAAGAAAGTATAAAACTTTCTTACTGATAAGTGAGGGATTGGCGAATGCCAAGTTTTCTAATGAGACAGCCCCGTAGTTGAGAGGAGAGTGGGGGGTTAATGTTGCTCTATAGTTAGTGTCCATTAAGCCTCATTTGATTAAATCATGCTTAAACGCATAAATGACTGCTTGTGTTCGATCCTGTACTTCCAGTTTTCCTAAAACATTACTAACATGTACCTTCACTGTTTTTATTGCGATAAACAATTCATCAGCAATTTCCTGATTTGTCTTCCCCTGTGCTATCAGCATTAGGATTTGCCTTTCACGATCTGTCAATTGGTCATGCAGATTTTCGTCAGGCTGCTCTCGCATCCGGTTCATAATTTTTCCTGTAACCTCAGGCTCCAGAATTGACTGCCCTTCATAGGTAGCACGGATTGCTTTGGCTATTTCTTCGGCCTTTGATGTCTTTAGCATATAGCTTTTTGCACCGGCTTCAAGAGCTGGGTAGACCTTTTCATCATCAAGAAAGCTTGTAACAATAATGATTTTTGCTTGTGGCCATTGTTCTATAATTTGTCTCGTTGCTTCAATTCCGTCCATTTCCTTCATCACAAGATCCATCAAAATAATATCAGGCTTCAATTCCAAAGCCAATTTCACGGCAGGTCCTCCATCATCTGCTTCAGCAACAACCTCGATATCAGGCTGTGCTGACAAATAAGAAGAAACCCCGATTCGAACCATTTCATGATCATCGGCAAATAAAACATCAATCAACTTCTTCACCCTCTTTTCGCAAGAATGGAACCTTAACTTCCAGGCGTGTACCTTCATTTGGTAAACTAATAACCTTAAAGGTTCCGCCAACTTCATAGGCGCGCTCCTGCATATTTTGCAAGCCATATGAACTTGTTTTCACTGTTTCCATATCAAAACCCACGCCATTATCAACCGTTCGTAAAATGACTGTTTCATCCCTTTCGATTAACATCACATGAAAGTTGGATGCTTTTGCATGTCTAAGTGTATTTGATACAGCTTCCTGAAGGATCCGGAATAACTGATCTTCCACACCTTTATCAACCGTAAAATCCTCTACCTTCCAACCAATCTCCATCGGTACTTTTTGAGTCAATTCAATTAAAAGTTCTTCGACACCTTCTTTTAGTGATTTACCTTTCAGGGCAACAGGCCTTAAATGGAGCAATAATGCTCGCATTTCAAGCTGGGATTGGTGGATCATTTTTTCTACCATTTGTAATTGTTTTTTCATTTCTTTATTTTCAGGGGGATTCGATTCATTAATTGCCGACATCATCATGGAAGCCGCAAAAAGCTGCTGACTTACTGAATCATGAAGCTCACGAGCAAGTCGGTTTCTTTCCTGGACAACAATTTCCTGCAAGCTTTTCTCCCGTTCATTTGCCCTAACTGTCGCTAAGCGCTGGGAATACTCTGCCTGATTTTGAATTTTTTCCTGTAATTCTCTCATGTGTTTCTCGATGCTATGCAGCTCTTTGTAAGATTCCTCGTCCCCTGTAATTTTCTGCCCTTTGATCATTTGATCCAGCTTTCGGTCAATCTGATGCAATCGCTCTTTCCAATACCATCCAGTGGAAATGCCAATGATTGCTCCTGCAGTGACTGGTATCCCGATGATAAGCAAAATGAAAGATACATTCCCTATTTGCTGCTGCCAAATACTTGACCAATCATCTGGCTGGAAAGCCAATAAGGTAAGACCCACTAATATAAATGTAAGAAACAGACATATAAGAATCGAGGTGAATATATGCCGGATAATCGTACTCATATACGCTTCACCTCAATGTCACCAGAGAATAAGGAGGTAATTATTTTCACACGCGGATAGGTGTTTCCGTAATTTTCTGTTTGATATAATAGAGACTGATTCATCAGTTTCCAATGGTGTTTCCCAAAAATATGTGCCCGCCCGAAGATCGAACTGTGATGAATACTGACCTCGACTTCGTATGGAACATAAATTTCAATATTTCCAATAAGGTGCCGGATGGAAATGACTGTCGTGTCATTTGGCAGAACCGTATTGCTCAAATCAATAACACGGTCACCAAACGCTCCATGGATGTTCACATCCCGCCACTGGTACGCAGTATCTTCTGTCTTTTGGTCGCCAAATATTCTGTGATTGAATAATGGTTTTACTTTAGTAACAGGGTCTTCAATGACCTCTTCCTCCATGGGAAGCACTGGGCTAATATATTCTTCTTCTTTCTTCGATTTGGAATAATTAAGAATAAATAAAACAATTATTGCAATAATCAAAAACCGGACTGCCAATAAATTCAACACTGCGAATACCAAGCTGATTAAGGAAATCCAGAACAAAATCTTCCCCCATAATTTATTAAAATTGTTCCAGCCAACGTACGTAAATAATCCAGAAAGTACTGCAGGTATAATCGTTCCGCCATAAAAAAAAGCAATCTCAAAAATGAAGAGAATCACGCCAATGATCAAAATCCAGTTAAATGTATCAGTTGTCAGTCGTTTGAACATGCGTGTCCCTCCCTCTTTTGGCCTCTTATCGTAAAGATTGTTGTTTTACAGATGAACCACGAGATTAAAAATAAAGCAACAAACTTTTAGAAAACAGCCTTTATGTAAAACTGAATAAGGCACAGTACTGCGCCTTATTCAGTATATCATTTTTTTCTTGAAATTGAATCATTCCATTTAATTTGCTTTTTCATTCATTTCTTTTTCCAGTTTAGCAATCTTATTGTCAAATGTGCTGCGGTAATACGCACTGTTCACTTTATATTCCAGTCCTTCAATATATTGTTCCATTTCCTCAAAGCGGGAAAACGGTCTTTCCGCTGTTTCTTCGACTACTTTATTTATTTGATGATTCGCATGTGCGACATTTTCGCGACCCATCAGCTCCATACGCCGCAGATGCATGTCTTTAAGCCGGTGTTTCATATCCTCATATTTTTGTTCTAATGTTTCCAGCTGTTCGACAGCCTCTTCCCGGTTTTCCTTCATGCGATTTGCTCGTGCCTGGTATTCCTCATACTCTTTCAAAGCAAATTCATGCATCCCTGTTTCTCCTGCTTTATCTGCAATGTTTGCCTGTTTTAACCGTTTATCTGCCAGGTCTTGTGCCTTATGGTATTCTCTTGTAAATTCATCCTTCAGCTTATATTGACGATCCACAAGCTTCCGCACCTTCTCTTTTTCCTGTTCGCTTTGGCGCAGATATTGATTTAATGAAGCAATTGGGTTTTTCTGTTCCTTCTTATCCATTATGTTATGAAGATCACCCGAAATGGAATCGACTATACGTGTAAAGATATTTGTACTTGTCATTTTCAATTCTCCTTTTGATTAGTTATTTATTTCCGCCCATTGTCTCTCAAAATTCACAAACGGGTCGTCATCTTCTTCCACATGTACAACCGGATCATTCCCATCCTTTTTCCAGCTGTTATAAATTAAATACAGCGCGTAGGCTGCTGCAATCCCCAGAACCGCATAAATATTGGACAATGCTATACTTAGCACAATCAATCCAATAATTACCCAGCCGACTTTTCCTGTTATCGAATCACTCTTTACAAACTTTTTAAAAACGACATACAGTAACCAGACACTAAGTGCTAATAAAACCATTGGTCCAAGATTGGCCAGTAATATAAAAAACGCGATTAACCCGCCAACGAACAACATAAATTTTTTCATTCATTTCCGCCTCCTTTCTTTATCTTGTTTTCATTTTATAGGGGAAATGAGATTGCAGTAATGAGCCTGCGCCATATTTTCGGATAGGTCCTGAGGCGTATAGTGATGTACTCCTTATGCGAAACTGTTTTTATTAGGCGTAACGTGTGTGTAAAGGGAAATTGATTCTTAGAAGACTTTTATGGCGATAAAAGCCTTATCCAAAACATATGAAGTAAGAAAGTTTTTACTCTTGTATGAAAGCAACTGTTATTAAAACAGTCTTCTGGTTAAATGAGCTGTGTTTCCATTATAGATGGTGCCGCCATGTTGGATTTTGTAACTGAAAACAAAAAAATAGAAGGAGCGCCCCCTTCTATTTCCGCTTTCTTTTTATAAATAACAGACCAACCAATATCATACCAATTGCAATACATACATAAATAATCGTTGAATACACATCCATGAACCCGAGGAGATCCTCCCATGCTTCACCCAGGAGGACGCCGGCAGTTATAAGGATTACATTCCATATCACTGTACCAATTGTCGTAAAAAGGAGGAAAAGCCAAAAACTCATATTCGACATCCCGGCAGGAATCGAGATTAAACTTCGAACGAGCGGAACCATACGGCAGAAAAGAACCGTCCAGTATCCATATTTATCAAACCATGCATCCGCTCTATGTATATCTCTTTTTTTCACGTGAAGGATATGCCCCCATCGGTCTACGATGTTCTCCAGGCGTTCAACATCCAACAGCAAACCGATACCGTACAAGATTACTGCACCAATAAAGGACCCGGCAGTAGCCGTCATGACAACTCCTATAATAGATAACTCTGTATATGTTGTAAGAAACCCTCCAAATGGAAGAACAATCTCTGATGGGATAGGCGGAAATACATTTTCTATTGCCATCATGAGAAAAATGCCCATATAGCCGAATTCCTCCATAAAATCTGTAACCCAATTTTGCACGAATTACCTCCATCTATATTTTTATTTTCTTTGTTGTCTATTCGCTAAAAGCTTATTGTTGCTCTATAGCATTTTAAGGAAAAGCTATAAATATTTAGCGGAGAAAATTACTAAATCAACCCGAATTCATTTGCGATAAGCTCATAGGATTTCTGTCGCGCTTCATAGCTATGTGTAATAGTTACAATCATTACTTCATCTGTTTCATACTCCGCCTGCAATTCAAGTAGTTGCTGTTTCACCTCGGATGGGTTGCCGATAATCATCTTTTCTCGTGTTTTTTCTGCCTTTTTCATGTCTTCCTGCGTAAAGTCATAAGTTTTCACTTCCTCTATAGATGGTACACCGCCTGATTCCTCTAATTTTTCCTGCTGTATCCCCCAGAGGAGATTGCTTAAGGCAAGCTCTTCTGCTTCTTCGGTTGTTTCTGCGCAAATAACTGCAACCGCAACGATCGTTTTCCCTGGAAAGTTATCATGGTACTTCTTCACAATGGCTGGACCATCTTTACTTGTCATAAAATGCCCGAATGTATACGGCATACCTTTATCTGCAGCTAAGATGGCACTTTTTTCACTTGTTCCGAGCAACCACGGTTCTGGTGATTTTTTCGGAACAGGTTCCGGTTTAATCTTTGAATACAGATGCTCTTTTGGAAAATCATGCTGTAAAAAGGATATTAGTTCATCCAGGGATTCCGGCATGTTTCGGACTTCCTGAAGAAAGTTATCAGATAAGGCCATGGTAACTTCTGCGGATCCCCCAGGCGCACGGCCAATCCCTAAATCGATTCTGTCAGGAAAAAGGGTCGCCAGCAGGTTATACCTTTCTACAATGTTAAACGGTTTATAATGTGGTAATAACACGGCACCTGCTCCGATACGAATGCGTTGCGTCTGTTGTCCAATGAGTCCAATCATCATATCTGGTGCCGGACATGCCAGCCCTGGCAGGTTATGGTGCTCAGCTATCCAATAACGGTTATATCCTAATTCATCTGCAAGCACAGCAAGTTCCACTGTTGCATTCAGTGCCCCCTGTGCAGTTTTTCCAGAAGAAATGGGTACCTGATCCAATATACTGAGTTTCATCGTCTATACCTTCTTTCATTAAGAATTATAATTAATTAGTAGTATAGCATTGCTGCCAATATTCTTCTGGTTATTGAATTTGTTCGATGAGTTTTTCTGCTCTCCTATTAATTCCCTACTAAATGAAAAAGGATTCCAATAGATGGAACCCATTCAATTAATACGAAATGATTTCAGATTGGATATAATGGTAAAGTAATTGTTCCGTATGAGCCAGTGATGTTTCATGAGTTCTTTCATATGCATGGGAGGAATCAATCCCCGGCCCTATGAGACCATGGATAATATCATGGCCAGCCCTTATAGCGGCTGAAGCGTCCGATCCATAGTAAGGATAAATATCCAGTTTATATTCGATATTATTCTTTTCCGCTAACTCTACCAGTTGCTTCCGCAGATCATAATGATACGGACCACTAGCATCTTTTACACAGATTGATACAGTATATTCATCAGTGGATTGTCCATCACCCATGGCTCCCATATCTACAGCCAAATATTCCACCGTTTCCGGACTGATATTTGAATTCCCCCCATAGCCGATCTCCTCATTATTGGAAATAAGAAAATGTGTCGTATAAGGAAGTTTAATATTTTCTTCTTTTAATCTTGCAATCAACTGTAAGAGGACTGCAACACTTGCTTTATCATCCAAATGCCGGGATTTGATAAAACCGTTGTCTGTCAGTTGGACACGGGGGTCAAATGAAATAAAATCTCCCACTTCGATTCCCAACTCACGAATTCCCTTCTCATTTTCAACCTTTGCATCAATACGAATTTCCATATTTTCCTGATTACGTTTTGCTTCACCGGCATTTTTGTATACATGTACTGAGGTTTGGTGCATGAGGATTGTGCCAGTGTATACCTTGCCACTGGACGTGTGGATTTCACAATACTCCCCTTCAATAGCGTTATAACGAAATCCACCGATAAGATCCATACGAAGACGGCCATTGCTTTTAATTTCTTTTACCATTGCACCTAGCGTATCCACATGTGCCGTTAACATTCGATGCTGATTTTTATTGTCACCAGGCAGTGTTGCAATCAACCCGCCTTTTCGATTGCGCCTTGTTTCCACATCCAAGTCTTTCAAAAAGCCTTCAACATGCCGGATTACTTTGGCTGTATTTCCTGAGGGGCTAGGGATAGAAACCAATTGTTTCAAAAGTTCTTTCGTTTCATTGACTTTCGGATATGTACTCAAAAAATCGACTCCTCTCTATTTCTTTAATTCCTATATTACTACGAATCATCACGTGTACCAACTGAAAAATTCATGATCTATCATCTGCTATTTCATCGACAATTTTTTCTGCTGCACGACGGTATAAATTACTCATACTCGTGAATACCGCTACTAATAATAACTTTTCCAAGTATGCTTCATCGTTATCTCCCAATTTTGATACCTCTTGTTTTACTTCCTTTTTATGCTTTTGAATGTCTTCTTTGAACACCTCCACATTTGCCTCAGAAAGCCGGAGATAACCCTGATAGAGCTGTTGTAAATCAAACTCATCCTCCGTCATTTTTGTGTTTAATTGATCCAGCGTTGTTTTAACATCATTGATGGATAATGCACCCTTCATCTGATAGATCATGCTTATTAGAACTAAATGATCCTTAGAATACTTTTTATTTTCAATTGGAAAAAACAGCCTGCCCTTTGCATAATTATTGATCATTGTTTTGGTTAAAACCTTTTCGTCTTCATTTCGTTTCGAAGCGGCAAATTTATTTTCAAAAAGTTGAATAACCTGATCCATGTATAGGTCCAAATCAGGGATATCCTCCAGTGATAGCTGATTATCTAAATTTAAGCTGTTGATAAGCTTTTCAACACTTTCCATTATAAAACCCCGTTTAAGTAAGTAATTTGGTTCTATTATAAGATAATATCTACCATTAGTAAAACTTGACTATATAATGCCATGCATATATGATTGTTATATAGTTTTCAAAACCACATGTAAAGGTGTTGATATATTGAATATGTATATTCGAGAGCCTGTAAATGCCATCACACATTTGTTTGGGGCCATTATGGCTTTTGTTGGGTTGTTAATGATGATTATCAAGGCCTCAGCGGAATCCGCATTGGCCACAGTAGCAGTGATTATTTTTGGAGTAAGCATGATACTGCTGTATTCTGCATCTGCAACCTACCATATGGTCATAGCAAAAGATAATGTCATCGCGTTTTTAAGAAAAATTGATCATTCGATGATTTTTGTATTAATTGCAGGAACCTATACACCATTATGTCTAATCAGTTTAAATAGCACAATGGGGTGGACTTTGTTTGCAGTTATCAACACGCTTGCATTGCTTGGAGTAATTTTTAAATTAGTATGGTTCCATGCGCCAAGATGGTTGTCCACCGCTATCTATGTTGTAATGGGCTGGATCGTCGTATTCTTCAGCTCAGCCCTTGCACCAATTTTAGGTGGTGGCGGAATGTTTTATCTAATTCTTGGGGGCTTATTTTACACAATTGGTGCAATTATCTACTGGTTGAAGCCAAAGTTTCTTTCTTTCAAACATATGGGATTTCATGAGATCTTCCATATTTTTATTTTGTTTGGAAGTCTGTTTCATTTTTTCTGTGTGTATTGGTATGTACTATGAGTATAAGTAAAAGCATGGATTCTCAAGGGAGTTCCATGCTTTTTTATTATATGCTTGTATCTGGTGTTGTAAGGAAGTTTTATGCTTTCTTCACTGATGAAAAATATAGCATATATTTTTTTCGAGCTTCTTCAAATCGCTTGACCACTTCTTTTTCTGTAAAAATAATCTTTTCTATCTCCATTAATTCCCTGCCAAACCGAAATATTCCTTCCTGCTCACCATGTATGACTTTTTCCAGCTCATGCTTTGGTGGGAAGAATTTCTTGCCAATAGGATAGGGTGTATGGAACGAAAAATGAAAATACCCCAGTTCATTGCTGTTTACAGAGAGGTGATATAAAGTGTAATAATCATTAATTTTATCAAATCTGCACCCACTACATGCTTCTATGTCCTTTTGATACATTTCGAAGAAGTCCCATTTCCCGATATAATCAACTTCCCGTAAATCGCACCATCTATTATAATGATCTGGACAAAAGTATAAATTGAATACTTTATGTGGAAATGCTGGTCTATACAAAGAAAGCTCCGTATATGGTGACAGCATAAGAAGTTCCAGAGATTCGTTTTTTAATTTGTATAGCTGCGCTTTTTTTAAATTATATTCAGCACCTTTTGTTCTTGCACGTAAAGCTTTAGCTTGAAACTCTTTCGCCCACCTGCTAACCCATATCGTCCAGAAGGCCAGTTGAAGCGTTGCGCCCAGCTCGGGGTTATCTTTAAACCATTTCCTCAATGAACTTTTCCACTCGTTTTCATAAAAATTACGTTGAATGGATGTATTCCTTCTTTTTGTCTCAACAGATTTTTTTCCTGCCTTTTGCCGATTTTTCCGAACCGCTAGATGATGTTCTTCTCTCCAGATGTCAATGGACACTTTTGATAGTTTGGAAAGTGCATATACATCATACATCGGATATTCCAGGTGTCTTCCCCATTTGGTTAAAGATTCGTAGTGATCTACCACAAGTTTCCCCTCGCTGGTCCATCTTTTCCGTTCTGCAGCAGATATACTCAGAAGATCCTCAACCTCTGCCGGTGGGATTGAAAAATGAGAGGAAAAGATTTTGTATACTCTTTTTTGTGATACTTCATCACTATATCTAAGCCTAAAACTTTCCACGAGCACTGTCTTTTTGGTCTGGTGGATTTCTTTTTCACTAAGGTTGAGAGCCGTTCCTAATTCTAACTTTGTCAGTTTCCGTACATCATTTTCGAAATTGATTACTGGCATAGTGGAACACCTCTTTTTTAATTTTGAAACTATTGTATCAAAAACCTTTGTTCGGAACAAGTGTTTTGATGTGTTTGATAATTATTTTTTAGCTGGCAAACAGATTTATTCCCCTTTCAGGCATTTGCAGTATTTTTTCTTCTAATCTCTTCCATCACATGAATAATTTTTTTTACAGCAATAATAACAAGGTCTGCTGGTTCTGTTTTTGTCTCTTTAGATATGTAATTAAACTGTTGGATTTGATTATTTATATTCCCCCCGTTTGTTTGATATTTTTTTATCCTGTCTGGATTGGCAACTACATTGAAGATTTCACCCATCAACCCCTGCAGTTTGCTCCCATAGGCAGCTCCAAATTGCGCCAAGACCGACTAAAGAAGCAGAATTAATTTTTTTCATAGTTTCCCACCTATTCATTAATTAATATTTTTTATTTTAACATAATTTTTAAAAAATTACGCTTTTGTAGATGGACTAAATTAATCACTGATCCTGAGAAGAGAATGCTTAAAGATTTTCAGGCTTTATGGGAAGTAACCAAGGATGAAAAATTCGTTACAGCAAGACATAGTTTACAATCAATCTGGAGAGTAGGATTATCCGGGAAAGAACAAAAAGAAATGGTGATAGAACATTTGGCTAGTCGGCTTTCAAAATGGTGCGAATGAGAAACATTACACCTTAATTCGATTTGACATAATTCAAGGTATGAAAAAGTTATATGATGAATTAAAAGATGAAGATATCAAGCAAAAAGTATGGGATCTAATTGAGATGGAAGAAGATGCTAAGTATCGGAAAAAGTATTTTGTCTGTATGGAAAGGAATGATATATGTTTTCGTTTTTCTTTAGCAGTTAAACCAACATCGCGGCTAAGAGTATGCCGCCACCACTTTATAATGAAAACTGCTAATTTATCCAGAAGACTGTATTCTAAAAAAGACCTGGGACTGCGATTACTCGTCCCACCGAAAAGACCTGGGACTGCGATTACTCGTCCCACACGATATATTGTTAAAGGTTTCGAATTGAATTTCTTTGCCCCTAACTTCCAGGTTTTAAAAAAAGATCGAGTTACGCTATCCATTTTCTATTAGTAGTGAAAAAACTATCCAAGTACTTGGTTTCAAATATGGTCTCACCCTACCACGTTTTTAGCTATCATTCGGAATCGACTTTTTTTGACACAAAAAAACCACCAACATTATGTATTGGTGGAGACGGTGGGAGTTGAACCCACGTCCAGAGATATCGCCACTCAGGCTTCTACACGCATAGTTGGTATATTATCATTCGCTAACTCTGCAGCCTGCCAACAGGCTTTCGAGCAGCTAGTCTGATTGGTTTCAACCATCATCCTCAGACGGTGGATGACAGTATAGCCCGCTTCATTTGAGACCCTTCAATCTGCCACACGGGCGATAGCAGGAAGGATCGCTTAAGCAGTGCTTACGCTGCTGCTAAAGCAGGTGAATTGTTTTCTTTGCCAGTTATATTTAGGCGAGTAACGTTTTACGAGCCGTAACCTCGACGTGCAACCTGAGCTCAATCTATCCCTGTCGAATCCATAACGTCCCCATATAAGGAGAAACGCTCAGGATAATCATGAGCATTTATTCAATTTCAACTACATTTTTAATTATAACATAAATCTCAGTGAAATCAAGCGCTGGAAGGATTTCACAAATCATTTCATGTGCTCCTTAATTGCCCGATCCACATCCCGTTTCATTTGTTTACGTTTCAAATCTTCACGCTTATCGTATTTCTTTTTCCCTCTTCCAAGTCCAATTAAAACTTTAGCATATCCGTTTTTGATATAAATTTTTAATGGTACAAGCGCATACCCCTGCTGTTGGGTCAGGCCGATTAATTTATCAATCTCTTTACGATGCAAAAGCAGCTTTCTCGTACGAGTCGGGTCGTGAT
Source organism: Virgibacillus ainsalahensis (assembly GCF_055380755.1). Classification (NCBI taxonomy): domain Bacteria; kingdom Bacillati; phylum Bacillota; class Bacilli; order Caryophanales; family Bacillaceae; genus Virgibacillus; species Virgibacillus ainsalahensis. Next base: position 1,135,488 of record NZ_AP043943.1, on the reverse strand, counting down.
TGAACTGGTTGCCTTGCTCATACTGTGCAATGTGCAAATTGATTAGTTGCACCTCGCCTTTTGCGATTCGTGCATGGGAGTCTTTAATATTTACTCTACCTGCCCGGATTGATTTGATTTCTGTGCCTTGAAGAACAATCCCGGCTTCATAGGTATCCTCTATAAAATAATCATGGGATGCTTTTTTATTTTGTGCAAGTGTTTTTCCATTTCCTTTTGGCATGATGGTTCCTCCTACTACTTACATGGAACTCTATTCTACCAAACATTCGGTTTTATGCCAATCGAGAAAACAGATTGTCAGGTTAAAGAAGCAATAAACTTACGGCCATTATTGCCATTCCGCTAATCACACCATAAATTGAGAGATGCGCTTCATCATATCGCCTTGCAGCAGGCAGCAGCTCATCCAATGAGATAAATATCATAATCCCGGCGACCATTGCAAAAATAATTCCAAACATCAGCTCATTTAAAAAGGGCATGAGTATTAAAAATGCCAGCACTGCACCCGCAGGTTCTGCCAAGCCAGAAAGAAAGGATAATTTGAATGCTCTCTTTTTATCATTTGTTGCATAATAAATAGGGACAGAAACTGCGATTCCTTCTGGTATGTTATGGATTGCAACCGCTACTGCGATTGCAAAGCCTAATGTCGGATCCTGAAGTGTGGACATAAATGTCGCAATTCCTTCGGGGAAGTTATGAATACCAATCGCCAAAGCTGTGAAAACTCCCATTTTTAACAGGTCCGGATCATTTATTGCATCACCGGGCTTTTTCATATCCTCAATCTTTTTAAGTTCATGGGGGTTTGAATGTTTTGGGATCATCCGGTCAATTAACGCAATTAACAGCATTCCTGCAAAAAAGGATATGACTGTCAGCCAACTCCCCCCCTGTTCACCCAACTCCGATATTAACGATTCCTCTGCCTTAAAAAATATATCAACCATCGATACATAAATCATTACCCCAGCGGATAAACCTAGGGCAAAGGACAAAAACTTCGTGTTCGTTGTTTTCGTAAAAAAAGCAAGTAAACTCCCTATCCCTGTTGCAAGACCGGCGAATAGGGTAAATAAAAATGCCAGTAAAACCTCATTCACTCGGAATCCCCCCTTTTTCCATTATCTGTGAACTTTTTATATTATCATTCATTATAATTGTTATCACTCTAATCTGTAGTGTAAAAGACAATTAATTCAACGTCAACAATAATGTTTCCCTATTGCAACTTTTATATTTTGATTATATGCACATGAATTTCAATTGTTGCTAAAAAGTTTATATTAATGAAAAAGATGAGCCTCTATTCATTCGGCTCATCCTTTTCCTCCGTAGTGAAGAAGGTATATAATTTTCATTCTAAAATCAGCCAATTTCGGCTTTTTTTCTGCGTTTATTCACTTTTTTGATCTTCGCTTCTTTTTTTGATTTGCTTTGATTTTTTTCTTTTGCCGTTTCGGTTTCTCTGCATTTACCATTTCAAAATCGACAGCACGTTCATCGATGTTCACACTGACCACTTTTATTTTCACTTCATCTCCAATACGGTACATATTAGCTGTTCGTTCACCGATTAGGGCATGGCTTTTCTCATCATAATGATAATAGTCATCAGTTAGATAGCTGACATGAATCAACCCTTCTACGGTATTTTCCAATTCCACAAAAAGACCGAAGTTGGTCACTGAACTAATAATACCCATGAATTCTTCACCAATTTTATCCTGCATGTATTCCGCTTTTTTCAAATCATCGGTTTCCCGCTCTGCATCCACTGCCGCCCGTTCTCTCTCCGAGGTGTGTCTGGCAATTTCTGGAAGTTTGTCCTTCCATTCCCTGATTGTTTTACTATCCATTTGTTTATGGATCAAATAGGTTCGAATCAATCGGTGGACAATCAAATCAGGGTATCTGCGTATTGGTGACGTGAAATGTGTATAAAATTCTGTTGCCAGACCAAAGTGGCCGATACTTTGTGGGTCATATTTCGCCTGTTTCATGGAACGAAGCATCAGCTTTGATACGATCATTTCTTCCGGCTTTCCCTGTACCTCATCAATGACCTTTTGCAATGCCTGTGGATGAAGTTCATTTGCTTTTCCCTTCACTGCAACTCCGATTCCCGCAAGAAACTCAACAAAGCTCTCCAATTTTCCCTGGTCCGGATCCTCGTGAATACGATGAATAAATGGTACATCCATCCAGTGAAAATGTTCAGCAATTGTTTCATTTGCTGCAAGCATAAACTCTTCAATCAACCGTTCCCCTACAGAACGCTCTCTCAGCACAACATCTTCCGCTTTGCCCTTCTCATCCACGAGGACCTGTGCTTCTTTAAAATCAAAGTCAATCGCGCCTCTACCCATTCGTTTATCATTTAAAATTTTAGCTAGTTTTTCCATTTGTTCAAACATCGGGACAAGCGGTTTATATTTTTCACGGAGTTCCTGATCATTATCTACAAGGATTTTGTTAACATCCGTATATGTCATTCGCTCAGAGGTCTTAATCACACTTTGAAAAATTTCATGATTAACAACTTCACCAGCTGTAGTTATTTCCATTTCACAACCCAAGGTCAAGCGGTCTACCTGAGGATTTAACGAACAAATCCCATTGGAGAGCCTGTGTGGAATCATTGGAATCACGCGGTCTACCAAATAAACACTTGTTCCACGTTCATATGCTTCCTGATCCATCGGCGAATCTTTATCCACATAATAGCTGACATCCGCGATATACACGCCAAGCTTATAATTGCCATTATCTAATCTTTTCACGCTTACCGCATCATCAAGGTCCTTTGCGTCTGCACCATCAATGGTCACAATCACTTCATCACGCAGATCACGACGGTTGTGGATTTCATCTTCCGAAATAGTTTCCGGAGCATTCGCAGCTTGTTCCAGTACTTCATCAGGGAAATCTACGGTAATTCCATGCTTATGGATAATCGAAATGATATCAATGCCCGGATCATTTTTATGTCCAAGGATATGAATAATTTCGCCTTCAGCACTTTTGCGTCCTTCTGGATATTTAGTAATATGCGCTATAACTTTATGTCCACTAACTGCGCCGTTTACCATGTTTTTCGGTATAAAAATATCGTTTGGGATTCGCTTATCATCCGCGATCACAAAGCCAAAGGCACGGTTATCTTCAAATGTACCGACAATCTGAAGTACAGCCCGTTCCAGAATCCGAATAACTGTACCTTCCGGGCGACTCCCATTTTCTCCATTTTTTTCTAGACGCACAAGTACTCTATCATTATTCATCGCTGAAGCAAGATCCGAACTATGAATATATACATCCGTTTGATCTTCATCATCAGGGATTAGAAAGGCAAATCCTTTCGCATGCATTTGTACTCTTCCCCTGACAAGATTCATCTTCTCCGGCAAACCGAAACGATTTTTCCGGGTTCGTACAAGCTCACCTGCTTCCTCCAGCTCATTCAATGCCTTGACCATTTCCTTAAAATCCACGGCATCTTCTATTTCCAGAACTTCTTCCAATTCGTCTACAGCTAATGGTTTTGTTCCTGATTCCTTAAAATGTTTTAGTATTTCATGTTTCATCTGCTCACCTTCTTTCTTCTTAATTGTTTCCTTTTTCTGTTAATACTAATCATTCTTTCCAATCGAGAGTTTCAAGGAATTGATAAATATCCTCATGCAGCTGTTCTTTCTCTTTGCCCATCGTAATCACATGGCCGGATTCTTCATACCATTTGATATCTTTTTTATCAGCTTCAACATTCTCATAAATGTATGTCGCGCTTTTTTTATTAATCATTTCGTCTTTCTCGGCCTGAACGACGAGTGTTGGTGTATAAATCGTATCAATTTCATTCTTTACTTCGTTTATAAAATTCTCCAAATGGTTAAATACATCATCTGAATTTTCCATTAAAGCGTCAACTTCCTGTGTAATGGTTTGATCCTCTTTTCCTTCTAACTGCTTGTACTCCTGTGAAAAACGTTTAAACCCCTGTGTTAATTGTGTTTCATTATCAAAAAACATAGGAGAACACATTGTAATAACCGCTTTTACTTTTGTTGAATAAGCAAGTTTTAAACTGAGAACTCCTCCAAGTGAAAGACCTGCAACAACAATTTCCTCATACCCCAAATCTTTTAAGTGATTGAATGCCTTCTCAACATCCTCCCACCATTGATCCGGATTAGACTTTATCAATTCCTCTGGCGATTCCCCATGCCCTCTGTAAATAGGTGCATGGCTGGTATAACCTTTCTTTTCCAAAAAGCGGCCAAGCATTCTTACATCTGCAGAATGTCCCGTAAATCCATGTAATAATAATACCGCTCTTGAACCTGCTTCAAACGTAAATGGCTTTGGTTTTACTACCTTCATTAAACTTTCTCTCCTTAAATATATCCTATTTTTACTTTACCCTTTTTATATAAATGTATCACATTATTGCATTAGAAACCTCGGCTTTTCTTCTTATAGCGCGTGCAACCTAGCCCGAACTTATGTATAAATAAGAACGTTTTATACTTTTGTATAAAAACAACTGTTATTAGAACGGGGAAAATTATTCAGTATAACACCCTGAATCAAGTTTCTTAACTGCCGAAAAAAACCTCTATCACGTATTGTGACAGAGGTCCGTTTTTTATACCACATATACACTTACAAATGCCAACAAGAAAAATAACACACCTGTTACAATTGTTCCACGATGCAGTACATAATCGATTCCGCGCGCTTTCTGTTTTCCAAATAATTGCTCAGCACCACCAGAAATCGCTCCGGAAAGGCCTGCACTTTTCCCTGATTGTAGTAAAATAAGAACAATCATAATAATCGCGTCAATTACTAATAATATATTTACAACATTGGCCATTGTTTGCAAATCCCCCTCCAGACGAACAAATACCTATTAAATACTTTAGCATAATTATGATTTGCAAAGCAAGATTTATTTTTAGAATGAATGCTGGCTATTTCTCGGGTCTCAGCAGTCAACCTGCATTGCATTTGAATTTTTATACATTCATATCTGCTCAAATAGACGTTTCCTCTCATTCATTTTATGATAGAAACAGGACAATCTATAGGAATGGATGGGATACCAATGGAAAAGGAATTTTGGATAAGGACAGAAGACGGGACGGCGGTTTATGTAAAAAAATGGTATACACCAAATCTAAAACCAAAAGCCATTATACAGCTTTCCCATGGCATGGTAGAACATATTAACCGCTATAGTGAATTTGCCAAACACCTCGTAAGACAGCAAATTTTTGTCTATGGAAATGATCACCGGGGTCATGGGAAAACTGGAGTTAGGCAAGGGATGCTTGGTTATTTAGCCGAAAATGATGGGTTCGTAAAAACAGCTGAAGATTTACATCTTATTACAAACGAGATAAAAAAGGACCATTCAGATGTGCCGATTTTTTTGTTTGGTCACAGCATGGGATCTTTTTTAGCGAGGTATTATATACAGTACCATAGTGAAAGTATCCATGCAGTTATCCTGTCAGGAACAGGATATTATCCTATCATCACCTCGCTGACAGGCAGACAACTTGCTGCAATGCTTCCACCGAAAAAAGAATCGAAACTGATGAATTCACTTGCATTTGGTTCCTATAATAAAAAAGTAATGAAAAAGATATCAACCTTTGATTGGCTCAGTTCAGATGAAAGTGCTGTAGAAACATATACAAAAGATCCACTTACCGGTTTTATTCCAAAGGGCAGATTTTTTTATGATTTGATGTCTGGATTACTGGCAATTCAGAAGAAAAATTATAATAAAGCAATCAGGAATAACCTTCCAATGCTTATTATAAGTGGGGATAGAGATCCTGTGGGAGATTATGAGAAAGGGGTATGGAAAACTGCCTGCCTGTATAAAAAAGCAGGTCTTGAGAAAATAACAACAATGCTTTTTGCAGAAGGGCGTCATGAGTTGTTAAATGAAAAAAATAAGACAGAAGTCTATAAGGCGATAACCGATTGGATGGACAACTATTTGTGATATTACTCTTGGCGTGGAATCACTTGAGTTTATTAGGGTGAAAAGGTAAACTATATGTGTAGATATATTAAAGAAAGTTGGTAATAATCATGACAAAAATTAAAGGAATAGCTGCTTCTCCAGGTATTGCAATTGCTAAAGCCTATCAGCTTGCAACACCTGATTTAACGTTTGAAAAAACAAAAACGGACAACCCAAATAAAGAAATCGAACGTTTAGATAAAGCATTGGAAATTTCCAAACAGGAACTTGAAAAAATTAAAACACATACACTGAAAGAACTTGGTGAAGAACATGCGGAAATCTTTTCTGCGCATCTGCTTGTTTTAAGTGACCCGGAACTGATCAATCCAATTAAGGAAAAAGTCAATTCGGATAATGCCTCAGCAGAAGCAGCATTGGATGAAATAGCAAATATGTTCATTGAAATGTTCAAAAATATGGATAATGCATACATGCGCGAACGTGCAGCTGATATTCATGATGTAACAAAACGAGTCATGGCACATTTATTAGGCGTAAGCTTTCCAGATCCTGCGTTGATTGACGAAGAGGTTGTCGTCATCGCAAATGACTTAACTCCATCTGATACTGCTCAATTGAATCGCCAGTTTGTGCAAGGTTTTGCCACAGATATCGGCGGGCGTACCTCCCACTCCGCTATTATGGCAAGATCGTTAGAGATTCCTGCAGTAGTTGGAACCAAAGAGATTACTTCTTCCGTGTCCGAGGATGATATGGTTATTATTGATGGAAACGAAGGAATCGTACTTATTAATCCATCTGAAGATGAGTTAGCGGAATACCGCAAGAAACAGGAAAAATACGAACTGCAAAAAGAAGAGTGGGCCAAATTAAAAGATGAACCTACTTTTTCTAAAGATGGAGAACAGGTGGAACTTGCTGCAAACATCGGAACACCAAATGATGTGGAAGGTGTATTAAATAATGGGGGCGAAGGTGTCGGCCTATACCGCACTGAGTTTTTATACATGGGTAAAAGTGAATTACCGACAGAGGATGAGCAGTATGAAGCCTATAAATCTGTACTTGAACAGATGGGTGACAAGCCTGTTGTTGTAAGAACGTTGGATATTGGCGGGGATAAAGAATTGGATTATCTGGATCTTCCAAAAGAGCTTAATCCATTCCTGGGCTTCCGTGCTATTCGTTTCTGCCTGGAAAATGAGAATGTCTTCCGGCCGCAACTAAGAGCATTACTTCGAGCAAGTGCACATGGGAATTTAAAAATTATGTTCCCAATGATTGCCACACTGGAAGAATTCCGTCAGGCGAAAGCAATTTTACTGGATGAAAAGGAAACATTAACCGGCGAAGGGGTCAAAGTTTCCAATGATATCGAAGTTGGAATCATGGTAGAGATTCCTTCAACAGCTGTCATTGCGAAACAGTTTGCGGAAGAAGTTGACTTTTTCAGTATCGGAACAAATGATTTAATTCAATACACAATGGCTGCTGACCGAATGAATGAACAGGTTTCCTACCTGTACCAGCCATACCACCCAGCAATATTAAACTTAGTAAACAATGTGATTGAAGCTGCGCACAGTGAAGGAAAATGGGTCGGCATGTGTGGAGAAATGGCCGGCGATCCAATTGCAATTCCAATTCTTCTCGGACTTGGATTGGACGAATTCAGCATGAGCGCAACATCCATTCTCCCAGCACGAACTCAACTACGTGAGCTTTCCAAAGAGAAAATGGTTTCCTATAAGAAGAAGCTTTTGGCGATGGGCACTGCTGAAGAAGTTGTTGAATTTGTCAAAGAAAAAACGGAATAGATTAGATTATGAGAGCGCTTGGACCTAATCAGGTTCAAACGCTCTTTTTATAAGTAGAGATTGTCGAATTGATTTGACGGGGCATATGGCCGTTACAGGATAATGCTCGTCTAGCGAAGACTTTACTCGATTTGGGATGCACTTCCCTCTATTCTACGATGACTTCCAATTTCTCCTCGATCGGAGTTCTTCCTTTATCCCGGGAAACTTTTTTCGGATAACCGATTTGCATCACTGCAGCAATTTTCACTTCATTCCTGTCCAATCCAATATCCTTTGAAAATTCCGGGTCATGGATATAGGGAGTAATTGTCCATAGCATACCGACTCCATATTCCCATGCTGCCAGTTGTGAGTTTTGAATAAACGCGCATACGGCGGAATATTCTTCTTCATATCGTACCGGGTCATCTTCATTTTTAAAATAGATGACGGCGTGGTGGGGGATTTCCAGTAAAAAACCTTTCATGGAGTCAATCATCTTTAGCGTCTTTGGCGCATTATCATCTTTTATCATTCCAATCCGTTGATAACTTCGGATTATCGCATCAATGAAGGGCTGCTTTCCTTTTTCCTGAAACAATTTAATATTCCAGGGCTCCTTCATATAATGACTCGGTGCATAAGAACCATATGTAAAAATTTCTTTTAAAATTTCTGCTTCCACTTCCTGTTTTTTAAAATGGTGAATGGACCTGCGTTCTTTAATTGTTTTTAATATATCGATGATACTCACCTCGTCTATAGTTTTTATTTAAGTCGAAAACTTCTTGTTGATGAAAATGCCACGGGTCCAAAATAATAGTTTACCAGTAGAAGCCTGGCTGAATGCCTAAGTTTTTATGGCGTTAAAGCCTTAGCCTAAACTTATACAATAAGAAAGTTTTGCACTTTTGTATGAAAACAACTGGTATTAGAACGGGAAAATTATTCAGTATAATCACCATGAATCAAGATTATACCTTTTCTGGTTGGCTCTTTTGGTAAAATTTTGTTGCTCATTAACGTCGCAATTGAAATAAAATGTGACATAACTTGAAATTATGGTTGGTGCTTTTTAACCGCTGCGGAAATACACTACGCTTTCCGCGGGTGACCCGTGAGCCTCCTCGAACTCCGTTCTGCGGGGTCTCACTCTGGCCACTGTTCCCGCAGGAGTCTCCGTATATTTCCTTCGCTGATATGTGTATGGCAACTTCATCTAAACACTTATATTGCTTAATTATATAAAAAACATAGTCATGCACTTTTAAGATGGTTGATTGGAGCGGAGGACCGTTGACTCCAGCGGGAACAGCACGAGCTGAAGACCCCGCAGCGGTGATCTTCCGCGAGGAGGCTAAAGCCGTGCCCGCGGAAAGCAACGGTCCGTAGCGGAAATCGACATAGCAGTTACGTCGTCTTTTATCGTTTTTGTGTCAAAAAACAACAAGTCTTTTTGATGGGACGAGTAATCGCAGTTCCAAATCTTTTAAAAAACAGTCTTATGGTTAAATTAGCTGTTCATAATAGATGATGGCGGCATGCTTTTAGCCGCCATGGTTTCTTAACTGCTAAAGAAGAAGTTTGCCAGTTAATAGATTGTAATTAGCACACTTCTTTCAAGCAAATCTTTATCCAAAACGCTCTGCCGTCATGATCGACATAAAATCAATATAAAACTTCTGATAATCAAGGCTAAAGGCAATGCGATGCCTTTTCTCCTCTTGTATTTCCTCATCTTCGTCTTCCGGGGTGATATATGGTCTAATATCAGCAATGCTCTGTCCTCTTTCTACTCCTTCGTTAGCTTGAACAATATGTGCCGGCAGAAATTGAAATTCAAACATATCATTATGAATGACAGCCATTAATGTCAGTACATCATGGAGTGGACTCCCCTGTACGTTTGGATTCCGCTGTTTGTAAAAATCATAATAATAATCCAATAATGGTTTCACTATATCAATTTCTCCGACACTGTCAATGTAATCAACCATTTGTGGAGTGGCAATTGCCTGTAGCGTGACATTTAATGGGATTATCGTGATATTATGTGCGTTGTTTAATACTAGCTGCGCGGCCACAGGATCTCCATGGAAATTAGCTTCCGACACTGCAGTCACATTTCCCGGAACCCAAAATGCCCCGCCCATAATATAATAAGCCTTTACATTATTCATTAATTCCTGATAGGTAAGAAACATTGTAGCAAGCGATGTTAACCTGCCAATATTAACTACAATTAGTTCCTCCTGGTGCTCTTCAATAATACCAATAATATCATGGAAATTTTCGCTTAAAATGTCATTACCGTTTCCCGGTGGAATAATTGGTCCAAGTCCGTACTCCCCATGGATCTCGGGGACATAATTGGGCAATTCTCCTGTCATCGGAATTTCAGCTCCGGCAATGATTTGGATATTTTCCATCTCTTCATTATCAAATAAACTTCTCACATATCGAATGTTAGCTATCGCGTTTTCTCTGGGGATATTTCCATAATCTGCTACAATACCAACAATGTCAATTTCATCATTTAAATATGCATATATAAGTGCAATTGTATCATCAATCCCAATATCACCAAATAGCAAAACTTTTTGTACCAAACTGTATCCACTCCCTGTAAATTATTTACAGCCTCTATTACTATATTTAAAAAGGGCTCTGTCCTATGTGTCTGGATTCGATTATTCCATCAGTCGCTGTGATCTGTTTCTTGTTTTAACGACCTTTTAAGTATTGGACGTACAATTTTCAGTCCCATTTGTTCCGATAACGCAAAAAAGAGACAGATTTCTCTGCCTCTTTCTCTATCAATTTCTCATTTATTTTTTCAAATTATAAAATGCTGTATCTCCGGCATATTCGCCCATGCCAGCCAGCTCATCTTCAATTCGAAGCAGCTGATTGTATTTTGCAACGCGGTCTGTACGTGAAGGTGCACCTGTTTTGATTTGACCTGCATTTGTTGCTACGGCGATATCAGCAATCGTAGCATCTTCCGTTTCACCGGAACGATGGGAAATAACTGCTGTATAGCCAGCACGTTTCGCCATTTCGATTGCTTCAAAAGTTTCTGTAAGTGTTCCAATTTGGTTCACTTTTACAAGAATAGAGTTACCTACACCCTGTTCAATTCCTTGGGAAAGTTTTGCCGTGTTTGTAACAAATAGATCATCACCGACGAGTTGTACGCGAGCACCAAGGCGATCAGTTAACACTTTAAAGCCTTCCCAGTCATTTTCATCCAGGCCATCTTCAATGGAGACGATTGGATATTTATTAATCATTTCCTCATACCAGTCAACCATTTCTTCTGATGTACGAACAACACCTTCACCTTTTAGGTTGTATTTGCCATCGTCATAAATTTCTGATGCAGCAACATCCATGGCTAATTTAACTTCCTCACCAGGTTTATAGCCGGCAGCTTCAATTGCCTCAACAATTGTTTGCAGTGCTTCTTCATTAGATCCAAGGTTTGGAGCAAATCCACCCTCATCACCAACACCAGTGTTATAACCCTTAGACTTCAATACACCTTTTAGGGAATGGAAAATCTCAGCACCAGTACGTAAAGCTTCTTTAAACGTTGGAGCACCTACAGGCATCACCATGAATTCCTGAATATCCACATTATTATCTGCATGTTCTCCACCATTAAGAATGTTCATCATTGGTGTCGGAAGTGTTTTTGCGTTAAATCCACCAAGGTAGTTATATAATGGAACTTCCAGATAGCTTGATGCTGCATGTGCTGCTGCCATGGAGACACCAAGAATCGCATTCGCTCCAAGTTTTCCTTTGTTTTCTGTACCATCAAGTTCAATCATTAAAGCATCAATGATATTTTGACGTGTAACATCCAGGCCGAGCATTTCCGGAGCAATAATCTCATTTACATTCTCCACAGCCTTTTGAACACCTTTACCCAGGTAACGTTCTTTGTCACCATCACGCAATTCAACTGCTTCATATTCACCAGTGGAGGCACCACTTGGAACAAGTGCGGAGCCGAATGCACCTGATTCTGTAAAAATTTCTACTTCAACGGTTGGATTACCGCGTGAATCCAATACTTCGCGAGCATAAACATCTGTAATATATGGCATGAAAATCTCTCCTTTTATTTTTTAATTAACGAATTGCCAGTCATCTCTTCTGGTTTTTCTACATCTAATAAATCAAGTAGTGTTGGGGCTAAATCTGCCAAAATTCCACCATTACGTAATTCAACATCTTCTTTTGTGACGATGACAGGAACCGGGTTTGTAGTATGTGCTGTCATCGGATTACCATCCAATGTGATAACTTCATCCGAATTACCGTGATCAGCAGTAATGATTGCATGTCCACCAAGCTCTGTAATTTTATCGACAATTTTCCCAAGACATTCATCAACTGTTTCAATCGCTTTGATGGTCGGTTCCAATTTACCGGAATGACCAACCATATCCGGATTTGCAAAATTTAAAATAATCGCTTGCTGTTCTCCTGCATCAAGTTCATTCAACAATGCGTCCGTTACTTCATATGCACTCATTTCAGGCTGCAAATCATAAGTTGCAACTTTCGGCGAATCAATGAGTATACGCTTTTCGCCAGGAAATTTATCTTCACGGCCACCACTCATAAAAAATGTCACGTGTGGGTATTTTTCCGTCTCAGCAATTCTTAGTTGTTTTAAGTCATTCTGTGCCAGGACTTCTCCTAATGTGTTATCCAGATTTACCGGCGCATAAGCCACATAGCCTTCCACCGTTTCACTGAAGTTCGTCAGCATCACAAAATCCAGATCCTTCGGCGCATTTTCTCCACGATCAAAATCACGGAAATCATCATTTGCGAAGGTTCGGGATATTTGAATCGCACGATCTGGACGGAAGTTGTAAAAGATAACCGAATCATTATCCGCTACCTTACCTACCGGGGTGTCATTTTCATCAACAATTACGGAAGGTATCACAAATTCATCATAAATGCCGTTTTCATAGGAATCATTGATAACCTCATATGGATCCTGATAGGTTGGTCCATCACCGTAAACCATTGCATCATAGGCTTTTTTCACACGCTCCCAGCGTTTATCCCTGTCCATCGAATAATACCGGCCGGAAACTGTTGCAATCTGGCCAACACCAAGTTCCTTCATTTTCTCTTCTGTTTGTTCAATGTACTTCTTCGCTGTTTGCGGTCCAACGTCACGACCATCGAGAAAGGCATGTACATATATTTTCTCAAGACCCTGTTCTTTTGCCAATTTCAATAAAGCAAACATATGATTAATATGACTGTGTACACCACCATCAGATAGAAGTCCGAAAATGTGCAGTGCTTTGTTATTCTCTTTTGCTTTATGGATTGATTTCAGAAAAGCTTCAACCTCAAAAAAGTCGCCTTCTCTAATAGATAGATTAACTCTGGACAAACTTTGATAAACGATACGACCTGCACCAATGTTTAAATGTCCGACCTCCGAATTACCCATTTGTCCTTCAGGCAGTCCAACAGCTTCGCCACTTGCTGTCAGCTGGTTATTGGCAAACTTCTTCCAAAATCGATCAAAGTTTGGCGTGTTTGCTTGTTTTACCGCATTACCTTTTTCCTCGTCACGAAAAGCAAACCCATCCAGAATAATTAATGCACCTAATTTATTTTCAGTCATTTCGTACCTGCCTCCACAAGTTGCAGATAAGATGCTGCTTCCACACTCGCTCCACCAACTAAAGCACCATCAATATCGGATTGTGCCAACAGTTCATCTACATTTGCCGGTTTTACACTACCCCCATATTGAATGACAATTTGTTCAGCTATTTCTTCTGAAGTGATGTTTTTGATAACATTTCGAATATGGCTGCATACTTCATTAGCATCTTCACTTGAAGCTGTTTTTCCTGTGCCGATTGCCCAGATTGGTTCATACGCAATAATCGTTTCAGCCACCTGTGCGTCTGTTAAGCCCTCTACAGCTTTTTTCACCTGGTTTTCTACATGATTCATCGTTTCATTTGCCTCTCGCTGCTCAAGCGTTTCACCGACACATACAATTGGCTGTAATTTATGTTCAAATGCTGCATGTGTTTTCTTATTTACGGTTTCATCTGTTTCGGCAAAATGTTCACGACGTTCGGAATGACCGATAACGACATGTGTTACATCAAGATCGCGAAGCATGACTGGACTCACTTCACCAGTAAACGCACCATTTTCTGCAAAATGCATATTTTGTGCACCGATTTTCACATTCGTACCCTTTGTCTTTTCTACAAGTGAAGGTAGAAAAGGGAATGGTGCACAAACGATTGCCTCTACATCATCGCTTGTAGGTGCTTTTTCCACTACTTCATCAATAAAATCATTTGCTTCTGATAAAACTTTATTCATTTTCCAATTACCTGCAATAACTTTTTTACGCATCGTCTCACCTCATTTAGATAAATTAAAATATTACTTATCGTTTAAAGCCTTTACCCCTGGAAGAACCTTTCCTTCCATAAACTCCAGTGAAGCCCCACCGCCTGTGGATACATGATCCATCTTTTCACTGAGGCTGAATTTTTCAACCGCGGCTGCAGAATCTCCGCCACCAATGATCGAATAGCCCTCTGTATTTGCCAGGCTTTCAGCTACAGCTTTTGTTCCACCAGCAAAGGTATTCAACTCAAAAACACCCATTGGTCCATTCCAAATAATCAGCTTGGAATCAGCTATTACCTGACCATATGTTTCACGCGTTTCAGGGCCGATATCCAATGCTTCCCAATCAGCAGGTATTTGTTCAATACCCACAATTTTTGTGTTTGCTGTTTCAGAAAAATCATCCGCAACGACTACATCTTGTGGAAGCAGGAACTTGACTCCCTTTTCTTCCGCTTTTTTCATGAAATCTTTGGCCAAATCCAACTTATCTTCCTCTAAAAGTGACTTTCCAATTTCATGTCCCTGTGCTTTTACAAAAGTGTAGGCAAGCCCTCCACCAATAATTAGATTATCTACTTTGTCCAATAGATTATCAATGACATTGATTTTATCTTTCACTTTAGCTCCACCGACTATTGCGGTAAATGGACGCTTTGGATCCTCCAAAGCTTCCCCTAGCACATTAATTTCTTTTTCCATCAAATAACCAGCAGCTGCAGGTAATTTCTCGGCAACACCTGTTGTGGATGCATGTGCGCGGTGTGCTGCGCCGAATGCGTCATTCACATAAAGATCTGCCATGTCAGCAAAGGCCTGCGCCAACGTATCATCGTTTTTCTCTTCGCCCGCTTCAAAGCGCACATTTTCAATTAATAAAATCTCCCCGTCATTTCGTTGGGAAAGCGCTTCGTTTACTTCTTTTCCATATACGGCATCTGTTTTTACGACCTCTTTGCCAATTAGATCACTTAGTCTTTTGGCAACAGGGTCCAGACGTAGTTCTTCGACAACCTGTCCTTTTGGTCGACCAAGATGGCTAGCCAGAATAACAATTGCCCCTTGCTCTGATAAATAGCTAATCGTTGGTAATGCTGCCTTTATACGCGTATCATCTGTAACTTCGCCATTTTTCATCGGCACGTTGAAATCCACGCGACAAAAGACTTTTTTCCCCTTGACCTCAAGATCCTGAAGTGTTTTCTTATTCATTCATGCACCCTCCTAAGCTTTTCTTATGTAATCTTACCACATTAGGGTTTCCCTGTTTATTGTTTTACTAATCATTTCATTTAACGAATGAGAAAACGGAAGAGGAACACTGCCCTCCTCCGTTTTTCACAAACTTATAGTCCTTTTTCGCCCAAGAATGCTGCCATATCTACACAACGTGCAGAATAGCCCATTTCATTGTCATACCAGGAAACAACTTTAACCATATTGTCTTCAAGGATCATTGTTGATAAAGCATCATAGATTGATGAATGTCTGTTACCAACAATATCTGATGAAACAATTGGATCTTCTGTATATTCCATAATTCCTTCCAGATCACCACTGCCTGCAGCTTCTTCAAATGCTTTATTTACTTCCTCTGCTGTAACATTTTTATCCAGTTCTGCAACTAAATCAATTAATGATCCATCCGGAGTAGGAACGCGAACTGCCATTCCATTAAGTTTACCATTTAGTTCTGGTAGTACTTTCCCGACAACCTTAGCTGCCCCGGTTGTTGTAGGAATAATATTTTGTGCTGCTGCACGTGCACGACGATAGTCTTTGTGAGGCAAATCAAGAATTTGCTGATCATTTGTATATGAGTGAACAGTTGTCATCAATCCGCGTTTCAAACCGAAATTTTCGTGAAGTACTTTCGCAAGTGGTGCAATACCATTTGTTGTACAAGATGCATTTGATAAAACATGGTGTTTGCTTGGATCATAATCTTGTTCGTTTACACCCATAACCATTGTTAAATCTTCTTCTTTTGCAGGTGCTGAAATAATTACTTTTTTCGCTCCAGCATCAATATGTTTTTGTGCATCATTACGTTGTGTGAAGCGGCCGGTAGATTCAATAACAACTTCTACCCCAAGGTCTCCCCAGCCTAAATCTGCAGGATCACGTTCAGATAATACTTTGATTTCGTTGCCACCGATTACAAGGTTAGACCCATTAACAGTTACTTCTTCTTCTAATTGACCATGTACAGAATCATATTTCAACAGATGTGCAAGCATATTTGCATCCGTTAAATCGTTAACAGCAACTACTTCTACCTCATTATTTTTCAGCGCTTGACGAAACACGTTGCGTCCGATTCTTCCAAATCCGTTAATACCTACTTTTACTGCCATATTTATTCCTCCTAGAAATTATTATTTATTTCATGTATTTATATTCAAAGGGCTTTTTTGTCCCTTTAAAATCTGTTCTGCAGCTGCCTCATCCGTGATCAGCATATCACTCTTTCCTTGTTGAAAGTATGAAGCAATCGCCTTTCCTTTTGACTTTCCGCCTGCAATGGTAATGACATGCTCAATAGCATCCAAGTCTTCTAACTGCAGTCCCACTGTTTTCACCTTATAGACAACACTTCCATCTGCATCAAAATAATAGCCGAACGCTTCACTCACAGCGTTGTTCGTTTTTAATTTGGTGATTACTTCATCAGATGTTTTCCTTCGTGCTGCCATGGTTAATGCATCACCAACTCCATGTAAAACAATGCCTGCATTTCTTATAATCTGAAGCATTTCTCTTATGGAAGGCTCATCAATCAGTGTTTGGTATGCTGTTTCACTGATTGGATCGGGAACATACAGCAGACGGTAATCCCCGTTGGTTTTTTGTGCCATCTCCGCTGCAATCCTGCTTGCCTGGTTTTCCATTTTTTCTCCAACGCCACCTCTTGCAGGCACGAATAGATAATCATTCTTTTCATCTATTGGCGTCATTATATCAGCAACAGCAGCAACGGTAGAACCTCCAGTTACAGCAATTGTACTTTGGGGTTTTACTATCGTTCGAAGAAAAGCAGCACATGCTTTTCCCATTTCTTGTTTTACCCACTCGTCCTTATCACTATTACCCGGGACAATAATAACATTTTCTACATGTAACTTTTCCTTTATTCGCTTTTCTAAAACATTCAATCCTGTGATTTCGCTCATAAATACTGCAAGCTCGTCCAGAATTAATTTACCCTCTTTTGTCATATACATTCCTTTTGTAGTTACATGAAGTAAACCCTGTTTCTGTAAAAAGTCAATTTCTCCTCGAACATGACGCTCTGTTAGTTTGGTGTTTTCTACAATACCTCTCCTGCCAATCGGCTGAAAACGGTCTATGCTATGCAAAATGGAATACCTTTGTTGCATTACCTTTAACAGATCAGGTAATAGTTTCTTCTGTGCTTCGATTAAAGCTTTCATGAAAAGACTCCTTTTCATCATCGGGGCAATATTGACCCGGTTGATTATATTTTGTCCCGGTGTGGGTAAAAAAATATAATCCCTATAACAATTATTATTGTAGCATATAACAAAAAATATACAAATGATTTGCTGTGATATTTTTGATCGAACAAAAGCACAAGTGGCCTGATTAGCCTACCCTATTTTCTTAGACAACTTCCATTCGCTATAGGTTAGGTGAAATCCATAAGCCCGCGCCATGATGGTTTATTAACTGCTAAAAAAAGAAACCAGCACGTTCACTGATTTCTCCTCATGTATGTTTCTTTAATGCCTTTTCCAAAGTTTCCAAATTGATCTGTGAAGCATCCAGTTCCGTTTCATTCATTTTAACAACTGGAATTGACAAATGATATTCCTCCAACCACACATCATTCGTATAGATATCACGTGGTTCAACGTGGAATGTATAATCATGTTTTAACAATTCTAATAATGCTTCGGCTTCATCACAAAGCTGACAATTTTCCTTCCTATAATATATAACTTTCAACATGGTTTAATATCTCCTTTACTTTCGTTTCGTCGAGGAAGGAATCTGGAGTTGTTCACGGTATTTCATGATTGTTCTTCGGGCGACTGTTATCCCAAATTCACCTTCCAGCCTTTTTTTGATTGCTTCATCGGATAGAGGCTTTGCTTTATTCTCATACTGAATTATTTCAAGGATTAACTGTTTAACCGCAATCGAAGCTGTTTGTTTTCCACTAGCCTGTCTGATTCCAGATTGCAGGAAAAACTTAATTGGCATAACACCTTGATTTGTTTGGATATATTTATTATTTATTGCCCGACTGACGGTAGAGACATGTACATCAATATCAGCAGCGATTTCCCTTAATGTAAGTGGCCGAAGCATAAATGTGCCATATTCAAAAAACGTGTATTGCTTTTCCAGCACATTTTGAATAATACTCTCCAAAGTATTGGATCGATAAGAAATCGCCTGCTTCAGCCAATCCACTTGATTATATTTTTCTTTTAGATATTCCCGTGTTTTTTTATCATCACTTTTAAAATTAGCATAGGACTGGTTCAATTCAATTTTTGGTGAATTCCATTTATAAAATGAAATCTTCCAGATGCCATCTTCCTTGTAAATTTCCGCTTCCGGAATGATGTAATCCGGCTTTTGGTTAACCAATAACTGGCCGGGCTTGGGGTGACAGGACTTAATACTCTTAATCAGCTCCAAAACGCTTGTTTCCGATACATCATAATAATCGCTGATTGCTTTAATATCTTCCTCCGCAATCCAATCCAGGTGGTCTTCCAGCAAATTCTCAATAAAAGACTCGGTATGACCCATCGCCCTTAATTGTATTATAATACATTCACTCAATGTTCTGGCTCCAACACCCACAGGCTCCAAAGTCTGGATCATTTCCAGCGCATTTTCCGTGTTTTCTATTGTTGTATCACATTTTTTTGCCCACAAATCCAGATCAACATCCAGATAACCATCTTCATTCAATGAATCAATACCAAAGTAAACCACGGGCTTTATTTCCTCGGCAATATCCAATGTATATAACTGCATCTTCAGTTGTTCATACATCGATAATTCTGTTTGATTAATTTCCCCAATTGCCGGCTGTTCATTGCCTTGTGATCTATATTGTACGATATCATAATCATAATTGACTTCTTCTATTAACGGGTTTTCTTTTGAAACCTCCTGAATATATTCAATTAATTCCACACTGGAAAACTGAAGAATATTTATCGATTGTAATAAAGACTGATTTATTTTCCATTGTAATTTCTGTTCTTGAACGAGCCTTTGCTTCATTTTAACACCCCTGATAAAGTGCTTACATTTCTATTGTCCCATATTCAGTTAATGCCTGCCACTCCAAATTTAACAGGTTTTATATTTACTTGAGAATAAGTGTTTATCCATATTATAATACATATGTATTTTTCACAGTACTTCTTAGATCCTGAAAGGGGCGTTTTTATTTGATTGAAGTATACACAGATGGTGCATCAAGCGGGGATCCAGGACCAAGTGGTGCAGGTATTTATATCAAACAAGGAAAGAATTATTATAAATATTCCTATTCACTGGGAATGATGTCAAATCATGAAGCAGAATTTCATGCAGTAATAAAAGCTCTTCATATATGCCAGGGATCTTTTCCAGGTGAGATATTATCCTTCCGATCAGATTCCAAGCTCGTTGTCGATACCATTGACAAGGATTTCACGAAAAACGAAAGATTCCTTCCCCTCCTTGAAAAAATTAAGCAAGAAGCCAACGCCTTTCCATATTTTTTTATTAAATGGATTCCTGAAAAACAAAATAATCATGCAGATCAACTGGCGAGAAAAGCGATACAGAGGGGAAATGGATAATTTATTGAGACCGAATAAGAGTTTCTCCATTATATTCGGTCGCTCATCAACCCGATAAGTGACCGAAGGATGGTTCCGCCTCTCCGTTCGGTCGCTCATCAACCCGAGTAGTGACCGAATGAAGGATCTTCTTCTCCGCTCGGTCGTTCATCAACCCGAGTAGTGACCGATTGACGACTCACCCTCTCCGTTCGGTCATTCATCAACCCGATTACTGACCGAATTTTTATATCACCCGTGAAGTTAATGAGCAAAAATTCACGAAAAAAAGTCTTTTTATTTTCCTCTATACCCCGTATTCGCTCTAACTTTCACTTCCGCATATCTTTCCAGATTAATTTCTTTGGAAAGAACCGTTCCAAGGTACCCCCCAATAAATCCTAATGGCACTGAAATGATTGCAGGATTTGTAAGTGGGAAAATTGGATCCCCAACGAAAATTGCTGCACCTTCTGTCGGAGATAACACGTTTGGGCTGATAGAAACTAGAATCAAGGCAGATAGCAACCCTGACAACATGGCCGTAATAGCACCGGTTGTGTTGAAACGCTTCCAATAAATTGTAAATAGAATGACCGGCAAGTTGGCACTTGCTGCTACACAGAATGCTAAGGAAACAAGAAAAGCTACGTTCAGATTTTGCGCGAATAAAGCAAGTAAAATTGAAAAAACTGCGACCCCGAAGGAAGCATAGCGTGCTGCAAGCATTTGTTGCTTATCCGTTGCTTTCCCTTTTTTAATAATTTGGCCAAATATATCATGAGCAAATGCGGAGGCGCCTGATAAAACAAGACCTGCCACCACTGCCAGTATCGTTGCAAAAGCTACTGCCGCTACAAAAGACATTAATATATCCCCGCCCAGGGCTTCTGCTAATAGCGGTGCCGCCATATTTCCAGCTGGATTTGCCTGCATAATTTGACTCTCTCCAACAAAGGCAGCAGCTCCAAAACCAAGTAAGATCGTAAGTACATAAAATATTCCAACCACCCATGTTGCAGTCACAACCGAACTTCTTGCCGTCTTGGCGTCCTTAACAGTGAAGAAACGCATAAGAATATGCGGCAACCCTGCAGTTCCAAATACAAGTGCAATCATAAGTGAGATTGTATCCAAGGGAACAGTGTACTGCAGTCCCGGGTTAAGGTAAGCTTCTCCATGGCTGGTAGCTGTTTTCACCTCACTGAACATATACAAAATATTAAAATTAAATTTCGCCAGCACAAGAAACGCAATAATTACTGTACCAATCATAAGAAGAACAGCTTTAATGATTTGTACCCAGCTCGTTGCAGTCATTCCACCAAATAATACATATATTGTCATCATTACACCAACGATTAAGACAGCCATCCAATAATCGATTCCAAATAATAACTGAATAAGAGCTCCTGCCCCAACCAATTGGGCAATCATATAAAAGATAACAATAGTAATTGTACTAAGTGCCGCAACTGCTCTCACTTTCCTGGCGTCAAAGCGGGCATTAATCATGTCCGCCAATGTATACTTACCAAGATTCCTCAATGGCTCGGCCACCAGAAATAAAACAACTAAATACGCAACCAAATATCCAATACTATAGAAAAAACCGTCAAATCCGAATAAAGCTATTGCTCCTGCAATACCAAGAAAAGAAGCTGCAGACAAGTAGTCACCTGCAATAGCCAGTCCATTCTGCCAACCGGTTAAACCACCCCCAGCCGTATAAAAGTCCCCAGTAGTCTGTGTTCGCTTTGCTGCAAAATACGTAATAAGAAGTGTTGCTCCAACGATAATGAGAAAAAGTACGATGACCGTCAAATTCATCTGCCAGTGTCCTCCTCTTTCAGCTGATCCTCAATAATTTCATTTGCCTGTTTATCAAAGTTAGCTGATTTTTTTACATAGATTGTACAAAGAATCCACGTCATTACAAACTGACTCAAAGCAAAGATCCATGCCCATGAAATGTCTCCAATAACCGGTTGATTCAGGAATGACGTGTAAGAAGTCAAAACCGGTAATGTAAAATAAAAGATTAAAAAAAAGATGGCGCATGGTACAATGAATTTTTTCCTTTGTGATAGTAATCTTTTGAATTCACTGCTTTCCGCTGTTTTGACAAAATTTGATTGTTTTTCTGATTCATGCTTATCCCTGTAATCGCTTTCAACACTCATTATGATCCCCCCTTGTTAAAATGTCTTTATGAAGCAACAAAGCTATCATACCCAAGTATTAATTAAATTTCAATTGTTAATTTTTAAAATTCTTAAAACAGATATTAAGTCTTAATTAATTCTTATTCACCTAAAATTATAGGAAATAATTCCCATGTGCTTCATTACGAAATCCCTTACGGCTCACCTGCAATTGAATTATAAAAATCAATTAAGAATTGATTCTCCAGCTTTCCTAGTTTTATTCGATAGACCCTATAGTTGATCATCGCTTCGTTTTCATACGGTATAATAAAACCTGATTTCTCTTCTCCATATATATAAATAGAACTTGCTTTCATCGGCATATAAGTGGACTGATCACCTGATAACCTTTGGTACTCAACCTGATCAAAATACTTAATAAAGGTTTCTATTTCATCCTGGTCCGTTGTTGTTTTATACTGACTGTTAAATATTGGGGTACTTAACGTTATCTTTGTTATCTCATCCGTATTTATGTCCAATGTTTCTCCCAGGTCTTTTTCTCGATAATCCGAGTTTTCAAATGCTAATACAACCATCAACGTTATAATGAGAACGAACAAGAGGAGACCTGTAATGAAATATTTATTCTTTGCCCCCATAACCTCACCCCATTTCATTCAGCTTATTTTCATCAAAAAAACAAATCGGACAAAATCGTTTTCTACTATCATTATGATGTATTTTTTTGAATATTGATTTGACACAGATCAAATTTCTCCGAATCTTACCAGTTGCTCGAAAAACTCCCTGAATAATCGCCGACTTGTTTAGCCTATTTTCAGGCAGGGTAAGAGATAATAAAATAATGACTATTATTTTTTTCAGGAGGTATAAAAATGACAAAGGAAATTAAAGGTGCCTACCGAACGGAAGAAGAAGCGGTAGAAGCAGCAAATGACCTGAGAATACAAGGCTACCGCGAAGGTGAAATTACAATTGTTACGAATAGCAGAAAATCAAAAAAAATAAAGCATGAAACGGATGTCCCTGTAGAAAAAGGAATATCACAAAAACAAGATGGGGAATCATTCATGGATAAAGTCGATCGCCTTTTTGCAGATGAGACAACCAATCCCCTTGATCAATTAATGGAACTTGGCATTAATAAAGAGGAGGCACAACTACATCAGGGGAATATGAAATCAGGATTTTATTTAATTCTTACAGAGGTAAAATAGAATTGAAGTGATGGTACAAAAGTTGTTCGCTTCTTGCGCGAATGCCTTCGTATAAAACCAGGCTCTTTAAAGGTGGGAAACCTCTGCTCGCAGTTAAGAAACCAACATGGCGGCTAAGATCATGCCGCCACCATCTATAATGAAAACAGCTAATTTAACCAGAAGGCTGCTCTTTAAAAGATTGGACTGTGATTACTCGCCCCACCGAAAAAAATTGTTGTTTTTGACACAAAAGATATAAAAGACGAAGTAACTTGAATTATGGTTGATACGATTACTCGCTACGGAAATTATTCCAGCAATCGCAATCCCACAGCTCCTGCGATGATACAGCATAGAAAGAGCATCCGCTTCCAGCCTGCTGATTCGTTGAAAAATAAGATCCCCATTAATACAGCACCTGCCGCTCCCAATCCTGTCCATACAGCATAAGCCGTCCCAAGTGGAATTTCTTTCATAGCCAGCGAAAGGAATAGGAACCCAGATCCGAAAGTCAATACAATCATTGCAAGCCAGCCAAGTGTTTTCCTGCGAAGATATAGATTAATGCTCATTACACCAAATATTTCACCAAAGCTCGCAATAATGAGGTAAATCCAAGCCATTCTATCTTCCTCCCTGTTCTGTGGATTCCTGCTGTTTCGTTGACTTAGGTGTTGTCATTTTAATCCCGATCACACCCAAAATAATTAGACCGATAAAGAGAACCTTTTCCCACGTAAATTCCGAATCAAAAATTGTAAAATCAATCACTACAATCGAAGCCGCTCCAAGCCCGGTAAAAACAGCATACACTGTACCTGCAGGCAATTTTTCACAGGCTTTAATAACAAAATAAAAACTAAACACAATCATGATAATCGTACCAAGCCATTCTAAAAAAGAATCCGAATACTTCAGGCCAATTACCCAAAATATTTCCACTATCGCTGCAAATAGAACGTATAGCCAAGCCATGGTTCTCCCTCCTCAAGTATAATTGTTCATAACAATCTCATTCTAGCACACAAAAAAAGAGTCCCGAGCATAATTGCTCAGAACTTCTTTACATTAATCTCCCTCAACGGTAACATCACGTAAGAATGGGAAACTGCTTGGATATTGGAAGAAACCATCTACATGCGATGCAAGTCCTGCTAGTAATACAGAGTGATAGAGTGGAACGATTGGTGCTTCATCTACAATTAATTGTTGTGCTTTCTTGTATAGTTCCAAACGTTCTTCTTCGTTAACTGTTTTTCTCGCTTGTTCTAATAAATCATCTACCTCATCATTTGCGAAGAAAGACCGATTCCCAGGTGCTCCAGCATTTGATGAATGGAACATTGGATAAAGACCGTAGTCCGCATCCAGGGTAACTGTCCCCCAACTGCCGACAAACATATCCATCTCTCCATTAGCAGTAGTTTCCAAATATGTTCCCGTTTCTAATGTTTCAATGTTTAATTCAATCCCTATCTCACTTAATTGTGCTTGTGCTACTTCAGCAGTATCTGTTGTTGTCCGATCATGTGTAAGAATTGTTGCCGAGAATCCATCCGGGTACCCTGCATCTTCCAGTAATGCTTTCGCCTGTTCTGGATCATAAGTCAGCGGTTCGATATCATCGGTATAGCCAAATACGGTTGGCGCTAATGGACCGATAGCTGGCAATGCTACTCCATCTGTTACACCTTCAATTAAAGCTTCATTATCAATTGCCATAGTGATTGCTTGTCTAACGCGAACATCATTAAAAGGTTCTACATTCGTATTAAATCCGATATACGACAAACTTGCACTATCTGATTGCTTTACATATGTGTTTTCATTCGAATCAATTCTACCAATATCATTTGCATTTACTGGATAAATAATATCTGCTTCTGCAGTTTCTAATTCAGCAATTCTTGTTCCATCCTCTGGAACAATTTTATAAGTAACTTCATCTACTTTTGCTGGCTCGCCCCAGTAGTCTTCATTTTTAACAAGTGTAATAGACTCCCCGTGCTGGCGATCTTCGTATTTAAAATATCCGGTTCCTACTGGGTTTGCATTAATAGATGCAAACGGCTCTTCCCCATTTTCAATTGCTTCATAGTCTGCTTTAATCGATTCCAAGCTGATTATATGTCCACCAGGATGTGCCAAGTGTGAAGGCAATGCTGCAAATGGAAAGGCTGTTGTTATATGTACGGTGTATTCATCTACCACTTCTACAGACTCAATCATATCAAATAAAAAAGAAAGTGGTGAGGCCACCTCAGGATCGCGAACCCGATCTAAATTAGCTTTTACAACCTCCGCATTTAGCTGGGAGCCATCATGAAAGGTTACATCCTGTCTAATGTTGAATTCCCAGACTGTGTCTTCGATTTGTTCAAAACTCTCTGCTAAACCTGGTTGCAAAGTTAAGTCTGTATCCAATTGTACAAGGGTATCGTACATTGCATTCATTACATATAATGAATTTCCATCATTGGCTGCATGTGGATCCAATGACACTGGTTCAGAAGCCAAATCAACTGTTAAATTAGATCCTTCTGCTTCTTGTGTTTCATTTGTACTATTATTGTCTTCCAAATCATCACTTCCTGATGAGTCTGGTTCATCCGCACAAGCCACTAAAATAAGTCCCATCAAAATCATAATGAGTATCAATGCTTTTGCTTTCATCTATATTCCCCCTCTTTAATACCAATTAATCTGGTATGTTTAATTACCTCCTGATTTTACAATGATTGGTGTACATCGTCAATTTCTTTGATTCTTTTTCACTAAAGATGTTCATTGATCCTTCACAAATCAGGCTAAATAACATGTTATACTAGTTTTATCATTAAAGATTGCTTATAAAAGGGGTTCAATTATGTTAAAAAAACAATGGTTATTTTTATTAATCCTTTCTTTTACTCTACTATCAGCATGTGGCAATGAGGAAGAAAATACAGAATCAAATGTGGAAGAACTCAAGCAGCTTCTAGTGGATTTTGCGGTTCCGGAAGAAGCTGAGGTTAATGAGACAATAGAATTAACCGCGACTGTTACTTATGGGGATGAAAACGTAGACGATGCCGATGAAGTTACGTTTGAAATCTGGGAAACAGGAAATGAAGATGACAGCATCATGATAGAACCGGAAAATAATGGAGATGGAACCTATACAGCCGAAACAACATTTGACGAGGATGGCGTTTATGAAATGTATGCACATGTTACAGCAAGAACCATGCATACCATGCCACTTGAGTCCATTACAGTCGGAGAAGGGACAAGTGAGGAATCGGAGGATGATGCAAGCTTAACAGGGTCTGATGATGAAACAGAATCTGAAGGATTTTCCATGGAATTCAAAAAAGATGATGAGATTAACACGGAAGCAGAAACAAATCTGGCGGTTCATTTACAAATGGACGGTAACCCTTTGGAAGCAGCCGATGTTCGTTATGAAATCTGGAATGATACTATTTCGGACAAACATAATTGGGTAAAAGCAGGAGAATCATCTGCAGGAGAATATCATGCGACATATGAGTTTCCAAAGCCAGGCATATATAAGGTTCAGATTCATGTAGAAAATGATGATGGACTTCATGAACACGAAGTGCACGATGTGGAGGTAAATTAAGTGAATAAAAAAGGAAGCTGTCCCAAGGATTAGCTTCCTTTTTTAAGTATAAAACCTTCTTACATAAGTTCAGGTTAAAGTGCAGATAAGCAATTTGCTTTAAAACGCCCCTGCTCCCCCACCGCCAGTTGCGGATGTATTTGTTGTACTGCTATTTTGCACAGCAACAGTGTAAAGAATTAAACTGTTCGTACTAAACGCTGTCGTCGCATAAACAGGGTTTTGAAGTAAGGGGTGATATGTTTTCCATACAGCTATCTGTTCTTCCTTCCCACATTGTTCACCATAGTTCTCCCCAACTCCCAGGACAATCGCATATTCCAATCTTCTTTCTATTTTATTGGGGTCTGTTCCAATTGGGTATCGCTTTTTTCGGAATAACACATGCGCTTGATGAATCGCATATTTCAGTTGTCTTATATCTTTTTTCCAATAATAGGAAGGGATAACGAGCAGTGCAATTAAAGACAGACCATAGAAAACCAGTGTCAGTATAACTGCTGGTGTTAGGCTGAATCCAATTAACGTCATGAGCAGTATGACAAAATAAAATACAAACAATACCCATTTATTTCGATTAAACATGAGAGCACCGACTGTTAAAATACCAGCAACTAATGGTAATACCCATTGCTCTGTCGATCCGATTGTATCGATGCTTGTAAAATAATAAAATAATCCAAACGAAGCGATGAGGAGTGGAATGGAAAAGAGAGAGAATCCTTTGAACGGGCTACGCAATCCCTGATAGTTTTCTCTTTCTTTCACCTTCTCCGACCACTGGTCAAAACCGGAATTAAACTGTTCAGCTTTTTCTTCTTTTACTTCATCGGATTCATCTTCATTATCGACTAAGGTTTCCAATAGAAAATAATCGCCACCTGCATCACGCTCTGTAAATAGCCATGAACGAAGGTATTGGTCTGCTTCATCAATAATGCCTGATTCTTCGTTTTTCCAGGTAAAACGGTAGGTGTTTTCTTCCTTATCTATTTTGGATGGAACCTCTTTCAGTGTTACCACCCCACGTCGTTTTAGTGAAAATAAAGCTGCAATAAAGCTGTCATTCGGCAAACTTAAATAGCCATTGAGGTATTTAACAAATAACGGGTCCGTTTTTTCAACCAATCGAAGCAGCGCATCCTGCCCCTTATCCCCACGGTATCGATTCGGGTGGACAATAAGCATGAAAATGGATGCTAAAATCAGAACTGCAAGGAACACCCATAGGATAGGTTCAACCTGTCCCATCGTTGCTTCAAGATTCTCTGCACGTTCAGTAAGTTCCTGCTCTTCGGCCAGAATCGCGGCTTCCATCGCTTTATTACGATCAAGCTCCATACCAGTCAGTTGTCCTGCCGGGAAAACAAAACGAATCATCGATGAATCCCCTGCTTCCAATAATGAATTTGTGTACTTGATGCCATTATCAGTCATTGTCAGGCTTCCTGTCTTATCTTCATGTAAAAAAGTATGTGCATGACCAAGACTGGTACCGGCGGGCGGGTGTACGGTAATTTCTACATTATTCAGATTTGTTTCATTGGAACCATCAAAAAAAGCATAGGTTATATCAGCAACGTCAGTGTATTTTTTT
This sequence comes from Virgibacillus ainsalahensis, assembly GCF_055380755.1. Lineage (NCBI taxonomy): Bacteria > Bacillati > Bacillota > Bacilli > Caryophanales > Bacillaceae > Virgibacillus > Virgibacillus ainsalahensis. Next base: position 1,106,848 of record NZ_AP043943.1, on the reverse strand, counting down.
ACAGATCCTTCAACATCGTAGCTATACAACACTTTCTTTGTCTCATCCGTTGAATCAGAAAAAACACTGTATGTATTGTCTTCTTCTTCAACCTCTAAAGAGGACAACTCATCTGTGGGAATTGCAGGATCCGTTCCTTCCGTTAGATAAGCATGAAAATTTTCCACATCTGATTCAATTGAACGTGTCATTCCTTCATATGAACCAACAAACGTATATGTAAACAGCTCGCGGACATGAATAGTTCCATCTTCTTGAATTTGGGCATCGATCGTTACGTCATCAATGGAAAAAGAACGTTCTTCATCCGAACAGGCTGCTATGATAGAGATGGAAAACAATAGAATGACAGTTATATAAAATTTCTTCATGTTTTAACTCCTTTTGATTAGCATGTAATTGTAATACGGATGAGAAACAAAAAAGGTTTCACCAAAATAACGACCCACAGCATGCTAAGCTGCGGGCCGCTATTGAATAGTACTTCTATCATAATTAATGCTTCATTTTCGGATCCAGGGCATCACGCAACCCATCTCCCATTAGGTTAAAACCTAGTACAACAAGCATTATCGACACACCTGGTATAATTAATGTCCATGGTGCCAGCTGGATGAAATCACGTGAATCAGCTAGCATCTGCCCCCATTCCGGTGTAGGCGGCTGAACCCCCAATCCTAAAAAGCCAAGTGCAGCCGCTTCTAATATTGCTGTACCAAACCCCAATGTTGCTTGCACGATAATTGGAGCAAGGCTGTTTGGTAATATATGCTGTAAAATAATCCTGCCATTTTTCATCCCCTGAGCTTTGGCAGCCATGATATATTCCTCTTCACGTAAACTGATTACCTTTGATCGCACAAGCCGGCCGAAAATAGGGATGTTTATAATTGCAATGGCAATTAAGGCATTTTGAAGTGACGCTCCTAGTATCGCCACAATTGCAATAGCCAATAGAATACTGGGAAAAGCCAGTAATATATCGAAAATCCGTGAGATTACCATATCAATCCACCGACCAAAATACCCTGCTATAATCCCTAATAACGTACCAAAAAACAGTGCACCTGTTACAGCAAAAAATCCAACTTGAAGTGAAACTCTCGCACCATATGCTATTCTGGTGAAAATATCTCTGCCAAGATGATCCGTTCCCAGCCAATGGTCCACTGACGGTGGAAGAAGCCGGTTGACCAGATCCTGTTCCTCAACTGTGTAAGGGGTTAGAAGTGGTGCAACCAGACCGAGGATGATAAAAAATATAATGATGGTAAATCCAATCAATGCAAACCGGTTTCTTCTCAATTGTTTAATGGTGTCCCTCCATGGGGATATCGCTTCGATTTCCTCTGTATCAAATTGCTGATCTTTCTTCGTGGTATTTTTTATCAATCGTTCAGTCTGCTTGTCTTTCTCGTCTATTTTCATTACATCCCCCCTAATATTTAATCCTGGGATCAATAAATTTATATAGCACGTCAACGATTAAGTTAATCATGACAAAGATAAACGCAATGACAAGAATGCCAGACTGAATAACTGGATAATCCCGGTAATTTATAGCTTCATACACATACCTTCCTATTCCGGGCCAGCTAAAAATGGTTTCTGTTAAAATTGCTCCGCCTAAAAGCACTCCAGTTTGCAGGCCAATCACAGTTAATACTGGTATCGATGCATTTTTTAAAGCATGTTTATAGATGACTAGAAATTGACCTGATCCTTTAGCCCTGACTGTCCGGATATAGTCCGTTTTCATTACCTCAAGCATGCTTGACCGGGTCATTCTTGCAATAATTGCCATTGGGATGGTGCCTAAAGCAATACTAGGTAATACTAAATGTTTTAATACCGTTAATGCTCTTGCAAAATCGAGATGAATGAGTGCATCGAGAACATAAAAATGTGTAATTGGTGCAATCGGGTCCCTGCTATCCTGCCTTCCATATGCTGGAAGCCAATCAAGTTCCTGGGCGAAAACCCATTGCTCCATTAAAGCTAACCAAAAAATTGGCATGGAAACACCAATTAAGGCAAAAATCATTGCTAAGAAATCAAACCAGGAATTCTGTTTCCAGGCACTGATAATTCCAGCGTTCACCCCGACAATCACGGCAAAGATCATAGCAAAAACTGTTAGTTCAAAAGTTGCTGCAATGTAGGGCCATATTTCATTGGAAATCTCTGCTTTCGATCGTAATGAAGTACCTAAATCTCCTTGAAGTAAGTCCATTACATAATATCCATACTGAATTAGATATGGCTCGTTAAGTCCCATACTTTCTTCCAAATCCCCTATAGCTGTCGCTGTTGCTGTTTCTCCTAAGATAACCTGTGCAGGATTGCCGGGAATCAGATGTACAATAGAAAAAGTAATTAATGTCATACCAACTAAAACCGGAATAAGCATTAACAGTCTTCGAGTGATATAGGCAAACATCATTTCACCTCAATTCTTTTACAGCGGATAAAAAATGCGAATATTCCGAAGATGTTTTTGAATTGAAAGGGCAGTAATAAGCTACTGCCCTTTCGATTAATTAGCTAATTCAACTTCTGCCAGGGACTCACTGGTAGAAGGATGCGGTACGTAATTTAAAACATCACTTGTCGTTGCCATCACTGGCGTGGAATGTACTAATGTAGCCATTGGCGAATCTTCTGAAATAAGAGTCTGTGCTTCCTCATAAAATGCTGCACGTTCATCTTGATCTACTGCTCTTTTTGCCTGATCCAATAAATCATCCACCTCAGCGTTTTCATAGAAGGTACGGTTGCTTGAGCCAATATTCGATCCATGTAACAGACTGCTTAAGAAATAATCTGGATCTCCATTTGTTCCTGACCAGCCAAGCATAAACAGCTCATGCTCACCTTCTAAAGTTTTTTCCAGATAAGGCGCCCATTCTTCCCGGACTATCGTAGCGTTAACTCCCACTTCGGCCAAATTATTTTGTACGATTTGCGATACCGTCTCCGGATCCGGCATATATGGTCTAGCCACAGGCATTGTCCATAGTTCAATATCCAAGCCATCTTCATAACCTGCTTCTGCCAATAACTCCATCGCCCGGTCCGGATCATATTCATAGCCTTCCACGTCCTCATTATATCCAAGATAACCAGGAGGCAGCGGATTCACAGCTGTATTTGCATAACCGGCATATAACGCTTCAGCGATTGATTCTTGATCAATGGCATAATTAATTGCCTGGCGAACCTCTACTTGATCCAATGGTTCTTTTTGGGTATTAAAACCGACATACCCAACATTATTCTCGGAACGTGTCAATAATTCCAACCCGTCTTCAGACTTGATACCCGCAGCATCATCCGGATTTAGTCCATCCATAATATCAATCTCACCGGAACGAAGCGCAATTAAGCGTGCTGCATTATCGGGTATGACCTCAAAGATTACTTGATCAAGTTTTGGCAAGCCTTCTACTCGGTAATCTTCAAACTTATCCAGAACAATTGAATCGTCCCTGCTCCAGCTTACGAATTCAAAAGGCCCTGTACCAACAGGATTTTCATTGATCTTAGGACCATACTCCTCAAGAGCTGCCGGAGAGGTGATACCAAAATAGCTCATCCCCATGTTTTGCAGGAAAAATCCAAGCGGTTGATTTAACACAAATTCAATCTCATGATCATTCACAACATTTATCTCACTAATGACATGGCCCTCATCACCTTCATACCCACCAAACATCGTTCCATACATCGAGTACACATACCCGTCGTCTGTAAAGGCGTATTCATGATCCGGATTTGCCCAGCGTTCAAAATTTGTTTTTACTGCTTCTGCATTGAAGTCTGTTCCATCATGGAATGTAACCCCTTCTTCTAAATAGAACGTGTAGCTTAGTCCATCATCAGACACTTCCCAGTCATGTGCTAAACCAGGAGTAAGTTCAAACGAATCTTTATCAAATTCCAATAAGCTTTCCAGGACCTGCTTCGTTACGCGAGACGATTCTCCATCAGTCGTGCTCCCAGGGTCAAGACTCTCTGAATCTCCTCCTCGAGCGAATACCAGAACCTGATCACCTTCTCCTTCTTCTGTAGCGGCATCGTCTCCAGCATCTGTGTCATCACTGGCGTCTGCTTCTTCCGCTTCTTCGGTCCCTGCAGTGTCTGCTCCTCCGTCACCACTGCATGCTGCAAGCACTAGTACAAATGCAAACATTAAGGTAAGTAAAAGCGTAAACCTCAACCTCATCCCTTTTCCCCCTCTTTATAATATTTTGATATATTTTACTGCATATCACCATAAAGATGACATGCAACAAAATGATTATCCTCAACTTCTTCAAATACCGGCCTCTCCGTCTTGCAAACTTCCATTACCTGCGGACATCTTGTATGGAAGGCACAACCAGTTGGTGGATTGGCAGGGCTTGGTACGTCTCCCTTTAAAACCACCCTGTCTTTGACGATGTCCGGGTCCGGATCAGGCACCGCCGATAGCAGTGCTTGAGTATATGGGTGCTTCGGATCATCATATAATTTATCCTTGGATGTCAATTCAGCCATCCTGCCTAAATACATGACACCCACCCGATCGCTGATATGCTTCACAACACTTAGATCATGTGCGATAAAAACATATGTCAGATTAAACGCATCGCGCAATCCTTCCATTAAATTGAGAATCTGTGACTGCACAGAGACATCAAGCGCGGAAACAGGCTCATCACAAACAATCAATTTCGGATTATTTGCCAGTGCACGCGCTATTCCAATACGCTGTCTTTGGCCGCCACTGAATTGGTGGGGGTACCTAGATGCATGGTGAGTTCTAAGGCCCACTACTTCCAATAATTCCTTCACACGTTCTTTTCTTTCTTTGAACGATAAATTTCCATGTATTAATAATGGTTCTCCTACTATTTTTTCTATCGTATGTCTCGGGTTTAAGGAAGCATAAGGATCCTGGAAAATAATTTGCATATTCCCCCTCAGCTTCCGCAATTCTTCCGGCGTCATTGTCGTGATATTTTGATCCTCAAATTTCACTTCACCTTCTGTCGGTTCAATTAATCGTAAAATAGCTTTACCAGCTGTCGACTTTCCACATCCTGATTCGCCAACTATTCCGAGAATCTCCCCTTCCATTACGGTGAAAGATACATCATCGACCGCCTTGACTTCTCCTACCTTCCTACCAAATACACCACCCTTGATATCAAAGTATTTTTTTAGTCCATTAACTTCCAATAGTGGACTCAGCATTTTCAGCTCCCTCCCCTTCGTTCTGATCATGTAAAAAGCATCTGCTCCTGCGATTATTTCCTAAGGAAAAGAGTTCCGGGTTTTCCTGGAAGCAACGTTCAAATGCAAATTCACAGCGATCGGCAAACCTGCAGCCAACCCTGCCTATTTGTGGTTTTGGTACGGTCCCCGGGATGGAATAAAGTTTTTGCTCTTTTTCATTGAGTTTTGGTAATGAACGAATAAGACCTTGGGAGTATGGATGCATTGGGTTTTTTAAGATTTCTCTCATAGTTCCCTCCTCCACCACTTGACCGGAATACATTACAATAACCCGATCACAAAGTTCTGCTACTACACCAAGGTCGTGGGTAATTAATAAGATTGCCGTATCTTTTTCTTCATTCAGTTCCCGCATCAAATCAAGAATTTGTGCTTGTATGGTTACATCCAGCGCCGTAGTGGGTTCATCGGCAATGAGCAATTCCGGATTACAGGACATCGCCATCGCAATCATCACACGCTGTCTCATCCCTCCGGAAAGCTGATGCGGATATTCATCAATAATAGATTCGGCTCTTGGTATTCCTACCAGCCTTAATGTATCAATAGATTTACTCCTTGCTTCTTTTTTACTTATCTTTCGATGAATTCTAATCGCTTCTTTCATTTGATTTCCGATTGTAAATAAAGGGTTTAATGATGTCATTGGTTCTTGAAAAATCATGGAGACCTCGTTTCCCCGTATTTTTTTCATCTGCTTTTCCGAAGCTTTCGCCAGATTCTTATCTTTAAAATTAATTCTGCCACTGACAATCCTTCCTGGTGGACTTGGAACCAATTGCATGACGGATAAAGCCGTCACACTTTTTCCGCATCCTGATTCCCCTACAACACCAACCACTTCGCCTTTATGTACCTTTATACTGACACCATCCACCGCAGGTATTTCTCCACGATCTGTAAAAAAGTGCGTATGCAGGTTGTCTAACTCTAAAACAACGTCTGACATGCTCCCATCTCCCTTTACAAATCTATCTTTCTCCAATAAATAATATTTTGATTTTTCATTAGCCATGTTTGATTATAATATACTTAATAGTTATCTAAATTGCAAGAGTAATTTTAATATAATTAATATTTGTAATTTAGTGTTGATTATTGTCGATCGTGCTATTTTTTCCAAATAAAAAACGGAATGCTATAGATCTGCATCCCGTTTTCTTCTTACTTATTTATATTCTTAATATTTCCTCATTTATTTCCATGTATCACATCGAGTACATGTCTTAAATCATCTACCATGATTTGTCCTGGGGCAGAAGCTCCTTTTCCCATTCCGAACGTCGCTGCTGACCCAAATACTTCCCCGGCAAGCCTGCTAATCAAACCTTTCTCTCCCATTGCCATTGTTATTAATGGGCTATTTGCGTAGTGTGATTTCATTGCATTCGTTGCATCCAACAGTGTCAGCACATCATCCACACTATGTGGCATGACAGCAATTTTAGGGATATCGGCACCAAGATCCTGCATGGCTCGCAGTCGAGCGATAATCTCTTCTTTGGCTGGTGTCTTTTCAAAATCATGATTTGAAACAATAACATATAGATTATTTTCTTTCGCTTTCCGTACAAGCGATCTTACTTCCTGCTCACCAACAAACAGTTCGATATCAATAATGTCCACCATTTTTGTCTTGATGGTCTTCTCCAGCAGTTGAAAATAATATTGATCTGTGACTTCTTTTTTGCCCCCTTCCTTATGAGTTCTGAAGGTGAATAATAACGGAATACCAGCCAGGCTTTGTTGCATCTTTGATATCATTTTTTGAACCGCTTCCGGATTTTCCACCTGGTCAAAAACGTCGGCACGCCATTCAACAATGTCCGGAGATAACTTTATTACTTCGACAACTTCTACCATTAATTGTTCCTCCGTTTCCCCCATCAATGGCACAATCAATTTCGGAATACCTTCACCAATTTTTACATTTTTGATTTGAACCACATTCATCTCAAACAACCTTTCCATCCAATAATGCTTTTCTTTATTATACTGTAAATCTATTATATTTTCCTACCGTGCAAAATTAATTCAAATCGCTTATAATAATTTTAATTATTCTTTAAAAAGGGGCTTGCAGATGAAGAATGTTTCACTACAGGAAAAAAGCATTATAATGATCGGATTTATGGGGGTTGGTAAGACAACAATCGGTAAGACTGTTTCCGAAAAACTCAATAGGGAATTTATTGATATTGATGAGGAAATTGAGAAAGTTTTCAACATGCCAACCTCCGATATATTCAAAACATATGGAGAAAAAAACTTTCGGGAAAAAGAAAAAGAAATGATTTTAAACAACTGCAAACAAAAACAAAAAATCATCTCCGTTGGAGGAGGCGCTTTTTTACAGGATGAAATTAGAAACACCTGCCTGTCAGAAAGTGTGGTATTTTTCCTTGATTTATCCTTTGAATACTGGAAAGAAAGATTACACATGCTTATTGACACCCGGCCTATACTACAAGGAAAGACGATGGATGAAATCGAACAGCTGTTTTATGAAAGACAACCAATATATTCACAAAATCATTATAAGGTAGCAATAGATAATAGATCTGTTGAAGAAGTAGCAGATTATATTATTACTTTACTAAAAATGGAGTAGAATGCCAAATAGCTGGAACATACGTAACAAGGGAGCCTTCCCTTGTTTTTTTGCAGACAGAAAAATATAAAATTTCTCGATAGCAAAGACACAAAAAAATAATCCAAGTTTTTCTAAAAATTTGACCTGCGTCAACGAATTGACTGATGGAATATTAGATAATGGAATCAGAAGGAGGGGATGAACATGGAAAATAACCATGTTGAAGTTTGTGATTGCTATATTGGTGTAGATCGGATGATTAACGAAGGACTTGGTGCCGGCTTTATCTATTACGATAATGACAAGAAAAAGCTTGAACCTAAACAGGCAGCATACAAGAAATCGACCGGAAAACGAGAGAATGAGGAATGAATATCATTCATTTTTCTAACCTGGCCGTAGCTGATTTTCAATTCACTCTTTTTGTTCAGGAACATCGTTTTATTTTCTTCCTGGCAATCGTTACTTTCGCTTTATCTATCATTTTACGAACAAAAAAATTATTTTTTGGCCAACTCTTATTATTTCTAATTATTTTCACGATCAATGAATCTGCCATTCCTATATTATATTATCTGCTAATTGCCGTCCAAAGTATTTTGGCAGCTGCTGTGATCTATAAGTTTAAAAAAGCAGTGGACAGAAATTACACACTGGTGATTGAGAAAACACATGAAATTCCACCAGATCTTACAAAAGGCGGACATGATGGCACACAATCCACTTTTTTCTAATAACAGTTATCGGTAAAAATTATTTAAAACATAGCAAAGGACTGATCTGTCATGCCTTGGGAGATCCGCCAAATCCTTTTGGTTGTACACATTTTCTTAGCTGTCCTGTGGGTCGGTGGTGTCCTATTTGTTGGCTGGGGGGTGTTTCCTGCTGTAAGAATTCTGGCATACGAAATACAGAGAAAGTTTTTCCTTACACTGATGCACTGGACACATTGGTTTTTCACAGCTCTTGGAAGCGGTGTAATCCTTACCGGTATATTACTCGGTACGGTAGCAGGCCCGATTAGTAATTGGGATGATGTCCTGAATACGACCTATGGAAACACCTGGTTCACCGCTTTGATTGTCGGTATTATCACCCTTTTATGGGGTGTTGTGGTTGGCTATAGGCATTCCATCAAAATCTTTTCTGATATATGGCTTTGGAAAAATGCAGAATCCGGAAACAAAAAGCCATTAACAATGGCACTTATGCAAATAGCCGCCGTCGAATCTGTTGAAGTAATTGGTTTTATTACACTTATTTACTTGATGGTTTCCCTTTAATACAGAAGAAAAATCGGCCTATCTTCAAGATTTTTGGTGATAAGCCTTAGGCTAAACTTATGATGAAAGGTGGTTTATCCGGTGGGAACTAAAAACGAGAACCTTCTCATAGACTTTAATCCAGATCATTATTATTACCGGAATACGTGGTTTGAGCTTATGCGGCCAATGACTCTAAGTGGTACAATAACACCAGTACTTGTCGGAACAGGTTTTGCAGGAGTTACTGGTCCGATACGTTTAGATATATTCATCGCTTTATTGATATCTGCACTGTTTATACAGACTGCAACAAATGTATTAAATGATTATTATGATTTCAAATATGGACAGGATAAGGAAAAATGGATTCTAACCAATGATTCAAATTCAAATCATGGACCCGCCCATCACCTCCTGCCCTTTGTTGCCGGGTTAATGTTTATCATATCCATCCTGATTGGCCTATGGCTAGCATTTTCTACTACCATGTGGGTGATGCTTGCAGGAACGTTGGGAATTGCTGCAGGCTTTAAATATTCTGCAGGTTCTCACTCCTTTTCTTCAATCGGTATGGGAGAAGTGGTAGCTGCTATCTTTTTAGGCCCTGTTATCACAATTCTAGCCTATATTGTTCAGGGGAATTCACTGGACTTCCAAATTCTTGCCATTTCCGTACCATTTGCATTGCTAATTGCATCGATGATTCTTACAAACAACATTAGAGATCTTAAAAAAGACATCGGTTTTCGCAGGACGCTAGCAAATTCTCTTGGGCGTAAGAAGTCCGTCCGTCTGCTTACGACTTTACTCATACTGCCATATATAACTGTTATACTGCTAACTATATTTCAATTCACTCCGGCATCAGTGCTTGTCGTTGTTTTAGCTTCCCCATTTGCAGTCCGGTTGTTCTGGTCATTTCGAAAAAACGCAACACACTCTGATGAAGTAAGTGGGATGAAGTGGGCAGCGAGACATCACTGGGTTTTTGGTTTGCTGTTTACAATTGGGCTGTGGGTCTTCGGATAATTAGAAAGTATGGTTTTACGCAATGTTTTATAGCAAAAAGCCAAGCATGAACTTATGCAGTAACAACGTATGTATTTCTTAACGCAGGAAAAGACAAGGTTTGAGTTAATCCTTGTCTTTTGTTTATTCTCCACGATTCCTGGCCATTAAACTCGGCATTTCCGAAGAATCCTCTTCAATCCCTTAATGTCATCCATGCCCTTTCTTTATGCCATTCAATATTCACAGGTGTTTCAAAGAACCCAGATAGGCATTCTCCCGTCAGCATCCTAGTCCGCTCCCCCATATTATATACAGTTCCTTGTCGAAGCAACAACGTGTGTGAAAAAACAGGTAGTATTTCCTCGATATGATGGGTAACAAAGATAATTGTGGGCGCGTCCTTTTGAGTAGCTAACTGGTCGATTGCGACCAGTAACTCTTCACGCGAAATGAAATCCAGACCGCTTGTTGGTTCGTCCAGGATAAGCAATTCAGGCTCCCCCATTAATCCTCTTGCAATCAAGATTTTCTGTTTTTCACCTTGTGAACATGTCTGATATGTACGCGGTGCGAGATAGCTGCAGCCTAATTGTTCCATAAGTTGATACGCTTTTTGATAATCAGCCGCTGTCTTCGTTTCATATAATCCGATGGAAGCATATTTTCCACTTATAACCACATCAACGGTATTTTCTGTTCCTTTTATTCTTTCCTGCAGTGATGAGCTGACCCAGCCAATTGATTTACGCAATTCCCTGATATCCGTTTTACCAAATGGCTTCCCGAGTACACTGACCTTCCCGTTTGTTGGCCATATGTAGCCGTTTACCATATTAAGTAGTGTTGTTTTCCCTGATCCGTTCAGGCCTAGTACTGCCCAATGCTCCCCTTTTTCTACTTTCCAGCTCATATCTGATAAAATCGTTTCCTTCTGTCTTTTCCATGAAATTTCCTGCATTTCAATAACGCTAGACATCCCTATCGCCTCTTTCTGTATACTCTCATTAAACTCTATGATTCTTACTCTACAATACGACCTATGAATGAATCGATGATAACTCATCAACGCAATCTTTCCTACATCCACCAGCAAAATTTTTTCACTGGGGGTTTTAGATCATTATATTTCTGAAAAGTTAACGTCTACCATTACAATTTAACAAGGCTATTGAAGAGGTAGAAAACGTTTTCTTTATTAACTGCTAAAAAAGCAGAAGACACACTTTCATGTATCCTCTGCTAACCATCTAAGCGCGCCCAGAGGGATTCGAACCCCCGACACTTGGTACCGGAAACCAAAGCTCTATCCAACTGAGCTATGGGCGCATATTGAAATTCAATTTTGACACAAATAACATTATAACTCTATTTAAGAAGATATACAAGCCCTTTTCGAAATTCCTGTATGTTTATTTTACATTTGGGTGGGTATCATGGTTAGAAGGTAAGGCCAATAAAATTATCGGATGTTTTTGTTTGACCTTCATTGACCATTAAGTTATGATAAAAAAAGAACGTAATCGAACAAGGGAGGATTTTTTACATGAATTTAATACCTACAGTTATTGAACAAACAAATCGGGGAGAGCGCGCCTATGATATCTACTCTCGCCTGCTGAAAGACCGCATCATTATGCTTGGAAGTGGAATTGATGATAATGTTGCAAATTCCATTGTTGCTCAATTACTATTCCTTGAAGCAGACGATCCGGAAAAAGATATCTCATTATATATTAACTCACCAGGTGGATCTATCACAGCTGGTATGGCGATTTTTGATACCATGCAATTCATTAAATCTGATGTATCAACAATCTGCACCGGAATGGCAGCTTCAATGGGGGCATTCCTCCTGGCGGCAGGTGAAAAAGGAAAACGTTATGCTCTGCCAAATAGTGAAGTAATGATTCACCAGCCACTCGGCGGTACACAAGGACAAGCAACAGATATTGAGATTCATGCGAAACGTATTGTTGAAATGAAACGTAAAATGAATGAAATTCTCTCCCAGCGTACTGGTCAGCCAATTGAAGTGGTAGAACGTGATACTGAGCGTGATAACTTCATGACTGCTGAAAAATCAGTGGATTATGGCTTGATTGACAAAATTTTAGAACGTAACGAAAATAAAGACAAGTAATTTTTTAAAACGAAGACTTTTGCCAAGATTTATGGCAAAAGTCTTCGTTGCTTTTTTGTAATCAGATCGTTTAATACTTACTTCTTGAAGCGTCCATTCACCGTGAAAGGGTTTTGTTCATTTTGTCACAAATGATATTAAATGATTAATTGCAGCTTCTTCATCTGCCCCATCAGCGATGATGTTAATTTCCTCTCCACTCGTAACTGCCAGACTCATTAATCCCATAATGCTTTTTGCATTTACTCTTCTTCCACTCTTTTCAAGAAACAAATGTGCTGAATAACGATTTGCCTCCTGAACGAATTGTGCTGCTGGTCTAGCTTGTAAGCCTGTCTCTAATTCAACCTTGACGGATTTCTCAACCAAATTACTCACCCTCCATTTTCGTAAGCGCTATCACGAAATTTCAAACGTATCGACAGTTCTTAGAAAAAATAGTGTTACTGTCGATATATATTAAGCGTTAACTGAAATATAATTGTTAATTATCTTTATCTTATCATGTAATATCAATTAAATAAATTACTTTTATGTCAATGTTTCCCCATGCTTGATTTTCTCTGCAAATTCATCGATTTTTTTCAAACGGTGGTTGACACCAGATTTGGATATCTTACCACTGGATACCAATTCCCCTAATTCCTTTAATGAAACTTCCTGATGCTGCACTCTTAACTTTGCAATTTCCTGAAGTTTCTCGGGCAATTGATCGATTCCTACGGTGTTCTCAATAAGTTTAATATTCTCAATCTGCCGAAACGCTGCGCCAATTGTTTTGTTTAAATTAGCAGTTTCACAATTTACCAGACGATTTACAGAGTTTCGCATATCCCGGACGATTCTTACATCTTCAAACTTAAACAGGGCGTTATGTGCACCGATGATACTGAGAAATTCGGTGATTTTTTCTGCCTCTTTCAAATATACGATATAACCGGTTTTTCGCTCCAGTTTACGAGCATTTAAATCAAAAGTGTTTACTAACTCACATAACGAATCATTATGTTCCTGATGAAAATTAAACATTTCTAAATGGTAAGAAGACGTTTCCGGATTATTAATGGATCCTCCTGCAAGGAAGGCCCCCCTCATATATGCTTTTTTGCAACAGGTTTTCTCTAGAACCTTTTGAGGAATGTTTTGTACAAGTATATACGGTTCCTGGAATATCCCCAGCTCTGTTAACATCTCTCTGACGTCTTCCTTCAACCGTACAATATATACATTATTTTTCTTTAGTTTCATTTTTTTACGGACTAACAACTCGACAGGAATGGTGTATTGTGACTTGATCAATGTATAGATCCGCCTTGCTATCGCGGCGTTTTCCGTTTGAACATCAAGTACATAATCTTGTCTTGACAGGGATACTGCCCCATTCATACGGATTAGTGCTGTAAGTTCCGATTGGGAACAGCAGGAATCCATTTCTATTCCTGTCAGTTCTTTTTTTATTTCAGAGGCAAAAGACATCTGATTTTCCCTCCCTAATCCCTTCATTTATCCTACAAATATCCCTTTAATATAAACATAAAAGAGACATTATTCCGGATCAATAATCGAAAATAATAATTTTGAAATTTTACTCGTATCATGCCTGATGGTCGATTGGGAATGATCAATAATATCACTCTCAATAATCTGCAGACCCATTTCAAGCAGACGATCAGTATCATACGTCACTGGATCTGCGTTTTCTTCCGCATACACCGCGCGCACTGTTTTTTTAATTGGTTCATTATGGACAACAATTGCATCCACAGCCTCTTTTCCAATATGGCTGGTAATGGCTTCTACATGTTCCGAGGCCGAATAGCCGGTAGTTTCTCCGGCCTGTGTCATCACATTACATACATAAACCACTTTTCCTGTGGTATTTCGTATTGCTTCATCGACCTTAGGCATAATCATTGTCGGTAAAATACTTGTATAGAGACTGCCCGGTGCAATAACTACCAAATCCGCCTTTTCGATTGCGCGGATTGCATTGGGTAACGGCTGAACAGGCTGCGGACTTAGAAACACCCGCTTAATTCGCTTTTTGGAAAGTGGAATATTGGATTCCCCGGACACAATGGTTCCGTCTGTCATTTTCGCATGCAGGGACATATTATCATTCGATATCGGATAAATTTTTCCCTTTACATTCAATACACGTGATATTTCTTTGATACCATTATTAAAATTGCCAGTGATTGATGTCATTGCTGCCAATAATAAATTTCCCATGGAATGACCGGATAAGCCGTTGCCTACTGCAAATCGATGCTGAAAAAGCTCAACAAGCATTGGTTCTGCATCTGATAATGCTGCAATGACATTACGGATATCTCCCGGCGCAGGAATTTCCATTTCATTGCGGAGTCGCCCGGTACTTCCACCGTCATCAGCTACGGTAACAATTGCCGTCAAGTCTATGGGAAAGTTTTTTAACCCACGTAATAAAACCGGCATGCCAGTTCCACCGCCAATAACAACAACTTGCGGCTGCTTAGCTTGAGTCATATTAATGTCCCTTTCTCTTATCAATATCTCGATGAGTAGTATGTGTTATATAATCAGGAGACAGCTCTTTAGCAAAGTATTCCGCAAGTGCAACAGAACGATGCTGGCCTCCCGTACATCCGATGGCAACAACAAGCTGTGATTTTCCCTCTTTTTTATATTGAGGCAGCATAAATTGCAGTAAGTCAAGAACTTTTGCATTAAATTCTTTCGTATCCGACCATTTGAATACATAAGAAGCTACATCTTTATTTATACCGGTTAGTGGCTGTAGTTGGCTTACATAGTGGGGGTTCGGTAAAAATCTTACATCGAATACTAAATCTGAATCAATTGGCAGACCATATTTAAACCCAAATGACACCATATGTACCGAGAATATTTCCTGTTTCTCCTCGGAATATACTTTTAGGATTTTGTCCCGCAATTCTTTTGGCTTCAGATTTGTTGTATCAATAATGCGATGTGCTTTGCCTCTTAATTCATCAAGAATTTCCCGTTCTTTTTGGATTCCATTAAGGGGCAGGTCGTCGCCCGCAAGCGGATGGGAACGTCTCGTTTCCTTATATCTGTTGACAAGCTGCTCATCCTTGGCATCCAGAAATAGAATATGTTCTTCCAGCCAGTCTTCCTTTCCTAATATATCCAGAGCGTCAAACAAAGAATCAAAAAACTCACGACCGCGCAAATCCATGACAAGCGCTACTTTTTGAATATTGTTTGTAGAATCTTTCATCAGCTCAAGGAATTTTGGCAGTAAAGTGGGTGGTAAATTATCAACACAATAATAACCCAAATCCTCAAAACTATGAACAGCACCGGTCTTTCCAGCACCAGACATGCCTGTAATGATTACTAATTTTGTTTCTCTTTCACCGTTTCTCATTAAAATTATCCCCCTTTAAACTAAAGACATGGAAGAATCCGCTTCTTATCTATTCTTATGCAGTATGTCCACTGCTTCATCACTATTTAAAATTTGGCTTTTCGCCAAGTCTTCATTGTACTTTTGCAGTAAGAAATTCTTTCACCATTCTCACCGCCTAAAAGCACTACCTTCTATTATACAATGAAAAAATTCAAAGCAACAAGGATAAGATTTGAAAACAGGGCAATCGACATAATTGGACATGCACACGATTTCTTCAAAAAAAGAGCACAAGTGCGATTGCACCTGTGCAAAAAACTAATTTATCTATTAAAAGGGGGTCAATTAGTTACTTATATTGTACCCAAAAATTATTGCATACGTATTACAACAGCATTAAAATGCAATTACTTCTCATGAATTTTTATTAATAATTTATGAATTTGCTGCCTTTAATTCTTCCATTAAGTCTTCAACATATTTGATAGCTGCTTCTGCAGCGATACTTCCATCACCTGTAGCAGTCACAATTTGTCGAAGACTCTTTTCCCGAATATCTCCAGCAGCAAATACACCAGGCATATTTGACTCCATGTTTTCATTTGTCGGAATATAGCCTTCATCGTTTGTAATTCCAAGTGATTTGAATGGTTCACTTAATGGTACCATACCGATGTAGACAAACACACCATCGGCATCAAATTCGGACGTTTCACCTGTTTTTACATTTTCCAGGGAAACACTGCTAACTTTTCCATTAGGTCCATTAATCGTGTTTACAACTGTATCCCAGATGAAATCAATTTTTTCATTATCAAATGCACGATCCTGGATAATTTTTTGGGCGCGTAATTCGTCCCGGCGATGTACAATCGTTACTTTACTTGCAAAGCGGGTTAGATAGATACCCTCTTCAACTGCAGAATCTCCTCCGCCGATCACAACAAGGTTTCTTTCCTTGAAAAACGCTCCATCACAAACTGCACAGTACGATACTCCACGGCCGCTCAATTCTTCTTCCCCAGGAATACCCAGTTTCTTAAATTGGGCTCCAGTCGTAATGATGAGCGATCTTGTTTTATATTCTTTTTTCCCGGCAATAACCGTTTTGTATTCATCATAATCAATGACTTCTTTTATATCCCCATAAGCATATTCAGCACCAAATTTCTTTGCATGCTCAAACATTTTATTCGACAAGTCCGGTCCCAGGATATTATCAAACCCCGGATAGTTTTCAACATCCTCGGTGTTTGCCATTTGCCCCCCAGGGATACCGCGTTCAATCATCAGTGTTTTCAAATTGGCACGGGATGCATAGACAGCTGCAGTCATTCCAGCTGGTCCTGCACCTGCAATTATTACATCATACATTTGTTCATCGGACATGAATATCGCCCCTTTTCGTTCCATATTCTTCTTAAACCATATATAGCTTATTAAAGAAGACCTGATTCGTCCATTTATCTGCTCACTATTTTTATTGCCAGGGTCCTTCTTCTTTTGATAGCTCAGGATGTTTCCTGCATCCTTCCTCCCATAAGGTCAATGCTTTCGCAGGCTCACCTATACGAAAGGCGGTTATACTGTACCACCTGAAGTAAGAAAGATGGCTGCTTACTTCATTTTTAGGAAGGGACCGAAATCGGCAATAGGCCTCGTGAAAATACCCTGTGCCAGCTAACGTCACAGCGATTCGTAATTTTTGTTGTTTATGAATCGGATATACATTTAGTAATGCCTGAATATGGGTTTCGTATGCTATTTTTTGATCCAATTTATAATAAAATAATGCCAAATTCGTATGGCTGTATAAGTCATTTGGATCTTCTTTTAACATTTCCAATTCCATTTCGACGGCTTTTTGTTCTTGGCCTGTAAAGAATAATGCATGTGCATAGTCGTGTTTGGCCATTTGGTGCTGAGGAAAAACCATCATCAATTCTTCGATAAGCGGAATTGCTTTTTCCCACTCCTGGTGATCCATATGATAAAAAACAGTTTCCTGATAGATAAGCAAGTCATCTTCTTCTGAAAGATCCCAATTATCTTCATCCGCATCATCTTCATCGATATCAATTAATTGGAGTAAATGTTCTGCTTCTTCTTTAAAATCACCATCTGGTTCTAAACCAAGGTAGATGTTGGCATATTTATTGGCATCATTCAATAATCCAAGGTGAGCATAATTATTCGCTAATAAATAATAACAATCTACATATTCTGCTTCATGCAATATTTTTGTCAAAAGCTGATTTGCTTTGTGATATTCACCAATTTCTGTATAGATAACGGATAATTGACAAGCATACAATGGCTCCAAGGGCTTTTCTTCCATTGCCTTATTTAACCATTTCATCGCAATATCAAATTTCCTTTTTTGAAAAGCTTCAACGCCTTTTGTGAAATAAAAGTCACCTTCTGGAATAAAAGGGATAATATTATCTTGTTTTCCATCGGTTTTTTTCTCAACTTGCTGCTGCATATAGTATCCCCCTTTTTTTACACAACATCCCAAAGTATATCATATTTGTCAGGGGAATTATACAGCTTTATTTCACCGGGTTCGCTGCCTCATATATCAACTGTTCCAGTTCTTTCACGTAACTTTCTTTCTGTTCTCTATTCCAGTTTAAGACATCGGCCATATAATTGATTACATTATCTTTATGCGATTTGGCCCAATTGATTTCAAAGAACAAAGCTCCAGTTCTTCGCACAAAGAAATCAACAGGTTTATATGCAGATTCGTATTCCAGGGCATAGTTCAGCTCTGCAAAAACAATCGGATCAATGTTTGCCTTATCTGCCTCCGTCTGTTTTGTTTGGTACAGCTCAAAAATAACATCAACGTTCGCACCATAGGTTTGAACCAGCATGATCGCCGTTTTTTCATCTATTCCAAGCGCTGTTCCTTCTGTTATTTTACGTTCTTTGAATGCGGCGAACCCTTTTGAACCGCCAACTTCTCCTCCCGAAATCGGCAAGTTTTTTGTTTCTGATTCTGAATAAAGGATTCCTTCTTCTTTTAATTGTTCCACTATTCTATTTACAGCATCTTCCGCCATTTTACGGTAACCTGTCAGCTTTCCGCCTGCCATTGAAATCAAACCGGAATCAGAAATGAAGATTTCATCCTTTCTGGAGATTTCACCAGGATTATCTGCCTCTTCTTCTGCAATCAATGGACGTAATCCAGCCCAGCTTGACTCCACATGCTGTTCTTTGATAGCTAATGTTGGAAACATATAATTAATGGCCTCAATTAAATAATCTCTATCTTTTTCTGTCATTTTAGGATGGGCAATATCACCTTCATACGTTGTATCCGTTGTTCCTACATAAGCTTTATTTCCGCGCGGTATAGCAAAAATCATTCTCCCATCCGGGGCATCGAAATAAATCGCCTGCTGCAATGGAAAAATTTCTTTTGGAAATACGAGATGGACACCTTTTGTTAATATAAGATGCTTTCCTTGTTTTGATCCATCAATTTCTCTCAATTCGTCAACCCAAGGGCCCCCGGCATTAATAACTTTTTTCGCATATACTTGGTGTTTCGTACCACTTATTTCATCTCTAACAACCACACCGGAAATCTTATTTGATTCATCATAGATAAAATCAGTAACTTTTGCATAGTTTAGAGCGTATCCACCTTTTTGTACTGCTTTCTTTAAGACTTCAATCGTTAAGCGGGCATCATCCGTTTTGTATTCCACATAGAAGCCTGCGCCTCTCAGACCGGACTCTTTAATTAGCGGCTCTCTGCTCAATGCTTCCTCCGGTTTAAACATCTTACGGCGTTCCCCTTTTTTAACACCAGCCAGTAAATCATACATACGCAGGCCCAAATTCGTTGTAAATGGTCCAAATGTTCCGCCTTTATGAAATGGCAGCATCATCCATTCAGGTGTAGTTACATGTGGGCCGTTTTCATACACAATAGCACGCTCTCTGCCTACTTCAGCCACAATTTTCATTTCCAGCTGCTTCAAGTAGCGCAGCCCTCCGTGTACCAGCTTTGTTGAGCGGCTCGATGTGCCTGCAGCAAAATCCTGCATTTCAAACACTGCCGTTTTCATACCACGTGTAGCGGCATCTAAGGAAATTCCCGCACCGGTAATACCGCCACCAATGACCAATACATCCAGTTTTTCACTTTCCAATTGATTGAATACTTCTTTTCGTTTATAGCTTGAAAATACAGACATCCGTATACACTCCTAAATTATTTTTTCTATACATATATTTACCCGAATTCGTATAAACTAATATGTTTTTAATCATTTCTACGGAAACAAAAAAACCGCAAAACAGACTAATGCCTATTGCATTAGCTATTTGCGGTTTCTCCGATTCTCCGTCCTTAATATTAACTTGTATTCATTGTAGCATAGTTATCCTATGAAGTACAGGAGATTTGCTGTTAGTCTAAGTTTTCCACAGCTCTGTTTGAGATGTAGACACAGCCAAAGCTCCTGCATGCAATGCTGCTGTTACGTCTTCTTCCTTTCTAATAAGTCCACCAGCTATTACAGGAATATTCGTTTTCTTATAGATGTATTCGATAATGCTCGGCATTAGACCAGGAAGCACCTCGATACAATCTGGCTGCACCCGCTCGATTAATTTTAAATTGTGATCAAGTGCGGTGCTATCCAGTAAAAACATTCGTTGTATGGCTAATAATTGATGCTTTTTTGCCAACCCGATCACATTTCCGCGCGTTGACAGTATGCCGTCCGGTTTTACTTCCCGGATTAAAAATTCCATTCCATATTCATCCGCCTTCAGGCCCTGAATCAGATCAACATGGATAAACACTTTTTTATTGGCACGCTTCGCATAATCAACCATACTTTTTAATTGGGACAAACGTGATTCCAATAAAACGATGGATTCATGTGACGTTTTCAATGCTTTATCAAAATCTTTCATTTTTCGGATTGCTGGTAAAATACCTTCCTGTATCTGTATGTCAATCACCTACTCCAGTGGGAAATTTCCTTCCCGTTTCTCCATTTCTTCTTTTGTGTAAATTACCTTCATCGGGTTCCCCCCCACAAATGTGCCTGCCGGAACGTCTTTATGTACCAGTGTACCCGCGGAAACAATTGCTTTCTCACCAATCGTGACTCCCGGGAGTACCGTGGAGTTTGCACCGATTAAAACTTCATCACCAATGACAACATTCCCGATCCGATATTCATTTATCAGATACTCATGTGCCAAAATTGTTGTATTATAGCCAATCACGCTATTTGTTCCGACGATTATTTTTTCTGGAAACATCACATCCGGCATCACCATTAGGGCAAAAGCGGTTTGCTTCCCGACCTTCATCCTGAGAAATGTACGAAATAACCAATTTTTCATCCCCAGAAATGGTGTATATCTCGCTGCCTGAATGACGACGAAATTTTTAACAACCTTCCAAAAGGATACAGTTTTATAGATTTGCCATAGTGAATTTGCATCATTGACTTGAAATCTCTCGGTTCTCCGCATTATTTACACCTCGGTTATTTTCAACAGCTCCGTTATTTCATCAAGCATATAGGTTGGACTGTATTCGAGAAGCCGCTCCTTCCCTTTATGTGACCATGCGACACCTGCAGTTTTTACACCGGCGTTCTTTCCGGATTCAATATCATGATAATTATCTCCGACCATCAGGGTGGAGGCAGTATCACCATTTAGTGCCTTCATTCCCTTTAAGACCGGTTCCGGATGTGGTTTTGGATTTATCACATCGTCATAGGTGATGATGGAATCAAAGAAGCCATCTAATCCGGTTAATGCAATCCCCATGTGCACAGCTTTCGTCATTTTCGCTGAAACAATTCCAAGCTTCAACCCATTGTTTTTCAACTGTTCCATTGTTTCAACAACATTTGGAAAGACTTTTACATAGTTATCATGATCGGTATGATTATGCTCAAGATATGTTGCAAGCATACTATCCGCTTGTTTCGGATCTATTTTCCGGAATGTATCAATCAATGGTGGGCCGTTAAATTCCATGATTTCTTCCGTCGTATAGGTCATATTATATTGTTTAAATGTGTGGTTAAAGGATGCCATAATTAATTCATTGGTATCAATTAAGGTTCCATCAAGATCAAAGAGAATTGTACGAATGCTCATTTACGACTTCCTCTCTCTTTTTATTTTCCGACCTGTTCCAGATGAATCCGACTACCATCGTTAAAAGAATTGCTGTAGTCAAACGAATAACCAATAATGGCCATACAGGAATCCCCAGCGGTATGAACACAAGTGTATCTTCTACCACTGCATGACAGGATACAAGGAAAATGAGAGCTAAATACATATCCTTTTTGGACACACCATCTTCTTTGACGGCCTGGATCATTAATCCTGCACCGTATGCAAGACCGATTGTTAAACCAGCTACCATTGTCATTGATGTGTTCTTTTCCATACCAAGCACCCTCATGCATGGAGCAAGTTTGCTGGAAAAAGAATTCAGCCAGCCTTTTTCCCGCAAAAATTGCATGATAATCATTAATGGAATAACGATGAACCCAAGCTGGATAACAGCTATCAATGCTGTTTGAACGCCTTGGAAAATAATTTCTCCCCATCCGGCAGGGACTGCATCCTGGGAAGAAATAAACCCGTATTGCGCCTGTTCAGCGCCTCCGTTCCATGCAAGATTAATGACAAATGCCGATAACATCGCCAACCCTACACGAATTCCTACAATTAGCCACCATTTTACACCAACCTTTGATGCCACAGCAGATTCAATAAATAAATTATGGGAAAAGGATAGCATGACGGCCATAATAAACACTTCTTTGACTGTAAATTCAAAGGAGACAATCGCTGCGATACCTGCGTATAAATTCAGTGTATTCCCTAATACCAAAGGAACAGCAGCTTCTCCGGAAAGACCAATCATTCCCATCACAGGTGTTAATTTTTCAATAATCCAAGGAAGGACTGGAGTGAATTGTAATATCGTTACAAGAAGGGTGATTGGAAAAATTATTTTCCCTAACGACCATGTTGTATTTAATCCCTGCTGTAATCCTCGACCTAAAATTCCAGTCATACCCCATCCCTCATTTCTTACACACTTATTTTTTCCTTTTCTTCTTAGACTTTTTCTTTTTATTAGTTGATTTCCTTTTTTTAGAAGGTAGCACATCTTTATACCGTTTACTGACGCCTGTCATTCTCCTGTAGATTATCAATATAATCGCGCCAGTGATGATCAGGACGGAAATCAACTGTGCAGTACGGAGCTCTCCAATCACGTATAGACTGTCTGTACGCATACCCTCAATAAAGAAACGCCCAATTGAATACGTAATCGCATAGGTCAGGAATATTTCTCCTCTCAGCGGATTATATCTCCGTAAGAGAAGAAGAAGAGCAAACACGAGAATGTTCCAGACAGACTCATATAAGAATGTTGGATGATACATCACGCCACCAATCGTCATCTGGTTCATGATAAAATCCGGTAAGTATTGATGGAAACTATTATATGTAGACTCAGCTATTGGGCCGCCATGTGCCTCCTGATTCATGAAGTTTCCCCAACGCCCGATTGCCTGCCCAAGTATCAGACTTGGTGCTAAAATATCAGCAAGTTGCCAAAAGGAAACATTTCTTACACGCGCAAATACAATTGCCGTCAACACACCACCAATGATTGCACCATGGATAGCAATGCCGCCTTCCCAAATGGCAAAGACGCCCCACCACGGACCGTCCGCATAGCGTTCCCACTCAAAAGCTACATAATAAATGCGTGCAAAAAGGATGGCAATTGGGATAGCAAAGAAGATAAAATCAATGATTACATCTTTTTGCAGTCCTAGCCGATCTGCTTCTCTCGTTGCTAAAAATATACCTAAAAAAGCACCCACTGCAATGATAACACCATACCAGTAGATTGATATCG
The DNA here is from genome assembly GCF_055380755.1 of Virgibacillus ainsalahensis. Lineage (NCBI taxonomy): Bacteria > Bacillati > Bacillota > Bacilli > Caryophanales > Bacillaceae > Virgibacillus > Virgibacillus ainsalahensis. The sequence goes on along the minus strand of NZ_AP043943.1, from coordinate 1,083,241 downwards.
GACCAAACTCCAGAAAAACAGGATCCAATGGCTGTATATTACCTAACAATACTACCACTCCTATTCATCTTCATTTTTTTCCTGGCTTATCATTGTTGTCAGACGTTCCGAAAATTCCTGTGCCGTATTTACACCCATTTTCTTCAGCCGGAAATTCATCGCAGCTACCTCAATAATAACAGCAAGGTTCCTACCAGGACGAACAGGAACGGTAACTTTTGGCAAACGAACATCCATGATTTTCAGTGTATCTTCATCCAATCCAAGCCGATCGTATTGTTTATCTTCATCCCAACTTTCCAGATTAACATTTAAAGAGATTTTTTTATAGCTCCGGACAGATCCTGCTCCAAACATTGTCATTACATTAATGATTCCCAAACCGCGGATCTCCAATAAATGTTCAATTAATGGAGGAGAATTACCGATTAAGATTTCATAATCATCCTGCCGAATTTCCACACTATCATCAGCGACAAGGCGATGGCCACGTTTAACCAATTCAAGTGCTGTCTCACTTTTACCTACTCCACTTTGTCCTGTAATCAACACACCAACACCGTTTATATCCACAAGCACACCATGAATAGCTGTAAATGGAGCAAACTTTGTTTCCAGATAATTCGTCAGTCTGCTTATGACCCGGGTTGTTTGCCTTGGAGATTTTAATATCGGAACACCGGCATTATTTGCCGCTTCCATCATCACTTCCGGTATATCCATCCCTCTTGAGACCACAATCCCCGGAGTAATATCCGTACATAAACGGTTCACACGATCCCGCTTTTGCGCATCATTAAGTTCCAGGAAATAAGCCATCTCTGTTTTACCAATTAATTGCAGTCGCTCTTTTGGATAGAATTGAAAAAAACCTGTCATTTCAATGCCTGGACGTGATATGTCACTTGTTATAATTTCTCTGTGTATCCCATCTTCTCCTGCCATGAGGGTCAGATTGAAATTATCTAATAAATCTTGTGTACGTACGATTGACATCTTGTATACCTCCTTTAAGGACAAACATAACTGAGTATTATTGTAGCATATTTGATAAAGAAAAAACGATTGTAATTTATTTTATGAATGAAAGACGCAGGGCTAAAAAACCCTGCGTTACTTCAATGAATCTTTTATTAAACTGTTCAGCAATAAATTTATGATGGAAATAACAATCGATGCAATAAGCGCTGTGCCAAATCCATCGATGACAAAGGAAGAACCCATTAAACCCTGTGTAAGCATTAATGTAATTGCATTGATTACAATCAAAAAAAAGCCGAGAGTCAATACAGTTATCGGTAATGTCAAAATGACCAATATCGGCTTTACGATTATATTAAGAAGTGACAAAATAAAACTTGCCACTAATGCAATGCCAAATCCATCAAGGTGGAATGAATCGAATAACTGTGCCACTGCAACGAGGGCAACAGCATTTAATGCGATAGAAACAAGCCAGCGGAGCAACATTAAAAGATCTCCATTTCATTCGGAATAATAAATACTGCTGCTAAATAAATAAGCGCAAAGGTAAATACACTCAGAAATAACAATACGATAAATGCTAATCGGAGTATTGTCGAATCTACATTAAAATACGCTCCAAGTCCGCCTAATACTCCTGCAAGTTTTCGGTCTGATTCTGAACGGTATAGTTTTTTCAACTCTAACTACCTCCTCGTTTGGTATTTTTCCTTTTTTAGCCGTTTAATAAACCATAATTGTACTACATTTCATATGTTTCATGATTTATTCCGGTTCGCCTTGGACAGCGGGGGCGTGCTTTACCCCTTAATCTTCAAATTTCCAAATGAAAAATTGCTCTATTGCGAATCGTTCTTTTACAGCATCATCACTTTGTCCAAGTTGCCCAAGCATGGGAGCAGCTTGGGAGTCATGTGCGTAGATTGCTTTTATTTTTGTATCAAAGTAATCCGTAATATCGTTTGTCACTTCAGGTTCACCAATGTCTTCCACATACGTATTTGTGATTGCCTGTGCCCAGACAGTCGGCCGTTTCTCACTATCCATTAAACGCACAGCTTCAATCGCGGCAGCACCAAGTGCGTTATGATCAGGATGTACAGCATGATCCGGATAATGGGTGATTACGAGGCTTGGCTCAATCTCTTCAAGGAAACCTTTCAAATGTTCTGCTACCTGCTGACGATCTTCAAATTCAATTGTTTTATCACGATATCCCAGCATTTTTAAATCCATGTCGAGGATTTCACATGCTTTTATTAATTCTGCTTTACGAATTTCAGGCAGTGTTTCCCGATTGGCAAAAGTTGGTGTACCCATATTCCTTCCCATTTCTCCTAATGTTCCACATAAATATGTTACCGGCACTCCTTGTTTACGGAAGTGTGTAATTGTACCTGCTGCTCCGAAAGATTCATCATCCGGATGGGGATAAATAACTACCACGTGTTTTTTCATTACAATCACCTGCTTTTTCGTTTTATCTAATAATTAAATGGTGTCTCACTTATTTGAAGTGAGACCATCAGACGGCCTTCACGATCATGTCCTGCAAGCAATAATTTTGATTCTTCATGCAAAACCCAGTCTGTTAGGCCTTCAGCATAAATCCAGCCCATCTCAAGCTTTAACCCGACTCGATACGTATTTTTAGTTGTAATAATCTTCGCCTGGTTAAAGGTTACTTGTGCATTTCGGATATATGCTCCAACATTATATGCTTTCTCATCAAAATGCTTTGCATAAGCCCCATTGGTTGTTTCAAGATGAACATATACATTTTTATTTATAAATTGATCTAACATTTCCTGTACTTTATTTATCTCTATTGGTTTCATTTATTCGTTTCCTCCCAATACACTTCTCTATTTTAGCTTATCGAAAGGATGGGGCTGCGTCAAAAGTTTTGTATTATACCGGACCTTCGATGATGCGTACATATAGTCGGATGTGGCACGCCATTCTACAGTTTGGATGACAGGTATTGAGCCAATCCTTGTGCGGAAAGGCCAAAACCTGTACTTATACAGTAAGAAAGTATGAAAACAACTGTTATTAGAACGGGAAAAACTCCATATAACTACTATGAACCAAGATTATACCTTTTTCCGGTCGACTCTTTTGGTAAATCTCGTTGCTCCTTAACGTCGCAGTTGATATAAAAGACGAAGTAACTTAACAGCGACTTCCTCTCATCCTTTACAAAATGGGTGCTATTCCAGCGCTGCTTAAAAAATACTCGCTTTCCACGGGGAACGCTTCAGCCTCGGGCCAACACGATGTTGGTCACATAGGCGTTGCCCCAGGACGGGGCGTTCTTAGCCTATGTTCTTTAATTCGCTCGCTGCGGGGGCTTCAGACTGTTCCTTTTCCCGTTGGACCTGAATTATCTTCATGAATCAACACCGCACGAAGAAAATTGGTTTGTATTTTCAAGGAGTCTCGCATTTTTTAAGCAGCTTAGAATAGCTTTCTGTTTAAGGGAGAATACGTTCATGAAACATAAATTCCATGAGCTTTATCCTTTCTATAATCAGGACACCACTCCCAGCGTAGGCAGAATGCGTAGACTCCTGTGGGAATAGCACGAGTCTGAAGACCCCGGAAGAAGCGTTCTTTGCTTCTGAAGAAGCTGAAGCCGTGCCCACTAAAAAGCGAAGTATTCTGCCGAAGCGATTGTGATAACACTAGGGTTCAAAAGAAATGGAAGAAGCAAAATCACGATAAAGATACGTCTTTAGAGAACAGACATCTGGTTAAATTAGCTATTTTCATTATAGATTATGGCGGCATGCTCTTAGTCGCGTCATGTTGTTTTCTTAACTGCGAACAAAAGCTCGGAGCGTCTTGGTCACCCTAAGGCAAGAGGAAGCTCGACTAAAAGCGCCACATCCGTGGCAACGTCGAACTGACCCACGTCTTGTGAGCTGAAAGTTTGAACTCACAGTGGTGTTCTTGGCTCATGCGGGAGCTCACAGCTTTTCACCCTCAGGAGGGGGGAGGCGCTGAAGCTCGCCGAGACGTTTACTGACAAGGAATTGATATGTCGCCGAAACATTTATAAATTCTTACCTATTAAAAAACAGCAGGTTGCATGAACCCACTGTCTTTTTAATTTACTTAGAACTTACTTTTTCTTTTTCAGCCACTGCTGCTTCCATTCGCTTCCGATCACGTTCTAAAATTGGCTTTAAATATCTTCCTGTATAGGATGCTTTTTCATCAGCAATTTGCTCCGGCGTCCCTGTTGCAATAATTTGACCCCCGCGGCCTCCACCTTCTGGCCCGAGATCGATGAGGTAATCTGCTGTTTTAATCACATCTAGATTATGTTCAATAATTAGTACGGTATCACCATTATCAACAAGACGCTGCAGTACAGCCAACAGACGTTTAATATCATCTGTATGCAGGCCGGTTGTTGGTTCATCCAAAATATAGAAGGACTTTCCGTTGGAACGTTTATGCAGCTCACTCGCCAGTTTCACCCGCTGTGCTTCCCCACCGGAAAGCGTCGTAGCAGGATGTCCAAGCCGGATGTATCCTAAACCTACATCATACATGGTTTGGATTTTCCTTTTGATCTTAGGGATAGCAGCAAAGTAATCTAATGCTTCTTCAATTCGCATCTCCAGTACTTCAGCTATATTTTTACCTTTGTATTTCACTTCCAATGTTTCCCGATTGTACCGCTTGCCATGGCATACTTCACAAGGCACATACACATCTGGCAGAAAGTGCATCTCAATTTTTATAATTCCGTCCCCCCTGCAGGCTTCACAACGCCCGCCTTTGACGTTGAAACTGAAGCGTCCTTTCTTATAACCGCGTACTTTCGCTTCATTTGTCTGAGCAAAAACGTCTCGAATATCATCAAATACTCCCGTATAGGTTGCCGGATTAGATCTTGGTGTTCGTCCAATCGGCGATTGATCAATATCGATTACTTTGTCAATATGTTCAATGCCTTTTACTTTTTTATGTTTTCCAGGTTTTTGTTTCGCGCCGCGATAAATTTTCTTCGCCAGTGACTTATGCAAAATATCATTCACCAGTGTGCTCTTACCAGATCCCGATACACCAGTCACCACTGTCATCAGACCAATCGGAAATTTCGCGGAAACATTTTTCAAATTGTTTTGTTCTGCTCCGACAACTTCAATCTTCCGTTTGGATGGTTTACGGCGTTTCGATGGTAATGGAATAAATTTCTCACCTGATAAGTACTGACCTGTTAATGATTGTTTGTTTTCCATCACACTCTCCGGAGTATCACTGGCGACAATTTCCCCGCCATGCTCACCCGCACCTGGCCCTATATCAACCAGCCAATCCGCTGCTAACATTGTATCTTCATCATGTTCCACAACAATTAACGTATTGTCCAAATCGCGCATGCGTTTTAAAGAAGCAATCAGTCTATCATTATCACGTTGATGAAGGCCGATGGATGGCTCATCCAATACATAAAGTACACCTGCTAATGCAGAGCCAATCTGTGTCGCCAGACGTATCCGCTGTGCTTCTCCACCGGAGAGTGTTCCGGCAGTGCGTGATAATGTTAGGTAATCCAGACCGACATTGTTTAAAAAATCGAGTCGGTTATTTATTTCTTTTAAAATCATTTCAGCAATCTGCTGGTCTTTTTCCGTTAAATCAAGATGGTCAAAGAATTCATTTGCTTCTACAATGGACAAATCAGTTACCTTGCTGATATGTTTTCCGTTTAATAATACACATAAGGCTTCTTCTTTCAAACGGAAACCATCACATGTTGGGCAATTTTTCTGTGCCATATATTTTTCCAATGTTTCACGAATGAAGTCGGAAGTAGTTTCCCGATAGCGACGTGCAACATTATTAACGACACCTTCGAATTGAATCATATTATCTTTTACACTGCCAAAATCATTCTCATAATGGAAGTGAATTTTTTCCTTTCCACTTCCATATAAGATTTTATCCATTTTTTCCTTCGGGATATCTTTCACCGGGATCGTCATATCAATCCCGTAATGATTACATACGCTTTTCAATAACTGCGGATAATATTGGGAACTGATAGGTTTCCATGCCGCAATCGCATTTTTTTTCAGTGATATGTCCCAATCAGGGATGACCAAATCAATATCCACTTCCAAGTTTGTTCCCAGACCATCACATGTCGGACAGGCTCCAAAAGGACTGTTGAATGAAAACAACCGTGGCTCCAATTCTCCAATGGAAAAGCCGCAAATCGGGCAAGAATGATGTTCATTAAACATTATTTCTTCCTGTCCGATAACATCAACAATTATTTTTCCTTCCCCAAGTCCGAGAGCTGTTTCAATTGAGTCACTTAATCGACCGGAAATCCCTTCCTTTACAACGATACGGTCAACCACAACCTCAATCGAATGTTTCTTATTTTTATCCAGATCAAACTCGTCCGTTACCTCACGCATTTCATTATCCACACGAATGCGGACATAACCTTCCTGCTTTAGATTTTCAAAGGTTTTTACATGCGCTCCCTTTCTTCCTGAAACAACCGGAGCGAGAATTTGCATTTTCGTTCTTTCGGGAAATTCCAGAATCCGGTCAACCATTTGCTGTACCGTTTGTGATGTTATTTCGATACCGTGCTTCGGACAGGTAGGTTGACCGACACGTGCAAAAAGCAAACGCAGGTAATCATAAATTTCCGTTACGGTACCAACAGTGGACCGTGGGTTATTATTCGTGGATTTTTGATCGATGGCTATTGCCGGAGACAAGCCATCAATTACATCAACATCCGGTTTATCCATCTGCCCTAAAAATTGCCTTGCATATGCGGAAAGCGATTCGACATAACGTCGTTGACCTTCTGCATAGATCGTGTCGAATGCGAGGGATGACTTTCCCGATCCGGACAGACCCGTAAATACGACGAGATTATTTTTCGGAATCGTTACATCAATATCTTTTAGATTATGTGCTCTGGCACCTTGTATTTGAATAGATTTACTAGGCATGAATGATTCACCTTCCCGCATTTATTTTAAGCTCCTGCTTCCAGTTCGAGTATAATATCACGAAGCTCTGCAGCTTTTTCAAAATCAAGCGCTTTTGCAGCCTCCTTCATTTCTTTTTCCATTTGTTCGATTGCTTTTGTTTTCTCTGTTTTCGACAGTTTTGTTAAGCTTTTTGTCTTTTCATTGTATTCTTCCTGATCCTCGGCAGCAACCGTTGCACGAATTACATCACGGACTTCCTTCTTAATCGTAGTTGGTGTAATGCCATGTGCTTCGTTGTAAGCCATTTGTATTTCACGGCGGCGGTTTGTTTCATCCATTGCCCCTTGCATGGAATCAGTAATTTTGTCTGCATACATGACTACTTCTCCATTTTCATTGCGGGCGGCGCGGCCCATCGTCTGAATAAGTGAACGTTCAGAACGGAGGAAACCTTCCTTATCAGCATCAAGTATGGAAACAAGTGATACCTCAGGAATATCCAGGCCTTCCCTCAACAGATTGATCCCGATAAGCACATCATATTTTCCAACCCGTAAATCCCGGATCACTTCAATTCGTTCCAGGGTCTTAATTTCCGAATGTAAATAAGCTACTTTTATACCAATCTCTTTTAGGTAGTCCGTCAGATCCTCTGACATCTTCTTCGTCAGGGTCGTTACCAACACCCGTTCATTTCGCTCTGATCGTTTATTAATTTCAGTGATTAAATCATCAACTTGACCATCAATTGGACGAACATCAATCTTTGGATCCAGCAACCCTGTCGGACGAATAATTTGCTCTGTCATTTCCGGTGAATGCTCCAATTCATATGGGCCCGGTGTGGCAGAAACATAAACAAGCTGATGAGTTTTTTGTTCGAATTCCTGGAATGTTAATGGTCGGTTATCCATCGCGGAAGGAAGACGGAAGCCATGATCCACGAGCACCTGTTTTCTTGCCTGGTCACCATTAAACATTCCTCTAATCTGCGGCAATGTGGCATGTGATTCATCGATAATAACCAGGGCATCTTCCGGCAAATAATCAAATAAGGTATATGGTGTCGCACCTGCCTCCCTTAGTGTTAAATGTCTGGAATAGTTTTCGATACCTGAACAAAAACCCATTTCCTCCATCATTTCCAAATCATAATGGGTCCGTTGTTCCAATCGCTGAGCTTCCAGCAGTTTATTTTCTTTCCGCAACTCTTTTAATCGTTCTCCCAGCTCTTTTTCAATGTTTTTTATAGCTAATTTCAACTTTTCTTCCCGCGTAACATAGTGAGAAGCAGGGAAGATTGTTACATGTTCACGATCCCCGATAATTTCCCCGGTTAATGCATCTACTTCCCGGATTCGGTCAATCTCATCACCAAAAAACTCAAAACGCAGACAGCGCTCTTCCCTCGATGCAGGGATTACTTCAACAGAATCTCCGCGGACACGAAAGGTACCACGCTGAAAATTGATATCATTCCTTGCATATTGAATATCTACTAAATCACGTAATAACTGGTCCCTGTCTTTTTCCATCCCCATTCGTATTGAAAGCATCTGGCTTCCATATTCCTCAGGAGAACCAAGCCCATAAATACAGGAAACACTTGCAACAATCAGTACATCATCACGCTCAAATAACGAGGACGTGGCGGAATGACGTAATTTATCGATTTCATCATTGATACTTGCATCTTTTTCGATAAATGTATCAGATGATGGGACGTATGCTTCTGGTTGATAATAATCATAGAAACTGACAAAGTATTCTACAGCATTGTCCGGAAAAAATTCCTTGAATTCGCTGTATAATTGCCCTGCCAGTGTTTTGTTATGGGCAATGACCAATGTTGGCCGGTTTATTTCCTGGACAACGTTTGACATGGTAAATGTTTTACCTGTCCCTGTTGCACCAAGTAACGTCTGATGCCGCTGTCCGGCCTTTACTTTTTCTGTAATTTCTTTGATTGCGTTCGGTTGGTCACCGGCCGGCTCATATTTTGACACTAGTTCAAATTTATTTTCTTCCACAACGCAAGCCTCCGATCTCATCTATCACTAGTTTACCATATATAATTATCCATTTTAACATAACCACGAACGAATATTCGATTGTTTTGCATTTCAGCTCTACAAACATACTACCCTTAACGTTCAGAAAAAAATCATTCATATGTAAAAACCTTTTATCAATGAATCAAAGATAAAAGGCTTCCTTTTTATTTATCGTTTAATTATTTACTTTAATGCCACCAACTGTTCCATTCATGTTTGGCTGAACCGCAAATAAATACATAAAAAGCCACTTTCTGCTGTAAAGCGGCTTTTTATGAATTATTGCTTTTCAGAACGATGCGGTGCAGTTGTAAAGATAAGACCTAACTCATGATGATTATCTTCGTAAAATGCACCTTGCACAAATCGCATTTCACCGGAATCATCCAATAATTCAAGCTTAAAATAGGCTCCACTTTCCTGTAATGCATGATAAAACTCATATTTATTACTTACCCGTTTTCCATTAACTTTTGAAATTGTTTCTCCAACAAGGATATCAAGCCGGTGTGCTGGAGTTCCCGGTATGACCCCAAGTACTTTTAGTCTATTTTGTATTTGATGAAAATAAGGCTGTTCCAAACGATCTTTCAAACGTTGCCTATAATTTATATATTCCCTGCCTATAATTGCAACTAGCACAGCAGAGAGTGAAAGCCAGGATACATATACACTACCAATTGCTAAAAGCAGAACGGTCACTGCTAAATACAGGGTCGACCTTCCCAATTTTCTTGCTGCTTGCTGTGGCATACTTCCCATCACTTTATAATCAAAACCAATTAAAAATGGAACAAGCAAAATACCATAGGATTCACCACCCAGCGAAAAATATGGCCAGAACGGTACAAAAGGCGTAATCATGCCTGCCGGTACAAGTGTAAAAAATGGAATGATACTCATTTTCCTGATATGATGCTGTCCTGCCCATCCGCCGCGACTTCCAGCAGTAAGTTCTGGAAATGTCTCATTACGTTTTACCCTTTTAAGGAGTATGCTTTCAACCAGCAAAAAAACTCCCAATAAAATGACCAAACCGGTAAAATTTATTTGTGAAAACAAGTCTGTATTAATGTACGATTGATTCTCCATAAATGCCAGCAAAAATAAAAGCAATACATACGTTATTCCAATGGTATAACTTGCTGAGAGTAATGTGAATTTTAAGGTCAAACTCAAGATAATAATGACAATACTCAACAATAGAACTGTTTCATATGTAAATACCATACCAATGCCTAATGCTGCAACTGAAACAATAATACCGGTCACAATTGAAGGAACCCACGTGTTTTTCCATTCTGAAAATAGATCAAATACTTTAATACCAAAATGCTTTCGCTCTTTTTTTATTCGCTTATAACCTGTCAGAATGACTAATAAGAGAATCCAATAAAGCAACGGATTCAAAAATACCTTCCCAATGCCTTGCAGGATTTCGACACCCCATACCTGTGTCATTGACTATCACCTTCTTAATATAACTCATACTTTTAATATATTCGATACTTGTCGAATTTTCTCCTGCATGATTTATGTCTTTTTCTGCTAAAAATTGAAATCCGCGAGGGCGACCCGCGGATTTAATTATTAATATAATTCACTTAATGCTTTATCCATTTGCTGATCATCTTCCCCATCGCGGATCTTTTCAACAACTTTCGTTTGGATTATACTAGCTGTTTCTTCATCCACTTCTCCAGTTGTCTCAAGGTCATTATCAGCTTGAAACTCCTTTACTGCTTCTTCAGTTTCCTTACTAAAATAACCATCCGTACGTTCCGGATCATAACCCAATCCAGTCAACAGTTTTTGAATATTGCCGATTGCTTCAGCCGTTTGATCATAAGTCAGAGGCTCTTCAATTTGGACAGGATTGGTGTAAAAATACTCAGGTTGTGAAACTTCGATTGTAGGTTTCACGCCTTTTTCATTAATCCATTCTCCATTTGGAGAAAGCCATTTAAATGTGGTCAACTTAATGGAACTGCCATCACCTAATGGGACCGCTTGTTGCACGGTTCCTTTTCCATAACTATTCTGACCAACGACATCATTTCCCATTTCTTTCATGGCGACTGCAAGAATCTCGGAGGCAGAGGCACTCCCTTCATCAATCAGTACACTGATTGGATAATCTTTTTCCTTATCTAATTCAGAGTAATAAGGCACTTTTTCTCCGTTCTGATCTTCTATTTGCAGATACGGCATATCTGAAGGAACGAATAGTGCTAGAATTTCCTGCACTACGTTCAGCAAGCCTCCAGGATTTGCCCGGACATCAATAACCAAGCCTTCTATTCCTTCATCTTCCAGCATTTGTAATTGTTCTTCAAATTCCTTTCCCGTATTTTCAGAGAAATTCGTTATCTCCAGAATCCCCGTCTTCTTTCCATCAACTTCTTCGATTCGGTTATAAACCGTCTCAACCGGAATCTCATCTCGTACAAGAGTCACATCAAACGGCTCAGTAGTTCCTGATCGCTGGATTTCCAAAACAACCTCGGATCCTTTTTCCCCGCGTATTTTTGCAACAGCTTCATTCAGATTCAATCCTTCTAAGTCTTCACCGTTCACCGAAAGAACTTGATCGTTTGGTCTCAATCCGGCCTTTTCAGCAGGAGAATCTTTGATTGGTGCGACAATGGTAACTATATCATTTACCATACTAACTTCTGCGCCAATCCCTTCAAACGAAGATTCTATCTGTTCATTGAACTGTCCCATCATTTCAGCATCCATATAGGACGTATGCTGGTCACCAAGCGTCGCAAGCATACCCTCAATAGCACCTTCAATTAACTGCTTATCTTCCACATCTTCCAGGTAGTTTTGCTTTATCAGATTATATGCCTGATTTACTTTTTTCAGGTCTCCCGATTGCCCCGCTTCACCATCTTCATCTGTTGAGCCTTCTAATGCTTCAATGATATTGTTTTGGGAATCCTCCATGCCATCATTCTGTGCAAGTTGTACTCCGGCATATGCCCCGCCAAGACCTAAAACAAGAGCGGCCAACAAAATTAATACTATATGTGATTTTTTCAAATTCATATATTCACCCCGATTTATATGGTTCATGTAAAAGATTACAACGCTAGTTTAGCACCAAGCCTAACAGTAAACCTCTATATACACTTATGTGATAGGGAACTTTTTATACTTCCCAATCTGTCAATATAAAAAGCATACCATTATATTATCCTGATGACTATGGTTTTATCTTATCAATTATTTTAGATTGATTTCTAATAGCTTGGACTGCGATTACGCTTCCTACCGAAAAGTCTTTACAAAATGGGTGCTAATTCAGCGCTGCTTATTAGAAAACTTGGTTTTTGCAAAGTTTTGTGGCAAAGGCCTTAGCCCGAACTTATGCAGTAAGAAAGTTTTATGCTTTCTAAATTACCAAAAAAGGCATCACACCAAATTGGTAGATGCCTTTTACTTTTTATTTTAATTTTTATCTTAGATATGGCAATGGATTTACAGCATTGCCGTATCCTCCAAGATGCACTTCAAAATGTAAATGCGGTCCGGTGGAATTCCCGGTATTACCTGTTGCTCCAATCACCTGTCCTTGACTTACCTTCTGCCCACGCGAAACGGACATACTACTTAAGTGCGCGGAAACAGTTGTATAGCTTTTTCCGTTAATATGGTGGGAAATCATAATTACATTACCAAACCCGCCCATGCTTCTAGCCGTACTTACTACTCCATCCGCTGGTGCCTTTAAAGGTGTTCCGGTACCCACTCCAAAGTCAACACCCTTATGGTTTGTTGATCCTATACCACCTGGGGAGCTGCGGAAACCAAATGTGGAAGTTATACCGCCAGGAGCAGGTTTTATAAATAATCCACCACTGCTACCAGAGCTTGAACTCGGCTGGGTACTGGTGTTTGATCCGGAATTGGATTTTGGCTCGGAACTGGAGCTCGACTCAGTTGATTTTGTGGCAGCACTAGCTGTGCTTGACTTCGTTTGTTTCTTAGCTTCTTCCTCTCTTGCTGCTTTTTCTCTGGCCGCCTTTTCCTTTGCAAGCTGTTCAAGTTCACCCTTTTGGTCTTTTGCCATTGCTATTGCTTTCTTATTCGCTTCGGTTTCTGCAGCAATAACTTCCTGTTGCTCTTCCAGACTCAGCTTAGTCTCCTGGAGTTCACCATGTTCTTCCTCCAACTGGGCCATAAGAGTTTCATGTTCTGACTTTTGGTCATCCAATTGGTTTTTAAGTACGACAAGTTCTTCTTTCTGGCCTTCTAATGCAACTTTTTGTTCTTCTACTTCAACTTTGCTTGCTTCCACTTCTTTTTTATTTTCTTCTAACGCAATTTTATCTTCTTTTTGAGCTTCCATAATTGCTTTATCTGAATCCATGATTGTATTTACTGCTGAAGTTCTGCTGATAAAATCACCAAAGCTTTTAGAACCAAATATTACTTCTATGTAGTTCATGGAGCCTCCGTTTTGCTGTATCGATTGGAGACGGTCTTTTAAAAGCTTGTTCCGTTTTTCAATGCGTTCTTTCAAAACAGCAATCTCTTCCTTTAGTTCTTCAATACGGTTGCCTAATTCTTCTATTTCCTGATTTGTTGCATCAATTTCGTCTTCTTTTGACTGAATATCTCTTACTGTTTTTGTAAGATTCTCTTCAATGGAATTGATTTTCTGTGATACCGATTCTTGTTCATTACGGTTTTCCTCAATATCTTTTTGTGTTCCTTGTTTATCGTTTTCAATATTCCCCTGTTTATTATTAAGTTCACCCTGATTTTTCTCTAGCTCGTTGATTTCTTTTTCTAATTCATCTATTGATTCGGCTGAAACATTACTCGTATTTGCGGATACACCTGTTACTGCAGTTATTGCAACAAGCAAACCGGCTAAGACTTTCTTCATTTACTGTGTATTCCCCTTTCCCTCAATAAAAAAATAAACGTACTACATTTCTTTTTCTGTTCGTTTCTGTCAGATGTAATGCCCGCTTCCTCAAGCTTGTTTACGCTCGGGGGAAGCGGGCTTTCTTTATATTTAACTTTTGTCTATACTTTTAGGAATTTCCGTACACTCATCACGCTTCCCCATACACCAATTAGTGCACCGATTACTAGAATAAGCAGGGAAAGCTGCCAAGCAAATGGATCAAATGGTAATATCTCTACAAAATTAAAACTGATTTGCCCACTCAGATTGTTTTCCAGGTAGTAGTACCCTGTTAGAATCACAGCAACCGGAATAATGGAACCTAATATTCCAAGCAGCAGGCCTTCAACAAAGAATGGCCATCTGATAAATCCGTTTGTTGCACCAACCAATTTCTGGATACCTATTTCCCTGCTACGGGCCATAATCGTAATTTTAATTGTGTTTGAAATAAGAAAGATTGCCGTAAACACAAGTCCGACGATTAAAGCCAAACCGATATATCTTGCATACTGGTTAAACTCGAACAATTGTTCAACAACATCCTGTCCATAATTGACTTCCTGTACGCCTTCAATATTTATAATTTCTTCAGCTACAAATGCTGTCTCATCAGGATTGATTGCCTGTACGACATAGACATGGTTTAATGGATTGTCCTGTTCAAACAGCTGCCAGGCTTGTCCTTGCTCTCCCATACTATCAACAAGTTCGTTCAATTGTTCATCCCTTGATGAGAAAACAACTGATTCCACGCCACTAATGTCATTAATTTCATCACCTAACGTGGTGATTTGCTCATCATCCAATGTTCCATCAATCAGGGCATTTACCTGGACATCATCTTCAATATTCACTGCCATTTGGTTTATGTTTAAGATTAATGCCAGAAAAGCCCCTACTAAAATCAATGTTGTCGTTACTGCACCTACAGAAGCCACGGTCATCCACCCATTACGGAAGATATTTTTAAACCCTTCCCTAAGATGTCTTGAGAACGTTCTAAATTTCATAACCGTATTCACCTCTGTGCTCATCTCTTACAATAGATCCACCTTCAATAGCAATAACACGTTTCTTTATCGTATTTACAATTTCTTTGCTGTGTGTAGCCATAATAATTGTTGTTCCTTTTGCATTTATTTCTTCAAAAGTCCTCATAATTCCCCATGACGTTTCAGGATCCAGGTTCCCTGTCGGTTCGTCTGCGATAACAATTTTCGGGTTATTTACAATAGCTCGGGCAATGGAAACACGCTGCTGTTCTCCCCCGGATAATTCATCCGGGATAAAGCGCGCTTTATTTTTCAAACCAACTTGATCCAGCACATTCATCACGCGAGTACGGATATTGCCAGGGGATTCGCCAATAACTTCCAATGCGTAAGCAATATTTTCGTAGACTGATAGTTTTGAAAGCAGTTTAAAATCCTGAAACACAACACCGATTTCCCTGCGCAAGAAAGGAACTTTTTTTTCCTTCAGGTTGCTTAAGTCCCTTTCATTTATGATGATCGAGCCGTCTGTGGGCTTCACTTCTCTATAAATCAATCTTATAAACGTGGACTTCCCAGCTCCACTTGGGCCGACGATATACACAAATTCTCCCTGCTTTATATCAACATTAATACCAGTAAGAGCAGTAACCCCATTCGCATATGTTTTATATACATCATTCATTAATATCATTTATACATTTCACCTTTTTAATTTGTTGATGTTCTTTGCTGTCGAATCTTTGTTAAACATAAATCATTTATGTAGAAAATGGTATGTCTTTGTAATTCCTCATTCATTATAACATCAATCGACAGGTTTTTTAGATATAAAATTATTACATTTGTATTTCAAACATGTTATTTTTGTAACAAAAAGCCCGGTTCATGGAAGTACTCCCATGAACCGGGCTTGTGTAAATATTTCAATGCCTTATTCCATTCCTGCCAACCAATTCGATAATGTATCCAAATCTTCACCGGATACATTCTGCGCTGGCATGCTTCCTGTTCCATTCTGGATGATATCAGCAATTTCATCTGCAGAATAATTTGATCCTGCTGCCGTTAAATCAGGTCCCATTCCACCTGATAAATCAGCGCCATGACAGTTAGCACAGTTGCTTTCGTAGATTTCCTCAGCAGCTGCAGTGTCTACTGTTGCACCGCCATCTGCAGATTCTTCTGTGCCAGCATCATCATTTCCATTATCTGCGGGTTCTTCTGAAGCACCATCGTCTCCTCCACCGCATGCACTTAACACGAGTGCCGAACCAAATAAGACAGTGAATAACCATTTTTTCATACGAAAATCCTCCTATCCATTTTCCTAAAATATATCACACTTATTATAACCCTCTTTTAAAATTTTAAAACTAAATTAGTTTCTATGTTCAGAGAGAAAATTAATCAATCCATTTGCAAACGCAGATATGCATCAATCAACGGATCAATTTCACCATCCATGACACCTTGTGTATTACCTATTTCACGGTTTGTCCGATGATCTTTTACCATCGAATACGGATGGAAGACATAGGAGCGAATTTGGCTTCCCCATCCTATTTCTTTCTGCTCTCCACGGATGTCATCTAATTCCCGCTGCTGACGTTCGATTTCCTGCTGATACAATTTTGATTTCAGCATCTTCATCGCTGCTTCACGATTTTTAATCTGGGAACGTTCATTTTGACAGGTCACGATTGTTCCCGTTGGGGTATGTGTAATCCGAACAGCTGAATCGGTCGTATTCACATGCTGGCCACCCGCTCCACTAGCTCGATAGGTATCTATTTTAATATCCTCTGTTTTCACTTCGATATCGACATCATCCGGCATTTCCGGCATTACTTCACAAGAGACAAAGGAAGTATGCCGCCGCCCGGATGAGTCAAATGGTGAAATACGCACTAAACGGTGAACACCTTTTTCCGCTTTTAGATAGCCATAGGCATTATTCCCCTTTATGAGCAATGTCACACTTTTCACACCGGCTTCTTCACCTGGCAGATAATTCAATGTCTCTATTTTAAAATCTTTGTTTTCTGCCCAACGCTGATACATCCTAAGCAGCATGCTTGCCCAATCCTGTGATTCCGTTCCGCCTGCACCAGGATGCAGTTCAAGTATTGCATTATTCGCATCATATGGGTCACTTAAGAGCATCTGGAGTTCAAAATCGTTCATTTCCTGCAAAAGCAAGTTTATATCTTTGTTAAGTTCTTCATATAATTCCTGATCATTTTCTTCCTTCACAAGTTCATAAGACACTTCCAGATTTTCTAATGTTTCTTCAAGCGTTTCAAAACCGTTTACATAACCTTTTAACCCATTCGTCTCATTTATTACCTTTTGTGCTGTATCCTGATCATTCCAGAAATCCGGATTAGCCATTTGTAAATCCAACTCTTTAATGCGGACTTTCTTATCTTCTAAGTCAAAGTGACCCCCTAAAGTCATCGATTCTTGAACTCATTTTATCCAGTTCATTTCTTATTTCTGCTAATTCCATTCCACTCACCTCTGAATATATTTTCGTTTACCACAGGAGGAGGGCCTGACCCTTTGTGTTTGATCAGACCTTACCTTTACGCTCCATGGCAGTTCTTATATTTCTTACCACTGCCGCATGGACATGGGTCATTTCTTCCAACATTTTGTTTCTTCACATATGGTTTTCGGGTTTTCTTTTTCTCTTCCTGTCCGCCTGAAACTGCTTGGGTGTTCTTCACCACTTCCTCACGTTTCAGATTCTCGCGAATTTGAGCTTTCATAATGTACTTCGCAACTTCCTCTTCAATACTTTCCACCATTACTTCAAACATTGAGTAACCTTCAAACTGATACTCTCTTAACGGATCATTTTGACCATATGCCCGCAAGTGAATCCCTTGACGCAGCTGATCCATCTGGTCAATGTGATCCATCCATTTCGTGTCAACCGTACGTAATAAAATAACTTTTTCAAATTCACGCATCTGTTCCGGTGAAAGCTCCGCTTCTTTCTCATCATATTTCGTCCGGACTTTTTCCATGATATACGCATTGATTTCATCGGCTTCTTTTCCTTTGAGATCCTCTAATGATATATCTTCTTCATCCAATAAGTTACCATGCACATATTCAATAATTGCACTTAAATCCCAATTTGATTCATCATCATCCTGGGTATGTGTGGCAGTTACCCGGTTTAATGTGGATATAATCATATTCTCAACAATTGTTCGCAGGTCTTCGTTGCCTTCAATAACATCGAACCGTTGCTTGTAGATAATCTCACGCTGTTCACGAAGAACGTCATCATAGGATAGTACTTGTTTACGTGCGTCAAAGTTATTCCCTTCCACTCGTCTTTGAGCAGATTCAACCGCACGGGAGACCATCTTACTTTCAATCGGCTGGTCATCATCCATTCCAAGTCGTTCCATCATAGAGCGCAGATTATCCGAACCGAAACGGCGCATTAACTCATCTTCCATCGAAAGGAAAAACTGTGACATACCAGGATCTCCCTGACGACCGGAACGACCACGAAGCTGGTTATCAATACGGCGGGATTCATGTCGTTCCGTACCTATAACCGCAAGTCCCCCTAAGTCTTTTACACCATCACCCAATTTAATATCCGTACCACGGCCAGCCATATTTGTTGCAATCGTAACTGCTCCTTTTTGGCCTGCATTTTCAATAATTTCCGCTTCACGGTAGTGATTTTTCGCATTTAGGACATTGTGCTTGACTCCAGCTTTTTTCAACAGATTTGCAATCAATTCTGAGGTTTCAACAGCGACCGTACCAACTAATACTGGCTGTCCAGCCTGATTCCGTTCTTTAATGTAGTCAACAACATTATGGAATTTCCCTTCCATTGATTTAAAAATCATATCTGCATTGTCAGCCCGTTGGATTGGCTGATTCGTAGGAATGGCAATAACATCCATGTTATAAATATTTCTGAATTCCTCTTCCTCTGTTTTTGCTGTCCCGGTCATCCCGGCAAGCTTATTATACATACGGAAAAAGTTTTGGAAGGTAATAGATGCCAGTGTCATACTTTCATTTTGTATCTGCAATCCTTCTTTTGCTTCGAT
The DNA here is from genome assembly GCF_055380755.1 of Virgibacillus ainsalahensis. Classification (NCBI taxonomy): domain Bacteria; kingdom Bacillati; phylum Bacillota; class Bacilli; order Caryophanales; family Bacillaceae; genus Virgibacillus; species Virgibacillus ainsalahensis. The sequence continues at coordinate 1,064,215 of NZ_AP043943.1, read as the reverse complement.
TGCCTGATGCAGTCCATCACTGTAGCGGCGTCCCTTCATTAAACGACCTGTAAATTGGTCGACAATTATTACTTCCCCCTCTTCCACGACATAATCTGTATCTCTATGCATGGATACATGAGCTTTCAACCCCTGGTTAATATGGTGAATCAGAGAAACATTATCCAGGTCAAATAAATTTTCGATGGAGAAATAGCGTTCTGCTTTATTAATTCCTTCTTCTGTAAGCTGTACACCTTTTGTCTTTTCATCAAATGTGTAATCATCCTCACGGTTAAGTGTGCGTACAAAACCGTCAGCCCTTTGATAAAGTGAAGCAGATTTCTTGGCAGTTCCCGAAATAATCAGTGGTGTTCTCGCCTCATCGATTAAAATGGAATCAATCTCATCAATGATGGCAAAATTCAATGGTCGCTGAACCATTTGCTCTTTATACTGCACCATATTATCCCGCAAATAATCGAACCCGAACTCATTATTCGTTCCATACGTGATATCACTGTGATAGGCTTCTCGTTTCTCTTCCTTTGACAGATTGTTTCCATTCAGTCCTACCGTGAGTCCTAGAAATTCATAAAGTTCCCCCATTTCCTTCGCATCACGATCAGCCAAATATTCATTTACTGTGATGATATGGACACCTTTACCAGTAATTGCATTTAGATAGGCCGGCATCGTGGAAGCAAGGGTCTTACCTTCCCCTGTCTTCATTTCTGCAATATTACCTTCATGTAATGCAATAGCCCCTGAAAGCTGTACAGGAAAAGGCCTCATGCCCAATACACGCTTCGAAGCTTCACGGACAACCGCGTATGCTTCTGGAAGTAAATCACCAGTAGTTTCACCATTATTAAAACGTTCTTTGAATTCTTCCGTTTTTTGCTGCAATGCGGTATCGGAAAGTTTTTCAACTTCCGATTCCAACGCCTCTATTTCATCAACTTTTTTTTGTAATCGTTTCAGCTGTTTTTGGTTTCCATCACCAAATATTTTTGTCAACAACCCAGCCATAACAAACGCTCCTCAATCTATTTCATAATTATTCACTATAAAATAAGTATTTTTTAGAAAACCCGGCTTTTTGCCAAGCTTCAGGATTGTGCCTTAGTTGTACTTATGCAGTACGAAAATTTAATACTATTCACTACAAAAAATGATAATCCAATATTAATATTAACACTATATAATCATGGATGACAACTTCTTAGGCATAGCACATCTTATAATCGTTCAAATAAAAAAGCAGCCCGGGGATGGACTGCTTTTTTTAAAATGGAGAGTAAAGCGGGGGCAATATGTAGAGACCATAATTGGCATGATTCGGGGACAGTTAAGAAAGAGGAAGTTTCTGTTGTTTATTCTGCTCCCTATCTCCGATATCGGTAATTCGGCGGTTGGTAGCAGCTATAATTTCTACCAGTTGTGTAATTGTCTCTTCATGTTGCTGTACTTTTTTCATCAGTTTTTTTATTGCCATTCGCTCATCTTCGTTCAATGTTACACCTCCTAGTTCCATTGGCTTATTTATACCACATACTTAGGCATAAAGACTAATTGCAATTTTTCGATTTTGGAAGTGCTTTCGACATTTTTTTCAAAGAAAAACACTGCTTTTTGTATGATATTTTAGTATATTAACATAAAATTCGACATTTATGGTTCCCAAAATTTGATTTTGGTAATTCGTTCGACAATATTCGACGATATCAAAAATCGAATCAAAAATGCCTGTAAATTCTCAAGTTTTCCATTTTAAAAGGCGACCCTGTAGGATCGCCTCTTTATCAATTATATTTAATCAAGCCTCTGGTTCAATCAATCCGTATTTACCATCTTTGCGACGGTAGACAACGTTGGTTTCATTTGTAACATCATTTGTGAATACATAAAATGCATGGCCTAACATGTCCATTTGCAATACTGCTTCTTCAGAATCCATCGGTTTTAAATTAAAACGCTTTTGCCTTACAATATCGATTTCATCCGATTCTTCCTGAACAGCAACATTATTCGCTTCTTTTTCCATTTCCGCAAAAACATGCTTTGCTGCACCTTTTTGTTTGAATTTGCGATTTACTTTTGTTTTGTATTTTCGAATCTGCCTTTCTAGTTTATCAACTACCAGATCAATAGCAGCATACAAATCAACATGATGTACATCTCCACGCAATAATAGATTTGTCATCGGAATCGTAACTTCGATTCGCTGTTCATCATTGTAGACACTTAAATTTACATGAACATCAGAAGTAGGCGGTGTATCAAAATATCTTTCCAGCTTGCTGATCTTCTTCTCAACATAATCTTTAATTGCTCCAGTTACCTCAAGATTTTCGCCTCGAATGTTAAAATTCATACAAGTGTCCTCCTTTTTACCTTTGCCTATAGTATACTATGTTTCCCGTAGTATTTCCTCCCTAAACCTTTTTAAAATTTTGTTGGAATTTGTAATGATTCGGCAGAAACCCTTACATGTCAAGTGGTAGGCGCTTTACAAAATCCTAATAAATTTTACAAATATTTAATAATTGCATAGAATATAATAAAAAGCAGGGTAGAATTCCCCTATTTTTTACTGTCCATAAACATACCGTCCATTGTTCGCACATTCGCATAGGGGTTGATATACTTCCTATTCGATTTCCTTTGTTTTTTTACTTGTTTCATTTCCTCTTTTAACTGAGCAAATAATTGATTCATTGATTGTTGGATAGGTACATTTAATTCTATCAATTTCTCACCAAGGTATTTTTCTTCCTGCGTATATGGCGGAGTCAATTCTTTCATATGGTATCCTCTTTGTTCGACTAACTGGTTGACCTGTTCAACAATCGTGTCACGGTTTTGGGATGTTATTTCCTGATCTATTACTTCTTTCAGCTGTAATGTAACATCGTATAATGGCTGCAGTCGATTCATTATACTTGGGCACCTTGTGTGAATTGCCTTTTCCTCGTTTGCAGGATAACTTGTTTCCAGGTATCTCTAAATTCTGTAGCAAACCCAAGAACTTCCTCAAGGCAAACAGGGTCGTTTTTTACATTACCTTCTTTTAATTGAAATTGCATATATTCATATAACGGTATAATCTGTTTGGAAATTTCAATCTCTGTATCCAAGGTGAGCATCAATTCCTGAATAATATTTTGTGCCTTCTGGATATTTGTATTTTTCGCTTCATAATTTTTTTCATCCATGTCTTTTAATGCCTGTTTGATAAACTTGATGCAACCATTATAGAGCATTAGCGTCAATTCACCGCCAGATGCAGTGTTAACAGCATTATTTTGATATATTTGATAGGGTCTATTAGCTGCCATCTACCTCTCACTCCCTTTAAATTGTTAAGCCTGTCCTCCACCGAAATTATTCATCAGCATCATTGATTGCTGGTTCATCCGAGAAATAGCCGTTTCCATTGCTGTGAATTGACTCCAGTAGCGGTTCTCTACCTGTGTCAGCCGATCCTCAAAACCGTCAATACGCTCATCCAGTTCCTTCATTCGTTTGCCCAATGTGTAATTTTCAAGCGTGTCTCCACCCCGGCCGGCCCGGTCTCCAATCTTATCCATTGTAGAATCAAGTGCATCTTCCAACCGGTTTATTAAACCACGGCCGGCACCTTCTTCACTATTGGAAAGCAGCTTTTGGACATCTCTGGGGTTATTTTGGAGTGCAGCTCTTAGTTCGCCTTCATCTACTTCTAATTTACCGCCATCCAGATAATCCGTTGTTGTTGTAATGCCAATATGGGTCAATGACGTATGTGCGCCACCAGTTTCCACAGCGGAATACCAGCTTTGTCGCATGGAAAATAACCCGTTGGAAATAGCTGATTCCCCACGCAGAATACCACTTTTTGCTTTTTCTTCCCAAAGTTCAATTTCATCCTCAGACATTTCTTCTTTTTGTTCACTTGTTAATGGTGGGTAATCGCGGTATTTTTCTTCCTGCTGAGAACCATTCAGGGTCTCTACAACTTCATTGTATTTATCAACAAACGCCATGATCGAGTCAAAGGCTGCATCTACATTGTTCGAAACAGTTAACGTAGCCGGATTGTCAATATTCGTATCTTTAAATTCGAAATTTATACCATTAAGTGTATAGTTATTTTCATTTGTCTCTACTTTGTGTGCACCATTATAAGTGAACATTGCATTTGTGCCACCCTGTTCATTTCCGACATCAAGTTTCAGAACGTCACGAAAGAATGTGTTGGAATTTTTAAAGCCGATTTCAGCATTAATTTGTGCTTCGCCGAATGCTTGCTCCTTATTATGATTACCAGTGCTTGTTGTTTCCATGACAACCCTATTCGCCTGTTCATCATAAAAGGCGCGCACATTATTATCAGCTTCTGATATTCTTTTCAGAACGTCTTTTACTGAATCATCGGCATTAATCATAATGTTATTCGTTTGTTGCTCCCCCTGATCATCGTAGGTATAATATTCATATGTTTTGCCGATATAATCGGAAGGTATTTCCTGTCCCACTGTTTCAGTACTTACATTAATCGCATTTGTTGCCAATTGACTAACTTCAATCTGGTACGCTCCATTTGAAGCACTGGGACTACCTGTTGCCCTAACTGCACTTTCCTGTGTCGAGCTTACTGTTTTCGAATTATACGTTTTGCTCAATTTCATATCCAGCATCATATTTTCTAATTCCGATAATTTTTTATTAATATCACGGAAACCATCACGCTCCCACTCCAGAAGCGTTTTATCCTGTTCCATTTTATTAAGCGGAATTCTCTCAGCAGTCATCAATTGATCTACGAGAGAATCGATTTCCATTCCACTTGCCAAGCCGCCAATTCGCATGCTATGTCCCTCCTTCTTAAATCTTCTCATCCACTATATCCACTCGTATGATGCATCGAGTTCCTCTGGTCTTTTCATTAATATCGGATTAGAGGTGTTCGATATGAAGGTTTTTAAGGAAAAATGTTATTACTCACTCTTTTTCGTTATCTTTCTTGTCATCTAAAAGCTTGAACAGATCTAGTGAAATATTAACTGCTGCATTATTTTGTTCCTGTATGTCCACATAAATTTCCTTACGGTATATATCAACAGATTTAGGTGCTTCAATTCCAAGCTTAATTTGATCTCCTTCAATTGCCAGCACTTTAATTTCAATATCTTCACCAATCTGGATGCCTTCATTCTTTTTCCGTGTAAGTACAAGCATGGTTATTCTCCTTTCACCTTGACGTTTTCAGGAGCAATGGAGGCTTTTGATGGAAGATCATCACGATTTAAAATGTATTGTTTTCCTTTTTTACTGGAAGGATTGATAATGATTGGTGCTTTTAGGTTAATTGTGCTTGTTTGAAATGGATTTTTTAATGTAACAATTGATCGTATGACGACATCTTTCTCTGTTTTGATATCCAGGCTTTTCAGTAATTTGTCATCAATATCGAAGGAATAATCCTGATAGATGTGGTACGGGTTTGTTACTATAAATGCTGTATCTACCGAATGAACAGATTGCAGAACCTGGAAGACGGGATTATTTTGCAAATCGATTAGAACAAATTCTGTTTCGTCGATAAATCCGGGCAAACCTTGAGTAAACTGAATGATTTTTGAAGTTTCAATCTCAACTTCACCTACATATTTTGTCTGTAACTTCATATATTGCACTCCCCTATTTAATGAATAACACTTCACATTAGGCTCTTTTCGTAAATTTTCTAGCTCTCTAACCCTCGCTGTTGGTATAAAAGACGAAGTAACTCGAAAAACAGGTTGATACTTGTGCCCGCTACGGAAATACACTACGCGCACCTTAGGGCTCGCGCTGAGCCTCCTCGCTCGCAAAGAACGCTCGCTGTGGGGTCTCGCTTTCTAAACAGGCGTCTTCGTATACTTCCTTCGCTGGTTAGCGCACTGCAACTTATCGCATTTATTTATTGCTTGATTTAAGTCACATAATAGTTATGCACTTTTAAGATAGTTGATTGGAGCGGAGGACCGTTGACTCCAGCGGGAACAGCACGTGTCTGAAGACCCCGCAGAGTGGGTTTCTCGAGGAGGCTAAAGCCGTGCCCGCGGAAAGCAACGGTCCGCAGCGGAAATCAACATAGCAGTTACTTCGTCTTTTATATCTTTTGTGTCAAAAGCAACAAGTCTTTTTGATGGGACGAGTAATCGCAGTCCCAAGTCTTTTTGATGGGACGAGTAATCGCAGTCCCAAGTCTTTTCGATGATGTGAGTAACCACAGTTCTATACTTTTAGAATCCTGTCTATCAAATAAAACCCTGAACCCTATGATGGGCCAGGGCTGCAAAAAGCTATCTAAATAATTTCTTCATTATCTTAGGAAATCAATAAGTGACGGCTGAATAATCCGTGACCCCGCAGATAATGCTGCCTGGTGGAGACTTTCCTGTGTAAGCAATTGTGTAATTGCTTCAGCGAAATCAATATCTTCGTTTTCTGACATTGTACTTGTTGCAATGATTTCTTGTTCACTCAGGCGATTTTCCACCATTTCCAGGCGATTCATACGAGCACCTAACTCAGCACGTGCATTGATTGTCGCATCAATTGTTTCATCTATTTCTCCAACACTACTTTCGATGGCTTCCTGGTTATTTTCTTCCAATGCATTCACGAAATAATCAATCCGCTTAAAAAAGTCATCCGTGTACACATCATCCGGATTCACATTCGCCTGCAGTGTAGTCCCGCCATAAACTTCTATTTCTATCGATTCTGCTTCCCCATCACGAAGAATTGCTCCATCGATATCGACCGGGGGATTTGTTGTATCTGTACCGTTAAATATATACTTATCATTCACTTTTGTATTCGCAATTTCAATAAGATGATTTTTAAGCTGTATTGCTTCTTCCCGGATATTTTCGCGTTCTTTACCATCATATGTATCATTGCTTGCCTGGACAGCCAATTCTCGTAAACGCTGTAAGGTCTGTGTTGATTTATCCAATGCCGCGTCCGAATTATCCATCCAATTATGCAGTTCGTTCGTGTTACGCTTATACTGCTGTACCTGGTTTAGCTGCGAACGATAATTCATGCCTTTTACTGCGATAACAGGGTCATCGGAAGGTTTATTAATTTTTTTTCCTGTGTTCAGCTGGTCCATATATGTATTTAATTTCTCATTGCTGCTTGATAAATTGCGCAGCATATTATTTGATAGCATTCCCTGTGTAACACGCATATTTCTACTTACCTCCCCACCAATCCCATATTATTTATAATCCGATCAAGCAGCTCATCGGTTGCTGTCATATTTCGCGCTGCTGCATTATACGCATGCTGAAATTTAATGAGATTCGACATCTCTTCATCGAGGGACACCGCGCTCACAGACATCCGCTGGTTTTCAACTTGTGAACGAAGCATTGTTGTATTGTCTGCCATACGATACGCTTCCTGCGCCTGAACACCAAGTTTGCCAATTTCTGCTTCATAAAATCCTTTTACAGACATTCCATTCAGTAAAGGTAATTCCTGATCGAAGACACCAGCAAGATTCAATACGTTCTGGCTGTTTCCTGCTTTACCATCTGTACTTGCCGCAATCTCATTTGCATCATCCAGCAGTACGCTCATTGATGATGCTGCGCCATGAACTGCATCCAATGGTTCAAAGAAGTTTACATTCTCACTGCCATCCAGTCCTGTTCCCTTCTGGTGCACGTCATTAAAGGCATCCACAAACCCTTTTGCCATCTGGTCTAGTCGTGTAAGCATGTCAGTATATTGACCTTCAACAGAGCCATTAAAATGATGTCCATATGATTCAATCAATCCTAATAAAGAGCCATTCGAATCATCGAATTCTACAGCCTCTCCACCTGCAGTTATACTTGTTATCACTTCATGTCCATTTTCCGTACTGACAGCTGCCTCATCAAATGCATTTACGTTCCCATTCACACCATCTACAAGGGTTACGGTTTCCGTATTTTCGCCCTTTACGTAAATCGTTACAACCCCATCAGCCATTTTTGAGTTTGTATGGCTGGAATCATAATTTGTTTCGATGTTAATAATTCCGGATAATTCATCAATTAATTTATCACGTCTGTCATATAAGTCATTTGTTGAGTAGCCATGTGTTTCCGACTGCTTCACCTGTGCATTGATCTCCTGGATTTGTGTCAATATCGAATTAGCCTGATCTATTGTCGTACCAATTTCCTGTTTCAAATCGCTACGGATCGCATGTATTGATTGGGATAAATAATTAAATGAATCTGCTAATGCACGACCACGCTCTAATGTAACCGATCTTGCCCCGGAGTTTTCCGGATTTACCGAGAGATCCTGCAATGATTGCCAAAATTGATCCATCGAATTGGATAAGCCATTTTCCGTAGGCTCATTCATTATATTTTCCATACGGTTTAAAGCATCAGCCTTTGCGTCCCAATAACCTGCCTTACTATTTTCTGACCGATACTGTACATCCAAATATTGGTTTCGTATTCGTTCCACAGATCCTGCCTGCACACCTGTGCCTATCTGTCCCGGAATCTCTGAACGATTTCTTGCGGCAGAAGGATATGGTGATGTTGTTTCAAAATTGACACGCTGTCTCGAATATCCATCTGTATTCGCATTGGAAATATTGTGCCCGGTTGTATACAGAGCAGATTGTTGCGTAAATAAGGCTTGCTTTGCCATTTCTAATCCATGGAATGTACTCAATTTTATTACTCCCTTTTTGAAAACTTGGCTTTTCGCCGGGTTTTATCGTTGCACTTGTGCAGGGAAGCTGCGTTAAAAGGGGCTGACCCTTCGTTTGGACCCTGCTCAAATCAGATCTACGCCTTTGAATCAAATAGGGAACGTTGGGCTGTCCCTGATTTTTCTTTTTTATTACCATAATTAATCTTGTTAATGGAAGGGTTCATCATATCTAGTGACATATGGACAAATCTTAACGACTGGTTTATTAATGCTTGATTCAGTTGCTCCTGTTGCTTTAAATTTGTAATTACTTTAGTCAGCACTGTTGTTAACCTTGCTAGTTCCTGTTTTTCACGCTCATCATCGACCATTTCCAGCATGTTTGAAATTGTTACATCATCCAGCGGCTGCTTTTTCCGGAAAGACCATGCTTTTACAGTCTTATTCCGTTTGGTTTCTGCCTGTTCCAGCACGCGTATCGACTTTCTTTCTTTTATCAATATAGCCTGCAGTTTTTCGACAGACCCCTCTTTTACAATCTCTGTCTTTTCTTCGGAAATGTGTAACAGGTCTTCATGCACAACCACCAGTTTCTTAAGAGATTGTATTATTTCTTGTACGGACAAAACTGCGCCCTCCTTTTATTGCTTCGACCAGAAATCGATCATTTTTTGTGCTGTTTTCTCATGGTTTATTTTATACTCACCCGCATCGACTGCATTTTTGATTTCCTGTACATAAGCTGCGCGCTCTGCGTCTGGTTTACTTTTTTCCTGCAGTTGTTTTGCCTGTGACGATATCTCAATCTGATCTTTTTTTTCCATATCTTTTTTATAGTCCGTCTGCTTTTGTATTTGGTTTTTATAAGGATTGAAATTTGTATGATTAGGACCATTTATTTTCATCTGATATTCACCTCACGTTTAATAAAATATCTATTTTCATTATATCATTTACGTATTCATATTATCGGCTGCTTCCTCAATCATTTAAAGCCTGTTTTTATGATCCTTTAATACATAATAGGTACTCAGGCGGTCTTTTTCTTTTTTTGTTCCAGAAAGCTTTTTGATTTCTTCATGAAAATCCAGTTCTTTCCTAAGCTCTTTTGAACAATCATTGCAAAGTTTGCCTTTGGTTATGTTTGTACCACACTTTTCACAAGGGTATGTAAGCTTTGGAAATTGCGATGGATGCAGCCGCTTCTCTTTCACAAATTTAATAATCGTTTCTTCATCAACACCTGTATTCTCTACAATTTCCGGTATGGTTGCTTCTCTGTTTTTTTGTTGAAGTAAAAACCGATGGACCGTCTCAAACGCTATTTCTTCCTCTTTATAACAGTTCGGACAAATTACCCGGATTTCTTTTGCAAATAGATTGCCACAACGTGAACAATTCGCTAACTCAGCCATTTTTCTCTTCCCCTCATTTCACTAATTATAGCACAACAACCTGCACTATCCCCGAATTAATGTATAGGCATAAACATTGGGACATCCGTGTGCTTTTAACAAACCTGCAGCATGTCTTAATGTTGTACCTGTGGTATATATATCATCGACTAGTAAGATTGTATTGTGAAGGGTTTCTGTGATTTCAAATGGATTATCTGTCAGAATCCTATCCCGACGCGTTTTCTTTGACTGCTTTTCACCATGTACACGAGTAAGGACTTCTTTTGTTTGGATTGGTAGAAAGTCTGCCAGCATTTTTGCCTGATTAAAACCCCGCTCGTATTGTCTTTCCTTACTTAATGGAATTGGGACTGCAACCAGATCTTTGTCCATATTGGAAAATGTATGCTGAAAGACATGCGTGAATTGTTGTTTAAAAACATGTCCCAAATGGTAATCCCCTCGATATTTCCATTTTGCAATCATTTCCTGCATCATTGAATTATAGGAAAAAACGGAGTGATTACTGACAATCGTATCTCTTTTGGGATGTGCCTCCCACCAGCTGCAATCCGCACAGATTTTTTCTTCACTTATCCGACTGCACCGACTGCATCTGGATCCATGCAAGTCTTCCAATTCTTTTTCACAGGATTCACACAGCTGTTTTGGTATGGAAAGGGTTAGGATAGTTACCCAGCTAATCTCCGGTATGAGTTGGCTATTACACCATAAACAGTGCATTTATAAACCACCTCGTTTGTTCATCGCCTTAATGGACTGAACAGCTTGAACCATTGCTTCTGTTTTTCCATCATGAAAGAATACTACCTCACCAGTTGGATCGTCCGGGCTTCTGCCAGCCCTCCCTGCAATTTGCACAAGTGCTGCTTCATCAAATACATCATGTCCGGCATCAAGTATTGCCACATCGACAGAAGGGAATGTGACACCACGTTCCAATATGGTTGTTGTCAGTAAGATATCAAGTTCTCTTTCTCTATATTGCTGCACTTTTTCTTCTCTTTCCGGATCAGAGGCATGAACAGCTGTTAATTTATCGACCGATTGTAGCAGTCCTACTTGTATAAATTCGACTGCAAGCGATTCTTTCATTTTCTCGGCAAGCTGAATCGACGGAACGAATATTAATAGTTGCCGCTTAGGATTTTTTCGATCTTTAACCCAATTGATGAAGGTGGGCGGAGCTTCATATTTTTTTAACGATTTGTTCAGGGAGTATACCATTTTCATTTTTGGAACTGGTAAAGGCTGACCATGGAAGCGAACTGGCACAAAAATATGGGCGAGTTTCTTTCGTCTGATCTGACTGTGGTGATTTTTCCGTGGTGTTGCTGTTAAGTAGATAGTTGTGCTTACGTTTGCCTTTGCGCGATTTGCGGCAAATGGTAGTGAAGGGTCGGCGTGAAATGGAAATGCATCAATTTCATCAATAATTAATACATCGAATGCTGACTTGTAGCGCAGTAATTGATGTGTAGTGGCAATAATCAGTTGAGCTGTTCCCGTCTTATCTCCGCTGCCTCCATATAATCCCTGAACACGCACCTCCTTAAAGGCTGTCTGAATTCGCGGCAAAAGCTCCCGTACAACATCTGCCCTTGGTGTTGCAATACAGACACGCTTGCCATGACGTAGTGCTTCTGTTATTCCTGGAAACAGCATTTCAGTTTTTCCTGCCCCACAGACTGCCCATACAAGTAATTCCTCCTGATTTTGTACTGCTGTGACAATTCGATCAGCTGCCTTCTGCTGTACATAGGTAAGGTTTCCTGTCCACGTACATGGATCATCATACTGTGGCCATTTGGGAGGCACACCTGTCCAATAATAAAGCGGTTCACATTCCATCACCCGTCCCATTTCGATGCAGTTACGGCAGTACATATGGGTTTTTCTACAGGACTGACAAGGTATTTGAGCAAATAGGGAGCGCTGTCGGTTACCACATCGCTGGCATTGATAAGTGAAATTTTTTCTTGTAATGGATGTGGTTGGAGTCAATACGTTCTGAGAAAGAAGTTGTTGAAAGGTTGTTTCTTCGATAGGGAGTTCATTTCGCAGTAGGAGCTTTCCTGATAGAAGAAGAGATTGTTCATCTCGCAGTAGATCTGGAGATGATTGAAAGGTATCCAACATATCTTCACTCACTTTCCATATGATGTAATAGCAGCTGCCAGTCAAACACTTCTGGCAGCTTTTCCAGCAGATAAGAAACCAGCATAGCAGCGAAAAGCCAAGTTTTTAATACTGATAGCTATTTACTTTCTATACCAGCAAACGCCGAGAGATCCTTCTCCAAGATGTGTACCGATTACCGGGCCAAAATAGCTGATCGATACGTCAGCAGTTGGATATTTATTTAAAAATTCATCTCGTAACTCGATGGCTCCCTGTTCATTATTTGCATGAATAAAGGATACTTTGAGGTCTTCGCCTTTTGCCGCATCTTCTTCAAGCATCCCAATAATACGATTGAGCGCCTTTTTGCGGGTACGGATTTTTTCAAATGGAACAATTATTTTATCTACAAAATGCAGTACCGGTTTCACCTGCAAGAGACTGCCGACTAGGGCTTGTGCACCATTCAGACGCCCCCCTCGCTGCAGATTACTAAGATCATCCACCATAAAATAAGCGCGTATACTTTGTTTTATTTTGTCAAAACGCTGAATAATTTCCTCAGGTGTTTTGTTTGCTTTTAACATGTCGACTGCTTCCAATACATAAAACCCAAGCCCCATGGCACTCAGCTCGGAATCATATGTATAGACATCAATATCTTCAACCATTTCTCCAGCACTTACGACCGTTTGATATGTACCGCTTATCCCACTTGAAAGGTGCACAGATATAACAGCATCGTATGACTTAGCAAGTTCCTGCAGTTTATTGGTTATATGGCCGATGGAAGGCTGGGAAGTTTTTGGCAGATTTTTAGCCTGTTTTACTTTTTCATAAAAGGCTGCCGTTGTAATATCGATTTCTTCTTCATAAGAAGCATCTCCAAACACGACACTTAACGGGAGCATATGAATATTGTGTTCGTTCCTTATTTCAGCAGGAATATACGCCGTGCTGTCTGTCATTACAGCAACTTTCATATCTATCTTTCTCCTCCATTCCCAAAATCAATGTATTCTCAAAATTAAATGTTTTTATCGGATTACATTCATTTTTATTCTACATGAACAGACCGGAAAATGCATTACATAATTCTTTGGACAAAAAAATACCCTGATGCCAATAGGATCAGAGTATAATTTACGTGCATCATTTTAAACCAGGAACAAAAACCTATAAAACTTCCACCCAGCCTTTTTTGATTGCTGAAACAACTGCCTGTGTACGATCATTACAGTTCATTTTTTGCAAAATATTACTCACATGGTTTTTCACTGTCTTTTCACTGATATAGAGGGAATCTGCGACTGCACGGTTGCTCTTGCCGTCAGCCAAAAGCTGCAGTACCTGACATTCCCGTTTTGTCAGCAAATGAAGAGGTTTGCGGTATTCAATACTCCCATCCGAGAAATTTGATGTATTCTCTCGCGCTAAACGGCGGTATTCCTGAACCAGATTATGGGTTACTTTAGGATGCAGATAAGAACCCCCATCACTAACCACTTTGATTGCCTCGATTAATGCATCAGAATCCATTTCTTTTAATAAATACCCCTGTGCCCCTGTTTTCAGTGCATGCGTTACATAGCTTTCATCATCATGAATGGAGAGAATGATAACATTTGTATCAGGAAAAAAACGGACAAGGTCAGCAGTCGCCTGCACGCCGTTCACATTTGGCATATTTATATCCATTAAAACTACATCTGGTTTATGTTCTTTCACAAGTTTTGAGGCCTCTGCCCCATCTTCCCCTTCTGCCACAATATCAAAAGTGGGTTCAAATTCCAATATGCGTTTTACGCCTTCGCGAAACAATTTATGGTCATCAATTAAAACAATTTCAGTAAGCTTTTCCGTATTCATATTTTTTGTTCCTCCTAGATATACGTTACTTTGTTTCTATTAGATCTAGTATGATGGATGACAGTTTATTTTCTCTTTTTTTATTTAGATATAACATAGACACCTAAGTCAATTCATTAGGAGATCGGAACTTTAATAAAAATTAGTGTCCCTTTCCCAATTTTAGAATCAATATTTAATTCGCCCTCCAGCATTTCTACACGTTCACGCATACCAATCAATCCAAATGACTTATCTCTTTTCATTGAGGGGTCAAAGCCCTTCCCGTTATCCTTCACTACCATTGCCAGATAATCATCGCGAATTTCCAATTTAACCTGAATCAATGATGCTTCTGAATGTTTTAATGCATTCTGGATAGATTCCTGAACGAGACGGAATAAGGCAATTTCGTATTTTTGATTCACTCGCTTATCTTCACCAATGGAGTTAAATTCGATGGCTGTTCCATTATAATCGGAAATCGTCGAAACATATTTCTTTATTGTCGGAATCAGGCCCAGGTCATCAAGTGCCATTGGCCTCAGGTCGTAAATGATCCGCCGGACTTCATATAATGAGGTCCGAACCATACTCCGTACATTTTTAATTTCAGCCATAGCCTGTTCCATATCTCCCCCACGGAAAGTCTTATCGACAAGCTCGGATCGAAGTAAAATATTTGCGAGCATTTGTGCAGGTCCATCATGAATCTCGCGTGATATTTTTCTGCGTTCCTCCTCCTGTGCCTCGATGATTTTTAAGCCGAATTCCTGCTTCTCCTTTGCATCCTCGATCATTTCATTGACCTGTTTGAAATCATCATGCAAATATGTAAGAATGACAGATATTTTACCTGCAAGTCCTTCGGCACGCTCAATTGTCTGGCTTAGTGTGATTAGCCTTCGTTCCAGATAGTCACGCTTTTCACGAAGCGCTTTCTCTTCCTGTCGAAGCATGGCTAACTCTGTTTGCATAAAATGGGTGTTTTCATAAACTTCACGAATTTCATCTTCTGTGTACCGATCAAAATATTTACTTACCTCTGCAAGTCGTTGTCTGGAATACCTGACTTTTTGACTCATCTGGTCCCCATTATCAATATGTTGTATTACTTTCTTTTTTATCTCTTTTAATTCCACCACAAGTTGTTCATGCTCACTCCGAGCCTCTTCACTGATATTGAATATCTCATCTTTGCTGTTCTCCACTACCTCAATCATTTCTTCAACGACGTGGTCCAGAACATTTTCGCTTAATTTCTGTGCCATAGTCTTCCACCAACCTATGATATAATTATACGTAATTGTCCGCTATTTTTATAGGGTCTTTTAGCATGGTTCTGATAAATCTTATATTAATTATATACTATAATATGATTTAAGGAGAGTGAAATGGAAATGTTGACAAAGTATTTTACTGTAAAAAAAGAAGGGGAAGATGAAAAAACGATACAAAAGTCCCGTTTCATCGGTTATATCAGGCGTGTCGAAACAGAAGAGGAGGCACAAGCTTTCATTCAGGAAATCAAGAAAAAACATCA
Source organism: Virgibacillus ainsalahensis (assembly GCF_055380755.1). Classification (NCBI taxonomy): domain Bacteria; kingdom Bacillati; phylum Bacillota; class Bacilli; order Caryophanales; family Bacillaceae; genus Virgibacillus; species Virgibacillus ainsalahensis. The sequence goes on along the minus strand of NZ_AP043943.1, from coordinate 1,048,600 downwards.
TGATGCCACACATAACTGTTCCGCCTATATGATTGGAGAGCATGATCAGGTCCAAAAAGCGAATGATGATGGAGAACCAAGCGGCACTGCCGGTGTCCCCATGCTTGAGGTGTTAAAAAAACAGGGGTTAAAAGACACTGCTGTTGTAGTCACTAGATATTTTGGAGGAATCAAGCTCGGTGCAGGGGGATTGATTCGCGCATACGGAAGCACAACCTCCCAAGCCATTCAAACTACCGGCATCGTAAAACGGCAACTGATGCAAGGGTTTTCTGTAACCATAGATTATACCCTGCTCGGAAAGCTTGAAAATGAAATACGCAATTCCCATCATATATTGGACAATATAAATTACCTGGATAAAGTTGAAATCATTGTGTTTGTGAAAAGTGGAGAAGAAGAGGGTTTCAAGGAATGGATGATTGACCTGACAAGCGGCCAGGCACAAATTACAGAAACAAAACGTTCGTATATAGAAATTGATGTGGAATCAACTGTAGAGGAATAATTGGCTTATCTGTTAGTTTGTGCCAGATTTCCTGACCATGTAAAAACTACATTCTTGCCGGAATGTAGTTTTCATCATCCTTATTTAGCTATGTTCTGTGGTTGGATCCCGTCATCACCACGTCTATTTGTCAATTCCTTAATTAAGGTCTGAATCAATTCCTGAGATGACTTAATATTATAATTCTCTGTTTCGTCAATCATTTTCTTCAGTAGATTTTTATATCTCTCCTGCTCGTTCATTATTTCCCCACCTTTAGAAAACTTGGCTTTTCTTCAGTCCATTATATTATGCCGATAATTCCTTAGTCTGAATTCATGAGATAAGAAAGCTTTCTACTTTCTTATTTGCTTAATAGATAATTAGAACTATACCACATATATTATGAAAGTAGAATCGAAATTTGTCATTTCCATCATTCTTTTTATTATTTATAACGTAGTTTAACATTATTCGTCAATTCCATGTGTTATTTTGTCGCAAATGAAATTATTTTTTACTTTTTAACCAATGAATCAGTATTAGAATCCCCGAGGCAAGCAACGCCCCGAAACTGTCCAGAAACACATCACCAATATATGGTGTACGGTTTGGTGTGAATCCTTGGTGGAATTCATCTATAACAGCATATGCAACTGTCAGTAAAAAGGAAAATAGGAGGGTTGTCTTGAAGCGGAGACCGGTTGATTTGTGAAAAGCCAAATAAAAGAGGCACATTAACAGCAAGAATACGCCGACATGGGCTCCTTTTCGGATAAAAAATTCAATAAATCCTGTAACACCAAGTGCGTCCACACTTACAACCGATTGATGATATGTAAAAGATATCCAACCTAACACTGGCTCCAAAAATGATAAATCCATGGGAAAGTCATTTAATAGTGGTTTGATATCCTGGTTTTCATAAGGTGTAGCAGAGGAATAAAAAATAACCCCCATCCAGATTAGAGGTAGAAGCCAGTATAAATAATTTCGCATCCTAATCACCATTTCTTCCCTTCGTGTCGTTTAGATAGTCTCTCATAATAAAGTCACATCACAAAAACCGCATGCACATCGCATTACGGTTACTGTTTATTTCGCCATTTATTAAATTCAAGGTATTCCTTAAATTGGTCTTTTGATACACCGGAATCCATCGCTTCTCTAACAATTGATAGCCATTCGCCATCAAGACTGTCGATATCCTCCGCATGATTTTCCTGGATCAAATCGTTTACAGAAACACCCAATACCTTACTAATCTTCTCGATAAACTGGATCGATGGATTTGTTTGCAGATTCCGTTCAATGGAACTTAAATATGACTTTGCCACATTTGCTTTTTCCGCTAATTCAGAAAGGGACATCTTCTTTTCTTGGCGTAATTCTTTTATTTTTTCACCGACCAAGTCCTCTCACCTACTTTCAACGGAAATTATACCATAAAGTATAGGAGAGGTTCTATTTAAAGCACAATTTTTTTTATTCATTCTGCACATCCCCTGCGGTGTTTAACCCATTATTTAAGAAGAGACGTATTTCTTCGATGGTCAGCCCTGTGATTTTTGCTTCTTTAATCAATTCAAACCATTCATGATCAATTGCAGTCTTCCCGATTGTATTCTCCATTTTCCAGTCCTCCATTTTTAGAAAAACTTGGCTTATCGTCAAGCCTGACCGTCCACCTTTGCTTCATTTATGTATGCAGCAGGGGGATTACACTTCCTAAACTGCCCAGAGAATCCGGACTTCCTGGTTTCAATGCGTTAGAACTGTGACTTGGTACCTTGTTTTCAATCTAGTTGTCTTTTGCTGAACGACCTTTATTCACAAGACTATTATACTACATGAATGCCCTTTATAGGGTGTCTTGTTTTGTCGGATGGAAACTAGTTTTGCTTAATTCATGCCGGTACTTGTATTTTTCACGGATTAGGCTTGTCTGCATTTTTCATCCTTTTCCTATTATAGAAAACCAGTGCTGCGCCGATCGCCAGAAGTAATGCACCTATCAACAGAAAGTTAAACAGATTGGAGGCTGTATCCGGTAATCTTGACCCTTCTCCTGTAGGATTACCACTGGCAGGACCAGCACTTCCGACTACCCCGGCCAGGTCAACTTCTTCCTCTTCCATCTCCCCTCGTGCGGAGAATAGAAGAGCAAACTGGGCATCAAGCCCCTGGAAGTCATTTCCCAAATGCTCCGGAAATCTTACAGTGAATTCCAATTCTTCTTCCGTACCATTATCTAAGATTCTTGGAGGGAGCTCATCGAAATCTGCAAGCTTCCCATCATACAATTCACCCTGCTCATCCCTGACTTCCAATAATAATTCATTAAAAAGTTTATTTGAGTTACTATCATTTCTCAATGACGTCACATATTCAAATTCTTTCATGCCATCATTCTGGATTACCACAGTCCTTGGTGCCCAGTCTCCCGGCTTCATATTGCTTACATCGAATAATACATTTTCAGGCAGAATATTAATCTTTATTTCTTCTTTCTCTTCTTCTTCTGCATGAACGATGTTACCGGCTAGTGTGAAAGAAAGTAATATACCGGTTATCAAAATTGTGACGGCAGCGACCATTTTATTCCCATTCATAAGCATCTTCCTCATGTACGACTTATCATTTCGTATTTATTTTGCTTCGGCCGTTTCTTTTTTGGTATCCTTTTTCTCCAGTTCACTTAGCGTTTTCCAAATCGTAATGACAGAATAGCCAAACATCAATATCCCCGGCAAAATTAGCAGTAACGCGCTTCCTTCCGGTGACTGTGCGAAATCAACTATATAACCTGCATACGGTACGGTGAAATCGCTATAGACAGCAACAACATTTTCGGCTAAAACAGGATTTGAATCCACTGCATTATTATTATCACCTTTTGTTGTATACAGCACGCCGCTCTCGGTTGTATTTACTTCCGTAATCCGGTGGGTAACTAACTTATCTTCCTCTTCCATAAACGTGATGACATCCCCAGCTTGGAAACCTGCACGTTCGTCACCATCAACAGACTGGACTGCTATAATCGAACCTGTTTGTATTCCAGGCTCCATGGATCCTGATAATACAGTCTTTAACTGATAGCCAAATAGTTCCGGTTCACCACCTGAGATTTTAGTGGAAACTACCAAAGCAGCAACACTTACCAATAATACAAGTAATACACTGGATACAATTCGATTCATCCATTTTAATGCCTTCCGCTTTTTCAATTCCCGTCACCTTCCCCTTCTTGGTTTGAATTATCGTTATCGCCTGTACCTTCTTCACTTTCTTTTCCTTTTTCAGAAGTTTCCTCATCGTTTGTCTGCTTCTCCATTTTCTCTTCTGTTACTGTTTCTTCTTTCTGTTCAGCTTCTTTATTCTGGCTTTGGTCAGTCTCTTCTTCTGGAACATCATTATTTTCTTCCTGTTGCTGCTCTTCTTTTGTATCTTCTGCTTTTTTCTCTTCTACTTTTTCATTTTCCTTCTGATCATCTTTTGAATTTTCTACAGTTTCCTCTTTCTGTTCACTTTCCTTCACATTCTTTTCTTCTTCGGCTTCCTCTACAGACTTTTCTTTGTTATCAGGCTGTTTATCTGATTTACAGTCAACCTTAATTTCTTTACTCCACGTTTCCTCATCCGGATGATCACTATGTTGATAGGCTACAAAAACATACCGGCCAGGAAGACTTGCTTTATAGGTGAGTTCAGCTGTTTCTCCCATTTTCAGTGCTTTAATAATTCCTTCGTCTGCTCCTAGTTCAACTTTTTCACCATGTTTTTGGGGATTTCCATTTTCAATATAGTAAACATCATAGCTGCTTTCACTTAACATATCGCCATCACCTGTATTTTTTATCTTCATTTTCAAGGTTACTGGTTCACACGCCTTCAAATTTTTATTGCCTTTCTCTATAAATGCCAATGTACTATTATCCGGTTCTTCCCATTCCCCTGTGTAAATCACTCCATTTGACTGATTCGAAGTTGTAAAGTAGGCTGCCGTATCAGCAGTTAAATAGGTGGTGGAAAACAGGATCAAATACCAGGCCATGACAACTTTACCTACAAGCATAAAGAGGTGAAACCGCGATTTATATTTTTTAGAACGACTTTTTCTCACATCAATCCCCACCTTGTTAAAAGTTATTTTCCTGTATCAATGATGCTTTATATGTATTCCTAACCACACATTAAAATGTAGTTAGGAATACATATAAAAGAAGTTCGGAAGGAGAACAGCTCCCCTTCCTATTTCAGACCACTATCAAAATTAGGTTTCCCATCTCTTTGTTTCCCTACAAATTCCCAAATCAATTTCAATTCATCACCTTGAAAGTGGTTTTGGTTTTCTTCACTATCTACAAAAGAGAATCGCATGGTGAATTTTTCAGGTTTACTGTCGGCCGGGAATTCATCCAGTACCGCTACAGGGTTCTCTGTTAACTCAGCAAGCGTTTTTTCAGAAATCACCACTTCTTTTCCATTGGTACGGCTTAAATATTCCACACGAATGTGTTCTCCCAGATCGTCCCCATTATTTGGATCGTTGTTATCAACAACTTCATACGAAGAGTTAAGCGTAACTTCACCCATATCGACCGAACCATCATTTGTAAGTTCAATATTTCCATTTACCGTATCACCCGGAATAAAGTCTTCAATTGTAAAGATTGTTTCCTTGTTAATTCCTAAATCAAGCACCCCATTGGCAAATGTGTTTCGTGTGGGTTCAGTGTCATTAAAATAGGCATACGTTCCCCCACCTATCAGACTCAACCCCAATACTGCTGTTGCAACACTTAACATCACCCTGTTTTTGATACCCATTGAATTTCCCTCCTGTGATATCTATTTTTTGCTCTAGCTGACATGAAGAGATTTTAAGTATTTTTGGTTGAAAATTATGTATGAGGAGGAGAAATAGTCCCCTCCCTTGATGCTTATTTACGTTCGCCTTCTGTTTGATGTGCTTCGAAAGTCCATTCCAGTTCCAGTGAATCTCCTTGGAATTCGTTTTGATCTTCGTCATTATCTACAAATTCAAATTGTACATACAAATCATCAGAATCCCCTGATTCTAAACCACTTGCTTCATCTCCCCAACCTAAAAATGCCCAAATTTTATTTTCTACTGCATCAGGCATCTCACCTTGTAATTCTGCTAAAGTTGCTGAGGTAATTACATTTTCTTCAGGTTGAAGTACACCATTTTTATCATCATTTTTTAAGAAGTTTACTTGAATATGTTCACCAAAGTCCTGATTGTTGTCAGTTTTAACATCGTCTACAGAGTAATCTGTACTGATATTCACTTTTGAAATATCAAGGGAACCACCATTGTTTAATTCAAAATGACGAGTCATCGTGTCTCCTGGCTTGATATTATCTACATTAATAATTTCTGTTGGGTCAACCGACAGGTCCAAAGTACCTGCTGCAAATGAATTGTTAGTTGTCTCCGCATCACTAAAATACGCAAATGTTCCCCCAGCTACTAAAGACATCCCCAATGCTGCTGTTGCTACACCCATTCCTAATTTTTTCTTAATACCCATGTTTGTTTCCTCCTCGTATTTTTTGTTTTTTTGGATACACATCGTGTTGGATATAAAATTCTCGCTGTTATTAATATTGATAAGTCCGAATGTTTCTTTTACCGGTAACTCCCTTGCAGGTACGCTGCATTCATTACTGCCTTTTGAACCCGGATACAGCGAATATCCCGTCCTCCCTTCTTCTTATGTAAGGTATTCCTTTACACCAGAACGTTCTTTATCGATTTGTTTTTTGTTCCTTATAAAGAACGATTGATTGCAGTATAGGACATTTCTCACATATTGAAAACCTTCAAAAAACAGCATTATTTCTATATTAAGAACGAATATCTAAATTTATCTTATTATATCTCGTTATTACTTAATTTTTTATTTTTTGTATTTTATTAAGAACAATCAAACCGAGTCAAATCAATGGTTCCACTATTTTTAAGGAATATCGTAATAAACCTTTCAAATTATTATAAACTTTAATATACTATATATAGTTTAAATATGAGGAGTTTGACCCATGAAAAAATTCGCTTTTCTGCTTATTGTTGCCGGATTCGTATTTTTGGGATTTGGCGGTTACCAGCTTCTTCAAACACAAAACGCACAAAATGAAAGTCTTGCAGAGGCAAAAGCGCTGATTAACGATAAAGATATTCCTGAAAGCGGTACTTCTGCGAAAACTACGATTCCAGATGAACATAACATTCCGGAAGACTTTTCCCCCGCTACAGGAGAGACAGCGGGCATTTTGCATATTCCTAAATTGGAATCTGATTTACCTATTGTAGAAGGCACACATGAGGATGAACTGGCAAAAGGCGTTGGCCATTATAAAGGAACGGCCTATCCACAGCAGGACGAACATATTGTTTTATCTGGGCATCGTGATACTGTCTTTCGCAGAATGGGTGAGCTCGAACATGGAGATATATTAACAATTAAACTCCCATATGGAGAATTTTCCTATGAGATTATTGATACGAAAATAGTGGACGCGGAGGATCGGTCTGTTATTGTTCCAACAGATGAAGAAGTTTTGACACTTACAACCTGTTATCCTTTTTCGTATGTTGGCAGCGCACCTGACCGTTATATAATTACAGCACTTCCGGTAAGTGAAAATAATTGATAATTTCATAGACGAAAAAACGGTAATCCGCTATAATTTAGACATGATTTGATAATATTTTGCAAACTTTGTTGTTTCTTAAAGGCAACGGGTATGTAACAGAGGAGAATACGAGTGAGTTCAAGATCAGATAAAAGATATAATAAGAAAAGACGTAAATGGCCATATTGGGTCGGAGGTATTATTCTTGCTTTGATTTTACTGGTAGGAGGCTATGCCTTCTATCTCTATAATCAGCTTGGGAATACGGTTGCGACCATGCACGATCCATTAGAAAGAGACAACAATCCGGAACGGCAGGAAGAAATAAAAAAACTTTTCAGCGACAAGGATTCCATTAATATTCTATTACTTGGCGTCGACCAGCGAAGTGGTGATAGCGGTCGGTCGGATACAATGATTCTGATGTCGGCAAATCCAAATACAAATTCGATGCAGATGTTAAGCATTCCAAGGGATACTTACGTTAATATACCTGGACGTGGCATGGACAAGATTAATCATGCGTATGCGTTTGGCGGCGTTGAATTATCTGTCCAAACCGTGGAAGAGGCTTTCGATATTCCGGTACATTTCTATGCCAGAGTTAATATGGAAGGCTTCGAGCAGGGTATTGATGCAATTGGCGGTGTTACGGTCACAAATGATATGGCCTTTTCACAAGGTGGGAACACATTCCCTGAAGGACAAATACAATTAAGCGGAAGCGAGGCATTGGATTACATTCGAATGCGTAAAAATGATCCGCGTGGTGATTTGGGCCGTAATGAGCGTCAGCGTGATGTGGTTTCAGCTGCAATGGATAAAGCAGCAAGCTTCTCAAGTGTAACGAAAGTCGGTGAAATTCTTGGTATTCTAGGTGATAATGTAACAACAGATCTGGATATGGATAAGATGCAGACATTGTTCCTTGATTACCGTGGTGTGTTAGGAAATAATAAAACATTAGAATTTAGTGGAAGCGGACAAATGATTAATGGTGTATGGTATTTAGTGGCACCTGATTCTGAGTTCAATCGCATTTCCACAGAAATAAACAGTCATATGGAAGCACGATAATAGAAAAAGTCACCTGAAAATTATCAGCGTGACTTTTTCTTTACATTCTATTTTCAGGCGGCCATCGTGATATACTATATATAAAGCTATATGAATGTGGGGGTTAGTTATGAAAAAAATTGCACTATCTTTATCAATCATTCTATTCATTTTTCTCGCGGCATGTTCCGAAGAGCAGATTGAACCGGATGAACGGTTTGATACCTTTATCGAACAGTGGAAGAATGAAGAATTTGCAAACATGTATGACATGCTTTCAACAGAAGCAAAAGAGACCTATCCGACAGAAGAAATGGTTGATCGTTATACTAAAATTTATGAAGACCTGGATGTTTCCGACTTAAATATAACGTATGAGGAATTAACAGAGGAAGAATTGGAATCCGCGATGGATGAAGGTACTGCCACCTTCCCACTCCATGTCGAAATGGAAACCATCGCCGGCCCGATTACGTTCGATTATGACGCAACACTCATCCAGGAAGGCGAAGAAGACGATGAGGAAGGGATAAATTGGTATGTTCAGTGGGATCCCGGATTCATTTTTCCGGAGTTAAGGGATGGTGGAGAAATAAGTTTTCAAACGGAAGCGCCTACCCGTGGGGAAATTTATGACCGCAACCAGATGCCTTTAGCACTTAACGGAAATGTTTATGAAATTGGTATCATTCCGGAACAGATGGGAGACAGCCCCGACCAGACAACAGATGAACTGGCTGATATACTCAATATGTCTTCTGATGCGGTTGACTCGGCTATAAATGCCAGTTGGGTCCAACCAGAACATTTTGTACCAATTAAAAAAATCACGGAAGAAAAAAGAAATGAGTTAAGCGGCCTGTGGGACATTCCTGGTGTTACAGAACGTGAGGTAACTGGCCGAATCTACCCTTCTGGTGAAGCAGCGATGCATCTGGTTGGTTATTTAAAACAGGTTACCGAAGAAGACCTGGAAAATTTGGATTCCAGTCAATATGATGCGAATGACCTTATCGGAGCACGAGGATTGGAACAACTTTATGAAGAGGAATTAAAGGGCCAGGAAGGAATCAAAATTGTCGTCACAAATCAAGAGGAAGAAGTTGTATTAGCCGAACAGCCTGTGGAAAATGGCGAAACAATTACACTTACAATTGATATTAATGTACAGGAAAAAGTATATGAAGCTTATGATGGTGATGCAGGTACGGCAACGATCATGGATCCGAAATCTGGTGAAACACTGGCACTTGTCAGCAGCCCGTCATTTGATCCAAATGAAGCAATGTATGGAACGACCGCAAATTTTTGGGGTGATCTTCAGGATGATGAACAACAGCCGACACTTAACCGTTTTGCAGCAACCTATGCGCCCGGGTCCGTGATAAAACCGGTAACTTCAGCCATCGGGTTGCAAGATGGCACCATTGATCCAAATGAAGGGATTGAAATCAATGGGCTGACATGGAGTAATGGAGAAGGCTGGGGAGATTATGAAGTGAGACGGGTTTCTGAATCAGACGGTCCTGTCGATCTGAAGGATGCATTGGTACGTTCCGATAACATTTATTTTGCCATGCAGGCACTGGAAATTGGAAGTGAGGCATTTATTTCAGGACTGGAGGATTTTGGTTTTTCCGAAGAACTGCCATATGAATACCCAATCCAAAAATCAACTATCTCAGCGGATGGAACAATAGAAGATGATGTCATGCTCGCCAATACGAGCTACGGTCAGGGGCAGATTGAGATGAGTGCCCTTCATTTAGCAGCGACCTATACACCTTTGCTGAATGAAGGAAATATGATCAAACCGACCTTACTGACTTCTGAAGAAACAGGACAGATTTGGCAGGAAGACTTAATTACCGCAGATCAGGCTAATTTGATACAGGATGCTTTGCGAACAGTTGTAACGGATGGAACAGCAACACAAGCACAGGAAGCTGACTTCCCTATTTCCGGGAAAACCGGTACCGCAGAGTTGAAACTTTCTGCCGACGATGAAGACAGTGGGATTAACAGCTGGTTTGTCGCTTATCCGACAGAAGATCAGGATATGATGCTTTCCATGATGATGGAACAAACTCAGGATAAAGAAAGTGGATATCTCGTCCAAACTGCAACTGATCTATTGAATGAATTAAAATAATTGAAATGAAAAAGGAGCTTTTCCTAAAGGTAAGTGGTTCACTTATTGTGAATATTAAATAACATAATAAATAGCATGAAGTTTAACACCAATTTTAACGATTGATTTAACGAACAAAAACGCTTGGTTTGGTTTTCCAAGCGTTTTTTTATACCTAATATTTGATTGCTTAACTACAATACCAGGTCATTTAATAACTCCATCTAAGTGATGAATGACCGAACGCGGAGCAAAAGCCATCATTCGGTCACTCATCGACGGGATGAACGACCGAAAGCATAGCAAAAGCCGTTATTCGGTCACTCATCGAGATGATGAACGACCGAACACGGAGGCCCAACCTTCATTCGGTCACTCATCGACGGGATGAATGACCGAACGAGGTGCAATAGCCATCATTCGGTCACTCATCGACGGGATGAATGAGTCAAGTACCTTTTATTGTGTAAAATTCTATTTACAAGTTTACAACCACTTTATAGTATTTAGTTGAATTTGTTTTGGAAAGGAGGGGTACCCCTCCTTTCCAAAACAAATTTTCGCGCGCGATCAGGCCATGCTAGTCCCTTTTGAATATGGGTCTTTTCTTTTGCTCTTCTTCTTCATAATCCATTAATACAGCTCCAATCAGACGGAATGCTGATTGCGTATTAGGGAAGATACGTATCACTCTTTCCCTGCGTCTTACCTCTTGATTAAGTCGTTCGAGGGAATTTGTACTACGAATAAACTTTTGGTATTCTTGTGGTTCATTTAGATACTGAATGGCATCATCAAAACCATTCTCCAGGTTATCAATAACTTTATTCAGCTTAGAATTATCTTGGTAACGACTTACGAAATCATCTTTTCGTTTTCTTGCTTTCTCAGGTGTAGTTACATCAAAAATTTGTTTTAATTCTTCCTTTACATCATTCATGCTTTTCTTTGGCAGCTCATCAATAAGATTCTTCTTAAAATGAACGGTACAACGCTGCCATGAAGTTCCGATAAACACCTTCGGAATAGCTTTTTTTAGTCCGGAATGAGCATCTGAAATAACCAATTTTGGTGATTGTAAACCACGCGCGATGAGTTCACTTAAAAATTCATTCCAGGCTTCGTAGCTTTCTTCATGACTTACTTTTAAACCTAGTACTTCTCTTTTATTTCCTTCGTTAAGCCCAGTAGCAATATAAACCGCTTTAGATACCACTTTATGATGCTCACGAACTTTGATATACATAGCGTCTACGTATATATACCGATAGTATTCGGTGCCTAAAGAACGATTTGCCCATTCATTCACAATGGGATCCAGTTTCTCCGTGAGTGAGGATACAAAGGACTTAGAGACATATTCACCACACAATTGTTCCACAACATTTTTTACCTTTCGAGTGGACACACCGTTGACGACCATTTCAAGCATAGATAAAGCAAATGCCTGATCACAACGTCTATATTTTTCAAATGCAGTAGTTGAAAATTCCCCACTGCGAGTACGAGGTACATGTAACTTAACCTTTCCAATACTCAACATATAATCTCGATCATAGTAGCCATTCCGATAATCTTGACGTTCATCTGAACGTTCATAAGCACCGGCTTTTAAATACTCATCACGTTCTTTTTCCATGTACTCGTTCAAAACTAGAACAATAGTTGATTTAACAACGTTATCAATGTTCGAATTCATTAATGATTCTTTTAAAAAGTCCATATCTAGGTTAAACTGTAACTGGGTCATCATTAATTCCTCCTTGTTTTTCGTGGTTGTTAAACATTGTATCATAGGAATTAATGTGGCCCTTTTTCCTTTTTACACAATTATACGGACTTAATCGATGAATGACCGAACGCGGAGCAATAGCCGTCATTCAGTCACTCATCGGGGGGATGAACGACCGAAAGCGGAGCAATAGCCGTTATTCGGTCACTCATCGAGATGATGAACGACCGAACGCGGAGCAATAGTCGTCTTTCGGTCACTCATCGACGGGATGAACGACCGAAAGCGGAGCAATAGCCGTTATTCGGTCACTCATCGAGATGATGAACGACCGAACGAGGAGCAATAGCCGTTATTCGGTCACTCATCGACGGGATGAACGACCGAACGAGGTGCAATAGCCATCATTCGGGCACTCATCGAGGGGTTGAACGACCGAACGCATAGCAAAAGCCATCACTCGGTCACTCATCGGGGTGATGAATGACCGAACGCTGAGGAGAAACTCTTATTCGGTCAATAGATTAATCCTTCAACGCTCTTTTACAAATAGACTTCAATTTAGCAATAAAAGTAACATACTAATTGGAGCTCCCACTTACAGCTGGTTAATGATAAAATAGCATACCAATCACTATGCGATTTGGTATGCTTGTTAATTCAGTTTATCTCCATCAAAAGTGAATTACTTTTCCTAAAATCCAACTCCTTTTTTGTTTCTTATTTTTTATACTGCATATAAACGGTTTGTGTAACAAGGAAGTCTTCGACGCCATGTTTTCCGTCAGTTCCGCCTAAACCGGATTTGCGCATGCCCGCATGATATCCTTGAACCGCTTCAAAGTTCTCCCGGTTTACATACGTTTCACCGAATTTCAGTTCATTCACGACCTTCATTGCCTCATTCAAATTCTCTGTATAAACAGAGGAAGATAAGCCATATTCCGTGTCATTTCCATAATCGATGGCTTCTTCCAAGGTTTTAAATGGCACCACAGGTATGACTGGACCGAAAATCTCTTCCTGAATAATTTTACTGTCCTGTTTCACATTTTTTACGATGGTTGGTTCAAGGAAATACCCTTTATCCAGTGATGGACGATTTCCTCCTGTTACAACCTCTCCACCTGCATCTACCGCTTCCTGTAGCATGCTTTCCACTTCTTCGAGACGATCTTTGCTGATAAGCGGTCCCATCTCTGCCTCTTTATTTTCACGGGGATTGCCGATCGAAGTAGCTTCAAAAGCTGCTTTCAGTTTTTTGTTAAATTCATCAGCTACTGATTCTTGGACATAGATGCGCTCTGCGTTTGTACAAGCCTGTCCATTGTTTGCAAGTCTGGATGTTTTAATGTTCTCGACAGCTAGATCAAGGTCAGCATTTTCTGTTACGATAGCCGGGGCTTTCCCTCCTAACTCCAGATTTACTTTTGTAATACTTTGTGCGGCTGCTTCCATTACTTTTGTTCCTGCTTTGACACTGCCCGTCATGGAAATCATATCCACATCCGGATGGGAAGCTATTGCATTTCCAAGCTTGCCGCCAGTTCCAGTGATGAAATTATAAACGCCGTCCGGAATCGCTTCAAGACCATCAACCAGCTTCGTAAATTCAGCTGCCGTATTCGGAGTCTTCTGGCTTGGTTTTAACACAATGGTACATCCTGTGACCAATGCGGTAGCCACTTTTCTTGCAAGGATGAATACAGGGAAATTCCATGGCACAATTCCCCCAATCACACCGATTGGTTTTTTATATAATAAAATATTTTCGTTTGGACGGTCACTTGGAATAATTTCGCCTTCCATTCTGCGCGCCCATTCGGACATATATTGAAAATAATCGATTGCCAAATCCACTTCACCGTTAGCCAGTTCAAAATCTTTCCCCTGTTCTTCCTGAAGCAAATCAACAAATGTTTCACGGTTTTCTTCCAGTTTTTCACCCAGTTTGCGAACAATTTTTCCACGTTCGATTGCAGGCGTCTGTTCCCAGCTGCTTTGTGCTTTTTTAGCAGCTGCTACAGCTTTATTAACATCTTCCTCTGTTCCATCAAATATTTTTGAAATTACTTCTTCAGTAGCGGGGTTTATAATGTCTATTGTTTTATCATTATTGGATTTCATATAGTCCCCATTGATGTAAATCTGATGTGGTCGCATGAAATGCCCTCCTAAGATTATTAATCACTTATTTTCTTCCACGTTGGAGGGTCAGTTAAACAAGGAAGTTGTGCTTTTACAGTGTGAAAGTTCTATATTTTCATATATCCCATTAAAAAATAAAAAGCTTCTTCATCTTTTTCATCCAGTGCTTTATCAATAAGCCTTTTTATATTTTTTTGTTGTAATTCTTCAACAATCATCTCGGTCTTTTCATCTGGATATTCAACATTTGCCTCTATATTATAGTATGGTTCAATGAGGTTATATAACTGTGGTAAAAAACCTGGTACTGTGATTAGCTCCGTCATTGTCATACTTATGATGTCTTTCTTCTTTTGAAAAGCAAATAACGCATCTCTATTTTCAATCTGCTTGCTCTTCTGATTGATCTTAATTTCATTAGCAATCATCGGTGTAAAAGAAAAATTCAGTCCGTTAATGATTGCCGTTATATCTGAATCGCCAAGCATCACTTGAATATGCATGGAATCAGCTTTAATGTGACAGGAGTTTCGTAATTTCAAAGATACTTTCATATCAGCCCCTCCATTAAGGTTTAATTTAAGTTGTTCTTTTTAAAGAACATTATATAAAATATACTATAGATATGAAAGTCTTAAATTACATATTTTATTCTTAATAAAGAACAAATTGCTTTTAAATTTACTGATTTTCTTCTACTTTCGCTGTTTTTTGTTGTAAACCTGGATCTTGCCAAACCTTAGGTGTGTGGCTTCGTCCGAACTTATCCAGTAAGATTTTATATTTTATTAACTGCTAAATAATAAAGCATTTCCCGTTTTGACCAGGAAATGCTTTGGTATTTATAATAATTTAGCTAATTGATAAAATGTTACTTCATCGCGGTCATCCAGCGCTTTATCAATCAGTCTTTTAATATTTTGTTTTTCTAATTCCCGTATAAAGATAGCGCTTTCAGTTTTTTGTTTATCAGAATCAACGCTTATCTCATTCTCATAATATGGTTCAGCAATGCCATTCAATTGTACTAAGAAATCAGGAAGGGAAATTAATTCAGCAATTGTCATATAGACGATATCTTTTTCATGTTGGAATGCAAATTTCGCCTCCATGTTTTCGACTTTTTTGGTTCTTCGATTAATGCGTATCTCCTTCGCTTCGACGGGGATAAATTGATAGACCTGCTTATTAATCAGTACGGAAAAGTATTGATATGCCAGTATGACTCGCACCACATCTTCTTCGGCTTTAATATAATATGGCTTTAACATTTTTACAGTTACCACCCATTCCACCTCCCTAATTTTATGTATCTAAATTTTCAGTTAATTAATTTTACATTATTTTTACGTAAATATCAAGAGTAAATTAATAAATTATTAGAAAACTTGGCTTTCGCCGTGATTTTACGGCAAAAGCCTAAGTTGCACTTATGCAGTAAAAAGATTTTATACCTTTTTAACTACGCTCTAAATTCGGGCAGTATCCCGGAAGCGAATCTGTCTGACCAGCTTAATTAAATATATTTTCTGTAATAAAGGTTGTTATTTTTGCCAATTCTGTATCCGTAAACCTATGGGACTCTTCCAGTCTGTCTAAATGTTTTCCAGCTTGTTTCAGGTGCTGAATTCCTTTTTTCATGCGAGACTTATAGTTTGTGTGTACCTCATTGATTTTGCTGGCAAACTTTTCATCTGTACCAGGGGTAACTGTCTCTTCATACAAGTCCATTATTGAATCTTCTGCCTGAGGGGAAAACGCATGGGGATCTGTACTATCAAACATGCAGAAATCAAGCTCTCGTACAAGTACCATATCTAAGCTGTTTGGGTCAAAGCTGCAGTGGTATATCTCTGTATCAAATCCATAATCTTCACAGGCTTTAGCGACTTTTTTCATGAAGGTAGATTTACCTGTCCCTGCTCTGCCTTTGACATGGTAAACGTTGGAGATATTTTGTATGAGATGCAGAACTACATTTACGACACCATCAGAAGTATTTGTACCAAAAAGCCTATGGTAGACATGTGCAGATTGATTTTTCTTCGGTGCACCTTGCAGAAGATTTGTTATGAATTTTTTCGTAAGCTGATCCGCCTTTTCAAAATCCATTTCATCAATGTAGATCTCTTCCAGGTCATCGTGGATTTTTAATCCTTCAGCAAAGTTGGCGTGCGCATAGCCGATTTCGTTTTGATATTGACTGTTTTTTTCCATATAGTCATCCGTCAAATAAAGTTTATCTTTCAAAAATAAGCTCAGATCAAGTTCAATTGAACCGGCAAGGTCATCTGTGGCAATTTTATCATCAATAATGGCCAACGACTTCCCCCTGATAATAACACCATCCAGATATTTATTTCCTTGTGCACTTAAAAGTATTTCTGCTTGTTGATTGGATCGGTGGATTATTTTTTCTATAATGGCTGTTTTTAATGCTAATGAAGGGTGTTTTAAAATAATAACCTGCTTAAAATCTTTCACATTTGAAGGAAGAAAATTAATAAAACCTTCAGCGGTATTTCCGCTTACATAATACTTATGGTTATTCAAGGAGACACATCCTTTTTATGTTTTATTGGGCTATTATATCTTATGTATATCTTTCAAAGCAGGTGATTTATAAATATCAATATCTGAGACTGCAGTTTAAGCAGGGGGTGTGCTTTCAACATTTTTACAGTTACAATACTAGTATATGATTTAAACTAAAATAATAACACGGATATACCTCCATTTACTTTCATTGTATGCAATGACTATCAGTTCTAGTTGTGAGACGTAAAAAAACCGTCAAATCTCCCGATTAGAAATTTGACGGTTTCATCTAACTTAATTACCTGCGAGTTCTGCTCTTTCTTCTTCCGTAAACACCCGGGATCTTGATAAAAATCGTTTTCCCTCAGGTCCTTCTAATGAAAACATTCCACCACGGCCATCAACAGCGTCGATAATTAGCTGTGTATGTTTCCAATATTCGTATTGATCTTTTGCTATATAGAAAGGTGTGTCTCCGATCTCCCCAAGTAAATAATCTGCATCACCCGTACGAAATTCGTCCCTGGGATAACACATTGGGGAACTGCCGTCACAACAGCCGCCGGACTGATGAAACATCAACGGCCCGTGCGTTTCCTTGAGTGTATTGATTAAATCCAGCGCCTCATCCGTCACGGTAACACGTTCAACCATTTTCACCACCCTTTCTCTTTTCTGACATTAATAATCTATGCAAAAGGGAATACCATTAAAACAATCCTGCCGCTCCTTCACTATAACTAATTAGCAGATTTTTCGTTTGCTGATAGTGTCCAAGCATCATGAGATGGTTTTCCCGGCCAATCCCGGACTTTTTGTATCCACCAAATGCTGCATGGGCAGGATACTGGTGATAACAGTTTGTCCAGACACGGCCTGCTTGAATACCACGCCCGAAGCGATAGGCTGTATTAATATTTCTTGTCCAGATTCCAGCCCCCAGGCCATACAATGTATCATTGGCTATTTCCATTGCTTCCTCTTTATCTTTAAAAGTGGTTACAGAAAGCACAGGACCAAAAATTTCTTCCTGGAAAATGCGCATTTTGTTATCACCTTTGAAAATAGTTGGTTCAACATAATATCCACTTTCCAATTCGCCTTCCAGTTTATTGACATTTCCGCCAACAAGAACTTCGGCACCTTCCTGTTTACCGATATCGAGATATGACTGGATTTTTTCCATTTGTTCCAGAGAGGCTTGAGCTCCCATCATTGTCTCTGTATCAAGTGGATGTCCGATTTTAATTTGATTTACCCGTTCGATGACACGTTCCATAAATTTATCATAAATCGATTCATGAACAATCGCACGGGACGGACATGTACAGACCTCCCCCTGGTTCAGGGCAAACATGACAAATCCTTCTACAGCTTTATCCAGAAAGCCGTCATCCTCATCCATCACATCAGCAAAGAAAATATTCGGTGACTTACCGCCAAGTTCCAATGTAACCGGGATAATATTTTCTGAAGCATACTGCATAATCAGACGTCCCGTTGTTGTCTCCCCAGTAAATGCCACTTTGGAAATACCCGGGTTCGTTGCGAGCGGCTTCCCTGCTTCCACGCCAAATCCATTGACAATATTAAGAACACCGGCTGGCAGCAAATCCTGAATCAGTTCCAGAAGTACATGAATGGAGGCCGGTGTCTGCTCTGCCGGTTTTAAAACTACACAATTTCCTGTGGCTAACGCCGGGGCAAGTTTCCATGTAGCCATAAGTATTGGAAAGTTCCATGGAATAATCTGTCCCACTACACCAAGTGGTTCATTGAAATGATATGCTACCGTATCTTCATCAATCTGGCTTAACCCGCCTTCCTGTGCTCGAATGGCTCCGGCAAAATAACGATAATGATCGACCGCCAGCGGCAAATCAGCTGCTAATGTTTCTCTTACAGCCTTCCCATTATCCCAAGTTTCTGCAACGGCTAGCATTTCCAGATTTTCCTCGATACGATCCGCAATTTTATTTAAAATATTTGCCCGCTCGGCGACAGAAGTTTTTCCCCATCCATCTTTGGCGGCATTTGCTGCATCAACAGCTGACTGAACATCTTCTTTTGTTGATCTTGCTATCTCACAAAATACTTTTCCAGTTACCGGGCTTACGTTTTCAAAATACTTTCCATTCGCAGGTGGGCGATATTCCCCGCCAATATAGTTATCATATTTCTTTTTGAAGGTAACAAGCGAACCTTCTGTATTCGGATTTTCGTACCTCATATGATTCCTCCTCTTTTTATAATGAAATCGCTTACAATAACCGGATGAGAATCAAGTTGTAATTCTATCTTAGATTATATCAAACCGTTCAGAATAATATCAACAATTAGATACTTTGTACTGTAAAAGAAACCCTGATCCGCCATGGACCAGGGTTTCTTTTGCTGAAGCTGCCTATTAATAGTAAAAGACGCTGGATCACCAACGTCAAAATTTAAAAATATATAAAACCATGTTAATAGTTGAACGAAAAAGCTAGCTTCAGCATTTATTGATTATTTAACTTCTGGAAGCACACGTACTTCTTGTGCCATTGCTGATTGACAAAGTGGGCATTGCGGTTCCTCATCGAAACTGTATGATTCCCTCATCCATCCCTGACACTCATCACTTGTACACGCCCACACGTTTGTGTCCACTTCTGGAACAGGTTCTTTTGGTCCTCGAGAAAATGACAAAATTGCATCCCCTTTCCTGGTACACTATCCATTATACTCCTTTCTCATCAACAAAGAAAGGTCATATCGTTAGAAATTCAGCTTATCGTCAGCCCTTTAGCAGTAATTCTTCGTTGCCCTCCAGTTTTGCTTTGAATATTTTATTACCTGTCTCAAGGATGGACGTGTTCTTACAATAATATACGTGTTGTCTGCTAGTATATACTTATGCATAATCTAACGTTGCTCGATGGAATGGTGTCGAGCAAATGGACAGCAACACTGCTGTCCCCGCCTGATTCGAAAAAACAGCCCCCTCCATGATTAGAGTGGGGCTGTTTTTCTCCTTCACCGTGCGAATCGCTCGATTGCTTTGGCGACACCGTCATTATTATTCGTGTCGGTCACAAAATCAGCAACGTTTTTTATTGCTTCCTGGGCATTCCCCATCGCAACGCCAACGCCTGCTTCCTGAATCATTTTAATATCATTCAGACTGTCACCGACAGCGAGCACATTATCCATCGTAACTCCGATTTCCTTACATACAAATTTCAATGCTGCTGCTTTACTGACACCTGCTGGATTGACTTCCACATTTGTCGGCAGTGAGTTGGTCATTTCCAGGCCTTCAAAATAGGAAAGCTCTTTTACCATCTTATCAAGCTTTGTTTTATCAAAGGAATTACAACCAAACTTCAACCATTTATAGTCCTGGAAATTATCCGGTCTTTCTTCCCTGAAGACACCTGAGGTGGAAATCATCCACATCTCCAGACCGATTTCCTTTCCCAACCTCCACATCTTTTCAATTTTTTCGGTTTCAAGTAAATGCTGCTGCAACAATTTCTTATCAACCGTCCAAATTTCCCCACCATTCGCCGTAACGAGGTAGGATGTAAGTTTTAGGCTTTCAGCGTACGGATAGCAGGTCTTCAACCCTCTCCCTGTGCTCAATACAACATGAATATCATTTTCCAGTGCGGTTGTAATTGCTTGTTGTGTGGACTCGGATACTACATGCTCATCGTTTAATAATGTGCCATCCATATCCAATGCAATAATTTTAATCGCTTTTTTCGTCATAACTTTTCCTCCCTATGAGTCAGGCATTTATTTTTTCAGCTTTACATACATTCAATCGCGATTTTCACAGCACGAAGCAGGTCACCTTCAGACCAGCTTGGCATATTCTTTTCGACAGCCAATGCATGGGATGCTGGAATATGTATGAATCCCGACTTTCCTTTAAGATTATTTTCTTTAAAATAATGTAACCCATGGTACATAACATTATTGCAAAGATATGCCCCGGCTGTATTGGAAATCCTTGCAGGAAGGCCTGCCTCATTTAATTTTGCTGCCATTTCCTGGATAGGTAACTGTGAAAAATAACCATCCGGCCCTTCAAGGAATATTTTCTCCCCATCTGGTTTATATCCATTATTATCCATCGGGCCATCATTACAATTAATCGCTATCCTCTCCGGTGTAATGCAATTTCTTCCTGCTGCCAAACCAAGTGATACTACGGCATCCGGTTGGTGTTTCTCGACCATTTCAATTAACTGTTGACCGGATTGATAAAAGTCCACGGCTAAAATTTCTCCTATAATTTCATAGTTATTTACTACTTCTCGGTTTAGTATCTTAACAATCTCAGTCGTTGGATTAATAGGAAATTCCAAAAATGGCTCGAAACCTGTAAGTAGCAATTTTTTCAAGAGCGACCACCTTCTTATAAGTAATTTCTGAACATCGCCAGTTTATACAGGAATTTTTGCCTTTTAATAATGCGGTCCTGGGCTTCTTCTACCGTAATCGGATAGAATTTCATTTCGCCCTTTGGTACGAGTTGGGATATTTTTGGCAGATCCGTTGAAATAACCGTACCGATCCTTGGGTATCCACCAGTCGTTTGCCTGTCAGCCATTAGAATGATTGGCTGTCCGTTTTGCGGTACTTGAATACCTCCAAAAGGAACAGCATCGGACCAGATAGCCGGGTTTTCCTTGCGTGTAATTTTTTCCGACATCAGCCGGTATCCCATCCGGTTGGAATTTGCATCCACTGTATGTGTCGTATTGAAAAAATTCCTACGACCTTCTTCTGTAAAAGCATCTGTATGAGGTCCCTCAATCACGGCTACATCGATTGCTTTTTCATAGGTGGGAATAAGCTGCTTTGTCAGGCCAATCCCTTGTCTAATTTTCGTTGGAAAGCCTTTAATTGCTGAAGTATCATCAAGCTGTTGGCCAAAACCGCTTTTCATATCAGTTGATTGACTGCTAAATACAGCCGGCACATCAAAGCCACCAGCAACAGCAATATACGCTCGAACCCCCGAATGATGCTTGCCAAATGTCAGCTTATCGCCTTTATTCATCCTGACCGTTGCCCACATTGGAATGACAGAATTATTAATTTTAGGTTCAAGGTCTGCCCCGGTAATAACGATAGTTACCGGGGTACATGCTTTTAGCTCCGGACCGACAAGGGTAACCTCAAGAGCTGCTGTATCATGGGGGTTTTTGGCAAGGATATTCGCTATTTGAAGTGCGAATCTGTCCATCGCACCGGAAACTGGCACCCCATAACGCTGATAGCCTGTGCGGCCCAAATCCTGAAAAGTTGTGAGCACCCCAGGTTTGATGACATTGAATATTTGTTGACTTTGCATGGGTTCAGCTCCTTCATTATTTCCTATACTTGAATGGGGGTGTTTTCTTCTATCCCTGATTAACCTGTACGATATCCAAACCATCCTCTTCAAGAGCGGTGCGCAGCTTTTCCACGAAGCTCACAGCATGTGGCCCATCACCATGGACACAAACGGTATCTGCTTCCATTGCTATAAGCTCTCCATTGATAGCTTCCACCTTACCAGCACGCACCATTCGTTTAACCTGTTTAACAGCAACAGCTACATCCTCAATCAACGCATGCTTCTCTTTTCTTGATGTCAGGCTCCCGTCTGGCTGATAAGTACGGTCTGCGAACACTTCCGATGCAACACGAAGTCCGATATCTCGACCCGATTTTACCAGTTCACTACCTGCCAGTCCAAAAAGGATCAGCTCCTCGTCCAGGTCATAAACCGCACGAGCGATTGCATCTGCTGTATGGCGGTCATGAGCTGCGAGGTTATATAAAGCGCCATGTGGCTTAACATGCTGCATTTTAACATCATGAATGGTACAAAAAGCTTGCAGTCCCCCAATTTGCTGGACGACCAACCGGTAAATTTCCTCAGGAGAAAATTCAATCATTCGTCTACCAAATCCAGCGATATCCGGAAATCCGGGATGTGCTCCTACTGCCACATCATATTTTTTAGCCAGCCGAACGGTCTTATCCATCACGTTCGGGTCCCCTGCATGGGAGCCACATGCGATATTTGCTGATGTAATATGCTCAAGCAAGCGCTCATCCGCACCAAACGTATAAGCTCCAAAACTCTCCCCCATGTCACTATTAAGATCAATCCGCTTCGCCACTTTTTATCCCTCTCTTCTATATAGAACTTCACATTCTCCACTTTTTTTACCTGTTATTCTATCTATTCAAATTTACTTTCCACATTTTTAATGTACACATTAAATAATCATATCATATTTTTCAGTAAAACTTCGAGAAACTACAGGCATATCCTGCCAAGCTTAAGTAAGAAGTCACAATGGTGTTTTTTGTTCATGAAGGAGTTCACAACTTTTTGAGTTCGAGGGAAGAGCCGCTCGCTCTTCCCTTCATCTATTACTCTCTTTTTCTTTTTCTTATTAAACTGGACATGACTTGAGTGAAAACAAGATAGGCAACAGGCAGGATGGCTACAAAGATAACCAGCCCCTCCCATCCAGTGAGCCCCCATACCGGAGCCAATGCAGAACTTCCAAGCGATACACCAATATAATACGCAACCAGATATAGGCTTGCAGCACTCCCTTTATGATGTGTCACCTGTTCACTGACTGAAGTAGCTGTCAGTGAATGTGCTGTGAAAAATCCTAAGCAGGCAACACATAGTCCAATCACAATGAACGTTAACGACGGGCTTAATGTCAAAAATATACCTAGCGTTAAAACGAGAAGACCTGCGACCCGTACAGGTTTCAGTCCAAATTTCCCAGCAAGCCAACCTGCAACCGGTGAGCCAATTACTCCAAGCCCATACGCAAAAAATGTATAGGAGATGGCTTCCAGAGATAAGGAAAAAGGCTCTCCCTGTAAGTGAAACGGTAAGTAAGTCCACATTCCAGTAAAGGAATATTGCAATACAATTCCAATCCCGAATACAAGTAACAAAGAAGGATTTTTCAAATGGAACAGAAATCCTTCCAAATCTTTTCGAAGCGTCAAGTTTCCAGACTCGAAAAAGCGTGAATTCGGAAGCAGAAAAAATACTGCGCCTGCTATAAAAACACCAGAGATTGCCAAAATAATAAATGCCATCTCCCATGAATAATTATCTGTAACATAACCGGTGAAAACCCGTCCAACCATGCCGCCAAGAGCGTTACTTGATATATAGAGTACCGTAGCAACAGCCATACTCCTACGTTCAATTTCCTCACTTATGTAAGCCAGGGCAGCAGCAGGTAATCCTGCAAGCGCAATTCCCTGTAAAAACCTTAATCCAATAATGACAAAAAAGGAATCGATAAATGGCATTATCAGGAAAGGAAGGGCTGATCCCAGTAAGGAAAGATGGATAAACACTGTCCTGCCTACACGGTCAGATGAAATTCCGAGCACAAGCAATCCAATAATCAGTCCCACAATCGACAACGACAAAGTCAAACTTGATTCAGAAACCGACACGCCAAATACTTCGACAAAAACAGGGAGAAGCGGTTGTACAGCATACATAGACGCAAAAACAAAAAAAGACGCAAGTGCCAAACTTACTGTGATTTTCCAGAAATTAATATCTCTTAAGGTATATGGTCGATGCTGCATATATTCACTTCCATTGATGTGCATACACTGCTACATCATATTTTTAAAATTCGGTTTGTCTTGTCCTTTACACATTCGGTTTCCTAGTATGAGAGTAATCCCTCTCTTCCACCCGAACATCATAGACGCCGTTTTTTATCTGCTCTTCCACCTTTTCAAACTCATACTCGGAAACACTGTAAAATCGAACCCGATCACCAGCCTGAAGTAAAAAAGCATTATTTTCTCTATGACGGTCAAATAATTGAAGCGGCGTTTTACCGATTATATTCCACCCGCCTGGAGAGTCAACCGGATAAACGCCTGTCTGCATGTCTGCTATACCAACAGCACCGGCAAATGTCCTTGTACGCGGCTCCTCCAATCGTGGCGCAGCAATGCTTTTATCAAGTCCACCAAGATACGGAAAACCCGGAAGAAATCCAATCATATATATGAGGTAATCAGGCTGTTGATGAATCTTAATTACTTCCTCCACTGTCAGGTGGTTATATTCAGCCACCCGTATTAAATCAGGACCGTACTCCCCGGCGTACAAAACAGGGACATGAATAAGACGTGAAGGGTTTAACTTCTCAGATACGTGGACATGATGTAACCCGTGAATTTCCTTTGAAATATCTTTATATAAAATTTGTTGTGGCTCATAATAAATTGTTACCGAATCGAATGCAGGCACCCATTCGACTATCCCTTTGATGTCCGCTATTTCCAAATTCCCACAGAACCTCCGGACCTCCGCGTTTAACTCAGGTGACACTTCTTTGGAAAAAACCACTTTCACTGCGGAATCACCCACTGCATGAATCGTAAAATCCACAGACATTCACCTCCGATAAAGTTATGAAAATAGTCTTTCATATTCAAAATTTGTTTGAAGCAGCTCATTTGTTTACTAATTTTCACTCAATACATACGTGTTCCTGCCAGCACCCATACCAAAGCTCATGACAGTAAGCACAACACCTGTCAACACTACTAAGGGGATTGTCCAGGCATGGGTGATATCAAATAAATACCCAATGAACATCGGTCCAACTGCAGCTAATACGTATCCGAGTGACTGTGCCATTCCTGACAGTTCTGCAGCCTGCCTTGCATTTCGCGCCCGCATACTTAAAAAAGCCAATGCTAAGGCAAAGTTACCGCTTAATGACAGGCCAATCAATATCACACTTATAACCATAACTGCATATGAGTCCCCAAGAATCAGGCCACCATACCCACTGAATGCTGATACCCCCAAAACTAATACGATTCCACGTTGAGATTTAAATCGGCCAGCAAGTACAGGTACGAAAAAACTGGCGGGCAATCCAATAAATTGCATAAATGATAACATCCATCCAGCTGTTGCCATACTCACACCGTAATTATGTAAAATTTCCGGCAGCCAGGAGATCGTCACATAAAACAAAAAGGATTGCAGCCCCATAAACCCTGCCACCTGCCAGGCAAGCGAAGATTTCCACATTCGGTTGTCTGCAATGTTAACGGCTTTAATTTTAACAGCCTCATTTGCTTTATTCTTTTTCACAATATAAAACCAAATAATAATCCCTAGCAATGCGGGGGTTGTCCATACGAGTAAAGCTATCTGCCAGCCCAAATTCATACCAGATGCTATCGGAATACTCAATCCGGAAGCTGTCGCAGCAAATATTCCCATAGCAGTCGAATAAAGACTCGTCATAAGTGCGACCTTCGTTGGGAATTTCTCCTTCACTACACTTGGTAGAAGTACGTTACATATCGCAATTCCCAGCCCGATAAACAATGTACCGAGAAAGAGAAATAGTATGAATGATACAGAGCGCATGCTGATCCCAATAATAAGTAAAATTAATCCTAAAAGTATCGTCCGCTCATTTGTAAAACGGTTACTGAGTTTCGGTGCAACCGGTGACATTATAGCAAATGCAATAAGTGGCAAACTCGTTAATATTCCAACACTCCAATTGGACAAACCAATATCATCCCGAATGATTCCGATAAGCGGACCTACCGAGGTAATGGACGGCCGTAGATTAAACGCAACGACAATGATTCCAGCAATTAATAAAAAGCGGTATACTTTTTTTGCCGATTTTTCTTCTATTGTATCTGTACCCATGTTGTACCTCCAAAATTCTGCTAACTATAAATATAGCATAGTCATTGTACATAAGAAAAAGATAGTTTTCCAGGTAATGATGTAGCAATCATATATTTTTCAATAAGCGATAGGTTTAGGGCTGCAGGCCACAGATCATCCAACCCTTGTCAAAAATGTGTTAAGTGCGATAAATCAGTGCAGTCCCAGAGTTTTTCGGTGGGACGAGTAAACGCAGTCCCAAAGCTTTTCGATGGGAAGAGTAAGCGCAGTCCCAGGATGTGTGGTTTAAATCTGTGTCCCCTATTCCAAATCACCGGATATATGGTATACTATAGGTAGAATGATGCATATAATAGAAAGGCCACAGCTGCAACTGTGGCCATAAGATAAGCGGTTCCTTTAAAGAGGTTCGGCTATCCAGGGAATAGGCCTCTCCAACGGTGATGAATCGGGAGGTCTATTTTTTATTGATCATTCTTATTACAAGTGTCAGCAACGCTATAATAAACGTGCCAAACGTGAACATAATCATTATTACCTCGTATATACCCAAATGCGTCACCCCCCCTTTTTTCAAGTGGCGGGTAAGCCGATCCTCTCCAAGAACCACGTTATCTTGGTATTAGTATAGCATAGATATCGTTTAAATAACCATAAAAACAGAACATTTGTTTGCATATCATTTATTGAGCACAAATTTTTGTACACCCATGTCCCTTGAAGTAATTTTAGGAAGAAGTGGTTACTTTTTCGATACATACTATACAAACAAGCAATGTTACATGCTTGTATAATCTAATATATGCTTTTGACAACAAATCATTGTAATGCATATGACTTGAAAATTTTCATCTTCAGTCAATTGTCTTCCTTTTCAGAATACAAATATATTTATATTTCCGTTGACGCATGAAATGCTATTCTCTATCACCAAAATTAAAGAGTCTTATGTAAATTAATAAAATTGCGCTGCAGTCCATTTTTGCAGCGCAATTTTTTATAGTAATCTTCTTTTCTACATTCGTCCAACTATGAAAACGAACGATCCATACATTTATTTACAGCCTAAATTGGCGTACCAATCCGTTAAGTTCTTCAGCCAGATGTGATAGTTGGTCTGAACTAGCTGCTATTTCCTCCATTGCACTGCTTGTCTGTTGCGTAGAAGCAGAGGTTTGCTCCACTCCAGCAGCCGATTCCTCGGATATTGAAGCAATTTCTTCAATCGATCCGTTCATTTGCTGACTGTTTGCTGTAATATCAGATAAATTTGCGGAGACTGTTTTTATGCTGTCTGCCATTTCTGTGACAGACTCATTTATTTCATGAAACGTTTCGCCAGTTGTTTTGATTTGGCTTGTGCCTTTTTCAACCTCTGCATAGCCAGCATTTAAAGATTCCGCTACAGCATTGGATTCCGCCTGTATCGTACTTACAAAACCAGTGATATCCGTTACTGAAACAGATACCTGTTCTGCGAGCTTTTTCACTTCATCTGCCACTACTGCAAATCCTTTTCCATGTTCACCAGCCCTTGCAGCTTCAATCGCAGCATTTAAAGCTAACAGGTTCGTCTGGCCTGCAATATCCTGAACAACTGAAACCAATTTTGATATTTCCTGTGTCTGTGTATCCAATCCTTCCATCTTTTTAACTGCATCTAAGACAATTTGGTCGATCCTAGTCATTTGGGACGTTGAGGATGCCATTAATTGACTTCCTTCGTCTGTCATCTTCAGTACTTTGTTTGAATTTTGTTGAACACGTTCACCTTTATCATTTGCATCTTGTACCTTTGTAGCGAATGATCCCATAACAGAAGCCAGATCACTGGCACTGTTCGCCTGTGTCTCTGTACCTGCTGCCAATTCCTGCATGGTTGTTGCCACTTGTTCCGAACCAGACTTCACTTCATTAGCAGATTGGGTCAGTTCTTCACTATGTGTTGAAACAGTTTCCGACACCTCATTAATTTTATTCATTATGTCGCGCATACTCACATTCATTTCATTCATTGCTGTAACAAGCTCACCGATTTCATCTTGTGACTTTACCGTTAACGGTTCCTGAGTGAGATCCCCAGCTGCAATTAACTTCATTCGTTTCATCACAGATAGAATCGGTATTCTAATACTTCGAGAAGTGAAAATGGCAGCTGTTACACCTAAAATCACAACAAGAATGGTTATGATTGTACCAACAATCAGAAAGGTTTCACCGATTGAAATGACTTCTTGCCCCATTTCCTCTATTTCCGCTTCCCGATTCATGGCCATTTCCTGAAAACCGTCGATTAATTCGTTGGCAATTGGTTGAACTTCAGTTTCCATAAGTTCTATCGCTTCTTCTTCATTTCCACTGTCATATGCTGCAAATACCTCGTCTGTAAGGGTCCCCCACTCAATTTTTCTATCAATAAGTTGTTGAGCCTGCTCGGAACCACTGTGTTCAAGAACAAAATTCTCCAATTCGATATTCTCTTCTACTCCACTGCTAAATTCATCTTTGTAAAACGTGTCTCCATATAATAAATATCCTCGGATTATACTTGTTCTCTCAGCCATATTAAAGGCTAATTGTTCATCCGCTATTAATAAGGAAAGCTGATGGTCCATCATTTCTTCCATGTCGTTATTTGTTTTCTGTGTAGAAAGTATGTTAAATATACCTAAAAGAAGTACCAATAAAACAACGACTCCAAATCCAGTCAGTATTCTGGCTCTTATGCTTTTAAAGTGTAATCCTTTTTTCAATTCCTGCACCTCTGATCTATAAATTCTTTTTCCAAATTATTATTAGAAATCTTCATGTTTTCCTTACTGCCAAATAATTAAATTAATTTCTCGATTGCTTCCCCAATACGTTCCGGTGTGAAAGGCTTTACGATAAAATCCTTCGCACCTGCCTGAATGGCTTCAACAACCAGCGCTTGCTGTCCCATCGCTGAACACATAATGATTTTGACACAGGGGTCCAGCTTTTTTATTTCCCTTACAGCCTCCACACCATTCATCTGTGGCATTGTAATATCCATTGTTACAAGCTCAGGTCTTAGTTCCTGATATTTTTTTATCGCATCCTTCCCGTTTTCTGCTTCACCGATTACTTCATGTCCCAATCTTGTCAATATATCTTTCAACTGCATTCTCATGAATGCCGCATCATCTGTGATTAATATTTTTGCCATTTTAAAATTTCCCCATTTCCTGTTCTTCCATTACTTCATGAACTTCATTTGTTTCATCAAAATTCAGTATTTGTTCCAAATCTAATATAATCAGGAGGTCTTTCTCCAACTTAGCTACACCATTCAAAAATGATTCATGAACCCCACCAATAATCTTTGGTGCTGGTTCAATTACTTTCGTATCTATATCAATCACCTCTGTTGCCGAATCAACAATTAAGCCAACCTGAACACCATCGATGTGGACAATCAAAATTCGATTGTCTTTTGTTCGCTTTGTTTCCTCCATACGTAAACGTTCCTTTAAATCAATAATCGGTGTCATTTCCCCACGAAGTTGAATAAGCCCTTTAATAAATTCAGAAGTTCTTGGAACCTTTGTAATCTCCTGCATCCGTTCAATGGATAAAACTTGTTGTACATCAACGCCATACGATTGCTCTTTTAACTTAAGAACAATAAACTTTTTGATTTCTTCCATTCTCACGTCCCCCCTACTCCTATTTAATCAATGCATTTGGATCGATGATCAAAGCTACCTGTCCATCACCTAAAATCGTAGCACCTGAAATTGCAAAAACATCTCCAAGATAGTTGCCCAATGATTTTAAAACAATTTCCTTTTGGCCAATAAATTCATCAACAATCAGGCCTGTTAATTTTTCACCTTTTTTCACAATTACAACCGCATAAAATTCCTGTTTGATACTTTCATCGCCTGAAACTTGAAATACGTTGCTTAACGAAACAAGCGGAATAATGTTCCCCCTGAAATTTATAACCTTTTGTCCATGTGCATACATGACCTGACTTTCTTGCAGCAGCGCGGTTTCCATGATAGAGGAAAGCGGGATAGCATATGTTTCAAGTTGCACCTTGACTAATAGGGTTGATAAAATAGAAAGCGTCAAAGGCAATTGAATGGAAAACTTACTGCCCTCCCCATTTTTCGATTCAAGAGAAATCCTCCCACCGAGAGATTCTATTTTACTTTTTACAACATCCAGTCCAACCCCGCGTCCGGATATGTCAGATACTTGATCTGCTGTACTAAATCCAGAAGAGAAAATCAGTTGGAATGCTTCATCATCTGTCAGCTCTTTTGTTTCTTCAACAGTAAGTAAACCGTTTGTTATCGCTTTTTCTACGACTTTTTCACGGTTAATTCCTACCCCATCATCTTCTATATCAATAAAAACATGATTACCGCTGTGATAAGCACGAAGGATTAACTTACCTTCTTCCGGTTTACCGGATTGTTTCCGATCTGATGGAAATTCAATTCCATGATCCACCGAGTTTCGAATCAAATGAACCAGCGGGTCACCAATTTCATCAATTACGGTCCGATCCAGTTCTGTCTCTGCTCCAATAATTTCCAGGCTGATATCCTTGTCTAAATCCTTCGCTAATCCTCGTACCATACGGGGAAATCTGTTAAAGACCTGCTCAACAGGAACCATTCGCATTGCTAATATTAAGCTCTGCATATCCTCTGAAACTCTTGTAACATGTTCCACGGTCTCTTCCAATTCCTTATTGTCAATTTGCGATGTGAGATCTTCCAATCGACTGCGGTCAATGACCATCTCTTCAAATAAGTTCATTAAATCATCAATTCGATCAAGACTTACCCGGATTGTTTTGGAAGAATGATGGTTTTTCTGGGCAGTTTTCTCTTTCTCGATAGAAGTATCAGATTCTTTCACGGTATTTTCCATCACGTTGCTCTCTCTTTTGGTAATCGATACAGGTAAAATTTCTACATGCTTAATTTCAGAGACCTTGTTGACAGTCACCTTTAGTTTCTCTGAAGATTCATTTGATAGAAGAAATAATGAAAAATCCTGATCAAAATTCCCCTCTTCCAACTTTTCCACTGGGGGAACTGTCTTTATTAATTCGCCTTGACCTTCTAATGCCTCGACTACCATGTAGGCACGCGCCGCTTTTAGAATACAATCATCTGTAAGGGTCACCGTGATTTGATATGTATGAAACCCTAATTCTTCAGCCTCGGCAATGATTGAAGCTTGAAATTCATCCAATTCCAACTCATGAAGGGAGTGTTTATCCAGCGACTGGGGTGGTTGCTCCAGGAAACCAGCCCCACTTTCCAGTTGCCCCAATCGAGTAACCAGATTGGTAACATCCTTTTCACCGTCATTGCCATCTCCAATTGCTTCGACCATTTCTTCAAGTGCTTCGATTGCTAAAAAAATGATGTCAATCAGCTCGACAGTTACCACCAACTCACTGTTGCGTATTTTATCCAGAACATTCTCCATTTGATGTGTTAATGCAACAATATCTTCAAATCCCATTGTTGCAGCCATACCCTTTAATGTGTGTGCGGATCGGAAAATTTCAGCTACAAGTGTAAGATCCTTTGGTTGCTTCTCCAATTGAAGAATATTATCATTAACCGATTGTAGATGCTCTCGACTTTCATCCAGAAATACATCGATGTATTGATCCGTTTCCATTCAATACTTCCTTTCTAACCCTTTAGTCTAGTAATAAATACATCTCCATTTCCCCACTTCCCTCAAATTGAACAGAAATATAAATGGCTTTATCATAACCTGACATTCTAGTATTCCCTTGTACAATTGTTGGATGTGTGATATCTATTTTGATTTCATGTTCAACGATATTCGTAGCAAGTCCACCGGCAATCATATTCCCTAGCTCACCACTGAATGATTCCAGCATTTCTCCTTCCAATGGCATTCCATACATGGACTGGCCTATTAATGCAAACACCGGTATTTCCCCCGCCAGAATCAGATTTCCTTTTACATCTCCGGTGATACCGATAAGCACACCAAATTGAAGGTTCAAGGAGCCTTCCGTCAATTTCGGTCTCGTTATCTCATGGTTCATAGGGATAACCGCATTTAAAGACTGAAGTACCCCATTTAATATAACCGTCACATATTTGCTCGTTTCTTTTGTCGGTATTGTCATATGACCAACTCCTTTATAAAGTTCAGCTACAAAGCACAGCTACCCTTTATATCAGCGGATAGCCATAAAGACCCAGTAAAAACATCCTACCATTTTATTATCGGCGGTATTTGAAATTAATTTAGACATTTAATAAAATCGAAATTATCAATTTATTATTCAAGAAACATACAACATAAAAAAATCCCCAACCCGACTATTGGGATTGAGGATTTTTCTTTGTGATTGTAGCAATGATAATACCGATGATTATCAAAATAGATCCTGTCAGTACGCCCGCCGTCAATTTCTCATCCAACAGAATACTGCTGAAGATCAGACCGAACATCGGTACAAGTAATGTTGAAATCGTTGCACTTACCATATCAATTTTACTGATAATCATGAACCAGACCGTGAAACACAGAGCCGAGGCGAGTACACCGGTAAATAGAATATAATAGATACTCTGTGCGTTCCATGCGACAGGTTCTCCCCACTCCATAAACAACGTTACAATGGTAATGGCGATTGCCCCAAAGAGCATTTGGAATGCAGAAGCTTGAACTTTTGGCAGGTCTTGTACCCTCAGGCGGTAATATGTATTGGATATCGCCCATGAAACTGCAGCAATAATTATCAGCACCTCACCGAAGATTACCTCCGGACTTTGCCCTGCCCAAATATCCCAGCCTAAAATGGTGAGCAGGCCGAGCATCCCGATAAGGAGACCTGTTAATTTAGCTGGATTGAGTTTTTCATCGAGAAATTTTACCGCGAGTAAGCTGCTCCACATCGGCATGGAATAAAGTAGTACCGATGACTTTCCTGCATCAACAAACCGCAATCCATACATAACAAGCAGAAAGACGATTGCCGTCTGCAAGATGCCTACAATAATTAGAGGCCTCCAATAGGATTTCGGCGGCAATCCTATTTTAAAAATCCAGACAACCACCAACAGTGTAACTGCCCCGGCACTGAAACGGAATGTGGAAAAGGTGAACGGACCCATATAATCCAGGGCTGCTTTCATGAGTACCCAAGCATAACCCCAGATAAGCGTGATAACTAAAATAAGCAGCCAGATAGCTGCTTTATTATCTTTCAATGTTGCGTTTAATTTATTCAATACGAAACCGCCCCTTTTATAAAAATCTGTTACAGACTATGATAGCAATTAATGAAGGTTGAACCAAACAGATGGATTATGCATTGTTGTTTTTCACAGCAGGACTACAGGAGAAAATATGCTCACTCGCATCTTTCTTCTTCTAAATGTTTTCAGCAGCATTTTCTTTTGTCCAAGCAGAAACTTTTAGAAAACAGTATAATGCAAAAAAAATAAGCCTGCTGGATGCACGCTGTTAAACTGCCCTCCATAAAAACGTCTGCTTCATCCTTGTTCTCATGAGAGGTTCTAGCCTATTTAATTTTTTATTCAATAAAAGAATATTGTCCTGTAGTTCTTCTAACTCAACTCCAGCTTCCTTTAATCTGGTTTCCAAATTTGTGATGTGTTCATTCATGTGATAACTGTTTTCTTGTATATGTATTAGTTCATCAGACATCTGCGTAAAACTGGAAAATAACTCCTCCAATAATTCCTTTGTCATGATGACCCTCCTCAAGTATTTCTATCTAATTTAATACTATCACGGGGTTACTTTTTGTAACAAGGGTATTTGGAATTATTTTCAATCGGAATATAGGTCATAATATCTGAAATTCAGAAGAAAATCTATTCAATAAAATTACGCTGTTGAGCCATTAGAATACTAGGTTATCTCCCAAGCTTTTATGCTGATAAAAGACTTATCCAAAATTTATGCAGTAAGGAAGGTTTATACTTTTGTATGAAGGGCTGTTACTAAATCAGGAAAGTATTCAGTATACCACCATCAATCAAGATTAACTTTTTTTGGTTGGCTCTTTTCGTAAATTTTGTTGATCTTTAACGTCGCAGTTGATATAAAAGACGAAGTAACTGCTATGTCGATTTCCGCTGCGAACCGTTGCTTTCCGCGGGCAACGCTTCAGCTTCCTCGGAAGCAAAACCACTTCCTGCGGGATCTTCAGCTGTTGCTTTTCCCGCAGGAGTCAACGGTCCTCCGCTCCAATCAACGATCACATAAGTGCTTAATGAAGTTGTAATGCACATATCAGCGAAGGAAATATACGGAGACTCCTGCTCAGAACAGTGGCCAGAGTGAGACCCCGCAGAACGGAGTTCGAGGAGGCTCACGGGTCACCCTAAGGTGCGCGTAGTGTATTTCCGTAGCGAGTAATCGCACCAACCATAATTTCAAGTTACGTCGTCTTTTATATCTTTTGTGTCAAAAGCAACATATCTTTTCGGTGGGACGAGTAATCGCAGTCCCAAATAATTTCGGTGGGGCGAGTAACTATAGTCCCAATCTTTTAGAAACAGCCTTCTGGTTAAATTAGCTGTTTTCATAATGGCGGCATGCTTTTGCCGCCGTGTTGGTCTCTTATTGAAAATACAGCGTTAGCCCCATTTCTTATTGTTCGTCCATCATATAATTCAATTTCTCTGCAGATTCGGAGATGGTCGCGGCAGATTGCTCAATCTCTCGGATTGCCTGCCCGAACGCTTCCAGATCTCCCTGGATATTCTCATTACTTTCTTTCGTTTTTTCCATACTTGTGTCAATTTTACCAAAGGCTGTTTCTGTATTTTTCATTTGTTCACGGACATCAGCCAGAAACTGCCGGGCCTCTTGCATCGAGGAGGCACTACCCGCAATTTGCTCGTTTGTCTGATTCACCAGTCCGCTTACATTTGTTACCGACTTCGCTGTTTGTTCCGCCAATTTACGTACTTCATCAGCTACAACCGCAAAGCCCCGACCGTGCTCCCCAGCTCTCGCCGCTTCAATCGATGCATTCAATGCAAGCAGGTTTGTCTGATCAGCGATTGATTTTACAATTTCCACAATGTCTTTGATCTGGGTTGATGTCGCTTCCAGATTTGTCATTTCTTCGCTCACTTTCATCGTACTACCTTCCATATTATGTAAAGAATTATTCATTTGGGTCAGTCGGCTTCTACCTTGATCAGCGGAAGTTTTTGCTTCTTCTGCAAGCCCTGTACCGGCCTGAGAACTGGAGGTAATCACATCCACCTGTGCGGTCATTTCCTCAATGGATGCATTTGTTTCTTCAGCCAATGACGCAAGCTCGATAGAAGTCTTCTCCAATGTTTCCATCAATCTCTTCTTCTCCTGCAATTCCTGTTCGTGCAACCTGGCCACTTCATCATCAAATGCTTCAAGCACAACCTGCTGTTCCAGATTCAACAGCTTATGGCATAATTTTATAGCCAGTATTCTGTCTTCCTTCGTTTCAAAGTTTGTCTCAATTACTTCGATTAAGCCGCTGAATATTTTTTCAAATGAAGCAATATACCATTTTTGTGTCAACCCTATCTTTACATGAACGAGCGCGATGATCTTTCGCTTTTCCATGAAGGCCTCCGTCATCTCACCGGAAAACATCTGAGTAATATGGTCCCTGAGTGTCTTTTTCAAGCGCTCAAAGGAACTGTTTGTTTCAATAATCTCAATCAAATCAGGATTATAGCTTAGATTATCATAAAACCTGTCAACAATTTCAGTAATTCTTTTTTCAACATAAGGCTTCAAAACTTGAGCCACGGCAAAATCAGCTTCCTTCAGATCCAGCATATTCAATTGTTTTTCCAGATCTGAATGCTTAGGAACCTGTACGACTGGCTTCATCTCATTACTTTTTTCAAATAAAATAGGCGTCGATTCTTTTCGTTTTCTGGATTTCCACATTTGTAGTTCTCTCCCTAGAATAATATATTTCTATTATCGACGGGTTCAAAGATAAAGTTTAGTCTTATTTTACTAGGTTTTCATTTAGGTAAAAAGGTTCATTTGTTATTGAGAGGGAACACTGACGAAGAAATGTTATACTAGTACAAACAAAAAATTACTTATAAGGTGGTAAGATATATGGAAAATACTGCAACGAATGATATTCAAAAGCTCTATCATAACTTAATCTATGCATGGAACAAGCGGAATGCCAGGGCGATGTCTGATGTATTTACAGAGAACGGGGAACAAATTGGTTTTGACGGGAGTCAAATTCTCGGTCGCGATGAAATCTTTTCCCATCTTGAACCGATTTTCAAAGATCACCCCACACCCCCATTTGTAACAAAGGTGAAAGAGGTTTATTTCCTCAGTTCTGATGCAGCTGTGTTGCGCGCAATTGCTGGAATGGTGCCTCCAGATCAAACCGACATCAATCCGGATTTAAACACACATCATACATTAATTGCTGTGAATCATGAAGGTAAATGGCTTGTCCGACTGTTTCAAAATACACCGGCCCAGTTCCATGGCCGGCCGGAGTTAGTGGAAGAAATGACGAATGAACTGCGAGAGTCGTTGTAGTTAATAGATGACTCCCAGTATGCCAAAAATAGAATACCCAATCGAAATTTTTTGCTCTTTAAAAAGTGTTCTGAATTTCAACCAGACACATATACATACAAATGGAGTTAAAAAATCTTACGATAAGTTGGGTGATTGAATGGATAAAGAAAACGAAAAAAATAAAAAGAATGATGAGCAGGTAGACCAGGATAGACAAAATAAGCCAATTGATGGCAATCCCAAAGATGAGCAACTGGAACAATACCGCAAAAAAAATACTGGTCCAGGCAAGAAAATGACAGATGATGCCGGGTTTAAAATTTCAAATGATCGATGGAGCTTACGCGCAGGAAAGCGCGGTCCGTTATTATTTCAGGACTTTCATTTTTATCGAAAACAGTCACGGTTTAGCCGGGAACGAATACCAGAAAAAGTCGTTCATGCCAGAGGATTCGGGCTATATGGCGATTTTGAATTGTATAAATCAATGGAAAAATATACAGTGGCTAAATTTCTTCAAGAACCTGGTTCAAAAACACCTGTTTTTTGTCGTTTTTCTAACTTTATCGGAAGTAAAGGTTCAAAGGATACCGCTGTAGACATACGTGGTTTTGCGGTTAAGTTTTATACCCAGGATGGAAATTACGATTCCCTGTCCCTGCAATTTCCGGTCTTTATACTAGCAGATGCCATGAAATTTATGGATGTCACACATGCAGCTAAACCAAACCCAATTACAGATATACCACAAGCTACTACCGCACAGGATGGTTTTTGGGACTATGTCGTAAGCAATCAGGAATCAGCACATATGGTAATGTGGTTAATGTCCATGCGGGGGCGTCCAAGAAGCTGGCGCATGATGGCAGGCTGGCCGATTAATACATTCCGTTTTATCAATGAACAAGGCAAATCAACCTTTTTCCGTTTTAAATGGGTGCCTAAACTAGGTGTTCATTCATTATTACTTGACGAAGCAAATATTATCGGGGGAGTAGATCCGGACTTCCATCGTCGTGATATCGTAGAAGCGGTAGAAAAAGGTGTATATCCGGAGTATGAATTAGGTGTACAATTAATTGCCGAAGAAGATGAGTTTAAATTTGATTTTGATATTTTAGATGATACAAAACTCTGGCCAGAAGAAGAAATTCCTGTTGAAATTATTGGTAAATTGACGTTGAATCGATTAGTTGATAATTTCTTTGCAGAGGAAGAACAGTCATCCTTTGATCCTGCAACTGTTGTCCCGGGAATTGACTTCACGAATGATCCTGTTCTACAAGGCAGGGCTTTTGCTTACAGGGATACGGATTACCATCGACTTGGCACAGGGAATATTAATGAAATACCAGTTAACAAGCCGATTGCTGAAACAAATCATAACCTTCGAGATAGCTATTCAAAATACCGGATTGATGTTGATTACGTAAACTACCATAAAAATTCGTTAGCTGGAAATACACCGGCAGAGACCCCTCCGGAAGAAGGAGGATATGCACATTATCCAGAGAAAGTCGATGGACATAAAACGAGGGAACGGCCGAGCGAATCGTTTTATGACTTCTTTTCACAGGCAAGACTTTTTTGGAACAGCTTATCCACTGTTGAAAAGCAAGATCTTGTAGACACATTTAATTATCACCTTCAATATGTGAAAAGTAAATCTGTCAGGCAGCAAAATGTCGATATGTGGGCGAACGTTGATAAAGAAATGGCATGTATTATTGCTGACAATATTGGTGTAGATCGTCCAAAGGGTTCTAACGTTCCGGTGACAAAAAGCTCCCCTGCCATTAGCCAGGCGAATACCCCGCATTATGCAGCTACGCAAAAAGTCGGTGTATTAATTGGTGATGGATTTAATGGTCAAGAGGTAAGAAATACACTTAACACTTTACAGCAAAACGAGGTGTTTATGGATATTATCAGTGAAAGGCTAGGCACAATTACAGCCGCTGATGGTACAAAAATAGAAGCCAACGAGACATTTCTGACAAAGTATCCTGTCCTCTATGACTCCATCTATGTTGTTGGTGGTAGCGCGAAAAACCAAACAAAATTTAATCAGAACATTATGCACTTTATCAATGAAGCATATAAACAATATAAACCAATTGGTGTTGCATCGACCGGGCAGTCTTATATTCAAGCATCAGGTAATAACAACCTGGCTGGTGTGGTTTTTGCTACAAACAACCCTGACTTTGGGAAAGATTTTGTTTCAGCAATTGCGCAGCAGCGTTTTTGGGATAGAACATAATATGGATGAAAATTGTTTCAATCGCTTTGAGAAACGAACCAATAAAAAAGCAGGAACTCGTAAAAATGAGCTCCTGTTTTTTATTGGTATGATAGATTATTCCCCTTGCTGACGCAGAATATTTCCCGCCAATGCATAAAGCACCGCATATGTTACAAAATGGGATGAATTATCATTTGTGTCCTGCTGTGGATAAACTTCCACATAATCCATGCCGCGGATGCCGAGTTTGGCAAATTCATGGACAAGCTCCAGCAGTTCGAATGAGGTTACCCCATTTCCATCTACAGGGCCTCCCGGATTAAAAGCAAAGTCAAGCACATCACTGCAAATACTTAAATATACTGCTTCGGTATCTTCACTGGCGATGTCATATGCCTGCTTGGCAAGTGTTGGCAGATCATTTGTATTTTGTGCTTTGCGAATTTCCCTAACAGAAATAGTTGTCGCCCCAACTTCATCTGCATATTTTCCCGTCTCCGGCTTATTCCGGGGACCATGAATTCCCATATGAACAATGCTTTCATTTCTTACACTTTCACTTTCATAAATCCGGTGAAACGGTGTACTACGAGCATATAAGTCGCCCTCATAATCTGGGTGGTTATCATAGTGGGCATCGAGGTGAATGATGCCTACTTTACCGTCCACTTCTTCACTCAGTGCCTTCACAATTGGATACGTGATCCCATGATCCCCGCCAAAGGCGACTGGAAATTTATTCGTTTTCCATACATCACTGGAAAAATTTTCAATCCGGCGCATCGTTTCAAGCGTGTCTGCCGGTACTACATCCACATCACCAAGGTCGCCGATGGTGTAATGCTCCAGCACATCCAGATGATTCAATTCCGGAAGATAGCCGGAATAACGGGCAGAGTTTAGGCGTATTACTTTTGGGCCTAACTCTGCACCTGTATAGTCACCCCAAGTGACAGATCCTTCCCATGGAACGCCATAGATTAGTACATCTCTATCATTTGTGCTATCATCTCTTAATGTAACTTTTTTTCCGCCTAAAAAGCATGGTGTATTACCGTAAATTCTGTCTGTCATTACTATCACTCCTCGTCTATTTCACACCAGCAACTTTGTCATATTCCTCTTGCATTTCCCTGGAAGGTCCTTTGCCGACAAGGCTAAAAATTATAATAGCTATACTTGATAAAATAAATCCTGGCACAATTTCATATAATGCAGACCCTGTCAGCGGCCATAGAAAGACGGTGAGACCACCAACAATAATCCCCGCCAGTGCCCCGTTTCGGGAGGTTTTTCTCCAAAACAGTGAAAACAAAAGCGGAGGCCCAAAGGTTGCACCAAACCCAGCCCATGCATAGGATACCAGATCAAGCACTGAACTGGTTTCATTCCATGCGAGCATCAGTGCAATGAGTGCAATGACGAGTACAGAAATCCTTCCAACCCACACAAGCTCCTTATCGCTCGCATTTTTTCGCAAGTATCTGCGGTAAAAATCCTCTGATAAGGCACTGGATGATACGAGAAGCTGGGAATCAACCGTACTCATGATTGCAGCAAGAACTGCTGCAAGCAATATACCTGCAATCCATGGATTATAAACGACCTGCACCAGTTGGATGAATACCTGCTCAGAATCTGCAAGTGGCTCACTGAATGTTACTATACCAAGCATACCAACAATCAATGCTCCATACAAGGGAATGACAAGTCCTAAAGCCACACTGATCAAACGCGCTTTTCGTACTTCTTTATGGGAACGGATTGCCATGAATCTTGCCAGAATATGCGGCTGTCCAAAATAGCCAAGCCCCCATGCCAATGCTGAAATAATACCTACCGCCCCAATCGCTCCGGCAGATCCCCAAAGGACACCACCGGGCTGATCATAGGATGTTGCGGCAAATGCATCGGTAAGACTGGTATTGATGGAACTCAATTGATTAAATAATCCTCCGAATCCGCCAACTTCTATCAGACCATAAACCGAAGTAACCAATAATGCTGCAGACATAAGAACCCCTTGGATTAAATCGGTTATACTTACTGCTAGAAATCCACCCAAAAATGTGTATGCAACAATGATAATTGCACCAACAATCAAAGCAAAATGGTAATCAACATCAAATGTTCCTTGAAATAACTTTGCCCCGGCAACCAATCCGGAGGCGGTATAAAATAGGAAAAAAGATAAAATGAATACAGCGGATATAACGCGTAGTAAATGTGAATTATCCCGATACCGATTTTCAAAAAACTGTGGAAGTGTAATGGAATCATTGGAATAGGCGGTATAAACTCTTAACCGTTTTGCCACATACTGCCAATTGATCATCGCCCCTATCGCCAAGCCGACTGCAAGCCAAAGACTGTTCGCACCAAGCCCGGTCGCATATGCAGCACCAGGAAGACCAATCAGCAGCCATCCACTAAAGTCACTTGCCGACGCGGAAAAGGCTGTTGTCCAACTGTTTAATCTTCTTCCACCAAGCACATAATCCGATAATGTATGCGTCATACGGTATGTGATGATTCCGATTGTGATCATCACAACCAGATATGCGATAAATGTCACTAATGTCGGGTTCACGAATCATCACGCTCCTTTTCGGTATAAAAGGTAATAATTGCCCAGATAAGCAATACTGGCATTGGCACGAAGAACCAGAACCATGACCAGAAGTCGAGTCCAAACATAAAACCCCTCCTATTTTTTGATTTGATTAAGACTATCCCACTATTAATCACTGAATATTTCACTTTATCAAAAATATTCAATATATATGGTTAGCAATATGCTAAGTGTTAAATAAATATGTTAAAACCACTAAAACTTGTGGACAATTATATGGAAAATAGTGTACTTGAATAAGAGTCATAAAATACTATGGCCAGGATAGAATAAAAATACCGAGTGGAGTGAACCACCCAGT
Source organism: Virgibacillus ainsalahensis (assembly GCF_055380755.1). Lineage (NCBI taxonomy): Bacteria > Bacillati > Bacillota > Bacilli > Caryophanales > Bacillaceae > Virgibacillus > Virgibacillus ainsalahensis. The sequence goes on along the minus strand of NZ_AP043943.1, from coordinate 1,006,380 downwards.
TGCAATCGCAAGAAGAGCGGTTGATCAAACGAATTTGGTGTTGTAAACAGCAGAAAAAGTAACCGGCTATTCTCCCCTGGCCGGTTACTTTTTACTTTATAACAATTTCAAAGGATTATTGTATTCCTTTTTAAACGCCACTCTTAACACATCTTCTCCAGCATTCACGTAATTCTTTTCCCTGAAAAAACTCATACTCCTTATCTTCCAAAGCATAATTGAACATCTAAACATCCGGAGATTCGTTGATGTACTATACAAGAGGGATGGTGGCATGTAAACAACACCGTCTATATGCTCCAATGGGCGATTAACCTCACCCCTTAATCGCTCCTTCTGTCATTCCTTGTGCAATTCTTCTCTGGAAGATGGCGTACAAAATAATAACAGGAACAATTGCGATAACAAGACTTGCAAACAATGTACCCCAGGCATTCGTATATTGCGCCTCACTGCTGATGAAATCAATTGCCAGTGCCAAGGTATAGTTTTCACTCGTCTGCAGGAAAATCAATGCCATAAAATACTCATTCCAAAACTGAATCGCATTCATGATGGTCACTGTAATAATTCCTGACATGCTGAGTGGTGTGATGACTTTCCAAAGAACCCCGTATGGTGAAAGCCCATCAATTGCTGCAGATTCTTCCAAAGACTTTGGAATCGTGCTTATGAAACTTGTTAATACAAAAATGGTAAACGGCAGCTGGCTTATCGCATAAACAATTGCCAGGCCAATTATATTATCGAGTAAATTCATTTCCATCAATAGGAAAAATAATGGTATCCATCCTAGAACCATCGGAATCATCATCGCTGATACATACAATGTAAATAAAAAATTACTCCCGCGAAACTTTAGTCTTTCGATTGCATATGCCGTCGGGATCGCAAGCACCAACGTCAAAATTGCACCGACTACCGTTACAATTAAACTGTTAAACACACTTGTGTCAATATTATAGTTGCTCCAGGCATCGGCAAAATTCTGCCAGTTAAACGTTTCAGGGAAGCCCCAAGGATTTCGGTATATCTCGGCATTTGATTTAAATGATCCAAGGAACATCCAGAAAATCGGATACAACACGGCGATGGTCCATAATATCAATGGAATTCGTATCCCCGCTCTTCCTAAGATTTCCCCAATACTACGTTTCACGGCTGTCTCCCTCCTTTTCACTCATGTTTCCATTGCATCTAGTATTCTACTTTGTCTCGCTTCATCAATAGCTGTAATAACAAAACGGTAATTAATGAAAGGGCCAGGATCATAACACCAATCGTTGCACCATATCCGAAATTATATTGCACAAATGCCTGCTGGTATAGATAAGAACCCATTACATGTGTAGCGTTATTTGGTCCACCCCCGGTCATTACCTGTACAATAATGAAGGATCCATTTAGTGTTGTGATAACGATATAAAGAATGGAAATCTTGATTTGTGGCCAAACCAGAGGCACAGTTACCTTCCAGAATTTCTGCCACTCTGTTGCACCGTCAATCTCAGCCGCTTCGTAATAGCTTTTTGAAATATTGGAAATACCACCCATAAGCATGAGCATAAATAAACCGATACCTGCCCAAATCGATGGTAAAACAAGTGACGGCAATGCCCATGTTTCACTTCCCAGCCAAGGACGTGCTAAATTCCCCAGACCGATTGCTTCCAATCCTGAATTGACAAGCCCCATACTCGGGTTATAAATAAATGTCCAAAGGATACCGATAACAACAACCGACATGATATTTGGAAAGAAAAATACGATGCGGTAAAACGGTGCTTCCCTTATTTTCAGCTGGGTTAAGGCAACTGCAATAAACATTGCCATAATCATAATCCCAATAACTTTTGTCACCACAAGAAAATAATCATGGATAATCGTGTTAGGGATTATGGCATCGTTAAATAAACGTATGTAATTACCGAATCCGATGAATTCCTTATTCGAGGAAGAACCTGACATTTCAAAAAAAGAATAGTACAAACCACTAAACAAAGGATAAAGTGTAAAAATAGAAAACATAATAAAAGTAGGAACTAAACAAAAGGCCAAAAACGTATATTTTTCTTTTTTTGACTGTACCATTCCAATCACTCTTTTCAGAAAAGAATAAATGGTATGGAATATAGGAGACCTTTATTCCATACCGCTTTTACTGTAGTTAATTACGATAATCTGCTGCCGCGGATTCAGCTGTCTCTACAAATTCTTCGGCTGTCATGTTGCCTAACATTAAGGACATTAATGCATCGCCTATTGGTGTTTCCAGATCTGCACTCATCGGATGTGGCTTATGATAGATCTGAACCTGTTCCGGGTCATTAATCATTGCATTTGCCTCTGTTAAATACGCTGGAACCTCATCACTCTGTGATAAATCAACATCATTCAGGTTCATAATAGCCCCTGTATGTTCTGAGAAGGACAACGCATAATCCCTTGAAAATGCAAATTCTACAAAAGCCTTGGCAGCTTCCGGATTTTCAGCTTCTTCCGCAATGGCTAATGGTCGCATATCCGGTACGATGGCATATGGCTCTCCCGCATCTTGCATCGGTGATGGGATAAATCCATATTCAAAATCTTCCGGTGTATCATTCGCCATTTCATTTGGCAACCAGAAACCGACCGGAACAAACGCATTATCATGCAAGAGGAAATTCATTTGTGATTGGGTATGGTTCAATGCACCCAATCCGGAGTCGATCATTCCTTCCTGCTGCATTTGTTCTACCTTTTTCATGGTTTCGAGTACAACATCACTTGTCCATGCACCTTCTTCACCTTTAATCAAATCAGACAGCAATTCATCCCCACCTGCTGCACCAAATGCTGGATAAAGCATACCGCGCAGGAAGTAATAGGGATGCTGACCACTTGTTACAAATGGTTCGATTCCTTCCCCTTCCTTAATTTCTTCCATTGAACTCATAAAGCTCTCAAAATCTGTTGGTACTTCATATCCTTCTTCTTCAAACAATGCTCTGTCATACCATGTGCCCCATGCATCAAACACAAGTGGCAAGGTATAGACGTCTCCATCATATGTTGCCGGATCTACAATAAAACTATCAACAAGCTTATCGCCATTTTCTAGTTCAATTTCCTGTGCCCAATCACTTAAATTCATCAACTGTCCATCTTCTACCATTTGTGCTTCACTTGACCCTGCCCCATCAATGTACACGACATCAGGCGGATCATTAGATACCCAGCGTGTACGCATTTCATCATTAATATTCGGTCCAGCATGTTCCGTAATGGTTACATCCGGATATTCCTCCTGGAAATCAGCAATGACTTCCTTCCACCATGTATCACCATATCCGCCAACGAAGTACTGGATTTCAAGTTCTCCTGAAATTTCACCATCTTCACCAGCTTCCTCAGAGCCCGTATCATCTCCATTATCAGATCCATCTGTTGCCTCACCATCATCTGATGAGCATGCTGCGAGTAATGCAAGTAATAAAATGGCAGCTAATAACAACCATAGTCGCGCATTCGATTTTTTCTTCAACCTTTTTACCCCCTTTAATTAATATAAATATATGAAACGCATTAATAGCTTTAAAACCATTAATGTGGTTTCCACTGATTAATTGCTTAAAAGAGACTCAATTGCTTCTCTCACGTACCCTTTGCTTTGGGCTATGGCATCTTTAGCCTCCTGGAACGTGACCTCTGCTTTGATCATGACAATCGCAGGTTTTACCTCATAGTGTGTCATGCTAAGGTATTTTTCTGCTTCCTTATAGGTTGTATCGGTAACCTCCATCACCGTCCGTTTAGCACGCTCCATTAATTTATAATTGCTTGCATGGACATCCACCATCAAATTTTCATGGACTTTCCCAATTTTTACCATGGTTGTCGTGCTGATCATATTTAGAATCATCTTATGTGCCGTTGCTGCCTTCATTCTTGTTGATCCTGTCAGCACTTCCGGACCGACAACAGCCTCAATCTCACAATCTGAAACACTTGAAATCAATGAATTTTCATTACAAGATAAAGAGATTGTGTACGCGCCAACCTCCCTTGCATACTTTAATGCACCAATTGGGTATGGTGTCCTGCCACTTGCTGTTATACCAATGACTACATCCGTTTTTGAGAAGTTCCTTGCTTTCAGATCAGCAGCTCCCTGTGCCTCGACATCTTCAGAACCTTCCACTGCTTTAAAGAAGGCACCGTCACCCCCGGCCATAACCGTTTGAACCAAATCAGGCGTTGTCATAAAAGTTGGCGGACATTCCGATGCATCCATCACTCCCAATCTGCCGCTTGTACCGGCACCGACATAAAATAAGCGGCCGCCGTTTGTCAGAGATTCACAGATTTGTTCGACCGCAATTTCCACCTGAGGCAGTACCGCTTCCACTACATGTGCTATTTTTTTATCTTCTTCATTGATTGTTTGCAAGATTTTCAATGTAGCCATCTCATCTAAGTTCATACTATTCCGATTTCTTTTCTCAGTAGTCAGTTCGGATAATTCCATCATGCCGGTCTCCTCATCTATAAAAATATTAAACAAAGCTGTCAACCCATATTAAAACGCTTTCATTTTTATTATGACCTTTGCCCTATGTTGATTCAATTATAGGCGCATTAAATTATTTTGTCAATATCACTTTTAAATTTAGTAATAAAATTTCAGTCTATGTATAATTAAGTGAGGGGCGTGATAAATCGAGCAGAACTGCAGACTCGAGTAAAAGCGACTCGAATCGAGCAAGAGCCTGTAAACCGGGATAAAGGTTAAAATAGGCATGCTCGATTTAATATGATACCCGCTCGACTGAGTAATGCATCGCTCGAACGGTTTTTATTTTCTTAAAAATGCGATGGCGTTTCTTGTTTCATCTAAATGCTTAATCGTTTCATCATATTCTGCTGATGACAGTCCCATCAACAGAATATCTATCACTTGTAGTTGTGCAATACGGGAGGATGTTGCTCCTGTGCGGAAAGTGGCTTCTTTTGCTGCAGATGTATGTAATTGGATATCAGAAAATTGCCCCACTGATGATTTCCCGTATTTCGTCACTCCTATGGTTGTAATTTGTTTATGTTTCGCAAGTTCCATCAATTTCACAGCTTCCGATGTATTCCCGGAAAAGGAAATACCTATCACAACATCCTCCGGCCCTTTATTGGCAATTGCCGTTGCTGCCATATGTACATCCGAAAATGCATGGACATCTTTATCAATGCGCAGGAATTTTTGTTCCGCATCTCTTGCTGCGATATACGATGCACCAAAACCGAAAATAATAATCGATTTTGCGTTTGATAATGCCTTCACAGCTTTTTGCAGGTTGTCCACATTCATGATATCTGCTGTTTCCTTTAATGTTTGCATGGTATTAGAAGTGACTTTATCGATAATATTCTTCAGTCCTTCATTTGGTTCGATATCACGATATTCATTCACCGCTTCAGCCTGCAGGTCTCCGGCAACCCGTATTTTCAGCTCTTGAAACCCGCGAAATCCCAGCGATTTGCATAAGCGAATGACTGCTGCACTGCTCGTTTGGCTATTTTCACCGAGCTGCAATGCGGTTAATTGGATAGATTTCTCCGGGTTTTCCAGGATGTATGCTGCAATTTTTCTTTCTGATTGCGGCAAGCTGTTCAGCATTTCTTTTAAAATGACAAGACCACCTTTTGTTGTCGACATTCACTACACCTGCTTTCTTTGGAATGATTGTATTAGATTATTGATAATATTTTCATTCAGGGGAAGCTGTTCCATTAAAAACGCACCGATGACTGATCCTCCAACAGGGGCCATTACCGGCATCACCAGGTTAAACGCCTTATTGCCTTTTAGTTGCTCGTCGATCAATTTTGGTATGATATGCTTCTCATTGAAGATACCTCCGACCAAAACGACTGAAACCTGATGATCATGTGCAAACAATTTTCCATATAATGTTCGAATATTTAGCACAAGTTCAGATACAGCTTCATTCAATATCTTCTCTGCAACAGCATCTCCCTGCTTATATGCCTGAAAAACTATTTTAGAAAGTGGAGAAATTTCATCCTTGGGGCAGGCTGCTCCATAGATCTTCTGGATTAGTTTATGGGGAAGATCTACTTCAAAATGGTTATACAACATTTGCAGTATGCTTGTTGCTGGCCCTCTTCCGTCATATGCTCTAAGTGCTGCGACTACTCCCTGTTTTCCGATGTCAAAACCACTGCCCTCATCTCCTAACAAATATCCCCACCCACTGACACGCTCAGTCTCTGACTTATGATTGATACCATATGCAATCGAGCCTGTACCGGCAATCTGGACAATACCGGGGGATCCGTATGTACCGGAATATAGGGCATTTACTGTGTCTGCCTTCACCTGAACTTTCAATTGGTCAGAAAAAAATGATGTAACCTTTTTTTGAAAATATATTCGGTTATCCTCATTTCCTGTACCTGCTACACCAGCAAAAATATGGCTGATTTCTTTATATTCAGATGGAATTTGTTTTTCCAGTGATAAAAACAATTCGTTCAACGTCATAGAAAGTGTGACATCATCTACACTATTCGGATTGGTAGGACCTGCCGTCGCTTTGGCAATTACCTTCCCACTCTTATCAGCTACCACAGCATTTGTTTTGGTTCCCCCGCCATCCATGCCAAGTACGAAACCCATTTTCGTTCCCCCCTTACATATATATAAATATCATACTTTCTAGATTATATAATATTACGTGAAGAAACAAGAACTTTTGAAATTTAATTTCATTGATTATATAAAAAGGCTCCTGCTAAGCAAGAGCCACTACTACGCAACAGTCTGATCTTCTATTCTATCAATTAAAAGCTGAGCAAATTGCTCACACTGCTTAGCATCTTCTTTATCCGGTTCCAATTCTACCTTCAGTCGTTTTGGTACAAGATCTGCACCAAGATTTTTCATCCGGTCAGCCATCAAGTCAACCGCCCCACCGAAGACATCATAAAAAGAATCTGCTGAACCAAAGACACCGATGACTTTACCTGTTATATCGACTTCCTCTATATCTTCATAAAAGTCTTCCACTTCATACGGAAGCTCTCCATCGTCCCATGTATGTGTTCCAATAAGCACTGCATCATATTCCAGAAGTTCTTTCTCATCGATTCGGTCAAATTCAAATGTTTTGGTGACCACTTGATGCTGATTCATTTCAAGGTATCCTACCATGATTTCAGCCATCAATTCTGTATTCCCGGTACCACTTGCATACAACATTAAAATGTTACTCATCATTGACCCTCCTCCAGGCAGAATGCTACCCTAACCCAAGTATAATTGATAACGATTATCACTTTCAATGATTATACACAAAAGGAATGCATCCATATGTCTAATTTGTGGCGGAGAAGGAGTTTCATTGCTATTAGAAAGCACTTCTCGTCAATCCTTGTGGCGAAAGGGCCTAGCTGAATCTATGCAGGATGAAAGTTTTAACTTTTGTATGAAAACAACTGTTATTAGAACGGAAAATTATTCAGAATAACCACCATCAACCAAGATTATACCTTTTTGGTTGGCTCTTTTCATAAATTTTATCGCCCCTTAACGTCGTAATTGATATAAAAGACGAAGTAACTTGAAATGAAGGCTGATGCTTTACCCGCTACGGAAATACACTACGCGCACCTTAGGGCTCGCGCTGAGCCTCCTCGCTCGCAAAGAACGCTCGCTGTGGGGTCTCAGGCGTCTTCGCTTTCCCGCTGGAGTCTTCGTGTATTTCCTTCGCTGGATTGTGCACTGCAACTTATCGCATTTATTGTTTGATTTAAGTCACGTAATAGTTATGCACTTTTAAGATAGTTGATTGAAGCGGAGGACCGTTGACTCCAGCGGGAACAGCACGTGTCTGAAGACCCCGCAGAGTGGGTTTCTCGAGGAGGCTGAAGCCGTGCCCGCGGAAAGCAACGGTCCGCAGCGGAAATCAACATAGCAGTTACTTCGTCTTTTATATCTTTTGTGTCAAAAGTAAGAAAGCCTTTCGATGTCACAGTCCCAAGCGTATAGGAGACAGTCTTCTGGTTAAATTAGTTGTTTTCATTATACATTATAGATGGTGGCGGCATGCTCTTAATCGCGATGCTGGGTCAAAAAAAGAGCCCATCCAAAGGCTCTTCTTACCTGTGCTCACTCACCGAATCCCGGTAAACGATTCGATGCGGAATGATAATACGCTTCGCAGGCTCATTTTTATTTACAGCTTTTTCAATCAGTGCTTTTGCCGACTGTGCTCCCAGTTCATGTATTTGTACATCGACGGTTGTGAGTGCAGGGCGGATAATTTCGGATAGATATAAATTATTGAAGCTGACCACCGAAATATCCTGTGGCACATGGACACCGGATTCTTCCAGGGTACTGATTACACCAAAGCTCATCAAATCATCACTTACTACGATCCCGGTCGGTGGAATTTTCAGGGAAAGCAGCGTTTCCACAGCTTCCTTCCCTCCTGACTTCAGGAATTCAGCATGGATTTTATAAGCTTCAGCATGTTTAATACCCGCCTCCTCCAGTGCTGCAGTGTACCCTGTTTCCCGGTCCATGGTTACAAACAGATCCCTCGAACCACCAATAAAAGCAATCTTTTCATGGCCCTGACCGATTAAATACTGCGTAATTTCCTTCCCAGCTATGAAGTTATCATTATCCACATGTGTGATTTCATTGATATTTTTATAGGGTTTACCGACAATTACAAAAGGAAAGTTATTTTCCCGTAAAAAGTGCATCACCCGATCATTAAGACGGGAATAAAGCAGGATAACTCCATCTACACTTCTGCCAAAGACCATCCGCTCCACCTCAGAAAAAATTTCATCTTCGGTTTGCCCGCTTGAAAGGGTAATGGAGTACTGCATGTCATGTGTAACCGATCCGATCCCCCGTAAAATCTCCGGGAAGAACGGGTTTTGCAATGCTTTATCAGCAGGCGACGGCATGATAACACCAATTGCCTTCGTCGATTTCACTACAAGATTCCGTGCATTGATATTGGTATGATAACCGAGCTCTTTCATTGCTTTTCGTACTTTTTTCTTTGTCTCGGGACTAATCCGTGGATTATCTGCGATGACTCTGGAAACCGTAGAGGGAGATACTCCTGTTGCCTTTGCCACATCTTTTATTGTTACCATGTTCTCCACCCTCTAATTGTTTATTTTGCTACGTTAATTTCACGCTCATTCCGCTCCCGTAGATTATAACATTTTCCCTCCCTTACGCCCAGTTACATCTATGAACATTTCTTTATATTCAGCTTTAAAACGATTATCCTTTTATACCGCCAGCCGTTAATCCGGATACGAAATATTTCTGCAAGGATAAGAAAAGAATAGCAATCGGAACGGCAATTAAAATACTTCCGGCAGCAAAAAGTGTAAATTCACTTCCATATTGCCGAGAGACCAATTCATATAACCCCACCGCAAGCGTGTATTGTTCCGGTTGGCGCAGAATAACCTTTGCCAATATGAAATCGGTAAATGGTGTGATGAATGAAAACACTGCTACAACAGCGATCATCGGTTTTGCTAATGGCATAATAATTTGCCAGAAAATCCGGAAATGACCTGCCCCGTCCATCCTTGCACTTTCATCCAACTCTTTCGGGATCGAATCCAAATAACCCTTCATCAGCCATGTATTCATAGGAATCGCACCACCGATATAAATAAGAATCAACCCGAGATGGGTATTAATCAAACCGGTAACATTGGCTAATACGAAAATTGCAATCAATGCGGCGAAGTTAGGGATCATTTGCAGAATCAAAAAGGTAACCAATCCATTTTTTCTGCCAATAAAACGGTAACGGGAAAAGGAATATGCCATTAGACTAACGGTTATGACAGAGGCAACCATCGCAATAATACTTACTTTTAGCGTGTTCCAATACCACACCAGATACAGACTTTCATCCGTATTGAATATTTCCTTATAATGATTCCATGTCGGATTTTGGGGAATGATACTGAAATTGGAAATACTTGTTCCAGGTGTCAGTGATGCCCCGAAAACCCATATTAGTGGGTAGATGATAACCACGGCCATGATTGCTACAATAAAATAGGTTATTGTCAATCTGATGATTTTTGATTTTTTCATATCCATATTACATCATATCCTCTTCCTGGAATGACTTCGTTCTTCTGAATTGCCAAATCGCCACAGCTATAACAAACGCGGACATAATCATCGTAATCGCTGCTGCCATACCATATTGCTGTGTCGACATCGTTAAATCATAAATCCACGAAATTAAAATGTCTGTTCCGCCGGCATTTTGTCCAGGCATTGCAGGTCCGCCACTGTTGAACAGGAAAATCACATTAAAGTTATTAAAGTTAAACGTATATTGTGTAATCAATATCGGTGCGACGGAGAACATGATCAATGGCATGGTAATTTGCTTGAATTTCTGGAAAGCATTGGCCCCATCAATCGTTGCCGCTTCATATAGTTCATCCGGTATTGACTGCAGGACACCGGTTACCATAACAAAAATAAACGGAAAACCAAGCCATGTCTGAATCATAATCAGAGCAATCCGTGTCCAAAGCGCATCGGTCATCCATGGAATTGCATCAATCCCCAGCGCACTCAGAATCACATTATTAATAGCACCGAATGACTCATTAAACATCCCGGAAAAAATCAGGATGGAGACAAATGCAGGAACCGCCCATGGCAGGATAAGCAAGGTACGAATGATTGCTTTTCCTTTTAAATCCTTCTGGTTAACTATAACCGCCAAAAAAATGCCCAATGCGATTTGCAGTGTGGTGGCTCCAAACGTCCAAATAAGCGTCCAGGCAAACACGCTGAAGAACGTTTCACGCCATACCTCAGTTGTAAACAGATTTACAAAGTTATCAAATCCAACCCAATCTGTTAACTGTGCCGGCCATGTATGATATAAATCATAATTTGTAAACGCAAGTAAAAACACAAATATAATTGGCAAAATTACGACAAATAAAAGTAAAAGGAAACCTGGTGTTAACATCAAATACGGAAACCCGCTGTCTATTAAATTATGGTATTGCTCACGGACAGTGTTAAGATGCTGCCCCATGTCGCGCCTTTCGCCATTTTTATATGCATCACGTAAATTGAGTGCCATAAAAATAGCAGCTAATATAAGTAGAAATATCGCTATGATTCCATATACCATCAAGAAAATCGAATTATCCCTAGGCAGCTGCTCACCAAGTGTAAGAACCCCCCATATCCCGATATCAATAAAGTCCCAAAAGGCAATGAGGAAAGCTGCTCCTAACACTAAAAACAACGATCCTTTCAGAAATTGCCGATTATAAAATTGTCCCAACCCAGGTATAATGGAAAGCCATGTTGCCGTTTTTCTGTGATTGGATTTGTAAACATTTTTCATTTGAAAGAGACTCCCCTCTTTAAAGCCGTCTGCTATTTTTAAAACCAGGCAGACAATGAATCTAGTGAATATGCAGGTAGTATCTTAATTGGATAAGATACTACCGACAATAATTAATTAGTTAGCTCCACCATGGTTTGTTTCAATGTTTTGGATAATCAGTTCGACTGATTGTTCCAATGCTTCTTTCGGTTCCGCTTTATCGGTAGCTACGGTTTGTACCGCTTCTGCTATTGGATCCCAAACCTCTGCCATTTCTGGAATGGACGGCATTGCTACAGCATTTTCTGACTGCGCCATAACTGCTGCAGCTCCTTCATTTTCACTAACCCATTGATCATCTTCCAACAGTGATACCAATGGAGGAATTTCATCTGTTAATTCATAACGTTTTAAGGCGTTTTCTTCATTTGTAATATATTCAACAAATTTTTGTGACCACTCTTTATTGTCAGTGAAATTCGTAACAAACCAGCCTTTAACACCCATGTAAGTTCCCATTGGCTCTCCATTCGGTAAATCAGGCATTGATGCTATTCCAATATCAATTCCGGAATCACGATAATCTTTGAACGCCCATGGGCCATTCTGAACCGCCATTGCTCTGCCTTCTTTAAAAAGACCATTCATCTGATCATTCGAAGTTTCCCCGATGATCCCACTTGGGAATAACCCTTCATCATACCAGGTGTTAATATATTCAAGCGCTTGGACACCTTGTTCATTGTTTAACCCTATATCTGTTACATCGTCACCAAATACGTAGCTTCCAAATCCTTCAAAGACCCCATGACTATGATAAAAATCATCCCAAAGTGCCAGGAACCCATAATCATCTCCTGCGGCTGCTTCTTCGGACAACTCATAAACCTCATCCATGGATGCCGGTGCTTCTTCCAACAGTTCTTTATTGTAAATAAATACAGTAGTCTCCGTGGCTTTTGGCAATCCGTAAAGCTCACCTTCATATTCAAACGCTTCCACAGATGATTCTGTGAACTGGTCCAGGATATCATCACTTACATCAAGCGGTGATATGTATCCTTTAACAACAGATGGCCCCACCCCATCATGTGACATCGTTACAACGTCAGGCGCATTTTCCGTATTTCCATCCAATGCAAGGTTTTCCTGCATTTCCGTAATGTTATATTCCACATATTCAATTTCAATTCCATGTTCCTCTGTAAACTTCGCTGCAGCATCCTCCAATGCAGCTCCTTTATCCTGATCTTCCCAGACAATCAATTTTTCCGGTTTTTCCGTACTTTCTCCCTCCGCACTTCCGCCGTCATCCGTACCTTCATTAGCCGGTTCATCGTCCGGACCGCACGCAGCAAGTATTCCAAGAATAAGTAGCATTGCAAATAAAGCCATGAATCCCTTTCTCATTTTATTGACCTCCCCTGATTTTTTGCAAACGTTTGATCATATACATGAATGAAAACGTTTGCACATATGCTATATTTGTATTATACATCCTTTTTATAAAAAATCAACATAAAATTTAAAATATATAGATTGATTAATCATTATTACACCAGCAAAGGTATCGCTTACATGAATGGAGTTAGCATTGCCGCTGGCTTTACCCAAATTCGGCAACTTATTAATATTATGATTTCCTCCCGTTACTCACTTGTGCAATCGTTTGTTTACTTGAGTAAAGTTCCCTGTCCTCCTTTCCGCTTTAAATATTTCATAAAAAAAGACCCTTTTAAAAAGAGTCTCTCAGGCTATGTTAGCTATTTCTTTACAAAATATGAAGTTGTTTATAATTATAAGACAAACGTTTTATGCTACAAAAACAAAATACAAAATGAATAAAAGACAAAGCACATACATAATCGGATGTATTTCTTTAAAGCGCTTTTGTGCAATTAAAGATAGGGGATAAAGCACAAAGCCAAATGCAATACCGTTTGCTACACTGGAAGTGAGAGGCATCATGATAATCGTTAAAAACGATGGGATTACGATTTCTAATTTACTCCAGTTTATCTTACTTATTTCCATCGCCATCAACGCCCCCACGATAATCAATGCAGGTGCCGTAACTTCCGTAGTAATAACAGCAAGAACGGGTGAAAAGAATAAAGCAATCGCAAAACAAGCAGCAATGATGATTGCAGTAAAACCTGTTCTTCCACCGACTGATATACCAGCAGAAGATTCAACACTTGTGGCAGGTGTGGATGTTCCCAATATGGCTCCGACTACCCCGGCTGAAGAATCAGCAAGCAATGCTCTTCCTACATTTGGGATCTTATTATCTTTCACCATTCCTGCTTGACTGGTAAGCCCAATTAATGCGCCAGCTGTATCAAAGAAGGCAACAAATAGAAATGTGAAGATAACTGCTACTAATTCAGGGGTAAAAATCTCATCTAAGTGAGAAAACACAACACCAAATGTTGGCTCTATACTCGGTATTTCCCCAAAGATGGATGAAGGAATACTAATTAATCCCACTATCATCCCGATAATCGTTGAAATTACCATACCATAGAATATCGCCCCATTGATTCCACGTACTAACATAAATATCGTAATGACCAGACCAAATACAGCCAGTGCGGTCGTAGGTGTTGTCAGGTTTCCAACCGTAACAAACGTATCTGGATTGGAAACAATAATACCTGCGTTTTTCAACCCAATAAATGCAATGAAGAATCCGATCCCGGAAGAAATCGCAAGTTTTAAATTCTGTGGAATGACATTAATAATCTTCTCCCTGATTTTCATTAAACTTAATATCATAAAAATGAACCCGGCAATGAAGACCCCCGTTAAGGCTACTTCCCAATCTACCCCCATCCCGATAGTAACGGAAAAAGTAAAAAACGAATTCAATCCCATACTAGGCGCAATAGCGATCGGGTAGTTAGCAAGTAAACCAATCAGTAGTGTACCGATGATAGCAGTAACAGCCGTTGCGGTAAATACAGCGCCCCTATCCATACCCGCCTGGCTGAGGATAAGTGGATTTACGACTAAGATATACGCAACGGAAAGGAAGGTTGTCACACCTGCCAGGGTTTCCTGTTTAAAGGAAGTATTCCGTTCTTTAAATTGAAAAAAATTCTTCATGATATACAATCTCCTGTTCTGCTATATTACACGTATGAAGGAGGTTCCTATCCACTAAAAAAACTTTGGCCACAAACATGCCAAAGTTTCTCTACAAGGAATTAAAAAATATCATTTATATTTCCATTCCTTGTAGACTAGCTATTTAGGGTAACTGGTAGAAACGTCCAAGCCGTATTCTTGAACTTATACAAGGTAAACTATTCATTTAAATAATAGAAGAATAATAACAAGTTTACATTAATACGTCAATGGGAAACTTTCCAAGCAATTTCTGTAGGCAGTGCGAAATCCTTTTTCTAATCCACTTTAGATTCAATGCGTGTCTTTTTCTTTTTGTTTGGGTAACATACATATATAAATATTATTAAAAGGAGACGGTAATATATGGTTGAAAATAATAGCAAGTCAAATAGATTAATCAATGAAAAATCCCCATACCTGCTCCAACATGCCAATAACCCAGTGGAATGGCACCCATGGGGAGATGAAGCATTCAAAAAAGCTAAACAAGAAAATAAACCGATCTTCCTTTCTATCGGCTACTCAACTTGCCATTGGTGTCATGTTATGGCCGAAGAATCATTCGAAGACGAGGAAGTGGCTTCCCTTTTAAACGAACATTATGTATCCATTAAAGTTGATCGGGAAGAACGGCCGGATGTGGATTCTGTTTATATGAAAGTATGTCAGATGATGACAGGTCATGGTGGGTGGCCGCTTACTGTTTTTATGACACCAGATAAAGTCCCCTTTTACGCAGGCACCTATTTTCCAAAAAACAGTAAATATGGCATACCTGGAATTATGGACGCATTGGAACAACTCCATGCAAAATACCATCAGGATCCTGACCATATAGTAGAAGTCACAAAGAGTGTAACAAATGCACTGAATCGGACAGTAACAGAGAAAAGTGAACACCGCCTGCCCAAAGATACAATGGACAAAGCCTATCAGCAGTTAGCCAAAAGCTCTGACTTAGCCAATGGCGGTTTTGGGAGTGCACCTAAATTTCCGATGCCGCAAAATTTGCTGTTTCTGTTAAAACATTATCATTTCACAGGGCAGACACCTGCCTTAAAAATAGTCGAAAACACCTTAAAGGCGATGGCACAAGGAGGAATATTCGATCATGTTGGATTTGGGTTCTCTCGTTATTCCACAGATGAGGAATGGCTTGTCCCCCATTTTGAAAAAATGCTTTATGATAATGCATTACTGTTAACCGTCTATACCGAATGCTATCAGGTTACAAAAGACCCCTTCTATAAACAGATAAATGAACAGATCATTACCTTTATCAAGCGGGAAATGACGAGTGACGAAGGGGCATTTTATTCAGCTATCGATGCGGATTCAGAAGGTGTGGAAGGCAAATATTATGTTTGGGAGTATGAAGAAATATTCGACATCCTTGGCGAAGAACTCGGTGATCTGTACAGCTCTGTATATTCCATCACACCACAGGGAAATTTTGAAGGGCAAAACATCCCGAATCTGATTGGCAAAAATATAGAACATGAAGCACGGGAAAATAACTTGTCTCCAGAAGCATTACAGGAACAATTGGAAAATGCCCGTAAAAAACTTTTGGAGAAACGAGAAAAACGCACCTATCCTCATGTCGATGATAAGATTTTATCAGGTTGGAATGGCATGATGATTGCAGCATTGGCAAAAGCAGGAAAGGCTTTTAGAAATAAGGAATATACGAACCTCGCTGAAAAAGCAATGCAATTTATTGAGGAAAAACTGTTTCAAGAAAACCGCCTGATGGCCCGCTACCGGGACGGGGAAACAAAGTATAAAGCATATATTGACGATTACGCATTTTTGCTTTGGGGCTATATCGAATTATACGCGTCCACATTTGACCTGGATTACCTAAAAAAGTCCAAAACACTCGCTGACCAAATGATTGATCTGTTTTGGGACGAGACCAATGGTGGCTTTTTCTTCAGCGGAAAAGACGCTGAAAAACTGATCGCCGAAGATAAGGAAGTCTATGATGGTGCGATTCCATCAGGGAATAGTGTTGCAGCAGTTATGCTTACCCATCTAAACTATTTAACAGGTGACACATCTTATCTCGATAAAGTGGAGGAAATGGATGGGACATTTTATGAAGATATAAATCGAATGGCTTCTGCAAGTCCTTTCTTCATTCAAAGCCTGCAGCTCCGGAAAAACCCGACAAAAGAAGTTGTCATACTCGGAGCAAGCGATGACCCCGAGCGAATTGAACTGATTCATCAGCTGCAGGAAAGATACCTGCCAAATGTCATGATACTCGCAGGAGAAGAGCCAGAGCAGTTCGCCACTGTCGCTCCATTTGCCTCCGGATATAAACAGACCGCTGGTAAAACAACGGTTTATGTATGTGAGAACTTTGCCTGTAAACAGCCAACAATAGATATTAACCAGGCGCTGGAAATGATACTGGAACATTAACGGTGGAGTGACGTTTCAACTGCATGAAACGTCACTTTTCCTGTATACTTAAATCATTAATGAATAACAAGGGGAAATTAATATGGTGAAAATAAAAATGAATGTCCAAACCGCATACCACGGTGAACTGCTTCGTGCCGGCAAAGTTTATGAAATTGATGAAGCAATTGCAGAGCGCTGGATTGCCAGTAAAATAGCCGAAAAAACAGAAGAAGAATAGTAAGTGATATAGATTGAAGGAGAAAAACAGTCATCAGGACAATCTGTTGACTGTTTTTTAGCTTAACACACAGGTGTTGTGGAACGATGACATAAAACTTAGTCACCTTATTAGAAAACTTGGCTAAACACCCAAGCTTTTATGACGAAAAGCCTTAGTTACATTTATACAGTAAGAAAGTTTTCTTAACTGCCAAAAAAATAAGACCACCTTCACAAAAGGCGGCCTTATTTCTGCATCTATCTATTGGCAAAAAATTCTTCTGCCTTATCCAAGAATACTTCCTGGCTTGGCTCCAAATCATATTCTTCCTCTATCGCATCAACCGGACAAACCGCTTTGCATGCTCCACAATCTATACAAACGTCTGGATCTATGTAAAACTGATCCGGACCTTCTTCGATACAGTCAACCGGACAAACACTCACACACTCTGCTGATTTCTCCGGTCCACACGGATCCAAAATAACGAAAGCCATCTATGGTGTACCTCCTTATATTCATTAAAACTATCTATCTCTATTTAATGATAAGGGTTTATTTAATGCAAGTAAACAGCTTATGGTAAATCCATTAAATCCTTTCAAAATACAAATGATAATGCAACGAGCACCCTGGATTAAATGATGCTTCACATTCAGGACAAACATTCCCGCTTTCTAGATATTGCTTAATCGTATGCTCCGTACCGCAGGATCCACATAAAATTGCTTTCTGATCAAATCGCTTGCGTGGCCAAACCTGTCCCCCACCACAGCCATACTCGTGATGACACTGATAGCATGGGAAATATTCTCCGCAACAATAAAATTTGATTGCGATACGGTCGTTTGACTGGTGATAATGCCTGCATCGGGTTTCTTTATCAATTGCACCTTTTATTTGTTTATCATGGATTTCCATTTTAACCTCCCCCTTTCTATCAAAACTTAACGATTTACCGAAAAATTTCTATCCATATATTATACAGAAAATTATTATTTCTGTACATGTTCAATGGTTTCTCGCTAATTTAAAGATCATAAGTTTTGATTATCAACTGCATGGGTAAATATTAATATCAAACGAAAAAGGAGTTTTATTAAAACATGAAAACGTATAGTGTAGCACCAAATGTAGATGCAACAGGATGGTTTGTTAAACTGGAAGATGTTGCACCAGAAGAAGTCTATGATGCAAAAGATGCAGCCATCGAAGCAGCTGAACAGATGGCGAAAGAAAATAGTCCAAGTAAAGTGGAAATCCTGGATGAGTACCATAATATCATTGAAGAAAAAAGATACTAAACACCACTTTACAGCAGGGTTGGAGGAATTTCCCTTTAACAATCAGGGTAAATACCCATTAAATACATTTTTCACTGAAAGGTGAGACGGAGATGGTACAGAAAAACAAAAATAAGACAGGCCTGCTTGTTGGAGCAGGGACTGTAGCAGCAGGTTTAATCCTGATTCTAAGCAATACAAAAGCCCGGAAGAAACTAAAGGAATCATCTAGTCAGATGAAGGATTCCGTCAGCAATTATGCTTCAACTGTGAAAGAAGATCCTGCCGGGACAAAAAATATGATTATTGATAAAGTGAAGCGTACCACCGAAATTACGAAAGATGCCGTGAACAAAATCCAGCAAATTCTGGATAATCAAGGGCAGGAAATCAAGGAAACGACACAGGATATGGTGGAACAATCCAAGGACGTTGTTTCAACTGCCAAAGACGCACAAGAAGATTTGAAAGAAGTAAGCAGTGATATGAAAGATGCAAAAAACGAGATGAAACCCTCTTCCCAACAGAAAAAGTCCAAAGAAACCGATCATCATGTACTCGATGAACCGATAAATAAATTTTAAGCTGTGAAAGGTAATTCCTCTCACAGCTTTTTTTATTTCTTCAGTTTTGCAAGTTGTTCCGCCAGTGCATTGTTCGCAAATCCATCATCCTGATTCTTCAAATACTTATTTACATCTTTTTTCGATACCTTATGTTTTTTCTCCCGTTGTTTCCGTTCATTGAATGTAGAAAGTTTTTCTCTATGACCACATTTGCAGATGAACATTTTCCCTTCGCCTTCCCCACGAAGTTCCAGGCGCTTATGGCAGTTTGGACAGCGTGCATTGGTACTTTTGGCAATATTTTTCTTATGCCCACAGGACCTGTCCTGACAGACAAGCATACGTCCATGTTTATTCTTAATCTCAAGCATGAGTTTTCCACAGTCCGGACATTTCGTCCCTGTCATGTTGTCATGCTTGAATGTTTCATCACTATTTTTGATTTCCTGGACAACTTCCCGGGAATAGCTTTTCATTTCATTAATGAATGTATCCTTTTTTAATTTCCCTTCCGCTATCAGGCTCAGCTTATTTTCCCATTCTGCTGTCAATGCAGGTGAGCTTAAATCTTCGGGTACCAGATCGAGCAACTGTCGGCCCTTGGCTGTGATGAAAATATATTTCCCCTTCATTTCCATGTACATGCTGTTGAACAGCTTTTCAATGATATCCGCCCTTGTTGCAACCGTTCCAAGCCCTCCTGTTTTATTGATCGTCCTAGCCAAATGCTGTTCATCCGAGCTCATATAACGAACTGGATTTTCCATTGCCTGAAGCAAAGCCCCTTCCGTAAAGCGCTCTGGCGGCTTCGTTTCACCAGATGTCATTGATACGTTCATTTCTTTGAAGGTATCTCCTTTTTCAACTGCAGGTAAACGCTGATCTCCCTGACTGTCCTCATCGTCCAGGCGATTATCGTAAATTTCTTTCCAACCCTGTTTTTTGACAATTTTACCCTTTGCTGTGAAATGCTCATTTGCAATTTCTGCTGTAATCGTAGTCTGTTCATATTCATACGGGTCAGAGAGCACGGCCAGGAACCGTTTCACAACCAAATCATAAATTTTACGTTCTTTGTCGTTAAGGTCTTCCAGAATGGCCGGTTCTTCTGTCGGAATAATTGCATGGTGATCACTGACTTTCGCATTGTCCACAACTGCTTTGGACAGTTTCAGATCTTTTTTCATTATTTTTGTAGCGGGTTTCGCGTACTGATCCACACCACAGGCCCTCACACGATCCTTCAATGTCGGCACAATGTCACTGGAAAGGACCCTTGAATCGGTACGTGGGTATGTCAGAACCTTATGCTGCTCATATAATTTCTGCATGAGAGACAGGGTCTGTTTCCCTGAAAAATTGAATATCCGGTTGGCATCACGCTGTAATTCGGTTAAATCATAAAGCTGTGGTGCAAATTTTTTCTTATATGCTTTAGCCACATCCGTAACGTTAGCCGGTTTATTTTTCAGCTTTTTGAGAATTGCATCTGCTTTTTCTTTGGAAAACATCCGGCTATTTTTTTTCGTGTCCTGCCATGTCAATGTAAACCCTTTATTCGTCTTTGCTTCGATACCGTAAAATTTCTTTGGCTTGAATTCCCTGATTTCCTGTTCCCGTTTGGCAATCATTGCAAGTGTCGGTGTCTGTACACGCCCACTTGACAGCTGGGCATTAAATTTCGTCGTCAAGGCACGAGTCGCATTCAGGCCAACATACCAATCCGCCTCAGAACGAGCCACCGCTGAAGCATAGAGATTTTCATATTTCTGTCCAGGCTTCAGGTTTTTGAACCCATCACGAATTGCTTTATCGGTAACGGATGATATCCACAAACGTTTCACCGGCTTTTTCGCACGTGCTTTCTCAAGAATCCAGCGTGCAACAAGCTCTCCTTCTCTTCCTGCATCTGTGGCAATAACGATATTACTCACATCATTCCGGTTTAGCTGCGTTTTCACTGTATTAAACTGTTTTCCGGTCTTTTTGATCACGACTAATTTCAGTTTTCCCGGCAGCATTGGCAAATCATCGAGCTTCCATGTTTTGTATTTATCGTCATAAACTTCCGGGTCAGCCAGTGTCACCAGGTGCCCCAGCGCCCATGTTACGATATATTTTGAACCTTCCATGAAGCCATTGCCTTTTTTGCTGCAATTCAATACGCGTGCAATGTCACGGCCCACAGAAGGTTTCTCTGCAAGTACTACTGTTTTACTCATTTCCTAAAATCCTCTCTTTAAAGAAACATCTAATTCTATTTTATCATAAAGGCTCTTCTCGCAAGACTCTTTTCGTAAAGATTGTTGTTATTCCCTTCTTCTGCTCACGCACACCCTATAGCACTGTACCATACACTAACCTAGAAATTATTTGAAGGAATTGATGTTATGGCCTATTATATCGGATTATTTTTATTAGTCATTGCCGTAAGTTTAGATGGTTTTAGTGTAGGAGTAACTTATGGGCTGCGAAAAATCCGTGTTCCAATCATCGCATTAGCGATTATCATGTTATGCTCCGGGATTATTGTATTATTGGCAATGACAATCGGACAGATGCTGGGCTACATTATTTCTCCCGACATGACAAAAATACTCGGTGGAAGCATCTTAATTTTTCTTGGCCTCTTCTCCCTCTATTCTATCATCCGGCCGGAGAAAGAGACGAAGAAAAACCAAAACATATGGACGACTGTCCTGACAACACCGGACAAAGCGGACATCGATCACTCAGGTATCATTTCTCCCGGCGAAGCTGTTCTACTTGGGGCGGCATTGGCACTGGATGCATTCGGAGCAGGAATTGGGGCATCGATGTTAGGCTATTCCCCTGTGCTTACCGCTATACTCATTGCCTTGATGAGCGGATTATTCGTGTTTTGCGGTATTCAAACAGGAGCTCTATTGGCAAAAAACAAAAAGCTCCGGCAAATGGTCTTCCTTCCACCAGTTCTATTGATTGCCATTGGTATTTCCAATATTTTATAATGCCTTAACCAAACCACCATCCACAATCAGTGATTGTCCTGTAATATAGGTATTCGCTCCGGATGCCAGAAATACAATCGCTTTGGCAAACTCATGTGGTTCTCCATATCGCTTCATCGGTATCTGTTGTTGCGCTTCTTTTTTGATGGTTTCCGGTGTGTCCCCTTGAATGTCTGCTTTGGACTGGTTAAGTTCCATGATTCGATCTGTTTCAATTGTTCCCGGACCAACTGTATTTATCAAAATATTGTCCTCTCCAAGTTCCTGAGACAATGTCTTGGCCAATCCTGCAATCCCCGGCCGCATCGTATTGGATAGCACAAGATTATCAAGTGTTTGCTTAATGGAAGAAGAAGCAAGGTTTACGATATGTCCATATTTTTGTTTCTTCATGTATGGAACAGCTTCCCGAATGGTACGAACAAAACTGAGTAAGTTCAATTCAAATGCATGGTACCAGTCCTCATCTGCCATATCCATAAACTTTCCTGCTGGCGGGCCCCCGGCGTTGTTAATTAGGACATCCACCCCTCCATTCCAAGCCACTGCCTTATCCACCAACTGTTTGATTTGTTTCGGTTGTTTCATATCACACACTGCAAAATCAATATTGCTGTTTCCTGTTTCCTCCTTTATCGCTTTCACTGCCCCCTCAAGCGCTTCCTCATTTCTACTGCTGATCAGGACATGCGCTCCTTCCCTTGCAAACTCTAAGGCGACAGCCCTGCCAAGCCCTTTGCTCGCAGCTGTTACAATGACTGATTTCCCTTTTAATTCAAGATCCAATATCAACACTCCTTTTTGAGTTATCAATAGTTTTGCACTTTCTAAACCACTAAAAAAATCCAAATTCAACCCTACTATTATCATAAGGCAGAATTCGGATTTTTAAAACAAATGTACCTATATAGCTTTTTACAGCAGCGAAAGAATAAATCCAATCACAACAATAGCACCAATAATCATTAAAATCGTACGTAGCATCATTTTCATCCTTTCATAAGAAATCCCGCTCAATACTATAAGTTACCCGGAAGTTCCTGATTGAAAACATGCTGCAGAATTTATGCAATGAGGTTCAGTAACACCGTCAATGATAAAATACTAATTAATGTACCTACCAATGTTATACTCGACACAAGATCCGGCTCGGTATCAAATTCGATTGCATACATCGTTGTAGTGGCTGCAGTTGGCATCGCCGAGATGATGATAATGACAGAGGCAATTATCGGATCCACATCAACAAGGGAAACAAACCCAAACGCAATAATTGGTGAGATGACCATTTTCAATGTGACAGATGAAGCAATGACCTGCCAATTCACTCGAAGTGATGTAATCGAAGCAAGCTGCATACCAAGCATAATCATCATAACAGGAATAGCTGCGTTCCCTACCATAGATAAGGTGGAATGGATGGATTCAGGAAGCGGTCCCCATGAAAACCCCTGGAACATAAAAGCCAGAATCGCTGCATAGGTTGCAGGCATTTTCAATATATTAAGCAATGATCGCTTCATCCCGCTTGTACTTCGTGATGCATAATACACACCAAAAAAATTATTCATCATTGACTGTACTACCATAATGAATACTGCATACGGTAAGGCAGCATTCCCCACACTAAACAGGACAACCGGAAGCCCGTAATTCCCGGAATTCATAAATCCGCTTGATAAGATGGACGCACTTTCTACAGAAGGCGACCATTTGAAAATACGTGCCAGTATTTTATTGAGAAAAACGATGATGAAAAATAAAACGAGCATAAAAATAACAATAATTAAATAACCTCTATCAAAATCGGCCTCCGACAGATTTACGAACACGAGCGAAGGTGTCAGTATATAGATCGTAACCGTTGATAATGTTTTCACATCGGAAATCCGTATCCGTTGTAGTATAAAACCTGTAGCAAACACTGCGATAATTGGTAAAATAACATTAAAAAATAAACTCATGATGACATCTCCAAAACGATGAAACTATCCGTTCATCTTCCTATAATTTTCTTTAAACATACACATTAATATAGCATCGTGATACATACCATTTACAAAAAACTCATCCCTTAGTTCTGCTTCCACCTCGAACCCGCACTTTTTGTAAATATGAATGGCTTTTTCATTTATTTTATCTACAATTAAATACAACTTATGTAAATTCAAATGCGAGAAAGCATAGTCAGTGGCAAGACGTGTTGCAGTCCCTGCATAGCCTTTTCCTTGATGCTCGGGATCGATGATGATGGTAAATTCAGCTTTTCGGTGAATATAATCAATCGATACCAATTCAACCAACCCCAGTTTTTCTTCATTCTTATAGAGGATAAATTGTCTTTTATGCGGGTTGTCCATGTTTTTATCAAAAGTATCCTTCAGCACTGCCATCGATTTATAAGGCTCTTCAAACCAATACGACATAATCTCCGCATTATTATTCAGCTTATGTATGAATTCCAAATCTTCTTTTTCCAATGTACGAAGTCCTAATTGTTCACTCAATGCCTATCCCCCCTTTTCAAAACTTTCATGAAGACTGTTTTCTAATAGTTTGGACTGCGATTACTCACCCCATTGAAAAGAAATGTTACTTTGACACAAAAACCATATAGTGCGACATCTAACTTTATCGTGGTTTTGCTTTCTTCCATTCCTTTTGAATCAGCTCTATACAATCGCTTCGGCAGAATACTTCGCTGGGAGCGGTGTTCTTTTGTACGGATAAAACTTCAAGGAAATTATGTTTTATGGATTTTTTTTACTTAAACAGAAAGCGATTCTAAGCTGCTTAAAATGCAAGACACCTTGAAAATGCTTTTACGAAAAAGCCTTCTTTAAAACTTAATCTTAGCATAAATGTTTACGTATACTCAATCTATTTCAACTGGTACACGCATGAAAAGTTGACAAGCGATGAATTTTATGAGATTATTGTAAAGTTAACAAAGAAGTAGCAAATAAGTAACTCTGGCATTCTACGTAATCTTTTAGAAAAAAAGATGCTTATTCACACTGGCGCGGCTAAAGGGCCGCAAGGATGTAAGAGCAGGTAGGGCTTACGTTGCTTAAGTTAGAAAGTCACAATCCAATCGTTGCTATGTTGTGACTTGTGGAACATGTACCGCGGTAAAGTGAAATTGAAAGATAAAATTTCCCACCCGAAAAAAATCGGGATTAAAATGAATATAAAACTTATGTGTTACTTTAGAAATTAAAGGGGTACTCTTATAGTAGGGGTACCCCTTTTCCAATACATATACAATTATGAAAGAGGGTTTTAACATGAATCAACTACAGGCCGGCACCATCCAAACACTGAACGTACTAAGGAAAATTGAAACGGGCTATGTGTTGAAAAAGGATATGCAGGAAGTGCTTTTACATCATAATGAAACAGAGAAAGAATTAGAAATTGATCAGGATATTGAGGTATTTCTATATCTTGATAAAAAAAGCCAGATGATTGCTACAACAAAACTGCCGACAATCGTGATGGATGAATATGGATGGGCGGAAGTAGTGGAAGTGATTCCGAAATTAGGTGCCTTTGTCAACATTGGAACATCGAAAGAAATACTTGTGTCCACAGACGACTTGCCATTATTTGAAGATGTGTGGCCTGAAACTGGTGACTGGCTTTTTATCACATTGGGAATAGACCAAAAAGGGCGTCTGCTCGCGCTTCCCGCAACTGAAGGGATTATCGCAAGGGAAATTGAGTTGGCACCGGAAGAATTGCTGAATAAACCGATTACTGGCACTGTCTATCATACAAGTCGTGAAGGTTCAGCGATTATAACAGATGATGATTATCGTGGTTTTATTCATTACACGGAGCGGAAAGAAGAACCGCGTCTTGGTGAACTTGTCCATGGCCGTGTCATTGATGTAAAAGAAGACGGCACTCTAAATGTCTCACTGCGTCCACTTAAAAAACATAGCATGGGTGAAGATGCCGAAGCTATTTTAGCACGACTCAAAGAAAGTGGCGGACAGATTCCATTTAGTGACAAAAGTGATCCCGAAGATATCCGGGGTACATTTCTTATCAGTAAAGCCGCTTTCAAACGCGCACTCGGTAAACTGATGAAAGAAGGAAAAATAGAACAGCGTGATGGGAATACGTATTTGAAATGAATTAAAATCCGCAGAAACCATTTCTGCGGATTTTTTAATGAAACAACCAAATAAAAAAAGAGCGATTCCCTCGCTCTTTTCACATCACTTAAGCTTCTGCATTTGCATAAGCATCGAAAATGGAAGTAATAACAAAGCCTATCGCTGCTGCAAACATAAATGCAATTCCCCAGCCACCAAGGCCTGCTCCCATAATATCCACCTTATCCATTATGGAACCTGTCAGAATCAATAATATGCCGACAAATGCGGAAAAGACACATGGATAGTACCCTACCCTAGACTCTTTGGCAAGCGTTTTAGAAAGGAATAAACCGAGAACTACTAGTACTGCAGTTAAAATTACCCCAATTGTAAACACCGATTGTATCATGATCATTCACCTCGTAAAATAATATAACGCTTTCTATAGTATAAAATCGAATCCAAATAAAGTCAATTAAACCGTGACTTTTTCCATACCTCAGATTATTCGATTTATGAATGATGTACTCTTCCCACCTGCCTATCTTCCATCCTTACTTTTATACCATGTGGATGGAAACTCGAGTTTGTCAGAATATCTTTTACGATACCCTTTGTTGTTTTCCCTGTTCGCTGATCCTTTTTCAACACGATATGCACTTCCAAACCGGGATGGATATTTTTCCGGTATCTGCCATCAACTCCCATACTGCATCTCCTTCATATTGGTTTATTTATTTTTGGATTTCAAATAGGTCATCAAGTTTTTCAGCCATGAAACGATGACTGTCTTCCACACCTAAATTATAGAACATTGGAGCAAGTTCTTCCATGAAAAACTCCAGCAGCAAAACTGCCGCCAAATCCCCAATCATCTCGTCCCGCTCTTTTTCAAAATAACCTTTGATTGCACCTGTCATATCATCCTTCTGTTCCTTCGTTAATTCAAACTTTGGTTTCATGTCATCCCCATTTCTGTACGTTTTTTCCTTCTGTCCATTATAGAATACAGGATGGCAATCAGACAAATTCCATATCGCTAACTCGAATCACCTGTAAGATAGGAGAAAGGATTTTTACATGAAATGTCGAAATACATGTTGGAGGAGGAATTAATTATGCAAACATTTGAAAATTATACATATGAACGACCTGACCTGGAGAGTGAGCAGGAGAAATTCGCCGTATTGCTCGATCGATTCACAGCTGCCGGGTCGGTCAAGGAAGCGTCAAAAGCGATGGAAGGAATGAACGCCTTTCGTAATCGGTTGAACACGATGGGGAATCTGGTTTATATTCGTGCCTCCATTGATACAAATGATGCGTTCTATCAAAAAGAACGTGATTATTTTGATGAATTAGAACCTGAATTGACAGCATTAAATACCCAATTTTATAAAGCATTGGTTAAATCGCCATATCGCAAAGAGCTTGAAGCAAGCTGGGGCTCCCAGCTCTTCCATATTGCGGATTTTAGTATCAAGTCATTTTCACATGAAGTGATCGAACTGTTACAACAAGAAAACAAGCTCACATCCGAATATTCCAAATTGGTGGCATCGGCAGAAGTGGAATTTCAGGGAGAAACCTATACCCTTGCACAACTCTCCCCGTTCACCCAAAATAAGGACCGTACTACCCGGAAGCAAGCTGTTGAGGCAAGCGCAGGATTTTTTGCAAACCATGCAGCCAAATTTGATGATATTTACGATCAATTGGTAAAAATCCGCCATCAAATAGCAACAACACTCGGATATAAAAACTTCACAGAGCTCGGCTATATCCGAATGGAGCGGATTGATTACGATGCAGCTATGGTTACCGATTTCCGTAAACAGGTGCGTAACATGATTGTTCCGCTTGTAACGAAACTATATGAAAAACAGGCAGACCGAATTGGTGTGGACACTTTAAAATTCTATGATGAGAATTTTAAATTTAAAAGCGGTAACGCACAGCCCAAAGGGTCACCAGAATGGATTATCGAAAACGGCAGGAAAATGTACGAGGAATTATCTGAGGAAACGAATGAATTTTTCCATTTTATGCTTGATCGCAACTTGATGGATCTTGAAGCGAAGAAAGGAAAAGAAGCTGGCGGATATTGCACATTCATTGAAGATTACCAATCTCCATTTATTTTCTCAAACTTTAATGGAACGTCAGCAGATATTGATGTACTGACACATGAAGCAGGACATGCCTTCCAGTTTTATTCCAGCAGAAATATAGGGATTCCGGAATATCTGATTCCGACAAGCGAGGCTGCGGAAATTCATTCAATGAGCATGGAATTTTTCACCTGGCCGTGGATGGAATTATTTTTCAAGGAAGAAACAGATAAATATAAATATGCACATTTGGCTGATGGCTTGCAGTTCATCCCATATGGTGTCTGTGTCGATGAATTCCAGCACCTAGTTTATGAGAATCCGGAATGGACACCGGATGAACGTAAAGAGGCGTGGAAAAAATTGGAGGAAATCTACTTGCCGCATCGCGATTATGACGGAATCTCCTATTTGGAAGAAGGCGGATTCTGGCAACGTCAGGGACATATCTATGAAGATCCATTCTATTATATTGACTATACGCTTGCACAGATATGCGCCTTCCAATTCTGGAAGAGATCCCGTGAAAATTATGAAGAAGCCTGGAGGGATTACCTGAACCTGTGTAAACTTGGTGGGTCAAAATCTTTCCTGGGGCTGGTGGAATCTGCAAAACTCACCTCTCCATTCAAAGAAGGAACCGTTGAATCTGTTGTCGATACAATTGAAGAATGGCTTGAATCTGTGGATGATCAGGCATTATAAATATAAAGGCCGTACACTTTGAGTCGTGTGCGGTCTTTTATATCTTTTGAGTCAAAAGCGACAAGTCTTTTCGGTGGGGCGAGTAATCGCAGTCCCATATCTTTGAGAGAACAGCCTTTTGGTTACATCAGCTGTTTTCATTATAGATGGTGGCGACATGCTCTTAGCCACCATGCTGGTTTCTTAACTGCTAAAAAAATAAAAGAATTGCTTAAACAAATGGAACCTGTTCGCAATTCTTTTACAGTTGATTACCCTATTTACCTATATTTATTTAACTATTTCTTTTTCTCTTCCTTCAGCTGCCTCTGACAGGAACTGGCGAATTTCTTCGATGGTAAGTCCAATACGCCTTGCTTCAAGCACCAGCTTCACCCATTCGTCATCATTTGCCATTGTTTCCATGTTACTCCTCTCTTTTCATTTTATGAGAACTTTCCCCTATACAGCCTCTCCCCAGAAAAATAAACGAGCTGTTTCTATTTTCCAATTCAGTATATACGATAATCCAAAAGAACTACAAGGTCATAAAGGTCACAACAAAAGTCACGAGACAATATTCGACAAAAACCCCTCCATGTAAACGGATGAAAAGGGATGTCAATACATGAATCTGTCTTACTGTTCATAATTTTATATGATAGAATATACCTATTATAAATATCTGAATTTATTAACATTTAATATGCTTATTCTCAAAATGATGCAAGGAGGAATAATTTATATTTTCGTAACTGTCAGGAATATATCTCGGGAGAAAGGACGTAAACAGATGGAGAAACTTACAATCGCTATAATCGATGACCAACCTTTAATGGTGGATGGTTTACGAACAATCCTGGACCTGCAGGAAGGCTTTCAAGTAATCGGTACAGCAAACAATGGACGTGAAGCATTAACATTAGCAAAAAAACAGCCGCATATTATGTTGATGGATGTACATATGCCAATCATGAATGGCATTGAGACCACCAAACAAATTAAGCAAGAATATCCTGATATTATGATTCTCATGACATCCTCCCACACAAGCGGAGAGGATGTCATCAGAGCAATTGCCAATGGCGCGAACGGATACTTATTAAAAGACTGGGAAACCGAACAGATTATACAGGCGATTTGGGATGTAACACAAAATAAAATCCCAATGCCTACATTTGCAGGTGAATCCATTGCAAAACTATTTAACAGCAGTCAAGAGTCTGGATACACCATGGATTACAAATGGGATAGCCAGAATTTCCCTCTATCCAAACGTGAAAAAGAGCTTGCTTTTTTTATTATGAATCGATTAACAAACGAAGAAATTGCCACCGAATTATACCTGTCCATTGGTACAGTAAAAAATTATATCACTTCCTTATATAAAAAACTTGGTGTGCGTACCCGTAGAGAAGCAATCAAACTATTGGAAGAGAACGTTTCAGAATAAGCGTCCTGTAAAACTCCATGTTAATGATTCCTTAGTTTCATTGCTTTATGCTAGAATAGACGATGGATATTATTATTATTTGAACAAAGGAGAACAACATGACATATAAAGCAGTATTTCTGGATATTGACGGGACGATTCTAAAACCGGACCATACGTATACAAATTCAACAAAGGATGCAATTGATCAATTGAAAGAACAAGGTATTGAAGTATTTATTGCAACAGGCAGGCCGCTTCATGAAATAGAAGATCTGTCTAAAGATTTGGGAGTCGATTCCTATATTGGATATAATGGGGCATATGCCCTATACCAGGATGAGACGATTGTAGATGAACCAATGTCGAAAGAAAACGTTGAGCAATTTTTGGAAATCGCCAGGGAGAATAATCATGAAATGGTTTTATATACAAACGGAAAAAATTATTTCACCTCTCTTGACCATCCCTTCGTTAAAAGATTCAATGAAATTTTTCAACTAAAGAAAAATGAACTGTTTAGGAATGATGTGATGGACGAGATTATCGGTATTACCTTACTTAATGTAGAACCTTCACAAGCGGCCCTTTATGAAATTGACCTAAATATCCGCCTTTCTGTGGTAAATGTGGATGGTATTCAGGCAGCACAGGATATCATTCGGAAAAATGTAAACAAGGGCGAAGCGGTAACAACCGTTTTGAAGCGACTAAATATACCAAAAGAGCAGGCCATTGCTTTCGGTGACGGAATGAATGATAAGGAAATGCTTCAAGCAGTTGGTGAAGGTTTTGCCATGGAGAATGCCCATCCGGACCTTTTCGAATTTGCTAAACATACAACAACTTCTGTTAGTGATTCCGGAATTTTTAATGGGTTGAAGAAACTGGGATTGGTGAGATAGCTCTATTCGCAGTCATAATCATTACTGCTAACAAAACAGCGATGCCTCCTTTATAAAAGAGGTCATCGCTGTTTTTAGATAAGTTTACAGAACGAGGCCGCCATACACAAATGCGCCAACAATTACAAATGCCGGATGAATTTTCAGGCGTTCGATGAGGAAGAAGCTTACAATCGTCAGCGTAGCTGTCTGCCAAAAACCGATTCCATCATATGAATCTATGAAAAAACGCCATGCCATCAAACCAAGCAAAATAGCGATGACCGGCTGGACAAACGCCGTCAGTCTTCTTACTTTTGGTGAATGCTTATACTTCATCAGCACACTGAGTAATAGAATCATAATAATGAGAGAAGGTGCAACTGTTGCAAATACGCCAACGACCGCTCCGAGTACTCCACCTACTTCATAGCCGATATATCCGGCCATTTTCGTGGCAATTGGTCCCGGCAGTGAGTTTCCAAATGCCAGCACTTCACTGAATTCTTGTACCGTCATCCATTCATAACGCTTTACCACTTCATTTTCTACCAGCGGGATGGACGCGGGCCCTCCACCATAGCCGAGAATTCCCGGAATGAAAAATGCCAGGAATATCTGCCAATAAATCATCGGGAATCACCCTCTTTATCTCCGAAAGTGCGCATTGGCTTATCTCTAATCAGCAAAGCAATTATCAGTAATACGGCAATAATAATTCCCGGATGGACATTAAAAAGTTGAAGAAGCGTAAAAATGACAATTCCCAGAATAATTGCCTGCATCCAGCCCAAACCTTTTCCAGCTTTATTTATGAATTGCCAGGTTAACATTGCCAGCATCATCCCGACTACTGGCACAACGGCTGCCGTCATTCCTTGCACCCAATCAAAATCTTTAATCGAAGAAAGAGACGTTAATAATACAATCATTAAAACGATGGTAGGGATAATGGTTGCGAATACCGCCCATAACAGCCCCCATACTCCTGACACACGATAGCCGATATATCCAGCGAGTTTCGTTGCAATCGGACCGGGCAAGGTATTTGAGAGTGCAATCAGGTCGCCGAATTCTTCCGCGTCCATCCATTTATATTTATCCACAACTTCCTTATGAATAAGCGGAATTGATGCTGGCCCACCACCAAATCCAAGCATACCAACACGAAAAAAAGCAATAAAAATATTCCATTGTGTTTTCATAAATCACTTATCCTTTTAAACCCTTTTAGGAAAATTACCATGTTGCAATCGTACCATCTGTCCTGGACTCGGTTCCTCCGACGAGTACACCTGTTTTTGGGTCACGCCAGATAATTTGGCCACGGCCGAAATTGTTCGGTTCCAGTTGAATCCGTATATCGTGCCCTTTTTCCGAGAGTCCCTTGGCAAGATGATGAGCGAAACGATGCTCTACTTCCACGGTTTTATCCTTCATCCACTGCCAACGCGGTGCGTCCAATGCTGACTGTGGGTTTAGCCTGAAATCGATTGTATTCATCACCACCTGCACATGTCCCTGTGGCTGCATAAATCCCCCCATGACACCAAATGGTCCAACTGGCTGGTCTCCCTTCGTCAAAAATCCAGGGATTATCGTATGATAAGTTTTTTTCCCACCAGCCAATGCGTTCATATGGCTTGGGTCCATGGAAAAATTATGCCCACGATTCTGTAAAGCTATTCCTGTACCCGGAACGACCAAACCAGATCCAAATCCCATATAATTGCTCTGGATGAAGGAAACCATATTTCCTTCATTATCTGCAGCTGCCAAATAAACCGTCCCACTTGCGGTTGGTTCACCCGCTTCCGGCTGTCCAGCAACATCGGTAATCAGTGCTCTTCGCTGCTTGGCATAGGTTTCCTTTAACAGATCATCCGTTGTATATCGCATCTCACTTTCTTCCGTTACGTGTTCCTGTGCATCAGAAAATGCCAGTTTAATAGCTTCAATTTGTTTATGGTATGTATCTAACGCTTCTTTTTCTTCAAATGTAAAGCCTTTTAAGATATTAAGGGCCTGTAAAGCAACAATCCCCTGTCCATTCGGTGGGATTTCCCACACCTTGTACCCGCGATAATCCACGTTGATTGGTTTCACCCACTCCGACTGATGTGTCATTAGATCTTCTTTTGTTAAATAGCCATCATATTCTTTTGAAAAAGCAGCAATTTTATCAGCTAATTCTCCGTGATAAAAGGATTGTGCCTTTGTATCAGCAATCTCCTGCAATGTCTTTGCATGATCTGGTGAGGACCAAATCTCCCCCACTTTCGGCGCACGGCCTTTTGGAGCAAATGTTTGAAACCAGTTTTTAAAGACATCATCGGTCAAATTATTATGAAAGCTCTCATACGCTTTGTTCCAGAATGCACCTAATGTACGTGTAATTGGATACCCCTCTTTTGCATAGGTTATCGCTGGCTCCAACACCTCTGTCAATGGCAGTTTCCCAAATGCTTCGGAAAGTTCCACCCAAGCTCCAGGAGCACCAGGAACCGTTACAGGTGTCCAGCCATGTACCGGAAGCTCTTCATGGCCAGCTTCCTTCACTTTTTCAATCGAGATATTTTTCGGAGACCTGCCACTTCCATTTAAACCGTGCAGTTTGCCTTTTGTCCACACAAGCGCGAACGCATCGCCTCCAATCCCATTGGAAGTTGGTTCCACAACAGTCAGACATGCTGCTGTTGCAATGGCGGCATCAATTGCATTTCCTCCTTTTTTCAGTATCTCCAGCCCAGCCTGTGCTGCAAGTGGCTGGGACGTGGCAACCATACCTTTACTTGCGTAGGCTGAATGACGAGTGACTGCATACGGATAAGATTGATTTTTTAAGGACTCCATCATATCCCCCGCTCCTTCGCTAATTATTATTTTTTAGAATTGTATAATATATTACAAAAGAAACAGGATTTTGTCAATACAATTATAAAGTATTTAAGATATATTACTTTCATTTTAAATGTATTTTGTTATAATTACTTTCTTTTTGTGCTATAATAAGGAAATAAACTGTTCGAGGAGTCAATAAGATGAAATACGATCAAATAGATAAGAAATTATTGGACATCTTAGCGGACGATGGCCGTATATCCTATGTTGAATTAGCGGAGAAAGTCGGCTTGTCCCGTGTTGCTGTGAAAGATCGCATTCAAAGTTTGAAAGAAAGTGGAATTATTGAGAAGTTTACAGTTGTTATCAACTCGGAAAAGGCCGGAAAAAAAGTATCTGCCTTCTTTGAAGTGGATGTGGAGCCAAAGCAATTGCAGCAAGTCGCACAAAACCTGGCTGATAATCCGAATGTTGCCAGTATCTATCAAATGACCGGTCCAAGTACCCTGCATATGCATGTGTTAGTTGAGGATTTTCAGATGCTGGAAGTATTTATCAATAATGAACTCTATGCGGTTGATGGAATAACAAGGGTGGAGAGTTCCGTTATCTTGAAGCGGTTTAAAAGCCGGAATGGTTATAAGCTGTAACATCCGATGTGACTTGAAAAATATTGATTAGAAAACTTGGCTTTTCGCCAAACTTTTATGGCGATAAAACCAAAGCCCGCACGTATGCAGTAAGGAAGTTTTATGCTTTCTTAACTGCGAACAAAAGATTGAGGCGCCTTGGTCACCCTAAGGCATAGCTTTAAGTAAGAACTCAACATGCGCGTCCTAGCTCATGAGGGAGTTCTTACTTAAGACCTCAGGCGGGGTAGACGCTGGAACTGGACGTGACTTATATTGTAACCAAAATATATACTACTAAATTTATATACTTTATTTACTTATTAGAAAAAAGCTGAAGTTCATATGAACTTCAGCTTTTTTCTAATGCTTTTCAAGCACTATGATGCACCGTTTCGGCTAGCCCTTGAATAGTTGACAGTGTTCCAATATCCAGGTTTCCTCCGCTAACGATGACGCCACAATGCCTTGATTTAATTTTATTATTATGTGCAAATAATGCCGCCAATGCTGCTGCACCAGCACCTTCCATCAATGTCTTATTACGTTCAAGCATATAGACGATGGCAGCAGATATTTCTTCATCTGTGACGGTAACTATGTCATCAACATAATCTCGTATAATTGGCAGTGTATGTTTCCCTGGTTGTTTTACTGCAATCCCCTCAGCAATTGTAGAAACAGACTTCAGATTTTTCACACGGCCATTATGATAGCTATCATGTATTGCAGCAGCACCGCTTGCCTGAACGCCAATAACCTTTATATTGGTGTTGGCATATTTGGCTGCAACTGCTATCCCGCTGATCAGTCCACCACCACCAATCGGTACGAGAATTGTATCCATTCGATCTTCCTGTCTGAGCATTTCCAGTGCCATTGTACCTTGGCCTGCCATCACATCATGGTCGTCAAATGGATGGATATACTCCGCTCCGGTTTTCATTTTTCTTTCCAGGGAGGCTTCATATGCTTCCTGAAAACTTTCACCAGTGAGAACGACGTCAGCACCATAGTTTCTTGTTGCATTTACTTTTGCGAGTGGAGTTTTTTCACCCATAAAGATGGTAGCTTTGACACCCAATTTCGCTGCCGCGTGGGCAACCCCCTGGGCATGATTTCCTGCTGAAGCAGTGATAACTCCCTTTTTCAATTGTTCCTTCGATAATTGCATTAGTTTATTACTTGCACCTCTAAACTTAAATGCTCCTGTTTTTTGTTGGTTTTCCATTTTACAATAGACATTTTTCCCAACTAATTCGTCTGTCGTTACTGATGTCAGTAAAGGTGTTTGGTGAACAATAGGCTTTAAACGCTGCCACGCTGTATATACCTGTTCACCTGTTAAGCAATCCCCAATTAGGTCACTCTCCTCATTATTTTGCTGTTAATTTTTCGTATGCAGCAATTTTGTCTTCCTGTAGTAGTGTCAGGGCAATTTCATCCCAGCCGTTAAGAAGTTTCTCTTTGTGGTATTCCGGGATGTCAAAATGAACTTCCTGTTGCGTTTCATCTGTAATGGTCTGGCCTTTTAAATCAACCTCTAAAACAAGGGAGCCTTGCTCTGCGCTTTCCATCCAGATGTTTAACTGTTCCTCATCCATTTTGATTGGAATAATTCCATTTTTTAATGCATTATTGTAAAAAATATCCGCGAAACTTGGAGCGATAATCACTTTAAAGCCATAATCCAATAATGCCCAAGGTGCATGTTCCCTGGAAGAACCGCAGCCAAAGTTTTCTCCCCCTAGAAGAATGGATGCACCGTTATATTTCGGCTTATCTAATTCAAAATCATCCCTTTTATTCCCGTCATTGTCAAAGCGCCAATTATAAAACAAAAATTGGCCAAAGCCGGTCCGTTCAATTCGTTTTAAAAATTGTTTTGGGATAATCTGATCGGTATCGACATTTGAGCGGTCTAATGGATAAACCAACCCTTTATGCTGCTCTATTGCTTCCATCTGACTTGCACCTCCTAGTTCATTACTCCGGCAAATTTACGGACGTCCACGAAATGCCCTTCGACAGCCGCTGCTGCTGCCATTTCCGGACTGACAAGGTGAGTTCGCGCACCATTACCCTGTCTTCCTTCAAAGTTACGGTTGGATGTGGATGCACATCTGCCTTCCGGTGGAACGACATCATCATTCATTGCCAAACACATGCTACATCCGGATTCACGCCATTCAAAACCTGCATCTTTAAAGATTGTATCGATTCCTGCTTTTTCTGCTTGCAGTTTTACACTAAATGAGCCCGGCACAACAATTGCCCTTATCCCATCTTTAACCTTTTTTCCCTCGATAATGCCCGCTGCTTTTTGCAGGTCGCTGAAACGGGAATTCGTACAGGAACCGATGAAGACATGATCGATTTCAATCGAAGTAATCGGCTGATTCTCTTCCAGCCCCATATATTCGAGTGCTCGCTCTACATCTTCCTTATGATCTACTTCACTCAAAACAGGAGTAGAAGCACTTACCGGCAGACACATTCCAGGATTTGTCCCCCACGATACTTGCGGCTCAATTTCTTCCGCATTAATGGTGACAGTTTTATCATAAACCGCACCTTCGTCTGTTGCAAGAGAAAGCCAAGTTTCAGCTGTTTCTTTGAATGCTTCTCCACTTGGTACATACTCTCTGCCTTCCAAATAATCAACGGTCTTTTGATCAGGGCTTATCAATCCCGCTCTTGCACCACCCTCAATCGACATATTACAAATCGTCATGCGTCCTTCCATAGACAAGTTGCGAATCGCTTCGCCTGTATATTCCATAACATATCCGGTACCGAATTTCACACCAAATTTGGAAATAATGGCAAGGATTAGATCCTTTGCTGTGACACCAGGTCCCAATTCGCCTTCTACTTGGACATTTAATGTTTTCGGACGCTCCTGCGAGATAGTTTGCGTTGCCAGGACATGCTCTACTTCACTTGTACCGATCCCAAAAGCCAAAGCCCCAAATGCTCCGTGGGTCGAAGTATGACTGTCCCCACAGACAATTGTTTTTCCCGGCTGGGTCAATCCAAGCTGTGGTCCAATAACATGAACAATCCCCTGGTCAGGGTGAAACATATCAGCAAGTTTGATTCCATATTCTTCACAATTTTCCCGCAATGTTTCCATTTGCTTTTTGGAAATCTGGTCCTCTATAACATCCCTGTTTTTTGTGGGAACATTATGATCCATTGTTGCATATGTCAAATCTGGACGGCGGACTTTACGGTTATTCAGGCGTAACCCTTCAAAAGCCTGTGGAGATGTTACTTCATGTATTAAATGCTGATCAATATATAATAGATCCGGTTTTCCTTCTTCTTGATGAACCACATGTTTCTTCCAAATTTTCTCAATAATGGTTTCGGGTTTTCCCATTCATCACACCTCCATCAATTTAGACTGCTTCAAATTCTATTGAAAAGCTTTTGTAGTAATATTTTTCACTACAACTTCTGTAATTTCTTTAGTTCCCACCTGCTTGCCATCATTAATATGCAAATCTGCAGTATAATATCCCTGTTCCAAACATTCATTAACAGCTCTTTCGATTTCATTGGCTTCCTCTTCCAGCTGAAAAGAATGTCTCAGCATTAATGCGACAGACAGAATCATGCCTAACGGATTAGCAATCCCTTCTCCGGCAATATCCGGTGCAGAACCATGAACCGGTTCATACAAGCCTACACTATCTGATCGAATACTGGCAGTTGGAAGCATCCCAAGGGATCCTGTTAATACCGAAGCTTCGTCACTTAAAATGTCACCAAATAAATTTTCAGTTACAATTGTATCAAAATGGTCAGGATTGGTAATGAGTTTCATAGCGGCCGCGTCCACAAGTAAATGCTCTACTGTAACATCCGGATAATCTTTTGCTTTTTCATCAACAATTTCACGCCACATTCGACTGGATTCGAGAACATTCGCTTTATCGACAGATGTCAGAAATTTATTTCTGATTTTTGCACTTTGAAATGCTTTATCAATAATCCGTTCCATTTCTTCACGCTCATAATAAAGTGTATCGACGACAACATTTCCATTTTCACGACGCTCACTTGGCTGTCCGAAATAAAGTCCGCTTGTCAATTCACGAATAATCAGGATATCACTGCCATTAATGACCTCTTCTTTCAAAGGGGAAGCATGGAGCAATGGAGCAAAACCCTTAACCGGTCTAAGGTTGGCAAATAATCCAAGCGTTTTCCGGATGCCAAGCAATCCCTTTTCCGGTCTCAGATGAGGTGGATTAGTATCCCATTTCGGCCCTCCAACTGCACCTAGTAATACGGCATCTGCTTGCTGGCATGCTTTGATAGTCTCTTCCGGTAGCGGCGAGCCATAATTATCAATCGCATCGCCACCGATGGCATGTTCATGATACCCGAAGTTATGGCCATACTCACTGGCTATCGTATTTAATACATACGTTGCCGATTCCATAATTTCTTTGCCTACACCATCACCCGGAAGTAGAATAATTTGTTTATCCATAAGCGCTTCTCCTCATTCAACTTATTATTTTACGACTTCTTCTTTCGTAACAGAATTCTGATGGATAATATAGCGGTTCACCGCATTTAGAAATGCGTTGGCTGAGGCTTCGATGACGTCCTGAGCAGAACCTCTTCCATTGACAACTTCCCCATTGACAACAAGTTGTACGTGGGATTCGGCAAGTGCGTCCTTTCCACCGCCTACTGAGTTCAGCTGGTAGTCAACCAGTTTCAGCTCTTCTTCAATAAGCTCATCCATCGTCTTATATAAAGCTTCCACACTTCCCTGTCCGGTCCGTGCTGTTTCCACCGTTTTACCTTCCGGCGTAGTAAGGACAACCGTCGCTGTTGGTACATTAGCTGTTCCATATTGAACCTGGAACATTTTCATTTCATATTTGTTCACAGCAGATGTATCTGTTTTAATTTCCATCAAAATTGTGTAGATATCATCATCTGTCACTTCCCTTTTATGGTCAGTCAGCTGCTTAAATTGGTTGAATGCTTCTTTCAATTCATCGTCTGTTAATTCGACACCCATCTCATTTACTTTATCCTTGAATGCATGCCGCCCAGAATGTTTTCCCAGGAATAACGTGTTCGAATTCAGCCCGACCATTTCCGGTGTGATAATTTCATAAGTGGATGCATTTTTTAATACACCATCCTGATGAATTCCAGCTTCGTGAGCAAAAGCATTTCTACCAACAATGGCTTTATTTGCCTGAATATACATACCAGTCAATTTTGCGATAAGATCACTCGTACGTTTGATTTCATTCAATTTAAGATTAGCTTGATACGGATAGTAATCGGAACGTATTTTCAATGCCACGGCGATTTCTTCCAGCGCGGCGTTACCAGCCCGTTCACCAATCCCATTTATCGTTCCTTCCACCTGGGTAGCTCCATTTTCTACTGCAGCAATCGAATTGGCTACAGCCATTCCTAAATCATTATGACAATGACAGGATAGATCTACCTGATCAATATTCGGAACGTTTTGGCGAATATGCCGGAACAACCTTCCATATTCTTCCGGTGTTGTATACCCCGTGGTGTCTGGTATATTAATAACCGTTGCACCTGCATCAATCACCTTCTCAATAATTTGCACCAAATAATCCCAATCTGATCTAGTTGCATCTTCTGCGGACCATTGTACCTGTGGGAATTTCTTTTTAGCATAGGAAACCATTTCTATGGCTGTTTCCATCACCTGTTCGGGTGATTGCTTCAATTTATATGTCATATGAATGGGTGAAGTTGCCAAAAATAAGTGTATGCGCGGTTCATCCGCACCTTTCAATGCCTCCCAGGCAGTGTCAATATCCGATTTAACCGTTCTTGCCAACCCTGTTACAGAAGTGTTTTTAATCGTATCTGCAATTGTTTTAACTGCATTAAAATCACCTTCGGAGGAAGCGGGAAATCCCGCTTCCATCCGGTCAACACCAAAACGTTCAAGCTGTTTGGCAATCTCTACTTTCTCCGCCTGATTCAAATTGACTCCAGGTGACTGTTCGCCGTCCCTAAGTGTTGTATCAAAAATCTTAATTTTTGACATGTTCCTTCACATCCTTTTGCTTAGTTTGTAATGGCTGTTTGACAAAAGGCATTAATTCACGTAACTCCCTTCCAACTTTTTCGATCGGATGTTGGTTTTCTCTGGCATTGATTGCATTAAACTGCGGGCGATTTGCCTGATTCTCAACAATCCAGTCCTTTGCAAATTTACCTGTTTGCACGTCTGTAAGAACATCTTTCATACGTGCTTTCGTGTCCTCATTCACAATACGCGGTCCTGATACAAAGTCACCCCATTGTGCAGTATCTGAAATGGAATAGCGCATATTCTCCAGTCCG
The DNA here is from genome assembly GCF_055380755.1 of Virgibacillus ainsalahensis. Classification (NCBI taxonomy): domain Bacteria; kingdom Bacillati; phylum Bacillota; class Bacilli; order Caryophanales; family Bacillaceae; genus Virgibacillus; species Virgibacillus ainsalahensis. Next base: position 965,301 of record NZ_AP043943.1, on the reverse strand, counting down.
CCTTCATACATCAGATCAACAATCAATTTCACTTCATGTAAACATTCAAAATAAGCAACTTCCGGCTGATATCCTGCTTCCGTTAATGTTTCGAATCCTGCTTTTACAAGGCTGGTAAGACCACCACAAAGTACTGCCTGTTCCCCGAATAAATCAGTTTCTGTTTCCTCCTGGAAGCTTGTTGCAAGAACTCCAGCACGTGCTGCTCCAATACCTTGTGCATATGCAAGTGCAATTTCCTTCGCGTTACCACTAACGTCCTGTTCCACACCGTATAGTGCAGGGACTCCAGCTCCTTCTTCATACGTTCTGCGTACCAGATGTCCAGGCCCTTTTGGTGCTACAAGAAATACATCGACATCAGACGGTGGCACAATCTGACTGAAATGAATATTAAACCCATGTGCAAAAGCGATTGCGTTTCCTGCTTTTAGGTTCGGTTTGATACTTTCTTCATAAACTGCAGTTTGATGTTCATCCGGTAATAAGACCATCACGACATCCGCCTGTTTAACGGCGTCTGCAACAGATTCTACGTTAAACCCATCTTCTTCCGCTTTTTGTTGTGACTTCCCAGGTCTTAATCCAACAACAACATCATAGCCGCTTTCACGAAGATTCAATGCATGTGCGTGTCCCTGTGATCCATATCCTACGATAGCGATTTTCTTTCCTTGTAATACCTCTTTTTGAATATCTTTTTCATAAAGTACTTTTGACATTGTAAATTCCTCCTGTTTTTGTGTGTTTTATTAGATTTAGATTGAAAATGAATTAAGTTCTGTCACCTGCTGCGGCTGCTGGCCTCTCAGAAATGCCGTGACACCAGTTTTTGTCAGTTCCTTGATGCCGTATGGCTTCAGTAATGTGATTAAAGCTTCCACCTTTGCCGGTTTACCTGTTACCTGAACGGTGAGACTATCCCGGCTGACATCAATAATGGTCGCACGAAATGGTGTGATGATTCCTTGAATTTCGGATCGCAATTGGCCGCTGCCGCCTACCTTAATCAAAGCCAGTTCCCTTGCGACCATTGCCTTGTCAGTAATATCTGACACCTTAATTACATCAATTTGCTTATTTAGCTGTTTTGTTAATTGTTCCAGCTTCTGTCTGTCCGTTACCTCAACGACAAATGTCATCTTGGATACACCTTCTGTTTCTGAACTTCCAACGGAGATACTGGCTATATTGAACTGACGTTTATGGAGCATCCCGGTAATCCGGTTCAAAACACCACCGCGATCCTGAACAGTTGCCGTTATGATTCGCTTCATCTTGTCACCCCTATCATTTCATGCAACCCTTTACCGGGAGCAATCATTGGATAAACGCTTGTTTTTTGAACAACCCGGCAATCCACGACAACCGGTCCGTCGTATGCAAATACTTCTTTTAGCGCATCAACTGCATCAGCTTCGTTATCGATTCTCATCCCTCGAATATTATAACTTTCTGCAAGTTTTACAAAGTCGGGATTTACCGATAAAAGTGATTCAGAGTAGCGTTCCTCGTAAAAGTCTTCCTGCCATTGTCTTACCATCCCGAGTGCTTCATTGTTTACGATAATGACTTTAACAGGAAGGTTTCGTTCTTGAATGACAGAAAGTTCCTGGGCCGTCATCTGAAATCCTCCATCACCAACAATCGAAACAACCAGATCATCAGGACAGCCGAGCTGAGCACCAACTGCTGCCGGAAAACCAAATCCCATTGTTCCAAGACCGCCTGAGGTAACCCAGCGATTTGGTTTATTAAAGTGATAGAATTGTGCTGCCCACATCTGGTGCTGCCCGACATCTGTGGTAACAATTGCTTCACCTTTTGAAAGTTCATACACTTGCTCGATCAACCATTGGGGCGACATTAACTCATCGGAGCGTTCATACCACAATGGATAATCTTTTTTATTTGCTTGCAGTTTCTCCATCCATTCTTCGTAATCCGTGTTTTCAATTGATCTATCCAATAATGCTGTTATCGCCTTTTTAGCATCTCCTACAACAGGAATATCGGTTGGAATATTCTTCCCGATTTCCGCCGGGTCGATATCAATATGGGCAACTTTAGCGTGTGGTGCAAAATGCTCGATATTACCTGTCAAACGGTCATCAAACCTGGCGCCGATATTGATTAATAGATCACTTTCATAAATGGCTGTATTTGCTGTGTATGTCCCGTGCATCCCGGCCATTCCCAAAAACAGCGGGTTGGATGCTGGAAAACTTCCTAAACCGTGCAGGGTGTTTGTAACCGGAATCTGATACTTTTCAGCCAATTGTTTTAATTCTTCAGACGCTTTCGAGAAAACGACTCCCGCACCCGCCAGTATTAGCGGTTTTTTTGCCCTGCTCAATGCCTCTGTCAACTTAACAACTTGCAATGGATTAGGTTTTATTGTCGGCTGATATCCCGGTAAATGGAAATTTTTGTCAAATGGTGTACCGGATAATTCTTGAGATATATTTTTAGGTATGTCGATAACAACTGGTCCCGGACGTCCGGTTGAAGCAATATGAAATGCTTCATTTACGACTCTTGGCAGTTCCTTTACGTCGCTTACCTGATAATTGTATTTCGTAATCGGTGTAGTGATTGCCATTACATCCGATTCCTGAAAGGCGTCTGTTCCGATGACATTTTTCGCTACTTGCCCGGTGAAAATAACCAATGGCAGTGAATCCATCATGGCGTCTGTAATTCCGGTAACTAAGTTTGTCGCACCTGGCCCTGATGTTGCTATAACTACCCCAGGTTTCCCTGTTACCCGTGCATAGCCTTCAGCTGCATGAATAGACCCTTGTTCATGGCGAGTCAGTATATGTTTGAACGGCGTCTCATTTCGATACAATGCATCATAAATTGGTAAAACAGCACCACCTGGATAACCAAACACCGTATCTACTTCCGCTTCCACCAAAGTTTGAATGAGCAGATCCGCACCAGTCATAATTTTGTTCACAGGTTCCACTTCTCGATTTACTTCAGCTTTCACTACTACATACCTCCTTTAATAGTCAAATTTATAGAAAAAGCCCTTCCCTCCCTATAAATCTGCATAATATCAGAATTATTGGGGAGAAAAGAGCTTTCTTTTCACGGTACCACCCAGGTTTACAGTACTCTCACGAATACTATCTCACCGGCTGCTAACAGCCGATTTTGATAACAGGTGCACTTGCACCCGGCCAGGAATAATTAGACCTCAATCTGTTCAACCTGGCACTCAGAGATGATGTCAGAACAATTTGTATTTCTGGGCTTCCAGCAACCCCAGATCTCTGTAAATACAAGGTTCATGTTCTTTTTTTCTCGTCGTCGAGTTAATCTTTCTTAAGTTTTATACAAGATTTCGAAAATTCAACTTAATAAATCAGTACTATTTTTCTTGCGTATTGAAATATTTAAATAATTGATATTGTCGATAATCATATAACGTTTTTAGCAAACGGTCAACAGCTTTTTAAAAGTTTTTCAGTACTTTTAATGAATTGAAAAAAATGAATGCGTTTACACCCTCGACAGCCTTGCAACGTGATTTTTGTTACAAGTATGTTACAAATTCAGAATTCGCTAAAAATACTAAGAAAGGCTTCATCACTCCGGTACAAGCTTATACGAAAAATATATACTTGCTATATCATAAAAAAACTCCAGTTTGACTGGAGTTTTTTTAGTTATTATTCTTTATTCAGAAAATCCGTTACAGCACCCTGAGCTGCAGAGGAAACATTATGTGCATATTTTCCTAATACACCTTTTCTGTATAATGGCGGTGCTACCCAATCATCACGACGACTTTTCAGTTCCTCATCGGAAACCTCCATGGAAATTTCCTTTTTCTCGGAGTCTATCGTTACGACATCCCCTTCTTTAAGAAACGCGATTGGGCCACCATCTTGTGCTTCTGGTGTAATATGCCCAACTACAAGTCCATGAGTACCACCGGAAAATCTGCCGTCCGTTAATAAAGCAACTTTTTCACCAAGGCCTTTTCCGACCAGGATGGAGGAAATGGACAGCATTTCCGGCATGCCTGGTCCGCCTTTTGGACCTACGTGACGAATGACCAGTACATCCCCCTCGTTTATTTTATTATCCATAACAGCTTCTGTTGCTTCCCTCTCCGTGTCAAATACACGCGCAGGACCTGTATGTCGTTTTACTTCTACACCAGAAACTTTGGCTACTGCTCCGGTTGGTGATAAGTTTCCTTTTAGCACAATTAACGGACCGTCTGCTCGTTTTGGATTGTCAAATGGCATAATGACATCCTGACCCTCTTCAAGTGCTGGAGCATCCGCAAGATTCTCGGCAACGGTTTTACCCGTAACAGTCAGACAATCTCCATGCAAGTAACCATTTTCATAAAGTAGTTTCATAACTGCTTGAACACCACCTACACGATGGAGGTCCTGCATGACATATTTACCGCTCGGTTTCAAGTCCGCAAGATGTGGGACTTTTTCCTGCATGCGGTTGAAATCTTCAATAGTTAAATCTACTTCCGCTGCATGAGCCATTGCAAGCAAATGCAAGATAGCATTTGTTGAACCACCAAGTGCCATAACAACAGTAATCGCATTTTCAAATGCCTCTTTGGTCATGATATCTTTTGGATAAATGCCTTTTTCCAGCAAATTGTAAACCGCTTGTCCTGCTTGTCCAACATCTGCTGCCTTTTCTTTAGATTCAGCTGGGTTTGAAGCACTGCCCGGCAGACTCATCCCCATTGCTTCTACAGCAGAAGCCATTGTGTTTGCAGTATACATCCCGCCACATGCACCAGCACCAGGGCATGCGCTGCATTCGATATTCTTTAATTCCTGATCATCGATATCGCCATTATTATGTTTTCCTACCCCTTCAAATACCGATACAAGATCAATATCTTTACCTCTATGCTTACCCGGGGCAATTGTCCCACCATAGACAAAAACAGCTGGTACGTCCGCATTTGCAATTGCAATCATACAGCCCGGAATGTTTTTATCACATGCACCAATCGTTACAAAAGCATCCAAATTCTCCGCACCTACTACCGTCTCGATTGAATCTGCAATGACGTCACGGCTTGGGAGAGAATAGCGCATCCCTTGCGTTCCCATGGAAATTCCATCAGAAACCGTAATTGTATTAAAAATTAACGGAGCTCCTCCAGCCTTTGTCACTCCTTCTTTTGCATTGATTGCCAAATCGTCAATATGTATATTACAAGGAGTGACCTCGCTCCATGTACTGGCAACACCAATCATTGGTTTTTTAAAATCATCATCTGTTAAGCCAACTGCACGTAGCATCGCACGGTTTGGCGATCTCATTACACCATCAAATACATGACTTTTTATACGTAAATCCTTTTCCATCAAGATTACCACCTTTCTTTCGAATTATTATAAGACTAATTTTCATAGAGTTCAATGAATTTATTTTTATTAGAAATTTAAAAGGATTGTTTAACGTATGGAAATCCGGTCTCACTATGTCACTTTATTTTTTAATAGTGGAGTATACTATTAAAATTCTAATAATTTTATTATTCTATCATATTATTTGCAACATGTGTAGAATTATTTTTAGATTCTTTAAAACATTTATGACGGATTGTTTCTCAATTCGGATGGCGAACAGATAAAGCCAGACGGTTTCACGTCTGGCTTTATCTGTATTATTATTTAAATACTCTCGCAGCCTCTACTGCTTTTTTCCAGCCGGCATACAGTTCATTACGCTGTTCTTCTTCCATATTGTGGTTAAACGTCTTCTCATTCTTCCATTGTTTGGCAATTTCATCTTTATCTTTCCAAAAGCCAACAGCCAATCCTGCTAAATAGGCGGAGCCCAATGCTGTTGTTTCTTGTATACCCGGTCTCTCCACAGGTACTCCTACCATGTCACTTTGGAATTGCATCAGAAATTCATTTTTAACTGCTCCACCATCCACTCGCAATGCTTTTAAATCAATTCCCGAGTCTTCCACCATCGCGTCAAGAACATCCTTTGACTGGTAAGCCAGTGACTCCAATGTTGCACGTACAATATGTTCGCGCGTTGTGCCCCGTGTAATACCAAAAAAGGATCCGCGTGCCTCACTGTCCCAGTAAGGTGTTCCAAGCCCGACAAATGCCGGTACCATATAGACGCCATCTGTTGAATCGACACTCGTGGCGTAAGCTTCACTCTGTTTGGAATCATCAATGATTTTCAATCCGTCACGAAGCCATTGAATCGCCGATCCAGATACAAATATGCTTCCTTCCAGTGCATATTCCACTTTTCCGTCTACCCCCCAAGCCAGTGTGGTAAGTAGGCCATGCTCAGATTCTACTCCTTCTTCTCCTGTATTCATGAGCATGAATCCTCCTGTGCCATAGGTGTTTTTTGCCATTCCTTTTTCAAAACACGCCTGACCGAATAATGCGGCTTGCTGATCGCCGGCAATCCCTGCGATTGGCACCTCATGGCCAAAGAAATGATAATTCACTGTCTTCGCATAAACTTCAGAGGATTGTTTGACTTCTGGCAGCATGCTTTTCGGGACATCCAGCATCTCCAGTAATTCATCATCCCACTTCAAGTCATAAATATTAAACATCAATGTCCTGGAAGCATTGGAATAGTCTGTTATATGCGTTTTTCCACCAGAAAGTTTGTATACAAGCCATGTATCCATCGTACCGAATAACAGGTCTCCGTTTTCAGCTTTTTCCTTCGCACCATCTACATGATCAAGAATCCATTTTACCTTTGTACCAGAGAAGTACGGATCTATCAGCAATCCGGTTTTTTCCTTGACCATGTCCAGATACCCTTGCTCTGTTAGTTCTCTACAGATATCTTCAGTTTGCCGGGATTGCCAGACGACCGCTTTGTGAATCGGTCTTCCCGTATGCTTATCCCAGACAACAGTTGTTTCGCGTTGATTCGTTATCCCTATCCCCTCAATTTGATCTGGTTCAATATCTGATTTTCGAATAACATCCGCTATGCAGGCCAAAACGGATGTCCAGATTTCATTTGCATCATGTTCCACCCAGCCTGGTTTCGGGAAAAATTGTTCAAATTCTTTTTGCGCCGTTTCTACGATTTCACCGTCATGGTTAAAAAGAATAGCCCGTGAACTTGTTGTACCCTGATCAATTGATAATATATATTTTTCACTCATGCGAACATCTCCTTACATCAATTTTCGTTCGATTTCGTTGACTTTTGTCTCTTCCTTTTTTAATTCCGTGGCAGCTGCTCCTAGCAAGATGATAGCAACTATTACGCTTAATATCCAGAATACCACTGAAAATTCACCTAAAAACATCGCTTGATAAAATACCGCTCCATAAGCGCCTCCTAGTAAAGGACCCACTATAGGGACCCAGGCATAACTCCAATCAGAGCTTCCTTTTCCGGGGATTGGCAGCAGCGCATGCGCGATTCTCGGTCCAAGGTCACGAGCTGGATTGATTGCATAACCAGTAGCTCCTCCTAACGACATCCCTATTCCAACAATTAAAGCACCAACAATTAATGGATTTAACCCCTCTGTAAATTCATTAGCACCAATAAACATGAGACCCATCAATAGAACAAAGGTGCCGATCATTTCACTGACCAGATTGGATAATGGACTACGAATGGCTGGCGTTGTTGAAAACACGTCCCTGATCGCCTCTTTATCCTCTGTTTCCCTCCAATGGGGTAAATAATTCAGGAAGACAATAGTCCCGCCAATGAAAGCTCCAATAACCTGAGCGGATATATACATAGGTACTTTAGTCCATGGAAGATCTCCGGCGACGGCAAACCCTAACGTCACAGCAGGATTAATATGTGCACCTGTGAAATTACCAACTGCATATACACCCATGGCCACCCCCAGCCCCCATGCAAGTGTTATAAGCACCCATCCTGTCCCTTCCGCTTTTGACTTTTTTAAAACAACTCCTGCAACAACGCCTCCGCCAAAAATAATCAAAATCATCGTACCAATCAATTCAGCTAAAAATTCAGGCATCCAATCACTCCCTCTAAGATTATTAATCTAGTGATATTACAAGCTGAGATGGTAGATCGTACTCGCTTGTCACCCATTCAACGATAAAACGGTAGATTTTGGCAGCACGCAAAAAAGACCCATACTCCAATAGACATACTTTCCCTAAGGGAAGTTCTATTGTTGTATGGGTCTCCATATCTCCACCACGTCATTAACTTGTATCATATAATTTAACATCATTCTGTAAGCGTTGTCAATATGTTTGAAGCTTTCAATCATAAATTTATACTATTTACCTATAAATCTGTCAGGAACTTTTTTTAAACTTGGCTAAATGCCCAAGCTTTTATGACGATAAAACCTTAGCCTGAACTTATGCAGTAAGAAAGTTTTTTCCTTTCTTAACTGCCAAATGAAAATACGCCCCTCATGAAGAAGGACGTAATTCTGCTGCTTCCATCTGTATGCTTTTCGACTTCCCGGCCATTCTCACCAACAAATAAACAATTGGTGTATCAACAAGTGCGACAACGACCTTAAATACATATTGCGTCACTATCATGCCCAATAAAGCATTGACAGGCACGATTCCCCAGAATGCAACCGTAATGAATATCGTTGTATCCACAAGCTGTGCTGTCATAGTAGATAGATTATTACGTAACCACAACTTTTTCTTTCCATGTTTTGCTTTTAAGCGATGAAAAATGCTGACATCCAAATGCTGACTGGCCAAATAGGACAAGAGACTCGCCAACATAACACGGAAGCTTCCTCCAAGAATTGTTTCAAATTCTGCCTGAAAGCCAAAAGCTGGTGCTGCAGGCAATTGAATTGCTATGAAAATAAAAATCATGACAATAACCTGTGTGAAAAAACCCGCCTGCACCGTTTTTCGTGCGGCATCTTTTCCATAAACTTCACCGATTACATCTGTAATTATAAACGTTACGACGTACACAATTACCGCTGCAGGCAACATAAATTCGCCAACATTGAATAATTTTACACCTAAAATATTGGATACAACTAGTAATCCAACAAATAAGGCATTTAAGTAAATAAACATCTAACTGATCCTCTCCTGTACAGAGAAAAATCCTCGCCTGCCCTCTTTTGACTCTTTAACGATTATCTATATTTTCCGGATACATATCATGGTTCATCATACGATGATTTGCCATTTTTTCAAATTCTGTTCCAGGTTTTCCGTAATTACAATAAGGATCAATTGAAATCCCGCCACGAGGGGTGAATTTCCCCCACACCTCAATATAGCGAGGAGCCATTAATTCAATCAGGTCATTCATGATAATATTCATACTATCCTCATGAAAGCCGCCATGATTGCGGAAGCTGAACAAGTAGAGTTTTAACGACTTGCTCTCCACCATCTTTACATCCGGAACATAGCTTAAATATACGGTTGCGAAATCAGGCTGACCGGTTATCGGACAAAGCGTCGTGAATTCCGGGCAGTTAAATTTAACGAAGTAATTCCGATTCGTATGTTTATTATCGAATGTCTCCAGCAATTTCGGATTATAGTCAAAATCATAGGTCGTACCTTGATTTCCCAATAAAGTCAGATTGGAAAGATCCTGTTCGTTCATCTGCATAACCTCCCTTTTTTAAACCTGGCAGATTTCCAGGCCTTGTCACACTGATAGCCAGTTTTTTTCCAAATACAGCAAAAAGCCATGTACCCCTAAGGCACATGGCAATATAATCGCATCATCTGTCTTAGTTTTTTTAAGAGGGTTAAAGCTAAGAACCTCTGCAGTTTTCAATAAATCATTATACAACATCAACGCTCGCCTGTCACTCTCGAACTTTGGTTAATAAATTAAAAAAGGGGTGTTTCTACTCTGTTCTCATTTCCCATTCGTGTATTTCATATCCTCTGGCACCACTTACAACGTATGGATCCTGCTTCACGATTTCTTCCACTTCCTCATAGCTGTCAGCCTTATAGATAACCAATCCGCCTGCACCGTCAGTGAAGCGGCCTTTTGCAAATACATGTCCTTCCTTCCCCTTCTCATCCAGATACTCCAGATGCTGCGGACGATACTGTTTGCTTTTTTCTTCATCCTTCATTGGTGAAAACACAGCAAAATATTTCATTTTTCCCAACACTCCCCTAAATATCTTTTTATTAGTTTATAAAAATCAAATATGAAACGGCAAAATAACCGATGACCGTGATAATTGATGGTATACTGTATGACCACAGTGACATGGAACGGTTCCGCATCAGTGCCCAGATAAGCACAATGGAAAGCGCCGAAATACCAATCGCTGTATATAAATTAGATGGTGACACATCAACTAAAATCGAACCACCCTGATACACTGCATCAGAAATTGCCAAAATCACCATATTGAACATATTACTTCCAAGAATCGAGCCGACTGCAAGATTTATGTTTCGCAAGCGAAGTGCGGCATAAACCGAGACAGCTTCCGGCAATGAAGTTGTTGCTGCGATCAGGAAACTACCGACAAAACTAGAACCCATCCCTGTTATAACAGCAATTTTATCACCTGTAATGGAAAGTATAGAACCTGCTACCATTATTACAATAGCAGCAATGATAAAAACAATCGTTGCTTTTTTAACCGTAATGTTTTTCTTTTTCCCAGGCTCTACCGGTTCCCTGTCCCCTTCTGTTTCTTCAGGCGGTGATGGTAATTTACTGATTATCACCATTCCAATTATGTAAACAACTAACACCGATAAGGAATCCACACCAATTCCAATAATCGTATAATCAATTTTAAGAACCAGTGAAAGGGTGACCATCAGCATTAAGAATAGCCCTAAAATCGCGGAATATAGATGGCTTCTACTCACCAGATGATATAACTGTTTTCTTCTAAAAAACAAATCGAAACCAGCAAGAATCAACAGATTAAACAAATTGGATCCAAGCATATTTCCAATTGCAATATCTACATTTCCGATAATTACAGCTGAGAAACTTGTCGTAACCTCAGGCAATGACGTTGCACCAGCTAAAAGAATCGTACCGACAATCATTCCACCCATTGCGGTCTTTTCACTAATGACATCGGCAGACTCCGATAATTTCATTGCCGTGTACACAGTAAGTGCAGCTGCTAAAATAAATATAACAAATACCAAGAAATCACTCCTATTTCGTAGCACCTCTTTTAAAATATACCCCCAAAAAGAAAAAATGAAAAGCAATCTGTACAAAAGAATAACATCTTTCAAGTGTTGGGAATGAGAAAGGTCTTCCCACTTAATTGTTGGCAAGACCTTGTTTCGCTTCCTTTAAACCATATTATCAAAGGCAGTAACAGATTCGACAGTGATGTAAATCTTGCATTAGCTTCCCCTGTCATTGGGATATATATTCCTTCTCTTCATTTCGTCTGATTGCTGCTACGATTTAGAAATGCCTCCAAGACGTTTTCACGCCCGCCATCCAGCTTCATTTCCCAGGGAATAATTCCAAAAAGTTCATAGGGCAATGGCTCTCCTCCAGACATTTTCCCTGCTATTGAAAATATAGTAAGGGTAATTTTCCCTTCCTTTAAAAACTTCAGTGCTTTTGACACAAAAAACGATAAACTGCGACATAACTTTATCGTGGTTTTGCTTCCTTCCATTCCTTTTGAACCCGAGTGCTATCACAATCATTTCGGCAGAATACTTCGCTGACAGTGGTATTCTGATTATAGAAAGAAAAAGTTCATGGGATCTATGTTTCATGAAGGTTTTCTCCCTTAAACAGAAAGCTATTCGAAGCTGCTTAAAAAATGTGAGACTCCTTGAAAATACACACCAATTTTTTACAATGTAATCCACGCTACATTTTAGAAATGATTTCTACCTTTTCCCCTTTACCAACAATAACCTTATCCGTCATTTCGATAAACAAGCCTGTTTCTACCACCCCAACGATGGATTTCAATTCCTTATGTAATGTTTCAGGATCAGGAATTTTTTCAAAAGGGCAGTCCAGAATATAATTACCATTATCTGTTATATAAATTTCTCCATTTTTTTGTCTTAATTGTGGTTCGCATCCTAGTTTGGCAATGTTTCCGGTGGTCACTTCCCAGCCAAATGGCAGCACTTCAACCGGCAGATGGAACTTGCCTAGTTGTTGGACCATTTTGGACTCGTCCACAATGATAATAAGCTTATTCGCAGCAGCTGCAACGATTTTTTCCCGAAACAGGGCGCCACCTCCACCCTTAATAAGATGCAGGTTTTCATCCACCTCATCCGCTCCATCGATTGTTAAATCCAGCTCCTGAACCTTTGAGAAGTCCGTTAGTGGCACACCAAATTCCTCTGCCCATTTTGCTGTGGTGGTTGACGTAGGCACTCCAGTGATATCCAGCCCCTGCTTCACCTGCTCTCCCAGTTTCTTAACCATCCAGTACACCGTAGACCCTGACCCAAGCCCAATCGTCATTCCATTCTCTATATCTTCCACTGCCGTTTCCCCGACCAATTTCTTTAACTGATCCACCTCATTCATCTCATGTATCCTCCCTTTAACATCATTCTTTCATCATTATATCTTATTTATTTATGAATCTCCATGTTCGCAGTAACCCAGATCGAGTCAAGTATTTGTGGGAGATTTTTAAAGTCCCTTATTTTATATGGTTTTAGCTCCAATTTTGGTAGCGATTTCAGTTTTATATCTCTCCGTCCGTTAACACTTTTTTACTTTTTTAAATTCCTCGCAACCCTTTTAAAGCAGCTGTAACTGGTTTTCCAAGAGCCTGTTTTAAATAACCCAAGTTGTTCCGAGTTGCTTCTGCAGCGCTATCCTTCAGCTTCTCTACAAAGTGTTTAGGTGGCTTTTCTTCTTTGTTTTCCTGTGTTAATTCCTGCGTCTGATCAAGTATTCCATGTAGCGTCTTAATCTCCAGTTTATCTTTCAAAGCGACCATGATATCAATGAATTTATCAAGTCCTTTATTACTCCAACTACGCCCATTTTTAAGCCGTCTAGCGAAAAAACTCATTGTACCTTCTGCACTTCCCATTGGACGGAATCCTGTTGTGTCTATGCCTTTTCCTTTTAATTTTTCACGGTAATCTCCCAGTGCTTCCGGATATTGGGAAAGCTGCGCTATTAACGCTTCCAATCGCTCTTCTTTCTTTTCATTATCAAGCGTCCCCACAGCGCTATTTAACTCCACCATGAAACCTTCCCAGTCATATTTTGCTAGCTTCTTTCGGATGGAACGATACCTGGAATGATCCCGAAATAAACGCTGCACATCCCGGGCAACATGAAAACGATCAATGACAAAAGTTGCGTTGTGCTGGAAATAATCCCGGCAGGCTGTAATCCACTTCGCTCCATCACCGTTAATAACGAGATGGTGCTTGGTTGGATCATACTCGAAAGTCGTCATTAAATACTGTTCAAATTCCTCCCAAAACGGGAGTTTCCCTTCATGAATGAAATGGCGCTTTTCAACTAGCTTTGCTCGCTTGCCATTCATTTCCCAGCCCTGGTGCACACTGGCAATCTTGATTTCCCTACCTTTTTTGTTTTTCTCCTGACTTTTTGTGTAAAGCCCGTCAACCTCCACAAATACAACATCATTTTCAAGTGGTACTGATTCTTCCGGAACTACCTCCGTATTCAAAAGCTGTTGGCGTATACCTTCATGACTGATTACAGGGTAGCCCAAAAGCTTCTCCATGGCTTTACCAGCCTGTCGATAGGAAACACCTGTCACAGCTAGTTCAATAGCTAAATCCTGCACCACTGGACTCATACCCTTCGTACCATCAAAAGCCAAATATTGGTCCAGTAAATAGACGTACTTTCCAGTTTTTTTATCCTTATAGTAATTTCTTTTCAGTTCCACCTGACCAAAAACAGATTCGAACTTTAATGTTCTTTTATCCTTTAAATAAAATCTTTGCTTATCTCTTCCTAAAGCAATCGCCTCATCTAATTCCTTAAGGGTTTTTGCCATCAGCTGAGAAAAACTTTCCTGTAAAGCACGGTATGTAATTTGTTCTAATTCTTTCATTGTTAGCGTAGATATGATATCTTTCATTTGAGGACCTCTTTCTATAGTTGTTGTTGTCGAAGACTTAACTATATAAAAGAAGGTCCTTTTTTTCATTCAAAATGCTTTTCAACTACTATCGCGCTCCGCTTGCTGGCCTCATTTTTGGTGTTGAAGTCTTACGACTTCAACACCAAAAACGAGGTATATGTTCTCCCATAAACATTTTACTCTAACAGTAACCCATCTGTAATCGGATTAATCACATCTTTCTCATCATCATAATGCGAATGGGATAATGGGTTCCAGCTTGTCAGAAACCCACCGGCATTTACCGCTACATCTGTCGTAACAACCTTATCATAGGCCTCATTTATCCCTTTAAGCGGAAAAGCAAGTATGTCATTTTTATTATAAAAATTCAGCCATTCCCCTTTAAGATTCGGATAAAATTTGGGAATAACAGGAGATGGTACAGTAATTGGAGAACCAAAGTCAATATATCTCAATGACCACAAAGCCATTGGACTCCCCATCGTATAGAAGAGTGTTAATGTCTGACACTGTTCAATTGGAGAATCACTGGTAGATTGCATCGTCTTTCTGCCTATGTTTTTCCTTTTAAACTGCAAATCATAGAAATAATTGCTTGCAACAATAGACCCAAGACTATGGCTAATCACACAAAGTGGGGCTCGAGGGCCTGCTCTATCCTTTAATCGGTTAATTGCTTCGGCCAATATAGCATGAATCTTGTCATAATTTTGTTTCCCCATTGCAGTTGGCTGGTAGGCAACCGCATCAGCCAGAAATTCAATCACAAATCGACGTAGCCTATGGAAATTTAAATCTGTGCCGGTTTGTAATCTGTTCCATAATTCAATTTGGTCCGGTTCAAATACAGATGACCAAAAAACAGGTTCAAATATTAATTCTGCTTCCGCATTTTTAATGTTAAGTTTATCTGCAAAGGAATTGGAAACTTGTGTAATCATTTCGTCCGCAAAGTTTTCATCAGGTGTACCCGCACCATGAATCACTGCAACCGCAATTTTTTGCGTCATCAACTTCCTCCTCCAATTTATTTACTATAATCTTACTAAAAAATCAGAATAAGTATAAGTTATAAAATACCTAAATACAATGTGCCATGTTTGAGAAAATTCACTGA
Source organism: Virgibacillus ainsalahensis (assembly GCF_055380755.1). Lineage (NCBI taxonomy): Bacteria > Bacillati > Bacillota > Bacilli > Caryophanales > Bacillaceae > Virgibacillus > Virgibacillus ainsalahensis. The sequence continues at coordinate 950,119 of NZ_AP043943.1, read as the reverse complement.
TGACTTTTTAAAATTTTCTGGACAACGAAAAAAGACCCGTATTAGCGAGTCTTCTTTCTCCTGTGTTATCATTGAACTGTTTCCGGCTCTTCCTGAGTTACCGCTATTTCATGCGGAGCCCACCATTCATAAGCAATGGAATAATTTTGTATACGATTGTTAGTCGCTACTAATTCAGATCGGTACAAGGTAGGGAATACAGGAATTTCCTCAACCATTAATTCCTGCCATTCGCTGTATACTTCCTGACGATGCTCTGTGTCTAAAGATGCTTCAGATGCGCCTTCAGCCAACAATTCGTCATTTTCTTCACTTGCATAACGCGAGTAGTTGAACTGTGCTTCACGTCCGTATAGACCGGATGGATCAACATCACTAGCTACACCCCAAGCACCTTGATAGATATCTATTGCAGGGTCATCTGCTTCAACTCTGTCATAAAAAGAGTTGAATTCAAGCAAGCGACCATCTACAAGCTCTACTTTTAATCCAACTTGTTCCCATGCCTGGATGTAATAATTTGCAAGTGGTTCTGCAATGTCGCCACCTGCCATGGAGGCAAAATTAATCACTAATTCTTCTCCATCAGGATCTTCACGGAAACCATCATCATTCGTATCTACATAACCAGCGTCTTCAAGAAGCTGCTTCGCCTGTTCTGGATCATAAGTCGGAGCTTCAACGGTTTCATTATGGAAATCAGGGTGGGATGGTGGAATCAAAGTAGTACCAGCCCAACGAAGTCCGTTATAGAACTGTTCACCAACTGCATCATTATCTACCGCATGCCACATCGCACGGCGCAATTCCACATCTGCCATTTTCGCTTCCGGATCCATTTCCACTTGTCCTTCATCTGCGTTCCATTTTCCTAATTTAAACCCGATATACGTGTATGCCATATCAATTTGCCCTAAAAATTCAACATTTGTTAAGCTTTCTTCAACATCCGCAAATTGATCCGTAGGAAAACTGTGAACGAAATCAATTTCACCTGTCTCCAATGCCTGAACAACGGTTTGTGGACTGACGACCTGGACGTTAAGACTGTCAATATTAGGCTCACCTTGCCAGTAGTCTTCGTTGGCAGTCATTGACACAGACTCACCGGGAACAATGCTATCCACTTTAAATGCTCCCATACCAATCGGATTTTTACGTACAGCATCCGATTCAGCCATTTCCGCTATCGAAATATCTTCAAAGATATGTTTCGGCATGGCATATGGCCATATTCCACCTGCAACCAGGGATGGATTCGCTTCTATGAAAGTGATTTCCAATGTTTTTTCATCCACAACTTCTATACCTGAAATTGTGTCAGCATCTCCATTATGATAGGCTTCCATGCCTTCAATATTCATAAACGATGAATCATAACGTATACCTGTATAATCTGGGCTGCCGATTACTTCAAATGCATAAGCCCAGTCTTCTGCCTTAACTGGTTCCCCATCGTGCCAGTTTACACTGTCCCTGATTGTAAACGTGAATGTTTTGTTATCGTCACTCACTTCAAATTGTGCAGGACCCTCCTGTGTATAGGCATGGTTTTTATCCGTATACAGCATAGGTTCATCAAACCATTGAATAATCTCTTTATCAAACTCATCTTCATAGAAGTTCCAGTTCAATGTACCTGCAAATACACTATCAGAAACTAATCCGAAGTTAAGATTACCACCTTCGATTGCCTCTCCTTCCCCTGTTGTAGCAGGACTGAAATCTTCAATGGAATAAGTTCCACCTTCTGAAGCTGTTCCTTCAGAGTCTTCTGCTTCCTCTGTTCCTTCTTCTGTTTCAGAATTAGAAGAACCTTCAGCCTCTTCACTGTCCCCTCCATCGCTACATGCTGCCAGTACCAGCAACAGTAGAAGCATGAGCGCCAATAGCCATTTACTTAAACCTGTCTTTCTCATCCTTGTAACCTCCCCTTTTTACTTCTTTTTCGTCAATCACACGCTTTAAGCGGACTGACAATATATACTCAACATCAATACGAAGTTTCATATTGATGCAGGTAACGAAAATGACTTATCTCAACTCCAGGCGTTTACCTCACTTAAATTAGCCTCTTCTTTGTCTTGCGTCGGTTGCCCGTTTCAAGGCTTCCCCGACATTTCTTACAGCAAGCATCAGTACTAGAATTAGTATCGCTGCAGGCAGCCAGATCCACCATCTGAATTCAAGCGTTTGTGGATTTGTAGCATAACTTAATAGTGTCCCAAGACTAGGTGTACTTTCAGGAAAACCAAAGCCGAGGAATGACAGCCCGGATTCCAGGCCAATATTTGCAGCCAGATTCAATGTCATTGTTACAATGATTAAAGATGTTATATTAGGCAACACTTGCGTAAACATAATTTTAAAATTAGATGAGCCCAGTGTTTTAGAGGCTTGCGCATAGTCCAGTTCTTTTTCCTGTAATGCTTTCGACCGGATCAGCCGGGCGATCCCCATCCACAGAAATGCCGTCATAATTAATGAGAATGTCAACGTATTATAACTCGGTACAATCGATACAAATACAATGACAATCATCAGCATTGGTAAAATCATGAAGAAATCAAGAATACGCATCAATACATTATCTACATGACCACCATAAAACCCGGAAACAAGTCCGTAAACAACTCCGATAGTCCCACTCATCAATGTAACCAAAATTCCAATTGTAAGAGAATTCCTTGTACCAATAATGAGCTGGCCAAAAATATCACGGCCACCATAATCTGTACCAAGCCAGAATTCTTCAGACGGCGGCTCGTGTATTGCAAACAAATCAACCGTTACAATCTCTTCCTGATCAAGAATAAAAGCTATACCATATACAAAAGCTGAAATTACAATTAAAAATATGAGTGATATCAATGCCAGCTTGTCTCTGACAAGTTCACGCCAGAGTATTCGTAAACCAGATGGACTCTTTGATGAATCCTTTGCTTCCATCTCCATATCTACATTATTTGATTTCATTTTTTAACCACCCCAGAGTCTGCTTTAGTACTTATTTAATACGTATACGCGGGTCCACGAGACTTAAGATGATGTCTGAAAGTAAAGCTCCTAAAATAGAGGCAATTCCAAACAACAACACAACAGAAGTTACAACACTGTAATCACGCAATGTTATGGACTCCAAGAAAAGAAGACCCATTCCCGGATAACCAAAAATCTGTTCCACAAAAACCGTGCCACCAATTAGTGTCGTTATCTCCCAACCAAAAAATGCTGCGATCGGCAATAACGAGTTTCTGAAAATATGTCTGTTATAGACCCTTGTTTCAGAAGCTCCTTTTGCTCTTGCCGTAATGATGAAATCTTTCTGTTTCGTGTCAATAATTTCACTACGTAAATATTGTACTGTGTTTACTGTTGTTATCAGCGCCAAAGAGAGTGCAGGCAGTAGTAAATGATAAAATTTGCTCAAAATATAATCGAAAGACCCAGGCGTGAGTCCAGGGGCGACACTTCCACTCGTCGGAAACCATCCCAAACCAAATCCAAAAATCCAAACCATCAATAGAGCGAAGATAAATAGCGGTGTAGCGAATCCTAAATACGTGTAGCCTGTAATTGTCTGGTCAAGCAAGGAATCATTGTAGCGTCCGCTTAAAATACCAAGTGGTAATGCGATTAGATATGTAAATACTAATGTTAGGAGTGACAGCCAAAATGAGTTTATAATCCGCTCTCCAATTAATTCAGTAACCGGCATTTTAAAACGGAATGACTGCCCTAAATCCCCCTGAACAGCGCCACTTATCCAATCTGCATATTTAATATGCCATGGATCATTCAACCCCAATCTTTCTCGCTGTTCTTCAATTGTAGCCCGATCCACATTCGGATCTACCAGACCGGTCAGTGCATCCCCCGGCATCATTTGTGCCATCAAAAAAACGAGAACACTTAGTATAAGAATTTGCGGCATGGTTATTAAAAGCCGTCTTACTATGAATTTCCACATCTATTTATCAACCTTTCTGCGGCAAAGCTACGAGATGTGTATCAGATATGGGTTGCAAACCGTAAGCCAAGCCCTCTTTATCAAAATAATCGTCATAGGAATGCTCATATTCCTTCTTAACTTCCCGACGGTATTCAAATTGTGCCGTACGATTACCGGGATTAACATCCGGTATCGCCGCAATCAGGCGTTTTGTATAAATATGCTGTGGATTATTAAAAATATCTATATTCGTTCCCTGCTCAACATATCGACCTTTATACATAATGGCAATGTCATCACACATATGTTTTACGATACCAAGGTCATGACTGATGAAAAGGTAAGTCAAATTCAATTCTTTTTGGATATCCTGCATGAAATTTAGCACCTGGGCCTGTACGGAAACATCAAGTGCTGAAACAGGCTCATCGGCAATTATCAGCTTTGGTTTTAAAGCAATCGCCCGGGCAACCCCAATACGCTGTCTTTGACCACCGGAAAATTCATGCGGATATTTTAAAGCGCTTTCACGACTGAGTCCAACCATTTCCAGCAATTCCTGTACCCGCTTCTTTTCCTGTTGCCTGGATAGCTTTTCAAAATTCCGAATCGGCTCTGCTACAATATCCAGCACACGTTTTCTTGGATTCAAGGAGGAGTATGGATCCTGAAAGATCATCTGAATATCTTTTCTTATATCAAGTGTCTTGCTTTTTTTGTCCGTTATATCTGTTCCTTCTAAGGTAACCTGCCCTGAGGTAATATTTTCCAACCCAATAATTGCTCTTCCGGTAGTTGTTTTACCAGAACCGGATTCGCCGACAAGGCCATAGGTTTTTCCTTCTTCTATGGTAAATGAAACACCATCCACCGCTTTGATATGACCTAATGTCCGATTCAATATTCCACCTTTAATTGGAAAATAGACTTTTAAATCTTTAACATCAAGAAATCCCATGTGGGTTAGCCTCCTTGTTCTCAGCTGGGAAGTAAAAATGTTCATAACAAGTACAGCGTACGAAATGTCCCGGGCTTACCTCATGCAAAACAGGATTTTCTTCGTGCATGGAATCGTCTATCCATGGAATTCTTGCAGCAAATCTACAACCTTCTCGTGGCAGGCTTTTTAGTGGAGGTACAATCCCCTGTATCACATGCAGTTTATCCTGACCTTCTGCCGGTACCGATTTTAATAATGATCTTGTGTATGGATGTAAAGGATTATCGAACAAGGTGTGTACATCCGTAATTTCAACAATCTGCCCGGCATACATAACAGCAACCCGGTCTGCCATTTCCGCCACAACACCTAAATCATGTGTGATCAGAATAATGCCTGCATTCATATCGTCTTTTAACTGTCTAATTAGATCGAGTATCTGTGCCTGAATCGTAACATCAAGCGCCGTCGTCGGTTCATCTGCCAGCAGCAGTTCTGGCTTGTTGGCAATCGCAATCGCAATAATAACTCGTTGCCTCATCCCACCAGATAATTCATGGGGGAACTGTTGATACACATGTTCCGGACGTGGGATCTCAACCATATTCAATAATTCGATGACTCTCTCCTTACGCTGTTTCTGTGACATTTCCGATCGATGCAGAACCAGTGTTTCCGCAATCTGGTCGCCTACCTCCATAAGTGGATTTAATGCCGTAAGCGGATCCTGGAAAATCATTGCCATATCATCACCACGAAGCTTGTTTAGCTTGGAAGGTGATGTATGTGCAATGTCCTCATCCTTAAACATAATATTTCCTTCAATTTTTGCCCGGTTATGCAGTCCCATAATGGAAAAAGCGAGCGCACTTTTCCCTGATCCTGACTCACCTACAATCCCGAGCACTTCATTTTTATTAAGTGTCAGTGTCACATCGTCCACTGCAGCATAATGATTATCCCCAATACGGAATGATGTTTTAAGATTATTAACTTCCAATAATTTTTCGTTCAAGATAATCCCCCTAAAGAAACGTTTTTCTTTCTTTCCAGAGAGCTTTTTTCCTCTCCGGAATCACCGTTGCCAGAAGATCATTGTATACAGTGATAAATGCCATACATGAAAAATGATAGAATTAGATTTTTACCGAACTTTTCCTCTACCTCTATTTTCATTCAATATTAATTATCGGATGAATTTTCCGACATTTTATGTAAAAATATATAGTTGCGAGATTATTAATTCTTTCCAGTACCTCTCGCCATTACGAAATCATTACCGGTTCTTTCTAATTACTTTTAAATTTCAAGGTGGATATAGCAAACCTCAAAATTGCATCCTATTATTTTCCCATCTAATCACTAATTTCTATCTAAAAAGTGATATTGTAATATACAGCTTAATATATTATGGATTATAGGTGAAAGTTATTGAAAAATCAATATTTTTTTAATATATTTATAGGCATTTTTTTCTACTAAATGTCGTTTTTTGTAAGTCGAAGGTCATCTACCCTTATTTTACAAGGTTTTACAGTTATATAAGAAAATGGATATTCCCAATTATTTTCTTTGTTAAACATCTGTAATTCTTGAACTTTTTGATGGAAAGTGAAATAATTCACTCATTAATCCAACTGTTTTTATTGTAATACTATAGGAGGAAATTGATTATGAGATTAACAGAAATTAACGATGTTGGGGATCGATTAAAAGCACTGGAAGCAACCGCAGCCCGATTTTCTGAGCGAGCGAAAGAAAATGATGAAAGCAACGCATTCCCATTTGAAAATTTTAAAGAATTAAAGGAAATTGGGTATCCGGCTTTAACTGTACCGAAAGCGTATGGAGGGACTGGTATCTCGTTATACGAAATGCTCAAATCCCAGGAAATCATCGCGAAAATGGATGGGTCAACAGCCCTTGGAATTGGCTGGCATATGGGACTAACCAAATTTTTGGGTGAAAATCAGGTTTGGACAAAGGAAAAATACGAAGCGTTTGCCCGTGATGTCATTGCCAGGGGCGCATTGTTGAATAATGCAGCATCCGAACCGGCAACGGGAAGCCCTACACGCGGCGGAAGGCCGGAGACAGTGGCCCGTGAAGTGGAAGATGGTTGGGTTATCAATGGAAGAAAGACCTTTACAACCCTCGCCCCAATTCTGGATTATTTTGTCGTCAGCGCATCCATTGATGGCAGTGATAAAGTTGGAAACTTCCTTATTAAACGGGAAAGAAATGGTGTCCGAATTGATGAGACATGGGATTCTATTGCCATGCGCGGGACCAGCAGCCATGATCTGGTTTTGGAGGATGTACATGTAGCAGCAGATGATCTGGTAGAATATCTTACTCCTGGTAATAAACCTGCAGCCGGCTGGCTCTTGCACATTCCTGCATGTTATTTGGGCATCGCCCGTGCTGCTCAAAAATATGCGGTCGATTTTGCCAGTAGTTATTCACCAAACAGCATTGAAGGTACCATCTCCGACCTTCCGAATGTAAAACAAAAGCTCGGGGAAATGGAACTGCTTTTAATGGAGAGTGAGCATTTCCTCTATTCGGTTGCAAGAAAATGGGACGCAGCTGATTCAGAAATACGAAACCAATTGAAGCCGGAACTCGGTGCAGTCAAGTTATCCGTCGTAAACAAAGCCGTGGAAGTCGTTGATTTGGCAATGCGAGTAGCAGGCGCAAGAAGTCTATCCAGACAAAATCCGCTGCAGCGCTATTACCGCGATGTTCGTGCCGGATTGCATAATCCTCCGATGGACGATATGACAATCATGCAGCTTGCTGCCAAAAGCGTGGATGATCAGAAATAATAGAAGTGAATGAAAACCCGGGCTGGGATGGCTCGGGTTTTTGGCAAATGAAAAAGTGTGAAACTTTCTTCCTATATAAATAGAATTAAGCTTCGGAAATAAACCAATCTTATTATGCAACGATGCTCCGGCAGACATGACTTTTCTCCCTCTTTTCGTTTTTCTTTTGAAATGAATTTGAAACACAAATGTAAGATTACATTCCACATAAAAAAGGTAATAGTATATAAGATATACTATATTCTAAACACATGAACTGGAACGACGAAATTTGGGTGGGGCAAACCGCTCAAGAAGGGGTGATCTATTGTGAAAGGAATTATATTAGCCGGGGGCAGTGGCACGAGGTTGTCTCCTAGTACGGACAGTATGAATAAGCATTTGTTGGCAGTTTATGATAAGCCGATGATTTATTATCCGTTGTCCGTTCTAATGCTCGGCGGAATCAAAGAAATTATGATCATCAGCACACCACAGGACACCGTGCGTTTCGAGGAACTTCTTGGTGATGGTTCTGAACTTGGGATTACTCTCAAATATCGTGAACAGCCTGAACCTAAAGGTATTCCGGAAGCACTGACGATTTCAGAGGATTTCATTGGTCAAGACAATGTAACACTTATTCTTGCAGATAATATTTTTTACGGGCAAGGCTTTACAACATTGCTTAGAAATGCGATTAAAAACAATAAACATGCAACGGTTTTCGGCTGTCGTGTGAAAGATCCGCGCAGATTTGGTGTTGTGCAATTCGACCACCACCAAAAAGTCATCTCTATTGAGGAGAAACCGGAAGATCCAAAATCGGACTTTGCTGTAACCGGACTGTATATTTATGATCATCATGCCGTTCAAATAGCGAAAAAACTAAAACCATCTGCTCGTGGTGAATTGGAAATTACCGATTTAAATAAACAATACCTGAAACGAAATCAATTGGATGTTGAACTGTTGGGAAGAGGCTTTGCCTGGATGGACGCAGGTACACATGAAGCTTTATTCGACACAGCTGAATTTGTAAAAATTACCCAGCAGCGACAGGGATTCAAGCTCGCCTGTCTGGAAGAAATCGCCTTTTATCTTGGTTATATCACGAAAGAAGCACTGTTTGAAAAAGGAAAATCTATGGAGAAAAATGATTATGGCCAGTATCTGATGGAAATTGCCGAGCGTAAGCATACACAGCAATACTGGGACTCCATTGATCATCACCCAATGTTAGGACTGGTGGAAAATGAATAAACAGCACCCAACAATGCTTATCACAGGAGGAGCCGGATTTATCGGCTCCAATTTCATTCATTATTTTATGGAAAAGTACCCCAACACACAGGTGCTTAATGTCGACAAGCTTACCTATGCGGGGTCACCGGATAACTTAAGCGAAGTGGAGCATCTACCGAACTATAAATTCCTTCAAGGGGATATTGCAGATGAAGAGCTGGTTCAGATGATTTTTGCAGACCATGACATTTCCGGAGTCGTTCATTTTGCTGCAGAATCTCATGTGGACAGATCGATTGAAGACTCAAAAGCATTCGTTCAATCGAATGTTGTAGGCACATTGAATCTTCTCCAGGCTGCAAGAAACGATTGGGAAAAGAAAGGCATGCTGGAAACAAGACGATTTCATCATATTTCAACGGATGAAGTATACGGGTCCCTTGGCTCAAAGGGGAAATTTTCGGAAAACACGCCCTACGACCCGCGTAATCCTTACAGCGCCTCCAAGGCTGGTGCAAATTTTCTTGTCAAAAGCTTTGGGTACACCTATGGAATGAATATCATCATTTCATCAAGCTCAAACAATTACGGCCCGAGACAGCATGAGGAAAAGCTGATACCCACAATCATTGCCAAAGCACTGGAAGGTGAGCTCATTCCAATTTACGGAGATGGAAAAAATATCCGTGACTGGCTCTATGTCTTTGATCACTGCATTGCACTTGATGCAATCTATCATCAAGGAAAGCCGCTTGAGTCCTATAATATCGGTGGCGGCAATGAAAAAACAAATATTGATATTGCAGGAACAATCTGTGATATTCTCGATAAATTGGTACCTGAAATCAAATCACGTTCAGAGATCAACAGTTTCAATGATTTAATTACATTCACCGAAGACCGTAAAGGACATGACAGAAGATATGCAGTAGATGATAGCAAGCTAAGAAAAGAATTGGGCTGGAAACCGTCGGAAAACTTAGATGCTGGATTACAAAAAACAGTAGAGTGGTACGTGAATCAATGGAAACTCGAGCCAAACCGCTGATTTCTGTTGTCGTCCCTGTCTATGGCTGCGAAACCTGTCTCATTGAGCTTTGCAGCCGTATTAAAGATACAATCATCAACATACCAGCCCAATATGAAATCATCTTAGTAAACGACGCAAGCCCGGACAACGCCTGGGAGACCATTAGAAATTTAAGCCAGCAGGACGAACAAATTAAAGGTATTGATTTTGCCCGTAATTTCGGTCAGCACCATGCAATAACGGCAGGACTTGACCATACGAATGGCGACTGGATTGTCGTCATGGATTGTGACCTGCAGGATCGCCCAGAGGAAATCGCCAAATTATATGAGAAAGCAATGGAAGGATATGAAGTTGTCTTTGGCAAGCGAGTGGAGCGTCAGGACAACTGGTTTAAGAGAAAAACTTCTCAAGCCTTTTATAAGGTATACGATTATTTCAGTGGCCATACCTCTGATCATTCGGTGGCCAATTTCAGCATCAACGCCAAAAAAGTAGTGCTGGGGTTTAGAAGGATGCGCGAGCAGAACCGCTTTTTCCCACTATTTATCCAGTGGATGGGCTACAGAACTGCCAGTATTCCTGTGGAACATAATGCACGAAAGGAAGGAAAATCTTCCTATAATATTGCAAAATTGATTACATTGGCGACAGACGCGATTATTTCCCAATCGAATAAACCACTTCGGCTATCGATTCAATTTGGATTTCTTGTGGCACTCGCCTCGTTTCTTTATGCGGTTTATTTATTCGGACGATATTTCTTCCTTGATGAAAGAGTTGCAGGATGGACGAGCGTCATGGTATCGATTTTCTTTATTGGCGGCTTGATTTTTTTCAATTTTGGTGTCCTCGGCCTGTACATCGGAAAAATTTTCAACGAAACAAAAGGAAGACCTCTCTATCTTATCCGGGAAACAACTGACGAGATAAACGAAACAGATGAACGGAGCTGATATAATGAATAACTATTTGGAACCAACCCCATGGGATAAACGAAACTTTCATGTGGAGACATACCAGTTGACTTCTTATACGGAAGAAGCACTGAAGGAATCGAATGAAACAGAAGGTCATTTTACATTAAAAGTCGATCCTTTTGATAACACGGAAAACTTAAATAAATTCGGATTTTATTATGTAGATACCTTAATTGAGCCGGTTTGCAACAAAGAAAAACTCGAGATGATCGATCAGGAAGGAATCACTTTCTCCCGTGATTACGACCGGGACGAAATTCTCAACATCGCAGAAGAAGCTTTCGGTGGCGGACGATTTCACCGTGACTTCAATATACCCGACTATATGGCTAATAGGCGCTACCGAAACTGGGTCAATGATTTGATAGATAAAAATCTGATCCTCGCTCTGCATTATAAAGGGAGAACGGCGGGGTTTTTCGCTTACGATGATGATAAAATTCTCCTGCTCGGCATGCATCATGATTATCGTGGTCAGGGACTGGCAAAAGCATTCACCAGTGCCTGTGTGCAGGAACAATTTGACATTACCGGATATGACACCCTAAAAACTTCCATTTCCCCGTCCAACCCGGCATCGTTGAATGTCTTTATTTCACTTGGCTTTCGCTTGAATGGAGCGATTGATGTGTATCATAAATTAAATGGTTCACTTCCGGTTGGAGGGTAATCAATGGGGTATGCATATATTTTCAGCACCATATTCTTTACGGTGTATGGCCAGCTAATCATCAAATGGACAATGGATCGTCAAGGGGGATTGCCTGAAGCGTGGGGAGAAAAGTTTGTATTCCTGATACAGCTGTTATTGAACCCGTGGATTCTGTCCGGCTTCTTTGCGGCATTTTTAGCGGCCCTCAGCTGGATGGCAGCAATGTCAAAATTTGATATCAGCTATGCCTATCCATTTATGAGTCTGTCGTTCGTACTTGTATTTATTCTTTCAGCCGTACTTTTCGGGGAACCTGTCAGCACACAGAAAATTATCGGGTTCTCTCTAATCATACTGGGAATTATTATAATGAGGTGATTACAATTGATTCCATTCAACAAACCATGCACAATCGGAACAGAAACAGAAGCAATGAAAGAAGCGCTTGCTCAGCATAAACTTTCCGGTAATGGACCGTTCGGGAAACAATGTACAGCCTGGTTTGAGGATAATCTGGACTGTAAAAAAGCGATCCTTACCCCCTCCTGCACTGCTGCACTTGAAATGACGGCATTGTTGACAGAGGTTGGCGAGGGGGATGAAGTCATTATGCCATCCTATACCTTTGTCTCAACAGCTAATGCATTTGCGCTCAGGGGCGCATCGATCCGATTTGTTGATATTGATCCTGACACAATGAATGTGGACCCAAAGCGAATTGCAGAGGCTATTACACAGCGGACCAAAGCGATTATCGTCGTCCATTATGCCGGCGTTTCCTGTGAAATGGAACGCATTATGGAAATCGCTCAATCGAACGGATTATGGGTGATTGAAGATGCTGCCCAGGGGTTGATGAGCAACTATAAAGGTAATAGCCTTGGAACCATCGGTCACATGGGAACATTCAGTTTTCATGAGACGAAAAATTATACATGCGGTGAAGGTGGTGCACTGATTATCAATGATTCTTCCCTAATTGAACGTGCAGAAATCCTGCAGGAAAAAGGAACTGACCGTTCACAATTTATAAAAGGTATGGTGGATAAATACACGTGGCGCGATGTAGGATCATCCTATTTATTAAGCGAATTGAACGCGGCGTATCTGTCTGTCCAACTGGAACATGCCCATCAGATAAATGCAAACCGCCTGCATACATGGGAGCAGTACCAAAAAGGACTCAAGCCGTTGTTTGAAACCGGCAAACTTGCAGGCCCCTCTATCCCGGAAGATTGTGAGCATAATGCACATATGTTTTATATAAAAACACGTGACAATGCGGAGCGTTCGGAACTTATCAGACATTTGAAGGAAAATAACATTATGGCCGTCACACATTACGTTCCATTGCATTCTGCTGATGCAGGGAAAAAGTTCGGGAAATTTATCGGAATGGATAATTTCACAACGATTGAAAGTGCTCGGGTTTTGCGGCTGCCACTTTATTATGGAATAAAGGAAGAGGATGTGACTCATGGGATCGAAAGCATTAAAAGCTTTTACAAAAAATAAATTGGTCTGGGTTGCACTGCTTATCCTCACCTGCTACCTCATGCCGTACTACATATTAGGTGAGGATACACATATCCGTATCCATGATAATCTCGATTCAAATATCGTCTGGTATAAATTGCTCGCGGAAAGCGGACAGATTTTCACACTGACAGACACAACGCTCCCAAATGCCATCAACGGTCTGCCGCGCAGCACCCTCCCTTCCCCGTTTGATGCGGTAGTTTGGATGTATGTGCTTTTCGAACCGATGACCGCCTATGCAATCAGCCAGACAATCATGCGGTTTGTGGCATTTTTCGGGATATATTTACTGCTGAGAAGATTTGTATTCAAGGAAAGACAGTCCAGCTGGATTACGGTTGGTGCATCCTTGGGATTTGCAATGCTGCCATACTGGCCGTCGGGAGCATTGTCAATTGCCGGGATACCACTGGCACTGTATTTATTTTTAACGATTCGGAAATATGGATGGCAGACGCCGAAGTATATCTGGGTCATCCTGCTGCTGATTCCTTTCCTTTCCAATTTCGTATTAAGCTTCGTCTTTTTCCTTGGATTAATGGGAGTTTTCTGGCTGATTGACTGGATACGTTTCAAGCATTCCAACTGGCTTTTTTTTACTGCAATTGCAGCGATGACGAGTATCTATGTGGTGAAAAATTATTTGCTGATTACATCGATGTTTTTCGATAGTGGATTTACGTCACATCGGGAAGATTTGAATCTTGGTCATAATACATTCGAACGGAGCTACGAGCTTGCATGGGAAAATTTCCTGTATGGGCATACCCATGATGAAGCACATCAGGCGTATATCATTATTCCGGTAGTTCTGATTGCTTTGCTTGTAGCTGTCTACAGCAAAGTAAAACCAAGATTGCTGCTCTCACTGTTCCTGATTAATTTATCTCTTTCCTTCTGGTATGCCTTCTGGTACTGGGAAGGCTGGCGCATTGTTAAGGATAATCTGATGGTCGCAAACACCTTCAACTTTGCACGAATTCATTTTCTTGATCCAGCCATCTGGTATATCTGTTTTGCCCTGGCACTAGCGATATTATGGAAACATTTAAAATTAGGACGTGTGCTGGTTGTTGTTGCTGTTGTTCTGCAATCGATTCTTTTGTTTGGATTAACGGAAGAAGTGAAGTACAGTTCGGTAGACACACCAACATTCGCTGAATTTTATTCGGAGGATTTATTTGACGATATCGAGGAGTACATAGGCGAGGAACAATCCGACTATCGTGTTGTCAGTATCGGCATGCATCCGACCATCGCACAATTCAACGGTTTTTACACACTTGATACGTACAACAACAGCTTCCCACTCGAATACAAAGAGAGATTCAGGGAAGTTATCGCAGGCGAGCTTGACAAAAATTCGGGGCTAGAAAACTACTTTGATACATGGGGCGGTAGGTTGTACATGTATGTCGCAGAACATGGTAAAGACTACCTGCTCACCAAAGACCGCAATGAACGAATTGAAGAGCTTGATATCAATACACAGGCTTTAGCTGATCTGGGAGGAGATTATATCCTTTCCGCAGTACCGATTGAGAATGATGAAGAACTAGGGCTGACACATGAGGAAACCTTTGAAAATGAGAAGTCCCCATGGAAGATATGGCTTTATTCGTTGTAGATTATCAGTGGCCTCTTCCAACCTGGGGGTTACCAAATAGATATAGATAATGGTATAGGAATCGATGGATAACAGGTGATAACGTAGATCACCTGTTTTTTCTATAACATATATTTCGTTTCTATTATAAAAAAATAGCTTGAAAGAAGCAGCTGACTTAAAGAAAATGCTAAAAAACCCTTTCTTAACTGCCTAGGAAGGCTTTTCAAAAAATGCGATATAGATTATAATGGCGATATATAATAGGGAGGTGACACAGATGGAAGAATCAGGAGTAAAAGAAATTTTGAATGCTTTAAAAACCTATTCCGGCGATATCGACAAGAAGATGGATGAAATGAAAAATCAGCTTGAAAGTCAGATGGATAATGTGAAAGAACAGCTTGAAAATCGGATGGATAATATGAAAGAACAACTTGAAAATCGAATGGATAGTATGTCGGAGCAACTTGAAAATCGAATGGATGAGCGCTTCGATCAAGTTGACGAAAGATTCGACAGACTTGAAACAAAGTTTGACAGTCTTCGGGTGGAATTAACCGAAACACAGGAAACCGTTGACTTTCTATCAAGCAAAAATGTACAACACGAGAAAAAACTTCGCAATATCCACAATCAGCAGTTGTAGAGCCCCAAACTGATAATTATTTCACTATCACCGCGTTACAAAAAAGCCCTCCTACTTCCCACGCTTACAAAGAATCGGAAGTAAGAGGGTTAACAATTTACACTCCCCTGCTTTACACAGCCTGGCAGTTCACACGTATTTCCCCTGTAAATATAATATTTTATCCTCCATGTACATCTTTACATAATGTCGAAATAACGTTCTTGATAAGGAACAGCTTGTGTATTATAATTAACAGTAATCTCTCAAAAATTTATAAAGGGGATGAACACTAAATGATGGTAACTGAACTGGTTTTCAGGTGGCATGTATTTAGAAAAAGTTACTACAACATCCTATTAACAAGCTGTGAGAGTACATCTGTGAGGCAGAAGCTGGAAATGAAACGAAACTATCATCAGAAGAAAATCTGTAACAGACCTTAACATTTGAAAACTGCTGGATAACATTGCGTACATGTTAAGCCAGCAGTTTTTTGTGCTACTACCTCGGTCTAAGATCGAGAAAGTTTTGGTATGCAAAACCGCGAACCTGTTCTTCCGAATAAGACTTAAGCAGTTCATTCACCAGATTTTGATAGTTCGATGCATTTTCCAGGTTATCAACGAACTTGCTGATACCGTCAAAGTCAGAACCAAAGCCAATATGTTTCACACCGCCAAGCGCACACAGGTGATCAAGATGCTTGATAAGATCAGGAATACTTGCTTTCTCGCTATCCGCTTTAATGAATGGTGGATTAAAAACAACATGAATAAGTCCATTTTTAGCAAACATCGCCTCTACCTGATCATCATAGAGGTTACGTGGATGATCACAGATTGTACGGGCATTAGAATGGCTGGCGATTGGATAATCCGCTAGTTCAATCATATCCCAGAATCCTTTCACCGTGGAATGGGAGACGTCTGTGAACACGCGAAATTCGTTATTCAATTTCACCACTTCTTTTCCAAGTAAGGTCAGTCCCCCGCCACGCGGCTCTTCTGCCCCATCTGCACAAAGGTTGGCATTATTCCAGGTCATTCCAAGCGATAATACACCTAAACGATAAAGATGGCGCAATTTAACGAGATCATTACCAATAGCGTCAGCCCCCTCCAAGGTGAGTACCGCACCAATTTCTCCGTCTTTAAGCGAATCGATGTCATTCCATTTTTTTATGTGTTTCATTTCAGAGTTTTTCCCAAGGACTTCCGTGTAGAAAAGATCAACCTGTTCTAACGCATGCTGCCATTTTTCATCAGACGGCACATCAGGATGAATGAAAATGGCAAAAAACTGCACGCTCACACCTCCTGCTTTTAACCGTTGCAGATTCGTGTCCAACATTTCGGAATCCAGATAATTTAGCGGTTTTCTACCATAATAATCCCCTCTTTTTTCGAGCTGCAGCTTTAATAATGCATCACAATGTGTATCAATTATTTTCAAATCGCTCTCTCCCCTATTCCACTTCAAATTTATCCGGATTGCTTCCACTACGATCATTACAATTTAGCTTATTGATTCTTGTCATTTCCTCAGCTGTTAATTCAAAATCAAAGATAGCCGCATTTTCAATGATACGGTGTTCATTGATGGATTTAGGAATTGTAATTACCCCAGCTTGCAAATCCCAGCGCAAAATGATTTGTGCCACTGATTTTCCATGGTTTTGGGCGATTTCATTCAAAACCGGTTCTTCAAATAGTCCGCCTCTTTTCAGTGGTGACCATGCTTCAAGCTGAATCTTTTCTCTTCTGCAATACGCATGCAGTTCCTCTTGTGTTAGATGTGGATGATATTCCACCTGATTGATTGCAGGCTTCACCTCACAATGTGGTAAAAGGTCTTCCAAATGCTGGATATGGAAATTACTCAAACCAATTGCCCGCACTTTTCCGTCATGATACAGTTTTTCCATGGCTTTCCAAGTATCTTTGTACATTCCTGTAACCGGCCAATGAATTAAGTAAAGGTCCAGATAGTCTGTACCCAATTTTTTTAGACTTGCCTCAAATGACTGGAGCGTGCTTTCATACCCCTGATCATCATTCCAGACTTTAGAGGTGATAAACAGTTCTTCTCTTGATACACCACTTTCCCTGATTGCCTGCCCAACTCCTTTTTCATTATCATAGAATTGAGCTGTATCAATACTTCTGTAGCCATGGTTGATTGCTGATTTCACAGCATGAATTACAACGTCTCCATCCTCAACTTTAAATACTCCAAGTCCAAAACCGGGGATTTTGACACCATTGTTGAGTGTCACTGTATCCTGTAAATTCTTGATCATAACTATTCCTCCTCATGAAAACTTTACGTTTGAACAAAATCTTAGTAGTAACAAAGCTTTACACTTACCCAACCATTTTTAATGACTCTTTCCAAAAGCAACAAATGTTTCGGTGGAAAGCATAATCGCAGTCCCAAATCTTTTCGATGGGAAGCGTAATCGCAGTCCCAAAATCTTAGAAAACTACCTGTTTATTTCGTAACTACTATTTTAACGTATCTGCAACCGTTCGACAAAATCTCGAACTTCCGGTATCACACTCATGAACTCGCGTTAGATAAACGCAACTTGATTATATGTGTTAGAATGAAACAGGCAATCCAGTATTTGTGAAAGGAATTACGCTTATATGAATAAAATACAACAAAAAATAAACCCGTCTTTATTGGAATACATGTATATTATTTTCGGTGCGACACTTGTCGGGCTATCCTATAACATGTTTTTACTGCCATCAAGACTTGCAGCAGGTGGCATTTCAGGGATCAGTACCATTTTATTTGAGATGTATCAATTCAGCCCTGCTATGGTTCAATTTGCAATTAATATCCCAATTTTCATTATCGGCTGGCTTGCCATGGGCAAAGATTTCAGCTGGAAAACATTAGTTGGTACCTTTTGGGTGCCATTTATCATTTACCTCAGTGCCGACATACCGTTTACGATTACAAATCCACTACTTGGCGCAATTTATGGCGGTATTATTCTCGGTATTGGACTTGGTATTGTGTATAAAGGGAATGGCTCCACAGGGGGCACTGCGGCTATAGCTCAGGTTGTAAAAAAATTCACAGGTATTTCCAGCGGCTATTCCCAGCTGATGGTCGACGGTCTGGTTGTTATTTCTTCCGTCATTGTATTCAGTCTGGAGCTTACGCTATTTGCGTTAATGGCAATCTATGTTTCCAGTAAAGTAATTGATATGGTACAACTAAGAACCTCTGCTTCTAAACTGATATTAATCATTACCGAAGACGAAGAAAAAATACAGGGCTTAATCCGTGACAAAATTGATCGCGGCTTAACAAAAATCCGTTCCGTAGGGGGCTATTCGAATCAAGATAAGACGATGATTCTTTGTGTGACCGAACAACCAGAAGCCGTACAACTGAAAAAAATGCTGCAAAAAGAAGAACCTGCTTCGTTTGTCGTGTTTATTAACGCCTCCGAAATTTTAGGCCGGGGATTCTCCCTGGACAAATATTACGGGCAAAAACTGTAATGTTTTGAACATGCTTATTGATTTTAGAAATCTATAGTTTCCAAATGTAAAAACTGCTGACCTAATTCGTACAAAACGTAGTACGCAAGAGAGTCAGCAGTTTTTACAATTGGCTATCATAAAAGGTTATTGGTTTCAGTGAACTAGTTAAATAGCTTTTATAGAGTGCAGCACGTAGACTCTAGCGGGAGAAAAGGCATCAAGTGCGAACCGATCTTTGATTACATATCACCTAAGCTTTCGCAATGGTTCTCTCCCGCTGCCTCAATTCAATCCGACGAATTTTTCCGGATGAGGTTTTTGGCAGTTCATCGGTGAATTCAATTTTTCTTGGATATTTATATGGTGCAGTCGATTTTTTCGCATGGTTTTGCAGTTCTTTTATTAGGTTCGAATATTCTGTTTCGACACCCTTCTGCAGCACCACATATGCTTTTACCACATTCCCCCGGACTTCATCCGGACTTGCCACCACTGCACATTCTTTTACAGCGGGATGTTTCACCAATGCATCTTCCACTTCAAACGGTCCGATCGTATAACCGGAACTTACAATGATGTCATCACTTCTGCCTTCAAACCAAAAATAACCATCTTCATCCATAGAGGCCTGGTCACCGGTCACATAGAAATTTCCACGTCGTGATTTTTTCGTTCGTTCCGGATCTTTATAATAAGCATTGAATAAAGCCGGGGTATCCAGCGGAACAGCAATATCGCCAACTTTTCCTGCAGCAACAGGCTTTCCGTCTTCATCAATTAGCTGCACATTATTGCCAGGTGTCGGTTTCCCCATCGATCCCGGTTTTACTTCCATCCCTTTTAAAAACCCAAGCAATAGTGTGTTTTCGGTTTGGCCATATCCATCACGAACGGTTACATCAAAACATTCCCTAAATCGGTCAATTACTTCTTTGTTCAATGGTTCCCCTGCTGAAACAGCACTATGCATCGCATTCAATTGATAGTCTTGTAGATTATCCACCTTTGCCATCAGTCGGTATTCCGTTGGAGTGCAGCATAAAACGTTGACTTCATTCGCTTCAAGCAACTGTAGATATTTATTCGGATCAAATTTCCCATGATAAACAAATCCTGTGGCACCTGAACCGAGAACGGAAAGAAACGGACTCCACACCCACTTCTGCCAGCCCGGTGCAGCTGTCGCCCAGACAGTATCTCCTTCTTTGATACTGAGCCAATTTTCCGGTGCAGTCCTTAAATATGCATATCCCCACCCATGTGTGTGCATGACGCCTTTCGGATTACCGGTTGTTCCTGATGTATATGGCAAAAAAGCGAGGTCATCACTTGTTGTCGCAGCAATGTCCAACTGATCAGATGCCGTCTGCTTTAAATCGTCAAGCGAATTCCATCCTTCTGCCTGACCTCCAACCGATAATTTTTTCAATTCGTTCCATTCTTCAATTCCATTAAATTGATCGGTAAAATCATAATAACTGACAATTCCACGAACTTCCCCATGTGTTATCCGATATTGGAGATCCTTTGTTCGCAGCATTTCTGAACTAGGAATAAGGATAATTCCGGTTTTCAATGCGGCAATATATACCTCATACGTTTCAATAAGCCGGGGGATCATTACCAACAGTTTGTCCCCTTTTTTCAGCCCATTCTCTAAAAAAACATTTCCTATTTTATTCGCATTTTCTACTAATCTTTTGTATGTAATTTCTTTACGATTTCCCTGGTCATCCTGCCAAATTACCGCAGTACGTCCAGATTCTTTCGCATGCTTTTCTATTTCCATCGCAATATTATACTGCTTTGGCGCAATTAAATCCTGTTTATCCATATCTATCATCCTCACCTTTAGTACCAGGTACTACTTTCATGTCATTATATCAGAGGTTAATTTATTAGAAAAGAAATTCGGATTATGTGCGTATTCAGTCTGCCAGAAAAAATCGTTGACCATCAGGAAACAAATCGTTATAATATAATACAATATTAAAACTAACTTTTCCTATAGGAATTAAAATATTAAGGAGGTGTCTTATTGTTTCTGCAAATGAATCAAGTGGGAAAAAGCTTTACCAAAGAAAATCAGCAATCAACGTTTAACGTTTTTTCCGATATTGACCTAACCATTCCCGAAAATCAATTTGTATCAATTCTCGGCCCTTCCGGCTGCGGGAAATCTACCTTACTTGCAATGGTAGCCGGACTTGAAAATTCCACCGAAGGCACCATCACCCTGCAGGATAAAGAAATTAAGAACGCCGGCCCTGACCGCGGCATGGTTTTCCAGCAGCCTTCATTGTTCCCATGGCTCAATGTCAGGGATAATATCACCTTCCCATTAAAAGGCAGGATGCGTAAAAAGGAAGCAAACGATCGGGCGAATCACTTTTTAAAAATGGTTCAGTTAACCCGGTTCAAAAACAGTTATATCTATGAACTATCCGGTGGGATGCAGCAACGGGTAGCACTGGCACGTGCACTTGCCATGGATCCAAAAGTATTATTGATGGATGAACCCTTCGGAGCGCTTGATGAACAGACGCGCAATATTCTTCATGAAGAGTTAATAAAAATCTGGCAAGAAACACAAAAAACGATTCTCTTTGTAACACACAGTATTCAGGAAGCAATCAAATTATCGGATCGTGTTGTGGTAATGGGAACACGTCCCGGCAGAATCATCGCCGATTTTACAATTGATACACCCAGACCAAGAAAAAGGGAAAGCCAGGCAGTCATTGACTATGAAAAAAAGATTATGAATCTACTGGAAGATGAAATCAATAAAGTGTTAAAGGAAGAGCTGACAAATGAAATTGAATATAGTCGTTAAACGGATCCTCTTTTTAGTGGCAGTTATCGGGGTATGGCAATTAATCTTTTCATTAAATATTTTTGAAGATATCATTTTCCCGTCACCATTGAAGGTTGCAACAGCATTATTTGAAGGTTTTGCAAGCGGAGATTTCATCACAGCACTTGGAGCAAGCTTCAGACACCTGTTCATTGGCTTATCAATCGCCATCATATTTGGAACGATCTTAGGTGTCATTCTTGGCAAATCCAAACAGGCTGATGAAACAGCAGGGATGTATTTAATTGCTATGCAGAGTATTCCAAGTATTGTATGGGTACCACTGGCAATTATGCTATTCGGATTCAGTGAAACTGCCGTCATTTTCGTTGTTGTATTGGGTGGTACGTTCGTAATGGGGTTAAATGTCCGATCAGCCATCCATAATGTTCCTCCACAGCTCATTCGTGCAGCGCGAACGATGGGGACGAATGGTTTACCATTATTTTACCGTGTTGAAGTACCTGCAAGTATACCCTACTTCATGTCAGGCATCCGTCTCGCATGGGCATTCAGTTGGCGGGCATTGATGGCAGGTGAACTGCTCAGTAACGGACCAGGGCTTGGTTATTCATTAAAGTACGCGCAGGATTATGCACGTATGGATCAAGTCATCGCAATCATCATCATTATCGGTGTCATCGGTGCAGTTGTTGATCATCTTGTATTTTCAAAATTAGAGAAAAACGTAATGAAACGATGGGGTTTAGCTAAATAAAAGAAAGGATGGAACGTAGATGAAGAAATTCTTATTGATCATTACCTTTGCGACTGTCAGTATCTTATTAGCTGCATGTGGAGGTAATGAAGAAGGGGCAGGTACAGAGGCAAGTGGTGAAGGAGAAGAAATTACAATTGGGTATTTCCCGAACATTAACCATGTTGCTGGGATGGTAGCAGAAGCAAAAGATATGTATTCAGAAACACTGCCAGATGGAACAAAAGTCAATTATCAATACTTTCCGGATGGCTCTACCTTCATGACTGCCATTGAAACAGGTGAAATTGAAGGCGGACTCGTCGGACCAGGTCCAGCCATGAATCACTATACAAGTGGTGCGAAAATTAATGTTGTTGCTGCAGGATCTACAGGCGGGACAGTTATTATGGCAAGAAATGATGCCGGAATCGAAACACCGGAAGATTTGGCAGGCAAAACGTTTATCTCCCCACATGTCGGCTGCACACATGATGTTCAATTCGAAACGATGATGAAGGAAGAGTATGGAATCACGTCTGATAGAATCAACGGGGAAATGAAGCATGTTACCGGAAAACCAGCTACTTATCACAGCATGTTCCTATCTGGAAATATCGATGCAGCAACTGTTCCTGAGCCATGGGCGTCTGTTATTGAAGAAGAAGGAAGCGGAAAAGTACTTGTAGACACACCGGATGTTGCCTATGGTGAAACATTGCCGGCAGCCGTATTTGTAACCTCCCAGGACTTGACTGAAAACAATCCGGATATGGTCCAAAGTATCGTTGATGGGCATAAAAAAGCAACCGAGTTTATTCAGGATAATCCGGAAGAAGCAAAAACCATTGCAATCGATAAAATCAAGGAAATTACAGATCAAGAACTTTCTGCCTCAGCCATCGATAATGCATGGGAGCGGATCAACTTCACGTACGAAGTAGATGCAGAAATTCTTCAGGAGTTTTCTAATTCTTCATATGATCTGGAATTCTTGAAAGAACAACCGGATTTAGAAGGACTTGTCGATACATCTTTTATTGACTCCACCCTACAGGCAAGCAAATAAAAGCAGATATGATTTAAATAAAAAAAGAGTAAAACCCATTATTCGAGGGTTTTACTCTTTTTTATAACGTAAGAAAGGATAAAGATTCCTAATTAATGATGATGGGCACCGGTTTTCAGGTTACTGATTTCGAACCCTCGGTTGTCCACATAATAATATTGAATCCAGATATCATCAAGGAAATTTACATCCTTTTCCATTAGGATATCAATGTCCTTATCTGTTTTTACTATTTCATCATTCTCGGTCGGCGTATCCAATTTTATATCAAAATGGGCATGATCACCATGATCTACCGTGACAAATACGCGAATCATCTGTTCTTCAGCTTCTTTGGTTTCCAGCATCTTTTTCAATTCTTTTGCTGCATTGCGGTTAATTTTTACTTTCATAGAATTGCCTCCAGTCTGTATTAGTCTTTTCCTATTATCTCATGTTTCTTTGGAAAAATAAAAAAATCGATATCAATCCAGAATTTCATTATTATATTCTTCATTGGAAAGTTTTTGTCCATCTGCGATAAAATAATAACCATCTGCCTGCAATATCCATAGCATCACACTGTTATCATCCAGTCTGGCAACGACCAGATACCAGTTTTTATCGTATCTCTCATCCAGGTTTTTAATTACTTCAGGTTGTAATTGTCGATGACGTAATTCTGTGATACTCATATTTTTCACACCCTGCATACTGCGAACCTGAGTGGTGAGTTTCCCCATAACCTCGTCCAGATTTTCATCAATATCCTCATAATGTTCCGCATAGATCCCGCGAATATATTCCTCATTTTCCACCAATGCCGCATTATACATATCTTCCACAACTTTTGCGGAGGCCTGGTTCATACACCCGCTTAAAAACAAGCTCAGGATAATTACGATACCTACGCTCCCCTTTTTCATGCTGTCGCCCTCCGTAACAAACAATTGTCTCCATAAAAATTCAGGCTATTTTCTAAAAGATTTGGGACTGCGATTACGCTTCCCACCGAAAATATTGTTGCTTTTGACACAATAACGATAAAGTGCGACGTAACTTTATCGTGGTTTTGCTTTCTTCCATTCCTTTTGAAGCAAGTGCTATACAATCGCTTCGGCAGAATACTTCGCTTTTTAGTGGGCACGGCTTCAGCCTCCTCAGAAGCAAAGAACGCTTCTTCCGGGGTCTTCAGACTCGTGCTATTCCCACAGGAATCTACGCATTCTGCCTACGCTTGGAATGTTCTGATTATAGAAAGGATAAGGCTCATGAAATCTATGTTTCATGGACATTTTCTCCCTGAAAAAGAAAGCTATTCTAAGCTGCTTAAAAAATGCGAGACTCCAACGGGAAAAGGAACAGTCTGAAGACCCCGCAGCGGTGGTCTTCCGCGAGGAGGCTGAAGCGTTCCCCGTGGAAAGCGAGTATTTTTAAGCAGCGCTGGACTAGCACTCCTTTTGTAAAGGATGAGAGGAAGTCACTGTTAAATTAAGTCGCAGTTTATATCATCTGCGAAGGTTAAAGAACACAACAAAATTTTCGAAAAGAGCCAAAATTTAAGATTCCATGGATTAATTATACAGCAAATATTGGGAATAATGCTATCGTAATGGAACATAAAAAGGGTTGACCCGATATAAAGGATCAGCCCCATGTCAAACAGCCTTTTAGTTGTGCTTTCCGCTGTGTATAATTTCTTCCATTTGTGTCTGTGATTTTGTATGATCGTGCAGGTCACAGTAATATACAACCGTTTTAACTTTATGAGAAATCTCGCAGGTTCGCGTCACTCTTAGGAAATTTTTCCAATAAGTATATTCATGCGTATCCACAGGAATTGTTTCGAAAGACGTACTCGATTCCTTCCAATTATGTCTTTCACCTGTCTCATCCTCAATGTCTGCAGCGACTGTAACTTGTGAATTCATACCAAAACAAAGCGTTACCACACATAATATAACCAAAAGTATCCTCAAACATCATCACCCTCTCATTTGCTAAATTCCCCAAACAATTTTAAAGTATACCTACTTGCAAATCGGCAAAAGCTGTAAGTAACGAGTTACTTCGTCATTGGAATACTGGATATTTCGTATCTATTTCATTATAATGGGTGGATAATAACCTAAACTTACTCGAGGTGGAATAATCATGTCAGAAGATAAACAACAAGAAACCGGGTTGGTACCAATTAATCCGGAAAAAGCAATCGAAGGCAAACAGAAGAAATTCACCGAAAAAAAATACAGGGAAAAACTATTTAAATATGCAAAAAAAATCGGCAGTAAGATAGCCTACTACAGTTTATTATTATTTTATGCATTCAAAGACCCGGAAACGCCAAAATCTGCAAAACTAACTATTGCCGGCGCGCTTGGGTATTTGATTCTTCCGGTTGACCTTATTCCTGATTTCATTCCAGTTGTCGGTTTTACCGACGATGCGACAGTCATTATTTATGCAGTCTATCAAATCATCCAGCATATTGATGTCACAACAAAACAACAGGCACATCAACAGATGAAAAAGCTCTTTGGCACAGATTACGATCAGGGTGATATAGAAGAACAATTTAAATAAAAAACGAGCAGGACCATCTATCGTGTGCACAAAACTTCCGGCCTTAAACACGAAACCTTCTGCCATGAATGCGGGCTTTCGGACACGAGCATTGAACCTTCTCTTTTGAACGCAGGACTTCCGGCCTTGAGCGCAGGATCTTCTGCTTTGAACGCAGGACTTCTAGCCACGAGCGCAGGATTTTCTGCTCTAATCGCAAGACTGCTAGCTATTAGCGCAGGACATACCAGCACAAGCGCCGAATCAGCTGCCACGAGCGCAGGACTACCAGTCCCGAACCCCGGACAAGCAGCCCTAACCCCTCCCACACGACTCCTTCACACTTCCTAAACAAGTGTCGATATTCCCTACGCCGGGTATAGTATTGGTAATCAAA
Organism: Virgibacillus ainsalahensis; assembly: GCF_055380755.1. Lineage (NCBI taxonomy): Bacteria > Bacillati > Bacillota > Bacilli > Caryophanales > Bacillaceae > Virgibacillus > Virgibacillus ainsalahensis. The sequence continues at coordinate 923,673 of NZ_AP043943.1, read as the reverse complement.
CAGATACGATATAACCGGAGGGCCTTCCATGTTACCTGAACTACTCGATTCAAACTTATTCATACTAGCCATTTCTCTTATCCTGATCGTTGCTATACTTGGCGTTCAATTTACTGCGAAGGTAAATGCCCCCTCCCTCATCTTTTTCATTTCCCTCGGGATGATTGTCGGCGGGGATATGCTAGGTATCGTTGATTTCAATAACCCGGAAATTGCCCAGTTGATCGGAATGATGGCACTGGTGGTGATTCTTTTCGACGGTGGGATTAAAACCAATTGGGGAACTATCCGGCCTGTTAAAGTACCCGCTCTTTCCCTCGCAACTTTTGGTGTTGTCATTACCTCTTTCATTTTAGGGATTGCAGCCAAATTCATTTTCGGCTTAAGTTGGGCGGAATCCTTTTTAATTGGGGCACTTGTGGGATCAACCGATGCTGCGGCCGTTTTTGCAATGCTTGCCGGTAAAAATATTACAAAGCGCCTCGAAGCTACGCTTGAAGGGGAATCCGGAGCCAATGACCCAATGGCGGTATTTCTTACAGTTACACTTATTTCATTTGTCACCGGGGAAAATGCCGGGTTCTGGGGCTTGATTGGGCAATTTTTCTGGCAAATGGGTGGTGGCCTTCTTGTTGGCTTATTCATCGGCTGGCTGGCAAGTAAGGCGCTACACCGCATTAACCTTGAATCAAGTGGTCTGTATCCACTGCTTGCTTTTGCCTTCGCGTTCCTAGCATACAGCGGTGCTTCCCTAGCAAATGCAAGTGGACTGCTAGCAGTGTATGTATCGGCGCTAGTAATCGGAAATACCGGTTTGAAACAGCGAAATGCCATCCTCAGATTTAATGAAGGATTCAGTTGGATTGCCCAGATCGGTCTGTTCGTCATCCTTGGTCTCTTTGTCATTCCCGAAGATCTGTTTACACTGGAGATTATCCTGCAGGGGCTGCTGCTTTCTGGGATATTAATGCTTGTCGCCCGCCCGATCGCAGCATTCATTTCTGTTGCAGGAATGGATTTTAATCTAAGGGAAAAACTATTCCTCTCGTGGGCAGGCTTGCGCGGAGCGGTTCCAATTGTACTTGCCCTTTTTCCGATGATTTCAGACCTGGAAAACAGCCAGCTTTATTTTAATATCATTTTCTTTGTCGTTTTGACTTCCACGCTGCTGCAAGGGACAACAATCTCACTTGTTGCTAACAAATTAAACCTTGTCCGAGGTGGGAGTAGCAACCCTATCCATTCACTGGAACTGCTATCTGTCGGAAAAAAAGAACTTGAAATTATCGAATTTAAAATTGACGAGCAAGCACCAGTGAGGGACAAAAAAATTAGAGACATCAGTCTTCCGGCACAGGCCAATATCACCTTTATTCTTCGTAACGGAGAGACACTTTCTCCACACGGGAATATTGTATTACAGGAAAATGATGTCCTCTATGTTCTGATTCCGGAAGAGCAAATTAGCAGGTTTGAGAAGGTGTTGAAGGGTGAGACCTAATTGAAAATAAGGAAATGCCCTGCCCGCCTCAATCACGATTCTCTTTGCAGTTAAGCGAGGAAGCTCTCCTTATGAAACAGCCTCTTTTCTTATAATATAGGCAGTCTATTCAATACGACTAATTTCGTTTTTCATATGCTTATCCGCGTTTTCCCTGCCGTACTTAGCAATGGAAAAGCGATACAATATGATACCTAAAACAACCCATAGCCCTATAATCAACCATTCATATGGCCAGATAAGTGCTGATGGCATTCCGGGCATGTAAAGGACAGAAACCCCAGCTGCCATAAAAATTGCTATCCAGCCAATGGTTGTACCACCACGAAGTTTAAATGGTCGCTTCATGTCCGGCGCTTTTTTACGTAAAATAACAAAAGATATAGCTACCATCAGCCATGCGACAACTAGTCCCAGCCCGCCTGCATCAACCAACCAGACAAGTGCCGGTCTTCCCAATAAGGGAGCAGCAGTGGAGAAAATACCAATCAGTAAAATAGCCTTATGGGGCGTATTATATTTCGGATGAAGTTCTCCCAACGACTTTGGCAACATCCCTGCCCTGGCAAGTGCATAGATAGCCCGGCTTCCTCCCACATAGAAACCTATCCAACTTGTTAAAATCCCGCCTATCCCACCAAGCACAAGAATATTTCCCATCATTTGACTATCTCCAAAGGCATGTGCCATTGCATCAGCTGTTACCAGATCAGATTCTCCCATTTCAGCAGGTGTCAACACTCTTGACACACCAAATATAACAGCAATATACCAAACAACAGCAAGAATAACAGCGATAATCAACAATTGACCAATTCGTTTTTTTGGAAGATTAATTTCTTCCGCAGCCTGTGGAATGACATCAAATCCGACAAACATAAATGGTGTCATAATCACGACAGTTAATAAACCGGCCATACCATTTTCAAATAATGGCTGCATATTTTGCACATTACCTGCAGCTGTACTCCCAGTAATTAACATTAACCCCGCAATAAGAATAAGCAATGTAAGAATAAATGTAATGGCAGTTGATAATTTAATACCACGGTAATTTATCCAGGCCACAAATACAGATCCTATCATACCAACCCCTGCCCATGTTATCGTGACATCCCAGCCAGCTATCGTGTATAAGTAGCCCTGACTGTAATCCGGGATTAAATATTCAAAGACTGTTGGCAGGGCAACCGCTTCAAAAGCCACAACCGATACATAACCAAGCACAATGGCCCATGTAGCTATAAATGAAGCGGTTCTCCCAAGTGCCTTATACGTATACACATGTTCCCCACCTGCAAGTGGAAGTGCAGAAGCAAGTTCCGCGTAGGTCAGACCAACAACGATTACAAGCAAACCACCGATAAGAAAAGCAAGAATAGCCCCGAGTGAGCCGGCTTCTGTTATCCATAACCCAGTTGTTACAACCCAGCCCCAACCAATCATTGCGCCAAATGCCAGTGCAATAACATCCTTATTTCCCAGAATCCTTAATAATTTTCGATCGTCGTTCATGTTAAACCCTCCGATCCGAATTATTCGTACATCTAACCAGTTTCATAAATTTTGTGCTACTATGTTTATGACAAGCTAAGGGAATTTATTAATCGATTTTCGGAGGAAGACATATATGACCCACGCCTTGGATATACTACGCTTTCCACGGGTAGCATAAAACAACCTAAATCTACCCACTCCCCTCCATAAAAATTGTTCTAGTGGATGGAACGTAAACATATAATCAACAGGGCTCTTCAAATTTGTTTCGGATAAAAAGGAGGACATCATGGTGCAGAATGCGGTTCATCAAATCGAATTGGATATTCCTATTGAAACTGTCTGGTCTTTCGTAAGTGACATAAATAACTGGGCGCCATTGATGCCGGGTTATAAGGCACATGAAATTATTGACGACAGACAATCCCGGTGGAAATTACATGGCGACATCGGCGTCATGCAGAAATCAGTATATCTAACTGTAAATATTACAGAATGGCAGGAACCAACGAAGGTCAGTTTTGAGGTATCAGGATTACAGGAGAATATTAAGGGGAATGGCTATTTTACAGCAAAAGCTCTCCATGAAAGTAAAACCCAAATGACTGGATCTCTCGGCATCCGTGCAAAAGGCATGATGGGTCATATGGTTAATCCTGTTTTAAAAACATTTGTTCCAAGAAAGGGTAAAGAATTAACCGAGGCAATTGCTGCACAGATGCTCAAACGGGAAAGGGTGCGTACATAACGCAGGCTAAAAAAACAAGAAAAGAAGGAACAGGCATCCCATACAGCCTGTTCCTTCTTCTGCAGTCTATCTTTGGTCATTTTCCCGCTCATTATTGGAATTTTTCTTGGAGTCGCCCACTCTATCCTGTATTTCACCTTTTACTTTATCAAAAATACCTTCTGATTTTTTATTTTTGTCATCCGTAACTTTTCCCCAATGTTCTTTTATTTCGCCTTTGATTTTCTTACCGATTTCTTTTGCTCTATCTTCATAACTATTATTTGCCATGTTGAATCCTCCATCTCTTAGGCTTAATAATTCTTTACCTTTTTTGGGAGGAATATAAACATTAGACACCGCGCTTATTCCCCCATAAATATGTATGCAGCTGGGGTAGTACTCGCACATCTTTCAATACATTACTTGCCATTACACGGTCAATAAGTTGCTCATATTTCTCCAATAAATGTGGGAGTAATTTTTCATCCTGCTTTGTTTCAAGATCATCATTGCCAACTTGAAGAAATAATTCTACATCCGGATACCGTTGATGCACTTCTTTTGCATAAATCAAATCAGCCTGATCAAAGATAACCACCTTTAAACTGAACGCTCCATTCTGGCCTTTTTGAAGCGATTCAATAATAAAGTCCAATGTATCAAAATTGGTGTTCATCCCTGAACTTGGCGGTTTCGGAGAGATAGTCAGATCATCAATTTTCATAAACCAGTCCTGCCACCTGCTCCCTTGGGTCTCCAGCGCAACTTTGATGTGATTTTCATGCAATAATTCAACCAATTCATCAATTTGGGGCAGTAATGCCGGATTCCCGCCTGAAATCGTCACATGGCCAAATTGCTCCCCACCCTGTTCGACTAATATATCCAGGATTTTTTGTGGTTCCATTTTCTGTATCATATCTTTTTCCGATCCGTCCCAGGTGAACTTCGAATCACACCAAGAACAAGAATAGTCACAGCCGGCGGTTCGAACAAACATGGTCTTCCTGCCGATGACCATTCCTTCCCCCTGAATCGTTGGACCAAATATCTCAAGTACAGGTATCTTCATATTCCATTCTCCCCCTTTGGACGGTAGATACAATAACTCGAAGGCGTTTCCCGTAAATAGACCTGCAAACACTTCGGCTGATTTGGTAATATATTTAAATGTTCCTGAATAATTTCATAAATGGTTCGGGCTACAACTTCACTTGTTGGGAAAAAATCTGCCTGATTATCCGAAAAATGAGGATCTTCATTAATCGTGGTATGATCGAATCGTTTATGGATTAAGTCTTTAATTGCCTTAAAATTGACCAGAAATCCGGTATGGTCCAATTCATCCCCTACTATGGTGATATTCGTAAAATACGTGTGGCCATGCGTGTACTTACATTTCCCCGCATCATCATGTGGAACATAATGGGCCGCGGCAAAATGGAAATCCTTGTTTAGTTCATACACGTAACGATGTGCTGCGACAGGATAAATTTGCTGCATCATTTCACATCCACCCCAGATTTTTTAGTTTCGTATTTTTCGAGTCCTTTCTGGCGCAGTCTGCAAGCTGGACACTCGCCACATCCACTGCCTTTCACACCGTTATAGCAGGTAAGCGTATAGTCCTTCACAAATTCAAAAGCATCCAATCTGTCACTAAGTTCCCACACTTCAGCCTTATCGAGCCACATCAAGGGAGTATCAATAACAAATTGATCATCCATCGATAGATTCAACGTAACGTTTAACGATTTTATAAATACATCCCGGCAATCCGGATAGCCGCTGAAATCGGCCTCAGAAACACCTGTGACAAGATGCATTGCTCCGATTTGTTTTGCCAAAACCCCTGCAAATGAGAGAAATAATAAATTTCTCCCCGGCACAAAAGTGGATGGCAAACCATCTTCCCCATCTGTAATATCAATGTCTTCTCTCGTCAAAGCATTCGGAGCCAGTTGATTTAATAAGGACATATCAAGCTCATGATGCCGCACATTCAATTTCCGACAAATCTCCCGGGCACAATCCAGTTCGGCAATATGACGCTGCCCATACTGAAATGTAACAGCCTCAACATGGTCAAATTTTTCCATTGCCCAGAACAGGCAGGTCGTACTGTCCTGGCCGCCGCTGAACACGACTACAGCCTTTTTATCATTCATTTTTCATTTCCCCTCTCTGTTTTGATGAACAAAAGCTCAGAGCGCCTTGGTCACCCTAAGGCATAGCTTAAGCAAAAAACTCACAATGGCGTTTTTTACCACAGGGATTTTCTTGCTTAAGACCTCGAGGGGGCTAGGCGCTGGAGCTGGACGTGGCATTTACTGACAAGGAATAGATATGCTGCCAAAACTATATACTTTCTTAACTCCAAAGAAAGGAGGTTATGCTTTCCCATCAAAAAAAACAACACAAAGAAACTGTGTTGTTTAGTTTCCTAGTTTTTTATCGAGGGATGGAATTGCGAACCTCTCCTGCAGATATGCAGATTTCCTTATTGATATAGTTACAGTGTAGCATATTCCTTGAGGTAATTGGCAGGAAAATATCCTCAAAAAGTGAAAGTCCTATTTATTATAGATATATGCCCCATTTCTGATCTCTCTACTGCACTCTCCTTGATTCCTCAAATACTCCAGATGGGCCAATGTTTCCCCAATGGCAAACCTTGTCTCATGGATGGTCAGCTCTTTTTTGAAAAGCTTCTGACAAGCTTCATAGACCGAAGTATCGCCGCTAATTGACTCCAGCGTCTGGCCCAGTCGTTCGTCATGATGAGATTTGATTGCATCAATCCTGTCATTCGCCCCATAAAACGGCTTCCCATGGGAAGGAACAACCAAATCGGCATCTAACTTTCTTATTTTTTCCAAAGATTCCAGATAGCTTGCCAGCGGGTCGGGATTTCCGTGAAACCAGTAGGAAATATTAGGTGTGATCTTTGGCAGAATATGATCGGTCGAAAGCAGGATATTCTTCTCTTTATTATAAAAATTCACTAGCCCGTCCGAGTGTCCAGGTGTGAAAATAATCTCATATTCATATTTGCCGATTTGGATTCTTTCCCCTTCCTCCAAATATTGATTCACAGCAGGATATGGCGTAACACGGGCAACAAACTCCTCGGTGTTGCCTGTCATTTCTCTTGAAATAGCATCTGGGATTCCGGCCAGCTTGTAATTATCATCAAGTTTAGCCAGAAAACTTTCTGTCCAGGCATCCAAACCTGCTTCATGATCTACTTTCGACATCCATGCGCGTGCACCCGTTTTTTCCTGCATCCCGCCGGCATAACCGAAATGATCCGGATGATAATGGGTAATGATGATATCCGTGACTGTTTTTCCTTTCAGTTCCTCTTCCCATCTCTTAACCGTTTCTTTATTATTCAACCCGGCATCGATAACTTTCCAGCCGTCATCCCCTTCAGCCAGGAAGCAATTGACATGGTTAAGGCGAAAAGGCAGATCAAGCGTGATTGGTATTAGTCCGTATGGTTTTAGAATATCAATAAATTCTTTATCTTTTTTGATTGTTTGTTTTGGCATGTAACTTCTCTCCATTCTTTTATTCTGATACGTTAACAAGCTGTTTAATGAGTAACCGACTCGTACAAATGCTCCTCCAGTTCTTCCCTAACCTTCGCAGGAATAGGCTCCGATTTCCCCTTCTTCCTGTTATAATTCACATAAATTGCTTTCCCTTTTGCACAAAGATTGCCATCCTGATGAATTTCTTCATATAGCTCCAGGCTTGTATTCCCGATTCGTTTCACCCATGTATAAACTTCAACATCTTTTCCGAAATAGATTTGACGTTCGTAGTCAACCGATGTATGAAGAATAATCATTCGCCACTTTTCAAAAGCATCATCCGGTGTAAACAATTTAAAAATTGGATTTCTCGCTGCTTCGAACCAGATGGGTAAGGTCGTGTTATTAATATGGCCTACTGCGTCTGTTTCAGATACACGAGGTTCGATTATTTTTTTGTACATGCTTCCTCTCCCCCTTTACCAGGTGACCATTTTCCGCCAAACCTCATTAATTTCAACCTTCGAATACTGTTTCTTGCCAAACCTTTGTGGCAAAGACCTTAGCCCGAACTTATGCAGTAAAAAGTTTTATACTTCTTAACTGCTAACAAACACAGCTAAAATTTAATAATAATCCTGGAAGATTCTCCCTTTGCCAGCTTGTTGAAGCCTGCATTAATTTCCTCTAATGGAATGATTTCTGTCACTAATTTATCAACTTGCAGACGGTTCTGTTTAAATAGATGGATATAGTGCGGAATATCTTTGTCAGGAACACAACTGCCGACATAAGATCCTTTCAATGTTTTTTCTTCCGCTGTCAGACTGACATACGGGAATGAAAAGTGATGTTCGGGATGGGGAAGCCCTGTTGTAATCGTCGTCCCTCCACGTTTCGTTATGCCGTAAGCCACTTCCATAGCCGGAACCGCTCCGGCTGTTTCAAATACATAATCGAGTCCGCCACCAGTTGCTTCACGAATTTGTTCGATCACATCTTCATCTTTTGAGTTAAACACAGCAGTTGCGCCCAGCTCTTTTGCCTGCTTTAATTTCGTTTCATTGAGATCCACTGCTACTACACTGCTTGCACCTGCAGCAACAGCACCTATCAATGCACTCAATCCAACACCGCCAAGCCCGACGACCGCCACAGTACTTCCTAATTTAATGGATGCGGTATTGACAACTGCACCGACTCCAGTTATAACAGCACAGCCAAACAGGGCAACTTTTTCAAAAGGAATTGCTTTATCCACTTTAACCAATGAATTTCTTGAGACAACAGCATATTCCGAGAAGGCAGATACTCCTAAATGGTGATGGATTACTTCATCACCTGAATGGAGTCTTTTCCCGCCGCCAAGCAGTGTTCCATCATTATTCGATTTCGCTCCGTTTTCACATAAAGCAGGACGACCTTCTTTACATGGTAAACACTGCCCGCAGCTTGGAACAAATACACATACAACATGATCACCAGAATCCAGATCTGTAACACCTTCGCCTGTTTCCGTCACAATTCCGGATGCTTCATGCCCAAGCGCCATTGGCAATGGCCTTGGTCTCGATCCATTAATCACCGATAAATCGGAATGACAGAGACTTGCGGCTTTTATTTGTATTAATACTTCCCCCTGTTGAGGCGGATCTAGTTCCAATGTTTCTATGCTTAGGGTGTGGCTTTTTTCATGCGGTTGGGCAGTACCTGATTCGCGTAGTACTGCTGATTTGATTTTCATTTAACGTACCTCCTAACTAGGCAATGTGTAAACTTCAGAAAAATATTATAAACCGCACTGATATCTTTTTCGACGTATCTTGTTGTTCCCCCTTTGCTTCCTTTTGAACAGACTTCTTTGCTATCTTAATTTTCCTGATATTATATTAAAAGGAACAAGGCAATCATTAATGAAACCCTGTTCCTTATATATCCTATTTCTAACCGGTTAATTCACCCGTTTTTCCCCGTCCCAATACATCTGTCTTAATCGATATTTTTGTAATTTACCTGTTGCTGTTTTCGGCAATTCATTTGTAAATATCGCTCGCTTGGGAGCTTTGAAATGAGCTATGCTATCCCGGCAGTAGCTAATAATATCAGCTTCGTTAACCGACGCGCCTTCCTTTAACACGACGATGGCCATTGGCACTTCTCCCCATTTTTCATCGGGGACAGCAATGACGGCAGTTTCCAGGATATCAGGATGCTTATATAATACGCCTTCTATTTCAGTCGAAGAAATATTCTCCCCGCCGGAAATAATCACATCCTTTGCGCGATCGCGGATCTCAATGTAGCCGTCCGGATGAGTTACCGCCAGATCACCAGTATGAAACCAGCCATTCTTAATAGCCGCTTCCGTCTTCTCCGGATCCTTATAATATCCTTTCATTACAGTATTTCCCCTTGTGACAATTTCGCCCATTTCTTCCCCGTTCCAGGCAACTTCACCGTCTTCTGAATTGACCACCTTTGTCTCTCCGTTAAATGCAAGTTCGATTCCTTGTCTCGCTTTAATCGCAGCCTGTTCTTCCACTGATTTATCATCAAATTCCTTTTTCCATTCATTATACAAAATAAATGGAGAAGTTTCGGTAAGACCGTAGACATGAATCATATTCAGTCCAAGAAGCTCCTGCGCTTGTTGGATGAGTGCTGCTGCAGGGGGCGAACCGGCCGTTCCCATACGCGGTTTTGTGGTGATTTTTGCATCCTTCGCTGTCGGGTCATTAACCAACATATTAATCACAGTTGGTGCCCCGCATAACAGGGATATATTCTCCTTTTCAAACAAGTCAAGGATGAGAGGAGGATCCACTTTCCTTAAGCAGACATGTGTTCCTCCCGCAGCCGTAATTGCCCAGACACCACCCCAGCCGTTCACATGGAACATTGGCAATGTATGAAGGTAGACATCATCCCCCCCAACTCCAAGGTGATACATGAAATTTGCGGCGTTCAGATAATTGGAGCGATGCGTGAGCATTACACCTTTTGGATTGGAGGTGGTTCCGCTCGTGTAATTCAATGTCAGCATCTGATTTTCATCAATTACAACCTCCGGAGGGTTGCTGGACGGTGCATGCTTCAGGAAGTTTTCATAATCGATGCCTTTTAATTTTGACTCTTGTCCAGTTATAGAGACTATAATGATTTCTTCAAGAGACAAATTATTCTCGATTTCCTTGATCGATCCAGTAAATTCTTCATCCACGATCAGCATTTTTGCATCACTATGATTAATGATATATTCCATATCGGATGGAGAGATTCGGTAATTCAATGGCACCATCACTGCTCCAAGTTGACCGATACCATAAAAACACTCCAGCATTTCATGCGTATTTGGCAGCATAACTGCCACGTGCTCTTCTTTCTCGATTCCTGCCTCTGTAAGAGCAACAGAGAGCCGGTTTACCCTTTCACCAAATTCTTTGTATGTAAATTTTTTCTCTCCATCAATCACAGCTGTTTTATTAGGATAATATTTAATCGCACGACGTTTCCAATCGAGTGGGGTTAAGTCTGTAAACATATTTAAACAACTCCCTTTTGATAGATGTAAAATTTCTATTTAATCCTATTTCAATATGTATCTAGCCTTTCTATTATGATTGCATTCGCCATCGTGTGCTCTTTACACATAGTCTGTAGGCCAATAACGTACCGTTCATTTTTCCAATCAAGAATAGGCAATAACACCCATCATAAGAAAGCGATTACAAGTCATTATGTTACTATTATTCTAATAATTTGTTTTTTAAATGTCAAACTATGCTTCTATTTTCGTTATATACCGGACTAAAATCTCTTGTTACATGATTGCTTCTTATACATCATTCTCTGTAAAAGTACTTTACATATAGTGTGTTAATTCTACAAAATTCGAAGGAAATCATCCTCCCTATGTGTTAATGAATGTATTATGTATTTTTCCTATGGATGAACACAAGAAGTGTTTCACTGATTACTTTGATTTTAAAAAGAAACAAGCCATATGAAGCTTGTTTCCATGAATGATAAGTGTATAAAAAATTACTTCCAATCTCATTCCATCATCCGCTATGTCTGACACAACCAGGCAGCATATTGTCTGGATTCAAGCTAATCTGAAGGGATTTTAGCCTACTCCGATGATCTTTACTTTTTCACAGCCTGCTTAGCATTATGGATTATTTTATTTTTTGCTTCCTTGTACGTGCTTTCCAGCTCCTGAGCAATTTCTGATACGGTCTGAATTTTGTTGATCGATCCTATCCCCTGGCCTGATCCCCAGATATCCTTCCAAGCTTTGGCCTCGGTGTTGATAGATTCACCAAAATTCACTTCCTTTTTTTTCTCTAATTTATCCGGCTCCAATCCAGCTTTTGTAATGCTTGGAATGAGATAATTCGCATTGACTCCACTGAATGCATCTGTATAAATAATGTCTTCTATAGAGGAATTAAGAATCATCTCCTTGTATTCTTCGACGGCGGAACTTTCTACAGACGGAATAAACCTCGATCCCATATAGACAAAATCAGCACCAAGTATTTCTGCAGCTAGAATATCTTCCCCCTTTGACATACCTCCCCCCAGAACAATCGGACCGTCCCAAAACTCCCTCACCTCATGCAGAAATGCAATCGGATTCAGGACTCCCGCATGACCGCCGGCCCCACTCGTGACCAGTACCAGTCCATCTGCACCTTTTTCAATTGCTTTTTTGGCAAATTTGACATCAATTACATCGGAAAACACTACACCACCATATTTCTGGGTAATCTCTACAACAGCACTTGGATCACCAAGTGAAGTGATTACAATTGGAGGCTGGTATTTTTCAATCAGCTTCAGGTCTTCTTCATATCTTTTATTCGTACGGTGTACAATAAAATTGATTCCCCATGGTGCTATTTTTTTATTGGGATACTTCTGTTTTGCTTTCTCTAATTCTTGTGTTATCTCATCCATCCATTCTTCAAGTATTTCGCCAGTACGGGCATTCAATGCTGGAAACGTACCTGCGATTCCCGAGGTACATGCTTCCGTTACCATTTTCGGGTTGGAAACAAGAAACATAGGTGCCATAATGACCGGAAGATTCATCGATTCTTTTATACGATTAACAGATTTTTTTGTCATGATATGCTCCTTTTTCATGTGATTTTCATATAAATTATTAACCTTCCAATTGAAATATTGACCTAATAACTTGGATTATAATGCCAGGCGTATCTCACTGATATCAAAAGCCAGTCCAAATGTTTCATGCAGTAAAAGTAAGACATAAGCTTATACTTTTCAATAGCGTATTCTATCTCCTCCTATGTTTTCACAAATACCTCTGGTTTACCTGTCAGAACTGTCTGGCCATGCTGATTCCGAATGGTTATTTCCAATGACAGGATTCCTCTCGTCTTATCGGAAGTCTCCTTTTTGTTTTGGATTGTAAATTCTCCTGACAGTCTGTCATTCGGAAACACCGGTGCTTTCCATCTTATTCTTTCTGCACCGAGGCCCCCCAGGCAATCCTCTCCAAGTATATCCATCCTGATGAATTCGCCCCAGATTACAGCTAATGTCTGGAAACCGGATGCAATCAGTGATCCGTAACGGCTCTGTTTGGCGGATTCCTCATCCATATGTAAGTACTGTGGATCGTATTTTTCAGCAAATTCTTTGATTTCCTCTTTCGTTAATGTGACTTCATTCGTAAAAAAAGTATCATCTACCTCAAATTCATTGTATTTCATTCACTTCGCCTCTTTGCTGTTAGAAATTTTTCTTAACTATAATTCTACCTCTTTATTTTTCTATTTGGAAAAAAAGCGCATTCGAAAGCGTTTACAAAAATCACCTTAAAATAATTCTAATAATTCTTACTTTAATTGTCAAATAAAAATTACTTGTGCATTTTCCAAGTCGTCGATCTAATGATTAACTGAAGAATAGTACCATTTTCCCTCCAGTTCTTTCTTCCATATAGTACCCAGTAGTTCCAGTCTCTCCAAGTGTCCGAAAACCTCAGACATAACCAATGAAAATTCCGTTTCATATATCTCTTTATAATATTCAAGAGCGACTTGTGCAGTTGTACAGGGATGAATCCTGCTAATACAATCATTTAGTTTCCTGGACTTTCTTTCAATCCCCTGTAGTCTTTTTTGAATGAGCTGATTGGGTTCCTGCACTACTTCCCCATGTCCGGGATAGATGAGAGATGCCTCATAGGCCTGAACTCTTTTCAATGCTTTTTCATATTCAACCAATGACATGCCCTTTGTCCCCTGTTCAGTGGGTTCGATCAGTGCATTGCTCGATATATGCTGGAGTATATGGTCTCCTCCTATTAATATTTTACTTTCCGGATGAAAGAGTACGATATGATCCGGCCAATGACCTGGAGTTTCAATCACATCAAACCCGGCAATGCTGCTTTCCTCATGCAATGGGAGGATTTCAGCAAGGATGGCCTGTGATTTATTTTCTTTTGCTTTTCGTTTCAATACTGCTGCTTGCTTATCCCCTTTTTCTCCGCAACCCATTTTGAAATATAATGCTTGAAAAAAATCAACCCTTCTCTTTAGAAATCCTTCATCACGACGCAGACGGATTCTGGCATCCGCATGTGCATATACAGGAATGTCATGCACATCCAATATCCGGTTGACCAGACCTGTATGATCCTGATGACTGTGAGTCAGGACTATTTTATCGATATCGCTGATGTGTAAACCATTATCTTGTAATGTATCCAAAAAATAATCCCAACATTTCCCTGTATCAACACCGGCATCTACAAGCATTAATGTATCCTGGTTTTCAACCAGATAGAAATTAAAGGATTGCAGGCTGGAGGAAGTTGGAACGGTAATTGGGTAAATTACTGGCGTTTCTTTTTTTACCATGAGATCTCTCCTTTTACCATATTATTGACTGCTAAAAAAAAGACTTTCTGCTCCGGAAAGCAAAAAATCAAAAGAGTTACAATTCTATCTTTTAGGCTGGTGCAAACCGTCGAATTTCTTCTGTTTTTTCACCTGCCATTGTTCCTCATCCCTATTCTCCTTTAAACTGGGGCTTTCGCTTTTCTTTGAATGCTTCCAATGCTTCAACTCGATCAGAAGTAGGGATAATTCGTTCATATGCTTGGGATTCTATTTTCATGCCGGTATGAATATCTGCATTCACCCCATTATTGATGGCGTATTTTGCTTGAGCGACAGCCAATGGTCCATTGCCAAGAATCTCCTCTGTCAGCGAATGCACTTCTTTCCATAAATCATCTTTTGGTACCGATTTATTAATTGCTCCTGAGGTGACAGCTTCTTTTGCCTTATACTTTCTGGCGGTCAGCACCCATTCCTTTGCTTGAGAGGCTCCAATCAGCCTACTTAGCCGCTGTGTCCCTCCAGCTCCAGGAACAATTGCCCAGCTCACTTCAGGAAGGCCTATTACCGCATCCTCTACTGCAATACGAAAATCACAAGCAAGGGCCAACTCAAAGCCTCCTCCGAGGGCATAACCATTAATCGCAGCGATGGAAGGCTGTGGAAGTTCTTCCAGTGCGTTAAACACCTCACGTGTTTTGTTCACATTTCTGCGTGTTTCTTCCTCGGTTAGTGTTCTTCTTTCTTTTAAATCCGCCCCGGCACTGAATGATTTTTCTCCTGAACCGGTAATCGTAACGACCCGTACCTCTTTGGAGAATCTGATATCTTCCAGAACATCACCAAACTCTTTTAATGTTTGATAATTAAATGTATTCAGCTGTTGGGAACGATCGATTGTAATTTGTGCAACCTTATTCTCTATCTCAACTTTTATATTTTCCATTTCATCACCTTTTCTAAAAGTTTTTTGTATAATCAGGAGAGAGCATGCCCCCCTCTCCTGATTATACATATATTGTCTAAAAAACCCCTCTAAATGATAGTTATTCTGCAACGATGGATGGCAACCAAAGGACTAAGTCCGGAAAATACGTGATAATAGCAAGTACCACGTAAGCTACTAATAAAAATGGCAGTATAGACTTGGTTATACTTCCAATGGAAACATTCGCAATAGAAGATGTGATGTAAAGCCCTG
Source organism: Virgibacillus ainsalahensis (assembly GCF_055380755.1). Classification (NCBI taxonomy): domain Bacteria; kingdom Bacillati; phylum Bacillota; class Bacilli; order Caryophanales; family Bacillaceae; genus Virgibacillus; species Virgibacillus ainsalahensis. The sequence goes on along the minus strand of NZ_AP043943.1, from coordinate 908,324 downwards.
CCCCTACAGGCGGTGTCAATAATCCGATTGTCAGATTAATACAGATGATGACACCAAAGTGAATAGGATCAATACCATAATTCGCGATAATTGGCAGAAAAATTGGCGTCAGAATAACCAAGGCTGCAATACCATCCATAAACATACCGATAAGAAGCAGAAAGATGTTAGCAATAAAAAGAAATACGATTGGATTATCCGTTAATGATGCCATCCATGAAGCAATATTTTGCGGAAGCTGCTCAAATGTCAGCATCCATCCAAAAATGTTTGCCATGGCAATCAGCAGAGTGATTATAGCAGTAGTAAGTGCCGAATTAACGAAAACATTTGGCAAATCTTTCAGTTTTAATTCCTTATAAAAGAAAAATCCAACAACGATAGCAACCAGACATGCAATAGCAGCTGATTCTGTTGGTGTAAACACACCACTTATAATTCCCATAACAATTACCACAGGTACAAAGAGAGCTGGTATCACTTGTACAAAATGTTTTGCCATTTCTGAGACCATCGCCCGTTTATGTGTGGGCCAGCTTTGTTGCATGCCTATTAATGCAATCAGTAGCATAAACGCCAGAACCAGAAGCACCCCTGGAAGAACACCAGCTAGAAAGATAGAACCAATTGACACCCCTGAAGCCACCCCATAGATAATAAACTGCATACTTGGTGGAATAATTGGGCCAAGTAACCCTGCTGAGGCAGTGGTAGCAGCACTGAATCCTCTGGAATACCCCTCTTTTTCCATGGATGGTACCATAGTTCTACTCATCATCGCAATCTGAGCCGACGCTGAACCGACAATGGATGCAAGCATCATATTAGCCAACACATTTACATATGCGAGGCCTCCTTTAAAATGGCCTACCAGTGTCTGGGCAAAAGCGACTAGCCTTTTTGTCAGACCACCTGAATTCATCAATTCCCCCGCAAGCATAAAAAGCGGGATTGCAAGCAGACCGTAACTTTCCATCCCTGAGTAAAGTCGCTGTGGAATTGATGCCATCAGCTCCAAATTCCCGGATGCCAATATATATATAACGGTCGTCATCCCAAGTACAAAGGCAATTGGGATCCTCATCAACAGTAAAATAACGAAGGCTATAATAGCAATTATCATCTATATAACCTCCGCATCTTTACTGGCAAGGCTTTTCACTAGCACATCCAGTGAATGGACAAGCATAAATAAAAAACTTACCGGAATGGAAAGATATGGATAAAGCATCGGCATCCCCATGGAGCCCGAATGCTGAACGAATATATTGGGTGAACTTATCCATCCGATAGATAGATATAGAACATACCCAATAAACAAAACCATTGCAATATAACCAGAAACCAAAACTGCTTTTTTCGTACCGCCCTGCAACCGGCTTATTAACATGTCTATAGTAGGAGCGGATTTTACCTTTATACTCATACTACCTCCGATAAACGTAAGCCAAACTAGAGAGAACATGGCCATCTCGTCAGACCATGTCAGCGGCGAACTCATCACATAACGAAATATTACTCCTGCTGATAAGGATATCATAATCAGCAGGCCAAAAAGCATTGCTAGAACTTTTTCTATCGAATATACCCAATCACTGAGCCTATCAATCAGTTTCACAAAATCCCCGCTTTCTAAAACAATTCTTGATCTTTTAATTGTATTGTGCTTTCCTATTGAGCCTTCATTTACTGTTGCTCTGCACTCTCGATAAATGATTTAATGATCTCAGACCGTTCGGAAAACTCCTTCCTCACTGCGTTGGTATATGGATCGAAAGCCTCTAAGTTTTCCAACTCTTTCACTTTTACGCCTTCATCTCTTAACAGCTGCAAATTAGTCTCTTCTCTTTCGATGGCTTCCTGGCTACTCCATTCCACCGCCGAATCCATAGCCTTTCGCACAATTTGCTGGTCTTCCTCAGTAAGCGAATCCTCTACTACTTTGCTCATCACGATAACAGCCGGGAAAGTTGCATGATTCGTAAGCGTCAGGTATTCAGCATTTTCATAATGTTTTTCTGTAGCAAGCGCATCCAGGTCAATTGCAATACCATCAATAATTCCTGTCTGCAAAGATGTATATACTTCCGATAACGGCATTGCTGTTGGACCAGCCGGCGTTTTTTGCCAAAAACCCTGAAGTGAAGGACTTCCAAGAATGCGGATCTTTTTCCCGTCCATATCTTCAGGTTTATCAATGAATCTATCATCTAATAAAACATGGCGGTTTCCGGCAAAAATAAAGTCAAGCCCCACTAATCCCTGTGATTCCAATGAATCAAGCATTTGCTCTGCTTCCTCAGAATCCTTCATATTAACCGCTTCTTGTAAATCACTAAATAAAAATGGCATGTACCATGCATTTAACGACTCTACACGTGTACTCATGTAGCCATTTGTAAGAATACCAAAGTCAATGGATCCCTCATTCATCTGGTGAACCATATCCTGCTCCTTGCCAAGCTGGGCAGCAGGGTAAATTTCAAGTGACATTCTACCATCTGATAACGCTTCCAACTCCTCCCCAAATTTTTCAGCAGTTGCATGCCAAACATGGGATTCCTGTACCACATGGGAAAGTCTGAATGTGTATGAATCTTTATCTTCACCCGTATCAGTTGTGTTAACAACAGCACTTTCTGCACAAGCGGATAACAGAACGAGCCCGATCAAAGTCACGATTAAAAGAGAAAATTTGGTATGCCTTTGTTTGTATATCATGTCATTCCCCTTTGTTCCAATATTTATTTAAAAAACCCACTTGTTGCCAAATCTTACACACATCCATTATATGTATTTAATACAAAAACAATAAAGAGGTACTTTACACTCCTTATTGTTTTTGATTAAATATGTGCCCTATTTAACTACTTGATTCTTCTGTTACAAAAACCTATGACTTTATAGGATTTTTGTTATACCCATGATATTGGTCGATAAATTGGTAGTCTTGCTCGGCACGGTTTTTCAGGATAGTATCGCGTAATAATATTCCAGCCTCATCTTTATTGTGAATGATTTCTCCCCACATTCTTGCATTTTCTTGAACAAATGCTGTACGCGGAATCCGTTCCTCTTGAAATTCAAGGAATGCATCTTTAAAATTATCTCCATGTTTTTCAAGCATATTTGTCATATAAGAAGCATCTTCCAATGCCTGACAAGCCCCTTGCGCTAAATATTGAAGCATCGGATGAGCAGCATCTCCTGTTAATGTGAAATTTCCTTTTGTCCAGTTACCAATAGGCTCCCGGTCATACATTGGCCATCTTTTTTGACGGGAAATAAAGGATAAAGCTGTCTGTACCTTGTCGCAAGTGCCAGAAAAAACCTCGTCCATTTCCTCCGGAGTTCCCCAATCCTCTGTATGTTCAATTTCTTTTCTATATTGCCTACTTTTGAAAACGACTACCTGATTATACAATTCTCCTTTACGTACAGGATATTGCACCACATGCATATCCGGGCCTATCCACATATACACGTCATCCAAATTACCGATATTGGTAACTTCCTCCATTGGAATTGCACCACGGTAAGCAACATACTCGGAACAAACTGGCTGATCATCGGTAAAGTTTTTACGGGTATTAGACCATAGCCCATCGGCACCTATTACTGCAGCTGCCTTATGAACATCGCCATTTTTTGCAGTCACTTCCACCTCTGGATCTTCTTCACCTTCTATGTTTACAACCGATTGATTCGTAATAAGTTCTATATCCGGATGTTCTTCACACGCCTCCAACAAAATTCTGTGGAGATCTGAACGATGCAATACAATATACGGTGAACCGTATCTTTCCTGGTATACATCACCAATATCCAATGCTGATAGTTCCTTGCCAGTATAGGCGTCCATCAGTACGAGGCGTTTTGGAAAAACAGAAACCTCACTGATTTTATCCAGGACTCCTAACTGCTTCAATACATTCGTTCCGTTCGCAGCAAGCTGAATTCCAGCACCTAATTCCTTTATCTCCGGTGCCTGTTCCAAAACTTTTACTTTCTTGCCCGTTTGTGCAGCACCAAGAGCTGTTGCCAGCCCTCCAATTCCAGCACCTACAACAACGAGCGAATTACTTTTTACATCAGTCATTATCTTATCCTCCTTATGCTTTCTCTTTACAAAGTGATATTTCTTTTCGTCAGGATTTACTGCCCGTTATCCCTTATAAAACGCTTGCAATCTGTTGAAAGAATTAATAGCCTGCTTTTCTGCTGGCTATTAATTCCTTTATTATCTATGAAACTACAAGTCCATATGCAAAGGGTTTATCTGAAATCCGGTTTGAATTCTCCTGTAATTTCCTGATGACCGTTATTGGAGTCATACGATTCTTCTTGTTCCAATTCAAAACGATCCATAATTGGAATATCGTTCACAGAGAACAGGTAAGAATCTTCTGATGCTACATGTTCATGCCATGCCCAGTTTGGTACGACAAAGTAATCTCCCTTTTTCCAATCAAAACGAACACCATTAATCACGGTATAACCGGAACCTCGATGCACACAATAGATTACTGAATGAGTGTGACGGTGAGCCTTTGTATGGAAACCATCAGGAAGATGTGTCATTCTTGATCCAATTGTAGGATTTGCAGGACCTCCTGTGGAAGGGTTGATATATTCCACCGAGAAGGCGTTATATGGATTAGGATCAAATTGCTGTAACCCTTTAATCGCATCCACTGTTCGATCCCATTTAAAGTTTGCAAGTGGGGCAACGGAATATTTGCCATCACCTACTGGCCGGACCATTCCTCCCTGGTACCGTTTTTCCGAGAAATTATCCGGTACATCAGGCTGCTGGAGACCAGCTTCATATGGTTCAAAGAATGTACCACCAATAGAATAGATCGTTGGAATATCCAATGCATCCATCCATACCATTGGTTCATCCCCAAGATGGCCATGACCATGCCATAAGTTTTTCGGCGTGGTTAGGAAATCCCCTTCTTCCATAAAAATCCTTTCACCTTGTACGATTGTGTATGCTCCTTCACCTTCTGTAATAAAGCGAAGCGCACTTTGTGTATGACGGTGTGATGGTGCTTCTTCACCTGGTTGCAGTAATTGAACTGCCGCATATAATGTTTGTGTTGTAGAAACTTGTCCCCATGGTTTTCGATAAGTCAATCCCGGGTTTTGGAAATAAATTGCCCGACGTTCTCCACCGCGTTCAGGTGTGAAAATTTCTGCAGCTTCCGACAGTTTTTTCTTTAATAGTTCGCCGCTCCAAAGGTATGCTTCAGCATGTGGCTTTGGTGATTTATTCATCACTTCAGGGATGGCTTCCCAAAGTGGACCAAGATTATATTGCTGAATATCTTTCGTGAAATCCTTTACAAGATTACTTTTCATGAATTCGGCTTTATCAGACATTCAAAATCCTTCCCTTCTATAATTTTTTTATTGAGGCAGTTTGCTTAGGTTACGTTTTATTTGGCCATGGTGTTTAGCAGTATGCTCATCGATAAAATGTTCTACAATGAACGATACCGGTTTGTTGCCAAATTTTTTAAAATTACGGTGTGGATTTTCTTCTGTCAAACGGGAATCGCTTACTTTTGAAAGCCTTTCTTCCACTTCCCCTTTGAGTCCTTCTACTCCTTTGATGACTTCCTTGACATTCAATTTATCTGGCGTTTCAACGGCTTCAAGGCGAGGAGGATTATCCAAGCCTCTACCCCATTCGGATCCTGGTTTTTCCAGTACTCTTTCCATCTCGTTGAGCCAGTATGGAGTTGCTTCATTTAAATGATTCAGAATTTGCAGGATGGACCATTCTTCTTCCGTTGGATTCCAGCGGATTGTTTCTTCAGAAAGCCCTTCTACCGTATTCAAAATATCATTAAAGGAAGACTGAATCGAATGGATATACTTTTCAACTTGTTCTGTTGCCATATTATTTTCCTCCTCCTTGTAGTGCTACACGATTTTCCAAAGTACCTACTTTGTCGATTTCAATTTTCACAACATCTCCGTCTTTCAGGAATACTTGTGGATCCCTTGCAAAACCTACTCCTGCTGGTGTACCAGTCAAGATGATGTCCCCTGGCTCCAATGTCATTAGATTAGACAGGAATTCTACCAGTTTTTGAACTGTAAATACATGGTTTGAAGTATTGGAGCGCTGTCTTTCTTCTCCATTAACAGTAAGAACCAATTCAAGCCCTGCTGGATCTGTGAGTTCATCAGATGTAATCAACCATGGCCCCATTGGAGCACTTCCTTCAACTGACTTACCTTGCAACCATTGTAATGTTCTGCGTTGGATGTCACGATATGTTACGTCATTTACGATGGTGTAGCCTGCTACATAGTCCAGTGCATCTGCCTCAGATACATTTCTTGCTTGTTTTCCAACAACAAAAGCAAACTCTGCTTCATAGTCCAATTGTTCAGATATTGGATAATATGGAATGTCATCCTCAGGTCCAACAATCGTATTAGCGAATTTCGCAAACATAACCGGATTAGAAGGCAGTTCACGACCCATTTCCTGGATATGCTCACGGTAGTTATGCCCAACACAAAGCATTTTTCCCGGGTTTGTAAGTGGTGCTTCAACTTTTACTTCATCTTTATTGAAAACGAGTTTATGATTGAAGCTGGAAGGGTTATCATTTGCGAAATCCACTGCTTTTTTAGCAACAGCAATGCTTTCATTACCACCTTCTAAAAACGCTTCCATTCGTGCTGGAACATAAGCTTCTGCAATTTCCTTATAGCGATATTTTCCTTCACTCTGAAGCTGAGCCTGGTAAGCATAATTCAGATCAACGACTTTGTTTTCATCAACGATTGCTCCAATTCTTGAATATCCTTGAGTAGTAAAAGTTACTAGTTTCATAGAAATTCTCCTTCTCCAAATAGTTTGTTATTGTTTGGTTCTTCTTTTTCCTGTGTATGATAGCGAATTCATTTGATTTTAAGGTATTGCAAAAATTATTCAATTCCGCTATTGTGATAATGTGTTCACCTCTTATATAATTTCATTATAGTTAGAATAATTATAAATGTCAATTACAAAATCATACCTATTTATAAAATTATTAGAGAATAATAACAATCAGATTATAGAAAAATGATTCTCCAGATGACTTGCTTATAACGTTACTTATCCAGCAGACATCTGCTATACTTGTCATTCATTCACGTAAGGAGGATTCAATTGACAACAAAAAAAAGCAGGGATACTATCCAGTCTTTGGAAACAGGAATTTCTATTCTGGATGCTATTGGAGAAGCAGGACGACCGCTAAGATTTGCAGAGATACAGGAAATAACACAAATTACGAAAAGTAATTTATATAAATATATGAATACTTTGACCCAATTAAAGCTTGTTATCCGGGACAGAGCAACCGGACAGTACCATCTCGGTAGCAAATTAATAACGTTTGGGATGACCGCACTTGGCAATCAGGATGCTATTGCCCTGGTGACACCATACCTGCAGGCGATTAGTCAATATAGCAATAATACCGTTCTATTTGCTGTTGGGACCAGTCGCGGGCCAGTGATCGCAAAAATCTGGAATTCTGAACAAATTCTCAATATTGGAGCACAGCTGGGGACATTACTGCCTCCCAACTCGTCTTCCGGGAAAATATATAGGGCTTTCTACAATCAAAATGGCTTGGAATCGGTAGCAGAGAATGGCGAGGAAAAAATAAAAACACAACAAATCGCTTTTGCGGATGAACCATTAGTTTCTTCTATCTCTTCGGTATCTATCCCAGTGTTCACTTTTAATAAGGAATTGGCCGGGATCATTACGGTTGTAGGATTCTCTCCGAATACCCCATCCGAAATTGACGACCCTGTCAGCCAATACCTACTGGATATGAAAAAAGAAATATCCGAGGTGTTCGGGTATCTGGAATAGGAAGTGAAATGGAAAAAATCGTAAAATTATTTGATCGAAATAAAAAAACGCACCCTTCAACTTTACCCAAATGCTGAATGGTGCGTTTCCTTTATAAACGCTTGCTTATTTTCTCTATTGTTCGGACCTTTCTTGTAAAAAGGACTTGGCAAATTCATCGAATTCAGTAATTGAATCTTTTGGAAAACGTTGTAATCTGTATGTAGTCCAAAGTGGGCGCTGTATACTAATTCCACTTATATCAATCTCTGAAAGCAGGCCCGCCTTCAATTCCTGGCTAACTGCCAAACGGGACACAAAGCCATAACCCAAGTCAGACTGTACTGCACTTTTGATAGCCTGTGTTGTACTTAACTCAAGCCTGTTTTTTATTTGTTCCATCTTTATTTTTTCAGATAAATGTTCCTCTATTATTTTACGCGTAGCAGAATCCTGCTCCCTGGAAATCATCCGTCCCTGTAATAGGTCATTTGGAACAATATGTTTTCTCGCAGCCCATTTATGGTTTGTACTCGTTATTAAAGTAATAACATCATTAGTGATCACTTGTTTTTCCAGTCCGTTATTTTGTATATCCCCTTCTACAAAAGCAATATCTATCTCTCTTTCTTCTAAATCCTTCAATACGGTAGGTGTGCTATTGATCGATAGTTTTATGTAAAGCTCCGGATCATGTTTTTGATATTCACTCATTATTTCCGGAAGTACATATTCTCCAAGTGTATACGATGCTCCTATTTTTAGTGTGCGTGTCTGTTCATTCCGTAAAGCTTGTATTTCCTCAACGGATTGGTCATATTCTTTGGTAATATTTTTTGCGTATTGGTAAAGCTTTTCTCCAGCTTCCGTTAACTGTAGTGTATTATTCTCCCTTTCAAATAAAAGTACCGAATAATGTGTTTCAAGCTGCCGTATTTTTTTAGTTGCAGCCGGTTGGGATAAATAGTTTTTTTTTGCTGCAGCGCTAATGTTTTTATGTTCTACCGCATAACAAAACAGTTGTAAAATATCAATATTCATGGATGCTCTCCTTTTCATTATATTTGAAAGAACATGCTTACCCCCATGACAATGACTAATACGGATAATAAGCGGACGATGGTTGCTCCAGTTAATTTTTTAGATAAAATCGCTCCTACCTGGGCACCGAGGAGTACTCCTATACCTGTCCAAGCCACGATGGACCAGATTACCATCCCATCCATTACTGATGGAATAACTCCTACAAAAGAATAAAGCGCCAATGAGAACATGGAAGTAGCTGTTGCATTTTTCATCGTGATGCCAAATCCATATGCAAGTATGGGCACCATTAACCATCCTCCACCAATTCCGAAAAAGGAAGAGACAACTCCAAGCAGAAAACCGACCAGCAAGTAATTTACTATTTTTGTAATTTGTTCTTTACTCATTCTTTTGTCTGCTACACTGCCTTTTAAAGTTGTCGCTGTAGTCGCGATAATAGTAGATGAATTTTGCTTCTTTATAGTTAAGAATACACCCAAACCAATTAGCAAACAACCGAACAATGTATAAAACACTGTATTTGGTGCCCACCCAACTGCCCATTCTCCAAAAAATGTACCAGGGAAGGCTCCTACCGACAGAATGAGACCCATTTTTAATAAAACCCGCTTTTGCCTTAACAGCAGTGGAAGTCCTGAAACTGCATTAATAAATACGATGGCTAAACCCGTAGCAGCTGCAGCTTCCGGGGTAATGTCATAAATCATCAACAATACTGGAACAACCAAAAATCCCCCGCCAGCTCCAATTATCGTGCCATATGCACTCGCAAAAAATCCTAATAAAATAAGTAAGATGAACATAACTGATTCCCCCTCTACATGTTGTACCATAAAAAAGCGGTAATTAAATACAAAAATGAGAAAAGGAATACCCTATAATGAATTGTTAAAATAAAAGGGATTCACATGAAATCCTAACATTTAGGATGATATACACCATGAAAAGACTGCATCAAAAACGATGCAGTCTTTTCATTTACCCGATTTAATTGTATAAATATTTTTCTTTATCTCTTTTTTCTTTCCCTGCTTTTGCATCTTCAACCTGAACTGTAAATTCGCCAACCTGTTCTACTTCAATCCGAACAGTGTCCCCACATTTCAGCGGGCCTACCCCCTCAGGCGTCCCAGTTGCAATAATATCACCAGGATTTAGTGTCATGTTATCACAGCCGACTTCAAAACACTTAAAGCAGTCATAAATCAGATGTTTTGTGTTTCCATCCTGTCTTAGTTCATCATTAACCCATAATTTCATATCTAATTGATTTGGGTTGTCAATCTCATCTGCCGTAACAATCCACGGTCCAATTGGTGTAAAGGTATCAAAGGATTTTCTCCATGTTCGCTCCTCATCTCCCCGGACAGAAATATCTAATAATGCAAAATAACCAAATATATAATCTTTTGCTTCTTCAGCTTTGACGTTTTTTGCCTTTTTGCCAACGATATAACCTAATTCAGCTTCATGGTCGGTACGGCGGTCCTTATATGGTAACTGAATCGGATCCATTGGTCCTGAGAGGGAGTCAGGTGATTTCAAAAATAAAGCAATATCTTTAATAGTTAATGGTGCATTATTAAATTCTTTATTCATCTCTTCCTGATGCTTTTTATAGTTTACGGGTGCAGCCCAGATTTTACGTGTGCTTGGAACTGGTGATTTTAGAAAAACATCAGAAAGGCCGTAAGATTCACCTGTTTTACTTTCTTGTTCCAATTTAGGCTTTAACGCTTCATAGTTTTCAACTAAGTATTGAAACGAAGAATCTGGATTATTACTGTCCCAATCAGCCGCAGATGAAACATCCACTATTTTATTATCATTAACGATTACAATTCCTAATTTATTTTCATTAAAAATAGCAATTTTCATATCTCATCATCCTTTATACTGTTAACTTTTCAGGTTTGAAGGTAGATTTGATTTCCTGGTGGCCATTATTTTCTTTCAAAGTCTCACCATGCTCCAATTCCAACATTTCCATGACAGGCTTATCATTAAATGAGAATAAGAAAGCATCTGTATCACATGTATTCACATGTTCATGGTAACTCCACGGCGGCAAAATGAAGAAATCTCCTTTTTCCCATTCAAACTTCTCTCCATTAATCACCGTATACCCTTCACCTTCAAGTACATGGTAGATTGCACTATGCACATGACGATGTGCCTTTGTTTGCTGATTTGGTGTCAATTTTTGCATCATTGTACCAACTCTGGAATCAGCGGATCCACCTGTTGTTGGGTTGATATATTCGATAGCATAACCATCATATGGATCATTGTCTTCTTCTTTCATTTGATTTAACGCATTTTCTACACGGTTAAATTTATAACCAAAAATCGGGGAAGGATAACCCGGCTCTACGGTTTCATTCAACTTTTTAAACGCGCCATTGGCAATTTGTTCATTTGAATAGTTACCTTCTGGTTTCAATGGGTAGAACTCATCTTCATATGGTTCAAAGAACGATGCTGCTAGTGTACGGACCAAGCCAACATCAAGACCATCCAGCCAAAAAACAGGTTCTGTACCTTCATGTTTATGTTCATGCCACGTCCATGCAGGTGTTAAAACCAAATCCCCACGTTCCATGTACGTTTTTTGACCATTTACGGCCGTATAGGCACCTTCACCCTCAATAATAAATCGGATGGCAGTCTGTGAGTGATGGTGGGATGGCGCAAACTCACCTGGAAGCAATAATTGAATACCTGCATAAAGTGTATGTGTACCGTACCCTACCAAACCTCTTTCAAGAAGACTTGGATTTTGCAGATATACTACCCTTCGTTCTGCGTCCTTTCCCGGCTCAAGTATATCACCAGCAGCCAAAGCATAATCTCGAATGTCTTTCCATTTCCAAAGATATGGTTCCACATCATGCACCGGCTCTTTTGTCACCATATGCCCAAGGTCATGCCAAAGCGGTCCTAAATGCTTTGTTTTCAATCCATTATAATATTGATCTAATTCCTTTTGAGTATAAACTTTTTTATCCGCCATTCGCTCACTCCTCTATTAATTTATTATCTATTTATTTAATTAAGTTATCTATTTAGATAATATATGATTTTACTTGTTTTTGTCAATAGTTATTTACCAATTTAAAAAAGTGCATCAATTTAAGGTTCCATTAAGTTTATTCAGCATGATTCCCCTGATTCGCTACCGACTATTTCATTCACTCAATTGTATAAATTAAAAGTTGGCTTTAGCTGATTCCATTGACTAAGATACTTTACGATACTAATATAATTAGTAATTCACTTATAAATGAGAACAGGATGGGATGAACAATGGCAGAACCAAAAAAAGGTGCACAGATTCAATCTTTATTAGTTGGATTTACAATTATCGATTTATTATCCAAACATACAAAACCACTAAAATTCAATGAAATTCATCATGAAACGAATATCACTAAAAGCAATTTATATAAATACTTGAATACCTTAACCTCACTAGGTGCGGTTTATCGCAATAAGGAAACTGGCGCTTATTCATTGGGAACAACACTTATACAATATGGTATGTCCGCTTTAAATAAAGAAAATATCATGGATAAAGTAAATCCTTTCCTGGAAGAAATTAATCTAAAACTAGAAGAGACGACTTTACTTACCACTTGGACAAATGAGGGGCCAATGATTGCACAAATGATCCATAGTAGCAGTGGACTAAATTTGGGTGGACAAGTAGGTTCCATGCTTCCTATTCATTCTGCCGGGGGCAAACTTTTCGCTGCATTTCAAACTGGCCTTATTTCTGATATCTGGAAAGAAAAAGAATACAACAAAATGAGTACGGAACAGGTGAAAGAACTGGAAAACGAATTGGATGAAATCCGCAGCCAAAAAATAGCCTTTGCTACAGGAGCACTAGCCACTTTTGTCTCGTCAATCGCCATTCCAATTTTTAACTATGCAGATAATATAGTTGGCAGTATTGTTATTGTCGGATTTGAAAAAACAATTCCATCTGATAAGACGGATGAACGGAGTGAATACTTACGAATAAAAGGAAAAGAGATTTCAGGGGAAATGGGATTGGTAGAATCTTAACTTTTACAGACCGAAAATGACAGGTAAACCTTGGGTGTGATTAGCTTTTGTTTTTTCACCAATCATGATTTCTTACGGGCGATTTCCTCCCGCTTTTCCATAACTTCCCATGCCGGGCACACCAAAAGAAAAAGACTGCACATTCGCAGTCTTTTATCCTCGCATTAATTTTTCTTGTATTTCTTCTGGAACTGTTACCGCCTTTAGTTTACCATTTGATTTCAATGTCCAGGCTCTAACCTCATATCCAGATGCTACTAACTCATCATTTTTAATAAAGTCATGTTTCACCTTAAAAACCTTATTCTTTAATTCAATCACCTCTGATTGAATTTCCACAACATCTTCAAAGACCAGAGGAGAATGATATTTACAAAAGGTCTCCAGCAATGGTAATGCAATATTTTTTTCATTAAATAACCGTGACATTGGTAGAATAAGGTCTCCAAACAAATAATGTGTAGCCTGATCCATCCAACGATAAAAGTTTGTATGAAACACAATACCTGCTGCATGTGTATCACCAAATGCCACCTTAATTGTATAGCTATTCTTCATCATCTATGATTCCTTTCTGTTTACCTGCATATTCAATTTCACCCAATCTTCTCTTCCTTGTCTTCCACCTCACTATCAGCATTTTTCTCAGCACCAAAAACCGTAGATCGTTGAACAAGGTAATATAATAAAAATCCAACAATTAATCCGTATAGTGCACCATATACTGCCAGGACAATTGCCATTACACCTGCTACCCCAATTTCCGATTCCGATTTAATCTGCTGTATACCAGTTGTAATACACAGATATCCTGTTAACAAAAGAGTTATGGATAATGCGATTGGTAGAAATGGCTGAAAGAATGTAACTAACGGTAAAATAAAGATAGCAAGCGCCAGGGATATCAATAATGAATTCGTACCTGAGAAAATCGAATCCATCGCTTTTTTTCCGAATGTATACCGTTCAGCAACACTTGCGGTACCTGCAGTAAAAATCGGACCAGCAAGACCTGGATGTGGTAAAAAGAATGCATGAGCAAAACTTCGAATAGATGTAAGTACATGTACCTGGTTTAAATTATAATCGATTTTTTCATCATTTCTGGATTTACCTGCCCGTTTAATCAGCTGGTTACCTACTACGATGTCACCATATGCAATAATATAAGCTAAAACAGCTGTTGGTATTGCACCAACAAACATCTCCAATGATGGAAAACCGACTACAAATGGAGTAACATTCCACATTTCGGCCAATGCTGGTACAGTGATACCCCATTCCACTTGTGGTGTAGTATATTCACCAACCACTACTCCAATTATTATTGCTGCAATAATAGCTGGCATGATCCCGTAACTTGCAATAAATTTTAAGAAAGCGTATTTCTTATAAAGATTTTTAAAAGAATTTGAGAACATGATATAAATACATAGAATCCCGCCTAATATTAGTGTAATTGGTGTGGCAGCCAATCTTCCACCTTCTTCAATTTCTCCCAATATAGCAGCAATACCTGCCCCTATTAAAATACCTGCCTTTAAGGAGTTTGGCAGTTTTGTTATAAATAGTTTACCAAACCCGGTCATCCCAAGTATGAGGAAAATAACTGCAACTGCCATTTGTACTGCAATCAATGCTTGTATAGCCTCTGGTCCCGGTTCATAATTACCCAAAAATACAACTAGTACTGGAATTAAAGGTGTTATAAAGCCGGAAACAAACGGTACTCCAAGTGTAGAAGGAAGTAACATTAAAAATTGTGTGAATATCGTTATGGTTAATGCTGCAGCATAACTCATCTCAAGGATTCCTGTCATTATTTCTATCATACTTAATCCGATAGTAAAAATAACGAGACCTTGAATCAACTCTGGTGTTTCCAGACGGTAATGAATAAGCGGCAAGCGTAATTTGTATTTACCAATGGACCAAAATGGCTGTTCTTCTCCATTTTTCCGATTATACATAGACATAATATTTCTATCCTCCCTAAACGCTTTCATATTTGGCTTTTATATATTCTGTTCTAATTTTTGTTGTAACTGTTTCTTCAATTTCGCTTTCTGTATTTTCCCACTTGCAGTAACAGGAAATGCATCGACAAATACAATCCCCTTTGGAACTTTATACTTAGCCATATGTTCTGTGATATAATCTTTCATCTCTTCTTCATCACTTTGCATTCCAGACTTCAAATGAACCGCAGCAAACACTACTTCTCCTAATACTTCATCAGGTAACCCCACTACTGCTGTTTCAGAAATTTTCGGGTGTTTTTTAAGTAATTCTTCAATTTCTTGGGGGTAGATATTGAATCCCCCTCGAATGATCATTTCTTTCTGTCTCCCAATGAAATGGAGGTTTCCTTTTTCATCCAGTTTACCAAGATCCCCTGTGTAATAAAAATTTCTTTCATCTAATACCATATTGGTTTGTTCAGGCATTTTATAATAACCTTTCATTGTTCCAACACTTTGAACAGCAATTTCTCCAACTTCTCCATTTACTAAAGCTTCACGGTTTTCATCCACGATTTTTATTTGAACTCCATCAATTGGCTGTCCTAAAGTGGAACAAATGATATCTTCATCATCATCATATCCAGTAAGGGTGAGAGATCCTGTCTCAGTTATCCCAAATGATTGACATAGATTAACTCCCATTTCTTCTCTTATTTTTTTCATTTGGTAAGGAGTAATCGGTGCAGCTCCGACCATTCCAGTACGTAACGTGGATAAATCATATTGGGAAAAGTTCTCTTGTTCCAGTTCTTTTAAGAACATCGTAGGTACTCCCTGGTGAATTGTAACCTTCTCTTGTTCAATTAATTGAAGTACTTTTTCAGGATGAAATTTCTCCATTAATACTATACGGGCTCCTGATGCTATTGCAGTTGCCAGATTACATGTTATTCCAAAAATATGGAATAAAGGAGCTGGTACGATAAAAACATCATCTTCTGTGCATCTCATTCCCTTTGCAACGGTATTTGCACAATGGACGATACTTCTATGTGATGTCATTACTCCTTTTGGTAAACCTGTTGTACCAGATGTATACAATATGCAAAAAAGGTCTTCGTCAACGTTTATAGAAACATCTACATTTTCTACAGGAGGGTTACGATCTAATTCATCCAATGTTCGTATAGCTTCATGATTAAATCTTACTGAAATAACATCTTTAACTAATGATACTGCTAAATCAATCCCAACATTATCTTTAAATGTCTGGGAAATGAACAAAGCTTTCGGTTCCGAGTTTTTCAAGATATATTCAATTTCCTGTGATCGATACATTGGGTTAAAAGGAACAACGGTTGCTCCTATTTTAGCACTGGCAAAAAATATAACAGCCATTTCATGCCAATTAGGTAAACATACACCTATCCTATCTCCTTTTTGTATGCCAAGTTTTAACAGCCCGCCTGCCAGCCGATTTACCTTGTCCCCAAATTCCCGATAGGATAATCTCTCTTTCTGATCACTAATTAATTCTTTATCACCATATCTTTCCACTTGTTTTTCCAGAAGGTTCGCAACAGATAAGACTCTTTTGTTTGTAAGCATTTTCTTCCTCCCATTTCAAATCAGGAAATTTTGTAGATTTATAGAACACTTTCTGCTTTTGATTGTTACTTGGTTCTCTACTTAGGTTTGTTATATTATTGTCAATTATAGAGCACGTACACTGGTTGTGATATGCCATATTATAAGCAAGAACTTATCATCCCCTCGCTATGTAAGCGGTAACAATATTGAATTATCTAAAATTATAGCAAAGAACCGCTGTCTATACATGCTACAAAATATAGGAATTTCGCTTAAAAAATTTGAAGCATAAGTAGGAAGAAAAAATGTTCCCACATTATGCTTCTTTATTCTTTTTCTACTTTTATACGATTTTCTTGTGGAAAGCCAGGTGGACATAGTAACCGTGGTGCGTTCGTATTATACCCTTTCAGAAATGGTTGATCTCACATCAAACCCCAATTTCTTTCTTACACTATCAGGAATAGTTTCTGCTTTTAGTTTTCCATCTGTCTGCTTCGTCCAGGCTTTAATCTCATAGCCTTTCGCCATCACTTTTTCTCCACGTTTAAACGTATGTTCTACTCGAAATGTCTTTCTATGGACCTCCGTTACCTCCGAATGAATATCCACAATATCTTCATGAAGTAATGGAAAATGAAACTCACAGAATGTTTCTAATAACGGAAGTAAAATATTCTTCTCACTATAAAGTCTTGATGTTGGACGAACCGCTGTTGCAAATAATTCAGCAGAAGCTTGATCCATCCACTTATAAAAGTTTGGATAAAATACAATTCCTGCTGCATCGGTATCACCAAAATAAACTTTAATTTGATGAATGTTTTTCACGTTAATCGCCCTCTCTCATCATTATCTTAATTCCCTGACTCCATAACAAAATTTGCAATTTGTCTTTTTTCTTCAATGACATCAATACGTGACTCATTAATGTGAGAAACCAGTTCAGATAATTTTTGCGCTAATTTTTTAGAGTTATAAGAAATGGACATAGCTTTTGTCAGAAATTGGACGGCAGCTTCCTCCGCAAAAACTTTAACGAGACGTTCACTTTGGTTCAAATTCTTACTGGAATTATTTCGCAGCATTTTCTCGAATCTAACCAAATTACTTTCCAATGCATATGTTAAAATGGAAAAATCTGCAATCCGTACCAGTAGCTCCTGTTCCTCATCAGGGTTTGAATATGCTTCTTTCACATCGTGTATAAATGTAGAAGTAAACTCCCGCAATGCCCTCAGTAATTGCCATTGACTCTGTAATTCCTGGGATTGCCCTTCCTTTACCTTTCGACTTACCAGGTAATTATCACTATTTTGCAGCATGGTATTAGCAATAACGATTCGATTAATTTCATTCGTACCTTCGAAAATACGATTAATTCGTGAGTCCCGATATAGCGTTTCTATCTCATATTCCGAAATAAACCCATATCCACCGTGCAGTTGCAAAGCTTCATCAACAATATAGTCCAACATCTCTGAAGCAAGCACCTTGTTCACAGAGCATTCTAATGCATAATCCTTTAGCATTTTAATAAATGGAATATTGTTGTTTTTCGCGTAGTCTGCACCTTTTTCAAATTCTCCTGCTGTTCGATAGACCATGCTTTCCATTGTAAAAATATTAGAAGTCATCGTAGCAATTTTTTCTTTTGTTAAGCTGAACTCGGAAAGGGCACGCTTAAACTGTTTTCGTTCAGTTACATGCTGCACCGCCAATTCCAATGCTCTTTTTGATGTTCCAAGACAAGTTGCTGAAATCTTATGCCTTCCAATATTTAAAATATTAAAGGCGATTGAATGTCCTCGCCCAATTTCTCCAAGTACATTTTCAACTGGAATCTTGAGATCATTTAAAACAATGGATGTTGTTGAAGAACCTTTCAAGCCCATTTTTTGCTCTTCCGGACCAATCGTCAATCCTGCTGCATCCTTATCAATAATAAAAGCAGTGAATTTTTCGCCATCAATCTTCGCATAAAGAATAAAAAAGTCAGCAAAAGAGGCATTTGTGATAAATTGCTTTTCTCCATTAATTATATAATGTGTGCCATCTTCGTTAAGTTTTGCTGTTGTTTTAATCCCTATTGCATCTGTTCCAGCATCTGGCTCAGTTAGTGCATAAGAGCCAATCTTTTCACCTGAAGCAACTAATGGAAGATACCTCTTTTTTTGATCATCTGAACCATAATAAACGATTGGAAGAGAACCAATTCCAACCTGTCCAGAGTATGTAATTGAAAAGGAACGTCCCTTTGCTATTTGTTCTGTTATAATAATCGAGCTAACTTTATCTAATTCCATTCCGCCATATGCTTCTGGTATATCTATTCCAAGTAAACCTATTTCTCCAGATTTTCGTATCATACTTTTTACCTTGTCGAAATCCTGGTTTTCAATTTCTGGTAATACAGGCAAAAGATCTTGATCCACAAAACTGGCTGCAGTATCTGCCATCATTTGATGTTCGTCGGTAAAATCTTCTTTTGTAAAAATGTCATCGAGACCAAACGTTTCCGTGAAAAATGAATCACTTTGGTAATCCTTTATCTTTTCCATTCAGGTTCACCTCAATCGGCATTATTTGAAACCTTAGCTATTCGCCAAACCCTTGTGGCGAAAGACCAAAATCCGTACTTATACAATAAAAAATTATACTTTTGTATGAAAACAACTGTTATTAGAACAGGAAAAATTATTCAGTGTAATCACTATCAACCAAGATTATATCTATTTCAGATTGGCTCTTTTACGTCTCGCAGTTGATATAAAATGCGACGTAACTGCTATGTCGATTTCCGCTGCGGTATGTTACGTCCAAATCTTTTAGAAAAAAGCCTTCAGGTTAAATTAGCTGTTTTCATTAAAGATGGTGGCTCCATGTTCTTAGTCACCATCTTTCTCTCCCTCTACTCTACTAAACTATAACGCTTCCCATATCGCGGCTATTCCCTGGCCACCGCCAATACACGCTGAGGAAACACCATACTTTTGATTACGACGTTTTAATTCATAAATAAGGGAAAGGGAAATCCTTGTGCCACTTGCAGCTAACGGGTGTCCAATAGCAATTGCCCCACCATTCACATTTCCTTTTTCCAGATCAAATCCTAATTCTTTTTGGCAAGCCAGATATTGGGCAGAAAATGCTTCATTAATTTCAATTAAGTCAAAATCACTAACCGATAGATTTGCTTTTTCAGCAGCACCTTTGATTGCCGGTACTGGACCAATCCCCATATGTTCCGGCTTCACTCCAACAACATCCCAGGAAACAAGTCTTGCAATTGGTTTTAGCCCATTCTTTTCCGCATACTCTGCGGAGGCAATAACAACTGCAGCAGCCCCATCAACCATTCCGCTTGCATTGCCCGGTGTAACGACGCCATTTTCAACAAAGCGCGGTTTTAATTTCCCTAATTGTTCCATATTTGTATCTCGAATATGGTCATCTTGATCAACGACGACATCGCCTTTTTTTCCTTTAACGGTAACAGGAACAATTTCCTCGTTTAATAACCCTTTTTCTCTTGCTTGTAATGCCCGTTGGTGACTGGATAAAGCTTGTTCATCCACTTCCTGGCGTGGAATTTGATACGCTTCGGCAAGATTCTCTGCCGTTTGTGCCATGGTACAACCAACATTTGTATCTTCTAATCCTTCCCATAGCCAATCTTCTACCTTAACAGGGCCTAGTGGACTCCCCCATCTCATTCCCCGAACAACATGAGGAACTTGACTCATATTTTCTGTCCCTCCTGCTAAAACAACCTCTGCCTCACCTGCAAGAATATGCCGGGCACCTGCAGCAATTGCCTCAATGCCTGTACCACATACACGATTAATGGTTACTGCTGGCACATGTTGAGGTGTCCCAACTTTTAATCCGACGTGTCTTGCTAGTAAGTGTGCATCCTTGGAAGACTGCTGCACATTTCCGAATACGACATGATCAATTTGATCAGCGCTAATGTTTGCTTTGTTAACCGCTTCTTTTGCCGCACTTACCCCCAATTCGGTTGCTGTAATATTTTTAAATTTACCATTGAAGTTCACAAAAGGTGTACGTGCACCATCCAATAAAACGATATCTTTCTTTTCCATTCTATTTCCCCCCGCTCTACTTTCCAATAAATTCAGGTTTTCTTTTTTCAGTAAATGCAGTTATTCCTTCTTTCCCATCTTTTGAGGAAAAAGCCGTTGCAAAAGCTGATGTCTCGATCGTTAAACCAGACTCAATGTCAACATTGCTTCCATTATTGATTGCCAGCTTTGCCATTTGTAATGCGACAGATGGTTTTTCCACCAGTTTCTGTGCCCATTCAATCGCTTCATCAAGCAATTTTTCATGTCCCACAACTTTATTGACAAGTTGGAATTCCAGTGCTTTTGCTGAGTCCAACATATCACCAAAGTAAATTAACTCTTTTGCAATCCCCTGGCCAACAATTTTCTGCAGGCGTTGTGTTCCACCACCACCAGGAATAATGCCAAGCCCTACTTCTGGAAAAGCAAATTTAGCCTTATCGGAGCTAATTCGTAAATCACATGCCAACGCCAATTCAAACCCTCCACCTAAGGCGAGACCATTAATGGCAGCAATTACTGGTTTGGTAACGTTTTCAATTTTAGAAAATACAGCCCTTGATTTTTTATTCATCTGATTAACGCCAACTAAATCCTTTGAAGCCATTTCTTTTACATCTGCACCAGCGACAAATGCTTTTTCTCCACTTCCAGTTAAAATAATTGCTTTTACTTCTTCATTATCTTCTAATTCATCTATCAATTGATCTAACTCTTTAAAAACTTGAGAATTCAACGGATTTACCGGTGGATTATTGATCGTTACAATTGCCAGATTATTATTAATATCACAGATAAGATTTTCGAAATTCATTTAAATTTCCTCCTTAAATCAATAATTATTTATAGTCATAGAATCCCGCGCCTGATTTCTTACCATTTCTTCCAGCTCTCATCATTTGCTTCATTAACATCGGTGGAGCAAAACGGTTATCATCGAATTCATTTGCCATATACTCCATTACGAAATGACCGATATCGACACCCGCATAATCCTGTAATGTAAATGGCCCCATCGGATAGTTCAGTCCCAGCGTTACTGCTTTATCAATATCTTCCGCAGATGCAACGCCTTCCTCCAATAATCTGATAGCTTCAATAAATTGTGGAATCATAATACGGTTAACAATAAAACCAGGTGTATCTTTATTTACAACAACCGGCTCTTTATTGAGGTTTTTAGATAATGCTCTTAACTCTTCCACCGTTTCATCATTTGTCTCGTAACCACGAACAACTTCTACCAGTTTCATTAATTGTGCAGGATTGAAGAAATGCATCCCGGCTACTCGTTCAGGACGATTTGTTGCACTTGCAATTTCTGTAATTGACATGGAAGATGTGTTTGTAGCAAGTATTGTCCCTTCAGGAACGATACGATCAAGATCAGCAAACACGCTTTTCTTGGCATCCATATCTTCAATAATTGCTTCAATAACAACATCTGCTTCTTTTAAATCTTCTATTTTAGTTGTTACTTGTATTCGCCCAAGCACTTCTGCCTTTTCTTCTTCTGTGATTTTACCTTTTTCAACACTTTTACTCATAAATTTATCGATTCTTGATAAACCATTTTCTATAAATCTTTCTTCAACATCTCTTAAAATAACATTATATCCAGATGTAGCAGCCAAATTTGCGATACCACTTCCCATTGAACCTGCACCAACTACACCAACTGTTTGAATTGCCATCAAAAATTCCTCCCTTTATTAGCTTCATTATTTTTGTATAAATTAATTATAAAAGGAATAGTTGGAAATTAATATATTCATAATGTATGAAAATGCAATGTTGTTTCATATAAAATGTAGTAAACGTTTATGGATAAAAAAAGATTTAACGATGCCCCTCCTTTTCGTTATGCTGTAAATCGAATAATTTATAGGTCATCATCAAATTAAAACGAATGTCAGAATCATCCATATCCACTTCAAGGATCTCTTTGATTTTTTCTATCCGGTAGAGTAGTGTACTACGATGAATGAATAATGCATCTGATGTTTTTTTAATACTTCCATTTTGTTCTAAGTACACTCTTAATGTCTTAAACAGATTAATATTATTCCCTTTTGAATGGTCCATAAGTTTTTCTAAATAATTTTGCATAAAATAATGGGCTTCAGCTGTATCTTTTATTAAATGCAGTAATGTGTACGAACCCAAATCTTCAAAAAACGCGTAATGTTCTGCAATCTGTTGATGGATAACAACATTAAGTGTTTGAAGCGCCTGTTTATAACATTTATAATAATCTTCCAGTTTATTTGTTTTTCCACCTATTCCAAGCATTCCATAACAAGCCACTTCTCCTTCAAGCAGCCATTTCTGTATGTTTCTGACTAACTGATTCCAGTACTTTTTTTCATTTGGAATTTCTTTTCCTTCTGGAGCTATTAAAATGTATACTTCACCTTTTTTCGCAAACATGATATTTGGATCATAATTAGAGATTTTTGATTTTAATTGATCGAATACCGTCGACTTTTTTGCTTGTTGTTCAAGAATATCATTCGAACGTAATTCCACTTCATCCAATTTGATAGATAAGACAGCGACACGGTGGGAACCAAATACATTCCACTGAAAAATATTTGCATATTGCATAATCATATCTACTTCTTCAATTTCTTCCACAAGTAACATATCCACAAAATTATCTTTCACCTGTGATTTCGTATCGAGGACAAGCTTTTGTTTAATAAATTGAACCGAATAAATATTTCTTATTAAATCAACTGCTAACTGATCAAATGCTTCGAGCTCATTTTCATCATTTTCAACGATGAAATACCCAACTAAATCCCTGCCGCCATTAACCGGACAAATAAAAAATTCCCTCACCTTTCCATCGATATGCAGGGAGATTAATGAATAATCGGAGGTATCCTTAACCTTTTCCATTTGTACTTTAATTTCTTCCAGGATTAATTCTATATTCTCAACAGGGAAGGATTTGTAAGAAATTGGATGTAAAAAGCGATCCATTAACAGAACTGGTTTTTGAAACATATCACTCACAACCGTTGTTATTCCATTAAAATCATCCTCGTTGATTGTCTTTTTAATTAAAATTTGCTGATAATCTAATAAAGAATGCAGCCGTTTCATTTGGTCTCTTTCATTTTTATATAAATAAGCATTCCTCAACAAAGATGAAACATGTTCGGCCATAACTGTTAACATTTCCAAATCTTCATATGTAAAAATACCTGTCTGCTTTTTTTCAACATGTAATACGCCAACTGTCTGCACGTCCATCATTAATGGAACCGTAAGTTCTTTTCCACCAGGTGCCTCCAAATACGGAAAATACTCTTTTAGTACATAGTTTTTCTGTACGAATATTTTTTCCGGTCTCCAGAAACTGCCATAGGATGGTGGTTGAAATTTAAAGTGATTTTGTTCTTCATCATATAAATAAATCCCAGCAAATGTCGCATTCGTTCCTTTCCCGGCTTGATTAACAATTTTTTCCACGAGATTTTCAATCGATTCATTTAGAGAAAGATTTTGACTGATGAATTCGATACCCATCATTTTCTTTTGTTCCTGTTCTTTTTGTTTGGTTAGAGAAAGTGCAAGTGCGATATCTTTTCCAAATTCATCAAATGTCTCGTCCAGTTCCAGTAATGGAATAAAATCAAGGTATCCAATTGCACAAAAACCATACGTTCGTTGTTCATCCTGAATCGGAACCGTAAACCATGTCTTGATATCCTCGTTATTAACAAGGTTTATAAACTCACAAGTTTCATCAAGATGGTCATCATCAAATTTCACACTTTGCTGAAACAATGATGGTGTACAATCATCGACCTTTATCGGGAACCCTCTTCTTAAAACGTCCAGTCCACCACTCCACATCTTTGGAGAAATGCTGTCACCTTCCTGAATAATTACACCCACAAAATCACATTCAAATCGTGATTGAAATGAATCCGCAAGATATCGTAATACTTCTTCCTCTGTATCAAACTTTAAAAGCTGTCTTGCAGTAAGTCTCAGATGATTTTCTATATTTCTTATTAGTTTATCTCGTTTATTCATTGGCATATTGACCCTCCTCCCTCAAGTTTGGTAATAACTGAAATAAATGAAAATTCCAATCGAAATATTATTAAGTATAATGGAGTAATTTCACTTTTACAAGAAGAATAGAACCTAGAAGTCGCTTAGCTAAGGACTTTAGTAACGATCGTGGAATGTTAAGAAAAAATTGGTAAACAAGGTAAAAGCACTATCACCGTTAGGCGAAAGTGCTTTAATATATCATGATTAACGAAGTCTATCAGCCAAGTTTTCTTTTAGTTCCGTTTGTAATTTAAGTTTACTGATTTTCCCTGATGCTGTCATCGGGAGTTCAGGAACAATAGAAATGATGTCAGGAACTTTATAGCGTGCCACTTTTTCTTTGATATAATCTTCTAAATCTTTCTCTGTCAGTGAAACATTTTCCTTTAATGTAATTGCGGCACATGGAATTTCCCCAAGGACAGTATCCGGTAAACCAACAATTGACACTTCCAGTACCTCATCAAGCTTGTAAAATTCTTCTTCGATTTCACGTGGATATATATTGTATCCACCTCGAATGATCAGGTCCTTCTTCCTGCCAACAATTCGAACATTTCCCTTCTCATCCATTGTACCTATATCCCCGGTTCGAAACCAACCGTCCTCACTCAATACTTCCTTCGTTTTTTCAGTCATTTCATAATACCCTTTCATGATACCTGGGCTTCTTGCAACGATTTCACCTATGTCCCTAGTATTCACTGCATCTTCACTTTCCTGGTCAACGATTTCAATTTCAACACCAGGCATTGCCCTTCCAACTGTTTCTGCTCTTGTTATATCGTCGTCTTCGAAGGTACAAAATGTTAAGCATGGGGATGCTTCCGTCATTCCATAAGAACTTAGAACTTCACAATGCATTTTTTCTCGTATTTCACCGATAATCTCACTTGGTATAGGAGCAGCTGCTACAATACCTGTACGTAGAGAAGTCAAATCATATTTATTTATATCTGGATGGTTTAATTCCAAAATAAACATCGTCGGCACCCCGTGATGAACGGTTATTTTCTCCTGCTCTACAATTTGCAGCGCTTTTTCCGCTTTAAACTCCTGTGTTAAAACCATTTTCGCCCCGATAGCAATCGCAGACATTAAACCAGGTACCATTCCAAAAATATGGAACATAGGGACTTGAATCAAAAACACATCGTCTTGTGTACATTCCATAACATCGGATGATACAGAACCAGTGCTTGTTATATTACGGTGAGTAAGCATTGCACCCTTCGGATTACCTGTTGTGCCAGATGTATACATAATAATTGCTACATCTTCTGGCTCCACTTCGGGTAGTACAATGTTGGAATTTTCCACTTTTTCAATCATTTCATCATATGATATCGATTCATCCCGCTCTGCCCGTACAGTGATGAGATGTTCTAAATAATTCCCTTTTTTATAAACATTATAAAATGAATCCCAAAGGTTATCCTCATTTATTTCATCCGTAAAAAAAGCAGCCTTTACCTTTGCATTATTTAAAATATATTCGATTTCTGATTCCTGATACCCTGTATTAAATGGAACCATAACCGCTCCCGTTTTTGCTATTGCAAACACAATAATAACAAATTCATGCCAGTTTGGAAGCGAGACTGCAATATGATCCCCTTTTTGTATACCTATTTTCTTTAATTCTGAAGCAATCAAACTGCTTTCATTATCCAATTCACGATAACTCATTCTTCTGGTGCCATCATATACAGCTTCTTTTTCAGGAAATTGATTGAGAGCAGATTGGAGCAATTGTACAGTTGTAAAATTATTTGTTTTCACCGAATCCATCATTCCCATCCTTTCTATTCTGTTAACGCTTACAATTATTTTTATATTTATCACAATTTTAAAACAGTAATAAGCGAAATGTAACCACCATTTTGTAGGAAATGTGTGTTTTTACATCCTATCTTTTGTACGAAGAAAATGCTAGTCGTCCGTTTAGTTATATATTAGAAAACTTGGCTTTTGTGGCAAAAATCCCTAGCCCGAACTTATGCAGATAGAAAGTTTTACACTTTGGTATGAAAATATGTTTATTAGAACAGGAAAAATTATTAAGTATAACCATCAACCAAGTTCACACCTTTTTCTGGTTGGCTCTTTTCGTAAATATTGTTCCGCTTTAACGTCGCAGTTGATATAAAAGACGAAGTAACCTAACTGTGACTTCCTCTCATCCTTTACAAAATGAGTGCTACTCCATCGCTGCTTAAAAATACTCGCTTTCCACGGGGAATGCTTCAGCCTCCTCACTCGCAAAGCCCGCTCGCTGCGGGGTCTTCAGACTGTTCCTTTTCCCGTTGGAGTCTCGCATTTTTTAAGCAGCTTAGAACAGCTGTGACTGCTAAACTAGAGTAGACAGTTTTTGCTAGATAAAAAGAAACACTTATTTACCCAAATATACCAATAAAATATAGATACTTTCCATTGTAAAATGTTTATATCCTATAACATACAACAGTGGAGGTAGCAGAAGGTGGATAAGTGGGAAATGTATATGGAAATAAGTCAGTTAATCAAAAAGGGATTCAGTAAGACGAAGGTGGCAGACAAGCTAGGAATATCAAGATCAACAGTATATCGTTATCTAAAAAAGTCTCCTTCGGATATGACTGAGTGGGTAGATTCACTTCAAACGAGGAGTAAGAAATTAGATACTTATAAAGAGCTGATATTATCTTGGTTGAGGGAACATCCAGATATGTCCGCCGCACAAGTAGAAGATTGGCTAAAAGAGAAGTACGAAGATTTAAAAATAGGTGAAAGTACGGTTCGATCATATGTTAGAGAGCTTCGAGAGGAATATAAAATAAAGAAGGAAACTTCACCACGAATATATGAGGCTATACCCGATTCACCTATGGGTGAACAAATACAAGTTGATTTTGGTCATACTAAACAGAAAGCAGTCGATAATAAGGAAGTAAAACTAAACTTTATAGCTTTTGTATTATCTAATTCTAGATATAAATATAAAGAATGGTTAGATAGGCCTTTCACTACTCAAGATGTCATCAAAGCACATGAAAATGCATTTAGGTGGTTTGGGGGAATTCCAAGTGAATTAGTATACGACCAAGATAGTTTAATAGTCGTCAGTGAGAATGGCGGGGATTTAATTTTAACGCAAGAGTTCCAACAATATAAAGAATCTAGGAATCTAACCCTTCGTGTTTGCCGCAAGGCGGATCCAGAGAGTAAAGGAAAAATCGAAAATGTAGTTGGTTTTATTAAACATAACTTCGCTAAACATCGAGTATTTCATAACATTGATTCTTGGAATGAACAGGGTTGGGAATGGCTCAATAGAACTGGAAACTATAAAATTCATCATACAACAAAAAAGAGACCGGTCGAAGTGTTTTCCCTGGAAAGACAACACTTAAGACCAGTCACCAAAAATCTAGATATAAAATATAGCTATGAAAATAGTATATCAAGATGTGTCCATAAGGACAATACTATTCGTTATTTATCTAATCGTTATTCCCTTCCATTGGCGACGTTTGGCAAGTATGAAACTGTCTGCATTAAGGAAACCGAAGAAAAGGAATTAATCATTTATAGCCCTAAAACAGGTGAAATCATCGCAAAGCATAATATCCCTGACGGGAAGGGGTTATTGATTAAAGATAGGAAGCATAGCCGAGATAGAACAAAAGGTATTGATGCATTTATGAATACCGTTTCCCAGCAATTTAATGACAATGAGATAGCTTATGGTTATCTACAAAAAGTAAAAGAAAAGTACCCTCGATATATTAGGGATCAGCTTCAAATGATATTAAAAGAGACAAAAGTAAATAACAGGGAAATTCTATCGGCAGCATTGAATGAGTGTATAAAAAAGAACCTTTATGGTGCAACAGATTTTAGCGATGTCGTCGCCTATGTAAAACAACACCGACAAGTTGAAGACACAGTGACTGACACCGCTGAGAATGTAACACACTTAAAAGGGGTTTCTGGTTTGGTTATGGAGACGGAGACTCAAAAAAGAGAAGTGGATACTTATACTGCCATATTGGAAGGTGAGTCAATATGAGCCAGTTGAACCAATTGAAAGAGTTGATGAAGACTCTACGTTTAGCAGAAACAGCGAATCACCTTCCTACATTAATTAGAGAAGCTGAGCAAAAGGATTCATCCTTTACTCAGTTCCTCTTAGATGTAGCAAAATATGAACAAACTAGGAGAGAAGAAAAGCAATTAGAAAAACGATTTAAATGGGCTACATTTCCTTTCCAAAAGACATTAGAAGAATTCAATTTAAAAGAACAGAAATCATTGAGCAACAAACATTTGAATAGATTGAAGGATTTAACGTGGATAGAACAGTTACACAATATCATTCTATTAGGACCACCAGGTAGTGGGAAAACTCACATTTCAATCGGGTTGGGTATTGAAGCGTTAAACCAAGGTTACAAGGTTATCTTTACTACGATGGGAGACCTTGTCCACGTACTGAAAACGGAGGAAATTACTCGTAAATCACAGACGAGAATGAAAAGAATAAGAGATGCAGATTTAGTCATTATCGATGATTTGATGTTTATGGCAATGGATCAACAGGAAGCAAATATGTTTTTTCATTTGATCAATGATTTATATAATCAGTCATCCATTATTTTAACATCAAATAAAGGACCAAAAGAATGGGGTGAATTATTAGGAGACCAAGCAATTACAACAGCAATATTAGATAGAATTTTACATCGGGTTGAGATTATTCATTTAAATGAAGATAGTTACCGAATGAAACATAGGTCGACCATATTTGGGCAAGAAAGTGTTTCAAATTAATGAGCATAAATTGTGTCTTTTTACTTGACGGTCACAACAGCTTTCTATTTGAGTGAGAAAGCCTCCATGAAACATAGATTCCATGAGCTTTATCCTTTTTATAATCAAAACGCCACTCTTAGCGTAGGCAGAATACGTAGACTCCTGCGGGAACAGCACGAGTCTGAAGACCCCGCAGCGGTGACCTTCCGCGAGGAGACTGAAGCCGTGCCCGCGGAAAGCGAAGTATTCTGCCGAAGCGATTGTGATAGCACTCGGATTCAAAAGGAATGGGAGAAAGCAAAACCATGATAAAGTTACGTCGTCTTTTATATCTTTTGTGTCAAAAGTAATTCACCTTTTCGGTGGGACGAGTATCTCAGTCTCAAGTTAGAGGACAGTCTTCTGGTTAAATTAGCTGCTTTCATTATAGAATATGGCGGCATTCTGTTAGCTGCCATGCTGGTTTCTTAACTGCGAAAAAGAACCAGGCACGCCTGGTTCTCAGATTGTGAAGAAAACCTATTTTATTATCATTTATAAGTTAAACGAAAGATTCTATCTAAGTTGTGCCATCCACAAGTGTTCTGAATTGATAGAGGGGTGAAATTTAAATTCAACTTATATAGATTTATTCTCAACCGCAAATCCCTTTTGGATCATTTTATGTCAGTGCTAGAGATTCCGCCTCCCTGCGTAACGGGCCTTTTATAAACTTACCTGAAGGGGTCGTTGGCAAATCTGACTTAATCTGAAGAAATTCTGGAAGCTTATACGTAGCAATCCCTTTATCCAATAAAAATTCCTTAATATCAGATAAATCAATATCCATATTTTCTCGTAATGAAACAAAAGCACATGCTCGCTCACCTAATCGTTCATCTGGGACGCTTACAACAGCCACCTGATTAATTCCGGGATGCATTTGCAATATCTCTTCAATTTCTGATGCATGGTATTTTAGACCACCACGGTTGATTGTGTCTTTTTTTCTACCAACAAAATGGAGGTATCCTTCATCATCCAGCCACCCTTGATCACCAGTCAAAAAATAACCATCTTCTGTGAATGCCTGTTCAGTTGCCAGCTCATTTTTATAATACCCTCTAAACAGACACTCCCCTTTAAATGCTACTTGTCCTGTTTCACGATTCAAAACCATCCGATGTTTCTCATCAACTATAATCACTCTACCTGCGAGCGTTGGCTTTCCAACGGTTTCCCATGCTAAGGATTCTTTATCATCCGGCCTTGTAAACGTACCCGCACAAATTTCAGTCATTCCCCATTGCGAAATAATACTTGCACCAATTAATCTTCTCAAGTCTTTCACCAGCTGGGAAGGTATCTTTGATCCACCTGTTTGGATTAAACGAAGCTGTAGATTTTGTTCCTGATTTCCACGAATAAAATGAACGATATCGATTAGATGTGCAGGAGATGCTGTAAGATAAGTAATCTTTTCTTTTTCAATTATGTCCATTACTCTATCTATTTGATAGTTATCTAAAATATATTGTGTAGCCCCATATTTCATTCCGGACATAATCAACGGAAGAGAAAACATATGACATAAAGGTGTTAAACTGAGAATCCTGTCCTCAGCTGTAAGTTGATTTTCCTGACTATTTATTAAATGTGCGGGAACAAAGGATTCATAGGTGTGTAAAACAGCCTTTGGATTGGATTCTGTACCAGATGTAAACATAATTAAGGCTGGATCAGTTTTTACTGGTAAACTTGGTTGATTACTATTTTCTGGTACGTCAGTATCTAATAAAGATTCTAAAGATATATTACGATGTTCTTCTGATTGTCCATTGATAATAACGTGTTCCAGTTCCTTTAATTCCGGTTTTAGCTCATTGGCTAAATTTTCATGGTTGAAATTCTTATACGTATCAACGGTTATAAATGCTTTCGTATCACAATGGGACAACATATATTTCAATTCTTTTTTTCTATACGCTGGGCTTAATGGATTAAAAACCAATCCAATTCTTGAGATGGCAAGATGTGTTATGACAAACTCCCATGAATTAGGGAGTTGTACAGCAACAACATCCCCTTTTTTTAAACCCAGTGATAAAAAATGGTTGGCTAACCGATTGGAGAGGAAATCAATCTCCTGAAACGTAAATTGCTTATCCCCTGAAACGAAAGCAATCTTATCATTGTACGCACTAGATGAGTTTTTAATAATGTCATAGATCATTGAGGTCTGTGTATTGGTAGACAAATACATAATATTCCCCTTTTCATCTAAATTGACTTCTAAATAGATAACTTAAATATCTATTTATATAATAATATTGAACATAGTAATTGTCAATATAGTTAAAATTGTTTAAAAACTCTTCGCCTAAGAGATGTTTTATTACTCGCTATTCAATGCCAACGATTGCCTGTAATGTTTTTTTCACTTTCTCTGATGATTCCCTAAAAGACTTTCTTTCATTTTCTTTTAAATTCCATTCATCTATCTGTTGCACACCATTCTTATTAACAAGTACAGGAGAACCTAAACTGACATCCTTCACACTATATTCCCCATGTAAAATCACCGAACCAATCATTTCTGTTTCCTCATCTTGTAATAGCTTGTCTGTAACGATATCTATCCCCCTCGCAGTTGTCCATCCTGTAGTACGGTTTATATTAAGGGAATTAAAATCAATAAACCAGTTCTGCAATTTTGTCTTCATTATTTCCTGTTGAGATTCTGGTGGAACAAATGGTTCGCCATTACGGGTAATATTGCTAAAGATTGGTACTTGTGATTCGCCATGTTCACCTAATACCGGTGTAAAGAATCTGTCATCATAAACATTTAAAGTCTCTCTTAATGCCCATTCAAATCGAAATGAGTCATTCATCGTGTAACCAATCAATTGCTGCTTTGAAAATTGAAATTCCTTATATAGATAGTAATTAAGGATATCTACTGGATTTGAAGCTGTCACTATAATAGATTGCGGAGAATATTTTTTAATATTCCTACCAAATTCTTTGAATAACTTTATATTATCTTTTAGAAAATCATTTCTGGAAGTTACGTCATTCCGATTAGGGACACCTGCTGTTATTATAATAATAGTAGATTCAGTTAAATTAGAATAATCACCAATGTATATTTTTTTGTCCGGATATGCATTTTGTAAATCCATCCAATGGTTTTTCAATAGATTTTCATTGACATCTATTAAACATAATTCATTTAATTTTTCTTTTCGTGCTAACTGAAAGCTAATGGCAGCACCTAGGGTTCCTGCCGCTCCTATAATTGATATTTTAGCCATATAAAATCCTCTTTCCATTGATATTAAGAAATTCTAAAAATCTATTCTTATACAGTTAACCAACAATTGTTTCCTCTGCTACTTCTTCATTTATTTCTATACCTAAACCTGGTGCATTTGAAGATTTAAGATAAATACCATCATCTAATCTTTCCTCTTCAAAAATTGGCCCCTTTAATAGTGTATTTTGGAACGTTTTTCTATCAGGAGTAAAATATTCGATCCATTTAACATTCGATAAACCAGCAGCCAAAGGCATATGAATCTGTTGTAAATTCCATGGTGCTACAGGAATGCTAAAATTAGTAGCATACTGATATATTTTTAGCCAACTAGTAATACCTCCTGTACAACTGGCATTAGGTTGGATAATATCGACATTATGTTCAATTAGCTGACGAAAGTCATTTAACTTAGAATGTTGCTCTCCTCCAACAATATAGGTATCACCTGCACGCTCCTTTACTCTGGAATATCCAATTATATCCTCAGGTGGCACAGGTTCCTCCAACCAGTAAACGTTATATTTCCGCCATTCTTTCAATTTTTCAATTGCTGTATCCGCATCCCATGTTCCATTAATATCAACCAAAAGTTTAACATCCGGACCAATAGCTTCACGAACCGCTTCCACCCGTTCTGTTGCTTCTTTTAATGAAACGGCAGATAATCCCGCTCGGATTTTGACTGCTGTATGTCCCTGTTCTACATACTCTGCTGCTTTCTCTCCCATTTTTTCTGGAGCAAGTTGTTGACCGACATTGGCATATGTTAAAATTTTATCTCGATGGTCACCAAGCAAATGGGACGTTGGTACATTTAGCATCTTTCCTTTTATATCCCACAACGCAAAATCAACAGCTGCTATACAATCGAGAATCATTCCGCGCATTCCTAGCCGCCAGGGTGCATCATACATTCTTTCCCACAATCGCTCTATATGCAGCGGATTTTCACCTAACACAATGTTTCTTAAGTTTCTTCTAATTAATGTCGCAACCACATCCCCGACTTCTCCGTGAGAAAATATGGGAGTTCCAATAAAACTGGTGCCTGTAATACCTTCGTCTGTCTCCACATTTACAACGATAATTTCATGGCCATCAGCATGTGCCATATCTGACCCTTTTAATTGGGCGAATCTTCTGACTATTAGATCTGTTATTTTCAACTTAATCACCCTTACTATTTATTTTTCTTCAATTTAACTGAGAGGAGAATTCTTCTATTTCTGTTTCTAATAGATCACTGTACTCTTTTGAATTAAGCCATCCATCTTTTAAATGTAAATATTGTTGCTCAGCAGTTTCCTGATAACTTTCGCTGGAAACGGCCTCTTCTATTGCCTCTGCCAATATGGTTTTTATTTCTTCAGGTACATCGTTTTTTATCATAAACCCTCTGGACATACCATTTGTTACATCAATTCCTTTTTCCACTGTTGTAGGAGTATCAGGAAAATCTTCCAAACGCTCTGCTGCCAGAATTGTTAATGGAGTAATTTCTCCACCTTCATATAATCCTGCTACTGGACCGATTTCATCAATAATCAAATCAATATGTCCACCTATTAAATCCGTTTGAAATCTCCCGGCATCTTCATAGGCTGTATAATTTAAATCAATATCAGCTGCTTCTTCAATCCTTGAAACAGTTATTTCATCTAATCCACCAGAACCTGTTCCGCCGATAACAATTTCACCCGGATTTTCTTTTGCTGCTTCAATCAATGATTCAAGATTGGAGTATTCACCACCCTCTTGGGCCCATATTGCATAAGTATCTTCGTGAATCCTGGCAAGTGTGTCAAATTCTTCAAAATAATTATCTGTCTTTTCGGCAGCAATATTGATTTGGAAATCTGAAGTCGTTGGCATTATTGTATATCCATCTGCTGGCCGATTATTCAACTCTTGACTTGCAACCGCTCCAGCTGCTCCTGGACTATTTACGACATTCACCTCAGTTTCCAGGATTTCACTTAATTCACGAGCAACTGCTCTTGAGATTGTATCTGTTCCACCACCTGCTCCGCCCCCGGCAATTATTTCAATTGGACGGTTTGGATAATTATCAACTTCTTCATTATTTTTTTCACTGTTTCCTGAAGTTTCAGAACTCCCACACGCAGAAATAAACACGAATCCAAAAATCAAAACGAATAAACCTAATATTCTCTTAGACATAAAAATCCTCCTTTTATCTATTTTTTATTGCTAAGCACCTTTCTTATTACTGGCAGTAATAATACAACGACAGCTAATAGTAAAAGAATCGCACTAATCGGCCGAGTAAAGAAGATTGAATAATCCCCACCAGCTATTTGTATTGATTTTCTTAACTCTTCTTCTGCAATTGGTCCCAGAACAACACCAAGAACAATTGTAGCAACAGGAAATTTTATTTTTGCCAAATAAAACCCTAAGATTCCAAATAACAACATCATCCATACATCAAACATTGAATTTCGATCTGCAAATGTACCTAAAAAACAAAAAATAAGTATAGATGGGCCAAGAATACTATATGGGACCTTTAAAATGTGTTGGAACATTGAAATAAACGGTTTTGCAAAAAACAACATCATTATATTTACAATTAATAGACCAATAAATATGGTATAGATTAACTCTTGCTCATTTGCTAAAAGCATCGGACCTGGTTGCAAACCATGCAAGACAAATGCCCCTAAAATAATAGCTGTCGTCACACTTCCAGGTATACCTAAAGCTAAAAGAGGAACCAGTGCGCCCATTGCCGCACTGTTATTTGCTGATTCAGGAGCAGCGATACCCTCCGGGACACCAGTACCATACTTTTTAGAATCCTTAGACCAACGAACTTCCTCACTATATGCCACTACTGAAGCTGTTGTAGCCCCTATACCTGGCAAAATCCCTACGAATGTCCCTATTAAAGAGGAGCGGGTTATTGTTTTCGAAATCTTCCTGAATAGACTTATATCCAATATTTTAATTTTTAATTTCTCCATTTTTTGCTGTATGCTATTATTCTCACTTGCTTTTCTAAGAACTTCTGATACAGCAAACAAACCAATTAATATTGGTACAAGACCGACACCTGAGCGTAAATCGATACTACTGAAAGTAAAACGGTCACTACCAGTAAGCGGATCAATCCCAATACTCGCTATCAATATTCCAAGCAATGTCCCAATCAACCCTCTCACAAGATCCCCATCACTAAGGGAAGCAACTACGGTTAAGCCAAGGACAGCTAAAGCAAAATATTCCGGAGATGAAAGTTGTAAGGCAAAATCAGCCAGTACCGGCGTAAGAAGCATCAGTATTATCGTTCCTACTATTCCTCCAACAGCTGAACTTGTTACCGCAATTCCCAATGCTTTTCCTGGTTGTCCCTTTTGAGCCATTGGATAACCATCAAATACTGTTGCTATTGCTTCTGGTGTTCCAGGTGTACGAAATAATATAGCACTGATACTTCCTGAATAAACAGACGCAGCATATATTGATGTCATTAACAAAAATGCTGGTATAGATTCCATACCATATGTTATTGGGAGTAAAATCAGAATAAGCATTGCACCACTAATCCCCGGGGTTGCGCCACCCAAAAATCCAATAGCAATCGCTAAAAATAGCAGGAGTAAATGGAATGGTTGTGCGATATTTTCTATCCCTAATAATAATCCTTCAAGCATCCTCTTCCCCCCTCTGTTCAAATAAATTATCCTGTAACGGTCCTTGTTTTTCCTTTGAAAATTTCCAGAACACCATTATTGAAAAAGTAAACTGATATTTTCAAAAAGGTTAATCCCACGAGGTAGCGGTATTCTTAAAAGTGTAATAAAAATAAAACTAAAAACTAAGCTACTGACAAACGCCATTATGAAGATATTCACCTTCTTCTTCATTCCTAATAACCAAGCTGATAATAAACTGAGAATGAAAGTAGCAAATGGAAAACCCGACCACGGCATGATAAAAACATAAAGGAGTAAGACACCCATGATAATCCAATGTCTTCGAGGAAAACCAGGTGATGACTCAACATTCTCACCAGAGTTTTCCTCTTTTATTTCGGTTTTAGTTATTTGGTCACTTTTTTCGATAGTTTCGTCTGTCTTTTCCTTTAGACTGCGAATCAATAAAATGATTCCTAACATCAACATCAGAAGTAAAACAGCTACTGGCCAACCCCTAGGACCGATTTGTCCTGGTAAATCAGAAGATGGTATCTGTAAAGAGAAAATCAAAAATATGGATGAAAGAATGATAGTTACAATTGAAAGTACAAAGTTATGCTTCATTAAATTCCCCCTTCAATTACTTAATGTAACCACTATCAATCTTAGATAGATTTATCACTTAAAACCGAATAATTACCCTAAAATTGTCTCCTTAAATTCTTTGAAATCCTCTTTCCATTGATTTGTATCTATTCATCCATACCTTGAATTTTATTTAACATGTCATCTCCATATTTCTCTTTCCATTCCTGATAGACACTATCTACTCTTTCTTTAAAAGGTTCTCTGTCCACCTCATGGATTTCCATACCTTTTTCCTCCAGAATTTCCTCATATTCTTCCTCGTGGACTTCATTTTCCTGATTCGTCTCATGCACTGCTTCCTGGGCAGCTTCTCTAACTGCTATTTGAACATCTTCAGGCCATGAATTAAATCGATCTTTACTAGCCATTAAGAATCCGAACACGAAATTCACACCCGTTTTTGAAACATGGCTATTCACCTCATAAACCTTTTCATCATCAATAATGTCCATTGTATTTTCCTGTCCATCAATTGCTCCTTGTTCCAGCGCAGTATAAGCATCACCAAAATTCATACTTTGCGGACTTGCACCTAGTGCACTATACGCATCAATATAAACAGGACTTTCAATTACCCGGACTGTCAGACTATTAAAATCCCCAGGTTCTAAAATGGGCCCCTCTGATGTTGTGACATGTCTAAATCCTCTGGCCATTATTCCGAAAATCTTCAAATTAACATCTTCTGTTAGTGTGCGATATTCTTCTTCAACATCTGATTCAAGAAATGTGTTGACATGATTCCAGTCTTCGAAAAGGAAAGGCAAATCCAAAATGGCTGCTTCAGGGGCAAATCCGGAAATAGGAGGCCCTGAAATCATTCCAAAGTCAAGTGTTCCAAATTGCATTGCTTCGATTAGTTCTCTATCTGTTCCAAGTTGACGAAATGGATAAATATCGATTCGTACTTTCCCATCCGTCTTTTCTTCTACTAATTTTTTAAATCGTAATGATGCCCTATGATAATTGGTTTCTTCTGGTGTCTGATGTCCTAGCCTAAGAACTAATACATCTCCGTCTTCCTGTGCATTATTAGTCGCAGCCGGAACGTCAATATTCATTGGATTATTAGATGTCTCCATTGATTTTGCGTTAGGATTAGAATACCCTCCACATGCTGCCAGAAAAATGAGCATTAGGAATACGGTTGTAAGGAATGATTTTTTATACATATATCTTCTCCTACATTTGAAATTGGCTTATACATCGATTAAAAAGGAAATGGCCGTTCTGCTTTCTGTATAGAAACCCACTTCGCTGTTGTAAATTCATCCACAATCCATGGGTTTCCAAACCTTCCTACACCACTTTCTTTATTTCCTCCAAATGGAATATTTGGTGCATCATTCACCGTTTGATCATTAATATGTGTCATGCCCGCATCAATCTGTAATGCCAGTTCTTCCCCTTTTTTCAAATCTGATGTGAAAATGGAAGAACTTAAGCCACCTTTGGTATCATTAGCCATCCTTATTGCTTCATCATCTGAATCAGCTTTAATGATAAGCGCGACAGGGGCAAATAATTCCGATTGTGCTGCTTCACTTGTATTTTTTACCCCTGTAAATACAGATGGAGACAAAACATTATTCTCCAGTTTCCCCTCTAATACAGGTGTCGCTCCTTCTTCTTTTGCTATTCCTATAATTTTGAAAGCCTTTTCAATTTGCTGTTGATTAATGAGTGGACCAATCACTGTCTCAGGATTACTTGGGTCACCGGAGGAAAGCGATTTTACTTTCTCTGTAAATTTCTCAACAAACTCATCATGCTTGTCCTTGTGTATGATAAGGCGATTAATACTCATACAGATTTGCCCCTGGTGAACAAATTTACCGAAAACAGCTGCATTTACTGCTTGATTAATATCGGCGTCAGATAAAACAACAAACGGACTATTCCCTCCAAGTTCAAGGGCTACTCGTTTTAGGTTCCTTCCCGCAATCTCTCCAATATGTTTCCCAACTTCTGTAGAACCTGTAAAACTGATTAATTTTACATGTTCGTTTGTAATCATGCCATCACCAATTTCAGGAATATCCGTTAAAATCATGTTAAATACTCCTTTTGGCAAGCCGGCATAGTCAAATGCTTTCGCTAGAATAACACCGCCAACCATCCCCACCTGAATGTCCGGTTTGTGAACGACACTACTTCCTAAAGCAATCGCTGGAATGATGCTTCTCATGGATAGATTCATCGGGAAGTTAAAGGGTGAAATAGTTGATACGACACCTAAAGGAAGTCGATGAACTTGATTCACCTTATCTTCAATCGCAGAAGGAACTTCCCTTACCACGTCCAATTCCCCGGCATAGTTCAGAGCTTCTTCAATAACTTCTAATGTTAGCCCTATTTCCACATTTGCCTTTAGGATCGTTCCGCCAGACTCTTTAACAATCATCTTTACAATTTCTTCATGGTTATCTTTTATATATTCGATTGTTTTTTGAATTACTTCTTTTCTTTCATCTACCGTAGATTTCGCCCATTTTTTTTGCGCATTGTCTGCGATATCAAATGCTTCTTCCAACTGCTCTTTTGTAGCTAATTTAACTGTTGTAACCGTGCTGTTATCATATGGGTTTATATCGTTATATGTTGTACTGCTTTCACCTTCCACCCATTCCCCGTTAATATAATTTTTATTGAATTCTTCAAAATGTTCCATTTACTATCCTCTCCTTGTAATGAAGTATTTTATAGATCTTTAGAATACCTAACCTGCCTACTTATCTAAGAAAATTCACCGCCATCACACACCTACTCATTAACAGATGGCAGATATACATCCAATACGGCCGAGCGACCTTCCTCCATAGCCTTCATCGCTTCTTTAAGAGCCTCTTTCAATTCTTCCGGATCCTTAACCGTTTTAGCGAATGCCCCACCAGCTGTTTCGGCTATACCAGCCAAATTTGAGTGAGGAGAAAAATCTACCCAGAATTGTTCCGTCTCATTTGCAGTTCCTTCAGGGTATACGCCAAGTGTTGATAGTTTTGGAGATTTCCAGCCACCATTATTATAAATAATCGTTAAAAATGGAAGTTCATATCTACGTGAAATCCAATGTACTGTGGATGGGACACTAAACATGTAGGAGCCATCTCCTGTTAGATTGATTACCTTTTTATCTTTGGAAGCTAATTTCGCTCCTAATGCTGCTCCCCCATTCCAGCCAAGAGACCCACCGCCACTTCCAAAAATCGAACCAGGGCGATTACAGTGTAAATGGGTATAGATTGTTTCATAATTGGAAATTCCTTCATTCATAATAATCGTATCATCATCTATCACTTCGCTGACGCAAGCTGTCAAATACGCTGGGGTAATGACATTATTCTGAGCAATTTCTTTATCCTTCCATTCGCTTCGTTGTTCAGAATGATAGGAAGTAATTTTTTCCCGCCGTTGATTAATTGTATCCCGATCGACATTTGATTTACTTAAAGAATGGTTTAATTGTTTTAATGCTGTCAACGAGTCAACTGCAAAAAATTGCTTCGACGGAATATACCATAAAGGTATACTTTCTTTTAAAGGATCTTCATCAAAATAATAAACAGTACAATCATCGGATGGTTTATTTTTTGATGGAATCCATGGTACATCACTATTGAACACGAGAACCAGATCCGCTTCTTCAAGTAGGTCATTCTGGCCCGGTGTATTCCACTGATATCCACAATGCATCGGACTATCTGATGGGAAATTCATATAATTTGGCACGGATTCGATAACCGGAATGGAAAGGGTTTCACTAAATTCGATTAATTCTTCCACCGCTTGCGTATCCTTTCCTAAATAGGATGTAACAATAAGTGGATTTTTCGCTGATATAATGTCATTAACGACTTGTTCAAGTTCTTGATTTGGCAAGGCCATCGGTGCAACTGGTTGCCACATTTCCGGACGAACAGTAACCGGGGTTGTTTCTTCTTCCATTGCTTCTCTCGCTCCCATTAAATAGACCGGCCCCTGTGGACTGCTTTTGGCTATTTGTAAGGATCGGTGAACAAGCTGCTTTACATTTGAGCCACTTCGAATTTCATTATCATATTTCGTGTAACCCCTTACAATTCCCCGCTGATCAGGAACATCCTGGATCCATTGGATAAATTCATTTCTGCTCCCTATTAATTCACCTTCCTGGGTGTATGGAGAAGCACCAGCAAAAATCAAAACAGGAACTCTTCCTTTATATGCATTATGCAATGCACCACCAAGATTTTGTGTACCACATTCTACATGTACCATAACAGCTTGTGGCTCTCCGGTTATTTGTGCATAGCTATGTGCCATGCTTAATGCTACCATTTCATGTGGACATGTAATCACTTCTGGAAGTTTTCGATTTTCCTTTTTCGCAATCGCAAGGTTTTCAATAATTCCAGGGTGATCACTTCCAAAATTGGAAAATATATATGAAACTCCTGCTTCTTCCAATGTCTCTAAAAAAGCTGTACTCGTTGTATAAGATGTTGTATAAGATATAGACATAATAGCACATCCCCCCTCCTGTAAATATAAAGAAAATTATTTCAATTACTATAACCATATTGTATTATCGTTTTTTCAATAGTACAATACTGTTATAACTATAAAAACAATAGTCTATAACTATGATAGAAGGTGAGCTTATTGGAAATTCGTCTATTGGAATATTTCCTTGCAGTATGTGAAGAACTGCATTATACACGTGCAGCTGAAAAACTTGGAATAAGTCAACCGACCTTAAGTCAGCAAATACGGATTTTAGAAGCTCGTTTAGGCGCAAAGTTATTTCAACAAATTGGAAAAAAGACTTATTTAACAGAAGCCGGAAAGGTACTAAAGGAACGGGCACATAATGTATTTTATGAACTTGATCAGGTAACAAAGGAGATAAATGAAATTAATGAATTACGACGCGGGAGCATAACAATCAGCAGTTCTGGCAGTCAGTTAGTTTATTCATCCATTGTTTCATTTCACCAAGAATATCCTGATATTAACACTTCCGTTGTTGATACCACTACAAAAGGAACAATTGAAAACCTCCTCACCTCAACATGTGACATTGGGGTCGTTTTTCTACCAATTCATAACGATAAACTAATAAGTCATTATCTGTTTACATCTAAGTTATATCTGGTCTCGTCAACCGATAACGAACTGGCAAATTTATCATCTATTTCTTTGAGAGACTTAAATCAGCAACGTGTTTTTTTACTTCAAAAGAATTTTTTTATTCGACAGGTCATTGACCAGTATTGTAAGGAATCGGGGATAGATTTAACTCCTAATGTAGAACTTTCCGACATGCATTCTTTATTAGAAATTACAGCAAATAATAACGGTGTTACAATTCTGCCTAAAATGCATGTAGAACAGATGAATCATTCAAAAATTTGCACCATCCCTATCACTGACCCACTACCAGAGAGAGATGTTGGAATTGTTTATAGAATGAACAGCTATCTTTCAACAGCTTTGCGAGCATTTATTCACCATTTATTCCAAAATTACAATGTAAAAGGAAAGAATCTTTAGTAATGAAAATTGGGATTCTGTTCAACAGATAATGGTCATAGGAAGTATTCAAATAAATCGAGCATAAAAAAAGCAATCAAACTAACACTTACATATGGTCAGTTTGATTGTTTTATCCTGTTACATCTCTTCGAATTGGCTCCTTCACATCACTATTAAAGAAACTGCTTTTTCACTCTTTATTTTATATAGCTTATATAACCACTCCCCGTAAATTGTCGACGGTGTCTTGAAGACCAGTATCCACAAGGCCTGACACAACTTTTTTAACCAAACTGATTTTTTGATAATTATACAGTAGGCAATAAACGAAAAATAAATAATGTTTCATTAAGTTCTGTATAGAGGAACAAAGCAATTATGTAAAGCGTTTTCATACACTAATATGTTATTAGACTATTTTGTCGAAAGGAGGTACTTTTTGCCTAATGAAACCTTTATCCTGTCTATGAACACTATATTAGAATCACCATTAATGATATAGCTTAAATGCTGTGTATCTTTTTTTACTTTAAGATGTATGATTTTTACAAAAACTAGCCAGCGCCCAACTTCCTGTTCCAGAGAACCTTTCTTAACTGTTTAAAAAATCACAGGATAAAGGATGAATTTACTGTACGGCTGCGTCAGTTCATTAGTATAAGATTGATACGGAAGTTTTGAAAGCGCTAAACTGGATAATTTGAAACGAACGGAATTAGAGTGATTGATTGATGAACGAAAGAATCGTTTAAAACATCTATTTGACAATTCATTCAGATATTTAGGTACTGAAGTATTATTAGAACACCTGGCTTTTACCACGCCTTTAAGCGAATTGTGGAAAGCCCGAAGTAAGAAATTTTTATACTTTCTTACTGCTTACAGTGAAATTAAAGATTAATTAAATAGAGGAAGGAATGAGATTATGCCACAACGAATTCTTTTAACAGCTGTTTTCTCTCTTTTCCTATTTCTGTCGGCTTGCGGGGGATATTCAAACCCTAATTTAGAAGCAACAACTGAAGCAGCAGATAGCCCTGTAACAGCTAATGTCAGTCAAGAGCCTCAAAAAGGAGAAGATGGGGATGTTATAACACTTCGATTAGGACATCAAACGCCGGAATCAACCAATTACCATACTGCATCGCTTCGGTTTAAAGAACTTGTAGCAGAAAAAACAGATGGGAAGGTACAGATAGATATTTATCCATTTCGTCAGTTGGGAACAGATAGAGAACTACTGGAAGCAATGCAGTTTGGAACACTTGATTTAGGCATGATTACCGGTCCGGCAGTATCAGGTTTTGCTCCTGAAACAGCTGTATTGGATTTACCCTACCTCTTTGAAGGATGGGATCATGTAAATGAATTTTTAGGTTCAGAGACGGAAGATGAGTATCGCGCTATAACAGAAGATGTAAATTTAAAAACATTTGGTCTAATGGCCAGGGGCTTCAGACATGTTTCCACATCAACTGGACCTATTGAGAGCC
Organism: Virgibacillus ainsalahensis; assembly: GCF_055380755.1. Taxonomy (NCBI): domain Bacteria; kingdom Bacillati; phylum Bacillota; class Bacilli; order Caryophanales; family Bacillaceae; genus Virgibacillus; species Virgibacillus ainsalahensis. The sequence continues at coordinate 864,202 of NZ_AP043943.1, read as the reverse complement.
TGGATGATTTCAATGGGCTTACCATCCGTGTAAGTGAAAGCCCTATCTACATTGAGGCATATGAAGCACTTGGAGCAAGTCCTCAAAGTATGAATTTTGGTGACGCATACACTGCGCTTGAACAAGGTGCAATTGATGGCCAGGAAAATACATTGGATATTAATGACGATGAGAATATTTATGACGTCAACAGCCATGTATCCAAGACCAGCATCCATTTTGCATTCGCTTTCCTAATGGGCAGTAAAGATCGTTTTGAATCTTTACCGGAAGATGCTCAAGTTGCAATACTTGAAGCCAGTGAAGAAGTGCTGACAGAAATAAATAAAGAAAATGAAGAAAATGAAGCGGAATATGAAGAAGTTTTAGAAGAAAAAGGGATGGAGATTAATGAATTGGATTTAGAACCATTTAAAGAAAAAGTGGAAGGCATTTATCAAAATTGGACGGACCAACATGGAAGTGATCTGTTAAACGAAATTTCAGGTATGGCAGAATAACAAATGATATGTTGATGAATCTTGGAAAATATTCCATTCTATTACGAAAAAGCGCCTGCTTTAAATAATGAAATGCCGTTATATAAAAAATACTTTACATAGAAAAAGAGGTGACAGAATATGGGTATCGTAGAAAAAATCAGTTATTGGATTGATCTCATTGTACGCAGCTTCATCACAATATTCTTATCAGTTATGACGATTATATTGACCGTACAGATTATTGCCCGTTCAGTATTTCAGGGTGGAGCAGTATGGACAGATGAATTAGCAAGGTTTTTAATGGTTGCAATGATATTTTTTGGGGCAGCTTTGGCAGTCCGGGACAAAAGTCATATCACTGTCTCCATATTTGAAGATTGGAAACCATCTTTAAGAAAATGGTTTGCACCTCTTCAGTGGATAGCTATGCTATTATATGCCGGGATTCTTGTGAAGTTTGGTTTAGACACACTGGAAATAGTCGGACCACAGCGTTCATCGAATATGGTAATATCTATGGGAATTGTATATGCTGTATTACCTATTTCTGCAGCTATCATGATTATCCACTTAATCGCCAGAATTGGTAAAGATCGTAATACAGAAGAAGGGGGGAACGAGTAATTGGTAATACTATTCTTTGTTCTAACAGTACTATTATTTCTATTAGGAGTTCCCTTGGGGTTTACAATTGGTCTATCCTCAATGGTTTATATTTTACTTGCGGATATCAATCCTATGATTATTATTCAGCAGCTTTTCACAGGGGTAAATAACTCCGCTTTAATGGCGATCCCTTTCTTTATTCTTGCTGGTAATCTGATGTTGACCGGTGGACTTGCCCAACGAATCATTAATTTAGCAAATTCACTTATAGGGCGTACTACAGGTGGTTTAGCAATGGTAACCATTCTTGGCTGTGTATTCTTTGCAGCTATCTCTGGTAGTGCAGTTGCAACTGCAGCAGCTTTATCATCCCTTATGATACCTGCAATGGTTAAAAAGGGATACGACAAGGATTTCGCAGCATCCGTCGTTTCTACTGCAAGTCCATTAGGTGCAATTATACCTCCAAGTGTAACTTTAATTGTATATGGGAGCCTCTCCGGATCTTCCATTTCAGACTTATACACTGTCGGAATTCCAGCGGGTATCATCGTAGGAGGCGTCCTGCTTGGGGGAGCCTACTTGATTTCCAGAAAGAGAGGTTATAAAGGGAGCGGAGAACCTTTTAAAATAAAAGATTTTGGCAAATCCTTCATAAATGCTTTTTGGGCGCTTGGAACACCGATTATTTTGGTTGGCGGGGTTTTTTCAGGTATATTTACCCCAACGGAATCCGGGGTTGTTGCAGTCGTTTATGCTATTGTTATTGGAATGTTTGTATATCGCGAACTAAATTTCAAACAATTGGGTAAAGTAATTTTTGATTCTGCGAAAACAACAGCGACAATCATGTTTATTATTGCCAATGCTTATTTATTGGCATATGTCCTGGCATATGAAAACATTCCTAACATGATCGTATCCGGTTTTCTAAACATTAGCGATAGCCCGCTGATTACACTTCTTATTATCAATGTCATTCTATTGGTATTTGGTATGTTTGTAGATACAATTGCGATTATCGTGATTGTTGTGCCAATGTTCTTACCAGTAATTGAAACGATGGGGATAGATCCTGTTTATTTTGGCGTGTTGGTTATTGTTAATACTGCGATTGGTATGTGTACACCACCATTTGGACAAACATTACTAGTAACAACAGATATAGCAAAAGTACCATTGCTAAAGGCTTCTTACCAATCTATGTACCTTATTTTAGCATTACTTATCGCATTAGTTTTAATGGTACTCTTACCTTATCTCGTAATGTTCCCTCTTTGGTTGTAGGTGTTAAATATCAAAACATAAGCTTTTATCACCGAAGCAAATCTTGCGGGATTTTAAAACTCAATTAAATATCAAAATAACCAAGGTGTTCAGAAATACGCTGAGCACCTTCTTTTATTTTAGAAATTACGTCTTCTTTTTGTGCGTTTCTGATACGTTTTGAATTCCCGATAATTGATAGTGATGCCGTAACTTCTCCATTATGATTCCGAATCGGTGCTGCAATACTTATATATCCTTCATAATAGGAAGATTCCAGGATGCAATAATCTTTCTTTCGAATGTCCGAAAGAATATCAAGCAGCTTCTCCCGCTCTGTTACCGTATGTGATGTATACGCATGAAAATCCTGTCTAAGAAAATCCTCAATATATTCCGCTTCCTGAAATGCCAATATACATAACCCCTCACTTGTACAATGAATCGGATTCATTCGTCCGATCTCTGTCACAAGGCGCTCAGGGTGACGACTTTCTACCCGAAATAAGTAGACTACTTTTTCATTTTCCATTAAACAAAGATGTGCCGATTCATCTAAGGTTTCCGAAACTTTTTTTACGACTGGAAGTGCTTCTTTGTATAATTCGTTATGACTGTATACTGCCCCGCCAAGACTTAAAATGGAAAGCCCCAGCCGATAATGATTTGTTCTTGGGTTTTTGCTTATAAAGCCTTCCTTTACTAATGAAGAAATAAGCCTGTGGGCAGTACCTTTAGGAAGGTCTGTCTGACGAGTTATATCAGTGAAGCTCAGTTCCATTTGTTTTCGATTAAAAAGACGTAAAATACGCATTGCGTTCGTTACCGAAGATAATGTATTCTTTTTTTGATTTTGTCCTGTCATTTTATACCACGTCTTTTCCTTAATTTTATGATTTTCGTCAGTTCTTTTGATGAGTTATTCAGTAAGTGAATATATTTTTGCTGTAGATTCAAAGACGCAATTCGTTTTGTGTTTCCAGTAACGCCCAATGAAGCAATCACTTTTCCCGACTCGTCAAAGACGGGCACACTAATCCCGGTAACCCCTTCCTCATATTCCTCTTCTGAAAGAGAAAAACCTTCTTTTCTGATTTTACAGCATTTCTCCAAAAACAATTTTTGTGAAGTAATCGTTTTGGAAGTATAATAGTTCAGATTCCGGGCTGCTTCACTTTCGGCATCTAAATGATATGCAAGAATGGATTGACCTGCACTTGTACAGAAAGCGGGTCTTCTGGATCCGAGCAGTATTTTGTCTTTTGATGCATATTCTCCGCCAATGGTTTGTATATAGACGACTTCCAATCCTTCCAAAATTGTCAGATGTGTATTTTCATTTGTCTTTTCTACAAGGAGATTCAAAATGGGGATTACCTCATTGGAAATATGGATTTGCGTATTAACGATGTTAACAAGAGATAATATGGAAGAACCCAGGCTGTATAAATTAGTTTGTGGATCTTTATATACAAATCCTTCCTGTGCCAGTGATGAGAGCAGCCGATGTGCCGTACTCTTGGAAATATCGAGTCTATGGGATAAAGAAGTTACCCCTATTTCAGGTGTATCAATAGAAAACTGTTTTAACATTGCCAAAGCGTTTTCCAATGATGTGTTTCTCTGCTTTTTTTCAGTCATTTTCTCACCTTCTTAAAGGATATGGATATTACATCATTAAATAGGATTAAAATATTCTACAACCCTGTATATATTTCGTCAAACACTGTTTATACCTGTACTATTCTCTACTCTATTATATAATATTTTATGAATAATCCAACCATTGTACCACATAGAGGAACAATTAAATCGCTTTCATTTTCAATGTTACCTATAATTAAGTTATTGAAGATCTTAGCTATTTACAAAGGAGAGTTTAAATCATGGCAAATCAAAAATATGATGCACTTGTAGTCGGTGCTGGTCCAGTTGGGCTTACCGCAGCACTTGCGCTCCAAAACAAAGGGATTTCCTGTGCAATAATTGAGGCAAAAGAAAAGGATGCACCACGTCCCGGCAGCCGCGCTATTTTTCTACATAGCGCCACGCTGAAATTATTAGAAGAAATTTCAGAAGGACTCGGTTTCGAACTAGGAAGAAACGGGGTTATCTGGCCGATAAAACGTTCATTCTACCGCGGGAAAGAAATTTATAAGCGAAACTATGGTATTACCGATAATCAAGATCCAAATAAATTACCGCATTTCACATCCCTTCATCAGCATGAAATTGAAAAATACATCTATCAAGCATGTATCGAAGCTGGAGTTGAATTTGTCTGGGGACAGCCAGCTGAAGATCTGGAAATCAGAGAAGACGGCGTAACATTAACAACTGCTTCCGGGGATAAATGGGAGTCAACATACATCATTGGTAGTGATGGAGCCCGTTCCGTTGTACGTGAAAAAGCAGGTCTAACATTTGAAGGACCACGCACAAACGATACATTCCTGGTAATTGATGTAGAAGAAGATGAAGAAAATCCAATGCCTGTAGAAAGGTTATTCCACTATCAGCACCCTGCCATGGGCGGCCGTAACGTAATGCACGTACCTTTTAAAGGTGGATGGCGAATTGACCTCCAGCTCCTGTCTGGGGATGATGTTGAGGAATTTTCAAGCATAGATGGTGTAAAGGAATGGCTTCCTAAAGTAATGGATCCAAAATATGCAGAACGCATTTCCTGGGTGTCCTCTTATCGATTCCATCAGGTAGTTGCTGATTCCTTTACAGATAAAAATCATCGCGTATTGCTGGCTGGAGAAGCAGCACACTTATTTGCTCCATTTGGTGCCCGCGGTCTAAATTCTGGTGTTCCTGATGCAATTATTGCAGTTAGGGGAATCGAAAAGGCTTTGAAAGCTGAAAATGAAGAACAGCGCCAGGCAGCAATTAATGAATCTGCAACGGAACGCCGAATTGCTGCAAGATGGAACCGTGATGCATCTACAACAGCACTTCACCATATACAGGGTGAATCGAAAGAAATGAACATGAAAAAAGAACTGGCCGCTTCCCTTGTATCCATCGTTCCACGACTTGGACGGTGGCTGGATGAAGGCCCTTATGGACCAAAATTCGGCCCGCCTGAATTAACAACCAAATATTAATTGACAACCTTTGGGAAGGGAGAGTGACTATAGATGAGTATTTTATTAGAAGGTACAGATGAAACTAAAATAGAAAATGCAAATGAAATCATTGACCAACTGACTTCTGCCAACTGGTATCATCAGGCAGGTGTAAAGGAAGAAGAAACTGTAAAACAATTGGAAGAGCTTTTGAACCTTTTAAATGTAAAGGAATATGAGGTGAAATGGGTTACCAAAGATAAAGTGCCTTCTTTGATAGAAAACCTTTCATTTGAGGATAGCAATCTGTGGGAAGTATTGAAAGAACTTCCAGATCAACTGAAAGAAAAGATTGATGCCCAAAATCTGGAAGAACACTTGGAAAGACTTGTTGATAGACTGCCGGAAGCAATTTTTCACCCGGCATATGATGGGGCATACAAGCAATTTGAAGACGAAAAATCGATTAAATTTCTGACCACACTTGCCATGTATCTCGGTTTAATGGTATCAACCGCAGAACTTGCTGGAGAAGAAAAGTTATTAAAACCGATTCTTACAATCATCGAATCCGGTCATGCGCCAATTGGAATCGATGGAAACCTAATTTATGTAATATAATTAGAAAACTTTGGTATTCGCTATAGGCTAGGTGAAGACATTAGCCCGCACTTATGCAGTAAGAGAATTTTATACTTTCTTAACTGAGAACAAAAAGCACCCTCTTAACTACTGTTTAAGAGGGTGCTTTCTATGTTTTGGTAATCGTTTAATAGATATGATTGTGATTGAAATAGTTATAAATCTATAAGCGAAACAATTGATGGCTCCAACATTTCTTAAACATTTAATGCAGGCTCATCCTAAGATAGTTACAACAATGCCATTATCTGGATATAAACCTGGACAATGACATAAAGTATTAACGCATACTTCCAATTAAACATAATTCCGTTTTTCACACCACTTAATCCATTTTCACCACTTAATACAATCAGTGGCATAATCAGTGGGGACAAAAGAATGGAAATCGCGCTTCCAGAAGTAATGGCCAACACGATTAGTTCAGGTGGATACGGAAGATGGATACTTTGCAAAATCCCACCGACCAATACCATCACGGTTAATGGACCCAAGCCAAAGAACCCCAGGATAATTACCATAAATGGCAGGATATGCAATACATTCAAAAATGCAATGCTTTCCTGAAACGAATAAATCCCATTGACGAGCATGTCTGGAAATGCTGTCTGGTTCAGTCCAAAAATCATCATCCCTGCCCCCAGCATGACAGAGACCTGATATGATTGGTGGACCATATCATTCTTTATAAAGCCTTTTGCTTCGGAGAGCATGATATTCAATCTGCCTTTAAAGACATAGTAAGCAGCAATCCAAACAAGTACAACCAAGGGAATGAGTACAAGCAGTTCAATATCTATCCATGCATTTAGTAGAAAAATCGTGCCGAATAATGAAATAAATAATATAATAAATTCTCTTACCAGCCGATCTGTTTCCTTTTTACCTTCTGTATGGCGAAGGACATTTTTAATCTCCTTCTGCAACCCAGCAGTCAAATTCACGCCATACTTTTTCTCTTCAAATTTGGAAAAAATGAGTGCGGTAATGATTCCAATGACTGACATGACCAAGCCCTGTAAAATGGAAAGTCCTAAAGAGGCGCCCATGATTTCCACAACAAAGGCGAAACTTGGGATGGAAACAACCCACATGACAGATAAAGAGAACCCCCTTAAAACTGCAGTTCCCTTCAGCCGTTCCCAGGCCTCGCCTTTTTCATCTTTTAGGAGCCAATTTTCAAATTGATGCATCATCGGGATCGCACCAAACATCAAAAAATAGGCAATTACCTGCGTTAAAGAGAGCATGGATGCATAAAATCTCCGGCTTGTGCTAAATAACCTGTGTCCTGCTGTCATGATGGCTTCCATATAGGTTTCGCCACGCAGCACCCAGCCGATCATTGGAATCATCACAATCAACCCAATGATGTTGCGCATTTGCAGGACTCCATCCAGCAGCCCATTTATAAAATTACCGTCTGAGAAAATTATCAAACCGAATCCGATAAGAAATAAAGAAAGCGGCATTTTCACCTTTTTTGGAGTGTAAATGAGTACGGTAAAGACAAACAAGCTAACACCACTGATGGATAACAGCTTAAGCAATATATTGCTTTCAAAAAAATATGTAATAAAGTGAAGTATCGTAAAACTGAAAATGGACACAATGAGTCCCCATTTTAAAAAAACTTTCATTGGTATTCTCCTAATCTTACAGTTCTCTGCTTCTACTATAGCATGTTTCGCTTGCTTAATCAGTCCTTCTTTATGCTTATCGAAGAGCCTTTTTTGTATTAACTGTTGTTGTATGAACCTGGATCACTGTAGCTTTTCTTTTATTGTTAAAAAGTTACCAATCTTATAAAACACAAGAATAGGAGTAGCTAGAATAAGAGATTGATGCCGCCAATTGTCGCGAGTCCAAGAACCAGCCATTGAAAAACTTTTTGTGGAATATGAGGCAGGATTCTTATGCCAATCAGCGCCCCAATAATAATCGCCGGAACCAGAGTAGCATTAAATGTCAATGAAGTCTGGTTTATTAACCCCAACTGTAGGTAAAATGGAAACTTAATCAGATTCACGGTCAGGAAAAACCATGCGGATGTACCAACAAATTCTTTTTTCGGAAGTCCTTTCACCAGGAGATAAATAGCCATCACTCCACCTGCAGCGTTCCCTACCATTGTGGTAAAACCACCTAATATTCCCATTAAGGCAGTGAACCATAAGGATGTTGGCAAAAGTTCATTAAACCGTACTCCAAATTTTTCACGGAATACATGCAATGCAATCATAGCAAGCACGATTATTCCAATCATCGGTTTCAATTGATCACTATCCACCTGTGCCAATACAAAATAGCCGGCAAGGATTCCAAGCAGCACCCAAGGAATCAGTGATATCAGGTGTCTCCAGATAACATTTCTGCGATAGTAAGCCACCGCAAATAAATCCCCAACCATCAGCATCGGCAGCAGTATTCCAACAGATTCTCTTGCCGGGAACACAAACATGAGTATTGTTACGACAAGTATGATCATATTTGGGAGACCAGATTTTGAAAAGCCGATGAAGACTGCACAGAGAATGACGATGAGCCATTCCATCAGTGTTAATTCAAACATATGTATTCTCCTATCTATTATTTTCAGCTGTTAACAACATATTATCTACACATTCATTACGCTGATCCCCTCTCAAAACCCCAAATTGCCATCTGCAATATTAATGCATCTCTGAAGTTTCTCGGATCATAACCTGTCTCTTCGGTAATCTTATTCAATCGGTAGATCAATGTGTTCCGATGTACAAACAAGCTTTCCGCAGCTTTCTGGATATTAAGATTATTGGTGAAAAAGGCAGTCAATGATAGCTTTTTATTTTCATCAAAACTTCTAAGCACCCGACGAGCAAATCTTTCGGTTATCGCCTCATCAACCTGATAGATTAGTGCTTTCACTTCAATCTGGGCAAAAGAAACCAACTCTTTTGATGGGTCACTTATTTTCAATGTGATTTCACAGTCTCTGTATGATTGGCTGAATTTTTTCAGCGTATAAAAAGGTAGGCTGTATGCCATTCGGAACACGGCATTCATTTTTTTTAACGCTTTGTAGACATACGCTATTTTCTGATCGATTTCTTTCTCTTCCAAACTGTGTATAGCGATAAACACCCTGTTCACGTTGATAAATCCTACAATAGAATGTTCCTTACCAACTGCCTCTTCCATTTTTTGTATAAATGTCTGGTTAAGGATTTTACGCTCAGTTAACTGGATAATTATTGTTGTAAACGGTGGTGCAAGCTTTGCACCGAGGCTGCTCATCCCCCTGTCAATACTTGTTACAGAAGGGTCGGTTTTAAGTAATTGCTCAATGATCATTTCTTTCGTCCGTTGCTTCCATTCCAGTTGTGAGGCCATGAACTCCTGCTTAATCATCAATTCTGTCGTCATTTTAACCAATTCACCAATATTTTCCATTTCATCCGGATCGCCGGTAATACCAATGACACCAATAATTTGATCCTGGAAGATAATTGGCAGATTTACACCGGGTTGTGTTCCTCCCCATGTTTTCTTTTCATTAACCTGGATAATCAGGGTTTCACCGGTTTGAAGTACCTCTACTGCACCTTCGTGAATCGATCCAATCCTTGATGTATCCTGTGTCGCTATAATAACGCCATTCCGGTTCATGATATTCACGTTGCTGTGGAGCCTCGCAGAAGTCTCATGTACAATCTCTGTTGCAATTTTTTCTGTTAAGATATCCATCTATCTTTCCCCTTTAGTTAAAACATACAAAAATAAAAGATAATATCATTCTATTTTCATATGGTATAGCTATAGACTTATTTCGTCAAGATTCTTATAATTTAAATAAAGTTTATTAATCGCGTTCTCAAGGGAGGATTTTATGAAAATAATTATAGCACCAGATTCATTCAAAGGAAGCTTGACCGCAGTGGAGGCTGCAGAATCGATAAACCAGGGAGTTAAGAACTGCTATCCGGATGCGGAAACAATCCTTCTTCCTGTTGGCGATGGCGGCGAGGGAACAATGGAAACACTGGTTGCAGCAACGAATGGGAGCACAAAAACAGTTTCGGTTACTGGACCGTTGGGAGATCCCGTAGAAGCAGCTTATGGCATATTGGGAGAAGGTGAAACCTGTGTGATAGAAATAGCATCAGCTTCCGGACTGGATCTAATCCCTAAAGGTAAATTGGCACCGCTTCATGCTACTACATTCGGCAGTGGTGAGCTCATTCGACAGGCGCTTGATGACGGATTTACTTCCTTTATTATTGGACTGGGAGGATCGGCTACCAATGACGGTGGTGCAGGAATGCTGCAAGCACTGGGGGTTCACCTATTGGATGAGAAGGGAAATGAAATCGGTTATGGCGGTGGAGAACTAGGTGAAATTAATTCGATAGACTCCCGCAAAATTGACGAACGAATCAGCAAAAGTAATTTTTTAATTGCTTCTGATGTAGAGAATCCATTGACTGGCCCAAATGGGGCGTCAGCGGTTTTCGGTCCGCAAAAAGGGGCGACACCAGAAGATGTGGTTTTGCTGGATCAGCATCTCACCCATTTTGCAGATAAGGTTTCAAAGGTTACCGGGATGAAGCTGTATGATATGCCTGGGGCTGGTGCTGCCGGTGGGATAGGTGGTGCATTTCAGGCGTTTTTTCCAGGAGAGATGAAACGTGGTATTGATGTCGTCCTTGATTTTATTCAGTTGGATGAAAAACTGAAAGACGCAGATCTCGTTATTACAGGGGAAGGACAGGTTGACAGTCAGACAGCTTCCGGAAAAACACCGTTGGGAGTTGCCCAGGCAGCTAAAAAACATGGTGTTCCAACGATTATTATCGCTGGGTCTGTTGGTGAAGGAATTGAGGTGCTCTATGATTTTGGTGTTGTAAGTGTAAACAGCATGATAAACAGACCAATGTCCCTGCAGGAAGCGATCGAGAATGCTGGGGAATTGATGGAATTAAGTACGGAGCAGATTGTCAGATCTTTTTTCTACCTTAATGCAAAAGAAACAGGCAGTCGAATTTAGGGGAGCTGTTCCCATCACGCTAATGATTTAGTGTGGTGGGGCAGTTTCCCAGTCATTATGTTTATAAATGCGCTCGGGTCGGGAAAATATTACATATAGTATTTAGCATAAGCCTTTTTAAAAAGCGGAAAATTTGTGTCATATTTGTGACAAATCTGGGATTTTCCTGTTATAATGAATCAAAGTAAGCCTTTTCATGAATTCACCTCAATAAGGAGATGATTTAAATGGGTGTCACCATTATGTTTATGGTGCTTGCGACATTGACACCATTTTTGTTCCTGCGATTAAACAAGAAATTATATGCTGTCATCCAATCTATACTGTTGGTAGGGATGTGGCTCTACTTTTTCGCAGTTATGTTTCAGACACCTCCCGCCCCTTTCTCCATCTCATGGATTATGTTTTACTTGAGTCTCATTGTTGCTGAAGTCGCCTGGATTATGTTTATCATATACGAAGTCAAATTCATGTCATACAGAAGAAAAAAACTGCAGTAAATGAAACGAAACACCCCGCTTCTCTATTTCCAAAGAAAAGCGGGGTGTTTTCTGTTTTGTTTTGCTTGTTATTTGTCATTTTCCAATAACTCTATTTGAAACAGCTGCAGAACAGCCTGGATAAAAGCGAAGACTGCAATCATCAGGAATATAATTTTCGGTGAATAGTCAGCGTATAATGCTGCCCAAAATGCAATTGCAGTTAGCACAATGCAAAGGGTAAAACCGACAAGCGGCTTCCATTGTAGGGTTACTGTTTTCTGTCTATTTGTATCTCGACTGTTCTCCATACCCACCACAATTCCTTTCATTTAAATAGATTAATGACCGCCATGATCTTCATGTTGCTCCATTTGCTGATGATCGCCTTCTTCATCATGGTCATGTGTAAAACCAAATGACATCGTAAACAGTGAGCCTGCAACAACTATACTTGCTACAACAAAAGCGTGGAACATCATATTCCATGGCGTATTGGTGACACCAGATTCAATGATATGCATGAACATGAACAGCTGGATACCTGCCTGAATCACTGCCAGAGCCATAATTGCTACGATGATCCACAGCACTGGCAAATCCGATCCAAGTGCCGTCCATGCTGCTACGATTGTTAATACAATCGATACAATAAATCCGATAATGTGTTTTACAGGGTATTTTCTGGATTGTTTTGCCATATTATATCACCATCCCAATCAAATAAACACTGGTAAATATGAAAATCCAGATAACATCAAGAAAGTGCCAGTATAACCCGATAATAAAAACTTTCCTGCTGGTGACCGAAGTTATTCCCCGCTGTTTAAGCTGAATTAAGAGAAGAATCATCCAGCCGGTACCAAGTGCCACGTGGACACCATGTGTACCTGCCAGGATATAAAATGCAGACCAGTATGCGCTTGAAGGCAATGTTGCCCCTTTACTCACATAATGGACAAATTCATAAATCTCAAAGCCCAGAAACGTAAGACCAAGCAATAGGGTGATGATCAGCCAGGTAATCAGTCTTTTCACCTTGTTCTCCCGCATATTGTGAATAGCGATTCCACAAGTGAAACTGCTCGTTAAGAGGAGAAAAGTCATCACAAGTACGATTCCCGGCTGAAACAATTCTCCTGGACCCGGTGCATCGGCAGTTCTGCCAAATAGCACGGCATATGTTGCAAACAACGTCGCAAATAATGATATCTCTGCAGCAAGGAAAATCCAGAAACCAACGATGTTCGTCTGCCCCTCATTTGACCTGTATTCTAAAGGGACTGGATTTAATTCATTTTCACTCATCTGATAACCCCCTTGCCGCTCTTTCTGTTCGCTTAATTTCCTCTACACCGATATGATAGCCTTCATCATAATCAAATGAACGAATCCCCATCATAATAAGCACACCGATAAGACCGATAACTGCAAGTGTAATCCACTCAAAAACCAGGGCAAAACCGGCAAAGAACAGGATAGACATCATAATAAACGGTTGTCCAGTATTACTCGGCATATGAATCGGCTCTACCTTCTCTTCATCAAAGGTCGTCTCTCCTCTTTCCTTCATATCAATCAAGGCATCGTGTGTGGACACATGCGGAATGGTAGCAAAATTATATTTCGGTATTGGTGTTGGTGTCGCCCATTCAAGTGTCCTTCCGTAGCTCCAGCCGTCTCCACTGGTTTCGCGTTCACTGTACCGGTAACTGTAATAAATACCGTAGACGAAGATAGCAAAAGCCAGCCCCATCGTAAATCCGCCAATCGTTGAAATCAGATTTAGCGGCATCCATTCCGGAACAATGGTAAAAATCCTTCTTGCCATGCCGTCCAGTCCCAAAAAGTATTGCGGGAAGAAACAAACATGGAAACCGATCAGGAATAACCAAAAGCTCCATTTACCGATCCGTTCATTTAATTTATGTCCAAACATTTTCGGATACCAGTAGACAAGGCCGGCAAAACAAGCAAAAACGGTACCCGGGATCAACACATAATGGAAATGGGAGATAAGGAAGTATGTGTTATGATACTGGTAATCTGTTGCTGCCATCCCGAGCATAACCCCGGTGACCCCGCCGATCGTGAAACTTGGTATAAATGCCAGAGACCACAACATTGGCACTGTTGTCACAATCCGTGACTTATACAGCGTCGCCAGCCAATTGAAGATTTTCACCCCTGTCGGCACGGCAATCATCATCGTTGTAATCGAAAATACAGAGTTTACGAATGCGCCTGCACCCATGGTAAAGAAGTGGTGTACCCACACAACGAAACTCAATCCAGCAATGATAATAATCGCCCAGACCATCGCAGTATAGCCGAATAGCTGTTTTCGTGCGAAGGTCGCAATAATTTCCGAAAAGATACCAAAAGCTGGTAAGATAACAATGTAAACCTCCGGATGGCCCCACATCCAGAACAGATTTGCCCACATCATCGGTAGCCCTTCTCCGGTCAGTGTAAAGAACTGAGACCCAAAAATACGATCAATCGTGAACAACGCCAGCGCAACCGTTAAGATAGGGAATGCAAAAATGATAATAAAGGATGTAATTAACGTGGACCATGTGAATATTGGCATTTTAAATAATGTCATGCCAGGTGCCCGCATTCTTAAAATTGTTACCATCAGATTAATCCCTGTAGCCAGTGTCCCGATTCCCGATAATTGCACACCGAGCAGGTAAAAATTAATTCCCGGCCCGGGACTCAATGCGGATCCGGCAAGCGGAGCATAGTTGGTCCAACCAGCATCCGGTGCTCCACCTATTACAAAGGAAATATTAAACAGCATCGCACCAAAGAAAAAGGACCAAAAACTGAGCGCATTAACAAACGGAAAAGCAAAATCACGCGCTCCAATCTGTAGTGGTACAACAATGTTCATCAATCCGATTAAAAACGGCATTGCCATGAATATAATCATAATTGTACCGTGTGTTGTAAAAATTTCATCATAATGTTGGGCATTTAAAAAATTCATTGTTGGAAAAGCCAACTGTGTCCGCATCATTAGCGCGTCTGCCCCTGCACGGAACAGCATCACAAGAGCACTTAATATATACATAATACCAATTTTTTTATGGTCGACCGTTGTCAGCCATTCCTTCCACAACCATTTCCATTTTTTAAAATAGGTCAAAAGAAAGATAATGGCTGATGATACAAGTACGATGGCAACCATTCCTGCATATATCAGCGGTTCGCCGGTAACAAAAAATTCATCCAATTGCATGTTTCCTCACCTGCTTTCAACTTACTATTCGTTCTCTTCACGCCAACTGGCGTCATTTTCCAGATGTAACTGTTCTCCGTATAACTCTCGATGTCTTTCTACTGCATAATCCCGGCCATCATTACTTCCATGATCAACAAATTCCAGGTGTGTGGAAGAGAACGCCATCTCATCAAGTAAACCTGGCTTAAGCAACTCATCATATTCCTGCTGTGTTAATTCGGGAGCCTGATTCTGCGTCACCTCCACCCAATCGTTGAACTCCTCTTCCTCTTGAGCATGTACATCAAAGGTCTGCCCGGTGAAACCTTCTCCAGTGAAGTTGGCATTTCGTCCGTCAAAGACCCCCGTCTCATCCGCCTGCAGGTAAAGTGTATTTTCCATACCAGCCATGTTATACTTCTGACCACCGAGCTGCGGTACCCAGAAAGATGCCATCGAATCAGCAGAAGACAGACGGAATTCAATTGCTCTATCTGTCGGAATATGCAGATAGTTCACCGTTTCAATTCCCTGCTCTGGATAACTGAAAATCCATTTCCAGTCTGCCGATGTCGCGTAGACTACCAGTGGTTCTTTGTCAGCACTGGATTCCGGTGGTTCCTCCAGGTCGAATAGTGTTCCCACTGTTGGAATCGATAACGCTGTTACAATTATCAACGGAATGACCGTCCAAATAATTTCAATCTTGATATTCCCATTCAGATTTGGATTATAGTCACTCTCTTTCCGGTTTGGTTTGTTGTCCCGATATTTAAATATCATAAAACCAAACAGGACAAATACAACGAAGATAATCCCAAACATAAAAATAAGGGAATATAAAATCAAATCTTTCTGGCTCTGTGCAACAGGACCTTTCGGGTCAAGCACAGCCAATTCGCCACAACCACTCAAAAAGACAACGAAGCCAAGCAGCAGCAAGGCGAACCATTTTTTAAAAGAATGTCGTTTTTTCTTCATTAGAAACACTCCTGCATTGACAAAATTAACTGCTTTATTATTTTGCTATTTATACCTATTACCCGAAATGTTAACAAATGAAGCAGAATTATCGGAGGCTTCCACAATCTTTTTATATAATTTTCACTTTTATGGGTTATTTTTGTGATAAAATGTTCAAATTTTTTAGGGGCCTGTCCCCCACCGCTTTAGCACTTTAGCGTACCGGGGGACAGGCCCCTTTTATTACCCGGGAAATATTTATCGAATATTGCTCAGTTTCTCAAAGCAACTATTAGCATAATACGACAAAGTGGGACGGGAGAAAGTCGGTTCTTCCTTGAGGCACATCATTCTATCTAATTTGTATTGTTTTCCTTCGTTTTCTAATAGCAAATAGTAATAATCGTAAAACTTATATGATAGAATGAAATAAACGAAGGGGGAATTCTCGATGAATACCAACCAACTAAAGGTTCTAATTAGTAAAAAGAAACATACCCTAACCGCCCAGAAGCTGGTCATCTATAAACAAAGCAAAATCATCGAAGCAACCGACGAAAACACAGAGCATTACTACTTATTTTTTTATAAGGATAACTTCTTGAATGGGATAAAAACAGACCAGATTCAAATCGGATCCCATGTTCACCGCGCCTGTAAGCATGGCATTCATTTTAACGGTTCACATCCACTGACCGGCCAATTAATCCGTCAACAAAAAGCGTTACCATTCCTTCCATTCGATCAATTTTTTAAACATGTTCAAAACACCTATACCCACATTGAATCTGCCCTGATTACCACGTACGTTGACTCCTTCACATCGCCAGACACCATTCATAAACTGCTCAAAGAAATGTTTTACCACTACCAGCGTAACGGTCAATCCTTTAAAGCCTACCAAGTATTAAAAATTCATATAGACTATGATAGCGGGAATTCCTTTGCATTGGATATGATTAATAACCTGCAATTTCAGCGTTACGAATCCGTTTATGAAACCATAGAAAAAATGGCTGAAAAAGACCCCATTCAATTTGAATCGGTATGCTTTGAGCATTTAGACGATGACGCATTTCCTGCCTTGCTCCTTTCATTGTATAAAGATGAACATCGCAGCATCGATGAACTTGCGGTAAGAATCAGCTTGCTCAACCATTACTTTACAGAGAAGAATTTCGAAGCAATCCAGAAAATGAACGAGGGTTTTTCTGAAGAGGAGCAGCTCGTTTTACTACAGGAATTGAATCAAACAAGGAATAGTCCGGTTGTTACGGAAAAATTGATCAGTCGACTGCTTGCAACTGGAAATCCAAATGAGATTACCGAATTCATAATGACGACAAATATCCAACCAAAAGAAGAGCAATTAACAAGCATTATTACGAGCTTCGAACAAGCTGACTGCAGCCTGCTATCATCTTTTTTCAAGACCTCCAATCAGCGTTTGCTAAAATTAGGCAATCATCATCCCCATACAATGGAAAGACTGATTCGTCCATTCGTCTCCACGTTTTTACAGGATTATGATTTAGACGACATCATTGATTGGCTGACTCCTTTTCGCAATGAAAACTACCACCTTCCAATTGAACAGAAATTGAAAAAAATGCAAACCTTATCCGAAGACCCTGACCGCCAATTCGATTTAGGCGAATTATACGTCTATTTCCATCAATTTGAAAAATCAATTGACTGTTTTAAGTGGGATATGGAACTTTACCCCGAAGATCCCAAACCGGTCAATTACTTATCAAAAGTCTATCAGGAAATCGGCAATGCTGAGGAAGCTTCAGTATATCGGGAGTTGTTGATGCAAATGCAGCGATGATCACCACCATACCGGATATGTTAAACTGTTTACAAAATTGATTAAAGGGGGAAGCCACGATTTTTATCAACGAATTAATCCATTGTCTTGGTGCAGATAAATCCAGTGTGAATGAGACAGAGCTATTTCGACACAGCCAGGATGAATCCTTTCACCAATCGGTTGAACCTGATATCGTCTGCTTTCCAGAAAACCGATCGGATGTGGAAAGTATATTGGAAATTGCCCGCAAATACAGCATTCCAGTCACCGCATATGGTGCTGGATCCGGATTGGAAGGACAGGCAATCCCTGTTCAAAAAGGAATTGTTGTTAATTTCGAAAATATGAACAATGTTGTGGAATTTTCCCCGGAAGATTTGCTAATTACCGTTCAACCAGGCATTACCCGTCTTCAGCTGAATCAGATTGTCAATAAACATGGGCTTATGTTTCCCATTGATCCAGGTGCTGATGCCAGCATTGGGGGGATGGTCGCAACTAATGCCAGTGGAACGACTGCTGTAAGATATGGCTCAATAAGTGCTCAACTTTTGAATTTGGAGGTCGTTTTAGCAAACGGATCTGTCATCCGAACAGGTTCAAAAGCCAGAAAATCATCATCCGGCTATCGTTTAACAGAGCTCATTGCCGGGTCAGAAGGAACGCTCGGCCTGGTGACTGAAATTACGTTAAAACTGCAAGGGATACCAGAAGAAGCAATTGCAGCAAGGTGTACCTTCTCCACTGCCAGGGAATGCGCAGTTGCTGCCAAAACGATATTAGAAAGTGGCATCCCAGTAATGCGAATGGAACTCGTGGATGCAATTACCATTAAGGAAGTTAATGCATATGGCGGCTATAGCTTCCCTGTAGAACATTCCTTATTCTTGGAATTTGCGGATTCTAAGACTGCAGTGAATGAACAAGTGGAATTAGTCAGAGAATTCATGTATGACCTTAATTGCAAAAACTGGGAAGCGTCAATGGATTCCAACCAGCGTGCTGAACTCTGGAAAGCAAGACAGGAGATGTCTTATGCATTTCGACACAGGAAAGGTAAAAAGGCAATCGGCGGTGATGTCTGTGTACCAATATCCCAGATTCCTGAACTTGTCGTTCTTGCCCGCGACCTTATGGAGAAAAATAACTTAAAAGGCGGCGTCTTTGGACATATTGGTGATGGCAATTTTCATACACTGCTTGTTTTTGACCCGACAAATCAAGAAGAACAGCAAAAGGCGGAAAATATCAATGAAGCACTTGCCCATCACGCAATTGCTGTCGGCGGTACATGCACAGGTGAACATGGTGTCGGATTAGGGAAACAAAAATTCCAGGAGATGGAGCACGGTGAGGCGCTTCATCTGATGAAAGAAATCAAGCAGCTGTTTGATCCACAAGGAATATTGAATCCTGGAAAGATATTTATTTAGTTGTGAGGATTGGGATGGTTTCTGCGCTCGGGCCGGGGATGCTGCGATTGCAGTTTGGGTCCGGTGCTCAGGCCAGGATGTTCTGCGGTCATGCGCTTTAGTCCTGCGCTCGGACCTGAGTATTCTGCGTTCATAGACTTTGCTCCTGCACTCAGATCAGGAGGTCCTGCGGTCATGGTTTAGAATCCTGCGCTCAGATCAACATGTTCTGCATTCGTGGCACCTGCTGACCCGTCTACAAAATCCACTGCCAAAAAGCATACGCCACTCCATCCTCATTATGATTCTTCGTCACATGATCGGCCTGGCCTTTCACAGCATCTTTAGCATTTTCCATGGCAATACTTATGCTTGCTGCTTCGAACATGGAAATGTCATTGAAATTATCGCCTATGGCAACCGTCTCCCCGAACGGAATATTAAAGTGCTCTGCTAGAAACTTCATGGCATTTCCCTTGCTTGCTTTATTATGTGAAATTTCCAGTTTTTGCTCACCTGAAGTTGTAATTGCAATATCTTCTCTTCCTTCTAACGTTTCCCTTAGTTTTGCCAGCTTTTCCTCATCAAATGACAGAATAAAAATTTTATAGACACCTTTTTCCGAGAAATCGATGGTGCTGTAGTCCGGGACTGGTATAAGTCGATGCTGCTTGTATTGAATCGCAATGATATTCTTTGCCCATTCTAGATTCGTCTGATCCTCAAGCTGCTTTAACTCATTGTGCAGCAGGCTTTTCCCTTCTTCTTTGATTAACACACCATTATTCGTATAAATTTCATAATAGACATCGCTATCTTCAATTGTTTCGATTAGCTCAGATATAAGGTCGGTATGTAAAATATGATGCTCTAAAACCTCTCCATTGTTGAAAGCAAGTCCGCCATTTCCGGTAATAATCGGGCACTTGAGATTTGCATCTTTTAAAAGCTGATCCGTGTCATGGAGCGAACGCCCGGAAGAAATAGCGACAACATGCCCCCTTCGTTGTGCCTCATGGATTGCTTTTTTATTTGCCTCACTGATGGAAATATCTTCTGAAAGTAATGTTCCATCCATGTCAATTGCTATGAATTTCAATGTGCTTCCTCCCTGTTTTCGATAAAATTCTGGTGATAAAACTTCCTAATATATAATTTTACCACATAATCGTAAATGAAGTTGACACAGCACAATTATGTCTCAGGGAAGCCCATCATTTGAATAATTTTACTACACCACATATCCTTTAATTAAGAAAATGAATCTCAATGAATGGCGGTGGATGTACGATGAGAAATATAGGAATTGATGCCGGCGGTTCGCTGACGAAAATTGCTTATGAAGAACGTGGGAAAATCCATGTAAAAACATTTCCCAGTGATAAAATGGATCAGCTTATGGATTGGTTACGAATTGTATCTCCAGGCGCTCTCTTACATTTGACAGGTGGAAAAAGTGCTTATTTAGAGCGCACCGTTCAGCAAAAGACGTTTCACGTTGATGAGTTTGAAGCAACCGCTGAAGGAACGCGCTTTTTACTGCAACAAGAAAAAAGTGTGCTGGATAAGGAATTTATATTGGTAAGTATTGGCACAGGAACTTCTATCTTTCATGTAACACAGGAATCCCATGTTCGGCTATTTGGAAGCGGAATCGGCGGTGGTACGCTGATGGGACTTGGAACACTGATCTGTGGAAAGAATAATTTTCTGGAGCTTGTTGAACTGGCTGGTAAAGGCAACCGGGCAAATAGTGATCTATTGGTCAAAGATATCTATGCACCCGGTAAGCCACCGCTTTCAGGTGATTTAACTGCAGCAAACTTTGGAAAAGCTCATAGGGAAAATAATGCCAATGAAACCGACCATATGTCAAGTCTAATCCAATTAATAGGTGAATCCATCATTTTGCTTGCCGGACAAGCGGCTGCCGCTCATAATGTTGGCAAAATTGTTTTCATAGGCAGTACACTCAACGGTAACAGGCCACTGAAGGATGTGTTGGGCGGATATCGGGAAATGCTGCCATACGAGCCGGTTTTTCTGGATAGAGGCGCCTATGCTGGAGCAATTGGTGCTTTTACTTTGTAAGATGAATTGAATCGTCGTAAAGTGCCGCGTTTGAATTAGGATCGTGTTCGCTTGGTTCGGCATGGCGGCTGTTCGGTTATGCGTCTCGCTCGATTCTACTTTCTTCCACCTCCTCTCAATAGCTTCATACGATTCTAATTATCGCAGACATCTGATCGAATGGGAAAACTAAGAGTAAAAAGCAGTGGGAGCAAGTTTAAGAAGAAATAATTATCATTGAAAAAGCCGTCGCTTATGAGGTAAGCGACGGCTTTTGCTGTTTTTAGATACGTATCAAAATTTATTTCAACTCAAGCAGCTTGTTCTTCAGTTCGTTTTCCATTGTAATCATTTCCTTCTCGGCCTGGTGACGTTTTTCCCGGCCTTCTGTTTGAATATGAATGGTTTCTTCAATGGTCGACATCAGGTTTTCCTGTGTTTTCTTCAGTGTTTCAATATCGACAAGGCCACGTTCGTTTTCTTTTGCTGTCTCAATAGAATTAACTTTCAGCATTTCTGAATTTCGTTCCAACAGCTCATTCGTAGTGTTGGACACTTGTTTCTGTGCTTCGACTGCATGACGCTGGCGGATAAGTGTGAGTGCAATTGCGATTTGATTTTTCCAAAGTGGAATGGCAGTCAAAATGGATGATTGGATTTTTTCAACCAATGCCTGATTTGTATTTTGGATCAGTCGAATTTGTGGAGCACTTTGGGTTGTGATTTGCCTGCTTAGTTTCAAATCATGCATACGTTTCTCAAGTCTCTCTGCAAACTGCATCATGTCATTTACCTCTTGCACATCCATTTGGTTTTTACTCACATCTGCTTTTTGCTTCAGCTCGGGAATCAATTTGGTTTCCAATTCTTCCAGCTTTATTTCACCTGCAGCAATATAAATATTCAATGCATCGAAGTAATCTCTATTCTTATCAAAGACTTGTTGCAGCATGTCATTATCTTTTGTGAGTGTGCTTTTATGGTGATCGAGCTTCACACTGATCCGCTCAATTTGGGCACCGGTTTTCTGGTATTTTGAAAGAATTTCATTAACAGAGCTAGAAATTTTTCCAAACATACGGGAGAATAATCCCCGCTTCTGTGGCTGCAAATCATCCGGATTTACCTGCTGTAACCTTTTCATCAGGTCATCAAGAATATGACCGATTTCTCCAACCTCATTACTTTGGACATGCTCCAGCATGGAATGGGAAAAATTGAGAAGTTTTGACTGTGCTTCGGTTCCATACTGGGTAATCGCCTGATGATTATTCGGGTCAATCTGTTTCGCCAGTTGGTGTGCCTTTTCCTTTTTTTCTTCCGGTAATACATCAATCAGGCGGTTGGGCTTGTCCCCTTTCTGCTCTACTTCAGTCGGTTTTTCTGCGGTTTTGTCTGTGCCGAACGGATTCATTAGTAAATCATCTATTTCGTCAGATTGATGTTGTTCGTTCATTTCAATGCCCTCCCATGACTTTTATTTACGCTGCCTATCGACTTTCTGGCCACATCCAATTCAAAATCCAATGTATCAAAATCATCATTCAGCATGGTATATAAATCTTTCTTCACCGTTGTCTCCATAATCATGATGGTATGGCGGGTATCCCTTAGTGATTCAGCCATTTCCTTCGTTTTTGATGGCTGTGCGTTTAAATAGGCATATTTTTCGGCTAATGCCACAAGGGAATCGAGATGTTTATAATAAAACGATTCCGCTTGATAGAAGCGTTTCGGCTCTTTTTTTGTATTTGAATAAATTTTGCGGACGGTGAGCATAATCGCGATGTTCTGCTTTCGCTGCGAACCGCTGCCAACACTCCTCAATGCCCGCTGCAGTCGTGTGATTTTCTGTTTTGCTTCTTTCAGGTTTTGTTCAATATAGTTGTATTCTCTTCGACTCAGGCCAATACTTCTCAGATAACGGTAATGTGTGATCTGCTTGTTGGAAAAATATACCGTACCTCCGCCCAGTAAGCCATATAGTCCTGCAAGCAAAAAGGATTGCTCAAAAGCAAAAAAACTGATCAGCCATGTCAGGACGGCGGCAGAAGAACCTGCCATGAAACGTGCGATAAATTGTAGAAAAGCTCTCATTGATTCCAGCTCCTATTTCACAGTTATATAGGTATAAAACCTTGTTATTACATAAGTATAACGAAGGTTTTCGCCATAAAGGCTGA
The DNA here is from genome assembly GCF_055380755.1 of Virgibacillus ainsalahensis. NCBI lineage: Bacteria > Bacillati > Bacillota > Bacilli > Caryophanales > Bacillaceae > Virgibacillus > Virgibacillus ainsalahensis. Next base: position 840,957 of record NZ_AP043943.1, on the reverse strand, counting down.
CGAAAAGCCACATTTTCTAAACATCCAACCAGTTGGATTATGTTGATAAAATCTGTACCATTTCATACGAAAGTAACCGTAAAAAGGTTTCACTTCTATTTTAATCGACAATCAGCAAAGATGCCAGTTAGAAAATGCCACCGCGTTCGACAAATCCGGAAATTTCGGAAGTATATTCCGATTTCTATTTTTTGTCCCGTTGATAACTGCATGGTATGATGCTGTAAAGGAGTGGATGGGTCATGGAGATGAAATATGCAATCTATCAAATGAAGATTGAAGCAGCAAACCCAAAGGAAAACCGGAAGAATATTGAGGCCTGGGTACAAGAAATCACGGATCAGGATAAGCCTGACACCATTGTTCTTCCGGAAATGTGGAATACCGGCTATGCCTTAACTGAATTGGAAAATACAGCCGACCGGCATGAAGAGCCAAGTGCTTCTTTTTTAAGTAAGCTTGCTAAAACCTATCACATTAATATTATCGGTGGCTCAATCGGAAATAAAAAAGGAGAGCAATTTTATAATACGAGTCTTGTATTCAATCGAAATGGTGAACGGATCTATCAATACGATAAAATTCACCTTGTACCGATGCTGAATGAACATAACTATTTGACGGGCGGAAAAGAAAAAGTAAAACCATTCGAACTGGACAATATTAAAATGGGTCTGATTATCTGTTATGACCTGCGTTTTCCGGAGTTGGCCCGAAGCCTTGCATTGGAAGGTGCTCAAGTTCTGCATGTTGTTGCCGAATGGCCTGAAGCAAGAGTTGACCACTGGAAACATTTGCAGCTTGCGAGGGCAATTGAGAATCAATTCTTTGTCGTATCCAGCAATAGTGTCGGGGTATATGACGGCACAGATTTTGCAGGACGCTCGATGGTCATTGATCCATGGGGAAAGGCACTCGCCATTGGTGATTCCTCCAAAGAAGAAACGGTTACGGCATCCATTGACCTTTCATCCGTGGATAAAATAAGGAAAGATGTTCCCGTATTTGACAGCAGAGTGCCGGAAATGTACGACTAATAACGAATTTCACATAATAGGAGAGTGAAAGCAATGCGGAGCTTCGAACAATCAGATACATTAAAGCGATTACCCGAACAGTTTTTTGCCAGCCTTGTTCAAAGGGTCAAGAAGCTGATGAATGAAGGGCATGACATTATCAATCTCGGACAGGGAAACCCGGACCTTCCCACACCGGAGCATATTGTAAATGAACTAAAAAATGCTGCAGGTAATCCCGATTTCCACAAGTATTCCCCATTTCGTGGCCAATCGTTTTTAAAGGAAGCTGTAGCCGCTTTTTATAAGCGTGAATATGATGTCGATGTCGACCCGGATACAGAAGTTGCTATTATGTCAGGAGCAAAAACCGGCCTGGTTGAGATCAGCCAATGCCTGCTCAATCCGGGAGACACCGTATTGCTGCCAGATCCGGGCTATCCGGATTATCTGTCAGGCGTTGCACTTGCTAATGCGACACGAGCAACGATGCCATTGCTTTCGGAGAACGATTTCCTTCCCGACTATACGAAGCTGGATCCAAACACATTAGATCAGGCAAAATTAATGTTCCTAAACTACCCCAATAATCCAACCGCTGCTACTGCTACAACCGATTTTTTCGAAAAGACTGTTGATGTTGCAAAAAAACACAACATTTGTGTCGTTCATGACTTTGCATATGGAGCGATCGGTTTTGAGGGAAAGAAGCCGCTCAGTTTTCTACAATTTGATGGTGCGAAAGAGATCGGTGTTGAAATGTATACATTATCCAAAACCTATAACATGGCAGGCTGGCGCGTCGCATTTGCTGTTGGTAATCCTTCTGTCATTGAAAGCATCAATTTGATTCAGGACCATATCTATGTCAGCTTGTTCAGTGCAGTCCAAAAAGCTGCAGCAAAAGCATTGACCAATGATCAGCAAGCTGTTAAGGAATTGGCAGAAACCTATAAAAAAAGAAGGAATGCCTTTATCGATAAACTAAATGCCATCGGCTGGAACGTCGAAGCGCCCAAAGGAACGTTCTTTGCCTGGCTCAGGGTTCCTGAAGGATTCACCTCCGAACAATTCGCTGATTTATTATTGAATAAAGCACATGTGGCAGTTGCTGCCGGTAATGGATTTGGTGAAATGGGAGAGGGCTATGTACGTGTTGGCCTGTTGGATAGTGAGGAACGGCTGGAAGAAGCGGCAGAACGGATTGGCAGGCTGGACTTGTTTTAGTATGAGCTGGAGATGATGACGCTTGGGCTGGGGGAGCGATGTTTTATTGGATTCGGGGGATGACGCTCGGCCTGGGGGCGATGCTTTAATGGATTCGGGGGATGGCGCTTGGCCTGGTGCGATGTTTTTATAGATTCGGGTGATGGCGCTTGGCCCGGCGGCGATGTTTTTATAGATTCGGGTGATGAACTTTGGCCTGGGGACGATGTTTTTATAGATTCAGGTGATGGCGCTTGGTCTGGGGGCGATGTTTTAATAGATTCGGGTGATGGCGCTTGGCCTGAGGGCGATGTTTTTGTGGATTCGGGTGACGGCGCTTGGCCCGGCGACGATGTTTTATCAGATTCAGGCGATGAACCTTGGCACGGCAGCGATGTTTAATAGATTCGGGTGATAACCACTGGCCCGGCGGCGATGTTTTTATAGATTCGGGTGATGAACCTTGGCCTGGGGACGATGTTTTAATGGATTCGGGTGATGGCGTTTGGCCTGGGGACGATGTTTTAATGGATTCGGGTGATGGCGCTTGGCCCGGCGGCGATGTTTTAATAGATTCGGGTGATGAACCTTGGCCCGGCGGCGATGTTTTATTGGATTCGGGTGATAGCGCTTGGCCTGAGGGCGATGTTTTAATAGATTCGGGTGATGGCGCTTGGTCTGGGGGCGATGTTTTATTAGATTCGGGTGATAGCGCTTGGCCCGGCGGCGATGTTTTATCAGATTCGGGGTGATGATGACTCCTGGCACGGCAGCGATGTTTTATCAGATTCAGGTGATGACCACTGGCACAGGGACGATGTTTTAATAGATTCGGGTGATGGCGCTTGGCCCGGCGGCGATGTTTTATCAGATTCAGGCGATGACCCTTGGCACGGCAGCGATGTTTAATAGATTCGGGTGATAACCACTGGCCCGGCGGCGATGTTTAACCGGATTCAGGCGATGACTCCTGGCCCGGGGGGGATGCTTCGCTAAATTCAAGCGAATACCCCATCGCCTGAGAGCAATGTTTAACCGGATTTAGGCAATGTTCCTGTTCTTCCTTTAAAAAGCCATTTTAAAATGGATGGTACAAACATGACAATCATTAAAATCCGTGTCAACTGCAGAGCACTGACCACCGCCGGGTCTCCTCCAACACTATATGCGGTAAGCACCATTTCAAATAACCCTCCAGGAGCAAGGCTTAAAATAGCTGTGGCATTATTTAGCGATGTGAAATTTGCCAGCAGGAGGCCAAGGCCAAAGGCAATTATAATGATAAGCATGGTTAGGCCAAAATAAACAAGCGTATACTTTCCGCCCTGTTTGACATCACGAAATAGAATATTTTTCCCCAGGCTTGCACCAATTGTGATTTGTCCGGCATTCAGCAAAAAGGTCGGGACCGATGCCATATCGATGGGGCTGACATTCATCACAGCTGTAACACCGAGTGCTCCAATAATAATTCCAGCAGGGATCTTGTTACGAATGAGCAATGCAATGATGACTGGTAAAATAAACCATAAATAATTCCACTCCAGCCCCACTACTGAATTTTCCATCATTTCTGAACCCATTGTGCCTTGAACGTCCTCCGTAAAAAGTAAGGTTATCACGGTTGGAACCGTAAAAAGGACAGTCATTAACCGGATCGACTGAAAAATAACAACAAAGGAAGATTTTGCGTTGAGTGATTCACTGGCAATTGTCATCTCTGTGAGTCCACCAGGGATGCTGGCAAACACACTTGTGACTTTATCAACATGAATCCACCGCGTTACAGCAATGCCTAACAAGATACTTGCCGTAATCAGAACAATCGTCAGGAAAAGGTATGGAAGAAAGTATGGCAAGATGGTCTGAAACGTGTCCGCAGTAAAATATAAACCGAAATAGATTCCAAGGATAATAAGCCCACCATTTTTGATGGACGCTGGAAGGTATGCCTCTCTATTTGTCAGCCCCTGCCAAAGCATCACAAATGTCAATGATCCAAGCACCCATGGCAGCGGCAAATTCGCCAGACTGAACAGCCAGCCGCCGAGTGTGGCTATCAGAATGGTTTCCATTAACCTCAGATTTTGTTCCTTTGTCATGATAGTACTCCTTTTAATATCTAAATATCTTTCTAGTCGCTGGGCCGCATTCTTAAGGAAAAGGACACAGATAATTTCATTATGAGCATAGTTAACAGCAGATAGCAATAGAATTATAAAAATCCAACCATGAACGCTTCAATACATTAGAAAACTTGGCATTCGCTATAGGTTAGGCGAATTGCCAAAGCCCTCACTTATGCAGTAAGAAAGTTTTATACTTTCTTACTGCTAAAAAAGCAGCGCTTCTGTAACATCTATACAGAAACACTACTTTTCCCACGGATGCTGGAGTTCGGGTCACAAGCACTGTAACCACTTGACTAATCCACGTAAGCGCGAGACAGCTCGACTTGAACACTGGACTAACCCACGTGAACGCAGGACTAATCATCGCGAAAGCGGTACCTCGGACCACGAGCGCAGGACTCATCGACATAAACGCAGAACTTCGAGCCGCGAGCGCAGCACCACTCGCCTTGAACGCAGAACCTCCTATCCCGAGCGCAGAACTTATTCGCCACCACTGCAACAAGAAAATACTATTCCTCCCCGGAAAAATGCTTTCTTGCCATCTTAGCCACATCCTCTGGTGCTTTATAAGTCATGGATTCTTGATGAAGGGCCTGGAAGAAGTTGATATCACTTGTATCGAGCCCGCCAATCGTGAGTCTTGGAATCAATCGTGCATGGACTGGTGAACCTTCATTGGAAAAGGTTATTGCCATATTAAAGCTTGCGAGTCCCTGCTCATCCAATGTTTGAAACACTGCCTGCAGCCCTTTTGCAAAATTAAGCCAGTCCGCCTCAGTGATATCATCAATCGAAGTTGCTCCCTTAAAAATCGTGAGAAAATCATTATGGCTTTTCGGTGCGAATGCATGCATCCACGCCACATTGCCATGTTCGCCAATCCAGCGTTCGCCATCTTTCTCTTTTTCATACAGATAGGATAAATATTCCTCTCCGTGGTTTTCCTGAAAGGCCTTTCCTTTTCTATCAAAAACGTTTTGATAATTGGTTGCTGTTTCCGAGACGACAACATGCAGATGCGGATGGAGAATGCTGCCACCGGATTGTGGGAGGTAATTCCAGTTGATGGATGCATAAGCTCCCTCTTCTTCTTCAGACATCGCCTGCTTGATATAGGTCTGTGCTGCCATAAATGCATCCTTTATCATTGTAGTTGAAAATTCTTGCAAGCGAACATAATGATCACCTGAAAAAACGACAACCCCATTATGCTTACTGTAAGGAAACAAATTTGGAAAGACAATAGCTTCCCCCTTTGAAATCCGTCCTTCTGTCGTGACTTCCTTTGGGAATACCGGTGTTAATTTCAGCACATTTTCCGGACAAAACGGGCAATTCTTCCCACTGGTTTGTTCTGCGGCTTCTGTATAATCGGGTGGTGTCAGGTTTAAACCGGGATTAACGACAAGACGTGATGATTCCCCTGTCAGCGGGTCAAATCGTACCTCCGTTTTTTGTTCCATCTTTTGTCCTTCTCCATCGTAAAACGTAAAAACCTCTTCCTGCTTTTGAAATAATGTATCCATCGAATCATTCCCCCTTCTTCGTCATTACCTTCATTATGAGCATAGTTTTTAGAATTTATCAATTATTTAACAAGGTGAAAAAAACTGCTGAAGTCAAGCGCTTCAGCAGTTTTCATTAATTGTGCAAGCTTTTTATGGAATATTCATTTCAACATATACCTATGAAAACTTCTTACTCTATTTCTACAATTCCTTTTTCTTCTCTCTCTACATTTCCTTCTTTTTTCAACACCATCTGTTCTGCTTCACCCAGATTTGTGAAGACGACTGGTGTAATCGTGGACTTGGCGTTCTTACCAATATAAGAAAGATCTGCATGTAATAAAGGCTGTCCGACTTTGACATCGTCCCCTTCTTCTACAAGTGTTTCAAAGCCGTCACCATTCAAGTGGACAGTATCAATTCCCACATGGATCAGAATTTCTTTTCCGCCTTCAGATTGAATACCAATTGCATGTTTCGTCGGGAAGACATTTACAATTTTACCGTTTACCGGGGAGACAATTTTCCCTTCTTCCGGAACCATTGCAAATCCATCACCCATCATTTTCCCTGCGAAAACATCATCAGGTACTTCCGTAATTGGTACAACCTTCCCTTTCATTGGCGCAAAAATGACTTCATCTATCTTTTCGTTCTGCAATGCATCCGGATTTACTTCCTCAATTTGCTGTTGAATTTCTTCCTGTTGATCTGTTTCTGTAGCACGAGGTGTTTTACCAGATATGATATCCTGCATTTGACCTTTGATTGTTTCTGAGCGCGGTCCGAAAATGGCCTGGATATTATCTCCCACTTCCAATACGCCTGCAGCGCCCAGTTGTTTCAGACCGTCTTTATCGACATTGCTAATAGAATTCACGGAAACACGAAGGCGAGTAATACAAGCATCAAGATGTGCGATATTTTTCTCACCGCCCATTGCTTCCAATACATTATACGCAAGATCTCCGGTTTCACCTTTTTTCGCTTCCTGATCTTCGTCTGTTTCTTCACGCCCTGGCGTCATCAGGTTGAATTTTTTAATGAAGAACCGGAAAAGCACATAATAAATAACTGCGAACACCAGCCCGGCAAGTACTGCGATCCACCATGGTTCCTGTCCAGGCAGAATACCGAATAATGCAAAGTCAATGGCACCACCGGAGAATGTGTAACCGATATTCACACTGAAGAATGTCATGAGCATGAAGGATAGCCCATCCAATATGGCGTGAATAACGAACAGCATTGGTGAGATAAACATAAATGAAAACTCAAGCGGCTCGGTAATCCCTGTTAAGAAGGATGTTAATGCCCCTGAAGCTAATAAACCTGCCACAAGTTTTTTCCTTGCAGGTTTTGCTGCATGATACATCGCTAAAGCTGCTGCTGGCAAACCAAACATCATAATCGGAAATTCCCCGGCCATGAAGTTACCTGCTGTAATTTCAACACCTTCTCTAAGTTGTGCGAAGAAGATGGTCATATCACCGCGGACAATATCGCCTGCAGCTGTTGTATAGGAACCGAACTCATACCAGAAAGGCGCATGGAAAATATGATGTAACCCAAATGGGATGAGCAATCGTTTAATAAATCCAAATAAAAATACCGCCAAATACGTTCCTTCTTCAATTAACCAGTAGGATGCACTGTTCATCGCTTCCTGTACCGATGGCCAGATGAACATTAGTAAAATACCTGCAACAAAGGAAACGGCTGCTGTCATAATTGGCACAAATCGTTTCCCTGCAAAGAATCCTAAGAATGACGGCATTTCAATATCGTGGTAGCGATTGTAACAGAATGCCGCAATTAATCCGACGATAATCCCGCCAAATACCCCTGTCTGTAATGTTGGAATTCCTAATATACTGGCATAAGCCGGATTATTTTCAATCATTTCCGGTGTAACACCGATCCATGACCCCATCACCTGGTTCAATACCAGATAACCAACCAGTGCAGCAAGTCCAGCTGCTCCATCACTTGCCAGGCCAATCGCAACACCAATTGCGAAAATGAGTGGCAAGTTATCAAAAATAATTCCACCGGCATCTTCCATCACTGTCGCAATGAGCTGAATCCACTCCGCTCCTAGAAAAGGAAGATACTCAAGCATTGTATCCTGCTGGGCCGCATTACCAAACCCAAGCAATAGACCAGCTGCCGGCAGGAGTGCCACTGGCAGCATTAATGCTTTTCCGACTTTTTGAAGAACTCCAAAAGCCTTTTTAAACATGTAAAAAACCTCCTATTTCACAGCAAACATTCAAAATCCTGGCTAAAAAACAAAAAAGGCATGAGTTTAAAAACATGAAAAACAAAGATAAGGGTAGCTTTCCCAAAATCTTTTCTCTCATGCTTTCTCACTCATGCCTGATCGAATCAGTTACACGTAGAAACATATATTATTCAAATTTAGCATGTAATCTCTGCAAATGCATCGTCAGATAAACCGCTTCTGCATCATACACAGGTTTTTTCAATGTTTGTTGCATTATTTTCATTAACTTCCATGAAAGATTATAGCACGTCGGGTATTCCGTTTTCAAGAGGCTAGCAATTTTTAATGGCTCCTCCAGTTTTTCATCCTGCAAAACTCTTTCAATCGTATAACGGATATGTCTTACGAGCCGGATATAATCGATTCCGTTGTGGTCGATTGTTATCTTTAATTGACTTTCAATTAGTTCAACCAGTTGTATGACCAGCTGTGAATATTTATTTACATCGGAAATTGTTTTATCTGTAATCGCACTGTGTACATGCAATGCCACAAAGCCAATCTCACCATCAGGCAGATTTATTGCCAATGATTGATTAATATAATCCACCACTTCAGCAGCAATTTCATATTCAAATGGGTAAAGCGCTTTTGTCTCGGTCAAAAAAGGATTTTTAATTTCCATTCCCTTTTTCAAACGATGGATGGCAAACAGAATATGATCCGTCAGGGCCACATGCACCTGCTCATTCAGCATCACGTTTGACCTGCTTCGAATCATTTCAATCGAAGCAATAATCGTATTTAACATAGCTTCATCTATTTGAGGCAAAAGCTGTTTGTAATGCTCCTTCTCTTTTTCATTCCGCAATACAAATAACTTCTCAATCATATCTTCACGAATGGCATCATGTTTTTTCTTATTGAAGCCAATCCCTTTTCCTATGACAATAACTTCCTCTTGATCCGGCTCCGCTACCGCGATCAGCACATTGTTATTCAAAACTTTTTCTACCATTAATGTATTCAACATTTCCGTCCCCTTAACAAAGCAAGCTGATAATTTGCTCTACGGTAAAGCGTACCACTGTGGGGGGAATATTTCTACTCTGGCGGCACTGTGGTTATTCCCCTATTGCTGCCTCATCTGCCACAACAACAACATTCTTATGGTTTTGCAATACAGATGCCGGAACATCCTCCGTTACTTCCCTATTCATAAGTTTGTTTAGCGCTTCCCGTTTACTTTCACCTGAAACAAGCAATATAATCTTCTTGCTTTCCATAATCGTATCAATCCCCATGGTAATTGCCTGCTTTGGCACATCATCCAATGATCGGAAAAATCGGGCATTTGCCTGCCTTGTTGATTCTTCCAAATCAACGACATGCGTTCTGGAATCAAACGGAGTACCTGGTTCGTTAAATCCGATATGGCCATTGATACCAATGCCTAATACCTGTAGATCAATACCTCCTGCATCCTGGATCAGCGCTTCATAATCCTGGCAAGTCTGCTGTAAATCTGCAGCATTTCCCTTTGGCAAATGAACGTTTTCAGACTTTATATCAATATGATTGAATAATTTTTCATACATATAATGGTTATAGCTATTTTTATCATCCGGATCCAGGCCTACATATTCATCCAGATTGAATGTAGAAACATCTTCAAATGATCCTTCGTTCTTCTTGTTTGCTTCAACAAGATGCTTATACATTCCCTCTGGAGTAGAACCTGTAGCAAGTCCCAGCACCGGATTATTCAGGGCAGCAATCTCTTTTAGAATGATCGCACATGCCTGTTCACTCATAGCTTCGTAATTTTTCACTTTAATAATATCCATACTATTCTCCTTTATATGCCACAACACCGCGACAAATCGTGTATTTTATATTCAACTTCTCATCAATAAGTAAAACATCCGCATCTTTTCCTACTGAAATACTTCCCTTTGTCTCAAACATACCGATCTGTTTTGCCGGATTGATGGATGCCATTTTTATAATATCCTGCATGGAAACTCCAGTCAATTGTAACATTTTCCGGGCGCCTTCATTCATTTTCAAAATGCTTCCAGCTAATGTTCCATCTTCGAGCATAGCGCGGTCCTCCGTCACTTTAACAGGCTGACCACCAAGCTCAAAATCTCCCATTGATAAGCATTTGGCACGCATGGCATCTGTGATCAAAATAAGGCGTTCTGCCCCGATATTATGATAAATCAACTGCAGCATTTCCTGCTCCACATGGACCCCGTCTGCAATCAGTTCAGCACGTAATTCCTCCAATTGAAATGCCGCACCGACGACACCGATATCCCGATGATGAATTCCTGACATCGCATTACATAAATGGGTAACCTGCCTGACCCCATGTGAGACAGCTTTTTTCATCCCGGCAAAATTCGTATCCGTATGGCCTGCAGAAACATTCACACCTGAAGCAACAAGCTTCTTAATAAAGTCTCCTTCCCCATCATATTCAGGAGCCATTGTTATTGTTTTTATTGAATTACCTGAAAGCTGCTGCCATTTTTCAAACAATCCAATATCAGGTTCGATGATATAATCGAGCGGTTGGGCGCCTGCCCGCTTCTTCTCAACAAATGGTCCTTCTAAATGTACACCGATTATTTCTGCCTGTCCGGATTTATTTTTATATGCCGCAATGTTACTTAGTGCTTTTTCAATATTCTCCGGGGATTGGGTGATTGTCGTTGCTAAAAAGCTTGTCGTCCCTTCCCTTGGTAAAACCGAAGTCATGGAATCAAGCGCTGCTTCTGTTGCATCCATCACATCCGCTCCATTCGCTCCATGGATATGACCATCGATGAATCCGGGAATAGCATGGAGACCTTTGGCGTCGATGACCTCAATATCCCCGTCTGTGTACTTTTCATTATCTTTCATTTCCACAATGTCTTTGATTTGATTATTTTCAATATATATACCACCGTTTGGCAGCACCTTGTCTTCAAGAAAAACCGATACATTTTTAATAAAAAGATGTTCATGTGGCATATTTCATCTTCCTTTCCAATTACAATTTCAACCGTAACACCATTATAGTGGTCTATACCTTTATCTATACAAGTATAGCAATCTGGTACAATTGATTAGAAAATTCAGCTAATCATCAAGTTCTTATATGATGAGAAGGAACATGTTTCTTCTAAAATCGGACGATACCTACTGCGTTTATAATATGGAATTTCTTTGGACGACAGATTTCTTTTATACTGCCAGTTTCTTGATTGCTCCATGAATTTTGCAGCAAGGGACTTCTTTATACCAGTTCGTGCAGAATACAATTCGAAAAAAGGGGGGGTCTTTCATGATCGATAAACATTCGCCTATCCCGATATATTATCAATTAGAAGAACAAATTAAAAACTTCATACAATCTGAAAATCTTGCCCCTGGAGATATATTGCCTTCCGAGCGTGAGATGTCGGAAAAGTACAAGATAAACAGAATGACAGTAAGGCAAGCTATCAATAATTTAGTTGCACAAGGTCTGGTATACCGGCAAAAAGGAAGAGGAACCTTTATCGCTGAAGAAAAATTCGAACAGGACTTATCAGGCTTATCAAGTTTCAGTGAGGATATGCTGAACCACATAAAGAGCTGGTGCCAAAAACATAAAGGAGAATTCAAGCATTTCTGTAACACCGGTAAAGAAGGATGCAAACGCTGCGGCCATCAATAAAGACGCTGCAGTTTTTTTCTTTTTGGTTTTCGCTGTGTGATACATTGCTAACACCGCAGCAGGAAGACCGAACATCATAATTGGAAAGAATCCAGCCTGTCTCCGGAAGCATCAATCCGTTACCAATTCATTAAACTAGGTATGGATCATTGAAATCTCTCCTTTATTTGGATTACTTTACCTAGGTTACTATTTTACAATACATATAAAAAAGATGAGCACCTAAAGTGTTCAGGGGCTCATCTTTTTATTAATTAAATAGCGTTCTCGGCATAAAACTACGCAACGATACCATCAAGCATCCACCGGAAAATCAACTACGATACTATCTTCTACACCAATTTCCTTCAGATAGGAAACAATCTTTTGATGCTGTGGATGGGGGCCATAGCCTTCCAGCGCGTCCCGGTCTGTAAAGCGGACGGTCAGCCCGACTTCGTACCCCTTGCTTCGATCGGAAAAGTTATGTCCCTGCTGAATGTCCACAATGCCCGGAATAACGTTTTTCAGCGCCAATGTTCTTCGGATTAATTCATCTTTTTCTTCCATTTTTGTCTCCGGAGAGAATTTGATTAATACAATATGTTCGATCATGTTTTCTTACTCCTATTTCTTATTCAGTGATTTCTGGTCAAATCCGGCAATTTTCTTATAGCCGCCTGTTATCTCCTCAAGCTCTCCTTTTGAGATGATGTCATGCAATTCGGCAAAGCCCTCTGGTGCACGTTCTTCAACAATTTGCATGACGTGTTCCGGGCCGTTTTTCCGGTTGCTTTTTACAATATTGGCTGTGGGCTCTAACCGCACTTTTTCATATGCCTTTAATGCAGATTCAACATCAGGTTCTTCCATTATAGCCTGTCCCAATGCATCCGCATCGAGGATCGCCTGGGACGCGCCATTTGACCCAATTGGATACATCGGATGGGCAGCATCCCCGAGTAACGTCACTCTGCCAAACGTCCACGCTGGCAGTGGATCTCTGTCTACCATCGGAAATTCATAGACAGCCTCAGTTTCCTCAATGAGCCTTGGCACATCCAGCCAGCCAAAGTCCCAATCGGCAAAAGCAGGGGCAAATTTCTGCTTATCGATTTTCCTGTTCCAATCCGCCCGTGTTGGTGCATCTTCCTCAATGGTGAGCTCTGCAATCCAATTAACAAGTGAACGGTCACCTGAAATTTCCGGGTCAACCGGATAAGCAACAAACTTCTGATCCTGGAATCCTGCCATAATCATTGATTTTCCTGTCAGGAAGGAAGAAGCTTCTGTAAGGCCGCGCCATAAAATCCGTCCACTGAATTTCGGCTCTCCTTCATTTGGATAAAAGGATTTCCGCACAGCCGAATGAATTCCATCTGCTGCGATTAGGATATCCGCACTGTATTTTCCCAGTGACGCTCCTGTTTTTTTATTCTCGAAATGTGCTTCCACCTTATCGGAAAAAGACTCAAATGAAGTCAGATGGTGACTTGTCTTCACAGCTTCCTCACCTAGTTGTTCCTGTGCCGCTTTTAACAGAAGCATCTGCAGCCTGCCCCGGTGAATGGAATATTGCGACCAGCGATAGCCCGCGTCTTTTCCTCTTGGTTCCTGCCAGATTTGCTGTCCAAATTTATTGAAATAACTGAGTTCTGCTGTAGGAACGCCAATCTTTTCCAGATCCTCACTAAGCCCCAGTTCCGTTAAAATTCTTACCGCATGTGGCAGTAGATTAATTCCAACACCTAGCGCACGAATCGTTCCTACACTTTCAAAAACATTTACTTTTACGCCTGAGCGGTGCAACTTAAGTGCTGTTACAAGCCCGCCAATTCCTCCGCCAACGATGATGGCTGTTTTGCTGTTAGACATGAAAACTCCCCCTGATGACTGATAATGAAATTATGTAATCAATTCAGACTTTTCGTTTCTATTAATTATTACATAAAAGGAGATTTTTTCAATGGGAAATAGAAAAGAATCTTCAGTCTTTTTCTTTTGCAATAATCTGGGGGATGTACTTCAAAATGCTAGTGGGAGCCTTCCATAAAGAGAAAGGCTCCCACATCAGGGGCAATTATTTTCGGTTTTCGTTTATTACTTCTCTAACGTTGCCGGAAAATAGCGGTTTTTCATTTTAGTGGAAAGGACTTCCAGGAAAATGGCGATTAATAAGATGGCATAGGTAATAAATCCAACCTCACTAAGATCAAAGTAGAATCCGGATGCCATGGAAAGCTCAAAGCCGATACCCCCTGCACCTGCTGCAGCTCCCATTGCGACGGCTACACCAAAGTTAATTTCAAACCGCAGAAATGTCCATGACATCAAATAGGTAAAAGTGGATGGAAGCACAGCATGTGTGACAATATGCCACCAGCTGGAGCCAGTTGCCCGTAAAGCTTCAATAATGCCAGGGTCTATTTCCTCAAAGGACTCGGAAAATGCTTTAACCAGGTATGCTACCGAATGAAACAGCATACCAAGGATTGCGGCCTCACTCCCCAGGCCTGCTGCTATTGCAAAGATGAGCACCCATAATACGGTTGGCACAGCCCGTATAAAAGCAACAACAATCCGTACACTTTTAGAGAGCCACTCCTTCGATAAATTCGTTGCTGCCATCAAGGCCAGAAACAGGGCAATCACTCCACCAAAAACTGTTGATAAAACTGCCAATCCGAGTGTTATTCCAATTTGATACATCGCTTCCCCTAACCCAAAATGGCTTAATCCCGGCTGAAGAAACATCACCTTCAGATTATGAGCCGTTTCTGTAATCGCACTCGACAGCTCCAATCCGGTATAATCGAAAAACAGAAAAGCCATTCCTGTTAATACAACAAAAAGAATAAGTGTTACTCGCATCACACGCTCTGATTTGCTTCCTGCTTTCAGATTAATCCTGCCATCTCTCTTTCGTTTTATGTAGGGTCTTGTTTGAATGACTTCCATTACAGAATCACCTTCCGTATATAGTTGGAGATTAGTTCAATCAGGATGACGGCAAGAACAATCGTGAAAGTAATAAGAGCGACCATGTTATAGTTCATCGTCTTATAGTATAAATCAAAAATGAACCCAATCCCTGTACCTGTCAGTATCCCGACGAGTGTTGCACTGCGGATATTTGTTTCAATCATAAATAAGATCCAGCTGATCAGCTGTGGCTTGCATTGAGGTATAACCGCCTTATTTACAATATGAAAATAAGATGCTCCAGTGGCTGTTAATGCCTCCACCGAACTGTGGCTTGCTTCATCGATGGATTCAATGAACGCCCGTGTCAGAAATCCAACACTTCCGACGAATAGTGCCAAATAGCCGGTCACTGAATTTTGCCCAAAGGAGAGCAGCAGGATTAGCGCCCACGCCACTACTGGAATATTTCTGGAAAACGATGCGATAAACCGGGCCAACGTACTGATGAAGCCATTAATTCTCGTTATTTTGGATCCCATTAGTCCCAAAAAAAGGGAAACGACGGCAGCTGTTGTTGTGGCAGCAATCGACATGAAGATTGTTTCATTCAATTTCACCAATACATCCGGCAATCTTTCCAGGGATTCTTGTGTAATCAGCAGGTTAGAAAAAATCCATCCGATTGCTGCAGGAAATGTGGCAAGACCCTGCAGAAAATTAAAATTTGTTATCACAGCAGACAAATAGGTGATTACGATAATGATTATAAAAACCAGACTTGTCTGCCATTTGCGTTTGCGCATTCGTTTAGCATCCATCACAGGCTGTCTCCTTATACCGTAATTAACTCTCTCGTTGCTGTACCATAAATATGATTGATCTGTTCCTCGGACAGTTTCAGATTAGGTCCGTCAAAAACGACTTCTCCTTTTTTCAAGCCGATAATACGATCCGAATAGCTTTGAGCAACTTCCACCTGATGGAGATTTACAAGGCAGGTGATGTTCATTTCAGTTGTGATGGATTTTAAATGGTCCATAATTACTTTTGATGCATTCGGATCAAGGGAAGCAATCGGTTCATCACAAAGAACAAGCTTCGGTTTCTGAATAAGGGCTCGGCAAATTCCAACACGTTGCTGCTGTCCGCCGCTTAGCTGATCACAGCGTTTATATGCATGTTCTTCAATACCCAGTTTTTCAAGAAGGTAAAAAGCATGCTCTTTCTCTTCTTCCGTAAACCTTCCCAGGACTCCCTGCATGACTGTCTTGTAGCCAAAACGTCCATGCAGCACATTTTCAATGACCGTCAACCTTGGTACTAGATTATAATGTTGAAAAATCATCCCAATATTTGTCCGCAATTTACGAAGTTCTTTCTTCTTCAGACTTCCTACGTCCAAATCATCAAACGTTACACGACCCTCATTGATGTCAACCATTCGATTGATACAGCGCAAAAGGGTCGACTTTCCTGCACCGGATGGTCCTATAATGGAAACAAATTCTCCTGCTTCCACCTCAAAATGGATATCCTTTAATACCTTTGTTGCTAAGTCATATGATTTACCAAGTCCCTCAACCTGTAATAATGACATGAATATAAACTCCTTTATTTAGAAAACTTAGATTTTCGCTAATCTTTTTTGGCGATAAAGCCTTATTCCGAACTATCATGCAGTAACAAAGTTTTATACTTTCTCAGAGGGGTCTGGCCCCCTGAGCAAAACGATTAGTTGGAAAGCTCACGAATTGGGTCGAACCACTCATCTTCAACTGGTGCAAATCGTTCATCACCAGATTTTGTGAATAACGCGGAGTCCTCAGAATCTTCCGGTACGAAAATCGCTTCATTGTTTGCAACTTCATCTGAAGTGAAGACTTCCAACAATTTGTCAAAATCTTCCTGACCTAATGCTTCCATGTTGGCAACAAATGGAGCATTCAACACTGGAGTTACACTCATTAACGTGAACTCGCTGCCAGTTACATTGTTAAAAGGCTCTTCTGCATCATCCTTTACACGATAGACCGCGCCTTCCGTATTTTCTTCCCCTTCTGCAATTTCCACATAATTTTCCACACATGTATCACAGAATGCAGCTACATCGGCATTACCTGTTAATAGATTCACTGCTGATCCCTGGTGGGAATTTCCAAATAATACCTGGGAAAATAATGCGCCGCCTTCCATTAAGTCCTCTTCCGTCAGATTAGCGTATTCTTCCTGCTCATTGAAATGCCCAAGGATTGTGGAAGTTGGAACCTTAAATCCTGATGTTGAACTTGTTGATACAAAGGAAAACGATTTGTCTGCAATTGTGTCCAGTGAAAATTCACCGTCAACTTTATAATTTTCCTGCTCATCTACGTTCAATGCAAGCCAGCTGTGATATAAAGCGTCGTCCAATGTTCCTGATGGCCCTGTTGGTACAGCTAAAGGCTGGATGGCATCATTACTGGCATTTGCTTCGATATATCCTTGAGCTCCCATGAATGCCAAATCAGCATTATTATTAACCAATGTTTCAATAGCAATCGCATAATCTGTTGTTAAGTGATGTTCCACTTCCTTGCCGGTAGCATCTGCAATTGTACTGCCAATGGCGTCACGGGAAGATTTTAGTTCACTACCAGATTCATTCGGGTACCAGACAATATCGATTACATCATCAGGCTCTCCACCTTCATTGGCACTACTTTGGGAACAAGCAGCTAAAAATACCATAAATACAGACAGCATTACAATCAAAGATAAATTCCTTTTCATCACCATGCACCTCTTTAGAAAGTTTTTGTAACGAAATGTACCTAATCTCAAAGCTATCATTCTACAAATTCACAGAAGAAATCACCCCATTCCTCTCACTCTGTTTAGCTAGTTATATTGAAACATAACCCGAAACAAAATAGTGCAAATTTACAGACTCTTAACCCTATCTTAAGGTTGTTTACATGTCCTTGATCTTAGGGGGGTAATCGTTGCAGGACTTAAAATTTCTCCCACCCCGATCACTTCTCCAAAATCACCATGGTAATCTGTACCGCCAGTCATCATCAGCTGGTATTCACTCGCCAATTCAACCACTTTCTGATGGTCCTGTTTCACATGGTCCGGGTGATTACATTCAATCCCGCCTAATCCAGCATCAACCAGCTCCGGAATGAGCTCATAGGAATCCAGCTGACCAGGATGCGCAACGACAGCAATCCCGCCATCTGCCACAATTGCCTGCAGGGCATCAAACACATCCATATAGCGGATGTCTCCGGAGGCAATACCATTTCCTTTAAATAACATTTGATATAACTGTTTATACTCTCTCGATGAATACGACGCCGCTGTCAGATCCTTCATGATATGCTGTTTATATATGGTACTGCCTGGCTTGACCATCTTCATAATCCTTTCCGCATCTAGTGCGTAGCCATTCTTATTCAACTGCTCGATTTGCCATAGGGAATGTGCCTGCCTCCGCTCTCGTACCGGTTCCGTTACCGCTTGTATATTCGATGCTTCCGGGTTGTAGAAATAGCCAAGAATATGAACTTTCCGGCTTCGTTTAAAATCATACGCCGATAGTTCAATGCCTGGGATTGTTTCAATTTCATATTTCTCCCCCATCCGTTGTACTTCATACCAGCCTGTAATCGTATCATGTTCGACAAAACTAATTTGGGATAGCCCGCGTTTCTTCGCTTTTTTCATCACTTCCCCGACGGAATCAGAACCATCGGAATAGCTGCTATGTACGTGCAGGTCTGCTTTCACTTTACAACACCCGCCTGGTGTCTGGCTGCTCGGCTGTTTTTTATATCAAAAATGTTGTCACATAAACCATCCATAAATTCAATATCGTGGAAAATGCCCACAAGCGTTGTCCCTTGAGCTTTCAGGCTTTCAATGATTTCCCTGACCTTTTGTTTCGATTGCCTGTCAAGACTTGCAGTCGGCTCATCAAGCAATAGCAGTCTCGGTTTTTTTACCGTTGCCATGGCAATATTAAGGCGGAGTTTTTCCCCACCGGAGAATGTATTCGGATAGGTATCCCATAATTTTGAATCCAGTTCAAAATGTGTTAATGCTTTCTCTGCTTCAAGTTGTGCAACTGCTTCAGACTTCCCCATTTCAAGTAATGCTTTTTCCACCAGCTTTCGTGATGTCGTTCTCGGCATCACATTCAGAAATTGCGACACATAGCCGATTTCATATTTTCTAAGATAAAGCATCTCCCGTTCTGTTGCTTTTGTTAAATCAATGCGGCCAAAACGAGCCGAATCATATAGAATCTGCCCCTTATCCGGCAAATAAGTACGATAAATGCTCTTAAGGACCGTCGACTTCCCGCTGCCGCTTTTTCCGACAATCCCAATGAATTCCCCCTTTTTCAGGGTGAAATCAATGTGTTCAGCTGCCTGGATGGTTTTACCTATGTGGTGAATCGTAAACCGTTTGCCAAACTCCTTCACTTCAAGCATCAGCAAAACAACTCCTTTTTTATTTCGTACGGTAATTAGTCGTTGTAATTAAGGATCCATTGACAATCGTTTTTGTCAGCATCGGATACCCGTCTTCCATTCGTTCAATAACTAGCAGATCTGCTTTTTTACCTGCTTTGATGGATCCAATCTCCGAATCCATGTGTACTGCTTTTGCCGGATTATGCGTGACCATCATAAACATGTGGTGCAGATCATTTCCATGTTTCTCGTTTAAATCAAATATCGCATGGAGCAGGGCAGCAGGATAATAGTCACTGCATAGAATATCCGCACAATTATGCGCAATAGCCTCGACTGCAGCTAAATTTCCGGAATGGGAACCACCAAGCAGGACATTTGGAGCACCGACAATGGTCGAAATCCCCATCTCTCTGGCTTTTTTTGCAACATCCAGGGTAATTGGGAATTCACTAATGGTAGTGCCAAAGGATTTCACAAGTTCCAATTTTTGAATATTATCGTCATCATGGGAAGCCACTGCTATGCCTTTGTCCATCGCTTTGCCTGCTATTTCTTTCATCTTTTCCATTGTGATCACTTCTGCCGTCTGACGTTCCATGATAATCGTCTGAACGTCATGATTACTTAATTCACGATACCCCTGCAATGTTTGGCGATACACTTCCAGATCGCGGTACTGTCCCTGGCCGGGGGTATGATCCATAAACGACAATAGATGTACTTTATCGTCCTCAATATTTTGGACAAGCTGATGCACTTCATCGAGATTATCAATCTCAAATCGGGCATGGAGTCTGTGGCGAATCAGATGAAGTTCGTGATGGGTGCTGTCTATTGCATCAACCATCCGCTGGACATTTTCCGGTCTTCGCATTGGTTTATTAGTAAAAATATCCTCCCGATAGAACGAAAGGGAATGAAACATCGTCGTAATTCCATGGCTTATTAAGATCTTTTCCGCTTCCCGCAAACTGATGTTAAAATCCATCATACTTGTCGGTCTCGGGGATGCGATTGTCTCAATATAATCAGAATGAATGTCAATGAACCCCGGTGAAATATAGCCACCGTTTGCATCAATCCTTTCCGCCTCTGGGTAGGATGAAATTTCACACTCTGGAATAATGCCTCGGATTGTCTCCCCTTCTGTGATGACAGCATGCCCTTCAATAATCGCTTCTTCTGTAACAACTTTTCCATTATGAATAATGTACACCGTGATAAATCCTCCTATATCAATGAATAAACTAATTGCTGTGTATATGAATGCTGAGGATCCTCAAGAATTTGATCCGTCAGCCCTGTTTCAATCATCTCCCCATTCAGCATGACAACAGTACGGTCACAAAGCATCCGGATAACCGCCAGATCATGGGATACCACAATCATGCCAATCCCGGATTCACGCTGAATTTTCTTAATTAAGTCAAGCACATTTGCCTGTACCGATAAGTCCAACCCTGTCGTTACTTCGTCCAGAAACAAAACAGGCGGGTTATTTGATAATGCCTTGGCAATCTGCACACGCTGCTGCATCCCGCCGGAGAAATTCTGTGGTTCATCTTTCATGCGAAATAGTGGGATATGCACACTTTCCAATAGCTTTTCACTCGTTTCTTCCATGTCTGATACATTCCGATTTCCCGCTGCAATCAGCTTTTCGGCAATATTACCAACTGAAGAAAAATTCATTTTCAGTCCTTGAACAGGGTTTTGATAAACCATGCCGTATTTATGATTTCGAATGTACCGTTTTTTCTGGGAAGACAATTCCAACACATTTTGCCCTTCAAAGACCGGGTCATTTAGGTATATTTCCCCAGAGGTAACAGCTGCATCAAAATACAAGCACTGCATCATTGTCGACTTTCCGCTGCCACTTTCCCCGACAATGCCGATAATTTCCCCGGGGAATAAATCAAAAGAAACATCCCGACAGGCATATACCGTGCCACATGCCGGGCAATAATTTTTCTCAAGCTCCCGACCCTTTGCCTCGCTGCATTGATTACACCCGGGGCCAAATTGCTTGTGTAAATTCCGCACACGGAGTAACGATTCTTCATACATGGATCTTCTCCACCTCCACTTTCCCCTTCTTATTTAACCGCTCCAGACAATAGCTCGTATCATTGCACTGATAAACAGTTTCATCCGTTACAGGATCAATTAATTCATCCATGAAAACTCCCGTTGCCCCGCAAAGATGGCAATGCTTTCCTTCAAAATCTTCCACTTGAAATGGATAATCCTCAAAAGCAAGGGACTCAACATCCGTATATGGCGGGATAGCATAGATCTTCTTCTCCCTTCCTGCTCCGAGGAGAATTAATGCCTCCGACTGATGCAATTTCGGATTATCAAATCTTGGAATCGGGCTTGGGGCTGTAATATAACGGTTATTTACAATGACCGGATGATCTGCATCCGTTGCTGTGGATCCGTATTTCATAATTTGCTCAAAAAGCATCAGCCAGGCTCCACTATATTCCTCATCCGCATGAAGCCGCTTCGTCATGTATTCCCTTGCTTCCACAGACCGAAGTGGTTCCGGCATCGGTACCTGCAATATGAGTATCTGGTCCTTGCTTAACGGAATTTCCGGAACCCTGTGCCTTGACTGGATGAGTGTGGAATTCTTTGTGCTTTCGGTCAGGTCCACACCTGTGGTATCTTTCACTAATTTCTTAATACTGACTGCATTCACCGACTCATCAGCTCCCTGATCAATCACTTTAAGCACGTCTTCTCTCCCGATAAGTGACAGTGTAATTTGCAGTCCTCCTGTTCCCCATCCGCGAGCAATCGGCATTTCCCTTGATGCAAATGGCACCTGGTAACCCGGAATCGCCACAGCTTTTAAGATGGTGCGGCGGATTTCCTTTTTCGACCCTTCATCCAAAAAAGCAAATTGCCTTTCAGTTCTCATTTTCGTCTCCCCCCTTCTTTACGTTGCGGACACTATCCAGCTTCGACTGAAATGTCACATAGTGCGGCAATTTCAGATGCGATATGAAACCTGTCGACTCAACGGAATCAATATGTAGCAGAACAAACTCCTCATCATGTGTCGGAAAATCAGCTTCCGGATGTTCCAGACACTGATCCAGGATACTCATGGCAATTGCCTTCGTTTCATTTTGCCCGTAACAAGCACCATAGCCGATTTCAAACTCCAATTCATCTTCATGATATTCATTTTTTACATGCACTGGCACGAAGGATTCCACTTCGGTGAGGCGAATATCCCCAATATAAAAATCATCTTCTGTGTCACCTGTCCCTTCGTTTGGATGCTCCACATAAATGGGGAGGACGCCGACTCTCACCTCGCCAACTGTCGGATGCACTTGGCCATAGCCCCTAAGTGATGCATAGCCCAGTGAAGTTACCGCACCAGTCTGACCACGTGTGAGCACTTGCAGTCTTGCACTCCTGGAGACAGGAAACTGCAAACTTTCCTTCGTGATGTCCACTGGAGGGGTATCATCATGCGGATAAGTTTCAAAAAGTCCTTCCTTTCGTAAATATTCAACTACTTTGGGGAAGTATTGGACTTCACCGGTTGGTTCAACTTCTTGTAGTATTTTTTTATACGTTGTCAGCCATTGTTCATTTTCCTTGGCGTTCTCTTCTGCCAGCCGAAAATCAAGCAGCCTGTGCGTATAATCCGTTGTTGCACCAAGCAACTGTCCACCTGGAATATCTTTAAAGCTTGCGGAAATCCTGCGCTCCACCAGCATCGATTCAGAATCTGCCGCCCGGCTGTAATAGAGGCGCGGTAAAGTCGAGCGATGGGCACGCATCAGGAAAACCGCTTCTTCCATACTTCCTTCTGCCTGTTTGATCGCCAGTGCTGCCAGAAACGGAGAATAGAGACTACTTTCCGACATGACCTGATCTACCATTGTCCGCATCGAGGCCAGGATTGTTTTGATTTCAATAATTTCCTCTCCCTTTAACCGTTCATACTCCAACCGTTTTAGGGAAGCCTCGATAGCCTGTGTACCGCCCTTCACTGCAACATAGCCCATTACTTCACCTCCGGAAGTTTTACCACTGTTGTTCTCGGAAGACAGGCAATCTGCCCCGCTTCATCTGTAAAAATCAAATCAATCCCCATCGGATATTCCTTTATCCTTTCATTTCTTGCCTCCCAAACAAGTGGAGAAAAGCGTGTATCAAGCGTTATATCCTCTTTAATCCCAGGCCCTGATAATGTCAGTTCACCAACATTTGTAAGCAAGGAACTTTCCATGATCCATGTAGCTGAATGCTGGGGATTGATCAAGTTTCCGATTTTACAATTCCTCATGGCACGAAGAATTTTACATTCCGTTGCATCACTTAAAACGATGATATAATCAGCTTCGGCAATCGGTGCCTCACTTGCCAACGTATAGGCTGAAATTTTCCCGTTTATATCCGAGTGGTTTTCTGTAAGTACATGAAAAGTTACCTCCGCATCCAGCAGTGTCATAGCACTGTGTATGGTTGCGTTAAAACACGGAAGATGATGAGCTAATTCCGCTGAAGCCGCATCGATGGTTGAAATGGTCCCTGGTCTGGACATACTATGTAATATTTCTCGATATACTTGCTGTACATCATGTATCTGCTCAACTGCCACAAGATTCCCTCCTGTTTTTTTCAGATTTTATATATTAAATATCCATCGTTTCAAAATTGACCTTCGTCTCAAACAATTCCGCCTGCTTTTTCGCTTTTGCTTCCTCAATGTACTGTTCAGCGTGAAGAAGTTCTTCTTCCCATTTTCTACTTTCAGGTAAATCAGCCTTGTATGCTGCGTCAATAATTGCGAGATCCATTGCAAGTTCCTCATGCATCCCTGCAACTAAGCCAATCCCGATTTGCTGCTGAATTTCAACTTTTGCTTCGGTGACGAGTACTTCACCAAGATAGAATAAGGAATTCTTCGCGGATTCCCGCATCTTGACCATCGTCATCCCATAATGTGGTGCGATTATTTCCATGCAGTCATAGGTTTCTATAATCTCTGTTGCAAATTTATGTGCCAGACTGGGTTCTCCCTGAATTAGAATTTCCGTTCTCCTGCGTCGTTTCATCATGAACCATAACCTCCCTTACAAATCTATCGTAACTTGTTGCCAAGTTGTTGTGTGATAAGATACAGTTAAGAATTTGTAAAGCTTCTTAACATTGTCGTACGGCTATTCTCTTTCACTAAAAAAATCGCCTGCAAAATCAGCTGTGATTTCGCAAGCGATTGGATTGTTTTTTATGCTTTGCACACGAAAATAAGGCCGTCAAAATACAGACGCTATCCTGTCCCTTAATCCATTGTGATGTCATATTTAAACTTATCACTCCGGTATACGATTTTTGTATGCTCCAGCACATCTCCAGAGTCTGCATCCATGCAATCACTTTCAATAACAAGGAGCGGCTCCAGCCGATTGCATGAAAGCAGCTGCTGTTCGTCAAACGTTGGAAATGTGACACTGAGTAATGTTTTATTACTGGTAAAATTGATATATCCCAACCTTCTGTAATAAGCAAACATCGATTCAATCTTCCTGCCGTCTTCCACAATCCCTGGGAAAGTTGCTGCACGGACGTAAGAGTTGTGAACAGCAATTGGTTCATCATTGATATAGCGTAATCGTGCAATTTTATAAACAGAATCCCTTTCATCCGCATCCAGGATATGATAAATTTTTTCATCATAGTTGATTTTATCACAGGAGATATTCCGGGTGACTAAGCGATAACCGGATTCCTTCATTTTATCGGTGAAACTGGTTTTCCCTGTTAAATGCAATTGAATCTTTAGTGATTTCTCCTTTACATATCGTCCCTTGCCCTGCCTGGAATAAATAATCCCCTGTTCCTCTAATTTAGTTAGCGAATTTCTTACAGTCATTCTTGGTACTTGATACTTTTCGGCAAGCTCATTTTCAGAAGGTAGTTTATCCCCTGTCTCCATGCTTTTCGACACAATTTCCTGCATCATATCATCAATTATCTGTGTTTCCATATTCGCAGTAATCGTAAATCCTCTCCTTAATCTTTTCATAAATTTTGTTGCTTTCTAACCTTTGTAATTGGTATATACTGCTACGTACCATACCACAGCGAAAATCAACCCAGCGTTACGTCGCACTTTATAAAATTTGCGGCAACAACAACAACAAATCACTTCGGTGGGACGAGTAATCACAGTCCCAAATCACTTCGGTAGGAAGCGTTATCGCAGTCCCAAATCTTTTCGGTAGGAAGCTTTATCGCAGTTCGAAATTTCCAGAAAAAAACCTGGGCAAAAACCGAGCCATTAAAGGCCCGGTTTATTCGGTGCGTCACATCAATCTAATGATGTACAGGATGTTTATACACATATTCTGGAAAATCTGTAATAATTCCATCAACACCAAGATCCATCAAGCGATCAGCTTCTTCCTGTGCTCTTACTGTATACGGATAAATCTCCATGCCTGATATATGTACCCGTTCTACAAGCTCATAGTCAACAATATTCATGTTCGGATTAAAGTAATCGGCATAGCCAGCAAATTCCTCTAACTGTTCATCACTAACTCCTGCCCAAGTAATGCCTGCAAGCACACCATGAGGAATTCCTGGCAAAAACTCTTTGGATGTTTGTACAGATTCATGGTTGAACGATTGGACAATGATTTTTCCATTTTGCGGACGGTGCATATTACGTTCCATTAAAGTTTCCGCAACCTTTTCTTCAATTCCGGGGTATAACTCCGGTGATTTCAATTCAATCAATATCCCTATTTTCCCTCGGTATTCATCAAGAATTTCCTCAAATGTAGGAATCTGTTCTCCTACAAATGCTTCACCGAACCAACTTCCCGCATCCAGTGCTTGAATTTCCTCCAGTGTGAAATCACCGACAAAACCAGCCCCATCTGTGGTGCGGTCTACTGTTGTATCATGGATGGCGATCAGTTCACCATCTGCAGTCATCTGGACATCAATCTCAATGTAATCCGCCTTCATCTCAAATGCCTTTTGAAAAGCAGCCATTGTATTTTCAGGTGCGTGCCCGGATGCGCCACGGTGTGCAACATTCGCCACGTCCCTAGGTTTGCCCGAATTTTCACTGCTGGCATATGTAGGTGCTGCAAAAAGGCTTACCAAAACAATAAACATCAATAGTATTGTAAAAATGCGTTTCCTCAACAAAATCCTCTCCTTTATGATGTATTATCTATTATTGTAAAGAAAGACTATTAATCTTGAATGAATACAATGATAAATCCATGTAAGGAAAATCACTAGATTAGTAGGATGTCATAAGTCCTGTATTAAACAGAAAAAAAGAATCAGAGAGCCAGTCCCCTGATTCTTTTCACCACCTCCAGCATTCGTTGCGGAAGATCAATAAATGGATTACGATTCCCCTGGATGTCATAGATCGCCTTATTCCTGTGTCTTTCATACAAATCCGGAGGAAATTTCACATGCCATTCCAGAAGAAGATCTGTATCCACTTGCTCCATATATGCCGCTTCGATCTGATTTGGATATCGTATTAAAAAATACAGCATCGCCCTTGCGACGGCTCCCTTTCCATATTCCGGCTCAAATAATTCCCCCGCTGCCTTTCCACATCCTTCATCAATCCGGCTTACTTCTATTTCTGGTGTATACGCTGTAAAATCATGATAAGGATAATTGCTCCGAAAAGAATTACAAGTAGGATCACATGTGAATAAATGATGGATATCCCCACGCATCGGTTCTTGTTCATTGAACCAGGACTGTGGCACAGCATGTTCACAGTTATATTTAAAATCTGCCGCAATTTGTGCGAAACGTTCTTTGTCCTCATCCGATATCTTATTCATTTCTTCCTCCCGCTTTAAGGATGTCATATAATCCGCCTCTATAACATCTTCTGGATTTCGACTTTTTCCATTGTAGATACTCATTAGATTGCCATCTGGTCGCAAATCCACCCATGGGTACACATACTCACTCGGATCATAAGTCACCTTGTTGATATGTCTTTCACGAAGCAGGTCTTTCATTGCCTGAATCACTTGATCTCCATCAAGCTCAAAATCAATCCCCTGATAAAAAGCCTCCATATCCCGCTGATCCTTCTCCTTGTCATAATAGGCCTTTTCATCATCCTGCATCCTCTTCCTATCTTTCTTCAGCTTTGCATGCAACGCATTCACACGCTCCCGATCGATTGTTACAGGTAACATCACTTCTTTTTGCCGGCTGGTTAACATGCACATCATCCCTTCTACAATTTTCTTTCATGTGTCATTTGTGATCTACTTAACGTTTCGATTCGTCCAAATGAAAATAAAAGGCTGTCCCATAAGATGGTGTAGATCTTGATGAGACAGCTGCTTCATGTAAGTGGAGGTTATTCGCCAGTTTCCGATTCTTCGTCCATTTCCGTATCATTTTGCTCTTCTTCTTCCTGCTGTTGTTCTTGTTGGGCTGGATCTTCGGTTGTTGGATCTTGTTCTTGTTCTTGTTCTTCATCTGTTCCACATCCAAACAATACCCCAGTGGAAAGGATTACTGTAGACATACCTAACGTTAATTTCCTGAAGCCCATCGTAATCACCTCACTTAACCAAATTTGATTCACCTCTAGTATAGAACACATTTGTTTCCTGAATATAAAAATAATGTAAAATTATTATAAAATTCAGCTATTCCATTTAAAAATCCCAAAAGAAAAAGCCGCCAGAGTTAGCGGCATTGGTTTTATGCAGAAGTCTTTATCTCATCAGGTATTTTCTTCCCCCAAAAGCGATTCAGGAGATATGCCAGCAGAATCATGATTACAATCCCGACGGCAAGGGAGAGCAGCACAGAACCAGTTATACCTGCAATTAAAAAAGAAGCAATTCCACTAATACCGGCAGTTAACGCAAAAGGCATTTGTGTATTCACATGGTCAATATGATCACTGGATGCCCCCGCTGAAGATAGAATTGTCGTATCTGAAATTGGTGAACAGTGGTCTCCGAAAACCCCTCCACTGAGAACGGCAGCGATGCATAATAACATTGAAATATCCATGGAGGCTGCAAGTGGCATGGCAATTGGAATCATTATCGCAAAGGTTCCATACGAGGTCCCTGTTGTATATGCAATCACACCACCGACTAAAAATAGCAATATCGGGATAATAGCCGGCGAAGTTGTTTGTTCCGCTAAACTGACAATAAACTCAGCTGTTCCCAATACGGATGTCACACTTCCTATCGACCAGGCAAGTGTTAAAATAATATAGACAAGCATCATACTGCGAAAGCCGGTCACAACAATACTCATCGCTTCCTTGAAGTTAAACAGCTTCTGTCTCATCCCCATCAGAAGAGCGACTATAACTGCCCCAAATGCTGCCATTAAGATGGACAAGCCGCCATTAGACTCGCCGACAGCTGTAACGAAATCATTTTCAGGAAAACCGCCAGTCCATAAAAATAATGGCGGAATCAGCCCAAGCAGTACCACAAGTGGCACGATCATATTTCGCATTTTCGGTGTGTTTCCTTCCTTCATTTCAACATCCATCATGGAATCATCGGACGGCGGCTCTGCCCCATCACGAAGCACTTCCCCTGTCGTTCTCGCCCGATATTCAGCCTGTGCCATCGGACCATAATCCCATTTTTTATAAATGACAATCGCTACAAGCAAGAGTGCTAATATTGAATAGAAGTTAAACGGAATCGTAGCAAGATACGTCATGTACTCTGATTTTTCTATACCCAAATCCACAAACTGTGCCCCAATCAGCCCCATCACAAACACAACCCATGTAGAGACTGGTGCCAGCAAACACATCGGAGCCGCGGTCGAGTCCACAATATATGCAAGCTTCTCCCTCGAAACCCGCATTTTATCTGTCACTGAACGCATCACACTACCAACCGTAAGCGCATTGAAGTAATCCTCGAAGAAAATAATGATACCAAACAACATCGTGGACCCCTGTGCTCCCCGGTCTGTCCGAACTTTTCTTGAAATGGCCTGGGCGATTGCATGGGCGCCACCTGTTTTCTGCAGGACAGTGATTAATACACCGAACAGCCCACAGTAAAGTAAAACAGTCGCACTCCACTCATCCCCAAGGTTTGGCAAAATAAAGTCACCAAAGCTTGCATACAAGCCCATAAACGGATTCCAGTCATGAACCATCGTTGCACCAAGCCAAACACCTGCAAACAACGCCGGAATGACATTTCGTGTGATAAGTGCCAGCACAATGGCCAGTACGGGAGGCAATAAAGAAAGAATGCCAAATTCCATTGTGTTCTACTCCCTTCGATATTTTTTATCAATCGGAAATAAGGCTATGAAGTCAGTAACTTGCTCACCTCCTGTTCGATTTCTTGTAAATTCATTACAGGAATAAGGTAATGTTTCTTACAGAGGCGATTGGAAGATTTGTAGAAAGATAAGGGGGAGAATCTTATCGTTCGAACGATTATTATAGTATATTTCCAGAGTTGTTGATGTATGTCTTAACAAGCAGATAATGTTTGACAAGCACTTTCAGTAACTTCCATTACCCCGTCAGAACGATTCGGGGGATGCGCCTTGGCCGGAGGGCGATGTTTTGCGAGATTCAGGTGATGCTATCAAGCCCGGGGGCGATGTTTAACAAGATTCAGGCGATGCCATCCAGCTTGAGGGCGATATTTTGCGAGATTCAGGGGATGCTATCCAGCCCGGAGGCGATGTTTAACAAGATTCAGGTGATGCCATTCAGCCTGAGGGTGATGTTTTGCGAGATTCGGGTGATGCCATCCAGCCTGAGGGCGATATTTAACAAGATTCAGGTGATGCTCCCTGGCCTGAGGGCGATGTTTTGCGAGATTCAGGGGATGCTATCAAGCCCGGAGGCGATGTTTAACAAGATTCAGGTGATGCCATCTAGCCTGAGGGCGATGTTTTGCGAGATTCGGGGGATGCCATTCAGCCTGAGGGCGATGTTTTGCGAGATTCGGGGGATGCCATTCAGCCTGAGGGCGATATTTAACAAGATTCGGGGGATGCACCCCAGCCTAAAAAACGATATTCAAGCGATGCACCCTAGCCTGAGAGCGTTAATCAGGCATGAAGCCAAAATAAATAAGACAGGGCGTGTAACCCTGTCTTCTAAAAAACGATTGTCTTATTTCCATGCACAATAATTCGATCATCCAAATGCCATTTCACGGCCCGTGACAGGACACTGCGTTCAATGCTCTGGCCAATCTTTTTCATGGCGCTAATATCATCATGGTGATCAACCCTGCCGATATCCTGTTCAATGATTGGTCCTTCATCCAGATCATTCGTTACATAATGGGACGTGGCGCCAATCATTTTTACTCCGCGGGCAAAGGCACGCTCATACGGCTTGGCACCAACAAATGCAGGAAGAAAGGAATGATGGATGTTGATGATGCGATTTGTGTAGACCTCCACAAAACGTGGTGAAAGGATCTGCATATAGCGAGCCAGGACAATCACATCAATATCATATTGCTGCAGCAGCTTTTTCTGCTCTTCTTCTACTTGGGCGCGGATATCCTTGTTTGCAGGGATGTAATAGAAGGGAATACCAAGTGACTCTACCATTTCCCTCGCAGTTTCATGGTTGCTGATGACAACAGCGATATTTGCCATCAGGTCCCCACTCTGCCATTCCCAAAGGAGCTCCAACAAGCAGTGAGGCTCTTTGGAGACAAACACTGCCACGTTTTTAACCTCACTTACATAATTGATTTTCCAATCCATCTTGAATTTTTCTGCAATCGGGATAAAAGCTTCTTCCAATTGGCTTGCTTTATCTTTTAAATCCGGGCACTCGAACTCAATCCGGATAAAAAACTCCCCGCCCATCGGGTCCATTGTATATTGGTCCGATTCTACAATATTTGCTCCATGTTCATGGAGAAACTGGGAGACTGCCGCCACAATTCCCGGCTGATCCGGACAATTGATTAGAAAACGTGCACGGTTTCTATTTTTCTCTTCAAAAGATTGTATTGTTTCTTTCATATAATTGTTCATCATGTCTACCTCTTCATTTCTTATTTATCTAATACTTTATTTGATTTTGGCAGACAGGTCAAGGAGAGTTATAGATAGCAAGGACAGTATCCCACTTAAATAACTCCGATCACCCATGCGATGATAACAAGTATAATACTTAAACCCCACAGCCATGGAAGCGAGTATCTTATATGTTTTCCCATCTCCAGCCCAGCCAGACCGAGTGCAAGCCAGAGCGCTGGAGAGAATGGGCTGATAAATGTACCTACAATGTTCCCAATAATCATCGCATATGCAGTGGCGATGGAATCTACACCAAATCCGATGGCAATTTGATCCACGACCGGAAGCAATGCGAAATAATAAGCATCTGTACTCAGTAATAAATCGAATGGAACACCAAAAAATGCGATAATAAGATGTATATATGGTCCCATAAATGCTGGCAGAACTGTCACGATATCTGCTGCCAGGGAGTCCAGCATTCCTGTTTCTGTTAAAATTCCCAAAAAGGAACCAGCAGCAAGAATAATTGTGGCCATTGTCAGAGCATTAGCTGAATGGGATCGGATTCTTTCCGTCTGATGTTTCACATTCGGATAATTGATCGGCAATGCAACCGTAACACCGATCATAAATGCAAATCCTGCCGGAATAATTCCTGATACGAGCAAGGCAATTACACCGAGTGCCAGTATAACATTCACCCAATATAATTTCGGACGGGCCAACGTATTTTCTGTTGAAGAATCTGCCTCTTCCCCGGAACTCAACTCCTCCTCAACCTCAGATGTTTCCACAACTGCGGCAGCTGCCGCTTGTGTAGAGCCAAAACGTTTCTCAATTTTTCGTTTTTCAAGAAAGCCGAGAAAAGCTGCTAAACCAATCATTAGTACCATTCCGATAATCTGAATCGGGATGAGTCCATGCCATAATTCCGTAACATCTGCGCTCAGGACAGATGCTGTTCGCCCAACAGGACCTGCCCATGGCATCATATTCATGATTGCAGCACTTCCAGCTACCAATAAGAGCAGAAAATAAGGGCTCATTTTCAAGCGCTTATACAATGGAAGCAGTGCCGGAATCGAAATCAAGAATGTCGATGCGCCGGACCCGTCCAGCTGTGCAACCGCCGCAATCAGTACAGTTGCGATGCTCACAGCAATGATATTTCCTTTTGAAATCGCAATCATCTTGTTGATTAAAGGATCAAAAAGTCCGACATCTTGCATAATTCCAAAAAATAAGATGGCAAAAATAAACATAATCGCAACATCCATGACGGATGCCATACCTGAATTGAAAAAGCTGCCAATCTCTCCTAAACCAAACCCGGCCACAAATGCACCAAGAATTGGGATAAGGGTTAATGCGATAATTGGAATTATTCTCCCTCTTATGAGTAAAATAACAATCGCTAATATGGTTAAAAACCCGATTAAACTCAACATATAATTTCCCCCTTGTTTCTTGTTACGCGATTTTCTCTATAATGAAAACGCTAGCATATTTATCGTTTGATTTATTAAAATTAGCACGAAAAAAATGGAGAATAAACCTTCTTATCATAAGTGGTTTATTCTCCATTCTCTTTATTTTGTTCATAAGTTTCATGAGATATATTGTCTTTCCGGTCTACCAACAGTCCCATATTTCAGTGTCGTACGGATTTCCTTGATGGACACAAGATACTCCAGATACCGTCTTGCTGTGGACCTGCTTATACCAGACTGTTTTGCCACTTCAACAGCGGTAATTCCTTCATCTCTCCTTGATTTCAGTAAATCGGTAATTTCATCCAGGGTAATGGAATCAATCCCTTTTGGAAGATTCGTATGACTACTGCCTGCAGAAACCAATGTATGCTGTAATCCTGTTAGTAAATCGATTTCCTCCTGTTCAAGTATCTCTTTTGTAGCAAAAAATTGACGGTGCTGTTTATACCGATTCAATGCTTCTTCAAAACGGAGGGCGTCCACGGGTTTTACAATATAATCAAAAACGCCTCCCCGTAGTGCCTCTTCAATGACTTCTACTTCCTGTGCGGCTGTAATGACGATAATATCCATATCATGGTACGTTTCCCGGATTTCCCAGAATAACTCCATCCCTTTCACATCTGGTATGTAAATATCAAGAAGAATCAAATCCGGTTGAAAGGTGCATGCTTTCATGTAGGACAATGCATCCTCTCCTGTCTTTACCGCTTCACCTACGACATATCCTTCCACCTTTTCCACGTATTGCCGGTGAATATCCGCAATCCGAAAATCATCTTCTACAATCAGCACATGAAATTTTTCATCCATTTCGGTTCCCTCCCTCTTTTGGAATGATCATTACAAAACAGGCTCCGCCAAGTTCGCCTTCTTCCAGCACGATTTCTCCACCAGCCTCCAGGACCAGATGCCTGGATAATGCAAGACCGGTGCCGCGGGATCCGCTCTCTTTTGTAGAAAAACCCTGTACAAATATAAAAGGTGCGTCTTCAGGAGCAATTCCCGGGCCAGAATCCTCCACCTCTACCACGATATCATTTCCAATATCTGTAAAGAATACAGAAATCTTCTGATCACCATTTCGCTGTTCATGTTTTACAGCGTCAATTGCATTTTCAAGTAAATTACCAAGTCCAGTGAGGAATGCGTTTTGTTTCATTCCATACAGACGATAGGACAGTTGACTTTCCGGTTGAAGATTCATCTCTATCCCGAGTTCATTAGCCTGATTATGTTTTCCCAACAGAAGCCCATGTACCATAGGATCCTTAACTTGACGCGTGAGGAATGTTGACCATTCCTGCTGTATATTCTTTTCTTTTTTTAGAAAATCAAAGGCTTCCTGCTTCTGATCCAGCTGCAGCAGGCCAAGGATCGTATAAAGCTTATTGGAAAATTCATGTGTCTGGGCGCGCTGGGCATTTGCGTATTGCTTAATTTGTAATAATTCGTTTGTAACATGTTCCAATTCTGTTTTCCTGCGAAAGGTAGAAAGTGCCCCCACAATCGCTCCATCACTGTATACAGGCATGCGGTTGACGAGTACAACACTATCTCCAAGCACCATTTCCCTGTCATAATGACTGTGACCTTGGCCGAGGACATCATACAGTCCGGTATGTGGAAGCAATTCTTCTACCGGCCTTCCGTATGTATGATCGAACGCTTCCTCTTTAAAGATGATTTTTTTCGCCGCGGTATTCATCATCGTTACAAGCCCCTTATTATCAACAGCAATAATTCCTTCATGAGTAGACTGTAAAATCGCTTCCTTTTGCAGGAGTATCCGGGAAATCTCTTCCGGTTCCATCCCTGATAAAGTCTGCTTCAAATAATGGGCAATCCAAATGGCACCACCTATCCCAAGAAGTAGGATACCAATTAAAGTAAGCCACAGGGATTGGCTCTGATCCGCGATGATACCCTGAATCTCCTGGTTTAGAAAACCAACAGATACAATGCCGATGATCTCTCCGGCATCATTATACACCGGTGTTTTCCCACGAATGGATAAGCCAAGTGAACCAGTGCTTTCAGAAACATAGGACATCCCTTCCTCAAGTGCCCGTTCATTGTCCCCGCCAATCATCTCCTCACCAATCCTTTCCGGTTCAGGGTGGGAGTATCGTATCCCTTCCTTGTTTCCAACGACGATAAATTCCGCCCCAGTTTCCTCGCGAATTGGCTCGACGATATGCTGAACCTCAGCAGATGGATCCTCCAGGCGAAAGGCGTCGGAAACTTCCGGGATATTAGCAACACTTTGTGCTACACTTAACGCTCGTTTACCGATCTGGTCTTCCAATGTAGATGATATAAATGGATGTAGGAATGCAGAAAATATTAGAAAGACGCCAACCAGTAATAAACTGATCAAGGCAATCATTTTTAACTTCAGACTGAATTTTGTTTTCGTCTCATACATACGCTTTCTACGCCTCCAAGGCAGTCGAATCACATTACCTGCCTCCTTCATTATTGGAGTCGACAGCCAGCATTGTCATCAAGCTTATTTTATCAGAACAAAGCAGAAAAAAACATAATGAAGGGGTCTGTCCCCCGCCACATTAAAGCGTTAACGCATTAGCGCGGCGGGGGACAGACCCCTTCATCTCCACCCAAGGTACTAAAACTGATAATTAGGCATATGCTAAAAAAGAGGCCGCTTCGTGCGGGAAACACGCTGCGGACTCATCGTAACCATCCCTCAGGGGACGGATCATCTATCAGGTTTTTTCATTAGAAACTTGGCATTCGCTATAGGTTAGGCGAATTGCCAAAGTCCTCACTTGTGCAGAAAGAAATATGGAAATACGTTCTTTACTGTTAAAATAACGACCCAACATGCTTAGCGGCTTAGGGTGGTTATTTTTTTCCTTTGACAATACCGACCATTAATGTTCCAAACGTAATCATCAGAACAAGCGATTCGAATACTGTCATCCGGCATCCCCCCTCCCCAACCTTTTAGTCGGGAGAATGAACCGTCACCCTTAGAATTGCTTGCATTAGCCAAGCGTTTAATGGCGAGTGCCTTAGCCTGAACTTATGCAGTCAGAAAGTTTTATCTATCTTAACTGCTAAAAAAACTATTGTGTCCATATGTTATTTTCTTGTTTTATTTTTCCATAATGTTTCTGATCTGTTGGTATGGTTATTATTATATTTTATGATATGGACTCACCAACTTGTCCTATGCCAATTATTCAAAAAAATGTTAGAAAACTTGACTTTTTTCTTGTTTTTTTAGAAAAAAGGCTTAGTTGCACTTATGCAGTAAGAATGCTTTATGCTTTCTTAACTGCGAAGAAAACTTGAATTTCACCAAAAAGGACAAGCATTTTACTCTTCCTCCAGATAAATACAGCGATGCATGGGTGGACATCCGAGCACCAGCCAAATTTTAATGAACAGCTCCAACCTCGGCTGTGACACATTATTGAATATTTTGCTTACATTCGGTGGCTTCATATGCAGTTGATCTGCAACATCTTTAATGTAGATATTTTTCTGTTTGGCTATTTCCTTAAAGCGATTCTTGATTAGTGGTTGCTTATCAGATTCCAGAAAAGGGTTAACCGCATTGAAATGCTGAATTTGGTCAATTTTATCCAATATGCTGCCAACAATAAACTCCTCAACTTTATAATTGTCACTTCTGTTTTTATCCCGATGACGATTGATCAGGTTTTCCAAATCGGTAATTTCCTTAATTTGATGATACGTTTCGTCATTCAGCTGGATTGTCACTTCTTTCATGTATAAATCACCTCACTTCTGGTAAATGTATAATTGAAAGGATGATACGCATGGTAAAACATAATGATAAAGAAGATGTAATCGAAGTTATCCATGAAACATTTGATAAAGGCAGAAATGGATAAGTCAAAAGTAATGAACTCCTTTTATTACATATTCCATTTACCTGCTGAAAATGCCCTTTGAATATTGGGATATGTCTCTAGAGGGAATTTTTTAAAACTTAACTTTTGACAAGCCTTAGGCGTGTGTCTTACTGCACTTATATGGGAAGTGCATATGTACTTTTCTGCTAAAAAAGCTGCTGATTCAATGAACACATACGTTCAAGAATCAGCAGCTTTTTTTATTTTGATCGGGAAAAAACTCTACTGGCAATGTGCTATTTTAATTCGTGGAGTAACTATTGACATTTTTCTAAAATTTATATACTTTTAGTATAAATCATTTACATAGGGGGACAAATATGGGAGAGTGGCTTGAAAACATAAGTGGCGAGATAAGTGGTTTTATCTGGGGCTTGCCTCTGATCATTCTATTGGTCGGAACTGGACTATACTTAACCGTACGATTATTGTTTTTTTCGTTTCGAATGTTACCATACGCCCTGAAAATCACATTTAAAAAGCATAATGGCGATGCCAAAGGAGATATATCCCATTTCCAGGCACTGTCTACTTCCCTTGCTGCAACTGTAGGGACTGGTAACGTCGTCGGTGTAGCAACGGCTGTTGTAGCAGGCGGTCCTGGTGCTGTATTCTGGATGTGGATCACCGCATTTGTCGGGATGGCGACAAAATATTCTGAGGCTATTCTTGGGGTGAAATATCGGGAGAAAAATGCCAAGGGAGAAATGTCCGGTGGTCCGATGTATTATCTGGAAAAAGGGCTCGGACAGAAATGGCTCGGTATCCTTTTTGCTTTTTTTGCCGTATTTGCAGCAATCTTCGGTATCGGAAATATGATCCAGGCAAATGCCGCTTCAGGCGTTGCGCTTGATGTTTTCAATATCCCGCTTTGGGTCACTGGTGTTGTATTGGCGATTCTCGTAGGATTGGTTCTTATCGGTGGGGTTAAAAGTATCGGCCGGGTAGCAAGTATTATTGTTCCTGTTATGATCGTCTTTTATATTGCTGCAGGCGTACTGATCCTGTTTTTGAATGTCAGCGAAGTACCTGCGGCATTCGGATTAATTTTTTCAGATGCATTTACAGGACAGGCTGTTGCCGGTGGTGCAATTGGAACGGTTATTCAGATGGGTGTTCAGCGCGGACTATTTTCAAACGAAGCAGGTTTGGGGACAGGTGGTATCGCTGCTGCCGCTGCCCGTACAGATATCCCGGCCAGACAAGCACTCATTTCCATGACACAGGTATTTATTGATACAATTATCGTATGTACGATTACTGGTCTTACACTCACCATGGCCAACCTTTATACCAGTGGTGTAGATGGAGCAGCACTGACATCGCAATCTTTTGATGCACTTCTGCCAGGATATGGTGATGTTGTGGTCGCAATAACACTGTTATCTTTTATCTTCTCCACTGTTTTAGGCTGGGGATATTTCGGGGAAAAATGTTTCACCTACCTGTTTGGTGACAGTTTTACTTTGCTATATCGTATTATCTTCGTATTAGCGATCATTCCTGGTGCTACATTATCCCTGCAGACGGTATGGAACTTTGGAGATATCTTTAATGGCTTAATGGCAATTCCAAACTTAATTGGTCTATTATTCCTATCCGGCGTTATCGTAAGAGAAACGAAAAAGTTCAATGAACTGCATAAGCAGGAGAAACAAGGTAAACTTCGAAGTACGGGAAGTTAGACAAAGAAACGCTCAGAAGTGGTCTGAGCGTTTCTTTGTCTTCATCATTTATTTTTCCTATGCAGCAAAAGCTCCTGTTCAAAAAATATTCTTATTGTTTTTTCGTAAATACTTTAGGGATAAAATAAGCAATTGTGACAGAAAGAAAAGCAACAATTAATGCAGGTAAAAAGGAACTGCTTTTAATAACAACTTCCTGAGCTGAATGACCACTCGAATTCCATGGCTCTGTTATATCTGGAGTATATATAAGTGTAAGAAACATTAAGGATAAAACCTAGAATAATGAAAACAGTAATAGAAAACTATACATACGGATTAGAAAGTAGGAAGTTCCCCTATTGTATTATCTGCTCACTATTTAAATAAAAGAGCGCTCCTCTTTTGAAGAAGCGCTACCTGAAAGTGCTAGTGTTAACTATTTCGATTGATTTTAACTTTTAAATCCCTACGTCCGATGTAGTTGGCGAACCAAATATCTTCTCTTTTAACAGACGTCCTGTGGGTGTATCGGCGAGACCACCTTCTCCGGTTTCTCTTAAGGCTGAAGGCATTGTTTTCCCAATCCGATACATCGCCCCAATCACTTCATCACATGGAATACGGCTTGTGACCCCTGCTAACGCCATATCCGCTGAAACAATGGCAAGCGAAGAACCTGCTGCGTTTCGCTTCACACACGGGACTTCCACAAGACCAGCGACAGGATCACAAACAAGTCCAAGCATGTTTTTTAAGGTAATCGCAAATGCATCAGCTGATTGTTGCGGGGTGCCGCCCGCCATTTCAACAATCGCTGCTGAGGCCATTGCTCCGGCTGAACCGACCTCCGCTTGACAGCCGCCTGCTGCACCTGAGATAAACGCATTATTGGCGACTACGAAACCAAAGGCCCCTGAAGTAAACAAGTACCGAATCATCTGCTCACGTGTGGGATTAAGCTGATTTTTCACAGCGAATAAGGTACCTGGAACACAGCCTGCACTCCCTGCTGTAGGGGTGGCACAAATTGTTCCCATGGCTGCATTCACTTCATTTGTCCCCATTGCTTTACTTACCGCATCTAACAATAAATGACCAGATAAAGGGGTTTCATTTTTCATATATTCTTGAATTAAAACAGCATCTCCCCCAGTTAGTCCTGTAAC
Source organism: Virgibacillus ainsalahensis (assembly GCF_055380755.1). Lineage (NCBI taxonomy): Bacteria > Bacillati > Bacillota > Bacilli > Caryophanales > Bacillaceae > Virgibacillus > Virgibacillus ainsalahensis. The sequence goes on along the minus strand of NZ_AP043943.1, from coordinate 801,516 downwards.
TGATTGCACTCCTTTTAAGCTGTCTTCAATTGCCTTTTCCATGACTTCAAGATTTTTTTCCATCTCCCCATATACTTCTTCACGTGACTTTTCTTTAACATCCATTTCCTGACGAATCATGACTTCAGATATTAAAATGTCTTCTTTTTCTGCCATTTCAACCAACTCAGCTACCGTACGAAACATAGAATCTCTCTCCTCTCTTATTCTCAACTAACAACTTTAAATATATGATTAATATGATCAGTGTTTTCTAACTCTTTCATAACATCGTTATCGATATTGTGGTCAGTTTCAATAACCATTAGCGCTTCTTTCCCTGTATCTTTCCGATTCACTTCCATGTGCCCGATATTTATTTCGTGTTTTGCCAAAACAGTTGTCACTGAAGAAATAGCACCAAAACGGTCATTATGCATGACTAAAATGGCCGGGTGATTGCCTGACAAACGCAACGCAAACCCATTCAGTTCAATTATCTCGACTTTCCCGCCACCGATGGATATCCCAATCAGTTCGACCTGTTCTGTATCATTGCCAACAATTAAGCGGGCTGTATTTGGATGGTCAACGGCTGCTGTATCTTCAATAAATTTAATTTCCAAATGGCGCTCTTTAGCTATGTCCAATGCCTGGTTCATTCGAGGATCATCTGTTTCAAAACCTAATAATCCACCTGCTAAAGCAAAATCTGTTCTGTGTCCTTTATATGTTTTGGCAAATGATTCGTATAAGTGAATTTCTGCCCAACGAGGTTCTCCCCTTAATAAATCACGTGCAGCTTTTCCGATGATTACCGCTCCTGCTGTATGTGAACTCGAAGGCCCGATCATTACGGGCCCAATAATATTGAATACTGAATTAAATTTCACGACGCTCACCTCTTGCGTTTTATAGTAAACTATTACATTTTATTATTTATTTTTTCAACATGTAATCTAGCATCTAATCTCTGTCTAATATACGATACTTAAGCTGACTCTGCTTTCTCATTTACTTCAGTGAGCTGATCAACTCGGCGGATTTTATAGTTTTTAAAAATAATTGATCCAATGAAACCCCACAGTGCACTAAAGCCTGCACACAAACCTGCGACAATCGTTACTTTGATCGGATCATTAAACCCATACATAACGGCGAATCCCGCAATTGGCGTAGCCGTTCCAGTTGCTCCATTCACTAATCCTGACAATGCAATAAAAATTCCTGACGTTGCACCACCAAGAAAATTAGTAACATAAACCGGGATTGGATTGGCAGAAATAATATCAACTTGTGATAATGGTTCAATTGCAACTGAAATAGTTGTTTTCCGATCTCCAAACTTCATACGATGGAAAAAGACAAAATTCATAAAGGACGAACCAAATACGGCTAAAGCACCAATTGCCATCGGCACTCCTGTTAACCCTAACATTGCCGTCAATGCCATGGAACTTAAAGGCGCTGTAGCAACGACAGTAGTAACCCCGCCTAAAATAATCCCCATAACAATAGGATTTGCATCGGTTATTTCTGTAATAATCCCACCGATATTAAGTAGTGTAGCGTCGACGAGTGGATTAGCATAAACCGCTATTATACGGGCCAGTGGAGCTGCAACAATAATGGTAACAATTAAATCAAGTCCATCAGGCACCTTTGTTTCAATTTTCTTGACGATAAATGACATTAAATAACCTGCAAAGAATCCTGGTAAAAGTCCTAAACCTGCACAGGACACACCAAGCATTAAAGCATACACAGGTGAAACACCCATAGCCAGTGCAACAAGAGCTGCCGCAGCAACTCCACCCATACTGCCAGCAGCGTCCCCAACTTCACCTAAAAATTCAATATTTAATAAATCTCCCCCTACATACCGTTGAAATGCCTCTACTAAAAAAGTGGCAATGGCCGCACTTGCGAGAGCCCCCATTGCTTTCATCCCTCTAGGTGCTTTGTAGCTAAAAAATGTAAAAAAAGCTAGTACAATGAGTAATAGGACTGTTCCTTTAATAATTTCCATGATGTTCTCTCCCTTGATTGTTTGTATGCGCATTCATGTTGATTAACTTTTTTAGCGTACATCTTCATCAACTTTGTATTCATTCATTGAGCGAACCCTGTTCAAGTAATTGTAAACGGTGAATTTAGAAACCCCTAAGACATGTGCAACATATTCTGTTGCTCCTTTAATCAAAAATGTCCCCTTTTCATCTAACTCACCGACACAATGTACTTTTTCTTCCATCGTCATCTGTAATGGTGCTTTATTTAAACGACGAATCACTTGATCAACCATATCCTGGATGACATCATGAACAGACTTGAAAAACGTTTCCGATATATGTTTCGTCTGTTTATTTTCCTTGAAGTCTATAAAATGTTCGATTTCACCACCCATTTCCATCAGCAGACTAATATCGTAATTCGTACAAAGTGCACCGATAATTTTATTCTCTTCATCTCTCAAAAACACAGTAGTCGATTTCATAATTTGTCCTTTCGACGTCTGCGTCCGATAACTCGGTATATCTGTAATATCTTCCTGTTTTTTACGCAATTCGTTTAGAACTAAATCTGTAATCGGAGAACCGATTTTTCTTGATGTGACATTCCCTGCAATATGGATTAATGATCGCTGTAAATCTGAAAAGTCATGTACGGCTACTTCACATCTTGGTCCAAACATGTTGACCATCATATCTGCTGTTCTTATCGCATGATCAAAAATCAATTTATTTTTTTCATCTATTTTAATCACCCCTTTATGTAATCGCTTTCCTTCGAGCGCCAATTTGTACTGTAACATAAATAGATTGTATTTAAAACAAATTTTTAACTCTTAAAAAATTGTTTTAAAGATTAAAAGATTCATGCTTATTAGATAACAAAAAAGCCAGGATTGGTATTGAGATCTAACACTCGCTGGGTTAGTGAATCAATTATTGGGATTATGATGTTAGTCTTTCAACTGGTTTGAACGTTGTTTCGGGCTCTGTTACAATTTTCTCGTGCATTTCAAATGTTTCGTAACCATTTTTATCTGTGCGGGTGATTTTTAAATGCAATAAAAAAATCGCTTTACAACCAAAGAGGTTGTAAAGCGATTAGTAAAGCGTAACTTATTTTGTTATACAGTTGCAGTACGCTTATCCGAAGGTACATTCCGGATGATGTGATCAAATGCGCCTAAAGCGGCGGTTGCACCTGATCCCATTGAGATGATGATCTGTTTATATACACTGTCTGTACAGTCTCCTGCAGCAAACACACCAGGTATATTTGTAGCACCTTTCTTGTCTACAACGATTTCACCAGTTTTTGTAAGTTCAACGCCGCTACCTTCCAACCACTTAGTACTTGGCACAAGACCAATCTGAACAAATACACCTTCTAATTCAATATGGTGCTCTTGCTCTGTTTCGCGGTCTTTGTAGGTAATACCGTTGACTGTCTCATCCCCAGTGATTTCGGTAGTTGCAGCACTCGTGATAACTGTTACATTCGACAGACTGTAAAGGCGATCCTGAAGTACAGAATCAGCTTTTAATTCTGATGCGAATTCAAGAACGGTAACATAATCTACAACACCTGCAAGGTCAATAGCAGCTTCAACACCGGAGTTTCCGCCACCAATAACAGCTACATGTTTACCTTCAAATAACGGACCATCACAGTGTGGGCAGTAGGCAACCCCTTTGTTCTTAAATTCAGCTTCGCCAGGGACACCTATATTGCGCCATTGAGCCCCTGTTGAAATGACAGCTGTTTTACTTTTTAGCACAGCTCCATTTTCCAGTTCAACTTCAATGAAGTCATCTTTCTTTTCGAGTCCTTGAACACGTTGTAAGTTCATCACATCAACATCATAGTCATTGACATGCGCTTCCAGACTGGCTCCAAGCTTCGGACCTTCTGTTTCTTTTACACTGATAAAGTTCTCAATAGCCGCTGTATCCATAACCTGTCCGCCAAAGCGCTCGGATACAACGCCTGTATTGATTCCTTTACGAGCAGCATAAATCGCAGCGCTGGCTCCAGCCGGGCCTCCACCCACAACAAGTACATCAAATGGATCTTTCTCTTCAAATTCAGAGGCATCCGGGCCACTGCCAATTTTGGCGAGAATTTCCTGAAGTTCCATCCGTCCACCGCCGAACTCTTCACCATTCAGGTAAACCGTTGGCACTGCCATGACGTTTTTACTGTCTACTTCATCTTTGAATGCTCCGCCTTCAATCATGGTATGTGTGATACCAGGATTCAGAACACTCATGATGTTCAGTGCCTGTACAACGACAGGACAGTTGTGACAGCTCAAGCTGACATATGTTTCGAAATGATATTCGCCTTTGATGTCTTTAATTTGGTCAATAACCTTCTGATCTTCTTTTGGAGCTCGTCCACTCACTTGCAGTAATGCTAATACTAATGATGTGAATTCATGTCCTAAAGGCACACCGGCAAATGTTACGCCGCTGTCCTCACCCACACGATTCACACTAAAGCTTGGTGTGCGTTGCAATTTCGTGTGTTCAACTTTAATCTTGGAAGTCATTGCAGCCAATTCATCCACCAGCTCCAGCATCTCTTTCGATACATCATCTGAGCCTGCGCTGACTTTCAATACGATATCATCTTCCAACAGTTGAATATATTGCTCTAATTGTGCTTTGATATCAGCATCTAACATGATTTATCGCTCTCCTTATATTTTCCCTACTAAATCAAGGCTTGGTTTAAGTGTTTCTTCGCCTTCTTTCCATTTAGCCGGGCAAACTTCACCTGGATTGTTTCGCACATATTGTGCTGCTTTGATTTTGTCGATAAGTGTCGTTGCATCACGGCCGATTCCTTCTGCGTTGATTTCAACAGCCTGGATAACACCGTCTGGGTCAATGATGAACGTACCACGATCAGCACGACCTTCTTCCTCGACTAAAACATCAAAATTGCGGGAGATTTTATGGGATGGATCACCAATCATTGTATATTTGATTTTGTTGATTGCTTCGGAGTGGTCATGCCAAGCTTTATGTGTAAAGTGCGTATCTGTTGAAACAGAAAATACTTCTACACCAAGTTCTTGTAATTTTGGATATTCACTTTGCAGATCTTCAAGTTCTGTTGGGCAAACGAATGTAAAGTCTGCAGGGTAAAAACAAACAACACTCCAGTGACCTTTTAGATCTTCCTCTGTAACCTCTATAAAATCGTCACCTTCTCGGTAAGCCTGTGCTGTGAATGGTTCTACTTCTTTTCCAATTAATGCCATTGGTACATCCTCCTAGTTGTTATTTATAATAATTTTAATCACATACTCATTATTGTATATTATTCATTAAATGTCAACGGAAGTAACAAAGTAATAACGACAGTTTTATGAACGATATCGGTTAGTACCTATTTACGTAAAAAAACCTATCTTATTCTTTTAAAAATAACTTGCGGATTTTGTTAATCTTTAGGTGAAAATCGTTATTTATTTGCTCACTATCACGACATACATTCTATGGAGTGAAACTCAATTAGTAAGTACTATTCCCAATTAAATGACCAGAATAAACATGGAATGAAAAAAATTAAAGAAATAGAATATGTTCAAATAGTATGGAACAAATTATCCCAATCGATAAAATAAATTAAATTTTCCTAATCACATCACTTGGCCGCTTCTACCTCCAAAGCATAAGTGAAACCATTATTATTTATAAAATTATTTGCTTCTGCTGCGCTACATTTCTCCCCAGCCGAGAAGTTTTCAATTTCAATAGCAATATAGATAAATCATTATGTTCATCTACAAAAATAAGCCTTGTCCTTCTATAACTTTATCATTATAATAAAACGTATTAATCTATGTAAATGCCAATAACATAAGGGAGATTTGTACATGAAGCTGACATACACAGGAAAAACAAAAGATGTCTATGAATTGGAAGATGGAAATTATTTGCTTCAATTTAAAGATGATGTCACAGGTGCAGACGGCGTTTTCGACCCAGGAGCAAATACGGTTGGTTTAACCATGGAAGGTGCAGGCCGTGCTGGCTTACGATTAACCAAATTCTTTTTTGAAATTTTAAAGGAAAAAGGAATTCCTACCCATTACATTGATGCGGATATCGAAAAGAAAACCATGACCGTTAAACCTGCTGAAGTTTTTGGAAAAGGGCTGGAGGTAATCTGCAGGTACCGGGCAGTAGGAAGTTTCCTGCGCAGGTATGGCTTATATGCAGAAGAAGGACAAGCCCTTGATGCTTTTGTAGAAGTTACCTTAAAGGATGACGAGCGCGAGGATCCTCCCATTAGTGAAGATGCTTTAGATATGCTTGGTATCCTGTCCAAAGATGAATACAATGTGTTAAAAGAGCTCACGCAGCAAACCGGAAATGTGGTTAAAGAGGAACTTAGTAAAAAAGGCATCGAATTATATGACATTAAATTTGAATTTGGACGAACGGCCGAGGATAAACAAGTTGTACTTATTGATGAAATCTCCGGAGGAAACATGCGTGCATATAAAGACGGGGCACACATCGAACCATTAGAATTAGAAAAAATGTTCTTATAAAACACAAGACATAATCCCCTTGAATCGCCGTTTCTGATGAAATTTTTAGAAAAAAATAGCTAAGAAAGCTATTACATTGTTGTCTTTCTTAGCTATCTACTTTTCTTAAAAGACCTCTTCGATAGAGTGTATTCTGTTGTCCACTCTATCTTTTTTTGCTTGTCGTAATTTTTTATTCCAATTCCTTACTTAAATATCTGAGACAATCGAAGAGACAATATGGAAAGAGTCCCATTCTCCTTCAGATACAGAAGTAATTGGGTATTTTTTTCGAAAAAGTTTTTTATCGATTTCTTCCATTGAAAGTCCTTCTTCATGCAGGTATTTCACTTCTCCATAAAGATTTTCAAGATACTCTAATTTTTGCTTCAACTTCTCTTGTCCATCCTGTATGTATCCAGCATGACAGCAAAACATCGGGCCGACATCATGGGTGAGTATGGTTCGGATTGAATCCATAATTTGAGGAATCGATTCACTTCTCATAATTACCTTTGTCTTTGGAGTCACGAATAAATCACCTGAAAACAGTGTCCCCGTTTCTTTATGAAATAGAGAAATATGATCAGCTGCATGCCCTGGTGTCTCAATCACTTTCCATTCTTTTTTTCGGGATTGAATGGTATCTTTGATGGGTAGACCTTTAAATTCTTTTCGGAGTCCCCATGTATCTTGACGATATTTCGGGTACGGATATGGCTGTGAACAGATATCGATTCCCATTGGATGAATATAGATTGGAATATTCAGATTATCTTGAATCCATGGAGCCGTACCTGTGTGGTCTTCATGACTATGTGTTAAAGCTACTAAGTCAAACGAAACATTTTCATAAAAAGGAATTAATTCTGTTTCAAGGTGTTGAGGTCCAGTATCAATTAACATGCCATCAACTAAGAATGCAAAAACATTGCCCATTTTCGGAACAGTCATTTCAACACAGGTAATATCTTCTCTTTCATATACTTGAAACAAATTGACTCACTCTCCTCGTCTTGTTAATAATATATAAGTTATTTTTATTCTAACATGAAGATGACTGAATAATCACTCATTTGTTTTTTTTTATTATCATGTAACTCTTATTTTATCTTTCATCAATGATAATCCCAGCAATAAAATAAAACCTAAAAACAGCAATCCTGTTGCTTCCGTTAACATATGCATCATGTGTATCCCAAACATTAAAAATACCCAGGATATAAGATAAGCGGTAATGAGTAAGAGACCGGTTATCATTCCGAACACACTGATTTTTTTAATGTTTGCGTAACGATAAAAACCTCTGAAATGTAGAATGAGCCAAAATGAAATTAAAAGATTTGCCAGTATATATAAGCTGGTGGAAAATCCACCCTCTAACATGACCCACTCATATAAATAAAGAGCAAAAGTGTCATTAGCGTCGGAATTAAACAAATTAATAGCATACGCAACACTCACTGCCTGGATCATTAATGATATGGAGTATAAGAAAAACCCCAGAGTACCAGCAAAAAGGCCAATCGTATTGCACAACTCAAAGTGGCGTTTCTTTTTCAGTAGGTTGTACGTAGCAATAGGGACAACTATTGTCACCAGCATCAATAAAGATTTACTCCCATGATCCATCGATAAATAACCGATAAAATCTGAATGATATTCCATTCCCAGTTCTGTAAAGCTTTTGCCTTCTTCCAATTCCAGTGGATAAATCAGTGAAAAAATGATGTTAAATATCATCCAAAACACTATAAAAAATGCATGTACAACAGCGACCCAACCAACAAATTTCAACTTGATTCCTCCAATGGCTGGTTAACCTATACTGGCCCCAACACCTATTACTATTGATTATGCTGGTATATTCTTAGTTGCTGGATCCCCAATGAGTGCGCACATAAACTATTTCAACACGAGTTATGATATTCCTGCTAAGCGAAGTGATTTACTTTTCTTTCATTGGATACAAAGGGTATTCCATTGATGGGTGTATTCTTTCAACATAAGAGACGATACTGGCATAAAGTAAAACTTCCAAGAAAGGACATTATATTAACAGCACCCTGGAAATCATTTGCAACCTTCATGTATAATAAAAGAGAGAAGTGCGCCAACACTCCTCTCTTTTTAAAGACCTATTACTAAGTAGTAGGCGTTTATTCTTATTCTTGAGAGCCACCTGTTTCTTATGAAGAAGTGGGGTGGTTTTCTTTTTGTGTAACAGATTCCTCGTAATCTTTGCTATTCTCCGTTTTATATGCAAACACCCAAGCCTTCTGACTGACTGAGATAGCCATCCAGAACATCACCAATGCGATTACAGGGTGAAATGCCCCGGCATTAGGTATATTAGCAGTAGCATACATTAGAATGATTAGCATAAATAAGCCGATACTCTGCCATTTCAAGCTTTTGGGCAGCTTTCCCACAAAACTCGCAATCAGCATGAGAAGTGGCAAGTATTCAATGATTTTCACAAAAGTTACATGTATCATCCATTTAGCCGGATCCATAAAAGTAGCAAATCCAGCCAGAAATACTTGTATTGCAACAGTTAATACAAAAATCACTGCCAGATAAAAGAATACGCTTCTCCAAACACGAACGCTTCTTGTTACTTTCACTTCTTTCATCCCCTTCTATAATCAATCGTTGCATTATTTTGCAACGTTAATATTCCCATTGTTCGTTGTTAATTTTATGAGATTGTCTCCATTTCCAACGCCGGTGTTCCAGTGAGAGTTTCCAAAGATAGTAGCTTTTCCATTATCCACTTGTATCTCAAAGATTGCGTTTGTAGGCTCATTTTCCGTTTGAATCTCGATACGCCCATTATCTGTTTCAAATTCAATGGGACGATCTAAGTGATCAGTTCTAAGTGATATTTCTCCATTACCCGTTCTTGCGGAAAGCTTTCCTTCTACATCTTCTAACATAATCCTCCCATTATCTGTTTTTGTAGTGATCGTAGAACCATTAACATTTTCCAATTCAATTTGCCCATTGTTTGAATTTACATTTACATCTTTTGTTTGCAATTCGCCTGCTTGGACACGTCCATTGTCAGTCTCAATCCGTACGGACTCATACAATTTCTCAGGTAAATAGACGGTTAACGATGAATTCGGTAATGTAAAGTCAACATTTAACCATTTAAATCGTTTTTCCTTCATAGAAATGAAGAGCGTATCTCCTTCAACCTTTGCACGAAGATTATATTTCGATTCATTTGCCTGGTTTCCAAGAAATTCCACGGTTGCTGTTTGCTCATTAGTTGGCAGAACCTTCACTTCCGAATTGTCCACTATAATATCTACATGAGTAAATTCTTCATCACTAACTTCTATTTCTTCCTCTAATACCTCTGGTTCTGCTGATTTGAATGTGAAGACAGCCCCAGTAATACCAACCAACAGGAGAATTAACGCAATGACAGCTATACTTTTTATATTAAACATCCTTCATTCCTCCTTTTACAATTCTTACATTATATTTTAAATAGCGTATAAACCCACTTGTGACTGCCCGGCTTGCGAAATAGACTCCAATGGCAATAAATAATCCAAGACCTGCCAGCCCAATAGAGAAGAACAAATCAAAGAACTCGAATATTTGCGGATAAATTAAACTGTTTATTAGCACAAGTAATGGTGAAGCAATAAAAGCAGCTGCAACTACCCAACCAGCAATGATCACTGCTGTCATTGCAATAAATGGCCCCAATACAATTACAAGGTTAAAGAAACCCAATCCTATAACAGCCCATACTGCACGGAAAATATTCCCCGTTGTTGCCGTTGCCTCTACTTTTTCTATATGATAATTAGCCTGTAATTCTTTTGCTATGTGTTTAGGTGATCCAAGTGATTCAGAAATTTGCTCCTGTGTTCTACCATCTGCTAAACCAATGTCAAAATGCTCCCTGAAATCTTGTAGAATATCTTCACGCTCTTCTTGAGGGAGCTTTTTTAATCCATTTTCCAAGCTCTTCAGGAATTGCTCTTTATTCATCATTAACACCTTCCTTTATTATTTGATTAACTCCAACTGTAAATTGGTCCCACTCATCACTAAGGACGTGAAGGTATTCCCTGCCTTTATCCGTAAGACTGTAATACTTTCGGGAAGGGCCTTCTTTTGACTCTTGTAAATAGGTTGTTAAGTACTCCTCTTTTTTTAGTCTCCTTAACAGTGGGTATACAGAGCCTTCAGAAATGACTATCTGATCTGAAATCTTTTGAACAATTTCATACCCATAACGATCCTGCTTATTTAGTAATGCAAGTACGCATAGTTCTAAAGCTCCTTTTTTAAACTGTATGTTCATTGGATGTGCACCTCATTTTCACTACTGTTTAATAAACAGTACTGTAATATAAAAATACCTTGCAAAAAACAACTTACCATATACTACTGTTTATTGCAAGGTACTGTATAATTTTTTTATCGGACCACATAAAAGTGTATAAAATTAAAAAAAGACCAGGAAATCAGAAATATTAATTTCTCGAATACCTGGTCTGATGGAAATATTTAATTTTGATTTTCATAAAAAGATACTAATCTTTGATTTTAGTCATTGTGGCATAGATGGATACTTGGTCCTCTCCATTGTTTGTGAAACCTATCTGTTCCTCGGGGTCACAATAGATAACATCCCCTTTTACTACTTCAAGATCCTTCCCGTCAATCGAAAATGTCCCATTCCCTTCCAGAACATTCAAATATAATTCACGTCCTGGATGGTTGTGGGCTTTCATAATTTGGCCTGGGAGAAAGTTTAGTAAAAATGCCGTACTTCTTTCGTTCTTAATGATATTTATTTTTGTAAACCTTTCTTCACTAAATTGCTGAGCGGAAGTAACTGATTGGTTTTCCATTCTATCCAGCTCCTTTTCTTTTTACGTATATTTGGAAATATCTATATTATTAGTTTACCGTTAATCGCCTTAAGAAACCAATGATATATGCCAGCACACAAAATTAATTTGTTTAAACTGTAACATACTGTACACTGACAATAGCGAAATCAAAAGAGGAATGAATAGTATGAAAAAATTTCACAGTGATGTCATCCAATTTAGAGGAACCCATTATGACTTCGGTTATTTTCAAGGGGAGCTTCTTAGAGATTCACCTATTTTACCTAACCGTGAAAAACAATGGGGTCCAAAGAAAGATCGACACTTTTTAATCGATCCCGAAAAGTATAAAGGGATCATGAGAAAATTTGCGCCAGCCATACTGCATGAAATCCGCGGACTTGCCGATGCGCTTCGTATGGATATGGAAAAGGCGTTTCGTTTATTTGGCGGTTATTATCTGGAATATACCCGAAGCGGCTGTTCCATTTTTGCCGACTCTAATTTCATGGTACGTAATTACGATAGTCATCCTAAAGGTTATGAAGGACGTTATATGCTATATGAGCCGTCAGATCAGGGATATGCATTTATCGGACCGTCCATGCAAATCACCGGGCGAATTGATGGAATGAACGAAAAAGGCCTTGTAATGGGGTATAATTTCACGCATAGCAAAAAATCAGGAGATGGGTTTCTGTGCAATATGATTGGCCGCCTCATTTTAGAGACTTGCAGAAACGTGGAGGAGGCAATTAACTTACTTAAGGAAATCCCACACAGACATTCCTTTAGTTATGTCCTTTTAGATTCTGCCGGAGAATCCTATGTAGTCGAAGCCTCGCCAAGACAAGTCGAGGTACGCAAATCCAATGTATGTACGAACCATTTTCATTTGCTGGATGAAGAAAATCGCTACCGTCAGGAGGAAACACGTCATCGGGAAAAAACCATACAGGAGCGGCAACAGCATGCAACGAACCCTTATCAGGCTTTCAAAGTGATGAACGATCCGGATTACGGCGTATTCTCAAATAAATACGATGCAGCAGCCGGTACGATTCACACGTCAACTTACTTTCCCAAAGAAATGAAAGCATGGTTCGTAATCGGCCCTGATCGAAAACCGGTAATTTTTGACTTTACCAAGTGGCTCCAGGGTGACAATGTTTATGTCAAACGGGTCAAAGGCAAACTTGATTATCCAGCGCCATTTGTAAACATGGAATAGACTTAATCTTGCATTCATTTAAGGATATTAATCAAATGAGTGATCGAGTGATGGCTTTTCCTACGCGTTCGGGGGGATCATCACTTCGATGAGGGACCGAGGGAGGGCTCTTCCTCCGCGTTCAGTCGTTCATCAACTCAAGGAGTGACCGAGTCACGGCTTTTCCTTCGTGTTCGGTCGTTCATCATCCCGATGAGTGACTGAAGGGACGGCTTCTCCTACGCGTTTGGTCGCTCATCAACTCGATGAGTGACTGAGGCACGCCTTTTCCTACGTGTTCGGTCGTTCATCAACTCGATGAGTGACTGAGGCACGCCTTTTCCTACGCGTTCGGGCGTTCATCGCCTCGATGAGTGACCGAATGAGAGCTCTTCCGACGCGTTCGGGCGTTCATCAATCAGATGAGTGACCGAGTCACGGTTTTTCCTCCGTGTTCGGTCGTTCATCAATCAGATGAGTGACTGAGGCACGCCTTTTCCTACGTGTTCAGTCGTTCATCAAGATTAAGTCCGTATAATTGTGTAAAAAGGAAAAAGGGCCACATTAATTCCTATGATACAATGTTTAACAACCACGAAAAACAAGGAGGAATTAATGATGACCCAGTTACAGTTTAACCTAGATATGGACTTTTTAAAAGAATCATTAATGAATTCGAACATTGATAACGTTGTTAAATCAACTATTGTTCTAGTTTTGAACGAGTACATGGAAAAAGAACGTGATGAGTATTTAAAAGCCGGTGCTTATGAACGTTCAGATGAACGTCAAGATTATCGGAATGGCTACTATGATCGAGATTATATGTTGAGTATTGGAAAGGTTAAGTTACATGTACCTCGTACTCGCAGTGGGGAATTTTCAACTACTGCATTTGAAAAATATAGACGTTGTGATCAGGCATTTGCTTTATCTATGCTTGAAATGGTCGTCAACGGTGTGTCCACTCGAAAGGTAAAAAATGTTGTGGAACAATTGTGTGGTGAATATGTCTCTAAGTCCTTTGTATCCTCACTCACGGAGAAACTGGATCCCATTGTGAATGAATGGGCAAATCGTTCTTTAGGCACCGAATACTATCGGTATATATACGTAGACGCTATGTATATCAAAGTTCGTGAGCATCATAAAGTGGTATCTAAAGCGGTTTATATTGCTACTGGGCTTAACGAAGGAAATAAAAGAGAAGTACTAGGTTTAAAAGTAAGTCATGAAGAAAGCTACGAAGCCTGGAATGAATTTTTAAGTGAACTCATCGCGCGTGGTTTACAATCACCAAAATTGGTTATTTCAGATGCTCATTCCGGACTAAAAAAAGCTATTCCGAAGGTGTTTATCGGAACTTCATGGCAGCGTTGTACCGTTCATTTTAAGAAGAATCTTATTGATGAGCTGCCAAAGAAAAGCATGAATGATGTAAAGGAAGAATTAAAACAAATTTTTGATGTAACTACACCTGAGAAAGCAAGAAAACGAAAAGATGATTTCGTAAGTCGTTACCAAGATAATTCTAAGCTGAATAAAGTTATTGATAACCTGGAGAATGGTTTTGATGATGCCATTCAGTATCTAAATGAACCACAAGAATACCAAAAGTTTATTCGTAGTACAAATTCCCTCGAACGACTTAATCAAGAGGTAAGACGCAGGGAAAGAGTGATACGTATCTTCCCTAATACGCAATCAGCATTCCGTCTGATTGGAGCTGTATTAATGGATTATGAAGAAGAAGAGCAAAAGAAAAGACCCATATTCAAAAGGGACTAGCATGGCCTGATCGCGCGCGAAAATTTGTTTTGGAAAGGAGGGGTACCCCTCCTTTCCAAAACAAATTCAACTAAATACTATAAAGTGGTTGTAAACTTGTAAATAGAATTTTACACAATAAAAGGTACTTGACTGTTCATCAAGCCGATGAGTGACTGAGGCACGCCTTTTCCTACGCGTTCGGGCGTTCATCACCTCGATGAGTGACCAAATCACGCCTTTTCTTCCGCATTCGGGCGTTCATCAATCAGATGAGTGACCGAGTCACGGTTTTTCCTCCGTGTTCAGTCGTTCATCAAGCCGATGAGTGACCGAGTCACGCCTTTTCTTCCGCATTCGGGTGTTCATCACCTCGATGAGTGACCGAATGAGAGCTCTTCCGACGCGTTCGGTCGTTCATTTTAATTTTATAGCCTCTAATCAGGACTTACTTATTATGCTGGAATCTAATAAATATAATGATTTATTTTAATTCATATAACGATATTCCAGTAGACTATTTAATGCAGCGACTTCTTGCAATAATTCCTCTCCCACATTTGTTTCCATAACTTTTTTTCTTTCTACTTCTTTGTCCACCAACCTTTTCACCGACAAAACGTCCGTTCTGTTTAACAGAACGTTTTCTTTGGAATTAAAATGTTTATGGGCAACAAGCTGCATATCGTATGAATTATATAATAATGTATATCCAGCAATTCCGGTTGTTGATTGATAAGCCTTTGAAAATCCTCCATCAATAACAATCATTTTTCCATTTGCTTTGATTGGGTTTTCCCCTTCAATTTCTTTAACAGGTGTGTGGCCGTTTATAATATGACCCTGATCCGGATTTAGATCAAATTCTGTTAATATTTTACGGCAGATGTCCTCATTTTCACGTAAATGGTAATATCGATTCTTTCTCTCTTTATGAGTCTCCTTATCCTTAATGAAATACCGTTCAAAAGTTGTCATTTCCCTTTTCCCAAAGAGTGAGGAATATTCTCCTGTCCATAAATACCAGGCCATATCTGTAGATAAATCATCGGTTTCTTCCATATGTGCAAAAGCATGGCGCAGGTGATGTTCAAAAATATCAAGTAAATCACGGCCTTCGTAAGATGTATTCTCAATCATCATTTTTTCCATATCGCCGTTTTCATCCAAAGGAATACAGCCATGTATTAATAAGTTACCGTTATATTTCAAATAAAGACTGCCTTTCTTCATCAGAAATTTCATATGTCTGGCCAGCTTTTCTGAGTGCTGAACCGAAAATAACAGTCCGTCTATCACCTGCTGTTCTTCCTCTAATAGTTGTTCGGGTTGTTCTTTGTTAATGGTAGCAAAGCAAGTATTTTCCAGTGGGTACGTTTTCCCGTAAATGGTTATTTCGTTTTTATCATAATCAACTTTTTCCAGTAAAAGTCTTTCTGACATATTAAAGTAAGGTCGTCTCTTTATAATAGGACTTTCCAGTTTGAACTGAATCATTGCAATGGCTTGATGTATTTTCGTAATTTGTAATTGTTCCTGTTCAGCTAGTTTTTCATCCGACTGTCTCTTTGGTCTAAAGGCAGGATTGTCTTCATAGTATTTCTCCGCAAGATTAAGAAGTGGCCGCAAGTTTATTCCATACACATCTTCAATAATATCCAAATTGTCGTACCGGGCACAGATACGGAGAATATTAGCAAGACACACCTTCGAACCTGCAAAGGCACCTATCCAAAGGACATCATGGTTTCCCCACTGAATATCAAGAGAGTGATAATCGATGAGCGTATCCATAATTTTATCTGGTTCCGGTCCACGATCATAAATATCCCCCACTACATGAAGATGGTCAACTACCAATCGCTGCGTGCAATAAGCAAGCCCTATAATAAGCTTGTCCGCCTGATGGAGAGAAATAATTTGCTGGATAATTTTTGTGTAATAATGTTCCTTATTTGTGGATTCATCCGTTTTGTATAACAGTTCTTCTATAATATAGACAAACTGCTCAGGTAATGCTTTACGTAATTTCGAGCGTGTATATTTGGAGGAAGCATGAGAAATGAGTTTAATCATTTGCTCAATGGTTTCTGCATACCATTGGGATAATTCCTGTTTATTGCTAAAATTGCTCTTAATTAACTGCAACTTTTCTTCCGGATAATAAACCAATGTCTTCAATTCATTGATTTGCTCTTCCGATAATATATCCTGAAAAAGTTCTTCAATTTTTTCCTTTACCCTTCCTGAACCGTTTCTTAATACATGTTGAAAAGCTTGATATTCCCCATGTAAATCACTGACAAAATGTTCTGTTCCCTTCGGCAGATTAAGAATCGCTTCCAGATTAATTATTTCCGTTACCACTTTTTCTTCACTATCATATTTTTCAGCCAGTAAATCTAAGTATTTTTTATTCAAAAGATGTATCTCCTTTCAACATGCATGATTGTTTTATAGCTAATCGATTGAAAAAAACAGAAATCATAATTCGAAATTATCAAACTTTTGTAGGTATAGAGTCTTTTATTCTTCTATCTTACCATAATGATTAATAGATATCGTCTTCCAGGTAAACGTTCTTTTTATTTGGCAGCAATACCGAAAATGAGAAAATAAAAGATGAAAGCAACATGACAAGTGCCAAAGTGACGATGGTAAGTCGTAATGAAATAAGATCAGCTACAAATCCAATGGCTAGAATAAATACAACTTGAACAGCACTTTGGATCAGTTGATAAATACTCGTCACCCTACCCATGATTTCAACTGGAACATTATTTTGATAGAACGTCATAATCCCAGCATTTAAGAACACATTAAAGAAACCTAAGATTACAAATCCAACAACAATGGACGAAAAAGACCATGAAAATGCATAGATGACATAACCTACCGTCATCATGACAAGACCAATGACAATCATGTATCGAAGTGGGAAAACATTTGAAAAAAGTGACAATAATAATGCTCCTGTAACCGAACCAATTCCAGTTATACTTATCAATAAGCTATACTCCATTTCAGAGAGTTCGATGACTTGTTGAGTAAAAACTACTTCCTGTGCATCCATAGCAAAGGAAAAAATCATAATCATGATAAAACCAAGGTATATAAGAGATACATATTTATTAGTTAACATGAAATTCTGAACGACTGTAAAATCACGAACCACTTGGGAAAAAGTCAATGTTGGAATCGATTCTTTATCAATGCTCTCTTTTTCCGGGAGAAATAATAATAGAATTGCTGAAATAACAAAGAAGCATGCATTAACCCATAAAGTTGTCTCTACGGATGTTAACAAAATAAGCGAACCACCGATTGCTGGACCGCTGATGAATGCACCGGAACTGGCAAACGAGCGTATCGAGTTAAAACGTTTTCTTTTTTCTTTCGGAACAAGCATTGCAACATATGTCATGGAGGATGGGCCAAAAAAGGATTTTGCTATACTTAAGACTACTAAAATCCCATAGATTACTGTCATATTTGATGCCAATGGAATGAGAAAGATGAACACTGCCCGAATTATGTATGTTACGACCATTACTTTTCGCTTGCTTCGATAATCAATGAAACTCCCCGTCCAGAACTTTGTTACAATATTGGTTAATGGCCCAATCACCCATAGTCCTGCAACAGCTGCAGCTGACCCGGTAAGTTGATATACAATAATATTGATTGCAACTAAATAAATGAAGTCACCGATACTTGAAATCCCGATTGAGCACAATAATACCGTTGGATCTTTCCAGCTTTTTATCATACGAAATCTCCCTATGAGTATAATCGTACGTACTTTATGATACGGATTGCGCTACCTTTCTTGGCGCCAGATAAACATTTGCTCTACTATAGATATGATATTATCTTCTTGTTTTCATTCAGGTTCAGAAAAACCAATTTTTATGTCTATGGGAATAGCAGCCCAAGTGATAATAATTGATAGGACTAAAAGAAGTAATGAATTATATGAATGCTCGAATGACGACTTTTCCTCTGCGTTCGGGCGTTCATCATCCTAATGAATGACCGTATGAAGGCTCTCCCTCTGCGTTCGGGCGTTCATCATCCTAATGAATGACCGTATGAAGGCTCTTCCTCTGCATTCGGTCGTTCATCATCCCAATGTGTGACCGTATGATAGTTTTTCCTCCGCGTTCGGGCGTTCATCATCCTAATGAATGACCGTATGAAGGCTCTTCCTCTACATTCGGTCGTTCATCATCCCAATGTGTGACCGTATGAAGGCTCTTCCTCTGCGTTCGGTCGTTCATCATCCCAATGTGTGACCGTATGAAGGCTTTTCCTCTGCGTTCGGGCGTTCATTACTAATTTAAATGGATTACAAAACTAATATGAATACAGACTGATTTAAATAAACCATTTCTGACACTGGCTTTCTTGCTAAACACCTATATTATACTGTTTTAACTACCAACAAAAAATTCTAAGAAACTAAACAATAATGCCAGTCCCCCTACTAAAATAAAAGAAGGAATAAAAATCCACCGCTTGAAACGGGTCCACACATTGGGTATGCACTCTCTATCATAAGGAACTACTCCAAAAAACGGATGATCCAGCATCCGATTGTATATATTTTTTAACAAATGATTCATAAATAAGATAAAACAAATAAAGAGGACCCATTTTAACCAAACTGGTAAGATGAATAATGCAAATACAGTTGCAACCATTAATTGTATGTAACTACTGAAATAAATCTTATTCCGCAAAAAAGCTTTGAGTAAAAATTCAAGTAAGCCATTTTCTTTGTTCTGTACACGAAAAATACGCTTCGCATGTCGCGAATAAGATGGTTTATTTGCTGAACTCGTTGGAGCTTTCTCCACCTCCATGGAAAAACCAAATATGATTTTGATATACTTAACCTTCTCCCTCTGCTCAATCACTATTTCCTGAAGAAAATAGCGCTTGGTTTTTACAAAATGAGAGAAATAGAAATAATATACACCAAAGATAGTCAAAATACTGATAGTCATTAATAAAAAGCCATCCAGCATCAATATGAAATAGACCGTTATGAAAAAAAGTAAGGAAAGCACTGCCCACCGATACAATGATTTTATTAGCAGCTTCTTCATCGTTAACATTAACAAACGATACGCTAGTAAAATGGTAAACAAAACGACAATTTCCATCCTCGACAATCCATATGCTAACGAGAGAATCGGCAGAATTAGTATAATCAGAAAAGCCGTTCCTAATATGAGCTGCAGCAGCGAGTAATGAAAACTCCATAGCTTCAGTTTATTAAAAAGCGATGTACGCTGAATTAAAAATAATATATCAGCTTCCCGAAGAAAGGTGCGAAAATTCCCCCACAATAAAAGCAAAAGAATAATACCAATGAGTACGAAAAACGGAATTTCCTTGTGCCAATACGAATGGATATCCTGCCATAGTTGCACGTAAATTAAAAAGCCGATAATTAAAGCAGGAACGATTGTATACATCATGTTCGTTAAATCTAGTACAGAACGAATAACTTTCCATTGAAATTGAAATGCTTCGCGTATTCGCTTAAAGAAAATAGTTCTACCGGTCATAAGTATCACGCTCTGTCAGCACATCGAAACAATCAAATAATGACCCTTCCTGCAACCCGCTTTGCTCACGAATGTCATCCAACGTACCTTCTGCAATCAAGCTGCCATGGGAAATAAGCAGAAAACGGTCACAGATCTTTTCTGCTGTATCCAGCACATGGGTGGACATCAGAATACCTGCACCGCGTTCCTTTTCTTTTTGAATCATATGCAGAAGCTTTTTTACCACTTTGGGATCTAACCCCATAAAAGGTTCATCAATAATATGTAAAGATGGCTGTTGCAAAAATGCAAGCATGATCATTGCTTTCTGTTGCATACCTTTGGAAAAGCTGTCTGGATAATGATTAGCCACTTCCTCTAAATCAAACTCCTTGAGCAATGTATGAACCCGCGACATAAATTGCTTTTCATCTGCTTCAAGCGTTGAACAAAGGAAGTAAAAATGCTCCATTAACGTTAAACCATGATAAAAAATCGGCCTTTCTGGTATATATGCGTAGTCCTCTACTTCTATATGTCCATCAATATGATTAATAATTCCCAATAACGATTTAATCGTAGAACTCTTTCCTGCACCATTGGGGCCAATCAATCCAACTAGCTCTCCTGACTCAATCGAGAACTGAATATTTTTCAATACAGGAGAATCTTTTGAATAACCAGCTTCCCTTATATCGCTGGATACAATCACTAAAATCACCCCTGGAAATCTAATTTTAAAATAAGCTATATGTTATTTCCATTATTCACACAATTTCACCTCTAAAAGCCAGGAAAGTACATAGACTTTATGCAAATATGACCTTACCTACTCTTGATTTTTCATTACTTCTGCTAGTTGGTGGGCATTGAGGTCTTCTTCCTCGTTCAGTTGATCAATGATGTTGTGATAATCTTCTTCACTTCGATTTTGACTCAATTTATAGGCAGCTTGAACTTCTTGGACTATCATTTTAAATCCAACGATACCTTTTATTTGTTTTTTCGTTTGCGGGGAAAGATTTTCCCATACAGCCGCATGCTCACGATGTTGTTCATATTTTTGTAATAGTAGTTTCAGGTCTTCTTTCAACTCTTGTTCGCTCATAATACGAGCTGTCCCATATATATGTACAGATTGATAATTCCATGTTGGTACATCGTCCTGTTTATACCAGGATGACGAAATGTATGCATGTGGACCCTGATACATTACTAGGACATGTTCATTATTTTCTTCAAGTGTTTTCCATTGCTGGTTTGCATAAGCAAAATGTCCAGTTATATAGTAATCATCACCTTGCTTATGTAGCTCCAAAGGCAAATGAGTAGCAACAGGTTTACCTTGTTCTGTTGTTACAATCGTTCCAAAAGCGTTCCGTTGAATAAATGCTTTGATTTCATCAATATCTGTGACTCTATAATACTTAGGTGTATACATGGTTAAACCCCTCCTTGATAAATCAATAAGCCAGTTACTTCATTTTCGCCGGGTTAGTCTTCATCTTTTTTAAAAGCCTTCTTTATTCCTATTGTAATAGCTCCACCTATAAGGCCACCTATACTCATTGTTCAATACTTTCCCAGTCTACTTCTGTGTTTCTCCATAAACTCAGTGTGAATTCTGCTGCAATTACACCAAAAACCCACGCTATCCAAAACTTCAATATACTTTTAATGGTTATCCCCCTAAAGCTTAACTTTACTATATTCTTATTCAAGCTTTCTGCTGCTTTAGACATGATGTGACTACCTTTGTTGAACAATCGAACCTCGTTTGTTCAACAAGAACGCTTAGTCTTGATAGCAAGTTTCGTACGTTTTTTTCATTAACCAACTTTGGCAAGCTAACCCACTATCGTGATAAATCTCTTTTTCAACGTCCAACTCAATACTTCTATTGGAACTTGGGTATTCAGGTTCTTCGTTTACAATATATAGAGTATCTTCGTCTTTCCATTCCAGCGAAAAGTCACTTTTTGCATCACTATAATAAATAGTCTTCATTTCATCCTCATCTTTATCAGTGATTTCTACCCATATATTAACGCCACCAGTGGCACCACCATAGGGCTTATAGTAAGCATTAGCAATATATTTATCTGTTGAGGAATTCACTGGACCTTTATAAAATTCACCATCATCCGTATCGAATGTAAAAAAATATTTATTATATCCAGCGATTATCGAAACCACAACAATACCTAGCAATGTTGCGATTAACAGTTTTTTAGGAAATGGTCTCTTTCTTATAATGAAAATAATTAGGTTGAGACAAAAAATTAATAATATCAGAACGGTAATCAAAAGCACCAACAGACCAAATAAATTTAAATAAAGAATGATAACCACCTCCTCCATTTCTCTATGTATCCAGTTCCTTAGCAAGGGTTGAACAATTGCACCAGGTGGATTAGGTACACAATCTCTACTAGATTTTACTTATCAGCATCAGTAGTATTTAATTGGCTTATTTCTTATCTTATACCTTCTTTACGATAATTCTTTTATATACCAAAGGTCCATCGCATTATGCTCTGAACCATCTAGTGCTCTTTCAAGTTGTTGAAAACCTAATTTGATATATAGGAGATTAGCTGCCTGGAGTTTCTTCAATGTTTCTAAGTAACAGTGTGTATAATGTTCCCTGGCGAAGTCGAGCGCTACTTTCATCAGCTCCTTCGACAGACCCTTGCCTTGAGCTTCGGGTGTAATGTATAGCTTTTGTAACTCGCAAATCCCCGTCTTCTGTCCAAATGGAGCAATACCCACACCGCCTACCACTTTATCTTGTTCATTCACTGCAACCCAATACTTTGCATTTGATTGTTCCTTGTAAAATTTTGCCAAACTGCTTAGTTGTGGGTCAAAATAGGCTGTTCCTGGAATGTCTAAGTTAAATGATTCCAATGAACGTTTAATAATTTGCTCCATTGTTTGATTGTCTTTTTCTTCTATTTCACGAATCGGCATGGTTTCCCCTCCATATCTACATAGTTTATTTATTCTAATATTATTCTTCTAATCATTCAATACAATTAGCTCTTTGTTCGAGTAATCTGCTGCTTTAGTAGCAAAAGATACGATTACCTTTGTTGTACAATCGCACCCGTTAATGTACTGATTTATCTATTTCGTTTAAAATACTTTCTTACCTGTATTGCATTTGAAATAGTCGCACCAGCTAAAACAAGGATCCAGAAATAAAGTATATTTGGATTTATATCAAATGTATCAATCAGATATAAAGAAACAGGTACTAAAAAGAAAATTACTCCCATAAAGATTGAAAACTTTCCTTGTTGCTTTTTATAGCCTTCTTTATCAATCACTTTTTCAATCTTTCCTGTAAAACTCCACATGAGAAGGTCTTCAACTTTATTATTTAAGTACGCATATCCCAATAGAAAACATAGAACAGAAAGAATGATTAGTATAAAACTTAGAAATCCAAGCAACATGAAAATTCCTTTCGCAAATATTTCTCAAGATTCGTCTACTTATTAAATCCTGACAAATAGTTGAATAGATTTTTTGAAATAACATTCTGTAATAAAAAAACTTCTTTTGAAGATCTATACCCTCTATAAATCTTGTGAAAGTCGAACCATATCAAGGACTTGGATACCGTTTTCAAAAATAGGTTCATCATAATGCCTAACAAAAAAATCACGATCAATAGAAGTCATTCTAAAACCGCATTTTTGATATAATGCCAACTGAACGACTCCTGAATTTCCAGTTCCTATTTCGATGGTCTTATAACCATCACGTTTTGCCGTTTCAATTGCATGGAGGATAAGTTGCTTTCCATAGCCCTGGCCATGGTAATTTTCATCCACTGCCACATTTACAATTTCTACTGTTTCTGGTCGAGTTGGAATAAGGACATATGTACCTAAAATTATCCCATCAGGATTCATAATAAAGCACTTACCTCTTGTAACATATTCTCTAACAAGCTTTTCTGATGGATCTGCCAACAATAATAACTCCAATGGCAAGTCTTCATCCTTACTTAACTCTCTTATCAAATGGAACACCTCCACTTTCATTTTTATTCCAGAATCGTCCTTATGACTAAAATTATTTTTTATTATTCTCCTCCAGCTCACTGACTCTATTTTCAAGTTCAGAAACCTGTTCTTTTAATTCATTCGTTGGTTTTTTAATTCTTTGTGTTAAGCCGCCAATGATACCAATTATAGCTACAATAACCACTATAATAGCTACAACAAACATTATTATTAGTTCCACCGTAGACCTCCTAAGTTTAATCTACTTTTCTCCTACCACTACAGTCAATCAATAATGGCACTTAATCCTTATCATCATCGAATACAATTTCTAATGCGGCAAGAAACAATGCAATAATAATCTCTGTTTTTAAGGAAAGTGTAATACTTCTCATAAATTCATCCACTGTAAATAGGACTAGCCAGTTTGATGTAGCTTCAAAAATGACTCGGATAAAAACTACCTTTATTTTTCCAGTCATATTTCGGACGGATAGCTTGAAAATTGCTTTGGAAAACAATTCGACAATGACGCCTAGAATAAAGAAACTGATAACAAAAACAATCAATGACCAGATAGATTTATACTGAACGCCAAGCAGTTCAAAAATCCCGGCCATTCCAAAGAAATAAAGTCCCAATACAAAACCTGCCACCAGGATAATGAGAAGTGCTATTCCTGCAACTGTTGCTATCTTTTCTTTTCTATTCATATCATGAAATGAATCATTTTTGTGTTCCGGCACAGGTCTATGTCTCCTTCTGTTCATATTCTGTCATTTAGCACAAAAAATGTTACTTCAATTTCTCTTCTCTAAAGCTTTCACCAATCTGATTAACCAATACAAGATGATCCAGGGCAAGACAAACATTGTTGGCCATTCAATTAATCTAAAAATAAAAGAATTATTTATGTTTAAAAATGGTAGAATTATTATAAGTCCGAATAAAATTACAGCAATGATAAAGTTTCTCATTGTACACTCCTTCTCCTTTTAAAACCTTTTTTCCACTATCTTGTATTCATGAGAAAACGTATCATTATACCAGAACATTTGTAATACCCATTTGTTTCATTCTCATTCTTCTTAAATCAATTGATTCCATATACTCCCCCTGATACGTATTCAATATTTTGATTGCTGTATGAAAACCAGTTAATTCAAAATTAATCAACACATCCACATTCATATTCCCTGTATCTATATTCTTTATGGAGCCTTAATTCTTTAAAATCACTTGTATCAGATACATAGACTTTTATTACTGGAGCATTATCTTTTTTTGCTAAATGCTTTAGGTAATTATCTAAATTATCCAGTGAGATTAAATGATACGCGTTCATATCCTCAAACAAATCATTATGTTCACAAACATCATAGGTCACAGCAAGATAATAGTTTTTCACAATACCACTCCAATTTCGGCAATTCAGCCTTTATTAATAAAGGCTAATACCAGTTGTTTAAGTGAAACTAATCACGTTCTTGTTGTATCAAACTCCCCCTTATCAAAGTAGATTTTATATTTATTCCCTCTATCCATTCCTTCCAGTCAATTTCAAGTGTTTGACCATTAGGCAACGAAGTTAAGACAATATCTGTATCAAAAATATAAGCAAAAGTATGTAATGTCCCAAACAAACCATTATAATCTTTATAGAACATGACAGAATCTGATGATTTAAACCAATCAAATACCTCTTTCCCACTCAATTCATTAAAATTCTTTTTTTCTAAATAAGATATGCGTTTGTTACTATCGGTATAGTCCTCCTTATTTTTATTGATTAAATCTTTATGTTGGTAATGGTTTGTACACATCAAAGTTCCTTTACTTTCTCTCACTTTGATTTCATAAGGACTAATTTCCACAATAGCAGTTTCACCATGACTATCACCGATAGAAAAATTATAACTCCAAGAATGTGGTAATTGTTTCAATAATTTTATTGCCTCTTCTGTACGCTGACAACTATCCAGAACAATTCTAACAACCATCGATGCAGTTAAACCTTCTTTGGGTTTTTCTTTGCTCACAAAATGAAATGAGATGAAAAGCCCCTTTTCGTTTACTCCTTCATGCCTACCTATAATATGAAGACTATGCCCTACGCTGGCAAAACTTTCTTTTGGCTGAATAAGAACCAATCGTTGGTCATATATCTCCGGGGAAAAGTCATAATTTCTCACAGCATATCTTTGATTAACAACAGAAGAGCATCCCATTCCTTGAATCATAGGGACACCATAGCCGCTAAATAGCGATGTAGCCTTTTCTATGCTAATTTCTAATGCATCTGCCAATCCTGATATTTCGTCCAATAAATGTGGAGCAAATTCACTGAAAATTTTATTTGCATTATCAATATTAAAACGCTCATTTTCTAACAGCGAAAGTTTTGAAATAAGATAACCATCGATTTTCTTTCCTTGTAAGTAACCAATTCTGTACACTGAATCCCTATATTGCTCTATCGATACTTCCATCAGAGTCATTACATATTATCCTTTCTTCCACTATCCTGCGGGTTATTTCAATATCTTCACAAGCTAATATTAACATAATATCCCAGTTAAACTTTTTCTGATTCCAATCTTCAGTCATATTGCTATCGATAATCCATATATGTTTTCCAAAAGATTAATCAAATGGTACCCTTCCCCATCAACGAAAGAAAACGGAATATATTATAAATCCTACTATTATTATTAAAATAAGGATCCCAGTCCCTTTCCAGCCCAATCCTCCGACTAAATCAGGGAGTCCTCCACCGTAAAAGCTCCCAGCAGAGTTTCTTTTTAATTCTTCTTGTCTTAATCTTTCTCTTCTTTCTTCAGGAGTTTCTTGATTTTCACTCATTATCCTATCCCCCTTGCATCATTCTCTACTCCATAATACGTCGTTCATTGAATAAGGGCTCAATCCCCCAATTTTTGTGAAGCACCATTTAACGAAACAAGAGTAACTCCAATCCATAATATTCAAAAAATACTTTCTAATGGTAAAGGCGATCCTTTTGATGATCGCCTTTTTAACTCTTGCACCAGATAGCGAAATTAGAACTAGAAATACTAAGATATGGTAGTTATCGTATTGTAAGCAATATAACCCAATACCACTAAGGTTTGAAGAATGGTTCCGGCCATACTACAGATTAAACCAGAAATCGCTAACCCTTTGCCAGCTTCATTTGTTTTCCCAATTTCTTTTGTCGCCTTTCTTGAAACTATAACTCCGATAATTCCAAGAACTAATCCAATAAAGGGGATGAGGATTGAAAGAATACCAAGCGTCAAAGAAATTATCGAATTACTATTTGTTTCAGTTTTCTCAAGCATTAAAATCCCCCTCCCTCATATAACATCAACTATCCTGCTCACATTAATTGATAAAGGGTGAAATACCTATTCTAGTAAAGCATCCTTTTGCTTAAGAATATATTTACCATCACTTGCTATCTTGCTTTTTATATTTATCACTTTGTAAAGCGAATAAAAACCAAATGATAAAGAAGATTAAAGCTACATGGCTCGTCGTGTCTTTTTCTATCGGTCGCCCTAGTGCGAAACCAACTAAATCTGTACCCAGGAGAGATAAAAAAGTAATAATGAACATCATAAAAAATGAATGTATGGATAATTTGAAAAACCTAATTGTTGAGGGTTTTGAGAAATCTAACATATAATACCTCCTGACTTCAAAACTTTTATCTAACTCTTGCACCAGTTTCTTTAAATGCACCGCTCTACAATCGCTAAATGTGTTAAGTATTAGTATTTGATAAAGTTTATCCCTCTACTTTTTATACGAAAGCTGTACAGGATTAGTTTCAATTGTTAATTAAGCAAGGGGAAAATCCATATTTTATGTATAGCATCAATTCGTGCAAAAACAGTCAAATGCTTGATGTTATTCTTAAATAATATCCATCTGGGTCAATTAATCTAAAATCAACCATCCCCCATGGTCTTGTGGTCAATTCTGTCTGGATGGGATACCCTTTTGCAACTACTTTATTATAAACATCATTTATATCTTCAACTTCTAAAACTATTTCAACACCTAAACCAATTTGTTGACCATTACTAGAAGCTTTAAGTGGATGATGATCAGATAAGTTTTTCATTTCTCCTAAACCTAAAACTACATCCCCTTTTCTAACAGATATGTAATTTTCTTTGATTTCTTTTGGTACGTTAAATTCCAAAATGTTACGATAAAATTCCACTGATTTTTCTATATTATCAACAAACAATTCCAGTCTTAATTTCATTATTCATCTGTCCTTTCCTTCAGTTAGCTAGTAGAAATCAAGGTTAAATACCTCTCAATATTCAACTCTTTGCAGCGTTAGTTCAATTAGAGGGCAGAACTAATAACTTATTAAACTTTTGCAACAGTTAGCACAAGATGGGAGTTAACTGCCTATTCGTTTAACAAGCACATTATTTGTAGAATTCATTTGAAGAAACCCAATCCATAAATTGTTTATGAGGATAATATGTTGTTCCTTTTATCTCTATTTTAGGAGCATTAGGATATTTTCTCAATAATTCTTCAATCTCATTTTTATCTAGGTTAAGGTAAAATTCCAAATCACTTTCTTTTATAAAGAGGTTATAATTATGACCTTTATCTGGATGACCCATATTCTGTAAACCTTTTCCTACAAAATATCCCATAAGAGTTAATCCAATAGCTAACAAAATTAAACCAATACCTAAACCAGATACCTCTACTTCCATTTGATCTCCTCCAATTTTTCTTATTCAAATCTCCTTACGTTAATTAAACAAGGGCCAATCCCTCTTTTAAGAAAAACTCCCGTTATCACAATAGGGAAAAAGTTCCAACTGGTAAACTTAGCCTTTCTTATTGTTAATCCTTTTTACTTCTAAGAACACTACCTCCGATAATTGCAGAAAAGATAGCTAAAAAGAGAACAATAAATACTTCTTTATCCAAAAAAAATCTCCTCACCTTTTATTAGATTTTTTAATCTATCCCAAACTGTTAATTGAATAAAATTCATTCCGAATACAGTCGTTACGGATGAGTTATTTCACCATTTGCCAAAATTGTGCTGCTGCTTTGGAAACTGGTACATCTTTTAATTTCATCATCACAGGTTCTACACTAAAATCAAATTGCCTGAATTCGTATATCTTTAAATGTTCAAAAAACAGGGATTTATAGTTCATTCTTGGAATAATGGAGATACCTAACCCCCGATTGACAAGTGCAATAAGCATTGGTATATCTTTGCATTCGATAATAATATTGGGTTTTATCTCATGCTTTTCAAAGGCTTTTAATATATTTCCATAAAAGGAGTAACCTTCCATAGCACCTAGCATTATAAAAGGAAGGTGCGCAATTTCCTTTAACCTCGGTTGAGCTGAGAGAGAGGTTGTCCAACTATTAGGAACAACGAGAATGGCAGGTTCTCTTTTCAACGTTTTCGTCTCATATTGTTCGATATTACTTGGTTGCAGAAGTAAAGCAATATCAATTTCTTTTTGTTTTAACTTTTTTAATAAACCTTCCGAGTCCCCTGTAAAAATGTTAATTTTGATTTGAGCAAACTGTTCTCTAAATTCCGCAATGTAATCAATTAGCATATTAGAACATGCAGATGAGACACCTATACGTACTGTCCCCGCGGTACCTTCTTCTATTTCATGAATATGTCTTTTCATCTCTTCCATTTGACTTAATAATTGATCTGCATATTGATATAACAGCTGACCAGATTCAGTCAATTCCCATTTCTGACGATAGCGGTGAATTAAAGTTGTACCTAATTCTGTTTCTAGTTTTTTTAATAGTTGACTTAATGGGGGTTGTGCAATGTTCAATGCTTCAGCTGCTTTCGAAATACTCCCTTGTTTAACGATTTCTTTATAATATTGTAACTGACGAATATCCATATTCTCAACTCCATTATATGTTTTTACATATGACCTTTATTAAATATATATATTTTTAATATATCAACTTCCATGGTAATATGGAAGTTAGATTGTTTTTCGGAGAGGGATTTTATGAAACATATTAATGTGACCATGAAGCGACTTAGTTTATATGTTTTTGGGTTGTTTTTTCTGTCGCTTGGTGTCAGCTTTTCCATACAAGCGGACCTAGGTGTATCGCCAGTCTCATCGTTAGCCTATGCATTTGCACTGTCTTCCGGTTTATCGGTCGGTATTATGACAGTAATCGCAAATGTTTTGTTTATTATCGTACAAGTGATATTAAGTAAACGATTCAATTTGCGGGAATCTATCGTGCAATTAATTATTGCATTTTTATTTGGTTTCTTTATGGATGTAACATTATTACTGTTGCAACTATTTCCTACGCCTGAAACATTAGTAATGCGGTGGGGATTTTTAATTATTAGTTTATTCGTTGTGGCAATTGGTTTACTTGGATATTTCAGTGGAAAACTTCCTTTAATGCCATATGATGAGTTAACAACTGTCATAAGTGAAAGATTTAATATGACATTTAGTCATGCCAAAATTTCCAGTGATTTACTAAATGTTGGTGTGGCTGGTTTGGTATGTATTATTTTCATTCAATCATTAGGATCCATTGGTATTGGTACAATCATCGCTGCGTACTTCATCGGTAAAATCGTAGGCTGGTTAATGAAACATTATCAAAAATATTTAGTGCAATGGATTAATAAAAATAAAGAAGAGTTATATAAAGAATCGAAAGAAAATACGGCACTTCAAAAAGAAAACACGAGTGCTTCATCTTAACATGAAGATTCGTATCGAAGTGTCGACAATCATTAATAAACTATAGATTTTCTGATTCACAATCCTGACCAATTAGCTTAATAACAGCTATTAAAGTTTCTGTTAATTTCGCAAGATTTCATTGTTATTCCTTAAAAAAATTAATATATTCCTCTTTGCAACTTAATTCTATTAAAAATGGATATAGAAGAAAGACAATAACAGCTAAAACAGGAATTAAGCTAAGTAAGACAATTCCCGGTACGTCAAAGAAAATTTGAATAAGAAGTGGTAATAAAACAATTTGAGATAAAAAGGGAGCTTTTGTTTTGGATTTTTGTGTTTGATATTGTTTTTCTTCGCAATAGGGGCAAGACATTGCAGGGTCCAATGTTGTGAGTTTTTAATTGTCTGCTTCCAACTCCACTTGTTATTACAATTCTCGCAAATTGGCATTACAAACCCTCCTTTTTCCACAAAATGGCCCTTCGTATTACAGAAAAGAAGAAAAAAGAAATTACACTACTAAAATAGATTTCTACACATATCGAGTACTCGTTCAAGATCATGCTTAAGTAATACACCGATATGACGTTTCAATTCAGAGCCATGGACAGAAATATTTTTTGAAGTACGTGCTACAGATGGTTTTAACAATCCAGCTTCGTTCCATTACTCCAAAACAACATCAAATTGGATTTCTATGTTGTTGGCTGGTAACTGGAGCAATAATGACATCCACATCCAATGCCAATTCATTTCCAACAATAATAACAGGGCGCTGGTTAGCTTGACGCCTTCCTTTAAAAAGGACATCTGCCAACCAAATATCACCCTGTTTCATCTTACTGCTCATTGTAAATGTCATCCTCCTCATTATCCCACCAAGAATAATTTTCACTTAGCAAAATGACATCCCTAGACATATATTTTTCTTTAATTTTATCGAGTACCTTTTGCCTTTCCTTCTCACTCAACATGTCAATTTCCTTGATAATTTTATCTGGAATAGACATATCAGCACCTCCATTAAGGTGTACTCTTATTATATCTTATATTCGCACCGACATAAATGTTCAAATAAGAAGTGTTTTAATTTTCTACAAATAGTAATCCTGCAGAGACGTCCTATTGCTTAAACTTATTTCGGGCACAGTCAAACATTTTCATTGATTTTATTTATGTTGCTCAACCATTTGGTTACATAGGTATCTATCTGATGTAATATCAATGATATCCAACGGAATGTATTCTGTATTTATTTAAAAATGGGCTACATTCAATTAAATATTTTTCCAGGATTCAAAATCCCTTCCGGATCATACATGTTTTTGGTCATTTTCATGATGTTCAGTGCTGCGCCGTGTTCTGCTTCCTGGAACTTTATCTTGCCAAGACCGACACCGTGTTCACCGGTACATGTTCCGCCAACTTTAATAGCCAATGTAGCGAGGGCATCATTGACCCCATTTGCTTTTTCCCGTTCTCCTTCTATTTTCGGATCAAACATCACACTCGTATGAAAGTTTCCATCACCAACATGTCCCCATATCGCGCCTTCCAACCCACTTTCATCCATCAGCTGGCGTGCATAGCCAACAAGTTCAGGCAAACGGGATATTGGCACACAAACATCTGCCCCTACTTCATTCATTCCCTTGATATGTTGAAAAGCATAAGATAATTCATGTCTCGCCTTCCAAATTGCTTTTTGTTCCGTGGGATCACTTGCGACTTCCCAGTTTGCGCAATCCAAATCATGCATGAATGCGGCGGTAAGTCTCACTTCTTCTTCCACCGAACCTTTTGCTCCAGCAAACTCAAGAAACAAGGAATGCTTTACCGGAAAATCCAGACCACTATGCCGATTTACATGAGAAATGCTTTTCGCGTCAATTAATTCCATTCGCATGACGGCAGTACCGCTTAATAAAATTGTTTGAGCAGCCTCGGCACAATTTTCAGCTGATTCAAATGTACAGCGCGCCACCATTGTATGCTCCGGTATACCATGAAGCTTGAGCGTAATCTCTGTGATTATTCCTAATGTACCTTCAGATCCGGCGAATAAACCGGTTAAATGATAGCCGGAAGATGACTTTTTCGCATGGGTGCCTGTATGCATTACAGTGCCGTCTGCTAAAACGATTTCCAGATCTAGTAACTGATCACGCATTGATCCATAGCGTACAGCCGTTGTTCCACTTGCATTTGTTGCGACCATGCCACCAATGGAAGCATCTGCCCCTGGATCAATTGGAAACATCAGTCCATGTCTGTTCACAAACTGATTCAGCTGCATTCGTGTAACACCAGGCTGCACCGTAATCGTCATATCCTCCGGGGAAAAATTCAGGATGCGATGCATCTTTTCAAAATTCATCGTGATGCCCTTTTGAACCGGGATGGCCTGTCCTTCTAGTCCTGAGCCAGCTCCAAATGCAGTAACCGGAACATGGTGACTTGCAGCAACTTCAAGTATTGTTTGCACATCCTCCCTTGATTCCGGAAAACATACGACATCTGGTGTAACAGCCTGATGGGGAGATTCATCATGGCTGTGACGAAATAATTCAGATTCACTTTGACTCACCTTTTGCTTGCCGAGTTTATCGATAAGCTTTTTTATATACAAGGCTAACACCACCTGTTGTTACATTCTAAATTGACTTCTGTTTTCGAAGCCTGAACGAAGATTTTAATAAATAATATGGGCAATCAACGCAATAATCGGCAAGGAAATCAATGTACGTTGAATAAAGATAATCAATAACTTCCATAAATTTACCGGTATTTTTGAGATAATTAAAAGGGTTCCCATTTCAGTCAGATAAATAATTTGTACCAATGATAAGGCACCAATCACAAATCGGGTGATCTCTGCT
Source organism: Virgibacillus ainsalahensis (assembly GCF_055380755.1). Taxonomy (NCBI): domain Bacteria; kingdom Bacillati; phylum Bacillota; class Bacilli; order Caryophanales; family Bacillaceae; genus Virgibacillus; species Virgibacillus ainsalahensis. The sequence goes on along the minus strand of NZ_AP043943.1, from coordinate 767,925 downwards.
TCAATTCCTGATGCCAAAACTGCCGGCAGGAACATATCAATGAAGCCGACGATGGTCGCAGGTGCCGCCGCAGTTGCTTCCGGAATCTGTAAGAGATTTAGAAGTGGAATCATCGGCTGTGAAATCCATTGGAAAACCGGTGTGAATTCCGCGATAATGAGGGCAACTGTTCCAATCGCCATTACTTGTGGAAGTAATACAAAGGCAATACCTGCAAAAATCTCAGCCCCTTGTTTCACCTGGTCTTTCATAGAACCAGCGTGTTTCGCGCGATTTATTGCTTGATGAAGTCCCCATTTGAATGCAGACATATTTTCTGGAACTGCTTCACGGAACTGACTCTCCTTATAATACGTATCTGGTATTTTTGATACCGGTGGAATTCTCGGAATGATGATGGCACTAACTACCCCTGCGATTACGATCGTTAAATAAAAAAGAGGAAAAACATGCTCTACATTCAGCATCCCTGCAATGACGAGACAAAAAGGAAGGGATACGGTCGAGAAACAGGTGGTGATTGCTACCGCCTCTCGTCCAGTGTAGTATCCATCCTGATATTGTTCTCGTGTGATAACAACACCAACGTTCACATTACCGACCCAGGATGCGAGCAGGTCAATGGCAGAACGGCCCGGCAAGGTAAATAATGGTTTAATCACACCACGAAGCAGCGTCCCAAAGAATTCCATCGCCCCAAAATTTATCAAATAGGGCATGAGAAAGGAAGCAACAAAAAACCATACAATCAAGGTTGTCAACAGGCCGAACATGGTTCCACCCGTGATTTCCGAATAGATAACCGTCATGCCAATTCCGTAATGAGTCATAACCGCAAAAATCGTACCCAATACCCGAACGATTGTCCAGAATACCGTGACATCAAAGATGGATGTAAGAAATTCAGACCTGAGCATGTGCTTCGGTTTAAAGATAACGGTATAAAGCGTGATTACCGTAGAAATGATCATGATATACGTAATAATCATAGGCAGCCAATTGGTCAACAAATCAATGAGCGACTCGGTAATGACACCTAATGGTATGTTAAATGAGCCTCCCTCCATTACTGGAAAAAGGAAAATAAGCACCCCGAATAAGGATGGTAGCAAAAATTTCAGAAAATCTTTTTTCGTAAATGATTTCTCAATTTCAGTAGCTTCTTTCTGTTCATTTGTTGAATTCAAAATCAATCCCCCCTTTGTAAAAGTAAATACTCCATCCTGTTGTTTAGAGCGATCTCAACACTTCTTCCAGGACATTTATCCCTGCATCAATTTGTTCCTTCGTGACAGTCAATGGGGGAATCATACGTAACACCTCGCCGGCATTCCCGCACAGATAAAACAGCACGCCTTTTTCCAGACAACCATCCAGTACTTTCATGACAGCATCCCCATCTGGGTCAGCCGTTTTCGGATTCTGAAAAGCGACACCAAGCATGAGGCCGACACCACGAACATCCGCAATAACCGAGTACTTCTCCTGCAGTTTCCGCAGCTGACCCAGTGCGTAATCTCCCATATCGCGGGTATTTTCCAGCAGATTTTCCTCTTTGATTACCCCTATGGACGCCCGTGCAGCAGAACAAGCCAATGGATTTCCGCCAAAGGTTGTTGCATGTGTACCCATCGGCCATTGCGCCATTAATTCTTTGGAAGCGATGGTGACACCTAACGGCAAACCTGCTGCAATGCCTTTTGCAACTGCCATAATATCTGGTGTAACGTCAAACGTTTGAGCAGCAAACCAGTTCCCCGTTCGGCCAAATCCTGTTTGCACCTCATCAAAAATCAGCAAAATGTCGTGGCGATCACAGATTTCGCGGATTTTTTTCAGCCAGGATTTCGGTGGAATGACATAACCACCTTCGCCTAATACCGGCTCCACAATCATGCAGGCAACTTCTTCCGGATCCACCTGATGACGAAACAGACTTGCTGCTTCTGCTTCCAGCTTTTCAGCGAAAAACACTTCCGGGTCTGTGTCTACTGGACATTCACTCGGGTTTGCATATGGCAGCTGATAGGTTAACCATGATGGCTGCATATGTTTACGATATTTACTTTTTGATGTGGAAACACTTAAGGATCCAATCGTCCGTCCATGAAATCCTCCGGTGAAAGAAATGACATATGGCCGCTGTTTCACATACTTGGCAAGTTTCAATGCCCCTTCAATTGCTTCCGTTCCACTGTTTCCAAAGAAGAAATTATCCAATTTTGCTGGCAGAATTCCTTGCAGTTCTTCCGCTAATTTTAAAATAGATTCATAGATTATTACGCCGGACGGACCATGAATTAAGTGATCTGAACCATTCTTAATAGCATCCACAACTTTCGGATGACGATGTCCGACATTTTCCACCGCAATACCTGAGGTGAAATCCAAATATTTTTTCCCGTCCGCTCCATAGTAATAACAGCCTTCCGCTTTTACGACAGGTAAGTTTGGGTGATCCTTTGCCATACTTGGCGCGAGAAAGTTGCCAATAGAATCTGCTAATTTCAGCCAATCCTGATTATTTTCCGTCATATCAATGCTCCTTTATCTTAGATAGAATATTTTTTCAGTTTACGTACGACAGATGGCTGACTGATGCCAAGCATCTCTGCCATTTCCGTCGTTGTTTTGTATCGTTTTTTCGCACTAAGCAATACTTTTTCTTCCACATTTTCCAGAATGTGTGCCAATTTACGCCCATCCACTTCCAATTCCAATTCTGATTCGGCTTGACGGTAAGTTACAGGCAGGTCGTCTTTTGTCATGACCGTTGATTCGCTTTGAGTAACCAGCCGCTGAATCAGATTTTTCACTTCCAGATGATTCCCCTTCCACTCCATATGCAGCAGTGTGCGGAATAAATCGTCGGAGAGGGTTCGATTCAGTTGATAAGTGGCATTAAATCGTTCCACATACTGCGAAATAACGGTACTTAAATCTTCCAGCCGCTCTCTTAATGGTTTAATAGAAACAGGCACAACATAGAGCAGGTAAAATAAATCCTCTCTGAATTCCTTTTTTGCAACAAGTTCCTCCAGATTTTCCGTGCTAGAACTGATGATTCGAAAATTAGCCTTTGTTTCTCGGAGTGCTTTGTACAAAATCGTTTGAGCGTAGAGGGAAAGCTCATCCACCCCTTGTAAATAAAGGCTGCCGGATTGGGCGAGTTGAAGATATCCTGCCTTCCCGTCCACTTTGTTGGTGCTGTTGTTGCCAGTTAATTCATAATGGAATATCGCCTCCGGAATTGCTGTACAATCAACTTCAATGAAAGGCGCGCCCTGCCTATCACTTTGTTTATGCATCCATTTAGCAAGTGTCGATTTACCGACCCCATTCTCCCCCTGCAGGACGACCGGGACTTTCAGCGGCGCTACTTTCTTCATCGATTTTAAGACCTGTTTCATTTCCTTGCTCTCTGCAATCAGTCCATCAATATGCAATTGTTCTTCCCGCAGTGTGACGAGCTCCTCTTTGACCCGCGACATCTCCCCATCCATTTCATTCAAATATTCCTGAAGCGCCAGCAATTCGGATACTTCATAGGAATAGCTCATGATAAACTCAACCTCATGCTGCTCATTGAATAAGGGAACACCGGTAATCAGCACTTTTCTACCATCATATGCCGTCTGGATAAGCACCACTTTTTTCTTTTGCTTGAGAACAAATGGCGTAATTGCAGGGGAAAAAATCTCCCTGACTTCCAATTCATAAACCGATTGACCGAGCAATTCCTCCGCGGACACCCCATATTGCCGCCCACTTAGATGTGTCGCTTTTATAATTTTCCCATCGCGATTCGTGATGATGATATCTTCATCATAGGAATCAATGACCTCTTCCTCCGCATTTGGCAGAAGATATAGATTATTCACCGAATCCCTCCTTTCACCAGTCCGCTTTATTCAAATTTGAATAATTATGCATTATTTTATTATGATTATACATAATCGCATAGACTTTTACAAGAATGATTTTAATGAATGTTCCTTATGTTTTGGAAAATAAAAAAGCTGATGGAGGAAATGGCTGGGTGCAGTGGGCACATTTCTTCTATCAGCTTGGTTATGTTGTATGGGTGGTGTGGTTGATCTTGTGCTCGGGGACGGGGATCCTGCGCTCAGGCTTAGATGTTTAGCGTTCACTCCCGATAGTCCGGCGTTCAGGGCCCGGGGTTCTGCGTTCGGGGGCGATGGTGCTGCGTTCATGTCCAGTCGTACTGCGCTCAGGGGTGGTGGTCCTGCGCTCACGACCAATGATCCTGCGCCCAAACCCGATAGTACTGCGCTCAGGGCCCGGGGTTCTGCGCTCGGGGGCTATGGTGCTGCGTTCATGCCCAGTCATACTGCGCTCAGGAGTAGTGGTCCTGCGCTCACGACCAATGATTCTGCGCCCAAACCCGATAGTACTGCGCTCATAACCTGGAGTCCGGCGCTCCATCTCATTCCACATAAAATATTCTCGTTTGCCGCTCGGGTTCACCAGCCTCATTCGCCGCTTCAAATGTCACTACATGAAACCGTTCATTCAGGGCTTCTGTCAGCTGGAGGGACATCGTTTTTCCATCAAATTCCGGCTCATGGGGAATGCCATCCACTATCACTCGCAGACTGCTTTCATCGATGGCAGCTTCTTGATCCACCGTAACCTCAGCTGTGAGAAGGGGAGTACAGCTATCTACTTCTTCACCCATCTCAGAGGCAGGTGTAATGCTCGGGCCATTGCTTTCATTGTTCACATCAGAATCTGCAGCTTCTTGCACGTTTCCGAGCACCCGCAATGTATTCCTTCCAAGTATTTTTTTAATATCCCGGCTCGAGTAACCCCTTTCCATCAATTCTTCGGTTATTTTATCCAAATCACTGGCATGCTGCATATCGTTTGGTAAGGTGGCACCGTCAAAATCCGATCCGAGGGCAACATGATCAATGCCAATCAAATCTACGGCATAATCAATATGATCAACGACATCGGAGATATCTGCCTGTCCATCATTGCTTAAAAACTCCGGATAAAATACAATTCCGATCACTCCACCATTTTCAGCAAGAGCGATTAACTGTTCATCCGTCAGGTTACGCGGATGATTGTTGAGGGCATCAACCCCGGAGTGTGTTGCGATAATTGGTGCTTCGGTAACTTCCAGCACATCCCAGAATGTGCTTTCAGCCAAATGGGAAACATCAATCATCATGCCAAGTCTATTCATCTCACGCGCTACTTTTTCTCCAAGCTCGGTTAATCCTCCATCTGAAGGTGTACTGGCCGGATCGCCATAAACCCTGTCTGCACCTTCCCCAAGGGCGTTGGAATAATTCCATGTGAAGCCGATTGTTGTTACCCCAAGATCTTTATACTGCTGGAGCAATTCGGTGGCATTATGCTTTTCGAGGGAATAAGCACCTTCAATCGTTGGTACCGCAACAATTTTCCCCTCACTTATTGCCTGATTGATTTCTTTTAATGTTGATGTAATTTCAAGCTGACCTGCGTTGTTCTCCTCTATCCAGTAAAGTGCATGTATCGAGGCAAGTGTTTCACTGATACTGCGCGCGTTATTGTCGTGATAGCCAGGTGTATATGCCGCAAAGAAAGGCACATTTAACCCACCGGAATGAAGTTTAGGAAGATCGGCTTCAAAATCTGTATCTCCCCCGATGTCTGTCTGAGGGAGGCCGGTCTGTTCATCAACGACCTTCATCAGTGTGTCCAGATGGCTGTCTACAACGATAGCATTCGTGTGGAGTTCTTGCGCATCGGTTTCCTGCCCTAAATCAGTCAACGCCGAGAAGATTTCTGGTGATGTGAGCATTGCAGTGATGATTAAATAAAATAGTTTTTTTCTCAACGGTGTATCCTCCTATCACCTCGGGGGTTCAATTAGTACTATTCACATACGGGCGTTCTGCGTTTACTGGTTGGGTCCTGCGTTCGCGGCCTGGGGTCCTGCGCTCAAACCAGATAGTACTGCGTTCGCGGCCTGGGGTCCTGCGCTCAGACCGGGTAGTACGGCGCTCGTGGCTTGGGGTCCTGCGTTCAGACCGGATAGTACGGCGCTCGCGGCCTGGGGTCCTGCGCTCAGACCGGGTAGTACTGCGCTCACGGACCAATGTCCTGCGTTCAGACCCAGATGTTCCGCGTTCAGCGATGGGGTCTGGCCCCAACAAGGAACACCCCCACCCCCTACTTCACTACAAATTTTGTCTGACTGTGGCCTTCCATTGTTTTTTTTACTTCCAGTATTGCCGGGAAGACGTTTTTTAGTTCCTGCACATGGGAAATAACGCCAATCATCCGGCCGGACTGCTGGAGATCAATTAATGCATCAATCGACTTGTTCAGTGACTCTTCATCCAAAGAACCGAAGCCTTCATCAATGAACATGGTCTCAATCGAGATATTTCCCTGGAAGCTTTGGATGACATCAGACATGCCAAGCGCCAGACAGAGTGAGGCATTGAATTTTTCCCCGCCGGACAATGTTTTGACGTCACGTGTCTGGCCGGTATATCCGTCATATACATCGAGTGCCAGGCCGCTCTGCCTGCCATGGGATTCCTGTCGGTCGCTACGGATTAAGTGAAATTGCCCATTTGACAACCGTCTCAGCCGACCATTTGCAGCTTCGATGATCCGCTCCAGGTATTCGATTTGCAAATAGCGCTCGAAGGAAATTTTCTGGCTATTCTGCCCTCGTAGTACATCATATAAATCGGTAATTGTAGCAAGTTCTTTTTCGCGCTCCATTGACTGCGTATTCGCATCAATGATATTTTCCTTCAACTCGGAGGCATCTTTTAGATAACCTTTGGATTGATTCAATGTTTTGTATGCTGTCTCATACGCTTCTTTTAATGCTTGCAATTCTTTTTCAATAAACGTGAGGTCGACACGGTTTTTGTCTTTTAAAGCATTGGCTAACTCCTGCACCTGCTGTTTTTTCACAGAAAGGTTTTCATTAAATCGCTGGATCGCTTCCTTAAACTGCTGCCGGTCTGATTCAGCCATTTTCGCCTCATGATAAGCAGCTTCGGAATCAAAGTTCGCATTGCTTAAGGCTGTGGTAAACTGTTCTTCGGCTTTTTCCCGCCGTCCTTTCGTTTCATCCAGCTGTTTATTTGCATGTGTAAAATCGGCAGCCGCTTTTGTCTGTTCTTCTTTTGCCTGCTGCAATTGTTTTTGGGCTTCCTCCCATGCCTTCTCCAGCTTTTCCTTGCTTGTTTTCGTTTCATTGATTTCTTTTTCCAGCCGGGATAGCTCCCTTACTTCCTCCGGGATGTTGCTTAATCGTTCATCATAGACTACCTTGGCTTTTTCATAGGAAGTTTTGTGGTTATAGAACGTGTTTTCATGCTTTTCTTTGGTGGCTTCCATTTGTTTTATTTCTTCATTTGCTGTTTGAAGTTTTTCTTTGCTTGTTTTCAATTCTTCACGCTGCTTCTCTAAAAAAGCAATCTCGTTCGTGAGCTGCTTTCCTTTTTCAATCAATTTTTCCTTTTCCGTTTCTGCATCTGTGGCTAGAATTTGATAGTCAGCCAGTTCTTTTTCTTTCTCCTCAACTTGGGAGGTCTTTGTTTTTTGTTTGGCAACAGCATCACGATAGCTGCTGTCTTTTTCATCGAGCTTTTTCTTTAATTTCTCAAGCTGCTCACGGCTTATCTGTTTTTCCTGATTCACCGCTTTATTCGGATGTTCCAGGCTCCCACAAACCGGACACACTTCACCGTCATGCAGATGGCCGGCTAAGATACTCGCCTGATTTGTCAACCAGCTTGCTTCCAGTTCCTCATATTCTGCTTTTACCTGAAGAAAGGTTTCCTGTTTTTGTTGGAGCTCCTTATCAAGCTCCGCCCGCTCCTGTTTGTATTTGGTAAAATCCATTACCACCTTGACTTGTTCCCTCATTTTATTTCTTGTTTGCTCTTTTTCGAATAAACCGCTGACAGCCTGATCCATTTCAGTAATTCGCTTGTTTGCGGCCTCCACTGCTTCTCTTTTTTTCTCCAGTTGACTTTTTACGTTTTCCAGCTCATCAGAAGCCTTTTTCCCTTTGGTCTGAAGTTCGATTAAGTGGTTCTTTTTATCGTCAAGTTCTTTTACAACTGGCAAATGGGTATGTAATTGATCCAGCCTTTTGCCGGTCTCCTCCCTTTTGTCACTGTTGTTTTCTTCCTGCGTGTAGGTTTTTTGGGCTTGTTCCAATTTTTCAGCCGCCTGGTTGCTGGCGATTTTAGCATGTTTCAGATGCTCGTCCTTTTGTTTTTCTTCCTGACGCCATTCGTCTGCCTGTTTTTCATGGATTGCAATATGGCTCGCCCGCTCTGCCGCATCCAGCTGTTTTTCCCTTTTGGCGTAAGCCGGCACCTGTTCTTCCAACTCTTTCAGCTGTTTTTCCTGCTGGTCCAATTCCGCAAACCGGTCATTTAATGTCTTTGCCTGATGAAATTCGGTTTGTTTTGCGTCATGTGCTTTGTACGCTTCGTCATATTTCTGTTTATCGTTTTGGATTTGTTTTTCATAAAAGGCAATCTCCTGCTCTAATCCGGCAACAACCTGATTAACATTGTAATATTCCTCACGAATTACCTGGAATAGATGAGAGTCTTCCCGCTCAGGCAATGCTGCGGGGATATTTTGAATATACTGGTCCCGCTTTTGCTGCATTTGCTTATATTCCTGATCTGCCTTCGTTCGTTTATTTTTCAGCAATTCATTGATATGGCTGTAATTCTCTGTTTTAAAAAGCCTCCGCAATATTGCCTCTTTATTTTCAGTTTGCGATGTTAACAGTTTGCGGAATTCGCCCTGTGGGAGCATGACAATTTGCTTAAACTGGTCCTGTGTCAGCCCGATGATCGACTCCACCTTTTTATCAATCTCTGAGACCATTTGTCTGTCCACACAGGGGATTTCCTTTCCGTCTACCTTTTCATAAAACTCGTACCGCTCACCAGTCCTGGATTTATTTCCTTTTTTTACATGGCCAAGCTGGCGGAAAATCCGGTAAAACCTGCCCTTCAATTCAAATTCCAGTTCGATGGAGGTATGCGTGTCATCAGCGGCAAAGTCACTCCGCAGCATCTTACTGTCTTCCCTGTCCGTTCCACTTGCACTGCCATATAAAGCAAAACAAATCCCATCAAATATCGTCGTTTTCCCGGAACCTGTATTCCCGGAAATGACAAACAGGTTGTTCTCATGCAGTTCTGTAAAATCAATGGTTTCTGTCGTTTTATATGGACCGAATGCTGTCATTGTCAATTTCAACGGTCTCATTATGTATCGACTCCTTTCTGCCTTTAAAGGCTTAATTCGGTATATATTCCTTTTGTTTTGTTGAAGTGCTTGTCTCATTTTCATCACGCAAAAGTTCATCAAGGACTTCTTTAAAAATCGAAGCTGTTTCCTCTGAAGCTTCCGAGCCTTTTACTTCCTTGTAAAAGGCATGAAAAAGATCAAGATCACTCATCTCACTGCGCTGAATTCTCTCGCCTTCCTCGGTGAACGCATGATTGGTTGAATAATTTTTCCGCTCCACATGCATGGCGTTTGGATAAACGGACCGGATTCGCTCCATCGGTGAAAGAACAGGTGCCTCGTCCAATAAGCGAACAAAGACATAATCCTGATTCACCGGATGGGCAAGCAGTTCCTCGAGCGTTCCTTCTACTGTTCGAATATCCCTTATTGGCTCCAGGAGTCGTTTTTCGACAGATACATTCCCATCGCCGTCCAGTTCAACAATATGAAACCCTTTTTTATGATGTTCTTCAGATATGGAATATTTTAAAATAGACCCACAGTAGCGGATGGTTTCATTTACAACATAATGTGCCTGATGCAGGTGGCCTAAAGCAGTGTAATGGAAAGCGTCAAATTGATGGCCATCGACATATTCAGCTCCACCAATTGAAAGCGGACGCTCCGAATCACTCGTATTTTCCTCTTCCTCCCCAAAAGGTGTAACAAAGGAATGACCGATGAAAACATGCCTGGCGTCAGCATCCATACCACTTTTGATATGCTCCACGATTTTTGCTGCAGCATCATTATGTGAACGAATCGTTTCATCTTCAAAAACCGTGCGGACAACACTTGGATCACAATAAGGAACTAGATGAAAATGCACCTCACCATGCTCGTCATGGAGTTTTACCGGTTCTGTCTCCTTCGAAAAATTACCAACGATATGAAAACCATTCTGCATCATCATCCTGCTTCCAAAATTTAATCTTCCCGGGCTGTCATGATTCCCCGCAACCGCAAGCACCGGGGTTTTCAGGCGCATTACAATTGTTTCAAGTACTTCATCCAACAAATGAACAGCCTCTGTCGGCGGCACTGCACGATCATATAAATCACCGGCAATGATCACAGCATCCGGCTTCTCTTTTTCAATGGCCTGTACCAGTTGTTTGAGAACATATCGCTGATCGTCTGTCATGTAAACCCCCTGGACAAGCTTTCCCAAATGCCAATCAGCTGTGTGAAATAACTTCATGCATCTCTCCCCTTTCCATTGTTTTTTCGATTATAAATCTATTTACATTATAATATATTTAACGTCTCTTTGTGGTAGTTTCAATGAATTTCCAACCATTGTAACATTTCTATACATCCTGTTTATAGGATAATAGAGGATGTTGGTTCTGGAAAAAGTTTTTGAACTCCATTGCTATTCTTTGTTTTATTTGTTAAAATAAGGTGGTTTAACATAACTGAGGGGGAAAATTATTGTCAATTGAAGTAGGAAGTAAGGTACAAGGTAAAGTAACAGGCATCACCAATTTTGGAGCATTCGTCGAATTATCGGACGGAAAAACGGGACTTGTTCATATCAGCGAAGTAGCGCACAGCTATGTAAAAGATGTAAACGATCATCTCACATCAGGTGACCAGGTTGAAGTCAAGGTGCTTAGTGAGAAAGATGGCAAAATTGCCTTGTCCATTAAACAAACAATGGATAAACCCGAGGGACAACGCCCACCTCGTCAAGGAAGAGATGGCAGGAATTCCAAAGGCCCTCGTTCAAAAAATAATTTCAAATCCAAGGAAAGCTTTGAAGATAAAATGGCTAAATTCCTTAAAACAAGTGAAGAAAATCTGGCCACACTCAAACGCAGCACCGAAACAAAGCGTGGCGGCAGAGGCGGACGACGCGGCTAATCAACAATTCACACTATAGATAAACGCAAGCCTGATTGTACAGGCTTGCGTTTTTTAATTGGTTATGGTGGGGAGATGGAGGCTGTTCTGGTGCTTGTCGTGTGGGGTTCTGCGGTCATGACTGGTGTTTCGGCGTTCACGGGCCAGTGTACCGCGTTCGTGGACTAAGGTCCGGCGCTCTGGGCCCAGGGTACTGCGTTCACACACGGTGGTCCGGCGCTCAGGGGCAGATGTCCTGCGTTCATGGCTTGTGGTTCTGCGCTCGCCTCCTGGGATCCTGCGTTCATACGCGGTCGTCCGGCGCTCACGGGCGGGGCAATGCTCTCTTCGGATGAGATGTTTGTTTCATCAATAAAAGTGGAATGATTAGATTGAAACAACTCATTAGAAAATAGAACCATACAAGGAGGATTTACTCAGTTATGGATCCAAGAGAGATGCAAAAAGGAAGTACCCCACGGCAACGGCAGGATAAACAGCCCGGTATCGAATCAAAGATGAACCCGCTTCCTGCTCAGCCGACAGATTATAAAGGAACAGATAAACTAAAAGGGAAAAGCGCGCTGATTACCGGTGGTGATAGTGGGATTGGAAGAGCTGTTTCCATTTTATATGCAAAAGAGGGTGCGAATGTCGCAATCTCCTATTTAGATGAACATGAAGATGCAGAGGAAACAAAGAAAATGGTAGAGGCTGAAGGTGTCCAGTGCCTGTTACTTCCGGGAGATATTAAGGAAGAATCCCATTGTGTGGGTCTTGTTGACAAAACTGTAGAGGAATTTGGGGCAATTAATATTTTGGTAAACAATGCGGCCATTCAGTTTGTCCGGGAAGATCTGCTGGATATTTCATCCGAACAAATGGAAGACGTATTCCGTGTCAATTTCTTCTCACAATTTTATTTAACAAAAGCCGCTGTCCGCCATATGCAAGCTGGAGATTCGATTATAAGCACTTCTTCGATCAACGCTTATCGTGGAAATCCGGTGTTCATGGATTATTCTGCAACGAAAGGAGCAATAACAGCATTCACACGCAGTATTGCACAAAGCCTTGCCAAAAAAGGAATTCGTGCAAATACGGTAGCACCCGGACCGGTTTGGACCCCTCTTATCCCGTCTTCCTTTGACGAGGATGGTGTAGAAAAGTTCGGTCAGGACACGCTGATGGAGCGTCCCGGACAACCATCTGAACATGCATGGGCTTACGTAATGCTTGCAGCAGAAGAATCATCGTATATGACTGGGCAGGCAATTCATATCAACGGCGGTGCATGGACTTCTTCATAGGAAGAAAAAGCGCGGAAATAGGAACCTCCTGTTTCTGCGCTTTTTTTGTATGGGTTGGTGGGCAGGCAGTGATTCGGGTGTTGCGGTAGGGGGCCGGCACTCAGAGGCAAGAGGACTGCAGTCATGGCCTGAGGTTCGGCGTTCATACTCGATAGTACTGTGCTCGCTTATGGTGGTCCGGCGTTCGGAGCGAAAAGTTCGACGCTCACACTCGATAATCCGGCGCTCGCTCATGGGGGTCCTGCGTTCGGAATGATAAGTTCTGCACTCACACTCGATAGTCCGGCGCTCACTCGTGGTGGTCCGGCGTTCGGAGCGAAAAGTTCGGCGCTCACACTCGATAATCCGGCGTTCACTCGTGGTGGTCCGGCGTTCGGAGCGAAAAGTTCGGCGCTCACACTCGATAATCCGGCGTTCACTCGTGGTGGTCCGGCGTTCGGAGCGAAAAGTCCGGCGCTCGCACACGATAGCACTGCGTTCATTCCCGATAGTTCTGCGCTCATGGCGAAAAATCCTGCGCCCATACAAGGCAAACTAACATCTCTCCATTTGAAATATAATTTACTCACACTTGCCACATTTATCACATACTCATCCCACTTTATTTTTTTATACTAAGGATACGATCGGAAATTAGAAAGAAAACATGCAAGCAAGAACAAAAAGGAAAGACGGTGAAAACATTGGAATTGTTAGGTATCAATGGTTTGTGCCATATTGTTGGCATTTCAGAGAATACTGCAGCAGATTGGATTAAGGATTTTAATGTTTATATCCCGAAAGCAGACCAGCAGGATGCTACCTATTATCATCCTGAAGCGATTGAAGTATTGAAATTCATCAAGCAATGTAAAGATCAAAACTATGCAAAGCCGCAAATTATGGACATGTTAGCTAATAGAAGTTTTCCGATCACAGTAGACAGCTCCATAGAAGATGTGAAAACGACATTGGAACAGGGAAATTACAAAGAAAATATTTTATCGGTCATGCAGACGATAGGAATGACCGTATCCAATGTAGCCAACCAGGAAAAATGGTTGAAAACGATCCAGGAGCAGCAGTATGAACAAAACAAACGAATCAAACACACAGAAAAACAAACAGAAGAAATAAATCATTTAAAACGAGAGATTCAAACATTAAAACAAGAACTTACCAACATAAAAGAAAATGAAATCAAAAAGGAAACGTTCGTTAATTTATTTAAAAAATCAGAGCCGATGCATTTGCTCTAAAGTGGGAGGAATCGTCATGTTTCAGCCGGATGAGAAAAAAGCTAAACCAGGAGATGTTATCGAATTTATACGAGAGGATAAACTGTTGAAAGGAAAGGTGTTGCATTCCCAATTAAAAAACAGCAGTATTGTCGACATCTCCTCCTTGAATGATATGACAGCACTGGAGGTCAACCATCCTAACACGGTGGTAGGGCATGATAAATACAGGATTATTCAATCCTAGATGTGCTTTCAGAACAGTGATTGCTAAACTTATACAGCAGAAAAATTACCCCCCCAATGCATTAGAAAACCGGGCAAAAGCGGCCCGGTTTTTTCTGGTATTCTGACTTGCAAATTACCTTTTATGTTCAGTCAATCGTTGTCAAAAATGCTTCTCTTTCATATGGATCTTCCTGATCTTCCTCGATGTAAGGCACTACGATAAACGTATTGTCCTGATTATCATCCGGTTGACTTGGCGTAATTTCACCATCCATTACATATCCGTCTGTAACTTCTCCGGTAGTTGGAGCAACTGTTACAAGGAAATCCTCTGCCTTCTGAGCATTTTGACTATTCATTGTTCCTGTCAAAATCACTGTCCCATTTTCTGAGATACGCACATCCACATCCATCAAATCTTCGCTTATTCCATACCCCTCTGCTTCTAAACCATCATTTCCTGTAAAGGCCCAGGCAAGTGTCTGACTATCTATCTGATAACCTAAGACAGATTGTTCCAGATCAATAAACAGCATATTCCCATTTGATTGGACGTCAGGATATGTTTGCTCATACATTTCGAATGTTTTCGGAAGATCAAGTGTACTGACTTCCTCTCCCGTCTCTTTGTCCAGCTCTGTAAGTGTATATTCTCCAGTTGTTCCACTTCCTGTGTGCATCAGGGCAAATAACGCATCATCAGTAGGATGCAATGTGTAGTAACTAGTATCCTGTGACCAGATTTCTTCACCGGTTTCTTTGTTAAGTGCTTTGGTAAAGCTGTTTGTGTTGTAGATAATCATCTCATCATCCATCGTGATGTTTGACATCATCGAACCAGACAATCCAGCATCAAACGGATCTGTAGACCAACCTTCATTTCCCTCCTGGAGATCCGTCGCATGAAGGATATAAGTATGTTCATCTTTCGTAATATAGTAAAGTCTTTCTTCATCCACCTTCATTTGATGGACAGGGACTCCAGGCTCAACCATTGTTTCAACCGAATGGTCTTCCTCTCCCACTTTATAAATAATATCTTCGAAGGCTGTATAATAAAAGCTATTCGCATATACTGCCGGTGTCCAAGGCATATCATTATTACCCGGGTATTCCGGTTCTGCTCCCTCACCATTCTCATTAATCATTAATGTACTATCAGCAAGCAACGTATTTCCCCCGGTAGTAAATGAGGAAAAATCCTCACTGATATAAAAATTGACACTCGACCCCTTCACTTTCGGATCCTCATCCATTTCTTCATTGGAAAAGAAAATCGTCTGATCAAGATCAGCTTCTGTTTTTTCCAAATTAAAATCATGAATATTTATGATTTCCAATTCCTCGTCTTCCGGTGTTGTTTCTGCTTCCTCCCCGTGGTTTTCACTTCCAGCACCCGGACTTTCTGGACTGGTTTCTGCTGTATCTGAATCGGAACAACCGATGACGAAAACCATGACAACCATCGCCATTCCCAACAGTTTTATATCTTTCATATGATACAACTCCTAAGTCGTTTTTTACTGAAGCTCCCAAGCATAGATGGTACTTAAATCATAATAATTACTCAGATAATATGAATCTTCATCTGCGTATTCCTGATCGATGGGAAATACGAGATATACCTGCTGCTCTTCCCCTGGATTAAGTGTAACGTCTTCCATTTCCCCATCAATAAAAGGTACATTTCCGCCATCATTAATCGTAGTGCTAGCATCTTTTCTTTCCAAATCTGGTCTTATCGTGAATTCATGACCAAAATTTGTTGAAAACGTACCATCCCCTTGATAATATTCCGCATGTTCCCCGTCGTTTTTAAAGGTTACGTCAACAACGGCCTGGGTTTCTCCTTCACCCGCTTCTTTAATCGCTTCATGCTCTGTTACTTCATCCGGCAGTATATCTGTAATGAAAAAGTCGTTTACTTTAACTACGACACTATATTGATGCTGCCAATGTCTAATCTTACCTTCCTCCCCCATTGGTGTAACAAAGACATCATCGCCATTTTCATTCGTTGTTCTTTCCGCATTGCTTAAATCATCTCCGCCCTTACCATACTCATCCTCTTTGGCTTCATCACTTTCCGCTGTGTCCGTTTCGGTGGATTCTTCTTCCGTTGATTCTTGCTCAGATATTTCTTTCTCTACTTCTTCGGCTTCATTCTCTTCAGAAGCACTTGTTGATTGCTCTTCATCAACCGTCTCCCCGCTGCTTCCGCAACCACTTATAATGAGTATGCTCATGATCATCACAGCAAGCAGCATCATTACTTTTTTCATTTCCCTACCTCCTCGCTAACGTTACAAAACTAATAGTATTCTAGCATAGTCCTCTGGCTATAAGTATCCACAGAAAGTAACACAAAACCATATCAACTTATTAAAATAGGTATTTTCTCACAGGTTGTTATGATGATATTTCCTATAAAATGAAACCTGTTGACCCCCTTTCAAGACAGTTAGAAAATTGCGATAAAATATAAGGAGCTTATAAAGATATATGCTTAAAGTAACGAGGCAGGACTGGTGAACATTAATTGAGGTTTAATACGGGTGAAAAAGAGGGGATTCGTGCATGGAATCGATATTGGATATTCATCCGATGGTAGTCCTATAATGTTAGGTGATTCTGCTGCACATTTGATGAAATCTAAATGAAGAAAGCGTATGAAAATCGAGTTTGAAATGGATATACTTTCCCATGCAGCAGATTTTCCTGATCGTTCCTTTAATCGCTGCTTTTTGAGCAAAAAGAAAAGCCTGAAAAAAATTCCTCTTTTCCAGACCCAAGTGGGAAGTTTCAAATCGAGCGGCCGCCGATTGATGGTTTTCCTATCGTTTATATTGTATGTGTTCCTTCTTCCGTATGAATAACTTTGATTGCCTTTAGCTGATCTTTTGTTTTTTCGTCCGCTTCTTTCTTTGTCTTTGCCTGAACAATTGTTTGCTTTACAAGACCATCCTCTGTTTGGTACGTGATGTGATAGTCACTTAGCATATATATGATAGCTCCTTTCTATCCTGAACATGTATATTCTTGTGGCGGTGTGGTAATAGAACAATAACCTATGACTTTCGCCCGAATTTTTATTTTTATACTTAATCATACAGCTACTCATTTTATCATATTCTTTCTCGCATGCAACCCCTATCATATTTTCCCTATTTTTTAGAATCTTCAGCTTTCTAATCCCCCTATCATAAAGGGTGTTTTCACCATTACAACCCTACATCTACCTAAAATTTATTCATCATTCCTTATGACTCTCGACGAAAACTATTAAACATTGCAACGGATTTTCCCCACCCAATTTCCATCATGGCTTGAACGAAAATAAAATTTATTCATTCTTTCCCTTGCGCAATTCAATATTTTCTGTTATATTACAGTCAATTAAATATTTTCTTATTTCATAAGTTTGAAATGAGGATAGAGGTGCAACTGCCATCACTACACAATCGGAGGATGATGAGATTCTATGAGGATTGTGAAAAGGGGTAATTGCCGAAGTGGCGGGAAACTCATATTTCTCGGGACTGGTTCTGCTATTGAATAAATATGGAACTGTCATATAGGGAACTATATGGAGGGCTATCTTGCGCATGGAAACGAATTGTAAAATGACTTTCTACAGCAGTAGCGAAATCCCTCGCTGCTGCTTTTTTGCATTTCCCATGCATGGCCTTTCCACCTACTGTTTTTTAAAATTTTGGCAAAGGGTGTGGAAGTTATGTATTTTGGGCAAGTTTTAACAGCAATGGTGACACCATTTGATTACCAGGAAGAAATTGATTATCATGCGACGCAAACATTAGTGGATTATCTGATTGCGAACGGATCAGATGGTTTGGTGGTAGCCGGTACAACCGGTGAATCGCCGACATTGATACCGGAAGAGAAAGTCGATCTTTTCAAATTCGTTGTGAAGGCTGTCAATGGACGTGTCCCGGTGATTGCCGGAACAGGTTCCAATGGAACGAAAGCCTCTATCCAGTTGACGAAACAGGCAGAGGAAGCCGGTGTTGATGGGATCATGCTCGTTACACCATACTATAACAAACCAAACCAGGAAGGATTATTCCAGCATTTTCAGGCAATTGCAAGTTCCACCAACTTACCTGTAATGATGTATAACATTCCTGGCAGAAGCAGTGTTAATATGTCTGTGGAAACCATTTTGCGTCTTTCAGAAATCGAAAATATTGTATCAGTCAAAGAAGCAAGCGCTGATCTTGGCGCCATGACAAAAATCATCCGCAACACACCAGATGATTTCACATTGTACAGCGGCGATGACGGGCTGACATTACCAGCTTTATCTATCGGCGGAGCAGGCGTTGTTTCGGTTGCTTCACATGTCATTGGTAATGAAATGCAGGAAATGGTTGCTTCATTTAAAAAAGGAGATATTGCTGGTGCTGCTTCTCTTCATCAGGATCTGCTTCCTGTGATGGAAGCATTATTTGCAGCCCCAAGTCCAGCACCGGTAAAAGCTGCCCTGAATATAAGCGGTGTTCCAGTGGGTGGCGTTCGTCTGCCAATGATGCCACTGGACCGGGAAGAAACTGCTGTATTGCAAAACGTGCTGACGGAAGCAAGGGGATATTTTTCCCGTTTTCGGGCGATTGTATAATTACAGGGGGGGGGGGCTGAGCCAAAGCAAAGGATCAGACCCCTTTTCCTTTAAGCCAGATAACTGATTTGCGCACTAACACGAGTAGCAATAGTTCAAAATAAAAATTATCCTTTCAGAAAAAAATTCGTCTTTATCTCTGTTCTCTTGAATCCTTATCTGACTTTCCCAAATAATATAAGAAACCTGCCGATGATAAAATAACTAGCATAGTGTAAACGAACCCCATCGTTATCACCTCTTTGATTAACTAAATCTTCAGCTAATCTGCTTTAATAGTGAAAAAGCTACTGCCTTCTTTAACAATCGCATACATTAGTTTAATGACCTTTTCTTAAATAAAACTAAAATCAGAAATCCTAAATATCCACCTAATGTGTTTAATATAATATCATCTACATCAAATACACCTAATTGAGTAACGTATTGCAATGTTTCAACTTTGCCAAAACTGGTTAAGTTATTTCCTCGATGAAGCAATGGCGATTATAAAAAATATAAAAAACACCACGCCTACCCCTAGTAATAATGTTACTAAGCTCACATTATCCCACCCTTCGATTCTCTTCTAACAAATTCTACTCAGTAAAACATATAAAATTACTCAAAAAATAAAAATCCATCTATTTTTTAGTTTTCAAATGATTAACTTATTAATTATCATTTTTTTCCTGGAGGCATTTCTTGGGATCTAAATTATTCTCCCTAAACAGTATTGGCAAAAAGAGTTATGAAATCAAAAGCAAACCGCCTCTGGCAGCATTTCATCAGTACGATTTGGAGAAATCTAAAGTTTCATCTAGTTCATTTGCTGAACAGAATTGGCATCTTTTCTTTCTATCATCCTCCAGAAAAACTACCCTTTAGCTTAAGAAACTTCCAAAAAATATAACGAAAACTAACAAACTTGATAAACCCAACGTAATAATTACAGTAGTCACACTCCTTGCCATTCCCTGCCAATCTTGAATTCCTGAAAAACCGAATACCCCTAAAACTAATGTTATCAACGTTATATATAAAACCAGATTTAAAGGGTGTGTACCCAATACGGAAAACTCAATGAGACGGGAAAATGAAACTATAACAAATAATAAAATGCAAATGATTGATAGGATAAATGACCAAATGTTAATCTTTCTCTTCATTCCTTTACTCCTTTTTCTTCAAACAAGTAATTTTTTCACTAAACTACCATTAGTTCAATACCGCACCCTTCAACACTAACATAATGTTCCAAAAATATTATTAAGTTTTTACAAAAATAAAAAGACGAACAAGATTTGATGTTCGCCTTGTGCTTTGAATTCAGAAATAAAATGTTTGCTATAAATAACAATCCTATTCTACAATACTGCCCGATAACTCAACAGCCTTTCATTTAAAACATTGACTTAATAATGAAGCTGTAATCCACTCCGATTTCAGAAAATACTTCTTAAAGATAAGCACTAGTTACTTCAATAGTACTCCCTTTTCGTTATTTCTATTAATCCAAAAAAATCAGTCATGAACAATGTGAAAAGCAATATAAGAAAAAATACGATTTGGCTAATTGTTAGTTTATAAGCATTAGGATTTTCTGCATACTTTCGCTCCATAACAGCTCTAACCGTTTCAGAAACAATCATAAAAATAAATAGTATAAACCACGGTTGTAAAAACCAAATCATATCCATAGGTCCTCTCGTGATGGTTATAATATATCCCAATAAAATAACGACTATTGTAGTAATTCTAATTGTCCAATCAATTTTTTTATGTTTCTCATTCACATGATTATATGAAAAGAATTTCTTTTTTTTAATTCTTAACCATTTTCTCATTATTGTATTAAACAAAACCATCAACAATAATATAATGGCTAACAATAATATTAAATTCGGCCAAAAAGCAGGCTCTACTACATACATATATTTATCCTCCCTCGTTCCCATTTGCGTTTATATTCATAATTCAGATTTTTATTAACCTGCTTTAAGCGATTAAGAAAGAGAACTGAATAAACATAGATATTATTGCTCTATTGTAAAGGTTAAGGAAATCGAAACGATTACAATTAAAACTAATCCCCACATTACTATTAACCTACCTATATCACTTTTAAAGAATAAATAAACAAACCCCACATAAATAACAGTAGTAACTAAAAAAACACTATACCAGAAATTAACTTTTCGTTTGTGTAATTACCGAAGATAAAATGTAAAATTAATATTGGATATGATATAAAAGCAATAAGATAGTGTAGTTTTTTTGTGTCCACCGAATCCCTCTCCTTGTTAAAACATTATTATTACAGTTTTTAAGTAGGTATTGAATTAGTTACAAAATAAAAAAACCATAAATATACTGAAACCACCTAGGAGGATTTTTGAACTATCCTCGTTAGTTGACTCACAAACTTCATACTTTACATTTGTATGTATTCTCGAGTTTAGTTTACACTAACTTACATCATTAATTAAATCCATTCATAGAAATTATTACATATCCTGGGCCCTTCTGTAATCAGACATCCCTATTGCCTCTTCATACTATGTATTATTTTACTGTTTTCATTTCCAGGAATATCGGGTATAATAAAAAGAGATATATTGCATAACATAAAAAGAGACCGCTAGTACTGATGCACTAACGGTCAGATACATTAGCCCTTCAAGGGGGCGGCTCACATTATAGGTTTTTTTAAAATAACTACCCATTATGCTTACCAGGCCTATGGGTGGTTATTTTTTATGATTTGACAGTACTGCAACCATTAATGTTCCAAACGAAATCATAAACAAAAGCGCAAGCGCCTTGATCACCCTAAGGCATAGCTTTAAGCAAGAACTCACAGTGGCGTTCTTGGCCACAGGGAGTTCTTGCTTAAGACCTCGAGGGGGTAGGCGCTGGAGCTGGCCGAGGCCATTACTGACAAGGAATTAATATGCTGCCAAAAGTCTATTTTTCTTACCTATTAAAAAAAGTGATTCAAATACTGTCATCAGGCATCACCCCCCTTCCATTATGGAAGTCAGGAAGTGAGCCACCACCCACGAAGCCTTATTGTACAAGTTCTATTATAACAGAACATATTTTCCTGTTAATAGTTATAAGTGAAACGAGTAGATTTGAAATAAAGTTTGATCATTCCTGCATTGTGTTGCTCCATTAAAGCACTCAGTTAATTTAAATACACCTTTTCACAAATTTATCAACATGATCTGTGCGCTTCTTTTTATTTCGTGTTGTAATAATAGCTAAAATAACAGCACTAAGACCTCCAACAAGCTTTCCTACGATCATCGATAAAACAATTTCTTTGTTAACTCCTGCCACAAATCCCAAGTGTGCCCCAAACACAAAAGAACCACTAACAGCAAAGGCTACATTAATAATTTTCCCTCTATCATCCATGTCTTTAAACATAGAGAACATTGGAATGTTATGAGCTAAAGATGCCATTAATCCTGCAGTAGATGTTTCATTTATATTTAATAAAACTCCAATCCTCCTTAATAATTTCTTAAAGATGAAGGATATAAAGGCAACCAGTGGAAATGCTCCTGCAAGAAATATAGCAACCCTTGCAACAATTTCGATTCCCTCCATTAACGGTGTCATGTTAGGAATAACGGTAAAACCTGTAATTGTTTCAACAGATATTGCTGTTAAACCAATAATAGCTATAATTTCTATGCCCTTAGCCAATATAGAAAATCCAGAAATCATCTTCTCTGTATATCTCCATAGACCAATCGCAATCAATATAGACAGTAGGATAGTTGGAATAAGGTTTTTAATGATAACCGGTATAGGGATATGTGCAACAATTCCACCAACCAAACAGCCAAACGGCACCGTTATTAAACCTAACAAAATACCTCTGGCAAAAAACGGGTGATGCTCTTTCTCTATAATTCCTAATCCAACAGGAATCGTAAAAACCAGAGTTGGTCCCATCATTGACCCTAAAAACACCCATGCAAATAATTCAGCTTCTGCATTTTGAGACATTTCTGTTGCTAATGCATAACCTCCCGAATCCATAGCTATTATCGTACTTGCGAAAGATGCAGGGTCTGCTCCTACTAATCCATAAACAGGCGCAATGAGAGGAGTTAGAATTGAAGCAAGAACTGGGGCTAAAGATATAATTCCAACCATTGCGAGCGCGATGGGTCCCATTGTCATGAACCCATCTGTGAAATGCTTCCCTAACCCCCATTTATTTCCCATACATTTATCAATTGCCCCTAAACAAAAAAAGCCTATAACGATATAAACGATGATGTCATTAATACCCATTTCTACTTCTCCAATGCTAGATGTTTTATGTTTACTATTACTATCTTTCTATCAACTATTTGTCATAATTGATCTCAAGCTTCCGCTATAAGTTAAATCACTAAGTCAAAACTAGATTAGCTTTACATTAATAACTGTATATAAGTCACTAAGCTATTCATTCCTCTTATTATTATTAAACTAACCTGCCAGTAGTTTAACTGGGTAATCGTTCAAAATCTCTGTATTTAGTTTAACATAGTAATTCTACTACTTTTATGGGTAAACAATAAATATTGTCATTTTGCCATTTATGGTGTTATTACAAATAATAAAATGATACATCCTTTTAAACATTGGTGTGTCAATAAAAAAACAGCGTACTGAATCTTTTATGATTTAGTACGCTGAATAATGTGATTTTATATTTTCTCCACCATATGTGAACTACTTAG
Source organism: Virgibacillus ainsalahensis (assembly GCF_055380755.1). NCBI lineage: Bacteria > Bacillati > Bacillota > Bacilli > Caryophanales > Bacillaceae > Virgibacillus > Virgibacillus ainsalahensis. The sequence continues at coordinate 744,656 of NZ_AP043943.1, read as the reverse complement.
GAAATTTCTCTGCTTCCTTTTTTGTTAAAACAAATCTTTCAACCGATCCCAAAATCCTTTTTCCTCTTCTTCATTCGTTTCATTTTCTGATTCGGGTTCTTCGATTTCAATGCTTTCTGTTTTTAGGACAAATTGAACAACTTCGACGTTTTCATTATCCTCTGACACAAAGGATACCGGCTCAAAATCTCCTGCTTCGTATTCTTCCATCATCTCATCTGTCTCTTCCTGGACTTGACCAGGTAAATCGCTTGTGGATGCTTCAAGTTCTGCTGTGCCATTTTGCAATTCACTTGCCCCATTATCAAGCGAGGCTGTACCATCAGCTAGCTCCTGAATACCAGCATTCAGTTCATTATATGATCCAGCCAGTTCTCCTACACCATTTGTATAGCTTACAAGACCATTGTGGAAGGATTCATACTCAGATGATAGTGAGGATAGGCCATCCTGCAGTTCGGTAAGTGAGTCCATCTCATCCATATTCGCGATCGCATTTTCCATTTCTGTTGCCGTTGTTTCCATATGGCCTGTCATTTCACGAATAGCACTTGATGCTTCTTCCAGCGGTTCACTAACTGCTGCAAATGCTTCCTCTGCCCCATTATAGGTTTCTTTAGCTGCTTTTGCCTTGTTATATGTTTCTACAAGCTGGTCGACGACTTCTGTATCTATATCACTTTCGTATAATGCTTGAATTTGTTCTTCACTAATTTCATAGGATGGAATTGCTGCCATTGCTTCATCAAGACTGCTATAGGCAGCACCATAATTTTCTTTCAATGTATCCAGTCCATCCGCAGATTCATTTAATCCTCCCGCAATTTTACGAAGTTCACCAGGTAATGCTTCCAGTTCACCCAGTTCTATATCTCCTGTGCTTCCTTCCATGGCTGCACCCACACTATCAAGTGCGTCAAGAATAGATGCAGAGCCATTCACAAGTTCACCTGATGATTGATCAAGTTCATTTATTCCACTTTGATATTCCGTGGAGCCATTACTTAAATTGGTTGCACCAGTGTTAAGTTCAGCAATTCCTGTATTTAAATCCACAACCCCTGCATTTACGTCTGCAATGGCATCAGAAAGTGTCTGCATTTCATTTGTCATACCGCTCATGTCCGGGCTGTCAATGGACATCGAATAAGGTGTTGCTGAAATTTCGATTGGTTCCATTTCAAAGTCCGATACATCTGCAGATACAATCAACTCTTCTTCCTGCTCCGGCAATACGGTGAAGGAAATTTGCTTATCTTTTCCTGCATTTGCCTCCGTCCCATCCGGTGCTTGGATATTATCAAATATGGACGGGTCAAGCGTCATCGAAATCTGTTGAACATAGTGTTCGAAAAATACCGGATCGACATCCTCATTCGCTGAAGTCGTTATCTGAATTTCCAGGGAGCCGCTCTCACCTGCAAGTGCTTCTGGTTCAGTTTCTTCGCCATCTAAAAGATAGGTAATGTTTACATCCCATGGAAGCGTTTTGTTTTGCATATTGCCCTGATAATAAAATTCACCTTCTTCCGCCTCAAATTGAACGGCATTATTTTCTGTTTGTTCGATATCCGATAAATTACTCAGGTTTCTTACAGATGTGTAATCACCATAATCCACAATTTCACCAGGTTCTGTCATGTGGAAGGTGTTAACAACATACATTTCCTGCGTTGTGCCTGTTGCATCCAAATTTCCATAAATGACTTCATCTTTTGAGGAATACGCACCATCCCCTGATGCTGCTTCATCCTGCTCCTCTTCACTATTTTCGCTGGATAAAGCTGCGGATGGAAAAGAGGCGAACACAAGCATCGTACTTAGCATGATTAGTAATATTTTTTGCTTTTGCACCTTTATCATTTCTCCTTATAAAAATTTGCTTTCCGGGTTGTTTTATGAATCACCTTATCACATACAATCAGCAATGCCGGCAGGAAGAGTACGACCATAATAAAGGCCAGTAATGCACCACGTCCCAGCAAGAGTCCAATTGATGCGACAATCGAATTCGTTGACGTAATCCATAAGATGAAGCCAACACTGGATAAAATTGATGCTGACACAGCAATCGAGAAAATTTTCTCGTCTAACGTTTGCTTAATTGCTTTAATTACAGGCATTTCTTTACGGTTTTGCATATATGCTTCGGTAAGCAGAATTCCGTAATCAACCGTTGCCGCAAGCTGGACGGTACTAATGATCAGATATCCAACATAAACAAGGGAGGAATCTGTGAAATAAGGTACCGATAAATTAATCCAAACTGCTGACTGAATCGTAAGCAGAAGTACAACCGGCATCGAAATCGATTTGAAAGTAACCAGTAGGACAACCGCAATCGTCAGAACTGTTAACAGATTAACCATCGTATTATCTTTTTCCACAATATTTTTAATATCGTAAAGCGTTACGCTCTCACCAAGCGTAAAGAAATCATTGCCATAATAATCTGCCGTCGTATGCTGGACGGTATCAATTAAATCAAATGCCGCATCCCCTTCCAGACCGGTACTTGTATTTAATGTAATCCGGCTGTAGTTTTCGGAATAAAATTGTTCTGTCTCTGATTCCTCCAAATATTCAGGTGGTATTGCAGCACCAACTGTATTCACATAGGAGACGACACTATCAATCCCATCTATCTCCTCCAGGTCGTGGACTAATTCCTCTTCAGCTGCCAGATCACCTTTTGGGACAAGGAGAACCATTGGTGTATATTTACCAAACGCTTCTTCAATTTCGATGATATCACTGCCAGCTCTCGAAGACTCCGGCTGTTCCCCCATACCATAGAGGAAATTGGTCTGGCTTTGTCCTAAAAATGCAGGAACAATTAAAAGGAATACAATGATTAGTACGGGAATACGCAGTTTTACAACAAAATTCCCAATCCTTGGCAGTTCTGGAATGAATGCCCTATGCTCTGTTTTATCGAGCCATTTGTAAAATAGGAGTGTCATTGCCGGTAAGAAAACCATGACACTGATAAAGCTTAACAAAATCCCTTTCACTAGATTCAAGCCTAGGTCTGCGCCAATCTCGAAATTCATAAATGTGAGTGCAATAAAACCAAAGAATGTCGTGGATGCACTTGCTACAATTGCCGGGAAAGACCGCTTCATCGCAAGCCGCATCGCTTCTTCAGGATCAGCTGTCTGTTTTCGATAATCTGAAAAGCTATGCAGCAGGAAAATCGCATAATCCAGCGAGACCGCAAGCTGTAAGATCGGTGCCACGGATTGGGTAACGAACGAGATTTCCCCAATAAAAATATTGGTTCCAAGATTAATTAACACCGAAATTCCAATTGCTGTCAGGAAAAATACCGGTTCGGCCCATGACCGTGTCGACAGCACCAAAATAATAATGATGATTGGAACCAATAATGCCGCCGCATACATCGATTCTTTGCCCGTCATTTTCTGGGAAGTGGCAGTGTCGAGTGCTTCCCCTGACATGGCATTACCTTCGCCGATGAGCTCATAGACGGCATCTGTCGTCTCCACTTCCCGCCCTTCTTCGATATGGAAAGAATACAGCGCATCCCCATCTTTATAATAGGATTCTACTGTATCTGAATCTGCCATTTCCACAGGGGTTTTGATATCAATGACATCATCCAGCCACATAACCTCACTTACACCATCAACAGCCGCCAGTTCCTCTTTAAAGGAAAGTGCCTCCTGGATGGTGAGGTCATGCATCATCACCCTTGTGTTTGCTACATTCCCATCAAATTCTTCTTCCATTACATCCATTGCTTCTATCGAAGGTGCATCCTCAGGCAGGTAATCTACCATATTGTAATTGATAGATACGGCGAACTGAGCAATCGTACTGATTACTGCCAGGATCATGAATGTAATTACAACAGCCTTTTTATGCTTTAAAATTTTGTTTGTCATATCAATCGATGTTCATCCTCTCTTGCACACTTAAAAACAACACGATAATATTATATAAGACACGGTGTTGCTTTTACAACAAACAGTTTTTTAATTAACGTTCAGTAGGCAACATATTAAAGCATCGTGTTGGAAAACAGGAGAAAAATTATGTGTAGAACGTTTCACCAAGTTCTTATGGCAATAAATCCCTGTATTGAACGTATGCAAGAAGAAGTTTTTATACATTTTACTGCTCTAAAAGGAGGAACAATGATATGAATGAAAAACTGGACCGACGAAAGAAATATACACGTATGGTATTAAAAGACAGTTTGATTGAATTATTAAATAAAAAACAGATTTCAGCTATCACCGTCAAAGAAATTTGTGCAGGGGCAGATATCAACCGTTCCACCTTTTATACACATTACAAAGACCCGTTTGATTTATTAAATGAAATAGAAAAAGAAATCATCGACGATATGAATTCCTACCTCAGTCAATATAATTTCAATAAAGAGGAGGAATCCCTGAAGATGATGGAGCGATTATTCGAATATGTCGTTTCCAAGCGCGAGGTCTTTCAAACACTACTTAATGAAAACGGGGACACCTCATTTGAGAGACGCGTGATGGAGGTCGCACGGGAATACCTGCTACAAAATTGGGTGGAATTCCATGAGCATGATGAAGACTTTTCCGAATATATCAGTATCTTCATCATCAGTGGATGCATTCATATCATCAAAAACTGGCTGAATAATGACTTTGATAAATCCCCAAAAGAAATGGCAGCATTCATCAGCCAAATAACGAATAATGGGTTGAAAGGATAGTGGGACAGAGGGACAGGTTCATTGTCCCAGTGGGTGGCTTCAGGTTCTGCGTTCGGGGTTGCGGGTCCTGCGGTCAGGGCGTCCAGTCATGCGGTCACAATCCGGCGTCCTGCGGTCAGGGCGTTGAGTACTGCGCTCAGGGGAAGGGGTTCTGCGCTTGCGGCTGCTGGTCCTGCGGTCATGCCGTCCAGTACTGCGCTCACAACCCGGCGTTCTGCGCTCGCGGCTGTTGGTCCTGCGATTATGCCGTCCAGTACTGCGCTCACAACCCGGGGTTCTGCGCTCATCGCCGAGGGTTCTGCGCTCGCGGCGTCGAATCCTGCGTTCAGGGGGCGTGCTTAGATCATCCTAAAAAGGGTGGTTGCTATTTTCCATAAATGCCCTCCAATTGCCGGACCACTTCCTCCGTAAGGCTCCACGTCACGGAAATCATTTTTGATTTATTCGACATGCTCCCACAACACCGCAATCCCCATTCCTCCTCCATCCCTATCACTGACAGGCAGTACTTCGACTTGTACCGTTGAACTTCATTAAATAATCGTGTCACCAAAATGGCACCTGACGCGCCGTAGGGATGCCCAAGCGCTATAGCTCCTCCCTCCACATTTAACTTATCGTATGGAAAAGAGAGTTTTTCTGAGAATAACACGGCTTTTGCAGCAAATGCCTCGTTTAACTCCACGAGATCAATGTCACTGGACGATAACTGATGCTTTTCCAGTATGTCAGAAGCAGCGGCAACAGCACCGGTAATCGGATAATTTGGATCTACCCCCACCGAGGTGCTGTCGACAAATCTTAAAATTGGCTGATAGTTGAGTTCATCGGCCTTTTCCTCGGACATCACCAGCACTGCTGCAGCACCATCATTGATCCCGCAGCAATTCCCCATCGTAACCGTACCATTTTCCATAAAGCTGGGAGATAACCGGGCAAGCATTCGTTTATAATTGATTCCCAACTTGAGACTTTCATCCTTTTTGGAAATCCCATCGATACTTACAATTTCATCATGAAAATGGTCTTTTTCCAAGGAGTTAATCGCGCGTTGATAGCTAAGCAGTGCATAATCATCTTGCATCTGTCTTGTGATTCCATATTTGTTAGCAGCTTGATCTGCTGCCACTCCCATTTCCGGATCTCCAATGCCTTCTGGTGAAAAACGGGCCCGCTCATCGTATGGCGATTGACTTGTACTTTCCACACCACCCGCGAGATAGATTTCCCCAGCACCGCCTTGAATGAGATGGCACGCAAGTCGGATAGCTTCCAATCCGGATCCACATTGCCGGTCAATCGTAACACCTGATGAGGAAACTGGCTGACCGCTTTCTAAAGCGGATAATCTCGCGAGGTTTCCTCCAGGTCCGACTACATTGCCTAGTAGAATATCATCCACCGGCTGTGTGAGATCGTGGACAAGTTCCTGAATCACAGCAGCAGCAAGTTTTTCAGGAGCATAATCTTTTAGGATACCTCCCTTTTTTCCGATGACCGTCCGTTTTGCTTTTACAATGACTGCCCGCTTCATTTGAGCACTCCTGTCTCTACGTATTTTCTTAATTCCTGACGGGAGACCTTTCCACCGGATGTATGGGGTACGCAGTCAATCCTTCTCCAAATTCGGGGGATTTTGTAGGCGGATAAACACTGTCGACAATAGGCTTTAAGTGCACGTATCGTCACATCACCTTTGATGCATGCAGCCACTTTCTCCCCCCAATAGGCATCTTTCACACCGAAAACAACGGCTTCCTCAACACCATCCATATCTTTCAATACCCTTTCTATTTCCTGGGGATAAATATTGGTCCCACCATAGAGAATCATGTCATTTTTGCGACCGAGTATGTATACAAACCCTTCTTCATCTCTTTTAGCGATGTCCTGAGCGGTCGCCCATTCTCCAGCAAAAGCTTTCTCCGTTTCTTCTTTATTGTTAATATATCCATCAAAAAGCATATTACTTCTCACATACAGCACGCCAGCTTCACCTGTGTCTACTTCCATTTCCTCCTCATTACGAATGCTGATCTCGACATTATGAAAAGCCCTGCCGACTGAATCACCATAGTTTGTCTGTTCTTCATCTTTAAGAACTGTAATATAACTGAGTTCAGACGTTCCGTAAAATTCATAAAATGCTGCATGTGGGAATTGAATCCGCATCGCCTGCTTCACCGAAGGCAGCCACTTGGCCCCCGTTGAAATGAACGAAATCTGCTGCTTCCCCTGCCATCCTTCTTCCATTAATGCCTGGATCATAGTCGGTACCACATACACAGCAGAAATCGGATTATGCTGAAGGATATTCATCAACCGGGCAGGAGAAAATTTTTTCAGCACATAGATGGTCCCACCCAAGTACAGTGTGCTAAGCGCCCCATATAAAAATGTTGAATTGACAAAAGACCCTGGGATTAAGACATGATCTGCCCCGGTCATTCCGAGATCGACCTGATTACATTGGAATGTCTCTACCCATGATTGGTGGGAACGGATAAATGCTTTTGGCTCGCCTGTCGATCCAGAAGTGAATCCAATGTAAAAAGGAATCTGCCCCCCGTCAACTGTACGGCATTGCTGTTGACTGTTACCTATCCAGTTCCTGATTTCTGTGGAAAAAATGATTTTAGCTGTCTGGTTTTGAAAAGAATCCTTTAAACGCTCATCAGCGATAATCAAATCAGGTTCTGTCTGTTTCAGCCGTTCCTCCATTTCCTGTTGCTTCCACCGCATATCCCCGACAATACTTGCCCACCCTGCCTCACTTGCACCTGCAAACACCTGCAGGAATACATGCTCATTTGGTAAGAAAATAGCAACCCGTCTGTGGACAGCTGTCTCCTGCGAAAAAGCAGATGCAGTTTTATGAACAATCTTGACCCACTCCTGGTAGGTAATGGTTTGTTCATCGGTTACGATCGCAGCGTGATCCGGATGCCGCTGTGCATGCTGGTGATATGTACCGGTAATCTTCATTCAGAATCCAACCTCCTTTTGTGGGAGCGAGGGGATGTTTTTTCCCCTCCCTAATCTCTCTACAACCTATAAAACATGAAAAGAATTCCACTGAATTAGATGCGGGCCCCCTTTTTAAATGGAACCACGTGATACAATTTAACAGCTATTAATGAAGCGACCGTCACTTTGATAAAATCCCCTGGCAGGAAGGCCAAACTCAAGAATGCTGCTTCCCTGATTGAAATCTGCATGAGCATAGCTTGAACCGGAATACCAAACAAGTAGATAACAAACACGCCGCCAATTATATTAATTAGCATCAGCTTCAAAAACGAGACATTCTTCATTCGGTAACACAGATAGCCGATGACAAAGGCACCTGCGACCCAACCAATCAAAAAGCCTGCTGACGGCATAAAGAAAACTCCTATTCCGCCACGCCCACCGGACAACAGTGGTGCCCCTGTCATAACGAGCAGTAAAAATAACACCTGGCTTAATGCTGCATATTTCGGCCCCAAATGCGCGCCCAACACACTTCCAGCCAGCATGACTCCTAATGTTTGCATGGTAACCGGAACAGGTGAAAAGCCTAAAGGAATAGGCGGAAGAATCCCTAATGCTCCCATAATTGCCGCAAACATAGATACATAGATTAATAGATTAAGCTTCATTGTCAACCACCCCTGTTTTTAAGTTAACAATAGTATAATGTTCTTTTCCCCTTTTGTAAATATAAAATTCAGTAAGATTTATAATTTTCTTTTTATTAGTGTGGCAAACCGTGGGGAATCGTTCGTCACGGCAGGGGGTTCGGCGTTCATCGCCGATGGTTCGGCGTTCATCGCCGATGGTTCGGCGCTCGTGGACTGGAGTCCTGCGTTCGTGGACTGGGGTCCTGCGTTCATGGGCTGGGGTCCTGCGCTCGATGCCAATGGTTCGGCGCTCGTGGGCTATGGTCCTGCGTTCATCGCCGACAGTTCGGCGCTCGATGCCAATGGTTCGGCGCTCGGGGCTGAGGTACTGCGCTCACCGTCGACGGTTCGGCGCTCGGTGCCAATGGTCCTGCGTTCACAGCCTGTAGTACGGCGCTCATGGTCAGAAGTTTGGCGTTCACAGACAGGGGTTCGGCGCTCGGTGACCAATGTTCTGCGTTTGCTCCCCAATATCCTTCCTCGATTAACCAAAATAGCCTTAATCCAATAAATGGATTAAGGCTACTTGTTAACTTTTGACGCTTCTATAAGCTTGGTAGTCTATCTAATATCGAGGAAACTATTACATCGCTTATGATGAAAAAGCCAATTGTAATTAGCACGACTGTAGCAAGGCTAAGATATATATTTTGCCCCTGTTTATTAACTTGGGACGCTTTTTCATATACTAGTAAAACAGGTACGAATAGTAAAGTTAAAACACCGGAAATCCCAAGCGGTACAGTTGTCAAAATTACAGATCCGATAAGGGCACCTAGCATAGAAATAACATTAAGCGCAGTAAATGGAATTAGCAATGCGCCGTATTGTGACACTAGTAATTTAAATGAGATTGGATGCTTCGCTGCTTTTATCATTGCAAAAGCACTGAAAAACGTTAGTGCTATGGCGACTACACTCAATAATATCATATTAAAAGTTACTGAAAAAAAAGGAACCGAAGTATCTGTAAAGCTACCTATAGTCGCATTGTACATGCTACTTAGCAAGAAATAAATACTCAATGAGAATGCAATAACGTACAGTCCCAACGTTATTAGTCCATTAACAAAATGATTTTCCGTTTGATTGAACGCCCGTGTAGGATTTTTTATTAACTCCAGAAAATAAGCCCAATAATCGCCCAATACATTTTTTACATTTTGAGCGGCGTCAGCTGACTGAGAAGGTGTTTGTTGTGTTTGCACTGGTGCTGCCCCTGCAGCTGCCTGATCCTGTGCTAGATTTCCTTGCGGTTGCTGCACAGATTGATGAGCGTCTGGGGCTACCGTTTGCCCGGACGCCTGCAACTCTGTCCCGCAGACTCCACAAAATTTTCCCGATTCCTGCTCATTATTACATTTCGGACATACTAACATCTTAAAACCCCTTTGTTCTTATTGTCGATCCCGGTTTGTTTCCAAATACTCAATGTTGGTAATTTTATACGATCCATCTTCAGAAACGAGCGTATAAACTTTCTCCCGGTCATATTCTGTTACGTCATTCAGGTGATTTGTAAATGTAAATAATTCATTTGTCGTAACCTCAATCTCATTCCCATCTTCGCTTACATCCAGGACTTCATTCGATGTGAAATCATAGTGATAGTCCGTATCTTCCAAATCCCCAATGTATTCACTTAACTCACTATCTGCAGTACTGTCATCCTGTAAAAATGAATCTATTTGACTGAAGTCTTTGTTATTCACCGCATTTTCATAGGCGTCACGGAAATCAAGGACAATCTCTCCGGCATCCCCTGAGTCTGTTTTAGTTTCAGACTCCGATTCTTCTTCCGTTTCGGTTGAAGCTACTTCCGCTTCAGACTGCGTTTCTTCTTGATAGATTTCAGTTTCATCAAAATTAAACGTGAGTCCTCCCCATCCGTTTTGACCTTCTGCGGTGTAGGTTTCCCCTTCTGAACTTGTCCATTCTGCATGGAGTTCCATTTCGCTGTCTTCTGGTACTGGACCAATTCTATCAAGCTCCATTAACCTTAATTCTGTATCCTCCCCATTCACAAATAATGTGGCATCAGGGATGTTGGTGCTAAACGCATACGTATTGTCCGCAAACGTGATTGGTAACTCATGTACTTCCTTTGCCCCGATGTCGAGAGTGTCCTCGTATGTAAACTCCCCGAATTCATTTTGGGCATGACCCAAAACAGCATAGGTCCCCGGATAGATTAGAAACTCTTCAGGCGCATCTGCCTTTAGTGTTTGTGACTCCTCACCAACCGTTATCTCGGTATCATCCATCGAAGCTGAAACGGACAGTTTTGTCGGGTTTGCCTCCAATGAATAAGTCGTATAAATCCCAAATACAAGCGGTTTCTTTTTCACCGTAAATAATTTCTCGCCTGTTACACTGGATAGGCTTTGGTCTAAGGGTGATGGGTTTTCCTGCTGTTTTTCCAGAAGTTCCAGATATTTTTCCCTTGTAAGGTCCCATTCATTATCCTTTATGTATGCAAAATAACTTTCCTCATCCAGAACCGCAGCATCATCAAAGGTAATATGACTCATAAATTCATCCCGGTCATTACTGGTTACAGCATTATCCATCGCCTGCAAATCTTTAATTGGGTCAAAATAGGATGATAGAAACAAATGTGTTCCAAAAAGGACCAGCAATAACCCTGCAGCTGTACCAATAAGTATTTTTGTACGCTTGGCCATTGGCTTTCGTGGTGCACTGACAGGTACTTCCTGTTGTGGTGTTTCCTGTTCAAACGAAGTTGCTGACGGTTTCGATTCAACGGGCTGGGTGGTTTCCTGCTTGACACCACATTCGGTACAAAAGGTTTGTTTTTCACTTAATTGAGAACCACAACTTGTGCAAAACTTCATTTCCTCTCCCTCCTTTCTAAATATTTTAACCTATGAATAATTTCCTACATTTTAATATTATAGCAAATTATGTAAATTTTTAAAGGGTATTTTAAAAAGAACAATAGATTTCCACATAAACTTGTTTAACAGTAATCATGCTTTATTTTAAAAGGAAAAAATATAATCATATAAAAGTTTGTTTATTTCAAATAGGACTATAATCACATTTGTTATTATGGTAATATTTACCCATACATAATAAATAAAATATAGCAGGAGAGATTTTATGGATTTTTGTAAAGAATGTGGCCAGAAAATTGAAAAGAAGGACCTGGAATTTTGTGTGAATTGCGGGACATCACTTACTTCAGATCCTTCGAAAAAAGAAGAAGCTTCTCAACAAGGTGCACCGGTATCCGCAAAACAAGCGGAAGCACCTAAAAAACCGATGACGAAAAAACAGAAAAGGCTGATGATTTTTGCCTCGGCAGCTGCAGTTTTATTCATTAGTTTATATTTTATTGGAAACACCCTCACTTCCCAGGAACGCCTAGTCAATAATTTCACAGATGCCATCAAGGAAGAGGATGCAGAAAAGCTTGCTGACACACTATCTTTCTATGAATCTGATGAGGAAATTGAGGCGGGAGACGTAGAAGGATTTTTGGCATTATTGGAAGAAGATCAGGACAGTGTCCAGGAGATTATTGATTCACTGAATAAGCAATCTGAAACAATGAACAACGGAGACATTCAAAAATCGGAGCTGGAAAAATTGGAGGTATTATGGTTTTCTTCCGGTGACAGCAATCACTTTATCATATTGGAAGAAGGAGACGGCTTTTTATTTTACGATACATATGAACTAAAGATTGATCCGGTGTATGTTACATTAAGCACCAATGTAGATGGAACAGCATTTTATGCGGATGAGAAGGAAATAACCACATCAGATTCCAGTGATTACAGCTATGAATTTGGTCCTCTCGTTCCCGGCCGGCATACATTTAAAGCAGTAAATGAAACAAACATGATCGATTTATCCACAGAAGAAGAGGTAGTTTTGACGCGTTCCGGGGAAAACGTCCATTTAAACCTGGATGCGGGGTATGTTCGCTTTGATATGAATATACCGCCATTGAAAAATACAGAAAGCAGACTGATTGTAAATGATGAGGAGGTAGACTTCGATATCTTTTCAGAAGAAGAATTTGGTCCGGTCACATTGGACGGCTCTACAACATTTACAGCAGAAATTGATTATCCGTGGGGTACGATGACAACGCCCAAAAAGCCGATAGAAGGTCATACAGCCCGAATTGATTTTACTGCAGATGAGAAATTACAGGAATCATTGGGAAATGCCTTAATCGATCATACAAAGCTATACTTAACAAGCTGGCAGGAAAATGATCCTTCCAAACTAGAGTATATGGCGCCGGATCGACTGGAAATCTATGAGAAGGATTTCGACCGTAATCATAAAAGCAAGAGTTTTTACGAAAAACAGGTGACCGGTGTGAAACTGGATTCAAAAAATATGCGATTGGATCAAAATGATGGCACATACTTTCTGTACGCACAGGTTCAGGAAGATACGATAGAAGCGAATTATTGGTCCACAGATCATCGAGAGCCGAAAGATGAATCTTGGACCTATCAATATGAATTTGTTTATGATGATGGATGGAGCGTATATGACAAAGGAGGTTCCTCTTATAGCACGCTGGATGCACCGATTGATTTGGGTCTGGAAACAGAGCGCTATATCGTTCAAGGATCAAATGCAAATCAGGAACTAGGTCCGGAAACAGAAGTCGCAAGCGAAGAGGTTTCGAATGAAAGCGAAGATGCGGATGACAGCTACACAGATTCCAATATAGAATCGATAACTTTAGGCTATATCGAAAATTTGGTAGAAGCAATCAATCAAAATGATTATAATATTGTCCGGCCATTTATCAAAGATGGAAGTGCACTGCAAGCTATGCAGGCTGAATTGGTTGATCATTTAAATGACTCCGGCATGTCACAGGAATTACTGGATGCCGAAGTCACAGATATCGAAGAAACCGGTGAAGGACAGTGGATTGTAACCACCAATGAGAAAGTAAAGTTAATCTATCAAAGCGGTAAGGAAGAAACCGAGGAATATGAATGGAAATATACAGCCGAAATTTCTTCAGATGGCAGTGAAATTGTATTAAGTAATATGGAATAACAGAATGGGAGGAAGCAAGTTTTTTGCTTCCTTCTTTTTTTGTTTGGGTGTTAGATGTTCGTGAGCTGGGAGTTCGGCGAGCATCGGCTGGGGTCCTGCGTTCATCGCCGACGGTTCTGCGTTCGCGGCCCGGGATCCTGCGTTCGTAAGCTGTGGTCCTGCGCTCATGGCTTGAGGTCCTGCGTTCATCGCCGACAGTCCGGCGCTCACAACCAATAGTACTGCGCTCACACCCGGGTTCGGTGCTCAACCCAAAACTTATTGTTAATATCCAGCCTTTTTCTCGTGTCGATTTCCCAAATAGCGAAGGAGGAAAAACTGAACAACGATACCAGTAACCAATAAAACGATACTGCTACCAATAACTGTATACAATAAATAGAGAACTCCCGCAATCCCAGCAGGCACGAGCGCGTATGGAATCTGTGTGTTGACATGGGCAATGTGATCAGATTCTGAGAAGATGGAAGCCATTACAGTCGTATCAGAAATCGGCGAAACATGATCCCCGAATATCGCCCCGGCAAAAATCGCTCCAATTATTATAGGTATGAGTTCTTCGCCCCCCATTGTGTACGCCATCGGGATAGCAACCGGTGTAAGTATGGACATTGTTCCCCAGGATGTACCTGTCGCAAAAGAGATAAACATCGCAATCACAAAAACGAGAAATGGCAGGAGAGCTGCCGTCATCCAGCCCTGTGTCGCATTGACCACATATTCCGCAGTCCCAAGTTCAGCTGTAACTGTTCCGATCGACCAGGCGAATACAATAATAATCAGCGCTGGAAGCATGGTACGAATACCGCCTAATAGTGTATCTTCACACGCCTTTAAACCTTTCCCCTGTACTAATGCAAGAATGATACCGACCGTCGTCATCGCAAAAGCACCCCATGTCAAAGCAATGGAAACATCGGTATCAGCAAGCGCATCCATCAATGATTTACCTGTAGCTCCTCCTCCTGCATACCATAATCCCCAGATACTTACAGAGATAAGTGCGACAAGTGGAAGGATAAAATTCCAAACACTTCCATCTTTCTTGAAAGGCTCTCCCAAATCCTGATCAACGGACGACAGTGGCGTGGAACCGTCCGGGATCAATTTTCCAGTAGTCTTGGTACGGTGCTCTGCTTTTGCCATTGGACCAAAGTCCTTACCGGCAATAATCATAGGCACTGCCAAAAGACAAAGAATAGCATAAAAATTCCAGGGAATGGACTGCAGGAAAGCGAAGTAAGGTTCCATTCCCACAATACTCAAACTGGCAAAGGCTGCTGCAATAAGAGAAACCTGAAAGCCAATCCAATCTGAAACAGGTCCAATCGTCGCTATCGGAGCAGCTGTCGAATCAATGACATAGGACAGCTTCTCCCTGGATACCTTGTGCTTTGCTGTAATATCCTTCGTCGCATTCCCAACAATGACCGAGTTTACATAGTCATTGAAAAAAATCAACATTCCTAAAAGATAGGGTAAAAATAACACCCTTTTCTTCGTTGTTAATCTTTTTTCCAGCGTCCTGATTAGACCATCCGATCCACCTGTTTTAAACATAAAAGCAGCACCAGTTCCAAGCAATGCAGTCATGACAAGGAAACGCGCATTCCATGGGTCAATCATCACATCTTTTATCCATGTAAATGTCACACCTACCGCTTCAAACGGATTCCCACCAACTGCAATCAGTCCACCTACCCAAATGCTAACAAAAAGTGAGAACAACACCCGTTTCGTCAAGATGGCCAAAATCACTGCAACAAGCGGTGGGACAACAGATAAAATATCCATTTCCTAACCCCCATTTCTTTTTATTAGTTAAAAAGAAGCATGTCTACACAAAACAGAAAGAAGAACAGCTGCAGATTTGTATATGTTTATGTTTTGGCAGGGGGCATTATGCCTTGTCTGGTGGATTGAGAGGTTTGGCGCTCGGAGCACAAGATACTGCGTTCATCGCCGATGGTTCTGCGTTCGTGGGCTGTGTTCCTGCGCTCGTGGCTTGAGGTCCTGCGTTCATCGCCGACAGTCCGGCGCTCGACGCCAAGGGTCCTGCATTCATAGCCAGTAGTACGGCGCTCATTCTCAGAAGTTCTGCGATCGCACCCTGGGGTTCTGCGCTTAGGTCAATGCTCCTCCCTCCCCTCTTATGTTTATAAAACAGTCATTTCGGTTAATTTAAAAGTACATCATGACAAGGAGGAATTATCGATGAGCTTTATTTGGAGTTTAATTGTCGGAGGTATTCTAGGCTGGATCGCAAGTCTAATTGTTGGTAAAGATATACCAGGTGGCATTATCGGAAATATCATCGCAGGTTTTATTGGTGCATGGATTGGTTCTTCCCTATTAGGAAGCTGGGGCCCTGAAATTGGCGGGTTTTTCCTTGTTCCGGCATTAATTGGCGCAATCGTGCTTATTTTCATTGTAAGTTTGATTATGAAGGCAATGCGAAAAAGTGCTTAAAGATGAAAAATCAAAGGGATGCTCCCGCAAACAGATTACAGAGCGTCCCTTTGATTTTTCTACTGGTTAGATAGATGTTGAATATTGACAATTATCCATTGCTCGTGCGTGCGCTTGACGCTGGATGAAATGATGGCAATCTCTGACAATTTTATCTTTGTCATTGTCCATTGATGCAACATGATAGGAATTTTTCAATACGGTCTTTTGTCTGATTGCTGAGCCGATATATTTCAAAATATAATCTGTATTTCCAGGTGGAACAACATGATCGTCCCTTGATTTAAAGCCAAGAACAGGGCAATTAATTTCGGAAAGAATTCGTGGTGTTTGATCCATTAATTTTTGCAGTTCATGAATAGATTGAAGCGGTGTTTGATCAAATGTTAGTTCATAAACATCTTCTGCCTTAATATCGGGATTCCCTTCCTGAAGAAATCTTGGTTTTGATTCTTCTCTGAGTCTCTCGTAGGACGGGATAGTTAGAGCAGGATTAACCAAAATAATTCCATCTATCGATTGATGTTTTTGTTCGAGCCAAAGTGCCAATGTGCCTCCCATTGACTGACCTAAAACGAAGACTTTCCTGCAGTGCTTTCTTAATTCCTGGTATCCTTCCTCCAGTGAATTGAACCAATCGGTGTTGCTGCATTTTTCCAAATCAAGATAATGTGTCCCATGTCCCGCAAGTCTAGGAGCAAGAACTGAATACCCATAGCGATTTAGTTTTTCACCGATATCACGTACACTTTGTGGTGTCCCCATAAAACCATGGGAAATTAGAATCCCCGTTTTTCCCCCTTCCATCCAAAACGATTCTGCACCAGAGAGAACTGGAAATTTCTTAGCCATTCTTCTTCCTCCTCATTCTTTTTATTATTTACGTCATTAATTATGATTAATTATATCAAATTACTCAGGTTTGATAAATAGTAAATTGATATTTATTATCCATCGGTTAAGTAGTTGTTCACAGAAGCTCTGCAATTTGGATTATCATACATGTTCATTTTTGTACTTTCGACAAACATGTGCAATAAATCAGAATATTTTTACATGATTCACGTCATCTCGCTATTGTTTGTCAGAAAGTATCAGTAATTGTAAAACGATTATAGCAGGGTTTTTAATCACCTTATAGAAACCGTAATATAAGAAGTTAATCGCAAAAAAATAAGGGGAGTGAATGATATGTTAAAGGAAGTTCTATACAAATGGATGCCAAATGATCAAATGAAGTGTGAAAAGAAGCTCACACGGATCATGAAGCGTTTAAGAGTCAGAAATTACGAATTTAACTGGGATCGAAATAGTTGCATTATCGAATTTCAGTACCAAGAGCAATCCTATAAGTTGGAGCATTCTGTGGAAAAAGCTAAAAAGCGGGGTATTTTCCTGAATAACGGATTGGAATGTCTGGCGGAGCTGACCCAATCGCTTGAAGGTATCTGTGATATCATTGACCGGGGGACATATAAATTTGAGACATGGATAGCCGGAATGGTACAGCCCGCTTCCGAACAGGAAATGCACGAATTTGAAGAAGAATTTCACATCAGATATACGTCATTGGGAAAACAAAACCGTTCCCATCCTAACAGTAATGAACATTTTCCGCCCTTTGGATCTGAATTATCTCTCAGGGATTTTGAGCAGGACCCAATTATCCAAAGTCCACCACATAAATAGAAATGTTCGTAAAAGGGGGGCGTGGACGGGGACAGTCTGCATACCTGGCTACACAAGTACATACAGGCCGCAGCATGAAAGAGAAAAACAAACGTAAATGTTTATTTTACGTTTGTTTTTTTGTACCTTTTCGTGTGGATTCAAACACCTTGCAGTTGAAATAGTAGTAATCCAAGCACAAATGATTCTCCAACGAACTGTTTAGATTCACTTATTACAAAACCTCTTGGTCCGCAGAGGTTTTTAATTTTCTGTTTAGCCGATACAGGTATTTGTATATCCATCCTAATAAACAGCCATACTAATCCCGTGATTCATTAAAGATAATTCAACTTCACGGGGGGGAATCTGCATGAAAAGAGTCTCGAGTGTCTTTTACATAACTGCCGCCTTGATAATAATTGCGGTATTATTGGGAGCTTTATTTCCTGTAGTGGCGGAAAGTGTTACAACAGATCTGAATACGTTCCTATCAACAACTTTCGGCTGGTATTACATGTGGATTATGCTGGGATTTATCGCTGTATCCGTCTTTATCGCATTTAGTCCGTACGGTAAAATCCGATTGGGTAAAGATAAGGAAAAACCTGACTTCTCCACCCCAACATGGATTGCGATGCTTTTCTCTGCGGGGCTAGGTATCGGTCTTGTATTCTATGGTGCAGCCGAACCGCTGCTTCATTCTTTTTCAGACGCTCCATTATCAGAGCCCGGTACGGATCAGGCAATAAAAGAAGGGCTTATGTTCACCTTTTTCCATTATGGGCTACATGGCTGGGCTATGTACGGATTAGTCGCACTCTCTCTGGCTTTCTTCCAATTTCGGAAAGGAGAGCCCGGTTTAATTTCCTCCACACTGAAGCCGTTACTCGGTGACAGAATGAAAGGACCGTTTGGAAAGGCAATCGACGTGCTGGCTACATTTGCAACCATATTCGGGGTGGCAACCTCATTGGGACTTGGTGCTGCTCAAATTAATGGCGGGCTTGAACATCTATTCGGTTGGGAAGCAAACTTCGCCACCCAATTTATCATCATCGCTGTCATTACGGTGTTATTTTTGATATCCTCCTGGTCCGGCTTAAGCAAAGGAATCAAATATTTGTCAAATGCCAACATGGTATTGGCAGTCTTACTATTTGGCAGCATATTACTTATCGGCCCAACCTTACTTATTCTGAATTTGTTCACGGAGTCCTTCGGGTATTATCTGCAGAACATCATTCAATTGAGCTTCCGTACTGCCCCTCTAGGCACGGATAATCGTGCATGGATGGATGCCTGGACCATTTTTTATTGGGCATGGTGGATTTCCTGGTCGCCATTTGTTGGAATGTTCATCGCCCGCGTATCTCGCGGTAGAACAATTAGAGAATTTATGATTGGTGTAATGATTGTGCCAACCGTACTTTGCGGCATATGGTTCTCCACCTTTGGCACCACAGCGATCAATGTACAACAAAGCGGCGTAGATCTGACACAGTACGCCATCGAGATAATGAACTTCCACATGTTTGCCAATTTACCATTTTCTTTTCTATTGTCACTGATCTCTATTTTACTGATCTTGACATTCTTTATTACTTCTGCCGATTCGGCCACCTTTGTTTTGGGAATCCAGACAACCAATGGATCTCTAAACCCGGGCAACAGCGTAAAAATCGTCTGGGGGCTTGCACTGTCCTCCGTAGCCATCGTCCTATTATACGTGGGAGGATTAACAGCACTGCAGAATACGGTTATAGCCGCTGCGTTCCCGTTTTCTTTTATCGTGATACTCATGGCCATATCTCTGTTAAAAGGACTGCAGACGGAACTCAGGTCGATGAAAAAAAGAAAAAAGATTTGAATGAATGAGTAAATAAGAAAAGCTGGGGAAAGAGCGGCACAATCTTTTTCTGTCTGTGGAATCTAGGGTGAGTCGTTCCAACATCCATTAAATCAAACTCTTTCATCACGCTATAGGGAGAACCTACATTAAACAATGATAGATGAAGGATGTTTTCTTATGATAAGTGATCCCCTTTAGATAATCATATCCAAAGGGGAAAACGGTTCAACTTTATTCCAAATCTACTGGATTTTGCTGTGCAGTTTTTTCCTTCCTAATGTGTAGTTGGAAGCAAGGCTACTCCTATACTTCTCCATTTATTCCCAAGCTTCATATTCGTGCACCCATACACGCATCTCCGGCTCCCATTTCATGCCAGGATGTATCGACAGGATGGACTGTTTATATTCATCAATATTTTTATACCCTTCCTGCACCGCCTGCCTATCCGTAATTTCACCAAGCTTTTGTCGAAAAACATCCTTTACAATGAATTTGCGATTCTTCAATATCATGGTTTCCCCAATATCTGCATAACGGCCACTTCGGCGTGTTGCTGTTTTTTGTCCATTGATTACTTTTTCCACGTCTGCCGGAACGGTAACGAGCTTGTCAATGGAACTCTGTTTTGGCGGAAGCGAGTGATTCTCCTTGCGCATGACCATTCTCTCCTTTTTACGATTGTCTTTAGTACCATTATAGGGGAAATGATAGATTGTGTCAGTAAACATCCACAGACATGACAAAGAGCCAAAGAGCCCCTTCATGATGAAGGAGCTCTTTGTCATGTCGTTTTTAAGAAGCTTTGCTGCGTTGGATACTATTTAAACGTCTGTTGTTCGTTGCGATAATGTAAATAGCAATCAGCCAAATAACAACGGCAATAATCGATCCGATGTTGAAAATTCCTTTTTCAGCTGTCCACATAATTGAATAGCCGATTGAACCTGCTAATAGCGCGTAATAGAAAAATGGAAGGAGTGTTTTACGAATAATATGTCCTTCTTTCCCTACAAGACCAACTACGGCCGATGCGGCAACAACGTTATGCACGCAAATCATATTACCAGCTGCACCACCAACTGCCTGCAGTGCAACCATCCATGATGGGCTCCCACCAATACCTTCCCCAACACCAAATTGGAAAAGAGAGAACATCATATTACTGATGGTATTACTACCAGCCACGAACGCACCTAATCCTCCAATTAACGGTGCAAATAATGGATACACAGATCCCGCCATGTCTGCGACGCCCTCTGCCAGAACCAGTGGCATTTCATTATAACCTGCTGCCCCGCCATCCGAGTTAAGAAACACCTGTACCATGGGAACAGTAAAAACAAGCGCAGTACTTGCCGCAATCATTGTTTTACCGGAACTTTTCCAGGCTCGAAGGTAATCGGATCCTTTCATACCATGCATATAAAAAGTGATTAAGGAAACCACAATAAAGATAAATCCTGGCGAGAAAAGGATGTCCCAGCTGGAGGAAACTTCCGTTCCAAAAATATTCGGAATATTTATGCTTCCAGCTTTCAGCCAATCTCCAACAACCGTTAATCTGGAAACAAGTAAAAGAACAGCAATGAGAATATATGGAGCCCATGCACGAACCATACTAATTTTACCAGCGTAAATATCGCTTTGCTTCAGTTCAACACGTCCATTCCATGTAGGATCCCAACGGTCTTTTTCTTCAAAATCCCAGATTTCACTTTCTTTAGGCATAAGAAAACCTTTTTTGGCAGCTGGAATGACTATAATCAAACCAACTAACCCGCCAATCATTGCAGGAAATTCCGGACCTAATGTATTGGCAACAATCACGTATGGAATTGTCATCGCTACAGAGGCAAATAATGCAAATTTCCAAACCTTTAATCCTTCACTAAATGACTTGTTTTTCCCAAAGAATCTTGTTAAAAGTGCGACCAGAAATAATGGAATTAGCAGTCCTGCAATGGTATGAAGTATCGCAGTTTTCCCGGCAACTCCAAATACAAAGCTTGAAACATCCGTAATTTGACTAAGCGGCTCAACTCCCGAACCCACACCTACGATCATCGGTGTTCCAACTGCCCCGAATGAAACCGGCGTACTTTGTATAACCATGCCACTGACAACAGCTGCCATCGCCGGAAATCCGAGTCCAACCAGTAATGGAACAGCAACGGCTGCAGGTGTCCCAAACCCTGCCGAACCTTCAATAAATGAACCAAAAAGCCATGCAATAATAATTACTTGAATGCGGCGGTCTGGTGTTATGTCTGTAAATCCGCGGCGAATCGTATGAAGCCCTCCACTTTCTTGAAGTGTGTTTAAGAGTAATATTGCACCAAAAATAATGTATAAAAGCGTAACAGCTACAATCAGACCATGAACAGATGCAGCAGCAACTTTCGGAAATGCTACATCCCAAACGAATAGGGCCAGTAATACAGCAGCAATGTAAGAAAGCGGCATAGCTTTACTTGCTGGCCACTTTAGTCCCACTAATAAAACTGCAACAACAATAATTGGAAGAAAGGCCAGAATTGCTAATACTCCAGTACTCATTTTTTACATCCCCTTTTTTAAATAAAATTTATACATTCAGGTAACGAACCTTCTCTATGTTTAATCTTAGAAGGGGGAAAAATATTAAAGTTTCATTAATAACCTTGGGTAACGGGATTACGCAGTTCACCAATTTCAGCAATTTGGCAGACGATTTCATCGCCGGCTTTCATCATTTCAGCACCAAGTGGACTTCCAGTTAGAATCACATCACCTGCTTCCAGTGTCATAATGCTGGAAAGATAAGCAATCATTTTTCGTATTGAAATAATCATAAGCGTTGTGGTACTATCCTGCTTCTTTTCACCGTTTATAGATGCTTCCACTCTAACTTTGTCAGGATCCAGTTCTGTTTCGATATATGGGCCAAGCGGTGTAAATGTATCGAATGACTTCCCTACCATCCAATGTCCATCTTCATGGAAAAATTGCGGTGCCGTAACATCGTTAGCTACCGTATAACCAAAAATAGACTCGGTGACCTCTTCTTCAGAAATATTGCTTGTACGTTTACCAATCACTACCGCAAGTTCGGATTCGAATTTCACTTCTTCTATTTTACTTGGGACAACAATTGGTTTCCCGCTCCCAATTACAGAAGAAACCGGCTTATAAAAAAATACAGGAATATCAGGAACTTCAGAAGGTAAATCCTCTGTTTTACCAACATAGTTTGCACCAATACCAATCACCTGTCTTGGTGTTAGCGGTTCCAATATTTCAACCTCTTCTTGATTGTGTATGACATCTAAATGTTGCCAATCGGTAAATATATCTCCTTCAATTTGTTGGATACTATTATCTGTCACGATCCCTTGTAAAATTGCTCCATCCGTTTGTTTTCTAAATCTGACAAATTTCATGATTATCACCCCTATAGTTCCTAATATTTAGATAATTGACAACTTTTCTCTGCCATTCCGCTACATTATGTCTTAAAGGTTCATACTTCCACTTTTTCAGGTACTTGCTTGACTTCGACACAACGACCAGGTAAAGGGAATAGTTTTCCTGGATTTAATAGGTCGTCTGGATTGAATATAGCACGTATATCCGTTTGTGCGGCAATTTCTTCGTCACTGAATACGAATCGCATTTCAGCTGACTTTTCAATCCCGACTCCGTGTTCGCCAGTAATCGAACCACCAACATCCGCACAAACCTGTAAGGCTTCAGAACCCGCTTTTGAAGCACGCTCACTTTGACCTGGAATACTTGCATCGAACAAAATAAGTGGATGAAGGTTTCCATCACCTGCATGGAAAATATTCGCAATGCGAAGATCATACTTTTTACTAATTGCTGTAATTTTACCAAGCACCTCAGGTAACCGCGTTCTTGGAATAACACCGTCCTGAACGAGGTAGTCAGGCGAAATTGTCCCCATGGCGCCAAATCCCATTTTGCGGTTTGCCCACCAAAGTCCACGCTCCTTTTCATCTTTCGCCACTTTCACTTCACGTACATTGTTATTTTTACATACATTAAGAATTTCATCGATCTGATCATCAATTCCAGCAACTATTCCATCCACTTCAATTAGCAGAAATGCAGCAATGTCTCTCGGGTGCCCGACTGGATAAGCGGCAGATTCCACACCTTCGATAGCTATAGAATCCATCATTTCAAGAGCTGCTGGAATGATACCGGCAGAAATGATTTCTGAAACAGCCTGGCTTGCATCATTAATATCATCATAATATGCAAGAACGGTTTTCTTCCCTTCCGGATTTTTTAAGACTTTCACCGTAATTTTTGTTACAATGCCGAGTGTCCCTTCCGAACCTGTCAAGATCCCGAGCAAATCATAGCCTGGTCGATCCGGAACCCCTTCTTCTCCAATTTCAATGATTTCACCAGAAGGAAGAACAATCTCTAGTCCCAAAATATGATTGGTCGTTACACCATATTTAAGGCAGTGGGCGCCACCTGCATTTTCAGCAACATTCCCACCAATCGTACATGCATACTGGCTTGAAGGGTCTGGGGCATAATAGTAGCCCTTATCTGAAATAGATTGTGTCAATTTTAAATTAACATAGCCCGGTTCAATCACTGCTTTTCTATTCTCCAAGTCGAGGTCCAGCATCCGCTTCATCCGTACGAGACTAATGATGACTTCACCACCAAATGGAGTTGCGCCACCACTTAAGCCTGTTCCTGCTCCGCGTGCAATATATGGAACATTTTCTTGGTTTAATTGCTTCACAACTTCTGAGACTTGTTTGGTATTATTTACAAAAACTACTGCTCTTGGCATCCCTTTTGACAGCGTGTAACCGTCACATTCATATGCAATGAGATCTTCTTTCAAATAAAGAACTTCACTTTCTCCAACTATATTGATTAATTTTTGAACAACAGCATCCTGGCTTTGTTTTTTACGTTTTTTTCCAAACAAACTTCCACATCCTTTCTCATCACGATTTCATTCCCTTGCCTGCTTCTTTCTTTTGGCACAAAAACGATCAATTGCTACGTACGCTGCGATCTCCGCTGCGGACCGTTGCTTTTTAGCGGGCACGGCTTCAGCCTCCTCGAGAAACCCACTCTGCGGGGTCTTCAGACACGTGCTGTTCCCGCTGGAGTCAACGGTCCGCAGCTCCAATCAACCGTCACATAAGTATTTTGGTAAAGTTGCAATGCACAATCAGCGAAGTGTATTTCCGTAGCAGTAAAAGGCACCAACTACCGTTGATTTTACGTCGCATTTTATATCAACTACAAGCTTTAAGGGGCAATGAAGTTTATGAATAGGACTTTTCTTTTTCATATGCCCAATCAAGCAGTTGAACGGTATGGACAACTTTTTCACTTCTACCATATTTTTCAACACCCATAGCGATTTGGAGCATACAACCAGGATTACCCATCGAAATCATTTCAACGTTGTCAGGAACATCTTCAATCTTACGGTCAAGGAGCGCTCCAGCCATCTCGGGATGTGTGAGATTGTAGATACCAGCACTTCCACAGCATCTGTCTGCATCAGGTAAATCGACCATTTCCACACCTGGAATTTCTTTTAACAGTTGCCGGGGTTCAAAACGTATGCCCTGCCCATGAGCTAAATGACAAGCGTCATGGTAGGTGACCTTCGTTTTAATTTCTGCTTTTGGCCGTTTAAAATCATTGTCATACAAAAATTTGGAAACATCTTCAATCTTTGCCGAAAACTCTTGTGCTAACGGAAACATTTCGGGATCATTTCTGAATAATTCATCATATTCCTGAAGCGCACACCCACAGCCTGCAGCATTGACGAGCACTTTATCGTAATCTTTAAAAGCCTCTATGTTTTGTTTCGCAAGTGCTTTCCCTGTGTCCCTCTCACCAGCATGAATATGAAGTGCACCACAACATCCCTGTTGTTTCGGCAATCCAACTTCAAATCCATTATGTGTAAGCACTCGAACCGTTGATTCATTAACATCACTGAACATGACATCCATCACACAGCCTGTTACCATGCCGACCCGTTGTTTTGTCTCTCCTTCAGCCGGAACGATTTCCGGATACCTGCCGAGAATCGGTTTTTCAACTTTGGGTAGAATGGCTTCCATATCCTTCATGTGTGTTGGCATAACATTTAGCAAGCCAGTTTTCCTTACAACACCTTGTAATCCGCTCTTTTGGTAAAACCTCATTAAAGAACCGAGTGAATTCATGCGCTTCTGATATGGAAAAAATCCCTTCAAAGCTGTCTTGCTAAGTGCACCTGCAAAACCTTTTAACGGCATCGCCTGGCGAATTTGCCCACGGGCTTCTTCAATCATGCCACCGACTTGAACATCTGCTGGACATGCTGTTTCACAAGCACGACAATCAAGGCAGTCAAAGACAGGTTTAGAAAAAGCTTCATTCACATCAATTTTTCCTTCCGCTACGGCTTTTACTAAATGAATGCGGCCTCTGGGTGAATGTTGCTCTTCCCCTGTTTCCTGATACGTCGGGCAAGCTTCAAGACACAAGCCACAGTGAACACAGTCTTGCCATTTATTTTCATCCGGAAGATCTTCCCAAATAAAGTTTCCCAACCCCTTCGTTTCACAGGGTGCACCAGTTTTTGTATTGTCCAGGACATTTACTGATCTGTTTTCATCTCCACTCATTTTAGATACCTCCTACAAAACGTTGGCGGTTCAGGAGTTTTTTTGGGTCGTTTGTTCGTTTAATACCTTCTAATAAAGCAAAATACCCTGGTTTTTCTCCCCATACACTAACCGCTCCTCTTAATGAAAATGGCAAATGTGTACATACGACATACCCTTTTTTTTCCTCTACCTTTTTCCGTAGTGCTTTAATAAAAGAGACAATATCTTCAGGAAAACCTTGGACATAAACTTTTGAAATACCATGTCCAACGCCACCATGGGCTTCAATTTCCACCTGGAACGCTTCAGCAAACTCCTCGGCTACTTTTAGATTAACGAGCACATCTAAATTATTGCTCCCGATTTTCAACGCAGCCTGGGTGTCTGCCTCGTTCTTGTCATCATTGTAGCCGTTTGGTCCGAAATGATGGAATCTTTCCCACCACTGTCTTGCCTCTTCTTCATGCAACACGGCATGCTCAGCGCCAATAGGCAGATGTTCCTTAATCCAATCTTCCTGATAAAGAACGGCGTTTTCCCTGTCTTCAAATGCAATTGCAAGTGTATAATGACGTTTGCCTGTCATCTTTTCAGCGATTCGTGGATTTAAAATTTCCAGCGATACCGGTTCCATCAGAGAATCAAGCAGTTTTACCGAAAATTCATGAATCGCTTCTGCATTGCCATCCGGAAACCCCATCAGGAACAACCCCTCATATTTCGGGAGCGGTCTTAGTTTAATCGTGATTTCGCTAATGACACCAAGTGTTCCCATTGAACCGACGAAAAGCTTATTCATATCGTAGCCTGCCACGTTTTTTACAACTTTACCGCCTGTACGGATGACCCTTCCATCCGCATATACGATTCGCATGCCAATGACCAAATCTCTAGCAGATCCGTAAAGCAGTCTTTTTGCCCCACTATCATTGCTAGAAACAATGCCGCCAATCGTTGCAATTTCCGGCCAGGAAGTATCAAGCGCAACACGCTGCCCATGTTTGGCTAATTCGTCTGTAATTTCTTTTAACGTCGTTCCGGGGCTGACCGTCAATGTCAGGTCGCCGACGGAATGCTCCACAATACCTTTGTATTTGGCAAGTGATAATAAAATATCTGCTTGTTCCATCATTCCCCCGTAACCCCGTTTCGTCCCACCTGAAACGACGTTGACCGTTTTATTATTTTCGTTCGCATATGTGAGTACTTTCGAGATGTCTGCTTCACAATAGGCTTCAATCACTTGCATTCCGCCATTGCCAAGCATATGGACTGCTTCCTCGTTCTGTCTCATTTGTTCTGTCGGCAAAACACCTTCTAAACTTGGAGAAATCATCTCTTTCTTCCCCCTTAACTTTTTCTATTCATATTTTTATTGATTATGAAATCGATTTCAATTAATGGATTACACACACGCATCACCACTTGTATTCTCCTATTCACTTGGTGAAGTTAATCGTATGCTTCTCAACCTATTAATTGTTTGGTTTCAATCATTCGTCTCATGTTTATTTCATTAAATCATTATACGATATAAAAGGCAATACATATTTTAAAAAATCAGAATTATTATAAAATAAAAATAATGTCATTTACTTATGAGGTAAGATAGCGAGCTCAATTTGCTTGTCAGTGCAGATTTTACTAGGAAACTTTGCTATGCGGATTCTATAAGATGGAAAAAGAAGGACTAACTACTTTCAAAGTAATAGTCCTTTCTTAGATAGAGGTCTCAATTTATTACATGATACTTTTCCTTTACTTCCAGACGACGCTGGTGAAGTATTGGTTCGGTGTAACCGCTTGGCTGCTCTTTTCCTTTGAATACAAGATCACAAGCCGCCTGGAATGCAATCGAGTCATCAAAGGCAGGTGCCATTGGACGGTAGGTGGCATCTCCTGCGTTTTGCCCGTCAACAATTTTTGCCATTCGCTTCAATGTTTCCAATAGTTGCTTCTCGGTACAAACACCATGGTAGAGCCAGTTGGTGAGCATTTGACTGGATATGCGCAATGTTGCACGGTCTTCCATAAGCGCTACATTATTAATGTCAGGAACTTTGGAACAGCCGACACCCTGCTCAACCCAGCGGACAACGTAGCCGAGTAATGTCTGTGCACTGTTTTCAATCTCTTCCTGGATTTCTTCCGCCGACCAATCTGTGTTTTCAGCAAGCGGGAGCTGTAAAATATCTTCACGATAATCGATCTGTTCTTTCGCAAGTTCCTCTTGAACTTTTCGCACATCAATTTCATGATAGTGCAATGCATGGAGTGTTGCTGCCGTTGGTGACGGGACCCAAGCCGTGTTGCCACCCGCTTTTAGATGACTGGACTTTTGATCAAGCATGGCGGCCATCAGATCAGGCATTGCCCACATTCCCTTACCAATTTGCGCCTTCCCTTTCAAACCGGTATCCAGACCAATGCGCACATTACTTTTTTCATAACCATTCAGCCACGCCGATGCTTTCATTTCACCTTTTCGGATCATTGGACCAGCTTCCATGGATGTATGAATTTCGTCGCCTGTACGGTCCAGAAAGCCTGTGTTAATGAAAACAATTCTTTCCTTTACTTCATTAATACAATTTTTCAGATTCAGGCTTGTGCGGCGTTCTTCATCCATGACACCAATTTTAAGCGTATTCGGTTTCATATCAAGCATATCTTCTATCCGGTTAAACAACTCATTGGCGAATGCCACCTCTTTGGATCCATGCATTTTCGGTTTTACAATATAAACAGATCCCTCTTTGGAATTCTGATATGGTCCATTGCCAAGGAGACCATGTTTTGCCATCAGGCTTGTAAACACACCATCCATGATTCCCTCAGGGATTTCCTCTCCCTGTTCATCCAGGATCGCATTATTTGTCATAAGGTGGCCAACATTACGGACAAACATAAGCACACGTCCCGGTAGTGTGACCGCTTCCCCATTCGGACCTGTATAATTGCGATCAGGATTTAATGTACGGTTGATTTCTTTTCCATTTTTCGAAAATACGGACGTCAAATCTCCTCGTGTGAGACCAAGCCAGTTACGGTAAATGTGTGTCTTATCTTCGGCATCTACTGCTGCGACAGAATCTTCGCAGTCCATAATGCTTGAGGTTGCCGACTCTAAGTAGACATCTTTCACGCCCGCTTCGTCTGTTTTCCCAATTGGGTGATTGTGGTCGATTTGAATTTCAAAATGTAAGCCGTTATTTTTCAGTAAAATAGTTTCGGGCTTTTGTGCATCTCCCTGATAACCGGCAAATTTAACAGGCTCTTGAAGCCCGGTTGTGTTTCCATTTTTAAGGATTACTTCCAATTTTCCATTACGGATTGTATATTGACTTGCTTCTGTATGGGAGGAAGTTTGAAGTGTCGCATGCTCGTCAAGGAAGTTTTTAGCAAAAGCAATGACCTTTTCACCACGAACAGGATTGTAAGAATCTCCTTTTTCCCCGCCATCTTCCTCATTAATTACATCCGTCCCATATAATGCGTCGTAAAGCGATCCCCAGCGTGCATTGGCAGCATTGATTGCATAGCGCGAATTATCAATTGGTACAACAAGCTGCGGCCCTGCCTGGACTGTAATGACATCATCGATATTCTCTGTCGTAATCGAAAAGTCCTCGACTTGCGGCTCCAGGTAGCCAATTTCTTCTAAAAACTCCTTATACTCAGCAAAATCAAATGAACGGTTCGCTTTATGCCATTGATCAATTTGCTTTTGAAATGTCTCACGCTGCTCCAACAATGCTTTATTTTTCGGAGAAAGATCAGAGACAAGCTTCCCTAAATCCATCCAAAATGTTTCCTTGTCAAGACCTGTTTCTGGAAGTGCTTCTGCATTTACAAATTCATAAAGCTCTGTTGCAACCTGAAGATTACCCGTTTTTACGTAACCTGTCATTCCCAATCCCTCCCAGTTGATTTATTGTATCTACTATTCTAATACGGACTGGAAAGAGACGGAAATACAAGTTTTGCATGAATGCTATTCCCTTTGGCTATACCTTATCGTATAATTGATGTACCATTCATATAATTCTGAAAGGAAGTCTATCATGGACATAAGGCAAATTGAATATTTTGCAGAAGTTGCGAAACAATTGAACTTTACGAGAGCCGCTTCCATTCTTCACATTTCCCAGCCATCATTGAGTAAAACCATTAAGAATCTTGAAAGCCACCTCGGCACCTCACTTTTTTATAGAAGGGCTAACCAATTGGAATTGACGGATGCGGGGAAGGCATTTCTGGTCAATGCGAAAAGTGTGCTGGAGGCATTTGAAAATTTGACAACCGAACTGGATGATGTCATGGATCTAAAAAAAGGGGAAATCAAAATTGGCATCCCCCCCATTATCGGTGCCGCATTTTTTTCAAAATTAATCAGCAAATACAAAGAAGCCTATCCTTCCATCGAACTGTTATTAACAGAGGTAGGCAGCAATAAAATTAAACAAGGTGTTGATGAAGGAACACTGGACATTGGTCTAATTTGTAACCTGCCATTAGAAAAGGAAAATTTTGAAACAAGGCAAATCGTAAAAGATCCGTTAAAGCTTATTGTGCATAAAGACAATCCGCTGGCCGAAAGAGCAGCCGTTGAATTTTCTCATATTGATAAAGAGCCCTTTATTTTATACCGGCATGATTTCTCCCTGCATGACAGTATCATTGGAGCATGTGAAAAACATGGATTCTATCCAAACATCGTTTGCGAGAGCTCACAAAAAGACTTCATGGTTGAAATGGTGGAAGCGAAACTGGGAGTCGCCTTATTACCAGGTAAAATTTGTAGCCAGCTAAACAAGGAAGATATTAGAGTCATCCCGTTTCACAGCCCTGTCGTTCATTTGGAATCGGCAATGATTTGGAAAAAAGACAAATATGTGCCATATGCTGTACGCGAATTCATCAACATGGTAGAAGCGTTTTATGATATAAAACCGATGGTAAACCAATAATACTTTAACGAGGGGGACATGATGAAACCATTAGAAAACTGGACGTTTGCCAATCCCTTGGTCAAATGGCTTCGTTGCACGTATGCAGGTAAAAAAGTTTTATACTTTCCTATCTGCCGAAGAAATCGTGAAGTCCTATTAATTGCAGGCATACTGATGATATTTTTGGCGGCTTGTCAGTCGGATAAAGCGCCTGGAGAGGAGCGGAATATGGAGGAAATAACAGAAAATGGATTAAAATTTTCCCTGCAGATGAAAGAGGAAGCTGCTGATGCAGGCAAAACATTCACGTATACGGTTACAAATGTGAGTGATGATGAAGTGAAGCTGTCTTTTACAACGAGTCAGCGCTATGAATATGAATTAAGCGATGAGGAAGGCGTCATTGAACGTTTCTCTGATGGTAGAGCTTTTATGCAAGTACTCGCAGATATTACACTGGCTCCGGGTGAAGCACTGGACTATGATATGTCACTGCCTTCACTGGAACCCGGCACCTATACATTGACCGTATTTTTGACAGCGAAGGATATGGCGGAGAATCAGGTTACGCTTGAGTTTACTGTGTAGCAGGTGGGCCGGATTTGTCTGTTGAGGAGTGGGGTTCGGGGTCGTTCTGGCTGGGGTGTACTGCGCTTGCTGACGTTAGTCCGGCGTTCAGGGCTGGTGGTCCTGCGGTTATGGTGAGGAGTACGGCGTTCATGGCCAGTAGTCCTGCGCTCACGGCGGGTGGTTCGGCGTTCGTGGCCGGTAGTCCGGCGTTCACGGCGGGTGGTTCGGCGTTCGTGGCCGGTAGTCCGGCGTTCACAGCCGGAGGTCTTGCGCTCGGGGCCAGGGGTCCTGCGCTCACAGCCAGATGTCCGGCGTTCGAAATGCAGTGCGTCCCGCTTGATTTCGCGTGCTATTGATAATTTCATTCTTGTATGAAAAAATAGATTGGGTCCTGTTGCAGAACAAGCAAGAGTTTTCTATAAAGGTATCGGATTACAATTTAACGGAGAATGTTCACTTTACATACTTGAAGAGGAGTGTTTGATAGTTGCTCTACCTATGGAATATCGAGAGGATAATAGAAAATACATTACGTGAGCATAACTTACATATTGATTATGAGTTTAATAATAATCTAACTGCACCGATGAGTTATAACGTATCGACAAATACGATAAAATTTAATTATATTGAAGTGAACCGCTATATAGGAAAATTTAAAATTAAAGAAACCGACGAAAACGTTGCTAAAATTATTCTGTATCATGTGATCGGTTATTACTTAGATTTTAAGAAAAACAAACATGATATAATAACACTCATATATGGTTACGATGATGAAAAAGAAAAGCTCCAAGCTCTAATTGAAACAAATGCTTGGGAATTTGGAAGAACATTGGTGCCTGAGCAACTATTAAATTCATATGATAAAGTACGTGAATTAGATAAATTGTGATAAATAAAAGCTCAGGGCGAGCCTTGGTCACCCAAAGCAAAGGAAAGTTCGACTAAGTGCGCCATATCCATGTTAATACCGATATGTCCTAAAATAAATTATAATCAAAAATACCTTGTAAACTCGTGTTTTACGGTAAATAAAAAGATTGACCAAAATGGATCCTATCGTTCGCGCATAGCACGAATTTCTCATAAAAAAGTTTGATCTTTTCCGGTAATCCTTCTTCAACTAAATGTGTTGGTTGAATACAGTTATAACAGTAAATAAAGGTCTTGCTCAAGGCTAAAAACTATAAACCATTTATAAATTTTTTTGATTCCTCCGCTATTCTTTCATATTCAATACTATGAACATAGTGAGAGCAGTCTAATTCAATTAATCTACCATTTGCTTGTACACTAAAATCTTTTTGAAATCCAATCCAAGTTTTTTCATCCCAACTTGTTCCCTGGCCATTTGATGAAAACAAAAGCAATGGAACATTTGGTATGTCACCTTTTCCCACCTCTTCTGCGTTTTCCTTAATTTGCTTAACTTCTTTGATCATATTCTTAGTGGATGTCCGCCGATAAAAAATCACTTTATATAAATCTTTCTCTTTATCTGTTAAAGATCCATATTTTATTGCATCGCTTTCGGAGAGATTAGGAATCCATCGGGTTAAACCAGTATTTGCAGCAAACTTACCTAATCGAATAAGGGACATATTTATATCAAAATTTTCATATGCAATTGGAATAGCCATATCCAAGCCTATGATTGCCTTTACCTCATCAGGATAGATTTGTGCCCAATATAATGCTTCAATGCCCGACATAGAATGAGGGAGTAAAATATATGGTCCTTCAACTTCCGATTTTAAAAGAGCTTCTCTTGTTTCAGATAGGATTGTATCAATATCTCGTTCAGAACCTGTGACTTCACTAAATCCATAACCTGCCTTTTCAACGACAACAATTTTGTATTTATCGTTTAATAAAGAGTATAGTGATTTAAAATCTAAAACAGGTGAGCTCGTACCACCGCCAGACATAAAAACAAGCGTTTCTTCTCCATCCCCTTCTACATAAACGTGCATTTGATGACCATTTACTTCTACAACATGCCCAGTAGGTTTAAATCGTTCATCTTCTTTCGAAAGTTGTATTTGATGATTAATATAGCTGGCAAAAATTATAAACGCAAAAATCCCAAAAATAACCGAAACTATTATAACCAAACGTTTAAATACTCTCTCCATACACTCCCTCCAATAAAATGAACTTTATAAGTAATATTTATTTCATAATTTATTACTAATATGAAGTCTTATCTTATTAAACAATCGCACCAGTTTGTTTAAGTCCAACATTTCACATATTCATTCACCTCAAATAAATTTAAGGTCTACTTAAAAAGAAAAAATTTAATAAAAACCTATCCTCATGATAAGTTGAGGATAGGTTAATAATGTTGGCTAGAGTGTTTAAAATATTCAATATAACAAGTTTGTTTATCCTCAGAAAAGGAGTAGTAAATAATGAACCTATCCACGAGGATTTTATGACTGCCTTTCCATTCTGGTTTATCTGCTCTTGTACTTGTGCCAAGTGTTTGAATCTTATCCTCAATACGCTCTAACAATCTTAATTTATATTCAATGGTTTCACTATAGGAAAAATGCCGACTTTTAATATTCTCAAATGACTCCTTTGTGTTTTCTAACCAGATAAAATCCATATTATATTTGGCCACTCCGAATCATTTCTCGCATTTCCTCAGAAGTGTAATAATTTCCTTCTTCAATATCCTTTTTAGCCTGTAACAATTTTTGTTTTAACTCTGGATTTTTTTTAACATCTTCTGCTACTGTTGTTTCAGAGTCATCTTTATTATCTATTGCAACAATTTTATACTGTCTCCCATTAAATTCAAATGACTGATCTTTGTCTTGAATAATATCTTCTAAAACTCTTGCAGCTTCACCATCAACTTTTTTCATATATATCCCTCCTTACTTCATCTTACCATTTTTGTTATAGTATAGTATCATTTCTAAAAATTAATGTTCTAACTTGGGATTAAATATAGCACAAGTTAACTGATAATTTATCTCATGTTTTCGATTAATTAGTACGTGTACGACGGTATTTTACAGTCATTGCAATTCCTTACGATTATTTCAAATATGGCTAATCCTAATACATATAATCCAATTGAAGGAAGTGAAAAAATCCCCAAAACAATATGGAAAGCCGCTGCAATATATAAGCCTATCGGTTTCTTTAAATATATGCTAAAAATCGCATAAATTAATACAGCTACTATAAGTCCCACAGCTATCCAAGAAACCCAAGATGTCATCAAATCTCCTTATGTCGTATTTTAGTTTAATGCTACAATCTAGACTGTTCCACTAAACTGCTCGTTAGTTGAAGAACAATATTTCACAAAGTTAGCTTACCATATATTAGTAATTTTTAAAAAACTCAACAATATCCTCGTCATTCTAATAATAAAAGTGAAATGCCTAAAATCACTCCAGTAATAACCATTCTTTGAAGAATGAATCATCTTCTAAGTTGAAATAATGTTTCGTAAATCTTACAAATTCCTCAGAATCTACTTCTTTATATTTATAATAATCATAATAAGTCTTTACAAACTTTTCAGCTTCCTCTATTCCACCCTTTTGTTTAAATAAATTCCACAACATAGTGCCCGATTTGCCATAAACATATGAACTCATATGTTTATCATATTTATCTAATGGTAAATTAACTGGGATTGGCTCAAGTTTCTCTAATTGCTCGTTCATAGATTCGTATGGAATTTTTTCATCACTTGTAGAAAAATGATAAAGACTAGCTGAGAAGCTTGCCAATCCTTCATCTAACCAAGCATTATGATATGGGTCATTGCTAATAACACCATAAAACCACTGATGAGCTATTTCGTGAATGACCATACTTTTTAGAGCATCAGGATTTACAGGACCACTATGATAAATTGAATTAGCTGTAACAATGCCTGGATACTCCATTCCGAGACCATCTATCACAATGTCTAGTTGGGTAAATGGATAAGGACCAATATTCTCTTGAAAATAAGTTAACGTATCTGAAGCGACTTCACTAATCTCCTTGTATAAACCCTCTTTCTCCTCGAATCCAAATACGCTTATGTTTACGTTGCCGTCCTGTTTCTGAATAACCATTGGTTCTTTTAGGATTGCTATAAAAAAATCTTTAACATTATTTACTTCAACTGTTCCAACCGTTTTTCCCGGGTATTCATCAACCTCGCTTGTAGAAACAAAGGTATAACCTTCAGGAATATCATATGATACTTTAAAATCACTGAATCCTGTATGGTATGTTTCTCCCCTAAACCGATATTCTTCCTTATTCCATTTATGATCTCGATATGTTGCAACCATTGGATAGAATTGAGCCAAATGGTAATTTTGATTACTTTTAGTAAATCTCAATCCTCCTTCAGGAAGCGTGAATTCATAATCAAAGTGCACGCTTACACTATTACCTGGTTCTAATCCTTTTGCAAGAGGGATACGTAATGTATCTTTTTCTAGATTATAATCCACTTGTTCATCATCTAATATGACATTATTTAATTGAACAGTTGCTGGAACTTCTATAGAAGAATTTAATTCTTGGGAAGTGTTCTCCGTAAAGATATTTGGGATAAAGTAAAATACCAGGTCGTTCCACGAATCTTGAGAGGTGTTATTTATGATTACTTTGGCCTCTACATTGAATTTTCCTTCTTTAGTCATTGTTAATTCCATATCGTATTGACTATCACTACCTGGAGGCACTGTTTTGGGGGTGAAATTTCCCAGAGTGTTGTTTTCCGTATTAATTGATTCTTCGCTTTCACTTTGGGTAGTCAGTTTCAAAGCAGCAACTGAGATTATTATTAAGAAAATTAAGGTGAACCATACTAGTTTTTTGCTCATTACGCCGCCCTCGTTTCTAGTTTAGATCTTCTAATTTATATATTCTGAACGAGTATAGAATATCCCTCTTTTCATAACGCTTACTTTTAAAGAACTTTAACTACCACCTTCTTCAATTAAACTGCCCCATTCGTTGAATAAGGCCCTGTATCGACGATCTAATTGCTGTATTAAAGCACCATTTAGCTGAAGGATATTTTGTTACAAACTCTGTATTTAACTATTAACATTTACTTGCATCCCACTTACCACTATGTTCGAAAACTGCTTCTATTCATTATACTTCATTTTTCCAAATCATTTTTATCACGAAATCGGTTTCGATATATCTCTCCAATTTTCATTTTTTTCAAAGAGACGGTTGATTTTTACGTTCAATTAATTTAATATATTTAATATAACTTAAACAAACTAAACAAAATGAGGTTGGTATTATTGTCTAATGAGCTGGAATCAGTAGAACAAGCAAGAGACATTATGATCAGCGCGATAGCACAGTCCATGGTTATCTATGGGGTTACCCCATCTGTAGGCCGAATTTACGGTGTGCTCTATTTTTCCACAGAACCAATGACCCTTGATGAGATAAAAGATCAGGTAGCAATGAGCAAGGCAAGTGTAAGCAATGGCATGAGGGAATTATTAGAGACAGATATGGTTACAAAGGTTTGGAAAAAAGGTGACCGAAAAGACCATTATGTTGCAGAGAAGGATTATTTAAGAAATTTTATTACGTACCTTGTTAACAAAATACGGCAAGAACGCAATTTAATTATGAAGGCTACAGAACAAGTCGAGCCAGCTTTAGAAGATATCATGCGTCATACTTCTGATGATCAAGTAAAAGCTGAGGCTGAAAAAGACCTTGCCCTCATTAAGAACTCTCACCATTATTTTGATTGGACGATGCGGCTTGCAAATGCAATGGAATCCGGGGAGATATTTAATTATCTGCCAAAAAAACAGAAGAATGAAGGAGATGCAACATGAATAAACAGAACACAGCTTTAGTCCTCATTGATTTACAGAAGGAAAGTAATTTTGGACTGGAGCAAATGGATCAAGTAGTTACAAACACAAAAAGACTGATTGATGGTTTTAGAGAAATGGATATCCCTATTATTTATACACGTCAGATCAATCGGGCAGATGGAGTCGGACTTTCCTTAGGTGACCCCTTAAACAATGATGGTACACCGTTTTTTTACAACTCTGCTGACGAAAGTATAGAAATTATCGATGAAATAAAACCACAAGATGAAGACATTGTTATTGATAAATATCGATGGAGTGCTTTTTACGAAACAAATCTTGATCTTATACTCCGGAGTCTAAACGTGGAAAATGTTGTGATTGGTGGAGTAGTGACAGATGGTTGTTTATTAACCTCGGTATTTGATGCTTATTTCAGAGATTATAATATCCACCTTGTTAAAGATATCTGCACAGCTTCCAATCAAGGGTCGCATATGGCAGCACTTATGATGATGGCAAATTGGGTGTATGCTCTCAAAATGTATGATACGACAAATATACTCAAACGTATCAATGGGGAAGAATACGATGCATGGGAATCCGATAAAGTCGATTCCTTGCAATTTACCCCGGAAAATATGCAAGAAATTTTTAATAAACTACACAAGTAAAGGAGACATCAAGAATGAAAAGATTTTTACTGTTACTTATCACATTATCTTTATTGACACTTGCTGCTTGCGGCAATGGTGATGAGGAAAATAATACAACAAATGAAGAAGTAAATGAAGAAAAAGAAACGATTGTATTCGGACAAACTCCGTGGTCAAGTACTGCACCACCAACACAAATCGCAAAACAAATTTTAGAGGAACAAGGATATGAAGTTGAAGTCCAACAAATCTCACAACCGGTTATTTGGGAAGGAATGGTAAAAAGAGAGATTGATTTCTTTATGGACGCATGGTTACCATATACAGAAGCTGCCAGATGGAAAGAGTTTAAAGATGAGTTAGTGAAAGTGTCCACCAGTTATGAAAATGCAGCGCTTGGCTGGGTCGTACCTACTTATGTGGAAGAAGACTCGATTGAGGATCTAATTGAAAATGCAGACAAATATGAAGGCGAAGTGTACACAATTTCTGAAGGTGCAGGCATTGTTGAAATTTCAAAAGAACTAATGGAAGGTGAAAACCTGGAAGAACACGGATTGAAATTAACACCATCCAGTGAAGGTGCGATGATTTCCGTTGTACAAGAAAAAATCGCTAATGAAGAGCCTGTTGTATTCACTGCCTGGAGACCACATTCTGTCTTTGCACGAAATGACTTGAAATTCTTAGAAGGTCAAGATGAATACTTTAAGCCAGACAACGTTTATGTATTGTCTTATAAAGGGATTGAAGAAGAACATCCAGAAGCATATGAGATTCTATCGAATTGGAGTATTTCCATCGATGAACTTGAAGCAATGATAAGTGAAAATGAAGAAAACGGTACATCCTTTGAAGATTTAGCTGCCGAGTGGATTGAAGAAAACCGCGATAAAGTAGATCAGATGACCGGAGAATAATCATACCATTTAAAATTGAAAGAGCAGGTCAACTTTTTGTTGATCTGCTTTTTTTTAGCGGTATTGAAGCTTCACAGAAGAAAAAAAGCAATCCAATTATTCTATTACGATTATTGTTTTAACTATCATAACGCACCCATTTGTTCAATAACTTAAAGTATTTTTGATTTGTTCAAAATGGTGACGATCGTGTTCAACCAACCCATTTAAATATTGATACAAGAAAATTTCATTTTTTCCATTAGAGAACTTTTTCTCCCAACAACCAGCGGGAATTCGCAGCTTTTGACCTCAGGCGAGGGTGGCCTTACCTGCTTCCTCCTTAAATTTATCCAACACGCAAAAAACGTTTTCATTATGATTGTTTTAGAATGATTTTGATGGTATTATAATGTTATAGGAGGGTTATCATGCTTACAGATGAACGTTATTCCTATATTTTACAACAATTAAAAGTAAATGGTGTCGTGAAATCACAGGATTTAATGGAGGAGTTAAATTGCTCCGAATCCACAATCCGCAGAGATCTTGACCAATTGGAAAAAGCAGGTTCCCTTAAGCGGATTCATGGTGGGGCCAAGCGGATATATCAATTGGATGAGGAAATATCAAATAAAGAAAAAACATCCAAAAACGTTCAAGAAAAGGATGCCATTGGCAAATTAGCTGCTTCCCTTATTGAAGCGAATGATGTGATCTTTTTAGATGCTGGT
The DNA here is from genome assembly GCF_055380755.1 of Virgibacillus ainsalahensis. Taxonomy (NCBI): domain Bacteria; kingdom Bacillati; phylum Bacillota; class Bacilli; order Caryophanales; family Bacillaceae; genus Virgibacillus; species Virgibacillus ainsalahensis. The sequence continues at coordinate 704,929 of NZ_AP043943.1, read as the reverse complement.
ACGACAACGATGGCAATGATTGAATCAATACATGCAAAAAATATTACGGTTGTCACAAATGGTGTATGGCATGCTTCCATGCTTGCCGACAAAGACATCCCCACCATTCAAATCGGGGGGAAATTAAAAAATGCGACCAAAGCGATTGTCGGCGCGACGGGGCTGCAGGAGTTGCAAAATTACCGCTTCACGAAGGCATTTCTCGGAATTAATGGCCTTGATATCGCCTTTGGCTGTACCACCCCTGACCCAGAAGAAGCAGCAATTAAACGATTGGCCCATGAACATGCAGCAATAACCTATTGTCTGGCAGATCATACAAAATGGAACAAAGTAAATTTCGTAAAAGTTTGTGACATTGGAGAAACTACTATTATAACGAATGGGCATCCTAACCAGCGGAAAGCCTATGAAGAAAAAACGACCATATTGGAGGCAAAACAATGATCTATACTGTGACCCTTAATCCATCCATTGATTACGTCGTTCAAGCAGACCATGTGAAGCTTGGCGAAATAAATCATAGTAGAAGCGGCCAGCAATTTCCTGGAGGGAAAGGTATTAATGTGTCCCGTATTCTAAAAGAATTAGGAACACATGCGACGGCACTTGGTTTTTTAGGTGGGTTCACCGGTGATTTTATTTTAAAATCCCTGAAAAACGATGCGATTCCTTCTGATTTTATCCCCATTCATGCAGATACACGCATCAATATTAAAATAAAATCGGATACGGAAACCGAAATCAATGCCCGCGGTCCAGCGATAGAAAAGGAAGAAGCAGAGAAACTTCTAACCCAGATGGAAAAGATAACAAGTGCCGATACGGTCATTTTATCGGGAAGCAAACCTCCTTCCCTGCCGGAGGATTATTATATGGAACTGATTAAACGCCTCATCGAAAATAAAGCGGAATTTATCATCGATACCACTGGCAAGGCATTACAAGCCGCATTACCTTATAAACCATTGCTCGTTAAACCAAATTTGCAGGAATTAGAGCAGTTATTTGATGTATCCATTCATACGAAAGAGCAAATTCTTCAATATGGGCAAAAATTACAGGATGCCGGTGCAAAACATGTGATTGTTTCCATGGCTGGTGAGGGCGCATTCCTTTTTACAAAAAATGGGATATATCAGGGCACTACCCCCAAAGGAACGGTGAAAAATTCCGTCGGCGCGGGTGATTCCATGATTGCCGGATTCATTGGAGAATATAAGCAATCAAGCGACGCGATTCAAGCCTTTCAAACGGGAATTGCTGCTGGGAGTGCGACCGCTTTTTCAAGTGATTTAGCAAAAGAAAAGGACATTCAAGCCATACGTGACCAAGTAGAAATACGTCGGTATAAATCGTAGGCGATTGTCCTATAAAGGAGTGAACATAACAATGAAGACAACGGATTTATTGCGAAAAGATGTCATGCTGTTGGACTTGCAGGAAACCTCCAAAGAAGCTGCAATTGATGAGATGATTACAAGCCTTCAAGCGAATGATGTGATCAATGATGTCAACCAATTCAGAGAAGCTATTCTTGATCGGGAGGCACAGTCATCTACCGGGCTTGGTGACGGAATCGCCATGCCTCACGCAAAAACAGAAACGGTGAAGGAACCCACTGTTCTGTTTGCCAAAAGCAAAAAGGGTGTCGACTATGAATCCATGGATGGCGAGCCAGCTTTCCTCTTTTTCATGATTGCTGTTCCAGAGGGATCAAACGATACCCACTTACAAACCATCGCAGCGCTTTCCCGCTTATTAATGGATAAATATTTTGTGGATCAATTGATAAAAACAGAAACACCAGAAGATGTGCATCGCCTTTTTGAAAAAGAAGAAGAGGATGAGGATGAGGGTGGCGAAACAAAAGCACCTGAAAACGTAACGGATGCTCCAGCAGACAAGCCCTTTATTGTGGCGGTCACTGCCTGTCCAACAGGGATTGCGCATACCTATATGGCAGAAGATGCTTTGAAGAAGCAAGCGGCGGAAATGGATGTTGATATTCGTGTGGAAACCAATGGTTCTGATGGTGCGAAAAATGCGTTAACCGATGAAGAAATCAAGCGAGCAGACGCAGTCATTGTAGCTGCCAGTAAAAAAGTCGATATGGAACGTTTTGATGGAAAGCCTGTGCTGGAAAGACCTGTAGCAGACGGCATCAAGAAAACAGAAGAATTGATTACCAAAGCAATTCAGCAGGATGCTCCTGTTTATCAGGCACAGCAACAGGAAGATAGCTCCGGGGATAACGAGAAGCCAAAATCTATTTGGGGGACGATTTACAAGGATCTCATGAATGGTATTTCCCATATGCTTCCATTTGTCATTGGCGGCGGGATTATCATGGCGATTTCCTTCTTAGTTGAGAGCATGCTTGGAAGCGAAAGTGAAACCTTTCTTTTTCTAAATGAGATAGGTTCCAATGCATTTAACTTCCTTATTCCAATCTTTGCCGGTTTTATTGCAATGAGTATTGCCGATCGGCCAGGTTTAATGCCAGGTATGGTTGGCGGATTAATCGCGGTGAATAGTGATGCCGGATTTATTGGTGGACTAATTGCCGGTTTCCTGGCAGGTTATGTCGTTATTATGCTAAAACGCCTGTTGCGCGTCTTACCGAAATCTTTGGATGGATTAAAACCAATTCTGCTCTATCCTGTATTCGGACTGCTTATCACAGGGGTTCTAATGTACTTTATATTCGGCCCTATTTTTGCCGGAATTAACACAGCAATGCTTACCTTCCTGCAAGATCTTGGAACAGGAAATGCAGTGATTCTCGGTGTTTTACTTGGTGGCATGATGGCCATCGATATGGGTGGACCATTTAATAAAGCAGCCTATGCCTTTTCCATCGGTATTTTCACAGATACTGGGGATGGTAGCTTAATGGCTGCAGTGATGGCGGGCGGAATGGTCCCACCACTTGCAATTGCATTGGCATCCACCATTTTCAAGCATAAATTTACAGAGGATGAACGAAAATCAGGAGTTACCAACTATGTGATGGGCCTCTCCTTCATTACAGAAGGCGCCATTCCCTTTGCTGCAGCGGATCCGCTTCGTGTTATCGGATCTTCCGTTATCGGTGCTGGAGTGGCAGGCGGTCTGACACAGCTTTGGAACAGTACGATTCCAGCTCCGCATGGCGGCATTTTCGTCACACCATTAGCAAATAATGCGCTATTCTTCCTGCTGGCACTTGCTATCGGAACCGTTATTACAGCAATTATCCTTGGTATTTGGAGAAAACCAGTAGAATCAAACTAGGTAGGACAGTGCGGAAGCTGGCACAAGAGATGCAACCTTTTTGGGGGTTGCATCTTTTTTGTGTGGGGCGTTCAGGGCAGGTGGTTCGGCGTTCACGGCGGGAGGTACTGCGTTCCGGGCGTGTGGTCCGGCGGTCGGGGCAGATGGTCCTGCGCTCAAACTCGGTTGTCCTGCGGTCATGGCCAAACGTCCTGCGCTCAGCCCCGGTTGTTCTGCGTTCACACTCAATTGTTCTGCGCTCACGACCAAACGTCCTGCGTTCGTCTAAACTGCCAAATAACAGGTCCCCTCTTAAGAAGTTGTTCAATAAGTCATTTAATGATAAGCGGCGAATTTCTTCGTTGGCTTGTTTTTCCGCTAAAAGCATACGTTCCGATTCTCAAAACTACGCCGCCTCGACCTTCTTGCTTCTATTTCAACAACTTTTTGAACACACATTTTAAGCCATCACATCAAATTTTTCCTTAGTAACCTGCCACTGCAGGGGTTCTTCTTTCCGATAGCGTTTAAATTCTTCCAGCATATAAGCACCCATTCTGCCACATTCCTGTCTTATACTTCCGGCAATATGTGGGGTTAAAATCACATTTGGTAATTCATATAAGGGGGATTCTTCCACAGGTGGCTCCGGATTGGTTACATCCAATACAGCGGTAATGTCCTCTCGGCGTTTTAACACCTCTGTCATTTCAGGTTCGTTTACAATTGCTCCCCTTGCAGTATTTAGAAAGCTTGCATTCGGTTTCATTTTTTCAAAGTGTTCTCCTCGAATCATACCTGTTGTTGCCTCTAATAACGGACTATGCAGGGACACTACATCCGAACGTTCGAAAATTTCGTCCAAAGCGCATTGCTCAACATTCCATTTTTTTGCTTCTTCTTCGCTCACAAACGGATCATATAATAACACGTTCATGTCAAAAGGCTTCAGAAGTTCAATGACTTTACGTCCCACCGTGCTGAGGGAAATGATCCCTACTGTACTGCCATATGCTCCGGCAATTGTTGTCAGCGGCCATTTTGGATAGGATTTATTTCGTTTAACATCCAACGCTAACCGCCAGCCATCTTTTACTAAGAATAAAATTTGTGATAGCGTATATTCTGCGACAGGGATTGCATTTGCTGCATTTGCTGTTGTAATCATAATGTCCCTATCCCATGCCGCATCTGTCATAATATTTTTAATCGTGCCTGCTCCATAGAATACTGCTTTCAAATGAGGGGCTGCATCTAAAAAAGCCTGATCGATTTTCGGGCCGCCCCAACTGGAAAAAAGCACATCGACATCCTTTAAAATGGAGGAATCCTCCATGACTTCATCCGCTCTCATTGGCGGAGCATAGATATCTGCCAATGTTTCAATTTCCTTTCTTACCTTTTCCGGATAGACCATATCAAACATACTTGTTTCCATAATAAATAAACCTTTCATTCTCCCGTCACCTCCAAATTAATATCTTTCATTCTAACAAAAACAAGGAAAGAGAATAGCTGTAAACTATTCTCACGTTCCCCTTGTATCAGTTAAACATGTTTCACGAAACGATCTTTCATTAAGGTCAGGACATCATCACCGGCCATATTCCATAAATCCTGATTCATAATTTCTACTTCAATCGGTCCGTGATATCCTGCTTCTTCCACTGCTTTTCTCATTCGACGGATTTCAATCACGCCATCGCCCATCATTTTACGAGCTTTGAACGTATCTGTAATTGGTACATTCCAATCCGAAACATGGAATCCAAGAATTCTTCCCTTCGCACGTGCGATCTGCTCATAAAGCTCCGGGTCCCACCATACGTGGAACACATCTACAACAACACCGACTTGATCAGCGGTGAATTTTTCAGCCATTTTGTTCGCCTGGCCAAGTGTCACAACGACAGATCTGTCTGCAGCATACATTGGGTGAAGGGGTTCGATTCCCAGTTTGACTCCATGGGATTGTGCGAAAGGAACGAGTTGTTCGATTCCTTCTTCCACCCACCTGCGTGATAAGTCAATATTTTTATCTGGTGAAGGCCCGCAAACAAGAACCAGTACATCTGTCCCCAGTTCCGCTGCTTCTTCCACTGCACGTTTGTTATCATCCAAGTTCTTCTGGCGCTCTTCTTTTGTTGCTGCCGGGAACATCCCTCCACGGCACAGACTGGAAATTTTCAGACCAGCATCGTTTACAAGCCGCTTACTCTCAGCAAGGCCAATTTCATCTATCTTATGACGCCATAAGGAAATCCATGGAACCTGTGCCCGCTCACAACCAGCAACAGCCTCACGCAAATTCCATTGTTCAGTTGTGATTTGATTTAAACTGAGCCGGTTCAACAAGGTGATATCTTCCTCCATCTCTTTCTCCTCCTCTTTTACAATTACAACAGCTGTTTTGTTTGTTGTGAAACGCCGGCTTGAGCTAATACAAGCTTCATTCGCTCTGCAGCCATTTCTGGATTTCCAAGTAATCCAGCATCATCTGCCATCACAAACAATTCGCTTAAATGCATGATGGAACGCTGCCCCTCTGCTCCACCTATCATTCTGAAATGGGATTGATGCCCATTCAGGTATGCCATAAACACAACACCCGTTTTGTAGGCATAGGTTGGTTTTTGAAAAATATGGCGGGATAATGGAACGGTTTTCTCTAAAACAGCATCATAGGCTTCCATATTGCCCGCATCCAGTGAATGCATCGCACTGGCCGCTGCCGGTGCTATCGCATCAAATATCCCTAGTAATGCATGACTATATCCTTGTTCATCCCCTTTGATTAGATCAGGATAGTTAAAGTCATCCCCTGTATACATTTTCACACTATCCGGAAGCAGGCGTCTCATCTGGATTTCCCGCTGGTCATCAAGTAAAGAGATCTTGATCCCATCAATCTTATCTTCATTTTCCTTGATGACCCGTAAGCAGACATCCATCGCCTGATCAATATCTTCATGGCCCCAGTATCCTTTTAATGCCGGGTCAAACATATCACCGAGCCAGTGTAAGATAACCGGTTGAGAGATTTTATTCAATACATTGCGATAGACACGTTCATAATCCTCTGGTGTTTTCGCACATGCAGCCAATGCACGGCTGGCCATTAAAATAATTCGGCCGCCTTCTTTTTCTACAAATTCACATTGTTCATCATATGCCTTTTCTACTTGATCAATCGTCACATCCGGGCCTGCTGCCAAATGATCTGTCCCTGCCCCACAGGCGATTCTTCCATTTACCGCTTTCGCTTCCTTCACCGAACGGCTGATTAACGCTTTGGCATGCTCCCAGTTCAGCCCCATCCCGCGTTGGGCTGTGTCCATCGCCTCAGCCACACCAAAACCGAGGGACCACAGGTGATGACGGTATTTTAATGTCGTATCCCAATCAATTTTACTGTTATGAATCGGGTCTGTATCCGCAAAAGGATCCGCTACGACGTGTGCCGCAGAATAGGCGATCCGGTTTTTAAAGTTTTCTTTTGGAATATCAAACGAAACAGGCTCTTTTGGTGTATACGTATATAATTCTCCGTTTTTATTCGGTAATCTGATCGACTGTACCAATACAATCCCTCCTATACGTTTACTTTACTTTTGACTTTCGGTACATCAACAAAGCGTCTTTCCTCCCAAGATTGAAGGGCAAGTTCTGCAAGTTGAATCCCTTTCGCACCTTCCATTAAATCCAAATCATACGCTTCATCAGCAACAACATGTTTCAAGAACATTTCCCACTGTACTTTAAATGCATTATCAAACACCTGGTTCGCTGGTACATCTTCCCAATGGGACTGGAAATCAAATGGATTCTCAATATCCGGGTTCCAAAGAGGCTTCGGTGTATTTACGCGATGCTGTGTTTTACAATCCCTAAGGCCAGCAACCGCACTACCTTCTGTACCGTCCACCTGTACAGTAAGCAGATCATCACGGTTTACACGGACTGCCCAGGAAGAATTCGCCTGCACGATAATGCCATTTTCCAGTTCAAATGTTCCGTATGCTGCATCATCCGCCGTAGCTTTGTATGCCTTTCCATTTTCATCCAGACGTTCCGGAATATGTGTCGCACCAAGGAAGGAAACCGATTTCACGGATCCGAATAAATCATCGATGACATAGCTCCAATGTGGGAACATATCTACAATAATTCCGCCACCATCTTCTTTTCGATAGTTCCATGATGGACGCTGCCCTTCTTGCCAGTCACCTTCAAATACCCAATAACCGAATTCCATACGGACACTGAGAATTTCTCCAAAGAACCCGGAATCAATAAGACGTTTCAGCTTCAGGAGACCAGGCAAATACAATTTGTCCTGTACGACCCCATTTTTCACACCAGCATCTTTTGCAAGATTCGCAAGTTCCACTGCTTCCTCCATGCTTGTTGCGGTTGGTTTTTCACAATAAATATGTTTCCCTGCAGCAATTGCCTTGCGGATCGCTTCGGCTCTTCTTACTGTTGTCTGTGCATCAAAATAGATTTCATTATAATCATCGGCCAACGCTTTATCCAAATCTGTTGCCCAGCGCGACAGGTTATGCGTTTCTGCCAGCTCTTCCAGACGATGCGCACGTCTTCCAACCAGAATCGGATCTGGCATAATAATATCTCCAGAAGGAAGTTCAATTCCTCCCTGTTCGCGAATTGCAACAATGGAACGAATCAAATGCTGATTTGTCCCCATCCGACCTGTTACACCATTCATGATAATACCAATATTTTTTGTAGTCATGTGTCATCCTCCTGCTATATGATTTATTTCTTAGTTTAAGCCTAGGGGATTTTCGTTTTGAAGTCTTACTAATCAAAGAATTAAATTCTCAATTTCGGAAATGAAAAAAGCCTGACCCAATTAAAGGATCAGACTGCTCTTATTCATCCGTCTCTGAAAACGGATGATTCATTCGGTATTTATTTGGGGATAAATGGGTAAATTCCTTAAATCTTCTATAGAATGTAGAAAGTGATTCAAAACCAACTTCAAAACAAATGGAGGCAATATCATTATCTGTTTCCATCAGCAATTTTTTTGCCACTTCCATACGTACCTCATTTAAATATTGCATTGGCGTGATGTCATACTGTTCTTTAAAGATCGAATTAACATGCCGTGTGCTAATTCCAAGTTTCTGAGAAATATCATTCGCATCCGCAACTTCAAAATAATTCGTATCAATATATTTACGCAACCGCTGGGCCCGCAGGATATTCGCATCCGTTATATATGGTTCTTTCCTGATCCTGAGTAGAATAAGTAATAATTCAGCAAGGTAAATTTTCATTGCCACTAGGTTAATGGCCTCCCCCTGCGATTGTTCATACAGCATTCTTCTTAATAATTGCCTTACTTTCCCTGCATCAAATAGATTCAGTTCAATTTGCTTCGTTTCCTTCCATTGATGTTGATCCAGCAGATTTTCCATATCTGCACCCAATTTTTTCAAATCAAACTCCAGTGCAAGCACCGTCATTTTGCTCTCAGACGTGATTGAATGATTCGAATATGGCGTAATAAATGCCAAACTGTCCTGCGAAAACGGCTGGCTTTGATGATCAAATGTGATTTCACCCTTATTCTCTAAAACATATAATATTTGGTAAACTGGATGATAATGATCTTTCACTAGATTTCTTTGCGCATGTTTGTTTTCTTTTATCCGAATACCGTGCGTCTCTAATTCACTGGCATTGTCCAATCGGATACCTCCTTTTTAAATGAAAGGAATATTTTCAATTAAATAATGTTATATATAGTATACCTTATTTAAGGCCACCTGCATTACTGTGGTTATATCGCGTTAAACTAAAAAATGAAACTCATCCGCATTGGATAAGTTTCATTTTGTTTATTTCCTAGTTTATTATTATACTTTGGTGTTGATGACGTCCCGTGGTTAGGACGGGTGGGGCTGCGTTTGCGACAGATGGTTCAGCTTTCAGAGCAGGTGGTTCTGCGCTCAGGGCGGATCGTTCTGCGTTTGGAACAGCTAGTCCGGCGCTTAGATCGCATTGTCCTGCGCTCAAGCCAGATTGTTCTGCGCTCGCGGCAACTGGTTCAGCTTTCCTGACATCTGCTTAATTTAACAATCTGTGATGAAAAATCTTTGGCACGTTCTTCAGCCGGAAACAGGTCAATCCGTAACCCGGCATGCATCAGTTCATCCCCATAGAAAGTTTCCTCAAGTCCCGCAATGTTATATTCATAGTCGGGATGTAGTCCTTTCAACAGAATCCGCTTCAAGCCGGTATTTGGAAGAGATAACACCTGAAAGCGTCCTGCCAGTGCTTCTTCCTTATTTTTGGAAACAACCATCCAGCTTGTTATATTTCCATCTGCTTCAAAAGGGCTTTCCAGTCTGTAAAAGTCACCATTTAATAGGAGTTTGCGATTTTCTTTATAAAAGCTGATCTGTCTTTTCACATGTTCTTTATCTTCAATCGTCATTTTGGTCAGATCCAGTTCATAACCAAACACCCCAAAACAAGCGACATTTGCTCTTGTGGCAAGACTGGTATTCCTTCCCACCTGGTGATTTGGAATGTCAGAAACATGTGCGCCCATCGAACGAAGCGGATATACGATAGATGTACCATATTGAATCTTCAGTCGTTCCACAGCATCTGTATCATCACTCGTCCACGCTTGTGGCGCATAATAAAGCATACCTGGATCAAAACGGGCACCGCCACTGGCGCAGGATTCAAATAAGATATCAGGAAATTCTGTGGTAAGTCTTTCATATAAATCATAGACTCCAAGAATATATCGATGCGCCACCTCTTGTTGCCTGTCTTTCGGCCATCCAGCAGAACCGATCTCTGTCATATAACGATTCATATCCCATTTGATATAAGTAATTGGAGCATCCTTCAGTATGGTAGCCATCCTGTGATAAATATGGTCAACCACTTCTTTTCGGGAAAAATCAAGAACATATTGATTTCTTCCATGAGAAAGATGGCGTCCTGGTACATGGATAATCCAGTCCGGGTGGGTTTCGTAAAGTTCACTGATCTTAGAAACCATCTCCGGTTCAAACCACAATCCAAAATCCAGTTCCATTTTCGTAATTTTCTCCGCCAGTCCTGTGATTCCATTCGGTAGTTTTCGTTCATCAGTAAACCAATCACCCAGTGAGGTGGTGTCGTCATCTCTTTTCCCAAACCAGCCGTCATCCAGCACAAATAATTCTATCCCTAATTCCTTGGATTGTTTTGCCATGTTTAGAATTTTTTCCTCGTTAAAGTCAAAATAAGTTCCTTCCCAGTTATTAATCAATACCGGCCTTTCCTGGTCCCTCCATTTGCCGCGAACGAGTCTGCTTTGATATAAATGATGAAAGGTTTGGCTCATTCCATTCAATCCTTCATTCGAATAGACCATTACAACTTCAGGCGTCTGGAAAACTTCTCCATTTTTCAATAGCCAATTGAAATCAAATGGATGGATTCCCATCGTCATACGGGAGACATCGTAGTGATCAACTTCTACCTGTGCAAGGAAATTCCCGCTATATACCAGGCTAAATCCGTAGACTTCCCCCTGATGCTCGGTTGCCTCAGGTCTTTTTAAAGCAAGAAAAGGATTTTGATGGGCACTACTGGAACCTCTCGTACTGGAAATCCGCTGAATGCCCTGGGTTAGTTTTCTGGATGTCACATGTCTTTCTCTTGACCATGCACCGGATAATTGGATCATTTCAAAATCAGAATCAAAGAAATCTACGCTGGCGCTCAGTGCCCTTGATAGATTCATATCTTCCTTCCCATGGTTGATAAACATGGCAGATCTCGTAATCACGTTAAATTGTTCATAAACCGTATAAGTAAGTTTGATCTCTACATGTATCAGATGATCATATAATGAAATTTCCAGGCTTTCTGCTTCCTCATTATTTTCCACATAAGTAGCCGGTAACCCTTTAAGGGGCTTCTTTCCTTTAAAGATGCGGTGCCCATTATATTCAGCGTTTGTGATACGACTTCCATCTTCTTGCAAAATCTGATAGGCAGGTTCTCTGTAATCAGTCGTGCCATAAGATGGGTATTCCTGTTTGATAACTTCTAAAGAAAAACTCTCTTCCCCTTCATAGACATTACTGATGTTTGAACGGTTTCTTCTGGTAAATAAATGAGCAAACGAATCGCGATGCCTTATTTTTTTGCCATAATACAAATGCCCCAGCTGATTATTCCGTAACACCTTAAAGATATAGCTGGTATCTTTGGCTTGTAAGTGGAATTCCTTTGTTGATTCATTGAATAGAATCATCGTTTACCTCCTTCATCTTGTCCAAATGACTTTCCTTGATGGAAGTGCTTTGCTCATCATTTATTTTACAGATCCAAGCATACCAGCAACAAAATATCGTTGCAGCAGGAAGAAAATAAGTGCTGTCGGCAATGTAGTGATAACAATAGCCAGCATAATCACACCATAATCTGGTGTATAACTTGAACCAAGATTAGAAATCAATAATGGAACCGTCTGATTTTCCGGAGATTGTAAAACAACCAGTGGCCACAGATAATTATTCCAGCTGTTCATAAATGTGATGATTGCTGCAGCGGCATAGGATGTTTTCATTGTCGGTACATAGATCTTAAAGAAAAGCCCTAATTCTGAGAGCCCGTCCATTCTTCCAGCCTCAAGCAATGCACGTGGGAACATTTTCGTGTTTTGCCGGAAGAAAAAAATCAAAAATGCGGTGGTAATTGTCGGTAAAGCCGCAGCTGCCAGTGTATCAATACCGATGAAGGGAGCTACTTGTGAAATACCACCAAAAAATCGGAATAAAGGTATCATTAATGATGCAAATGGAATCATCATGGAAAGGAGCAGAATGCTAAATACGATATCTTTCCCCTTACTTCGGAAAATCTCAAAGCCATAACCGGCTAAAGATGCGATCAGCAATGCAAATACAGTCGTCCCAACTGCAATAAGTGCTGAATTCCATAATGCCTGGCCAATTGCAACAGTATCTAACATGTTCTGAAAATTTTCGATCAATTTTGTTCCAGGGAGCAAACTTCCCCTTGTTACATCAATCGATTCATTTGTAGCGCTAACAATCATATAATAAAAAGGAAAAATTGAAATAATCGAAGCACCAGTTAAAAACGCATACATAAATCCTTGTTTTAATTTATTCATTTTTATCACCTGCAAATCTGAACTGAATAATGGAAAAGATGACAATCATTACAACAATCGTAAAGGAAACTGCAGCTGCGTATCCAAAATCAGGAGTATATTCAAATGATAGATTATAAATATATTGAGAGATGGTTAAGGTCGCATTTCCCGGTCCGCCCTCTGTAATATTCATAGGTTCATCAAATAACTGAAGTGTTCCTATTGTAGAGACAATGGAAGTAAATAGAATAATTGGTTTTAACATCGGAATGGTAATCTTAAAAAATTGTTGAAATGCTGATGCACCATCCATTTTTGCAGCTTCATAAATAGATTCATCAACATTTTGAAGCGCAGAAAGATAAAAAATCATATTGTATCCTACCCATCTCCAAGTTATCGCCAATATAATGACTACTTTCGCCCAAAAGGGATCTTGAAGCCATGTAATAGGTTCGGAAATAACACCAACGTCGATTAACATCGAATTAATTGTGCCATTATTACTGAATAAATATTTAAAAATGACAGAATAGGCAACAAGAGATGTTACTGCAGGCAAGAAAATAGCTGTTCTGAATAATCCCTTGAACTTCAATTTTTTATTATTTAACATTACAGAAAAAATTAATGCAAAAATAATCATTAAAGGTACTTGAATAAGAAAGAAGATCACTGTATTAAATAATGCTGCAAGAAAATTTGGATCTGTAAATAAACGCATATAGTTACCCAGTCCAACAAATTCTAAATTGACCCCTGGTCCGGATTGGAACGATAAAATCAATGCCTGGATCATCGGATAAAAATAAAATAAGCAAATCATAATAACAGCTAATAGTATAAACAACCAGCCAATCATACGCTTTTTGGGTTTGAATGATGGTTTGGTTTTTTTACGTGGTTTTTCAACATTTAGATTTGTGGATTCCATGAAATTAATTCCACTCCTTCCTTTTAAGTGCGTGATCAAAAAGGACCGAGAAGTTCGAGGCGGCGTAGTTTCGAGCGGCGGAATGTATGCTTTAAGATACATGAGCAGCGGAGAAATAAGCCAACAAAGAAATTCGATGTGTCATTTTTACCGGACTTTTTGAACAACCTCTTTAAAAACCATAGAAAACCGTTCGCTTATCAAAGCCTTCAGATAATTTTATTTCCCCTTTATTAACATGCTAATTGAGCTGATTCTCCGCTTGTTCTTGAGTAGCTTCCAATATGGTATCAAGATCTCCACCATTCAAATAATCCTGCAGCGCAGTGGCGAGCATATCTGAAATCGCGTACGTGTGCATACCATAATTTACTTCCGGAATCTCTTCAGCCCAATTAGAAAAATCCTCATATATTGCCTGGCCCCCAAAGTACTCAACTTCATCTCCATATGTGCCTGCCTCATTCGCTGGCGTGTATGTGCCGATTGCACCTATTTCTGTAACCAGATCCTCATATAATTCAATATCTGAAGCAAATGTGTCTGCCAGAAATTCTGCTGCCTGTTCTTTTCCAGGAATATTAAGCACATAAAAGGATGATCCGCCTAAATTAGAAGCATTTACGGATCCCTCTATACCAGGAAGACGTGGAAGTGGAACAACTGCCCAATCGCCTGACTGTGATTCTTCCGCAGTTATGGATGGAGTGAACCAGTTTCCGAGTGGCTGGGATACTACATCCCCATTATTTACAGCTTCCAATAATTGACTCCAACCAGAATGTACATTTAGTAAACCTTCATCCCTTAGCTCTTTGAATACTTGAAGCGATGTTTTTAACGCTTCATTTCCAGCGATGTTCGGTGTAACCCCGTCTTCCTCTGTAAACCATGAACCGCCGGATTGAACCATCATTCGAAAGATTCCAAGATCGTTATGATCATTTGTAAGCAGATTTTTCCCTGTCGCTGCTTTTACGTCTTTACCAATTTCAATGTATTCTGTCCAAGTGATGTCCTCTAAGTCTTCTACGGTATACCCCGCCTCTTCCAGATAATCCGTTCTTACATATAATCCTGCCGAACCAGTATCAAATGGAATAGCATAATTTTTCCCATCCTTACTTGTTGCTTTAATTTTATAGGACAGGAAATCATCTGCTTCAAAAAATTCAGTTAAATCGTAAAAGGCATCAGGGTACGCTTCAAGAAATGACTGTGCACGATAATCTTCTATTAAAACGATATTCGGAAGTCCTTTGTTGGCACCAGAACTTAAACTCGTATTTAACTTTTGAACAATATCATCCTGGGCATTTTCAATGGTATTCAGCTTAAAATCAGGATGATCGGTTTGATAGGATTCCTCGGCGATTTCCAATGCTTTGAGGTTATAATTAGGGTCCCAGGCCCACACTGTAAACTCCTCTGGTTCCTGTCCAGAGCTTTCATTCGAGCCAGTTGAACACCCGACGATAAATAAAATAGCAGTAAAGCATGCTGTCACCATAAATATATTTCTCATTTTCTCCCTCCTCTATCAAAAATACGATGAACTAATCTCTACAAATTAATGCGCTTTCATAATTGGTTAAATCGCTTATGAATTACTATATGATAACTTAATTAATTTAATTAATTATTATAGTAAACTTTTCAAACTACTTTGTCAATAACGGATTAAAGTAGAGTTGTCTCCGTTGCCGCAAACAACAACGGAGAACTCCTATATTACAAAACTATTTGTCTTCTAAACGTTTATTTAATGCAACTGGGGAAATTTCATTTTTCGAATAGCCCTTCAAACGCATTGAAAAGTCAAAATCATCATTGCTTAATTGATACTTCTCCAGCACACCTGGCCCACAGCTTGCTGAACCTAACCCCTGTTGGTGATGGTCTAGATTTAACACAATAAAATCCTCTTCCACCAAATCAGTCGTATGACGGGCATGTTGAAGGTTTTCTGTTGTATAAGGATGGGCACTAAAATTAAAATCGTCACCCGATATAAATAGTCCAACACCACTTTCATCTGTCAACGAGGCCCACTTCACGTCTGTACGGTTTCCGTTTTCCTGTGGTACCACATATGGTGTAAATAGCTCTTTCACTGTTTTAGACCATACACCAAAACGGTTTGCTAATTTGCTATCAGCATAGGACTCGCCTGGACCACGGCCATACCAGTCGACCTGATCATAGCCTTTAGCCAGATTCATTTGTAATCCAATTCGTGGTAAAGTCCCGGAAACATCACCTGTTTGCTTACCGGATACTCTCATATTAACAGTACCATCATTTGAAATGTTATACGTATACAACACATCAAAGCCCCAGCTAAATCCGGGAGGTGCTACCTTCGCACTGACTGTAATGGTAAGTGATTCATTTTCAGTTGAAAATTCATAATTTATATTGTTTATCCGCTGTTGCATCATGTGAATCCCATTGGATCTCCAATTGTCTTCCTCTACGGTTGACCCGAACTCATCGGAACCTAACTGGTCATTATCTGTTGTTGCCCGCCAAAAGTTCAGGGAAGGGCCTTTTTCCAACATATCATTTCCACCGACATGCCATGAATCTATCACACCATGCGTTTTATTGAAATTAATTTTGAAATCATCACCAGTTACTTTTATTAGATTACTAGTTTCAACACTGTCCACAGATAAAGGTCCGTTTTGAATGAAGCTGGGGGCAGTTGAGATTACTTGTTGGCGCACCGGAATCTGGAATTGTTCCCAGGCAACTTCATGCCCAGTTTTCGCCCCGTTCTTTTCTTCTTTCTCGTGAAACTGAATCGTTAGCCAATAATCTGTTTTCGCTTTCAGTATGGCTGGAAGCTTGTAAGGTATTTTTACCTCTTTCGTTTCACCAGCTTTAATCGTTGAAATTTCCAGGGAACCGGAATCGATAACTTTACCATCTGCGACCAGTGACCAGGAACTTGATAAATGATTTAAATCACGGAAATCATATTGATTAGAAATACGAACCATTCCATCTTCCAGGGTTTCTGCTTCCATTTTCACCGGTTCAATTACCTTCTTATACTCGATTAACGCAGGGGAAGGTTTGCGGTCAGGCATGACCATTCCATCGATAACAAAATTGGAATCATGCGGAATTTCACCAAAATCGCCCCCATATGCAAAGTATTCTTCACCCTCTGGTGTCATTTGACGAATTCCATGATCCATCCACTCCCAAACAAAACCACCTTGCAACCGTTTATGTTTATAAAATGTTTCGAAGTATTCCTTGAAGCCGCCAGGACCGTTCCCCATTGCATGAGCAAATTCACACATAATATGCGGCTGGTTTAAATCCGTTCTGGCACCTAACTGATCCATGATTTCAACAGGTGTATACATTGTAGAGAACATGTCTGCTGCGGCATTTAATTCATCTGGATTGTTATTTGTTTTCTCCATGATGAAGCGTGTCTCTCCTTCATAATGGATTAATCTTGTTGGATCGTATTGTTTTGTCCAATTTGCCATTTCTTTATGATTCGGACCAAAGCCTGATTCATTCCCCAAAGACCATATAATGACAGATGGGTGGTTTTTATCCCGTTCTACCATTCGCTTCATACGATCAACATATGCAGCCTCCCATTCCGGATCACTGCTCAATTGATGCGGCTTATCAATAAGTGTAAATCCGTGACATTCGATGTCTGTTTCATCTATCACATATAATCCATATTCATCACAAAGGTCATAAAACCTAGGATCATCCGGATAGTGTGCTGTCCGTACCGCATTGATATTATGCTGTTTCATTAATTGAATATCTTTCTCCATCCAATCGATTGGCACAGCTCTGCCTAAATCTGGATGGTGTTCATGGCGATTAACCCCTTTAAACATGATTGGGACACCATTCACCTGAATCAGCCCATCTTTCAATTCTACCTGTCTGAATCCCACTTTTGATGGGATTACTTCGATTATTTCACCATTTTCATCCTTTAGCGTAATGAGCAAATGATAGAGGTATGGCGTTTCCGCTGTCCATTTATGTGGAGAACTTACAGGCATACGCATGGTCCGTTCATTTTCGCCTGTTCCACTTAACGTTAACGCTTTTTCCTTCTTTTCAACTACCTGATAGTTATTATCCAGCAACTGAAATTCCAGGTTATACCCCTTCGTATTAGCCTTTGATTGAATAATTGTCTCCACATCTAATACAGCATGTTCATAATTTTCGTCCAGTACAGTTTTTATGAAGAAATCGTTTACATGAATGTGTGGCTTTGCTACTAAGTAAACATCCCTGAATATCCCACTTAACCACCACATATCCTGATCTTCTAAATAACTTCCAACAGACCATTGATAAACCCTTACAGCGATTGTATTCTTTCCTTCTTGTAAATGGGAGGTAACATCAAACTCAGAAGCTAATCTGCTACCCGTGCTATAACCAGCGAGATCGCCATTTATCCACAAATGGAAAGCACTGTCTACGCCTTCAAAACGTAAAATCATGGTTTCATCCATTGTTTCTTTTGCTACATAAAAATCTCGGCGATATGACCCTGTTGGATTTGCAGAAGGAATATGCGGCGGATCCACAGGAAACGGATATTGAACATTTGTATAATGCGGTTTTCCATAATCATTCATTTGCCAATTTGACGGAACCTGTAATTCATCCCAATCACTTACGTCATAATCATTATGATAGAAATCTTCCGGAGCGGCTTCAGGTGATTCTGCATAGTTAAATTTCCATTTTCCATTTAATAATAAAAATCCATTAGAATTTCCACGCTCATCGCTTAAAGCAGCAGCGGTATCCTTATATGACATGAAGTAAGAACGTTCCTTCAGGCGATTTTTTTCTAAGATTGACAACGATTTATAATCTTTATTAAGCAATAGATTTACCTCCACGTTTAGTTATTCTAGAATTAAAACGCATACATTTTCGTTTTTAAAAGACTCCCTCCCCTTGCGCATTATAAAAAACAATAGTAAACTCAACTTAATTAATTAACTTAATTAATATCATAATATCTAACTTGTACTTGTTTTGCAATACCTATAAATTAGAAAACTTAGATTCTCTCCAAGTCCTTGTGGCGAAAGATGGCCGCATTAATCTGATTGGTGAACACGCAAGCCATAGCGGGGCATGTATTCACTAATTCTATTTCTTTGGAACGTGCAATGGGTATTTAAGAAAACGATACATTAGAGCAATTTACTCATACATTAAATAAGTAGGTGACATAAGAAATGCATATTAACACAACTGATATCTTAGGAAAATGGAAAGAATACACGCTGAGAAACAACCATGGCATGCAGGTAAGTATACTGAACTATGGTGGAATCATCACAAAAATTATCGCACCAGATCGACACGAGCATATGGAAAATGTTGTTCTCGGGTATAAAGATTATGCAGACTATGAAAATAACGCGAACTACCTCGGTGCATTAATTGGCCGGGTAGCTGGCAGGATTCAGGATGCGGCGTTTGAAATGAGAGGGACAACTTACCCCCTCGAATCAAATGATGGCAAACATCATCTCCATGGAGGAAATAATGGTTTCCACCAGGTTATCTGGGATGCCGAAACATTTCAATTAGAAGACAAGATTAGTTTGAAGCTCTCTCATAAAAGTTTGGATGGTGAAGGTGGCTATCCTGGCAATGTAGATGTTAGCGTTACCTATACATTAAATGATGAGAATCAGCTTTTGCTTGATTATGCTGCCAGCAGTGATCAGACAACTCCCCTCACCCTGACCAATCATTCATATTTTAATTTAAGCGGGGATTTAAAGCACACGATTCATAATCATCATGTAATGATAAACAGCGAACAGTTTGTTGGTCTGGATCATGAGTTGATTCCAACTGGGCGCCTTGCTCATGTTGCAGAATCACCTTTTGATTTTCGCCAAGGACGGATGCTGAGAGATGGACTAAATGAGCAAACGGAACAAAATAAAGTTGTCGGAAATGGCTATGATCATTATTTTATCTTTAATAACAAGCAAGCATGCGATGTTGTTGTCCATGAGCCTGAATCAGGAAGAAAATTAACCATCCATACAGACCAGCCTGGAATGGTCATGTATACTTCGAATAACCTTGATGAAGGTATGGAATTAACCAATGGACTTTCTAAAAAACATCTTGGTGTCTGTTTCGAAACGCAAAGTTCACCGGCCTCCTTGCATCACGAAGGTTTACCAAGTGTGTTGTTGAAACCAGGAGAAAACTACCGGAAACAGACTGTTTTCTCGTTTGGTATTGAAAATTAACTTATGTAGAGCATTGTCGATATTTCCCGGGAAATGATGGTTTTCCTGGGAAATAAACGAGAATATCCGTTCCTAATAAAATAGCTGCATCCGTCTATCGGGGTCAGCTATTTTACTGGATCAAATAATTCTACCAAAAGCAGGGATACTGCTCCCATAATTGTTGCATCATCTTCAAGTTTCGTTACGGTGATCTCTGTTTGTTTTGCATCTATGGTAAGCGCCCGCTCAGCGACTGTTTGTTTAATAGAAGGTAAAATGAACTTCTCCCCTTTCATCACACCACCACCCAATACAATCTTTCCAGGATTGATGAGATGAATTAAATTTGTCAGCCCTATACCAATGATCTTTCCCGTCTCCTCCAGTATCTCAACACATGTTTCATTACCTTTTACGGCAAGTTTATGAACTTTTTCTCCTGTAAGCTCTGGATCAGAAAATTCTTCCCCCTTTTCTCTGGTTCGTTCCGCAATTGCCGGGCCAGTGGCAAAGGTCTGCAAACATCCCGGGTTTCCACACGCACAGATGGCACCATTCATATCGATGGTCATATGCCCTATCTCTCCTGCTATATCCTGTTCACCATGATATAGCTTTCCATGAATAACAACCCCAGATCCGACACCTCGTCCAATATTGACAGCAACCATACTTTCTACATTCCCATGTCCACCAAACCAGGATTCCCCCAGTGCCATCGCACGAGCATCGTTTTCGACATTTACGGTCACAGCAAATGCCTTCTCCAGTTCTGCTTTTATTGGAATATCCTTTAAATTCAAATTTGGTGCAACAAGGGACGTTCCAGTTTCTACGTCTACCACCCCATGCATGGCAACACCAATCCCGATAATTTTTTCCTGACTGCTTTGCCATGCCTGCATGAGTTTTTGTACATTTTGTTTCAGTATGGTGATAAATTCATCATTGGTTATCGGTGTATGAACACCGCTTGACGTACGATCAATAATTTTCCCGGACAAATCAGCAAGAATACAATCAACCGTTTCCGGCCCTGCATCCACTCCAATCACATAGAATGCTTCACTATTAATAAGAAGCATCGTCGGTTTGCGGCCACCTTTGGACACACCAAGGTAACTTTCTCTCACTATCCCCTGTTCCAGCAACTCCTTCACAATACTGCTGACAGTCGGAGGGGTCAGCTTTGTTTCTTTTGCAATTTGGGCTCTGGAGATCGGCTCAGAAGTTCTGATTTTATTAAGGATAATTGATTTATTAACTGATTTCATGAATTGAAATGTACCGCGCTGCATAAGAGTTCCTCCATTATATTATTATATAATTATCATAACATAGTTAGTTAAGTTAATTTATATGAAATGTATTTAAAAAAGGAGAGCAAGTGGAACGCCAATATTTTCACAGCATCCGGTCCCATTCGCCATAGAAAAAATAGTAGAAAGTCATGATAAGATTACGTCTTATTTTCTATCAACGGTGAGGATTAGAACTTACGAAACGAGCCTCAATAAAAATGAAGCTCGCCCAAATGGACAAGCCTCACATCAGTCCTTTTTACACTTCCCTGTTAACCTGTTTAAAAGGAGCCCAATGATCAGAGATGAATACCGTACATCACAGCAACAGACTCCCATTCATTTGCCAAGGTTGCTGATTCTTCACTATGTCCCTCAAACATTACTTCAATCCCCACAAATAACACAATCGTTAATATGGCAAGTACTACAAACACGGCAAGTGCTTTATTCATGGATCGCTTCCCTCCTTCGATTTTTTCTGGTTATCGAAAAGTGTGTCGCTTTAGGTCATCTTACTTTTCCATAACCTTTTTTTGCCTTGTGAAAACATTGGAGGATTAGGATTGGGAGTCCTGCGGTCATGATGCTTGGTTCTGCGCTCGGGGCACGGGGTGCTGCGTTCACGGCGAGTGGTCCTGCGTTCGTGTCCTGAAGTCCTGCGCTCAGCCCCGGCGGTCCTGCGGTCACGACGACTGGTTCTGCGCTCGGGGCGGTTGGTTCTGCTTTCACGGCCTGAGGTCCGGCTCTCGCGGCGGTAGTCCTGCGTTGGCAGCAGCTCATTCCGGTTTCACATCTCAAAGATGAAAAAAGTACCTTACATAGACAGACCTTTATCAAATGTGTCCACAATATAGGCTGTTTTTTCATAATCTAATTATTATCATCTAATCAGCTTCCTTCATCTTTTTCATCACTAACTTCATCTTCATTTTCTGCATCTGCATTCGTACAAGCTGCAAGTATTAATAGCAATACAAACAGCGGAAACAAATTTAACTTTAAACGTTTTCCATCCCTCGTCATTATAATAGGTAGATAGTTTTACGTACGAGTAAAAAGCCAATGCTTTTCCCACACCCCTAAAGCTGATTATGCCAGTATTTATTCATAAAAATTTATATGGTCATTTTTTGAATTATAGATCTTTTTGTAATTAATGGTAGAATTTTACTATTTAAATTGGTATTATATCACTAGATTGAATGAGATATTCATTTTTTTAGGTCTTTTAACTCATTTAATATTGCACTTTTAAAAAACGTATTGGAAAGGAGATTTATCAAAAGAAGGCTATACTAAAGAGGTAAAGGTTGGTTATAGTTGGACTACTTTTATTTTTCGGTTTATGCATAAGGCTGATCGAATGATGATCACATTATGGAACGAATGAGCCACTTTATAGAAAACAGAGAATTGATTGCTGCCACTTTTTCTGAACAGGATGGACAAACAATCAAAACATTTTACGGCATCAATGAACTAGGGACAAATGTTGAAAAAAACCAGGAAGCCGCCAAAAAAATCCTTGGTTATGATGAAAATCAGGTTAAAATTGATTCCTGAGTTAGAAAGAACAAAATGACAGGTTACCTGTATAGATAGCACGGGCAAAAAAAGAGCTTAGTAATACATAGGTGAAACAGGATGAGGGGGAAAGTTTTTATGAAAAAGTATTGGGGACTGATTGTATTAATAGGAATGTTTCTGCTTGCTGCATGCGGGCAGGCTGAGACAGTTGCGTTAGATGAAGAAGAAGTAAAAGAGGAAGTGAATGAGGAGTCGGAGGATACCGGGGAAACAGCCAATGAATCGGAACCAGAGGAAGAAGATGATGAACCTTCCACAACTGTAGAGGCAGATGTAGAAGAAATGACTGCCGCGGAAGAAGAACCAGTGTTTGATGAAATGTCTACAGAAGAAGTAAAAGATATTATGCTGGATAACTTTGAGGAGCTCGATCAAGTCATGAAGGATCTACATAATGATTACTATAATGAATGGTTTGGAGCGGAATGGGCTGAAAATCCCGATAACGACCCGGAAGGCTATGAGAAAGCATATGGTATCGTCAGTGAGCGTTTTTCTGATTTGGTAACGGAAGAAGAAATGGAAGATATGGTTTTCAGGTACATATATGCTTATTTTTATGATACACATTTAAGCGGAAAGCTGGATGAAAATCAAGTAAATATCCGCTTTGAAGTTTTGGAACAGACGGAAGACAGTTTTACTGTCAGTTATATAACATTGGGTAATGGATATCCAATGTTCCCGGGAACCTCTGAATTGCAGTATGAAAAAGTAGATGGTAACTGGAAGTTTAATGGAGAAGAATATACCAGCCCAGATGAAGAGCCATTAAATCTGACTTCGGATGACTTTAATGATTATAAAAACGGTGAATCTGTGACAGCAGAATTCGTGGAAGAAGTGGAAGTGGATGGAGAAACGTTCATCATTCTTAAATTTGGTGAAGTTTATGAAGCGAGAAATGTAGCTACTTCCGAACTGAATTACGAGTTGGGTAAGAGTTATGGAAATCAGCCGGAAAATGAAGAGGGAAAGAGTGAGGAAGCAGTTAGTGAAGTTACCACTGATGAAAACGAACAAGACTCATCCGCAAGCGGTACGATAAAATTGCAAGAGAAGCCAATCGAATATGAAACAGTCAGTGAGCAAGATACGGGCGATTTGCATAATATTAAAGTTTCTTACCCAGTATTCTCCCATAAGTCACTGGATGCATTGATTGGTGATCTAATTATGGAGGAATATAATGAAAAGATAGAGAAAAATAGTCGCTGGTCAGATATAGAATCTCAATATGTCTTTAACATAGATTTTGAAGAACCGTTTGCAACAGATAGATTTGTATCCATTGTATTTTCTGAATTTACATTTGAAGGTGGAGTTCATGGAAATCCTTTTACTCGTCCATTAAACTATGACTTACAAAATAACCGTATCATTGAACTGGAAGATATACTCGACGAGGATTTAAAGAAACTAGATGCATTATCGGAAATAACCTATGACAAACTGGTTGCAGATGGAGTCGTGGATCCGAATGATTCCTATGCAGAAAATGCCAAAAGGGCAACAGAACCTAAAGCTGAAAATTTTTCTGATTTTGAGTTGACTAAAGATAAAGTTATTTTTCACTTTCAGCCGTATGCTGTGGCACCGTTCTCCGCAGGAATTGTGGAGGTAGAGTTTACGTACGATGAAATAGCTGATTTATAAGAGGATATAATAACCTGGCAGTATTTTGGCACTGCCAGTTTTTTTATAAATAAAGAGGAACGCAGGAGATCCCCCCTGCACCCCATCTTATCTACTTGTATAACCTGCATCCGCATGTATGGTAGTTCCTGTTATATATGATGCTTGATCGGAAGCTAACCAAAGGCTGGCTTCGGCAATTTCTTCTGCTTGTCCAAATCGGTTTAGGAGACTAAGCTGTGGTGCGTACTCTTCTGCTGTATAGCCAAATTGTTCCAAAGCTCCGCGAAGCATCGGTGTGTCAATAGCACCCGGAGCCACTGTGTTCACACGAATGTTTTTGTCGCCATTTTCCATTGCAGCGACCTTCGTCATTCCTACAACACCATGTTTGGCGGCAACGTATGCGATATTATTTGGTTGAGGGCGGAACCCGCTTACGGAAGAAATATTAACAATAGATCCACCATCACCTTGCTCAATCATTTGTTGTAATTCGTATTTCATGCATAAAGCTGTTCCTTTAAGGTCAATAGCCATTAATTTATCCCAATAATCTTCATTAAATTCTGATGCAGGTTTGTCATCTGGCGTTAGCGCAGCGTTGTTGACAGCCACATCGAGACGTCCATATTTTTCTACTGTTTCTTTGATCATGTTTTGCACCTGGTCTGACTTGGATATGTCAACCTGTACAAAATGGGCGGTTCCACCATCAGCTTCAATTTCAGCTACTGTTTCTTTCCCTTTTTCTTCACTCAAATCAGCTACGACCACTTTTGCCTTCGCATCAGCAAAGAGTTTTGCCGTCGCTTTTCCCATTCCCATTGCTGCTCCTGTTATAATTGCTACTTTGTTTTCTAATACTGGAAATGTCATCTAAATTATCCTTTCCTCTAATAGTGTCCCTTCCCCTCATTCAATTATAGAAAACATAGATTCCCTTTGTACAGCTGAATCATCCACGATCAACACACTATTCCATCGCATTATTGAACAATTGCTGGCAAGTCTGGTATTTTTGTTAACAGTCTTAAATCCTGGAGTGAATTGAGATAGTGCTCGCGTTCACACCAGGAAGTTCTGCGTTTGTGGCCTGGGGTCCAGCGATCATGGCATGGGGTTCGGCGCTTATACTTGGAAGTTCTGCGTTCAGACTCCCATGTTCTGCCTTCGTGCCCAGTAGTCCTGTGGTCGCGACATGGGGTTCGGCGTTTATAGCATGTAGTCCTGCGCTCTCACCTGGAAGTTCTGCGTTCAGACTCCCATGTTCTGCCTCCGTGCCCAGTAGTCCTGCGGTCGCGGCATGGGGTTCGGCGCTTATAGCACGTGGTACGGCGCTCATAGCTTGAAGCTCGGTGCTCACACCCGGGGAGTCAGCGCTCACGATTGATGATATGTATATCTCACATAAAATGATATGATATCAGTAAAGGAGAATGCAGATGGCAAATAAAGGTAACAGAAAAAAGATTTCATGGTATTACATCATGCCTTCCTTAATAATTGTGGCAGTTAGCTGTTTCATCATGTATGTTATGATTCGACTCATTTACTCAAGACTTACTGATTTCAGTTTTGATAATAATTTTGGTTCATTTGGTGATTTTTTTGCCGGGATGACTACCCCATTCTTAACGTTAGTAACAGCACTTTTTGCGCTATGGGCATTTTTGAGCCAAAAAGAGCAATTGAACCTGCAAAAAGAAGATTCTATTAGACATCATATTGAGGGCACTTTTTTTCAACTATTTGCGTTATATAATAACATGGTCGATGGGCTGGAATACGAAATTTCTAATGGAAAAGAATATAATGGACGGGGCTTTTTTAAAAAAGCTTATATTGATTTAATGAATATCTATTTGAAGGAGGAAGGACCAGAAGAGCAACGGCTTAAAACATCGATGGAAAAACTTGATGCGATGCACGCTAATAACTTCCACCTATATTATAAAAATTTGTTTCAGCTTTTTGCGTGGATTTATGACAACCGGGAAGCATTATCAAAAAATCAAAAGAGAACTTATATTGACCTGATTCGGGCACAGCTCTCCCATTATGAAATGATGCTTGTCTATTTTAATGCGAAATTTTTCGGGAGAAATTTTTTCTATAAAATGTTAAATGATTTACATTTCTTCGATACATATAATTTAGATGGATATGGCACGATAACTGCCAAATTTGTTGCCGAAGCAGAAGCATTTAACGAAAAAAAAGATTACCAGTATGATCAGAAAGCTACAAATGACTTCACCACATCTCTTACCAGGGATGAACTGGAACTGGCGCTGATGGAAAAGCAACTGACGGTAGAATACCAGCCGATTATTCGCAGTTTTGACCAGAAAGTTAGTGATGTGGAAGCATTACTACGTTGGCATCACCCGAAAAAAGGATATATCGAACCAGCCATTTTCATTCCCCAAATGGAGTATTATGGATTTGGTGATGAACTACTGGAATATCTAATCTGCGAAGTATGTGAACATATGAAAAAACACAGGTCCAAGTTGGTATATTCTATCAATCTTTCTATTGATCAGTTGCTTCTATCAGATTTGTTACCTAAAATTGATATGTTTGAACATCAATACAAAATGAACAATAACCAAATCCAATTCGAGATTACTGAAAGCAAGGAAATCTATCATCGTCCTCAGGTTAAATATATTATTCATGAGCTACAATTCAGGGGCTATCGGGTAGGAATCGATGACTTCGGAAGCGGGTACTTCTCATTTATGGACTTTATCGGTTTACCTTTCGATTTTATAAAAATGGACAAGCAATTTGTAAATTCCCTGCATGTTGAATCAATAAATGAAAAGACTGTTGAACACATTATTGAAATGGCTATGACACAGGACAAAGAGGTTATCATTGAAGGAATTGAAACACAGGAGCAGTTTGAAGTCTGGGAACGCTTAGGGGTTCACAAATTTCAGGGTTACTATATCAGTAAGCCTGTAAATGGTAAAGATATTTTGAAATTGAATTTGAAAAAATTGGAACAAAAGCTCAAGAATCCTTGAACACCCGAAGACAATAGTAAGTTCGACTAAAAAGTTACATCCGTAGCAATGTCGAAGTGACCCACGTCGTGTGGGCTGAAAGCTTGAATTTTTATACTTCGTTTTAAAAACTATTATTTTCAATGGGTTTTACATTCTTTGTGCGGTGATTAAGTAGATAGACGATATTAGAAATTTGGCTAAACGCCCAAGCTTTTAGGCGAATTGCCAAAGCCCGCACTTATGCAGTATGAAGGATACGAAAGGAAGCTCTTTTATGTTTTTCTAAAATGAGGTATACTATAAATAGAAAATCATATACTAAAAAGACCGAATGGTGCGGCTAACACCAAACGGCCGAGTGTAATAGCCCTTCAAGGGGGGCAGCTCACATTATACGGTAAAAAGTAATCACCCTAAATGCTTGCTAGGCTCATAGGGTGGTTACTTTTTTTGGCAGTTAAGAAAGCATAAACCTTCCTTTCTGCATAAGTGCAGCTAGGGCCTTTCGCCACAAGTGCTTGGCGAAAACCCAAGTTTTCTAAGTTTGACAGTATTGCAACTATTAATGTTCCAAAAGTAATCATTAGAACAAGTGATTCAAATACTGTCATATTGCCTCACCCCCTTCTTTTCTAGAAAATGAAAAGGGAGTGAGCCACCACCCATGAAAGCCTTATTACACTGCATCTATTATATCAAAGTCACTGTGACATTGGACAGATTTACTAAATTTTTTCATGTTTATGAAAAGAAGGAAGCAAGCGAGTCTTGCTTCCTTCTTTTGCATACCAAATTTGGTGTTCGAGGTCCGGGGTTTGGTGCTTACAACCCGGGGTTCTGCGGTCACACCCGAAAGTCCGGCGTTCGTGCCCTGGGGTCCTGCGTTCGTGCCCTGGGATCCGGCGTTCAGACCAGAATGTTCTGCGCTCACCGGCCATCATCCTGCGCTCAGACCCGGTAGTTCTTCGTTTGTCCCCTGGAGTCCTGCGCTCGTGTCCCGAGGTTCTGCACTCACACCCAGAAGTCCCGCGCTCAGAAACAAAATCCCGCCAATTATTCAGCAACCTGTTTCTTATCTTCTTTCTCCTGCTCCTGTTCTTCTTCATCCTTGGCCAATTCGCTGGCGGAGTTCTTGAACTCTCTTAATGTTTGACCGGTTGCCTTTCCAATTTCCGGAAGTTTCTTCGGTCCAAATATGACTAAGGCGATAATCAAAATTAAAATTAATCCCGGTATACCGATACTTGATAACATCCTATCCCTTCCCTTCTGTATCTTAAATCCTTTCTTCAGCATCAGTTTAACATGGAAAACTATTTAATATTGTCGGAATATATACATTTAACAAGAAATTTATACTAACTACATAGTTTATTAATACTGTATTGTTAACCTAATTCATAGAGCCCATCCAACGAAGGGTATCCGAATTTCAAGGAGGAGTCTTTTCAATGAGTGGCGAATCGAACATGAACAGACGGAAGTTTTTAAAGATGAGTGGAATGAGTACAGCGGCTGTCGCACTGAGTACATCAGGAATTCTTTCCCTGACCGGAAACAAGGCATTGGCAGCACCAGGCAGGTCAAAGGGATCATTTGGCGGGTATGGACCGTTGGCAAAGGATCCGGGTGGTGTACTGAACTTGCCAAGAGGTTTCCAGTATCGGATTCTATCTGAAGAGGGTGGAACACTTTCAGATGGACGACCGATCCCAGCAATGCATGATGGAATGGCTGCCTTCCCAGGGAAGAATAATTCTACAATTCTCGTACGTAATCATGAATTATCGACGGAACACGATTATCCGGTAATTGGGAAAAACCCGTACCATAAGGATAATATTGGTGGAACGACTGGACTAATTGTGGGACCTGACCGCAAATTACAGCGTGAATTTGTTACATCTGCTGGTACATACCGGAACTGCGCTGGCGGAGGAACACCTTGGGGTACATGGATCACCTGTGAGGAAACACTTGTGGAAGGACATGGCTATGTGTTTGAAGTAGATCCGCTTGATCCGGAAAATAATCTTTCCAAAACTCCAATCCGTGAAATGGGGCTCTTCTCACATGAGGCAGTTGACGTGGACCCTGCAACAGGAATTGTATATATGACGGAAGATGCTTCACCAAGTTATCTTTACCGTTTTCTCCCGGTAGACCGCAGCCAGACGATTGGTTCCTTGCAAAAAGGTGGAACACTGCAGGCTGCTGCAATTGAAGAACTGC
The DNA here is from genome assembly GCF_055380755.1 of Virgibacillus ainsalahensis. Classification (NCBI taxonomy): domain Bacteria; kingdom Bacillati; phylum Bacillota; class Bacilli; order Caryophanales; family Bacillaceae; genus Virgibacillus; species Virgibacillus ainsalahensis. Next base: position 675,521 of record NZ_AP043943.1, on the reverse strand, counting down.
CGCAAAATGAAATGAGTAATTATCATACTGGTAGAAAATATGGAGTTATCTGGAAAGATGTCGACCCGGAAAAACCGAGCATGGAAGCCAGCCAGAAGGGTTGCATTCAATTTAGCAGATTGGAAGGCTGTCATTTTGTTGAAGGTGTCTTCTGGTTTTCTGATACGGATGCAGGAAGTAAAGATTTGGGGCGTATTTACCGTTACATCCCTTCTACAAATACGTTGGAACTTTTCTATGAATCAACTTCCGCCAATGATCTGGAAGCTCCAGATAACATTACCGTTACGCCTTGGGGCGATTTATGGATTGTGGAGGATGGAGGGGGATCTGACCGCATTATCGGATTAACTCCAGAGGGAGATACCTATGTTTTTGCGGAAAATGTGCTGAATGATTCGGAACTGGCAGGACCAACCTTTTCTCCGGATGGACAAACATTATTCGTAAATATCCAAACACCCGGGATTACCTTTGCGATATGGGGGCCGTTTGCACGCAGGAACCGCGGCCGTGGCCGGATGATGGGGCATGCAGCACCACCGAAAAACTACGCACCGAAAGTGGAGGACAACCTTTCTGCTTTTGCAGAGGTACAGGGAATGTCGGATTTGGAAGCAGCGGCATTCCAGCGTAACGGCATACCAATCGTGTAATCGACATGCATGCAGTGATTTTTTTCGAAAAATAGCTTTTGCCAAGTCTTTTCGATGGGACGAGTAATAGCAGTCCCATGCCTCCGTGGTAAAAGCTAAAACCCGCGCTTATGCAGTAAGAAAATAATGTTTTTTTAAAAAAATAAATAAGACAGGAGTGCTTGTACAATGGGTATAAAGAAAAAACTGGGCATGGGCTTGGCGACCGCGGCCTTGGGAATGTCTTTAATTAGTGGTGGTACTTATGCTTATTTCAGCGATACGGCTGAGACGGATAACACATTTGCGGCAGGTACGCTCGATCTTGCTGTGGACCCGGAAGTCATTATTAATATGGAAAATTTAAGACCGGGCGATTATGAGTTTCGGACATTTTATTTAGAAAATAATGGCTCCCTTGACATTTCGGAGGTTCTTATCAATACAAGTTATGAAGTCATCGATGCAGAAGGTGACAATACCGATGATTTAGGCAGACATATTCAAGTCAATTTCCTTGAAAATGCCGATAAAACAGAAGGCGACAGATATAATGATATCATTTATTCGACATCCTTGTATGATTTGCAAAATATGGATCCAGATGCAGTAGCTAAAAATGTGCTTGGATTTGAAAATGAACCAGCCGGCCTGGCGACAGAGAGTACGGATACCATGTATGTCCAATTTGAGTTTGTCGATAATGAGGAAAACCAAAACCAATTCCAGGGGGACAAGCTAAAGCTTAACTGGTCCTTCGAAGGCAGATAATTGAGCAACTTAGCATAAACTTTTTCCTATAATGAAATGGCATCATGGCTATGATCTTCAAGGAGGACTGAAATGAGTATAAGAAAGAAACTAATCATGAGCGTCGCCCTGGCTGCATTTGGGATAAGCCTGATTACCGGTGGGACAAGCGCCTATTTTGCAGATACCGCCTCTACTGATAATTCAATTACCACAGGTTCTCTGGATCTTGGATTGAATAAAGAAACGATTTTTCAAATGGAAGGACTTATTCCGGGAGATACACAGGAATCGGAGTTCACACTTACCAATGACGGAAATGTGGACATGAAAGAAATTACCCTGAATACTACCTATGAAGTGGTTGATCAGGGCGGGCCAAATAATGATGACGACTTGGGCAATCACATATTGGTGGAGCTATTTTCTCATCAGGACGGAAATCAGACACTCGTATTTGAAAAAACACTGGCCGAATTAAGTGGGAATTCGGAGCAAATCGGGGAAGAAATTCCGTCCGGAGACATGGAAAAACACTTCACGGCCCACTTGACATTTATCGATAATGGAGAAAACCAAAATCATTTTCAGACAGATGAGTTACAACTCAATTGGGAATTTGAAGCAGTCCAACAGAGCGGAAATACAGATGCCGAATAGATCATGATGGATTACGGGGGCTCTCTCCCCGTGATCCATCTATTTTCACATAGAATGATGGCAAATTAGGGGTGGAAAGTCATATGAGACACTGGCGTATACATTCAAATCAATCATTTTTCATTGTTTTAAAAGGGATACTAATCGTGTATCTCCTCCTATTTTCAGCTGGGTATGTAACAACCGATACCGATGCCTCCTTTAGTGAACAAATTCAAACGAATCCCAAGGTGACAATTGGTGTATGGGATAATGAAATAGTGAACGAACAAAGTGACAAAGAAACACAGAGCGGCAATGTGGAAAAGACTTGCCCGCAAGCATCCAGTGAGGAAAATACAGAAGAGGACAGCAGTCAAGCTGAAAGCAATAAGCCATCACAGGAAGGTGAAGCATGTTGAGAAAAAATTTAGCGAAGTGGGCAAACCGGGCACTTTCAAGCATGCTGTTCATTTTATTTATTAGTGTAGCCGCATTAGTTATCTCCACCAATATTTCCGGTGGACAGCCGGAAGTATTCGGATATCAATTGAAATCTGTCCTATCGGGGTCCATGGAACCAGGTATTCAAACAGGTTCCGTCATCGCTGTGAAATCTGTTGCCGACGGTGAGAAATCAAACTTTCAGGCGAATGATGTCATTACATTTGTTGGAGAAGAGAATAATTTAATCACCCACCGAATTACCGAGGTAGCTTCCACAAATGATGGTGTTGTTTATACGACCAAGGGTGACAATAATAATGCAGTCGATTCATCCCCCGTTGTAGCAGAAAATGTTGTCGGGCTCTATACTGGATTCACCGTCCCCTATCTGGGTTATGTCATTAATTTTGCCCAGTCTGCCAATGGGAGTATTTTATTTATGATTATTCCTGGTGTGCTGCTGCTTGGCTATGCTGCATTTACGATCTGGCGGACGTTAAGGCATTTGGATGAGGGAAAGCGTGCAGGGAGTGTGGAATGATTTGGTTTGGTGGGACGGAGGGACAGGTACCTCGTCCCAGTAGAGAAACGATAAGTTAAGATGTTCCTGAGAGATTAAAAGCGGAAGAGTAGAAGGATTCGGTTAACCAATCAGCTAAATGGCAGCCAATCCCTTTACCGGAAAAAATGGAAGAAAAGAGAATCTATTCTATCAAGAAATGAATTTGACCAATCAAAAACCTCAGATTCAATTTAATCTGCAACCCGCCGGGACAATGAACCTGTCCCTCTGTCCCCCCTTTTTTCCAAAACAGATGCAATTTAGGAGCAGGAATACCGCCCCTTTATTCGCATCGGATTACAAATTAGATGCTTCGGATAGGATTTGCTGTTGTTCTAGTTTCGGGCGGAAAAAGCGGATGGCTGCAATGAAAAAGCACAGGATTGCCGCAAACATAAATAGACCGAATAAACCATTTTGATAAAGTGGAGCAAAATAAAGCACATTTAATAACGTGAACAAAATACCACCGGTTACGCTAATATAAGCTAAACGGTTTGCTTTTTGAAAAATCCAATCGGCTTTTTTGTCCATGAGTGTCACCAGTGTGATACTCAGGATATTGATGGAACTGCCAACCCAGACAGGGTGAATGTTCAAATAGAATTCATTTGGATGCCAGTCACCGAGGTAATACCATAGCAGACCACTCGCAAATCCCATAAATAATGCGGTGACAACTGCGCGTTTCGTAACAACAGGCCAAAAGAGTGCTGCTACGACCGGCGCGAATGTTGCGCTGTTTCGAATGGTCCAGGCAAGTACATTCCACCAGGCGGATTGCTCTGTACGCATTAATCCAAACACAATCATTAATACCGTTAAAAGCAGCAATGAAATTTTCGTATATTTAATCAGCTGATTTTCTGTTGCAGCCGGTTTCAACGAACTTCCCACATCTCTTCCAAGACTTGTTGCCCCGGAAAATTGGCATGGGCCTCCCCACCCGAGCGCACATGCCCATACACCAAGGAAAAACAGACCTACAAGCGGTGCGGGCAGTACTTCCATTAGATATTGAGGAATCGCAATAAGTCCCGTTTGGGCATCAGGCACAACGATGCTTGCGGCAATTCCAAATAAAACACCGCCGACAATGAATGGGACTGCCATAAACCCTGCCATGATCAATCCTTTTTGTCCTTCTTCCGGCGAGCGTGAAGAAAGTGCCATCTGGAAAGCAGCCTGGGCAAGGATAACATTCACCAGAAATGTCCCGAACCATACGACAATCACTTGCAGTCCAACACTGCCAAAGTCAAACATTTCCGGTCTGTCGATGGCAAGTGTACGCAGGCCGTCGATGCCCGGATTGAGGAAAAAGGCGATCGCCCCAATGATAATCATGATTCCAAACAAAACCATATTCATTGTTTGCGTAAAAGCGATGGACCACATGCCGCCAGCCTGCAGATAAACGAAAAGCAGGATGGCGGTAAAAGCCACGGAAAGCGGCAGGGAAATCCCGGTGAACACATGAATGGCCGAAGCGAATGCAATTGCAGTTGCTACAGACCACATCGGAAACGCAAAGGCGGTAATGGCACCAGAAACACCCTTAGCCGTACGTCCATATTTATCACCAATCATACCGGAAACAGTGACAAGCATTTTTTTCCGAAATGAACGGATAATTAAAAAAGCAATGATGAAAATTTGCACCATTTCTGCCACCCCATACCAAACTGCTGAGATGCCGCTCAGATAGGAAAGCTCAAGAATAGAAATATAGGTAGAACCAGAAAATAATCCAGTTATACAAAAGGCAACAATCCATTTATTAAAATTTCGATTGCCAACAAAATAGCTGTCTTTTTTCGTCAAGCGACGTTTGGCAAATTGACCAGCAATAATCAGTGCAAACGTATAGCCAATTGCAAGAATGATAATCCAAACACCATATTCTGTCATGTTGTCCCCACTCCTTTTATGTTGAATAATAAGATAATAATACTAGGATTTAAGCTTGAAATCTTCCAAGGTTAAACAAGTAATAGAGAAAAGCCCACTTCCAAATAATAAGAAGAGGGCTTAAATAATTCAGATTCCTCTTCTTATCTTTCAGACATTTGTCTGATGGAATTGGCACAGTACTTGTAAATAGCCTGTTGCCGAGGTATCAAAGGGCCATTCCCTCCACCTCTCTTGATAAGAAGTCCGCTTATGTAATTGTATATAATTTACAATGTTTCGACAAATAAGTCAAGGGGGACGGAGGGACAGGTACCTCGTCCCAGTACAGAAACAATAAGCTAAGATGTTCCCGACGGATTAAAAGCGTAAGAACGGCAGGTAATAGAATAACCAAACAGCTAAATGGCAGACAATCCCTTTACCGGATTTTAGAAAACTTGGCCTGTTCGACTAGCTTTTATGATGGGAAAGCCGTAGCCTGAGCTTATGTAGTAAGATAGTTTTATGCTTTCTTAACTGCTAAAAAGAATCTATTCTATCAAGAAATGAGTTTGATCAGTCAAAAACCCTCAATTCAAACTGCACCCTGTTGGGACAATGAACCTGTCCCTGCGTCCCCCTAAACTTCATCTAATGCTGGCAATGCTGTTAGTGAGCCAACTTTTGTGCAGACTTGTGCTCCGACGATATTTGCGAAATACACAACCTCCTGTAGAAAATCGAAATCGGCATGGACATCAGCACTGTTTTCTTTTAATCTTTTGGAAAATTGATAAAGCACTGCACCGATAAAGGCATCGCCCGCACCAGTCGAATCAATGGATTTCACCGGTTTACTTGGGACAAGCTTCTCCTTCTTACCATTAGATATCACAGAGCCTTCTTTTCCCAGCGTAACGGCAACGATATCCGCTCCGAGCTGGTGAAGTGTGTCAACGCCCTTATGTATATCCTGCTCCTGTGTGATAATTTCTAATTCCTCTGCACTTACTTTCACAAAATCAGCATAGAAAAGTGCCTGCTTTGAACGTTCAATAAATCCCCGTTCATTCCCTTTCCACAAATCTCCCCGGTAATTTGGGTCAAAGGAAACAAATTTTTTCTTGTCCTTTGCCTGACGCATTAATTCAAAATACGTTTCCTTCAATGCACCATCCAGGAGTGCTGTTGCTGAGCCAAAATGAAGCACAGAGGAATCCAGAAGTCTATCAACCGGTAGTTCATCCAACTGTAGGTTTTTATCAGCGCCTCGATTAAATTGGAAATCGCGTTCGCCATCTGCTTCCAGGGATACAAAGGCCATTGTTGTCGACAGGTTTTCATCTTTTAACACGAAGGATGTCTCTACATTATATTGGTTGAGAGTTTCGATCAAAAATGTCCCAAACGCATCATTTCCGACTTTTCCCACCATGGAAGATTTCTCCCCCAATTTAGCTATTGCTGCGGCTACATTTGCAGGCGCTCCCCCTGCCATTCTCTTAAAATTTTCTCCATCCTTTAACGCAACACCTACATCGGTACAGAACATATCGATTAATAATTCCCCAACACAGCATACATTTGCTTCACTCATTATTTCGTCCTCCATAATATTTATTTTTTCAATCTGACTTCTAGAATAGTATGACACACAACTGTCTTCAAATATTTCAATCATTTTTAGTGTTTTGGTCGTTGACAGTTATATTGAAATCGTTTAAACTATCACGTAATCGATTACGTAAACGATTAACTTTTTTTACTATTATATCCTAAATCACAAAAAAATTAAACAAAAATGGAGGGAAAAACATGCAAACTTTCACCAACAGTAAGTATTGGTTTTCTTCAGGCTATTTATTCCTATTCTTTATCACCTGGTCAATTTGGTGGTCCTTTTATGCGATTTGGCTAAATAACACACTAGGGTTAAGCGGTGCTCAAGTTGGAACCGTTTACTCTTTCAATTCATTTAGTGCATTGCTATTCATGTTATTTTATGGGGTTATACAGGATAAATTAGGAACGAAAAAGCATTTAATATGGTTTCAAAGTATTGTCCTGATTTTCATTGGTCCTTTTCTGATTTATGTATATGAGCCCTTGCTAGTTTCTAACTTTTATCTTGGTGCAATATTAGGTTCTATTTATTTAGGTGCAGGTTTTGTTGCAGGTGCTGGATTTCTTGAATCCTATACCGAAAAAATCAGCCGTAAATATAATTTTGAATTTGGAAAATCGAGAATGTGGGGTTCTCTGGGTTATGCTGTTGCTGCATTTGGCGCCGGGACACTACTAAGCATCAATCCACATATTAACTTTTGGTTGGCTTCTGCTGCGGGTGTTCTCTTTTTTATTTTGAATTTTTTCTTCAAAGTAGATATATCAGATCAGGAAGAAAAAGATACAAGTAATATTTCAAAGAAAGATATAGCCTTCATCTTTAAAAGTAAAGTGTTCTGGTTTCTATTAATCTATTTATTTGGCACTGTTTGTATCTATACTGTATATGACCAACAATTATTTCCTGTATACTTTGTTGACCAATTTGCTGATGAAGCAACAGGAAATCAGATATATGGATATTTGAACTCCTTCCAGGTGTTTGTAGAAGCCCTTTTCTTATTCCTCGCACCGTTTATTGTTAATAAAATCGGTGTGAAGCAATCATTAGTGCTAGCAGGTAGTGTGATGGCTTTTCGTATTGTTGGCTCTGCTGCTGTATCCAGTGCAATTGGAATATCTTTTATGAAGTTACTACATGCTGTGGAGCTTCCAATCCTGTTAATTGGGGTATTTAAATATATTTCAATGAATTTCGATGCTAGAATGTCTGCAACTGTTTATTTGGTTGGATTTAAGGTATCAAGTGAAATTGGAGTTATCTTCTTCTCATCAATAGTTGGGTATTTATATGACTTGACCACCTATGAAACCACATTCTATATTCTCGGCACTATTGTCGTTCTATTTGTGATTACATCAATATTCACACTCAACAAAGATAAAAAAGCTATTCCAGAAAATAAAACTGATTTATACCAAAATATTAATTAAGGGAGAGTTATTATAATGAGTTTTCATGACAATCAAATAGAAAAAGCTAATACATTTATAGAAAAAAAATTAAAACAAAATGAAGCAAGAATTTATCAGCCTGTCTATCATTTTACGGCTCCAGTTGGGTGGCTGAATGATCCAAACGGTTTAATTCAGCATAAAGGTATCTATCACTTATTTTATCAATTCCATCCTTACTCAGAAGATTGGGGGCCCATGCACTGGGGTCATGCAACTAGCACTGATTTGGTCCATTGGCAACACCAACCTGTTGCACTTGCTCCTTCCGAGGACTATGACCTAGGCAAATCTGAAGAAGGGTATGGTTGTTTCTCCGGCAGTGCAGTGGTAAAAGATGATAAACTATTCCTGCTATTCACCGGACATATAGATAGTAAAAATCCAAAGGAAGTACAGTGTCTTGCAACAACAGAAGATGGAATTCATTTTGAGAAACATCCAGCAAATCCTATAATAGCTAAACCTCCACATTCATTGAGCACCGATTTTCGCGATCCTAAGGTTTGGCTATATGGAGACAATTGGTATATGGTAGTTGGATCAAGTAAATCTAATTATGGAGGGGCTGCTTTATATAAATCGGATGATTTAATAACTTGGGAATATTGCGGACTTGTTGCTGAAAGTGATGGTACTTTAGGCGATATGTGGGAATGTCCTGATCTATTCCCTATACAGGACAAACACGCTTTAATTGTGTCCCCAATGAATATGGAAAATGGTAAAAATATCATTCAGGTTGGTGACATGGATTACGAAAAACAACGTTTTACGAAAGATTATTTTGTGGAAGTCGATGAAGGATTTGATTTCTACGCAGCTCAAACATTTCTAGATGAAAAAGGACGACGCATCTTAATTGCTTGGATGGATCAATGGGAGACAGAATTTCCAACAAAAGAAGAAGGTTGGGCAGGAGCTATGACTGTACCAAGGGAAATCAAATTAAATAAAGAAGGAGAAATACGTTTTCACCCAGTAGAAGAATTAAACGTTTTACGTAAAACAGTGGAAAAGCATAGCGGATTGGAATTCTCAAGGCTATTTTCACCTGAAACGAGAGGACAAGCGCTCGAAATTAAATCAACTTTCGACCTTTCCAAAACAAACAGTGAAACATTTGGAATCAATGTTCTAAAATCCGAGGATGGAGAAGAATTTACGGAAATTAAATACAGTTCCAGCACAGGCAAAATTACAGTTGATTTAAATAAAGCGGGACAAGTTTCAGGTATTGCGTTGGCAGAAATAGAAAAAAGTGAAGAACTACTGCTTCACATATACATCGACCGCTGTTCAGTAGAACTATTCATTAATAATGGAGAAAAAGTTATTACGAACCGGGTTTATCCAAACAACAGCAGTGATAAAATTGAATTTTTTGGAGGAGAAAATGTACATGTGAAAGAACTGAATATATGGGGGCTTGAAAAATAATTATTTAGGCAAAAGCAGACAGTCTGTTATTTAAAACTGTCTGCTTTCCTTATGTAGATTCTCGTTCGGTTAGCACAGGCTGCAAAACGGTTTGTTTCACCTTTTTATCCGGTGACTGAATACGATCAAGAATCATATTGGCCGCTTCGATTCCCATCTCATATGCAGGTTGATCAACTACCGTTAGTGGGGGCGAAACAATTTTTGTCCATTCAAAATTATCGAATGCAATGACAGCAATTTCTTCTGGGACTGAGATATTATTTTCTCTAAGATAATATATGATCCCTGTTGCCACTTCATTATTCGCTACAAATACAGCGTCCAAATCATATAAGACCATTTGATTAGCCAACTTATACCCACTTTCATATGTAGGTTCTCCAATAAATATGATTTCTTCTACGTTTGGTTCATTTTGCTGTGCATCACGATATGCAGCTAATCTTTGTTTTGCTGTACTGATAGATAAGTCTGCACCCGCATAACCAATACGCTTATAACCTTTTCTCTTTAAATACTTCATTGCATCAAGCACGCCCTGATAGGAATCAATAGATACAGAATCACACTCATTTCCAGCTGGAATACGGTCAATTAAGACGATCGGATGGTCTTTGATAATATATTCCTTAAGTTTTTGAAATTCATTACAGGTAGAAGCAAGGATAATACCATCGGTGATTTGATCATTTAATAGCTGTAATTGCTCTATTTCATGTTTTAAATCTTCCTTTGAATTACTGATAATAACGTGATATCCATATTTCCTAAGCGTCTCTTCTATTCCTTCTGCAATCGACATAAAAAAAGCTTTTGATGTATCTTCTTTTCGGACAGGAATGATAAACCCAATTGTATATGTTTTTGTACTTCTTAAACTGCGAGCTGCATGATTTGGCCGGTAATTTAATTGCTTCATTACCTCTAAAACTCGTACAGTCGTTTCCTCCGACACATATCTGGTTTTATTAATAACATGAGAAACAGTAGCTGTAGAGACACCGGCAGCTAGAGCAACGTCTTTAATTTTAGGCTGCGACAACGATGTTCACCTCCTTAGTACCGATATTATAACATTCATCATGTTACATTTGAAAAAAGTCATCTGTACATCATAACAGTTAATTATATAATATCGGTATTTCACATAAAAAGGTACCCTACAAAAAATCAGAAAGGAAAGCCTGTCACATCAACAAGCTTTCCCTCCCCCATCTACTTCTTCACTACAACTATTTCATCCTGCCCGGCAGTAACTTCTTTTATATCTTTCACTGAGATCTCACTCATATCATCCGTATTCGTCACAATCATCGGGGTAACTGTGTCCTTCGCTTTTTCCCCAATCACCTGAAGATCACAGGTAATCAGTTTATCACCCTGTTTCACACGGTCACCTTCACCGACATGTGCAGTGAAGCCTTCGCCGTCCAGGCTTACGGTTTCCAGACCAATGTGGATCATGATTTCTGCACCATTATCAGCCATGATTCCAACTGCATGTTTCGTCGGAAATACCTGTACAATCTTGCCATCAACCGGTGCAACAACTTCACCGTTGGATGGTTTCACTGCTATCCCATCACCCATCATTTTTTGTGAAAACACAGGATCAGGTACATCTTCCAATGCCACTACTTCTCCACTCACTGGAGCAACTAGTGAAATATCCGTTACTTCTTCTTTTTTCTTGAAAAGTTTTCCAAACATTATCCCATCTCCCATTTCAGTAAATTAATATTCAAAAACACGCCCTAATTTCCATTTTGTCACATCCAACTGAACCGTTCCATTGTGAGCAGCAAATGAAATTCCCTCAGCACCCGGATGATCGAACACCCTTGATGTAAACACTTTTTCGCCGTCATTAACAAAAATTTCAATCGAGGAAATATCTTTAAAAATACGAATAGCCGCTATATCTTCCAGCTTACAATGCCTGCGTTCTCTAGCGCCTTTTCCGTCGAGTCTTTCTCTTTCAAATGTGAACACTTTTGCCTTCATGTCATAAATGATTCGGCTGGAGGAACCAATTTTAACAAAGAAAACATCGGCATCCAACGCGTTCACGGTTATTTCCAATTCAAATACATTCCCTTGAATTTCAGGGAGCTCCACGTCTCCATCAATTATTATATCTTCATTTCGGATCTCATCATAACGCAGTCTCCGAAGTTCTTCTGCAGGATGCTGCAACAATTTCCCGTTTTTCCATGCGAGTTCCCTTGGAATTGTTAATGCATGGATCCATTCATGCTCAACGGTTGGCTGAATCACATCTTCTTCAGCATTTCCCATCCATCCAATTAAGATTCTCCGGCCAGTTTCATCTTCCATCGTCTGAGGTGCATAGAAATCAAACCCACGGTCCAGTTCCACGAAAGAATCATGATCGAAAGTAATGGCCTCATAATTAACCGAACCGGCAAAATACCCTGATTGATAGATGTTATTAAACGCATATCCTTTGGCCGAAAGACCTTGTGGGCAAACGACTAAAATATCTTTCCCGTCCACTTCAAATAAATCCGGGCATTCCCACATATAGCCAAACTCTCCAAGATTGTGCCGGCCGCTTCCAATTAACGGTCCTTCAAAGCGCCATGTCTCAAGATCACAAGAAGTATAGACAACAACCTCTCCCTGGACTTTTTCTGTTTGGGCTCCAATTACCATGTACCACTTATCCTTCTCATGAAACACTTTTGGGTCACGAAAATGTGCGTTATACCCTTCTGGCACATGAATGACCGGCCCCTTCTTCTCAAAATGGATACCATCATCGGATATTGCCAAACATTGGTAGGACTTTCGATTTCCCTTTTTATCTTTTACATTCCCTGTATAGAAAACATACAATCTATCATTATAAACGACCGCACTTCCGGAATAACAGCCATTTTTGTCATACCACCTATCTGGAGCCAGTGCGACAGGTGCTTCCTTCCAGTGAACCAGATTATCTGAGATATAATGTCCCCAGAATTTGGCCCCATGTTCTGTCACAAAGGGATTCCACTGAAAGAAAACATGATACTGCCCCTTATAAAACACAAATCCATTGGGATCGTTCAACAGGCCAACAGGTGGCATCATATGATAATGCAGACGATATGGGTCACTTGCTACTACTTCCTTATATTCATCGATTCTGTCGTAAACATTTTTATATTTTTCCAACATATACGAACTCCTATATGAAGACAGGCGAAGGATCTCACCTATCATGTTTATTTATTTTCTTCCAATTGCTTATCTGAAAAACCAAACACCCATGTCAGCGCAAATGCAACACCAATCGCAATCACGTTAACAAGCAAGTATTGAAGGATTTGTCCATCCAGGTATAACAGTGTCCCGGGAATAACCGTAATCGCCATACCTGTCCCTTTTAACCCCATGATGGAAGCGGCAAAACCACCCGCTGCACCACCAATCAATCCCATGAAAAATGGCCTGACATATCTAAGATTCACACCGAAAATCGCCGGTTCTGTAATCCCCAGAAATGCGGATATGGAAGATGGGAAGGACAATGCTTTCAGTTTTTTCGATTTCGTTTTCATTGCAACAGCAAGCGTTGCCCCGCCCTGTGCTGCGGTAGATGCAGTGATGATCGCATTGAATGGGTTATTCCCAAAGTTCTCAAGCAGTTGAATTTCCAACAGGTTGAAAATATGATGAACACCTGTGATTACAATCAATTGATGGAAAAAGCCAATCAACAGACCTGCCAAACCAAATGGCAACTCCAATACAGCAACGGTGCCCTGCAATATATAATCCTCTACCACATGGAAAATCGGTCCGATCACAAATAATGCGGCAGTAATCATAATGAGTAAGGTCAAGAATGGTGTGACAATCAAATCCAATGATTCCGGCACACGTTTGCGAATCACTTTTTCCAGTTTTGCCCCGATAATACCGGCAATAAATGCTGGCAATACGGAGCCCTGATAACCGACAACCGGGATAAATCCAAAGAATATCAGCGGATCAGCACCTTCTGCCACACCCCAGGCGTTCGGCAAAGATGGACTAACAAGCATCAATCCGAGTACAACACCAATAATCGGAGTTCCACCAAACACGCGGAATGTTGACCAGGCAACCAATGCTGGCAGGAACACAAACGCTGTATCTGTCAAGATTTCCGTGAATAACAGAAAGTTATCGGAAATATCAGCAGGTGTAAGGCCAAACAATGCAAGCACCTGCTCCTGCATCACCAGGCCGCGCAGTCCCATGAATAGCCCTGTCGCAACAAGTACGGGAATAATTGGAACAAAGACATCGCCTAATGTACGGATCGAACGTTGCAATCTGTTCCCTTTTTTCGCGGTCTTTTCTTTCTGTTCTTCCTTTGAAACGCTATTTACATCGAGTTTCTCCACCTCTTCGTACACCCGATTAACCGTCCCTGTACCAAAAATAACCTGATATTGCCCAGAATTAAAAAAGGCACCTTTTACTTTATCCAGATCTTCTACCTTTTCTTTATTAATTTTTTCTTCATCATTTACAATAAATCTCAAACGCGTCGCACAATGTGTTACTGATGAGATATTGTCCGTACCGCCGACAGCTTCAATCAAATCTTTTGCAATCCTCTTGTTTTCGGACATATTACTTCACTCCCCGCCTTTTATGTATTTTTGTGGTATCGATTCCACATTGATTAATAAATAATTGCTGTTTCAGAAGTGGAATCGATCCCATATTGTTTAAAAATATTTTAAATCCCTCAGTATTTGAATGGGTGTGTGGGACCGATTCCACATTGTTAAAAAAGAGAGTATGGTATCGATTCCACCTTCATCATACACTATCTCGGATGATGAGTCTACCATCCAGAATTATTTTTTCTTGTATTTTTTGTGAATGAATACGCGCTAAAATCTGTCTGGCAGCCTCTATACCAGCTTTTTCATTTTGATAGTCAACCGTTGTCAGCGGTGGATCAATATACTGTGACATTTCCGATGCACCTATCCCGGCAATCGCCATTTCCCCTGGAATTTGAATGCCTTGCTCCTTCAAATAACTCATCGCCCCAATTGCCAACCTGTCCGTGACGGCAATAGTCGCTGTCGGCCGGTGCGGGGAATCCGAAATAATCCGCTCCATCGACGCATGTCCAGAATCAATATCAAAAACTCCCTGCTGGACCCAATCATTTTCAACCGGCAGATGATGTGCCGCCATCTCATTAAGGAATCCCTTTTTACGCAGGTACCCTACTGCATGATCGGTTTCGTCCACGCCAATAAAAGCAATTTTTTCATGCCCTTTTCCTATAAGAAAGGAAGTTAATTCGCTGGCCGCATGATAATCGTCATAGCTGACACACATCACTTCTTCCGATTTCTGGCCAATCATTACAACCGGGATGTCAGTTTGCTTTATTTTTTCAATTAATTTCTGTTCGGTATTCGTTGCAATCAGGATAATTCCATCCACCTGCCTCATTTTCAGCAAATCCAGATACTCCAATTCCTTCTCTTTATCCAAATTCGTATTAGCAAGCAAAATCTGATAGCCATGCCTTTCCAATTCTTTCCCCAGACCGGTCACGATCCTGCTCGGCGTTTCCGTTTGAATGGTTGGCAAAATCACCCCAATGACCTTCGTCTTCTTCGTCCGGAGAGATTTCGCATATTCACTGGGCACATACCCTGTTTCCTCTATAACCTTCTCCACCCGTTTTCTCGCATCTTCACTCACATATCCAGAATTATTCAATACCCTGGAAACCGTGGAACGGGATACATTCGCCATTTCAGCTATATCTTTGATTGTTACCAACGCCATCTCCTCCAGACTAAAAATTTATGTCTATTATAGTATAGAGGAATTTGGGCAGTGTTTCATCCATCAATTAATTTTCATTTATCTAGTGAGCGCAGGGGGACGCAGGGACAGGTCCATTGTCCCTATATCAAGCGAGCGCAGGACCGCACGGCATGAATGCCGTTCCCCACAGCGCGGAAGCTTCACTCAACACAATCACTTAATCTCCATCTCCAGCAAGGCACTGCTTAACGTCTTACCATGTGTATCCATCGCAAGCGAGGTTGTAACGCCTCCTAACAGGCTTTCATAACAGACAAAGTTGAATGCCTTAATATTAGGTAATTCATAGCGAACTACCTCACCCTTTATGATATCCCGCAAATGATTTTTCACTGTTTCCGGGGTAACTTTTTCCCTAAGCCAGTCATAGTCTGCTTCCTTGTATGGAACCAGAGAAAGATTTACAATATCTCCTTTATCTCCTGCACGGCTGTGAGCAACTTCAAATAGTTTCAATTGTCCTCTCCCCCTTCTTCTTCTCGCTTCCATTCCTTCAAATGTACTTGCGGGGAAACTTTTTCCCTTTCGATGAAAGTGGACAGAACACCAATGGATTCGGAAACCTTTTTCCGCGCTCCTCCCCCAGCAGATGGTCCATTCAGATAGAGAGCTTCCACTTCTTCACCAATCCATTTTTTCGAATGATTCATGTGATGTGCACCGACTCGAGGGGGGGCGATGTTTCGAATGATTCGAGTGATGCTCGCTGACTCGCAGGCGATGTTTCGAATGATTCAAGCGATGCGCACTGACTCGATGGTGATGTTTCGAATGATTCGAGCGATGCGCACCGACTCGAAGGTGATGTTCCACTAGATTCAAGCGATGAACACCGACTCGGGGGACGATGTGCCGACCAATCAAAAGCACCAGATCAATTTGACCGCAAACCTCTGCTGGGACAAGGAACCTGTCCCCTCGTCCCTCTTCCTTGAATAATTCGCCATTTTATCCCATAATAAAAAATAAATATTCTCATATTAAAGGTGGGTGTCTATGAATAAGGTAGGAAGAAATGAGCCTTGTCCATGCGGAAGTGGGAAAAAGTATAAGAAATGCTGCGGTGCTTCAAATGTCGTTGAAATCACCCCCGACCTTTACAATACTGAATTAGCCAACTTACATGCAAAGCTTCTTGATGTGGCATTTGAAGAATATCCTCACATTATTAGCAAGGTTTTCGAGCAAAATCCGCAGCCGGAATTAATGGATAATCAGGAACGATTGGATTCTTATATGGCTGGAATTAGTAGCTGGGTAATTATGAATGAACCTGTCCAACAGGATGGCCAAACCATTTTTGACATTTTTTATAAAAGAAAGCAGAAAAAAATCAAGCATTCCAGAACAAGGAATACCTTAGCTGAATGGGGTGGCAGAACGCCAGCTGTCTATGAAATCATTTCAATCAGTGATGAGCCCAGTGAAATGGCCCGCGTACAGGATATGTTGACAGGCAGCGTATACAGTGTTCCATTCTCAGAAGAAGATGATTTTAAGGAAGGAAATCTGGGTGTAGGAATACTAATCCCATTTGTTCAGCATCATGAATTCCTCTTTACCATGATTGAATTGCAGGGGATAAATCGTGAAGTTATGGAGCTTGCTGAGGAATATGGAGAAGAAGGACTTGTAGAAGATTTTCCTGACTTCTTAGCGGAGGCACTGACTGTTAACATCGATACTTTCAACATAGAATGGCGCAATCAGCAGGATGAAGCGGTTGCCAACCTTTTTACAGATCATATGCAAAGTAAAGATGTCGATGATGAAATAATCACAACCGGTGTGTTCATTTGGAACGCTTATTGTCATATGAATAGCCCTGTCATCAAGAAACCGGCTGCCTTTGCAGCTGCACTGGAATATTTGATGTACAATAGTTTTTATCCGGACGGCTATGTTACCCAAAAGCAAGTCGCCGAAGAATATGGAACAACTTCGGGCACTGTATCCCAAAAAGTACGTCAGCTTGAGAATTCAATCGACAATGAAATGGCTGATGAGATAGGGAAAATAATAGGAAATGACTTAGAGGATCTCATTGATGCTACGGTGGATTCAGAGAACATTGAAGATTTCCAAAAGCCCCAGATGGAGCTTGAGCAAACAATGAATGATCTGCAAAAGGTGCTAGAAGAACAGGGTTTTGAATCCGAAGAAGATGTGAAGCAATTTTTAAATGAAGTAATGGAAAGTCAGCAACTGCCTAAACCTGCTTCTACATCGCCGCGCGACCTGGCGCAGGACAAGCTTTACGAGGCTCAACAGACCAATAGAGCGAATAAACGCAAGAAGCTTGTGGAAGAAGCACTGGATATTTACCCAAACAGCCCGGATGCTTATGCGATAATGGCGGCAGATGCAACAACGATAAATGATCAGTACCAATTCTTCCATCAGGCAGTTATTGCCGGGGAAAAGGATTTAGGGAAAGATTTCTTCAGAGAGAACAAAGGTCATTTCTGGCTAATGACCGAAACCCGGCCTTACATGCGGGCAAAAGCGTCCTTTGCAGAAGTCTGTCATACACTAGGGGACACGGAATCAACCCTCGCACATTATGAAGAATTACTGGAGCTCAATCCGAATGACAATCAGGGAATTCGCTATCAGCTGTTCCCGCTCTACCTGGAAACAGAAGAATATGATGAGGCAAAAGAATTACTCAAACAATTTGAAGGGGATATCTCAGCAAATTTTCTTTTCAATCATGCGCTGCTGCACTATTTCACAATGGGGATTACTTCCAAAACAAAAACCTTGTTAAAAGAAGCCACGAAACAGAACCCCTATGTAAAAGATTATTTGACAGGAAAAAAAGCCATCCCAGAACAGCAACTCGACTTCATCGGCTTAGGCGACGAAAACGAAGCGATTGCCTATGCACAGGAACATATTCATCTTTGGAGCGGCGAGGAAGAATTATTGAAAGAATTGCAGCAGATATAATATTCATCGATTATCCTAAAAAGCCGCCCTTCATTAATATGGATGCTTATATCCACATTAATGAAGGGCGGCTTTTTGCTGTAAGCTGAAAATTGGGGTGCGGGCGCAGTACTTTTGGACTGAGCGCAGGACCTCGGGGTATGAACACAGAACTTGTGGGGCTGAGCGCTGAACCTCGGGCCTATGCGCAGAACTTTTAGGACATGAACGCAAGACCATGCGGATTGAACGCAGAACCCTGCAACGTAAGCGTAGAACGACAGGCTGACGGGCTTTGGTATAGAAAGCTTGTTCTCAGCACCCTGGTCATTTGGCGATATATAATTAAAAAATAAATATACCCATTCGCGCAATACTATGAGCAGCTTCTCCATACTCTATAGGCGTTTGTTCAGTCATGTTACTTCTACTCCCTTTTATCTCGTAATTTATATGCGATTTTAGCAAGCTGAAAAGTTTCAATTTTCTAAACTAACTTTATTGTGTTTTGGTTGCTAGTAAATAGCTTAAGAAACAGATAATGATCACCTCATCATGCGACAATTTTCGTAGCCTAAACGATTAACATGAGGTATAATATCTGAAGAGAGGTGAAATGATGACCAAGGATGAATTTAATCATATAGAGAAACGTTTTGACAAATTAGAAGGCATGATAGGACAGTTAATTAAGACTGTGGGCACCATAATGGAGGAACAAACCTCTATGAAACATGAGATCAGCTCTATTAAAGATGATCAAGCTTCTATGAAAACTGATCTTACTTCCAAGATGAACAAACTTCTATGAAAACTGATCTTACTTTCATGAAAGATGAGCAAACTTCTATGAAAAAAGAAAATGAGACACGACATGCGGAAGTCATGGAACAATTACGTGCATATAAAGCAGACAATGACCTTCTTTGGGATAGAACCACCAAAAATGAACGGGAGATTGGAATTGTTAAAAAGCTATACGGCTTTTAATCATGTACTAAACTAAAATCTTCCTTTTATTCTACTTCGCTTACAAATAACTTCACAAATTTTTTCAAATAATTTTACGCCCCGTTATCATGCCTCTGATTAATCAGTTTGCGCACGTATAGCGGGGTTATTTATGCGCACTGACTCGAGGGTGATGTTCCATAAGATTCGGGTGATGCTCACTGGCCCGAGGGTGATGTTACATAAGATTCAGGTGAAGCTCACGAACTCGGGGTGATGTTACACAAGATTCGGGTGATGCTCACCGGCTCGAGGGTGATGTTTCATAAGATTCAGGTGATGCTCACCGCCCCGAGGGCGATGTTTCACAAAATTCGGGCGATGCTCACGAACTCGGGGGTGATGTTTCACATGATTCGGGTGATGCGCACTGACTCGGGGGTGATGTTACATAAGATTCGGGTGATGCTCACCGGCTCGAGGGTGATGTTTCATAAGATTCGGCCGATGCGCACCGGCCCGAGGACGATGTTTCACATGATTCAGGTGATGCTCACGAACTCGGGGGTGATGTTTCACATGATTCGGGTGATGCGCACTGACTCGAGGATGATGTTTCATAAGATTCGGCCGATGCTCACCGGCCCGAGGACGATGTTTCACATGATTCAGGTGATGCTCACCGGCCCGAGGGCGATGTTTCACATGATTCGGGTGATGCTCACCGGCTCGAGGGCGATGTTTTACAAGATTCGGGTGATGCTCACCGGCTCGAGGTTGATGTTCCATAAGATTCAGGCGATACTCACCACCCCGAAGGCGATGTTTTGCAAGATTCGGGTGATGCTCACTAACTCAAAGGTGATGTTCTATAAGATTCAGGCGATGCGCACCGGCTCGAGGGTGATGTTCCATAAGATTCAGGCGATGCTCACCACCCCGAAGGCGATGTTTTGCAAGATTCGGGTGATACACGCCGACTCGAGGGTGATGTTCCACAAGATTCAGGTGATGCTCATATCTATACCGCTCCAAAACCAAAAAACCCCACCACAGGCGGGGTTTTTCATATTATGCTGTCACAGGATATCCTAACTTCTCTATCGTTTCCTTCAGTTCATCTGCAGTAACCTGTTCTTCGTTAAACGTTGCTTTTACTTTACTGGAGTTGAACATTACCTTTGCTTCTTCCACGCCATCCATTTTCCCCAGTTTACCTTCAATCTTCTTAATGCAAGATGGGCAAGTTAACGGTTCTAATTGAAATTTTTTTGTGGTCATATCCAATCTCTCCTTTGTTTTATTCTATCTTTATTATAGAAGGTTTTTGCCTTTCATTCCTTGACGCAGATCAAAAATTACGAACTTTGTTTGTGGAGGGACGGTGCTGACTTCCCGCGCCCACCTGGGACAATGAACCTGTCCCTGCGTCCCCCGAATCGGATTAGCCGCATGGCGTTCAGGATAACTAGCAGGACACTTGCTTCATGGATAAACATGCCGGATGCTAGATTGATAATTCCGCCTAAGACGCCTGCGAGTAGGACAAAGACAATGCCGACTGCTAGGAATGTGTTTTGTTTCATGTTGCGGATGGTTGCTTTTGATAAGGAATAAGCGTGTGAGAATTGCATGAGTTTATCTGCCATCAGGACAACATCGGCGGTTTCCATTGAGATGTCGGTTCCGCCCTCCCCCATTGCCAGCCCGATATCTGCGGTAGCAATTGCCGGGGCATCATTGATTCCGTCCCCTGCCATTGCTACCACATGGCCGGATGCTTTCAATTCCTTCACAAATTCTACTTTGTTTTCCGGCAGCAGCTCTGCATGAAATTCATCCAAGCCCAATTGATTGGCGACAAGTTCTGCCGTGTGTCTGTTGTCCCCTGTCAGCATCACAATTTTCTTGATACCATTTTTCCGCATTTGCGCCAATGCCCCTGCTGCATCTTCCCTGATTTGATCAGCGATGGAGAAAATACCAGCAACTTTTCCATCGACGCTTGCGAAAATCGCGGTGTTTCCTAACTTTTCACGGCCAACTGCATACATCTCCACTTCTTTCGGTATTTCAATTGCCTCAGCTTCCATCAATTTGCGGTTCCCAATGGCAAGCACCCGGCCTTCCAATGTGGCAAGGATCCCATTCCCTTTTATTACTTCACCATCTTCTGGTTCCTGATCCATGGCAATGTTTCTTGCTTTTGCTTCTTTTACAATTGTCTGTCCCAAATGGTGTTCGGAAATGGTTTCCGCTTGGGCAACAAGGCTCAATAATGTATCCTCATCTAGTGTGCCAAAGGTTTTAATGTCTGTGACTTCCGGTTTTCCTTTGGTAAGGGTACCGGTTTTATCGAATACGAGGGTGTCCACCTTGGAAAAGTTATCCATGACCTCCCCACCTTTAACAAGCACGCCATTCTTCGCACCATTTCCGATTCCGGCAACGTTAGAAACCGGGGCACCAATGACAAGCGCACCAGGACAAGCAACAACTAAGAAGGTAATTGCCAAGTGAAGATCCCTCGTTATAAGATAGACAAGGATGGATAGTACGACAACGCCCGGTGTGTAAACGTTAGCGAATCTGTCCAGGAACTTCTCGGTTTTTGATTTGGATTCCTGTGCTTCTTCGACCAATTCAATAATCTTGGCAAACGTCGTATCATCGCCCACTTTTTCTGCAACAATTTCAATGTAGCCATGATCAACGATCGTTCCACTGAAAACATTATCCTCTAATCGTTTTGCAGCAGGCACGGATTCCCCTGTGACAGCCGCTTCATTCAAGGAAGCCTGCCCTGTGACAATGCTGCCATCCACCGGGACTTTTCCACCGGAGCGGATAAGCACCCGGTCTCCCTCCACCACATCTTCCACTGGTACGGTCAGCGTTTCACCATCTCTGATAACCGTTGCAACTTGTGGTGCCATATCGACGAGTTCCTTCAAAGATGAACGTGTTTTTTGCAATGTACGTATTTCCAAATAATCCCCGAACATAAACAGGAAGGTAACCACTGCAGATTCAACATATTCCCCGATGAACAGTGCACCAATAACGGCGATTGTTACAAGGAGTTCAATGCTGAAAGCTTTCATGCGTAAGGCCTGAAATGCTTTGATGAAAATCGGTATACCGGCAATGATCGTTGTGACGACCAAAATCGCCTGCCTGACATCATAATACCCTGCGAAATTCGCCAATAATGCCAGAATCAATAAAGCTCCAGCTAAAAAGGTAATTTGCTTTTTGTTTTTATTGATCCATCGAATAAACATAGCTCATCGTCTCCCTTATTCACATGATTTTCGGTGGCCATATCCGAATGAATATATTTTCTTTATGGTTTAATCATAAGCGATTATTGGTGAAATGAAATTGACGGACGTCAAGATTTCGGGAAAAAGATGAGAATTATTTGGAATGTTGTTTTGGAAAGGGACGGAGGGACAGGTCCCTCGTCCCATTACAGAAACGATAAATCAAGATGGTTCCCGGGAATTAAAAGCAGAAGAATAGCAGGAATAGAGTAACCAAACAAACAGCTAAATGACAGACAATCCCTCCACCAAAAATGAAAAATAGAGAATCAATTCTATCACGAAATGAATTTGACCAATCAAGAATCACAGTTCAATAGCCTACAATCATCTGGGACAATGAACCTGTCCCTTTGTCCCCCTACGATCAAACTGAATCATATAATAAACCAATAAACACTTCCAACGCCTTTGTTTGAAATGAACTTTTTGTAAGAATCGAGAATTTACGGGTGAAGGGCAAATTTTTGAGGTCGATCACATGCAAATCCCCATTCCGTAATTCCCGTTGTATGGCCCATTTCGATAATAAACTCACTCCAAGTCCAGCGATCACTGCTTCTTTAATTGATTGGGTACTTCCAAAGATCATTTGCCTTTCTGGTGCCAACCACTGGCTTTCAAACATTTTTTCTGTTGCTTCACGTGTCCCGGAGCCTTCTTCCCGAACAATCCATAAGGCTTGGTTTAATTTGGCTATATCAATATTTTCTTGATGATGGGATAATTCATGGGTCGGTGATGCCACAATTACCATCTGATCTTCGGCAAATTCTTCCATAATTAATGAATGATTTTTATAATGACCTTCCACAATTCCTACATCTAATTGGTGACTGCTAACTAATTCGGCAATTTGGGCTGTATTTCCGATTGTCAAACTTGGCTGAATATCTGGATGAGTTTTTTTCAGTTCAGCAAGAATGCCAGGCATGATATATTCGCCAAATGTATAGCTGGCACCTATGTAAAGCGGTCCGTTCGCAACATTTGTTAAATCATCAACCAAATGCTGCATTTTAGTATAAACGCCTAGAATTTCCTTCGCATGATAATAGACAATCTCTCCCGCCCTATTCAAACGCACGTATTTACTCGTCCGCTCCAATAACTTTGTACCAATGTTTTCCTCAAGCATTCGAATATATTGACTGACAGCGGGTTGTGTCATATGTAAATGTTCCGCTGCACGGGAAAAGTTTTGTCTTTCCGCTACGGTTACAAAAACCTGTAAATGCTGATCCATTTCTATCACCTGTTTCTTGTTGATGGAATACGTATTTCATCGTTTAACTTCTGACTATATTGTTTTACTTATGGTTATCATTATTAATAATTATTTAACTTATGTCAATGTATCTAATAGTCTTAAACGGGAGGTACATCTATGATTATAGACAGCCAATATTTCAAACCTGACAGGAAAAAATGGAAGTGGTTCGGTGGGGTTATGTTTACCTTTTTCATTGCATTGTTGGGTTATTTACTTGCACTTCTCCCCGGATTTTCATTTGTAGGTCAATTAGCATGTGCTATTATTATCGCGATCATTTACAGCCAAATTTTCGGGTTTCCGGAAGCGATACGCGAAGGGGTAACATTTTCCGCTAAAAAATTACTTCGCCTGGCAATCATACTATATGGATTGCGATTAAATATTAACATTGTACTCAGTGATGGATTGGGGTTACTTGTTCGTGACGTTGCCATTATCACTTTGGCAATTCTCTTAATGATGTGGCTTGCAAAAGTGTTAAAAGCGGATTCTACCATCTCTCTATTATTAGGAGTTGGGACTGGGGTTTGCGGTGCCGCCGCTATTGCTGCCGTTGCCCCCATTGTAAAAGCAAAAGATGAAGACACAGCAATTGGTGTGGGGATTATCGCTCTGATGGGGACAGTTTTTTCAATTATCTATATCATCATCCGTCCAATCCTGCCTATTTCAGATGTGAGTTACGGCATCTGGTCAGGGATGAGTCTTCATGAACTGGCGCATGTTGCATTAGCCGCTGCGCCCGCTGGAGATGAAGCGTTGGCAATGGCATTACTTGCTAAGCTTGGCCGTGTTTTCCTTCTCGTTCCACTCTGTTTCATCTTAATTTTTATGATGAAGGCAAAGCACAAAGGATCCAGCCAAAGCGGCACAAAAGTGGCGTTTCCCTGGTTTCTTGTGGGCTTTATTGCACTAAGTATTTTAGGAACTTATGTTTTCGGAGAATCCATTCCAGTATCGGACACCGTAATGGATGGGGTTTTTGAACTGACTACATGGTTACTAACTGCTGCCATGGCAGGATTGGGATTAAGTGTTAACCTTAATGATTTACGTTCAAAAGCAATGAAACCGCTGATTGCCATGATAATAACATCCGTTACGATATCAGTTGTGGCTTACTTTATTGTTTAGTGGTGGGACGGAGGGACAGGTCCCTCGTCCCATTTGATGGATTTGGGTGATGATTTGTTCGATTCGGGTGATGACCACGAACTCGAAGGTGATGTACTGCTGGATTCGGGTGATGACCACTGGCTCGAGGGCGATGTGCTATAAGATTCAGGCGATGATCACTGGCTCGAGGGTGATGTCCTGCCAGATTCGGGTGATGACCACGAACTCGAGGGCGATGTGCTATAAGATTCAGGTGATGATTACTGACTCGAAAGCGATGTGCTGCTAGATTCAGGCGATGATCACTGACTCGAGGGCGATGTCCTACAAAATTCAGGCGATGATCACTGGCTCGAGGGCGATGTCCTGCCAGATTCGGGTGATGACCACGAACTCGAGAGCGATGTACTACAAGATTCAGGCGATGCGCACTGGCTCAAGGGTGATGTCCTGCTAGATTTAGGTCATGGTTATTCTTCAATTCTCTCATTCAAATAAAGCTTTAATGTTTGGGATACCGAAAGAATACATAAAAAGTGATAAGTGAAAATTGAGCTCACTCACCACTTTTCATGTTTTTTACCCACTTGCTTCAATATCGTCCTTGGATTTTGTCCCCAGAATCAAATATTCAAGTCTATCGTTTGGAATTTTTCTAAATTCTGGACCCTTGATGAGATAAAAAGTAATTCCAAGTGCGATCCAGACAAATAATGCAATCAAGGAAGGCAGCCCCATAAATGCTGGTGAACTAGGAATCAGCAATAAACTTAAAAACATAAATCCAATAAGACTACCTGCAAGACTGAAACCTTTCTTAACAGGAGCAACAACAACAGGAAGCTGATTATTATGGATAACCGCTAATGAATGATTTGACCATTTAAATGACTTGAATGCCACAACACATGTATAGATGTAAGCAATGGTTACACCTACTGATGACATATCAACAACCCATGATAGCACCTGCCGGCCAAACCAGGGAGAAATTAAACACACAAGGCATGTAAGTATAATACCTGCATATGGTGTTTTATATTTTGGATGCAGCTTCCCAAAAATGCTCGGTAATATTTGGGCTCGTCCCATTGCAAACAATAATCGGCTGCTCGATACAAAGAAACCATTTAACCCCGTAAATACTCCCATGGATAAAGCAATCGCCAGCAATAAAATGCCAATATTACCAAATAATCCTGATATAGCATCTCCTGTACCCCATTGCGGTCCTCCGCTAACCAGCTCCTGCCATGGCATATACAACGCTGTTGCGGTAATCATAATGATATAAACAATGGCAGCAGCTATTAGCGAGAAAATAATTAACATAAAACCTTTTTTAGGTGTGAAATTAAATTCTTCAGCTGCCTGGGGGATGTTGTCAAACCCAACGAAAGCCCATGGAGCAATAGCAACAACCAGAATAATACTTGAAAAAACAGATACCTCCGGACTAAAAACTGGCTGGAGATTGCTAAATGAAGTGGAAGGATTAAAAATGGCCCCAATTCCCATGATCAATACACCAACAACCATACAAATCACAAATATAAATTGTAATTTCCCTGATACTGTAGCACCACGAAGATTCATATAGGCGAACAGAATTAAAGCTGCACTTGCGATAATTACCTCTACCAAATAAACATCCCACCCTGCCAGGCTGTACATATAACCCTGTTCAGCAACAGCAGGAAAAATGTATCGGACCATTAATGACAGCGCTGAAGCATTTAAAGCAACAATACACATATAACCTAACACCAAAAACCAGCCGGCTACATAAGCATGATTACGATTGAATCCTAAGTATGCGTAAGCAAACTCACCGCCGGAAACCGGGAATTTTTCAATAAGAAATCCATAACTAACGGCGATAATCATCATTAAAGCTGCGCCGATAGTGAACCCTATAATAGCCCCGAGTGGTCCTGAGCCACCCATCCATACAGCCGGCTGAACAAACGCCCCCCAGCCGATAGCTGAACCTAATGCAATCGCCCACACCCAATGAGGTTTCAACGTCCTAGCCAATTGCTCACGTTCTTTCATCATCACATCTCCTCATACTTGAATATTTACCCTAAAAAATTACTCCTGTTTTCCTTATCTAGTGGAGTTAACAGTTTGGTATGTCAAAAATATTCTTCCCGTTTATATTTGTTACCACCCACAACGAAAGCGATTACATTCTATTGAATATTAATAACATTGAGTTCCTGTTATATTAACTTATCATCAGGATCTTTTCGATAGTGATATGATTTTAAAAATCTGGAAATAGCGTGGTGATTTTCATTAGGTTTACGAACTGATTGAACATGTTCCCTCAGTTAACTCCAATATTTTTTCATACTAAATTTAGACTGTTCATTGTCATGGTTTTTATTAATGTCAACTAGCCCTCTGCCACACACCTGAGACAGAGAGCTACAGACAAATTATTTACCCCATACACTATAATCAAGGTGCTTATACTTATCCAGGAAACGGGTTGGCATCTTCAAAGCATCTTTACGGAATGGTGGTGCAAGCTGTGTACCATCGACATAAATGTTTAGAATAGCAGGCTTCCGCTTTTTTAACACTTCTTCGATGGCAGGGGCGATATCTTCCGGTTTTTCAATGGTGTAACCTAGTGCACCCATGGATTTGGCTACGTCTGCAAACTCAGGTGCATCAATATTAGAACCGACATAACGATCGTCATAATAATCAACCTGGTTTTTCTTCTCAGCTGCCCACGATTTATTATTGAAGACACATGCAATGACCGGAATATTCTGTTCAACAGCAGTACTTACTTCATGCAGACTCATCCCCCATGCACCATCCCCAATAATCGCAAAGACAGGTGCATCCGGTTCTGCCAGCTGCGCACCAAGCGCTGCCGGATAAGCAAAGCCGGTATTGCCGAATGTCAGTGCTGCAATATGACGGCGGGTTTGGTTAAACTTCAAATAGGCATTCGCTGTTGATGAAACATTACCGATATCCGTGGACACGATCGCATTTTCCGGCATCACTTTTGTCATTTCTAATAGAGCACGGCGCGGGTTGATTGGATTGCCATTCTCCATTGCCAAATCTACCAGCTCCTGGTCCCATTCATCTTTTCGTTTGCTTACCTGATTCACTCGATCATTATCCTTTTTGGGAGAAGACAGTGCTGTTTTCAATCCTTGGTAAATTTCATCACTTGCCTCTTTTGCATCCCCAATAATGCCGACTTCAACAGGATGAGTGCGGCCTATTTGGCGTGGATTGATGTCAATTTGAATAATCTTGGCTTGCTTCGGGAAATAATCAATATCATAGCATGGCAGTGTACCGAATTGTGACAGACGTGTACCAACAGCCAGGACCACATCTGCTTCTTTCAAACTGTACATTGCTGCCTTGGAACCCATATAACCGATCGGTCCTACCGCCAATGGATGATCTGCCGGAAACGCATCATTATGCATATAAGCACAGGCTGCCGGTGCAGTTAAATGCTCGGCTATCTTTACCACAGAATCGACGCCATCTGCATCAACGGAACCACGCCCGGAAATAATCGCCGGCTTTTTTGCATTTTTCAGTAGCTCTACTGCTCTATCGATAGATACCTGATCACCACTGCCTCTTTTATCTGCACGATATTGATTTGGCTGTAGAATATAATCTTCCATTTCGCCGTAAAACAAATCACGTGGAATGTCGAATAATACCGGGCCACGTTCAGCATAGGCAATCCTAAAAGCAGTGCGCAGGCAATCGGCGACACGATTTATGTGGGTCACTCGAACTGTTTCTTTCGTAATTTTATCAAAAATAGATACCTGATCTGCTTCTTGAAAACCATCCAGTCCGATGGAATTCGTTCCTGCAGACGGTGAAATAACGACCATTGGACTGTGAGCTTGATTTGCTGCTGCAACTGATGTCACCATGTTCGTGATCCCCGGGCCATTCTGACCGACGATGACCCCTGCTGTCCCGGAAACACGCTCGTAAGCATCTGCCATATGACCCGCGCTCTGCTCATGACGTACTGGAATAAACCGGATGCCTGCTGTCGGGAATAAATCCAGCATATCCATAAACGCTGATCCCACAATGCCGTAAACTTCTTTCACGTTTTCCGCCACAAGTGTTTCCACGATTGCTTCACTTGGTGTCATTTTCTGTTTTTGGTTAACTGCCTGCTTCATTTCTTCGGTTTGTTTTACCATAATTAATTCCTCCTAAGTTAATATTTATGACCCTCTCCGGCTGGAGGTTGGATCGTTAATGCTTCTCTTTCCTTCATAATGCTTCGTAATGTATCTAAAAAAAGCTCCGTCGTTGACTTCAGTACATGATTTTTCCGGTATGCGATGTAGAAATCTCGTTTCATCTTTAAATTTGTAATAGAATAAGCTTTTAATAATCCTAGTTTTTGTTCTTTTTTAATAGCATTTTTTGAAATAAAAGAGACCCCCAGCCCTGACTCAACAGCTGCTTTAATCGCTTCTGTACTCCCCAATTCCATCACAATCTGCAAATCATCCCTCGTTAGCTCTGCTTTTCTAAGATAATCGTTGACAACAGATCGTGTCCCTGAACCCTCCTCCCGAAAAATAAGCGGTGACTCCTGAACTTGCTCCAGCGTAATATGCGAGTCATCACTTGAAAAGTAATCAGGAGCTGCAATTAAAACAAGTTCATCTTTCAGAAACGGTTCTACACAAAGTTGATGGTCCTGTATAGGCCGCTCAATTAATCCAATATCAATGAATTGGGCTTTAATACTTTCCAAAATGGAATGGGAGTTTTCGATATTCACCTGTAGTTGAATTAAAGGATACGTTTCCTTAAATTGCTTAAGAAACTGTGGCAAAATATATTCACCAATCGTTAGACTGCACCCCATTCTTAAATCCCCATAGCTTTGACTTTCCATGTGAGTAATTTCTTTCCGGGCAGCATCGTTCATTTGTACAATTTCTCTGGCATACTTCAGCAGAATCCTGGCTGATTGGGTCATTTCCACTTTTTTTGTTGTCCGTTCAAATAACTTTGTCCCCATTTCTTTTTCCAACGCTTTAATCTGCGATGTAATGGTTGGCTGTGTCACAAATAATATTTTCGCAGCTTCCGAAAAGCTGCTTTTTTCCGCTACAGCGATAAAAGTTTTTAAGCGTTCATAATTCACGTATTTAACCTTCCCATCCATTTTTATAGCAGCCAGTAGTTTCTACATCGTGTGAATGACAGAATGAACCGTTTCCACCACAAAGTCGAGATCCTCTTCTGTACTGGATAGAGGCGGAGCGATAATGATAATGTTATTTCCATTCGGCACGGTATCGCCGTTTTTGCCGATAATCAGTCCTCTTTGTTTACATTTGCCGACAATTTCTCCCATTTTGGCGTCTGATAACGGTTCCTTTGTCCCCTTATCCTCTACCATTTCCAAGCCAAGTAAAAAACCAGCCTGCCTTACCTCGCCAACATTTTTGTGATTTTTAAGCTCATGTAATTCAATCAATTTTGAATCCCCAAGCGTCTTGACCCGATTTACAATTTTTTCTTTCTCGATAATTTCAATATTCTTCAATGCAACCGCACAAGCAGCAGGATGTCCGCCATAGGTTGAGACATGGCGAAAATGGTTATCTTTTCCTTCTTTCTTAAACACCTCGTAGATGTCTGCTTTTACGGCTGTAGCACCAAGGGGCAAATAACCACTGGTCAGACCCTTCGCCATGGTCACAATATCCGGCTGTACACCGAGGGCATGATTAAAACCGAACATTTTCCCGGTACGCCCAAAGCCGGATACGACTTCATCCATAATAAGTAATACATTGTACTTCTTACAGATTTCTGCCACACGCTGAATATATTTCATGGAAGGTATAATCACGCCGCCACCTGAAATAAATGGCTCCATAATGACAGCTGCCACCGATTCCTCGCCTTCCCACCGAATCATTTCTTCCATTTCATCAGCTGCTCGTAAATCTTTCTCCTCCGGTGTCCCTGCATACAACGAACGGTAACTGTACGGTGGTGCAACATGCAGGAAGCCCGGTGCTGATGGATCATATTTTACCCGGCGATTTGCCTGCGCCGTTGCACTCATTGCACCAAGTGTTGAGCCATGATAAGCCCGGTAGCGGGAAATGAATTTATATTTACCTGGATTTCCTGTTTGCATGTGATATTGACGGGCTATTTTAAACGCCGTTTCATTCGCTTCCGACCCGCTATTGGAGAAAAACGTCTGATATTCTTCACCGAGTAATTCACTAAGTTTGTTGGCTAATTGAATGGCCGGCTGATGATTCATCGTTAATGGAAAATAGGAAAGTTTCTTCATCTGTTCCGCGGCCGCATCGGCGATTTCCTGCCTTCCATATCCAAGATTCAAGCACCACAGTCCGGATACACCATCGAAAAACTCATTTCCTTCTTCATCTGTAAACCACGATCCTTTACCAGAGACAGCCACCGTTGCCTTCGCTTTTGGATTGTATTTATGCATGGCATTCCAAAGATGCGATTCATTTTCTGTTCCCACCTTTTTCATTTCAACTTCCGATTTCATACTTCTCCCCCATTTCTTTAGATTTTTCTGAATCAAGAAGAGACTGGTTTACTCACCAAAACATCCGTAATTGGTTGGTAGTTCATGTTGTGTGTTTTAGCAACAGATTTATATGTCACAACCCCGTCATGGGTATTAACACCTTTAGCAAAAGCTTGATTTGATTTCACCGCATGTTCGAAACCCTCATTCGCCAAGAACAGACCATATTGACTCGTATTATTCGTCAGCGACATGGTTGATGTCCTTGCTACCGCCCCGGGGATATTTGCTACAGCATAATGAAGGACGCCATGCTCTACATAAGTTGGATCATCATGTGTCGTAATACGATCAACCGTTTCAATCGATCCGCCCTGATCAACTGCTACATCAATAATCACCGATAAGGGCGCCATTTCTTTAACCATTTCCTCCGATACCAGCTGCGGTGCTTTAGCTCCCGGAATCAGTACAGCACCAATGAGTAAGTCAGCATCTTTTACCGCTTCTTTTATATTGAGTGGATTGGACATTAAGGTGTTGACTTTTCCATCAAATAAATCATCGAGCTCGCGCAGGCGCTTCGCATTAATATCAATTATGGTAACATTCGCACGAGAGCCTGCAGCCATCTTCGCAGCATTGGTGCCAACTGCTCCTCCCCCAACGATTACAACATTGGCTGGTTTAACTCCAGGCACACCACTGAGCAGGACGCCTTTTCCACCCTTTGTATTCTCTAGAAATTGCGAACCAATCTGTACCGACATACGGCCTGCTATCTCACTCATTGGAGCAAGCAGGGGTAGTGCACCATTTTCTTCCTGAATGGTTTCATATGCGATTGCTGTCACTTTCTTCATTGCAAGCTGATGTGTTAATTCCGGCTCAGCAGCCAAATGAAGGAAAGTGAATAAAAGCAATCCTTCACGTAAAAATCCATATTCTTCCGGCTGTGGCTCTTTCACTTTCATGACCAATTCCGCTGACCAGGCTTCTTTTGCAGTCTGAACGATTTCAGCCCCGCAAGCCTCATACTCTTCATTTAAGAAACCGCTTCCAATTCCGGCCGAGGATTCAATTAATACCTGGTGGCCGGCAGTTGTAAAAGCAGTAACACCAGAGGGGGTCAAAGCAACACGTTTTTCATTATTTTTTACTTCTCTTGGAACACCCACAATCATTAAAAATCACTCCTATCTCCGTATTAGATAACTTGGCATTCTCCAATCCCTTAGGTGAATTGTCAAGGCCGGAACTTATGCAGAAAGAAATATGGATATACTCCCTCTTTACTGTAAATAAAAAGAACCGCACAGGACTCATTAGGACGTCCGTACCACTTTGATTGGATTTAAAGTTATTATACGGTTTCTTCGGAGTAATTTCAATACTATTTTGTAAATTCAATTATTTTAAATAATAATAAATATTATAATTGTTTTCTATGAACATTAGTAACCTATTAAACCAACTGATTGAAATGTTGAAAAGCGCATAATTAACCAAATTTACGGGATAAATTAATTTGAAAATTATACAGGTCACTGCGGTAATACGCTTTTTCCAGCTCAATCGTGCTGCCTTCCTGATCTTTAATAATTCGTTCAGCAATAAGTACAGGCGACTGTACTGGAACATTCAAATGTTGGGCATCCTCATCTGATACAATCCCACTGCCGATTGTCTGACTTGCTTCAGCAAACAAAATACCGAGTTCTTCTTCTTCAATTTCATAAAGCGTTGCATCGTTTAAATCATATTGAACAAGTGCCTCACCAATAGAAACAGGGTAATAATGGCTCTCTACACCAATTGCTATATCATCAGCATATCGAACTCTTTTTATAAAATATGCTTCGTCAAATCCGGTCTGTTTTTGAATATAGGCTGGTGGAGTCATTTTGTATTGATGAATTAATTTCGCTCCTGGCTTCATCCCCATCTGCCTGATAACCTCTGTGGTGCTGATAAGATTCCCCAGCCACTGATGAATTGGTTTTAACGAAACAAAGGTTCCACTGCCATGCCGTTTTTCCAAAACACCTTCCCGAACCAGAAGTTTAACAGCCTCACGAACCGTGCTTCTGCTGACATTATATTCTTCCATATATTTGCGCTCACTTGGGATTTTTCCCTTAAGATCCCCATTTGCTATTTGTTTTTCGATAATAACCTTTAATTGTACATGTAATGGTATAGAACTTTGATTGTCTAATCGCACATGTCAGAACCCTTTCTTGTTTGTTTTAAACTAAGAATATCAAATTTTTCAAAAAATAGGAAGATGTATTTTCTTAAATCCAAATAGACTTATTAAATTTACTTATTAACTTTATCACTAATATTAATTTTACTTATGATAGATAATAAAATATTGTAAATGTAGGAGGTGGTACGAATGAGTTTAGAAAATCAGCGTATCGACGACAACATCGACCCAAATCACCAACACAACTCGAGACTTAACCAACAAAGGAGATGGATGGGTGGGGTAGGATTCACCTTTATCCTTGCATTGGCTGGTTATTTGCTGGCACTTCTGCCTGGTTTTTCATTTGTTGGACAATTAGCGTGTGCAATTATCATTGCGATTATTTACCGGCAAATTTTCGGTTTTCCGGAAATTTTACGTAGCGGGATCACATTCTCCGCCAAAAAGTTACTTCGTTTGGCGATTATATTATATGGTTTACGATTAAATATTAATATTGTACTAAGTGATGGGCTTGGATTGCTTGCTCGTGACATGATTGTTATTACTTTTGCCATTCTATTAATGATTTGGCTTGCAAAAGTTTTTAAAGCAGATGTAACGATTTCGCTCTTATTAGGAGTAGGAACCGGTGTATGTGGTGCAGCCGCCATTGCTGCGGTGGCTCCTATTGTAAAAGCTAAAGATGAAGATACTGCGATTGGCGTAGGGATTATTGCTTTGATGGGGACAGTCTTTTCTATTTTATATATTCTAATTCGACCTGTACTGCCTCTATCTGACATCGATTATGGAATCTGGTCAGGCATCAGTTTGCATGAATTGGCCCATGTGGCGCTTGCCGCAGAACCAGCAGGAGAAGATGCCCTGGCCATGGCCTTACTTGCTAAACTTGGCCGTGTTTTCTTACTCATTCCCCTTTGTTTCATTCTCATATTTATTATGAACCGGAAAAAGAAAAGCACCGGTCAATCTGGCGCAAAAATCACGTTTCCATGGTTCCTTGCCGGCTTTATATTACTTAGCATTTTAGGAACTTATGTACTTGGTCCTGTGATTCCAGTTTCCGAAGCAGTTTTTGAAGGGGTCTATACACTAACCACCTGGTTATTAACCGCTGCAATGGTAGGGCTTGGTTTAAGCGTCAGTCTAAAAGATTTACGTACAAAAGCAATGAAACCATTACTTGCGATGGTGATCACTTCTGCCGCACTCTCATTACTTGCGCTTTTCATCCTATAATTGTTTAACTTGGGAGGGGGTCACATCAGCCCCTCGTCCCATGAGGGGGACATAGGGACAGGTCCCTCGTCCCATTACAGAAACATAAGCTAAGAGATTTCCGGGGATTAAAAGCGGAAGCATCACAGGGATAGAGTAACCAAACAAAAATCTAAATGGCAGCAATCCCTCTACCAAAAACAGAAGAAACAGTGAATCTATTCTATCAAGAAATTAGCTTGGTCAGTCAAAAACCCCAAATTAAATTTAACCTAAAACCCGGGACAAGGGACCTGTCCCTGCGTCCCCCTTAGCTAGCCTTCTTTTCCTTCTCCTGCTTATCCATCCGGTTGTTTTTCATAAACATGTAGAATGATGCACCAAAGATGACAACATAGCCGAGTACACTTAAGAGCGTAGGAATCTGACCAAATAACACAACGCTTAACAATGCTGAGTACACGACCGTGGAATAAAAGAAAATCGAAATCTCACTGGCCGGGGCAAACTTATAGGCAAGGGTCACGCCAAACTGGCCGACAGTTGCACAAATACCAGCCAGAATGAGGAATGTCCATTGTTGCCAGCTCATCGGTTCATATAGAAAAATCGTAAATGGCAGCAGTACCAGTGTGGTGAAAAATGAAAAATAAAAGACGACGGTATAATATTTTTCCTTATTTCCCAACACCCGTAGAAATGTATAGGCGCCAGCTGCGAACACGGCACCGAGCACCCCGACAATATAAGGAAACACGTCCACCGAAAATTCCGGCTGGATGATGAATAACGCACCCGCAAACGCCACAAGAACAGCAATGAGCTGATAACGGCGGACCGCTTCTTTCAAAAATACCGCTGAAAATATAATAAGAATAAACGGACTGAGCTTGTTCAGCATCTCGGCATCAGATAAAACAAGATGATCGATTGCATAAAAGTTCAGCACGATTCCAATCGCCCCAAGCACTGAACGAGACAGCAGTAATTTCTGATTCTTTTTCTTACCAAACAGCCTTTCTTTATGACGCAAAACAAAACCCAATGTGATAATTGCCGCTATTATATTACGAAAAAAAGCTTTTTGCAGTGTCGGTAAATCTCCAGAAAGTTTGACGAAAGCACCCATCAGGGAAAAGCCTAATGCTGAGATTAATAATAATAGTATACCTTTATTTCGATTAGACATCGTTGTTCCTCCCTGTCCACTCCATATTTCATTAGCACAGCACGCGTCCTGCAGCACCAAATGACTATCCTAATACAAAACCGGAAGTATGGAAAGGAATTTGCCTTAGGGGTGGAAGAAGGGGAATGTTAACCAAGGAAGAAGGCTAGGTTTAAAGATTTCTTCTTTCGTTAAGACACTCATTTCTCCCCCACCCTCCGCATATGTTCGATAAGGGACGTATAAAATTACTCTGTAACCGTTAACAGGTACCATAGAAAGGAGATAAGCGCATGAAAGTATTAGTAACCGAGTTGATGTGGGAAGACGGGATCGAAGCGTTACGGCGTAATGGTTATACCGTTGATTATGATATGGAGCTCTCAAGGAAGCGGGATGAACTTCTTCAACTGGTTCCTTCCTATGATGCACTCATTGTTCGCAATGAGACGAACGTCGATCCCGAGTTGCTCGATGCTGCCAAAAAAGCCCGTGTTATTGGTAGGCTTGGTGTCGGGCTGGACAATATCAATCTGGATGCGGCCAAGAAACGGAACATTCCGGTCATTTCGGCCAGGAACGCGAATGCCACTTCTGTTGCAGAATATGTGATGGCATCTATGCTTGATGCGTACCGTCAGCTTTCCGATGCGGATGCTGATGTGCGGCGGGGCAATTGGGACCGCAAGTTTTTTACGGGATACGAACTCAATGGGAAGACACTCGGCCTTCTCGGGCTCGGCGAAATTTCCCATCGTGTCGCCAAGCGGGCCAATGTGTTCGGAATGAAGACCATCGGATATGATCCGTTTGTTGCTCCTTTTGACCATATTTTGCAGGAAACCGGAGTGAAACCCGTCGATAATCTGGAGAACCTTCTTTCTGAATCGGACTTTTTGTCGATTCATGTTCCGCTCACAAAAGCTACGAAACACATGATTAACAAAAACAACTTCCCGTTGATGAAACGCCACGCCTATGTGATCAATTCAGCAAGAGGAGGTATTATTCATGAGCAGGATCTCATCAAAGCTGTAAAAGCAGGGGAAGTGGCCGGTGCCTACCTTGATGTTCTCGAAAGTGAACCGGTTCAAAAAGATTCTCCCCTCACGCAAGTGGAATCCATCCGGCTATCACCACACATCGCCGGGCTGACAGATGAATCACAGTCCCGGACCGCCATGCTGATCGCACAGGAAGTAATGCGTGTGATGAACGGAGGCAAATCACTTTGTGCGGTTGTATGATTAGCGGGGACGGAGGGACAGGTCCCTCGTCCCGTTTGTTTGATTCGGGTGATGCTTTGTGGGATTCGGGTGATGTTCACTGGCTCGAGGGTGATGTGCTACCAGATTCGGGTGAATGCTCACTGGCTTGAAGGCGATGTGCTGCTAGATTCGGGTGATGATCACTGGCTTGAAGGTGATGTGCTACCAGATTCGGGTGATGATCACTGGCTCGAAGGCGATGTGCTACCAGATTCGGGTGATGATCACTGGCTTGAAGGCGATGTTCACGAACTCGAGGGTGATGAGCTTGACCAGGCAAAAGGCAAAAACCCCAGACTCAATGTAACCTGCAACCTGGGACAATGAACCTGTCCCTGCGTCCCCCTCCACACTAGTCATATTTAATAGTATAATATGAAATAGCACTATTAAGAAATTACTATCCACCCAAAAGGAGGAAAACAATGAAAACACTCACATCTTTTTTTGACCGAATGGTTCAGCGTTACTTGCCGGATGCCTTTATCTTTGCCATTATTCTTACATTAGTTGTTTATCTTATCGGGGTCATTTTCACAGATAGTGGGCCGATGCAGATGGTGGAATACTGGGGTACTGGCTTTTGGGACCTTCTGGAATTCGCGATGCAGATGTCACTGATTGTGGTAACAGGATACATTCTGGCCAGTGCTCCGGTCATCCGCAACCTGCTCGCTAAATTGAGCACACTTGCTAAAACACCTGGACAGGCTGTCATCCTTGTTACGTTCGTCGCACTTGTTGCATGTTTGATTAATTATGGATTTGGTCTGGTGGTTGGGGCGCTGTTTGCTGTACATGTTGCAAAACGGGTGCCTTCTGCGGATTATCGCCTGCTGATTGCGAGTGCCTATAGCGGCATGCTTGTATGGCATGGGGGATTTTCCGGGTCGATTCCATTATTGATCGCAACACCAGGTCATTTTCTCGAGGACACCATTGGGACCGTATCCGTCATGGAAACCTTATTCAGCCCATTTAATATTTTTGTTGTTTTATTTTTAGTGATCACACTGCCATTTTTTAACCGTTATTTGATGAAGGGAAGTAATCCGCTTACAAATACAGATCCCTCTTTATGGAAAACAGAAGATGAGCAGCCAGAGGAACCCATCCAGGATAAAGAAAATCTGACCCCTGCAGACCGTCTGGAAAACAGCCAGCTCGTATCGCTCGTCATCGGTATTATGGGCCTGATATTTGTCGTTTTTCATTTTGTAACCAACGGATTTGACTTAAACATCAATATTGTTAACTTCATCTTCCTGTTTCTTGGCATTATTTTTCATAAGACACCAAAGCTTTTTCTGGATACTGTTATGAAAGGTGTGAAAAATGCGGGAGGAATCATCATTCAATTTCCATTTTATGCAGGTATTATGGGGATGATGGTAGCTTCCGGGCTGTCTCAGCAAATGTCGGAGTGGTTTATCAGCTTTTCCACCGAATTCACCTACCCGCTGTTCGCATTTATCAGTGCGGGAATTGTAAACTTCTTCGTGCCATCCGGTGGCGGGCAGTGGGCGGTGCAAGGTCCAATCATGATCCCTGCTTCACTTGAAATTGGTGTAAGCACAGCAAAAACCGCCATGGCTGTCGCGTGGGGGGATGCATGGACGAACATGATCCAGCCATTCTGGGCCTTACCAGTACTCGCAATAGCCGGATTGAAAGTGCGCGATATCATGGGATTTTGTCTGATGATATTAATTTACAGCTTCATCCCGATTTCGATCGGACTATTGTTCTTCTAATGACAATTAACTTAAAGAAAACGGGGCTGTCACACAAAATGGCGACAGCCCCTCCCTATTAATCATGAACCAACGAGATTAGGTTTTCTACCTTTCAGTGGGTTGGTCTGCTCTAATGCGTAACCTGTATTTAGCACAATTTCTTCGTTAAATGCAGGTCCCATAATCTGCAGACCTACTGGCATTTCGCCTTTGAATCCACACGGAATAGAAAGTGCAGGTAGCCCCGTTAAGTTCCCTGGTCCAGTAAAGCGGATGATATGATCAATCAAATCTACTCTTTCTCCATTCAGATCCGCAAAGTCATCACCGATTTTTGGCGGAATAACTGGTAAAGTAGGCGAAATGAGGACATCAACTTTTTCAAATGCTTTTTGGAAATCCTGTTTTAACTGTCTTCTTATTTGCTGTGCTTGTAAATAATCAACAGCTGAAGGAAGTTCACCTAGTTCAAAAAGAAGACGTATATCATTACCAAAGTCGTCTGCTCTTTTCATCAAATTATTATGATGAATAGTGGATGCTTCCGATAGGGCCGTAATCATTTCCGCCCATTCACTATACTGTAGTGTTGGAATTTTAACCTCTTCTACCTTCGCACCCTGATCGACCAACTGCTGAATGTTATGACGAACAAGCTTTTCAATATCGGAATCTACCTGATTTAAAAAGTAATCCTCATTAACACCAATTACTAAATCCTTTACATCCCCAGTCAACTGGTTCGTATAATTTCCTATAGGTACATCTACCGTTGTTGGATCATTTTTATCAAATCCGGAAATGACTTCTAATAATCCTGCAGCATCCGTCACTGTCTTTGTCATCGGCCCAATATGGTCAAGCGACCAGGCCAGCGGAAAACAGCCATATTTACTAACTCTGCCATGTGTTGGTTTCAAGCCGACAATTCCACAGGCGGATGAAGGAATCCGTATGGAACCCGCAGTATCTGTCCCTAATGAAGCTATACTCATATCGGAAGCAACTGCTGCACCAGATCCCCCACTGGAACCTCCTGGTATTTTTTCAGGATTCCACGGATTTCTTACAGCACCAAAATGCGGGTTATTATTTGTAATACCCCAAGCATATTCGTGCATATTTAATTTGCCGGTTAATATAACTCCAGCTTCTTTTAATTTTTTTACAACCGTTGCGTCATAATCCGAGACAAAGTTTCCATGAATTTTTGAAGCCATTGTAGTTACTTCATTTTCTAAATATAAATTATCCTTTATCGCCATTGGAATACCATGATACATACCACGATAATTCCCATTTAATATTTCTTCCTCCGCTTTTTTCGCAGATTGCTCTGCCTCTTTTCGCGAAACATGAATATATGCATTGATTCCTTCATTATTCTCATCCACATGATCGAACAGTTCGTTTGTCAGCTCCACTGGGGAAACAGATTTCGTTCCGATTAATTGCGCTAATTCGTCGACGGTCTTAAAAATCAATTCTCTATTCAATATGATCACCCCCGGGAATATTTCGCAATCCTATATCAGCATCATCTACGTTAGCATTTTCTAAATTTCCCTTTAATGTCTGTAATGCCTGCCAGCGAAATTCTAACACCTCTACATGCTCAGCTTTTACCCTGTACCCTTTGTTTTCTAATAGGCTCTGTACTGACAAACTCAAATCAATCCAACTCCTCATTCATATATTTATCTTATTAATAGGCAAATTGCCTAACAAGATCGCACATAAGGATATTCTTGGTTGACTTTGTTTGGTATTCATCTTTAATAGTTTGCTAGAACGTGGAAGGTTATCATGCTGCTAGCATGCTAGATTAAATTCATTCATTAAAAAAATAAATATTTTTAATATTACTATATTACATAATATATTGAATACATTTTCTTGTCAAACATAATAAGGGATCCACATCGGTTACAGGAAAAGTTAGAAAACGAAAGCTTCTATGGCGAAACGCTCTGGTTTCCCTACTCACACAATTTCACGGCGTCGTCGCTCGTTTTGATGTGCAATCCACTTGATTCATGAGGGGAGTCCACTTTCGCTGGCAGAGGCATTTACTGACAAGGAAATGATATGCTGCCAAATCTTTTCGTTGGGACGAGTAATCGCAGTCCCAAATATTTATAAATTCTTATCTCTTAAAAAAACCCCGCTCCCACTACCGGGAACGAGGTTTTCCTCTCTTTTTGGAATGATCAAGTCTCTTTCTTCTCCACCATCCCATGTACTTTCTCCACTTCTGTTTCATCAACAATCAAATAATAAACCCCATCAATATTCGTTCCGCTGCCTTCCATCTGATAACTGACGAAATTCTTTCTCGTATCTGCATAACCGCTCAACAGCTTTTGCATATCTTCAAAATCCAGATTGGTTGCCATGTTATTGCCAAGGATATCGATGGTATCGTTAATTTTGGTAACCGACCCGACGTGGGCACCTTCATCAATGATTCCCTCAACAACCTGGCGCTGACGATCTGCACGGCCAAAGTCTCCATTCGGATCCTGTTTTCTCATCCGGACAAATGCCATGGTTTTATCGCCATCCATTTCAACAGGACCAGTGTTGAAGTCATATGTCCCATCATTCCACGCGATGTCATTATCCACCGTGATGGTGCCAAGTTCATCCACCAGCTCGGTCAGCCCTTCCATATTCACCTGCACATAATAATCCAGATCAATATCCAGGAAATCCTCCACGGTAGCTATCGACATGTCCGCGCCGCCATATGCATACGCATGGTTGATCTTATCCTCAAATCCTTTTCCGGAAATCGTTGTCCGCGTGTCCCTTGGAATGCTGACCAATCGCATGGAATCCGTTTTAGGATCCAAAGACAATACCATCAACGCATCCGAACGGCCACTGTCCCCTTCCCGCTCATCCACGCCAAGCAACAGGACATTCAAAGGTTTTGTTGCCTGCATTTTCTTCTTCCCCACTTCACGGTCAATGGATTCTACTGGGGTGTTCATTTTCTCATTCACCGTATTCTTGGCATTATTGTAAATAGAAAAAGCATAACCGCCAATTCCCAGGCCTGCCAATAAAATAATTACTAAAGGGATTTTCAGCCATAACTTTCTGGACTTCTTTGTTCTCTCACTTCTTTTCATCGTCAAACTCCTCGTACCTGTTGTTATTTTTTGTATGTATTGAAAAATTTCCTCAAAAACTTACTTACATATTACTACAAAAATCGCTAAAATGAAACTCTATATTCTAACTTGGGAGAAGTCCGGCAACATGCCCTGTCATCCGGAGCTGATGGCTGACGGTTCCGCGTTTAGGGCCGGGGGTACTGCGGTCGCAGCCGATGGTCCGGCGCTCATTGCCTGATGTACTGCGCTCACGCCCAAGTGTACTGCGCTAACTGCCCAGCGTCCTGCGCTCATGGCCCGAGGTACTGCGGTCGTGGCCCAGCGGCCTGCGTTCGGAGCCGATAGTCCGGCGTTCACACATAAAAGTTTGACACCCAGGCCAAGGTTCACGCTTTCCTGGGACAATGAACCTGTCCCTCCGTCCCCCAATTTTGTAAAATAGATTGATTTTTTTAACTTAGTATATTAAAATAACATACATCTAATTCCTACTAATTTTATTTGATTTACATACTTACTATTCTTTTGAGGAGGGATCACGTTGGCTGAAAAATCCAGCAAACCAGAAGAATCCAATAAACCATTGGTTGAGTTACAACAGGTGGATAAACGCTTTGATCGAAATGGCGATCTCGTGCTGGAGGATATCTCTCTTCACGTGCAGAAAGGGGAATTTGTCTCCCTTTTGGGGCAGAGCGGCTGTGGGAAGAGCACGATTCTCAATTTGATTGGTGGCTTTGAAGAACCAACAGCCGGAGAAGTTTATTTGGATAGCGAACCGGTTCGTGAGCCAGGGAGGCACTGTGTCATGCTATTTCAGGATTATGGTCTCCTGCCATGGCGATCTGTGCTGAAAAATGTGGAGCTTGGCCTGGAGCCGATTAACCTGCCGCCGGAAGAAAGGCGTGAGCGGGCGATGGAATATTTGCGGCTGGTAGGTTTGGATAAAAATATCAGCCAGCTGCCTGATGAATTATCGGGCGGGATGAAGCAGCGTGTCGCCATTGCCCGGGCGCTCGCTATGAAACCGGAGCTTATTTTAATGGATGAACCATTTGCGGCACTGGACACGTTCAACCGGTATTACCTTCAGGATGAGCTGCTCCGTCTGCAGGAAAAAGAAGGCACCACGATTGTCCTGGTCACCCACGACATCGATGAAGCGATCTACCTTTCCGACCGTTTATTCATTATGAAACCGCATCCTGGTCGTATCAGCAGGGGACTGAAGGTCGAACTGTCCAAGCCGCGTGATCGGAGCCACAGCGATTTTCAATATTACCGGAAGATCATTTTGGAAGAGTTCCATTTCACCCAGCCGAGACCACAGTCTGACTTTCAAATCTAATATAAAATCTAATATCGTTATAGAATGGAGGAATGCTGATGAAATACGGAAGAAAATCGATCATCCTTCTATGGATCGCATCACTCATTTTCCTCACAGCCTGTGGGAGTCACGCCCATAACCATACCGAAGAAAAGACGACGATAAAGATTGGATACCTGCCAATCACGCATGCTGCACCGGTCTATTTTGAAAAAGAGATGGCCGAGGAATATCTTGGGGATGTAGAGCTGGAACTGGTCAAATTCGGAACGTGGATTGATTTGATGGACGCACTGAATACCGGCCGGATCGACGGGGCGTCTGCGCTAATTGAGCTAGCGATGAAATCACGGGAAAAAGGAATTGACCTGAAAGCAGTCGCTCTCGGGCATAAAGATGGCAATGCTGCAATCGTTTCCCATGATGTGGACGAGGTAGAAGATATGGCCGGTACAAGTGTAGCCATCCCGCACACCCTTTCCTCTCATAATATCCTGATGTCCAGAATGCTCCAGGAGGGCGGTATGAGCTATGATGATGTACATATGGTAGAGATGCCGCCGCCTGAAATGCCTTCTGCACTGGCAACCGGACAGATTTCCAGTTATGTGGTGGCTGAGCCGTTTGGAGCGCTTGGTGTAACACTGGATCAGGGGAAGGTACTCTATCAGTCGGAGGATCTGTGGCCGGGATCGCTGTGCTGTGCCCTCGTGCTGCGTAATGATTTGTTGGAAAATCATCCAGAGCTCACCCAGCAGTTTGTGGATGGATACGTGGCAGCAGGTGAAGAAGCGGGAAAAGATCATGACCACGCCCACGATGTGCATAGGAAATATTTGGACGTCGATGATGAAGCACTGTCACTATCATTGGGGTGGATTTCCTATGATGATCTGAAAATCAAGCGGGAAGACTATGAAATATTGACAGAGAGTTTAATAGATATGGGGCTATCGGACAGTCCCCCTTCATACGAAAAGTTTGTAGACAATTCATGGATTGATGAGGCGATGGAATAGTATGAAAA
Source organism: Virgibacillus ainsalahensis (assembly GCF_055380755.1). Lineage (NCBI taxonomy): Bacteria > Bacillati > Bacillota > Bacilli > Caryophanales > Bacillaceae > Virgibacillus > Virgibacillus ainsalahensis. The sequence continues at coordinate 630,966 of NZ_AP043943.1, read as the reverse complement.
ACAATCAAACCCTTTATAAACTTACAAATATCACCATAGCTTTTATTCTCTTAATCGCCATTTGGCAGCTGGTAATTATTATCGGCGATTATCCGGAAGCCCTTCTTCCCTCCCCCTTAAGTGTGTGGGAAGGCATCCTTTCCCTAATTGCGACTGGCATTATCTTTGAGCACCTGCAAGTGAGCCTGATGCGCTTCGCTGCCGGGTACCTTTCTGCAGTGGTGCTCGCGGTGATTCTTGGTCTCATCCTTGGTCGCACCCGGCGTCTGTGGGAAATCATCGATCCGATTGTCCAAGTACTGCGCCCGGTTGCACCAATTGCCTGGACCCCTTTCATCGTGCTATGGTTCGGAATCGGTGACATGCCGGCGATTGTGATCATTTTCATTGCTGCTTTCTTTCCGGTATTGTTAACAACCGTTTCTGCTGTAAAAAAGGTGGACAATACCTATTTGAAAGTGGCTCAGAATCTCGAGATCAAGCAGCCGCAGCTCATGTACAAAATCATCCTCCCGGCCGCGTTTCCGAGCATTGCCAATGGATTGCACATTGCCATTGGAACCGCCTGGATTTTCCTCGTGGCTGGTGAAATGGTTGGCGCCCAATCTGGCCTCGGCTACTTGATCATCGACTCGCGGAATGCACTCGACCTTGACCTGGTTCTTGCCGGTATTGTGTTTATCGGTATTCTCGGCCTCCTGTTGGACAAGCTCGTTCGTGTATTTGAAACGTGGGTTGGAAAACAATGGGGCGCAGCAAAATAATAGCGAGAAGAAATCCACCATTGAAAACCGGCCGCTATCACTAGAGATGGCGGCCGGTTTTTGTTTGTGTTTCCATATGTGGAGCGACCGGGTCGAAGCTTATTTCACTTACAGCGTTGCACCTGAGCACACGGACTCACAGCTCACCTCACGCCCCGCACTGCACCTGAGCAACCAATCTACAGCATCAATCACGCCGTATCCACACTACATAGAAACTTCCTCTTTCTCATCATATGACTGGACAACGAGTTCATCTGACGCTACATTTTCCGCACAATGCGGGCAATAAAAAGCCGTTTCCACTTCATGCTGGCACGCTTCATGGACAAGCTTCTTATAACATTTTTCCAGATGTTTCCGTCCCCAAAGCAGGAGCGAGTGAAACACTGGTTCCAGGTCACGCCCACTGTCGGTCAGGGTATATTGATATCTTGGCGGGTGGGCTGAATACATGGAAGTCTCGATCAGTCCGCTGTCGGTCAGATATTTCAGCCGATCCGATAATAAATTGGAGGAAATGCCATCCAGTCCTTTCTTTATTTCATTAAACGTCAAGGCGCCCACCAGAATTTCATGAACAATCAGTAATGTCCACCGATCCCCGACGATATTCAATGTCTGTGCAATATTGCACGGCAACTTATAATTTTCCTTCATAAAACCAGTCTCTCCCTTATTAATAAAATTATTTTAAAAAAATTATAACATATTTGATTTTTAAGGTTGATTTTTTGAACCTACTATAATATTATAACCTTAAGCGTTAATTCTTATTAAATCAATATGATTTATCAGCAAACTTATTGTATGAGGAGGATACATCATGGGATTATATTTAGTGGAAACAACTTTTAATGGAGAAGTGAAGGACAGTAATGCACTGGAGGAAAAGGTTTCTTCCCTTAAAGAAACGGTTCAAAAAGAGGACGTAAATCTGATTGAAGTGCAGGCAGCAAAAGACCTGTCCCGCTCTTTTCTAATTTTTGAAACAGAGAAGGATGAAGATGGACTTACGGATGTATTGAAAGATAATGGTGTTCAGGCTGATCTGGTGAAGGCCGTGCGCATTGTCGGAAAAGATCTGGAAGAAGTGAAAAAGCAATCGGGACAGGTGAACTACCTTGTACAGTGGAATCTGCCGGAGGATTTAACCATGGATCAGTATTTGGACCGTAAAAAGAAAAACTCCGTACATTATGCCGAAGTACCGGAAGTATCTTTCGAACGCACCTATGTATGCGAAGATATGTCCAAATGTCTTTGTTTCTATGATGCACCTGATGAAGATTCGGTTAAAAGAGCCCGTGAAGCAGTTAACACACCGCTTGACTCCATCACCGAAATCGGGAAGTAAAAGGAACTACCCCCAATGGAAAAGGAGAGAGATTTCCGTATGATTAAGGAAAACACAACGAGAGCAATAGAAGAATTGGCTCCCCTTCTGCGGGAAGAGTTAAAACCCCTGGTCAGGAAGATCGATACGGAGCATCATTATCCGAAAGATTTTCTACGGCTGTTGGGAAAGAACGGCTACTACACTTCCGATTCGCTGACGGAGAAGGAGGTCTCTCTCCGCGAATTCCAATTGGTGGAAGAAGTATCCAAAACATGCATGACGACCGGATTTTCCCTGTGGTGCCACCTTGCCGCACTGACTTACGTGCGCAACAGCCACAATGATTACTTGAAAAAGGAAATCCTTCCGCGTCTTGAAGACGGCACACTCCTTGCGGGGACGGGACTTTCCAACCCAATGAAGTTTTACGGCGGAGTGGAGAGACTGCTGTTAAAGGCAGAACGAGGGGACGGTGGATACCATATCTCCGGCTCCCTCCCTTCCGTCTCCAACTTGGATGATGGTCACTGGTTCGGCGCAGTTGCCGAAGCAGAGAGCGGCAGACGGGTCATGCTGTTCATCTCATGTGATACGAAGGGACTTATCCTGAAGGAAAAAACTGATTACATGGGAATTAACGGAAGCGCCACCTATGGCTGCCGCTTCAAAGACTGCTTCATCCCGGATGAGTGGGTCATATCAGAGGATGCGGATGCATTTATTGAAAACGTCCGCCCCACCTTCCTGATGTATCAGATCCCCCTAGGACTCGGAGTAACTGCATCATCCATCCAGTCGATCCAGAAAGCCCGCAACAAGCAGGCAGCCTGCAACCAGTATCTGCCGGTGCAGGCGCACAACCTGGAGGAAGAACTCCAGTCCCAGCGGGAAAACGTCTATGACTACATTCAGGAGAACATTGGAAAACTCAGCTGGCATGCCCTGGTTCAACATCGGCTCAACACCACGTACCTGACCTTAAAAGCAGCGAATACAGACATGATCCATAACGGCGGTGCAGGGTACCTGAACGTCAGCCACCCTGCACGCAGATTGCGGGAAACCTACTTCCTCGTCAACCTGACACCAACCGTCAAACACCTGGAAAAAATACTAGCAACGTGAAAAACAGCCAGTATCCTCAAAATAGGATACTGGCTGTTTTTTGGCCGTAGGTGGGACGCGGGGACGGGTTCCTCGTCCCATTCTCTCTGCTTCGAAGGGGTACTTCTATTTATTGTGACCACTGCATGAATGGAACCGGGAAAAAGTGGATGAAAGCGATTCTATCAAAGGGAGTTTGACCGATCGAGAAATCCCGGATTCAACAAAGAAAAATCTATCCTTCAACCATCGGGTTCATTTAATATGTTGTTCAATTTTTCTTTCATTTCGTCTGAGGTAACCACACAACTTGTGAAATAGAATTTCGCCCTAATTTTCAACTCATATTTATTATTAACTTCTTTTGAAAATCCATAGTATTTATGGTTTATATCAATAGGGATAAATTGAAATGATTTTATTTTATTCCAAGCAACAAAACGACTACCGCTAAGTATGCCATCATCTACCACTGCAAATAGATTTAGTAAATTATAGGAATGGGCCATTGGCAGTAATAACAACATGTAAAGTGACCAATCAAATAATTGTAAAAATACGCCTAAGCAAAACATACAAATCACAAAAAGAAGCAAAAGGGAATAAATAATAATTCCAGCTTTTTGCTTAGAATATGTCGGGAAATCTACTTTCTTTTCGGGATGTTTTCTAATCGCATCGATTTCTTCATTTGTTGTAGGTAGAATAACACGTTGCCTCATTTTCATCATGACTTGAATAAACTTATAGCTGACGTAACCGATACCAATTAAAAATAGTATATTTATAAAAAACATCATTAAAATCCCCACTTTACTTTTATACTCGGGTCCTGTCCCCGCGTCACCCTACTTCAAATCTGCGAGCATTTTTATCCTATTATAACATACAGAACACGCGGGGTGGGGGTCGCAGGGACAGGTCCCTCGTCCCATTTGAGGTGAAGAGAAGCCATTTCCATACACAGGAACGCATGAGTAAAGACCAAAAAAATTCATCAAGAAACAAACGTGGTCAATCAAGCTCCCCGGTTCCACTCAATCTTCAACCCCCCGGGACAATGTACCTGTCCCCTTGTCCCATATGTTAAGATTGAAAGTAAACTAGAAATGTAGAATCGGGGGGTTGTATGTTGAAGCGAAACCGCATATTAAAAGTATCCATCGCAATTGTTATGCTGCTTTTTCTAAGCTTGTTAACGTATGGAATTCTTCGGGATGATGATCCATATAAGGATTTTACAGGAATCGGGGAAGGTATCTCCGTGTCACCTGATGACCAGGACATCGTGTTTTCGTATTATGTTGACGGCGACGAAGCGATTTATACGGCAAATGTGGATGGGACGAATGTGAAAAAAATAGCTGGGAGTGAAGATCAGCGGCTCCATCATCCAAGATTTTCATCAGATGGGGAGCAGCTGCTTTACTTGGCAAAAGATGCGGAAGGAATCAATTCACTGTTTGCCATGAATAGTAACGGAAATGACCGGGTACAGTTGACAGATGCAGACAGTCATGTGGTTGATGCCGTCTTTTCCCCTTCTGCTGAAACCGTTTATTTTATTGGTATGGAAGCTGAAGAATTCAAAAAATCAGAAGGGGAGACAAAAGAAGGTTTTGATCTGTTTTCGATTGCGGCAAATGGCGAAAATACCGTTCAATTAACGGATAAAGACCATTTCTCTATGAACAGCCTCTCTGCCTCATCGGATGGGGAACAGCTTTTTTACAGTGAATTTGATGGGAATGGAGAGGTCATTCGCAGCTTTTCTCTGGAAAACAATAAGGTCGAATCAACAATGATACCGACAGGATTAAGCTCTTCCTATTCTTCACAACTATCACCGGATGGAGAGAAAATGGCTTTTACCGCTGTTTCCGAAGAATCGCGGGATAGCTCTCTTTTTGAATATGAACTATTTTTAATGGACACCAATAACCGAGAATCCCAAAGGCTGACAGATTTGAATGCCGCTGTGGATTCCCCGTCCTTTTTCCATCATCAGGATAAAATCTTATTTCTCGAAAACACAAGTTGGCCGAGTGATCCCGCCCAGTACCGTATGCGTACGATTAACTTTGACGGCAACGATCTGGCAACCGTCGACCTCGATGTTCCTGAGGCACAAGGTGGTTCGGACTTTACGAAACTCCTGGATCAAGTGGTGAACAGTTACACCATTGCGACACTTTATATCCTGCTTTTAGGGTTGGTAACGATGTTTCTCCACTTTAATAAGAAAAAAACCTATTTACCTTCGATTGTAAGCTTGAGTGTTGCAGTCATCGTATTTATCAGCAGTTTCGTTGTCGCAGGGCTGGGGAATCCATGGGCTGGCATAGGAATTGGCATGTTGGCAGCTGCGCTATTCATTTGTTCCCTTATCGTACTCGTATTCGCATTTATTTTGAAACGAATGTTTTAGGGACACAGGGACAGGTCCCTCGTCCCGTTCATTCGTTGGTCTAGAGCGAAAGAAGATTACTTCTAAGTACATGAGTGAAGCCCGGAAAAAAATGGGGAAAAGAGAATCTATTCCATCAAGAAATGAAATGAGTTTGACCAATCAACACCCCCAGATTTAGAGAACTTAGCTTTTCTCCACCCTTTGTGACAATGGCCTTAGCCCGAACTTATGCAGTTAAGAAATTAAAATCTTTCTTAACTGCCAAAAGGGAAATCTAGTCTTCATGCCCCTGGGACAAGGGACCTGTCCCCTTGTCCCGCAGTATAAGTGACACCAAAGCGCCAATTAAGGAAATGGCACTCATGACTATAAATGCATATTTTATTCCCCAAAACGTAGCAACCTCATAGGATTCATCCATCTGATTGGTAGTAATGCTGATAATGGTCGTCAACATAATAACGCCAAAAGCCAGTCCAAACTGCCTGACCGTATTCCCTATTGCAGAGGCATGAGAGATTTCGGATGTTTGTAAACTGTTAAATCCTAAGGTAACGAGCGGCATCATGGTTAATCCAATACCCATCATAAATATACAGAAGTAAAACATGATGAGATAAGGTGAGTTATCCGCTCCCAACGTACTGAACAATATACTGGATAGCAGAATCAACAAGAATCCTATCATAATGATGCGCTTTCCTCCGTATTTATCAAATAAATTACCAGCAATTAATGACATAACGGAAAGTATGATTGTCCCGGGAACTAATACAAATCCCGAGAGAAATGCACTTGTCCCTAACACCTCCTGAGAAAACATAGGAAGTATTGTTTCCATCGCCAATAACAACATAGCAACAACGAAAACAAGAAGTGTTGATAAAGAGAACATCTTTTCCCTAAAAACATCCAAATTAAGTACAGGTGGATCTATTGTCATTTGCCTTTTCACAAAAATGCCCAGCATGACAATACCTAATATAATCGTTGTTATGACACTCCAATGCGTAAATCCTAAAACACTAATATTGCTCATTCCAAATATCATACTGGAAAAACCAATACCTGACAGAACCAATGAAAACATATCCAATTTGGACTTACGCTGTTCTGTGACATTTTTCATAAATAACGTGGCTAGAACAAGTATGGCGAGCGATAGGAAAAGCATGATCCAAAAAAGCGCCCTCCAGTTATAAAGATCAATAATAATTCCAGATAGAGATGGCGCTGAGGCCGGGGCAACATTCACAACTAACCCTAATAGCCCCAACGCAAACCCTCTTTTTTCAAATGGAAAAACGGCCAGTAAAATCGTTTGAACCAGTGGGACCATTATCCCCGCACCTACCGCCTGAATGACTCTTGAAAAAATTAATACAATAAAATTAGGGGAAATAAGAGCGACAACCGTTCCAATAACAAAAAAAACTAGTGATATAATCACCAGAAATCGCGCGGAATAAGTATCAGATAAATATCCTGTCATCGGAATGAACACAACAGTCGTTAATAAGAATGCAGTTGTTAACCACTGAACCTGCGTAGCATTAATAGAAAACTCCTGCATAATGGTAGGATAAGCTGTAATTAACAAAAACTGACTAAACGTAAACAAAAAAGTCGTAGCTAGCACAATTGCAATGATTACTTTACTTGATGATTCACTATAAGCCATTTAACCTTCATTTCCTTTCTATAGGGGGACGCAGGGACAGGTTCATTGTCCCAGTCGCGTCCGGTAGCTTCGCCTGAATGTGCGTGTATATCGACTGAATCTTGTATGACATCTCCTGAATATGATGGTACATCGACTGAATCTTACTAGACATCTCCTGAATCTAGTGAAACATCGGCCCAATCTTAAGGGCCATCACCCGAACCTTAAGGATTATCACCTAAAAATCAGCACGCATCTCCCGAATCTGGTAAACCATTGACCGAAAGTCAACGCACATCGACACAATCCCGGCCCACTAATAAATTGAGCGATTAATCATATCATATTGGTTCGTGAACTGAATTTCTACATTAATCCATTCCCCTGCATTTGTGACGACTAGAAGGTCAAGCCTGGATTGTTTATCATTTGCATACGCGCCACCAGCTTCCGTATTGGAGAAAGTAATGTCCGTAATACGGTCATGCCCTGTTCTTTGCAAAATGGTATTGAGAAATACGACGGTAATGTCCTTATTCTTTTCACTTCCGAATAGCTGTTTGAATGCGTAATCTACTTTAAGATCCATCAGTCGTTCAAGTGGTATTCGTTTCAATACTTTCGCCTGCATGATGCACTTCATGCCATTTCAGTTACCATCATTATAACATCTTTAAATAAGGAGGAGAATAATATTTGCCGGGGGACGAGGAACCTGTCCCTGTGTCCCGAAAAAGAAGTTAGACTATTTGCGAAAATTTTTGTACAATAGGTTGCATGACATTTTTGCAAAAGAGGAGATTTACGATGAAAGGATTTGGGTTACTATTAAAAATTATAATTGCAATTAGCTTAGGTATCGCAATAGGTTCATTTGCAAATGAATGGTTTATTCGATTATTTGCAACCTTTAATGGCTTATTCGGCAACTTCCTGGGATTTATTATTCCTCTGATTATTATTGGTTTCATTGCACCAGGTATTGGTTCCATGGGCCGTGGAGCCGGCAAGCTGCTCGGTTTAACTGCGATCATCGCGTATTCCTCGACAGTTTTAGCTGGTATCTTTGCTTTTCTGGCAGCAAAAGGTATTTATCCTTCTTTACTAAATGGCCAGTCCCTGCAAGCTTTCACAGACCCGACAGAAGGGTTAAGTACCAGTTTTTTCGAAGTTGAAATGGCGCCACCTATGGGAGTAATGACCGCACTGCTGCTTTCATTTATAATTGGAATTGGTGTTGCAGTCGTTAAAGGGGATACCTTGTTTAAATTAACGACAGATTTTCGTGATATTATCCAATTAGTTATCGAAAAAGTGATTATTCCATTATTGCCGTTTCATATTTTCGGAATTTTTGCGAATATGACCTATACAGGCCAGGTTGGTACCATATTAAGTGTATTTGCTAAAGTGTTTGTGATGATTCTTATTTTGCACCTTCTGTACGTATCGATTCAGTATACGATTGCAGGAACTTTAAGCAAACAAAATCCATTCAGTATGTTGAAAAAAATGGCACCAGCATATTTCACAGCACTTGGAACACAGTCATCTGCAGCAACTATCCCAGTAACACTTGAACGTTCTAAAAAATTAAAGCTGCGGGAAAGTATTGCCGATTTTACAGTTCCATTACTTGCTAATATTCACTTATCAGGAAGTACAATTACAATTGTAAGCTGTGCGTTAGCAGTTATGTTCCTTCAAGGGGATGTAGCTACCTTCACTTCCGTCCTGCCCTTCATACTAATGCTCGGTATAACAATGATCGCAGCACCTGGCGTACCGGGAGGAGCTGTTATGGCGAGTATCGGGCTGCTTGAAACCATGTTGGGCTTTGACCAGACAATGATTTCCCTTATGATTGCACTATACCTTGCCCAAGATAGCCTGGGAACTGCATGTAACGTCACTGGAGATGGAGCAATCACATCCATGACAGACTCCTTAAGTAAACGCGCTAACATGACATAGGGGGACACAGGGACAGGTCCCTCGTCCCCCCCACACATCAGCGAACCCGATGGATTACACTTTTTGATATTCCTGTTATTCGCGATAACTGTCTGATTGTCACACCATCCAGTGCTTTAAGCTTTATTAGTATGTCATCCCTGTCTTCTTTTTCCATTTGCTGAAGTTGACTCGTATTTAGTATTCCAAATTGATATAAATCTCCCCTTACTTCATCATCCGTCTTTCTTACTTTAATCGTATCTTCTAAACATTGATCATCATTAGGTTGCTGCATGTATTCTATATATAATTGAATTGCCTTTCTTCTATCCAAAGAAATTAAATCAAGTCCATAATCAATATCCACGATGTCCTGTTTATAGAAATACTCATTCACACTTGTCCATTTACTTGAAAATACGTCTTTTGCCAATCCTGCCTTTATTGGGTTTTGATGAATATACCTGAGAACCGTTAAAAAAGAACGGGGATTTTCTACATTTTCGCTCTTATATCGCCCCTGAAATAAATGCCCCGACCGCTCGTATTTCATATTGTACCAATACACATAGCTTGAACTAATTCGCTTGATGGCCATTGAAAGACTCTCTTCCGACTCTTTTAATAATAAATGAATGTGATTATCCATCAAACAGTAACTGTAAATCAGGTATTGACTGATGTCCTGATACTTTTTTAATGTCTCTAAAAATCGTCTTCTGTCCTCATCATCCTCGAATATCGTTTGTCTATTAATCCCTCTCAACATAATATGATAAATACCACTACGGCTCTGCTTCCTCGCTACCCTTGGCATTAACTATTTCGCCATCCTTTTTCGCCCGTATTTTAATCGAATACGAAATACAACCATCGCCATTCACAGCATCCTTTCTACTATCAACGATTAGATAGATAAAAGGTATTCTAAAACGTAAAACTTGTCAAAGAGCTAAAATTTAAAAATAAAACGCATGTGAACAGTGATTTTATCATTTTCTCCTAAAGGAAATGGAATTTTATAAGCTATAATGTGGCCTGAAATTCGAAATTGATGATTTTGGGGGACGCGGGGACAGGTTCCTTGTCCCCCCACCCGGAAGCAATCGTGAAGATGTTCCAAGGGGATTAAAAAAAGTGGAAGAATAGCCGTACTAGGTTGCCAGAACAGCTAATAGCCAAATCATATGTCGCTTCGGGAGCGGTAACGTTTTTATTGTGTAAACGACTGATGAAGCCTGAAAAAAAGGGAAAAAGTGAATCTATCAAGTAACGAGTTTTGACCATTCAAGAACTCCGGATTCAATCTATTTTTCCCCGACTGGGACAAGGGACCTGTCCCTATGTCCCTTCCCTTTCATTCCATTTTTCTATATTTCCGTATCTCCAAATGAAGGTTCTTTTCAAAAAGCTGTAAATGCTGTCAACACGTCTGCAGACTTTTAATAATTCCGCTTCGGTTGTGATGTTTTCGATATCAGGTAGAAATTCTGGTAAATAGATAGACATTAAATTGCTGCTGTATTCCACAGCAACATCCCAATTCCGCTCGGTCAGTGGCCTGATTAGTTTGAGAACTTGGTTTAACTCTTCCTGTGACGGCTCGCCGGCCGTATAAACATCATATGCTTCCACCGTTGAATGATAATCATAAAATGTTTTTTTCGATCCATGCCCACTTGGAACAAGGTAAAAATTATTCGACACGTTTGTATCTGTGTCCATCCCTTTTTGTATCGAAGGGATAGCCAGCTTATATAACACACCAATCCCTTTGGTTTCTTCTTTATACACGTTTTTATTTTGCTTAAAAACATACGCGATATCATCAGTAAGGGTTTGTTCGATGGGATGAATTGCTTCATAGCATCTTTTGATTTTTACCTTTTCATCGTCAGAAGCATCAAATAACAATTGTTTTGTAAATGAATTGTTTAATGTTTCCCTCGTCCTGTAATCGGTATGGATGAATGAAGTGTTCCAATAATGAAGTAAACCTTGATAGATTGCTAGACTATCCTTGCCCTTACTGTGTTTCGATTTCCAAAGTAAACCATATACGATCACAGCCCCACCAAAAATAATACTTACTGCTGCAGTTTCCCCGCCGCCGATGATTCCCAGTGACAAAAGAAGCGCACCAAAAAATATAATATAAAGCTTCATCGAGCGTTTTTCTTTCTTCTGCTCCTTATCCAGTTCACCCCAACCGAGCCAACTTCCTATCTTCCCATAGACGGTGGGGCGCTCAGGAATCCGAAATTCAGGAAGTTCGTGAAAACCCTCAATTTCAGGATATGCCTCTCTTAAACCCTCCTCTAATATCGTGGCAAAATCAGTGCTATTCGCTTCTACAATACGTTCTAATTCTCTCATGTTTAAGCCAGCCTTGTTCTTAACCCTTTTTCCCAGCCATCCCTGAAACTCAATATATCCCCATATCAAATAAAACAATAAAGAATAGCCAATAAAAAGTATTAGTGCAATAACCAAATGAGAAGCAACTTCATTCAGCCCGGTAAATACACCCAAAATACTGATGAAAGCCTGAAAGATAAAAACACCTATCAGTCCCCGGGAAAAATAATAAAGGGACCCCTTTCGTTTCAGCTTATAATATCCTGCAAGACCTTTTAAGTTATTTATCTGTCTTTTTGATAAATCCATAGCTTAACACCTCTCCCTTGCTCCGGGGGACGCGGGGACAGGTCCCTTGTCCCACTTCAGAAGCGATATGTGAAGGTGACACCAATGAGGGGGAAGAATAACTTTTCACTAGGGTAACTGAAACGATAATTGGCAGTCAACCACTTTCTCCGGAAAAAACTGGTAACAAGAGAATCATCAGGAAATGGGTTTGACCAGTCAAAAAAGCCAGATTTTATAAAACTTTGTTTTGCTAAGCCTTTGCGGCAAAGTCTTTAGCCTGAATTTATACAGTAAGAAAACTTTATACTTTATTAACTACCCTTCAACCTTCTGGGACAAGGAACCTGTCCCTCCGTCCCCCTTGGGTAAGCTTCGACTTTTTGGAAACCCTATTGGATAAGGGAGGGATATAATGACGAAAGAGAAATTAAATCAACTAAAAGGGAAGGTCATGAGAGCTGAAGGATATGATGTGAACAGCGCTAACCCTGATGATGTAAAATACGAAATTGCAAAAGAACGAGGAATTCCATTAGAAAAAAAGAACAATGGGCAACTTACTTCAGAGCAAGCAGGGAAAGTCGGAGGACCGATTGGCGGTAATATGGTCAAAGATATGGTTAAAATGGCTCAAGCTAAAATGAAATAGGAATGAATGCTGCTGGTCCTACAAGATTAACCAGCAGCATTTTTTGCCTGGATAGTTGGAGGATTTTTATTGCTGGTTTTTCTTTCGGATATCTTCACTATTCGTATCACTATAGCTCCCTGTGCCATGTCCGCCTGTAGTTCTTGCAAGCCACGCTTTCGCTTCATTATATGACATGCCAGATTGCTCATTTTGCTTTTTTATTGCCTCAATGTCCGTTCCAGCCACTGTTAATTTTTTGTTGTTATTTTCATCCATAAAAGCACCTCTTTTTCGTATGGCTTTACTTTTCCCAAAAAAGTTATGTTTATGTGGGACAAGGGACCTGTCCCTGTGTCCCAAGCATAATATCTGATGGGATGGTTAGATTAAAATAGGAAGCATTTTAATAGAGGGGGAGTGGATGAGATGTCGAGGGAATTATACGATATTATTGGCATTGGTATTGGGCCTTATAACCTTGGATTAGCGGCGCTTCTTGAGTATACGCCGGAACTTGATGCTGTGTTTTTTGATAAAACTCCAAAGTTTGAATGGCATCCTGGAATGTTAATTGAGCATACTGATTTGACAATCCCTTTTTTAGCGGATCTTGTCACGTTTGCTGATCCGACAAGCAAGTTCACGTATGTTAACTATTTACATGAAAAAAATCGACTTTATGAGTTCTATTTCTTAACCAAGTTCCATGTCCCGCGTCAGGAATATAATGATTACTTACAGTGGGTCGCAAACCAATTGGAGACACTGTATTTCGGTTATGAAGTAGTGGATGTGATTGACCATAAAGAGGCCGAACAGCCTCATTATGAAGTTGTAGTAGAAGAAATCTCGACAAAAAAGCGAACCGCTTACTTCACAAAAAATGTGGCAATGGCAACTGGCAGTGAGCCCTTCGTTTTGGATGCAATGAAAGGACATCCAAAAGGAGATGTGTTACATACGAGCCGGTACATGTTTGAAAAGGAAAGCTTGGTTCAATCCCCTCATATTACGGTAGTAGGCGCCGGGCAGAGCGGCGTAGAGGTACTTCTTGATCTGTTGAAGGAACAGGAAAATAAAGAATTTCAATTGACGTTATTCTCACGGTCCAGCGGGCTGTTTCAACTGGAAAAAGCAAAATTTGCCCAGGAATATTTCTCACCTGATTTTGTGGATTATTTCCATTCCCTTAACTTTAAGCAGCGGAATGACACATTGGAAACCTTAGGATCTCTAAGAAAAGGGATTAACCCAGATACGCTGAAGGAATTATATGAGACGCTTTATCATAAGACGATTGGGCAAAAGAAGCAACCGGTAACGATCCAGCCGAACACAGAAGTGAAGAATCTAAGTAAAAAGAATGACAACTATGTCTTGCATTGTCATCAATGGCAAAAAGATAATTCCTTTGACTATGAAACGAATAAGGTTATCTTGGCAACAGGGTATAAACCCCATATCCCTGACTGGTTCTACGATCGTTTTCAAGACAAAATTGAGTGGGAAGACGACGACCGTTACAAAGTCACCCGAGATTATCAACTCATTTTCAATGATAACCGGGACCATCATTTTTTCACTTTAACGAACTTGGAGCATTCCCATGGAACAGCAGCTACAAATTTAGGCTTATCCGTCCAAAGGAACATTCAAATCATCAACTTACTCGCCAGACGAGAAGTATATCAAAACAAACGAAACACCATCTTCCAACAATTTGAAATGTAGGGGGACGGGGGGACAGGTCCCTTGTCCCCCTCCCCTCCAGTCCATTCTTTAGTTTAGGGCGAAATTTGGTTACTTCTATTTATTGTACCAACAAGTAAGTGGAGCCCGGAAAAAAATAGAAGAAAAGAAAATCTAGGAAGAAATGTGTTTGACCGATTCAATCCCCAAAGTTTAATTCACTCCCCCTGGGACAAGGAACCTGTCCCCGCGTCCCCCTTCATTAGACGCGACTTGGGAGTTGTGATTTAATATATAATGTGAATGCAAGATACAGCCGACATCAATAAACACCCAAGGAGGGCAAGCATGCAGAAAATAAAAGAAATCATTAAGATTGGCAGCGCCTTTATTGGAATAATCGTCGGCGCGGGATTCGCTTCCGGACAGGAAGTTGTTCAATATTTTACCAGTTTCGGGATGATGGGGATCATTGGCGGAATTCTGGCTACAGCATTATTTGCCTTTCTCGGTATGACGCTGACAAGGATCGGCAGCCGGCTGCATACCACATCCCATAAAGATGCCGTCTATCAGATCAGTGGGCGCTTTTTTGGAACGATCATTGACTATGTACTAATCTTTACTTTATTTGGTGTAGGCGTGGTTATGATAGCAGGCGCAGGATCCAACCTGAACCAGCAATTCGGGTTGCCACATATCTTCGGCACCACCTTAATGGTCGTTCTTATCTACCTTATTGGCATTCTAAATGTAGATAGAGTTATTGCCGTGATTGGAAGTATCACCCCGTTTTTAATCGTGTTCGTTGTGATTATTTCCGTTTACAGCATATTTTCCATCAACGGTTCATTAACAGAGCTGGAGCCCATCGCCAAAGCACAGCCTACAACATTGCCAAACTGGTTCATCTCCAGCATCAACTATGTTTCGTTTAACACCGCTGTCGGTGCTTCGATGGCCCTTGTCATGGGCGGAGCGGAGAGGAATGAACGAACCGCTTCCCTCGGTGGACTTGCAGGCGGGCTTGGAATCGGCATCCTGATCGTGCTTAGCCACCTGGCGATTTTCTCCAAAATTGATGTAGTTGAAGGCATGGAACTTCCTATGCTCGGAATTGTGAGTGAAATTTCACCGTTCCTGGGAATTCTCATGTCCATCGTATTATTCGGGATGATTTTCAATACGGCTACAAGTATGTTCTTTTCGTTTTCCGCAAGATTCATGAAAATGGACACAAAAAAATTCAACAGGTTTCTGATGATCACACTGGTTGCAGCATATATGGCAAGCTTCCTCGGATTCACCGACCTTGTCAGCTTCTTCTATCCACTGATTGGCTATCTCGGTCTATTCCTGATTGGTGTCCTTACATACACAGCATTCCGGTTAAAAGCGATGCAGAAAAAACAACGATTATAGGGACACAGGGACAGGTACCTTGTCCCATTTATTTGTTGGTTCAGGGTAGAAGGAAATTGCTTCTATTATTACAAACACACGAGTGAAGACTAGAAAAAATTGGCCGGCTTGAGCCCGGTTCAATACCGAGATCACACCAGCCAAATGGTTGCTTCATATAAACTCTAACTTTTGAGGGGCACATCAACGCTCTGACTCCAATTTTCGGGCAGCTCACCCTCATCCTTTGGGACAAGGAACCTCCCTGTGTCCCCCTGTTATTCGCCGTCGTACGGTACAATTTCTGCATCTTCAACAGACCCGTATCTGGTATCTATTTCAAATCCACCAGCTTCATCAATCGACGGGATAACATAAACCTTCTTATCTTCTGGAAGGTTATCCAGCCCTTCCTGCATATGTTCTCGGATTACTTCGGCATCATCGACATTTCCTGCCGCCTTCATTGCCTCTACAAAAATATACATGGCCAGATAATGAAAACCTGCTTCAGATCCGGGGTCCTCCCCATGTTCATCCCTGTACTTTTCCACAAATTCCGCGGTTCCCGGATAATCTGAATCGACCAATGGCATCGTACCAATGGCACCTTCAAATGGCTCATATGACTCAGACTCTGTGACATTTTTCATTTCATCCAGTTTTGCCTGATCCATGATAATAAAACCGCCTTCAAATCCAAGATCCCTGGCCTGTTGTGCAACCTTCGCGGTCGGTTCTGAAGCTCCGCCGATAAACAGGACATCTGGATCCTCTTCCAATGCATTCGTCAGAAAGGTAAAGTAATCCGTATCCTTAGAAAAATCAATGGAAGAATTATATACCACCTCTCCCCCTTTATTTTCCCAGTGGGGCAGCAGTGCTTCCGCCCAATCCTTGCCGTACTGGGTTACTGGAGGAAGAGCAGCCAGTTTGTCTCCAAACCTTTCCATCGAATAATTGGTGAATGGCTCTATATAGCCATCATAACTCGGCGGAATCCTAACAGTAAGCGAATTTCCCTCTTCTGTGACTGCTGGTTCACTGGAATAGGCTCCTATCAAGAATTTTTCCTGCTCATTGAATACCTGTAAGGCGGAAATCCCCCCACTATGTGGTGTAAAAATAATCGGGGTCTCATCCTCTTGGACCATTCTTCTGGCATTTGCAGCCGTTTCATTCGGTAAATATTTGTCATCGAGGGAGACCACATTCAACGTATAAGTTTCCCCATTTACTTCGAAACCCTCTTCATTTATTTCCTTCGCGGCAAGGTTCAGCCCATTCAAAGTATTCTCTCCGTAATATGCTGCAGATCCGCTTAGCGGACCACTGTACCCAATATTAACGACATTTTCGCCATTAACTGCTTCAGCATCCTCTTCGGTGTTCCCTGCAGAATCAATGCAAGCTGATAGTAAAAATAGAATAAACCCTAATACCAACAGAAATCTAGCACGTTTCATAGATTTTCCTCCTCGTATTTTGCAAATATTGGCGATTGGTTACCTGATAATTTTATGCACCTACATATGCCTTTCGAACTTTTTCGTTTGCAAACAGATCCTCTGACCTTCCTTCTACTACAATCCTGCCATTTTCGTAGACATAACCCTTATCAGCAATACCAAGAGCGGCATTAGCATTCTGTTCAGCCAAGAGAATGGTCGTTCCCTCCCGATTGATCTGCTGGATGCTCTCGAACATCTGCTCAACAATCAATGGGGCCAGCCCAATGGAAGGCTCATCCAAAAGCATCACATCAGGTTTGGCCATCAATGCTCTGCCAATTGCCAACATTTGCTGCTGCCCACCACTTAAAGATCCGGCAAAGTCCCCCCGCTTTTCGTATAGAATCGGAAACAATTCATAAACTTCTTTTAATGTTGCCTTTATTCCCTTTTTATTTTTCCGATGAACATAGGCGCCCATCATTAGGTTCTGTTCCACACTCATCTGCGGAAACAGCTTCCGGTCTTCGGCGCACTGCACAATCCCCATTCGGACAATTTTATCGGGGGACTTTCCGTTAATTGCGTCTCCCTTGAACAGAATTTTTCCTGATACAGGTTTCACCAAGCCGCTGATAGCCCGAAATGTAGTACTCTTTCCTGCCCCATTTGCCCCCAACAATACAGCGATTTCTTCTTTTTGTAAGGAAATATCTACTTGCTGTACAGCGGAAAAATTCCCATAGTTCACCGTCACATCCTTTAATTCAAGCACTGGCATCCCCTCCCAGATATGCCTTTATAACTTCATCGTTGCTGTTGATTTCTTCAGGTGTGCCTTCCGCAATCTTTTCTCCATAATTAAGAACCATGATTTTATCAGCCATATCCATGATCATCTTCATTTTGTGTTCGATTAAACATACGGTAATCCCTTTTTGGGCCATCTTTTTAATTAGAAAGGAAAGTTCTTCGGTTTCATCTGGATTAACTCCTGCGGTCGGTTCATCCAGGAAGACAACCTCCGGATCCGTCGCAAGCGCAAGAGCAAAGGCAACACGCTTCTTTTCCTCTTGGGATATATTAGCCACCACTCTGTCAGTGAGGTGGGAAAGACCAGTAAATTCCAGTACATTTAAAGCTTTTTCTTTGCATTTCTTTTCTTCGCTTTTCAGTCGTTTTGTCCGGAATATAGCATCGAACAGATTCGACTCCGTCCTCAGACGGTGTCCAACCACTACATTTTCAAACACAGTTGCTTTCTCGAATAGATTAGTAGTCTGGAAGGTCCGGGCCACTCCCAACTCGGCAATTTTATTGGCAGGAAGGTTGGATATATCCCTGCCTTTGAAGTTGACTTTCCCGGAGCTGGGCTGCTGAACGCCAGTTATTGCATTAAAGAAGGTAGATTTACCGGCCCCATTCGGACCAATGATGGCATTCACCTTCCCCCTTTCTATCGAAAAGTCAACGTCATTTACAGCAGTAAGACCACCAAATTTTTTTGTCAGGTTTTTCGTTTCCAAAAACATCCGTCTCACCCCTCCTGTATTTTCTTTTCAGTATAAAGCCTCTTTCGTTCTTGCCTATTTCCGTGCCAGTTACGGAAGAAACCGACAATCCCACTCGGGGAAAAAATAATCAGCAATGTAAGCAATGGGCCGAAAATCAGCATCCGATAATCCTGCAGAAACTGCAAATTCTGCGACAACCAGACAATCAGCAAGGTTCCGATCAAAGGTCCTGATAATGTGCCGATTCCTCCAACAATCATATATGTCAGTAGATCAAAGGTAATTGTCGTGTAGGCAATTTCCGGCCCGATGAATCGGATGAAACTGGCATATAAAGCCCCCGCCAGCCCAGCGAAATAGGTTGACAGTATAAAAGATGCCATCTTATTTTTCATCGGCGAAATCCCCAATGACTCGGCCAGTTGCTCACTATTACGAATGGCGACAAATGACCTGCCTGTTAATGAGTTAACAATACGATAAATTACAAAAATGACCAGCAACAGAACAGCGAAGACAAAATAATATTGGGCCAGCGGCGTGGAAAGCGAGATTGGGCCGAGATTGGCCGGCGCAGGAATACCCATCAATCCTCGTACTCCTTCCGTGAGGCTATCCCATTTATCAATGACCAAATAGATGATATAACCGACACAAAGGGTATAGATGGCAAAGAAATGTTCCTTTGTGCGCAGTGCTACCAATCCAATGAATAAACCGAAAACACTTGTAATGAGAGGAGCAAGGATAAACGCTAACCAAAAGCCCATACCAGCTTTTACTGTTAGCAAGCCAAGTGAATAGGCCCCGATTGCAAAGAACCCGGCATGTGCTAATGATAAGTATCCGGTAAAACCAGCAAGCAGATTCAGACCATATACTGCGATGGTCCAGATGAAGGCCAATGTCAAAATGTGTATATAGTATTGATTCGGGACAAACAAGGGAAAGAGTATGGCAACAACAATCAAGCCAGCCAGCAGGCTCTTTTTATTTAGTAACGTCTGCATCTAAGCGCCTCCCTTTGCAAAAATTCCCTGCGGCTTAATCGACAAAATAGCGATAAGCAGAACGAAAGCAATGATGTCCTTATAGTCACTTGAAATATAAGTTGCACCGATACTTTCACTGAAACCGAGGATATACCCTCCCAAAATGGCACCCGGGATACTTCCCATACCGCCTATGATGATGATTACAAAGGCTTTGAGAATCACGAGATGTCCCATTCCAGGGGATACTAGATTGATTGGTGAAGATAATGAAGCACCTATTGCTGCCAGGGCGCCGGCTATGAAAAACGTCAGTATAGCCACATTATTGGTATTAACCCCCACCAGTGATGCTCCCTCCCGGTTTTGAGCCATTGCTATAATGGTCGACCCGGTAAAGGTCTTCTTCAAAAACAGATAAAGTAGTATCATGACAGCAATGGCGGCAATGACGATGATCATCCGCTGTACCGTAAGGGTAAGTCCCCCAAAAGTCACTACATCGCCGTAGGGCGTGGGCATCTGTCTATAATCCGCCCCCCAAATCAATTGGGCCAATGCTTCCAGAAAAAGAAGGATACCGATGGCAGCCACTTTATGCTGGATTGGTGTAGAGTGGCGCAAAGGATGGAACACCAGCCTTTCCATCAGAACACTTGTAAGGCCGACAACCAGAATTGATATCAGTATTGCCATCCAATAGTTCATACCCAAGTAGACCATCATCGTCAATGTAATATAGCCGCCCAACATATACAGGGCCCCATGGGCAAAATTAGGAATGTGTAAGATCCCATACACAAGCGTAAGCCCTAAGGCTACCAGGCTGTATACACTGCCTACGGTCAGTCCATTAAACAGCTGCTGTAAAAAAACATCCATTCTTTCCTCCCCTTTCATGCAAAAATTAATCAGTCTCCAGGAGCAATTTACTTCAACTTAAACTTTCCCATCCGCCTCTATAATAGCGCTTTCATTTTCTTCCTCCCTATTATAATAACCAGCCTTCAAAATTCTGACTTCGTTATTTTCTTCAGCTTTGTTTCGGAATTATCGATCTCATGTCATGCAGTTAGGGTATCTACCATATTCGATCAAGTAAATTCCGGCTTATTACTGGACAACCAAGTAGTTTTGCAGCCTGCTCCGTACTTCAACCGGAATCTGAATCGTCTTTTGTTCCTCATAGTTATAGCAGACCGTAACGGCCTCGGACTTTGCGACAGTCAAGCCTGTCTCTGGATTGACCAGAATATGGGAAACTGTAAAACTCTTTTCTCCCACTCTCCCCACATCCGTCAGCAGCTTCAGCTCCTGTCCGGCATATGCCTGGGAGACATAATCACAGGAAATGGATGCCAGAATAAAATTAAAGGAACCATCCCTTTCCGGGCATATTTCCCGGAAAAACTTTGTCCGGGCCTCTTCAAAATACAAGAAGTAACTCACATTATTCACATGTCCGGCAGCATCTGTCTCTGCGAAGCGTACATAAATTTCAATTTCATGGGAAGTCATAACATCCCCCCTTCCTCCTACTTACTGGTCAGTATTTATTGATTATCAATTGGTGATAAACCAATTAATTTTTAATTCCATTTAAAAAAATATCCATATAATTCCTGGTAAGTTCCTCCGCTGATAATTCACCATCCGGGTTGAACCAATAAAAACTCCAATTCGTCATGCCCAAGATGCCAAAAGTGAGAATATCTGAACGGAGATCTGACTTGAATTCTCCGTTTTTAATTCCCTTTTCGATCATTTTCTGAAGTTCGATCCTGAATTTCTGCCGTTTCCTGCGAATTTCGTCTGTATGTGTTTCATTCAGGTTCCGCCCTTCCCGATTAAAAATCCTTGCACTCTGCCTTTGTGTGCGGATACTACTGATTACCATAAAAATAATACTGTATAATTTATCCATCGATCCTTTAACTGAGCTGTTCAATACCTGCTCCTGTTTTTCAAGCAATCCTTCAATATAATCAAGGTGAATATCTTTCAAGAGCCCCTGCTTGCTTTTGTAGTAATAATAGAAGCTTCCTTTAGTAACTCCAATATAGTCGACAATATCCTGAACGGATGTTTCGGTGTATCCTTTTTCATCAAATAATTTGATGCTAGCATGCATGATTTTATCCTTCATATGCCATTTTCCTCTCTGCGAAATATAACTCTATCTTACAGCAGATAACCATTGTCGACTACAGCTTCATTAATCTCTTTCGATAATTACCGCAATTCCTTGACCACCGCCGATGCAGGCAGTAATTAACGCATGGCTTCCCCCAAAGCGCTGCAACTCATGTACTGCCTTCGTGATTAGGATAGCACCGGTAGCCCCTAATGGATGGCCATGAGCAATAGCTCCGCCATTCACATTCACCTTCTCCGGGTTCATCTGCAGCTCTCTGTCACAGGCAATCACCTGAGCTGCAAATGCCTCATTAATTTCGATGAGATCCATGTTCTCCAACTTCAGACCGGATCTTTCCATTACTTTTCTGGTAGCGGGAACTGGCCCAATCCCCATAATATTCGGATCCACACCGGCTACAGCGGAGGCCCTTATAGTTGCGAGCGGTGCAAGTCCCAATTGGTTTGCTTTCTCTCTGGACATGACCACAAGAGCAGAAGCTGCATCATTGAGCCCGGAAGAGTTTCCTGCCGACACGCTTCCCCCTTTACGGAAAGCTGGCGGCAGTTTCCCAAGTTTCTCCAGCGTCGTATCCGGACGTGGATGTTCATCTTTTTTAAAGACAAGGGGATCTCCTTTGCGGACAGGAATCGTGATCGGTACAATTTGTTCATCGAACCGTCCTTCCTCCATTGCATTTGCCATCCGCTCCTGGCTCCTTCGTGCAAACTCATCCTGTTCCTCTCTGGAAAGATTGTACTGGTCTACCAGATTCTCCGCGGTTTCTCCCATCGGTGGATCACCTATTTCCTCTGGTGAGAGCTGAGATTTTCTAAACCTCGGCAAAGCCGGACTGTATGCTTTGGAGGGGCGGTCCATCAAATACGGAGCCCGTGACATACTTTCCGTTCCACCGGCAATGAATACATCTCCTTCCCCTGCCCGGATGGCCTGGGCGGCAAGTGCTACTGCACTGATCCCGGAACCACACTGTCTATCAACAGTCAGGCCGGGTAAATTTGTGGACAATCCTGATTGCAGTGCAGTCAGTCTGGCAATATTGCCTCCACCACTCAAAACATTACCGAAAATCACATCATCGATGGTTTCCGGTCGGATCTTTGCCCGTTTGACTGCCTCTTTAATAACTTCAGCCCCGAATATATGGGCAGGTACGGAGGCTAGTGCACCACCCTGCCTGGCAATCGGCGTTCGGACTGCCGATACAATTACTGCATCTCTATTCATCTATTACTCCACCCCACTCCTCGATAATTTTACATTGCATTCGATCCACCATCTACAACAATCGTCTCCCCGGTTATATGATTGGAAGCGGCGGCAGCCAAAAACAAGGCAACTCCTTTTAGGTCGTCTTCCCCACCGAATTTCCGAAGCGGCGTGCCTTCCAAGATTTTATCCCCGCCCTTTTCCATCAATACTTTAGACATCTTGGTTGGAAAGAATCCTGGTGCAATGGCATTCACCTTTATCCCCCGTGGCCCCCATTTGACAGCAAGATCCTTAGTGAAGGTAATCACTGCACCTTTACTGGAATTATATCCGATTGCATCCATGAACTTCGGGTCCGATCCTGTCAATCCCGCTGTCGAAGCAATATTGATGATTTTCCCGGATTTTTGTTCCGTCATCACCCTTCCTGCAGCCTGTGACATGAGGAATGTCCCCGTAACATTGACATTCAGTACTTTCTGGAAGGCTTCGAGCGGCATCTCATCTACCGATGCCCCCCATGAGGTTCCGCTGTTATTGACAAGAATATCAATCTTTCCAAATTTCTCCACTGTTTTATCAACTACGTTTCTCACATCATCCGGATTGGTTACATCACAGGCAAGTGCAAGGGATTCTACCCCTTTCTGACTCAATCCCTCGCTGATTTCCCTGCAGTTCTCTTCTTTTCTGGAACAGACAACCACATTTGCTCCAGCCTCTGCAAATCCTTCCGCAATCTGCTGGCCTAGACCACGCCCTCCTCCGGTAATAATGGCTGTCTTGCCACTCAGATCAAATAGATCCTTCACATGCATTCAAATGTCCCCCAATGTCATTGATATTTTTTCAATTCCTGCCTGGCAATAGCCCGGCGGTGCACTTCATCGGGGCCATCCGCCAATCTTAATGTGCGGATGCTCGCCCAACTGGATGCGAGCGGATAATCATTACTCACACCGGCGGCTCCGAACGCCTGGATAGCATGATCAATAACCTCCAGGGCCATGTTCGGAGCGACCACTTTTATCATGGAAATCTCCGCTTTGGCCTCCTTATTCCCGACAGTATCCATCATATAAGCAGCCTTCAGTGTAAGCAGACGCGCCTGCTCAATATTGATCCGGGCATCTGCTAGCCATTCACGGATGACTCCCTGGTCAGCGAGCTTACTACCAAATGCTTCCCGACCTTGGACGCGCTTGCTTAGCAGTTCCAATGCTCTTTCTGCCGCCCCTATTGTCCGCATACAATGATGAATTCTCCCCGGTCCCAGCCTCCCCTGGGCAATCTCAAACCCTCTTCCTTCCCCGAGAAGCATATTGGAAACTGGTACACGGACATTCTTATATTCAATTTCGGCGTGGCCATGGGGAGCATGATCATAGCCAAATACCGACAAGGGCCTTTTGACTGTCACACCGGGAGTATCGAGCGGAACCAGAATCATAGACTGTTGCTTATGTCTCGGGGCATCAGGGTCATTTTTCCCCATTACAATTGCAATTTCACAGCGTGGGTCGGCCGCACCTGATGACCACCATTTTGTCCCGTTGATAACATACGCATCTCCATCACGGATAATACTTGCCTTAATATTGGTTGCATCGGATGAAGCCACACCCGACTCGGTCATCGAAAAGCAAGAACGTATCTGTCCTTCAAGGAGCGGGCGAAGCCATTCTTTCTTCTGTTCTTCTGACCCATACCGTACCAGTACCTCCATGTTTCCCGTGTCTGGAGCGGCACAATTAAAAACCTCTGGTGCTATTGCGGAACGGCCCATGATTTCACATAACGGGGCATATTCCAGATTAGTGAGACCTGCACCATGTTCACTTTCCGGAAGAAAGAGGTTCCAAAGCCCTTCTTCTTTTGCCTTCTGCTTCAATTCTTCCATGATTGGTGGAACGATTGAAAAGCGGTCTTCCTTATTCAATTGGTCCGTGTAAGCCCGTTCGTTCGGATAGATATAATTTTCCATAAAACGGTGCAGTTTTTCCTGATAACCCTTTACTTTTTCGGAATACTCGAACTCCATGGTTGACACTCCTAGCTTTTATATAATCCATTACCATTTCAGGAAATCACCTGTAGCTGATTCATCAGGCATATGTGGAAAAACGCACTTGCCCTTTGATTACATCCTTACCTTTCTGATTCACCGCTCGCACCCGAAAATCCAGATACGAATCCGTATTGTTTTTCACCTCTGCTTTCAATGTGAGGACATCGTCCAGAAAAACCATTCCGGAAAACCTGATTTGATAGTCTTGAATAAAACCTTCTTCATAATAAGGGGTAAAAAGTTTTCCCAGATTGCCCATCGTCCACATGCCATGTGCAATAATGCCCGGCAATCCTGCCTTTTCAGCTTCCTCATCAATCGTATGAATCGGGTTAAAGTCGCCAGAAGCACCTGAGTACTTAATCAAATCCATCCGGTCCACAGGCTCAAGTGTTATTTCATCCAGTAATTCACCAGAATATAGTTCTGCTAAACTTTTCATACATTCATCGCCTTTCTTACCGTTTCCGTAATAATGGTAATCATTTTTTCTGTGAAAACGACATTTCCCTGAGCATCTTCCCCATACCTTTTGATGGCAAGAAATCCCATCCTTCCATTACTGCCGGACTTCTCATAGTAATCTTCCACCTCGGTATAGCAGTAGATTTCCTCATCGACGAATAACGGCCTTTCATAATGATAGTTTTGCTCCCCATGAATCAGACCTTTTTTTGGCAGACTCAGACCTTCCACTTTCCCGTAATCAAAGACCCGGGGAAATGTCGGTGGCGCAATATTCCTTCTATATCTAGATTTCTGTCCAGTCTTCTCATCTACGTAAATTGGATGCAGATCTCCGATGGACGCTGCAAAACGTTGGACCTGTCCGCGCTCCACTACATTTTTCACCTTTTCAGACTTCCTGCCGATCATATCTCCATACATGAAAACGTCTCCTTTCTATTAATCTCTCGGTCCGCCTGCAACATAAATGACCTGCCCGTTGACAAAAGACGATTTTTCATCCGCAAAGAAGGCCACCGCATTGGCAATATCCTCCGGCTTTCCACTTCTGGCAGCAGGGATCTGACTGACAGCCCCTTTCACGTAATCATCGAATGCCACACCCACCCGGTCAGCTGTTGCCTTGGTCATCTCGGTTTCGATAAATCCTGGCGCTACCGAATTTGCCGTAATACCAAATTTCCCAAGTTCAATGGCTAGTGTTTTAGTAAATCCCTGAAGCCCTGCTTTTGCTGTGGAATAATTGGCCTGTCCCCTGTTTCCAAGTGCAGAGGTGGAAGAAATATTGATGATCCTTCCATACTTTTTCCCAACCATATGTTTCTGGGCAGCCCGAGCGACGTTGAATGACCCTTTCAGATGGACATCCATCACCTGCTGCCAGTCACTGTCGGTCATTTTGAATAACATATTGTCTCGGATAATTCCTGCATTATTGACAAGGATATCGAGTTTTCCGAAGGTCTTTACTATCTCTTCCACAGCCACTTCCATTTCATCTGCCTCTACCACATTTGCTTTTTTTGTCAGTACGGTAACTCCCTGTTCCTTAAAATCTTTTTCAGCTTCTGCAAGTGCTTCTTCATTGATATCCAGAATGGCAATCGTTGCCCCTTCTTCGGCGAACTGCTGTGCAACCCCTTTTCCAATGCCACGACTTCCACCTGTCACCAGTGCCACTCTTCCTTCAAATCTTCCTGCCATGTTTATACCTCCCATAATCATAGAAATTAGATGAATTGACCTACTTTTACATTACCTTTTAGCAGGTTTCGTGCAATAATCATACGCTGAATCTCATCAGTGCCGTCATATATTCTCCACAACCTTGCTTCACGGTACCAGCGCTCAATCGGCAGTTCCCTTGTGTACCCCATACCGCCATGTATCTGCATCACACGGTCGACCACCCTGTTGCCCATATTGGAGCCATATAATTTGGCCATCGATGCAAGATGCCGGTTATCTTCTCCCTGGTCAAGGGTAAATGCTGCGTTTAGCACCATCCATTTTGCGGCCTCTATCTCCACTGCTGAATCCGCAATCTGCCATTGGATTGCCTGTCTGTCACTAATTGGTCTGCCAAATGTCTTCCGTTCCTTGGAATAGTCTATCGCCATTTGTAGCAACCGCTCGGCAGCCCCCACAGCACGCGCTCCAACAATCCACCTTGCAAAGCCGATCCACTCCAGGCCGAGGTTATATCCGCCATGAAGTTCTCCAAGAATGTTTTCTTCCGGCACCCTCACATTATCAAAGACAATTGCAGCAGGCCCCCATTCTCCCATCGTATCGATGTATTCAGATTTCCATCCCATGTCACGGTCAGCAATGAAGCAGGTCACACCTTCTCTTCCTGTCTGCTGATGACGTTCCTTGTCGGTAATAGCGATAACCATCACAAAATCAGCTTCATTACCGCCGGTGATAAATGTTTTCTCCCCGTTGATCACCCATTCATTTCCATCCTGTACTGCCGTGGTCCTAATATTGCGGGTGTCCGACCCTGCATCAGGTTCTGTCATAGCAAAACAGGATTTCTTTTCTCCATTGATAGTAGGAAGCAAATAGTTTTGCTTCTGCTGGTCGTTGCCATAATAAAGGATATTGTCCGCCGAACCGCCAAATGAAAAAGGAACGAATGTCTTGGCTACTTCCATGGAGACAATGGCCTGCATCATTTGTCCAAGATCGGCCCCGCCATATTCACTCGGTGTATTGATTCCCCAGAAACCTGCCTCCTTTGCTTTCTGCCGAAGATTCTCCTGTTTCTCAGCGGATAGGCTTGGCCTGCCCTCCCTTTCATTCCGTAACACTTCATTTTCCAGGGGCATTAGCTCCTTTTCCACAAATTTACGAATCGTTTCCTGGACCATCTTTTGTTCATCCGTTAAGCGTAAATGCATGTGCTTCCCTCCAATTTTAAATAACTTACATACCTACTAGTTAGTATTTTATAAATGCGACTTTTTACGAGTATGTTTTAACCAATGATCTTTTTAATATTTTTCCTACAGCGGTTTTCGGCAGTTCACCGACAATTTCCACAGATTGTGGTACTTTATAGGCTGCTAGTCGCTTGCGGCAATAGTAAATCAGCTCATTGCCATCAAGCTCTTCCCCATCTTTGGGTACTACTACCGCTTTGATTGTCTCTCCCCTGTATTTATCAGGAACACCAATTACTGCAGCCTCCAGGACTTTTGGATGTGTATAAATGACATCCTCTACTTCCACTGGAAAGACATTATAGCCGCTGGCAATAATCATTTCTTTTTTCCGACCGACAATATAGAAAAAACCGTCAGCATCCATTTTTGCCAAATCACCGGTAAACAACCACCCATCCCTTAGTACATTCTCCGTCTCTTCCGGCATGTTCCAGTAGCCTGTCATGATCTGTGGCCCTTGTATCACCAGCTCGCCGATTTCCCCAATTTCCATCTCATCTTCCCCGGTAACGGAATCCACAATCTTTGATTGTGAATTGGGAATGGGGATGCCAATACTGCCGGGCTTCTGAAGCCCCGTGATAGGATTTCGGTGGGTAACCGGTGAAGCTTCAGACAGACCAAATCCTTCAGCTACATTGGTTCCGCTAGTTTCATTGAATTTGTTCAGGATATCGACCGGTAATGGAGCAGAACCGCTGGTACATGCCCGTAGACTGGTTAAATCAAATTTTTTCTCTTTATAATAGTTTAATAAAGCAATAAACATGGTCGGTACACCCGGAAAGATGGTCGGTTTGGTCTTTTCGATGACTTCCACCGTCTGTTCCACGTCAAATTTCGGAACAAGGATCATGTTTCCTCCGATATAGAAGGTCAGGTTCATACAGCTGGTCATCCCGTATACGTGGAACAAGGGAGAAATACTTAGAATCCTTTCCTCTCCAATACGAGTCCGCACCTTAGAGGTTGCGTAACTCTGCAGTGTGTTTGCCACCAGATTATAATGGGACAGCATCGCCCCTTTGGAGCGACCTGTCGTACCGCCCGTATATTGGAGGACTGCAATATCCTCTTTCGGTTCGATAGACACTTCCGGGACAGGATAACCTTGGTCTTTCATATATTCATTAAACTTACAATCGCTTTCAAAAGAAACCGGAATAAGCGCATCCACTCCTGTTTTATCGATCACCTCTTCGACGGCCGGAAGTAATTTATCCAGTGCGATCAGCACTCCGGCTCCAGAATCATTAAGTACATGCAGCAGTTCCGACGACTTATACATGGGATTAACCTGTACGACTGTAGCACCGCAAAGCAGAACAGCGTAATAACTGATTGGATATTGCGGGCAGTTTGGCAACATCAGCGCTACTCTATCCCCTTTCCTGACTCCTAAATTCATCAAGGAGGCTGCCACATTCTTAATCAACTGTTCAAGCTGCCTGTAAGTATAGGATCTGCCATTGAAGGTAATAGCAGTATGATTTGGAAAGTTCTGAACCGACTCACTGAATAACTCCATCAGAGATATTTCCGGAATCTCTATTTCCTTGGGATTTCCTTTGGCAACATGCTTAAGCCATGGTTTTTCCATTCACATTACCTTCCTTTGCATGATTTATTTTTCTGCTTGCATCAACATATTAACCGGTTGGTATTTTAATGTATATTATACCAAAACCCACTAATATTACAATCCCTCTTTTATAATTTTTTGAATGTTATAAAAAGATAATGAAGAGTCTATGGTATCATTAACGCTTCACTTTTATTTAATCCCTTATCAGCTTATACGTGCCTATTCCCTTAGCCAGAATATTACCGGATTCGTCCTTCATCTCTCCCTCTGCCACTACCATTCGGTAGCCTTGTTTCAGAATTTTTCCGGTGGCGAATACCTCGCCTTTGGTTGAGGGAGAAAGATAATTTACATTAAGGCTGATGGTCGTACAGCGGGTTTTGGTTACGGAACGTATAGCCATGCCAAGGATGAGATCAAGCATAGTCGCATGGACACCGCCATGCAAGGATTGATTTACATTAAGCAGTTCATTTCTGACCGGAAGCTTCAGGAGGATATTACCTTCCTCAAACTCCATGATTTCAAAGCCGATATGTGAAAAGAATGGACTGGATTCAAAGCTTTTCCGTACATCCTCCATTAATGTTGTCAAATTATTCTTCACCTCCTGCATTTGTTTCCTAGTTTTAAATTTGTTCAATCATGATAGCCATTCCCTGCCCGCCACCTGCACAAAGTGTCGCAATTCCTGTTTGTTGTTTTCGCTTCGTCAGTTCATGGAGCAAGGTGATGATAATTCTTGCACCACTGGAACCAACCGGGTGTCCCAATGCAATGGCGCCCCCATTTACATTGACTTTTTCCTGATCGAGGGAAAGCTCTCGTATTACTGCAAGTGCCTGTGCGGCAAATGCTTCATTTAGTTCAAATAAATCAATATCTCCAACCTGTCTCGATGTTTTTGCCAATAGACTGTTCACTGCAGAAACCGGTCCTATACCCATAATCTCCGGCGACACCCCTGATGTGGCCCAGTCGATGATTCTTGCCAACGGCTTCAGTCCCAATTTCTTTGCCTTGGATTCCCTCATCACAACCAGTGCAGAAGCACCATCATTCCTTCCACAGGCATTCCCGGCGGTTACTGTGCCATTCTTCTTAAAAGCAGGCTTTAAATTAGACAGTTTTTCCAGGGTGGTCTGTGGGCGTGGATGCTCGTCGTCCTCCAGCAAAAGTGAGCGCTTTTTTTGTTTGACTTCAATTGGCACAATTTCATCTCTGAAGCGCCCTTCATTGATTGCATTATTTGCTCTGCGCTGGCTTTCTATCGCGAAAGCATCCTGGTCTTCTCTTGAGATATCATACTTTTCAGCGACGTTTTCCGCTGTTATGCCCATCCCAAGATCTTTTCCATATATTTCTTTTGGCTGTTGTCCGGCCTCTTTATTGGAGTCGACCATTTCCGGACTATCACCGCCAAACCGCGCGTTTCTTAAATAAATCGGTGACCTGCTCATGCTTTCGGTACCCCCAGCTGTTACAATGTCAGCTTGACCGAAGGCGATCTGCTGAATTCCGGAGGTAACTGCCTGCATGCCTGAAGCACACAGGCGGTTCACTGTATAGGCTGGTGCCGATTCCGGCACACCAGCCCTCAATGCAGCCACCCTCGCGATATTGGAAGATTCCGTCGTCTGCCTCACTTCCCCCATGATTACCTCATCCACCTGGTCCGCAGGCAGGCCGGCCTTGTTCACTGCCTCCTTAATGACAATGGATGCCAGGTTTCCGGAGCTGACATCTTTCAGAGAACCCCCATATGTTCCAATTGGCGTTCTAACGGCACTGACTATTACATAGCTATCTTTCATTTTCATCCCCCCTTTTTTTGATTAGACACCGACCTTCAGCTGCTTCAATTCTTCTGTCAGTTTTGGTACCACTTCAAAAAGATCCCCAACAATACCATAATCAGCTACATTGAAAATGTTCGCCTCAGGATCCTTATTGATGGCGACGATCACCTTGGAACTGGACATTCCAGCGAGATGCTGGATAGCTCCGGAGATACCTACAGCGATATACAGATCTGGTGTCACCACTTTTCCTGTCTGACCGATCTGCAGCGCATAATCACAATACTCGGCATCACAAGCCCCACGGGAAGCACCGACTGCTCCGCCTACTACCTCTGCAAGCTCATACAATGGTTTAAATCCTTCTTCACTTTTCACTCCACGCCCGCCGGCAATAATGACATTGGCTTCCGAAAGATCAACACCTTCGGATGCTTTTCGAATAACATCCTTGATAATGGTACGGATGCCTGTGACATCCACGTCCATGTCTATCACTTCTCCACTACGAGATTCATCCCTCTCTAAAGGCTTAATATTATTCGGACGAATGGTGACAAACGTTACTCCTTCGGCAATAACCTTCTTTTCAAAGGCCTTTCCCGAATAAATCGGCCGGATTAAAGCAGTCTCACCTTCTTCGCTTGAGATATCCACGACATCAGATACGAGACCGCTATCCAATTTTGCTGCCAATTTTGGCGTCAGATCTTTCCCGATGGATGTATGTCCCATCACAATCCCATCCGGTGATTCGTCCTCGATCACCGCAAATGCTGCCTGTCCATACCCTTCAGATGTGTAATCTTCCAGTTTTTCATGCTGGACAGTAATTGCACGATCTGCCCCATAACGAATGATTTCCTCTCCTTGTTCCTTGAGACTTTCGGTTCCCAAAATAACTCCGACTACTTCTGCATCCGCATCAATTTTTTTCGCTGCTGCCACCGCCTCGAAGGTAACATTCCGTAATTCCCCATTTTTACTTTCACCGATAACCAATAATTTCGTCATATATTTTTTCTCCCTCCAAGTTTGATATTATTGCTTATAGTACTTTCTTTTCTTCTTTTAACAAGGTAACAAGCTCTTTCACCTGATCATCGACTTCCCCTTCCAGTACCTTGCCTGCTTCTTTTTCCGGGGGCAGGAAAATATCGATGGTTTTTGTCTTTGGTTCCAGTTCATCTTCATCAAGGTCGAGTTCATCAATTTCCAATTCCTCCAGCGGCTTTTTCTTCGCTTTCATGATACCCGGCAGGGACGGATAGCGAGGTTCGTTCAGCCCCTGTTGGCAGGTTACAAGCAATGGAAGCGCACTCTCGACTACTTCTACATCCCCTTCCACATCCTTCTCGATGGTTGCCGTGTCCCCATCAATTTTCAGGCTGGTGATCGTTGTTACGTATGGAATATCCATAGCTTCCGCCAGCCTTGGTCCAACCTGGCCGCTTGCTTCATCAATGGCCACGTTTCCAGCCAGAATCAGATTTGCCTCCTTATCTTTAAAGAAAGCGTCCATAATCTTTGCCGTGGTGAACTGGTCCCCATCTTCCAAATCTTCCTCTGTATTGATCAGCACCGCTTTATCAGCCCCCATGGCAAGGGCGGTGCGCAATTGCTTCTCCGACTCTTCATCCCCGACGGTAACCACGGTCACTTCGCCGCCGTGTTCTTCCCGCTGAATGATGGCTTCTTCCACGGCATATTCATCGTAGGGATTGATAATAAACTCAGCCCCATCCTCCTCAATCACTCCATTGGAAACATTAATCTTCTCCTCGGTATCAAAGGTCTTTTTTAATAAAACGTAGATATTCATACTCCAGCTCCTCTTCATTAAGTATATGGACCGTTTACATCTAACTTCGCCTTTTTCCATTTTTCCACAACATGCTGTCCAGGTTTATCCTTTCCTTCTCATCCTCCACCAGCTTACGCTTCAATATTTTCCCAACCGTGTTCCTCGGCAATGCATCGATTACTTCAAACTGCTTAGGTACTTTATAGGGTGTAAGACTCCGGTAACAGAAGCCCTTCAGCTCTTCAAAGTCAATAGTAACTCCTTGTTTGGTGACAATGTATGCCTTAATGATCTCTCCTTTCTCCGGGTCGGGAATCCCAGCAACTGCACATTCTTGAATGTCCGGATGTTCATAAAGGACATTCTCCACTTCTTGAGGATAGACATTGAAACCGCCATTGATGATCATTTCCTTCTTCCTGCCGACGATGAAGAAATAGCCGTCCACATCCTGAATAGCCAAATCACCTGTATATAACCAGCCATCTCTCAGGCTCTTTTGCGTCTCTTCTTCATTGCTCCAATACCCCTTCATGACTTGTGGACCCTTTATAACCAACTCGCCCACGGAATGTACTGGCAGTTCCTTATTGTCTTCATCCACCACTTTACTGTCTGTTCCCGGTAGCGGAATGCCGATGCTTCCCACCTTCCTGACTCCCTTTGGGGGATTGCGGTGTGTGGATGGTGAAGCTTCCGACAAACCAAAACCTTCCCCGATAACTGCACCGGTAATATTTTCAAACGTTCGCATGACTTCCATTGGCAGTGGTGCCGATCCGCTCGAACAGAACTTTAGACAGTCAAGACCATATTCACCGACCCGCTTATGGTTGATGAACGCATTGTACATACGTGGCACACCAGGAAAGAAGGTTGGTTGGTATTCTTTGATTTGTTCAAGGACATCATCCACTTCAAATTTTTTGATTAGCAGATTGGTTGCACCAATATAGATTCCCAAATTCATACCGCTCGTCATGGCGTACACATGATAGAGGGGAGTCGCAGTCAGCACAGTCTCCTTTCCAAATTCCATGTCTTCTCCATACATGGCATAACTTTGAACAACATTTGCAACCAGATTATAATGGGTCAGCATCGCCCCTTTCAATACTCCAGAGGTTCCTCCGGTGTACTGGATGACAGCAATATCCGCTTCTGGGTTGACCGGTATTTCTTTCTCCAATGGTTCGGACTGTTCAATCAGTGATGTAAGGGATATCTCCTCATGGTCCGGAGAGCCTGCAATAAAACTGTGTTTAAATTCATACAATCCTTCCAGCTGCCTCACTGTTTCAGCCGCAGCCTCTTCCACAGTGATGGCAGCCATTTCCGCGTCATTGGCAATCTGCAGCAATTCTCTTGCTGTATGACGGGGGTTTATTTGGACTACCACCAGTCCCAGTTTCATGGCTGCGTAATAAGCGATGATATACCTTGGTTCATTGGATACCATCAAGCCAATCCGCTCTCCCTTCTTTAAACCGAGTTTGTTCCATGCACCCGCAAGGCGATCTACTTTTCCCTTCATTTCCTCATAGGTGAATTTTTCCTTATCCTGAATGACAGCAAGTCGATCCGGGTAACGTTCAGCTGCTTTCTTCAATAGAGAATAAACGGATACCTTGGGAATATGAAGTTCTTTTTTAATTGCGTTCGGATAAGACTGATACCATACACGTTGTTCCAGATTCTGCAAAAGATTCTCAACCTCCCCCTATAATTTGATATTTCCTTCACCTATTCCATCACTCCCTCTTCTTCATAATATTTTCTGGCTCCTGGATGAAGTTCTTCTAAGTCAATTCCATTTAAAGCTGTATCCAAAGTGAAATCCTTCGCACGTTCCGGAACCTGTTCTTCAAAAGAGACTTGATTTTCCCAGAACATCTTGGTCAAATGATAAACATATTCCTCTTCCAAGTCGGATCTTACGGTAATCATGGTTTCCATGACATAAGTCGGCACACCTTCTTCTATCCCTTCATAGGTTCCGCCCGGCAGTGTTCCGGCAGTGATGCCGATACCTTTCTCCTCAATGCTTTCCAATTTCTCCTCATCTATCGGAATCACCTTGATTGGGCTGGTCACCTCTATTTCCTGCAAAGCCGGTATGAACGGTGCTCCCCCACCGAGGAAAACATCGATATTGCCGTCCTTCATCATGGATGCTCCATCAGAGTAATTTCCATAGGATACCTTTCCACCCGCTTCTTCGATGGTTTGTTCATCAATCCCATATTCCCCCATCATTTTCCAAAACGCCACCGGGCCTCCTCCTCCTTTTGGTCCAAGGAAGATGTGTTTATCAACAATATCCTCAATCGTATTGATATCGTCATTATCTGCAGTAGTAGCTATCGTTTGATATACCGGATAAATGGCAGAGATTGCTGAAATATCTTCAATTGGTTCGTCAAACCCGGCTCCCCCTTCAAGCGCAGCAATGAAATCCGGCGTATAATTCAGTCCCATCTGAATGTCACCCACCTGTAGAGACTTCAGATTTGCAGTTGATCCTCCCTCCAGCTGAGTGGCATTCAGTCCATTAAATCCCTCGGAATAGACTTCCGTCATCGTTGTAGTGATTGGATACCAGCCGGAACCCATTGGCCCTGATCCAATCTGCAAAAATTTATCCGGTGCCGAGGGCTTATCACTAGATTCCGCTGATTGTTCTCCGCCGCATGCCGTCAATAAAACGACAATCAACAGGGCAGCTGCGGCAGTTATAAATTTCTTCGACATATTTTCACCTTCCATTTAACCGATTATTTTTTCCGCTTCTTCCATACTGGTCTTCCTAAGTCTCCATTGCCATATCACTAATCCAAGTGCCAATACCAGACCGATCAAATCTCCATAAAATCCCGGCATTACAAGGAATATTGCTATAAAAAAACTAAGGCTTCTTTTGAACGCCCCCAATTCACCAAAGAGATAATTCTCCAAGGCGGCGGCAATAAAGACACAGCTGATGAATGCGCTTCCAATTGCGATAACAATTTCTGCCGTGCTTCCTCCCTGCATAAGCAGAATAGGATTATAAGCAAATATGAACGGGACAAAGAAACCACCAAGGCCGATTTTCATCGCATACAGAGCCGTCTTGAACGGGTCTGCACCAGCTATTCCTGCCGTTGTATATGCCGTAATGGCAACAGGTGGGGTAAGTCCGGACAGTACACCAAAATATAAAACAAACATATGTGCAGCCACTACATTCACGCCGAGTTCAATCAGAGCCGGTGCTCCCAGTACCGCCAAAATCACATAGGCAGATACAGTCGGCATTCCCATTCCCATAATGATTGATGCAACGGCTACTAGGACAAGCAGTAATAGAAGATTCTGTCCTGCAACATCAATGACGAATCTGGAAAATGTAATCCCTAGTCCTGTCAACGACACGGAGCCGACAATTATACCTGCAGTCGCACAGGCTGCAATTACTGTCAGTGCACTTCTCGCACCGCTTTCCAGGGCAGCAAGGATATCCAGGATATTCATCCTTGTTGCGCTGCGGACCCAGCTCAATATGATGGTAGTGATAACGGCATAGAAACCCGCCTTCATTGGACTGAAACCATAGATCATCAGCCCGATGATAATGAGGATTGGCAAGAACAAATATCCCTGCTTCAGCAGCACCATTTTAAAGTCAGGGAGCTGCTCCTTTGGAATACCAGCCATTTTCATGCGCTTGGCATGAAAATAGACGACCATTCCTGCAATGAAGAAGTAGATAACAGCAGGTATCAACGCAAATAATGCCAACTGTATGTACGGAATGCCGATGGTCTCCGCCATAATAAATACAGAGGCTCCCATAATCGGTGGCATAATCTGTCCCCCTTGTGAGGCGACCGCCTCCACTGCCGCAGAAAATCTCTTGTTGTAACCAAGCTTCTTCATCAGGGGGATAGTAAAAGATCCCGTAATAGCAGCGTTGGCAGCCCCATTCCCTGTGATTGTTGCTACAAGGGCACTAGAACCAACAGATGAAAGCGCCGGCCCTCCCGTTTTATTTCCAAGTAGGCCAAATGCGGCATCCGTAAAAAACTGCCCTCCCCCTGACTTCATTAGAAAGGAGCCGAAAATAACAAACAAGATAAGTACGGTGGAACTCACATAGATTGGTTCACTGAAGATTCCCAATGTCCCGCTAAACATGTGATCCACCATCTTCTCATAACGGATTCCAGGATGGGCAAGTGCACCGGGAAAGTACTGG
This sequence comes from Virgibacillus ainsalahensis, assembly GCF_055380755.1. Classification (NCBI taxonomy): domain Bacteria; kingdom Bacillati; phylum Bacillota; class Bacilli; order Caryophanales; family Bacillaceae; genus Virgibacillus; species Virgibacillus ainsalahensis. Next base: position 593,622 of record NZ_AP043943.1, on the reverse strand, counting down.
CCGAACATGGTATAGACTAAAAAGAAGATACCAATGGCCGCCATCAAAATCCCGTTCGTTCTTCTGGTGGCTTCCAGTACAAGAGCGATAAACATCGTACCAAATAGCACGTCTGTACCACTGATGTCCCCCTGCCTGCTTTGGATCACCTCCGCTTGTCCAATCATGTATCCAGCTGTAACTATCGTCAGTAAAACAACCAGAATATCGATGAGTCCAAAGTTTTTCCCTTTTCGGAATGGAAACAACAAAAAGATCAATAATATCGCCCATAAAACATGGATACTCCGCTGCTCCCAGGATGGCAATGTACCAAAACCGGCCGTATATATATGGAAAACAGACAACCCTACAGCCAATAGGGAAATCAACAGAACAATCAACCTGGAGCCATTCCATTTGAGCTTTCTGTTTTTCCAAATCTCTTCCACATAGGAGGGTTTTTCCTCGATGGTGGTGTCAATTTTTTCTGCGTTTGTTGTCATGTCATTTCACCTCCATTTGCTATAACGTGCTGCCGCCGTCTACGCTCAGAATCTGACCTGTTATGAAGTCACTTGCTTCCGACGCCAACAGAAGGGCAGCTCCTTTGATAGCGTTATCGTCTCCTATCCTGTTCAGGGGATTCTTATCTTTTATGCTACCACCGTTTCTCTCCAGAACGGCTTTCGTCATCTTGGTCGGGAAGAATCCAGGCGCAATGGCATTGACATAAATACCATACTGTGCCCATTTTCTGGCCAGGTCTCTTGTAAAGTGCACAACAGCTGCCTTACTTGTACTGTAGCCAATTGCATTCAGCACTTCCGGAGGTTCTGCTTTTAAACCAGCAGCAGATGCAATGTTGATGATTTTTCCTGATTTTTGCTCCATCATTGTTCTTCCTACAGCCTGGGACATAAGGAATGTTCCGGTTACATTGATTTTCATTACTTTTTCCCATGCTTCCAACGGCATATCCTCAACATTTGCCCCCCAAGTGGTGCCGCTATTGTTCACCAGAATATCAATCTTCCCAAAATCCTCGATGACATTTTGGACGATACGTTGGACATCTTCTTCATTGGCCAGATCGCATGGATAGGCTTTTGCTTCTATTCCATTAGCGGACAACTCTGCAGCAGCAGAATTACATGCTTCCAACTTCCTCGAGCAAACAGCAATCGAACAACCTGCATCAGCTAAGGCTTGAGCAATCTGAAAGCCGATACCCCTGCCGCCCCCTGTAACAAGGGCAACTTTTCCTTTCAGTTGGAACAAATCAAATGTATTCATGTTACACCTCAATTTTCCTCTAGAATTTTTCTTGCAACAATCAGGCGCTGTATCTCATTGGTTCCTTCATAGATTTTGGTAATCCGTGCATCGCGATAGAAACGCTCCACTGGGTATTCTCCGATATAGCCGATACCTCCATGGATCTGCAATGCTTTGTCGGCAACCTTATTGAATACTTCTGAAGCATACAGTTTTGCCATTGCTGCCTCTTTGATCACTTTTTTTCCTTCATCAATCATCTCAGCCGCTTTCATCGTCAGTGTACGGGCCGCTTCCGTTTCAGTAGCCATATCTGCAAGCATCCATTGAATGGCCTGGTTTTCGGAAATCGGCTTACCAAACTGGATCCTTTCCTTCGCATAAGAAGCGGATAGTTCAATCAGTTTGTCACAGGATCCTACCGCCCGTGAAGCTAACCCGACCCTTCCTTCTCCCAGTATCTTTAATGCGTTCATATAGCCCATGCCCACTTCACCTATCACATTCTCCTCTGGCACCACACAATCTTCGAAAATCAGTTGAGCGGTATAGGAACCGCGCAGCCCCATTTTCTTGTCTTTCTTTCCAATGATCAGTCCCGGAAAATTACGTTCTACAAGAAAAGCTGTAATGCCACCTTTTGCTCCTTTATCCTTATCAGTCAAGGCAAAAACGGTGAACACATCAGCCACCGGGGCGTTGGTAATGAAGTGTTTCGTACCATTCAATATCCAGCTGTCCCCTCTTTTCTCCGCCTGTGTGGCCAGGTTGGTTGCGTCAGATCCGGCACCTGGTTCGGAAAGTGCAAAAGCACCTATCCTGCTGCCCACGGCCATATCTGGAAGGTATTTCTGTTTGAGAGAATCGGATGCCAGTTTGACAAGGCCGGTACTGCCAATGCCTGTATGGGCGCTTATCAAGGAGACAAAACCATTGTGTGTCCTGCCCAGCTGCTCCAGTACGACGGTTTTACCAACTGCATTCAAACCGATTCCGCCGTATTCTTCCGGAATGCTGATCCCAAATAGACCCAGCTCTTTTGCCTTTACTACCAGATGCGGTGGAATTGTATCTTCATCCTCGATTTGCTGGGCATATGGTTCCACCTCTTTGTCCGCAAAGTTTTTTATTAAGTTTTTCATTTGTTGTAATTCATCGGTAACCGCCACGGTCATAAAAATTTCCTCCCTACTAACTTGTATTCACTTATTACATTGCAAATATTGTGCCAACTATTCTTTTAAAAGGTTCGCTTTTTAGTAAACGCTTTCATCATATGGCTTAAAAAAATATTTCCTCGGTTCCAATTGGTTTGGTTTAATTTGTTAAAAATTCATAATTGAATTAATAATATAAGGAATGGACATTCTATCGATTCAAAAATGAATGAAATAATTCGTTTTTGAATCATTAAAAAATTGGCTTATCATCAAGCTTTTATGACAATAAAGCCTAGCCCGAACGAACGAACGAACGCACGCAATAAGAAGGTTTTCTCTTTAAAAAGAAAAAACTTACAGGAATAAAACACTGTAAGTTTTTTTAATACCAGCTATTTTATTTTGTCATCAACCGACTGCTTTACCAGATTTCTATCATTTATAAAAATAAGCAAATGATAGATTGTCTCCAGTGCCGGCACAGGTACTCCCAATTCCCTCGCTTTTTTGACGACGTAGCCGCACATGGACTCTACTTCCATCTGTTTCCCCTGCAGACGATCCTGAAGCATGGAAGTCCGGTGCTCCCTGGCCAGCGCTGCATTCGAAAAAATGGTGGAAAAAGCCTGGTCCCTATCCATCTCTATACCGGCAGCAACAGCAGTAGCTAGCGCCTCCCTGCATATGGACTCCGCGGAATGCCTCAGCTCGTGGGAATCCAATACTTCTCCAACCCTTGCTTCTGCTGCCGCCGATAAAGGGTTGAACGTAATATTCCACAGGAGCTTCCGCCATTTCTTCTCCAGAATGTTTCCGGTATAGCTGGTATCTATCCCGGATGAAAAAAGTAGGTTGGCCATACTTTCCGCCTTTTTCTCCGTCCTGGAGTCCAATGCGCCCATCACCAATTTAACTCTTCCCTGTTGGCGTACCAGTCCGGGAGAATCCATGAACGCCTGTACATAGGTAGCAGCAGACAACACCCTTTCAGATCCAAATATTTCCTGGAGCACTTCCTCATTATCCACTCCATTCTGCAGCGTCAACACGTGCGCCTCTTCTCTCAAAACAGAATGTAGCTGTCTGCCCATTTGTCCGGTATCATTGGATTTCACACAAAATAATACAAGATCTGATGCTGCCAGTTCCAGTGGGTCCCCCGTAAACTTCCCCTCAATATGTAAGTCTTCTTTTTCTCCCTTGATGAAAAGCCCTTGCTCCTGCAATGTTTCCAGATTTCTTCCCCTTGCAAGAAATGTTACGTCATGTCCACCTTGACGCAGGAGACCGCCAAAAAAACTGCCGACAGCACCTGCTCCTGCTACCCCAATTTTCATGAATCCCTCTCTCCTTCTTCGATTAGTGATGGAAATTTATTTTGTATTTTTTCATCTTCCTTACAATGGTAGGCTGGCTGGTTTTCAATGCACGTGCTACTTCGTACGTGTTTTGATATTTCTCCACGGCAATGGCAATCATTTCACTTTCCGCTGATTCGGCAGCTTCCTTTAAAGACTTAATTTCTTTTTCTTTCCTGCCTTTTTCTTGGTGATATTCTGAAGGGAGACTATCCATATGGAGGGTATCGTCGTCGGCCATTACTGCCAATCTTTCGATAAGATTGGCCAGCTCACGGATATTGCCAGGCCATCTATAAGAAAGAAAGAACTCCTTCAAATCCTTATCGAACGCTTTGTCCAGCTGATATTTACAATTTACCTGATTAAGGAACAATCGAATCAATGGCAGGATATCATCCTTCCTTTCCCTGAGAGGGGGTATACGAATAGGTATGACATTCAACCTGTAATATAGATCCTCCCGGAAGTCACCAGCAGCTACCATCTCCTGCAAACTCCTGTTGGTCGCTGCGATAATCCTCACATCGACACGCTTTGTCTGTATGCCACCAATCCGTTGAATCTCCCCTTCTTGGATTACCCGCAGCAGCTTCACCTGCAGGTTTAATGGTAATTCTCCGATTTCATCCATGAACAGGATTCCTTTGTCGGCAACTTCAAACATCCCTGGTTTTCCATTACGGCTTGCACCGGTAAATGCTCCTCCTTCATAACCGAATAATTCGGATTCCAGTAATTCCGGCGGGATGGCACCACAGTTGATTTTTAGGAATTCTCCCTCCTTGGAGCGGGCACCTTCCTCATAGATATATTTTGCCAACACATCCTTACCCACCCCGGTTTCTCCAAGAATAAGAACGGTGGCGTCAATGTTGGCAATCCTATCCGCCATTTCATAAATTCTTTTCATTGTTAAACTTTGTGCAACAATCCCCTCATGCTGTTTATTCTTCAACTGGGACAATTCTTCTTTATATCTGTCGTTCAGCTGGTTCAACTTGGACAGTTTCTCCTGCAATTCATTGAGGTCCGAGAGATCTCTAATATTGGTGACAATTTTTTCTATCTTTTTTTCATCATTGAACACCGGTGTACCTGTTAGTAAGGTTTCTTTTCCGGCATAGTTTTTCTGAACATAGGAAACCGTTCGCCCCATCTCTATTACTTTCCTGGAAACGGAATTCTTCAAGATTCCCCTTTCCACAAGTTCATCGACATTTTTACCGATGTAATATTCTTTCGGAATGGCCGTAATTCTTTCGATCGCCGAGTTGGTCTTCCAGGTCACTCCCTTATCATCGGTGATATAAATACCGTCATAGGAGTTTTCAATAACCGCATCCAATTCCCTGTTCAGATTACGAAGCTCCTTGTTCTGCTTTTGCAGAAGGGAGAATTCCTCCGTTTCCGTTCCAATTAGAAACCGATATCCCTGTTCTTGCCAAATGCTTTCCATAAGAATAAAGTCCCTGTCTTCATATACCGCTTCTATGAGCTTGGACCCGTCGCCTTTCTTCCAGGTGGAAAACACTTCAGTAACAGAAATACCCGGATGGAGTGTTCCACCGATTAGTTCTTCCAGGTTGTAATTATATTCAATTATTCTGCTTCTCCCATCCAGAACAAGTACCGGAAAGGGAACCGTGTCCAAAGAATGTGTGTCTATCATCGCAATCCCCCCAGTTTTTTGAACTTGCCGCTCCCTTTTAGCTAAAATACAGTTTGGGGTGCATGTCCTAGCTCTCCTGAAATATTTACCGCAGTTTGTTTCGCTTTCTCCAATATGACAGCTTCACGCTCCTCTGAGTATTCTGTTACCGGGATACTGACACCCAGGGCGGCGATGACCTTTCCATTGTAATCCCGTATCGGATAGGAAAAACCCATTGTTTCCTCGAAATGTTCAGCACGGCTGATGGAATACCCCGCTATCCGGATTTTCTCCATCTCCTCCCTCAGGTTTTGCTTGTTATCAATCGTATTATTTGTGAATTTTTCTATTTCCACGCCCTCCAGGTATTTTTCTATATAACATGGGTCCATATGTGCAAGAAGAAGTTTCGGTGCAGACCCGGCATATAGTGGAGATCTTCTCCCCACTTTTATGACAAGTCTTACAGGTTTGGTACTGTCTATTTGTTCGACATAGACAGTTTCATCTCCTTCAATTACCGACATATACACCAATTCATTCAGATCCTTGTTCAATTTCTTCATATGGGGTAGGGAAATTTTTCTGTATTCTAACTGTTCACTGACACTATTACCCAATTCCAGAAGTTTGAGGCCCAACCTGTATTTCACGTCATGGCTCGACCTTTTGATCTTGACCAGCAGACCCGCCGCTTCAAGCGAAGATACCAGGCGAAAAACCGTCGTCTTGGGAAGTCCAGATATATCCACTAATTCTATCAGGGACAAATCTCTGCTCCCGTTAAAGCAGTCCAATATTTTAATAGCTTTTATTAGACTTTGACTCATTTACTTTCCCCCTTCCACTTCTTCTAACCATCTCTTAATGAAGCACTTCTCAAATACTTTGTCCCGGGTAATCGGCTGCTACACTTTCAATGCTCCCCCATTTTGCCTATCGTAGTCCGGCGAAACCAATGATATAGGGCTCCTGCAACGTTCACCCTTCCTTTCTCTTCCATTCACGAATCAGCTCGCCTGTGATGATATTTCTCTGAATTTCCGAAGTACCTTCATAAATTTTGGTGATCCGGGCATCTCGATAGTAACGTTCAATCGGATAATCCTTCATATAACCGATTCCACCATGAATTTGTACGGCTAAATCCGCCACTTTGTTATAAACCTCCGAGCCGAACAACTTGGCGATCGCCGCTTCCCTTACCACGCGCTGTTTCTGGTCAGTCATCCATGCAACTCGGTATGTCATGGAACGGAGCACCTCAATTTGCATACTGATATCTGCCAGCATGTTTTGGATTGTCTGGATCTCTATAATCGGCTTGCCGAATTGCTGACGCTCATTCGTATACGACAAGCAATGTTCCAAGAGTTTTTCACAAGAACCAAGATTGCGGGCGGATAAACCGGCACGACCGTTAGCGAGGATTTTTAATGCATTCACATATCCCTGCCCTTCTTCCCCGAGCACATTTTCAGCAGGAACTTCCATATCCTCGAAGAAAAGCTCAGCAGAATGGGAACCCCGCAATCCCATCTTCTCTTCCACACTTCCCAGTTTAAAACCTGGAAAATCTTTCTCCACGATGAAGGATGTGATTCCTTTTGCACCTTTATCAGGGTCCGTCACCGCCATTACTGTGAATACATGGCCATCCACCGCATTGGTTATGTAATGCTTCGAACCATTGATGATGTATTTGTCACCTTCTTTGACTGCCGTGGTTTTCAGGTTGGCAGCGTTAGACCCGGCACTTGGCTCTGTCAAAGCAAAAGCACCAATCCACTCTCCAGATGCCATTTTGGGCAAGTATTTCTGCTTCTGTTTTTCTGTGCCGAGCTCTACGATTCCTACACTTCCTATACCTGTATGTGCACCAATCAATGTGGTGAAACCGTTGTGAGTCTTCCCTAATTCTTCATAGAGGGCGCATTTCCCAACCATATCAAGACCAAGACCGCCATATTCTTCAGGAACACTTAAACTGAAGAGACCCATTTCTTTTGATTGCTCGATGATACTATTCGGAATCTCGTTATCTTCTTCAATCTGCATTGCAATCGGTTCCACTTCATCCCTGACGAACTTTCTCACATTTTCCCGCAAAAACTGTATGTCTTCCGATAAACTAAAATCCATTTGTATGTCCCCTTTTTATTTATTTTGCAACGCCTCGTCCCTTTTTGGATGCTTTACATTCCCAAAATGGTAGACTGTGAAAATTTCTCAATCCATCATGCTGTTCCTTCATCTACAACTACTTGATGTCTGCTCCAGCTACGAAGGATTTCCATCCGCCCCCTTTGATTAGGCTTTACATCGGCTTTTTTCGGCCTCTTCCAGTGTACCCCGATATTAATACTAATAAAGCGCTTTCTTTTTTGTGCCACATAACGGAATGACTATTCTGTTTTTTCTTTGTTTATATTCTAATTAAAAAATTCTTAAAAATCAACCATTAAATAAGAGGGACGCAGGGACAGGTTCATTGTCCCATTCATTCGTTGATTCAGGGCGGAAGGAAATTGTTTCTATTATTACAAACACACGAGTGAAGACTAGAAAAAATTGGCCGGCATGAGCCCGGTTCAATACCGAAATCACGCCAGCCAATTGGTTGCTTCATATAAACTCTAACTTTTGAGGGGCACATCAACGCTCTGACTCCAATTTTCGGGCAGCTCACCCTCACCTTTTGGGACAAGGAACCTGTAACCTTCCTTTACATAAAGTCTTGGTATTTTTGTCCGCCATACAGAACACGCATGACAACAACTTGCTTTCTTTCTTCGCTAACTATATAAAATGCAATATAATTTTCTACGATAAGCTTACGGTAACCTTTATCTTTTAATATTTCATCCATTACAAAACTGCTGGAAAACGGAAAGTCCATTAGTCTCATAATACTCGTTTCAATCTTTTCCATAAGATTATCAGCTGCACCTTCATTGTATAGCTCCTTAGAGATGTAGCTATAAATCTCATCTAAATCTTCCAATGCCTTTGGTGTAATCTTAATTGTGTATTTACTTTCTTCCATGTTTTTTCTTTAGATCCTTAAAGACCTCTTCTCCATCTAATAGTTCTTCCCCATTTTTAATTTGCGTTTCTGCTTCAGCTAACTTTTGGTATACCTCTAATTTAGCTAAAGACTTTTCATAGGCTTCCATACTCATGACAACCAAATCTCCATAACCATTCTTTGTGATAAAAAGTGGTTCGTCACTTTGGTGACACAATTCAGAGATTTCCGTTGTATTTCTTAAGTCTTTTATCGGACGAATTTCAGGCATAACAGCGCTCACCCTTTTCCTCATAATTATGACTTAATTATATCATAATTATGCCTCACCAACCATCGATTTCCTTATTCAACTATAGATTGTTGTATGTGTGGAACGTTCTGATCCAAAATTTCCTGGCAGCTCACCTCTGGGACAAGGAACCTGTCCCCTCGTCCCAACCCTCGTCCCAAAAAGAAGCAGATGATAAAATTCTATTTCATCATCTGCTTCACCAATGTTTTATTTCGTTTTTTGAATATTTCATTATGCGAAGAGACCATGGCTGCTTGGGCTGCGTCTGGTTGTACCAATTGCTTTGCTTTATTTACTGCATTTGCGGCGTCCTGGAACGCACCGGCAATCAGGTTGAGTTTGCCGTCATGCATCAGAATATCCCCGGCAGCATACAGTCCATCAACCGAAGATTCACTGGAAGCATTTGCTGCAATAAAATAATTATCGGCGATTTCAATGTCCAGTTCACTGTTTTCCAATAATGCTGCATCCCGCTCATATCCATGATTGACAATCACTTCGTCAATCGGCAGATAATTGACGGCACCTGTTTCATGATTGGTTAATTCCACTTTTTCAATCGTTTCTTGATCTTCTCCCGCAATCAATTTTGTAATTGCGGTATGATAAAAACAGACAACGGAACTGTTCTTTAATTGCGTTGCCTGGGCTTCATGGCAGGTGAAATTTCCTTTCCGGCAGGTGATGAACACATGTTTTGCCACAGGCTCCAGTTCATTAGCCCAGTCAATTGCTGAATTTCCTCCACCTGAAATAATGACCGTTTTATCTTTAAAGCTTTCTAATGATTTCACGGTGTAATTCAGATTGGTTACTTCAAATCGTTCTGCACCTTCAATTTCCAATTTTTGCGGATTCAGTATCCCGCTTCCTACCGCCACTATGACGGTTTTTGAATAATGGATGTTTCCGGAAGCAGCACGCAATTCAAATATACCATTTTCATCTTTTGTAAGGGCTTCTATTTTTTCATTCAAAACGACGTCCGGATGAAACGTTAGCCCCTGTTCTACCGCCTGATCAATGAATGCCGCTCCTGGTATTGGCGGCTGTCCTCCAATATCCCAGATCATTTTCTCCGGATAGACATGAACCTTGCCCCCTAATTCCGGTTGATACTCAATAATTTTTGTTTTCATTTCCCGAAGTCCACTGTAAAAAGCTGAATAAAGCCCGGCAGGTCCACCGCCAATAATGGTCACATCAAATAATTCTTCCTTGGTCATCCCCACTCACTCCTCAGGATTTGTGCAATTGATTATCATTCTCATTTAACTATACACTATTTTATCATTTTTAAAAAGGTTGACAAATATATTGAATAACATTATATTTTCTATACAACCGACATTGATAATCATTATCAATTAAATCAAGGAGGTTACCCTCATGTTCCGTCTGCATACGGACAAGATAAACATTGCTTATGGTGACCAGGCGATTATTAACAATCTCAGTATGGAGATTCCAGATAAAAAAATCACCACCATCATCGGGGCGAATGGCTGCGGAAAATCCACCCTGCTGAAAGCATTAACACGTATCATTCCCTATCAGTCAGGCTCTGTCCTGCTGGATGGTGAAAATATTTCCAAAGAAAATACAAAGCTGCTTGCTAAAAAAATGGCTATCCTGCCACAATCACAGGAAAGTGCAAGCGGTTTAACTGTTGGAGAACTTGTATCCTATGGCCGCTTCCCTTATCAAAAAGGATTTGGCCGGATGACAAAAAAAGATGTTGAGGTCATTGACTGGGCACTTGATGTAACGGGAACGAAGGAATTTAAATACCGGCCGGTTGACTTACTTTCAGGAGGACAGCGGCAACGGGCATGGATAGCCATGGCACTTGCACAGGAAACAGAAATTATTTTTCTTGATGAGCCAACGACCTATTTAGATATGGCACATCAGCTGGAGGTTTTGGAACTTTTAAAAGACCTGAATGAAAATCAGGGACGCACCATTATTATGGTTCTGCATGATTTAAACCAGGCTGCCCGATTTGCCGATCATATTATCGCATTGAAAAATGGAAATATTGTTCAATCCGGAGGGCCTGAATCCGTACTGACGCATGATGTACTGGAAAAAGTATTTGACATCGATGCCGTCATCGGAAAAGACCCGCGGACAAATAAACCAATGTGCCTCACATACAACTTAATAAAAGGAGATGCCGAAAATGAAAAAACAACTCATCCTACTAATGCTCTTCATCGTGCTAATGCTTAGTGCATGCGGCGGCAGTGAGTCTTCAGAAAATGACTCAGCTGCCGAGAACAGTGAGGAAGATACGATTACATATGAATCCGAAAACGGACCAGTTGAAGTGCCTGCCAATCCGGAACGTGTCGTCGTTCTTTCTTCTTTCGCTGGAAATGTCATGGCACTTGATGTAAATGTAGTCGGTGTAGATTCGTGGTCGAAAATGAATCCGAATTTTGAAGAAGAACTCCAAGGCGTTGAAGAAGTAAGTGATGAAAGTCTGGAAAAAATCATAGAACTCAATCCGGATTTAATCATTGGCCTTTCAGATATAAAGAATGTTGATAAATTGAATCAAATTGCACCAACCGTGACCTATACCTATGGCAATGTAGACTATCTGACGCAACATATTGAAATCGGCAAGCTGTTAAACAAAGAACAAGAAGCACGAGACTGGGTGGAAGATTTTCAGCAGCGTGCACAGGAAACTGGAGAAAAAATCCGAAATGAAATCGGGGAAGATACAACGGTTTCTGTCATTGAAAACTTTGACAAACAGCTCTATGTATATGGTGACAGCTGGGGCCGCGGTACCGAAATTCTATATCAGGAAATGGGACTGAAAATGCCGGAGAAGATTAAAGAATCAACAGCGGATGCCGGTTATTTTGCCTTATCACAGGAAGTCCTTCCAGAATTTGCAGGAGACTACATGGTTGTAAGCAAAGTAGACGATTCTGATAACTCATTCATGGAAACCGAAACATACCAAAACATTCCTGCAGTGAAAAATGACCAAGTATTTGAAGTGAACCTCTACGAATTTTACTTCAATGATGCAATGACACTGGAATTGCAGTTGGATTTCTTTCAGGAAAAATTTCTTGGTGAATAGGGACAGAGGGACAGGTCCCTCGTCCCACCCATTACAGAAACGATAAGCTAAAATGTTTCCGGGCGATTAAAAGCGAAAGAATAGAAGGGTAGGATAACCAAACAGTTAAATGGCAGGCAATCCCTCTACCTGGAAAAAATTGTAGAAATGAATGCGATTCTAGAAATGCATTTGACCAATCAAGAACTTCAGATTGTATTTAACCTGCAATCTGCTGGGACAATGAACCTGTCCCTGTGTCCCTAAATCTCGTAGAAAGCTGAGTTAATTATGGAAAACGAAAAACGTTCGATCCCATTTATCTATAAATTCACGGCAGGAATCCTGTTATTTATCGTCATGTTTGTTGTTTCGATGGTATTTGGGGCAGCAGATATTTCCGTAACCAATGTATGGCATGCACTATTCTCCGATCTACAGGGGCGTGGTATTTCCATCATCCGGGAGATCCGCCTGCCCCGTGAAGTTGCTGCAGCTGTTGTCGGAGTTGCACTGGCTGTTGCAGGAGCCATCATGCAGGGAATGACAAGGAATCCGCTTGCCGACCCGGGACTTCTCGGGTTAACAGCGGGAGCAAACGCAGCACTTGCCATCACGATTGCCTTGATCCCTACGGTAAATTACTATGGGATTATGATTGCCTGTTTTATTGGGGCAGCTGCCGGGGCATTAATGGTGTTCGGCATTGGAGCAGTGAAAAAGGGTGGATTTTCCCCATTTAAAATTGTATTAGCTGGTGCTGCAGTCTCCGCATTTCTGCAGGCTGTATCCGAAGGTGTCGGGATTTATTTCAACATATCAAAAGATGTATCCATGTGGACAGCAGGTGGCGTTATTGGTACAACATGGGGACAACTGCAGATCGTTGTTCCTGTCATCTTCGTCAGCCTGCTGATTTCACTTGTTCTGGCAAGACAGCTTACCATTCTTAGTTTAAGTGATGAAGTTGCCGTTGGTCTGGGGCAAAAGACAACCCTGATGAAAGCAGCACTTTTTCTCATTATCATTCTCTTAGCCGGTGCAGCGGTAGCACTGGTTGGGAACATGGCATTCCTTGGCTTGATGGTGCCCCATATCGTGCGGGCGATTGTTGGTACAGACTACCGGTATATCATCCCAATGTCCGCCATTGTCGGTGGTGCCTTTATGCTGTTTGCAGATACACTTGGCCGAACCATTAATGCACCATGGGAGACGCCCGTGGCCGCAATTATTTCGATCATGGGATTACCTTTCTTCCTCATCATCGTCCGAAAAGGAGGGAGAGCATTCACATGATTCATCCCGCTTTCGTCAAAAAACAGCGTGTAATTATAAGTCTATTAATCATACTTATTCTGATTACGGTTGGAATCGGGGCTGGAATAGGAGAAGCTTCCCTTTCCTTTTCCAACATTCTCCCCACCCTCTTCGGATATGGTACGTTTGAAGAAACATTTATTTTATTTTCCATTCGCTTACCGCGGATTATTATTACCCTGCTTGCCGGTATGGCACTTGCTTTATCCGGATCCATCCTGCAGGGGCTCACGCGTAATGATTTGGCAGACCCGGGGATCATCGGAATCAATTCCGGTGCCGGCGTCGCTATTGCTGTTTTCTTTTTATTTTTCCCCGTACAGGCAGGGAATTTTGTCTATATGCTCCCGATTGTCGCATTCCTTGGGGCATTGCTCACTGCCATATTAATCTATCTGTTTTCCTATGATAGAAAGTCAGGGCTTCAGCCTGTACGATTAGTATTAACCGGGGTTGGATTTTCTATGGCGCTTTCCGGAGTCATGACCGTTCTCATTTCCTCTGCCGAAAGAGAAAAGGTGGACTTCATCGCCAACTGGCTCGCCGGCAGCATCTGGGGAACGGATTGGCCATTTATCCTGGCCATTCTGCCATGGCTGGTCATTCTGATTCCATTTGCCCTTTATAAGGCAAATCGTTTAAATATCCTTGGCCTTGGCGATCCGGCAGCCATCGGGCTTGGCATTTCCATTGAAAAAGAACGCGTTCTCCTGCTTTTAACTGCGGTTGCCCTGGCATCTGCTGCAGTTTCTGTCACTGGTGGAATTGCCTTTGTCGGTCTTATGGCACCACATATCGCAAAAGCTTTAGTAGGACCCAGAAATCAACTATTTATCCCTGTCGCCATTTTGATTGGCGGGTGGTTATTATTAGTTGCAGATACCATTGGACAACATCTCGTTGACCCCGAAGGTATTCCAGCAGGGATTGTCGTTGCATTAATCGGCGCACCGTATTTTATGTATTTATTATTGAAAAAATAATGGGACAAGGGGACAGGTTCATTGTCCCCCCACTAGGCACCTTGAACACCCTAAGGTACGCGTAGTGTATTTCCACAGCGGGTACAAGCATCAACGTTCATTTCAAGTTACGTCGCACCTTACCCTTTTTTGTGTCAAAAGCAACAGGTATTTTGGTGGGACGAGTAAGCGCAGTCCCAAATCTTTTCGATGGGACGAGTAAGCGCAGTCCCAAATCTTTTAGAGGACATTCTTCTGGTTAAATTGGCTGTTTTCATTAAAGATGATGGCGGCTTACTTTTAGCCGCCATGCTGATTTCTTAACTGCAATAGCCCACGCTAAAACCCAAGTCTGTTTTAATCTTTTTTATTTGTAAAATTTCGATCCTGTTCAGGGAACTGCCTGGAAGGATCGTTTAAATTTGATACGTCTGTTTCCTTACTAAATTCCGTACCGTAATTTAAAGTCCTGGATTGCTTCCCCCGATTGTTGCCATGATCGGTTTCATCCATCGGCTCAAATAATAATGTCAGGCAAAACAAGCCACTGATTCCAACAAGTGTATAAACGACTCTTGACAATGCTGCATCTTGTCCATTAAAAAGTGTTGCTACTAAATCCCATTGAAATAATCCAATCAATCCCCAATTAAGCGCACCGATTATTACTAATACTAACGCAATACGTTGAATAGTTCTCAAGGTTACACCCCCCTATCTTTTTAGAATAATAAACCACGTCTGTTACACCATTCTTGACACAATTTTTATTTCTGCATTCCGCATCATAGCGAAGAGTCCCCGATAAATGCGAGGCATGCTCTTATTATTAAAGTTACTGTTCATTTCATACATTTTCTTTTAGGAATTTATCTGCATTGGTCTGTTGGAAAATAGTTACAACATGATATTTAGCAGAAACTTTATGAAGCATTTGCTCATATACTAACCGATAAAGGGGCGGTTATCATGGGTTCAATAGGTAGTTTTCTGCAGGAAATGCTCCAGCTTTACCTTATTGCGATGGTGGGGTTTACAGTAAGAAAAATAGGGGTTCTGAATGAAGAGGCAAATCATGTATTGACACAGCTGATTTTATACGTCACCTTGCCTGCTCTTATTTTATTCTCCCTAAATATTTCATTTTCTTATGATTTATTAAGAGATTTTTTTTGGCTTGTATGCATGTCTGTCTATATCCTTCTCCTGTCCATTTTTTTGGCTATTTGGATGCGGAAGCGCTCACAGCTTTCACAAAGTAAGAAAAGTGTTTATGAAGGTATTATTATTTTTGGTAATCAGGGATATATTGGTTATGCTGTCATTTTTGCCATTTTTGGGGAGCAGGGGATCGTGTACTTAACGATGTTTAATATCGTATATTTTATTCTCATATGGACATATGGCATCTACTTATTTACCAGGGATACAGTTGAAATTGCATGGAAAAAAATCTTCCTGAATCCGGGAGTTCTTTCTACATCTATCGGATTAGCTATTTTATTTCTCCCCATAAGTTGGCCTGAAATACTTGCCAATAGCCTCGAGAGTGTTGGAAAAATGACGATTCCGCTTTCCATGATCTTAATTGGCAGTTTAATCGCGAATGTAACATATAAAGACATCCCATTTTTATTAAAAGATAGATATGTATGGAAATCTGCCATGGCGAAGCTGCTCTTCATCCCGCTATTCCTGCTTCCTTTTGCTCACTTTTCTGTACCATTTACACTATTTGCGGTTGCTTTTCTTGTTGCAGGCATGCCTTCAGCTCCGACTATGTCGCTTTATGCGCAGAAATACGGAGCTGATACACTTTTTGCTTCCTTGGGTGTATTAGTATCCAGTCTATTATGTGCTTTTAGCATCCCATTGCTTTACTTTATTTTACATCTATTGTATTGATATTTGAATTTCCTTTTCATCCTTAACCCTACTCACTAGGGTTTCGCGCACTTTCCCGTTGCTGCAGGCTGATCCTGCCATCTGTAATTTCATATACCTTATCGCAATAGTCAAGCAATCGGGTATCATGTGTGACCACAATCGTTGTTTTCCCCCTTTTTTTGGTTAGATCCTGCAGCATCTCCATCACTTCATATGCACGGTCCGTGTCAAGATGCAGTGGGTTCATCTGCCAAAAGGATGCTAGGGTCGCTGTACAATGCCTTCGCAATGGCCACACGTTGTCGTTCGCCCCCTGATAAATCGGAAGGGTATTTGTTTCGTAATTGATCGATCCCCAAAGAATTGTATAAATCATGCAGCTCATCCTTTGAGAGATTGTCTTTTTTCACTTTATCCAGCAATCGCATTTGCTGATCTACCGTTAAGAAAGGAACCAGATTAGATGCCTGCAGCACAAAGCCGATTTCATTCAGGCGAACAAAAGCCCGTTTCTTTTCCTTGAAACGCGTAATATTATTTCCATTTATCGTCACATCTCCATGGCTTGGGGATTGAAGACCGCCTGCTATTGTTAAAAAGGTACTCTTCCCCGACCCCGATGGTCCTATCACAACAATAAGCTCCCCTTTCTCCGCTGTAAAATTCGTATGCTTTAAGGCCTTCACCATGGTATGACCTTCTCCAAACACTTTATTTACCTCATTCATTTCAAGTGTTGCCATATTTTAGCCTCCTATTGCTCTTAATGGGTCGATTTTTACAATCGTGCGTATCGAAAATAATGCACCTAAAACAGATACAGCAACGAGTACCATGCCATAAACCAGCATTTCTATAAAGTCAAATGCAACAGGAACAGCTGGTGGCAGAAAGTACCCAGTCACAACAGCCAACAGGAAACCAATGGTCACACCTGCAAGCGCCAAAAGAAACGTCTGGGCAATAACGGAATTTGCCAGGTACTTACTGGAAATCCCTTGTGCTTTCATGACACCAAACATACTTACCTTTTGAATGGTTAATACATAAAGGAAAATGGCCAGAATGACCGATGAAATAATAAAAAGGAAATAAATCATAAAGGTTAACGTCAGGTTTTGTGCGGTATAGCCAGGCAAGTTTTCAATAAATGTGGAGATCTCTGCAATTTGCAGCTCGTCATTTAAAGAAACCTCATCGATATTATCATCCCGGATGACAATCCCATTAATTTGTCCTTGATTGTTTTCTCCCCCATCACCATACTGGACTGTTTGCAATGTTTCCAAACTGCTATATAGAACAGGAGCTGCATTAAACCTCGCATTATCTGTAAACCCTGTAATTGTTAATGCCACATCTGAAGAGGATATTTCCAGTTCATCCCCAATCGCAAAACCTTCTTCCTTCAGGGTATCATCGGCAATCACTTCCCCCTCTGTGGTAAATGGACTACCTTCTGTTACTTCAGGCATGATAAACTCACCTGTCCTGATTCCGAAAATAGACACATTGGATTTAAGGTCATCATGCACACTGGCAATTGCATTTAATTGGCCAAGTACAGCTGCATCATCAGCCCCATCTCCTTTGTAATCTTCTATGTACATGGTTGATCGGGGAAGATTAATATCGGATTCCTCTGTTAAAATGATTCCATCCGCATTCCATTTATCAACGGCTTCCCTATTTAACTGTTCCAATCCATTTGCTAATCCTGATAAGAAAAACACTAAATAAGAGACGAGCATTAAAACGCCTGCAATTAAAATAAACCGCAGCTTATTATATTTCACTTCATTCCATGCTAAAAACATTTCTTCACTCCCTACTCTGTTGAATCCCATTCATACCTCAACTTTAAGTTATTCATCTTTAAGTTGATTTATTTCCATTTGTTTTGGATGCTTGATTATCCTGGTGGAAATATAGTTTACTATATACCCATCTCCCATGTTTTTATAACATTCATTCATATTACATACATTTTCCTGAAATAAACATTTAATCTGGTATGTTCCACATCTTCCTTGTCGATACTAATCACTAAGCCTTTTTGAACAGGAGTGAGCAGCAGTGATAGAATTACAAACAGCTATTGAAGGACAAAAAACGTACTTCGGGCAAATGCGTAAATTATTAAAGCCGATGGGTTACACGTTGTGCGGAAACTGGGAGTATGACAGAGCATTTTTCGACGGATTGTTATGGAGGGATGGAGGCGAGACAATTTACATAAGAATTCCTTTTCATGTACTCGAAGGGGAACTGGATAATGATGACACCTATATAGAGTTTGGAACACCCTATGTAATTAAACATGTCGTGCATGTTGGTTTAGACAGGGATGCTGATTCATTGCTTCTAACTGCAACAGGCGGACTGAGTCAGTTTCAGGAACCTCTTGATAGAGATGGATACATCGAAGACAAAAATGAATGGGAAAAAACCGGGAAACAGGCTATCGAATATATCATGGATTATATTTAAGTGAAGCGGTGGCTTTTCTCTCGCTTCCTAAATTTGTTCCCTTATAAAGTGGGATGAAAAGATTGAAATTGCTAATGTCCATTTGAAGATTTGGAGAGAACGATTGGGTTAGCTGTATAAAGCTGTATATCCTATATGGACATCGATTGAATTCAGTATCTTCTCTCATAACCTATTTCTAATAAAGAAGCTGCCTCCATTATTTGGAAGGCAGCTTCTGATTTACTTAGTTTTTTTCATCTGGATCCATAAATGAAATAGACCCTACATTTATTCAAATCTGTCCAGTGATCTATTCCTGTGCCTGATTATAGGTATTCACTTCAAACAGATCAATCAGTTCGATATCGGGATGCTTTTCATGGAACCAATTGAGAGAGAATTCATTCCTAAATAGGATAACAGGATTGCTTTCCCGGTCCCGGACAAGCATATTCCGCTCATCGAAAAGGGAATCGTCAACTTGTTCCTCTTTAATCCAGCGCGGTATTCTGTCGCCGATCGTCTCCAGAAGCACGTCGACGTTATACTCATTTTTCATCCGGTACTGGAATACCTCATACTGCAATTCCCCAACGGCTCCCAGTATATAAGAGCCTCCGTGGCTTCCATGGAAGAGTTGGATGGCTCCTTCCTGGACAAGCTGTTCGATTCCTTTTTTAAACTGTTTCGATTTCATCACATTTTGGGCAGTCACCCGTTTGAACTGGTCTGGCGGGAATTGCGGCAGTTCATTGTAATTGAATCCGGTTTTTCCATCGCTGATCGTATCACCAATATGATACATATTCGGGTCATAGATGCCGATAATATCACCGGCATAGGCTTCCTCCACGGTATCGCGGGAGGAGGCGACAAACTGCTGGGACTGGGCGAGCTTCAGCTGCTTACCGGTCCGTGATAAAGTCACACTCATTCCTCGCTCGAATTTCCCGGAACAGACACGTAGAAAGGCCACACGGTCTCGGTGGGCTGGGTTCATGTTTGCCTGGATTTTAAAGACAAACCCGGAAAAATCCGGATTTTCTGGGGACACGAGCCCTTCCGTTGATCTCCTCGGAGCAGGAGCTGGTGCCATCGAGATGAACGAATCAAAGAACGTATCCACCCCGAACGGTGCCAGGGCGCTTCCGAAGAATACCGGTGTCTGCTCACCGGACAGCACAGAATCCAATGAAAAATCATCCCCTGCTTCTTCCACAAGGGAAAACTCATCGGCAGCAGCCTGATATGTTGCATTGGATACCAGTTCCTCGTACTCCGGCTTATCCAATTCACTGTATGGAATATAGGTTTCCTCTTCATTTCCATTATATTGAATGAATTGCTGATTCTCCCTGTCGAAAATCCCGAGGAAACGTTTGCCCATCCCTACCGGCCAGTTCATCGGATAAGTGCCAATATCGAGCACTTCTTCAATTTCCTCCAATAGTTCCAGAGGCTCTCTTCCCTCCCTGTCAAGCTTATTGATAAAGGTAAAGATAGGGATACCCCGCATACGACACACCTTAAATAGTTTAAGTGTCTGTGCCTCAATCCCTTTTGTTGCATCAATAATCATTACGACGCTGTCCACGGCAGTCAGTGTACGGTACGTGTCCTCACTGAAGTCTTCGTGGCCGGGGGTGTCGAGAATATTTACACGGTAGCCGTCATAGCGAAAGTTCATCACACTAGACGTGACGGAGATCCCACGCTGCTTCTCGATTTCCATCCAGTCGGACGTGGCGAATTTGCCAGATTTCTTCCCTTTTACCGTACCTGCTGAACTGATCAGATTGCCGAACAGCAGAATTCGTTCCGTCAGCGTAGTTTTCCCAGCATCCGGGTGAGAAATGATGGCGAACGTTTTCCGCTGGCTGACTTCTTCCTTTAAATTCATATTAAAAATCCCTTCTATTATCTAGCGAGTATATACTAAGTATTCGCTTAAAGTGTAATTTGTATTTAGGCTGGAGATAGCTTCGCATTGGTTGATGACCGGATTCAATGGGGTTGGGTTTTCGCTTGTTGCACCAGTTTACAGGTGGTCATTTCACTAAGTCGAAGATACTAGTTCCTAACATATTTCATGATACCATAAATCTCCCATTTTTTAATATGACCATCATTAGTTTTAACTCAATTATATTCATTTATAATCAATTATTACAAAATATACATTTTGTTAATTCACCATGCAAAAATTAGTAATTGGATGTATTTTAAAGTATATAGAAAATGATCGCGTTTTCTTGACGTTTTGCACCCAAAGAATCCTATGGTATTATTCGTGTATTGTAAAATGAAAAATACTTTTGCGACGCGCAAGAGTGGATATAAAAATATTTAAGAGAGGTGTTCGTAGTGAATGTACAAACATTAAAGAGGCAATGGCTCGGCAATGTCCGGGGAGATGTATTGGCAGGAATCGTTGTGGCATTGGCGCTGATACCGGAAGCCATCGCGTTTTCGATCATTGCTGATGTTGATCCGATGGTTGGATTGTATGCGTCCTTCTGTATTGCGGTCGTCATCGCATTTGTCGGAGGAAGGCCGGGAATGATATCTGCCGCAACCGGAGCAATGGCCCTGCTGATGGTCGACCTGATTGCTGACCATGGCTTACAGTATTTACTTGCAGCAACTATTCTTACAGGTATCATACAAATTCTATTTGGTATTTTTAAAATGGCAAAGGTCATGAAATTCGTGCCGCGCTCCGTGATGGTCGGTTTCGTGAATGCTTTGGCGATTATGATTTTCACTTCCCAGCTGCAGCACTTTGTTGGCGAAACCTGGGTCATGTACGCATTGGTGGCATTGACTCTGGCTATTATCTACCTGTTTCCGAAAATTAACAAGTCCATACCATCCACACTGGTGGCGATTGTGGTTGTTACGACGATTGCTATTTTCGGAAACTTGGGAGTAGGTACAGTTGGTGACATGGGAGCATTGACCCAGCAACTTCCTGTATTCCTGATTCCATCTATTCCATTTACATTTGAAACACTGATGATCATTTTCCCTTACTCTTTGTCCCTTGCTATTGTCGGCCTGCTTGAATCCCTGCTGACAGCTAACATTGTCGATGATATGACAGATACAGAGAGTAATAAGAATAAAGAGAGTCGCGGACAGGGGATCGCGAACATTGTATCAGGATTCTTTGGTGGTATGGCTGGTTGTGCCATGATCGGACAATCCGTTATCAACGTTAAATCCGGAGGTAATGGACGTTTATCTGCGCTGGTCGCAGGTGTCTTCCTGATGTTTTTGATTATTGTTCTTGGTGGATTGGTTGTACAGATTCCAATGGCAGCCCTGGCTGGTGTCATGATTATGGTATCCATCAGTACCTTTGATTGGTCTTCCGTGAAGAACCTTGGAAAACTACCTAAAACAGATGCATCCGTAATGGTGACCACCGTCGTCATTGTTCTGGTTACCCATAACCTATCCATTGGTGTCCTGGCAGGTGTGCTCTTGAGCGCAATCTTCTTCGCGGCCAAGATTTCTAAAGTGAAAGTGACCGAAGAACTCATTTGGACAGAACAGAAGAAAATCTATCATGTGGATGGACAGCTTTTCTTTGCTTCCGTCAATGACTTCCCGGCACAGTTCAATTTTGCCGATACCATCAAGAAAGTAGAAATTGACCTGACAAATGCCCACCTCTGGGATGATTCAGCAGTCGGTGCACTTGATAAGATCGAGATGAAATTTGAACAAAATGGTATTAACGTTTCCTATACAGGCCTGAACGCGGAAAGCAAACAGCTGAAAAGCAAAATCGGCGGGATTTCCGCATCCGGGCACTAGAATTATAGATTATTAGAAACTTGGCTTTTCACCAAATTTTAAAATGGCTACCACCCAGCAGAGGTGGTAGCCATTTTCTAATTGAATATAATCTATTGTAATTAAGTATACCTTAACCATACTAGATATATGAACAAAAGAGATGAAAAAGTGCTAGCAGATAAGGGAGAACAGGTTATTCGCAGGGCAGATGAAGAGGACCAACATCTCCCCTGCCCTGTCACCAGCAGTATCGTAGCTTTATTTACGGAGCTAGCGTTCGAACAGTTTCCCTCTTTCGTCAGCGTACGGCAAATAGGGCCCGGATGGATTTCCGGCCCCATTTGTCATGCACTTTTTTCACCCTGCCTGCCCGCTCTCTTTTTGCGGTTTTTTAGCAAGCAATGCACTGATGATCCCGATTACCGGGAACACAAGGGAAAGCAAAAGCACCTGATTATAGCTGTGGAATAGATCATAGCCAATCCCAAATGGCAGTGGTCCCAATGAGGAACCGATAACGACGATCGTCATGCCGACACCATTGATGCTGCCAATATGTTTTCTCCCAAAGTAATCCGGCCAGATGACGTTGGTGCCAATCCGTTCAAAACCATTCCCCATACCCCAGACAATCCCAAAGAGAATCGCCATCCAGAAGGAATCCATGACCACCAGCAGAAGCAACAGGATCACTTCGATGATGAAAATGAACACGAGCAAGTAGTTTGTGCGTATTCTTTCTGTAATGAATCCGGAAACAAAGGACATCGGAATCCCCACAAGCACCATCAAACTTAATACCATTGCCGCCGCACCAGCGGAAAGTTCATTCGTGGAAAAGATAGAGACAATATGGAATGTAATCCCCGTGTTGACCATCGATGGAATTCCAACGCAGATGAGGATTAACCAAAAAGCACGCGTCCTGGTTGCTTCCTGCAGTGTGAAATCCACTTCCGCTTGAGGGAGTGGCGCAGACATGGATGGCCCCTTATCTTTTGCCGTATTCTCCAAATCCCCATCCGGTGTCAACCCCATTTCCTCTGGCTTGTTGCGTACCCCAAAAAGGGCAAGCGGGACGAACAGTACGAGCAATGCGATCCCCCAAAATCTCCAGGCAAATTGCCAGTCCCAGGTCTGAATCAGCCATGCATTGATAACCGGGAACATCGACGCACTGGCAAAGCTTCCCAAGGTCATGAAGCTGAATGCCCGTCCCCTTTTTTTGATGAACCACTGGGAAACAAGTGTATTCGGGATCAACGACATGCTGCCTTGTCCAAGCAGGCGGATCAGGAAAAATCCGATTGCCAACATGAAGACATTGGTGACCATGCTGTTATACAAACAGGCGATTGCCAGCAGCGAACCAATCAGCACCATCATAAACCTTTGCCCGAACCGGTCGATGAACCTGCCAACAAACAGCATCAATAGCCCCGCACAGAGCGTCGCTCCTGAATAGATGCCGGAGACCTGCGAACGCGACCAGCCAAACTCCCGAATATATTCATCGATGAAAATCGAGTTGGAATACGTCTGACCCGGACCGGAGAAAAACACCCCCATCCCGGCAATGAATACAATCACCCAGCCATAATAGAATTTCTGTCCTGTTTTCCCGGAAGTCATATGTTTTGCACCTCTTTATATGTAAAATGATGGATTACTATAAAGTATAGAATAATTTGATCTCCGACGCACACGTTTCCTGCGCTTGCTGCTTTATTTTACTAAAAATGTTTAATGAATCGAATCATCCAATATAATAATATCCATGGAAGAATAAACGTTGTAGCTCATTCTATCAAATCAGGAACTACATGAGCCATATTTATACCTATGTTTTCAAGTACATACCGGAGTAGTAATATACGTGCAATATCAAGGTTTATAATTAGCTGTAAATAGATGTTTGCTTTTTAAACAAATATGTATTTATGGTATGATAGTAGAAAGCGAACAATTTGGAGGCGTCTTTAATGACAAATGAGACTAAAGAGATTATGACTGTTTCACAAGTTGCTGAGTATTTACAATTAAGTGAAATGACAACATATAAATTGGTGCAAGAGGGAAAGGTTCCTGCTTTTAAAATTGGGCGACATTGGCGAGTAAAAAGAGACGATTTAAACGAATTAATTGAGCGATTAAAAAAAGGAGAACGGATATAATGGGACGCAGGGACAGGTTCCTCGTCCCATTTATTCTTGGTATACGGGGGACACAGGGACAGGTTCATTGTCCCATTCTTTTATTGATCTAAACGAAACGAGTACTTCTTTTTATGCAAACGCTAACGTCAAGGCTGAAAAACGGGGAACAGAATCTATCGAGAAATGAGTTCGACCAATCAAGAATCCCCGATTCAATTGAATCATGAACCCGCTGGAGGACAGGCCCCTCAGTCAATGTATGCATCCAGGACACTATTCAGGGGAATTATTGTTCGGCTATTATCATTTAACTGGATGCTTTTGTTCATCGAATCAATCTTCAGCAGTTTACCAGCAATTGTATGAATGTCATGGTTTGCATAATATTCGACTTTAACGGTCAGGTTATTATGAATAGCCATCTGCAGTTGTGTTTCAATATCCTGTATCTTTTGCTCATCCAGAATAGGCTTCTCTTTATATTCCTTCTCTTTCCACATTTGATTTAATAACTGAATATGCTCCGGCATCATTAATGAAGTCCATTTAATGGTGCCTCGATCGTTAATTTCACTCATTATTATGCGCCCACCTTTCCTTTTAACAGCTCAGCCGAAAGGATATTATTTCGTTTGAACGTCCGTACTTCCTTCTTGGTGAAACAATATGCCAGGATTGATTCATCCGTTACCTGCAGCACCCGGATAACTCGTTGTGAAATTTGATTATCACTCGCGATATAAATCATTTCCAGCTTCTGTTTCTTATCTACAGCACGACGAAGCAAGTCTTCCATATCCATTTCCTCCCGTATGAATTTTAAATGGGAACTTATGTTCTTATAATACCATAAAAGAAAATAAATATACAATGTTAATATTTAACAACCTGCCTTTAAAGACTCCTTTAAACTTAGAAAACTTGGCATTCGTTATAATTTAAAAAGCAGCACATCACCCGCGATGTGCTGCTCTATTACCGTTTATTAAATTTTTTATCCTTCATAAATGGTGTAACATCCATTCGTATAGGATTCTTGTACTTTTGGATCATTTGTTGCGTCCATGTAGCTTTTCGTTTGTTGCTTGAGCGATTTTGGTAATAGGAGGTAAGCTGATTATCAAAATCGCTTATTAATTCATGTTGCTTATCATCATCGGCATATTCATTCTCATGATAAACAACGTCAAGGGGAAGCCGTGGTTTGATTTCAGGCTGCTGATCCGGATAGCCAACCGCCAGTCCGAACAAAGGAATGACGTGTTCCGGAAGTCTCAATAGGTTGCTTACACGTGTGATGTCATTTCGCAGACTACCTAAAAAACAAATCCCTAATCCCATAGACTCTGCTGCTATGGATGCATTTTGTGCCGCTAGCGCTGCATCAATGGTTGTTACGATAAATTGTTCGGTGCTTTCCATACTTTCCTGCATTTGAGATTGCTCTTCCTTAGAGGCTTGTTGGTAAATACGGTTCAGGTCGCCACAAAACACAAAAAGGTGACCATTATCTTTCACATAAGGTTGTCCTGATACAGCTGATAAATCTGCCTTTAACTTCTCATCTGTGATACCAATAATGGTGTATGCCATAACATGGCTGGAGGTTGAAGCTTGTTGTGCAGACTTTACGATTGTATGTATTTGTTCCGTTGTTAATTTTTCTGGTTTAAATTTGCGTATTGAACGATGATTGAGAATCGTTTCGATTGTGTTGTTCATTATTGATCACTCCTTTATTTTGTCCATAATAATATTCGGTTCTTCCATCAAATAGTGGCCATGATAATTTAATATGTTAGCATCATTTGTATGATTGCTCAATGATACGGTCTTTCAATTTGTTAAATCAATAATAAATTCGTATGATTAGGATGAGTGGTCCTGCGCTTATGATTGGTAGTCCTGCAGTCGGAGTATAAGGTCCTGCGCTCAAAAATGAACACTTTTGATTAAAGGCGCTTGCTTGTTAAGAACAATAGCTGTCTCAGGAAAAAACTGGGTAGCTTTCCTAATAAATAAATACACCCCTTATCCTTATCCCTATTACTGATTACAGACCAAGAACAATGGGCTGCTGAACAGTTCATAATTGTTCAATTCTCGCGTCGATTACGTAATATTTAACAATACGAAAAAGCTGCATCAAGAATTGTTCCTCAGATTTTTTCTAACCTCCCTCGTAAAAAAACCCCCATTTTAATGGAGGTTCAATTTCTACCGACCTTATTACTTTCTCTTCCAATAAACATTTTCTCTCTTATGTTTAATACCATCAATGCTAACAATAGATTCTTTTTCATTAACTTCAAATACTAAAATTACTTGATATAAACCAAGTCTTACCCAATAGCCTTTTAAAGTTCCATTGGGCACTTGTTTTGCAATCAAAGTGGGCATATATGATAATCGCTTATAAGCATCCAAATATCCGTTCCTTAACTTCTGGAGGATAAGCAAGTATATTACTCAATTCATCAAGGGCAGTTTGTGATCAATAGACATTATAAGTTTTGTTCACTTTCAAACTCCTTGATTTTGTTCTGGAGATACTTTAATCCTTGCTCTTGATCGTAAATACGTCCATTTGCGCGATCTTCCTGACTTTTCTGTACTTGACGGATTAGCTCCTTATCCTTAGAAAAAAGGTCTAAATCCATTTGATCAATGGCTTCTCTTTCCCGTTTCATATTTAAATAACCAATAAAGTCATATACCTCAACCGTATCTTCTTCGTGAATAAAGTCAATTAGCCGTTTTAGTTCTTCACGGTTAACACTCATTTTAAACACCGCCTTGTTATTTACTAACACCATTATACCACCTGAATTAATTATTTCTAGAACCCATCCTTATGCCAAACTAAAAATTTTCCCCAAAGAATGTGGCATAGAGGGGGACGCAGGGACAGGTCCATCGTCCCTTTCATCCGTTAATCTAAAACGAAGAGAGAATTCTTCATTTTATGCAAACGCGCAAGGAAAGCCTGTAAAATGGGACGGAAACAGAATCTATCAAGAAATGAGTTCGACCAATCAAGACTCCAAAATTCATTTGAACCATAAACTCTAACTGGGACAAGGGACCTGTCCCCTCGTCCCCTTGCTCCCTATTTAATTAACTGATTCACTATCAATTTGTTCTTTTTCCTTCATTTCTGCTATACCAGCTTGAACTTCTTCCATTTTCTTATAGTCTAACGAATAGAATTTCATTGCTATTAGTGTAATAATATGCCCAATAGTTGGAGTTCCAAATGCTAATAGCATTGTAACGAAAAATAAAGGTGTTGTTACCGAATCATTCACTGTCGGAAATTCATCCGTAAATCCAATGATAGATACAGCAGCACCGACGATTAAAGGAGGTAATGATGTAATTAATTTATCAACAAAGGAGAAGAGCGTTCCCATCATCCCAGGTATATAACGGCCTGTTTTATATGTTTCATAGTCAGAAACATCTGCAATCATAGGGTTAATTAGTGCAGACGGGACACCGCCAAAACCCATTACTAAAGCATATAAAATGATAAATAATAGCGTAGCAATGCCAAAGCTCTCAAAGGAAATAGTTGTCGGGTCAATGACTAAGAATAGTGCAACCAGGGCAATTAAAGCTAACAATGACACCCACGTTGATTTTACTAACCCATTTTTCATGCCTGTCTTTCTTGATTTTCCAACGACAATGATTGTTATTAAAACATTGGGTATAAGAATAATTGCTGACATTGTGCCACTTAACCCAAAGTCTCCCATCACAATGCCAAATAACATGACCATCACTACTTGATATCGAAGCAATCCAAAAGCTAACTTGTCTGAGGAAACGGAAATAATTAACATCAGAAACGATCGATTCCTTTTTAAAATAGGCCAGTAATCACGAAATTTGGTTTGTACCGTGTTCTCCGCCAAACCAAAGTACTCTTTTCTATCTTTATTTGATATAGCAATCACTGCTAAAATTGTAAATATACCGGAAAGAACAATCGCAATCGTATTTAATTCAACAAATAACCCCATCGTAAAGTCACCGTGTTTCACAACCAGGTAGGAGGCTACGTAAATTTGGCCACCTGTAAACAATAAGGCATTAAAAGCACCATCAAATGCAGCAAAAAGTGGTCTTTGCTTTGGATCATTTGTTAAGACAGTTTGTGCAGCTTTTGTAGTAGAAGTTTGAAGCGTATAACCAATAATATACAAGATGTAACTGGCAATAAAGAAAATCAACCGTAACGATTCAGGCAATAAATGCGTTACATTGTACATCAGTAATACGCTACTAGCCAGCGTGATATTCCCTATTATCATGAATGGCCTAAACTTTCCAAAACGTGATTCTGTTTTATCAAGAATAAAGCCTACAATAGGATCTGTAATCGAATCAAATATTCTCGATCCGGTTAAAATCACACTTACTCCCACTACTAACAGTCCTGCTACTCCGGTTGCGTAGTATGTTACAAAACCTAAGATAAACAAATAAAGATTTGTTGCCGTGTTATTTAATGTAAATAGTCCAATTTGCCAAAGTTTCGATGAATGATACTGGTTACCATTTTCCATTGCTGTCGTTGCCATAATGGTCTCCCCCTTAGAATTTATTATAAAGCGCTTTCATTTTCAATATTCTAAAAGCATTTAATGAAAAATTCAATGCTTGCAAGCCCTCCCTCCGAGCTAGTATAGTTATTTTGTTTGTCAAACAAATTATCTATACTCAACATTGTATTTGAAAGCGCTTTAAATTGCAATCTATATTTTAAAATTTTCCGAAAAAAGAGGGGGACGCAGGGACAGGTCCATCGTCCCTTTCATCCGTTAATCTAAAACGAAGAGAGAGTTCTTCTTTTTTTATGCAAACGCGCGCAAGGGAAACCGGTAAAATGGGACGGACACAGAATCTATCAAAAAATGAATTCGACCAATCAAGACCTCCAAATTCATTTGAACCATAAACTTTAGCTGGGACAAGGGACCTGTCCCCTCGTCCCCCTCAACTCTGCTGGGACAAGGAACCTGTCCCCTTGTCCCTCTCGTAAGCTTCGTCCCACTCTGCATCTGTAGGTGGGTAGGTTTTCTTCAATTGAAAAGAGAGCAGTAGGGTGATTGCGGTTAAAAGGCCAATCAGCCCAAGGGCGACGATAGCGCCAAGAATGTCCGGGTTGGCGACAGCCGAATTCGACCGCGTGGCGTCTGCAGTCGTTGTCATCGTTGTGACGAGTAACGCCGTCCCTATCGATGCGGCCACTTGCCGCGTTGTATTCGTGACGGCCGTTCCATGCGGAATCAGCTTAGGCGGCAATGTATTCAAACCGGCGGTATTAACCGGCATCATAACCATGGAAAAACCAAACATACGGATTGCAAACATAATGGATACAAATACGAGCGATGTCGACGTGCCAATGAATAAAAAGGCAAATGTTGAGAGCGACATCAGAATCAATCCGAAAATAGCGAGTGCCTTCGCCCCAATTCGGTCGAAAATACGACCCGTAATCGGAGCCATCAATCCGGCGAGCAAAGCACCGGGGAATAGAACAAGGCCCGCTTCCATCGCCGTAAACCCGCGCATATTTTGCAGATATAATGGAATGATTGTTTCCAGGCCGATCAATCCTAAAAATCCAATACTGCATATGATAGTGGACAAGGTGAAAATTCGTTGCTTGAATACCCTTAAGTCAAGCATCGGATGTTCCATACGAAACTGACGCAACGTGAAAATCACAAGGCTAACAAGACCGAGCGTAAGACTGATTAAAGTGATTGAGCTTGCCCAGCCATTGTTGCCGGCACTTGTAAAGCCATAGAGTAAACTCCCAAAGCCAATCGTGGATAAGATCACCGAGGCCGGATCAACTTTGGGGTGCTTGCGCTCTGTAACGTTTCTCATTTTATAGTAAGCGACAACCATCATGATGAGTGCCAAAGGCAGGATACCCCAAAACAAATAACGCCACTCCAAGTTTGACGTCACCCAGCCGGAAATGGTCGGTCCAATAGCCGGAGCAAACGAAATGACAAGACCGATATAGCCCATAGCCGTTCCACGACGTTCCACCGGGAAAATGAGAAGAAAAACCGTCTGCATAAGTGGCATCATAATCCCGGCACCTGCCGATTGAATAATCCTTGCAGTGATTAGGGAAGGAAAATTCGTCGCCAGGCCGCCGAGCAATGTGCCAAGCGTAAAGACAGCCATTGCTGTCAAAAAAAGCTGACGTGTCGTAAATTTTTCTATAAAAAACGCGGTAATAGGGATCATGATGCCATTGACGAGCATGAACACAGTCGTTAGCCACTGTGCCGTATTTGCTGAAATATTCATCTCTTCCATAATAGGAGGAATGGCTGTAATCATCAGTGTCTGGTTCAAAATGCCGATAAAAGACCCGGCGATTAAAAGACCCGCAATTAGAATTTTATTATCATATTTATTTTGATTCATAGATAGGTCCCCCACACATTTTCAAAGTCTAATAGAAAAGATACGCCTTTTTGGGCTAAACAGCAAATAAAAGAATCGCTTCTTTTTCATTTACTTATAGACGCCGCGACGTTTCCAGGCAATAGCATTGATTAGAAAAACTTGGCATTCGCTATAGGTTAGGCGAAAGCTCATAAGCCCACATTTATGCAGTAAGAAAACTTTTTCACTTTCTTAACTGCAAAAAATAAATGTAGATTTTACAAATTAATTTTCCACCAAGAAAATGGTTCAAAACACAATAAACACACCCAGCTAATTATTGATTCTTCCTCCATGAACTGAACAAAACGAAGTAGATTAGAGCTCAAAAGCAACCTGCAAAAGTATTAGTTGATGGCCCGCATGGGACTATATCTTGTTAAATCAATATCAACCGCTTCATCATTCGCTATGGACGCAGCAAGTTTTCCAATGTAAGGACCCATGGTTAAGCCTGAGGGGCCAAGCCCGTTTGCCATAATAACATGATGAAATGGCTCCAGCTTGCCAATTAATGGATAGGGGTCTGGCCCCACCGGTCGAAATCCAATTCGCATTTCCTTTAGTGTTCCCTGTTTGAGTCCCGGCGCTACTTGGAAGGCTTCAGATAGAACTTCGTGTACCCCGCCTGCTGTTAAACGGTAATCAAATCCTACCCCTGTTTCCCTGGTAGCTCCTGCCACCACCTTCGAGTCATCAAATGCCAAAATATAATGACTGGATTGCGGAAGTATGACAGGCCAATTGGATGTATCCATATCAGGCATTGTAATATGGGCAATTTGTCCCCGCTGTGGTTGTATTTCTATTTCCATGCCAAGACTTTTGAGTAACGATGGAGCCCATGCTCCGGATGCAATAATGATTCTATCTGCCATTATCGTTTGATTTTTAACAGCTACCCCGGTAATTTGTTCCCCTTCTCTAATCAAAGAGGCCTCCCCTTCAATCGCTGTGACACCATGCTTAATGGCACCTTTTCGCATCGAATCTCTTAAGTATTTACCATCAATTCTCGCAGCACCAGTTACATAACTAGATTCCAGATTATCTTTTAAAAGAGGAAACTTCCCTTGCGTCTCCTTCCGATTTAATCGGAAAATCTCTCCCATTTCCGGTGCATCTTTTTGCTTCTGAAGCAGATCCTTCTCGATGCTGTCCAGCTCTTCGGAATTGGAACTGACACTTAGCGCACCAACCTTTTTATATGCCGTATCATATTCGCCATCCATCGCCAATAAATCGATCAGCTCAGGATAATAGCGGGCACCTCGTTTGGCGATGTTATACCAATTATCATCCCTTGTCGTAATCCATGGGCAAATAATTCCTGCACCAGCATCCGTAGCTGCTCCCTTATTTTCATTGTCCACAAGATATACGTCATGACCCCCTCTAGCTGCATGATAAGCTGCACTCGCTCCAACAATTCCGCTCCCAATTATAACTATTTTCATTGTATCACCTTTCTGTAGATGGATTTTACTTCGAAATCAGATTTTACTCAACGTTCACAGACCGAAAATGGCAGGTAAACACAGTAAACATGCACATACATAAA
Organism: Virgibacillus ainsalahensis; assembly: GCF_055380755.1. Taxonomy (NCBI): domain Bacteria; kingdom Bacillati; phylum Bacillota; class Bacilli; order Caryophanales; family Bacillaceae; genus Virgibacillus; species Virgibacillus ainsalahensis. Next base: position 561,137 of record NZ_AP043943.1, on the reverse strand, counting down.
ATCCTAATCTCTCTTAAGCGAGAAATTAGGATTCAGTCATTTCACAAACCGCAGCTCACTGGGACAAGGAACCTGTCCCTGTGTCCCCTTTAATCGTTGTTTCTGCTGGTTTGGTTTCGACGATGATTTCTCCATTTCGAATGGAGTAGAGAACGGGTGCTTGTGTGCGTATGGCTTCATATTCAGAATCGGTGTCAATGACGATCAGGTTTGCTTTGTTTCCTTCTTTTACACCATAGCCTTCTTTTATTCCCAACGTCTTTGCCCCGTTTGTTGTAATGAGCTCCAGTGCAGTAACGATATTTTCATAGTCGGTCATACGACAAGCGTGCAATCCGATTTCTACCACATGGATTAAATTACCATCGCCAAGCGGATACCATGGATCCATAATCGAGTCCAGTCCGAAGCTGACATTAATCCCGGCTTCCAGAAGCTCTTTCACCCGCGTTAACCCGCGGCGTTTCGGGTAATTGTCAAATCTCCCCTGTAAATGTAAATTTGCCTTTGGAAGGGCAACGAAATGAATATCCGCTTTCTTCAGTGTTTGGAAAAGCTTGTACGTATACGCATCATTATAGGAAGCCATCGCAGTTGTGTGGCTCGCTGTGACACGGTCTCCTATCCCTAATTTAAGGGCTTCGGCTGCAAGCACTTCCAGATATCTTGATTGTTCATCATCAATTTCGTCACAATGAATATCCACCAATTTATCATATTTCCCTGCCAGTTCCAGCGCTTTTATTACAGAACGTACGCCATCTTCACGGGTTAATTCGTAATGCGGAATCCCGCCAACGACATCCGCACCCATTTCCAAGGCTTTTTCTAGCAGTTCCTCCCCTTTTGGATGCGTATAGAGCCCTTCTTGGGGAAGTGCCACAAGCTGTAAATCGATCCAGGCTTTGACTTCTTCTTTTACTTCAAGTAACGCTTCTAACCCTTTCAGTGTGGGGTCACTCACATCAACATGTGTACGCACATGCTGAATCCCGTGTTTCACCTGCATTTTAATCGCCTTTAAAGCCCGTTGTTTAATATCCTCTTTGGTTTCGCCTACGATTTGTTTTCGTTCCGACCAAATCTCGATCCCCTCAAATACACTCCCTGATTGATTCCATCTGGGTGTTCCTGCAGTGAGCGCATAATCCAAGTGAATATGAGGTTCAACAAAAGGTGGAAGTACTATTTTCCCGTTTAGATCGACGGCATTGCCATTACGATTCCCATTATTATTATTCGCAGCCGGGGTAATGGATTGTATTTCTTCTCCGTTTAACGCAATATCCCATTTGCCCGCTTGACCATAAATCTTTGCATTTTGTAAAATCATTCAAACATCACTCCTGAATTTTTATAAAAAATTTAACAGTAATTGAACAGCAATGGAAGTATTGCCAAAGTTCCTATATAACTATTATAGAATAAGTTCGATAAGTTACCAAATAAAAGGGGGACGCGGGGACAGGTTCATTGTCCCATTTATTCATTGATCTAAAGCGAAGAGTTTTGTGCAAACACATAAGTGAATAATCGAGGAAAACAGAACGAGTTCGGCCATTCAAGTATTTTAAATTCACTTTAAAGTAAACCTCGAATGACCAAACCTGTATCCTAAATGAGGCTCAATATGGCCTGCCGAACCTTAAAGGTAACGAATACTGACAGGATCCATAACGATGGTGCAAGCTACTTAAACGCTACCACTACGAAGGCTACGGGAGCCCTACTTCTTGATCAACCAGCATCGTTAAGAATCTGGAAAAAATATTGATTCATCCTGCGTTCGAGGCATGCGGTCCGGCGCTTATGTGGATTCGTCCTGCGTTCGGGACGTGCAGTCCTGCGTTCAGGCCGCGGGGTCCTGCGTTCACAGCCGCAACCTCCTGTTGGGACAAGGAACCTGTCCCTGCGTCCCCCTATTCCACCAATACATAAATAGCTTTTACTGGGCCGTGGACGCCTACGATTTTGATCATTTCAATATCGGCGCTGTTGCTTGGCCCGGTGATGAAGCTGACACAGGAGGAGACGTCAATTCCTTGCTCGGTTGCTTCATGGATCTGTTGGGCTGCCTGGGTCATACGCGGTACCAGCGTGCTCTTTGGGATAACCGCGATGTAGGTCCGCGGCAGGAGGCTGATTGTGCGGCCGTTGTCCTTATTATTGAACAAGGTGACCGTCGCAGACTCTGCCAGGGTGATGTCACTGAAGGTGATGCCGACATCCGCACGTTCGGCGATCACCTGATTTTCTTTGCCAATTGCAGCATCCCATACATGGACCTCATCGATTTCCTTTTCCAAATCCTCATATAACCCGGTTAACCCATATTCATCATTGCGTGGGTCATTGGAAGCTATTACGGAACGGCCTTCCTCCAAAATTAAATCCTTCAAGACCCCTGGCAAATCATCCTTGTCGGTTCGGATAAAATCTGCGTAAATCGCTTCCGATTGCTTTTCCAGGATGGTGGCTAGTTCCTCCTGGTTCGCTCCTTTGAATACTTCGGCCTGGGGATTCACACTCCACTCCGGACGCGCCACCCCATCACGGCGGCGCGGGCGTCCAAGATTTTCTGCCAAATTATCGAGGAATTTATCACGATTTTGTACGGGCATCATGACTCACCTTCCTTTTGTCTATCTTTGTACCAGGAACGGAAGCTCTGCTTGGCAGGGGCAGGGAAATCACGTACATCGGTCCATCCCTTCAGTGGTCCCGGTCCATTGTCTATTGTTTCATCCTTCGTCCATGGTTTCAGTGCAGTTCTGGCCATTTTGGCACTCATCTTGTATGCGGCCGGATTAGACGCCCATTGCGCAAACCCCTTCATCATCATTTTTTCCGATACTGGGGATTTCTTCTCTTCCTCCACAATAATCTGGCGGTGCCTGATCAGATGTTCATGCAGTGGAATTTTCACCGGGCAGGCTTCGGTACATGCAGCACATAACGTAGATGCATACGGCAATTCCTTATGATCCTCATAGCCATCCAGCAATGGGGTAAGTACTGCGCCAATCGGGCCCGGATACACCGAACCATATGCATGCCCGCCTACATGACGGTATACCGGACAGGCATTGATGCAAGCTGCACAGCGGATACAATGAAGGGCTGACTGGAATTCCGTCCCGAGAATCTTGGAACGGCCGTTATCAACGATTACCAGGTGATAATCATCTGGACCGTCAATTTCCTCCTCCAGACGTGTTCCTGTAATGGAAGTGATATAGCTCGTGAGATTTTGCCCTACCGCTGACCGGGTCAACATGCTGACAAGCACTTCCAGTTCCTCCCATGTTGGTACCAGTCGCTCCATACTCATCACCGAAATCTGTGTATCTGGTAAAGAGGTGACCAGACGTGCATTCCCCTCATTGGTTACCAGTGTGACAGCACCGGATTCTGCGACTGCAAAGTTACAGCCGGTAATACCTACATCTGCTGACAGGAAATCCTTACGCAGTTGCTCTCGTGCAAATAAAGCCAGTTCCTCCGGCTTATCCGATTTCTCATAGCCTTTTTTCTCGGCAAAAGATTCACGGATCTGCTCCTTATTTTTATGAAGCGCAGGGGTGACGATATGGGATGGCGGATCCTCATCCATCTGCAGAATCCATTCGCCAAGGTCCGTTTCGACCACCTCTGTTCCCAGTTCCTCAAGCGCGCCGTTCAGGCCGATCTCTTCCGTCACCATCGACTTGGACTTTACAACCTTCTTGCCATTCTTTTGCTTCACGACATTTTTGATATATTCATTGGCATCTTCTGCCGTTTCTGCAAAATAGACATTTCCTCCACGCTTGGCGACATTGTCACTAAGCTGTTCCAGATAATAGTCGATATTTTCCAGGGTGTGTGTACGGATCTCTTCTCCAAGTGTACGCCAGTCTTCCCAATTCCCCAGCTCCTCTGAGGAACGGAGTTTTCCACTGCGGAAACGTCCTTGCGCAGAAGACACTGCTTCCCGCATAAATTCGTTCGCCACACCATCCTGAACTCTGCTGTCGAACGGCTTATCTCCAATCTTAATACTCACAGTACCCCTCCTAGTTATGGTGATTTAGTATTTCCGTAATGTGCAGGATTTTGATGTTCTTGCCTTCTCTTGTCATCCGTCCGCCAATGTTCATCAAACAGCCCATATCACCGCCAACCAGATATTCGGCTTGTGTTTCGGTCACGTGACGCGATTTTTCCTTGACCATTTCCCCCGAGATCACCGGGCTCTTCACGGCAAAAGTTCCGCCGAATCCGCAACAGTCCTCCGCGATCGGCAACTCAACGAATTCCACTCCCTCCACATGCTGTAAAAGTTTTTTCGGTGCATCCTTTACGCCAAGTATACGGGTCATATGGCAGGATGGGTGATAGGTGACTTTCCCCTTGAAGGTCGAACCCGTATCCACGATTCCCAAGACATCCACGAGAAACTGCGTGATTTCAAAAGACTTCGCAGCCAGTGCCTTCGCTTCCTCTTCCCATTGGGGATCACCGGCAAATATTTTCGGATATTCCCGCAGCATTCCGACACAGGAACCGGATGGGCCCACCACATAATCGGATGCTTTAAACGCTTTTATTGTCTGCTTCATGGCCCCTTGTGCGTCCTGAAGATAGCCACTGTTAAAGGCAGGCTGCCCACAACAGGTCTGTGATTCCGGAAAATCCACCTCACAACCGGCCCTCTCCAATATTTCCAGTGTGTTTTTGCCAACTTCCGGTGTCATGATGTCACTCAAACAAGTTATAAATAATGAGACTTTCATAACCCTCACTCCTCTTGTTTTTCGATATGTTTAAACAGCAGCCTTTCCACAACAGCCAAATGATCGTACATATACTTCTCGGCCTGGTCAGACTGCCCTTCCTTGATTGCTTCATAGATTAATTGATGCTCCGTAAAGAGCTGATCCGCTCTCCCCTCGGAATACAGTAATAAGCGGCGTGTTTCTCTGATGGTCTCCGCCATAATTTCCGACACACTGCCCATCAGGTAAATCAGCATCTGATTATGGGTCGCCTTAGCAATCGCCAAGTGGAAACCATGATCAGCTTTTTCTGCCAATTCCTCATTCCCATTGGTATCTTTCATCTCTTCCAGCGCCTTTTCAATCGCAAGCAGATCTTCCTCCTGGTGATGCGCAGCAGCAAGTCCAGCTGTCCCCACTTCAAGAATTTTGCGGACCTGGTACAGTTCTTTCACATCTTCCATCTTCATTAAAAAGGCGGAGGGTACCGGCAAGGTGAATTTTGAGGCATCAAATTCCTTCACATACGTGCCCTCCCCCTGTCGCATTTCCACAAGTCCCATGGTCCTGAGTCCACTGAGCGCCTCCCTGATTGCAGAACGGCCAACATCGAAGTTCTTCGCCAGCTGTTCCACGGATTCCAGCTTATCCCCCGGGCTCAAGCTTCCGACCTTAATCATCTCAATCAGGGAATCTGCAACTTCTTCATAAATTTTTTTCGTTCGAATATGTTTATAGTCCATGCTTTTCATCTCCTCGTCATTAGCACCCATTTTACTGGAAACACATAGGGTTGAAAAGATGAACCGTCACGTCTTCACCCATGCTATAGAAGGTTCATCAAAATAAATCCGCCGATTCCGGCAAGCACGCCGTAAAACAGAGCGGGCGCCAATGTTTTCCGGATCACATTTCCTTCTTTCCCCTCTATCCCGACAACAGCGCTTGCTGCCACGACATTATGGACACAAATCATATTTCCCGCACCGGCCCCGACAAGTTGGGAAGCCAGCACGATGTTCACATTCATCCCCGTCGCCTCCGCGATATTATACTGCACCGGAGAGAAGGTGAGCGTGGAGACCGTGGCACTGCCGGTAATGAACGATCCCAATTCCCCAAGAAACGGCGCCACGAAAATCCACATCGGACCGAATGTACTGGCCATCCCTTGAGCAATATACTCCGGCATGCTCATCAGGTCATTCACATTCAGTCCGGAATTACTGAACACATGCACCATGGCAAGTGTTGCCGACAATGTGAATCCGGTTATTTTTATGGTGGACAGGGATTGTTTCGCCGCATTTCCAAAGTTGGCAAAAGACTTACGCTGGATCAGCGCCGCCAGTATGGCAGTAACCACAAGAATCGTCCCAGGTGAATATAGCAGCTCCCAGTCCGAAGTGATCCCTTCCACTCCAAGAATATCCGACCATGTTAAATCAATCGCTGTCTGCGTGAATTCCTGCAGCCATGGCACAATTCGTGTCAGAAGCAGCAAGGCCACAACAATCAGGTATGGGGACCATGCCGTCAACAGTCCCATTTCTGATTTCTCCTTATTGACCTCGAAGTCTTCCTGCATAGCATCCGTCCAAACTGCTTTTGGCAGAAGCCACCCTTTCTTCGCCGTCAATGCTGCTACAACCAGACCAGTCAGTGCACCAAGAATAGCTACGAATTCCGGGCCGAACAGATACGAATAGAGTAAGGCAGAACCCGTATAGGTAATCCCGATCAATAACGTCCAAGGCAACATGGCAAATGCATCTTTGATTCCATTTCCCTTGCCAAAAAATAACGTCAGAATCAGCATCAGGATAAAGGGAATAAATGTCCCGCCAAATAAATCAATTAATGTCACGGTAAAACCCACGTCATGAAAAAAAGCTGTATCTGCACCCGGCAAGGTACTCAACCCTACCAGCACCGGCGTTCCTACCGCTCCAAAAGCTACGGCAGCACTGTCGGCAATCAATGCCGTAGCAACAGCCGCCAGTGGCTTGAATCCCAGCGCCAGCATTAATGGCGCCGTAACCATCGCGGGTGTACCAAATCCTGCAGCCCCCTCGATTAATGAACCGAACAGAAAGGCCACAATGACCAGTTGCACCCGCATGTCCTTTGATATACTTTGAAACCCTTGATTAATACGATCCACTGCCCCTGTATTTCTGAGTGTGTTCAATAACACCAGTGCCCCAAACAAGATTAATAGAATCGTTAATGTCTTATGTACGCCTTGAAGCATCGAGGATACAACAACTTGACCTTCCATCCCCCATACGGTAATCGCCAGTAAAATAACGATAATAGAACTTATGGACATCCCCTTAATCGCTGGCATCCGTAATAATACCAGTAAGATAAAAGGAGCAATAACTGCACTAAGTGCCACCAGCATCAACATCTGATCCCTCCCCGTTGTCTTTTTAAGATCATTTTTCTCTCATCCCATCAAACTACCACATCACTTTTAATAATAAGGTCATCAGATGACCTTATTACATATATTAACCGCTTTCATTTGAAGATGCAACCCTTTTTTTCGAGACGGGGGTGGAACGCAGGGACAAGTTCGAGACCACTGAAAAGGTCGAGGGCGATGTGCTGATGGATTCGGGTGATGATCACTTGCTCGAGGGCGATGTGCGGCTGGATTCAGGTGATGCTCACTGGCTCGAGGGCGATGTTTTGCTGGATTCGGGCGATGCTCACTGGCTCGAGGGCGATGTCTTGCTAGATTCGGGTGATGCTCACTGGCTCGAGGGCGATGTTTTGCTGGATTCGGGCGATGCTCACTGGCTCGAGGGCGATGTCTTGCTAGATTCGGGTGATGCTCACTGGCTCAAGGGCGATGTACGGATGGATTCGGGCGATGATCACAAACTCAAGGGCGATGTCCTGCTAGATTCAGGCGATGGCAGGGAACGGAGGGACAGTAACCCAGATTCAAAAAGGAAATCTAACTTTCAACCCTGCTGGGACAAGGGACCTGTCCCTATGTCCCACCAGCAACCTGATCCTGTGTCCCTCAACGCACCCCAACTTATTCATTTTTTATTTTAATAACTTCCTCTTCCGTTAACTCTGTTAATTCCATAACATCATCAATTTCCATTCCCTTTGATAAAAGGCGGCGGGCTGTCACTTCTTTTTCCTTTTGCCTCCCCCTTTCTTCTCTTTTTTCTCCTTCTTGTTCAGCTTCCTGCGCACGACGTTCAGTTTCCTGTGCACGACGTTCAGCTTCTTTTAAAAGTCGTTCAGCCTCCTGTATACGAAGTTCAGCTTCACGGACAGCTGCTTCCTCATCCAGTACTCTTTTCAGACGGGCTTCATAGGCAAGCACTTCTTCTTGTGAGCCGCTGAGAGCCTCCCAACTTTGAAATGCAGTGCGAAGCGTTTCATCCTTCATGGCAATCTCCTCCAATTCTTTAAAGATATCATCATAAATTTTTCCCTCACGGCCGTCGACAATCCCCAATAATAATAACCAACGAGCCAACAAATCGTCCCACGGATTTAGCTTTTCCGCTTTCCAATCACGAATAAGCTTTGACATCTCTATAAAGTGGAATTCCATTGTATCGGTCAACTTAAATTTTTCTTCATCTTCATATAAATGATACGTGGTGTGAAAGCGTTCCGTTTGATCAATCATGTCAAAATTTAATATATTAATCGCAATAACAGGACGTAATTCTCTATATCCCATCTTTGGCTTCAATGGAGCACGGTATACGCCGGCCCAATAATAAATAGAGCGATTAATCATATCATATTGGTTCGTGAACTGAATTTCTACATTAATCCATTCCCCTGCATTTGTGACGACTAAAAGGTCAAGCCTGGATTGTTTATCATTCGCATACGCGCCACCAGCTTCCGTATTGGAGAAAGTAATGTCCGTAATACGGTCATGCCCTGTTCTTTGCATAATGGTATTGAGAAATACGACGGTAATGTCCTTATTCTTTTCACTTCCGAATAGCTGTTTGAATGCGTAATCTACTTTAAGATCCATCAGTCGTTCAAGTGGTATTCGTTTCAATACTTTCGCTTGCATGATTCACTTCACCCCATTTCAGTTACCTTCATTATAACATCTTTAAATAAGGAGGAGAACGATATTTGCCGGGGGACTTAAGGGACAGGTTCCTTGTCCCGTTCATTCTTCACTCAGTCGTCCCATCGAGGTAGAAGTTTGCTGCCGACTTCTTACAGACATAAAAGTCACCCTTTATGCCCTTTTCTTAAGCTACGTCTACTACTGCCTTCACTGTTCGGGATTTTCATCCTGGATCCTGCACCCATGCTGGGCATTAGAAAACTTGGCATCGCCAAGCTTTTGTGGCGAATGCCTTAGTTGCACTTATGCAGTTAAGAAAGTTTTATACTTTCTTAACTGCCAAAAAAAGTTGCCTTGATGGCAACCTTTTAACCTTTAGTCTATATATTAAAATAACTTTCTAAAAACGACCACGTATAATTCTGCACTAATAAAACAAACTACTCATTTTTCTTATACTTTATGAATTTCAGCATTCTGTTAATAAAGTTTTTGTCATACTCTCTATACATTTGCCCCTCAGCCCATTCCACGGTTTCCTCATGCTCGGGATGACTTTTATGATGATAAGCTTTGAGAAATTCATCATATCCCCCAAGCCCCCCAACATCTTCTGGCGGTGCAGTTTCAGCCCCATCAGTCAAGATTGGATAACCATACTTATAGTCTTCTACGACTTCCTCTAGCGTAATAATAAATTGCCAATTATCGCCGAAATCATAGCTATACGTGAGTTCTCCATACTTTTCGATATATGTATCTATCTTAATACCAGCGGGTTTGCGGATTTCTGTATTCAGATTTTTAAGTTGTGTCTCTAGAAACTTAGCTGTCTCGGGTGTAGCATTAGCTTTCATTTTTCCTTCAATTTCCTTACGATTTTTCTTAAAATATTTATGTTCTTGATATGCTTCCTCATCATTGGTTACTCTAATATTATCCTCCATTAGTTCAAATTCAAATAGATGGTAGGAACCGGGATATCCTCCCTGAAAATTTGACACCGATTGTATAACATCATGAAGTCTGTTAAATGTCGCTCCAGCCGGCATAACAACCCTTCTCCAGATTAGCGGTTCTGAGCCAATGAGTTCTATTTTGATTTGATACGCCTTCATTTGATCCTCTCCTTTAGGGACAAAGGGACAGGTTCCTTGTCCCATTTTATTCGTTAGTCTAGAGCGAAGGAAGATTGCTTCTCTGTATTTAAACACACGAGTGAAGCCCGGTAAAAATGGAACACAAGAGAAGCCATTCAGGAGTGTGTTTAACCGATTCAATATCCCCAGATTTTGGTGATAGTATTCCCTTGAATAGAGATAGTTAATCTTAATGCATAAGCATAAACCTATTTTTTTGTGGTTGCGGGTAATGAAGTACAAAACAAAAGGCAACCGCCACTATTGGTGAGGGTTGCCTTTTGGTATAAAATGTTTTCCATTTTGACAGATTACTGAGAAAGAACATTCACTCTCCAAGACCCAATACCTCATCAATTCTGTTTTTTAAACAAGCATAGTCCATCGCTTCACATACTTTCCGAATGGTTGATAGGGAAATAGATTTTTGATCGGGAAAATGCTGGTTAAGATAATCCGTCGATACGATATAAAATTCCCAACGAGATACATCCAGTACATCATAATTGGTTTTGTCTTGATCCTTGTAAATACAAAATACATAGCAGTCCGAATTCCGCTGTGAATCCATACCCATCTTTCCTGTTTCATAATCCCATGCTTTTGCTTTAGGAATATTGAACACAATTTTGGACAGCTGGTATTGTTTCCATGTCTGGATATATGCTCCTGATTTTACTTCGATGAATTTTCCATGATATTCGAAGTCTGCCTTATCCCATTCAATCCTAGGATTATCGGTTAATCCCAAATGCATGGCCAACTAAAAACTCAGCCAGTATGCCTCTATTGGTATTACTAAGCATATCAGAATACGCCCAGCGCCAAAAGTCGGAAACAGATGCATCTGTACCCTTTATTAATGATTCATCCGCTGCCTTTTTAATATACATTTTCTCACTCCTTTGCTGGCTTCACTGATACACATCCCTTGACGAAGAGCGGGACTTAAGTGAAAGACTTATTGTCCCACTACAAAAGCGATAAGTAAAGGAGCTGGAATAGCTGTACTAGGGTAATTCGAAACATAAATGCGCGAAAATCTATCTATCATCCATTACACTTTTGACCTCAGCCCCGCTACTTTTATTTCTTCCACTTATCCATAAACTCATCTACATCCATTCTGTACAAGTTCTCTTTATCTAAGAAAATAGATTTCAATTCATTCGTTTTCTCTTGGGAAAATCGAGTGGAAACATTATCTTCAAACTTTTTATACAGCAAAGGCCGTGCTTCATCCCTGCGAAAACGATGTCCCATTGGGTAATGCTTCTCCAATTTTCCCGTTAAAGTGCCGTCTTTGAATTTCACTTGAACAGCATTGGCTATGGAGCGTTTATTTGGATCTAAATAATCACGTGAGTACTCCGGATTTTCTCTTACCGTCATTTTATCCCGCAACTCATCAACGATTGGATTTTTGGCGATGTTATCCTCGTAGTGATCTGCGGTTATATTTCCATAAATAAGACCTACTGCAGTGATATACTGTAAACTGTGATCCCTGTCTGCAGGATTTTTGAGAGGCCCTTTCTTATCAATGATACGAACTGCTGATTCATGTGTATCAATAACAATTTCCTCTATCTCATCCAATTTATCCTTTACTTCCTCATGCAATTCAAAAGCACATTCTGCTGCAGTTTGAGCATGATATTCAGCGGGAAAAGAAATCTTAAACAGGATATGCTTCATTACATAATCGTCTAACGCACTGGATAAAGAAATACTTTTGCCATCCATCATGACATCTTCAAAACCCCATTGCTCAGACGTCAATGCGGAAGGATATCCCATTTCTCCTTTTAATGACATAAAGGATAACCATACACCCCTGCTTGTTGCATCCCCTGCAGCCCAGGATTTTCTGGATACTGCGTTAGGAAAGTGCCGATAAGTCCTTAGGCTTGCATTGTCAATCCATGCATTGGAAACAGCATTAACGACCTCTTCTTTTGTTCCACCGAGCATAGCGGTCGTAACGGCCGTGGTCGCTACTTTTACAAAAAGCACATGATCAAGCCCTTCGCGATTAAGACTGTTGTCTACGGCTAGCATGCCCTGAATTTCATGCGTTTTGATAGCGGCCTGGAGCACGTCCTTTATTTTTAATGGCTTTCTTCCCTTATTTTTATTTTTCCTGCTTAGATAATCAGCAATCGACAGGATTCCTCCTAAGTTATCGGATGGGTGGCCCCACTCCTGAGCAAGCCAGCAATCATTATAATCAAGCCACCTTATCATCGTACCGAGGTTAAAAGCTGCTTGAACCGGATCCAAGTAATAATCTGTACCTGGTATGTAACTTCCTTCATTAACTTGACCAGGAACAATTGATCCCAGAAGTTTTGTACAAGCTGGGTAATTCAGGGAAAGCATCGCACACCCTAAGCTATCCATTAAAACTTCAGCAGCAACGTCAAATGATTCCTCATCGCCTACCTTGTGGTCAAGTGCGTAATCACCTATCTGTTCTAATACCGTATCTACTTCTTGTCCCATCAGTTCCACACCTTACACCCCTTTATTCATTTTGATCCGGGAGCACTGTTTCAGCAATGTTATTATCGAGTTCCTCGTATTCCTTCAACTTTATGAGTTCGTATAGTTCTTCTCTTGTTTGCATATCATCGAGGATATCCTTCTGTGTTCCTTTCTCCACTATTTCCTGAAACGCTCTCTCATAAGCCTTTGCAGCAACTCTTAAAGAAGTCACTGGATAGATCACCATGGAATAGCCCATCTCTTGAAAATCTGAAGCACTGAAATATGGCGTTTTCCCAAACTCAGTCATATTTGCCAACAAAGGGAGCTTGATTTGTTCAGATGCCTTGGTAAACTGTTCTTGCGTGGTCATAGCTTCGGGGAAAATAGCATCAGCACCAGCTTCGGCATATGCCTTAGCTCTCTCTATTGCTTGATCCATTCCTTCGACACCGAGTGCATCTGTCCTTGCAATAAGGACCAGAGACGGAGCAACTTTCTTTACCGTTTTTATTTTTTCCACCATTTCTTTGGTTGATATTAATTGTTTGCCGTTTAGATGACCACATTTCTTAGGTATTTTCTGATCCTCAAGCTGAATAGCAGCCACCCTTGTTTCTAATAACTCTTTAACTGTACGGGCAATATTTAAAGGACCTCCAAAACCATTGTCTATATCCACTAACAACGGAAGATCCGTGGCTCGCACAATTTCGTTTGCCTTTTCAGCGACTTCACTTGAATTTAATAGACCAATATCGGGTAGCCCTTTGCTTGCTGTTAAAGCGGCTCCAGACAAATATAAAGCTTCAAAGCCCAGCTTTTTTCCTACCAGTCCTGCCATTCCATCGTGAGCTCCCGCTATTTTAAGTATTTCGCCTTTCTCCATCGCTTCTATAAACTTATTAGCCAATGTCAATTGAGATTGTTGTTCAGAAACCAGCCAAGTCATTGTCTACCTCCTCATATAATAATAGACTCATCTCATTTGCCAAGGCAGATGAGTAAAGGGTCCCTCTTCTTATATTACTCGGCACCACTGCCCTCTTTAAATTACAATTTTCCAATAGAAAAAGATGCTTAGAAAAACAATGATGAGCCATCCCGCCATTGCGACCATTCCCACTCGAAATAAATCTCGTTGGTTATAATAACCATACGCGTGAGTTATCAAATGCACCGGGGACTGTGTAATTAATAAAAATCCGGGGATCCCAACCAAATACACCGCCATCGCCAATTCCAAGGAACTAAATATTGCTATCTGATCACCCAGAATAAGGGCAAGCGGCAGAGCGATGGTTAAAAAGCCAAGCACATTAACAAATAAGATTCTAGCGAGAGCTGTAAGTACACATAAACCAGCAACCACCACAGCAGGGTGAATATTTTCAAAGGAACTGGTTAACCAGCCTGCAAATTGGCTCATCGCTCCTGTATCGATCAACATATTGGACAGCATTAATGTAGCTCCAAAGAACAACATCATATCCCAATTGATAGCTGTTCTTGCTTCTTCCCAGTCCACCACCCCTACATAAGGCAGTACGACCAGAGTAGCTCCAAGCATCCCGACAAGCGGAATGGAATAGCCATGCCAAGCATGGGTCAGCCATAAAACAAGTGTAAACGCTATAATAAGTGCCATCTTTATTTCCTGAATATCCCATTTGCCTAACTTCTGTTTTCTGGAATAGATAAGCTGCTTTACCTTCTCCTGATCAACCTTCTCTATCGGGAATGCAACCTGAAACAGCACCCAGAGCATAAACACAAATAAAAACATAGGAAAACTAAAATAGATCAACCAGTTAATATAGCTCATTTCATTGGAGACAGTGGAAAACATCCCGAATGCATAGATGGTAGAACTTGCACCAGTAGGAACAAACGCAGCAGAAATCGCACTGACATACGCAGTCCCGATAAACAATGATTTTCCTAAATTCGTAGTGCGTTGAATTTCACCTAATTTCATTAATAAATCATCCAGGATATCGCTGATTAATTTCCCTTTTCCAATGTTTGACGGGATAAATACAGTCAGAACAAACATCATGATAAAGGATAAGAAAATCAATAATCTGCCGGATCCCTTTGCGAGATTCAAAATCGAAAGTGCTATTCTGCCCGCTACACCAGTTCGCACAAATGCGTGTGCCAGTATAAATGTAGAAAATAACAGCCAGACTAAACTGGATCCTAAGTAGCTTAGCACCTCTTCATAAGAGGTAAAGTGAAAAGACAATAGCACAATAAGGATAACCGAACTGAAAGCCAAGGGGAACACCCTTCCTATCCAGAGAATTTGAATAATCAAAAGTGTTCCCACTGCTTTTATTTGAAGGCTCCAATCTGCACCAAAAAAGAAAAATAAAACGTAAAGTAATGCAGAAATAGACAGCAATATGTTCTTTTTCATCTTTCATCCTCCCCCTTAAAGAAAGGGCAAGACTCTTTTATCCTCTTTCTTCTTTACGCTTTTTTATCCACCCAACAAGGAAAGGATAGCAAACCGATAGAATCGTCATAATCAGCAAAGTGATTGTAATCGGTGATGCAAAAAATACACCGAAAACATTATCAAAGGAAACGATACTTTTTCTGAAATTCTGTTCCATATCAGCCCCCACAATTACTGCAAGAATCAATGGGGCAATAGGGAATTTAAGCAGTTTCATCATCACCCCGATCAACCCAAAAATAACGAGAATGTAGAAATCGATAATACTGTAACTTAGTGTATAGGTCCCAATAAAAGCCAATACCAATACCATGGGATAAAGAATTTTGGGAGGTGTATCCAAAATTTTCACTAATAGCCCGATTAAAAGGATATTGATTAATACAAGAAACAAGTTTCCAATAAACATACTGTTCACTAAGGTCCATACTGTTTCCGGGTTATTTTCGAACAGCAGCGGGCCAGGCTGCAGCCCTAGCATAATTAGAGCACCTAATATAACTGCTGTTGTTCCAGATCCGGGAATCCCCATGGTAAGAAGTGGGATAAAACTTCCGACAGAAGCAGCATTGTTAGAAGACTCCGGAGCCGCAAGTCCCTCAATTGCACCCTTTCCAAACTTTTCTGGGTGCTTGGATAGCTGCTGTTCCGTTGTATAACTTAGCATCGATGCGATAGACCCACCGGCACCTGGCAGGACGCCAATCAGAAACCCAATCGGCCCCTGTCTTAGCATTGGCCATTTCGTCTGGTTCCATTGCTCCCTGGATATACCTTTCTTTCCTACTTTATTTTTTTCCTTTTTGATTTGATCAATGCCTATGAGATTGTAAAGCACTTCACCCACAGCATATATCCCGATAATTACTACTAAGAAATCAATACCTTCGCTTAATTGCGGAATATCAAACGTAAATCTGTGCACCCCTGTTTGCAAGTCAATTCCGACTGTGCTTAAAAGCAGCCCTACACTCATAGAGATAAACCCTTTGACCATGTTCCCCCGTGAAAGAGATACAATCGCTGACAGGGTAAATACGAGCAGCAGGAAATATTCTGCTGGTCCAAAATTAAGAGCAAAAGATGCCAATGGCTTTGCCAGTAAGATAAAACCTACAATTGCAACTGTCCCCCCGATTAGCGAAGCAATTGCTGAAATCGTTAATGCCTGGCCTGCCTGTCCCTTTTTAGACATTGGATATCCATCAAATGTAGCGGCAATTGCCGAACCATCACCTGGCGTATTAAGTAAGATCGAACTTCTTGAACCACCATACATTGCCCCGTAGTAAATGGCTGCCATAAGCACCAATGCACTCGTAGGTTCCATTCCGAAAGTGATCGGGATTAATACAGCAACTGCTGTAGCCGGTCCTAATCCTGGAAGCATACCTACTACCGTCCCTAAAAAACCGCCAATCAAAACCCATAAAAGATTCATAGGCTGAAGTGCTGTGGTCAGACCTTCTATAAAGCTTTGTACGTCCACCCCCATAATATGTGCTCCTTTCTATGGTAAACTTACATTTAATAATTCGGAAAATGAATACCAGGATACAAAAGAAAATATAACCGAAATTAATATATTTTTAATCCATGGCTTCCTTCCATTTATGACAAATAACAAACCTGTTAAGAAAATAATGGTAGAAATTAAAAAACCTATTCGTTCAAATAGGAATGTATACACAAAAATCAAAACCAATGTGGATACAATCAAAAACGGCGCTCTGCCTGTAAACAGTGCTTTTAATTGCTCAAATTTCTCATCACGTTGCCTCCACTCTTGTACGAAGTAAATAATACTAAAGAGAACTAACACTGCCCCGACTAGAAGCGGAAAATACAGCGGCCCATTTGGATCACCTACACGCGACCTTGTAAGATTAGACGTCAAGAGCAGGTAAACAATGCCGATCCCTAAAAAAAACACAGGTGTAATTAATCTAGCCACATCCAACCCTCCTAAAATATCTACAGACGGGATGAACCTATTTTCACTAGATTCACCCCAAGAGATTTAATCGATTAAACCTGCTTCTGACATCAATTCATCGAATCTTTCTGTTTGCTCGGCTAAAAATTCCTGGGATTCCTCGCTGTTATGATAGAATGGTTCCCATTCATTATTACTCATTACTTCCTCCCAGGCTTCGGTCTCCACCATTTCTCCAATTTTTTCATCCCAATATGCAATCTCTTCCTCAGACATATCAGGAGGTCCCATTACACCTCTCCAGTGAGGAAAGACCATATCTACACCCTGTTCCTGCCATGTACTTACTTCGTCAAGTCCTTCTATTCTCTCCTCTGAGCTAACAGCTATAATGTTCAGCTCTCCAGCAAGATGTTGTTCCTTTGACTCAGAAACGGACATGGTTGCAACATCTACATGACCGCCTAATAATGCCGTTAGCACATCTCCACCACTTTCATAAACCAGAAATTCTACTTGGGAAACATCGACTCCAAATTCCTGAGCGGCTTGAACAAAAGATAAATGATCACTATTTCCAAGGCTTGGACCAACACCAATGGTTAATGAAGTTGGATCTTCTTTTAAGGCTTCCATGACTTCTGCCCCTGTTTCAAATTGTGAGTCAGGGGAAACGGCTACAGAGACCCATTCGGTACTTAAAATTCCTAATGGGGTGAAATCCTCATAGGTAAGTTCACTTTGTCCCAGTAAATTATTTGCAACCAACAAACTGGAATTAATGGAAATTGTATGGGCATCCTGGCCTAGTAGGTATTGCCAGCCAACTTCTCCACCACCCCCGGGCTTATTGGAGACATTAATATTTTCTTCTATAATTCCTTCATCACCAAGAATTTTCTGCATCGCTCTTGCGGTAGCATCCCATCCGCCACCTGGCGTAGCTGGAGCAACAAATTCAATATTCCCGTTTGGAAAATTCCCTTCAGATCCGCTGCTTTCTGACGAGCAGCCTGCGATAAGAACCATTGTAAGAATGAGTAATAATCCCACATATTTTTTCATGGTTATCCCCCTTGTTTTTTAGATTTAAATAAATTGTAAATTGAATATTAAGTTATGTAAACGTTTTCAAAATAAGCGAAATAAACGAATTAAACCATTTTTTGTGCATTTTGTTCATGAATATAATTAACAGAGAGAATACCTCCTTTCCGGTCGGCCAATAATGCCATATTCCTGTTCTACTTTAACAACACCATCAGAAACCAAATATTCCAGATAGCGCCGGGCAGTTGTTCTTGATGAGCCAATTTGTTTCCCCATTTCCTCTGCCGACCAGGTTTTTTTCTCTTCTTCAATCATGTGTTGAACCTTCGCTAAAGTCACCCGGTCAATCCCCTTTGGCAATACCCCTTCTTCGGCCTGCTTGTTCACGGACGAAAACAGCAGCTCATCAACGGTACTCTGATCGATATATTCTTTCTGTTTCAATAAATCTTTTTGCTTTTTATATTCATTCATTACGGTTGTGAAACGCTCCAAACTAACTGGTTTGATCAAATAGTTTGTAATCCCTTTACGCATGCTTTTTTCTAACAGTTCTTTCTCTTTCGCTGCTGTTATAATAATGATATCCGTATGGGGGTGAATTTCCCTTATTTTTGGTATTAACGCGGTACCTAAATAATCCGGCAGGTAAATGTCCAGCAAAATTAAATCCGGTTTAAGTTCTTTTGTTAGGGAGAGGGTCTGTTCACCGGTTAATGCCTTACCAATTACTTTTAATCCCTCCATCTTACCCAGAAACTCTTCATGGATATTGGCGATTCGAAAATCATCTTCTGCAATTACGATATCAATCATTTTAACAGTCCCCCTTTAGCTATTATTTAGGAATATAAACCGTTATCGTAGTTCCTTGCTGGCTTGAGTCTACCTCTATGCTGCCATTCAATTTATTTACTGCAGCCCTAACATTATACAAGCCAAATCCTCTCCTGGTGTTCCCGTTTCCTTTCGTTGAATAGCCAGGCTGAAAAATAGTTTCCTGATCTTCTTCCTTCATCCCGCTGCCATTATCTGAAACCTCAAAAATAATATCTTTTCCAATATCAATTGTCGAAAAGACCACGAACGGGCGAGATACGACCATTACTTCCTCTAAAGCATTATCCACCAAATTTCCGATAATGGTAATAAGCTCAGCTACTTCAATATGGGGCGGCAATGGACTTAGATAACTACCTTCATCAATCATAAAATCAATTTTCTTCTCGGAAGCCTTGCCCATCTTTCCGATTAAAATTGCCTGAACATTTGTATCTTCAATTTGGTTGAAGATACTACGATTGTTTTTTTGAATATGGTTCATTTCCCTATCAATCATTTCCATTACTTGACTATAGTTCCCCAATTGCAGCATACCGGAGATCAGATGCATTTTATTAGCAAATTCATGGGTTTGCGCACGTAAATCATCGGAGTACTTTTTCACTTCAGACAGTGTGTTAATCATTTCCGTGATTTCGGTCCTATCCCTTATTATGGCAACTACCCCGGAAAATTCCCCTTGTGTAAACATTGGAGCCATATTTACAATGAGCGCTTTATTTCGTAAATAAATTTCTTGATTTAATTTAGCATCCTTTGTTTCATAAACCTCGTTATATTCCAGTGTGGGAAGCAACTCACCGACAGGCCTATGAATATATGCATCAGTAATTTCCAGAAGGTCCTTTGCAGAATTGTTGATGAGGGTAGTCTTACCATGCTCATCAGCAGCAACTACTCCTTCGTTTAATGAGGAAAGCAACGTATCCTGCCTACTGTACAACGCGGCAATTTCCCTAGGCTCATACCCGAATGTTTCCTTCCTGATATGCCGCGCCAATAAATAGCCCAACACAACCCCGATAATAATAACAGCAACGGAAAGATACAGGATAAATCTTATTCGCTCATATATGAGAGCTAATGTGCTCCCTTTCAAATAACCCACAGTCGTTACCCCTAAGACACTGCCCGTCTCCGAAAAAATGGGGGCAATGCCTACAATAGAAGGGGCTAAAAATTCAGCGGATTCCATATTATAATAACCGCCAAACACCCGTGCTTTAAATCCATCATCAAATGCCTGCACCTTACCGAGGTATTCTTCGTTCGGATGGGTTAAAATCCGCCCTTTCTTGTCTTGGATAATAATGAAATCTGCCTCATTTTCCATGCTAAACTGGTCTGTAAGAAATTGTAATGATTTCCTGCCATCCCCCTCTTCCAGCGCATCTTTGACAGAAGGCAAAAGAGATACTGTTCTGGCAGTTTGCATGCTCAGCCTATTTTTATTGGCAAGAATTTGTTCGACGGTTGAATAGGCATAGAAAGTTGAAAGAATGAGGATAATGGCAATGATAACACCTAGTAATAAGCCTGTAATTTTGGTTTGTAATGAAGCATTAAACAAACGATTTATCAATTCAATCACCTGATTTTTTTCTAAATGAATATAATATGGACGCATAAACTTTCATCTATGGCTTCCGCTACACAATGCTCGAAATATGGCTGACACGGGAAAACTTCCTATTAACGAAACTAGTATAGCAGAGAATCGACAGGCAGTTAAGAATAATTAATCTGGAGTGGGACACAGGGACAGGTTCCTTGTCCCGTTTTATTCGTTGGTCTAGAGCGAAGGAAGATGAGGGGGACAAAGGGACAGGCCCATCGTACCGCCCCGAGGATGAAAAGGAAAACTGTGAAAGTAAGAGTCATATCATTCTTACTTTCACAGTTTAAAGAAATTACATAAATTAAGTTTGCGGTATATATTTTGGTTACAATGTAAGCCACGGCCAGCGAAAGCAAACTACCCCCTCGAGGTCTGAAATCTTTAACTCTCATGAGCAAAAATAGCTACTGTAAGTTAAAGTTTTCGGACTACCACATGGGTCAGTTCGGTGCCACAGGTGTGGCACTTCCTCTTGTCTTAGGGCGTTCAAGACACCCCAAACTTTTTCTCTCTTCACAGGGAAAAGATCTAACTTGAAATTTTTTCGGGTTTCCCTTGAAACTTTCATTTCCACTTTCTTGTTTCTTAAAGCACTAATAGATAAGGAGATTCGATATAACCTATTAATATCTCTAAGAATTCAGAGGCTGTTGCTCCATCTAAAATCTGATGATCGAAAGTTAAACTGAACGGCATCTTCCTAACCGACTTCACTTTTTCGTCTTCTGTTAGAGCTAACTCATCCTGTAATGTCCCTACACCTAGTATACCTGTTTCATGCGTATTCAAAATAGGTGTAAAGTATTCGATACCGCTAGCACCCATATTCGTAATTGTAAAGGTAGAACCAGTAAGTGAATCTCCACCAGCTTCACCATTTCTCGCTTCTGCCGTTTTCTTTTTCATTTCTTCAGCTAAAGTGCCTATCGTCTTTTGATGAGCATTTTTTACAACGGGAACAACTAATCCATCATCAAGCGATGTTGCAATACCAAGGTGAACTTCATCAAATTCGGATAATTGCCCGTCCTTATATCGTGCGTTCATCTTTTTAAAATCTTGTAAAGCAAGAACGGATGCTCTGGCAATCAACACGGTTAAACTTAATTTTAAATCCCGTTCATTTCGTTCCGCTTCTTTTCGTAATGTTTTTTGAAAATCGATTAATTTATCTGCGTTCGCTTTGCGATGCAAGGTTAATTGAGCTGTTTGTTCCAGGCTATTTCGCATATTTTGAGCAATTGCTTTCCGCATTGGATTAAGTCCTTCACCAACTGGACGCTGGACAAATGTCTCATCTGGTAACGCTTCACTTCCTGCATGATCATGCCCGTTTTTCAGTACCCTGTTAATATCGATCCTCGTTATCCGGTTGTTGCCGCCAGTGCCTTTTATTAAATCTATTTGTAAATCATTTTCCTTGGCCATTTTCCTGGCAATTGGAGAGATAAAAATACGCTTTTCAGAATCCTTCTCCGTTTTTTTGCTACTTGGCGATTTTTCAGAATCTTTATCTTCTGAGGGTGACACTGCTTGAACGGAATCCTTTTCTTGTGAAGGTTCTGGTGCTGGTTCATTTTCTGTTTCAGTTGCTCCTGAATCTGCTGTTGCTTCACCTTCCTGTTTGATAACACCAAGAATGGCACCAACTTTCGCCTCTTCAGTTTCCTGTGTTTTAATTTCGGCCAGCATACCTGATACTGGTGCTTCAATTTCTTGTGTCAGTTTTTCGGAACTGATCAGGACAATACTTTCCCCTGCTTCAACAGTATCCCCAGATTTCTTATGCCACTCCTCAATCGTTCCTTCAGTCATTGTCATCCCTAACTTAGGCATCACTATATTTTCACTCATATCTCGTCACCTCCCTATGATGATTTGACCTCTTTTAAATCTGTAATCAACTCTTTGGCAACAGTTAATACCTTATTCGCACTAGGAATATAGGCCTGCTCAAGATTTGTCGCAAATGGTACAGGTGTATTTGGTGCACATACAGTTTTTATTGGGCCGTCTAAATAATCAAAAGCCCTATCGCTCATTACCGAGGCGACATCCGTTGCAGTATTATTATGTGGATTGGATTCATCTACAACAATCAAACGACCTGTTTTCTTAACAGATTTCAGAACGGTCTCCTCATCCCATGGGGAAATTGTTCTTAAATCAATAACCTCAACAGAAACATTGGATTCATTTAACTGCTCAGCGACTTCCATTGCTACCTGAACCATCTTACCAATCGCAACAATAGTGAGATCTTCTCCTTCCTTTGTCACGCTGGCTTTTCCAATTTCAACCGTGTAATATTCTTCCGGAACTTCACCTTTTATACCATAGAGCGTTTTGTCTTCTGAAAAGACAACCAAATTATCTTCTTCAATTGCTGCAAGCATTAATCCCTTTGCATCATAAGGGTTTGAAGGGACTACAACCTTCACGCCAGGAATCGAACCAAACATGCCGTATAAAGTTTGCGAATGTTGAGCTGCTGCACCTGCACCCGCACCGTGTACTGTCCGTACGGTTAAAGGTATTTTTGCTTTTCCGCCAAACATGTAACGCATTTTTGCGCCTTGATTTAAAATTGGATCCAAGGCAAATCCGATGAAATCATTAAACATCAATTCTGAAATCGGCCGTAATCCCGTAGCAGCTGCTCCCACTGCAGCGCTCATATAACCATGTTCCGCTATCGGTGTATCGATTATCCGCTTCCGTCCATATTTTGCTGCAAAACCTTTTGTCAGGCCAAACACACCGCCAAAAGATTCATCGTTCTCCAAATGATCTACTTCCGCCCCTCCAGCAACGTCAGTGCCAATCAAAAAAACACGTTCATCATTGTCTAACGCCAGATCCATTCCTTCATTAATTGCATTCATATATGAAATCGTTCTATTGTCAGCCATTATGATACCTCCTTTTTTTATGCAAACACATCTTTATATAATGCCTCTTCATCCGGCTGCGGACTGCTTTCAGCAAATTTCACAGCTTCCTCTATTTTCTTCTCTGCTTCGAATTCCATTCTGTCAGCTTCCTCATCGGTAAGCCATTTATTATCGATGGCTTTTTTACGGAATTCAATAATTGGATCACGATCGGCATTACGGTCATCCGGTGATTTATATTTTTGTTCATCCCCTTCAAAATGCCCATAATTACGATACGTATCGCATTCAACTAAAGATGGACCATCACCCGCTTTTGCCCGTTTAATCGCCTTTTTAATTGTATTGTAAACAGCCTCAACATCTTGACCATCCACTCTTTCTCCAGGCATGTTATAAGCTGATGCTCTTTCAGCAATTGTTTCGGAAGCACTTGCATATGTGTGAGCTGTACCTTCACCAAATTGGTTGTTTTCACAGACGAAAATAACCGGCAAATTCAAAATGGAAGCAAGATTGAGCACTTCATGAAAATTACCCTCATTTGCAGCCCCATCCCCAAAGAAGGAAACAGCCACATTTTCTTTACCTAAGTTTCGAATGGAAATGCCAGCACCGGCAGCGAGTCCAAAACCGCCCCCTACAATTCCGTTGGCACCGAGCATTCCTTTATCGATATCTGCAACGTGCATGGAACCACCTTTGCCTCCACCAAGCCCGTCTTTTTTCCCCATAATTTCAGCCATCATTCGATTAATATCACATCCCTTGGCAATGGCATGTCCATGCCCCCGATGCGTACTCGTTATATAGTCATCCTCATCAAGTTGGGACATCACACCGGTCGCAACCGCTTCTTCCCCTGCATATAAATGAACGAAACCTGGTATTTCACCTTTTCCAAAGATACGTCTCACTTCATTTTCAAAAAATCTGATTTCATTCATTTTCTGATAAATCCAAATGGCTTCTTTTATCTTCATTACTGAAACCTCCTTGTATATTGTTTACATATGAATAGCCCGCTGGAGCAGAGCATTAGCACCTTCGCCAATCACTTCTGATATAGAAGGGTGTGGCTGAATGACATTGGACAATTCATTAACCGTCCCTTCCGATTGCTTCACAGCTAAAATTTCTCCGATTAATTCCGTTGCATTAGGCCCAACTATAAAAGCACCTAATATTTCCTGGTATTTATCCTCAGAAATGATTTTGAGAAAACCTTCCGTTTCGCCCATCGTAATAGCTTTACTGTTTGCACTAATAGTGGACTTTGTTACTCGCACGTCATAACCAGCTTCTTTGGCTTGTTCTTCGCTCAACCCAAAAGAGGCAACTTCAGGATTTGTGTAAATACACCGTGGGATTTCCTCCTGATTAAGGCTTTTACTAAAGTCACCAGTCATGGCATGTACTGCTACAATCCCTTCTGCGCTAGCAGCATGAGCCAATTGATAATTGCCAATCAAATCGCCTGTAGCATAAACATGTTTTTTGCTCGTTTCATAATATTCATTGACAACGACAGATTTGTTTGTGTCATTTATTTTTAACCCCAATTCCTCTGCCAGCTCTATATTCGACCTTCTGCCAGCAGCAACTAACAATGTATCAAACGAAATTTCCTGATCTGATAATACGATTGTGTCTTTTTTGACCATCTTAATATCTGCCTTGGTCACGATTTGAATATTTTGTTCGAGCAATTTCTTTTTTAGAGACTTTCGTACATCACGCTCTTCGGTTAATAGAATATCAGCAGCCACTTCAACGATCGTTACCTTTGTCCCAAATGAGGCCATAGCTGAAGCTAATTCTACAGCAATAACACCACCCCCTATAATCACCAATGACTTCGGTAATTCCTTTAAGTTAAAAAATGTATCTGTTGTTACATAATCAACTTTATCCAATCCTTTAATCGGCGGCACAAAAGGTTTACTTCCGGTAGCCAGCAAAATATCTTTTCCTATAATTTTCTCTTCACCAATGTGAACCGTTAAATCTTCCTCAATTTTCGCTTCGCCTTGATAATGTGTAATATTGTTTTTCTTTAATAAATTGGCGACTCCTCCAGTTAACGTTTGAACCGCTTGATCTTTTCGTTTCATTAACCTGGAAAAATCGATAGAAATTTCTCCTGTTTTAATTCCCCAGGCATCGGCTTGATTCATTTTTTCTACTAATTCACTTTGGTTCAGTAGTGCCTTTGAAGGAATACACCCAACATTCAGGCATGTGCCACCAAGCTTATTCTTTTCCACAATTGCTACGCTTTTCCCTAATTGTGCAGCCCGAATAGCAGCAACATATCCACCCGGACCTGCACCAATTACTACTACATCAAAATTTTCCAATCAATCATCCCCTTTCTAACAGAAGGCGGTTTTCTATTGATAACACTTGCTTTACGCTATTAGCCGTTCAAATGATAACCCTCCTTTTTCTACGTATCATTAATTACATTGCAAAGATCATGCCAAAATATAGCCCCTTAACATGACAACGCTTTCAGCTAATTCGCCATTTACAGTAAAAAAAATGAGACAGTTTTATTAAATTGTCTCATTTTTTCTCATCGCCTATTGATTGGTGTTTTTTAAAGATTATATTTTTTTAACTTCCTATATAAAGTGGCCTTAGACATCCCCAGCCCTTCTGCGGCGTCAGATACCCTCCCGTTATATTTAGTCAGTGCTTTTTTTATATTATTTACTTCCAGCTGTGTTTTGAAGTCATAGGATTCCATGTTGTCAGCTTCCATTTGAAAAGGTTCCAGTGATGATACAAGCTGAATTAAATCTCTATCCCCAGGTATTTTATCTGAATAGAGTATTTCACATCGTTCCAATGCATTATATAACTCACGAACATTGCCACTCCACTCCCCCTGCATGAAAATCTTTTCCAATCGAAAGCGCCAGGTCGGGAGCCATTGTTTCCTCCGAAAATAATCTCTTATAAAGTGTACGATATCTTCTTTTCTCTCTTTTAATGGAGGGACTTGAATTGGAAAAACATAGATTCGATAAAATAGATCCTCTCTAAAACTCCCTTGTTTTACCAACTGCCTAATGTCCTTATTTGATGCTGCAATGATTCTCAGATTTAGACGAATTAATTGCGTTCCGCCTATACGGGTTATTTCTTTTTGCTGCAGTGCTCGTAATAATGCAACCTGCATAGATAGGGGCATTTCTTCGATTTCATCAAGAAATAATGTACCACCATCTGCTTGTTGTAATTTCCCCTTGTGACCTTTATTATTTGCGCCGGTGAAAGACCCGGATTCATAACCAAACAATTCACTCTCTAATAACCCTTCCGGAACGGCACCACAATTTATCGTCAAAAAAGGGCCATTGGAACGCTTGCTATTATCGTGGATGGCTTGTGCAAGCAAATCTTTACCGGTACCAGTTTCTCCATAGATATAAACGGGTGTATCTTTAACAGCTACTTTCCTGGCTTTTTCCAATACTCCTTGAAACTTCTCACTTTCGCCTTCTAAGCCTTTAAAAACGAAGAAAGAAGCGTCGTTTTCTGATACTTGAACTGGTATCCGATAACCAACAACCCGATTTTCATTAAAAATGGGAACACGTTGATCGGATAGGTGAATATCTGTTTCATTGCTCAATGTTGTCAAAGAAAACCCGATATAATCCTTATAATCAGGAAGTAATTCCATAGGCAATGAACAAATAACATCGTTTGAGGAACTTACAATACAATTGCGTTCAGCGCCGAATCCCGTTCGCATAAGAACTTCCATGTCTTTTTGCTGTTTATTCTTCCATTCTAATGAAATGAAATCAGCTGCTAATTTGACAGAAGCTAAAACATAATCATAATTAATTGATCGGTATAGACTTGAGATGTTAAGTGCACCTATTACATCATCATTTTGGTCAAAAATAGGAGCAGCGGTACAGTTCCATGCCTGAGAAGCTACAGAAAAATGTTCATACTCTTTAATGGATATTGGTTTTTTTAATCGTAATGCAAGGCCTATTGCATTGGTTCCAACTTCACTCTCATTCCATTTCGAACCTTCTTTAAAAAAGATTTTATAAGCCGCATCTTTAACTGTTTTCTCCCCTTCTTGTTGCAGAATATAACCATCACGATCTGTTATCGCCACTATATAGCGCCAACCTTTTAGAAAATCCTGCAATTGTTTAACATGAGGCTTAGCCAAATCTAACAGTAGCTGATTCTCTTGTTTCTTTTGTTTAAATAATTGTAAATCTAAAACTTGTCCTGGTACCCCGCTATATGGATTAACCTGTTGTTGTCTACAAAAATTCCAGGATTCAATAATATCATTAGACAATCCTGTTTTTTGTAATGATGTTGTTTCATTCCTAAGAAAGCGCTCCCATATTTGTTTTGAGGCAACAGTTTTCGGCATTATTTTACCTCCTTTAAAAGCTTTTAAAAGCAGCAGTTATATTTTTACACTATAAATTATTAGAATTATACGACTATATAAATAAAATATACAATATTCGATTCAAAGATACAAGGGGGACATAGGGACAGGTCCATCGTCCCGTTACTGAAGCGATGAATGAAGATGGTATGGAGGATGAAAAGGAGGAAAGGACACTCGCTCTCCATCTAATTCTTCAGGTTTTCCACCCTGGAGATAACCAGACCATGGTAGCGATACAAAACCGAGGAGGCATCCCATTACTGACTACGTTTCTCTCAACACACAAGCCAGGACCTTCCCCACTCAACATGCGGATAGCACATAGATTTTCTCCTCTCTATCGCTTTCTTCATAGAAGGTGGCGGAAGGTTCTTTAGTTTGCGTAAGCTCATAAATTAGGCATCAAAAAGTCCTTTTATTATTGGAACTTTTTGATGCCTATTTTTGTTTGAAGTCAATCTTTATTTTCGGGTAAACTTAGAAAATATCTCATTTACAGAAACTGACTCAAGAGGGTCCTGGTCTACAAGATGAAAAGGGACAAAACTAATGTCCCCCCTTACCTTACTTATTATGGCGATATCTATTATAAGTTTTTATCAATTACATTATCTATCTTTATCATCAGTAAACCTCTACTTATCCATACCATAAAATGCCACCACCATACCTGGTTCAATTTTTAATAGACCAGTAGTAACGGAAAATACAAGCATTCCATGAGCAATACGTTGTTTAAATTGGGTGTCTTTAGCATATTCGATGCGGAAACCAGTCCCCACTGACAGCATCAACCGAATCTTGCATAACTTCGCCTTCATGGAAACCAGCATCGACTGAATCTCGCTTAACTTCGACTTCATAGAAGTGAGCATCCCCCGTATCTCATGTAACTTCGACCTCATACCTGTGAGTATCGCCCGTATCTCGATTAACTTCGCCTTCACGCCAGTGAGCATCAACCGAATCAAATAAATGGGACAATGAACCTGTCCCTGTGTCCCCCGCTACTCCTCAATATAAACATCTTTCAGCTCAAGCAATTGTGTTGGGAGCTGCGAGAGTCCTTTTACTTCATCCCGTACACCGACCAGATATTCCTGGTGATGGATGTAAACCTTTGGCGCAAGTTCGACTAATCTTTCCTGTGCCTGGCTATATAATTCCAATCGTTCATCGGAATCTGCAGTTTGACGTGCGTCCTCCAAATACGTATCCAGCTCCTCATCTGCAATAAAGGTCCGGTTACCTGCAGTACCATGATTGTCGGAATGGAATAATGGGTACAAGCCATTATCAGCATCACCAGTCACGGTGGTCCATCCGAATACAGTCATTTCATGTTCCCCATTGGCCGTCTTATCCAGCATGGCGCCCCATTCAAGCGTCTCGACCTCTACATCAATTCCAATTTCGGCAAGCTGTGCTTGTACATTGGTCGCTGTATCAATACGCTGCCTGTCATCATTCGTCCAAATGGTTGTGGAGAAGCCATCTTCATACCCAGCTTCGGCTAATAACTCCTTTGCTTCTTCTACATTATATTCCAGCCCAGATAAATCTTCATCATAACCAAATATCCCTGGCGCCAGTGGACCTTTCGCTGGAATTCCTACCCCATCGTAAATCCCTTCAATGATTTGTTCTTTATCAATTGCCATCGAAATTGCCTGGCGTACACGTTTATCATCGAATGGCTCTTTTTCTGTATTAAATCCGATATAGGATAAAGAAGAGCTTTCCTGCCGCTGTACAGACACACCATCCGTGCTCTCGATTTGCGCAACATCAGATGGACTCAGCGGATTTGTAATGTGGGAATCGCCTGATCTGAGCTCAGCAATCCGTGTTAAGTCTTCCGGTACCACCTTAAATGTGACGGAATCTAGTAAAGCATTTTCTCCCCAGTAATCTTCATTTCTGACTAATTTAATCGATTGACCGGGTTCCCAGTTTTCAAATGTAAATGGCCCCGTACCTTGTGGGTTTTCATTAATCACACTTCCTGGTTCGTCCCCGTTTTCCATCGCAGCATAATCTGCTTCAATTTGTTCCTTGGAGACCATTTGCCCACCTGGATGTGCAAGATGTGCGGGAAGCGGTGCGAAAGGAAATTCCGTTTCCATTCGTACGGTATACGCATCGACTACCTCCACATTTGTGATCATGTCATACATGAATGCAACTGGAGAGCCAAGTTCCGGATCAAGGATACGATCGATATTTGCTTTTACCACTTCTGCGTCGAAGGCTGATTCGTCGTGGAATGTCACCCCTTCACGAAGTTCAAACTCCCATGTTGTGTCATCGACCTGCTCCCAGCTTGTCGCAAGACCGGGCTGCAGCTCCATATTCTCATCCTGTGTTACCAATGTTTCGAAAATATTGATTAACACATCCGCGGATGGCGTATCATTCGAAGCGGGAGGGTCCAAGGAGACAGCATCGGATTGTGTCGCAATAACTAAATCGCCGCCTTTCTCTCCATCTTCATTTGCCGCTTCCCCTTGTGTTTCGCCACTTCCCCCATTAGAAGAATCTGCATTCTCACCAGGCTCACTCGCACATGCAGTCAGAAAAGCGCCTAGCAGCAATGTAAAAATGAATGCTGAAAATGTTTTTTCAAATGTTTTCATGATAGTCTTTCCCCTTATTGTATGTATTTTTAAAAAGTGAAAATTGTGTTGTCATCCAAATCTAAAATAAATGCCTTTATCAGCTCCTTTGTTGCTTCCACATCCGCCATACTAACAACCTCAACAGGTGAGTGTGCATAACGGGAAGGGATGGATAGAACGCCGGTAGGGATGCCTTGATTAGCTAAAGCGACAGCACCGCCATCCGTACCAATCCCTGGGAAAACCTCTAATTGATAGACGATGTTTGCTTCTTCTGCTGTCTTTTTCAATATATCTTTCATTGTTTTCTGAACAATTAAGCTAAAGTCCATGACCTTAATCCCTGTTCCAGCACCTAACTGTAAGCTCTGGTCCATCGTTTCCTCAGGGGTATCACTCACTGCCGTCGTATCGATAGCAATGGCAGCATCTACGTCTTCCAATCGTTTCATTGCTGTCTCTGCCCCTCTTAATCCTACTTCTTCTTGGACCGTAAATAAGAAAACAAGTTCTCCTGCAAATTCCTGATCCTGAATTTCATTTAACACCGTAAGAAGAATCGAACAGCCTGCACGATCATCAAGCGCTTTTCCCACCATCATTTGATTGTCCTCATTACCAATCAGCTTGCTCTTTGTAGCCCATGTAATAGGTGTCCCAATCTCAATCCCCAACTCAATGGCTTCTTGTTTTGAGCGAACACCAATATCAATGTAAAGCTGAGAATGGGGGCGAACCTTGTTAGGGTCGTCAAATTTCACATAATGAGCAGAAAGCGTCCCGATAACCCCATCTATTTCTTTGTTGGCGCCAAGAACTTTTACCTGCTGTGCAAGCAAAATGCGATCATCGTGCCCGCCAAGTTTCTCGAAACGAAGCAACCCATTAGCTTCTATCTTTTTTACAATAAATCCAATTTCATCCATATGCGCTGTCAGTAAGGTCACAGGCCCAGGCTTTGTCCCTTTTTTTCTTGCAATGACATTTCCTATTGCATCTACCTGAACATGATTCGCCTTTCCTTTCACATAATCCTCGATGAAATAAGTTACATTTTGTTCATAACCACACGGTCCATTTAATTGACTTAACTGTTTTAATAACTCATCCATTCAAAAAACTCCTTGTTCGTATGTAGTGCTTCCCACTGGAATGTCGCCCCTTTAGCTGAATTAATCGGTCACTCCTCCCGTTAAAAATAAGAAAAACGCCTTTCTGTAAGAGAACAGAAAGACGTACATATACATTCACAGTAGCCTTCATGTTCTCTCATCTGTCAAAGCATGTACTTTGCAGGAATTGGCACCTTTCAAACGAAAATGTTCGAAGGTTGCCGCGGATTCACAGGGCCGGCCCCTCCACCGCTCACGATAAGAGAAAAAGTATTATTAATATTATAGAGAATACACGCTTTCCTAAATATTGTCAAATCTTGCTGGGACGCAGGGACAGGTTCATTGTCCCATTTTTCATTCGTTGGTCTAGAGTGAAAGAAGATTACATCTTATTATTTTTTCATACGCGCGAGTATGACCTTGAAAAAAATGAATGAAAAGAGAATCTATCGAGAAATAAGTATGAGCAATCAAGAAATCCATATTTTAGAAAACTTGGATTTTCGCCAAGCCTTTATGGCGTAAACATTAGCCCGCACTTATGCAGTAAGGAAGTTTTATACTCTTAACTACCAAAAAAGGCCCACCCTGGGACGAGGGACCTGTCCCCGCGTCCCCCTAGACTCTTAATGAGCCGCGGAATCCTCTGGCGCCATAGTAAGAGGAGGCACCGTTGTGATACACGAAGACGTGTCCGTAGCGATAATCACAAAAAAGGGCTCCACCGAGTTCTCTAATATCAGAAGGGGTCTGCACCCAACTCGACGTTTTCATATCGAAATTTCCAAGTTTCTGCAAGGCTCGATATTGTTCTTCCGTTAAAAGTTCAATGCCCATGGCAGTTGCCATATCAATCGCGGTATTTTCTGGTTTATGTTTTTTCCTTGCTTCCAGCCCTTCACGGTCGTAACAAACACTTCTGCGGCCTTTAGGACTTTCCGCTGAACAATCATAAAAAACGTATTCATCCTCACTTTTATCATGACCAATAACATCCGGTTCACCGTCAGTTCTTTCCATTTCATTGAGCGACCACAGTTTTTCAGTATTCGCATCCAGCTTTGCTTCGACTTTAGCCCAATCAAGGTCTTTATGGCGGTTCATGTTTTCCTCAAAACGGGCTTTCAATGTGCTGAGTAATTCTTCACGTTGTTCTGGTGACAATTCCTTTTTATTGCTCTCTGTCACGTTCGTTTTCCCCCTTATTGTTTTTATTCATAATGGTTTAAGTATATATAAATACTTGTTTTATAACAAATCGTTTCAATAATTGTGTGCCTTCAGCTTACAGTAAAAATTATATGATTAAATAAATTCATTCCTCCAATGGTATCATTTATCGTATACCACCACATTTTATTTTAACCATAAAAAGCCCCTTTGCACAAAACACATCCAAAGGGGTAAAGCTTCGCATCTTTTTAAAAATGGTACGACTTTATTTTAAACTTACAACACATGTTGGTTTTGAATAAGTTTAATTTAAAACACCTTACAAACCCGTGTTTTACGGCCAATTAAAAGCATTCGTTTTGAAAAAAATTGATTAAAGTGAATGCTTATCTTACATCTGTAAGTATCGGTGCTTTTTTCCATAATACGAAATTAATTGGAATCAAATGCTTCCTTATAGAATTCCCTTAACTCAGCTGCGTTATCTTTCCATTCAACTGGATGCCCGTTGACTATCTGGCCAAGTGCATCCAGACATCTGTGCCATCCAGCAGCAACATACATTACCATTTCCTTGTCGTCGAAAGTATGGGTGAAGACCATTTGGCTTCCTTCATCATCTTCTAGTAGTGAAATTTGTAGCAAATCATCAATTTCACGAAACGCAAAGGTATGGGGGCTTTTAAATTCAGTTATGATGCCTTCATATGTCGACCCTTCACAGTCATCGAAAGCAATCTTACCACCAGATTTGAGATCCATCTCACCTGTCGCGAAAGGATACCATTGAGAAAAGTAACTGGGATTCGTAATGACCCGAAAAACATCTTCTGGACGATAAGGGAAAAAGCGTTCAAATCTTAAAGCATAACGACCATTTGACTCATGTAGTGTTCCATATTCATTCATATTTCATCCTCCTTATCTCCTTATTTTATATTCTTGAAGTCTTGCTATTCACCATTTATTCTGGTTGCCCAAACAAATTATAATTGCAAAAGCAGAAAGATGATATATTCTGAATGTAAATAGAGTTCATTACCCTCGGGATTTTCCCTTCCAGTGAAAAAAATTCTGAGCTTAAGCAAAATTCCAGCCTCAAGTGGGGACAGGCGACCCAATCATCCCCCCTGGGACAAGGTACCTGTCCCCTTGTCCCACTTATAAATCTTCCTTTATAAAAAAGAGAACATCGCCATGGACTACTTTGTCACCAACATTCACCGTTAGTGTCTCGACTATTCCGCTTACCCCAGCCAGAATTTGCTTTACATTTCCCCGTTCTACTCGAATCATTACTAACAATTGCTGTTCACGAACTCTTTCTCCTGCTTCGACCATGATACGTTCCACACTTCCTTTAACAGGGCTTGTAATAATTTGTCCGTAACCCCAGCGTCTTGGGAATACTTCATATTTCATCTTAGATTCATCCCCTTTATTAATAAATTAAATTCCCATAAGTAAGAATATTTTATCATTTGTCTGTTTATCCATAAATCTTTCATCCAGTTTCGAACAGTTTATAACTTTTTTGTCTTGTACCATGCAGATCTAAAAATTCTTCATGTAGATAAAGACAGGTAAATTTCAAGATACATGTAAATCATCCATTCTTAACTAAATCGCTATTAAAATATGATCTCACCCGTGAGTCTGAAATACCTGGTCATTTTTTGAATTAAAGCAAACGCTGTTCAGAATGCTTCATATGGCATTCCCTGTGCTAGCGTATTGGTCTAACCTTTTAACATGTTCCTACATTCTGATTCAAAGTTGTGAACGTTCTCGGTTAAATTAACTTTTTAAACCATTTTGTAATGCTGGATGTTTTTCGTTCAATACAATCGTTCTACCCTAACATTCGGAGGGCCATTGCAGTTGTACCTTTGTCAACAATTACCTTCCAATTTCTTATTTACTGTATATTTGCAATTATAAGTCTTTTTATCAATCGAAACAATATATAATTTAGATTAAATTATTCTATTTTTGATATGATTATCCATTATAGGACGAAAATAAGCCGTATCATAAACGATACGGCTCCTAACTTTATTTCTATTTCTTTTAAACAAACGATATTCCAGAGACCCTTTTCTTTTATCGGCTTTGTTTTTTAACACTCGTCACTTTCCATCCCTCTTGATCAACCCACTGAAGATTTACTACATACATCCAGCCTTGTTCACCTTCAGGACTAACTTTTCCGACTGATTTTTGCGGACCTCCACCATTTCCCAGATGCCAGAGAATCATGCTATCATCCAGGCCTGTCGCCATTTGAATAGCTTTTACTTTTTCATTCCAGTCTACTGAACCTTCTACATAACTGGAAGTATGCGATCCCGTCTGAGAAGTGCCAATGGGTTCACCAATTTCGTCTGAATTAGCTTCATTCTCTTCCTGCTGAGATTCATTTTCTTCTTGCCCCTTTTGATCGTCACTCTCGTTCTCATTCTGCTGGGAGTCACGGTCTTCTTGATCCTCGCGTTTTTCTTGCTCTTGCTGATTTTCACGCGATTCTTCAGCTTGCTGATCCTCACGCTCATCTTGTTGGGCTTCGCGCTCATCCTGATCAGCGCTTACCGTTTCAGACTTTTGATCAGCATCTTCATCCTCAGTGATTTCAATGTTACTATCCGGATCATTTGATTCACCTTCATCAGTGGCGCTGTCCTGATTTTCCGTTGCGGCATTGCTACCACTAAATATCATGCTGCCTCCAACAATTAATATGAGAGCCATAACAATACCGATAAGGGAATTAAGAACAATATTTTGTTTTTTTCTCTTCTTGCGCATGGTAGATCGAAATTTCATATGAATCTCCTTTCTAAAACCCTCAAAGACTTTCAAGTTACGGGTACGCTTATTAAAAATACATCGAGGACCTATAACTGTCCATCCCCAAATAACATATATTTCAAACTCTACCGCGCAACTTAGAAAACTTAGCTTATCGCCACGCCTGACAATAAGCGTCCGTCTTCATTTATGTTGATCGAAAGGTTTTATACTTTACGCTCTTATTTGCCGAGATAGAATCTCATACCTCTAAATGATTTAAGTTACGAATATAGCATACCTCATTTTTGGAAACAACTTAAGCTATACCTTCCCTTGTTAAATACATTTAATAAACTGGTAATATTTTTAAAACAATCGGGGGACGAGGGGACAGGTTCATCGTCCCACTTCTCCCCTTGGTTTAGAGAGGTGATTTTTCCTTTTATTATGTAGATGCACGAGTAGAAACTGGAACAAAGAGAAGCAAATACCCCGAATGCAGGGTAGTTGCTTCTTTTTATTGCATAAGAGCATGAGTCTAATCGATCAATCTTGAACCCTAACCCTCTGGGACAAGGAACCTGTCCCTGCGTCCCATTTTCCTTTATTAATTGAATGTAAAAATCTTTGTTGTTTAGTTAAAGTCATTGAATAGCAAAATAGAATATGGTAACTTAATTAATATCGATTCACAATATCGATTTCCGATATTGGTTTTCTATAACAGAAAGGAGTGGATTAAGCTGGAAGACAGAATTTTAAGGAAGCTCTTCTTAGGGTTTATCCAAATACACATTTTGCATCATGCAAAGGAACACCCTATCTATGGCGCCTGGATGCATGAAGAACTGGAGGGACACGGATATGAAATCAGTGCAGGCACATTATATCCAATCCTTCACAGTATGGAAGCAGATGGGCTTTTATTAAAAGAAGAGCGAAACGTCGAAGGAAAAATCAGAAAGTATTATACAGCAACCAGCAAGGGAGAAGAAATCCTTGATCAAGCCCGAGCAAAAGCCTATGAATTATTTAAAGAAATAAAAGACTAAAGGGTGGTCTAAATATGAATAAAATGAAAGACAATAAATTGAAAACATGGTTAGAAATCTTAATCGTTTCTACCAGACTTGGACTAACATCTTTTGGTGGACCGATAGCCCATCTAGGGTACTTTCATGAAGAGTATATCCGAAGACGGAAGTGGATGGATGAAAAAAGTTATGCAGATTTAGTAGCCCTTTGTCAATTTTTACCAGGACCTGCTAGCAGTCAGGTGGGAATTGGTATTGGTGTCATGCGTGGAGGTGTATTAGGAGGAATTATATCTTTTCTAGGCTTCACACTCCCTTCCGTAATCGCACTTATTATTTTCGTCTCCCTTCTAAATACATTTGGAATAGAAGAGGCTGGATGGATTAACGGGTTAAAAGTCGTTGCTGTTGTCGTGGTTGCTCATGCAGTCTTAGGTATGGCCAAAAAGTTAACACCTGACCTTCAAAGAAAAACGATTGCCTTGTTTGCACTGGTCGTTACGTTATTATGGCAGACAGCTTATTCACAGATTGGTGTCATCTTATTGGCAGGGGTTATTGGTTTTCTGCTTTATCGACAGCAAAACACTCAGGAAGAACAATCGGTTTCACATTTTCCTATTTCACGTCGTTTCGGATATATTTGCCTAACCTTGTTCTTTGGCTTACTGATAGTTCTTCCCATACTTCGTAACTTTACATCCATAGAATGGGTCGCTTTATTTGATAGTTTTTATCGCTCCGGATCGCTTGTATTTGGCGGAGGGCATGTGGTATTACCATTGCTAGAACAAGAATTTGTTCCTGCAGGTTGGTTAAGTGAACAGGAGTTTCTAGCTGGATACGGTGCAGCTCAAGCAGTACCCGGTCCATTATTTACGTTTGCCGCATATATTGGGGCAGTGATTAATGGCTGGCAAGGTGGTTTGTTTGCAACGTTCGCAATCTTCCTTCCTGCATTTCTGCTTATTTTAGGAACCTTACCATTTTGGGATGCCTTACGTAGTAACCCGAAAATAAAGGGTGCATTGATAGGGGTAAATGCTTCCGTTGTAGGTATCCTAATATCTGCACTTTACCATCCAATTTGGACCAGTTCCATCAATGAAGCAATCGATTTTGCATTGGCAGCAATTCTATTCAGTATGTTAGTTTATTGGAAACTTCCACCATGGATTATTGTGCTAACAGGTGCAATAGGAGGATTATTAATATCGTATATATAGGGGGACAGGTTCATTGTCCCACTTCTCCCCTTGGTTTAGAGAGGAGATTACTCACAAAGAGAAGCAAATCCCCTGGAATGAAGGGTACTTGCTTCTTTTTATTGCATAAGAACATGAGTGAATTCTGAGAAAATAAAAGATAAGAGCATGAGTCTAATCGATCAATCTTGAACCCTCCTCCTCTGGGACAAGGTACCTGTCCCTGCGTCCCACCTGGGCTAATCCTTTAAAAGAGGTTGTTCGGAAATAATAACCCCGTCCTCATCCGCGTAAACATATGCTTCTGGCCTCCAGTCGACTCCACCGAAGTGAAGAATGCTATTACGTTCGCCCGTGCCATTTTTTTTACTTTTTAGCGGATGTGTTCCTAATGCAAGAACACCAACATCTATGTTAGCAAGATCCATAGAGTCTCTAACATAACCATTTATAATAATGCCTGATATCTTTCTTGATTGCGCAATGCCTGCTAAACGATCGCCGAGAAGTGCGCATCGATCAGAACCACCACCGTTTACAACGATGACGGAGCCTTCTGGTACATTTTCAAGTGCTTCCACGATGAGCACGTTATCCTCATACACATTTACGGTTTCAATTTTCCCCGAAAAACGTGTCTTTTTTCCAAAAGAACGGAATGCAATCGTGCTAATTTGTAGTGAATCTGAATGTTCGTCGCATAAATCTGTAGTTTTAAAGTCTAACAAAACAACCCCTCCTAATGTTATACCCTGGATTCTTAGTCTCCGAAATGCAGGGTACTTGCTTCTTTTCATTGCATAAAAACATGAGTGAATTCCGAAAAAATAAGAGAATGAGTCTTACCTATCATTTTAGAAAACTTGGCTAAACGCCCTAGCTTTTATGACGATAAAGCCAAAGCCCGTACTTATGCAGTAAGGAAGTCTCATACTCCCTCTTCATACTTGAACCCTCCCACTCTGGGACAAGAACCTGTCCCTGCGTCCCATCTTTAAAAAGCTTCATTACTGGATGTGGAATTTTTGCTGTCTTGCAGTTTCGCTCGCTGTCTATCTAAAAATCTTTGTATTGGAACATTTGTATAAATGAACATACCCGTAATCAAAATTCCGAAAAACCAGCCTGCAATCTGCCTGTATATCAGCATTTCATCGTAACCATCAACACCATACTTTTGCAGCAGGAATACTTTTAACCCTGCCATAAAAAGCCCCCTGACAATGAAAAGAGCCTGAATGAATTGAAACCATTTAAAAATTTCTTTTTGAAAAAATAGTGTTTTACTATCCTTTCGCGCATGGCCTTGCAAATATACAAAATCGACAGCAAAGTATAGGGCAAAAGGACGCTTAATGATCAGAGCAACAAAGTGAATAACTACATAAAACAAACCTAAATATACGCCATTCCACAACATCTGCTCTGCTGACCCTGATAGCAGGTCAACCGTAGTTCCCAGTACTAGCGTTCCAATGATAAACAATCCTACAATGTTAAATTGCTTTTCCAAATAGAAACGATAAATGGTATAAGCAAATCCCGGAATTGTTGAGATCAGCATTGCTGCATAATCTCCGAAAGGTTCCCTGCCATACTTCCATATAATATAAGGTAATGCAGCATAAAAAATTAAATCCAATATAATCAGTTTTTTACCGGTTCCTTGTTTTTTCGCCATAACAATAAAACCTCGTTTTTTCCCATTCTTCAAACTCATTATACCCTATTTCACTAATGAAAATAAATAATTATTTGATATTTCAGGCGACAAAACACCTTATAAATCATCTAAGCTGACATGCGCTTATTAATGCCTGTCTGACATCATCTCAATTAGCAAATAATAAAGGACGCACTTATTCGATAGGCGCGTCCGTTGATGAAATAAGTATATGATTCGTTCTTGTAATTTCACACTCTATTAAATAAACTTTTGTTCTACATTTCAGAAGTATCCCAACTTATTTTAAAAAGGCAGTAGCCGGCATAATCACTCAGACATAATTGAATGATGCTTAAAACCAGAAACGCTACAGTTGCTAGGTAAGTTTCACCTAAAATAATGACCTGAGAAATCAGGCTAACAAAGAAGATCCCTCCCATAATAGCAGATACTGCCCATGAGCTATGACCTTTTTTCAAAGTAAAGATAGCCGCTACTATATTACCCAATCCAAATATGATAATAGCAAGGACACCCGGAATAACCCAACTATCAAAGGGAAGTCTGGAAGCCCAACTTTCAGGGTACGCAATAAAAATTCCGCCACTCGAATGGATCATCATAATGCCTATCCAAATGTCACTTATCACCTGCTTGAGTGACCGAATGAAGGGCTCATCCTCTGCGTCAGTCACTCACCATTCGCTTGAGTGACTGAATGAAGCTCTTTCTTCTGTCTTCGGTCACTCATCCCTCGCTTAAGTGACCGAATGAAGCTCCTTCTTCTGTCTTCCGTCACTCATCATCCGGTTGAGTGACCGAATGAAGCTCCTTCTTCTCCGTTCGGTCACTTATCACCTGCTTGAGTGACCGAATGAAGCTCCTTTTTCTGTCTTCCGTCACTCATCATCCGGTTGAGTGACCGAATGAAGCTCCTTCTTCTGCGTTCGGTCACTTATCACCTGCTTAAGTGACCGAATGAAGCTCCTTCTTCTGTCTTCCGTCACTCATTACCTGCTTGAGTGACCGAATGAAGAATCTTTTTCTGTATTCCGTCACTCATCACCTGCTTAAGTGACCGAATGAAGCTCCTTCTTCTGTCTTCCGTCACTCATCATCCGGTTGAGTGACCGAATGAAGCTCCTTCTTCTGCGTTCGGTCACTTATCACCTGCTTAAGTGACCGAATGAAGCTCCTTCTTCTGTCTTCCGTCACTCATTACCTGCTTGAGTGACCGAATGAAGAATCTTTTTCTGTATTCCGTCACTCATCACCTGCTTAAGTGACCGAATGAAGAATCTTTTTCTGTCTTCCGTCACTCATCACGATTAAGTCCGTATAATTGTGTAAAAAGGAAAAAGGGCCACATTAATTCCTATGATACAATGTTTAACAACCACGAAAAACAAGGAGGAATTAATGATGACCCAGTTACAGTTTAACCTAGATATGGACTTTTTAAAAGAATCATTAATGAATTCGAACATTGATAACGTTGTTAAATCAACTATTGTTCTAGTTTTGAACGAGTACATGGAAAAAGAACGTGATGAGTATTTAAAAGCCGGTGCTTATGAACGTTCAGATGAACGTCAAGATTATCGGAATGGCTACTATGATCGAGATTATATGTTGAGTATTGGAAAGGTTAAGTTACATGTACCTCGTACTCGCAGTGGGGAATTTTCAACTACTGCATTTGAAAAATATAGACGTTGTGATCAGGCATTTGCTTTATCTATGCTTGAAATGGTCGTCAACGGTGTGTCCACTCGAAAGGTAAAAAATGTTGTGGAACAATTGTGTGGTGAATATGTCTCTAAGTCCTTTGTATCCTCACTCACGGAGAAACTGGATCCCATTGTGAATGAATGGGCAAATCGTTCTTTAGGCACCGAATACTATCGGTATATATACGTAGACGCTATGTATATCAAAGTTCGTGAGCATCATAAAGTGGTATCTAAAGCGGTTTATATTGCTACTGGGCTTAACGAAGGAAATAAAAGAGAAGTACTAGGTTTAAAAGTAAGTCATGAAGAAAGCTACGAAGCCTGGAATGAATTTTTAAGTGAACTCATCGCGCGTGGTTTACAATCACCAAAATTGGTTATTTCAGATGCTCATTCCGGACTAAAAAAAGCTATTCCGAAGGTGTTTATCGGAACTTCATGGCAGCGTTGTACCGTTCATTTTAAGAAGAATCTTATTGATGAGCTGCCAAAGAAAAGCATGAATGATGTAAAGGAAGAATTAAAACAAATTTTTGATGTAACTACACCTGAGAAAGCAAGAAAACGAAAAGATGATTTCGTAAGTCGTTACCAAGATAATTCTAAGCTGAATAAAGTTATTGATAACCTGGAGAATGGTTTTGATGATGCCATTCAGTATCTAAATGAACCACAAGAATACCAAAAGTTTATTCGTAGTACAAATTCCCTCGAACGACTTAATCAAGAGGTAAGACGCAGGGAAAGAGTGATACGTATCTTCCCTAATACGCAATCAGCATTCCGTCTGATTGGAGCTGTATTAATGGATTATGAAGAAGAAGAGCAAAAGAAAAGACCCATATTCAAAAGGGACTAGCATGGCCTGATCGCGCGCGAAAATTTGTTTTGGAAAGGAGGGGTACCCCTCCTTTCCAAAACAAATTCAACTAAATACTATAAAGTGGTTGTAAACTTGTAAATAGAATTTTACACAATAAAAGGTACTTGACTCTCATCACCTGCTTAAGTGACCGAATGAAGAATCTTTTTCTGTCTTCAGTCACTTATTACCTGCTTGAGTGACTGAATGAAGCTCCTTTTTCTGTATTCCGTCACTCATCATCCGGTTGAGTGACCGAATGAAGCTCCTTCTTCTGCGTTCGGTCACTTATCACCTGCTTGAGTGACCGAATGAAGCTCCTTCTTCTGTCTTCCGTCACTCATCACCTGAAATGGAACCTACTGCCAAAATCACATCGTAAAAGCCTAACAATTTAACGCTTCCTGGCCGCTTCACCTTTCTCCCCCTCTGAACTCAACCTTTCATTTAATAGACTACTTCGCTAAATAGCCGTTATGTTCAGTTTGATCGCTAATACTTATTCTTAGCGCCCGTAGCTTAACGATGAATATGTAGCATTTCAATTAATTCTATAACCGCTTTATCACTGCCTCGATCGATGGACACATGTTTTGTATTGTCAATAATATCTTCATAGAAATCTTCACCAGCAGGGTATTCACCATCCCAACGTAGAGGAACCTTGTATACGTTAATTGTTCCATCTCCATTACCGCTATAAGTCACGGATCCATCTATTAGGCGAGAACCTGCTAACTGGATAACATCTTCTGGATAGCTGGCGCTCGTTTCATCATCAGGATTGAGTGGTTCTCCGGCCGGAATATTTTCAACGTTCAACTCATCTATATCTTGATTCTCTCCAAGCTGTAACCAAACTCGGGCATATTCAATTTCTTTAGAAGAATAGTCGGATAGTGCTTTACTCTCTTCGCTTTTAGATTGCTCATTTGAATCTTCGTTTTCTTTCTCTTTTGAAGATGTTTTGTTAGAATCATCGGTCTCAGGTTCTTCTGACTCTGATGCTGACTCTGATGCTGACTCTGATTTATCTCCTATCATGTCTGTCTGGCTGCTTTCTTCTGTATCATCATTTGTTTCAGATTGGGAGGCAGAGGCGTTCGCTGAGGAATCTGTTTCATCACTGTTTCCGTTTTGATTATTATCATCACTGCACGCCATAAGCAGTAATGCTGTTGTAAATAAGATCGTCATTGGTATGAGTATTTTTTTCATTTTTTATTCCTCCTGTTTAACAAGAATCTTTTCAACAA
The DNA here is from genome assembly GCF_055380755.1 of Virgibacillus ainsalahensis. Lineage (NCBI taxonomy): Bacteria > Bacillati > Bacillota > Bacilli > Caryophanales > Bacillaceae > Virgibacillus > Virgibacillus ainsalahensis. Next base: position 517,984 of record NZ_AP043943.1, on the reverse strand, counting down.
AATGGCCCCTATCAGGCAAGGAAATGCGCATTTTTCCCCCGTTTATTTAATAAACCAGGAACTCTTATTGACTGTTATGGAATTAAATCCAAGTTACATCTACTTGTTTTTTATATTCTTCATTTCTTCTTCTAGTTGTTCAACTCTTTCCTTTAACTCCTTTTTCGATTCTTTTTTAGACCTCGTATATTTCACTATGAGGAATATTCCAACAATAATGGCTATAAAGATTATCAGATTCAATAATATTATTATTATGGGCATAAACTCTGCAATTGTGATTTCTTCCTCCCCCTTTCATACGTACTATCGTATTATTTATTTGTCATAACAACTTGCACCATACGCTATTCCAGAAAATGACCATTATGCATAATAAATAGGAGTAGATTCCTTACTCGGAAAAGGCGCCCGACTGTTTAACAAGTTAATTTTCAAGTTTATTCAGATCAAATCTTGCTATTTCTTCATTTTCAATTGTTACAACTAAAAAAGCATTAAATGCATTAGCTTTAAGTTCATCTAATTTTTCCTTGGAAGGTACAAGTAGTGGAACTTGAGAATTTTCTTCGCTTACACCTAATTCGTAATGAAGCGTATACTTTCCATTTTGGTCAGATTTAAGAACTCGCGAAGCTGTATGACCAAACCCTACACCGCTCTCGTTGTAATCTTCAGGATGATAAATGTTGAAGCCTATTACGTCTTCTGACACCGATTTCAATTTATCTTTAGGCTCAATCTTAATATTGATTCCTTTATCAACTTCTCTAACACCCACTGTTTTATTACCTGTATTTTTAATGGTGAACTTATAATATAAAGCCGTTGGTACCAGCTCATCTCCCTTTCTTTCTCCTTCCGTTATCCCAATTGAACCAAGTAAACGTTTATCTTTAACAATATCAACATTTGCATCGACAAGTTCCAGAGAAGGATCTGATGAACAAGCTGATAAAAAGAATAAAACAAAAAACAGGCTAATAAAAAGATTCCATATCCTCAACATATCACCTCCACTTTTCACTGTCTCTATCGTTCTAACAGCGTTCTTTTTGATATTTAACTCTCAACATCGTTTCATTTACCTTGTGCCTTTCTGTCTCACTCAACATGTCAATTTCCTTAATAATTTTATCTGGAATAGACAGATCACGCACTTCCATTAAACTATAACCTTATTATAACTTATACTCGCGCCAACATAAATGTTCTCCCGCTTCGCCCAGCTATTGTTTCAGATTTTCCGTTGTAATATCGCCCATTCTGATATCACTGAATGAAAGCCATACATCTTCAAAGGAGGAGAATAATCTTCAATTCTTTTATCAGACTGGTACTTTTCCCATGTTTTTAGACAATACAAAAATGAGCGCCTTCCTTATCTAGAGAAAAGCGCCCTTTACATAACGATTATAATTTACTTCAGGTCAACCAATTGGAAGGTTAAGCTGCCACGAGATACCAAACCGATCATTAACCCAGCCGAACTTCTTGCTAAAACCATAGTCATCTAGAGGCATTAACGCCGCGCCATCTGCAAGGAGATTTTCATAAATATAATCCAGCTCCTCTTCCGAATCACACGTAAGAAAGATGGAGAAAGAAGGTGTAAAAATGAAATCATGAATCGGTACACTGTCCATGCACATGAATTCTTGTCCTTTTAATGAAAAGGACGCTTGCATCACGGTCCCCTCTTTCCCACCTTCATCCGCACCATAACGGACAATATTCGTTATGGCTGAATCCTCGATTAGTGAAATGTAATAATTCATGGCTTCTTCAGCCTTTCCGTCCTGAAACATTAAAAATGGTGTAACCTTTTCCATTAAAAATCGACTCCTTCTGTTTGTTTTAAGTGTATCACATGAGTTTTTGAAACTTGAAATTCAAATGGAGCATTCTTTTTTGAATTTGAGCCTATCTATTCCCTTATTATTCCGGAGTCCCCAATGTCATGCCACCATCAACGACAATTTCTGTTCCCGTGCAATATGAACTTTCATCAGAAGCAAGGAACGCTACAGCCCGGGCTATTTCAATCGGCTGTCCGATACGTCCCAGAGGAACCGAATTATAAAAATCCGGAACACCCTCACCTTGGGTAGCCATTTCTGTTTCGATTCCGCCTGGATGAACCATATTAACCCGGATTCCCTTTTGTCCCAATTCAATGGCTGCTGCTTTCGACATCGCAACCACGGACGCTTTTGTGGCAGCATAGGCAGAAGAATGACCGATTGGGGCAAAAGCAGAGATCGATAAATTGTTTATGATAGAACCTTTCTGCTGCTTTTCCATATGTGGAATAACCGCCTGCATCCCCTGAAATACTCCGAGCTGATTCACATTAATCAACTGTTGATACTCATCCAAAGTTATGTCTGTAAATGGTTTGCGTTTTAGGGCTCCAGCATTATTAACTAGCACATTAATTTTATCAAATTTATCCATAATTACATCCATGGCTGCTTTCCAATGTGATTCCTTTGTGACATCCAACTGAACCGGATATGCATGTTCTTCACCTATAGCCAGTGCCACTTCCTGAGCCTTGTCATAATTTCGGGCACCAATCACCACAGTACCACCTAATGAGGCAAGGTGCTCAGCAATAGCTTTTCCCTGACCACGATTGGCACCTGTGATAAGGATTACGTGATTTTTTAAGTCTGGCATACTCTCTCTCCTTAGTCATTGTCTTATGGTACTCTAACATACATAGAGCAGTTAGTATTGAGGAAACAATTTGAAAGGCAACATACATTATAATTACACCAGCAACCTGATATAATTAAATAAAGGCGGTGATTCTTATGTTAAAATAGCAAAACAATGAATCCAAACGAAAATACGGATGGATTGACAAATGGGCTAAAATGACCGGTGAGCGGGCAAGAATTGATGCCAAAGCAAATAAGACATCTATTATATATGAAAAAAACGGGAAGCTTGTAAAAGAATTTCCTAATGGCAAAATTATTCCATTCAATAATGATGGTGAATCTTAATGCATACGCATTAGCCAATATTCTTTATGTTTGCAGGTAATAACGGAAGTGGAAAAAGCACTTTTCGCCATTTGATTATCGACAAAATTGGTGTTGATATCAACATTGATGCCGATGCTATTGCACGACGGTTAGATCCGGAAAATCCGGAGGCAGAAAGGGTTACTGCAGGAAAAGAAGCTTAATCAACTCTTTCAGCTAGAAATAAATCAAGCAATTCAATTTCAATTTCTGTAATATCCTTTTCCTGAGAAAAGGCTGGGGGTATCATTTTTAACTCCACTTGAGCTTTACCATCTGTATTCTTCAATTTATATACTACTGATACAGTAACCTCAAACCATTTTGGGATAGACATATCCTGTACTAACTTTAAATCAATGATTTCCCTATTATTGTAGGACCAATCAACAAAATCCTCCCCATATCTTTCCTCTAATATTTGTTCAATATTGGGTTTAATTATCTGTAATATAATATCTTGGGTTGTTGCGTAGCCTTTTTTAAAAGGCGTATCTTCAGCTTGAGCATAACTTTCAGCTGGTTTTAGACTGAAAAATAACAAAAAGCAAATGCCAATTAAAATTAACCTTTTCACTTTATTCACCTCAGCATTAGCTTCTTTCATTACCAAGGTCTTATTCAACAATCCTGCCTGCTAGTGAAATAAAACAATTTAATGATATTACAACTAATTTTCCCACTCAACTTAGGAAATTGTTTCTTAAATGACTTTACTATCTTTGTAGTTTTACGGAATACATATTGTTTCACCTCATCATAAGGGATCCCTATTTCTCTGTTCTGAATCTGTTCATATAGAGATGAAATAACGGTATCACGGTAATGCGGAGGGAGTTTTCTGGTTGTACGTCTTTCCTTCATTTTATTGTGGTAGAGCCTATAAAGCTCCGGAACTATCCAATTCTTTTGACTCTCTTTCAATTGTGAAAAGCGTTTGTTTATTTGAAGAAGTTTCCCATTTACCTTTATATGATTTTTCATCAAGAACCTTCCTTTAAATCTTACGTGACTCATTCTTTAAAATTTAGCTTAATTGCTATTGTCTCATTTTACTAAAAGAAGAAAAAGCTTCTTCACTTATTGCAGAAAAGCGCCCGTTTATGAAGGAGTCTTAACTCCAGCCCTTGGTCAAATTTAGATTTTCTCTATAACCAAAGAAAGCGTAACCACTAAGACATAATTGAATGATGCTTAAAATCAGAAACTGTACAGTTGCCAGGTATGTTTCACCTAAAATAATGACCTGACAAATTAGGCTTACAAGAAAAAGTCCTCCCATAATGGCAGATATAACCCACGAACTATGACCTTTTTTCAAAGTAAAGATTGCCGCCAATATATTACCTAATCCAAATATAACAATGGCAATAACACCCGGAATAACCCAACTATCAAAAGGGAGTCTGGAAGCCCACAGATCAGGGTATTCAACAAAAATTCCTGTACTTGAATTGATCATCATAATACCTATCCAAATTGATCCTGCCGCCAAAATCAAATCATAAAACCCCAACAATTTAACTCTTATTGCCCGCCTCATCTTCCTTCCCCCTCTGAAAACGATTTTATTCAAGAATGGCGCCCGATTGATGAACATTTAGTAACTTAATTCCAATTGGTTTTATGTTGGTTGGCCCATTCCGGACACAATAACAATTAAACCTATAAAAAAACTACTCCCAAGGGTAATTAGTAGAGCTACTGAAGGAACTACCTTATTTTCCGTTTTCTTGAATAAACCAATAAGTGATAAGATGAAAGCAATAATCATAATGGTTATGATTAAAGGCATTGTGATAATGCCTTCCCAGTTTATTCTATAAAGTAAAGCAAAGAAAAAAAGTACAGGAATTACACTTAACAACAGTGCGCAATAACTTATCCAACTGACTTTTTTAATTGTCTTAGCCATTTCTTATCCCCCTAAATCTTTAACAAGTATATTCAATTACCTGGCCCTTCGTAACAAATTTATTATGCAGATAGGTAAGGGTTTGAAGTTATCGTCCCCTTTTCCCTCTGCCCACACCGCACGTGCGACTTTCATCGCATACGGCGTTCCAACTAACCCAATTTCAATTAATCATTGGCACTTTGTGTGCCTCAATTCTTCCGTTTCAATAAGTCGGTGCCGTCCAGTGGAAGGTGAACCTCTATTAGTCTTACAAGAACCTTATTGCCCGTTAAAGATTTGCCTTGCATGATTAAATGAATCTTTTATTAGCCTAGTGGCTATCCCTCCACGTTCATTACACGCTTCGACGGTACTGTGCCACCACTTTCACTGATATGAAGAAAAGTTATACAGTCGCTACTCTCACGCCTATTTTCCTTTCCAACGCTTCTCTGAGAGTAAGCTCTCCACGTTATCAGCTTACAACGTTGAGTTATATCTATTATGGAACAAACTTAGGTGCTTCCTATGAGCCTGTTAGCATTGCATGTGCCTGTAACACAAGATGGATTTTCATATAACCGATTCTTACTCATCCACAGCTAACCCTACATATAGTAGTAAATACATTTCTATATAATGCGCGTCTAGACCCGTACCTTCAGAAGTTTGTCAGCAATACATTATGTTATTGTATTTTACATTGCATTCTCACCGTATTTGTTCAACCCAAGCGCCATGATTTACACCACCCCCTCGGGTAGGATTTCGTCAGCCAAACTGTTACGGTAAATTCTCACGCCTATTAGCCGAGCTTATAACACACTATTTCTTACTAAACATCGTGCTACTCGACGCAAGGAGAGCCTTTCAGAACGTTACTTCTTCATTCGACTCCTCGACATAACCCTTCAGTATTAGAAAATTAAACTGCCTGACCTTTACCAAAATTGTGTGACCACATTTCATTTGAGTCAGGAACGTTTCGCACCGGTTATCGCGCCCGTTTTGTTGAACTATCTTTCTTTATTACCGTTTTGACGCAGTTTACCTGTAAAGCTAATAAACAAACCTAAAATAATGAGTATAAGTCCTGATGTTCCTAAAGTTGTGCTAATATCTCCCCATTCCATTTATAACCCTCCTTAATTTGATTTAATTTTAACACGTTTAAATTCCACACTCTAATCCGATAAAGCAATAACGGAAGCGTTCTTGTTCCTGAAATGTTAGCAATAGGTAAGCCTTTGAGGTTATCTCCAGCTTTTCCCCGCACTCCACGCTCCATCTAACGATATGTACTAGATGATAAGTTCCTCGTTACCTTCAGACAAGAGGAAAACTATCGTCCAAATAGAAAACTCTTGCCTGAAAGCTCGCACTGTGTAAAATCACACATTCCTACCCGATCGGTGCGATGCACGCTTGGAAAACCACCGTTCCATTCGCTAGACTTGGGGCTGTTCCTCCACTTCCATTACAGGAGGTTCATCAGTCATGCCCCTACCCTCAAAAGGATAAATACCTTTCGGCACAAGCCTTATAGTAACCGTCTAGGGTGACAGCCCCTGTTACAACGTTCCTAGTTTTCCAAGTCCCTTACAACCTAGCTATCCGTTCTGAACTTAGGTGTTCCCCTGTAAGCCTGTGAGCTGGATACCGCCATTGTTCAGTATAGCGTGTTTCAGAGGGCGCATTTTTACTTCACACCACTCACATCATCGTTAGATGACCTATAAGATTTCCTTATAGTCAATCTTTAGACCCGTATGTTCAGTTGTTCGTCAGTTTCATTCCGCTGAAACCATTCTCACCTTATCCAGTTTTTCAGCCATGCGGCATATCCGTCAGCACACCTTCTCCTTGGGAGTGGCTCCAGCCTTCGTTCTGCCGAATCTACCTGTACTTCAGACCCCATAACCTGTCAGTCATGACGCATGCAGGAGTATTGATGGGATGGTTTCGGGAAACATGGTTCCGTCATTCCCATCCTCGGTTGTAGCGTTTAGATAATATTTTTGTATAATCTACTGCTTTTCACGTTTGAGCACGCTTATAACAGAACTTGTCGATCGGCGCCCGATTGTGGAAGAAAGCAGTTTATAATGATCCACTAAATTGGCACCCAGCTTCTTGGGCACAACATTTTAGCGAATTAACTGTTGGGCTTTTCCTTTTTTCCGGCCAGATGGTGTATGAAAATGACTAAATAAAATCAATGATTAATACTTTGAATCAAGTATTGCTGATACCGGCAATAAGGTTAGTATTATTCCTTTTGACAAATGCTAATAATATTGCAAAGCCAGTGTAGGCAACAAAAAAAACAAGTAATGTCCGTAAAATTTTTTCACGCCTCTTTGGCATGTTCCCTTCCATATAACTGCCTATTAGGATCTTCCCCAAAGCAGGAATCGGCTCTCCTTTCATTCGGGCAACCTTTTACTGAATCCAAGCGATCCAGTTTTTTCAAATCGCTTTTATGAGTAAACTATTGAATAGTAACAAATAATGAACTTGAAAGTCGATGATAAGCAATTTCTTAATAACTGCTGGCAAGAGGTAGACTCACTTAACTCTCCTCTTCAATTCTTGTTTATCCTACTCCTGTGTGGATATTCGATGACAACGTTGATAACAGTTAAAGTTATATGGTTGTGTGTTTTCTTCAATTTTTTTAGTTTGAAATCCATATTCCGATAGATAGGTTAATAGAATAGACAAGTGCTCAGCTGTATTTTGTTTATCATGCATAAGAATTATTGGCGTCACTCCTGCATTTACTAATTCTTCTATTTGTCCAATCACCGTATCTAAATATTGGTCACTGGATAAGGACCAATCCCTGCTGTCAACATTCCAATCCCACAATTTAAAACCATTGCTGTCTAAAACCTCCCGATATGATTTAGTTAAATACGGAACACTGCCATAAGGTGTCCGAATCAGATTGGACCTGACTCCTGTAATTTGTTGAAGTGTCTCCTGTGCCGTAGATATTTCTTTAAGAGCAGATTGTTCAGATTTGTAAAAGTGGTTTAAGTCGTGGGTCACACCATGTAAACCCACAGCATGACCTTGCTCTACGATTTTGTCTACAACTTCTGGTGATTCCCTCATAGAAGGTTCCAGCATGAAAAATGTTGCTTTAGCATTGAATTGGTGTAAAGTATCTAAAATATCTGTTGTTGCTGAAGTAGGACCGTCATCAAAGGTTAAGTAAACAGTCTTTCCTGCATTTGGAGAAACGGATCCATTATTCGCCTCTGACTTATCTGATTTTGTTTTTCGGGAATCTGGTAAATCTTTATATTCCGGATGAAACTCAGCGCCTGGTGAATCTTTATATTCCAAATATAACTCACCTGTTTTGTCATTAGGTTCTAAATCTTTACTACAGGCATAAAAAACAACCAAACAGCCAAGGAAAATAAATAGTATAAGTTTTTTCATGTAAAGACCTCTATTCCATTTTTTAATCTTGTAGATAGATTAATAAAGTGAGATAAAGACGAAATGAAGATGAAATGGATTTGAGCTAAAGATTGGATGAAATGTAAAAAGCCATCCAATTTAGTGACTTATAACGTCAGAAAATTGGATGGCATGCTCCGCTATATATTGCTGTATTGATTTTTAGTCCTGACCTTAAAACCCCCCATTTAAAAAGCCTTGTTCATCCGACTGTTCTTTGTACTCTTTAATCCCTTCAACAATTGAAGTGGCGACGAGTGATTGAAGATCGTCCGTACGCATTTCGGACTCGTCCGCGGGATTCGTCAGGTAACCTACTTCAATCAAAGCTGCCGGCATTTCCGTATCCCTTACGACGAACAAATCTTTCTTCTTTATTCCTCTATCCCTGAATCCGGTAGCTTCAACCACATGTTTCTGTAAAATCTGAGCAAACTGGCGGGAATTATTGTGGTAGTAAAATGTTTCGGTGCCTGAAACACTCGGATTGGAAAACGTGTTGCCGTGAATAGATACAAATACATCCGCATTCAGTTTATTGGCATATTTTGGTCTGTAGCGGCTTTCCTGCGAAATAAAGCTGTCATCTGTTCTTGTCATGAAAACTTCCATTTCCGATTCCTGCTCCAACAGTTTTTCCACTTTTTTTGATAAACTTAACGTAAAACTCTTTTCATATTGGCCGCTGGCGCCTGTTGCCCCGTTATCTTTACCGCCATGTCCCGGATCGATTACCACCTTAAAAGCTGTGTTTTTGTTTTTACTGTTATTACTGCTATTATGATCAACATTATCGTTATTGTTGTCGGGATTGCTGGAGCAGGCTGATAATATTAGAATTGGAAATAAAAGCAATGTAATAAGCAACATATTTTTTTTCATGCTTTTGCCTTTTTTCCTTTTTAACTCATTTGACTTGTGATTTCTCCAATTTTTCCACTGAAATGCCATCTTTCATCTACCCTTTCTTTTTCAAAGCATCTTTGTACGTTTTAAAGATTAATAGAGAGATGTAAAGATTAAGTGCAGATAAGGTCAATACCGTATAAAAATTTCGCGACTGGATGAAATCAGCTTTGCGGAGATTCCGCAATCGAGATAGGGGGAGGTGACTAACCTCCGTCCCTCTCACACCACCGTACGTACGGTTCCGTATACGGCGGTTCCAAGTTATGTTGAACGCAAAATTTTATATCTTGCGGATATGCTCTTTAACCCTAGGTTCGCCCAGTAGGCGGTGCCTAGGGTTTTGTGTAGTATAGGGCTCTTGGCGATGCGCCAGTAGGCCTTCCTGGAGTTTCCCCATTCGTATGCCTTTTGGGGTGATATCCCAAGGGCAATTAATTTCCTCATTTTGGTTCTCGGGAGCTTCCATTCTTTCCACCGTACCATGCGCAATCTTCGATGCAGCCATGATTCCAAATCTTTCAGTTTGCTTGGCGTATCAATTAATTGATAATACCCGAGCCAACCGACAAGATAGCTGTTAAGTTTGTTAATGCGTTGTTCCATTGCGATTCGTTGTTTTCGTGAAGTTAGTTCCCTGACTCGGGCTTTAAACCGTTTTATTGATTGCTTCGCAATCCTGATCTTTGGCTTCTGCTTATTGCTTGTGAAGCTAAAGCCCAGTAGCTTGCGTTTCCACGGTCTGTCGACCGCACTCTTTTCTCGGTTTACCTTGAGGCGAAGTTTTCTTTCGATGAACTCTGTAATGGATTCCATCACTCGTTCCCCAGCCCGTTTGGATTTCACGAAGATGTGGAAATCATCCGCATACCTAACGAATTTATGACCGCGTTTCTCCAGTTCTTTATCCAGTTCATCCAATACAATATTTGAAAGTAACGGACTTAACGGACCACCTTGAGGAGTCCCTTCTGTGATTGGGCGGACCAATCCATTTTCGAGCACTCCTGCTTGCAGGAAACTTCGGGTAAGACGGAGTAACTCCTTGTCTTTAATTTTATCCGCAAGTTTTGCCATGAGGCGGTCATGGTTCACTTTATCGAAGAATTTCTCCAAGTCCATATCTACAACCCAGCGGTATCCTTCTTTAATATAGGCTCTTGCCTGTTTAACGGCAGTATGTGCCCTTCTATTCGGGCGGAACCCATAGCTGAATTCCGAGAATGTCGGGTCAAACACTGCTGTCAGTTGTTGGGCAATGGCCTGTTGAATGAAACGGTCTGTCACCGTAGGGATACCTAGTTTCCTAATACCTCCGCCCGGTTTCGGGATTTCGACCTGGCGGACTGGTTTCGGCTGATAGGTACCCGACCCTAGGCTGTCAACGATGGCTGTCCAGTTTTCTGTCAAATGCATCCGCAGGTCTTTTGTGGTCATTTGATCAACACCGTGACTGCCTTTATTCTTTTCTACTCGTTTTATTGCCTGTAAAAGATTCGGTCGTGCTAGAATCCGTTCCATCATAGATATATCCTCCTGCGTGAATCAGCGTTCTTCTTGTGCCATCCCATTCTCCGCCCTCTTTAAGTCCCCCACGGGATTCACCGTTTCCTCCTTAAAGTAGGTTGCCATCTTTTCTGCTTCATTGAATGGAATGAACGCCTAGACGTGATTCTCCATAATTGGTTCCGTCCTTCCCTGCTTCCTTAAGTAAAGCAGGTACTATGACTTCTGCTGACGCCTGTTGTTCAACAGCCTTTCACAAAGCTGCTTACCGTGTGGGCACAGCGTATCAACAGGTTCTCCCCGGGTAAGAGTACAAACTTTCCTTCCATGTCCCCGCCTCATCTACTTTGTAATACCTTTGGCAGTATGGGTTTTGTCCTGTTTGGCAGACTCATCCAATATTACCTAGCCTTATATGAGGTTCGTGTCCCTCGGGGCGGAAGTTTGCCGTCGACTTCCTTCAGACATGACGGTCGCCCCCCCATGCCCTTGTCTTGAGCTACAGCTACTACTGCCTTCGCTGTTCGGGACTTTCACCCTATAGTTTGTACCCATGCCGGGCACACCAAAAAAGCCATCCGTTCAATCCCATTGAACAGACGGCTTATATGCTTAATAAAAATATCTACTCTTTTTTATTCAAATAGAAGTAAAACAAGACGCCATATTCCGTATTCGTTACACCATACTCCACACCGTGCAGTTCTAGAATATTCTTTGAAATAGCGAGCCCTAATCCCGTACTGCCTTCTGAGCGCCCGCGAGACGTATCTCCACGGTAAAAACGATCCCATATTCTCTCTAAATGTTCCTCTGCAATATGAGCCCCGTTATTTTCCACACATACTTTAACGCGTTCCCGCTCATTCTTAGTGAAAATCATAATGTGCTTATTTTCCGGTGTGTAACGAATTGCATTGGTAATAAAGTTTGTAATCACTTGTTCAATTCGATGCTGGTTTGCGATGACTTTAATCGTGGAAAGCTGTTTATGCACATGTAATTGCTTGTCGGCGATGTCTAATGCTAATTGCTCACAAATATACGCTATGACCTGATCAATACAGAAGACATCCATTTCCATTTTGTATGTGCCCGACTCAAACTTTGCCAATTCGAGCATATCGACTATGAGCATATCCATTTTATCGACTTCTTTAGCCATTGCGTTAAAATAATAATCTTTTTTATCCTTGGCGACGCCATCTTCTAAAATTGAGATACAGCTCTTCATAATACTTAGAGGTGTCTTTAATTCATGTGATACACCGGAAATAAATTCCTTGCGTGTATTTTCCAGTTGTTTTTCCTTCTCGATATCCTCCTGCAATTGATTAATATGCGAATGCAACGTGGTAGAGAGTCTATTAATATTGTGTGATAACGCACCAATTTCATCTTTTGACCTAACAGGTATTGACTCGGAAAAATCCAAGTTGGCAATCTTGCTTGTCGTATCGTTTATTTGCAGCAATGGTTTGGCGATTTTTTTCGAATAATAAAAGGATGCCAGAACAATAAGGAGCAGTACAAATATAATTAAGTATACATAATAATCTTCTAACATTTGCACAGCTTCATCAATTGGCTGTAATGACATCATAGCAAAAATATAAGTGGTTTCACCATTCGCATCTTTAATCGGTCTGATTAATATTTTGTAGTTAATATCATTTTTCTCATAGTCCATTGTTTTCGCATGGTCATTATAATTATCATTAAATAGCAGATTCACTTGAAATTGTTTGATTTGTTCGATAAACACACGATTTGTGTAAATAGTTGAACGTACGGCTCCTACAGGTAATTGTAATTTCTTAATTTTTCCCGTTAAATATATCCGCGAGCCTCCTGCTGGTGAAGGTTCTATTTCAGCGGATTCTGTTTCAGTTCCGTTTCCATATAACTCTTCCGACAGCAGCGTATTCTCTAATACAAAATTCCTTTTCCGTCTGGTTAAAATGGCAGGAACTACTGTATCATCTTTTATTACCCCATCAATCATAATACGCTTGCCCTGTTCTAAATTAAACTTTACCCTTTCTATATCTTCTAAACCGATAAAACTGTACAAAGGGATGGTAATATCACGATTAGTGAGGTCCTTAGTCGGAGAAGCATCTGAATGAATTTTCACAGAAAAATCATTCGTGTATTTAATATTTCCTACACTATCCAACGTTGTAATCCACGTCGAATGTTCCTGGTAGAAATCCTGCTCCAGCCTTTTAATTGCCTGTGAACTTTTCCCGGCCTTCAAATATTCCTTCTTAAACGATTGAATACTCGTTTTAATGTCATTTACCTTTTGGGTTGCATAATATTGCTTAAAAAATACAGTTTGTCCAATATAAATAGTTGCTAAAATGAGCATACACAATAATGTTGTCAGCAAAAATAATTTTAATACAATGCCTTTTTTCATGTTTTTCCCTCAAATTTATAGCCAGCCCGAATAACCGTGACAATACAATTTGCTTTAGTGCCTAACTTATGCCGCAAATTACGGATGTGACTATTGATTGTGCGATCATCACCGGCAAATTCATAGCCCCAGACTTTAGTGATAAGTTGTTCCCTTGTAATAATAATCCCTTGATTTTGCATTAAATAGGTTAATATTTCAAACTCCGTGTATGTCAAACTGATACTTTCTCTATCTACCGTCACTGTCCGTGTAGGGAAGTGGACCCGGATACCATTACTGATTAAAGTATCTTCATCAGGTAACTTACCTGCCCGGGCATAGCGGCTATCAATTAACCGTTTTACTCTTGCCAATAATATTGGCGGGCTGTATGGCTTTGTGACATAATCATCAGCACCTAATTCAAAACCTAGCAGTGTATCATCTTCATCCGCACGTGCTGTCAACATAATAATCGCTACATTGGAAGTTTTGCGGATTTTTCTGCAAACGGACCATCCATCTAACTCCGGCAACATAATATCCAGAATAATTAAATGTACGTCATGTTTTTCAAAAATAGCTAAAGCTTCATTTCCATCTACTGCTTCTAATACTTTATATCCTGCATTTAATAAATAATCCTTAACTATTTCACGTAAAATGTCTTCATCTTCTACAATTAATATTGATTTTTGCATTTGTCTCCCCTCGCAATGTCTAAAAGGTTAGTACCTATGAAAAGATAGCATAACGATGTAAAGATTAGATAAAGATGTTAACTTGATATCATTCTTGATAAACCCTCTTGAAGGATCGTTATGATTAATTGCAATACCTTACATTTAATTTTTACCCATACAACAAAACAAACATTAAAATAGAACGAAATCGAGATATTTGGTAGCTCATACTTTAAATAAAAGTGGTTATTCATGATAATGACCCGATGATCCAGTTAAAGGGGCAATCCTTATTTCGGAAAATCGCCCGATAGTTCAAAAAAATCCAAAGGTTGACCTATATCAGTCAAGTATAATATCTACCCTATTAATTTCAATCATTATAACAGACGCTTAGTTATTTTGTATTTCTAATAAATTCATTAAACAGTTATACTACTTACTAATATGAGTTTAGAAAGGATACGTCAAAAATGGAAATTAAGAATCTAATTAGTGTTAAGACAAGGCGGGAATTAAGGGATTGGCTTGAGGAAAATTCAAAGACAGAAAGATTTTGTTGGGTAAAAGTAAGTATGAATGAACGATCATATGTCATTCAATATTTAGATGAAATTGAAGAAGCATTATGTTTTGGTTGGATAGATAACATAAAGAAGAAAATATCAGGTACTGAACTGGCACAAAGGCTTTCACCAAGAAAGAAAAACAGTAACTGGACAAAATTAAATAAAGAAAGAGTCAGGAGATTAGATCAATTAGGTTTGATGAAAGAAGAGGGCTTGAGAATACTCCCTGATATGCGGCCTGAATCTTTTACGATAGATCAAGATATTGAAACTCGTCTGAAAGAGGATGACCAAGTATATCAGAATTTCATTCATTTTCCGGAACTATACCGGAGAATTAGAATTGATACCATTCAAAGTTATAAGCGTGACCCTGATATTTTTCATAAGAGATTGGACAAGTTTATTAAAAATACGAGGGAAAATAAAATATATGGCCAGTGGATGACAATGGGCGCTTAACCAATTATTAAGGTAGGGAGGGGAATTGACATGAGAATATTCGATATCCATCATGTACTCCCGCGAAGCCGACCTATGAACATTTTATTTGTAAAGATTCACTGCTTCTTCCAAATAGTCTTTTTGGATTATGTAGTATCCTCGCCAATTTAAACGTTCGATAGTCCTCCCGTTCCAAACTATAACCAAATAGATACCAATGCATTTCGCTTACAAGCAACCTATAGGGTTCCACGACTCGATCCGTTTTTTTTCCTTTTTGATCCACATAATCAAACTTTAATAAGCGATTGTTCTCAATTGCTTGATTGATTAATGAAATATCTTCTTTGATTTGACTTCTTCCTGGCCAATCATAAAAAGTTAGAGCAAGTTTTGGAGAAATATCTTCGCCAGTCATTCCTTTGATTTTCTGGATCATCGCTTGAATTTCTTGATCCGTAATCAGTTGCTCAAAACCACCTAAAAGCGACGAGTATATTTTCAATATCTTTATGATTTAATAACCGTTTATCGAATTTATACTCTTCCATTAACGCATATCCTCCTTCCGCCCCGTGTTCCGTATAAATCGGGATATTTGTAAAACCTAATGTT
Source organism: Virgibacillus ainsalahensis (assembly GCF_055380755.1). Taxonomy (NCBI): domain Bacteria; kingdom Bacillati; phylum Bacillota; class Bacilli; order Caryophanales; family Bacillaceae; genus Virgibacillus; species Virgibacillus ainsalahensis. Next base: position 502,448 of record NZ_AP043943.1, on the reverse strand, counting down.
TCCATATCACGCTGAATCGTTCGTTTCGTTACATGGAACAGTCGACTGAATTCGGTTGCCGAAACCACTTCTTTTTGTAACAAGATCATAACGATCGAGATCAATCGCTCAACTTTTTTCATATTACCCTCCTATATACGACATACATGTGTCACCTATACTCTATTATACTTCAAATATGAAAAGGAGGGGAGAGCTTTGAACAGATCGCCTTAAAATTTTGAGTAAGGGAGAGCATATTGGAGTAAACAATTAATTATTATAGGGAGGAAATAGAAGATGAAAGCAATTGCTTATTTACAATTTGGAGGGAACGCAGAAGAAGCGTTAACCTTTTATGAACAAGCATTACAAGCGACAAACGTAAAGAAAGTGAAATTTGGGGCTTTTGGTGAAGATCCCAATGCTCCGTTATCGGAAGAAGAAAAAAACATGATTATGGAGTCCCGCATTGAGTTTTCAGGGAATATTTTAATGATTTCTGATGTCACACCTTCTATGCAAACTGTAACAGGTGAAGTCATAAAGGGTACCAACGTCTTAATCAGTATCAATGATGCGGATCCAGAAATGAATGAACAAATCTTCGAAGGTCTTTCAGAGGGTGGAACTGTCATCATGCCGTTATCTTCTACGCCGTGGTCAGCGAACTTTGGAATGTTAGTCGACAAATTTTGGTGTCATGTGGAAGTTCAATAGTGAGGCCAGTAAGTTTCTGGATAGTTTTGAAAAGTAGTTTTTACAGCAAGCCTGAGAAGCCAAGTTCAAAGATAATAAGAGATATAAAGATACCGTATTGTCTTGGAAATAGAAAAAGAAAGGGTTTATGTAACGAATGGCAGTAAAAGAAGGTAAAATGGGATTTGTCATAGCAGGGGTAATGTTAGCTATTTTTATTGCCTCATGGGATCAGACAATTGTCGCCACAGCGATGGGCACGATTGTCTCAGATCTTGGCGGCCTTAATATGTTCGTATGGGTCACCACCGCCTATTTGGTGGCACAAACGGCCTCAAGCAAAAATTCTGTAATGGCATGACCAAAGGCTGATGTATCTACTTCAAGGTTAAAAGCACTGCACTTACAGGCAGCCCATGGACCGGATGAGTTCTCATACGCGAGGCTGACTGATCGGCAAGCCATCTGGGGGTATCCCGAATTTGCGGAATTTGGTTCAATTCTTTTATTTCAATCTTCAACAATCTGGCCCTATTCCAGAATATGATTGTTCGATTAAAGCACCCGATTGCGGCAGATTGAATAACATGAAAAGGTCATCAACGTTCTTTAATTTTTTGCAACTAACTTTATTAAAAGAACACCATTTCCATAGGGTTCTATTTCTTCTAACTTATTACTTTCTTTTCCAATAAACATTTTCTCTCTTATGTTTAATACCATCAATCCACACAACAGATTCTTCTTCATCAACCTCAAATATTAGAATTACTTGATATAAACCAAGTCTTACCCAGTAGCCTTTTAAAGTCCCATAGGTATTTGTTTTGCAGTTAAAACAGGCATATATGACAATTGTTTATAAGCATCCAAATATCCGTTCCTTAACTTCTGGAGGATATGCAAGTATATTGCTTAATTCATTAAGGGCAGTTTGTGACCAATAGACATTATAAGTTTTGTTCACTTTCAAACTCCTTGATTTTATGCTGAAGATACTTTAGTCCCTGCTCTTTATCATAAATACGTCCATTTTCACGATCTTCCCGACTTTTCTGTACTTGCTGGATGAGTTCCTTATCCTTAGAAAAAAGGTCTAAATTCATTTGATCAATGGCTTCTCTTTCCCGTTTCATATTTAAATAACCAATAAAGTCATATACCTCAACCGTATCTTCTTCATGAATAAAGTCAATTAGCCGTTTTAGTTCTTCACGGTTAACACTCATTTTAAACACCGCCTTATTATTTACTAACACCATTATACCACTGAATGAATCATTTCTAGAACACCATCCTTATTTCAATATAAAATTTACTCCAAAATCTTATTCAACAGCACCCGTTTGTAATTGCAATGAACTTTCAACTTGATTATTCTGGATCATTACATAGACTAAAGTTATTTACATATTCGTGCATATTGCTTTTCGTTAATTTGTCGTATCAGATAAATTTCTCTTTTATATGTTTAGGTAAGCATTATCTATTATCGAATTTTAACTTATCAATATATTCTTTTCCTTCTACCAATGAAAGACCTAAAGTTTCTCTTGCTTTTTTAACTGCTTTTACATCTTTACCATCTTTTATTAGTTTACGTAAATCATCATTAATTGGGTTTTCAGATATTCCCGATTGTTTAGCTAATTGGTCTAAAGTATATTGCATACCTTTTATACGACCTTCTAATTTATCCAACTTACTTGATAAATAGATTACTATAAGAAAAGCTATGCCTATTAGAGTATATTCCATTTATTTACTTCCTCCTTTAAAGTTATGCCTCTGTTTTCTATACGAAAACGGTAAGAAATAGTTTCAGAGTCCTACCACATAGCCATTAAGCTAAGAAAAACGGATACCCCCAAAATGAATATTTTAATAAAAACGATTATAGCGAGAGCACTAAAAGTTAACGGTTCATTTCACGTTGCAGTATTTCAAAAAAAAGCGACACATGATAGGCATCTACTGTTGCATGATGAACCTTAATATTCACTGGCATTATCAACTGTGAACCAACTTTTTCGTACTTTCCAGTGGTAATCATTGGTGTTAAATTATTTTTGATAGCTCTTGGATGAGATGAAAAATGTTCAAAATGCATCCAAGGAATTGATGAAATATTCACCACATTTGGTGGGACATCTCCCATTGGTGCGATATCTGTTGTGTTTGCATAGTCTTTTATAAGCCTTTTATACTCATAATCAACTGATTTATAATCTGTTAATCCTTCCAACCATAAACTATAAAATAACTCTGTTTCTTGATTAAAGTTCGTAAACGTTGGCACTAATTCTTGCCATTCTACTAATTGCTTATCTATGTGGGCATACCTCATATTCGGAATCTTGTTAACCGATTTAGTCAAATTAAAAATGGAGTAAGCATAAAAACTTATAGATTCGTCTTTGCATTTTTTAACTGCTTGAGTAACATCAATTTTTACTGTCATTTCAAACGTTGTGTCTGTCGCCATAAAATACTCATAATAGTTTCTTCTTGGAAAACTTTCTAAATCAATGACTTGATAAGTCGTCATCTATTTCAACCTCTCATTTTTTCAACAATTTGGCCCTATTCTGGTACAACTTTTATTCAATTAAAACGCCCGATCATTTAAGAATTTATTTAGTCCTGAATTTTTAATCCTAACAAAGAGGCAAACTGAATGGCTTGAAACGTTGACACTTTGCAGCCCTTTAAGTTTTCAATGGATACAATTAAAGAATCAAAGTTTGATGAACTTATATCAATGCCCTTTAATGATGTCTCTTCAAACCTTGCATCATTGATATTGCAGGAAAGGAACTCAACTTTCTTGAGCTTACAATCATACAGATCAGCACTATCTAATGAAGCATCATCAAAAATAACTTTTTCAAATTTTGAATTCCCGAACATCACCATATTTAGAATCGACTTCTCAAACCTTGTATTCCCAATGTATGATTCTGTTAGGTTAGTGCCTAACAACTTGCAATTATAAAACTCAATACGATTCATGGAGGCATTACCCAAATTAGCATTGGATAAATCACAATTCTCAAAGCGCACATCGGTAAGATCGATTCGGCTAAAGTCGGTATTAACAAAGTTGCAGTTTTTGATAACCGTTTGATAAAGTCGTAATCGATCTATAGACTCGTTATCAAATTGAGAATCTGTAACGAGGCTCACTTCAAATTCTGGATCTTCTTCGTAATAAATATCTGTAAATTTTCTCTTCGTTAGATTTTCAGGGATCTTGGGTGTGTCAATCTTCACTTTATACCTACTCTCAAAAGAATTTAATTCATAATAAGGTGTCTAGTTACAAACATAAAGGAACTCATGTTCTTTTTCAAGACTTGACCTTTACGCATTTTCTGATACACGTAGGCTTCATCTAGACACATATCTTAACTGACGTTGTTTTGAGTTCTAAGAAATACCCTTATTAAGTTAAATGGCCCAACAATCCAATAGAGAGTGCTTTACTTATTCCGCAAATGCGCCCACCAAAAACAGGTGAAATGGGTACCTAAATACATTATCTGCCTTGATTTTAACCGTTATCGAGTTAGTTTTTGTCATTCTCGTTTGAATAACTTCTTTCGAGAGTTTTAATTAATTTTTCGCCAATCGTCTTGATATTATATGCAATAATAAATAGGGCTACTGCAATTCCCAATAATACGAGTGTTAGCAACATTTCTTCCCTCCAAATCATTATTTATTACCACCTTTTAACATAAATATCCAGATACCTTTGAGAAGGATATTTAACAAAATGGCCTTTGCAATAAGGACGCATGTACTTATGCCACAATTAAGCTCGATTACGGAATAAACTTTTTATAATGTTGGTGGACTACCAGGTATTGTATACACAAGAATTAAATAGATAATCAAATTTGTTGGTAGAATAATGAAGAGTAATCTCACGCCAAGAGAAGATATTCCAAAATATTCAGCAATACCACCACAAACTCCCGATATAGCTTTATCTGTTGAAGATTTTCTTAATTTATTTTGCATTATAATCCCCTCCCTTTATTTCACATTCTCTATTCAGCTAAATGGCCCGTTTGAGGAAGATTCCAAAAGTCTTATTAAAGTAAATCACCCTTTAATTTAATATCTCCCAGACCCTTCCGTTCTTCATTGGAAAAAGATTACCGAAAATACCAAGAGCTCTATAAGTTGTTTGCTCGCCATTATCAAATTCAAAATTCTTTTCATAAGAGGCAAATATTCCTGCATTTCTAAAATGAGAAGAATTACTCCTTATTTCTCGATTATCTTTAATACACTTCTCATTCCAACCTTCATCGTTACACACAATTCCATTCTCTTTTAATATCCATTTATCAAATTTAGCGTTAGTGGGAGTAGTAAATACCATAATAGCTATAAGAATTATGACCATAACAATTCCTGCTACAAATACCTTTCTTTTATTTATCAAGTGCGAAATCACCTCCTAAACGATTGCGCCCGTTGAACAAGGGCTACTTACATTATTTATTAAGAACAACAATAAATGGCTTTGTCAAAAGCGTCTTCTGGAATATATATTATCCCATTTCTTATCTCATAAGGTATATTGTTTTCCTCCAATAATTCAGTCGCATTACTGTTGGTCTGCTCTCCCCACTCTATATATTCCCCACTATATTCCTTTTGGCAAGCAGATAAAGTGGTAAAAAGAAGATAACAGCACAGTACTAATACTAGAATCTTCTTCAAAATACCTCCCCCTAAATCCGCAAATATACAACAGTCTCTCTTTCCATTCTTTTTCCGCAATATGGCTCTTATGTATGGCAGAGGTGTCGAGTCTTGTTCCGTTCTTGCGCCCGTTTTCGTATTGCTTAAGAATTCCTGTATAAGTAGATCACAGCTGTCATGGTACTTCTTTTTTGACTATTATTAATTAACATTCAGAGACATAAAAAAGAAAGGAATAAAATCCCTGATTCAAGGATTTATTTTAACATAAATATTCAGAAAACCTGGATAAAATTTTCAAAATACATCTCTACGCACTAAAATACCATTTTAAAATGTATTCTGTTTTTATTTTTTTCTCCACTGTAAGTGAACTACTTACATTACAAACCCTCCTTTTTTCACAAAATGGCCCAATAAAAGAATATGTTATTCGGCTAAAAAGCTCTTTTCTGGAACAATTTTCTGATATTAGCTGGTATTGCTGAAGTTAAATTGTAAAGCGCCTTCAAGAAAATGCCACGTAAGGTACGCCGATTGGAGCAACCTAGAGTTGTGTAGTAAGAAAGCTAACAAAAACAATCATATTTTTTGTTTGCAAACTGTTTTTACGTGTTATAATAAACATAGAGACAAGAAAAAAGCATAAACTAATAAAGACCGAAGATACGCTAATATCTCCGGTCAGCAATGAATCGTTCCCCTTCAAGAGGCGTCAGCGCGAACAAGGAATAGACCTCACCCGGCTGCTAAACTCAGGGAGGTCTATTTTTTCTGGTCTGTAATCGTTACAACGAGTGTTGCGAAAGCGATCATTAGAACCAGTGTCTCAAAAACAGACATGGGCAACACCCCCTTCCGTTATAGCGTATCGTATGACACTACAACCGACAGGAATGCGCCGACCTCCCTTGAGGAAAACGCGATTCTTGCATATTTCCATTATATCATTTGCCTAAGAAGTTTAAAGAAATTTCCCAACTTTCCTTTAACAACTATTGGACTGATAAAATCTTATTTCCTCTGTGCTAGTCTGATTCTTGGCCAATATATGCAAAGTATTCTTTATTAAAGATAAGCCTCCTCGGGAAGATAGTTATTCATGAATAATTTTCTTCTTTCTTGCTGTAAATTTCATAAGCAAAATATCCAAATAATAAGCCAACCCAGCTCCTAAACTGATTTCAACTCTTGAAAAATATAGGGTGTATATGTATAATAAAATTTAATTGTATAGGAATGTTTTCTAGGGTTCCGCAACATAAGGTTGGTCTGGTCCGAGAGAAAACTCACAGCTCTGCTGTGTCACGGAAGGATAAAAGCCTGGGAGATACTGTTTTTTCACAGTTTCTCTCAGGCTTTTTTGTTTTTCTGGTAATAATAAAATTTGGAGGTGCTATACAAATGAATACAGAGTGGATCAAGGTATTTATTGCCGCTCTCTTTGAGGTTTTTTGGGTTATTGGTTTAAAACATGCAGATAACTTTTGGACTTGGACTGGAACGATTGTTGCCATCTTTGTCAGTTTCTATTTAATGATCATGGCTGGACGAAAACTTCCTGTGGGAACGGTATATGCAGTTTTTGTTGGGTTAGGAACGGCAGGTACAGTTTTCTCTGAGATTGTATTTTTTAATGAACCTTTCAGGATGGAAAAAGTACTTTTAATATTCGTTTTATTAGCAGGTGTTATTGGTTTGAAATTAGTTACGCCAGACAAAGTTCAAAAAGGTGGTGAATCCTAATGGCATGGGCTTCTTTAATCTTAGCAGGTTTATGTGAAATGTTTGGGGTTGCCATGATCAATAAATTGCATATTGCTCGGAACTGGCAATCATTGTTTTTATTAATTCTCGGATTTGGGGCAAGTTTTATATTCCTTGCCTATTCCATGGAAACACTCCCTATGGGCACAGCCTATGCAATTTGGACAGGTATCGGCGCTTCTGGCGGGGCAATCTTAGGAATGTTGATTTATGGAGAATCAAACGATTGGAAAAGGCTAGTTTTTATCGGAATGGTATTAGGTGCTGCAGTAGGGCTTAAACTTGTTTCGTAAAGGAATTTTTTCAATGGAAGAAGATAACTTGTTTTTATAAACAAACGATCTTCTTCATTTTTTCTCTTCAAGTACCTGATTTAGCACAAATAAGCGATAGGGGTTCCAGAAAAGACAACTCCTTCTTTTGTTAACGCTCCCCATTAGCATTTAAGTATACTTTTTCACAATCTCCATTTATTTTACCATAACTATTTAATATCTTAAGGACAATCTTAAGCAATATGGACCTATTCCGGCATATGCTTATTCGATTATAGCGCCAGCTAACGAATAAGCAAAGCAGTGAATAGTCAATTAGATAATTTTTCTAATTGCGAATGGATAACGTCTCCTTCTGTGGTTTGCACTTTTAAAGGTTCATTTATTTCATCCAGACCTATCTCAATATAAGGAACCTTATTCTCATCCTCACCTTCAACAAGTTTCACGGTAATTTCCGTAGGCCCCCGCTTCGTAACATTTTCAACTTCTATTTCTTTTCCTGCGTATTCTTTACCTAGTTTTAGCGTAACTTGTTTTTTACCTTCAGAAATAGTGGAAATCCTATAAGAGCTTTCCGAGTTTCCGTCTTCTACAAAGGTTCTTTCCCCTTTATCATTGATCCAGTAGCCTTGTTCAGAATAGATGACTAACCCAATCGTTGCAAAAAATATAAATGGTAAAATGACAAGCGTAATTTTATCTGTCTTCCTGAATTGTTGTGCGTCTTTCCTGCGAATGAATAAAGGTAAAAGAAGTGTACCAGCAATACTAACAATTAAAAATCCTGCTGCTAAAAAAGCATACCCCATACCTTCGAATCCGCGAATCACGAGAAAACCATAAGCGGTAATCACGATAGAAAAGAGAAATGTGATTATTGGTGCTAGATAATACTTACCATTCCTTTTAGATGCAATAAACGTAAACATGAACATAAGAGATCCTAAAAATATACCACCCAACATGACTAAAAAAACCATGCAATCACCTCCGATTTGTTTAAATAAATACTTGCAAAATATTGCTCAGAAATAGGACGACAATTAAATCTGCTGCTAAAGAGATCCATACCCATTTCTTGTTGAAAAAGGTGATGGTAAAGACAATCAAAAAGACTGCGGCAGGTAAGTAAAATAGAAACATAGTCGATTGGACAGAGGCACGGATCATTTCTGGTGATGACGCTAAATCATAGTAACTAAAACTTGAGTAAAAGATATAGAAGAGAATAATTGCTCTTACAGAAATTAATAATAGCTTCAATCCAGTATTAAACTGTGCTAACTTTTTCAGTGGTTTAATTTCTGGTTCATCCGAAATTTCAAGTTCAGGGAAATTATCGTCAAAATCAACGACATGAGAATATAAGCTTTTACATTCTTCACAGTCTTTCATATGATCTAAAACAATTTGTTTGGGTTCAGTATCTAAATCGTTAATAACCGGAATTAACTCCTGCGATAATAGGTGAATTTTATTAAAAACTTCCATTTGATCACCTCTCTTTAATCATCTGTTTTCTCATTCTAAACACTTTGGATTTTAAGGTGGAGATAGGGATGGTGAGCAATTCGCTAATTTCTTGATAATCATAGCCATAATATACTTTAGCAAGTAATATTGCCCTATCCGTATCATTTAGTTCACCCAAGACTGTATGAATTTGATTATTTACCAAAGTCTTTACTTCCGGTGTCTGGTTATTGATTAATATGGTTTCAATAATATTTTCATCTTTTAGCAGTTCCGGCTTTTTCTTTTTGTGATAATCCAAAAGTGTATTTTTCACTCCTTTTACTAACCAACTTTTCATGTAAGTCACTTCTAGAACGCTTGATGGATTTATCAAGATTTTTGCAAATAATTCCTGAATAATATCATCTGCAACCTCGTCATTTTTCGTTAATCCAATTAGGAAATTTCTTAAATAAACATAATGCTCGTTATAAATTTCTTCTATGAGTTCTAATGGATTGACCTTATGCATTTTTTAACTCCCCACAATATCTCTGGCATGAAAGAGACGATTATAATCAAAAAAGGTTGCATCTTTTTCAGATTTCCAAAAAAAGTTTAAAAGCAAGTTTGTCCCGCTATTTTTATTGATAAAACGAATAACGAGGGATATGTATTCGAGAAAAAATTAAGTGGAATGAACAGCCTATATATTATCTTATGATAATACAAGTCAAAATTGGCATGTAACAAACAAAACCAACCAAATGGATAAAGACTTAGATGATTTAGACTTTTAGAAGGTACTAAATAACTTTAAAGTGAAGCCTTTTCGGGCTTCACTTTTAAGTAGACTGCTCCTTTAGCTAATTATTGTTTAAGAAATCACTTTATACTACTGGTAATAAACATGGTGTGACTGCTAAACTAGAGTAGACAGTTTTTGCTAGATAAAAAGAAACACTTATTTACCCAAATATACCAATAAAATATAGATACTTTCCATTGTAAAATGTTTATATCCTATAACATACAACAGTGGAGGTAGCAGAAGGTGGATAAGTGGGAAATGTATATGGAAATAAGTCAGTTAATCAAAAAGGGATTCAGTAAGACGAAGGTGGCAGACAAGCTAGGAATATCAAGATCAACAGTATATCGTTATCTAAAAAAGTCTCCTTCGGATATGACTGAGTGGGTAGATTCACTTCAAACGAGGAGTAAGAAATTAGATACTTATAAAGAGCTGATATTATCTTGGTTGAGGGAACATCCAGATATGTCCGCCGCACAAGTAGAAGATTGGCTAAAAGAGAAGTACGAAGATTTAAAAATAGGTGAAAGTACGGTTCGATCATATGTTAGAGAGCTTCGAGAGGAATATAAAATAAAGAAGGAAACTTCACCACGAATATATGAGGCTATACCCGATTCACCTATGGGTGAACAAATACAAGTTGATTTTGGTCATACTAAACAGAAAGCAGTCGATAATAAGGAAGTAAAACTAAACTTTATAGCTTTTGTATTATCTAATTCTAGATATAAATATAAAGAATGGTTAGATAGGCCTTTCACTACTCAAGATGTCATCAAAGCACATGAAAATGCATTTAGGTGGTTTGGGGGAATTCCAAGTGAATTAGTATACGACCAAGATAGTTTAATAGTCGTCAGTGAGAATGGCGGGGATTTAATTTTAACGCAAGAGTTCCAACAATATAAAGAATCTAGGAATCTAACCCTTCGTGTTTGCCGCAAGGCGGATCCAGAGAGTAAAGGAAAAATCGAAAATGTAGTTGGTTTTATTAAACATAACTTCGCTAAACATCGAGTATTTCATAACATTGATTCTTGGAATGAACAGGGTTGGGAATGGCTCAATAGAACTGGAAACTATAAAATTCATCATACAACAAAAAAGAGACCGGTCGAAGTGTTTTCCCTGGAAAGACAACACTTAAGACCAGTCACCAAAAATCTAGATATAAAATATAGCTATGAAAATAGTATATCAAGATGTGTCCATAAGGACAATACTATTCGTTATTTATCTAATCGTTATTCCCTTCCATTGGCGACGTTTGGCAAGTATGAAACTGTCTGCATTAAGGAAACCGAAGAAAAGGAATTAATCATTTATAGCCCTAAAACAGGTGAAATCATCGCAAAGCATAATATCCCTGACGGGAAGGGGTTATTGATTAAAGATAGGAAGCATAGCCGAGATAGAACAAAAGGTATTGATGCATTTATGAATACCGTTTCCCAGCAATTTAATGACAATGAGATAGCTTATGGTTATCTACAAAAAGTAAAAGAAAAGTACCCTCGATATATTAGGGATCAGCTTCAAATGATATTAAAAGAGACAAAAGTAAATAACAGGGAAATTCTATCGGCAGCATTGAATGAGTGTATAAAAAAGAACCTTTATGGTGCAACAGATTTTAGCGATGTCGTCGCCTATGTAAAACAACACCGACAAGTTGAAGACACAGTGACTGACACCGCTGAGAATGTAACACACTTAAAAGGGGTTTCTGGTTTGGTTATGGAGACGGAGACTCAAAAAAGAGAAGTGGATACTTATACTGCCATATTGGAAGGTGAGTCAATATGAGCCAGTTGAACCAATTGAAAGAGTTGATGAAGACTCTACGTTTAGCAGAAACAGCGAATCACCTTCCTACATTAATTAGAGAAGCTGAGCAAAAGGATTCATCCTTTACTCAGTTCCTCTTAGATGTAGCAAAATATGAACAAACTAGGAGAGAAGAAAAGCAATTAGAAAAACGATTTAAATGGGCTACATTTCCTTTCCAAAAGACATTAGAAGAATTCAATTTAAAAGAACAGAAATCATTGAGCAACAAACATTTGAATAGATTGAAGGATTTAACGTGGATAGAACAGTTACACAATATCATTCTATTAGGACCACCAGGTAGTGGGAAAACTCACATTTCAATCGGGTTGGGTATTGAAGCGTTAAACCAAGGTTACAAGGTTATCTTTACTACGATGGGAGACCTTGTCCACGTACTGAAAACGGAGGAAATTACTCGTAAATCACAGACGAGAATGAAAAGAATAAGAGATGCAGATTTAGTCATTATCGATGATTTGATGTTTATGGCAATGGATCAACAGGAAGCAAATATGTTTTTTCATTTGATCAATGATTTATATAATCAGTCATCCATTATTTTAACATCAAATAAAGGACCAAAAGAATGGGGTGAATTATTAGGAGACCAAGCAATTACAACAGCAATATTAGATAGAATTTTACATCGGGTTGAGATTATTCATTTAAATGAAGATAGTTACCGAATGAAACATAGGTCGACCATATTTGGGCAAGAAAGTGTTTCAAATTAATGAGCATAAATTGTGTCTTTTTACTTGACGGTCACACATGGAGGCATCTTGGTTCATAAAAATACGATTTCCGTGATAGAATGTCTTAATTTTGATGGATTTGAATCCAACCTCGGATAATATTTTTTTAAGGCTTTCATGCGAAAAACCATTATGAACCTTTGGATGATTTACTTTATCGTTTTTATCAAAATCAATAATGATTAATTTGCCACCATTATTTAAAACATTAAATAATTCTTGGAGAATTTTTTTAGTATCCGGAATATGAAGAAGAACGAGGGACATTAAAACTATGTCTGCCTTAAGTTTAGGTGTTTCTTCGGTAAAATCTGCATAAGTCACCTTGGAGTTTGCCATTCCATTGCGAGAAATTTTTTCTTTTGCAACATCCAACATTTGTTTTGATGAATCCACCAACAAAACAGAATCCACCAAGTCCGATAATTCTAAACCAATTAGACCAGTACCACTCCCATAGTCCATTAAAGATTTTGATTTACTATTTCGTAATTCTGGTCTTACTTCTTTAACTATAACTTTGGCTAATTGAATTCGTTCTTCTGTATCATATTTTTTTGCCATCTGTTCAAAAACATTATTTTCCATATTATGCTCCTTTAGCTTCAGTATATTTCTTTACAAAATTCCCTATCTGGTCTGATTTATTCCCCAATATAGCCCTGTTATAGAAGAAGACGATATGTAACTAAAGCACCGTTTGCACCAAGAGAATACAGATTTATTTAAGCTTAATCCAAAATCGTTTCAAAGTGTTTTTTTGCTCGTCAATATAATCCCAATCGCTTGTCCCACCGTTATTTATTATAACTTTTTTTGATGCTGCATTCGTTGAATTACAAACTAAAAGGACTTTTTCTAAATCTAATTCCCTTGCTTTTTCCAAGGCTAATGAGAGAATTTGGGTAGCATACCCCTTTTTTCTTTTTGATGGTCTAATACCATATCCAATATGTCCGCCTGTATTAATCAGTGGTTCCGTTAAGCGATGACGAATATTTACGACACCAATCAATTCATGGTTATCTACCAACCAATAAGTGGAACTTGCTGGTACCCAGCTTTCTGGTGGTTCTAGCCCTTTTTCACAATCAGATAAATAATGAAGCATTGATGGAAAATTATCTGGTCCCTTTTTTATTACGAAGGGTATCATTTCCTCTCCACTTTCCTTCCACTCTTGATAAAAATCCATATACTTCTTCTTTAAGTCAATTGTTGGATGTGTTAAGAACATTAGAATCCCCCCTTCATACGCCATATCTGGTTCATCCTTAACGATAACCATATAATTGCCGTGTTAAAAAGCCTCCTCTCATTTACTGCTTATCAACCTTTAACTGATTAAAGGTTGATAAGTAGCCAATCGTGGTATCTGCAGTAGTATATTCTTTTTTAATAAACTCTAATATGCTGAACCTTAATCTTATCCCAATTTGATTTCCAAGTTTTCTTCGCTATACGTTCCTCATAGATAGCAATACGATCTTTATCCTCTTTAAAATAATCGGTTGGCTTTACCTCTAAATTTAGAACATCATCAACTCCATGTGGGGCAGCTAATGTTAAAGCATTACCTTCATCCAATTTTACCCCCAAGGATGTTGCTGTTTCTGGAAATTTAGATATAGCATCAACAGACGATGAATAAGGTGGAATTGTATTAACAAGGTGCATTCTTGCCTCATTCTTTACAGACCAAGGTACATTAGGGTGCATATTACTCAGCTTTTGCTCCAGCCTTTTTTCTTCAGTCTCACTTATATTTGTATCATCAAAATAAATTACATCAATATCAGGCATAGGTGTCCTTTCGCTATATCCATGTAATGTATCCCAAATTTTTGAACGGACAAAACCAGCACACACCCACCAATCGGGTAAATTTAATGACTTTGCCGTAGTTAAAATATCCATCATCCAATCATCTTCATTAATTATTTGTAAAATGTCCTTTTCACTCTTTAAGTCCATATTAGCCCCGTATGCTCCCCTATTTTCATTAATATTTCCCCATCCATTTATTATTGTTCGCTTGTTTGTGCGTATAGCGTTAGTTCAATAAAGCTTTATTTTAATAATGACATAACATTCGAAAAACAACCACAAAAGAAAAAGACGATCTTTTGATAATCGCCTTATTTAACTCTTGCGCCCTGTAAAGGAAAACTTATTAAGTTAAATATTCTAGACTAAGCCCTACGTAAATTAGTACTGATACAGCTATAAAACCAGAAAAAAATAACCCTTTTTGAAACTTGGTCCAATTCTTCATCCAGCCCCAACGTTTTCGATCTACATCCAACCAAAGGAAATCCACGATTACTGTTAATACAATAACTAAGAAAGCCGCAAATATACCCAAGGGCGCCCCCTCCATTTTGTTAGTAATATAACTATACCACTAAAAAACCTAATAATACCAACTGTTAAAACATTCATTTATAGAGCATTATCTCGAAATCGAGTCTTCAAGATAGCTGCCTTTAGCTTAATAATAATTAATTGTTTGCAATATGTTATAATAAAATGTAATAGACTGGCTTCGCATGAGGGGTTTGGTAGCACTGTCGATCTGCCGTTAGTCTTCAGTGGGAGACTTCCTGGGAGGGAGGTGTATGCCTATGGACATTGTTAGTGCGCTAACGCTTATGATTTCCTTCGGGATGTTAGTAGCGTTTATCGTTTCTGATAAAAACCATAAAAAATAATCCCTCATGCACTCTAGCAGGTAAGTGAGGGATTATTTTTATCTCGCTGCCTACCCCTCTTGACGGGGTTCGGTCTATTGCGACCGCTCCATGTAGCAGCATGGGCGGTCTTTATTAGTGTATGCACTTATTATCTTTCTATGTTAATTATACCACGAAATCGTTGTTTGTACACATTTAATTATTTTTAGGGCCTTAACCATCACGTATCAATAAGACTTCTTATTCAATAAGTGCGCTCGATTCTTGAACAGTCTCTTTCTCATATTAGCTGGAGTCTTTCTAATCAAATAACCCTTTAATTTTATTAATGTCTTTTTCGCTTAATTGTTTATTCAGAGTGCTATTAAGCAACGACAACATTTCTTCTGCTAGCCGTTCCCCTTCTTCTGAAAGTAAAATATCAACGGAGCGCTTATCTCTCTCATCGGTTTTACGTTGAACCAATGACTCTCCCCGATACTTTTCCATCCTTGATACTAATCGAGATAATGCGCTATGACTCAGACCGACCTTTGGAAGCAGATCTGATAAACGCATTTTCTTTTCGTCCGTTTGTGCAAGGAAGTATAACAGATAAAATTCATTAATGCCTAATTGATATTGATGGTGTAACGAATAGTCCATGGCCTTCAATAGACGATCATGATATTTCGTAAGGTTAATCCAAGTTGCAAACAAATTATTATCGTTCATATTTATAACCCTTTCCGATTCAATGTATTGACACAATTATAGCATACTGTTTAATATATGTATGTGCAAGCAAATAAATGAATTGATATTGAGTGTATTTGTTATACTCAATTATATTTATATGCATGCGCAAACAAATGAAAAGGAGGTATTAACATGAATAATTTATTCACCCCCTATTCCAACAAAAATTTAGAGTTAAAAAACCGTATCGTCATGTCACCGATGTGCCAGTATTCAGTTGTTAAAGAAGATGGTGCTCCAAACGATTGGCATTTTGTACACTACGTTTCTAGAGCTGTCGGTGGAACGGGGCTAATTATCATGGAAATGACGAGTGTAGCACCCGATGGCCGAATTACTAATGCTGACCTAGGACTTTGGTCAGACCATCAAATTCCAGAATATCAACGAATCATCAGTGAGATTCACAAACACGGCGCTAAGGTCGGTATTCAAATTGCACATGCGGGACGCAAAGCTGAAGATGCCACCCAGCCTGTTGGCGCTTCCAATATTCCTGTTGAGGTTCTGCCAGAAGAAACGATAAATGGTGAACTAAAATCTCCAAGAGCTTTAACAACACAAGAAGTTCAAGAAACCGTTCAACAGTTTAAAGAGGCTACTGAACGAGCCGTTAAAGCAGGGTTTGACACGATTGAGTTACATGGTGCTCACGGATATCTATTGCATCAATTTATGTCACCAAGCATCAACAACCGTGCCGATGAATATGGAAAAGACTTGGCGCTTTTTGGAGAAGAAGTCGTTAGAGCAGTTAAAAACGTCATGCCTAAAGCGATGCCTCTCATCATGCGGATGTCTGCAATTGAATACGTGGACGGTGGCTACGATTTATCGCATTCGATAAAAATGGCTAAACGTTTTAAAGAAGCAGGCGTTGACCTTTTCCATGTATCCAGTGGTGGTGAAGGTCCTCCAGGAAAAAGCAAACCGAAAAATACCCCGGGGTATCAAGTTCCTTTTGCCCGTGAATTTAAAGAGCAACTAGGTCTTCCGGTTATTGCTGTTGGGAAATTAAGCGATCCTGCCCTTGCAGAAGCAACAATCTCCAATGGAGATGCTGAACTTGTAGCTATTGCACGAGGCATGCTCACTGATCCTTACTGGGGATTACACGCAGAAAAAGCATTGACTCGTAAAGTAAATCCTCCTTTTCAATACGCAAGGGGAATACGATAGAAAAGGTTTCCTTAATGGAAGCCTTTTTTATTAAACCAATTTACATAGCTCTCATTAAGCCTTCTTTGGTTTATTTTCCTCTACAGAAACATTTAGTTTGATCTTGCTCTTCAACAATCTGACCCGATTACGACACATATTTATTCGGTTATCCCGCCCGTTTCGGTAAACAATAATTGCTTATTTTAACGTTAATCGCAATCAAATATTAATCAGTTTTATTTTGTTTTTTTGATTTAATGATAATAAAAGAAGATAACAGACGATCAATTTCATCAATCATGTCATCTTCTTTCGAAAACCACCATTCAAGCACATCTTCTCCTTGTTCGTTCCGCAAAGAAAGCTTGGATTTGATCCAAACACTTGTTAAACTCCTCTGTAAAATGAACCGAAAACTTCCGGTTATCTTCTTTGGTCATGCCGCAACTCCTTTAATTCTTTTGCGGTATAACGTTTCATGTCCGAATTATCAAGAAAACGTTGGAGAGATTCCTTTAATTCCGGATATGTTTCGATTTCCTGCGCCAAATTATCGGGTTCTTCATTCGTGGAAGTATCGTGCACTTCTAAAGAGAACAGTTTTCCATCGGCCACAAACATTGCCGCATTTTTGTCATCCAATGCATTCGCGAGTTCTTTTTTCACATTTTCGCTTAATGCTCCCATTATTCATCACCTCAGAAGATTTCGTTTTTTATTACCATTATTATAACACAGTATAAGATCTTCCCAGACATCATCACATCATTTCAATAGGGTAAATAAAGATTTACGAATCAACCCATTACCTCTAAAAATATTTGCTATAAAAATCATGGCTTGATTTCCCACTGAGATGAGCATAGTTTCTTGTAGTTTCGCTTTTTTTCATGACCCAGAAGGCTTTGGATCACTTCTAAAGTCGCCCGTTGTCTATTAGCTGAAGAAACGGCCTCCTCGTTTAAAATAATTTAACAAGTTCATCGAAGGTTTCAATTGCATAATCATATTCATTTACTTGTCCAAATCCATACGTGGCGTAGACAAATGGAATACCGGCGTATTGGGCTGCCTTTCGATCCCCTTCCGTGTCACCCACATAGACAGGTTTGGTTAAGTGATTTCGTTCCATGATTAATTTAATATTTTCTCCTTTTGAAAGACCCGTTCTCCCTGGATTTTCATAATCTGTAAAGTATTTTTCTAATTGATGAAACTTGTAAAATGCTTCAATATATCCATCCTGACAATTGCTTACAATGAAAAGCTTATATTTCTGTGAAAGAATCCGCAATACATCTTCTACTTGGTCAAAAAGAATCCCGCCCTGTTCTCCTAGAAATGTATTTTCTACTAGGCAGCTTTCTTCTAAAAATCGATTCCGTTCCTGACCATTTAAGTCCGGGAACAGTTTTTTTCCTATCTCGGTAAATTGAAGTCCCATGACACTCTGAAGATCTTCCTTCGTTATGTCCCTTTTGATTTGCTTGTAATCCTTCATCAAACTATTCCACGCCAGCAGGACCGTGTCTGTTGAATCCCATAATGTCCCATCTAGATCAAAAATCATGCTGTCCATCTATTTAAACTCCTTCAACGTATTTCGTGATTTCAATCAAAGTCCCATTAAACTTTTTTCATTTAACAATTACAAATCATCACTACATTTCCATCTGGGTCTTTTATGTTAAACCAAGCTGTATCGCCTACCCTCTCTATTTCTCTTACAATTTCAATACCTTTGTCTTTGATATATTTATATGCCTCTTCAATTTTCGGAGCAAATAAATTAAAAATTGGGCTTGGACTTATATTATGTTTGAAGTCAGGATCAAAGGTGTGGTCATCTAAAGTTAGAGAAGTTGTCCCTACTAAGGGGATGTTATAAACAGGTGATACTACTTTATCTAAATCAACATCCAGCCCTAACAAATCAGTGTACCATGTTGCTGAGACCTTCAAATTTGTTACATGAACAAACACACCATTCATTTGGTTTTTAACGGGGAATGTTTTTTCCATTTTAAAATCTCCTCCTTTTTCCACCACTTCTATTTTTCTATATTGTTGTTGATATTTCCTTTTAGCTTCAACGTTTAAATGGGGGAATATATCGACCATCGATATCGGAAAAATAGGTACTCTTTTGCCAGATCATCGACTCATAGCAACTGCCCGGATTTTCCCATGACATCTGGGTCGCCTGCCAATGCCTTATCCCACGTCCAACATAATAAGGTGTTTCGGTTCGCATTAATTCTCCTGACTTAATAAATGTATCATCCTTGTTTACTAAAAGTAGCATTATTTGTTCCATTGAAGAAATTCTAAACGATTACCAAACGGATCGTTTACATAAAAACGCTTAGCGCCTTCCAGCGGCTCATCTTCTTTTACCTCAAACCCTTTATTGGTTAGTCTTTCACGTAGTGCTTCTAAATTCTCAACATGGAAAGCGGGATGAGCCTTTTTAGCAGGAATGAAGTCTTCTTGAATGCCAATATGCAATTGATGTATTCCGCATTGAAACCAAACACCACCACGCTTTGCTAAATTTACAGGTTTTGGGATCTCCTCCATGCCAAGAATACTGCTAAAGAAATGACGAGCTTCATCCTCGCTAGCTTTTGGTGCAGCCAGTTGAACGTGATCAATTCCAGTGAAAGAATACAACATAATTAAACACACCATCCTTTTTCCATATCCGTTCTATGAAAGTATACCTTGAATAAATTATAATTAGAAATATTCTTTTTATATCGAAATACATAAGCATTTCTTATCACTTCGATATGACACTCCCCGTAAAGACAGAGCGCAATCGCGGTTGAATTTAGTGGAAAAGCTTTTAACGATTTTCTCCTCTTGAGAAGACTCTCATCGGACAAACATACAAGCAACCCCTATCTTTTTTCATAAGGTAGGTTGAGGTGGTTAAATGAAAAAAATAATCTTATTTGCCGATACAGGTATAGATGATACTATCGCGTTAACATACGCGCTGAAGAATCCCGAGGTAGATCTCATTGGAGTGGTCAGTGGCTACGGTAACATCGATCGGGAAAAGGCGTATAGGAATGTCGAGTACTTGTTGGAACTAGCAGGCCGTACAGATATTCCTGTCATCGCTGGTGCTACACGTCCCCTGAGCGGTGAGGAACCTGCCTTTTTTCCTGAAATCCATGGTATAGAAGGATTGGGTCCGATTAATCCTCCAATTCCAGAAGAACGTTATGCAAATCGGACGAATTTCAGTAAGCTGTTCCAATTAATCAAGAACAACCGTAATGAGGTAACAATCGTTAATGTCGGACGATGCACTTCTCTGGCCATTGCTCATTATTTAAGTCCTGAAGTGATGGAAGATGTAAAAGAAACCTATGTGATGGGGGGAGCTTTTATGGAACCTGGCAATGCGACCGAAGTAGCGGAAGCGAACTTTTACGGTGATCCCATTGCCGCTAATTACGTTTGTCAAAATGTAGCTAACCTGACAATCATACCTTTAGATGTGACAAGGGATGCCTTATTGACCCCAGGAGTTGTCAATCTCATCGACACTCGTTCAGATTCACCTTTAGAAGAGATAATCAAACCGATCTTAGATTTCTATTATGAAGTCTATCAACAACAAGAGCCAGGTATTCCCGGGACACCGCAACACGATTTGGCTGCTTTAATGGCTGCTCTTGATATTGACGGGTTGTTTGAGTACAAAAAACGAGAGGTTAAGGTTGAATATAAAGGTAATTTTGCATACGGTAAAAGTATCGCTGACTTCCGACCAGGGGCGAGTAATTGTTTTGGACCAAAATGTACACGTATTGCCCTGAAAATTAATCAGGATGTTTTTGTCTCAAACGTCCTTGAAATCTTAACAAATCATAAATAAAGTGGCTCCGTTAGTGAAATTGAAGAATAATTAGCGTATTTTACATGGTTACAGGGAATCCCCAATGAATGTGTCAGCAAACATTTGTGTCTAACGGGGGACGGGGGGACAGGTCCATCGTCCCACTTTCCCCCTTGGTTTAGAGAGGAGATTACTCCTTTTACTATGTAGATGTACGAATGGAAACTGCTAGAGAACTTGGCTTTTCGCCAAGCTCTTATGGCCAAAGCCCGCACTTATGCAGTAAGAAAGTTTTATCCTTTCTTAACCGCGAACAATGAAAAGCAAATACCCTGCATTCCTAGTCTCCGGAATGCAGGGTTATTGTATGCATAAAGCATAAGTGAATTCTGATAAAATGAGAGAAAAGAGAATGAGTCGAACCGATTATACAAAAATGCAAATTCTTATCTTTAACCTTAACCACCTGGGACAAGGAACCTGTCCCTGCGTCCCATCCACTTAAACAATAGGTGAATGTGAATGCCCGCTTAAGGACAAACTATCCGTAACCAATGAAAGAAGAAGGAGGCTATTGAGATGAAAAAAATATTTTTCGGTGTTTTATCATGTGTATTTGCACTAAGTATATTAACTGCTTGCAATACGGACAACTCTGACAACACTAAAGAAGCTGAAGATGATAATAACACGGGAAATGAGGTGGATGTGGAAGAAAGTGCAGACACATTAAATAATGATATCAAAGATAAGGGGATCGACGAGGAAAAAGATCCCAAAGACAATCCAGAAGATGTAGGTGAAGATCAAGATAATAAGTATGACCAAACCCGTTAAGAAAAATATATAATAAACTGCTTCGCTATGCTAAAATATTGCTTCCTTTTCCAACGTTTTAGCCTTTTCATCACGAAGGCTGATAGGAAAAATCGGTAAAGCAAAAAGCTTGGGAAAAACCCAAGCTTTTTGCTTATCTACAGGATTGAAGTGAAAGGCATGTCGTTATGTTTCACTTAATGTAGCCTCATGCATTTTTCTTCATATCATTTCCTTTTACCAATAAACCACCGCCGTTATTCAGGTATTCTTCAATGCCTTCAGCAGCACGATAAGACATCGCTCCTATTGTTTCTGTTGGATTAAAGGCGGGAAAATGGGGAAATGCAGAACCTCCTACAACAAATAAGTTATCCATTTCCCACATTTGTGAATAATTATTCACAGCCGAAGTGTTGGGATCTGCCCCCATAATGACACCACCAGCAAAATGGGATCCCGAATAATCATTTTGGAATACCTTGTCTATTTTGTCTTCCACAATAAAATCTGCACCCATCTTTTCCATCACTTCTCTACACTTATCCATACCGAAACGCATAAGCTTCGTATCCTGGTCGGTATACTCGTTTGTCACCCGCAGAAGACGGTCCCCATAGAAATCGGTATAGGTTGGATCAAGGTCCAAATAATTAAACTTCCAGGGCAATGTCGGCTGTTGAAAACGGATAAACAAATGACGATTCGCATAGTATAGAGATTTCTCTTTAAACTCACGCCCCCATGATGGTGTACCTTCTGGAACATGATTATTCTCTATTGGCCGATAGCCATCCTGCCTGATTTCCACCATGCCACCATGAAGGAAATCGACATCCTTATGGTCAAAATTCTCTCCAACGAAATCCGGTACCGTTGCACCTAAAGATCCTGCCCCCATAAAGGTGTTGAACTTTTCATTATCAAAAAAGCCCCTGACACCTAATAATGATAAAAAATGTCCCGTGAAATTTTTCCCGATAACCCCTTGTCCAGTTTTCGGGTTATAAGGTGTGCCAATATCTGATAATAATAAAAGACGATTATTTGCGAATGTAAATGCAGCAAGAACGACAACATCTGCAGGCTGTTCATATTCAATACCTGTTGCTGTATCCACATACATAACGCCAGTGGCACGTTTGCCATCATGAATCACACGACGAACATGAGATCTCGCTCGCATTTCAAAGTTTCCAGTTTCTTCAGCAGTAGGAAGAACAGTCACAAGCGGATCCGACTTCGCACCATAATCACATCCATACCCTGAACAAAAAGCACAATATTGGCATTGACCAATTGTTTGGCCATCAGGATTTTCATAAGTCTCTGTAACATTTCCTGACGGTGTCATATAAGGATGGTAACCCAGATCCGTTGCCGCCTTTTTAAATAAACGAATCGATTTCGATGTTTTCATGGGAGGATTCGGAAAATCATCTGACCGGTGTGGCCCTAGAGGATCTGGTTCTCCGGAAATACCTGCTATTTTTTCATAGCGATCATAATAGGGTTCCATTTCATCATAAGTAATCCCCCAGTCTTGAAGTGTCATGCCCTCAGGAATTTTATTTTTGCCATACTTATCAACCGTCTGACTATATATTTCAAAATCATAAGGATAAAATCGAAAAGAAGCTCCTGCCCAATGAACACTTCCGCCCCCGACATCGTCACCGATCAGAATTTGTGACTGTGTACGAACAGGAAGCGCCGTTATATCTCTTTTATGTCGAGACGTAATCGTTTCCTTGGATAAATTTTGCATCATTTCATAACGGGTTGAAAAGCGCAGTTCATCTTTAACATGGACATAATCCTTGATTGCTTTCTCTTCCCCCCGTTCTAAACAAACAACCTTTTTCCCTGCTTTTGCCAGTTCTGCGCAAATTGGACCACCTGCCCATCCACTTCCTACAACGACAACGTCAACTTTGTCCAATTTTTCCGCCATTTAATCACTCCTATTTATTAGTATTCGCAAATCTACCAGCTTCGAATACAATTGATTACATTCATATCTACTTTTTTGTTAGCTTTTGTTCATCTTTCAAATACAATGCTAGTGATGGTCACGCAGGCTCATCGGTTCCATTTTGACAAATTCTTCCGATTCAATCACATCTATATACGCCGGGATAGCTCCAGGGAATTCCTTCATACGCCACCCATCCATATTTCGATTTCCACCATAAAGCGGATCCGCATAGCAGCCTTCGATGGTTGCTTGTCTCAACAACGAGAAGAAAGTTGATGAAGGTACACCGCGCATGTCAACTTCATCGTTATCAAAAGCACTCAGCACTGCATTCTGCTGCTCCTCCTCCAAATTAACAAACGAATCGCCATGTTTTTCATTACTCACCTCATCAATTTTGCGAATTCCAGCCGTAAATATTTCATTCCGTACCATACTTGATTGATATTGGTGTTCAGGCTCTCCTTTTTGAAAAGGCCCGTACATATATTCCTTGGCATTGTACCCCCATTGTCCTGCCAACTGTTTATCTATAAAGTACGGGGCTCCCAGAGCAATGGCACCGGGGCCATTCTCATCTTCAGGGTAGATTCTTTCTGTTGCTGCGCTCAAGATATCAAAGTCCTCCTTACGACTAAAATACATACGGGCTTCATCAAATTCTTGCTTTCCTTGATTTTTAACTTGTTCATTGGAAGAATCCGTTTTCCATTGGTTTCCGATAATGCCACCAAGCACCCCACCACCAACAATTCCTCCGGTAACAAGACCCGTTTTTTTCATAAATGAACGACGACTGATCGAGGAATCAGTACGTGAATGATTATCCTTGTTTTTATCTGACATATGTACACTCCTTTGACTTTAGACTGTAAATATATGTATTGTTTTCGTTCTTAGCATGACGCAACTTAGAAAAATTATACATTTAATCCAGATCTTTCTGGGGACACGGGGACAGGTCCATCGTCCCGCTTTTCCCCTTGGTTTAGAGAGGAGATTACTCCTTTTACTATGTAGATGTACGAGTGGAAACTGGAACAAAGAGAAGCAAATACCCTGCATTCTTAGTCACTGGAATGCAGGGTATTTGCTTCTTTTTATTGCATGCATAAAGCATAAGTGAATTCTGATAAAATGAGAGAAAAGAGAATAAGTCGAACCAATTATACAAAAATGCAAATTCTTATCTTGAGCCTTACTCCCTGGGACAAGTTACCTGTCCCTGCGTCCCAGAAATAACAAATACTCCGCCACAATGTGATAGAGGATAAAAGCTGGATTTACAGAATTTCATTGATGCTTGAAGTTCATCAGCAACAAAATAAAACTCATCTTCATCCCAATCATTTACGTGTTCTTCTCTACAATTTTCTAATTCTTTGCGCGTTTGAAAAGCAACATCACCAATAAGAAGTTTTCCATCGTCTTTCAATGACTTTAGCAAATCTTTTATAAAAATGATTTTCTTTTCATCAGATAAGTGATGCAATGTATATGAACTAACAATAGCATCATATTTTTTATTTTGTACCTCTGTAGGCAACCCCTTAGTAATATCCCACTCCATTAATCTAGCTTTAGGCATTTTAGCGTTAGCTATTTCCATCATTTTTGAAGAAAAATCTATCCCATCAATTTGATGACCGTTATCATATAGACGACTTGCTAATATTCCTGTTCCAAAACCAATATCTAATACCTGTGATTTATCCTTTTGCATCACTTCATTAAATATCTGATTTAATATTTCTTTATATCCTGCAAATGGGTAAGATTGGGTTTCCTCGCTTACCTGTACTGTCTCATCATAATGGTCTGCCCATAAATTAAATCCCTTATTATTTAACAAAATGTTCCTCCTAATCCTGACCATCAAGCATTTTTAATTTGTCACTCAACAGTCACCTTTTTATAAACTTTTTAGGATTTCCAGGTCATTCTCAGATACTAAGATAAGACTCTATAGCGTTTTTCATATGGTTAACGAGTGCTGTCACCTCGGAGTCATGTCCTTCCGACTTATCAACATATTCTCCTCGATAGGCTTTTCTGGCTAAGTCGAGTATGACGGCATGTTCTTGAGGTAACCGAGGCATAGCCCATAGTGCAGCCACATCTTTTGGAGAGATTTCACCAGTAGACACTGTCTGCCACATTCGGGCCAAGGTTAAAATTACATTACGCTCATCACCCTTGATACCCTCCATTAATCCCGGCAAAGAGTCTTTCATCGCTCTTCGAATATCTGTCATCGGCACCGGATCAAGTATATCTGAAGCATCGGGACCAAAAAGAGAAACGCTATTCATTCTTACTTGTGTTAAAACAATAGCTAAATCAGGGTCATAAGTTGCTTCCTGGACTTGTCCTTCCTCAAATTCATTCCTAAACCACTCGCCATAGATAAATTCATTTCTTGGTGGATATTGCCAGGGTACAATATCTTCACGGTTTATAATCGTGACTTCAAGTGGCCTCATAGAATCTATATTTCCTATCTTTCCAGATATAAGCATTAGTCTATCTGTTAGTTTCCTTCGAGTTATTTTAGATAAACCATGATCTACAACCACTAGGACATCTACATCACTGTTAATACGCAAGCCACCTTTTACTGCAGAACCAAATAGAAATACCCCGACTACCGTTCTGCCAAGCAACTCCTCTAGAATTCTTAGTGCTTGAATCGCTTGCTTCGGTATTATTTCATTATTCAAATCGCTCATCGACTACAAACTCCTCGAATCAATATCATGCTTAAATTTTAACACAAGGGACACAGGGACAGGTCCATCGTCCCACCTCTCTCCTTGGTTTAGAGAGAAGATTTCTCCTTTTATTATGTAGATACACGAGTGCAAACTGGGACAAAGAGAAGCAAATACCCCGAATGCAGGGTATTTGCTTCTTTTTATTGCATAAGGGCATGAGTGAATTCCGAAAAAATGAAAGATAAGAGAATGAGTCGAAACGATTACACAAAAAAGCAAATTCTAATCTTCAACCCTAACCACCTGGGACAAGGTACCTGTCCCTGCGTCCCATCACGGACGAGGCCACATATTCGGAATCCTGGAAAGCCTGCATCGTCTGCTTTATGGAAGTTTTTGCATCCTCTAGAGCCATTGTTGAAAGCCGGCTTTTTCTCAGCAAATCTCAAACATCTACAATACACGTTTCATATCATCTACAAGCATTTCAAGTTCTTCAGACCCCATGCCGTCATATTTTTTAACAATTTGCCCATCAGGATTTATTAAATAAAAACTAAATCCATGAGATCTTTGATTTGCACTTCCTTTTTGCAATGCAATTTTAAACGTGTTTTCTGATATATGTTGGATCGTTTCAAATTCATAACCTGTCAAGAAGTCCCATGTTTCCAAATTTGCACCATAACCCAGTGCATATTCCTTCAAAACGTCCGGTGTATCATAAGCCGGGTCTACACTAAATGAAACAATTTGCGGGCTAAGACTATCTCGTTTTAACTTTTGCTGCACATCTGCCAAATTAGCAGTTGTCATCGGGCAAATTGTACGACAATTTGTATACATAAAATTTGCTATCCACCATTCACCTTCAAGATCGTCCAAGCTCAACATCTCACCATCTTGTGTTTCAAATTCAAAGTCAGCCATAGGTTCGGACATATTCGTATCTATTTTGTCATTACAAGCAGCCAGAAATAAAACCCCAAAAATAAAGAGAACTTTTAATATCTTCATATCTATCTTCCTTTTTCGCACAACATTTCATTACGTATCTGAAACGTTTGTCTCACTCTCATCCTTACTTTTTGTTTCTTCATCACTATCAATCAAATCATTTGTTGAACTCTTAAATTCACGCAAAGTTTGTCCAGCTGCTTTGCCTATTTCCGGAAGCTTTTTCGGACCGAAAATAATAAGAGCCAACAGGACGATGAGAATTAAACCCGGAATCCCAATCTGTGCCAGTCCCATGATACCTCCCCCATTCATTAAATAGTAGTGATTCTAAAACATAAAATTATTTCTTTTCCACCAAAAGACCACCCTCGTCTAAATATTTCTCTATTCCCTCTGCAGCGCGATAAGCTAACGCTCCAACCGTACCTGTTGGATTATAATTACCGAAATGAGGAAATGCTGATGCACCCACAACAAATAAATTTTCTGCATCCCACATCTGCAAGTAATTATTCACTGCTGATTTCTCTGGGTCATCTCCCATAATGACTCCCCCAGCATAGTGTCCACCAGTGAAAGTATTACTAAATTTCTCCGGGATCTCGTCCTCATCAATAATATCTGCTCCCATTTCTTCCATCACTTCTTTGCATATTTTCTGTCCATATCGGTTTAACTTAACATCCTGATCCGTGTAATCATAAGTTATACGCAGGAGTGGGTCACCAAAATCATCGACGTATGTCGGATCCAAATCTAAATAATTTTGCTTCCAAGGTAAAATAGCAGATTGAAATCTAACATGTAAATTTCGATTAGCATAATACAAGGAGTTTTCCTTAAATTCTTTCCCCCATGCTGGCGTTTTACTTGGAACATGATTACTGGAAATAGGTGCATCTCCATATTGTCTAATTTCTACTTCCCCACCATGAAGAAAATCCAAATCCGTATGATCTATATTATCCCCACTAAAGTCATCGAAAGTAGCTCCTAATGCACCTGCTCCCATATGAAGATTAAATTTGCGATCGTTGAAGTAACCTCTAACTCCTTTAAATGTGACTGCCAGATGCCCCGTAAAGTTTTTTCCGATTACACCTTCACCAGTTTCCGGATCATAGGGTTTTCCAATTTCAGATAACATTAATAACCGACTGTTTGTAAAAGTAAATCCGGCTAAGACCACAGCTTCAGCAGGTTGTTCATATTCCATTCCAGTCTTTGTATCCACATATAATACACCAGTAGCTCGCTCTCCGTCGTAGATTACCCGGCGAACGTAAGAACGGGATCGAACTTCATAATTACCCGTTTTAGTAGCCGTTGGCAAAACGGTTACAATAGGGTCTGCTTTCGCACCAAAATCACATCCGTATGCCGAACAAAAAGCACAGTACTGGCATTGATAAATCGTTTCGCCATCAGGGTTTTCATATGTTTCGGTATTATTAGCTGAAGGATGTTGATACGGATGGTAACCTAGATTAGCTGCTGCTTCCTTGAATAAACGGATATTTGGCGTTTCAACCATTGGAGGATTCGGATAGCTATCAGATCGCTCGGGTCCAATTGGGTTTTCTTCGGCAGATATTCCAGCAGTCTTTTCATAACGGTCATAATATTTTTCCATTTCATCATAGGTTATTCCCCAATCCTGCAGCGTCATTCCCTCAGGTATCTTTTTCTCACCATACCGTTCAACAGTCTTACTGTACACCTCAAAATCATAGGGTAAATAACGGAAAGTTGCACCCGACCAATGAGTGCTTCCTCCCCCTACATCATTTCCGACTATCATGTCATCCCGTGTTCTAACGGGTAACGCTGTCACATCCGAATTAGTTCGAGAAGTAATTGTTTCTGAAGATAAATTCTGCATCATTTCGTGACGGGATTTAAAACGTAATTCATCTTTAACGCCCCTGTAATCTTCTAATGTCTTCTCTTCACCGCGCTCTAACCCAACAACTTTATATCCCTTTTTGGTAAGTTCTGCAGCAGCAATACCACCAGCCCAGCCTGTACCAACAATCACAACATCTACTTTATCCAGTTTTTCAGCCATTATATTACCTCCACAAAAAATAAACTATTGTTGAAAGTCTTTTAAACTAATAGGATCCATTTGTACAAATTCTTCTTCTTCAATGACATCAATATAAGCAGGTCTTGGACCTGGAAATTCCCTCATTTTCCATCCCATCATGTCTTTATTACCACCATAAAGCGGATCTGAATAAACCCCTTCTAAGGTCATCTTTCTAAGTAAGCTGAAAAAAATATCAGACTTAACCCCAACCATATCGACGTTACCGTTTTCAAATGATGTTAAAATTTCAATTTGTTGTTCTTTCTCAGCATCATAAAAATTCTGTTCCACCTTATTCTGACTAATCTCGTTCAGTTTTCTTAACCCAAAGATAAAAATATCCCCTCTATTTAACCTGGACTGATATCCGTAATTCTCAATGTTTTTACCTTGTACAAAAGGGCCTTTCATATATTCTTTGCTGTTTACACCCCATTCCCCAGCCAATTGTCTATCGATAAAATAAGGAGCTCCTAACTCAATCGCACCAGGACCATTCTCATCCTCAGGATAAATGCACTCGGTAGCCTGCTCCAAAGCTTTAAAATCTTCAAGCCGCGTAATAAACATCCGCGCTTCGGTATAATCCTTCTGATTATTGTCACTAGCAGGTTCTATTGTTGGTTCCGTATTAAATTGATTAGTAAAAAATCCTCCAAGAACAGAGCCCCCAGCTAGCCCGCCAAGTACCAATCCAGTACCCTTGACAAATTTACGGCGACTCAAGTCCTGCTCTTTGTTCGAATCGTTCGATGGTGCATTACTATTTTCATTATTCTTGTTATCTGTCATGTTTCTTCTCCTCTCCGTCATTTATAAATAACGAAACTAAAAGAATAAGATTCTCTTTCTATTGACAGGAATGCATGTCCCTCCCCTGAATCATCCTATATATATGCTCTTTTAAATGAATTAGATCACCTCTATTTCATGCTATCTATCCTAAACGCTATAAGAAGAACTCCCTCTTTAATTTTATATGATTGATATATTCTTTTAATGATCAAATATGAAAATAGTTTATTCAGGGGGGACACAGGGACAGGTCCATCGTCCCACCTCTCTCCTTGGTTTAGAGAGAAGATTTCTCCTTTTATTATGTAGATACACGAGTGCAAACTGGGACAAAGAGAAGCAAATACCCCGAATGCAGGGTATTTGCTTCTCTTTATTGCATAAGGGCATGAGTGAATTCCGAAAAAATGAAAGATAAGAGAATGAGTCGAAACGAGCTGTTGCACATCACCCGAATCTAGTGAAACATCAACCTCAAGCCGGTGCGCATCACCCGAATCTTTCGAAACATCGCCCCCGAGTCAGTGAACATCACCCGAATCCTATGAAACATCAACCTCAAGCCGGTGCGCATCACCCGAATCTTTCGAAACATCGCCCCCGAGTCTGTGAGCATCACCCGAATCCTATGAAACATCATCCTCAAGCCGGTGCTCATCACCCGAATCTTTCGAAACATCGCCCCCAAGTCTGTGAGCATCACCCGAATCTTATGAAACATCAACCTCAAGCCAGTGAGCATCACCCGAATCTAGTGAAACATCAACCTCAAGCCAGTGAGCATCACCCGAATCTTGTGAAACATCAACCTCGAGCGGGTGCTCATCACCTGAATCTTTCGAAACATCACCCCCGAGTCTGTGAGCATCACCCGAATCTTATGAAACATCACCCTCAAGTCTGTGAGCATCACCCGAATCTTATGAAACATCACCCTCAAGCCGGTGAGCATCTCCCGAATCTTTCGAAACATCGCCCCCAAGTCTGTGAGCATCACCCGAATCCAGTGAAACATCAACCTCAAACCGGTGCGCATCACCCGAATACCGCCAAACATCGCCCCCCGAGCCGGTGAGCATCACCCGAATCCTATAAAACATCACCATCAAGCCGGTGCTCCCCTCCTTGGGACAAGGTACCTGTCCCTGCGTCCCCCGAACTGTTAATCCAGCCTCTCAATAATTGTTGCATTTGCCATACCATGTCCTTCACACATGGTTTGCAGTCCGTAGCGTCCACCTGTTCGTTCCAATTCATGCAGCATTGTCGTCATGAGTCGACCACCACTGGCTCCAAGTGGATGTCCAAGTGCAATCGCACCACCATTTGGGTTCAGTTTTTTCGAATCGGCACCGGTTTCCTTAAGCCAAGCTAGCGGTACAGAAGCAAATGCCTCATTGACTTCAAAAATATCAATATTATCAATCGAGAGTCCAGCTTTTAGCAAAACTTTTTCCGTTGCAGGAATTGGCCCTGTCAGCATTAACGTCGGATCAGAACCAACAACAACGCGGGCAACCACGCGGAATCGAGGCTTTAACCCGAGTTCCTCCGCCTTTTCATGTGACATTAATAGGAGTGCTACAGCACCATCACTGATCTGACTGGAGTTTCCAGCTGTTATGCTTCCATCTTCCCTAAACGCAGGGTTAAGTCCGCCAAGCTTTTCAAGACTTGTATTGTCTCTAGGCCCCTCATCATCTTTTACGACAGTTTGCGTTCCATCAGGAAGTGTAACGTCCAATGGCATAATTTCTCTTTCAAAACGACCATCACTTCTGGCACTAACCGCCTTCGCATGACTTTCCAATGAAAATTCATCCATTTGTTCACGACTGAGGCCCCATTTATCGGCAATTCGGTCTGCAGACAGCCCCTGATTAATGATTTCATACTTAGAAGTTAACGCCTCACTCAATTGGACGCCCTGCATATTCGAGCCCATCGGCACACGCGACATATTCTCTATCCCACCTGCCACCACAACATCCATATCTCCACTGATAATTGCCTGTGCAGCAAAATGCACAGCCTGCTGACTCGACCCACACTGGCGGTCAATGGTTGTCCCTGGAACCTCCACTGGATATCCCGCAATTAACGCTGCCTGTCTTGCAATATCAAAAGCCTGTTCTCCCACTTGGGACACACAGCCATATATCACATCCTCCACCAACTCAGATGAGATACCTGCTCTTTTAACAACTTCCTCTAATGGCTTAGCTGCCAAATCCTCTGCACGAATTCCGCTCAAAGCCCCATTACGTCTTCCTACTGGTGTTCTGACTGCTTCTACGATTACTGC
This sequence comes from Virgibacillus ainsalahensis, assembly GCF_055380755.1. Classification (NCBI taxonomy): domain Bacteria; kingdom Bacillati; phylum Bacillota; class Bacilli; order Caryophanales; family Bacillaceae; genus Virgibacillus; species Virgibacillus ainsalahensis. Next base: position 470,041 of record NZ_AP043943.1, on the reverse strand, counting down.
TTCTCGCATCATTACCATCCCTTCCCCTCATCAATTTTCATTCCATAATCAAGCCTGTTATACCGCATGTTTGATCACGACCTTCCAGTTCACAACATTTGTAAACCCTTACAAAAATTAGCGAATTTTATAACCCCATATTTTTTGCAATAATGACTTTCATAATTTCATTAGAGCCTGCATAAATCGATGAAACTGCTACATCGCGATACCTTCTCGCAATCTCATACTCTTCCATATAGCCATAGCCCCCATGCAGCTGCATACATTCCCCTGCCACTTTCTTTGCCAGATCCGTCGTCCACCATTTCGCCATCGACACTTCTGTTACGACATTTTCTCCCGAAACATGGTCCTCTATCAATCGATTGATGAACGTCCAGCCGATTTGAATTTCCGTTTTCATCTCCGCCAATTTAAACTGGGTATTTTGAAACTGGCTGATACTTTGGCCGAATGCCTTTCGTTGTTTTACATAATCAACCGTTAGCTCCATCATGGTTTCAGCTGCTACGACACTTTGAATCCCTACCAATAATCGCTCTTGCTGCAGCTTTTCCATCAAATAATAAAAACCTTTCCCTTTCTCCCCCAATAAATTATCGGCAGGAACACGAACATCCTCAAAAATGAGTTCACACGTATCATTTGCATGCTGACCCACCTTCTCAAGCTTTTTACCCTTTGTAAATCCTGGAGTATCCGCTTCAACAACAAACAGACTAATTCCTTTATGCGCCGGTTCAGCTTGAGGATCTGTTTTACAAACAACCACAATTAAATCTGCCGAATACCCATTGGTGATAAATGTTTTTTCCCCATTTATCACATATTCCTCACCATCTCTGATTGCAGTTGTTTTGATGGCGGCCAAATCCGAACCTGCTCCCGGCTCTGTCATCGCAATCGCTGAAATCAAATCACCAGTTATCGCTCCAGGCAGCCAGCGTTCCTTCTGGGATTTTGTGCCAAAGGATTCGATATAAGGCATCACAATATCGTTATGGAGACCAAACCCGACCATTGCTGTTCCAATCCTCTCAAATTCTTCATTAATCACAACAGAATAACCAAAATCGGCTCCAAAAGCCCCGTATTTTTCATCCGCCCATGGGCAAAGAAAACCTTGTTCCCCTGCCTTTTTCCAAAAAGACCTCGGAACCTGCTGATCGCTTTCCCATTGATCAAAAAAAGGAACAGCTTCCTTCTCCAGAAACTTCCGTAACGAGCGACGAAAAATATCATGCTCTTCCTTAAACAAAGACCCTTCCATGTAAAGACCTCCTTGGGACACAGGGACAGGTCCATCGTCCCACTTATTTTTGATTTAGCGAGGAGATTATTCCTTTTTGTGCAAACGCATGAGACCGGAACAAACAAAAGCAAATCTATAAAAAAAGAAGCTGGCAGGTCTTGCACCCAGGTTGAGTAAAATCTAACCTTTTATCTGCCGGGACAATGAACCTGTCCCCGCGTCCCACTTCATTACCAATAAGGTTCTTCTTCGTTGGACAACTTTAAAATAACCGGATATAAACCAAATATAAAGAAAATAAAAATAACACCAATAATGAGTGCCGTACTAACTGAAAAATCGAACAGAACGTTAATTGGTAGTATTACTACTAATGGAAGAAAAGATAATGCGCTACTTCTCAGTCTGGATGATGCTGACTCATATTGCTTTTTATAGCAGTGTGGGCATTTCAACCTGAATAATGTTTTAATCGTTTGTTTCCAAGTCCATTTTTCACCGCAATTCTGACAAATTGGCATTTAAACATCCCCTTTCCGTCCTGTATCGTTAGTGGTGAAAACATCTCTTCACAAACTCTTGTATTCATTATAACGTATTTATTGTTAATTCTAAATTTACTTACAGGGAAATTAACACATCAAATAGCAATCTTTTTAGCATAACAAATGGCAGAATGACAATAATTGTTGTCACTCTGCCATTTACAGTAAGATATTGGGTGTTAATTTAAGTCTAAATATTGCTTTGCAGACTAATAATGCAGGGATTGGCATTTAATTTGTAGAATATAAAAAACTCTTATCTGCCTCCAAAATACTTCCAACTCTTTTTCGTATCCCACGTTGAATTGTTTTAAATCATACATAATTGTACATGGAGGGGAAGCTGAAACAAAGAAAATAAGGCCTTTCGCTAAACTGTTGTAGCGAAAGGCCTTATTGCACTTATGCAGGAAGCAATGATTCTGGCAAGTCCAGAACTCCATATTTAGTAGTATTTAGCTTTTAATCCTGTGGGACGTGGGACAAGGGACCTGTCCCTGTGTCCCACTTATTGCGCCGTATATCCTCCATCAACGGTTATGCTATTTCCTGTCATAAACGCAGAGTCATCGCTGGCCATGAATAATACTGCTTTTGCCATTTCTTCCGATGTTCCCAGACGATTCATTGGCGTCGCAGAAATTAGTCCTTGTCGATCCGTTTCACCCAGGATTGGTGTATCGATAAATCCTGAACATAGCGCATTTACGCGGATATTGCGGTCTGCATATTCCAATCCAAGTGAACGGGTTAGGTTAATTACCCCGCCTTTAGCTGCGTTGTATGCAGCACTTCCTGGTGCACCGACCCAACCATACATCGATGCTGTGTTAACAATGGTACCACCATCCGCTTTCAAAAATTCTTTAATTGCCGTTTGCGCAACGAGGAACACCCCATCTAAGTCAACACTAACCGTTTTTCTCCACTCATCAAATGTAACTTCTTCCGTTGGTTTCGTCGCACCGATTCCAGCATTATTGAAAAGAACATCCACTTTACAAATGTCGAAACAGCAGTTTGAAAGACATGATTCACTTGATCTTCATTGGTCACATCCGCTTCAATGAAAAGTGCTTCTGCACCTTTATCTTTCAATTCATTTTCAACGGTTTTTCCTTTGGCTTCATTCATATCAACTAAAACAACTTTTGCACCTTCTTGAAAAAAAGTTCCGCTGTTGCTGCTCCAATGCCGGAAACACCACCAGTAATGACTGCTACTTTATTATCTAATTTACCCATATAAAATCCCTCCTGGAATAGCTTTAAACAATAGGGACGGTTCTGGCTCCCTTCCGCCAAACGAACCACCGTCACCACACTTTAAGAAAGTTTTGCTTTTGCCAAGCCTGCGGGGCCAACCCTTAGCCCGCACTTAGGCTTTCTTAACTACTCAAATTAAACAGACTGAGCGCCTTGTCCTCCATCAATTCGATAGTAAGATCCGCTTATAAATGAAGCTTTATCTGACGCTAAGAACACCATTAAATCTGCAATTTCCCCTGCCGTTGCATAACGATTCATTGGGACAGTTGCTGCAAATTGTTTTCTTGCTTCTTCTGAACTTTCACCTGTTGCATTCGTTTCAATCGATTTCATCATTTCTGTATCCACGCCAGATGGGGCTACAGCATTCACTCGTACGCCGTATTCTGTCATCTCCATGGAAGCAGATTTATTTAATCCGATAACTGCGTGTTTTGATGCAACATATGCACTCATTCCTGGTGCGCCTAATAGACCGCCATTCGATGCTGTGTTTACAACAGCTCCGCTTTTCTGCTCCTTCATCACTTCCAGAACATATTTCAATCCAAAGAATACGCCCATCACATTCACATCGAATACATTTCTAAAATTGTCCGCTGTTTGCTCGGTGATCGTAGCAAAATCTCCATTAATTCCTGCGTTATTAATAAAAACATCAATACGTCCAAAATAATCTTTGGTTTTTTCTACGTAATCTTTCACTTCATCCTCTTTGGCAACATTTGCCGTAAGTAATAATTTATCTTTTGCCTCAATAGACTCCGCTGCTTTTTCTAACGCATCTTTTTTCAAATCTACTAAAGCCAGCTTAGCCCCTTCTTTAGCGAATGCTTTTGCCGCTTCAACACCAATGCCTCCAGCAGCACCCGTAATTAATACGACACTATCTTCAAATTGCATGATCTATCTCTCCTTCTACGATGTAATGCTTTTAACAACTCTAATTACTCAGTATTTCACAATAATAAAGATACTATTAAAAGTGATGAACTATGAATTAAAACTATTTTAATTACATATAAATAATAACGTCTTTTATTAAAAATTTCTAATATATTGCTTACTGGGACGGGGGGACAGGTTCATCGTCCCACTTTTCTTCTTGATTGAGAGAGGAGATAACTTCTTTTATTATGTAGATGCACGAGTGGAGATCGGAACAAGAAAAGCAAATCTATCAAGACATCACTCTGGCAGATCTAGAACTCCCACCCAGATGGAGTAAATCTTACCGCCCTAGGACAAGGTACTGTGTCCCCCCAATGCTCTAGTTAAAAGCTGTAGCAAGCGATAGATTTTAGGTGTTACACTATATTGATTTTCCAATGTTATGCTTATCTTCCATTAAATTAAAAGATAATTACCGAATGTTGGAATTGAGGATTTAATTTACTTAGATGAAGAGAGAATGTATATTCTGACAAACAAATTACTTTTGAAAGCTGACCATACAGGGAGTTTTCTTCGGGAAGTGACAGGCATCAATTATATTTAACAAGACCCCAAAACGATTGGTTGTCTATTTTACATGATGTGTGAAGATGTAAAAGACCTAGATATGTTTACAGCATTACAACAGTTGCTAGAACTATTTGAAACAATGTCGAAGGGCACAGTTTCTTTAAACACCGAATCATTAAAAAGTCTATTACTGCATTGGTTTGGTTTGAGTCTTTGCCAAGTTATATCAACGGCTCATTGAGTTTTTCTATGTCCGAAAGTTGAGTTAAATTTATTTAAATCTAATATGTTTCTCACCATTTTCTAATGTTTATTCTTTATGATTAAAGAGTAGCCCAAATAAAGAACAGGAAATCAAATTTCATTCAATCGAAAGGAGAGAATTAGTATGTTTAAAAAATTAATGATAATCGGATGTACTCTACTTTTATTAACAGCTTGTGGTACAGATACAACAGAAGAAAATGCGAATACGACAAATCAATCAAGTACTACGAATGAAGCCAACAATACAAATAATGAATCAAGTGCTGTTGAAGATTCTAGAAATACTAGTACACCAAACACGTCCAAAACTGTTGACATAACAAATCCAACTGTGTCTATGACAGAGGCCGTGAACGTCTTTAAGGAAGCTCATCCAGACGCAAAAATTGAATCCATTGACTTAGATTCCGACTTTGGTCGATTACATTATGATATCGACGGTTTTGATTCATCAAAAGAATATGAAACAGAAATTGACGCAACGACAAAAGAAATAAAGGAAAATGAAGTTGAAACAGAAAGAGATACTGATGAATCATTAGATTTTTCATCCATTATTGATCCAGCAAGAGCCATTGAAATATCTTCTGCTAAAGCCGAAGTAGAAGGCCTTTCGCCAACAGGTTGGACACTTGAAGCAGATGATGGAAAACAAACGTATACAATTGAATACGAAAAGAATGACTCCGACATAGAAATCAAAATCAACACCACAACCGAAGAAATCCTAGAAGTAGAAATAGATGACTAATAACAGGGAGACGATTCTTTTAGAGGACAATCGGAAGTTTTGTGCAAAAAAAGCACAATGAGTAGTTTAGTTGCTCATTGTGCTTTTTTTATTCTCATGAAGGGGACGGGGGGAGACAGGTTCATCGTCTCACTTTTTTCCTTGGTTTAGAGAGGAGATAACTTCTTTTTATGTAGATGCACGAGTGGAAACTGGAACAAAGAGAAGCAAATCGATTTAGAAAACTTGGCCTTTCGCTAAGCCCTTGTGGCGAAAGGCCTTATTCCACTTATGCAGTAAGGAATGATTCTGGCTAGATCCAGAAACCTGTATGGATCAGTATCTAGCCTTTAACTTTCTGGGACAAGGTACCTGTCCCTGCGTCCCCCACACGCATACGCAGAGCACACACAAAAATAGGGAGGGAAATGTTACTAATGCACATTTTCCCTCCCTATTACTTTTCAATGTTTAAAAGTATTAACAAGTCTTTAATTAAATGTAGGTGTGCGTGTAAAAACTTTTCTTACCATCGGCTCACCTAAAACAAAGTCCGAAACATCAAAGATAAAGCTTCTTATAACAGAATCATAAAATGAAGCTAGCAAAATACAACCACACTAGCATTCACCCACATTAAAATGACTTGAAACGTATTTCTAAGATAACTTACTGTTCTTTTTAGCTTTTACAAGCTGTCCATTCTCTTCTTTGAATTTCAGAATGCCTTCAGCTGCTCTATATGCCAATGCTCCAACCGTACCTGTGGGGTTGTAACCACCATTGTGTGGAAATGCAGAAGCGCCGATGACGAATATATTATCCATATCCCACATTTGTAAATAATTATTTAGGACAGAGTTCTCTGGGTCATCTCCCATAATGACACCGCCTGTGATATGATCATTATGGGCGGGAACGATATCAAAGTGCTCCATCAATTCTCTAGGTTCCACAATTTCAGCACCCATCTCTTCCAGGATTTCTGCACATCTTTCCGTTATAAAATCATGCAGCTTACGATCATGTTCGGTAAAATCATACGTAAGCTGAATCAGTGGATTTCCATAGCTGTCCTTATACGTCGGGTCAAGACTCAAGTAATTGTTACGATGAGGCAGAGAAGTACCTTGTGAAGTAACAGGTATAGACCGATTAAAATATTCGATTGACTTTTGTTTAAATTCCTTTCCCCATGTTGGTGTGTCTCTTGGTGCTACATTTTCGTTGATTGGTCTTTTCCCTAATTGCTTCATCGTTATAGAGCCACCATGGATGAAGTCTACGTCGGAGTGATCAAAGTTATCATTGTTATAGTCGTCCAAAGTAGAACCAAGCGATCCTGCCCCCATTGCAGCATTGAACTCTTCCTTGAAGAACCCCGTAACAACTGGCGTAATATGATAACAGTAATTTTTCCCGATTACACCGGTTTCTGTTTCTGGATCATAGGGACGGCCAATATCGGAATTCAACAACAGGCGTGCGTTATTTATCGTATAACTTGTCAAGACGACAATATCTGCAGGCTGATCGAACTCTTCCCCTGTTTGGGTATCCACGTACCTGACACCAGTTGCTCGCTTTCCATCATGATGGATGCCTGTTACATTGGCATGCGTTCGTAATTCGAAATTGCCGGTTTCTAAAGCAGCAGGGATGACCGTCACATTTGGAGTGGATTTCGCTCCATATTCACAGCCGAATTTCTCACAAAAACCACAGTACTGGCATTGATTTATTGTTTGTCCATCCGGATTTTCATAGGTTTCCGATATGTTGGCTGACGGCAACCGGAATGGATGAAGTCCTAAGTTCTCTGCTGCTTCAACAAATCGATCCAGCATCGGAGTACTTTTCATTGGTGGGGTTGGATAATCCCTTGTTCGTTCAGGTCTTAATGGATTAGGTTCCCCGCTTGTACCAGCCATTTTCTCGAATTTTTTATAATAGGGTTCTAGTTCATCATAGGTGATACCCCAATCTTGAATGGTGTATTCTTTAGGGAGCTTATTCTCCCCGTATTTCTTGTCCGTCATGGACTTTATCTCAAAGTCATAGGGGGCAAAAAACCATGTATCTCCATTCCAATGGGTCCCTGCTCCTCCAACTCCAGTTCCAATTAGAAATGCTCCAAACTGACGCATAGGTAACGCTTGTTCATCCCGATTATTTCGAAAAGTGATGGTTTCTTTCGAAAGATCCTGCATTAATTCATGCCGAATAGCATATCGATATTCATCATGTACCATTTGGAAATCTTCTGTGGAACGATCTTCTCCTCGCTCCAAGCCAACTACTTGCACGCCTGCTTTGGCAAGTTCAGCAGAAATGATACCTCCAGCCCAGCCGACTCCTACGGTTAGGACTTCCACTTTATCTAATTTTGTCGCCATATTAATACCTCCTCAGTTGAAATTTTTTATCATAAGTGATCCCTTAATGATTTTGGTTCATATTCAATAAACGCTTCACTCTCAATTTCTTGTAAATAACTCATCTGGCTGCCGGGGAATTTCTTCATTCTCCAAGCATTCATATCTGCATTACCGCCATACAACGGATCTGAATATGCACCTGAAAGTGTCGCTGATCGAAGCTGTTCAAAGAAATATGCCGAGCTAACATGATCCAACTTAACATTATCGTCTTGAAATTGTTGAAGTATTTCATCCTGTTGTTCTCCTTCCAGGTCAACAAAGGATGTATTAAAATTTGTTTGACTTTCTTTATCGATTGCTCGGATACCCCTTATAAACATTTCATCTCGTCTCAATGGAGACTGATATCCCTGATATTCTGTTCCTTTTAAAAAGGGGCCCTGCATATACTCTCTTGCATTCTTTCCATAATCGCCAGCTAATTGATGATCAATGAAGTAAGGAGCGCCCAGTTCTATCGCTCCTGGTCCATATTCATCTTCCGGATAAATTCTTTCCGTTGCAGCACTTAAAACCTCGAAATCCTCTCGTCTCGTGAAGAACATCAACGCACGATTATAGCCCGGCCCATCTCTTACCGTTTCCGGTGCAGTCTGTTGATCGCCGCCCAGAAAATTTGTACCGAGAAGAGAACCAAGGAGACCTCCGCCAATTGCTCCACCAGCCACATAACTGGAATTTCTGATAAACTTACGGCGAGTTAACTTAGACCCCTTTTTTTCATCTTTTTCATCCGTCAATTTTACTCCTCCTTATAAATAAAACTAATTAATCCAATTTTAGCCATTTTACAGGGATAATAAACCCACTTCGTTTCTCAGGGACGGGGGGACAGGTTCAACGTCCCACTTCTTCTACTTGATTGAGAGAGGAGATTACTCCTTTTATTATGTAAATGCACGAGTGAAAACTGGAACAAAGAGAAGCAAATCGATTTAGAAAACGTGGCCTTTCGCTAAGTTTTTGTGACGAAAGGCCTTATTGCACTTATGCAGTAAGCAATGATTGTGGTAGATTCAGAAACCTGCATGGAGCAGTATCTTGCCTTTAACTTTCTGGGACAAGGTACCTGTCCCTGTGTCCCCATAAAAAAAAGCATTGCAACAGCAACACCACTTTTAGACAAACTTGATATGAACACAAAAATAATGTGTATTTTTCTACGTCTTTTAAACGCTAGTTCAGCCTTTCTTAATGGAATGAAGTCTTCCACTGGATAATCTGAACAAAAACAATTTATGTTACACTAGGAATATAATAGATTGGCTTCACATGAGGGTTAGGCACACTTTTCTTTTTAGGATTCTTCCTAAAAAGGAGGTGATGCATATGGGTGTTGATACTGTATTGGCGTTAATGATATCCTTTGGGATGTTAATAGCGTTTATCATGTCAGATAAAAACCATAAAAAATAATCCCTCATGTGCTTTAGCAGGCCATTTGAGGGATTATTCCTTAACTGTGCCAACCCCTCTTGCTGGGGTTAGTCTATTGAGACCGTTCCATGTGTCTAAGCATGGGCGGTCTTTATTAATTTATGATTTTCTATAGATATTATACCACAAGTAAACCGTTAATACACATGAAACTGCTAAAAATCCTCCACGTGTACTGGGACGGGGGGACAGGTTCATCGTCCCACTTCTTCTCCTTAATTGAGAGAGGAGATTACTCCTTTTATTATGTAGACGTAATAGCGGAAACTGGAACAAAGAAAAGCAAATCGGTTTAGAAAATTTGGCCTTTCGCTAAGCTCTTGTGGCGAAAGGCCTTCGTGCACTTATGCAGTAAGCAATGATTGTGGTACATCCAAACCATCCAACCCCCCCACCCAGATTGAATAAAATCTTACCTTCACCCCTCTGGGACATGGTACGTGTTCGAGGACACTGAAAAAACCGTTCACAGAGAAAAAGAAACGAACAAGCTACTATATATAGTCTGTTAGCTTCTTTTATCGTTAGTATATTCATGGAAATCTTCTGTACCTTTAAAAATTGTTACTTTTTCAGCAGCCTTTACCTGCCCTTTGTGTCCCTCACTGATATAGTTAAAATCTATATTCAGCGATAGATTTTAGGTGTTACACTATATTGATTTTCCAATGTTATGCTTATCTTACATTAAATTAAAAGGTAATTACCAAATGTTGGAATTAAGGATTCAATTTACTTAGGTCAAGAGAGAATATATATTTTGACAAACAAAGTACCTTTGAAATCTGACCATGTAAATTAGATATTTATCCCCATCCATGGGGTAAAAATATAGTACAGGAAAGAGGAATTCAAATGACAAAAACAGTAATTAAAGCACCATTCAAAGCGGATCATGTAGGGAGCTTGCTACGACCTGATAATTTACATAAGGCGAGAGCAGATTTTAAAGAGGGGAAGATTTCAGCAGAGGCATTACGTGAAGTAGAGACAAAGGAAATCAAACGCATTGTTGATAAGCAAATCGAAATTGGATTAGAAGTTGTGACAGACGGGGAATTCCGTCGTACCTGGTGGCATTTGGATTTCTTAGAACATCTAAATGGAATGGAAGGGTATGTTACAGAAAAAGGCTATGAATTTCAGGGGATTGAAACAGAAAAATATTATATCCGCAATACCGGAAAAATTTCATTCCATCCGGATCATCCATTTATTCAAGATTTTATGGAGTTGAAGGAAATCGTCGGTGATCGTGCCATTCCGAAACAAACCATCCCAAGTCCAAACCAATTATTTGAAATAGGCATCCGCAATCCAGATATCTATCCAGATATAGAAGAATTCGCAAAGGATATTACCAAAGCGTACAAAGATGCAATTAAAGCATTTTATGATGCTGGGGTACGCTATTTACAATTGGATGATGTGCATATTGCTGGACTTTCTTCGGATAACTATCATTCAAACAAAAGTGATGCATATTCTAGTGATCAATTAATTGACCTAGCAGTACGCGTTGTAAATGGTGCATTAGAAGATAAACCAGAAGATTTAATTGTAACAACGCATTTATGTCGTGGAAACTATCAATCGACATACGCATTTGAAGGAAGTTATGCACGTATTGCACCAACCTTATTTGCAAAAGAAAAAGTAGACGGTTTTTTCCTGGAATATGATGATGACCGTTCAGGAGATTTTAAACCACTTGAACATGTTCCAAATGGTGGCGCACAAGTCGTTCTAGGTGTAGTTACATCGAAAAATGGTGAGTTAGAAGATAAAGAGGCAATTAAAGCGCGGATTATAGAGGCTGCAAACTATGTACCACATGAACAACTATGCTTGAGCCCACAATGTGGATTTGCATCAACACATCACGGCAACAAACTAACGGAAGAACAACAATGGGATAAATTGAAGTACATTGTCGACGTAGCTCGAGAAGTTTGGCAATAAGTAAAAATGGAAAGGGAACAGCGTAAATGGCAGCTGTTCCCTTTCCATTTTGGTTTCATTTCTAATCAACTGTAAACCCTGTTGGGACAAGGTACCTGTCCCTCTTGTCCCCTTGAAGAATGACACAAGCTTGATGTTTATTTCACTAATTCCTCAACACGCTTCACTACATTCTCTACTGTGAAACCATACGCTTCCATTAGTTTTTCACCATTTCCGGAAGCACCAAACGTATTGATTCCAAGCACTTCACCTTCATCACCAACGTATCGTTCCCAACCAAACGGGGAAGCCATTTCAATTGCAAGTCGACGTTTAACATGTGATGGAATTACTTTTTCTTTATACGCCTGGTCCTGTTCTTCAAAACGATCCCATGACGGCATACTGACAACACGAACGTCAATATTCTTTTCAAGCAGGTCTTTTTGTGCTTTTACGGCAAGCTGCACTTCAGAGCCTGTTGCCAATAGTAACGCATCAGGAGTATCCCTTGATGCTTCACTCACGATATATGCACCCTTTTTGACACCATCATATGCATGTTCTTTTGTTCCTTCCAATGTCGGCAGCCCTTGTCTGGTTAATACCAATGCTGTTGGTTTGTTAGCTGACTCCAAAGCGAGCTGCCATGCTGCCTGCGTTTCATTTCCATCTGCCGGCCGAATAAGAGAAAGTCCTGGCATGGTTCGGTAGGATGCCAGATGCTCCACTGGTTCATGTGTTGGACCATCCTCCCCAACAGCGATGGAATCATGAGTAAAGACATAGGTTACCGGCAATTTCATAATCGCTGATAAACGAACAGCCGGACGCAGGTAATCACTGAACACAAAGAATGTACCTGCAAAGACATTTAGCCCGCCATGAAGCGCCATTCCATTTAACGCGGCTGCCATCGCAAATTCTCGTACGCCGAACCAAATATTTTTGCCAGCGTAATTTTCACGAGAGAAATCCGTTTGACCATTTATCTTTGTTTTGTTCGAACCTGCAAGATCTGCACTTCCGCCAATAAAGTTTGGTACGGTTTTAGCAATCGCATTTAATACTTCCCCAGAAGCGGCCCGTGTTGCAAGCGTATTTTCACCATGTTCATAAACCGGAAGATTTTTCTCCCAATTTAATGGCAATTCCCCGTTCATTGCTAATTCCAAATCTTTCGCAGCTTCCGGGTATTTTTCTTTATAAGCTTGAATCCGCTGATTCCAATTTTCTTCTGCGTCTTCCCCTCTTCTACCTATTTTTTCATAAAAATCTGCATAAACTTCTTCTGGAACATGAAATGGTTCATGTGTCCAATTGTAGTTTTCCTTTGTTAATTTCACTTCATTTTCACCAAGCGGTGCTCCATGTGATGCTGCAGATCCTGATTTATTTGGTGATCCATATCCAATTACAGTTTTTACTTCAATTAATGTCGGTTGCGCTATGTTCTTTTTTCCTTCTTCAATCGCTTTACGTAATGCTTCTACATCATTTCCATCCTCAACACGAATGACCTGCCATCCATATGCTTTAAAACGTTCTTCTGTATTATCGGAGAAGGACTGGCTCAACTCACCATCCAGTGAGATATCATTGGAATCATAGAGCGCAATTAACTTTCCTAAACCAAGATGACCGGCGAGTGATGCCGTTTCATGCGAGATTCCTTCCATTAAATCTCCATCACTGATTAGTGCAAATGTATAGTGATCAATAACCGAAAGATCTTCTTTATTGAATGTTGCAGAAAGATGTGCTTCGGCTATTGCCATTCCAACCGCAGTTGCAATTCCCTGTCCAAGCGGCCCGGTCGTTGTTTCCACCCCATCTGTATAATGGACTTCAGGATGTCCCGGGGTTCTCGAGCCCCATTGACGGAAGTTCCTCAAATCTTCCATCGTAACATCATATCCTGACAAGTGAAGTAAGCTATATAAAAGCATCGATCCATGACCTGCAGAAAGGACAAAGCGATCACGGTTAAACCATTTGGAATGCTTCGGATTATGCGTCATAAAATCTGTCCATAATGTGTAGGCCATTGGTGCAGCTCCCATTGGCAAACCGGGATGTCCTGAATTTGCGTTTTCAATCGCATCTATTGCAAGAGTACGAATGGTATTAATCGATTGTTGTTCTACAGAAACACGAGTTGTTGTCATTATTTAAATCACAATCCCTTCTATGATAACGATTCAGTTTTCTTAGGAACCTTTTCCCAATCCGCTAAGAATTGCTCAATCCCATTATCGGTTAGCGGATGTTTCCATAACTTCGGTAAAAGTGATCCGGGAATCGTTGCAATATCTGCTCCAGCCAAGGCAGCCTGTTCTAAATGACCAATTGTTCTGACACTAGCTGTAATAATCTTTGCCTCATACTGATAGTTTTGTAGCGCCTGTTTTAAGCGTTGGATTAACGCTATTCCATCTTCCCCAATATCATCCACTCTTCCAACAAAAGGACTGATATAAGTTGCACCTGCTTTTGCTGCCATCAGACCCTGTGCCACAGAGAATACAAGCGTGACATTTGTTTTGATTCCTTCTTTGGAAAGAATGTTGACAGCTTCCAGCCCGGCTTCTGTCATAGGGACTTTAACAACAACATTGGATGCCCATTTCGCGATATCTCTTGCTTCTTTTACCATGTCATCGACAGTAAGGCCAATGACTTCCGCACTGACAGGCCCATCTACAATACTCGTAATCTCTTTGATGATTTCTTCAAAATCCCTGTTTTCCTTTGCGATGATAGACGGATTTGTTGTAATCCCATCTACTAAACCTAAGCGATTAATACGTTTTATTTCGTCTATGTTACCTGTATCTAAGAAAAATTCCATTTTGATCCTCCCTGGTGATTTTAACCCTTCATCTTTATATAGCCTGCTTGATACTGTATTGGCTTTCAATATAGCGCAATTGCTTATCTTTGCCATTTATTAGAATGGAGTGTGTCGTAGATTCTCCATTTTTCATTTTAATACCGTTCAATAATAAATTATCTGTGATTCCAGTAGCAGCAAAAATGCAATCATCCGAATGAACCAATTGGTTATGTGCTAGAGCTCCTTTAGGATCAGACAATCCCATTTCCCTACATCTGTTTGATTCTTCTTCATTTTGCGGCAGAAGTCTTGCCTGCATTTCACCACCAAGAGATTTGACAGCAACAGCACTCAATACTCCTTCTGGCGCACCACCAACACCGAAGAATATATCGATATTGGATTCCTCAATGCATGTAGCCGTCGCATAGATAACATCCCCGTCATGAAACAGATGAACTTTTGCTCCTGATTCCCTGATTGTGTCAATGTATTCCTTATGTCTAGGTCTATCCTGAATAAGGACATTCATTTCCGTTATCGCTTTGCCATTGGCTTGAGCCACAGCTTTAATATTATCCAATAATGGTGCTTCTATATTGACTTTCCCTTTCGCTTTTGGCCCGACAGCTATTTTTTCCATATACATATCCGGAGCGTGAAGCAGCGTTCCTTTTGGTGCAGCTGCTATAACCGTAATTGCATTGCCCTGCCCGTTGACTGTTGGCGTCGTTCCTTCGATAGGATCCACCGCAATATCAACGACTGCCGGCCCGCCTTTTCCAAGCTCCTCACCAATATAAAGCATCGGAGCCTCATCAATTTCTCCTTCACCAATAACGATTCTGCCACTCATATTCATTTGATTCAGCTCTTCCCGCATCGCATTGGTTGCTGCACTATCGGCGGAGATTTTGTTTCCACTTCCTACCCAAGGCATTGCTGCAATTGCAGCGGATTCGGTCACTTTCAGAAAATCTAACAACAAGGATTGCATTCGTTTATTCCTCCCAAAGTTAGCTACACTGGTTTCCTGCTACTGCTTCTACTTTAATCCCTTTCCCAGTGAACTCTTTTTCTTTTTCAATAATTTTATCCACTTTACGCTTGGAACCTTCTGCCCATTCAACATTCAAATAAGCCTCAGCCACTTTTTTTCCAACTTCTACACCAATGATTTGTGCACCCATTGTGAGTATCTGTGCATTATTGCTTAATTGTGCTCTTTCGGCTGAGTACGTATCATGCGCGGTTGCTGCACGAATACCCGGATATTTATTTGCAGCGATAGCAACACCAATACCTGTTCCGCAAATAAGAATACCCCGATCAAGTTCCCCTTCACTAATTGCTTGTGAAACTTCAAATGCCACATCTGGATAATCCACTGCATTACAGGAATGACAGCCATAATCTACTAATTCGTGACCTGTTGTTTCCTCTACAAATTTTTTAATTTCCTCTTTCAATTCAAAACCATTGTGGTCGCTTCCGATACCGATTTTCATTTTAATTCCTCCTGCATTTTTAATTATTTTTATTTGTTTTCATTTTACTACATTTTTTATCATATATCAATTATTATTTTCGTTAATTGTTTTTTGTTTTCGTTTTATGTTTTTATAAAAAAGAACCAAGGATTAATATCCCTGATTCTTATTAATCTTAATAATAAAGAAAATCTTATATACTTATATTAATCTGTTTTTCTGTTACTTGATGACTAATTAGCAAGTTTTTCAGAATAACTCACTTCAGCAAATTTCAAAAAATGGGATACAATGAAGTATGCAGAAGTTGCACCAGGATCCTGTGCTCCAATGGATCTTTCTCCCAAACGGCTTGAGCGCCCTTTCTGGGAAATAAGATCTTTTGTCGATTGCATTCCTCTTTCCGCGGCAGAAACAGCTTCTTTAAACGAGCTTAGAAATTCATTTGATTCATTAAATTTCGCTTCCAACACCTTACCAAACGGATCCAGCGTATCGATCATTGTTTTATCGCCGACTTCTGCCTGACCGCGCTCCTTTATTCCTTTTGCAAAAGCAATCCAGAAATTCGCCAAATCACTATCACTAAGGATCGATTTTGTTTTAATGCCTTTGGCACCTCTCATAAAACCCGTTGCGTACAACGGACCTACAGATGAACCTACAGCACTTAGGAATGTTTTTCCTACAGTGATGCTGATTTTTCCACAGTCTTCTTCATCTGCCAGTTCATTATCCAGCTTTTCATTTATTGCTTGCCATCCGATGGACATCGTAACTCCATGGTCTCCATCTCCAAGCTTACGATCAAGTTCACAAAGGTAATCTTTCTCTTTTTCTACCATTTCGACCACTGATTTAAAATATTCTTTAAACTCTTTTGCTGAAAGTTCCATTTTTTATTCCTCCTTTTATTTTTGAACGAACATTGGACAATCTACAGGATGATCTATTGCTTCTTTTAATTCGTCATCCAATTTCATAAATGTTACAGAACATCCGCCCATTTCTAGCGAAGTAATGTAATCTCCTACATAAGAACGATAGATTTCTATTCCTTTTTCTCTTAAAATCTGTTCAACTCTACGATAAACAATATATAATTCCATTCTTGGCGTGGATCCAAGCCCGTTGACAATAACAGCAACTTCATCATCCTTATTTATTTCAATATCTGCTAAAATATCACTTACTAGACGGTCCGCAACGCGATCCGCTTGTTCCAACTGGCCTTTTTCTATGCCTGTTTCGCCGTGGTGACCCAAGCCAATCTCCATTTCATTTTCACCTATTTCAAAACTGGGTTCACCAGTCTGCGGTAAGGAACAAGGTGATAAGCCTACACCCATTGAACGTGTATTATTGTTTGCTTTTTTAGCAACTCTTACAACATCTTCTAAATTATAACCAAAATCAGCTGCTGCACCAGCCGACTTATAAATAAAGAACTCGCCAGCAATACCACGGCGTTTCTCTTTTTCTGCTTGCGGTGCGGAGGCTACATCATCTGAGGCCAAGGCCATTCCTACCTCAATATCTTCTTCCAGATCAGCCATTTCAGCCGCCATTCCAAAGTTCATGACGTCTCCTGCATAATTTCCATATAAGTATACAACACCAGCGCCTTTGTCAATTGCTTTTGTAACTTCCAAAATAGGATCTGGTGATGGAGAAGCGAAGATATTTCCTACTGCAACGCCATCTGCCATTCCATCTCCTACATAGCCCATAAAACCTGGTTCATGGCCTGAACCCCCGCCAATTAAAACACCTACTTTACCCTCTTTTGTATTTCTGGCTGTCACAAGAGCTCTATCATTCTCCGGTACTTGTTTTATATGATTAGGATGGGCTTTCAAATAACCTTCCACCATTTCTTCCACAACATTTTTTGGATCATTTATTAGTTTTTTCATTGATGTACACTCCTTATTCCATCATTAGTTTGTTTATACAACTAACTATTTACTACTTACTATATAACTATTATAACGTTTTCAGGTATTAAATATAGTAGTTTAAAAGAATAACCCCATATTCAGGGCTATTCTTTTAAATACTTAAACCGCAGAATGTTCTCCTTCTTTGACACCCTCTTTTTGTATTTCTTGATCTGGAAGTTTTAAGAATCTCGTTAAAATTGCAGCTGTGAAATATAAACCTGCTAAAATCCAGATTAATCCTTGCGTTCCTACCAGATCAAAGAATAGTGTAACTAGTGCAGGACCTACGAATACACATAAACCTGCTCCAAGATTCAAAATGGACATTGCTGCTCCTTTATCCCCGTCTCCTACTAATGATGGGGTTAGGGCAGAAAGCGGAACAAACCCGGCGATACATGCTCCCCATAACATACCAACGATGGCGACCAGTGTCACATTGCCTTCGAAAACCTGAGGCGTGTAAAATAACATTAAGGTAAACACACCACAGCCAATCGCTCCAAACCAGGTAACTGTATTTCTCCAGCCCATTTTGTCTCCAAGATAGCCAAAAATTAAATTAAATACAATATTTGAAATGAAAATAGTACCCCAGATATTTAACCAGACAGTAGTACTTATTCCTTGATCGGCCAAATAAAGCGGAAGGAACAACGGAAAAGCATACTGTGACGATTGATTGATAACTCGGACTATCCCTGCAATTGCCACTTTGGGTTCTCTTTTTAAAATCGTAATTCCATTAAATAATTCTTTAAATTTAGATGACTGGTTTACATTCTCTTTTTCTTGCAATTCAAATTTGTCACGATTAACCACAAGAGCAAAAAATGCTCCTATCAATACCCAGATGATTGCACTCCATAGTGTTGGGATATGTCCAAAAAGTTGGATAGAAAAGCTGGAATAAAATGCCCCAAGTACACTTAAACCTCCAGTAAACACAAACCAAAACCACCCTACTGCTTTCCCAAGCTGGTGTTGAGGCGCCCGGTAAGTTATCCACACTAAAAATGCATAAGCAAATAATGGGTAGCCGAATCCTCTTAATGCATAAGTAGGAATCATTAGTGAATAATTAAGATCCGGTATAGCAATTCCTACAAATAGGACGTGGCCTATAATGTAAAAAGCCACACCCATTAGCATCGTCTTCCTGGGACCAATTGCTTCCACCAAAACACCGGAAAGCCATGCTGCGATAGCAATAGTTACACCATATGATGTTGTTAGTAAAGCAGCTTGTTGAACGGTAAGACCCTGCTCAACTAAATACGGACTGATCCAAGCAAGTTCCAGGCCGTCACCCATCATAAAAATGAGTACCCCAAAGTATCCCCATGCCAAGTTTGATGGAATACCAATTCTGTCTAAGAATGTACCTTTCTGTATCAAATCCGTCATTTTTCTTCCCCCCATTCCTTCCTAATAGTGAAAAAGCTACGGTTTCAATATAACTTTCAATGATTTTTCACCTTTTTTCATTAACTCAAAGCCTTCTTCAAAATCTTCCATTTTTAATTGATGTGTGACAACCCCATCCGTAGGGAAATCTCCGTTTGAGATACCTTCAATAACTAGCGGATAGCAATATGGTCCCAAATGCGAACCCAATATATCAAGTTCTTTTCGATCGCTGATGATACTCCAGTCAATGGTCACCGGTTCTCCAAATACACTAAATTCGACAAAACGTCCCAATTTTCTTATCGCATGAAGTCCTTGTTCCACAGATTTCGGATGTCCAGTAGCTTCAATATAAATATCACAGCCATATCCTTCCGTCATATCTTTAATTTCTTGTACAACATCAACTTTACTTGGGTTTAAAACGATATCTGCCCCAAATTGTTTTGCTAATTCCAGGCGGTCTTCTTTCATATCTAAAACAACTAATTTGCCAGGGCCTGACTTCTTAAGCGCACCAATCATTCCCAATCCCAGTGTGCCAGCGCCGGATAATACGACAATATCGCCCAATTGCACCTGAGCTCTTTGTACTGCATGGAGGCTGCATGCATAAGGTTCAATTAAAATAGCTTGTTCAATTGATAAGTCTTCTGGCACTTTATAGTTAATTGCTTCTTTGGTGAATTTCATATATTCAGCCATTCCACCGTTTACGTTATTTTGAAATCCGTATAAGTCATGTTTTTCACACATCCAATACTGCCCTCTATTACAGAAACGGCAATCCCAACATGGAACAATTTGTTCTGAAATTACCCGATCGCCGATTTCAAAGTCCGTTACCGCGTCTCCTTTTTGTACGATTCGACCGATGAATTCATGACCTGGAACCATTGGCGCTTTTATATACGAAGGCTGTGTTTCATCCCCCCAGAAACTTGGTGCACCGTCATATGCTTTGATATCACCTGCACAAATACCGCACGCTTCCAATTTAACTAGAATTTCTTTGTCATTTTCCAGCTGTGGTGTTTCCACTTCCTCATACCGGTAATCTTTCGGATTATACGCCACAACTGCTTTCATCGTTTCAGGGATTTCCTGTTTCTGTACTTCTTGCTTTTCTACTGCTTTTTCCATTTTTTTCATCCTCCTTATGTTATTGAGATTTTCATCTTTTTTATAAACAATATCTACTAAGCTACTTACTTAATTGTGTTGCCGCCATCCATCACAATATTTTCACCTGTAATTAAATTTGTGGCATCACTCGCAAGGAATAAAGCAATGGCTGCAACTTCTTCGGGATAGCCAAAACGTCCAAGCGGTATTTCCTTCTTCGCCTTTTCACCCTTTTCGCCTGCCCAAGCCTTTTTGCCTAATTCTGTCAAAACAACAGTAGGTGAGATAGCGTTAACCTTGATGTCGAACTGAGCCCATTCAAGCGCAAGAACTTTCGTCATCCCAATAATTCCAGCTTTACTTGCACCATAGGCTACGTGGTTATCCAATGCTATAAGTGCTGCTTGAGAAGCCAAGTTAATGATTTTGCCGCCCGTTCCTTGTTCAATCATCACATTACCGGCTTTTTGACACATTTTAAATGATCCAGTCAAATTAAGATCCATTGTTTTTTGCCAATAATCCTCCGAAATGTTTTCCGAATTATCGAGCAGTGCAACACCAGCACAGTTTACAAGAATATCAACCTTGCCAAATCTGTTTTTCACTTCTTGAATGGCCCTATTCACACTTTCACTATCGGTGATATCACATTGTAAGCCAATTGCTTTTGCTTCATCTATTTCTTTTGCAGCTTTCTCCACGTCGTCTTTCATATCAAAGATAGCAACCCTTGCGCCCTTTTCCGTGTATAATTCTGAAATAGCTTTACCAATCCCACTTGCTCCACCTGTAATAATCGCTACTTTATCTGTAATATTAAAGTTTTTATCAAAACCTTCAAAAGCCATAAAACCCCTCTCTTTCAATTTCATTCACAGCACTCATTTCCTTTGAATCAGCCAGCATATGATATAATAATATTGATTTATTTATACCTTTAATTCAAAAGGATACACAAAGTGCAATAATTAACGTAAGTTTGCAATCGCTTTCAACGATATTTTATAATTAAATATTATCATTTATTTTTAATTTGTCAATTATATTTTTCAATTTCTTTTATTTTCTATCATATGACAAAAGGTTATTTTGTGGTTTAGATGCAAATGAAAAAAAGATGGAATTGATATTGCGAAATAACTATAAATCGAATAACATAAAGGTAATATACAAATGAGGATGAGAAATTGATGAAAATGTTCGCTAGTGAAAGAAGAAATAAAATAATGCATCTTTTAGATGAAAAGAAACGAATAACAGTAAAAGAACTAGCCACATATATCGGTGTTTCAGAAGCAACATTGAGGACTGATCTGAATAAAATGGAAGTCGACGGCCTACTGAAAAGAACGCATGGAGGCGCGATTCATAATGATTATATAGACAATGACACAAGCTTTTCAGTTCGTGAAAAGAAAAACAAAAAAGAAAAATCGCAAATTGCCGTAGAAGCCTCTCAATATATTGAAGAAAAGCAATGCATTTTACTAGATGCCAGTTCTACTGCATTGGAAATGGCGCGCTATCTAAAGGAGCAATCGACTCGTTTAACAGTTGTAACCAGCGGGCTTCAGTCTGCATTGGAACTAAAGGAAAATCCTGATATTACTGTTATTCTGATTGGTGGAGTAGTGACAAATGGCTCCACCTCAATTGAAGGTACATTGGGAATAAGCATTTTGGATCATGTAAATATTGATATTATGTTTACATCTGCAAATGGCTTTTCTGTTGAAAAAGGGTTAACCGATTTCAACTTATACGAAGTTGAACTGAAAAAGGAAATGGTGAAAAGATCCAGAAAGGTGATTGCAATCATTGACTCTTCAAAAATAGATACAAATTCAAGTGCAGTATTCGCTAAAACTGAACAAATTGATGCCTTGATTACCGACAAACCGATAAATGATGAAATTTCAAGTAAGCTTTCAAACTATAATGTGGATGTAATCGCCCCTATATTGAGTTAGTTACTTTGGAATATACGTTGAGGTACGAGGTCACTTTATTTCTATATGACAGTTTGTTTAAAAACTCGTACCTAAAAGCTTACAATTTAATGGTAATTCTTTTTCATTTTGTGCAGGTAGGATGCATTGTACTAAATACCAGTTTGCATCCCCCCGCAATATGGGATTAAATTTCAATATATGATTTACGATAGGTCTGACAATCTTTTCATATCATCCTTTAAATGATGATAAACGGACTTGTAAACCTTGTAATATTCATTATATTTTTCATGATTTCTCCTGTTTGGTATAATCTTTTCGTCCAATATCTGCCATTTTTTCACATCTTCATACGATAGAAGTCCAGTTCCAATCCCGGCAAGCATCACATCGCCCAGATTCGCTTCTGCATCATGTACGGGACATACAATAGGATAGCCGGTTACATCAGCAAAAATTTGCCTCCACAATGTTGACTTTGTTACCCCTCCAGCAATCAAAATGGACTCGCCCAGGTTTTCCCCGGTTGCTTCCATTGCATCCCGTAAAGAAAATGCAACTGCCTCTAAAAATGCGCGATAAATATGAGATTTCGAATGCGCCAATGAAAGCCCAACAATTGTCCCCTTGGCATCTGAATCCCAAATAGGACTTCTTTCTCCCATAAAGTAAGGAAGTACAATCAGTCCTTCACTTCCAACCGGAATGGCTTCCGCCTGTTCGTTTAACACATCATATACATTTCTTCCGCCGGCCTTTTCCGCTTCGATTTCAAATTGGCACATCGTTTGTCGGAACCATTTCACAATTGCCCCAGCAGTGGCTCCCCCGGCAAAATAATACGACAATCTCTTAGCATCATATAAATACGGCCAAACAATCAGATCTTTCCCTTTCACAGGTTGGTCCGAAATCAATGCTGCACACATTGAAGTTCCGATTGCTGCTGCATAAATACCGGATTCAAATACGCCCATCCCGATATTGGCGGCGCCAGAATCAATACCACTGGCAATCACCGGCATCCCTTCAGATAGTCCCAATTCTTCTGCAACTTCACTTGTTAAACCGCCAACAACATCTGTTGATTCTACGATATTCTGCGGCATCATCGATAATGGAATTCCCATGGTATCCATCATTTCTTTCGACCAGGTTCTCGTATTCATATCAAAAATACCGCCGATGTTTCCAGCAGACGAATAATCAATAGCGATGTTACCGGTCAGTTTATAAATAGCATAATCATTTGGCGGTAAAAACAACTTGGTCTTCTTCCAGTTTTCCGGTTCGTTATTTTTCATCCATAACATTTTGGTAAAACCATAATAAGGATCTGCCCCATTGTGGGTGATTTCCAAGAGTCTCTCTGCTCCAATCGTAGACAGGGCCCACTTTGATTCTTTTTCGGCTCTGCGGTCCATCCAAATCATACACGGTCTAATAGGTTCCATGTTTTCGTCTAATGGAATACCAGAGCCCCCATATAGTCCACTGATTGCAATCCCGCGAATATCATCCGCTGGAATATCTGCTTTTTGAACCGTATTTTTTATAGAAGATTTTGTGGCTTCCATCCATACATCCGGCCACTGTTCAGCCCAAAGCGGTTTTGGGGTCAATACATCATATTCCTGTAAATCTTGAGCAATCAGATTGCCTTCTGTGTCCATTAAAATCGTTTTGGTGCCAGATGTTCCTATATCCGTTCCGAGTAAATAAGCCATAATTAGATCCTCCTGTTA
The DNA here is from genome assembly GCF_055380755.1 of Virgibacillus ainsalahensis. NCBI lineage: Bacteria > Bacillati > Bacillota > Bacilli > Caryophanales > Bacillaceae > Virgibacillus > Virgibacillus ainsalahensis. The sequence goes on along the minus strand of NZ_AP043943.1, from coordinate 446,186 downwards.
TAAAAAATCAAATTCCAGTTGTCTATTAAATAGAAGTAAAAGCACCATCCACTACAAAGTCAGATCCTGTAGTAAAAGTGCTGGTATCTCCTGCAAGATAAACACAAATGGACTGAAGTTCTTCTGGTTTTCCCATTCTGTGAAGTGGTGCCATTTGATTCCATTGTTCAATCAATGGCTGTAAGTCTGGAGAATTTAGCGTGAGTTCTGTCCCAATATAGCCTGGACTAATACAATTCACACGTACATTTCGCGAAGCCCACTCTACTGCCAGAGATTTCGTTAACTGGATGACCCCTGCTTTCGAGGCGTTGTAAGAACACTGTGGTTGTGGAACATTAACAATATGACCGGACATGGAAGCTGTATTAATAATAGACCCTCCACCTTGCTTTAACATCTCTTTTCCAGCCGCCTGTGCAGTTAAAAACACTCCCGTAAGGTTGATATCAATCACTTTTTTCCATTGATTAAATGTCATTTCCTCTGCCGGTACATTTATGGAGATTCCAGCATTACAAAAAGCAACATCCAAACGTCTAAACTCCTCCAGTATATGCTTCATAATGGCATCTACCTCTTCCGGTTTTGTGACATCCGCTTTAATAGCAATCGCTTTGATCTTCTGAATTTTTTCCAGTTCAGCTGCTGTCTTTTTTGCTTCATCGAAATCGAGATCCACAATTGCTATATCCGCACCAGCTTCCGCAAAAGCAGTTGCTACACTTTTACCTATACCTCTTGCACCACCGGTTACAAGAATTTTCTTACCATCCAATCTCATTTTTTCAATGATTCCCATATTGATAACCCTTTCATTTTAAATGTATTATGTAAAGTTATTTTATAAAATGTATTTGTATAATAAAACGTTTTCAAGCAGAAGTCAACACGTCATCCAAACAGAAAATGCACAATCCGTATTCCTTTTCAATTTTAAAGTTGTTGGCACATCGGTAACTGTGGTATATTTTTAAATAGAATTAAACAAAATATTTTTATAAAACTTTTTTATAAAACGGAGAATGATTATGGATAATAGCATCACATTTAAAGATATAAAAAAAAGTAATTACTCAGCGATCTATCATCTCATCTATCAAAAGAAGGGAATTTCCAAGCAGGAAATTGCAAATCATCTTCAATTAAGCTTGCCGACCATAACTCGGAACTTAGTTCGTTTAGAAGAGCAACAACTCATTGAGAAGAGTGGGAAATTGGAGTCTTCCGTTGGCAGGCGTGCAACTGCATATGCCATACGGTCGCAGGCGCGTATTAGCATTGGTGTCGAGATTATGAAAAAGACAGTTCGCATTTTAGCAATTGATCTGCTTGGTGTGATAGTTAATAAAACAGAAATATCAATAGAATATTCGGATGGCGAAAGTTATTTCAAAAAGATAAGCCAAGCCGTAGAGGCCTTCATCTCCTCTCTTCATTTGGAAGAAGCGCAGGTGCTTGGGATTGGTTTTGCTGTACAAGCTTTAACATCAGCGGATGGTGAAAGCATCACATATGGAAAAATATTAAACTGGACAGGATTGGATATTCATATTTTTTCCCAACATCTTCACTATCCTTGTAAATTTCACCATGATGCAAAGTGCGCAGCAACAACAGAGCTGTGGGTAAGAAATGATGTTGGAGATGCTGTCTACTTGTCAATTGGAACGCACCTTGGGGGAGCAATTATTATCAACAATCAAATTGATATGGGGAAAGAAGGACATAGTGGGACAGTAGAACATATGACGATTGATCCCCATGGTCCTTCCTGTTACTGTGGTAAGCGAGGTTGTATGGAGATGTTTTGTTCTGTTAGTGCACTCTTGGAAAAAGATGAAACATTAGAATTTTTCTTCCAGCAGGTACGTTCCGGATCCGTTTCCTATGTGAAGAGATGGGATTCCTTTTTGGATCACTTATCATTTTCTATCAAAAATATTCATCTTGTCATCAATAGAGAATTCATTCTCGGCGGACATATTTCCCCCTACCTAAAGCAGGAGGACATAAATATTCTTCATGAAAAAGTATATGAAAAAACAGCATTCCCAAGTAACGATCCATTTATTTATATAAGCAGTTCACCTGAAAATGGGGTCCCTACAGGTGCTGCCATACCATTTATTCAATCGTTTTTAGATGCAATTTAATGGTATCTGACGTCGTTACCGGGGACGGAGGGACCTGTTCCATAGCCGTCAATCTAAGCAAAATACTGTAAATAAATGTTGATTTTCGTTATCCTTTCTAAATCGGGAAGTGACAGGCACCACGAACTAAAGTATCGAGTCTTTTCTTTTACTTATGAAGCTTCTTATGCAACGTGAACAATGTGGCGGAGTTTTGCCCATTGTTCTTCGATCAGGTTATTGACCTCTTCCGTGCTTACAAATCCTCATTGTAGAGAAAGTGCCAAACAATTCAGAGACACATATTCACCCGTTTCTATTATTCGATTAATAACCTCATTTTCATCTTCCAATTCAGGGAACGTTGAAGTAATAAAGCCTAGATGTTCAAATAATCCTGGCTCATCATTAAAGAAACTATTCCAAGTCGTATCATCAAACTGCAAATGACGACACCCAGCTTAGTATATAGCTAAGATTAAATACTGATATATCTTGCTTAAATCTTTATGTAAATCTTCTTCGGTCGGAAGACTCACGTTCTTCATCCGTTATTTGCCGATAAACCTATGTTATTCGGGCTTGGAACGGTGGGCCCCCTCCCCGGGACAACGGACCTGTCCCTGCGTCCTTCCCACATGAACAACTATGCTTGACCCCACAATGTGGATTTGCATCAACACATCACGGCAACAAACTAACGGAAGAACAGCAATGGGATAAATTGAAGTACATTGTCGACGTAGCTCGAGACGTTTGGGAATAAGTAAAAATAGAAAGGGAACAGCGTAAATGGCAGCTGTTCCCTTTCCATTTTGGTTTCTTATCTAAAATTCAGGAAGTGACAGACACCACGAACCATTCCCAAGTCCTTTCATTCTGCCTTACCTGTGTACAATAGACGGTTACTTCGCTTAAATCGCTTTTTCAATTTTATCTTTCTTCCATATTTTTTCTAATTCTTCAAGTGACTTACCATTTGTTTCAGGAACCATTTTCCATACAAATATGGCAGAGATAACACTCATTAATCCGTAAAATCCATAGGTTAATCCGCCACTAAATTCCATCATGGATGGGTAAGTTGATGAAATAAAGAAGTTTGCTGCCCATTGTGCTGCAACCGCAATTGCCATTGCTTGTCCGCGGATTTTATTAGGGAATATCTCAGAGAGTAATACCCAACAAATTGGCCCCCAAGACATCATAAATGATGCTGTATATAAAATGATAAAGATTAATGTGCCTATGCCAATAATATTAAAGAACGCTAACATAGCGACACCAAACATACCCACAGCCATCCCAATAGAACCTACCATTAGCAGAGGTTTTCTCCCCCATTTGTCAACTGTTTGGATAGCGATGAATGTAAATACAACATTGACAGCCCCCATAACAACCGTCTGAATCATAGAAGCATTCGTACCAGCACCCATGCTTTCGAATATACGTGGTGCATAATATAATGCAACGTTTATACCAACGAATTGTTGGAAAATAGAAAGCAATACACCAACAATGATAACTAATTTCCCATAAGAAAATAATTTTCCGGATGTTTGCACGGTATTTAATGACTTATTGATATCAATTAAAACTTCTTTAGCCTTATCTTTCGAGCCACTAATTTTCGCTAAAACATTGAATGCTTCGTTACCTTTGTTTTTCGATACGAGGAATCGTGGTGTTTCTGGTACGAAAAACAAAAGAATAAAGAATAACAACGCTGGTATTGTTTCCGATGCGAACATATATCTCCAGCCTACATCATTAATCCATTCTGTTGTTTGACCATTCGCAATTCCCCAGTTTACAAAATAAACAACGAGCATCCCAAAGATAACCGCAAATTGATACCAAGATACTAATTTTCCTCGTATTTGTGCCGGGGCTACCTCCCCAATGTAGGTTGGTGAAATTGCTGATGCTAAACCAACACCGATACCACCAATAACTCGATAGAAAATGAACGTGATTAGTAGTCCAATTGTTGGTTCACCCTTATCGAAAAATAATAATTCCGGATATGCTGATCCCACTGCAGATAAGAAAAATAAAGCTGCAGCTACGAGAAGCGAGTTCTTTCTTCCCAAATTATTCGAAAAGAACCCAGAGATTAGTCCACCAATAATACAACCAATTAGTGCACTCGAAACGGTGAATCCATGGACTAAGGAACTTAATCCTAAACTATCCATAAAATATTCTTGCAATGCCTGCTCTGCACCAGATATTACAGCTGTATCGTAACCAAAGAGCAAGCCTCCTAGTGTAGCGATCAAAGTAATTGATATAATGTAATGATTTTTTTTGGTAGTCATAAATTATATAAGAGTAAGAGTATCATTCGTACTCTCTCTTGTCCTCCCCTCTCAACTTCATAATCAATTAAGCGCTTTCCTTTTTCATGTGAAATTCCTCATGTTATAAAGTAAGCCATTTATATAATCTCCTTTATGTCGGGGATAAATTCTCCCTGTTTTTTATAGTTTTTAAGTTTCATAATTCATGTAACCGATTCCAATTACAAACTTAGTATAAATAACAAAACTTGGTTTGTCTAGTGGATGAACAAAGTTTTTATTTTCATTTTTTTATGCGAAACTATGCGAAGATATCACAGCAGAAGAATCCTCAAGGATAGGATTAATTAATAAAGTGGTATCAATAGAAGCAATATGGAGTGAAGTTGATCAATTAATTGAAAAACTAAGAACATCTATTTTAAATCAAAAAGCTGCAAGACCAATGAGCATTTACACTTGGTCTTGCAGCCTTAATCCTTAATGTCCTCATAGACTTAAATTCAACATATATCGGAAGGAAGTGACTGGCACCACAAATTCTGAGAGGAGATTACTCCTTTTATTATGCAGACGTAGTAGTGGAAACTGGAACAAAAAGAAGCAAATCGATTTAGAAAACTTGGCCTTTCGCTAAGCTCTTGCGGCGAAAGGCCGAGTTACACTTATGCAGGAAGCAATGATTCTGGCTAGGTCCAGAAACCTCCATGGAGCAGTATCCAGCCTTTAACTTTCTGGGACAAGGAACCTGTCCCTGTGTCCCCCTCAAACAGTAGACCGCTCAATTAACTCAGATGGCATTTCTTCCTTAAATACCGATTCTGCACCTACTGCCTGATGGAACAGTCTTTTTCCCATTCCTACCAGGTTTATCTCGATTGTCGTGATATCCATGATTTTGGCAATCGGCTGATTGTCAAACCCTATTACTGCCAGTTCGTCTGGCACGGAAATACCGTGACTGTTGCAGTAGGTTAAAATCCCGGCTGCAACTTGATCACTGGTTACCAGAAGGGCTGTAGGAGGATCGGTCATTTGCTGGATTTGCCTCATGACGTGAGCACTATCCTCCAGGTATAAACAATCATCAATAATAAAGTCATCCCGAAATTTCTGGTTAATCTTTTGAAGAAAACTTCTGTAAGCAGATTCCCTTTGTTTGCTGTTCGTTCCTGATCTCCGTCCAATACAGTGGCCTATTTTCTCATGACCCTTTTTATATAGGTAGTCTAAGCCAATAGTGAACGCTTTATGATGATCCACATAGGTAGAGGATATGTTGTATTCTTTTACATCCTCGCAGAGAACGACTGGGCCATAACTTATGTAATCCTTAATTGTTTCCCAATCACAGGCCCTGGAACAAATAATGAGCGCATCAATTTGTTTATGTTTCAACAGATCAAGCGCCTCTTTTTCTTTCTTTATGTCATATTCCGTCTGAAACAGTAGCAAATTATAATTGTTTTGTACCGCTTCACTTGAAATTCCTTCAATTAACTGGGCGAAGTAAGGATGATTGATGAATGGAAGAACTACTCCTACGAGATACGTTTTGCCTTTGCTCAAATGAATCGCATTTATATTCACCTGGTAATTGCGCTTCTCCATTGCTCGCCAGACCGCCTGGCGCTTTTCCTCACTCACATAGGGATGATCATTTAAGACCCTCGAGACCGTCGTTGCAGATACTTGGGCAAGCTTGGCAACATCTTTAATATTTGTCATGGTATCACCTTATGATTTTTATATTTTTTGTCGACCGTTTTCCATAAATTAACCTTTATCTTACGCTTTTCCTAATAATAAAACAAATAATCTCATTCTTTCAAAGAAAATGAAAATAACGCTTGACATGAAACGCGTTTCATAAAATATGCTCTAATCAGTCATCATTGATGACACATTATCGACATGGGAGGCGGTAATTTCTCAGCAATTTGATAGCGCATTCATCTATTGTGTATCGATATATCCAAGAAAATCAATCTTATTAAATTAATTGGGAGGTTTTTTAAATGGCGGAAAAAAACAACATTTTAACGAAAGAACTAACATTGAATAAACGGGAGAATAATGAACCACTCCGTGCACTCAGTGAAGAAGATTGGGCATTTTGGAAGGAAAATGGTTATGTAATTATCAAAAATGCCGTACCGCAAGAAAATATTGAGCGATTGAAAGCATTGATGTGGGAGTTTGAAGAAAAAGATCCAGATGATTCTTCTACCTGGTACAAAGAACCGCGAGTAGAGATGAAAATGAAAGAGCTGCAAGGTGCAGGAATGGTGGAGCTCTATAACCATCAGTACCTTTGGGACAACCGAATGGAACAGAAAGTCTACGATGCATTTGTCGATATCTGGGGAACAGAGGACCTTTGGGTGAGCATCGATCGCTGCAATCTCAATATGCCGAAAAAGGATAAAAACGCCGGTTCAGGCTTCATTCATTGGGACGTGGATACCAGTCTCGATCCATTGCCACAGAACGTACAAGGGGTGCTTTCTTTGGTGGATACAACCGCAGAAATGGGAGGATTCCAGTGTATTCCTGAGTTATACCGTGACTTCCCAGAATGGGTGAAAAAACAGCCGGAAGATCGTGACCCACATCATCCGGACACCACGGGATATACTCCTACTAAAATCATTCAGGAAGCTGGCGACTTGGTGATTTTCAATGCCATGCAGCCTCACGGAATTCGGCCGAATGTTTCCGACCACCCAAGGATGGCGCAATATATATCCATGTTCCCTGCGCAGGAAGAGGATGAAGCATTGCGCCAGGATCGGATCAATTCTTGGAATGACCGGATTCCACCACAAGGGGATGCTTTCCCGGGAGATCCGCGAAACTGGGAGCAGGAAAAATATGATAGAGCGGAACTATCGGAATTGGGAGAGAAGCTGTTAGGATTAACATCATGGAATAAATAAGGCATAACAATCGCACCAATCTTAGGGATTGCCACCGATGCAAAAATTGGGTGGCATTTCCTGCTTGATATCAACCATTTCAATGGCTCAATAAAAAAGGAGATGAACAATTTGCAGAAATCTGGTATATGGATTTTATTTTTCGGTGCGTTAGGCGGCCTTTTATATGGATTTGATCAGGGAGTCATTTCAGGTGTATTGTTATTTATTGAAAATGACTTTCCTTTAAGCAGTTTTATGGAAGGGGTGGTCGTAAGCAGTCTGCTGCTTGGGGCAATCTTTGGTTCTGCCAGTGCCGGATGGTTATCTGACAAAATAGGCAGACGCAAAGCCATTGCCATCATTGCCATTCTCTTTATTGTCGGTTCCCTTGGTTCGGCCTTGGCCCCCGGGGTTACTACTTTAATTATCGCGCGGATTATAAATGGGCTTGGTGTCGGTGGGTCCATGGCCATTATCCCTGTATATATGTCAGAACTAGCCCCTACCCATATGAGGGGGAAGTTGACGGCCTTATACCAATTAATGCTTACTGTCGGTATACTAACCTCCTACTTTTCTAATCACCTGCTTGCACCAATGGAAGCATGGCGTTGGATGTTAGCGGTTTCAGCATTACCCGGAATAGCTATACTAATCGGCCTTATATTCATGCCTGAAAGTCCAAGATGGCTGCTGCGCAGAAATGAGGAAAGTAAAGCCAAAGAAGTGATGCAGTTATTCCGCGAACCCAAGGAAATTAATGAAGAAATAAGAGCCATTAAGCAGATTGAACAGGGAGAGAATAAAAATGCATTAGGCGTATTAAAATCAAAATGGGTGCGGCCGATGCTGATTGTTGCCGTGTTGGTCGGGGTTTTCCAACAGATCGTCGGAATCAATGCGGTTATTTATTATGCCCCTACCATCTTTAGATCGGCAGGATTGGAAGATGCCGCCTCCACTTTGGGAACGATGGGTATCGGGGTTGTCAACGTCCTGATGACCGTGGTGGCCATTATGACCGTTGATAAATTGGGAAGGAAAAAGTTATTAAACATCGGAGGAATAGGAATGAGTGTCAGCCTAATCATACTTTCATCCATCCTATTTACTGCCGGATTAAATGATTCCACGGCCTGGTTAACAGTTGTTATGCTTGCTATCTACGTAATGAGTTTTGCCGTCTCATGGGGTGCTGTCGCATGGGTTCTCATTCCGGAGCTTTTCCCATTAAAGGCAAGGGGCGCCGGAACAGGGGTTGCCATCATGGGAATGAGTGCGGCCAACCTCGTTGTTACACTCGTGTTTCCTATGTTACTGGACGTTATCGGAATCGCATGGATGTTTGTCATTTTCGCCGTGATTGGATTAACCTCTATTGGGTTCGTTTCCCTTTTCGTTCCGGAAACAAAAGGAAGATCGCTTGAGGAAATCGAAAATGATCTACGTGACGGTAAAAAAATTGCATATTCTAAATCCAGTTGAAATTGATTCCATTTCCATATGGAATCACCAATCTCTATTTTAAAATGGGTGAAAGCAATGTCTAAAAATAGTGTGGAAAAGGCAATAACAAAAATTAAAAAATCAAACGTTAGGCTGACACCTCAGCGTGTCGCTGTTCTGGAAGCGCTATTGGGTTCAACAAGCCATCCAACAGCCTATGAAATTTATAAAGAAGTTGGGCAAAAGTTTTCCTCCATCAGTCCAGCAACTGTCTATAATAACCTGCATACCTTATGTAAAAACGGGTTGGCTAAGGAATTAACATTCGGCAACCATTCGAGCCGGTTTGATGGTGATCCCACCGAACATTATCATGTTATATGTACGAAATGTGGAGCCATCATGGACTTACATTACCCATTATTAAGGGAAGTGGAAGCACTGGCAGAGCAGACAACCGGTTTTAACATCAGCCACCACCGCTTGGAAATTTATGGGGAGTGCTCCACGTGTTGCCTGGATCGGCGGAAAGAATTATGTTGAATAAATAAAAAATAGGCCTGAAACCCCTAAAATTGTATAAAAATCATTTTAAAAGTTTTCCTATTTTAAATCAAAAGGCTGCAAGATCAATGAGCATTCACACTTGGTCTTGCAGCCTTAATATCCTCAGATTTTATTATAGACTTAAGATTCGACATATATCTGCAAAAATCGGGAAGTGACAGGCATCCAATCTAAGATCTCTAAAAATGAACTTAAGCAGCTCTGAAAAGTAAGCCGTCCAACTCTTTATCATTGTATAGACTTGGTTCATTACTGTTCAACTCTCCAGACAATCCAACATAAACCCACCATTGAGGAGCTAGTGTGGAACGAATATCTTTGACCGTCAATGTTAGAGGAGTGCCACGTCGAAGCAACGCTTTAACCGCCTGTGCATATACACCTGGAATATAGCCAAGTTGCAATCCACCCGATGTTACAATGCGAACGGCGTAAGGATCGTGTTCATTATCATCCTCAGGGATAGCATGCAATCGATCGCCAATTTGAAGTAAGGATGGCCATTTTTTAGGCAGCCCTTGATGACGCATACCATTGATATAAAAATTAGTTTCCAAGTGATCATCATACAAACGAAGGGGTTCTTCAAATGAGTAAGCATCACCCGATAACATTCCTCGTGTTTCTCGAAGAATATCCATACGGTCAGCTTCAAAAGGCAGTCCCAAGTCATCTAGTATTTTATCGTAATCGACTCGATCAATGGATGGTATTCGGCGCTCAAAAGCTGCAAATAAAGACGTTGAAATATATTCCTTTTCCAATTTTGGGAATGTAGGATGAAGTCGATATCCATTTCGCAATGCTTCCTTCACTTTTCGATGAGCGTCACTGTGATAGGTGTATTGAAACGTATATTTATTTCCATCAAACCCTAGTGTTCCAATATGATAGTATACATTTGTTCTTTTGTTTTTCCATAACACCAACAATGATTTGACTTTATTCATATCTTTCACTCCTTCCGTATAGCTTTTAATATCTTATTCAGCCGAAAATGAATAAACTGTTTCAAAAATTCCTTTCTTATATCGGAAATAAGAGGAAATTGGTCAATATAGTAATTATAAGCATCCACGTCAAATAGCTCTAGCCGATTCTCTACTATCTTTATTTCATCGGGGTAATGAGCATTACAATAATGAAGCACTTGATTAGCATTTAATCGAGGCTGCTTATCTTCAATAATTCCAGCTTTTACTCTCATTTTTTTATAAAACTTGTTCATTTTCGTGTCATTAACAATCATTCGTTCTAGCTCATGATCCGGAAGCTGCCACCCAAGAGATGCACCATTATCATACAAGGGACCGAAAAAGACTTTATCCTCTTTAAAAAGAAGTTGCCAGTTATATGGATGTCTATCTTGGTTGCCAATTAATATATCGAAAACGTTCATAGTGACAAATTCATTTTTCATAATAGGATAGTAAGTAAATCGTTCTATTAAGGAGAATGATTTACTTATTAACTCCATACTTTTCAATTCACTATACCCTAGTTGATTATATTCCTCTCCAAATTCTGAAGCTAGTAATGGGCCACCTGGCTCACCCAGATCAACCTCATATTGATGTAGAAAATGAAGCATTAAGCAGCCACGCTTTCCGTTTCGGTAAGCTATTTCTGCCTCAACAGTCTTCAAACCTAATAATTGCCCTATTTTTGCTGCAATCACCTCATTTATATCCTCCCAATTAACACGAGTCTCATCGAATTCTCTTGGATATTTCATTATATATTCCATATCGCCTGGAGAAAGAAGTTCCTCTTTTTCTAATGTACTTTTTTCACCATGATTTACAAATACCCAATCCGAAATATCTTGCATGATCCCGTGTCCCCACTTTTTAAGTTATTAATAAATAATATTCACTACTTACATTTAATCAAAGTATACTTTTGGGTTATTGATTATTCAATTTTTATTAACCGACTTCCAGTTAATTAAACCGAACTCGCAGTCAATTGTTCATTCTCCTATTAATATATATAATTTATTATACCATAGTTCAGAAGCAAAGATACGGTTCTCAAGAGGCAAACTCTCCCCTGCGCCCCCACCGAGTCCTGTGCTTATGCTATTTCGGGCTCTGACAATGCTTCTATCGGACTTTCCTACTGCTCGGATGGCTGTTCCGGGCTCTGATAGCAGCTCTCTCTTTCATCTCATTTGTTTTGTAATCGTCCCTTCTCCAATCAGACTCATCTGCTCTTCCACCACTGGAATGATTTTAGCCTTCTCCAATGCGGCGGGGGACTGACCCATTGGCCTCGTCTTTCAGCCATCAGATAATCTAATATAAATATTTCATACCAAAACTATATCTTTTAAAAAAATCGCATAAAAAAGGAATCAGTCAAGGTACATGCTGATTCCTTTTATTTGATAGACGCTTATGAAGTGAAGTTCTCTTTTTTCACTATCTCTTCGCTCATTATCTCTACTAGATGGTCACCGAATTGCTCTGTAGAAAGATTTCCTCCAAGATCTTTTGTTTTATATCCCTTGGACAATGCCTGCTCTACTCCAACTTCTATCAATGAAGCTGCATGCAAAGCATTATGATCATCGTTTCGGATTCCAATCCATTCCAGCATCATTTTCGCTGAAAGGATCTCAGATATAGGGTTCGCTAGATTTTTACCAGCTATGTCAGGGGCTGATCCATGTGTCGCCTGTGCCAAAAGAAAAGATTCACCAACATTAAGCCCCGGTGCCAATCCCAGGCCCCCAACTAAACCAGCAGCCTGATCAGAAAGAATATCTCCAAACATATTGGTTGTTACAATGACATCAAAGTCTTCAGGCTTTTGAACAAGGTGCATGGCAAAGGCATCTACATGATGATCATCAATAGACACACTTGGATAGGATTCACCTATTCTGTGACAACTGTCATAAAATAATCCACAGCCTTCTCGCAACACGTTTTTTTTGTGAACAATTGATAGTTTTTTATGCCTTGACAAAGCCAATTCAAAGCCAACTTTCGCTAATCTCTCCGATGCCTGCCTCGTAACTACACGAAGGGAAAGAACCGTATTAGAATCTGTCATGAATTCACCAGTATTATAGAATAGATTGCGATCTGCATACATTCCTTCCGTGTTTTCCCTTACGATTACAAGATCTACATCTTCATAACGAGAGGCTACACCTGGGAATGATTTTGCTGGTCGTATATTTGCATATAAATCAAGGAGCTTTCTTAATTTACCGCTTGCATTTACCATTTCTGGATGATTTGTATCATATGAATGCGTCGTCAATGGACCTAAAATTCCTGCATCGCATTGTTTTAACCCTTCAATGGTTGCTTCTGGTAGCGTCGAGCCCTGCTGGTTAAAGGAAGAAAGCCCTATTGGTAAATAATGATATTCAATATTTAAATCCTCTAAAACATCTCCTGCAAATTTTAGGACCTTTGTCGTCTCTCTTACAATTTCAGGACCAATGCCGTCACCTTCCATAACAGCAATTTGGTAATTCCCCATCAAACTCCTCCCTCTTTAAAATATTTTTGTTATCGAACCGCTTCTGTGGAATTACTCTTGATATATGTTGCTGCAGATTTTCCGGCAATTTTTCCAAACACCGCTCCTGACATTAATCCGGAACCACCTGGGTAATTATGATAAAAGAGGTTACCAATCATTTCTCCTGCAGCAAAGAGCCCAGGAATTGGTGCTTGTTTTTCATTCAATACTTCACTTAATTCGTTCACATGAAGAGCGCCAAACGTAAAAGTAATCCCACATGTGACCGGATAAGCGTAGAAAGGCCCTTTTTCATAACGAAGTGCCCAATTTGTTTTCGGAGGAATAATCCCTATTGTCGACTTTCCGTCTTTAATGCTTGGATTGTACTCCCCTTCTTGCACCGCATTATTATAATCCTTGATCGTTTTTAAAAATTCTTCTTTATCTGTGTTCATTTTTTCCGCTAATTCTTCAATCGTATCTGCTTTGATAAGCGTAGCTTCTTCCAGATCATATTCTTTGCGCAATAGTGAACGAACTTGTGAATCAAATAGCTGATATGCAAGTTGATCGGGCTGCTTTAATGTCTCTTTTCCATACTTGGCATAGGTATAATTTCTGAAATCTGCTCCTTCATCTACGAAGCGCTCTCCGTTCTTGTTAACAATGAGTCCAAGAGGGTAGGAAGATTTTTTATAAATATCTCCTGGTTTATCAAAATCCCCTACAGAAGGAGCATTATAGTCAGTTGTATGTGCATGACATCCATCCCATTGGCCACTTGGCTGCGCTCCGACTGCAAAAGCCATATCCAAACCGTCTCCTGTATTGTATTCTGTTCCTCTAACAACTGCATGCTCCCATTGGTTACCAATGTATTTCATTCGTTTTGCTTTATTTGCTTCAAATCCCCCACATGCTAAAATTACAGAATTGGCAGGAATTGTTCGATGTTCTTTACCTTTTTCTTCCACCTTTAATCCTGTTATTATATTTTTTTCCACCTCTAATTTCACAGCTCGGGTTTCATATACAATATCAATATCCATTGCCTCTGCTTGTGCTATTAATCGCTCTATTAATCCAATACCCTTTCGATGTGTTTTTACTGGTAAGCCTCCCCAAAATTGTTTCTTTCCATCTTTCTCAAAGACCTGATTTTCATTCAGTTCAAATGCTACTCCTTGATCTTTCATCCACTTAATCGTTTCATATGATTTGGTAACAAGCTGATTTGCAAGTTTTGGATCACTTTTTCCTTCTGTTACTACCATCAGATCATTGTAAAAGTCTTCATTTTCATAAACGGGGATTTCAATATCCTCTCCCTCACCGTTCTGAAGTTCGGGAATGATATCAGTAAGCGCCTCTTTATCCTTATACGCAAAGCGAATTGCTCCGTCCGTAAAAAAGGAATTTCCTCCCCGTTTATGTTTAGGGCCTTTTTCCAAGACGAGAACCTTTGCTCCATTTTCCCTGGCAGAAATAGCTGCACACAAAGCAGCATTTCCTGCTCCAACTACAACTACATCATATTTCTCTTGCGTATTTTTCATATATATCCCTCCACTAAATAGTTTCTTTTTTTCTCTGTTGAATAGAAGCATCTTTCCTTAGTACAGTTGCGGGCAGATAGGCAAACCCATCCATTAATCGCCGTGATGTTCTTTCCACTGCAGACCGGCTTACAAGATGCTCGCCGCCGTCATGATTTACAACTACACTAAAATCCATGGTGCCTGTAGGATGACCAATGGTAATATCCCCTTTTCCACTGTATTTACTTATCTCATTTACCACTGTCCCTTCTATAAGAGCAGTGACAGAAGCGCAAATCCCCCCGGTTACGGCAAAAGCTTTATGCATTTTGCCCATGGCCATTGCTCTAGCTGTAAAATGAACTTTTTCTTCCTCTACTTTAACTCCATTGATCCCCTGATAAGATTGAGCAGGTGATACAAAAATTATTTTCGGTACAGATTGAGAAATAAGCTTAGCTTCTTCTTTCGTTTTCACCAACCCTATCAAACAGGCCCCTGCAGCGCGTATTTCTTCTAATATTTCCAATTGACCTGGACGGCTTTCTATTTGTTCAGGGGTTTCAGTTCCAGTAAGCCCCAAATCGGAAGCCCTTACAAAAACAGCAGGAGTTGCTGCATCTACAATACTGATATCAATCGTTCTTCCATCATTTAAAATGATGGTATCCTTTGGATTTCCTGTTGGCATTACTTTTCCAGTTGAAGCTCCTCCGGAATTCACAAAGTTAAGCATAATTTTCGCTCCTGGGTTTGGGACGCCTGGAATATAACAGTTACCTGTCGTCAAAGACTTACCATTTTTTACTGGAACCTCTGCTTCAATAATCTTTTGGGTATTCGTATTATAAATTCGAACTACCGTAACAGGGTCAAGTGCTGGTACAATGCCTTCATCTATTGCAAAAGGACCAACACCTGAAGAGATATTTCCACAATTACTCCGATAATCAATATGATTCTTATCTATAGATACTTGCCCAAATGTATAATCTATATCTGCATCTTTACGAAGAGATGGTTTAATAATGGCAACTTTACTTGTTAATGGGTCTGCCCCCCCTAAGCCATCAATCTGACGAACGTCTGGGCTTCCAAATAATGAAAGTATTACCTCTTCCCGATGCTTCTGATCTACAGGGAGTTCATTATCCATCAAATAAACACCTTTACTTGTGCCGCCTCTAATAATTGCTGCTTTAATTTTCTCAAAGTCCCGAACCATTTGCATCTACCTTTCTGGAAAATTTATTTCTGACTATAATGATACGGAAACCTTAACGATAATTAAAATATTGTTTTTTTATTATTTTTAATAAAATTTTTTTATGGATTGAAAAGAATTTAACATAAATTTTTACTGACAATGGATGACCTTTTCTTCCCTTTTAAGGTGGATTGGTTCATAATTAAAGAAACTCCCTATATAAGAACTTATAATAATAGGCAGGTGGTATCGCTTGAATGAAAAAGATTGGCTAATCCTCAAAACATTAAATGATGAAAGAAACATTACGAGAGCTGCTGAAAAACTGTTCATCTCTCAACCTGCACTCACATACCGCATCAAACAGTTAGAGGAAAATATGGGGGTAATCATCCTATGGCGAAGCAAGCGAGGCGTTAAATTCAGTACGGAAGGAGAATATCTAGTAAATTATTCGCTTCGGATGCTGAATGAGTTGCAAAAAGTTAAAGACCATGTCGTTAATATTAATAATTCCACTGAGGGCACCATCCGACTAGGAACCTCCAGTAATTTCGCTCGCTTTGTACTTCCTGATATTTTAAGGGATTTTACCAATAAATATAAAAACATCCAATTTTCTCTATATACTGGTATAAGCCCTGAAATAGTGAGAATGTTAGATGATGAGGATGTCTACGTCGGTATTGTTCGGGGAGAAAATAAATGGGAGGAAAGACAATTAAAACTTAAAGAAGAAACAATTTGTATCATCTCTAAGTTTCCCATAAACTTGGTTGATCTTCCTTCTCTGCCTAGAATAACTTACAAAACAGATTCAGAATTACAACGGATCATTGATAGATGGTGGCAACGGAATTTCACTACTCCACCAAATATCACCATGCATTTAGATAATATTGAAACAAGCCGCAAATTGGTCCAAAATGGATTAGGTTATGCAATAATCCCAAGTATTGGTCTTAATGAAATGGAACAAGATCTATTTATACAGCCTATAAAAAATAAAGATGGTGATCTAATACTCCGTAACACCAGTCTGATTTATAAAGATAATTCCCTTAATCTTCCTGTTGTTAAAACCTTTATTCGTTTTTTAGAAGAACACTATGCAGAGTGATCGTATAGCTAACCAGGTCATCCAATACTTTGTATGACCTGGTCTTTTTACTTTCACTATTACCACCCCATTAAGTTAGCTGGCCAATGTAAATTCATATAGATATCGCCGAAAAGATACATACAACTAAAGGCTATTATTACAGCCATTATTACTTTCCACCATTGCCATCTTGTCACGAAAAAAAGGAATGCAGCAAGAAAGGCAGATGATCCTACTTTAAATCCGACCAGATAAATGAACCATAACAATAACAGCATCCATCCCATATACATTAGGGCACTTAGCAAATGTGGGTGAAATGGCAAAGCACCTTCTTTTTTTCTTGAAAATCTGATACTGCTAAGCACTAGATCCACTATTACAAAGATAAGGGCTATAATGGATATATATAAAGGGAAATATTTAGCCCTTTCGTTAAACGTTGTTGCTTCAACAGCAAGCCATGTAAAAAGCAAAGCAAGCAGGATAGTAAATATCAGGTTAACTTTTGATTTACTTATACTCATCCGGTAGTTCCTCCATTATTCGACTTTAATGTGTCTTCTTTCTTATTAAAGTAAATGCCTCCTGCCACAATCAGAATAATTAACACTCCAATTATGATTACCCCCGGTCTTGTAAGCCAGCCAATATCGTATCTAGACATGGAAATCCACAAGTAACGTTCAGTTGCTGGGGCAAGAACAAAACCTATTAACATTGGAGCTCTTGGCCAATCTAGCCATGTCATCAACCACCCCAGTATTCCTATAGCCACTAACGCAATTAAATCTCCCCAGCTCGAGGAACTTTGAAAGGCACCTAAAAGGATAATGATAACTAGAAAAGGCACGAGCTTCTTTGCCGGTATAGCGCTGAGCCTGGATATTGGTTTACTTAGAAGCAAACAAGCAGCTGCTCCAATCAAATTCGCTATCACCAAGGTCCAAACAATCGAAAGCGTTAAAGGCAACTCATTTGTGACCATTGAAGGTCCAGCCTGCAACCCTAGTAATGTCAGCCCCCCTAACAAGATAGCAGTTGTACCGCTACCCGGAATGCCAAACATTAACGTCGGTATTAACGCGCCACCTTCCTTTGCATTATTAGAACTCTCCGGAGCAATAACTCCTCTTACATCCCCTTTTCCAAAATAGTTCTTTTTAGTTGTTTGCTTTGCAAATCCATAAGAAATCCAATCTACAACACTACCACCGACACCTGGGATAAACCCGAGTACAGAACCCAAGGCAGAACTTCGGATTACTAGCCACTTATTCTTTAAAATGTCTCTTAAACCTTTTGTCCACCCACCTAATTTAGGGATTGTCTTGGAGATACTCCGATCCTCCGCAAGCAAATCTATCATTACAGGAAAAGCAAATAATCCAAGAGCAAATACTGCGAGAGGAATCCCGTCGGATAAATACATTAAATCAAACGTATACCGGTATTCCGGTGTAGCTGGCGCACTTCCTATACTCCCAAGTATTAGGCCGAATAAACCAGCCAATACTCCCCGCAATGGGAAATTTCCAGCCAAAATTCCAACCATACTCAGACCCAATAAAGCCAACATAAATAGCTCCGGTGACCCAAACGCAAGAATGAGTGGTCGAATGACAGGGATGGAGAGATAGAGAACAACCCCTCCAATAGTTCCACCTATCATGGAGGCAAAGAATGCTGCACTTAATGCTCGGGATGCCTCCCCGTTTTGCGCCAATGGATGCCCGTCCATAATGGTAGCCTGAGACCCCGAAGAGCCGGGGACACCTAATAAAACGGATGGAAATGTATCCCCAGTATGCAATACAGCAGTCATCCCGATTAGAAGGGCCATTCCCGAAACAGGATCCATTCCATAAACAAATGGGAGAAGTATAGCCATTCCAACAGTGCCACTTAATCCAGGAAGAAGTCCGAGAGATAATCCTACTGCGATTCCTAATAACATAAATAAGAGTCTAGTTGGTTCCAAGACCATAAATAGCGCTTCAATTCCTGTTTCAATCATTGTTGTATCCCCCTTAAATCTTCTTTATTTCACTTATTCTATCGTGACACCATATTCTTCTTTAAGAAATTCCGTAACCCATCCTGTAACTTCACCTGAAACATTCAGCATATCATTGATAGCATGGTCTAACTCTTCGGTGGTATATGGCTCATATCCTCCAAGCACATCCTCACCTTCTTCCATAAAGGATGGTTCAGCAATCATCTCTTGTGCACCAACTTTGAGTGTTTCCTTAGCCTGATCAGGAGCATCTCCATGCAACCACAACACTTTTTGAATGGTAAAGGAAGAAGTCAAAAATGCTTTGTAAGCTTCCCACTCTACACCCGAAGGTTCTTCGCCATGTAACTCAACGTATATTTCTTTTACAGTTGGCAAATCCGGAAAAGCCGGATCCCTTACGATTTCCCCATTTTTCATTTGTCCAAATGAATATATTGGTTTAGCTGATCCCTGTTCAATTAGAGGTTCAACATTTGACTTATACGCTGAGGTAGTTTGATAATCAATGTTCGATTCACCTTGTTCAAATGAAACACGTGAAGGACCCCTTCCTTCATAGCCCATATTTGCTTGTACATCTATTCCTAATACCTCAAATGAGAGCAAAGTGACCAAATCTAAGCCTGTTGCACTTATCCCTGCATACACGAGGGGCTCAGAATTATTTTGTATATCATCTGCAATTTCAGGTGTAGAGTATACGACTCCTCCGGTTGGGAAACCTACAATAGGTTCCAATTCATTTAAATCATATTGAACAGCGGAATGACCTAATAGAAATGGGGTATGTGTAGAGGCACTTGTTGTTAACGCATTTAACCCATTTGCTTCCTTCATATTTACGTATTCATTTGTTCCTGTAATACTTTGTCCACCAGGAACGTTAAGTACTTGAAGATCAGGATTTCCTTCCGTATGATCTGATAGATAAGGTGCGATAAATCTTGCAAAGACATCTGTACCGCCCCCCGCACCGTATGGAACCAACACTTCCATCTCTCCGCCATTATAAATATTCCCACTGGATTCAGCTGACGCCTCTTCATCAACTGGTTTAGGTTTACAAGCAGTTAAAACGATTGGAAGCGCTATCAAAACTAGAATAAAAATAACGTTCTTAAAGTTAATCATTTTTGTCCCCCTCTAATTTTAAAATTATATCCGAGTCTCTTTACCTCCATAAGTATACCTCCATTTTTTGATTAATTTAAATGTTAGTATAATAATAGTGATAAAACAAATATTAAAAATTTATGAAAATCATAAAAAATATTTATGATAGGGGGACACAGGGACAGGTTCATCGTCCCATTTCTCCCTGGCTTAGGGAGGAAGTTACTCCTTTTATTATGCAGACAAAGGAGTGGAAACTTGAAGAAAAGAGAAGCAAATCTATTTAGATAACTTGACCTTTCACTAAACTCTTGTGGCGAAACGCCTTATTGAACTTATGCAGTAATTTTGGCAGATTCAGAACCCCGCATGGCGTAGTATCCAGCCTTTACTCTGGGACAAGGTACCTGTCCCTCCGTCCCCCCATGATGACGTAACCGAAGCAAAATAAGCAAGCCATCAAGAAAACACAATATTCTATCCCCTTTTTGTTTTATAGGGGGTAGTATTAACTTATAATGAGAATAAACATTAGAAAACTTGGCTTTTGACAAGCTTTTGTGGCAAAAGCCTTAGTTGCACTTATGCAGTAAGATCGTATTATACTTTCTTAATTGCTGAGAAAGGACGGGGATGCAAAATGAATACGGAATTACTTTATGGAAAAGAAGGTCTATCACTGGATTTACCCGACAATTCTTTTATTATCGAACCGAAAAACCTGCCAGAACTAAATCATGTAAAAGAAGAGATACAAGACTCACTTCGCAATCCGATTGGCACACCGCCATTAAAGGAATCCGTAAAAGCTACGGACACCGTCTCCATCGTGATTAGTGATATTACAAGACCGACACCAAATCATATATTAGTACCTTTATTAATAGAAGAATTGGATCATGTGCCTTTGGAGAACTTTGTAATTATTAACGGGACTGGAACGCATCGTGATCAAACGAGGGAAGAATTTGTGCAAATGCTCGGGCCTTGGGTCGTGGACCATATCCGAATTGTGAATAATCATTGCCATGATAAGGATACACTTGTCAATCTCGGTAAAAGTAAATTCGGCTGTGATGTTTATCTTAATAAAAATTATGTTGAATCAGACTTTCGCATTGTCACAGGCTTTATCGAACCACATTTTTTCGCCGGATTCTCAGGAGGCCCCAAAGGTATCATGCCAGGTATTGCCGGTATCGAGACAATCATGACCTTTCATAATGCAAGAATGATTGGGGACCCCCTTTCCACGTGGGGAAATATGGTGAATAATCCAGTCCAGGATATGACACGTGAAATAAATGGCTTGTGTAAACCTGATTTCATGCTAAATGTCACGCTAAATCGGGAAAAAGAGATTACCTCCGTTTTCTCAGGGGAGCTTTATGAAGCACATGACAAAGGCTGCGCATTTGCCAAAGAACACACAATGTTCCGCTGTGAGGAGCGATTTGATGTCGTAATCACGTCCAATTCCGGCTATCCACTCGATCAAAACCTCTACCAAGCTGTAAAGGGAATGAGCGCAGCACATAAAATTGTTAAGGAAGGAGGTTCTATTATTGTTGCATCTGAATGCTCAGACGGCTTACCCGATCACGGAAACTATTCCAAGATCTTTGACATGGCAGACTCGCCACAAGGATTACTGGATATGATCAACAACCCGGAATTTAAAATGTTCGATCAATGGCAGGTACAAAAGCAGGCAGTCGTGCAAGTCTGGGCAGATGTTTATGTCTATTCCAAACTGACGGATGAGCAAGTGAAAAGCACCATGCTGAAGCCAACGCATGATATTGAACAAACAATCGAGCAATTAAAGGAAGCGTATGGGGAAAATATGACAATCGCCGTTCTTCCGCTGGGGCCCTTGACGATTCCGTTTGTAGAGGGGACACAGGGACAGGTCCATCGTCCCATTTCTTCTCCTTGATTGAGAGAGGAAATTACTCCTTTTATGATACAGACGCATGAATCGAAACTGGAACAAAGAAAAGCAAACCTATATTGAAAACTGGGCCTTTCGCTAAGCTCTTGTGGCGAAAGGCCTTCTTGTACCTATGTAGTAAGCAATGATTCTGGAAGATCCAGAAACCTGAATTGTAGCTAGCCTTTAGCTTTCTGGGACAAAGTATCTGTGTCCTCTCTATCGTACATTTCAACTGCTCTAACGGCTATCCCGGGCGCTGACAATGCTTCTATCGGACTTGCCAACTGCTCGGATGGCTATTTCGGGCTCTGATAACAACTCTCTCATTCATCTCATTTGTTTGTAACTGTTTTCGTCTCTGTGTATGCTTTCTTACTGCCAAGAATTCCTTCCATGATTATCCCCCCCTTCCAAAAAGGAAAGAAGAACGGCAACCAACCATCCTCACAATATTCAGTTGCTATCTTATCTTCCTATGCTTTTACTCTATCAATCTTCGACAAAGTTCGGGAAGTGACAGGCGCCACGAACTTGGGACAAGGTACCTGTCCCTCCGTCCCCCACTTATTTTCCGGTGATTGAATAATCTTCTTTAATGTCGTTGATGTGGAGTAGGACTTGGTCTCTGCCATGGTAAATATGCTCATGCATTGCGACACGGGCGCGCTCCATGTCCTGTTCCTCAATTGCCTGAAGGATCGTGCTGTGGGCCTCTAGGGATTTTCGCATTTGTTCTTCATTAAACCAATAGAAAGAACGAAATATCAACGGCAAAACGACAACTTTGGAAATGTGGTTATGAATATGCTGATTTTGTGAAGCTTTTACGATACCATCATGAAATTTGCGGTTGATGTCCAGTATGTCCTCAATTGTTGACTCACCGGTTTTAAAATGTTCATTGATTACCTGTTCATAGTATGCATTGGCTGCTTTCATTTGTTGCAGATCCACTTCAGAGCGGTGAATGGAAGCCTGAGCAGCCGCGTACCCCTCTAGAAGCGTCCTTACATCGTAGATTTGTCGAATATCTTCTTTTGTATAATGACTGACGCGAACCCCCCTTTTCATGGAGACGGTTAGTCCTTCTGATTCCAATTGTTTCAGTGCCTCGCGGATTGGTGTACGGCTTATTTGGAACTTATTGGCTAAAAATTCTTCAGTAAGCCGCATTTTTGGAGGAAATTCGCCATGTAAAATTGCTTTTTTTATATACCTATATGCATTCACAGTAAAACACCTCTTTCTTATTGTATATAAATGGAGGGCACTCATCAATTTATATTATCTGTTTGTATACAATGAATCAAATTAACACCTTAAATAGAGTTATTTTCAAATATATATTGTGTTTTTGTATACAAGTTGTTAAGATGATATAAATAAAACAAAATATTTCTATTTATTGAATAATTTCAACGTTGGCTGTTGAATATTTGTGCAGCACAGTAATATTTAACGAACAATAGCTGTTTTTGTCTAAAAAAGGAGTGTAGGATAATGGGACAAAGTTTAGAAGGAGTTAAAGTGTTGGAATTGGGCAGTTTGATTGCCGGTCCTTTTGCAGGAAGGATGATGGCGGAATTTGGAGCAGACGTTATAAAAGTGGAACCGCCGGGAAAAGGAGATCCACTAAGGGATTGGCGACATATCTATAAAGGTACTTCCTTGTGGTGGAGACTGCAATCAAGGAATAAAAAGTCGATCACTATTGATTTAAAAAGCGAAGAGGGACAAGAAATCATTCGATCACTCGTCAAGGAATGTGATATCCTTGTCGAAAATTTCAGACCAGGCACAATGGAGAAGTGGAATTTGGGATATGACACACTATCTGCGATCAATCCCGGTTTAGTGATGGTTCGGGTTTCTGGTTATGGTCAGACAGGCCCTTATCGTGATAAAACTGGATTTGGCAGTGTGGGTGAATCGATTGGCGGGCTTCGTTACATAACGGGATCTCCTGACCGGCCGCCGGTAAGGGTCGGAGTCAGTCTTGGAGATTCCCTTGCTGCAATGTATTCGGTAATTGGCGCGATGATGGCACTGTATCATCGTGATGTTCAAGGTACAGGAAAGGGACAAATGATTGACGTCTCGTTATACGAATCGGTATTTAGTCTTATGGAGGGATCGCTACCTGAATTTGATAAACTCGGCGCCATTCGGGAACGAACCGGGTCATCACTGCCAGGTATAGCACCTTCAAACACCTACCAGTGCAAGGATGAGAAGTATATCGTCATTGGCGGGAATGGGGATACTATTTTTAAACGCCTGATGGAAGCGATCGCAATGCCTGAGTTAGGGGAAGATGAACGTTTTCAAAGCAACAGTGGAAGAGCTGCTCACGCAGATTATCTCGATGAAGTTATAGAAAATTGGACGAAAACAGTTGATTTGGAAACGGCATTGCATGTGCTTGATGAGAAAGGGGTTCCCGCCGGTCCAATTTACAGTATCAAAGATATTGTGAACGACCCTCATTACTTGAGCAGAGGAATGATTGAGGATTTTAAAATGAATGAAGAAGAGTCATTGAAAATACCTGGAATTGTACCAAAAATGAGTGAAACCCCTGGGGGAACAAAATGGCTCGGACCAGATCTTGGGCAGCATACAGAGGAAGTATTAGAGAATTGGCTGGACTATAATGATAAAGAAATTTCCCGGCTGAAAGACCAGGGAATCATTTAGAGGAGGAGTGACAATGAAGGCCATTGATATACAGGAAGTCGTGACACGAGACGGTTTGCAAATGGAGGATCAGTTCGTACCGACCGAGAAAAAGATTGATTTAATTAACCGGCTGTCTGCTTCGGGGGTTGATAAAATTGAAGCAACCTCCTTCGTATCCCCTAAAGCCATTCCTAATCTAAAGGATGCGGCGGATGTCATGCTGGGGATTGACCGAAAGCCCGGGGTTACATATACCACCTTGATCCCGAATGTGAAAGGTGCAGAGCGTGCTGCTGCCTGTATGGTTGATGAGGTGAACCTGGTTGTTTCCGCCAGCGAATCACATAACCAAAAAAATGTTCGAAAAACAGTGGAAGAATCTTTTTCCGGGTTTGAAGATATCGCCAGCTTCCTGGCCGGAACCGGGATTCGTATCAATGGGTCGTTAGCAACCTCCTTTGGCTGTCCATTCGAAGGTAACGTAGCTGAAGACAGGGTACTGGGGCTGATTGATAAGTATCTGGAATTGGGAGCGGACGGCATCACCCTTGCCGATACAACTGGCATGGCAACACCCAAGCAGGTTTTCGAACGCTGCAGAAAAGTACTGAACCGGTGGCCGGATTTACCCCTAACGCTGCATTTCCATAATACCCGTGGCATGGGCCTGGCGAATGTAATAGAAGGAATCCGGGCAGGTGTGACGAGATTTGATGCTTCGCTAGGCGGTCTGGGGGGCTGTCCATTCGCCCCAGGAGCTACAGGAAACATTTGTACGGAGGACCTTGTACATATGCTTATCTTTATGGATTATCATGTAAAAACCGACCTCGAACAACTGATTTCAACATCTAAATATTTGGAGACGATTTTGGGACATGAGGTGCCGGGACAAGTTATAAAAGCTGGTAAAATAACAGATTTGCATCCGGTGTAAAAACAAGAGGAGAAATGGGGAATGGATATTCAACTCCATTTATTCAGAATATTAAGCATTTAAGGAGGGATACGTATGCACCAATCAAAGAAAGAACCGATTAAATACGGAAAAATATGGATTGTGTTTGGGATTTTACTTGCATTAATTACTCCGTGGTATTTCCCGGCGAGCTTTGGAGAAATTCTAATTCTTGGAATACCGCTTTGGGCCGTCATCATTATTATTGCATCTATCCTGTTGTCTGCTTTTTTATCCTATGTCATCAACAATTACTGGATGGTGGAAGAAGAGAACGAAGAAGATGAGAAGAAAGGAGCGAATTAAGTTATGGATTTGGCATTCTCCGGCTGGTCCGGTGTAGTGATTCTGTTAGCATACGGTTTGATCATGCTCGGGATTGGCCTGGTGACCTATCTCAAAAACAGGAATATTCATCAAAGCCTGGATGAGTACTATCTTGGCGGCAGGGGCCTAGGCACCATGGTTTTGTTTTTTACCTTTTTTGCGACACAATATAGTGGTAATACCGTTATCGGCTACCCGCCCTCAGCTTATCGCCAGGGGTTTGAATACTTAGTATCTGTTCCATTTTTTATTATGATTATTATGGCGTATCTTTTATTCGCTCCAAGGTTATACACCATGGGCAAAAAATATAAATTAATTACACCAGCCCAGTGGTTTGAAAAACGATATAAATCGAAAGCCGTTACGATTATGGCATCATTGTTGATGCTTTATGGTCTTGGCAATTATTTGCTGGAGCAATTGGTGGCAATCGGACAGGGTGTTTCCGGATTGACTGGAGGAACGATCCCTTATCAAGCGGGGGTTATATTTTTTGTCGTTATCATGTTGATTTACGGATGGCTTGGCGGCATGCGCTCAGTTGCTTACACGGATACCATGCAGGGATTTGCTCTATTAGTGGGTGTCTTTTTGCTTTTGATTGGGTCGATTATTTATTTTGGCGGATTACCAACGTCAGCCGATTACCTGCAAGCATATTCCCCCGAAAAATTGGGAATTCCTGATGGGCCAGGTATAGTGAACTGGTTGAGCCTGCTTCTGTTGATCGGAATTGGCGCTGCCGTTTATCCTCATGCGATTCAGCGCATATTCGCAGCCAAAAGTGAAAAAACACTAAAGCGCTCGTTCAGCAGAATGGCATGGATGCCTTTTTTTACCGCAGGGGTCGTATTTCTTATTGGAATTATAGGTATTAATGCATATCCAGGATTATCTACCGGAGAGTCCGAACAGCTGGTAGGAATGATGGCGAGTAATATTGCTAGTCAAAATGTTATCTTCTATTGGGCTATGATTCTCTTATTTGGCGGGGTGATTGCAGCAATTGTATCTACCGCTGATTCTGTATTACTGACATTCTCGTCAATTATATCCAACGATTTATATGGAAATTACATTAATCCTAATGCTTCCCAGCATAAAAAATTGCTTGTTGGCAAATTGGTAGGTGTCGTCGCTGTCGGTATTCTGATTCTAATTGCGTGGTTCCCCCCTGCAACGCTCTATCAGATCTTTATATTGAAGTTTGAACTGCTGATTCAGATTGCACCTGGTCTAATCCTCGGATTATACTGGAACCGCCTGAACGCTAAAATTGTTTTTGCCGGAATGGTGGCAGGTACATTAGTTGCTTCAATAATGACAATTTTCGATCTTTCTTTACTTGGCTTTGCCAGTGGATTATGGGGACTTCTCCTAAACACAATAATCTGTGTGGTCGGCAGCCTCGTAATGACTGTATCCGAAGCAGAAGAAACCGAAGCAAAAGAAGTTATCGCGATGTAATGGGACACAGGGACAGGTTCCTTGTCCCATTTCTTCTCCTTGATTGAGAGAGGAGATTACTCCTTTTATGATGCAGACGCATGAATGGAAACTGGAACAAAGAAAAGCAAATCTATTTAGAAGGCCTTTCGCTAAACTGTTGTAGCGAAAGGCCTTATTGTACTTATGTAGGAAGCAATTACGCTATCATTCATTTTGATATTTTTTAAGAATAAAAAGACCAATTGGCTCTAACACTCCGTCTAAGCCATGGAAATATATTGGGACTCGTGCCTGTCCCTTTGATCCTTATATTCAAAAGGTAAAATGAGAGCAATTATCAATATTTTCTGGGGGAAAGTCGTATTTCCATAAAAGACAAGATAGGTTAGTCCCGTCATGAGAACACCTCAGCCTAACCTAATACATTGTGGACCAAGGTGCCTGTCCCCATGGTTCTTGGGAAAACCGTTAAATTTATATTAACTCATCATCAATCTTAATTGTTCTTTATCGTTTAAGACGTCAGCAATATCAACGGCTTGGTTCAACTCGCCAATAATTGAAATGTTGACTTTACGACGAGGTAGCGCTTGGGAATGAATATTTTCAATTTTTGCTTGGTAGTTGCATTTTTTTGGATGATTTCATACATCCACCCACTATAAAATGCAGGGATGTAGCCTAACTTCCTTCGATAGCCGCTCGTTTCATAGGAAAATGTGTAAATTCCATCTTGATAAAGCAACTTTCCTACGTGGTATCGTTGACGAGTCTCAACATTTTGCCAAATTAGCCATAGTTCAAATGGTCTTTTTCTCATGCTTTCACACCCCCTTCATACCAATTAATAATCCATTCTATTTTGCGGATTATCCGGATTCGTTCCAGGTTTAAGTAACCAGAATTTTTTCCATGTCCCTGAGGCCTCGCCTTTGATATCAATTTCCCAGAGCGAAGTATCAATCATTTGCCATCGCTCCTTCAACTAAAGTAACTGCTATCTATAAGTAGATAATTTATATGATTCATTGTCACTCAGAACCTTAAAAACATCGATTACATGTCCAGTCTTTTCAGGTTGAAATGAGATTATTTCGGATCATCTTATTCATTGTTTAATCCCCCCTACCCTCCCTCCTTAATCAAGAAGTGACAGGCACCTAATCTACTGCAGATATGTCATCTCTTCAACAAACTTCCTATACTTCTGCCTCCTCTCCACTAAATCACCTTAAAAGAAATCAAAAATAACACTAGCATTCAACAGATGGGCTTCGGCGTATGTACGTAATACCGATAACTGCTCCATCGATAAACTTCCGGTTTGGTGACCATCCCAGCATTATAAGGATTTAAATGAATGTACCGACTTACTTCCAACATGCCTGTCCCTGATCAATGATTTAGTCATAATTCGCTTGTCAGGACACATGGCATTGTTCTTTGTATTATAATAATCGGCCGTTTGTTAATAAGGGACATCACTTTGGAGATGGGGTGAGCTTTGTAACGCATTTACAGGTGAAAATGATTGGTCATTAAGCAGTACGTAGCGAAGCTGAAATGGGCTTTTCTTATGGATGGCCGCAAGCATCTATCTCAAATGAGGCAATATGGGAATCTGTGATGATACGCCGATCCCAATCGACAAAGCCACAAAAAGGAATGACTTATAGCTGGAATAATATTACTCTTTAAAAATTGCACCTTGATATTTGAATAAGTTTACTTTTAATTAACATATATCCACAGGTTTTTATTACTATATTCGACAATCATTAGAAAAAACACACAACTTTTGAAGGGTATTTAAGATTGGTGTCGAATATAGACATAGAGGAGGTGAGGGTCTATGGAATTTCATAGTGAATTTATTATGAATGCAGCAAGTGGCTTAATAAAAAGTAGTTCCCAATCAATTAGTGAACGTATCAGAGTATCTAAGACAACAAAGCAAAAAGATAACACGATTGAAGAACTTCAAGAAATAATAACAGAATTAATTGATGAAAGAAACGATCTTCTTACGTTAGCTCAAGCCTACGAAGAAAAGTTAATAAGTCAAAGAATATCGGAAAGTGACATTGATTATATAACAAACGAGCTTCTACCCCTATTGCAAGAGCTGATATTAAAGAGTAGCCAAGAAGATAAAGAAAAACTGCAAAGCCAAGTAGATATAGTTAAGACTCTATTATCTAAAGAAACATTTAATATAATGCAATTGTTAGGATTCAATTTCAAACAAGCGATAGGAGAGCCTTTGACTCAATTATTAAAAAATCTTATCACTGCTCAAATCCCTGAGAAAGGTACAGAATTAAGATCTTTAATTGAACAAAGGGAGATTCATTATTTAAAATTGGTACAAGATGAGAAGGCTTATGAAAGATACAAAGAATTACTTGGTCGTTAATACTTTTAAGACATCTCAACCGAGGTCCCTCATATAATTTACTATCGATTATAGAGAGGACAGAGGGTTAGACACATTGGCATCTACAGCAATTGATTTGATGAGTCTTCCTCTATGCCTGTCCCCATGTCCTTTAAAAATAATCTTTCAACCCAATACCGTTTCACCAAAACTAGCAATCTATCCGTCAAATTTATCCAAAATCCAGGAAATGACAGGCACTAAAATGAAAGGTTATTTCTTTTTTGTCGAAATAAAAGACTAGGAGGCGATAAATATGTCAGAAGGCTATTACCGAGTTAATCACAGTTTATTTATCACTAGCTATACTAAAGCATTTGGAAGTAATGGAACTTGGAAAGAACTCTGGGAATGGGATGTTTATACAGCTGACCTAGGCGGTTCTGTAAAAATCCGCTGCGTATGTAATTCAAATGGTCGTAATATGACAATCCCATGGTTTGAAACTGAAGATCTAGATATAACTGGAGCCGTAAAGGCAGCTTGTTTGAAAGAAATGGAGAGAAATATAAAGTAATTCAATAGCACCCATAGAGGTGTTTTTTTATACAATAATAATGCTGAATAAGTGTTGTTTTTATGGGGAAATACGAGAAAATCTTATGTTAGGGGGTTAAAAATAAATGAAGAAAAGAAGCTGGACAATATGCCTATCTGGAACCCGGTGGGTATGAGGAGCACAAGCGAAAGGAGAGTTAAGTAGCGAGCAGCAAAAGCGTAAAGAAGCACAGCTTCATGATCCTGCTAAGTTATAAACTGAGGTAAAAAACGTTTGTATCCGGTAAAAACAGAATGGCAGCACACTCTTTTATGACAATATTACTTTTAAACCAAAAAGTTTTTCGAGACTAATGTGAATGTTAATTATTTCTCAATAATGAATAGGACAATCTACTTACTGAATACCCATATTAAAAAGTGGGTGATACAGCATGAATGTCAAAAAAGTATTAATAATGGATATTAAGACTGAAGAACCTTTTAGAAAGAAAGATTTAGACGTAGAATTAGCTTACGATATCAAAGCAAATGGGTTAAAAGTTCCTCTTATAATTGAAAAACAGAGTGACGAAACATTTATACTTGTTGAAGGATATAGAAGATATTTCGCTCTGAAACACATTGGAAAAACAGTTGTAGACTGTTTAATAGATACCGAAACATCAGAAATAAAACATGTTATTAAAAGATTAAAATCTGAATTCTATAGGAAGAAACGTACTGGTTATGAACTGCAACGAATGATTAAATACCTATTAGAAAATGACCTTGATGAAGTTGAGATAGCAAAATTATGTAATGTAACGAAAGAAACAGTTAAGAACCACATGAAAGGACTAAATGTTAACCCTGATTGGTTAAAAGTTGGTGAACGTACAGGGGCTGGAAAACATGGGTACACCATTATCCATAAAACCAAACATTTAAAAGGAGAAAATCAACAATATATTGTTGACCGTTATACTGAAAGAGACATAAACGGAGAGCAAGTTAAAGAGATAAAAAAAGTAACTGAAATAGCACCTTTCAAAGAGTTCACTGAGGATATACAAAGAAAAACTTTAGATGATGCTATCAATTATATGGAAAGTAAAAGTGAGGGAACAAAAGAAATTGTGTATGAACATAGTCTAAGGTATAAGTATAAGCTTTCAACACATCAATTTAACTTTCGTCTAACTAACAAATTATTAGAGCGCTTAATTAATAATTTCCATTCTAATTTCACTAATTATTTATCTACCAGCCAAAGGAATCAGTTGTATAATAGCTTAGCAATTCTAATAGAAAGAATAGGCATGCCAATTAAATGGACTGAATTTCCCTATAGCCATTATAAGGATGAAAATGATGAAGAAAAACTGAATCATTGAAAACTGTACAGTAATACAAAATAGGATGACGTCAGGGCCAAAGAATTTGGTGCAAAACAAAAGTGCAAAGTACACACGGATGGAGGGACAGGTTCATTATCCCGATAGTTGAAGATGGTACTTAAAGTAGCTGTAATAGGACAGCTAAACAGCAGACAATCTCATTGCAATTTCAGACCTTCAATCATCAGGAAATGACAAGGCACCAATCTTAAGGTATAAAATGATTGATATGAGTGGCTCAAAAACAATGGCAAGGATCGCTCTACTTGATGGCAACATCTAGTACTTCAATTATATGAGCTTCCAATATTCTAACTACTTTCATTGCAATTCACCTCTACAAAATAATGCCTTCCCACTATTTAGTGTTGGAGCAGATGTTAAAATAGAAGGTTTACGTCGAGTGGCGGGCATGATAGCATTTCTGTGCGTGAGCCAACACGCCCTTCATATTAGCGGCTGGCTCGTGAATCATGCCCGCCGAAGCTCCATGTAAAACCGACTATGATTCTATATTTTTCTTTACTCTCCACACCAATTAGCGAGGAGTCAAAAGTATTTAGTGACACAAGTAAAGGGTCATGGGTTAGATAATCGCTTACAGATGTCTCAAACTTGTTTTCCATAACCCCTATGCGACACATTTGTTTACATAGACTTAATTTTTTCCCAGACTTCATCAGCGACAGGTATTCCTAATTTCAAATTATCCTTTCTAGTATTCATTGTGCGTTCCCCAGGATAATACACCTCATCGCCATCTGTTACAGGAACTGACTCTTTAATATATTGAATGGAATCGTTAATCATTTCGTCCATTTCTGAGCTGTTTCCTAATTTATCTGGTGCAATGGAAATGAATACCTGTGATAAAGCATATTCATCGTCACCTAGTTTCCCTACACCATAAGTAGTATTTCCTCCTGATAACATGGAAGCAACGAAATCAAGTACAATTGATAAACCTGAACCTTTCCAGTAGCCTGTTGGTAATACCCTCCATGTTTCTTCTATTACCTTAGGATCATTTGTAAGATTTCCTTTGCTGTCAAATCCACCCGGAACAGGCAGCTTCTTATCATCCATTTTATAGTTTTCTATCTTGCCATAGGAAAATTGCGACATTGCCATATCAACAACTACTGGTCCTTCTTCTCTTGGAAGCGCTAAAATAATAGGATTATTACCGATTCTTCTATCTTCAGCACCCCAAGCTGGCATATTAGGCTTTGTGTTCGTCCAGCAGATACCGATCAATCCTTTTTCCGCTGCCTGCCAGCCATACTCTCCACCTCTCATCCAATGATTTGTATTTTTTAAGGCTACACATCCTATTCCATGTTCTTCGGCTAATTCAATTGTCCGATCCATACATTGTTTCGCTGTTAAATTTCCTAAAGCTAAATTTCCATCCCATCTTTCTAACCCACCAAATCCGATGATTTTTTCTGGAACAGCATCTGGTTTAATATAGCCTTTTTCAATATATTCAACGACTCTTGGGAATCGATTTACTCCGTGCGAATAGACACCATCACAGCTGTTATTGGTAAAGGATATAGCCCCTTCTTCAGCTGCTTGTTCAGAAAAACCTTTTTTCAATAGAACTCTTTTAAATTCATCTTTCATTTCGTTATATTTTATTCGCATATTGACAACTCCTTTTGTTGATTTTTTAATATTTTCATTGCATATTGGTCGACAAGTAATTCTGAAAAAAATATATAATTATAAGAATATTGCTGACCTATTTAAAAAATTCATCCATGGTCCAGTTGGTTCTTGCACCAGAAATTCCTGTACTTGGACATTGCACACTATTTCCTGTTAATTCTGCTACAACAGTTTCAACAAGAGGTTGATGCACATGCTTTGGGGCTTCAAAGCTCCATTCATTTTTTCCTTCAGGGGTCGTTAAAATTACAGGATCATTCCCTAAAGTAGAAAAGGTTATTTTTCCTTTACTTCCGACGATTTCATTTATCTCCAAATCATCATAAGCAGAGAAACACCAATTTCCTACACCATGTACGCCCGATTCAAATAAATATGTACCAGTTACGATATCTTCTGTAGGATAGTTACCTGCTTGATTGGAGGTAAAACCTTTCAATTCTTTAATAGGACCAAGAAGAAAGTCTAATATATCTAACGTATGGCTTCCCATATCAAAAAGTAACCCGCCTCCAGACACTTCGGGTTGAAATCTCCAGGAATTGCTCATGTCTTTCGAAGCCTTTTGATATTGTGTGGTTGATACAAAGCGCACATCTCCAATTGCTTGGTTATCCAGCAACTCTTTAATTTTAAGAAATCGTGGCATTGCCCTCCTGTAATATGCAACATATAGAGGAACGCCAGCTTCTTCACATGCAGCAATCATTTCATTACATTCATCTGTATTGAGGCCCATTGGTTTTTCTACATAAATAGGTTTCCCTGCCTTTGCTACTTTCATTGTATATTCTTTGTGGGAACCCGGCGGTGTGGCAATATATACAGCATCAATTTCCGGATCATTTATTAGTGCGTCTGCATTATCATACCATTTCGGAACGCCATGCCTTTGTGCATAATCTTTCGCCAGTTCACCAGTTCTGCGCATCACAGCAACCAGCTCTGAATTTGGAACTTTTTGGAATGCTGGACCACTTTTCACTTCTGTTACATCACCACATCCAATAATCCCCCAACGAACTTTTTCAAATTTCATTCTACGATTTCTCCTTTTTATGAAGTGGATGTTCTCCGGGATATTACTTACCATCTACCGCAAGAATCTCCACCTCACACTTGTTATTTCAATTTTTCTCCACCAGATTTCACTTAATTATAATCCCAAGACTCTTAATTTTAAAATAAAGTCAGACTAGATAAAAACTAGTCTGACTTCAAGCAGTAATAAGTCCTTGTGTATATTATAATTTTAAATATTTTTTTCTTTTACAGTACTCACTATTTCTCTTGCAGCTTCCTTCACTTCTTCATAACTTTCTTTATAAATGTTGCTTCCAACGCTGACAGCTACAGCTCCGTTATCAAGCCAATCAACAATATTATTAATATTTACTCCGCCTGAAGGCATTAGGTTGGCTTGTGGAATCGGACCTTTTATTGTTTTGATGATTGATGGTGAAACAGCATTGCCAGGGAAAACCTTTATAATTTCTGACCCAGCTTCCATTGCTGTTAAAATTTCACTCACAGTAAAACAACCCGGAATGTATGGAACTTGATATCGGTTACATAGCTTTGCAACTTCTAAATCAAATGTAGGTGATACAATAAAAGTAGCACCAGAAAGAATTGCAAGTCTTGCAGTTATTGCATCTAATACCGTACCCGCTCCAATAATCCACTCTTTGTCATTTTGTTTCGATAACTTTTGTATTAATTCAGAAGCACCTGGGACGGTGTATGTAACTTCCATTATTTTTATTCCACCAGAATAAGCTCCTTCAATAATTCTCTCAGCTTTTTCAGCACTTTCTCCACGTATAACTGCAATGATTTTATTTTCAATCAATTGTTGGAGTATGGTTAATTTTTTATGCACGAAATTTATCCTTTCCGTCAGTTATTTTTCTTAAGAAATAATTTCCTTTATCCTTTTTGCTGATTCTTTAGGATAAGGAAATTTCGTAATAACAATTCCTACAATTTTTATAGTCTTTACTCCAATCTATATTTACCTTTCTATTACTTTTTTCTCTCCCAGTTGTTCCTGGACTTCATCATAATATGGCAACCCTTCATTATCTCCTTTTACTCCTACAACCATAGAACCAATTCTGTTTGCAAAGTTTAATGTTTTATCAAGCGGCCAATCATTAACAATACCGTAAAGGACACCTGCATTAAAACCATCACCTGCACCAATGGTATCTACGACTTTATCAACGTTAACCGCCGGTATCTCTATTACCTTACCATTATGATATCCTAACGAACCTTTTGCCCCCATCTTGATAGCAATATACGATATATCCAAAGATTTACAAGCTTCAATAATTGCATTTGGTTCTTTAATCCCTAGGATAATATCCATTTCCTCATCACCAGCAAGTAAAATGTCGACATCAGGGAGAATTTCAGAAAGTGTGCGTTTTGCTTCTTCTTGACTCCATAATTTTAATCGAATATTAGGGTCAAAAGAAACTTTCACCCCATGTTTCTTCGCTAATTTAATTGATTGCTTAATAATAGGAAGATTATTTTCAGGATTTATAGCTGGGAAAATACCCGTTATATGCAAAATTTTCGCTTTCCGAAGGTATTCCTCATCCAAACTTTCCGGTGTCATTGATAATATAGGTGATTTTTCTCGATAATAAAAAGTGTTAACATTTCCGTTTTCTTTTATCTCCTTAAAAGTTAAGGAAGTAGGATAGCCATCTACTAATTGAACTTGTGATACGTCTACTCCCTCTCCTCTAGCAAAATTAAGAATGTGTTTACCAAATTCATCATTTCCTAATCTACTTAACCATCCAGTGGTAAGGCCAAGCCGAGAACATCCAATAGCAACGTTTAACTCAGCCCCACCTACTCTTTTCGCAAATAATTCGGAAAAGCGCATCGGTCCAGTATTAACAGGATTAAATGCAATTAGCGCATCGCCGATGGTTATTATATCTTTCATTTCTATTTCTCCTTCCTTCGTCCATGTGGGACTGCCTATCTAAGTAGTTCAACTTTACTGTCCTTGCCAATAATAACTTGGTCTACCATATTACAAAATAAACCTGTTTCTATGACACCAACTAATAACTTTAACTCCTCATGTAACCTTACTGGGTCCTGAATAGAATCAAATTGGCAATCCACTATATAATTTTCATTATCTGAAATAAACACGTTATTATCTTGCATCCTTAAATTTGTAGTGCAGCCAAGTTTCTCTAAATTCCGAGCAGTCACTTCCCAACCAAAGGGTATGACTTCCACGGGTAGGAGATGTTTTCCCAATTGGTTATAAAACTTACCATCATCGGCAATTATTAGTAGTCTTTCCGCAAATTCATTAACAATTTTCTCTCTAACAAGGGAACCTCCTCCCCCTTTTATCAAGTTTAGATTTGGATCTATTTCATTAGCACCATCGATTGCTAAATCAATCTTTTCAATTTCAGCAAATTCTGTTAAAGGAATACCGAACTCTCTGGCCCACCCTTCCGTTCTCTTAGAAGTTGGTATGCCCTTTACAGATAATCCATTTTGGATTTGTACACTTAATCTTTTCATCATCCAATAGATTGTTGATCCTGATCCCAATCCCAGCGTCATTCCATCTTCTATATACTCAACTGCTTTTTCACCTGCATTCTTTTTCTTCAAACTGTCCACATTAAGTCATCCCCCCGTTGTATAGGAATAGTTCAATAAAAATATAAGCCTGCTGAACGAGGCTTATATTTAAGCATTTGCTACTTTATATCTTTTTTGTCTACATGGTCCATGTCATCAAAAGTATAGTTTTCTCCAGCCATAGCCCAAATAAAAGTATAATTTTTCGTTCCTACACCGGAATGAATAGACCACGGTGGTGAAAGAACAGCCTGCTCATTGGAAACGACAATTTTCCGAGTGTCGTCTGGTTTCCCCATGAAATGCATCACTGTTTCATCTTCGTCCAGGTCAAAGTATAAATAAGCTTCCATTCTTCGATCATGTACATGTGGAGGCATTG
This sequence comes from Virgibacillus ainsalahensis, assembly GCF_055380755.1. Lineage (NCBI taxonomy): Bacteria > Bacillati > Bacillota > Bacilli > Caryophanales > Bacillaceae > Virgibacillus > Virgibacillus ainsalahensis. The sequence continues at coordinate 408,990 of NZ_AP043943.1, read as the reverse complement.
TGTTCCACATGTTGTTAGGTGATAGAAAAGTCATCCCCATCATTAACTGACAGCTTTGAATTCCATCTTCATGTATAACTTGGTAAAGATCACGTTTGTTTGATTGAGAATCATCCCCCAAGTGTCTATGTGTCGCATCTTCCAAAGACTTCTTTTGAATAGGATAAGTTTTATGTGCTGTAGCAGACACTAAATAAAATTTAGCAGGTTTTGAAGGATCATCGCTTTCAATCACAACTTTTTTGTTGCCTTTACCCACATACAAGCAATCTCTTTTATTTAATTGATAACTTTCCCCATCAACGGAGATTTTCCCTTTAGCATTCGATATATTGAAGATACCTATTTCTCTTCTTTCCAGGAAATACTCTGTCTTCAATGTATTTTTATCCTCTAAGTAAAGAGGTGTATCAGTAGGCTTAGCCCCACCAACAATTAAACGATCATAATGTGAATATACCATTCTCAATTTCCCATCCTCAAAAAGATTTTCAATCAAGAAATCATTTCTAATTCGTTCCCCATCATACTTTTTAAAATCTCGTGGATTCGTTGCATATCTTATTTCCATAATAATCACTCCTATAATTAAGTTTAATAAACTAAAATGTTATAGATTATCTTCCTAAGTAACCGCCGTCAACCGCAACAGTGTATCCATTCATATAATCTGATGCTTTAGAGGCAAGGAATATAGCCACGCCCCTTAAATCATCGGGGCTTCCCCATCTACCTGCAGGAATTCTTTCTAAAATACTGTTATACCGTTTTTCATCCTCCACAATTGCTGTGTTCATATCCGTAGTAAAATAACCAGGGGCAATACAGTTAACATTGACCCCAAGCTTTGCCCACTCATTGGATAAGGACTGACTAAACTGCATTACGGCCCCTTTACTAGCTGCGTACGCTGGCACAGTATATCCTCCTTCAAATGACAACATAGAAGCTAAGTTAATAATTTTTCCACTTCCTCGTTCAATCATATGTTTTCCAACAGCCTGAGACATGAAAAACACTGCATTTGCATTAATGTCCAATACAAGGTCCCAATCTTTTTTCGGGAATTCTGTAGATGGATGCCGGCTTTGAACACCAGCATTATTAACTAAAATATCAATTTTTCCAAATTTTGATATAATATCTTCCGCCAATGATTCGTATTCATCAAAGTTCGATAAGTCGAAATTAATACCTTCTGCCTTAACGCCTTCATTCCTGATTTCGTCGAGAACGTCATCACTGACGTTCCTGGCAATAATAGCAATATTCGCCCCAGCACTGGCCAAACCTAAGGCTATACCTTTTCCAAGTCCTCGATTACCACCTGTCACAACTGCAACTTTCCCTGTTAGATCAAACAATTCATGCACTACCATTACCTCCTAATTAAATTCATACATTACTTTTACTGCGTTAGTATGTGTTGTTAATAGTTCAAATCCTCTTTTTGCTTCCTCAGGTTTAAGTAGATGAGTAATAATCTTTTCAAATTCATGATTATTTGATAATAGCTCGACTGCTAATTTAAAATCCTTATCTGTATAAACTCGTACAAATTTCATCGACAACTCTTTAAACATACCCTCTCGCATATCTACTTCAGGAGGTTGTTTGTACATAGCGACAATAACAACATTTCCTCTAACCTTTGCAATATTGGTCAAGGAACTTACTACAGTAGGGTGACCTGCACAGTCAAAAACATAATCTGCACCTACCCCATTCGTAGCTTCCAGTACTTTTTCTTTTAGATCCTCTGTTGTCGGATTAACAGTTTTAAAACCAAGTTCTTTTGCCTTTTCCAATCGTAATTCATTTGGCTCCACAACTGTTACATTTATTGCACCGTAAAATCTTAAAGTTAGAGCAACACATAGACCTATGGTACCAGCACCAAATACAACTACATTATCACCTGCCAAATACTCACCCTGTCTAACAGAATGTACTCCCACAGCAACCGGCTCAATTAATGCTCCTAAACTCATTGGTAGTTCATCTGGTAATGGAACAATATTATGTATAGGGACCTTAACATACTCACCCATTCCTCCATCACAATCAATTCCAACCAGTTTTAAATTTTCACAAACATGACTTTGACCAATTTGGCAGGGATAACATTCTCCACAGCGCAATAAGGGATTGACTGTTACTGGAGTTCCTTTTTTCAAAGTGGGATGCCCTTCTACTATCGTCCCTGAAAATTCATGCCCCATTACTAGAGGTGCTTCCGCTCTTGGATGCACTCCTGCATAAATGCTTAAATCACTTCCACATATTCCAGCAAATGATGTTTTAATTAGTGCCCACCCCTCTGTTACATTTGGTTTTGGGCTCTCCTCGAAGGAAACATCCTTAGTTCCGTTATAAACTACAGTCTTCAAAAAACTCACTCCTTTTGTATTTACCAAGCTATATAAGTTGAACATATGATTATTGTTAACTATTAACTATCATGCACGATTCAAGCTTTGTACTTTCAAAAAATCGGAATCATTAAAATCAAATTATATAGTCTAATTAAAATTTTTGAATTAAACATAGTAGTTGAGTAGGTTCATATTTCTACTGCATTAGTCCAAATAATTCCGGTATAAGCAGGGATATGGATGGAATAAAGGTTACTAATAGCAATATCACTATTGAGACTAAAAAAAATGGCATAAGCGGCCTTATTACTCTTTCAATTCGTAACTTTGCAACCCTTACACCAACAAATAATACTGGTCCTACGGGTGGCGTTATCGTTCCAATGCTTAAATTAAGTACCATCATAATCCCAAAATGAATTGGATCAATACCAAAGCTCATAGCAATTGGTAAAAAGATTGGTGTAAATATAAGTACTGCCGGGGTTGGATCCATAAAGGTACCAACAACCAATAAAATAACATTCATGATTAACAAAATAATAATCATGTTATCCGTAATTGATAGTAATAAATCAGCTATTAATCTTGGAATGTTTGTAAATGACATTACCCATGACATAATAGAAGAAACACCAATCAAAAAAACAACAATGGAAGTCGTTCTAGTAGCTTCCAATAATATTTCAGGTAAATCCCTAATCTTGATCGATTTATAGATGAAAGATAATAGCAAAGAATATATAACTGCAATGGCTGATCCTTCTGTTGCAGTAAACACTCCTCCTATAATTCCACCAATGACGATTACGATTAACAACAAACTTGGAATAGCATCTAATATTATAAGTAACCTTTGTTTCCAGCTTATCTGAATCTGACTCTTATATCCCCTTTTTTTAGAGAAAATAAGTGCTACTATGATACAGGCCAATCCCCATAAAATACCAGGTACATAGCCTGCTAAAAATAAAGCAGCAATAGAAGTTCCTCCGCTAACCAGAGAATAAACGATCATTATATTACTTGGAGGAATAAGCATACCAGTAGGTGCAGAGGCTACATTTACTGCGGCACTAAACTCTCTCTTATATCCCTCTTTTTCTTGTAACTCTCCCATTGTGCTTCCTACTGCTGCTGCTGAAGCTACCGCAGAACCACTTATCGAACCAAATAACATATTGGCCAAGATATTAGTATGTGCTAATGAACCTGGCATTCTTCCGCTCAAAATTTTAGCGCAATTAATTAGCCGAATTGCTATTCCACCATTATTCATAATGACACCAGCGAGGATAAAGAATGGAATTGCCAATAAAGTAAATGAATTAATACCCGTGAATAATCGTTGAGCAGAAGTTAACAATCCATCGTCAAAATCTACTATAGTAAACATAGCAAGTAGAGAAGCTATCCCCACGCTGACACTTATGGGCACACCTATTATTAGGAAAAACAATATGCCCAATAATAGGATAAGTCCAGCTTGAACAGCAATGTCCATATATTTATCTCCTCTCTGTAAGAACTATAGCTGTTCTATAGATTTGTTATTCTTTAAAATGCGAGTAATGTTGTATATACAATAAAAAATAGTAAATACTCCACTCAATGGCAAAGCTGCATATAAATAACCAACTGGGATTTGCAGAGATGCTGAAAGCTGATTCCAGGCAATCTCTGTACCGAGATAACCTCCCACAAGGAGCACTAGAATCGCAAATACTATAATCACTATCTCAATCAAAATCCCAACAACTAACTTAACCTTTCTTGGAAATGAGTCTTTTATGAATTCAACTGCCATATGACCTCTTTCTCCAAAAACAAAAGCAGCACCAAATAAAACTAACCACACAAAACAATATTTAGCTAGCTCCTCGGTAACAGCACTCGGATCATTTAAAATGAACCGAGTGAAAACCTGCCATGTAACTAGCACTACAAGGAAGCCAAACAAACTAACACATATCGCTGCAAGAATTTTATCCAAGGTTTTTTTTATCGCTTCCATATTGAATCACTCCATCTACTATTCAGCTACTTCACGGATTTTTTCGTATAGTTCTTTCGATGTATCAGAAGTCAATTTTTCTTGAATTAAAGGCTCAACCTCTTTTTGGAAGACTGAAATATCTACATCATTAAATTCCGCACCCGCTTCTTCTGCAGCATCTACAGCTTCTTGTACATCTTCATCAAATTGTTTTACTTCCATATCAACTGCTGCTGATAATTCTTCCATAAAAATCTCTTTATGCTCATCAGACATTCCATTAAATAGATTAGAATTAATGATTAAGTAGTCGGGAACCATTAGGTGTTGAGTATAGCTATAGTAAGGAGCTACCTCTACGTGTTTAAGGTCATTGTATATAAGTTCGTTATTTTCTCCACCTTCCAATACTCCTGATTGGATTGCTGTATAAACTTCACCTTGACCCATAGGCGTTCCGACACCACCCATCATTTCCATCATTTTCACGTTGGTATCACTTTCCATAACACGGATTTTAAATCCTTCCATATCTTCTGGTGTATGTACTGGACGTTCGTTGTTATACACATTACGCACTCCACCATGAAAAGCCCCAGCAACAATCATTCCTTCGTCTTCAACAGAGTTATATAAATCACTTACAATCTCTTGATCATTAATGACTTCCATTTGATGTTCTTTTGAATCAAAAACATAGGGCAGGTTGAATACTGCAAAGTCTTCATTAAAATTCTCCATCAAACTTCCACCAACAATTGACATAGCAATTGTACCTGATTGCACTAGTTCAATAGTTTCTCTTTGTGCACCTAATAATTCATTTGGTGAAACTTCAAATTCATATTTACCATCTGTGAGTTCATTAAATTTTTCTCCAAACGACTCCATTGCTTTAAACTGCGGATGGCTCTCAGGTTGATTAAATGCTACTTTTAATACTTCGGTATCTGTGCTTGAACCATCACCAGATGCCTCTGAATCTCCACTGCAAGCAGTGATAATCAACACCAAAAATAAAACGCTTACAATTAATCCGAATGACTTCATTTTTTTTCTCATTTTAAAACACTCCTTTATAATTTATTTATTGGATAATTCACTGAATCACCGTTTAAGAATCGAACAGATTCCTCTGCTACCTTACGCTTTAGTTCCAGTGCCGCTTGTTCTGAATACCAGCCCATATGTGGTGTGCAGATAAAATTATCATGTTTTAACAATACTGATCCAGGTTCTACTGGTTCATTTTCAGCAACATCTACCGCTGCACCTGCAATCCATTTATCTTCCAAAGCCTTATTCAATGCAGTTTCATTAATAATACCGCCACGAGATACATTAATCAGATACGCAGATTCTTTCATTTGTTTTAATTCTGCTTCATCTATTAAGTTACGCGCCCTGTCCAATGGACAATGAATAGAAACTACATCCGACTCCATAAGTAACTTATCCAGAGTAACAAACTCATCAATATATTCTGCCAATCTATTAGAATCTCTTTCCAGGTATTTTGGATCATAGCCGATTACTTTACAGCCAAGAGCTCTAACTTTTTTCGCAAAAGAGCTTCCAATACGCCCTACACCAATAACCCCCACCGTTTGTTCACTATGTCTAAAGAGCGGAATACTTCTTTGATAATCCCAGACTCCCTTACGAACATAATCATTCATTAAAGAAATGCTTCTTGTAAAATTCAACATCATAGCCAATGCTTGATCAGCTACTTCATTCATCCCATAATCTGGTACATTACAAACTTGTATGCCATGTTTAGTAGCGGCCTCTACATCTACATTATCTACCCCAACACCATAACGCACTATAAGTTTCAAATCAGGTAACTTTTCAAATACCGCATTGGTAAGCGGAACATATTGATTAATGAAAACTTCAAAGCCCTCACCCTTAGAAATTACATCTTCTTCTGTTTTACACTGTGCCAGTTCAAACGGAATATCCGCTTCGTCAAATACCTTTCTTTCGATATCTACATTCCCATGATCACAATCGGTGATTAAAACTTTCAGATTAGCCATAAAATTACTCTCCTTCTTCGAAAAATTGAAAAGCAGGTAAGGTAACACCCAACTGCTGTTGAATCAAACTATCTAATCAACCGGCAAAATATATCATTTTTTGTAAGCGGTTCTATGTTACGAAATTAGAAATAATTAAATATAAATTCCAACCTCCTTTCTAGAAAAAGTCAAAAAGTGTCAGTCTTATATTCTGTTTTCAAAATTGTGTTCTACAATGCAGAACCGTGTTCCACAAATTAATTATAACAAACGCTTACATTATTCGCAATACTAAATTTTTAAAAAATACCTAATTCATAATTTGATAATTAATTTACAAATTATGCTTTTTCAACTACTATTAACCTGAGTGTATAAAGATATTATTTATAATTTAAGGAGCGAACTATATGTCAAACGTTCAATCTATTGAACGAGCATTTGCTATTTTGAAAGTATTATCAAATGAGCCAGATGGTTTACGAATTACAAAACTTGCAGAAGAAGTTGGGTTGTCGAAAAGTACAGCCCACCGTCTTACCTCAACGCTTGTCAATTTGAATTACGTGTATCAAAATCCTGAAACAGAAAAATATCTACTTGGAAATGCATTGATTCGGCTAACAAGTTCTATGTTAAATAATTTGGATGTAATAAATGTTGCAGAACCCTACCTTGCTAGTTTATCTAGAGATGTTAATGAAACTATCCATTTGTGTGTTGAAGATAATGGGGAAGTATTATATGTAGATAAAATAGAAAGCAACCAAAAAATTCGAATGTACTCTACTATAGGAAGTCGTGCACCTCTTTATTGTACTGGTGTCGGTAAAATACTTCTTTCCGGAATGGACCAAACCTATTTAAATGATGTGATTAGTAGAATAAAATTCGAATCACGAACAAAAATGACAATTACTTCAGGGGAAGAACTTAAGAAAGAAATAAAAAAAGTTGAGTCTCAAGGTTATTCATTGGACAATATAGAAAATGAAGAGGGAATCCGTTGTATTGCTGGACCAATTTATGATTACAAGGGACAAATTACCGCGAGCTTCAGTATTTCAGGACCCGCCAATCGTGTTACTATGGATAGAGTGAACAATGAACTAGCAGAAAAGGTGAGAGCAACTTCTAAGCAAATTTCTGAACAATTTGGTTACTTACCTAATTAATTCCAGCTTCAAAATAATCATTTTCCGCTTACAAACATACGAGCCAATGCAGGAATTGGCTGCCTTTAGCTTTCAAAGCCGGGAGAAGCTTGATTCTTTTCTGGAAAGGCTTCCTGAGTTAACTGGATTGGGGATGTTTATGCTTTTGAATCCGCTGCCAGAAATGCTTAATTAATTTTATTGAGGTATTATGTCTCAAGCAATAGATGATCGTTAAGAGCGATTACGCTTGCCACAAATAATACAGCCAATATAGCCTATAAATTTGGTGTAGAGGCACACAAATTACACATATTTTCTAAAGAATAAGCTCCATAAAAAAATAGTACCTATACATAGATACACTATGTATAGGTACCATTTCATCTGTTAGTCTTTGACAGTGGTTCAATTCTTATTTTGATGTAACACTATTTAACCTGACCCTAATTCTTAATTAGCCTCATTCAACAAATTACGACAAAAATGAGGAAGTGACAGGCACCTAACCTTATTGGAAAGTCGTACAATGCCAATATTATCTTACCTAACTACCTTCGTTGCATCAAAATTCCAAAACTCAGATTGTTGTTTAATGACTTTTTGAACCGCTTCTTCCTCATGTGGAAACAAAGTCTCAACTGGTACACCGAAACTGTCCATAAATGGATCTTCTACCTCTGTTTTAATTTCGCTCATCGCTTCAACGATTGCTAATGAACAGAACGGTACATATGCTGCACTATATCCACCCTCATGAGATAATACTAATCTCCCATCACAGTGCTCTTCTGCTAACTTCTTCATAAACTCTGCAAATCTATAAAAGCCACTAGCTGTTACCATCATTCTGGCTAGAGGATCAAAAAAACTTGGATCTTGTCCTGCTGATACGATAATTAATTCAGGTTTAAATTGATCTACTATTGGTTTAACTACTTTTTCAAATGCATTCATATATCCCGCATTTCCTGTTCCCGCTGGCAGCGGAATATTAACGTTGTACCCTTCTCCCTTTCCTTCACCACAGTGTTCAACAAAACCACGTTTTGCCGGAAATAATCGATCTTGATGGAGGGAAATAAACAGCGTACTATCATCATCATAAAATGCTTGTTCTGTTCCGTTTCCGTGATGTACATCCCAATCAAGAACCAAAATACGGTCTACATTATATTTTCTTTTAGCATATTTTGCTGTAATGGCAACATTATTAAATATGCAGAAACCCATTCCTTCCTGAGCCTCAGCATGGTGACCTGGTGGCCTGGTTAAAGCATAGACATTTTCAACTTCACCTTCCATCACTGCGTCAACAGCAGTCATTGCTCCACCTGCGGATAACAAAGAAATTTCATATGATCCTCTTCCTACTATTGCAATCTGACCTGCATCTCCCCCATTTGCATCACTTAATTCTTTTACCTTATCAACATAACTGGGAATATGGAATAATTCGACTTCTTCCCTTGTTGCCGGTCGCGGAGCAATGGATTCAAGTTGAGGTGTGAATCCACTTATATCAAGTAAGTTTTTAAACCTCCTCTTCGTTTCTGGATCTTCTCCGTAAGTATGACTTTGCACCCAACCACCAGAGGCTAAATGTAAAGCTCCAGATCCATTATCATGCCAAAAATAACTCTCATCATAAATAAATCCTGTTTTTTTCTTCATTTAACTGCCTCCTTAATATCTTGTACTATCATTATTGCAATCGGTTACTAAAAAGGCAATTACACGGAAGGATGATTTAATTTAGAATTCCGAACATTTTAGATTTTCTCAGTTTTATATATTGTGATACAATAAATATTAAATTGAACAGAAATGAAATATGCAATTTCAATGGAGGGAGTTATTATGAGTTTATCCAAGAAAGATTATGAAAAAATTGTTCGTTTTATAAATAACACTCATCCCACTTCATCTAACTTATCTCACAAAGCCCAATCACTGCTTTCTCAGTTGTTTCATTTTAATCACTCTATGTTTTGGCGATCAGATACAAGGTGCAATATGTACAATCTAGAGTTTTTTAACTTTGATGATAAAGCAATTTTGGATTACACAGAAATATACTCTCATACAGATGTCATGCATCCTAAAAAGCAACTTAGAAATATAGCCAACAGACGTGAAACAGTCTTAAACATAAATGATACCACCACACCGTCCACCTTTATCAAATCAGAATATTATCAATTTGTTAAAAGACATCAAATGATTGATCAAATGGTCATGTACTTTGCTAATGGACCAATTATTTATGGCGGAATTGGCTTTGCCCGATTTAAAGGTGATCAACCATTTACTCAAAAGGATAAGAAAATACTTCAAAACCTATCCATTCACCTTCAATACCTAGTTAAAAACTCAATGGATTTGGAGGAAGTCGAGGCAAAAAATCTTTTTCTAAATAAATACAGAAATGATGAGCTTGGTATAATTCATACAAGCAAAAATCAAACCATATCTTTTTATAATGAAACCGCTGAAGATATCATTGAAACGATCAGTCCGGGATCATCCGTTGAGGAATTCTTTCACACATCTATTAAACCCAATATACTCAATGAAAAAAAAACTTATGATATCAATATCAATGAGTGGAAAATTAAAATTATGCCCCAGGAAAAACTTAAAGAAAACCCTGCATCCAATAAATACTCTATTTACCTATCTCCTGACAAAAAGAAAAACGAGAATCATTTAATTAATTTATTATCCAAAAGAGAATCAGAGATATTTGATTTAATATTAAAAGGTTACACCAATGATCAAATTTCCAAAAAATTATGGATCAGTATAAATACCGTAAAAAAGCATTTACAAAACATGTATCAAAGGCTTGGGGTTCCCAATCGAACAAGCCTTATACATAAATTAAAAGAAATAAAGAACGTTCCTCAGTAATCGTCAAAAGGCCACATCTGTACAGGTGGGGATTATTTCGCTTACGTTAATAAATAACAAGCATATTGTTCTATTAGAGGAACAATGTGCTTGTATTATTTAGGAAGGAAGGAAATATTTTCTTAATAACACTTGGTCTTGCAACCTTAATATCCTCATATTTTATTACATATTTAAAATTCGACTATCGACGAAAAACGAGAAATGACAGGCATTCACAAATAGCGACATTCATTTAATATAACTTTAATTAGTCTGACAATCTTTACATATGCCATATAATTCAAGACTATGGAATTTTATATTATATTCATAAAATTCTTCGGCAAACGCCTCGACTTCATAAAAAAGTGGATATTTAAAATCCTCTATTTTCCTGCATGATTCACACATGATGTGGTAATGATCTGTAGTATTAAAATCAAATCTACTTGATTCATTTCCACAGTATAATTCTTTTATAACCCCCTTGTTTGTTAAAAAATGTAAATTATTATAGATAGTTGCTAGACTCAAATTAGGAAATTCTTTTTCTAATTCACGATGAATCTCATCAGCTGATGGATGAGTATCCGTATAAGACAAATATTTAATAACTGCTTCTCTTTGAGGAGTTCGGCGATATCCAATTTCCTCCAGTTTTGATAACTTTTCTTTCAATTCAAGCTCCATAGAATTACTTCCTTTCTATAAAATGAAATAATTATTCTTGTGCTGGTTTCCCAGAATTGAGTTTTTCAATACTTCGGTTGTAGGCTATCGTCCTGTTTCTAATTATTTTATATATTATTTTTGGTTAATTTTATAGGTCGAGGTTTATCGACTTTACCTTGGCCTTTTAATCGAAAAGATTTCACCGACTTTAGCATAATCATTACCAGCTAGACGACTAACAGGTTGAAATTGGTCATATATTATCTTGCCATCCTCATATACTGTCTTGTCCATATGAATACAAACAATTTTACCTACAATTAAATCTGTACCTACTGTTCCTTCAGTGCCATCTAACTCGATAATTTGTTCTAACACACATTCGAAACGAACTTTCGCTTCCTTAATTCCAGGAGTGGAAATAACTTCACTATCAAGAAGCGATAATTGCGCTATTTCTATTTCACTCTCACCGGAAGGAAGAGTGGCAGCTGTTTTATTAACTTTCATCACATTTTCTTCATCGACAATATGGACGACAAATTCTTTCCGTTCGGCTATATTTCGTGCAGTATCTTTTTCTCTTTCCTTTTGGCGGGCCACTGAGATAGATATCATTGGTGGATTTGCTGTTACAACATTGAAAAAACTATATGGTGCACCATTAATGGTATTATCATCCGTCATACTTGTAACAAATGCAATAGGTCTCGGTATTACGCTACCGATTAATAATTTATAATTGTCTCTCACTGTATTATTTTCAGGCTTTATACTAATCAATTTTTGCCCTCCGTTTTTATGATGGATTAGGGTAATAGTTTTCCAATGTGTTACGATTTGCTCCATATTTATTCTAGAAGTTTAAATTCCACCCAAGTTATACATAAGATTCATCATGGCCACACCGGCAAATTTGTTGTAATTTTAAATAATGTAACATATACTCATCACATTCATAAGAGAAATAACTTAGGATAATTTTAATTTCTTACTTCTCTCACTCCAAACTCATTCGAACAAACGAAGTTCCTAAAATAAAATTTTATTATTGATTGGATAAAAATCATAATTTCTAGCGATTACAGGCTAAGATTTAGATGTAAAAAAAGGAAGTACTTCCCCAAATCTTCTATAAAGGTTGTTAAACCAAAAGACTGGAGGAGTACTTTCTATGAACATTATACGATAGCCTGGTCTATTTAACATCATTAATTAATGTGATATGAAAAAACGCAGCAATAAACATGATGCAATTATTGTTGTATATGATCATTTCATTTTCATTCAATATTTCTAATGAATGCCATCAATTTAGAATCTTACATCAAGCGTTTAAATATCGATATGGCATTCAAGTTCAATTCTAAATGTTTCAGGGAATAATTTTTATCGGTTTTGAAATGATGAGACTACTTACAGAACACTGAGGTGTACGATTCTGAGAGAATGTAAACACCTAACTGCTTTCCCGCTATTTAGGGAGCAGATGTTAGAATAGGAGGTTTTACGTGGAGTGATGTGCATGATAGCATTTCTGTGCGTAAGCCAATATTCCTTCATATTGACGACTTGGCTGATGAATCATACCCTCCGAGACTCCATGTCAAACCGACTAAGTTTTTTTCTATTTTTTTTACACCCCACACCAATTAGTTAGGAGCCACTTAACTTTAGTTGATTTTTAATAAACTACTAATCTTTTCACACCTATACTCCAATTAATGTTAATATTTTATAAATGTTTATTTACAAATTTTAAAATACTTTGTACCACTGTATCAGGATCATCCTTATAAATCATATGACCTACGTCTTTAATGCGTTCCGCTTCAACATGGGAATTAAGACTTTTAATCAAATCCAATTCCTCTTCTCGAATAGTATCACCATGTTCAGCAGCCATTAACAGAGTTGGAACTGATACATTTTTTAAATGTGCGTGAAATGGTTCATAAAGAAGAGAACGGTAAGACTCAATAATCGCTTCCTTTGAATTATTACGATACTCCTCCGCTCTTTGGAGTACTTGTTGTTCTGTCCAATGCTCAGGCATGTATTGCCTAAATAAATCTAATTTCCCTTCATCTACTGCTTGCTTTTGAGTTAGAAACATTTCCTCTAGCGGGTTAGGATAAACATTTCGCTGACCTGGACCATTAATAGGTGGATCAATTAACACCAATCCTGATAGTAGATTAGAATATTGACTAGCAAAAGCGACTCCTATTCTAGCGCCCATAGAGTGACCCACAATAATAGGGTTGTGAGAATTACCAACAAGATAATTCATTACACTTAACAAATCTTCAGCACAATCTTTCAATTTATAACCAGTTGTAGGCCAAGAAGATTGACCACGTCCACGAAAGTCTAAAGATATACAATAATATTCATCTGGTATTTTTCTTAAGACTTCAGCAAAAGAATAAGAGTAGCTAGTAATTCCCGGAAGAAAGAGTAAAGGGATTCCAGACTTATCTCCCTTCGTAATCATGTGTAAGTCAACTTCCATCCCTTGGATATAAACATCCTCAAATTCGGTGTTTTCTAAAAAAACATTCATAACATACCTCCTAAGTATTAATACGATGGAAACGTTATCACAATAAAATTAAGATTATACTAATCAAAGATGGCCCCCGCTTGTCAAGACACAAAAATTAATTTCTTGCCTCTTCGCTATTTAGTATTGAATCAGATGTTAGCATAGGAGTTTTTTTACGTGTAGTGGCGGGCATGATAGCATTTTCGTGCGTGAGCCAATCACCCCTTCATACTGGCGGCTTTGCTCATGAATCATGCCCGCTATGGCTCCATTATTCCGGTATAAATATACATTTAATGCGTTAAATATTCATTAAAACTTTGTGGAAAATATGGCTTAATTTAACAAAAACCTAGATAGATCCAGTAAGTTACACTGATGTTTAATGGATAAATCTTTATTGTTCTCCATTTCGAGACCTGTTGTTGTTTTTTTGTGGCAACAATCAGCTTTCCAATTTGCTGTATCCTCTTCTTTTTTCACTCATAGTATTAGTTATCATATCTTTTCAACTTATGTGTTTAACCCATGAATCCATTATAACAAGTTAAGCTACAGTATAGTGCTTATACAATAACTATTGAAGAAATACATTTAAAATCTCACTGTAATAATTTTATTAATCTACACCATATTTTCAAGTTGTAATTTTTTAATAATTTTTTCTGTATTCATCACATCTCCATATTTTTGTCTCATATCAACTAATGATTGTTCGTGAGTTTTTTGTTCGCGATCACCTACAGCATCTTCTGCAACGATAGGTGTTATTCCATATTGAAGAGCATCAACGACTGTTGCTCTTACACACCCACTAGTAGTGGCACCTGTTACAATAATTGTATCTACTCTATTTCTAATTAATCTGGTAAGTAAATCCGTGCCAAAAAATGAAGAGGCATATTTTTTTTCAATTAAACCATCACCTTTTTGAAAATCGAGGGATGGATCCACTTTTACGAAGTCAGTCCCAGCTTGTAATGTTTTTAACCCTTCCATTTTTTTCACCCAAATACCTGCATCCGCTACATCCTCTTCATCATATGAAATGGTTGTAAAGAAGACAGATAATTGTTTTTCCCTAGCCACCTTAATCAGTTCATTTGACTTTTCAATTTGTTGAGTTAGATCTGATCCCATTGGCATGTCTGGTTGTGTAAAGCCTACAATCAAATCAACGACGATGATTGCTGCTTTCTTTCCCATACCAAGCTCTTTACCAAAACCTCTCTCTTCAAAAATACTCTCGTCACCATGGCTCGTTAGCATATTATTTATCTCCTATCATCTTTATTTATCTATATACTATTTTTCCCTAGCTTGCATTAAAAAGTTCTTGGTTTGTCAAATAGTAAAATACGGGCTATTTGCTGATTATAATCATTATTCAGTTTTATTTTTCTCCAATTTGGAGAAAAAGACAACAGAGCTCTTTAGATAGTCTTCCATCAAGTTTATGAATTTATATAATTGTTTAAATAATTGGGCCGTCAATTAAATTCGAAACATCTCCTGATTCACAACAAAACGTTGTTGTCTTCGCTGTCTTTATCTCAATCAACCGCACCGGATGTTTCATATTTCCAATTTTCACGATGGCGCACAGGTAATATTAGAGGAAGGTTCTCTTGGTAATTCCTCTATCACATGTACAACGGTATTGAGGACTACCATTGCCTAATTATAGGGCTTTTTGTGGTTTACCATTTATTTAAGGTTACCTGAAAGTAATTTTCCTGCATTTGGAACAACTGGCTCCAAACCTAGTTGAGTCAAAACCTTATATACGGTTGAAGTTGCTGCCGACAGTACTGGTAGACCTAATCGATCTTCCACTTTTTGAATTGACGGAAGGGATGGCATTTGTACACAAGCTGATAAAACCACTGCATCTGCATTTTGAATGTTTAATTTATCTGCGTGACCAATAAGATTCTCAGGATCTAATCGACCAACTTCTAAATTATCAGCTACCTCTAAACTAATAGAATCGACTACCTCAATTCCATCAGCAGTAATATATTCAATGACTTGATTGGTTAAGTTCTTCATATATGGAGTGATAACTGCAACTCTTTTAGCACCAATCTTTTTAATACCCTCAATTAATGCACCTGCACTACTGACAACTGAGGATTCTCCTGAATTTTCTTCTACTACTTTACTTAAACGTTCCTCTGAATAAGTATGGTATCCTGGGCCTTGGCACATAATTGCCACAAGACACGCATAAGCAAGTACATCACATCTTGCATCAGACAACTCTAGAGCACATCGATCACTATCTGCATCCATTTTTTTCAATTCTTCAGGACTTACCTGCTTCATACGCATCCGAGATGAATGAAAAGTAAATGTTTCTGGCTTTATTTTCATTCTTTTCTGTAACATTGCTGGAATTTCTGTTTCCATCGTTGTATTTGAACTTGGAACAATGAGACCTACTCTATAATTTTTACTCATTTTCTTTTCCTCCTTGATTTTATATAGTCTCTCGGCATTCACCGTGTCAAACGGAACAAGGGATTCCTTAACTCACCAAATTGATATTCCTCCTACTCTGTAGGAGATTTTTTATTTCATCAATATTCCGAACCAGTAATGATGTATTCAACTTAGGCACGATCGATAAAATGATTCTCGATGGTCGCACATGATGCCGAAGCCAGTTATCAATTAATTTATCATTAACAAGTGGAGTCCATAAAAAACTGTGAAAATAACCACCACCCCTTCAGCACGCCATATTAGGTGATTTTTTGGAAATTCGGATTATTTGTCTTGATAAATCTTGATTAAACTTACCAAAGTTATCAAAACCTTTCATAATTACATTCTATTTCTAAAATTAACTATTGTCAATCATTAAATCTGTTGTGTTCTACGATTTCTGATGAAATATTCGTAAAATAACATCTATAATTGAAATTCCTATTTAAAATACATCAAAAATCGAGTTCACTAATTTTCACGATACTTTCACATTATACAAGGTATTCAATATATACATAGATAAAGGCTGAGTTTCTGGGGGTGAAATAATTAGAAACATTCCCATTAGTAATCATAAAGTTACTTTTTGATTTAGGAATGAATTGCTCTGTAAAACTAATGCATAAATCATTTCATTTTGATTCCGAAAAATTAAAAGTTGTCGAGAAACCGAATGATTAAGTTTCTCGACAGACTCAGTTCATGCATTTACTTTTCAATTTATCCCATTAAATTTGGGAATAAATAAGGGAGGATTTATGTTTAATCGATTGGTTTCATCTCATCGATTACAACATCTCCATCTTTAACAATTAACTTTCCATCTAGATATAAAGTACAATCTTTCATTGGTAAATCCAGATGACATGCTGTATCATTATCTCCGCCTAATTCAGAATTAGGCCCTAAAGAGAATAAGACATTCCCATAAAATGCTCTTCCATCCATCCCAAAGACTGTATCATCAAATGCCAGACTATGCCATTCCGCTCTTTCATTCAGTCCCCATCCGATATGAGAAACTGCATAGGCACGAGGGTCGTTAAAACTTTTCATGTAATCTCTCATTAACATCGCATCGAATCCACCCTCAATATTTGTTACATGTCCATCTTTTATCGTAAGGGTTACTTTATCTTGGAAATATCGATTAAATGGAAAGAAAATATCTCCTACATCTAATACAACAACTCCATCTACTCCATTATCATTAGAGGTTGCTGCTGCAAAGCAACTTGGCAAATGATCCCATCTACCTGGTTCGTCGGCACAAGCATATTCTGTTAAAATTGGATATTGTCCCAATTTATATACAACATCCGTTCCAGCCTTATTAGTGAATCTTAATTCCTTTGCTTCTTTTAATAATCCTGTCGCGTGAAGCACTCTGTCTTTATCGCTCTCTTTTGGAAACATTCTTTTAATCACATCAAATGGTTCAACAACCATTTGCATTCTCACACCTGCTTCTTGAAGCTCTAGTTGTTCCTTAGAAAATAATAGAAGCACTAAATCAATTACAAGATCCGCCTTTTTTAGAACTTCAACTGCTACTCGATTATCAGTCAAAGGAGTTTCCCCAAAAGAACCTGAGATACCTGCTTTTAAAGGTGGTAGCTTTAATTCGAAAGAATCTGCACCGATTTCACTGGCTGCTTTCAAATACGCTTTTGCATAATCAGCTCGAATGTCACCAGATGTTAATACGATCATTGTTTCAGTCTGCTTTAATTTACATAATTCTAGATGCTTTTTAAATAAAGTTACCATTTCTTCTAATTCAACTGTCATTATAAAACACCTCTCCTAATTCTAATATGTTGTATCTATTTTAATAAGGATTAATGCGATTTATTAAACGCACTAATCTTTGCATCCTACAAAACTGAAATTCACATAAGTTCGAATTGCATCCTTTATAAAACCCTATAGTGTTGATATTTGATTCGAATTATAATTTTTAAATCGAAGTTTTTGATTTATCAAATCTTTCCCTACAATTTGTTGCATCATACTCGTATACCCATTCAGAGCTAATTCCAACAGCATTAGGGTCTTCTTTCTGTCTTTCCTCAATTTCTTTATTTCGTTCACGTTGTTCTTCAGCTGATTCCAAATGATACGTATGACCTCTTTCGCGAGATTGTAATTGTACATCCCTAGTTCGAGGTAAACGTTCTTTTTCATATACTTCTAATGCAGAATTAATGTCGTCATCAAATTCGTCAAGGGCTTCGACAAGTACATAAGCATCTTCTATTGACATTGCTGCACCTTGAGATAAGTATGGAAGCATTGGATGCGCTGCGTCACCCAAAAGTGTTGCATTACCTTTTGACCATTTGTCTATGGGGTCACGATCAAACAATCCCCATTTGAAAATCTGTAAATCATTTGTTCTTTCAAAGAGATTAATCAAGTCGCTATTCCATCCTTCAAACGCTTTCAATAGTTCATTGGTTGAACTTGGCTCCGTCCAGGACTCCTTAACCCATCCATCTGTTTCTTTAACCGCAACAATATTTACCGCTTTACCACCTTTTACATAGTAAGTAACTACGTGTGCCTTAGGACCAAACCAAAAAGATGCAGCAGGCTGAACGAAAGACAATGGAAACTCATCAACTGGAACAAGTGCACGCCAACACATGTCTCCTGTAAATTCCGGGTCATCTTTCCCCCATAACGCCTCCCTGACTACGGAACGTATTCCATCTGCACCTACAATTAAATCAGCTTCAAACTCTTCTCCATTATCAAAATATGCAACGGCTTTATTATCCTTCTGCTTCACACCGACACATTTAGTATTAAAAGAAATATTTTCGTCAGGTATACCTTTTGTTAAAATCGAGTGTAAATCAGCGCGATGCAAGTGATAATACTCCGCACCATATAACTTATTGAAAGTATCCTTTATAGGCGTTCGAAATAGTGTTTCTCCGGATTTCCAACCTCGTCCTTCCATTGCTTCAGGTAAGAAGCCAACCTCATCAATCTCTTTTTCCAACCCAAGTGCACTCAAAACTTTTACGGCATTAGGAGTCATTTGTATACCTGCACCGACTTCTCCAAACGCTGGCGCTTGTTCAAATAAATGATAAGATATACCGCGTTGTTGTAAAGTTTGTGCCAAGGTTGCGCCTCCAATACCTCCACCGATAATACCGACAACTTTAGATTTCTTCATCTCTTCATCACCTCATTATTATTATTTGAAATATAAACATTTCATACTTTGCTAAACCTTTCAAACCTTTCTTTGTTTTCATAGTAAACGTGATCAATATCCTTGTCAAGTATTTTTGGATAAATTCTGTATTTTTAAAAAATGAAAAAAAGAAAAACCCCTTTCTGATTCATTAACATGTCGTTTCTAGGTACGCATGTAGCGAAGTGTTGTAAAGATAGATTAGTGTTAACGGTTTCATTCTTCACCTCCCCATTCAACGTAACTTCAGTCTGGCTGATTCTAGCTAAAGCAAAGTCTAAACCATAAAATAGAAGACTAACGATGTAGCCATATCTTAGTGTTTAAAAGAGACTAATATCTTGTTGGTACTTTGTTTTCCCACATATGTTAAAATAAGTTAGAAATGAGCTATTCAAAACTTACTCATTCATGTAGTTGTAATCTGTCACAGTCCATTTGTTATTTACTCATTAAATCAGGTAAAATTAAGACTAGGTCTGGGAAAACAACAAGAATTAGGACGAAAACAATCATAGTGAATAACATAGGCATGATACCACGGAAAATCGTAGAAAGAGATATATCACTTATCCCATTTATAATGAAAGCACTTATTCCTAAAGGAGGAGTGATTAATCCTATATTTATAACCAATACCATAATAACTCCAAACCAAACACCATCAAAACCAAGCTGCATGATTAAAGGATGAAGAATTGGTAATGTTAATACCATTATAGCGATACCTTCCATAAACAATCCTAGGATAAATAATACAAATAGAATTCCAATAAGAATTAAATATGGTGATACATCCAGTGAAGCAATGGTTTGTGTGATGCTTGATGGTATTCTTGACTTAGCAAGAAACTGTGCGAATAAGTTCGCTCCTATTAAAATGAGGAAAATCATAGCCGTTAAACGAACACATTCCTGCAGTGATTCAACAAAACTCTTCCAATTCATCTTTTTGGTAAGTACAGAAACCACTAAAGCTCCAAATGCACCAACACCACCAGCTTCTGTTGGAGTGAAAAACCCAAAATAAATTCCACCAATACTTAATAAAAATATTAGCATGAAAGGCCATATCGTACTTAAATATTTCAACCGTTCTTTAAAAGGCACAGCATTCGCTTTAACGGGTGCTAAGGATGGATCACGACGAATTTGAATGTAAATCGACACCATAAACATAAGCCCCATTATTATCCCGGGCATCAAACCTGCAATTAATAAGTTACCAATAGGTTCATGCGTCAATACTCCATACAGGATAAGAATAACACTAGGTGGAATTAGAAAACCTAGTGTTCCTCCTGCTGCAACAGTCGATGAAGACACCCGCGGATGATAATTGTACTTGTGCATTTCTGGAATAGCAACCTTTGCTAATGTTGCTGTCGTAGCACTTGAAGAGCCTGAAATGGATGCAAAAATCGCAGCTGCGCCAATCGTCGCCATTCCTAAACCGCCTCTATAATGACCAACCCAACTATCAACTGCTTTAAATAGTTCTTTAGCTAGTCCACTAAAGGATAAAAATAACCCCATTAAAATAAACATTGGCATAACACTTAAACTATGGTTACTAGCGGTACCAAATCCACTTATTCCTAGTTGTGCGTTTGCAATATCCAAATTAGAAATAGCTATATATCCTAAAAATCCTACCATTACCAAAGACATTCCAACTGATATTTTTAATAGTAGAAGTACAAAAAGTAAACCAATACCAAGTAAACCAATCAATTCAGGACTCATGATTACTGTCCACCACCTTTTGTAAAGCCTTCAACAAATCTAATACTATAGTTAAAGCAAATAGAAGGACACCTACGCCCGCTATAATAATAAATACATATTCGGGCAGCTGCAATTCACCTGTTCTATCGTTAATGCTTCGTGAAGCATAAATAAATGTTTGTTGCGTCATTAATATAAGTGTAATCAAAACCACAAAATAAGTAACTGATTCTATAATTGCTTGAACTCTTGAAGAAAATTTCTCGACAAGGATACCTATAGATATATGTCCTTTTTTTATTTGTGTATACCCAAGACCTAAAAAGACGGTAAGAGCCAAAAGTATACCTGTCAATTCGTATGTGCCTGTAACAGGACGAATTAAAAATCGTCCTGTTACATCACTAAAAGTCAATAACATTAAACAGAATACTAAAAAACATGCTATATAGCTTGCAAATCTATTGATTGGTTCAATAATCTTTTCTAAGTAGCTTATTAAATTACTCAAGTGTAATTACTCCTTTCTTAATGTGTATGAAAATCACTGCTATTCACGGGCTTTTAATGCAGCGTCATATACTTCTTGACCTGGGAGTCCCTGACTTTCCATGTCATCGATCCACTCTTGAACCATTGGTTCTAAAGCTGTCTCCCACTCAGCCATTTCATCGTCACTCAACTCTATAATCTCTACTCCTTCTTCTATTGCCATTTCCATACCTGCTTCCGAATCAGCATCGTAGACTTGTCCAGCTTTGATAGCCATCTCTTCACCAATCATACCTTCAATGACTTCTTGATCACCTGGAGAAATACTATCCCATGTTGCATTATTAAAAACCCCGTACAAACTTTGAGTCCAAAAATCCCCCATAGTGATATATTTAGTTACATCTCCCAGTTGGAAGTTCTTAACTACTGAAACAGGCACTAGAGCTCCATCAATTACTCCACGTTGCATACCCTCATACACCTCTCCCATCCCCATGTTTACAGGAGTGGCTCCTACCAATTCTAGTATTCTATTACCTGCCTGAGATGGTGTTCTAATTCTTAAACCTTCTAAATCCTCTGGATGGGTAACCTTTTTTTCAGAAGTGAAAATTTGGTAAGTATCTGTTTTTAAAAGCCAAGCAATTTTTGTACCCTCATGTTCTTCTGCAATTTCAGGAAATTCTTCTTGTAATTGCCATAACACACGCGATGCTTCTTCAGCTGATTTTCCCATAAATGGTAAATCGGCAACACCTGTTAATGGAAATTGTCCTACTGAATAGCCATGGTTACTTAGTACAAAGTCCGCTACCCCCGTCTGTGCCATGTCAAACTGAGCATCTGCAGCACCCAAAGCATTAGAAGCATAATAATCAACCGTTATACGACCATCAGTTTTTTCCTCAACTTCTTCGAAGAACGGTTCCAATACATCAGTAACTTGACTATGACTAGAAGATAAATACGTAGAAGCTGAAATCTTTACATCTTCACCTTCAGATTCTGAGCCCGTATCACTTGAAGCTGAATTGTTTCCACTACAAGCCACTATAAACAACAATAAACTGATAGTTAAACCCATTAATAAATAATTGGATATTCTTTTCATAAATTAGCACTCCTAATTAATTTTATTTTACTATCTAATCAATTAAAGACTCATTCATAATCAATATAAGTCCACTAAATATGATAATAGAAATCAATCACCTACTTTCATAATTATTCTACCGTGTTGTAAGCGCTATCTTTTCGCAAAAAACTTATCAAACTTGCTCAACTCCATCTTACTTAATATAATAATTGCAAGTATTACAAAAGTCAATAGTATTTATAATTTTTTATAAATTCTTTAATTTCAAGTGGAATGCAACAACTAAATAAATAAAAAGTCATCGTAAAACCACGTATAGTTAAGGTTGACAAAAACACAAAACATAGCGAGATAGTTCACGATGACTCAGAAATTGAAGGAGGAAAAATAGACTCATATATAGATGAAGGTCTGTCACTAAGAGAAATAGGAAAGCAAGTGGGGCGTCAGTACAATTTCGCGTGAAAGAGACCGTGGCCTGTCCAACAGATTTTATACTTTTCACAAGCCCTATACCACATATTTTCCAGATGCTGGTGTACTGTTTATAAGGAAAACGATAAAATTGTAGAGCTCTATTCTACTGTAAATACGATATGGGAATTTACTGGTTTCGTAGAGGAAAAGATTAAAGAAGAGAAATGATAATGATCACCTAATGCAGCTGTTGGTTACAAGGGGGAGGAAAAATTTGAATATGTTCCTTCGATGAAGGCAAATTATCGGTGGATTTGGCGATGAAACTCCGCCGTTCAACAAAGGCGAGAAAATCCCATAAACATAAAAAGTTTTGTGAACGAGCATTAAAGAACGTCCCGAATCCATAGAAACAAGAGAGCATTTGGCACTGGCAATTCAATATCGTTCTGGGTCACAAATCAAACGATGATGCTTTACTAACGTTAGTGGAAAAAAGAAGAGCATAAGATTATCAGACGCATTCAAAGTAAAACTTTCCTGGCTGTTACAGATGCCCTAACAAGATGTTTTTGAAGTATATCCAGAGGTACAAAATGTGTTTAAAAGCATTACAGCAGACAACGGCTCAGAATTTATCGGGCTATCAGAACAAGCAAAAGGGTTGAAATTGACGCCTGTTTCGCCCATTCGTATGCTTCATGGGAACGCAGATCAAATAAGCGTCACAATGGGTTAATTCAAAAATTCATCAAAAAAGGCAGCTAATCCATACATATACTGGATAAATGTATTGAGGTTGCTGCAAACTGGATGAATTCACTCCTCCGGAAAATTGTTTAACTATCAAATACCGAGGTGCAGCGTTCTACACATTACAGGAAAGCCTTATATAGCGATTTCATAAAGAGTGTTGTATTTAATATTACAATTAAGATAAAGTGCGAGTTTAAGCGCCGCCTTAATTTATGGTAATTCCGTATAGTGAATTATTTGTTATTATAATCGGCAACTTTTGGTATGAATCACCTAATTAATTTATTGGAACTTTCTTTTATCCCGGTTCCCATGAACTATATGGACGCGCATAATAAACATTAGACGCGGATTTAGCATGAATTCTTTTATTTACCCTTACGACATTTTCATTTTACAACTTACCATTCAGGAGAAATATGTCGGCCATATAAGCAATTGAGGTTATTTATGGGTGATGAACATTAATCATTTCAAAAGAAAATACGTGCTATTTTTATCGAACTAATTAAAAAGCAAAGAACTAATCTTAGGAATCAGTAACATGATTACCAAAGTTAGCCCTTTCTCTTCGATTTAATTCTTAATAGAATTATAATAATTGAGAATGTCTTCTACACTTAGCACATCAGCATATCTAGCATTTAAATCAATTAATGTTGATCTCTGCAATAATTTATTCCTATCCCCAACAGCTTCTTCAGCTACAATTATCTTATATCCTTGCTGCAGCCCTTCCACAGCCGTTGCTCGGATACTACCACTTGTGGTCACCCCAGCTAAAATTATTGTATCAATTTGATTTTCTTCTAGAAAATTTGTTACATTCGATTTGTACAATGCCGTAATATAGGGCGTTGAACTGACTACATCGAATTCATATTCCTTTATTTCAGGAATGGTGCTGACCCAGTGACTGTCTTCTGTTAATATCTCTAAAGAAGGGAATTTCTCACACCATAGTCTAGATGATTTAACTTCTGGATTATAGATTGTTTTACTAAAAATAACTGGAATTTCACTCTCTTTAGCCGACTCAATTAATTTTTTTGTCATAGCTATTTGGTCTTTTACTTGAATAGAGAATGAAGAGTGAGGTTCAAAAAATGCAACAGTAAAGTCTCTAATTAGCAAAGCAGGCTTTTCTCCAAAACCGGTTTTACCTGAAAACCCTTGATTGGTATATAATTGCTGAATTTCATCGAATATATATCTTCTCTGACCTCCAGGTGTATAAATTACTTCTAATCCATATCCTTCAACTATTCCATTCTCTTTTTCTAGTCGCCTTAATGTACTAGTTGAAATCCCAAGCATTTTTGCAGCTTCTGAAACAGTTAGGAGTTTATCAAAAAACAACAGATCACCCACTTTATTCATTTTTACGAATGGAATTTTTATTAGTGAAATAAATTAAGGTCATTATATCATAATACTCATATACAATGAAGGATATAATCAGTTCGCTGTGATTTATACTTAACATTCAATCAGATTTAATCTGTCATAACAATTGTGGCTATTATCGTAAATATAAACCCCAGATCAAAATCCCAACTCAACAACAGGACCTTTTTTGTGTTTTAAACACCTTGTATGACAAGGTGAGAGATTATGAAATTCATTCATGAAAAAATCCCGTACCAACGTTGCAATGATACGGGATAGATTTGAAACTAGTTTAACTAAAAGTTAGGTGGAGTAGCTAATGATACCCTAACTTTTTTATAATTAGGCATCCCATCTTGAGGCACCACTAATGTCTATATAGCATTTGAAGATAGTAAGCAGTGGAAACTAATTGATGCAGGTATAGCTTGTCGTACAACTATGGAATTACTTTCTCCAGAACCACCACGCGATTTATTCGTGCAACAACACAATGACTGAAGGAGTCTTGAAAGCAATAAGAGAACAAGATATCTCAATATCAACAATGCTTCATTTCAGTGTTGGAGGAAGTATTTTGTGCTCTCGCACTCTAATGTAGTAGGGACTGACCTCAATGCAGTAAGAAATGCTTCCATGATTATCATCTCCCTTCCAAAAAGGAATGAAGAACGGCAACCAACCACCCTCGCATTATTCAGTCGCTATCTTATTTTAGTATATTCTACTATGCTTTTACTCTATCGACCTTCGCCAAAATTCGGGAACTGAGAGGCACCACGAACTCTTGATAGTGTATGAAATAAGGATGCCTCCCCTGTGGGAACAGGCATCCTTTTCGGGACAGCATTATCTCTCCATTTTATGACTATTTTTAATTGATGTTGGTTACATTCACTCTAATTCCATCGGAAATATCGGTCTGGGAATGTTTTGATAATCAATATTCTCAATCCATTGGTAAGTGGCACCAGGTGTCATTGCCAGAATATCCAATTTGGAAATGGCACTTAATTCATCGAAAAGATAGCCTTGTTTTACAACAATCACATCATAGTCATTCACGTCTACACCTGCACAGGTAAAGTGATTAATCGTAATAAATGATTCACCACTGTTTGAAATTATAACATCCAAGTTTCCAATAGAAAGTATGCATGTTTCCCCTACTTTATCATTCGTAGCATTCAAATATCCAAGCAAGTCGCCTTTCGCTTTGATTGTTCCCTCTAGTTCAACAGGTGCACTATCTTTGTCAATATTCGTCCCGACTTTAACAGTTACTTGGTCACCGACTTCATGCGAACTCAACTGATGGAAAGCTTCAGCATCATAAACAGCAGAAATCAATACTTTCTTATCCTGCAAATCCCTTTCTTTAAACCAACGTAATAGTAAAGTACTCATCCCTGGTGCACCGGCAGTTGAGTTATCACCTGAGTCCGAAATAAAGACAGGTTTGGATTGTTCGTTAAGTGCTCGATCGATAGCTTCTTGCGGTTCAAGGACCATTGCATTGAATTCGAACTCATAACGTCTATCATATACATAATTCGCCAGTTCTTCCGTCACTTTTTCGGCAAGGGCTTTATATTCTTCGGATTCAGGGACTACAAAAATGGATGATCTCGTGTTTTCTGTGTCATTCCAAGCATGGCAAATGAAGAAATTAGCACTGATAATCCCTTTCATGTGTTCAAGTTCTTTAATCTTCTCAAGTATGGACCGCAATGGTTCACTTGCTGCAACAGCCTTCTCCCCAGGAATAATCATTGGTAGCGCTTTAAAAGAAGGTTTAATTTTTGCGTTGTTTTTAATTGCATCCACCAATAGCTGTGCTGATTTCCGTTCCACTTCAGGCTGATCAACATGCGGTACCGTACGATAGGAATATACAATGTTGACATATTTATGGAAATCATCAGCAAGGTTGCCATGGATGTCTAGTGTTAACGAAATTGGAATGTCATGTCCAATGTGTTCTCTTATTTCTTTCAATAATGCTAGTTCCCCTGAACCAATCTCTTCAACAACCATTGAACCATGCAAATGTAACCAAATTCCATCGATATCCCTGTTTTCTTTAATAACAGATAAGAACTTGTCAGCAAAATATCTGTATGCTTCCTTTCTCACTGTACCTGATGACAATGCGGTCGCGTAAATGCTTGGTATGATTTCCGCCCCATTATCCTTAAGTACTTGTGTACTTGCAAGTCGGTTTTCAACTTCTTTTCCCTCAACCAGGACAAAGTCATCTACAGAAGTAGAAAATGTATTGAACGTATTTGTTTCATGATATAAGCAACCAGTAATAATTTTCATTGTAAATTCCCCCACTTGAATTATTGATTTAAATCTTTGACAATATCTTCGTGATATTTATCCAATTTGTAAAAATATAAGACGATCACTTGTAAAACGGTAAACACTATTGGCAAGCTAAGCATTAAGGTGCGGATCATCGTTTTGGCACTTTCTGTAACAGCAGACGGATCATATCCAGCCCAACTAAGAGCAAAGCCAATTAAACTGGAGCCAATTGCAACCCCGAACTTTGTTGAAAAACTATAACTTGACACGAGCAAACCTTCCGGACGAGTACCAAACTTCCATTCCTGATAGTCGATTGTATCCCCCAACATAGTCAAGGTAGCTGGGTCACCGTATCCAATCAATACATTTGCTACAAAGAAAATTATGGAAAACCAAATCATCGATTGTCCTTCTACAAGGAATAAAGAAGCGAGCAAAACAGTAGCTATTGCAAACATAAGCATACTTGAATTTCGACTGCTATATTTTCGCAAGATCGATAATGCAAAAAATCCACCTACTAAATTCGCTATATTTAACAATGTTAAATAAAATGGTGCCATACTCGGTTGCCCCAGTACATAGTTAACGTAGTAAATAAGCACACCATTCATGACTCCCATTCTTACAAACCAAAGAAATGAGTTTGCAGATATAAGAAGCCAGTACTTATTTTTAAACATTTGAGCAAGCGACTTTTTGATTTCAGGATTCTTCTGCTCTGCTTTCGTAGTCTGCACTCTTTCATGGCAGTTTCTAAACGTCAACCAAAAGAAGATGATGCCTATTACAGAATAAATTCCCATTACAATAGGAAATCCAAGCTGTTGGTTACCTCCGCCTAAATAATTCACAAGCGGCAAAGTAAGTGAAGCCACAATAATCGCACCTACGGATCGTCCAATAGCCCGGTAACTGTTTAATTCACCTTTTTCTTTAGAATTCCTGGACATCAGTGGCATAAGAGCACCATAAGGGATATTAATCATCGTATAAATAATACCAAGAAGTCCATAGGTTACATAAGCATAAATCACTTTTCCGGTAACAGACAGGTCGGGAGTAATAAAAGTGATGACACTCAGTATGCCAAATGGAACCGCAAGATATAATAAATATGGTCTTGTTTTTCCATGTTTGCTTTTTGTTCTGTCAACAATGATTCCCATCAGCGGGTCATTCACCGCATCAAATATACGCGTGATCAAAAACAGCGTCCCGGCAGCCGCGGCTGTTATTCCGAAGACATCCGTGTAAAAAAATAGTAAATAGCTGTTCACCATTCCCCAAACAAAGTTGGAGGCGGCGTCACCGTAACCATAGCTTATCTTTTCCTTTAGACTTAACTTCGGCGATTCTACATTTTCTTTCCTTAAAGCTTGACCCAATTCTTTCACTCCTTTATTTTCGATTCGAATTTTTCGCACACTCAAATTAATCTTTAAATCGCTTTCATCCTGCGAGCGAATAGCCTAATATCAGCTCAAAGCATATTGCAATTCTCTTTTAACCTGAAAGGCTGCGCCAATCATCCCTGCATCCTTTCCCAATTGAGCAAGCCTTATTTCACAATTTTCACTGATTCTTGGCAGCGCATATTTTTTAAAATAGTCAGTTACTTTCTGAAGAAATGACTCCCCGGCCCTTGATAGTCCGCCGGCTATGATAATAGTGGAGGGATTGATGATAGTTGCTGCACCTGCAATCATAAAGCCTAAAACATCTGTTGTATGATCAATGATTTTCTCACTTGCTGTATCACCGTCCGACGCTAAAGCAAACACATCCTTGGCATCCAATGATCCATTCTTTCTATAGTGTTCAGCCAATGAACTATTTGAATTTTCTATAACATAATCCATTGCTTGGTGGACAACTCCTGTTGCTGAAGCAATTGTATCCAAACAGCCTATCCGTCCACAATTACACGGATAACCATTAGGTTCTACAATGATATGCCCGATTTCGGCAGCTGTACCGTTCATTCCATTCAATATTTCCCCGTTTGCAATGATCCCACTGCCTACCCCGGTACCAAGTGTGATTGCTATGAGATCTTTCACGTTGTCACCACTCCCTTTTTTGTTTTCACCCAATGCAGCCAGATTGGCATCGTTTTCAACAAAAACCGGTAAATTAGACACATGCTTTAATTTATTACCCAAGTCGAAATTCTTCCATCCAATATTAACTGCTTCATAGACCATACCTGTTTCTTTATCAACAAAACCTGGTGCACCGGCTCCAATACCTAATATTCTATTCTCTATTTGTAACTCTTTTAATGTTTTCGTGATAGACCTCCATATATCATCAACGATATAACTACCGTGATTCTTTTTATCTGTTGGAATTTCCCACTTATGAATCACTTCACCACTTTTATTTAACAACCCGGCTTTTGTGGTTGTGCCACCAATATCCAACCCGATAATCAAATCTTCCACAAAAAGTTCCCCTTCCTTTGTCAGAAAAACCCAAAAAAGGTAAATAATCTGTATGCTTTTTTGGGTCAGTCCTGTTATCAATTATATGCAACCTTATCGATTATTTTTTATCGAGAAGAGATGCTGCTGCATCATCAATGATAAGGATTGCGTTCGGATGGGTTCTTAGGATGGAAGCTGGGCAGTCCTCGTTGATTGGTCCTTCAATTGTCGCTTTAACTGCTTCAGCCTTTCTTGTCCCTGAGGCTACAAGTAGAACTTTTTCGGCTTCCATCATATCCGCTAAACCAAGTGTCAACATTTGCGTCGGCACTTCGTCACGTGTTAAATTTTGATACCCCATTGTACTTTTAATGGTGGATTCATCGCTATCCGCAAGAAATAATCGTGAATCAAAAGGAGTTCCCGGCTCATTTGCACCTAAATGGCCATTCACTCCCAGTCCCAGAATCTGTAAATCACGCGGATATTCTTGAAGAACCTTATTATAACGTTCTATTTCAGAATTTAAATCTGTAAGACTACCATTCAGCAACTCAATAATTTTTGGTTGCTCTTTAATTAAATCATATAACTTTTCATGCATATAAGTATACACAGTAAACTTTTTATCTCTTTCCGCTATATATTCGTCCAGATTCATCATGACAGTGTTTTCAATTGATAATTCATCATCATTAATTGCCTGAACAAGTAACTCAAAGAGACCATCATAACTAGCTCCTGTAGTCGTATTGATTACAGCGTTTTCATTTTGTTTAATAGTGTCTACTAGAATATCAAAAGCTTTTTGCGACAATTCCTGGTAATCTTTTGTTTGAATAATTTCCATCGGTACCCCACCTTTTAATGTATTATATTTGACTAACTATAATTAAACTGAGTTTAATTATTACCGAAAAAATATTGATTAAAAGAGAAATAATTACTTAATCATCATATTTAATCGCTATATTATTAAACTCAGTTTAATAATTGATTAAAGTATAGCATCTAATTAATGGAGACGCAATACTTCTAAACTTGTTTCTATAATCAAGTATTAAATTTCATCATTGGAATACCTTAAAAATTCATTTAGCACAAGCGCACTGGCACCAATCACTCCGCTGTCCCTGCCAATCTCAGGATAAATTAAATGAAATGAATTTTTCAAAGGATTCCAAACGTACTTATCCGATTCCATGGCCACATCTTGAACCAGAGAAGGGAATTCTTGAATCATGGGTCCTGCAAGCAACACTGCCTCGGGATTATAGATACAAATAACATTTGAAATAGCCAGACCAAGATAAGTGCGAGCCCGATTGATAATTCTCTCCGCCCATCCCTCTTTCCTATCAAATGCTGCAAATACCTCTTGTATCGGTTGTTGTACCTGTTTTTCTATTTCCGAAGAACATACAAACGTCTGCAAACACCCAAGTCTTCCACAATCACACATCGCCCCATGGGGATCTAATGTCATATGGCCGATTTCTCCTAGCATATTACGATGGCCACGTAAAATTTCACCATTCAACATGGCTGCGCCGCCAATCCCACTACCGACATAAATGCAAACAGAATCATTGAAATCCTTCATGCTGCCATATAAATTTTCTGCTAAAAGAACAGTTCTTACATGATTATCTACATACACAACATAATCTAGTTTCTTTTCCAAACAAGCCTTAACATCTATATTTTCCCAATGAAATTGAGGGACCATCAACACTCTTCCCTCTGGCCAGGTTATAAGACCAGGGATACTTACACCAATAGCAATGAGTTTTTCATTGATATCGTTCCCTACTTGATCCGTTAGTGCTAAGATTTCTTCAGCCACCTCATCTAGTATATCGTGGGGAGTTTTATCTGTGCCAAACTTTAGGTGCCTCTTTCTTATAACTTTACCGGTTAAAGTGACAACTGCGATTTGGATACCGCTCCTATCAAGTTCTACACCAACGATAAACGACCCGATTGGATTTATTTCTAATAGTGTGGCCCGCCTTCCCACCTCCCCTTCAGTCTGTCCGACTTCAATAACTAGTTCATCGTTAATAAGTTGCTTAATTATTTTTCCCACACTTGTATTACTCATTTTAGTTAAATGAGCAAGCTGAGACCTTGAGACTTTTTTATGCTTTTGAATAAGGCTTAGCAACATAAAATAATGATACTTTCGTACACGACCCTGATCATATTTTAAATTCAGTGGCACTGAGAATCCCCCTTATTAATGTCATCATTAATTAATAAACTTAGTTTAACATATTTTTGAGCATAAAGGGGTTGCACGAAGAAACCAGCAGCCTCCATCGAACGAACTAGCCCATTTGATTCCCATCCATGTTTAGCAGCATGTTTTACTTTGCCATTAGTTCCTCTTCGGATATCTATTGGATGGATTTGGTTTTTATACCTATTCAACCAATTGTCGCAATAAATACAACATCCTGTGACTGCTAAACTAGAGTAGACAGTTTTTGCTAGATAAAAAGAAACACTTATTTACCCAAATATACCAATAAAATATAGATACTTTCCATTGTAAAATGTTTATATCCTATAACATACAACAGTGGAGGTAGCAGAAGGTGGATAAGTGGGAAATGTATATGGAAATAAGTCAGTTAATCAAAAAGGGATTCAGTAAGACGAAGGTGGCAGACAAGCTAGGAATATCAAGATCAACAGTATATCGTTATCTAAAAAAGTCTCCTTCGGATATGACTGAGTGGGTAGATTCACTTCAAACGAGGAGTAAGAAATTAGATACTTATAAAGAGCTGATATTATCTTGGTTGAGGGAACATCCAGATATGTCCGCCGCACAAGTAGAAGATTGGCTAAAAGAGAAGTACGAAGATTTAAAAATAGGTGAAAGTACGGTTCGATCATATGTTAGAGAGCTTCGAGAGGAATATAAAATAAAGAAGGAAACTTCACCACGAATATATGAGGCTATACCCGATTCACCTATGGGTGAACAAATACAAGTTGATTTTGGTCATACTAAACAGAAAGCAGTCGATAATAAGGAAGTAAAACTAAACTTTATAGCTTTTGTATTATCTAATTCTAGATATAAATATAAAGAATGGTTAGATAGGCCTTTCACTACTCAAGATGTCATCAAAGCACATGAAAATGCATTTAGGTGGTTTGGGGGAATTCCAAGTGAATTAGTATACGACCAAGATAGTTTAATAGTCGTCAGTGAGAATGGCGGGGATTTAATTTTAACGCAAGAGTTCCAACAATATAAAGAATCTAGGAATCTAACCCTTCGTGTTTGCCGCAAGGCGGATCCAGAGAGTAAAGGAAAAATCGAAAATGTAGTTGGTTTTATTAAACATAACTTCGCTAAACATCGAGTATTTCATAACATTGATTCTTGGAATGAACAGGGTTGGGAATGGCTCAATAGAACTGGAAACTATAAAATTCATCATACAACAAAAAAGAGACCGGTCGAAGTGTTTTCCCTGGAAAGACAACACTTAAGACCAGTCACCAAAAATCTAGATATAAAATATAGCTATGAAAATAGTATATCAAGATGTGTCCATAAGGACAATACTATTCGTTATTTATCTAATCGTTATTCCCTTCCATTGGCGACGTTTGGCAAGTATGAAACTGTCTGCATTAAGGAAACCGAAGAAAAGGAATTAATCATTTATAGCCCTAAAACAGGTGAAATCATCGCAAAGCATAATATCCCTGACGGGAAGGGGTTATTGATTAAAGATAGGAAGCATAGCCGAGATAGAACAAAAGGTATTGATGCATTTATGAATACCGTTTCCCAGCAATTTAATGACAATGAGATAGCTTATGGTTATCTACAAAAAGTAAAAGAAAAGTACCCTCGATATATTAGGGATCAGCTTCAAATGATATTAAAAGAGACAAAAGTAAATAACAGGGAAATTCTATCGGCAGCATTGAATGAGTGTATAAAAAAGAACCTTTATGGTGCAACAGATTTTAGCGATGTCGTCGCCTATGTAAAACAACACCGACAAGTTGAAGACACAGTGACTGACACCGCTGAGAATGTAACACACTTAAAAGGGGTTTCTGGTTTGGTTATGGAGACGGAGACTCAAAAAAGAGAAGTGGATACTTATACTGCCATATTGGAAGGTGAGTCAATATGAGCCAGTTGAACCAATTGAAAGAGTTGATGAAGACTCTACGTTTAGCAGAAACAGCGAATCACCTTCCTACATTAATTAGAGAAGCTGAGCAAAAGGATTCATCCTTTACTCAGTTCCTCTTAGATGTAGCAAAATATGAACAAACTAGGAGAGAAGAAAAGCAATTAGAAAAACGATTTAAATGGGCTACATTTCCTTTCCAAAAGACATTAGAAGAATTCAATTTAAAAGAACAGAAATCATTGAGCAACAAACATTTGAATAGATTGAAGGATTTAACGTGGATAGAACAGTTACACAATATCATTCTATTAGGACCACCAGGTAGTGGGAAAACTCACATTTCAATCGGGTTGGGTATTGAAGCGTTAAACCAAGGTTACAAGGTTATCTTTACTACGATGGGAGACCTTGTCCACGTACTGAAAACGGAGGAAATTACTCGTAAATCACAGACGAGAATGAAAAGAATAAGAGATGCAGATTTAGTCATTATCGATGATTTGATGTTTATGGCAATGGATCAACAGGAAGCAAATATGTTTTTTCATTTGATCAATGATTTATATAATCAGTCATCCATTATTTTAACATCAAATAAAGGACCAAAAGAATGGGGTGAATTATTAGGAGACCAAGCAATTACAACAGCAATATTAGATAGAATTTTACATCGGGTTGAGATTATTCATTTAAATGAAGATAGTTACCGAATGAAACATAGGTCGACCATATTTGGGCAAGAAAGTGTTTCAAATTAATGAGCATAAATTGTGTCTTTTTACTTGACGGTCACATTGGGCTTCAATAAAGTTGAAAGAGTGTAGTCTGTGATTTAAAAAGACCAATATCCTCTTTCTTTTGAATAAATTCGACAAATAGGACTTTTTTACTCCTTTTCAGAAGGGTTTTGCAATTACTATGTCGAATGTATTAGTAAAAAGAGGGTGATTGCTTGAGTAGAATACCATACGCTGATTCAAATGGTAATTTAACTGTGAAAGTTCATTTACATCATGCTGCAGATGTTTTCTTGGTTGATAGTATCAATTATAGAAAATATACATCTGGTCAACAATTCAAGTATTTTGGTGGGCATTACACACAAACACCAGTGACTATTTCTGTTGAAGGAGCTGGTAGATGGTACCTTATTGTCCGTGGTGGTGGACAATACCAATATAGTTTTTATTAATCTCAAATTTTGTGCGGAGTTTCGAGAAATTTGGGAGATACCGTAGAGATATAGGGGCAGGTACAACCTTGTGAGCGCTGCTTTGATCCCCTTTCAGAAAGTGATATACTCATGAAATTGGCAGAATTTCATCAGGTTTCGGTGGATTATCTTCTTTTACGGTAAGGAATTTCAAGAAAGTAAAGAGGAGCAGGAATTGAAGCAAGCGATCCATGACTGGATAGACATTTTTAACAGCCACGGAATAGATGTGTCGCTCTTTCTGAGAAAGGATGTCCGTTCGAAGATAACGAAAGAAATGATATACCTAATGAAAACCTTCGAATTGATAGCCAGCCAAAGAGAGTGATAGACGAGGGATCTGTTTCTCTCCTTGGGGGAGCACATCAGCCGCGTTCCATTTTTCTCTTTGATTCAAACCCACGAGTGATGGCTGAAACAAAGATTGGCAAATCTATCAAGAGATGATTCTGGCAGATCTTGAATCCCCATCCAGATTGAGTAAAATCTTACATTCACCCCTCTGGGACGCGGTACCTGCCCGAGGTGACTGAAAAAATCCATTTAATAAAAAATAAGCCAACGACCTGCTACACATAGGCTGTTGGCTTTTTTGTTTGTCTGTATATGGATAAAAACCTTTTATTCTTTCAAAATAAGTTACTTTTTGATTGGTCTCTACCTGTCCCCGCGTCCCTACATACAACGAACAGAGTGCCGCGGGTATCCGTTCAATTTATATTAACTCATCACCAATCTCAATTGTTCTTTATCGTTTAAGACGTCAGCAATATCAACGGCTTGGTTCAACTCGCCAACAATTGAAATGTTGACTTTACGATGTGGCAGCGCTTGGGAATGAATATTTTCAATTTTTGCTTGGTAGTTGCATTTTTTTGGATGATTTCATACATCCACCCACTATAAAATGCAGGGATGTAGCCTAACTTCTCCCCATTTACCGTCATAACCAAAACAGCTTTGTCATCCTCGGTATTCTCGGAATCCAAAGAAAAGTCCACAACATTGCCTTTTCGTAGATGGTCAATTACGCGCTCACCCTCATAATAACGCCACCCTGCCACAAAGAAGTTTAAATCAAAGTAATTATTTTCCAAGTAGATAGGCGAAACAAATTCGTAGGAATCTGTTGCTAAAATCCCCCCAGATACATATAGTTGTACGTCCATTTCAGTACAATCCAGTGGAAGCCCTAAGTTTTGAAGAAAGGTTTGATAGTCCGGTCTTCTTGGGTCAGGTAATCGGCGCGCAAACGGTCCAAAAAGTTTATCTGAAGTATACACTTTATTCGTATCAGGGAATGCTAAATGAGGTCGATAGCCATTGTCCATTACTTCCGCTAACTTCAGCCGCTCGTTTCATAGGAAAATGTGTAAATTCCATCTTGATAAAGTAACTTTCCTTCGTGGTATCGTTGACGAGTCTCAACATTTTGCCAAATTAGCCATAGTTCAAATGGTCTTTTCCTCATGCTTTCACGCCCCCTTCATACCAATTTATAAACCATTCAGGAAAACCAATCATTGGCTTTCCTCCGTTACAAAAGCCTTCCAACATACGGTTATCAGACAACATCTTTTGCTTTTTATGTTCAATCTCGTTAAAACCAAGGGAAGAACCATTATCTTAAATTTATAATTTCTGGTTATTATCCAGATATAAATTTCTAAAATCACCCTTAAAAAAGCGGAAAAGAAAATTTCTATTCATCTCAAAGTATTTCTCCGACATAATGTGACAAAAACCAGGAAGTGACAGGAGTCGAATCTTAGAAACCCGTCTCCAATGTCTCCGCATGCTGTAACTCATTTATATCGAATGAATTGGTTTGGTAAGATTTCGCATCCTCTTCACTTTTAAAATGAATAGTAGACTGATATATTTTTCTATCTTTAAACGGTTGAATAGTTAATACAAATTTTGTTTTATTTTGATTCACTGACTTTACGTCAGTTATTCTAAAATCAAAGTAACAAACAACACTGTGTAAATTATACACTTCATCAAAAACTTCTATCTCGGAGCTTATAATAAAATTTATCATTAATCCTTTTGTTTCCAATAAATCTTTTATATCCATACCTTCATGTCCTTCTAGGGAAAACGAATTTATATCGACATACTCTTTGTAGGGTTTCTTTTCGACAAATGATCTGTACAATTCCTCAATTATAGTTACATCACTTACCATTATCTGTGCTTTCGGAGTGAATTTTAAGCTTAGTGTCTCTTCTACCTTTATGACTTTTTCCCAGAATTTTATAGTTTCAAAAATAGATTCAATTTCTGAATCATCTACATCAATTTTTGGTAAGGGATAATCGTTTACTTTAATTGTTCCTCTTAAACAAGAATAATAGAGCTTTAGAGACTCAATAGCTTCTTGAACATTTTTTGCATCTTCAATATTTAGATCAAATCTAAACTGTATCTCATTTTCAATTTCATCGACAATATATATAATTACTAAACCATTATTATCAATATTTTTAAAAAGACTTTTATGCATGTCTTTATACGGCTGCCTTTGTATAAATAGGTCTTTGCTAACCCCATCTCCGTATAAAGTAATTTTAAATGGTGACCTAAATGGCTCAGGTACTGCATACATTTCAATGTTTTCAAATTCTTTTTCTTCTAATGGGTACTTAATCATATCATCTATTTTGAACTTAGTTTCATTTATAGTTATATTTTTATTCTCATCTGGCTTAAGACGTAGTTTTTGTTGCGTTCTATATATATATTCCAATATTTCATTGGTTGTTGACGGTTTGAAATCCTTTGGTAAATCCTCCGGTAGAACAAACTTTAACCCTCCAACTTTCAATTCAGGTGAGTTCTGTACAGTTACTCCAACAGCTTTAGAACCAATAGAAGTGTATGCAAAACCATCCGGTAATTGTTCACTTAAAGATTTTATAACCTCTTCAGGCAACTTTTCTTCTATTTCATTGTTTTTAAAAAATGCTTTTTCAAAGTTAGCAAACATAATTACCAATCCTCTCCCAGTTCACTAAAAGTAATAATTTTCGAAACGAGTATGTATCTTTCAGTCTCGCTGTCCCCTATCTGCTTTTCTATTATAAAATTGATAATATCGTTCCTGTCATTCTCATCCTGAACTATAATATATTTAACCTGGTCAAAATCAAATTTCAACCATAATTCAGGCTTCTTTCTAATAGCCTGCGAATAAGTGTGATAACTTCTAGGATTCATTTGTTTCTGGTCTATAACCATTGGTAGTTCGGTGTCTGTTGAAGCAACGTCAGGTACAAATCTCCATTCTTTTTCATCATGAAAGTGGCGTTTCTCATAACTATCGGCTTTAACAATCATTTCTCCATGAATCGGTTTCATAAAAAGTAAATGATGCAATATATAATCATGATAATGACTATAATTTTTCCTTTCTGCCGCTTTCATGTTAAAAATACTTGAAAAAACTTCACTGAAATCAACTCTTAACTTAGAATTAACGTTAATATATTGTATTGGCTGAATTCCAACTTCTACTCCCCACTTTTTACTCAACCCTATTCCAAAGCCACCATATTTCTCCATATGTTTTTCTAATTTATTTAAATGTATATCACAAAAACAACTCATCGGGAATGCGATTTTTTCTATAAAATCGATATTTAAATAATTAATTTTTTCTTCATAGTAGCGGGGCATTATCGCATTATGTTCAAGAATATCTTTTAGATAATCTATTTTTTTCATGAATTTATATAAAACATTTGCGCTTTGCTCAGGTTTATTAAATAAATTTTTTTCTATTCCTGGTTTTTCTTGCAAACTAATAGCTTTTATGTCATTTTTTTCTTCAACCATCTACTTACCTCCTGTAAAGATTCACCTTATTAATCATAGCCCAAATATACCCAAACTAAGGAAATAATTCAAGAACAAGAGTTCTCCCTTCATGAATGCTAGACGTTAATATAATTGATTTTGAATAATAAAAGAACTGGGTAATACAGATTAAAATATGTCAGAAGAATGGAAAGTCAAATGATTATGTCCTCAAAAACAAAAAAATCTGAACACTGGAGAGGTTGACTAAAAAAAAGGAGTGCGTTGATAAATATTTGATTCTGCTTTTATTTGTAAGGATGGATAATCTAGCAGAAAAAAATCTTTCGAAATTGATTCCTTATTCTCGTTTAAAGGTTTTTGTTTGGTTTGATTGATTGAATAAAGTACGTCTTTTGGTATTTCATCGCAGTCCGCTCTGTGATGGTGTTCCGGGCATGATATTACATTTCTTGTACGGCGTGGGACTTAATTTGGTGAAAAGGAATGATATGATGATATTCCACGGTAGGGATTCCGCATAATACCCACATCCCAATATATCTGTCTCAATTCACGTTTTATTTCTAAAGGACCTAATCTATTTTTATACATGGTTGAGCCCTCCATCAAGTACAAATTGAATATTATAACTTACCATAACAAAAAAGAGAAAATTTTACTGTTTAAAGTTCCAAACACTAATCTATTATTTTGAAACTGGTCCGTCGACGCCAAGAACCCGGGAAAGGTAAATGGACTAATCCGGGTGGTTACATCGAGCAACACGAACCCATTGAAAACAGTATTATCCGGGAGGTGCATGAGGAAACAGGTATAACTTCTAAAGTAAATGGTATCATCGCAGTTCGGGATCGGAAATTTCGGAGGTCAGTCCCCCGATAAAATGGTTTATATTGGTTCCACACAGAACCGTGCGGAGAATTTATTCCACCTGTTGGAAGTAGTGGATACAAAAGGAAATTATCCCTTATGGTAATCCTTAATTGATCTAATAAATTCTTTTATAATTGGTGGTAGGTACCTGTTTTTATCGACCACTAAATAAACATTACGTCTAATATCTTGATCATTTATCAGTTTAACGTGAAATGGATGCTTACTATTATCTTGGACATAACTTTCTGGGACAATTGTTAAGCCAAGTTCTTCTTCCACTAAACGACATGCTGTTTCAAACCGTTCAATCTCAAAATGGATGTTCGGTTTTATACTGGCAATTCGAAAAGCACTTAAGACATCATCCCGAGTTTGATACCCTTCTTTACATAATATAAATGGCTCATTCCCTAAATCTTTAATGGTAAGGTAATTGTAATTTCCCAATGGATGGTCTATTGGCAGAAGAGCAACCAAAGGTTCTTCATAAAGTAGAGTAGACTGTATTTTATTTGTTTCAATATATTGGTTGGTAATAGCAAAATGAATTTGATAATTCAATAATGCCTTTTTGACTTCATCTAAACTTAATAATTCTAACAGTAGGGTATAAACTCCATCGTAGGATTCTTTGATGTCTTTTATGACTTTAGGAAGCCAATATTTCGCTGATTCAATCGTACCAATGGATAATTCCAATGGTCCTTCTACTCTTAATCGGTCCATTACCTTCTCGATATGATGTAACTGATTAATTAATCTTTTTGCCTCTAAATATAAAATTTCTCCCTCTCTAGTTAAGTGTATCGTACGTTTTTTTCTATCAATTAATACAAGGCCCAGTTGATTTTCCAACTTTTTAATAGAGATACTTAAGGATGGTTGGGCAATATGTAAAACCTTTGCTGCATTGGTAAATGTTTTTGCCTCCACTAAAGTTATGAAGTATTTTAATTGATTTATATCCACACTAATTCTCCTTAAACTATAGACTAAAACTATAGAATTATAAATTATATGTATTAGTAATTATACTATAGAATTATTATAATTAAATAAATAATCAATAAAATAATGAGGTGGCTAATATGTACAAACAATCTGAAAAACAAAATTGGACTGGTAGAGTGGATAGCGATACGGATAAAAGTAGTTTTCGACTACATCAAGTCGTTAATTTAAAACCAATTTATAGTTTGGAAGAAACAGAAAATGCTTTTTGTCTCGTTGGATTTGAATCAGATGAGGGCGTACTTCGAAATAAAGGTAGAGCTGGTGCGGCTCAAGCACCAAATATGATTCGTTCCTTTTTATCCAATTTGCCTTCCACAATTCTTAATAATCTACCATTATTTGATACTGGTAATATTGCTTGTGAAGGTAAAAAAATGGAGCAAGCTCAAGAAGAATTAGGAAAGCATGTAGATTTGCTTCTATCTCATTCAACCATTCCAATTATAATTGGAGGAGGACATGAAACACTCTATGGCCATTATTTAGGCGCAAGAAAATATATAGGTAATGATGCTTCTCTTGGTATTATCAATATTGATGCACATTTCGATATGCGTCAGGAAGAGACTCCATCCTCAGGTACGATGTTCCGACAAATAGTAATAGCAGATAAGAATGCAGATTATTTATGCCTGGGAATTCAGCCATTCGGTAATACCAAGAGCCTTTTTCAGGAAGCAGAAAGGTTAGGGTGTACATATTTCTTAGAAGAGAATGTAGTAGGAAGACAATCTGATCAAGTGCTTGAAGCAATTGATGGATTTAGTTCTAAGCACGATGCAATTATTCTAACTCTATGTACAGATTCCATTGCTGCAAGTGATGCTCCTGGTGTAAGCGCACCTACACCATTTGGATTGGAACCAAAAGTTGTACGTAAGTTACTAAGGTATATTGTTTCTAAGAAAAATATATTGAGTTTTGATATATCAGAAGTTAACCCACTTTTAGACGAAAACAATAAAACTACACGTTTAGCAGCTTATCTTATTGCCGAAGTTATAGAGAATTTTAATTGGAAAAGAATAAAATAAATGAAAAGCGAGGGGAATTTATGACATTAGAATTTGAACAAGTAACGACGATATTTTTAGCCTTAGCTGTTTTTATGATTGGTACGTTATTAAATAAACGCATAGGTTTCTTAGATAAGTTTTGTATACCTGCGCCAGTTGTTGGTGGATTATTATTTGCATTAATAATTACAGCACTACGAGGATTCGGTATTGTTAATATTAGTTTGGACACTTCTTTGCAAAGTTTGTTTATGCTCACATTCTTTACGACAGTAGGCCTGGGGGCGAGTTTTAGCTTAATAAAAATTGGTGGGAAACTTCTAGTTATCTATTGGCTTTCATGTGGTATTTTGGCTTTAGTCCAAAGTGTTATCGGTATCTCTTTTGCATCATTACTAAACTTAGATCCTTTACTAGGTGTTATGGTTGGTGCTACTTCTATGGAAGGTGGGCATGGTGCGGCCACTGCATTTGGAACAACTATCGAGGAGATGGGAGTCGAAGGAGCCTTATCCATTGGACTTGCTGCAGCAACAGTTGGTCTAGTTGCTGGTGGATTAATTGGTGGTCCAATTGTAAAATTCTTAATCAACAAATATAATTTAAAACCAGTGGAAACCAAGGAAGATGTTGCCTCCTCTGTAGAGGATGATATAGAAAAGGAGTCTTTAACATCTAAATCATTCATGATGCAGGTCTTTATTATTGCGCTTTGTATGGCACTAGGTTCTTATTTAGGAACTTTATTCTCTGATTTAACAGGATTTGTACTACCAACATATGTAAGTGCAATGTTTGTTGCTGTTATTGTACGAAATATTTTGGATCGATATAAAAGTAAGATTATTGATATGAAGAGTATTGGGATTATTGGGGATGTAACATTAGGAATCTTCCTTTCTATGGCATTGATGAGTGTTAAGCTATGGGAGATTGTGGACTTAGCTATTCCACTATTAATCATTGTATTAGTACAAGTGTTATTTGTTGCATTATTTGGTGCGTTTGTATTGTTTAGATTGCTCGGAAAGAATTACGATGCAGCAATAATGGTTGGAGGTTTTACGGGCCACGGATTAGGAGCAACACCTAATGCAATGGCAAATATGGATGCGGTCGTATCAAGGTTCGGGCCTTCTAGAAAAGCATTTTTAGTGGTTCCTCTTGTAGGAGCATTCCTAATTGATGTATTCGCTATGCCCATTATCATTACATCTATAAATATATTTTCCTAGATTGATTTGGCAGGTTTCTGACCT
This sequence comes from Virgibacillus ainsalahensis, assembly GCF_055380755.1. Lineage (NCBI taxonomy): Bacteria > Bacillati > Bacillota > Bacilli > Caryophanales > Bacillaceae > Virgibacillus > Virgibacillus ainsalahensis. The sequence goes on along the minus strand of NZ_AP043943.1, from coordinate 365,618 downwards.
TATTTAAGAAAGATTTTTTATTGTGGAAGATATATATACAACAACCAATCGTTCCTAAACTAGGTGATTGGTTGTTCTTCATTAGAACCGGTAGTTTAAGTGAAGACGGTAAAGCTTTACAACTCAATGAGCTACTTTACAGTCGATCCATTTTATCCAACACCCCCGTTTTAGTGGGATTTGTATACATCAATGTTGTATGAATGTTCGAATGTCCAGCCTGATTTGCCACTTCGTGAATACTCATCCCCTTATTAATTGCATTTGAACAAAAGAAATGCCTTAACACATGACGAGTTATTTTCTTGTCAACTTCTTTGGAGTATTGTTGAAATGTAGAACTCTCTACTTCTCTTATTTATTATTAAACTCGTAGTTATAGGTGAAAAGTGTTCAGTATTTTGTTTTAAACTCTATAATAATACTAAAAATTTTTAGACAATCCTTGTTTTTTAATGGTTTTACAAAGGTTCCCAATAAAAGACCCCACTCAAAATAGAGTGAGGTCTGAATTTTAAATTATATTAATTACACAATCTCATTCAAATGCTCCCAAGCTTTTTCAATATGCTTCTCTTTAAATATTTTCTTTTTCCTCTCATTCCAACTATGAACTTCCTCTACAATTCTTTGAATATCGTCTTGTATTTCTGGTTTGTTCTCTGCGACCCAATGAACAGTTGCAAGTAATTCTAATCCATACGGGGTTTCAAATCCATGAATTATTTTCCGTACTGCTTCAAGATGCTTGGATGCTGATACTTCATCTTTTAGAAATGTTCCTGCCTTTTCTGCTGCATCCCTCATTAAATAAATTTCCGCATCTCTACTTCTATCTCCAAACTCTCGAATAAAGTGAGCATCTATACGTTTGTGTCTATAGATTTGATGTAGAGGGACACAAACTGAATATATTTTTAAAGAATAACCTCTATTTAAAAATAGTACCCGTACATAGATACACTAAAAAGGAGTATATCGTGTATAGGTACTATTTCATCTGTAAGTCTTTTACATCGGTTCAATTCTTTATGTTGATTAACACTATTTTAATTAGTTTTATTTAACACATATGACCAAATTCGGGAGAACGGGCGATTAGTTACCGATTAATTCTTTCAAATGGATAGCATTACTTGATTCCTTCATAACTCCATACTCGACTTAATTGTTTAAAGCTTCTTTAAGAGTTTGTAACATCCTATTACTATCAACTTTATGCCCCGTCCATTTTTCAATACATAATACATTTTGCGAGGCAAGCATTTTCATTCCGTTTTGAACTTTGGCCCCATTGTTTTTGGCTTGTCTTAATATTTCAGTTTCACCGGGATTGTAAATGATATCTGAAACAAACGCCCCTTTCTTTAAATTAGATAGTTTAATAGGAGAGTGCTCCGTTTTTGGCCACATCCCTATGGAGGTTGTTTGCACGATAACATCATATTTTTCCTGTTGACTTTCTGCTTTCTTAAGGGAAATGACCTGGGTTCTCTTTTTATTTTCACTTAATTCTACCAGTGCTTCCGCTTTTTCCATGGTTCTATTACTAATATCTACATTCACATTTCCTTCTTGTGCAAGCGTATAATAGATAGATTGTGCTGCTCCTCCCGCCCCAAGCAGAAGGACGTTCTGATTCTTTAGGCTATCAATCTTCATATCTTCTTTTAACGCTTTTAGCCAGGCTTCCCCATCAAAATTGTAGCCCACATATTTCCCATCAATTAACTGTACGACATTAACGGCTCTAATCTTTTCAGCTCCAGGCGATAATTCATCCAGATAAGGTATAATTGCCGCTTTAAAAGGGACTGTTACCATAAATCCCTTTATCCCAAGTGCCTTCATACCTTTCACAGCTTCTTCCAGATTTTTTGATTCTACCTGAAATGGCTGAAAGAAAGCATTAATATTGTTTAATTCATAGGCTTCATTTTGAATTAAAGGAGAAAGTGAATGCTTTATTGGATTCCCCATAACACCAAATAATTCTATCATCAAAAAACGCTCCTCTATTATTTCGTATTTTAAACCTTACCGATTTACTTACCTAATTGCTCCAATGCACGATTATAGTTTTCCTCCCCAACTTCATCGATATTATTTTCATGTACCTTTTCTGCTTCCTTTTGAAATTCCTCTTTTTGTTCCGCTGTAAGCTCTATAACCTCCACTCCTTCGTCGGCCAGGCCTTGAATAGCTTCCTGTTCTGCTTCTTTTGTTAATTCCCTAGCAGTCATAATGAACTCCTCAGCAGCTTCATCTACCAGTTGTCTAACATCATCTGTAAGACCGTTATAAAAATCTTTATTTACCATGACCACATGGGTTAGCGGCACATGATTGGTTAAGGTAATATTTTTATTAACTTCAAAAAATCTATCCCCATAAATCAATGGAGTGGTAGTGGAAAGTCCATCCACAGTACCTTGCTGTAATCCTGTATATACTTCACTATAATCCATTGGTGTCGGGTTAGCCCCAAATGCCTTTAACGTTTCTAAATGTAAAGCAGCCGCTGAACTTCGAATGGTCAGCCCCTGCAAATCGCCAGGACTTTCGATGGCAGTCTGTCCGTTCATAATTGAATAGAACCCCATATCAATAAATCCGAGAACCTTCACATTCTGCGTTTCACTTACTTCTTCAGCTAATTTATCCCCATATTCTCCATCGGTCAAAGAGTATAATTCATCCCTACCCTCGAACAAAAAAGGCATATCGAACAAATTGAATCCTTTAATATTTGTTGTGTTTGCTACACCATAGGCAGATGAGGTCGATAATTCCAACGAACCACTATTAAGTTGTTCTACAATTTGCTCATCTGAGGAAGCAATAGTCCCCCCATTATGAATCTCTACCTTTACTTTTCCATCACTTTTTTCTTCAATATACTCCTTAAACTTCATATAACCTTGATTCTGGAAATTATCCTTTTCGACCAGATTGGCCATTCTTATCACTACTTGATCCCCATTATCGGAATCCTCCGACTGTGCAGTTTCTTCACCGCTGCAAGCAGCTAAAATTGTAATTATCAAAGCCATGAACAGAGACAGAAATAGTTTGTTTCTATTTTTCCACATAATTAAACCTCCCCAGATTTATCTTTCCTACAATTTTTTGTAAACCGTTTTATTTTTCAACTCTCCTCCGAAGTATCTATCACTGTTTAAACCAGCAAACAGATAGACTTAGAGAGAGTAAATTACCTCCTTATTAATTATAACAATGTATGAACTTGCTAAATTAACCAAGGAGGCATTTATTATCAATCCTCATATATGATCAGTACGGGAATCTATCTTCAAAATCTTAATATTCTTCTTGATTCCACACGACCAGTTTCATTTCTGTCATTTCTTCAACGGAATATTTGATTCCTTCTCGAGCATTTCCGCTTTCCTTCACTCCACCGTATGGCATTTGATCCACTCGGTAGGTTGGAATGTCATTGATCATTACTCCTCCTGTCTCCATTCTTTTAGAGGCAGTGAAAGCAGTTTGAATATCCCTTGTAAAGATACCCGCCTGCAACCCGTATCTGGAGTTATTAATATGTTCTATCCCTTCATTAACATCTTTAATAGGGTTAACAGTAACTACTGGTGCAAATACTTCCTGACAAGATACTTTAGAATTAGAATAAGCTCCTGTAATAATAGTCGGTGTCAAAATATTGTTATGAACTTCCCCACCGGTTAGTACTTCTGCACCTTCCTGGGAAGATTCATTTACCCAATCTCTCGCTCTTTCCTGTTCTTGTTGGGAGATCAGGGAGGAAACATCTGTATTTTCATCCAATGGGTCCCCCAATATGAGTTTCTCTGTTTGCTCCTTGAATTTTTTTAGGAACTCTTCAAATAAATTTTCATGAACAAAAATTCGCTGAATCGAGATACAAACCTGTCCTTGGTTTGAGAAGGCACCCGTCACACACTTTGAAATAATGTTATCCAGATCAATGCCATCATCGATGACGAGGCCAGCATTAGAACCGAGCTCTAATGCTACTTTTTTTAAACCCGCTCTATTATTAATGCTTATTCCAACTTCGGGACTCCCTGTGAATGTAATCATGCTTACTTTTTCACTGGAAACCAGCCTGTCACCAACTACTCTCCCTCTTCCTGTAACCACGTTGAGACAACCCTTTGGTAAACCGGCTTTTTCTAAAAGTTCTGCAAGGAAAAACGCCGATAAAGGAGTTTGGGATGCTGGTTTTAAAACAACCGTATTACCTGCTGCTATGGCCGGGCCCACCTTGTGTGCCACTAAATTCATCGGAAAATTGAACGGGGTGATAGCTGCCACAACCCCAATAGATTCCCTTAGCGTGTATCCGAGTCTATTTGCTCCGCTTTTTGCTGCCTCCATCGGAATCATTTCACCAGAAATCCTTTTTGCCTCTTCTGCTGCGAATTTATAGGTTTCAATTGTTCTATCGACTTCGCCCAGCGAGAGTTTAATTGGTTTTGATGATTCCAGAGAAATTGTTTTAGCCGCATCAAATCGATTCTCTTTTAACAAATTCACTAGATTTTCCAGAATCTCGGCTCTCTGGAAAGCGGTAAGATCCTTCATTACTTTTCTATTCTCATAAGCTGCATTAATAGCTGCATCCACTTGTTCTTCTGAAGCCTGAGGGATTTCTGCTATCTTCTCTCCGGAAAAAGGGGATAATAAATTAGCATACGATTCGGAACGTATCCATTCTCCATTAATAAATAAACTTTTTTTCACTGTACTCTTCCTCTCTTTTTTAGATTATCTCCCAAGTACTCCGCCATCTACCGGGATTAACGTTCCCGTCACATAATCAGAAGCCTGTGATGCTAAGAACAATGCAACACCAGTGACATCCTTTGATGTTCCCCATCTCTTGGCAGGAATCCTGGCATCAACTTGAGGTTTTCTCTCCGGGTCATTCTTAAGATCAGCGTTCATACTGGTTAACATATACCCCGGTGCAATCGCATTTACTTGAATACCATATCCTGCCCATTCATTTGATAAGGATTTTGTTAGCTGGAGTATCGCACCTTTACTGGTGGAATAGGCTGAAGCATGATATCCGCCAATCACGGAGACGATCGATCCCATGTTAATAATTTTTCCAGACCCTTGTTCTCTCATCCCATCTGCTGCCAATTTGCACAATTCAAATACACTGGTCACATTTAATCCCATGATTCTATCCCAGCTTTCTAGTGAAAAATCCGTCGCTGGTTTTCTTTGAATCAATCCGGCACTATTTACAAGAATATCTACCGTTCCATTTAACTTTTCAACTGCCTCATTATATAAGTGCTTTATATTATTGAAATCTAGTAAATCCCCTTGGACGGTGTGAATTTTCGTTTCATTTACCGCGATTTCCTTAACCGTACGGATATCTTCTGAGATATCTATCACCGCGACCTCCACACCAGCCTTATGGAATTCTTCCACCATTGCTCTCCCCAGTCCTTGAGCACCGCCTGTTATAATAGCTTTGTTTCCATTTATATCAAACATGGACTCACCCTCTAATTAATTTGTTATTACGAATGTATCCCTTTTCCGACAAGTGCATTAGCAGATTCCATGATTCCTTCTGACAGTGAAGGGTGAGGCTGGGTCATATGAGCAAGCTCATCCACGGTCCCTTCCAATAACATATAAGCAGATGATTGACTGATTATTTCCGTGGCATGTGATCCAACCATCACGACGCCTAAAACTTCCCCATACACTTCATCTACCAGTAGTTTGGTAAATCCTTCTGTTTCCCCCATGGCCAATGCTTTTCCGTTACTCGAAAAAGGATACTTGTTTACCTTATAATTGATTCCCTGTTCTTTTAGTTCTTCTTCACTTACTCCTACACTAGCAACTTCAGGTTTGGTATAAATACACCGGGGCATTAATTTATCATTTACCTTTTCTTTCTTATTATCTAAGTTCTCTACAGCAGCTAGGCCTTCCGCACTCGCCACATGGGCAAGTTGAAGACCACCGATCACATCTCCTGCTGCAAAAATGTCCTTCAAGCTGGTTTCCAGGTATTCATCTACCGCTATATGTGATCCATTCATATTCAGGTTGAGTCCTGCAACTGCAGATAAATTAGGTTTCCGGCCGGCAGCTATTAAAATATCATCCACTTCAAGTGTTTCCTTTTCACCTTTTTGAGAAGTGATGGTGAGTTCTTTCTGACTATTACCCTCTGAAACCGAGGTTACCTGATGCTTTGTCAGAACCTTAATCCCCTTTTTCTTCAAAGTTTTAAGTAAAGATTTCGCGGCATCTTTATCTTCTGTCGGGATAATTCGTTCACCAACTTCAATAATAGTCACTTCCGTTTCTAAGCCGGAAAATATATTAGCCATTTCTACGCCAATCACCCCACCGCCAACAATCGCGATGGCTTCTGGTATTTCATCAATGTCAAAAATGGTGTCTGTGGTATGATAGTTAACCGTATCAAGCCCATCTATAGGAGGAACAGCAGGTTTACTGCCTGTTGCTATAATTATTTTCTCGCCATATATCTCCATCGTTTCTTGATCCGTTTGAATTGCTATCTGTTTATCCCCCTTAATTGTTGCAAATCCGTTAAACACATCGATATTCCCATTTTTTAACAGCTGATCAATCCCAGCTCTGAGCGTATTCACTACATTGTTTTTCCTGTGCAACATATCAGTTAATGAGAAACGGAGATTATCGGTTTGGATCCCCCAATCCTTTGCATGCTTTATTTCTTCTATAATTTCTGCATGTTTTAATAAGGTCTTAGAAGGAATGCACCCCCTATTAAGGCATGCACCCCCTAAATACCCTTTCTCGACCAAGGCGGTTTTCTTTCCATTCTTGGCCGCTCTGATAGCAGCTACATAACCAGCCGGGCCACCGCCCACAACGACAACATCAAACGTAGTCATAATCACATCTCCTAGACCATTAGTTTATAAGGATTCTCCAGTACATCTTTTAATTCAGTTAAAAACGCTGCTGCAGGGGCACCATCTACAATCCGATGATCAAATGACAGGCTCAAGTTCATCATCGAGCGGATGATTACTTGCTCATCCACCACAGCTGGCTTCTTCTCAATACGACCCACTCCTAAAATGGCTGCATTTGGACTGTTAATAATCGGTGTAAACCCATCCACTGCATACATTCCTAAATTACTTATGGTAAAGGTGCTTCCCTGCATATCCTCATGAGATAATTTCCCATCACGAGCTTTTCTTCCAATACCTTTTGCTTCTTTCGTAATGGCGGCAAGACCTTTTTGGTCTGCATTTCTGAGTACAGGCACTACTAACCCTTCAGGGACTGCCACGGCCATCCCGATGTTAATCGAGGAGTTATAAACAATCTCATCGCCGTCCAATTGAATATTGATTCCAGGGTGCTGTTTTAATGCAAACGCTGTTGCCTTTATCAGAATATCGTTAAATGAAATACGCAGTCCTTCTGTTTCTTCAATGACCGGTAATAATTGCTTACGGAGCTCCACCACGTTTGTCATGTCTATTTCAGACAACAGGGTTACATGCGGAGAGGTGTAAGCACTTTCAGATATGCGGTCACCTATAACCTTGCGCATCCCTTTATAAGGTATCCGTTTACCCTCTTGATCGATACCGGAATCCGTATCTTCCTGGATTTCTGCAAGAATATCATCTTTCATTACTTTCCCGCGTGAACCTGTTCCTTGTATATCGTTTATTTCAATACCTTGATCGACGGCCACTTTCTTCGCTAGTGGTGTAGCCTTTTTGGAATTGCTTCCTAAATAGGCCTCCACATCTTTTTTATGAATACGTCCAAGAGGACCTGAACCATCAATGTTGCTCAGTTCAACATTTTGGTCTTCACCCAGTTTACGTGCAGCCGGCGTCCTTCTGATTTTATTGATGGATGGAACAGAGGTATCTCCCTTGCTTACAGCGGGAGTTTGCTCCGGTTTAGTATCCACCGTAACTTCTTCCTGTGTATCTTCTTCAGCCAGATTCTTGACATTTTCTCCTTCTTCCCCTATATATGCGATCACTTTCTGGACAGGAACAACAGCACTCTCATCATATAAGGTTTTCAGCAGGACACCATCTACTTCCGCTTCAATTTCCATGGTGATCTTATCTGTCTGGATTTCTACAAGAGGATCGCCATCTTCCACCTCTTCTCCTACATCGACCAGCCATGATACTACGGTTCCTTCTTCCATTTGTGCCCCTAATTTTGGCATTAGTACTTCTGTAGCCATATAAACACCCCCTATTTATTCATTAGTTGTTTGCATTCCTGGATTATATTGTTGACCTGTGGCACCGCTGCCTTTTCCAATTCCGGATTATATGGTATCGGTGTTGCTTCACCGCCCAATCGCCGAATAGGAGCATCCAGAAAGTCAAACGCATCACTCTCTCCAATCATGCTTGCAATTTCAGCCCCATATCCACCTCGTTTTACAGCTTCATATACAACTAAGGCACGACTGGTTTTCTTCACAGATTCAATAATTGTTTTTTCATCAAGCGGAACAAGCGTACGAGGATCCACTACTTCTATACTGATCCCTTCTTTTTCCAGTTCTTCTGCTGCTTCCAAGGCTTTGTTAACCATGGCACCTGTAGCAACAACTGTCACATCGGAACCTTGTTTCTTTATATCCGCTTCACCCAATGGAATGCTATACTCTTCTTCAGGAACCTCACCTTTCGTACCATAAAGAACCTTGTGTTCATAGAATAAAACCGGATTATCATCTTGAATCGCTGCATTCATTAAACCTTTGGCATCATATGCGTCAGAAGGTTGAACGATTTTCAAACCTGGAACGTGGGCCATCCATGCTTCCAAGCTTTGTGAATGCTGTGCAGCAAATCCGGCACCAGAACCGCCCGGGAGTCTTATAACCACTGGAACTTTGGCCTTTCCCCCAAACATGTAGCGATTTTTTGCAGCCTGATTGACAATATTATCTGTAGCAATCATGATAAAATCAGAAAATTGCAACTCTAGGATAGGCCGCATACCTGTCATGGCTGATCCTACCGCTGCTCCACTGATAGCTGATTCGGAAATCGGCGTATTTCTGACTCTGTCCTCCCCGAATTCTTCTACCATTCCATTTGTGACACCGAAGGCTCCTCCATAGATTCCTATATCTTCCCCCATGATAAAAACATCATTGTTTTTGCGCATCTCTTGACTCATAGACTCTTTAACTGCTTCAGCGTACGTAATTGTTCTCATCTACCTCATCACCTTTCTATGCATAAATATCTTCCATCAGTGTTTCAATACCAGGTGCTTTACTATTTTCAGCAAACTCTACCGCTTCATCGATTTCTCTCTTAATCTGCTGATCTAATTCTGCTAAATCCTCCTCGGTCAGTACTTCATCTTCTATTAGTTGCGCTCTAAACAACGCGATCGGATCACGTTGTTTTTTCCATTCTTTCTCTTCATCTCTGGTTCTATATTTTCGTGCATCACTACGGGAATGTCCTTTCCACCTGTATGTGTGTGCTTCAATTAAAGTAGGTCCATCTCCATTCCTGGCTTTTTCCACAGCACGTTCCGTTGTTGCTGCCACCTCTAACACATCATTTCCGTTGATCACTTCTCCTTGGATGCCATAAGCCTGCGCCCTGTCCGCAATATTCTCCACGTTTACCATTTCTTTTACGGATCCGGACATTCCATATAAATTATTTTCACAGAAGAAAACAACTGGTAAATCCCAAACGGAAGCTAAATTGAGCGATTCGTGAAATGCCCCTTCATTTGAAGCTCCATCTCCAAAGAAACAAACAACAACATACCCAAGATCCTTCATTTTTGATGTTAAAGCAGCACCAGTACCTAACGGCAAACCTGCAGCTACAATTCCATTTGCACCTAAATTACCAACATTCAAGTCAGCTATGTGCATCGATCCACCTTTTCCCTTACAATAACCTGTCTCTTTACCCAAAAGTTCAGCCATCATTCCATTAATCTCTGTCCCTTTTGCAATGCTATGTCCATGACCACGATGGGTGCTGGTAATTTTATCCTCTTTTGTTAACGGAGCACAGGCACCGACGGCTGTTGCTTCCTGTCCTACGCACAAATGCATCGTCCCATGTATCTTCCCTTGTTGGAACAACTTTTCCACTGTTTCTTCAAAACTTCTAATCAGCATCATATCGTGTAGCATGCCTTTTAGCTCTTGCTTTGAATATTTAGATGCTTTTGTTAAATTCGACATGAAATTACCTCCTAATGTTCTAATGTAAGCCTTGTCATTAATCTATATGCAAAAATCATGCCAAAACTTCAAAGGTGTTTTCATCGCATTTTCACTATTTTTAGTATTTAAAATGATGTATAATTAAATTAATTGTTGCAAAATCACATCATTATTGATGCAAGGGGGCAAAATGAGTGGAATTAAAAAATATACTTAAAGAAATCAGAAATATTGGTGGTCTTATCTTAAATAACCAGGGAGAAGTTATCTTTAAAAACAATATGGCAGAAAGGTATATATATTATTTAGATCCAATAATTTATTCCATTAAACAAGGAGCACAATTTTTCAGCACGATATACTATCCAGCCGAAATATCAACCTTTACATATAAAGAGATGACGGTAGTATTAATAAAGCCATTGGACAAATTAGTCAGATTGACGAAAGAAAAGGAATCATTGCAGGAGTTGAGAAGTGAGTTAAATGAAGTGATTAATTCTTCTTTCGATGGAATCGTTATTGCCGATAAAAATGGAGTAATCATCCATCAAAATCCTGCCTATGAGAAAATTACGGGATTATCTGTAAATGATCTTATAGGACGAAGTTTAAGAGAACTTGAAAAGGAAAATGTTATTGATTCATCAAGTAGTTTAAAAGCGTTAAAAGATAATAAAGAAGTAACTATCATTCAAAAAATCAATACAGGTACAACAGTCCTTGTCTCTGCTGTACCCATACGCAATAAAAATGGGGAAATAAAAAAGATTGTTAATAATGTCAGAGATTTATCTCATTTGAACAATCTTGAAGCAGAAATTAAAAAACTGGAAGAACAAAACCACCAAATTCATCAGGAGTTGGAGTTTCTAAGACAACAGAGCGACCCAAACCTTTCTATTATCGCCCATTCCGACAGTATGAAAAATGTTTTGAATCGCTCCTTAAAAATTGCGCATATAGATTCCGGAGTTATTATTCAAGGGGCATCCGGGGTTGGAAAAGAAAAAATAGTGGATTTGATTCATCAAAACAGTTTCCGAAAAGAATATCCATTAATTAAAGTTAACTGTGGAGCAATTCCAGAGTCTCTGCTGGAATCCGAATTGTTCGGCTATGTATCGGGAGCTTTTACAGGGGCAAACCAAAGAGGGAAGGCAGGGTTATTTGAAGCAGCTAGTCACGGCACAATCTTTTTAGACGAAATAGGAGAAATGAATAAGGAATTGCAAGTGAAACTACTTAGGGTGATACAAGAACAACAGGTAACACGTGTTGGAGGTACAAAGCCAGTATCAATTGACGTTCGAATTATCGCTGCTACCCATCGAGATTTACCTAAAATGATAGAAGCAGGAGAATTCAGGGAGGATCTATATTACCGTTTAAATGTCATACCTATACACATACCTCCATTGAAAGATAGAAAAGAAGACATAATACCATTGATTTACCATTTCTTAAAAGATATTGAACAAAAATATGGAGTGAGTCGTAAATTTACTACCGATGCTTTAAATACCTTTCAAAATCATGACTGGCCGGGAAATGTACGCGAATTACAAAACCTGGTCGAACGAGTAGCTCTCATGTCCCCAGATCCTAAAATAACAGTGGACGACTTACAAAGAGAATTGCAAATTAACCCCAGCTCATCTGCTCCTGCTATAAATTATTCCAGTATGGAGCCGCTGAAAAAACGTATAGAGTCCTATGAGGCCGACATCATTCAAGACACCGTGGCCAAATTCCCAAGTGTCCGAAAAGCAGCCACTGCCCTGAAAGTTGACCAGTCCACATTAGTTAGGAAAATGAAAAAATATAAAATAGAAACTTAGAAACAGCATCGTCTTGCAAGACGATGCTGTTTTTATATTTACCATTCTTTGTTATTTGCAGGAGGCTGGAACAATTCAAGCGTAATTTCATCCGGATCAAGGAAATAACAAGTATAACCACCCTTATTCCTTCCAGCCTCAACAGCGACTGGTTCTGATTTGAATGTAACCCCTTTTTCCATAAGATATTCATATGTAGTATGAATATTGTCTACCACTAAAGCCAGATGTGCTGCTCCAGTATTACATGTTTGTACATCCACTTTTTTTCCTTCTGGTAAGTAATACTGGTTCAGCTCCAGTAAATGGCCAGATATTCCTGTATTATCGTCACCCGCAATTTTTAACATGGCAGCCTCCAGGTCGGCATTAGGATAGCCCACAAACTTACGAGTATACTTATTGGATTGCCGCTGTCTATGAACCACCTCAAAATTAAGTAATTCAGTATAGAATCTTATTGATCGTTCTATGTCGCTTACTGTAAAAGCTGTATGCCAATGTCCTGTGATCAATGATTTCACCTCATAACCTTATATTAGAATAGTTCTCTTCACTGTGAAAGTATCTCTGGTAAAAATGTGCTTATCTGTGGTACAAGCGTGACTAAAATCAGAACAATAAGAATCGCACCAAATATTGGAGTAATGTACTTAAAGGTTTGTTCGAACTTCACCTTAGCAATATTTGAAGCTATAAATAGATTAATCCCCAATGGCGGAGTAATCAATCCAAGTGACAGATTCAAACAAACAATGATACCAAAGTGTAAAGGATCCACACCTAACGGCAAAACGATTGGTAATAAAAGTGGAACAAAGAGTATTACTGCGGCAACCGTTTCGATAAACATTCCCACAAACAAAAGAAACACATTTAATAACAATAATATGATAATTTCATTCGTAGTGATACTAGCAATCGCATTTGCTACAGTTTGAGGTATCTGTTCCAATGAAAGCACCTGACCAAAAAAAGAAGCTGTGCTCACGAAAATCATAATGATTCCCGAGGTCAGGGAGGCTTTGATAAAAACATCAGGAAGCTCCTTAAAAGAAAGTTCTTTATATATAAATACACTTACGATTATACTATACACCACAGCAATTACCGCTGCCTCAGTAGGAGTGACAATACCCCCATAAATTCCTCCCAAAATAATAATAGGAGCCAAAAGGCCGTATTTGGCTTCGTTCAAAGAAGACCAGAAATTCCCTTTGTCGACAGAGGCCTCTTTTCCAAACTTTTCTTTTTTACTGATAACATAGTTAACAGTCACTAATGCCAGGGCCATCAAGATTCCGGGTATGATGCCAGCAATAAACATATCACCAATGGATACACTTGCCATTACCCCATACATAATAAATATTATACTAGGTGGGATAATGGGGCCTAAGGAACCCGCACTTGCTGCTATTGAAGCAGCATATGGTTTATTATAACCATTTTGCAGCATGTAGGGGATCATAATTCCACCAATACTCGCAACCGTAGCAGCGCCAGACCCTGAAATGGCTGCAAATATGAGACTGGCCACAATGGTTATAAATCCTAAACCGCCTGTTAGTGAACTGACCATACTCTGGATAAAACTGACAAGACGCTTGGCAATCCCGCCTGAGCTCATTATTTCACCAGCCAAAATAAAAAAGGGAACTGCAAGCAAAGAAAAGGAATCACTGGCTCCAAAAGTGGTCTGAACAAAAAACGAAAGCGGTACGGAACCTTCTATAAATATAACTACAAACCCAGCCATTGCTAAGGCAAAGGCTATTGGGACATTAAAAAGTAAAGCTATCACTAAAACGGCAAGTACGGTTAATAATGTACTAATCATAGACTATCACCTCTTCTTTAAGTAGACTCATTCTCAGTTTCATCCCCTCTAATGGTATTAATAATCTGTCCAATCAGTCGTAAGGACATCAGAAAATATCCTATAGGAATGCCCAGGTAGATGATTCCCATCGGTACGTTCATAGCTGCAGACGTAGAGTTAAACATGGTTAATGCATAATCTACCCCCAGATAGCTTACAAATAAGGAAAAAGCTAACCAGACCACCGCACCTACCAAGTTAGCAAACGGTCTGACTTTATTAGGCAGCAAACTATTTAATGCCTCGACCCTGATATGTGCTTTTTCTGCTAATGCATAACTGGCACTGATAAATATAAACCAAACAAAAAGATATCTTGTTAATTCGCCCGTCCAGGAAATGGACGAACTGAAAATATATCTGGCTACGACTTCCACAAACATAGTAATCGTCATGATAACGAAGAGAAAAAAACTTATATAAGCTTCAATTGGTCTTTTCTTCTCTTTTTCCAAATTGATACGCCTCCCTCTCTATAATCAGCTATGCTGCTATTGCAGCATAGCTGGAATAGTTTTTTATTTCCCCAATAGATCCATTGCCTTGTTATAGTTTTCTTCACCGACTTCTTCAATATTTGCTTCTCTTACTGATTCAGTAGCTTTACGGAACTCCTCTTTCTGTTCAGGGGAAAGTTCAATCACTTCAACACCCTCATCAGCCAATCCATTTACAGCCTCTTTCTCAGCTTCCACAGCCAATTCTCTTGCTGTTTTGATATATTCTTGAACTGCCTCATCTAAAAGTTCTTGCACATCTGCAGACAGACTATTATAGAAATCCTTATTTACCATCAGAATATGCGGCAATAATATGTGATTTGTTAAAGTAATATTTTTATTAACTTCAAAGAATCTATCTCCATAGATCAAAGGAGTTGTTGTCGATACACCATCAATCGTTCCTTGCTGAAGCCCAGTAAACACCTCACTATAAGCCATAGGGGTAGGGTTAGCTCCCAACGATTTCAATGTATCTAAATGCAAATCAGCTTCTGAACTTCTAATAGTTAAACCATTTAAATCTTCTGGAGTCTCAACGGGTTTCTTTCCATTCATAAGGGAATAGAATCCTAAATCAACAAACCCCAACACTTCTACATTGGTGTTTTCACTGACCTGTTCTGCCAATTGGTCACCATATGGTCCATCTATAAATGAATAAAATTCCTCTCGGTCATCAAATAAGAAAGGCATATCAAACAGATTAAAGCCCTTAACATTCGTCACATTAGCTACACCATATGCTGATGAAGTTGATAACTCCAGCGAACCACTGTCCAATAGCTCAACGATGGATTCATCTGAGTTAGTAATAGTTCCTCCATTATGAATTTCTACTGCAACTTCTCCATCACTGTTCTCTTCAATATACTCCTTAAATTCTACATATCCCTGATTTAGAAAATTATCTTGTTCCACTTGGTTCGCCATTCGAATTACTACCTGATCACCATCAGAACTACCTCCCGTACCTGAAGCACTCTCCTCGCAACCCACAAGCCCTATAACACCTATTAACACGAATGAAGTAAATGCAGCTTTAAGCTTATTTTTGAACAACATCATCATTACCTCCTGTTTATAATTAATTCATAATTTTTTCAATTAACTGTATACGTTTTCATTTAAGACTTCTCTTCTTCCTTCTCCTCTACTAACTGTCCTCCTATACTGAATAAATCCTTTTGAAGCTCAATTAGTTCT
This sequence comes from Virgibacillus ainsalahensis, assembly GCF_055380755.1. Taxonomy (NCBI): domain Bacteria; kingdom Bacillati; phylum Bacillota; class Bacilli; order Caryophanales; family Bacillaceae; genus Virgibacillus; species Virgibacillus ainsalahensis. The sequence goes on along the minus strand of NZ_AP043943.1, from coordinate 349,949 downwards.
ATCCTTACATTATCGTTTGTCGTATGAAGAGATTCGCAGACTGCATCCGTTACATTCTTAACTAACGTTCTTTTCGTCTCTATATCTCTTCCTTCAACCAACTTCAATTTTATATATGGCATGGTTTCCCCTCTTTCCTTAACAATTATATATACAAAGTTAAAATAATCCTTTTATCTACCTAAGAAGCCACCATCTACTGGAATGATAGCGCCGTTTATATAATTGGATTTATCGGAAGATAGAAATTGAACAGTGCCTGCAAGTTCTTCCGGATCACCAAACCGATTTGCTGGAATACGACTGACGAGGGAGTTATATCTTTCTTCATCTTCCAATATAAAACGATTTAATTCTGTTTTATAATAGCCGGGAGCAATGGCATTTACATTTATCCCTTCCTTTGCCCACTCATTGGACAATGACTTGGTCAGCTGTGCTACCGCTCCTTTACTTGTGGAATAAGCTGAAGCATTATACCCTCCTTGTGATGCAAGAACCGAGGCTATATTTACGATTTTCCCTCTTCCTTTTTTACTCATTTCCTCAGCTGCGAGTTGGCTCAAATGAAAAACCGATGTCACGTTGACATCCAATATTTTTTGGAAATCTTCAAAGGGTAATTGCAATGCAGGCATTGGTTTATGAATACCAGCGTTATTCACTAAAATGTCTAAATCACTATCTAAAAGCTCAATTGCTTTTTTAAAACTTTCTGGAAGCTGATTTCTATCCGATAAGTCTACATTTAAACCGTGAATATCAAAACCTTTTCTCCTTAAACCTTCTACCGTTTCTTCCAACTTTTGTGAGATATCTAAGATACACACCTTTACGCCACTTTCGCAAAGTCCCTCAGCCATTGCCAGCCCTAATCCCTGCACTCCACCAGTAACGATCGCTTTTTTACCATGTAAATCTTTCATAATCTTCTCTCCCTTGTATCCGATTACATTACAATACACTAAAAAATCTCGTTATCTTTCCATAAGCTCAATAATATAACCATCTGGATCAAACATATAAACTGCCTTAGCTCCTTTGTTTGCTCCTGAAGTAATAGTTACCACTTTTTCTGACTGAAACATTATTCCTTCTGCTTTCAATTCATTATAGATACCTTCTAAATTTTCAGCCTCAAGACAAATATGGCCTGTGCCATAATCACATGATCTTGTGTTTCCAGGATAAGTTTTAATCCCCACATATTCTAATAGTTCTACTTCATTACCGCCTGGCACTTTCACAAAAGCTATTTTTACTTCTTTTAATCCAGGAATCTCAACTATATTAAAAATATAGCCAGCATTCACTGTTTGAGTAGTAAGCAATTCTAATCCCAATACATCAACATAAAATTCCAAGGATTTTTCTAGATTCTTAACGGTTATTCCACTATGAATAAATCCTTTTATTTTTCCTTCCTTCATCCCAATCCCTCCTTCTGTTTTTCCTTACAAACTATCTAGCAAAAAACATGCCAACTTTAATCAGGCAAAAACAGCCCTTAAAACCTGCATTCTTGTTAAAAAAGTGATGGCATATTACATCATTGATGCAATATTAGTGAAATTAAATGGGTATTCACTAGGTTTTTATTGAGAATTCCTAATCCCCTTTCAACATATTAATTAATTCGACAAAAACAGCGGAAAATCCTTGTTGATGGGGGAAGTAACAGATCCAATTCTCATTTTGTGGCTATTTTATTTCAATTTAATTGTCGATGTCGATAAAACATACGAACCTACACAGGATGGTCACCTTTAGCTTTGGAAGCTGGTAAGAGCTTCATTATTTTCTGGAGAGACTTCGGAGATATCTTCTATTTCTCAAATAAAACATTACAATTCTACGGATTTGAAGAAATGTAATAGAGATTGATATATGTAATGCCATAGGTATAAGTACCTCCACCAAAACTATTTCCCTAACTCAACAAAAGTGCTATATATATTGATTTTATTTCCCTCGGCTCCAAGGATAATAATTCTTGAGAAGGAGGGGGTTGAAGTTGGAAAAATATACTGCGCTGCTACTGCTGGGACAATATAACCGTACTTCAATTTCATGATCCGCAACCGTCCGATTGATCTCCTCTGCAAGGAAAGCCGCGAAGAACAACATCTACAAACCATCCTGGAACAATTCAACATAGAAAACAGAAACGTTCAATCCCCTATAGAAACATTACATACACCAACAGCCCTTTCTGAACTTCTATCGGACAACCCCACACTTCTCACGTCAACTCAAATCCCGACTGACAACGAACCTCCCCCCTTCCTCGAAGAAGTGATCATTGGCTTCCCGAAGTTTGTCGGAAAATAAAGGTATCCAAGCTACTGGAGACACATCTTGGTATCGAAGGAAAGAAAAAATACGTACCAATGCACCCCAGAGGGGCACAAGCCATTTATGCAGACACGCACACCATATAGATAAGCCCAATTATTTTTGGGTAAGATATAAGTCATTCAGTAACGACTACTTACACTGTTTATGTTACTCTCCTACGTTTACATTAAAAAAAAAAATCTTGCAGTTATGCGCAACACTGCAAGATTATCCTCTATAATATATTTTCTAATAGCCTTGTCACTGAATAAAATTAACTTCTACACCTCTCTCCTCTAAAAGTTCAATCGTCCGATCAACTATTCCTTGGCCATCATATCCTTTCTCATTTGCTCTATCAATCCATTGGTCCCAAATAACTTTACCGGGTTCTTTTAATTTCTCTACATCTTCTTCAGGTAATTTAATAAAATTGACTCCTTGTGATTCTAACTCTCCTTTGAAAGCCTCCATCTCACTCACATAGCTGTCGTTCATCATTTGAACTAACTTTGGAGCAAGATCGTTATCAAATTGTTCTTTTAAATCAGAAGGAATATTGTCGTAAACTTCTTTATTAATGACCAACGGTAATGTCCCCGTTGTAGGATGGACATCTTCCACATAGTATGGAGCAACTTCATAAAAACTCATACCAACTGATCCAGCCCCCGTATATATCACGGCATCTGTTGTATTTCTTTGAAGGGCTTCATATGTTTCGGAATATGGTAAAGATACTGGAGTAGCCCCCCATTCTTGCACTAAATCAGTCACAACTTTGGATGAAGCTGAAATCCTCATATCAAAAACCTCTTCGGCACTACTTAATGAATCTACAGATATAATCATACTGGGATCAAGACCAGCAGTTCCCAAGTGAACCAAGTTTTCATTCATTTTGTCTACTGCGAATTCCTCCATAACTTGTGAGACTACTTCTGAAGTGGTTTGAGGGTCATTAAAAACAAACGGTAAATCACTTAAAGTCCAAGGGAATAAACTTGTATCTTCCGTATAATCTGAAGGTGGTATACCTATATCATATGCACCGCCGACAATATCGTCATATGCACTAGCTGCGTCTCCCAACGATCCACCATGATAAAGGTCAATTTTAATACGTCCATCTGTCTCTTCTTCGACATATTCTTTCCATGGATCAAATGCATTTACAGCTAAATGGTGTGTTGCTGGTGCGTGGTTATTCATGACCAATGTAATAGATTCTCCACCTTCACTTTTTTCCGTTACATCCCCCGCTGCATCTTCACTACAAGCAACTAACAAAACCAAACCCACACTTAACATAAATACTATTATTTTTTTCATGTTGTTCTCCCTCCTTAGTTTTTACTGATTTAACATCATTTTCTCAGGCAAATATAATACGATCTCTGGGAAAAAGCTCAAAATCAATAACAATAAAATAATAGGAATTATAAAAATTAGCGCCCCCTTATATATTTCTACTAAATTGACATCTTTAGCAACCCCCTTTAAAACATATATGTTCATACCAATCGGCGGAGTGATTAATGCCAATTGACAAACCAAGACAATAATTACACCGAACCAAATAAGATCAAAACCTAGTGATTCAATAATAGGAATTACGATGGGCATGGTAATTACAATCATAGCTAATTCGTCCATTATTGCCCCTAATAAAATGTACATGGAAATTATTAGGAATAATATCCCCATGGCATTCAAGCCTAAATTTGTAAGTACCTCAGCTAGAATTATAGGCACTTTAGTAATAGCTAAAAAATAATTCAATAGAAAGGCCCCCAAAATAATGGCGAAAATAAACCCAGTAGTTTTCAATGTGTTGGACAGTGCCTTTGATAAAGTCTCTAAATTGATTTTCCTTCTATATAAAGCGATAAGGAATGTTGTTGTAGCTCCGATACCCCCTGCTTCTGTAGGACCAAAAATACCTAAATACATACCACCGATAACAATCAAAAATACTACGATGACCCAAAATAAGGATTTTGTTGAAGCAATTTTTTCTTTTATACTATATTGTTCACCTGTTGGCGCCATAGATGGACGAAGTACTATGACTAACCAAACTGTTATTGAAAAAAGTATCGTTAATAAAATACCAGGTACTATTCCGGCTATTAGCAACTGGCCGATTGATTGCTCTGTCAACATACCATAGACAATAAACATTGTACTTGGAGGAATCAAAATACCTAAAGTACCTCCAGATATAATTGAGCCACTGGCGAGTGACTTATCATATTTGTGGTTAACCATTTCTTTTAGTGCTACTACCCCCATGGTCCCTGTTGTGGCCACACTGGATCCTGATGATGCGGCAAACATTGCTGAAGCTCCTACTGTGGACATGGCGAGGCCTCCTCTGATTCTGCCAAACCATTTCCTCGCAGTCGTGAAGATTTCAGTGCTAATACCTGACAGGAATATAAACTCCCCCATTAAGATAAACATTGGAATTGTACTTAAAAGATAATTGTTACTTTGCTCCCATATAATAGTCTCAATGACAGTTTGAAGAGGTACCCATCCCCTTACAAAATATATCCCCACTAGAGCTACTATCAGCATTGAAAAGGTGAGAGGAACTCTTAAAAAAATGAGCAACAATACAAGTGTAATGCCAATAATACCTATCCACTCAACTGTCATTTTCTCCCCCCTCTCTAATGCTAACTAAATTAACTATTATTTGAAGGAACCAAATTATAAAGCCTATAGCAATTACAAACTCGAAAGGGTATAAAGGAATTTGCAATAATTCTGTTTGTCTCAGACCTGCTTCAAATGAATTGTACCCAACTTTAAAATAGACGAGACTTATTAATAAAGTAACTGCAGCACCTAAAAGATAGGAGAATATTAATAAAAATTTTTGTATACTTTTAGGGAACCTTTCGTAAAATATCTCAACAGAAATGTGAAATTTCTCAAACTCACAATAAGCCAAACCAAACATAATTATGATTACCATCATAAGTTTAACTATTTCCACAGTTCCTATTAATGGGTTACCTATCATTCGGAAAAACACATTAACTGTTATGAATATCATCATCAAAAATATGGTTAATGATGCAATAAACCTTATAAATTTTTGAATAGTTCCCAACAGCTTATTTAGAATTAACATATAGCACCCCTATTTATTAGCAAGACCTAATTCAAATAAAAAGTCAGCATTTCTCCACATCAATTTTTCTCTTACTGAAGGTTTCAAATCCCAGTCTTCAATTTCCGATATAATCTTATCTATCGGGATACCAATTGTTACCCAGTCTGAGCCAAAAACAATTTGATCCTGAATTAAATTATCAGCATAATACATAAACATGTCCCAACCTGTATTAGGCTGAGCGATATATTTCGGCCGGAAAGCAGAAATATCAACAAAAAGATTATCATATTTAAGCAATAATGCTAATAAATCATCAAACCAAGGCCATCCCCCATGTCCAGCAATAATTTTTAAGTTCTTAAAATCCATTAAAGGTTTTTCTAAATTACTTGGGTGGTCAATAGATACAGGTGTCTCGGCATAATAATTAATAGAAGAATGAATCCATATAGGGACACCTAGTTCATCACATAAGGAGTACAATGGATAATATCTGCGATCATCCGCTGTCAATCCATGTTCATATGGCGGGATGACCACAGCCTTGTAACCTTGTTCCAATAGAGCTTTCCTGACAGTTTTTATACTTTCAGTACCTTTATGCGGATTATAACCGGCAAACCCTATAAATTTTCCTGGATTATCCTTCATAAGGTTTGAAATATAAGTATGATCAACAGGCTTTTCATGTTTATCACGGCCATAATCCATATTGTGAATGGCATGATAAGTAATTCCAGCTTTGTTAAGCATCTCCAAAAACTTGTCAAAACTAAATTGATTTTTAAGCACTTTGTAAATATCATCCATCACTTTTTCTTGAGGAATAGTTTGCAATCTATAGTTGAAATCTTCCTTAGAAATACCTGCCCATCTTGCCCAGGTACTTCCAAATAATTCAACATACTTCGAATTTTTTGGGTCGGCTTCAAAAGAACCATCAAACCTGAATTCTGGTAAAGTATTTGAGCAATCTATTATCATTATCCTATCTCCTTATCCAATTAATAATTTTTTTCAAATAGAGGTGTTTTTGTCATTTCTTTGCCCAATTCGCCTGGTGTACACCAAATAATTTTAGGTGTTAACCTTGCTTCAGTATGCATAGCTCGCTTGATTTTTTCTTCTAATTGGCCCAAATCATCTGTACTTGTTTTTTCTCCATATTCCAATTTAATTTCAAGAGGAGGTACTACCCTTGGTGGCGGTGAGTTTAAAACTATTCTAAGTTCCCCTGTTACATATGGTGTGAAATTTGCAATAACCTTCTTAATTACTGATGGATAGACATTAGCACCCTTAATAATCAACATGTCATCCGAACGTCCCACAAACCTCACTCTTTTACCTTTAAAGCCACAACCAGGACATTCTTTTGTAAATACTTGAACAATATCCCCTGAAGAGTACCTAATTCTAGGCAATGCTTGTATGTTCAGTTCAGTATCAATCAACTCACCAATAACACCATCATAAATCTCAATTGGTTTCTTCGTTTCAGGATCTATTAAATTATTTGGAAATAGATTAAAGTCTGGTGCAACACAATGAATACCATGATATTCATCTGAATCACAGGAAAACCCTAGTTCTCCTAAATAATCGTATACTCTGCAATTGTAAGCGCCTTCAATTTTCTTCTTGATTTCCGGGATACCAATCCCAATTTCCCCCACCGTAAAAATTGCCTGTAAACCAAAATCAGCAACATTAATTCCATTTTCAGAACTCTTATTTATTAGATATTCAGCCAAAGAAGGAGTAGTCATAATCGCAGAAGGATTGGTCATTTGGGCATACTTAAGTATCATATTGCTTCCAGCTCTCACATCTACATCTATTGGTAATACCCCGTGTTCACGAAGTCCCCACAAAATTGAAGATGTAGCATATATGCCTAATGAGTGACTGAAAAGTACTCGTTCTCCAGCATGTATTCCACCATATTCAAGCATGTGAGCTATATAACGATTTAGGAAATTTAAGTCTTGCTGTGTAAAAGTGTAAGTAAAAGTTGGGTTTCCAGATGTACCACTTGTTGTACCAGTAAAAGCTATATCATCCGGTGAAGTGCACAAATGCATGCCAAATGGATGACCAAACCGCTCCTGAGATTCTCGTTGAGATTCTCTTTCCAATTCCTTATTCATAAAAACTGGTAAATTATAATACTCTTCCAACGTCTTTATTTCTTCAGGTTTAATATCAATTTCATCGAATCTCTTTCTATAATACTCAGAATTTCGATAAACGTATTTCAATTGTTTTTTTAAAAGTTTTTCTTGCTCATTTAATATTTGTTCTTCACTCTTGTTATTAAAATCTGGATCAGTGTAAGTTACTTCCTGTTTTGAAGTTTTAATTCCTATCATAAGTTAATTCACTCTCCCTGATAAAATATTCTGAATTTATATTTAAATTATAACCTTGAAATAATTCGTTGTAAAAGTCGTATTTCTTATATATGATATAAGTATTATTAATGGCAGAAACTAGATATAATGAGGTGGCATAACCATGCAATTCGAACAGTTAAAATATATAGTCAGTGTTGCCCATCATAAAAATATTTCAAAGGCTGCAAAAGAGTTATCCATTTCACAATCCGCTCTAAGTCAATCCATTTTAAAGCTTGAAAGTGAATTAAAAATAGAAATTTTTCAACGTAATAGAAATGGCGTTACCATAACAAAAACGGGAGAATTTGTGATTAACACTGCAACTGAAATACTTGAAAAGGCCGATAAGATTTTTTCTTTTTCCAATAGTAAAAGCGTACAGAAGAAGGCTTTAAATATTGGAATAATATCAGGGCTTCACTTACCTTTTATTCCAAATCTCTTTTCAAAACTTAAAAGGGAATTTCCATACCTCGATGTGGAGTTATTTGAATTCAGCTCACTAAAAATCATTAAGGCCTTGATGGATACCAATATAGACCTAGGAATACTAGCTATCTATGAAGAAACCGAGCAATATCAAAAGAAAATTAACTTTATTGAGATTCAAAAAATTAATATGTTCGTTTTTTTATCTAAAAAATCTCCCCTGTCAAGTAAAAGAGCTTTAACACCCACAGACTTAAAACACGAAACTTTTATAACTTATAATGGAGAATATATGAACTGGTTTTTTTCAAAATATCGTCAGTTGTACGGGGAATTTGAGGAGTTACTAACGACTCAGAATAACCAAACTATTAGCGAGACTGTAAAAAACAATTTGGCGATTGCTATAGAAGTAGAACCCGAAATTTATAATAATCGTTACGTAAATTCCGGGGATATTGTAGTTAAACCTCTTATATTAAATGGAGACTTTAATGAAGGCCATCTTGGTATCGGATATTTGAATAACAAAATTTTACCTCCCGATATGATGAGTTTTATTCAAATACTGGAAAATGAGCTTATCAATATTAATTATTATTAACTCTATTCTCACACCAAGAAAAACAACTTGACTGCCTTAAAAGTCATCGGTGGTGATTTTATTCGCTTTTTCACCAGTAACCGCACCTTCGTCCAATTGTTCGCGGGAAGACAGGTGCCGATGATGAACCTGGATCCAAACCCCCGGTAAGCATGGTGGACGGCTTTGCCTTTTTGGACGAATTAGACTGGAATGCTATCATGAAGGAAAATATCTTCGTGGATTCATCGAGGTCTATCACAACCGGTATGGTGTCTATCCAGAAGTCATACTTGCTGGCCAAATCTTCGGACACGAGAGAACCGGGCCTACTGCAAGCAGTTTGGTATTCGGGTAAGTGGTCTAAAACTGGGACGCCCTTCTAAGGATGCCGAAGTGAATGCCTTTGAAAAACAAATCGCATACCAAGATGCAGTAGATTGGACCCCCATGTAAGGGAAATATGGTTAAGGCAAGCTTATCCATCAAAAAAAGGTTTCATTACCAAGATGCTTCTCCAACAGCTTTGGATACCTTTATTTTCCGACAAAATCCGGGGAGTGAAAGGCAACCAATCTTAATAATCAAAATACTACCGATCAACTTCACCAAGAAATTGCTTCAACAAATCATAGCCATCTTCTGGACTACTGACAGAACGATTCTTGTACAACATACTCGATTCCTTTACTAACTTTAGGCTAACAATGATCACACGCTTTGCAGGCGTTCGCTTCTCTTCCTCCTCCCTTACATGTAACAATTCCAATTGTTCCGCATTCGATCCATACATTTTCATACACTTTTCCTCCCCAAATTAAAATAAGCCCTAATTCCACAATGGGAACTAGGGCTTAATAGTTGATTCGGGATTATAATATATATTTACTAGCTTGTTTGATTCAGATTTATGCTTACAGAAAATTGATCAGTAAAACTAGAGTCCCTTTCAAATCTAAATTATGGTAATAACTATAATTCCCCTTGAGGCATTTGGTTGGCTTGCTTCGTCGCTACGTTTTCCGATCATAGAATAGACTATATTTTCACCCTTATTCCGAAAAGGAGCTGGGCACTTTGAGTGGGAGTTGTTCTACTCCACTCTACGAATTACTTAAACTCAAGTAACTTTAAATGGATTTTTCATAATAGACTTTTCGGTAATTACATAAACCATAGAACCTACTTCCTTTGAGATATCAAAATCAACATCATATTTATTTAGTAAATCGGTTGCCTCCTTATGTGGATGATTAAAGCCCTTGTGATTCCCAGCTGAAATAAATGCATACGATGGATGGAGTTTATTCATTAAAACCTCATCAGTACCAGTTCTACTCGCATGATATGAAACTTTCAACAAATAATTATTTGCTTGTCCCTTGATAACACTATTGGTAATCGGAAATCCAGCATCTCCACTTAACAAAACCTTACTTTCTCCATATTCTAACTTTAATACAATTGAACTGTCATTTAAATCGCTACACACTGTTTTGTTACAAGTATCAGGCTTTGGGTTTAATACAGAAATTTTAACTTTCCCTTCATAAAAGGTATCTTGTTTATTTACATTTATATGATTTGCAATTTTCCTATTTGCAACATCCAAAAGCTCTTCTACTTTTTTATTTGAATGTACATAGTCAAAATTTATTATGAAATTTTCGAATACAAAATCTCCACAGTCTATTATTTGTGCAGCACCTCTTATATGGTCTAGATGCTTGTGTGTAATTAATAAACCTTTAATTTTCTTTGAATGTATCCCATTCGATTCTAGTATTCGAATTATTTTATTAATATAACCTGTAATTTTTCTCCCTGAATAAAAGTTAGTATCTATTATGTATACACTTTTGTTTGGTAATATTAAAAGCATTGAATCTCCTTGACCGACATTAAAACAATAAAGTAATATTTTTTCTCCGTCTCCATGTTCTGCATTATTCAATAAAGCTAGCCCTTCATCATTTATATTATCCGTTAAGCTGTCTCTATAAGGGGAATCTAGCTTAGATTGATTTAAAAGAGTTTGAAAAGTCGGTGGTAAAATCTCAGGGAATCTGTAGTCTGTAAATACATTCGTTCTAAGCGAATAATATTGACCCTCCACAATACTACCGCTAAACTCAGCGTCACTTATATTATCTAATGTTGGATATTTCCTTCTATAATAATTGTAATAATTATTAGAAAGAAAAGTTGCTGGAAATAATATTCTCCGTAAATGATAGGGAGGAAAAAAAGTTGATTTTATATCAGGTATTAATAGAGCACCAAACAAAGAAACACCTTTTGATATATTATTATTTTCTTTCTTTATTTCTGGGACTGCATAAACTTCATCTACAAAAAACTCAAACGTTTCTCCTCTAAGTAGACTATCCAATTTCTTCTCCCTTTTCAAATAAATTTGGTGGCAGTATCATAACTTTAATTGAAAGGGACTCTAGCAAAGCTTGAGTCCCTTTCAAACCTAATATTATTGTAATAACTGTAAAACACCTTGTGGTTGTTGGTTGGCTTGCTTCGCCGCTACGTCTTTCAATCGTAGAATAGACTATATCTTCACCCTTATATTCAATAAGGGGCTGGGCACTTCGAATGATTGATTGCAATCACCCTACGAATCTCATTGCCATGAGCATTTGCTGTTAGGCAGTACATTCTAGTCGTTGAACCTTCGCCAGGTTTTCACCTTAGGCGCTTGGCTGCTGATTATCCATTGTTTCATTGTTTTGTTTTTCAAACCTTCACGTCTGCCGTTTCCAGCTGCGTTGTGGTACAAAACACTTTAGGAAGTTCCAGCAATTCACCCAGTTATCCTCTAATCCATTACCAGATTAGACGCCCTTCCCATCAAATTACTGAAGAAGTTGTAATACTCCTTGTGGCATTTGTTGGGATTGAGCTAACATACTTTGTGCCGCTTGTGAAAGGATGTTGTTCTTTGTGAATTCCATCATTTCTTTCGCCATCGTGCGAACATCTACTTTAATAGATGACCAGACTATATCTTCACCCTCTCACGTGAGTAGGGGCTGGGCACTTCGGATTCAAATGGATTTGCGGCTCCATCTTTCACCTATGAATTTCATCACCATCGCTTACGCATTAGGTGGTATATTCTAGTCGTTGAACCTTCTCCAGAGTTTCCTCAACAGGAGCTTGGCTGCTGATTGCCCATTCTTGTCTTTTTTTCGAACCTTCACGTTTACTGTTTCCAGTTGCGTTGTGGTAAGACAAGCTCTAAGGGGTTTCCAGCAATTCACCCAGTAATAATCGCTAACCGTTCCCAGTTAGGACGACTGTACCTCGCTCTCTGCTCTAAGCAGCTTCGGTATAATCAACGTCTCTAATTCGTGACTCTGCAGCAGTTAGATTTTCTGCTGAAGTGCCTAGGTTGTTAATTGTGTGATCTAAACGGTTTTGTACTGCACCTAGTTTAGAACGTTCAGCTGAAACTGTATCAATAGCTGATTGGATAGTTGTAATTGCTTCATCAGCATTTGTTTGAGATGCAATGTTAATACCACCTGTTGCCGTTACATCAGATCCCATGGCGCCTTCACCATCAGTATCATATTCAGCAGAAACTGTTACTGTCCCATTTTTCACTTCTGTACCAAATGTTGTTGTTTTACCGTCTGCATGAGCTGCTCCAGAAGTACCTAGATCTTCTACCGCCGCAGCACCAATATGTGTATAGGTACCCCCGTCAGCACTTACCGCAACAATGTTGCCATCATTATCTTGTAAACCATATCGTGCATCGGCTAAAACATCAGTAGTTCCATTTGTTACAGTTACTTCATCAAAACTTACTACAGAATAACTAGATCCAGCTGATAACGCGCCAAGGTCTGCAGTTGCAACAGTAGTGTCTTCTTCAAATCCAGCTTTAAGTGCAGTAGCACTCATATCGTTAATAGCAACAGATAAATTTTGCCCTTCATTAGCACCAACATGGAAAGTTCCTTCAAAATCGCCTTTTAATAGGTTCTTAGTGTTGAATTCTGTGTCCTCGGAAATATCAGTTAAAGCATTTGCTAACTGGTCTACTTCTTTTTGTAACTCTGCACGATCAGAATCAGTATTTGTATCGTTCGAACTTTGAACAGACAATTCACGCATACGTTGTAAAATAGAATGTGTTTCATTCAAAGCACCTTCAGCAGTTTGGATTAGAGAAATCAAATTTGTTACCGTAGCGGTATTTAATCCACTACCTCTTTATGTTTCCATAAAGTTCAGATCATATCTTCATCCCATTAGGATGCCCCGCGCTCGTGGGTAGGTTATTGGTATGTATCCTCACTACCTGATCGTTACACCTTCCTAGCTACAGCTTTCTTTACAATTCACTAGGCTTGGCTCGGTATTGCCCACCATCCACACTGCTTGTTTGGTTTGGGGTTCCACCGAATTCACGGAGTTTTCATCTAAGCATTACTACTTAGAGCGGCATTTCTTATTTACCGTCTTGAGCATTTGTAGATGCTTGTTCCAACCCACGAATCTGTCCACGCATTTTCTCAGAAATCGCTAGACCCGCAGCATCATCCCCAGCTTTGTTAATTGCAAGACCTGAAGATAGTTTCTCCAATGAATTTTGTGTTGCACCTTGGTTTGCTCCTAATTGGCGGTGTGCGTTAAGAGCAGAAATGTTGTGATTGATAATCATTTTTCTTACCTCCATGTTTTGTTTTCTAGCAAGTCACATCCATTTGGCTTGCTGATTTATAATAGCTCCTTAATTGGAGTTACTACCATTGTAAATTTCCTCACGAATAATAATTCGTCCGGAGCGCTAATTCGTAACTGTGTGAAGTTACTTAGCTTTTCTTCTCTTTTTACTACTTCAATTTCAATCTCTGGTCCCTAATTGTCTATTAAATAGACTTTTTCACCAGGCTTTCTTCCTAACGTTAGGGCCATCGCTCTCATCCTCCTTGATGATCTATTATTTATATCGGTATAGATCTACCAATGTTTAATGTTTTACTAAAATTATTAATATGTAATCTTAATATGTAACTATTAGTGCATAAAAAAAGAAAGAGACTACCTTTTGCTTCCAAATTCCTACTCCACCCTGTAATACTCCCTATGCCAATCCACAAACGCCCGATAATTATTCTTTACAAAAACCAACCACATCGCTCCTGTACACCCAATACTTCCAGTGCCCGCCCCGATTCCTTCAACAATATTACTCATGCGATAGTCTTCATCACAAAGGCACCATTCCATCACCTGCCCCTTTCCCTTTACTACTAATCGCCGCCAGCATCCGCCCAATCTCCTCCGAAGACAGCTCATCTTCCTCTACCTGCTTCTTCGGCTTAGCTTCCTTGTGCCGGTCTTTAAACCAATCAGGTACAACCTCTTTCTGCCCCAAAGAAGCCCTCTGATAAGCGTGATGCTTTTGGAATGCTTCCTCATCGGCATGAACCTGTTCCAGCGTTGTAATCCCCTTCTTCTTCCAAGCCTTGCAAATGGCATTCACATAGCCCCAGCTCAGCTTGTTCCGCTCCACTGCCCGCTTCATTGCCTCCATCACCAAAGGTTCTCCAAGCTCACCTACCTGTTCTTCCATCGATGTGCGTATTTGCGTTGTTACTTCCCCAATAAAATGGTTATTGTAAAAGGTACGGATGTCCATAGATAATCTATAATTATTTCGTTTTGGTTTTATCTCGTCATATTTATGTTTATATAATGGGCCCACGCTTTGGGCCACCTGTTGGCTCACACCTTGGCTCACGCTTTGGTCCATCCCTTGGGCCACGTCTTGGTCCACACCCTGATGCATCTGATCATGATTGTTCCCATTGTCCTCCGATTTGTCTGCCACATTCCCTGCCATATTGTCCGCGCTGCTTTCCTCTTTGGCATTAGCTGCCGGAACGACTTCCTCCTCAGCCTCAGCAATATCCACCATACCATAATCGATTTGAGACAACGGTATCATTTGGTAAACGGGCGCCTGACCAGTACCGCGTGACTCATAATGAAGATATCCTTTATCTACAAGCTCCTTACGAGCGCGTTTAAACGTACTCAACGGCAATCTGGCCCATATATTGAGCGAAGCACTGGACGCCGTAAACTTCTCCGCCCATCTCACCTTATTATTGGTATACAACAGCCCATGCCAAAGCGACACAGCGGATGCTGAGAGTTGGCTTTGCTCAATATGATCATAAAATTTGAGAATTTCCGTTAGATAATTCATTTTCATTTTCCCCTTTATCTCTATTAAATTTTAAAATTTCCTCCGTTAAAAAGAAGCACGAGAAACATCCCACGCTCCCTCACCTGTAATCCAATACGATTTTTGCTTCCCTGAGTTTCTTCCTCGCCTGTCTCCCCCAGCTCTTCACGGCATCAATCGTAACGCCCTCTCGCGCAGCAATCTCCTTCAGAGGCATTTCCCAAATGATGGAAGAAACCACCCATTTCCACTGATTCTCCGTAAGTATTGCTTGAATACCCTTTCAGAACGCTTCATCATAAACACGGGTAGCCTGCGGTTTTATGACCGGGTAGGTAGCGTTTTCATTTTGCCGGTAATTACCATCACTCCAATGAATTTCTTGCTCCTGCAGGTAGAGCGTTTCCTTTTCTTTTTCTCTCGTTTGTTTCCGGATTTCATCAATCATTCGGTTGCGGATCGTGTAATTAAAATAGGTTGCAAGCGGGCCTTTGTCAGACTCGTATTTCTCGTAGGCATTCCACATGGCAACCAATCCATGGGCGTAGAACACTTGTTGAGGGTCGCTTATGTTTAATTTGTGGATCTGATAGTAAATTCTGCGTTCGTTTTGCTTGTAGATTTCTTCAAATGTCATTTTCTCTTTCGTCATCATTCGTGCTCCTCCTGGTCTAAAAAGCGTCGCTGATTAGACATTCAATATGTATTTGTCCTTACCCAGGTACTTTATACGCGTTCATCGATGATACGAGTTTCTTAAAAATCACCCCTAACTATATACCCAGTTAAAAAGAACTACTCTTATTTTATTCCAAAATTGTTGAAATTTGGGAAAACCGTCCAAATTGAACGGTTATATAATATTATTGTAAAATTATGGTATTTTTTATTAGAAAACTTGGCTTTTGCCAAGCCTTTGTGGCAAAAGCCGAAGCCCACACTTATGCAGTAAGAAAGTTTTATACTTTCTTAACTGCTAAAAAAGGAGAGGATTTCATGGGAGGTTTACTAAAGCGTTTAGAAAATCTGCGGGAGGAAAAGAATTTAACGAAAAGGCAAATGAGTATACAGCTTGGCTATTCTAAAGACACCTATGGAAGATGGGAAAATGGAAAAGGAAAATTCAGCTATGAAGTATTAGTGGAAATTGCGAAGATACATAATGTGTCACTGGATTATCTGCTTACCGGTAAGGAATATCAAATGAGAAAAATGGAACCACACGAAAAAGGAAAAGCGATAGCAAAATCCTAAGCTATCCTCAGGAGACATCGAATGAAGGATCTATACGTTTATCTGGTAGGCTGGAAGTTATCAAAACACCGTCCATTCTAAACAAAACGTTTCGAAAGAGCTTTCGAACAAGAAGTCTGAGAATGATTAAAAAGGCTATAGAAAAAAATTACATCCTACTTTGGTTAGATGTAATTTTTTTCTGATTTAACAGTTTTATAGGACCGGACCACAGGGATAGGTTTACTGGTCCAAACCATGAGGGCAAGATGTTTCTCCAAACGCTTTGGATACCTTTATTTTTGGACAAAATGTAATAAAAACTGGAAAGTGAATTAGCAAAACTTATTCTTATAAACCGACTTTTCCAGCCGCCTCAACCTCCCCCTTTTCCTTCACCCTCAATCCCTTCCCGAAGCCCATCCCAACAAGCAGCAATCCCCACCGCAAGGAAAACCCCTACAACATCAGCAATGACATCATAGAAATCTGCACCTCTTCCAAAGTAAACCTGTATAAACTCTGTAAGAAATGCGTAATTAATTGAAAGGAGAATCACATGCTGATAATGCTTTAATAAATCCCTTAATAAACATGTGAATACAAAAAACATCAGAACGTGACCGAAAAATTCAAATTTGCTTGCATATGCCAACGGATAAAACTGTAAAAAACCATCCCAGTCCGGATTCAGTGTAAAATTAAAATGTATATTTCCATGGGCAAGAAATGCGTGAACGTCTTGGGTACACGTAGCAATAAATATAAAGATAATCCATAAAATAAGTAACAATAACACTACATCACAGCTTTCAGAATGTATTCAAATGATCGGAAAAGCAGAAGGCTTCTCTCAAGAGAAAAATAAAAAATCTATTAACCAATAAAAAAACGACTGCTCCGGCGGTCATTTCTTGAAATATTATATTGGGATATGCACTAGTGGCGAGTAGCTCTTGTGGAAATAACTATCCCTTTCCCGCAATCGGATATTGTACTATTAGATATGGTATTATTTTCTCCAAATACGGTTTTATTTGGCTGCAAGTCAATTTTGTACCCATTAAAAAACATTTTTGCTCGAAGCATGATAACATCTCCATTTATTTGAAAATCCATTAATATGTTCCCTTTTTCTCTATTGATCTTCAAATGCCCCGGTGAATATTGTATATCCCATAATTCTTTATTCTTGTAAGCGATCCACTCATTATCCTTAATTTCTGCCAGAAGCTTATTGTGACGATTAAAAAATTTAGCGTTGAGTAAAGCTTTATTTCCTTCTTCCCTAATCGTTATTAGAGGTTGACCATCAACTTCTAATAACACAGGAGTACGTAAATATATATTTGATCCAGCTTTTATCTGTAAGGACGGATAATCTAGCAGAAAAAAATCTTTCGAAATCGATTCCTTATTTTCATTAAAAGGATTTTGTTTCGCTTGATAAAGTACATCTTTTGGGATTTCAGCGCAGTCAGCTCTATGATGATGTTCTGGGCATAGTACCACCATTTCCTTCACGTTGTGGGACTTAACTTGGTGAAAAGGAATGATATGATGATATTCCACGATCGGGCTTCCGCATAGTACACATCCAAATATACCCTCTTGCCTCAATTCACGTTTTATTTCTAAAGGAATATATCTACTAGAGATTATCCTCACCTCATTCTATAATATTAAGTAGATTAATTATAATCTTTTATATATAGTAAATCCGGCATATTGTGACAAAAATCGGGAAGTGACAGGCACCTGCATTTCATTCGTCTCATCTTTGTATTTTAAAGAGAGCAATTATGAAATTGATTCAAATATTAGAGCTTTCTTTTTGTCTTTCCTTTTCTTCAGCTTCTTTATAAATTTTATGTTCTATCGGTCCAGCAAATAAATCATCATAATCTGTTTCGCTATTTATTCTACGAAACCCCTCACCTATATTTATCTCTTCATCTCGTTTTACAATTCGATCAAATAATTCCTCTACCATTTTTCTAGCTTTCTCACACTTATCTCCATCAGATGAATCATGGAGAATCTGATATATTGTCTGTGTTTTTTTATCATTTGATACATCCCCAATACCAATAGCATTCTCAAAATTAGAGATTGAAGAAAATATTCGTGTGTCATTATTTTTCTTGAGATTAAATATATTTTTACAGTTCGTCTTTTGAGCTTTTAAAGCGGTAGAGGAATAGCTTAAATGATTATCAACATCATGTAATACATCGTAATTAGAATTAAATTGATTTAAAATTTTCATTATAGTTCCAATTGTAGATTTACCTCTAGCACGAATTATATGTACATTCTCTTCTTTTATATTAGCAAGATGTTTAAACGCAATATATTCTGTATCCCCTTCTACAATTAAAATCTTATCGGCGAAGAAGAATTCGTTCACATAAGAATCTACATAATTTAGTATCTTCATATTTTGAATATCATTCTCGTCAAATTGATCGTGAATAGAATTAAATAATTGGACTGCTTCCTTATCATCAACACGAAATACTTGAATAGATGTATGTTTTTGAGAAAGATCTATTAGTATTGGTGAATGAGTTGATATCATTAAAGGCATCTTTTCACCAATTTTATATAAAGAACGGCTAAGAGCCCGAACTGCTTCTGGATGTAAGAATGCTTCAGGCTCATCTATCAGCAATAACTTATCGTCATTTTCTCCTAAGAGCTTATTCTGTATCATATTTTGAATAAGATATATAAGACTCATTCGTTGTAAACCTGTCCCTTGATTAGATAAAGGCATTTCAGTTTGCTTATTACTATCAATATCAACGCTTGAATTTGTAGACTTTAATATGTCATTTGAAGAAAAACCTTCACTTTCCCCACCTTTTATATTAATGGACAAAAATTTATTTGAAAACAAAATACGCAAATCGTCTGAGACATCATTACTTACCTGTTTCAATATTTCATCCGTATTTAATTTAAGCTTCCTTAAAAACCTGGGGTAAGACTCTTTTATTTGAGAATATTCCTGCGCCAACTCCATCATGTCTTTTTCTTCTTCAGAATTTTCATCAATTTCTTCAAGTTTTTGTAAATCACTTTTTATAATCTCTGAGTAAATACTTTGAATTAGATCGTTAATGTCATCAGGTAACATAGATGGAGTTATATAGAATGGCTTATTATTATGAATCTCTTCAAGGGTTTCTCTTAGTGGATGGGTGTTTTTAATTTCCTTACCTTCATCATCATAAAATTTAGGAGCAGATTCTTCTTTATATTTCTTTTCAATAGTAATTTCATCCTCACCGGACTTAAATACTGCTTTTAGTATAATATCTTGATTCCTCACTGAGAAGCAATCATTCGGAATGGTTTTTGCTTTCGTTTCCTTTAGAAAGAAACAATTGATTGCTTCTAATATAGTTGATTTACCGGTATTATTTCTTCCAGTTAATATTGCAATTGAGTCTGTGGAAAAATCAATGTTAAAAGTTTCTTTAAATACCTTATAATTCGTAACGCTAAATCTTTTCAGCCTCATTGAAACATTTCCCCCTTAAGTAGATTCTGATTATATTTTACCATATATAACCATTTCATTAAGTACTTATCCAAATTTGTAAGAAAAGCTATCAATAAACCAAACGGAAACTAATCTATTCTTCCATTTAACGATTTATATAATAATACCAGCATTATTGTCTCTTCAAACAAGGAAAAAATTAGGGAGAAGTACTAGGGACTGGCTCCCAAATCCTATGCGAGGGACACACACTTAAAGAAATTTGCAAAAATACTTAATTGAAAACATTTCAATCCTACGGATTGAAGATTTCATATTGATTGACATACATACCGCAAAGCGTGGTCTACCTCCCCAAAACTTCATCATAAAACCGGGCCAAAACAGCAACTCCACCTCCCAACAAAATTGTTTCCCAAACTCAACAAAAGTGCTATATAGATTGTATTAATTTCCCTCCCCTCCAAGGATAATTATTCTTGAGAAGGAGGGGTGGAAGTTGGACCAATATACTGCGCTGCAACAATTGGGGCAATATTACCGGAAACACCGAAAAATGAATCTTATGACACAGGCAAAATTAGCGGAAGATTCCCATTTAAGCGATAAGTATATAAGCAGACTGGAAAGAGGCGAAGAGAATCCTACATATCTAACCCTTTACAATCTATCGAAGGCATTAAATCTTCCTTGTCCAATGATTGATCAAATCCAACAGGATGATGACACCTAAACCAGACCTCTGATCCTCGGGCGTTTCTATCTACTACTGCGGATCGTTCTAATTCTTTGCTTACCCCCTGCCCTCCCTCCTTTATCTACTTCACAAAAGGAGCAAAACCATGACCAATAAGAAATCAACATTTGAAGAGATTTACCAGCAAAACAAGCGCCGGATCCATTATCAGATCCACCGGCTAAACCTCCGTGATCCCCAACAGGAATACTTTCAAGAAGGACTCTGCGCGATGTGGAATGCTTACAGGAAGTATGATCCGGATAAGGGCCCGATGGCGACCTACTTCAATTTCATGATTCGCAACCGCCTGATTGATCTCCTGCGTAAGGAAAGCCGCGAAAAACAACATCTACAAACCATCCTGGAACAATACAATACAGAAGACAGAAACATTCAACCTCCTATAGAAAGATCACATACACCAACAGCCCTTTCTGAACTTCTATCGGACAACCCCACACTCTTACGTCAACTGAAATCCCGACTGACAACGAACCAATGGAAATGGGTATATTATGCCGTAAATGAAGATATGTCGATCAAGGACATCGCCATCCAGGAAAACACCACAGCTGATGCCGTTAAAAGCTGGGGCAGACAGGTGCGCCGTAAACTCAGGACGGATGAATTCCGCCAAATGCTAACAAACAATGAATAAATAGCACACTGGTGCGTCCGTCATTCACGGGCGCACCGCAAAAATGAAATGGATAAGGAGTAAGAAACATGAATTACATAAAAGAAATGAATGCATTTTATAACCGAATTGATTTTCAACCAATCTCCAGCTCAGCCGTAGCTCTGTGGCATACGCTCATGCATTTCAATAATCGATGTGGCTGGAAGAAGGAATTCTCCGTCGCCGCCTCCATGCTGCAGTTAAAAGCAGGACTGAAAGCAACCGCCTTTAAAACAGCCCGAAAAGAACTTCAGGACAATGGTTATATCACTTTCCAAAGCCGTGGCAGTAACCGCGCAGCAATGTATCAGATGATCTCCCAGCAAGTGGATTTCCAGCAGGAGGAAGACACCCATCAACAACCTAGCAGCTTCCCACACCACTGTGAAACATCCACACCTGCTGATCCTTCGACTCACAGTACAGACCACAGACCAAACAACACTCCAGGCCATACAACCGACCACAGTAGCGACCACACTGCCGACCCATTACTTAAACAAAGACAAAACACAGACAATACAAAACAAGACCAAGCAGTAACACCAGACCCCATCCATTTCTACGAAGAAAATTTCGGCAGAACCTCCCCCTTCCTCGCAGAAGATATCATTGGCTGGATGTTCGATGTGGGAGAAGATTTAGTATTACATGCGATGAAATTGGCGTTGGCTCAAGGAAAGACATGGCGTTATGCGAAAGGTATCTTGAAAGCATGGAAACAGAAAGGCATTACGACCGTGGAGGAAGCGGAAAAAGAGGAAATCGAATTCAAACAGCGAAGACCAAAGAAATCCGGCATTCCCTATCGTCAGCAGCATGAGGAAAATGTGCCTGATTGGTTTACAGAGCTGAAGCGACAAGAAAAGCATGCTGGACAATACATGCAGCCGAAAGCCGTTCCAGACCCTGATGAAGCAGCTAAGGAGGCAGAAGAGATTGGGGA
Source organism: Virgibacillus ainsalahensis (assembly GCF_055380755.1). NCBI lineage: Bacteria > Bacillati > Bacillota > Bacilli > Caryophanales > Bacillaceae > Virgibacillus > Virgibacillus ainsalahensis. The sequence continues at coordinate 327,743 of NZ_AP043943.1, read as the reverse complement.
GCTACTTGCGAAAATATCCACGAAGAAGCGCGTGCAGAGCGTGACCAGTTGTTGACTGTCTAAGCCAAAAGAGAGTTGCAAACATGGAACTCTCCTTTATTGTCAACAGGCTCCGAGACACCACCCTCGATTCCCGTACACGCCTATAAAAGAGTATGCGTTACTCATACCGCTCCACAAACTTCTTTACGCTTTCATCATTGCTCCTAGAAGGTTTACCCCTGTTACATCCTTCCGTTTAACAATGGCTACGTATGTAGCTTGTACGTATCCAAATTGCATGGTGAAAATGATTTCTTTAAATTTCAATCTATTTCTCCAATTTTGACAAAAAGGTAGTGACAGGCCCTCAATCAAGTGCTATTATAAATTTATTAAAATGTGGAGGCTACGAGATGAATTCAGAGAAAACTGTATATTTTCCGGATGAATTACTAGAAAACAGGCAAATAGAAACAACAATATTTACACCATTAAATGACCTTATTGGAGTGGCTGCGCTATCGGAGCAAGAAGGTCCCACTTTCATTTTGCGGTTGTTTCAATTAACCGTCTTTGAAGGTGAAACATACGAGCCGATACAGGAATTGGCTGCCTTTAGCTTTCAAAGCCGGGAGGAGCTTGATTCTTTTCTGGAAAGGCTTCCGGACTTAACTGGTTTGGAGATGTTGATGCTTTTGAATCCGCTGCCAGGAGTACTTAATTAATTTTATTGAGGTATTATATCTCGAGCAATAAATGATCGTTAAGAGCGATTACACTTGCCACAAATAAAATTTAATATAGTGTAGAGCACGCAAATTGCACATATTTTCTAAATAATAAGCTCCACTAAAAAATAGTACCTATACATAGATACACTAAAAGCGAGTATATCATGTATAGGTACCATTTCATCTGTTAGTCTTTGATTAAAAATAAAACAATATCTCGCTTTAATGCCTATGTATTTTTTATAATTGAATGAAATTTTCGGGTAAGATAATAAATTTAATAAATATAGTAATCTAATGTTTCTATCGCACTTTAATATCAGGTATTATCTGTATATAATTTTAAAATATTTGGAGGAAAACAAATCCTTTTGTCGAAGTATTTAGGAAAGGAGTTGTGTAGGTTGAGAAAAAACGTAAAATTTGAATATTATCGTCCTAACCTAGTTAATATTCAAAATCAGGAAATGCAAAGAATTGAATTAGACACTATGTTAAATCACCTTTATCATCTAAAGGTAAACGGGGAAGTGATTAGATATGAATTCAATAACGAAATAGCAAAGTTGGAACACCTTTTTTGGCATGAGGATATTAGATGCTGGCAGATTTGTTTTGAAAGGCTCAGGGATTTTAATCTTCCAGTAAAATCTTCATTTGAAAGAGAGTCTGAACCTATAGATTTAGAAGAAAATGAATTTATAGGCGAGGAAGTAAGTTTGTTGTATGACGTGCACAATAGAGTATTAATGATACAAAGAAATAAAAATTCCCTTTCTCCATCGGCATTGGAAATGTTTTTGGGGGATTTATATCGAAGGTTAAACGAAAGAGAATTGAATCAATATAACTTCGAAATAAATCCTATTTTACATCAAAATGCCCTCCAGGAAGTTTTAGATAGCAGCCAAATTCGGAAGTTGATTGTCCGAGTGGATGACCTAGGCCATGAAATAAACATGGAGGATGATTTAAGTTTTCTTACTCATCGAGTTACTCAATATGAAGCTTCCTCTCTTGATGTAACTTTATCTGTAGGAAGAGAAAGGGATAGGGAGATGGGCGAAGGGGCAATAAAAAGACTCATAAGAAATATTTCAGAGAGACAAAATGTAAGCAAAGCTCAGGTATACGCAAGGTTCGATGATGAGTCTAATGTAGAAAAATATGATTTAATAGAGCAAAAGCTATTTAATATTGGAAGTTTTGATTTTAGAGAAAATAGAAACCTAAGGCCAGATGCTGTATTTGACAAAATGCGTGATATTTACTTTGGTGAGGATGGTGATGGGGTAGTTAACAGAATACCGAGGTGATTATAGTGAAAAAGAAGAAGCCATTAAAACATAATAAAAAAATCACAATTATTGTCATTTTATCGTTAGGGTTTAGTTTTCTTATTGGAACTTATGTATTTAATCATAATCTAGTTGATTTTACTAAAACATTAGATTCTGTCCTCTTGTTCGTTTCAATCAGTGTCGGATTTATAGGAACAAGTTTAAGTATATTCGCTACGGTTTCGGATAAAAAATTCGGGATGAAATTAAAAACATCAAAAAATTCAAAAAGACAGTTTATTAATACATTATCAACTGCACTTTTTACTGGGTTGCTGATTGTATTAACTACAATTGTTTATCAGCTTATGAAATCCAACTTAGAAGACTGCTGGTTATTAACAGTAATAAATTATGTCTGGTTATTCCTTGTACCGTTGTTTTTAGGATATGGCTACATTATTGTAAGTGTTATTTTAACTATACTGTTTAGCGATGATTAAGAACTATCATGAATCTGTATTAAGAAAAACCCTATTATTTAAAGAATTATTTGACTGTTCACCTCGATATTGTTCTTCAAAATAAGGGATAATTATAGAAGGTATTTGGATTACGACTACAAAGTTGACACCGCTTAATAGTTTAACATTTTCCGATTACGAAAAAGAAATTGTAAAGTAACTCTCTATTAGTGAGCGTAAAATAGGTTCATTCGTAATTCCAAAATTCCTCCGATAATAAATCAAACAAAAAACCACCTATATAAAAAGTGTCACACAATAAGTGTGCTCACTAATTATATAGTGAGTTGGTAAACAACCTGGCACTCAGTGGTAAATAATATGTCATAGGTGGGACATTTCAGTGGCCGTGATCAATAGTCACTTATATATAAGTTGATGCATGAAAAACCATCCCTTAGTCTATTTATCACAGCGGATGGTTTAATTAGCATAAATATAAGCTTTAAACACTAACCTATATTTGCCCTTTCTTTTGACAGTTTAGCAAATTAACGTAGTAGGGACTGACCCCAGAACTGTTCTGTATTTCTGGATATGCCTTCTCCAATGTATAGATTAGAAGGAGCTAGTATTATAAAACTCGATTAAATCCCTTCTTTAAGGAAAACCGGATGGCGAATCAAGGGTTTCATGATACCATTAAAAGAGAATAACAAAATATTAAAGACCAATCGTATTTAATATTTTGTTATTTACTTTGTGTACATCAAATTTTTCTTCACATATTTTCCGGCTTTCTTTACCCATATTTTCAACTTCTGTTGGATTGTTAATCATCCATACCATTTTATCAGATAAGCTTTTAACATCTTTCACTGGTACTTTAAATCCATTAACACCTTCAACAACAGTTTCTCGACACCCCGTTGTGTCAGTTGTTATAATTGGTCTACCCATTGACATGGCTTCCAGTACAGTTCGGGGTGTCCCTTCATGATATGAAGGTAAGACAAAGAATCTACTTTTATTTAAATATGTTCTAACATCTTCAACCTTTCCTTTCATTGTTATAATTCCATTATCAACAGATTTATATAACTCATTAATATTTAGAGATGAGTCAGTATTATCCATAGGTCCTATTAAATGGAATTCAGCTTCTGGATAAAAACTTTTAACAGTCTTAGCTGCTTGAATATATTCATTCACACCTTTATCTCCTGTCAATCTGCTTATCATGGTAAAAACAGGTTTTCTTTCTAGAGGTGCAAATTTAAATGTATCCAAATTAACACCAGAGCCATTTACAATGTCAAAATTATCTCTTAACAATAACCCTTTATTTTTAATCATCTTCAAGTCATCCGGATTTTGAAACAATATATTATTAGCCATAAGAAAAGATAGCCATAACATTGGATATGAAATGGACTTTACTAGGAACCCCTTAATTCCTTTCATCTGAAATAGTCGCCCTGAACCATTTACAACGCATAGCACTTTTTTTACTCCAGCTAATTTTGCTGCTAAGACAATTGTTGGAAAAGTTCTTATTCCATATGCAATTAAGGTTTCTATTTTATTCTCTTGAAGAACCTGTTTAGTTTTTTTTATAGACTTAAGCTCTCGAAAAGGGTTTGTATTACTTCTACCTAAAGGGATAGATAAGAATTGTACATTATACCTTTCATAATCTGGATGAATATTATCGTCGGATTCTTGACCGATATATGTTACATCATGTCCTAAATTTTTTAAACCTGACACAAGTTCATGTCTATTTATGCTGATGTTTTTCGTTCGAATTGCAGAAATCCCAACTTTCATATTATACCTCACAGTCATTCATAAATTTTTGGAAGCTTTTTTCTCTTCTTTTGCTTCCGTTTTAATCCCTTCATTAGTATAAAGCCCATCTCTTTTAAAAACGGTTAAAAGAGTCTTAAAGAAAATTTTAACGTCCAGCCAAAAGTTTACATTATTAGCATACCATGCATCTTTTAGTCGCTTTTCTCTATTAGATAACCCGTTTCTATGATATGCCTGTGTATAACCAGTAATCCCCGGCCTGATTTTCATTTTGTCAATTTCATCACTATGAAACGTTTCAAGAACACTTGCAAGACTAGCTCGTGGTCCAATTATACTCATATCGCCTTTCAAGACATTAATTATCTGGGGAGTCTCATCAATGCTTGTTTCCCTAATTAGTTTACCTATCCTTGTTACTCTCGGATCATCCTTGGCGTTATAGGTGCTTCCATCGGCATTAAGCTTAATTGGTGCATCAACCTTCATTGAGCGAAACTTATACATTTTAAAAGACTTACTATCTTTTCCAATTCGATCGGCTTTGTAATATATTGGTCCTTTATCTTCAAATTTTATTAATAAACCTACAACTATATATAATGGTACATAGATTATTAGTCCAAAAAAACATATTATAATGTCAAGAATTCGTTTCAAGAAATTTTTATACATACTTTCTCCCCTAACAATGTTCTTAAAGTCACTTATTGACTACTCTCTTACAATACTTATATCAATTAAATGTTTAGCTTGTTCAGCTCGCATTTCAGCTTCACTTATATCGTCTGCAATTGAAATGACATAACCACAACCATCTAAGTTATTATGGTATTCTCTAATCACGCTTCCAACTTGGAGATGGTGGTTAATATCAACTTGACATTTCTCTTTGATTTCTTGGAGATTTGGCAAACTCAATACTCTTCCTGGCTTTAAAGCCAGCAATTTTGTTACGACATTTAACCCTGATTTTTGGGGTTCATACTCTATTGAATCTCCAACAGCTGTTCGAATTAGGCTTCCCATATAATCGAAGTTTGTACCATTAGGAATAATATGTGATCCAATTAGATTTCCGCCCATTCTAGCTCCAATATCAATAATACAAACATGATTATCTTTTGTGACTAATACATCCATATTCACTGCACCAAAATTTATACCTAAAGCTTTAATAGCCTTTTTTACTACTTCTTCTACCTTCTTTTCAATTGGTAATTGAATTGGCATGTAATGTCCTAATTCTGCATAGTCGGGTGGGTCAGTCATATATTTGCCCATAACTCCAAGTACATGAGTCTTTCCGTTGTAGACAAAAGATTCAACTCCATATTCTTTCCCTATGACAAAGTCTTCTATCAGGGCTTTTCCTTTCAAAGAATTTTTTATTGCATTATCACAGGCATCTTTCAAATCTAAAATTGAATCAACTCTTTTGGCAGCCTTACTCCCTGATCCATCACATGGTTTTACCATCACAGGGAAATGAATAGTATCATATATTTTAACAAGTGTACCTATATTACTTATTTCATAATATTGAGATATATCATCCACCTTTTCTTCATACAATATACGACGCACCATATATTTATCTTTGATAATCTTGGCCACTTCATAGTTTAGACCAGGTAGATCCATTTTTTCAGCAACATACGCTGTAGAGAGCACCCCATAATCTGTTGCTGCAGTTATAACTCCATCAATCTCTTTTGCTTGTGCATACTTTAAGCATTCCTCTTGATCAACAATATCTACAACATGAGATTCATCAGCGTATTTAAATCCAATTGAATTTGGATTTTTATCTATTGTTATGGTGTAATATCCCAATTCTACAGCCTTTTTAATAAGAAAAGCTTGAAGGAAACCAGCACCAATTATAAGAATTTTTTTCATTGAAAGATCAGTCCTCATTTAGCACTAAATTATTCTACTTATTAGATTTTATTAACTTAAATGTCCTTTTCCATTATGTATACAGTGAAATGCTTAGTCTGCTTAGTACCTGTAATGTCAAAACCTCTTCTATTATAAAACCTAATTGCATGTTCACTCTTGTCAAAAACATCCAAACTGATTTTTTTTACATTCTTATCGCGACAGTATTCTTCAATGTAATCGGTACTTAACTTTCCAATACCTCTTCCTTCAAATTCAGGAAGTGTAGCAAACTTATTTATAATAGCTACATGAGATTCATTTAATGAAGAGCTTATACATTCCAATTGGAATGTATGCACATAGATGTTTGTTTCAATGTCCTTGGCTAGAAACACTTTTCGTTCTTGGCAATTCTTCTTAATAGCTTCTACCGGATACGGAGACCGCCAATGAACTAATCCTTGTTCCTTAAACATATACTCTCCACTTAACTTAATTATTTCGTATACCTCAGATATTTTTTTATATTCATTTGGAAGCACCTGTTCAAAAATTATATTCATCTAATTTCCCCCTCTCTTAATATAGGTGAAATAAACTATAGAATCACGCTGTCTCCTTATCTAAAACTCTCTTAAAACATTCAATGACGTACTCCACATCTTCATCACTTAACAAAGAATGAAGTGGTAATGTAATTTCATTCTTATACATATCATAAGCATTTGGATAATCCTTAATATCGAACCCTAAATTCTTATATGCAGTAAACATAGGTAATGGCTTATAATGGACATTACAAGTTACACCTGCTCCAGCCATCTGAACGATTATTTCATTTCTCTCCGCTTCTCCAATATTAGGTATCCTCACTAAATATAGATGCCCTGAAGAAGCAAATCCCTCATCATAATGCTTTAACGACTGAATCCCTAATGGTGCTAAAGCTTTGTCATACGTTTTGATTATATCTTTACGTCTTTTCATAAGACTTTCATATCTATTTAATTGCACCAAACCAATCCCAGCCGTAATATCTGTCATATTACATTTGTAAGCCGGATAGACTATGTCATATTCCCATGCACCTTTTTGTGTTTTTGATAATGCATCTTTTGACTGACCATGAAGGCTGTATAGCATGAATTGTTTATAAAGCCACTCATCCTCTAACCCTAAGCCATTTCTCCAAACTACTGCACCACCTTCAGCTGTAGTCAGATTTTTTACTGCGTGGAATGAAAAACATGTGAAGTCTGCAACTTCTCCACATTTCGTTCCGTTTCTTTCAGCTCCAAAAGCGTGAGCAGCATCAGTCATGACTATTATTCTATTAAATAACTCTTGAATATCATTTTTGGCTTTAAAGAGTTCTTTTTTGCTTTCTACTACTTCATATATTGCATCGTAATCACACATTTTCCCTGCTATATCAACAGGAATAATAACTTTTGTTTTTTCAGTAACTGCATCAACAAGCTTGGAATAATCCATTTCAAAAGAATCTGGAGCAGTATCAACCAATACAATTTTTGCGCCAACATGATCTATAATTGAAGCAGTTGCTGTGTACGTATATGCTGAAGTAATAACCTCGTCTCCAGGACCAATACCCAGAATACGGAGAGTGAGTTCCATAGCCGCTGTAGCAGAATTCAAACAAACAGCATTATTTGTACCAACATACTCAGCTATTTTTCTTTCAAATTCTTTTGTTCTTGGACCAGTTGTAATCCATCCAGATTTCATTGTTTTTATAACTTCTTCTATCTCAGCATCAGTGATATCTGGCGGTGAAAAGGGAATATTTCTTGAACTAGATTCAGTCATTTCAGCCTTCCTCGCTTTATTTAAATTTTTTAAATAAATTTTTCTCTCTTTACAAGTAATTAAATTAAAGAAATCAAAATTGCCTTTGTTATTATCAAAATCCTTCTTTGAATATTAAGCATTGCCATTCATCAAATTTATATGGATTAATTTTGCCGTTCGCATCTGAATTTGTTTCAGAAGACTAGTAGTACTTTATTGGGCAGTTATGTATCAACACATCATTTTTTAATAGATCAAATACTCAGTGATATTATTTTGATTGTTCTTACACAAGCCTTAATTTTACATTAGAACTTACATATTTAACCCCATGCTAAACTGCACAATTTCTTTGATTATAATCTTAGCAAGTTCATCTTGTCAGGACATTTATTTTTATTCAACTTCGACTTCACATCAAATACAACGCCTTTACCATGTTTCAACAACTGATTAAACATCCCCCATCCTTCTGCTAAATAAGCTTCATGAGGAACTGCAAAAACTACAGCATCTGCTGGTTTTAACTCATTATATGATAATAAATCTACGCCATACTCTTCATACGCTTCCACACTATCTGCATATGCGTCTGTAATCTGTACATTCACACCAAAATCTTCTAATTCTTTTACTATATCTATCACTCTCGTATTACGTAAATCTGGTACATTTTCTTTAAATGTAAATCCAAGAATCGTAACAGTAGAACCTTGAATAGGCATGTTTTTCTTGATCATTTGTTTAATTAATGATGTTGCAATAAACTTACCTACATTATCATTCGTTTTTCGTCCTGATAGAATTATTTCAGGATGATGGCCAACTTTTTGTGCTTTATATGTTAGGTAATACGGATCTACTCCAATACAGTGTCCACCAACTAATCCAGGTGAGAAGTTTAGGAAATTCCATTTGGTTCCAGCTGCTTCTAATACTTCTGCTGTATCAATATTAAGCTTTTCAAAAATTACCGAGAGTTCGTTCATCAGTGAGATATTTAAATCACGTTGTGTATTTTCAATTACTTTTGCTGCCTCTGCTACTTTGATAGAGCTTGCTTTATGTACACCAGCATCTACAACTGATCCATATACATTAGCAATAGTCTCTAGGACTTCTTCATTTTGACCTGAGACAACCTTCGTAATTGTTGTAAATGTATGTTCTTTATCCCCTGGATTGATTCTTTCTGGAGAGTAGCCAATAAAGAAATCATCTCCACATTTCATTCCTGATGCATTCTCTAATACTGGAACACATTCTTCCTCCGTTGCTCCTGGATAAACTGTAGACTCATAAACAATGATTGTACCTTTTGATATGTTTTCCCCTATTGTTTCAGAGGCTTTGAGCAAAGGCATTAAATCAGGTTGTTTATTTTCCGTAATTGGAGTTGGTACTGCCACAATAACAAAATTTGCTTTACTTAAATCAGCTGGATTTGAAGTGAATTCCACAGTTGTTGTTTTCAAATCTTCTGTTTCAACTTCATTCGTTCTATCATAACCTTGCTTTAACTCTTCAATTCTTTTTGGGTTTATATCAAAACCGATAATATCTTGTTTTTTGCCGAAGGATACTGCTAGTGGTAACCCTACGTATCCTAATCCTACGACTGCTATTGTTTGTTCCATTATAATTTCACCCCATAATATTCTAAATACCAATCAATAAATTTATTTACCCCATCTTGAATGGATGTTTGTGGTTGAAAATCAATATCTCTGAAAAGATCTTCTACATTCGCATACGTTTCCGGTACATCACCAGCTTGAAGTGGTAAGAAATTTTTCTTTGCTGTTTTACCAAGTTTATTTTCAATTGCCTCTATAAAATCCATCAATCGAACAGGACTATTATTTCCTATATTATATACTTTGTATGGAGCATAACTTGACCCTGGATCCGGATTAGCACCTGACCATTCAGGATTTGGCTCAGCTGGCCTATTCGTTAATCTAGTAATACTTTCAACAATATCATCTACATACGTAAAATCTCTCATCATATTTCCATGGTTAAATACATCTATTGGCTCATCGTTCACTATTGCTTTTGTAAATAGGAATAATGCCATATCTGGCCGTCCCCATGGGCCGTAAACAGTAAAGAAACGTAAGCCTGTTGTTGGTAATCCATACAAATGACTGTATGTATGTGCCATTAATTCATTTGATTTTTTCGTTGCTGCATATAAGCTTAATGGATGGTCAATATTATCACTAGTCGAAAATGGTTTTGTTGTATTCGCGCCGTATACGGAACTTGAAGAAGCATAAATTAGATGTTCTACTTTATAATGGCGACATGCTTCAAGAATATTTGTAAATCCTACTATATTAGAATTTATATAGGCATGTGGATTTTCAAGACTATAACGTACGCCTGCCTGTGCTGCAAGATTAATTACTATTTCTGGCTTATATTCTTCAAAGGTTTTATTGATTGTATCTAAGTCCTCTAAACCCGTTCTTACGAAGGTAAAGTTTTCATTATTTATCTGCTTTATTCTGTTTTCTTTTAATTGTGGATCATAGTAATCATTTACATTGTCTATTCCAATTACTTGATGACTTTCCTGAAGTAATCTCTTTGATAAGTGTGAACCTATGAATCCTGCTGAACCAGTAACTAAAATCTTGGACATATTTAAAACTCCTCAATTCTCTTAAATAATATTATTTGCTTTCTTTCAATAAGTTTTTCAAGAACAACGTCTTCCCACTATTTTCTTTTTGTAACTCTTCCATAAAATTGAATTTAATTAAAATATCATTTCCAAAACGATATTTTAATGACTCAATAATTTTATTGTTATCCGATTCCTTATACTTTGTACTATCTACAACCAAATTGACAATTATTTCACCCATTTTTTCTTGTATAAATTGGCATGCAATTATAGAATTTGGTGCACTCTTAATTACATTAGACATGTGAGCAGATGTAACTTTCCCATTCTTAGACAAAAGGTAATCTGTTTGTCTCCCTAGTATCCTTTTAACATAGTGAGATCTATTTCCACATTCACACAGATCCTGGTCCTTAGTATATTCTACAATATCCCCAATATTATATTGAACAATTGGTGTAGTGTAATTTAAGTAACTAGTAACTATTAGATTATATAAATTTTCTTCAGTATTATATGGTCTTAGATTGAAATAACCTGTTTCAATGTTCAAGTGTAATTTGCCCTTTTTACATTCTGTTATGAAGGGGGCCCCCTCACTTGATGCATATTGATTTCTAACTGGACAGTCAAATGCCTTTTCAATTTCACTTTTATAATGGTCTAATAAGGTTTCGGCTGTTGGAAAGACACATATAGGTTTAAAATTTAACTTAATATTATTTGAATTTATGTATTTTGCAATTCTATATATTGAGGAAGGAAAACCATCAATCATCACTGGTTTAAACCTTTCCAAAGATTTTATATAGTAAGGTATATTCTTCTCACTCACATGGAAACCAGAAAAAAGAAGTTGGTTAATTGTTTTATTATATCTCCAAAAGACTTTTTTACTTTGCTTATATGGAATTATTTCCTTCCCTGTAAAACTTGCTCTTTTACTAAAAGTATTGACTCCATGTTTTCTTTTAAAATAATCTAAATAAGCTGATCTTTTACCTGCATCCTCTTTACTTGAATATACATTTAAACTCTTACCTGTAGTTCCTCCTGTCTCCTTTTTATGTGGATTTTTCTGATTAGGATCTACAAGATCATCTATATTTCTTCTTAAATCCTCTTTTGTAATTATAGGCAACTTCAGTAATACATTTATATCTAAATCTCTGTCGTTAAAATCTTGTAGATATCTTTTGTAAAAAGGAATGTTGTATTTTAGATGGATTAATAATTTACGTGTTTGAATTTCTTGTTCTTTATATACATCTTCTATATTTTGGTAATAATTCAAATATTTGAAGTACGAGTCATTATATCTTCTTTTTTTAAATTCATAACCTTTAATTGTGGTTAATAAATGCTGAATAACTATTGGGCTTTTATCATAAACTGTTGCTTTGAGATCAATCATTTTGCAGCCTCCTTAAATTTCCAATGTTACAGTAATGTTTTAAATTATTGTTTTTCATTCATCTTGTACGAATTTTTAATTGTTTTATCGTAGTAATATATAAAATTACAGCCGTTCCAATAGCAGAAGCCATATATGCCAGGTAAATCGCAATAGTCCCCATATCTTTCAGCAAATAAAAAGCTGTAATTTGTAATGCCAAGCCCAGAAGGACAGCCCACATTTGTATGTTTAACTGATTCATAAATGTTAAGATATGCTGTAAGTAGGACGATAAATATAGAAAAAGCGCAGTAACCATAATAATAATAAATTCATTATCCATTCCTGAAAAGTTAATACTGTAAATATAAACTAAAAATTCATCTCCTAATACAATTGCGCAAATAACTCCAATTATACCGACTAGAATGACTAGTACCAAATACTTATAAAACATTCCCTTGAATTTTTCCACATGATTATCAAGTTGTTTTCTCATACTAAAAGAACTTACAGTATATAAAGAGTTTATCACCATATTTCCCACTATTATAAAGTAAGATAAACTTGCCACAAAGCCTACTTCCTCTACCCCGAATTCAGCCCTAGCTAAATATCGCGTCGCATTTGCATTAATTGAGACTAAAAAAAGTGAAAGTCCAAAAGGTATAAAATTAATACCATATTTTTTTATATTTGTTTTTTGTATTACTGAAATTCCATTTATTAAATACCCTTTGAACTTAATCTTTTTAATTAAAAGCAAATCTATAGTAAACATTACTAAATTTATTAACACAAACAACAATAGGCTTTCTGTTATTATAAATGTGATTGGAACAAAAATAATTACTAATAATGTTCTTCTTATTTTAGACTTATTCATATAATCAATGTTATTTTCTTGAATTAAAAATGAGTATTTTAATTGAGTCATAGATTCGATAGTTTTATATAACAAAACTATAAAAACAATAATTACTAACAATATGTTAGATTCTAAATAATAAATAAAAGGAATAAACAATACTGTTGATAAAATTGAAATAATTACTCTGAACACTATAAATATTCGTCTTTGATTATCATCAAAGGAATGTGTCTTTATATAACCATCATACTTTAGTGAAGCTAGCATAATAATGGGGGCAGTCAAAGATAGCGCATAAGTAAAGTTTCCTACGTCATTAGCAGTACCAAATTTAGTTATAATTACCAGTAATATCCATTGCACTACTGCGTAAGAAGCGTTAGAGAAAAATGTATACGCAAATGCTTTTTGTATTTTTGACATTTAATATCATTCTTCTTTCCTTATATAAAACTTAATTATATTTTTTCTTTGTCAGATTATTTGACGGTTACTTTATATCTTTATAAAATCCAATAACGATTAACTACTGTTAACACCGATTGTTCTTTTCTTGCAAATATATACAACAACCATGATAAAGAACCATAATGTTACTCTTCTAATGGAGTAACCTGCCATTCCATATAAAACAAAAAATAAAACAATGCTTGTAGCAAACACATTCTTTCTAGTCTTATATAAAGACCATCCTAGTAAAACCACATATACAAACATGCCTAATAATCCACTTCTCAATGCAATATCTATATAGGTGTTATGTGCTTCTCCAAATGAATTGCCGACATTTATATGAGCTCCAGGACCCAACCCAACGATTGGACTAGCCCAAATATTTCCAATTCCTTCCCACCATAATTTTATTCTTCCGATACCATTTACATCACTATTAATAAAGATTATGACACCTTCAATTATTGGACTTATAAATATCATTATTAATGATACTAAAAAAGCAATCTTCATACCTAAAAATAATATTTGTTTTTTGGGACTATTCCCGCCCCTAATACTAGTGAATAATATATAAGCAACAAGCATCGTAAAGACTGCAATAACTGTAGATGACTTTGTTTCCATGGTCATCCATAATAATAAAACTATCATTACAAATACATGTGCTTTTACAGAGATATTATTATAAGTGTTGATTGAGAGTAAAAATAACCCCACCAAAACTAATGGACCTAAAAGAAATACTAGTTGATGTGGATTGTCTGCTAATAAGGATAATCTTTCCCCAAAGTACCATAACGGATAACCCAGTAAAGTTTGACTTACAAGGATTGAATATATATATAATGAAAAATAAACTATGAAGCCATACAGAAATATTTTCTTAAGAACACTAATTAATTTATCATAAGATGTGAGCCGAAAATATTGAGAAAAAGCTAAAATAATAAAATTAAAAAATACAAATGTAATTGATTCACTTAAAAAAGATCCTGTATATATTGAATTTAGATATCTATAACTAAGCCCCATTAACAGAAAAATATCGAATAAGAACCAAAATAATATAAAATAATTTATTTTAATTTTAAATTTAAGGTTAATTAGAATTTTAAATGACCAAACAAAAAGAAATAATTCTGATATTCCAATTTTACCAACTCGCAAGGTTGTCATTGGAGCAGCTATAACACCTATTATTAAAATAATATCCCAAAAGTTTACTTTTGGTCTTAATACCTCTTTTATTCTATTGTTCACACTTAACCACCAACCTAACAGCAACCATTTCATCAGTATATTGTTTTACATCATCTATATGATATAGAATCTTTCCTAACCTTTCATAGCAATCGTTGTCTGTTCCATATACACAATCTTCATCAATTCATCCTTCAAGCTCAATGCATCGAAGCTATCTATTCTTTCAATCAATCCAATGATTAATTCCGGATCCACCTCAACCGTGCGTCCCACATAAATCTTCTCATAAACCTCACCAGGCAGAACCTCCTCATCCCCAAGAAGCTCCTCATACATCTTTTCTCCAGGCCGAATACCAGCGAACTCTATTGGAATCTCATCATCCGTATAGCCTGATAGTTTAATAAGGTTTCGAGCCAAATCTACAATTTTCACAGGCTCACCCATATCAAGCACGAAGATCTCTCCACCTTTTGCAAGGGTCCCTGCCTGAATCACAAGGCGGGATGCTTCTGGAATCGTCATGAAGTAACGGGTCATTTCCGGGTCCGTTACGGTAACCGGGCCGCCTTTTTCAATTTGTTTCTTGAATAGCGGGATGACGCTGCCACGGCTTCCGAGAACATTCCCGAATCGGACAGCTACGAATTTCGTGGCGCTTCGAGTTGCCAGGTCCTGGATCACCATTTCAGCCACTCGTTTAGTTGCGCCCATTACGTTGGTTGGGTTAACTGCTTTATCGGTCGATACAAGCACAAACTTGCTGACACCGAATGTATCGGCAGCTTCTCCGACATTTTTCGTGCCGATGATATTATTTTTTACCGCTTCATGCGGATTGTATTCCATTAATGGGACATGCTTATGTGCTGCTGCGTGATAAATGATGGCTGGCTGATGCTTGTGCACGATGTCAAAGATGCGGTCCCGATCCTGGACGTCACCAATGACTGGTAAGATTTCGGTTTCGGTATCGCCGTATTTTTGCTTCAGTTCCATATCAATACTATAAATGCTGAATTCCCCATGGCCGACAAGGACAATTTTACTTGGGCTAAACCGCATCAGCTGACGGCAGATTTCCGAACCAATCGAACCGCCTGCACCGGTGACCATGACCGTATTGCCAGTGACGTATTCGGATATCGTGTCAATATCGAGTTTCACTGGGTCTCGTCCAAGCAAGTCCTCGACTTCGACATTTTTCAAGTTGCTGACAGATACCTTTCCTGTCATAAGGTCCTCGATTTTCGGGATCATTTGCACTTTTGCATTGGTTTTGTTACATTCATTGACAATTTTCTCTAAGGAACCATTACGTAATGATGGAATGGCGATTACGATATGTTCAATTTCCATGTTTTCTACGACGTTTTCGATATCTTTTACCATCCCGGCAACCGGAAGATTGTACACCTGCATTTTCTGCTTTGTAAGGTCATCATCGACAAATGCGACCGGGTTTAGTTCCGCATTTTCATGCTCGTTTTTCAACTGGCGGGCAATCATCGCCCCAGCTGCCCCTGCCCCTACAATAAGGGTACGTTTTTGATTCTTTGTATTCGCTATGTATCTGTCACGGAACACCCGCCATACAAAGCGTGAACCACCAATGAGGATAATATGCAAAAGCCATGTCACGAGAAGTGCTCTCGAATATAGTGAGAAGTCATTGGCGAAGAATTGGACAATCCCTGCGGCAATAATCGACAGGGTTATCGCCTGGACAATCGCAACAAGCTCGCCGACACTCGCATAAGCCCATACCTTGTTATACAAATTGAATGCAAACGCAAAAATATGATGAAAGATTAATAGTGCAACTGCGCTGATGATCATGGCATCCAATGCGATAACATTTGTATGGGGATAGACAATCCATGCTGCGATAAAGATAGCTGTACTGACGATAACTGAATCTAGTAAGATGAGTAATGTCAGTCTCTTTTTGTACGTCACGTTACTGACTCCTTTCTGTGATGGTTGTAGACATCATCGCTCCAAGCAGTTGAATCACTGCTCTTCGCTGTTTCCTGCCAATTTTCTTATTTATACCACTAATATGTACACTGACCGTTCCCTCTCCGATACCTAGTATACGCCCAATTGCTTCATTTTTTAAGCCTTCTTTTAATAGAAAGGCAACATCTTGCTCTCTTTGCGTTAAATCGATGTTATTCTGCTTTAAGCGAGTGGCAAACATATTCTTGTTTATCTGCTGTTCGGTGTTGTATTTTTTCATGAACAGTGGAATGATGTCTGGCGAGAATACGGCATGTTCCGATTGAATTGCTGTGATTATTCGTTCGATTGGGTCGTTTTTATCTATCATACTGTCGGCTCCTGCTTCGATATATTCTAGCAGGTGAACATCCTTTGTTTTTTCTGTTAGTATGATGATCTTTTTCCTTTTTTGCTGTAATTCTTTCGTAAAGGATAGAACTTCACCGGGTTCGAGAGTGTCGATATCGATAACGACACTGTCAGCAGAGGTATATTCCAAAACCTCCAGCATCCCTTTATGGTAATTCTCATAGCTTGAGACGTACATTGTCGATTGTTCATTTATTTCGTAGACAAGCTTATTCATATATTCATTCTTCGTAACACATTGGACATATATCATTCTTTATGACCGCCTATTCTGAGAGGTTAGTTACATACTTCCCTATCGTAAGCCATTTGGCGGTCATGTTTTTAGTGACTTTATGATGAAAAAGTCACCATTTCATTCCGTAGTATTTTTGCTGAACAATCCCTTGAAGTAGATGATAACGCCTTTCCGCTGACGGATATTCAACTTATGGTAGATTTCACTCAAATAGTTTTTAACCGTTCCTTCACTTAAGTAAAGTTTCTGTGCAATCTGCTTATTGGTCAGCTCATCCATTAACAGGTAGGCAATATCCAGTTCTCTTTTTGACAGATTGACATCACGGTATTTGAGTTTTTCACCAAGAATTTCTTTTCTGTTCGATGTAAATGTACTGACTTTATGGGCCAGTATCTTTGCAGCTTTACCCGAAATCACCAGCTGATCATCATAAGCATCGCGAATCGAACGGGTCAGGCGCTTCCCGTCCAGCGTTTTTAATAGAAATCCGTCCGCCCCTGCTCGTAAGCCCAGGATGATCAGGTCTTCTTCTGCGAATGTGGTTAAGAGGATGATTTTCACATCCGGGTAATTGTCCTTCAGATGGGTTGTTGCCCGGATTCCATCAACTTTTGGCATATGGATATCCATTAAGATGACATCCGGCTGCCATTCATCGATGTTCTGGACGGCCTCTTGCCCATTTGCCGCCATTCCAACGACTTTGATATCATCTGTTCGCTTCAGTATGGCATGAACCCCTTCGCTGAACAGACGCTGATCATCCACCAGCATAACTTTAATCATACTAACTGCCCCTTTTAATAAAAGTTAGCTGTAAGAGTTTCTCTTCCCTAGGTGTTGCTATATAGTCCGTAGTTGGCATTCGCTATAGTTGTAAATCGACGTAACTGCTATGTCGATTTCCGCTGCGGACCGTTGCTTTCCGCGGGCACGGCTTCAGCCTCCTCGAGAAACCCACTCTGCGGGGTCTTCAGTCTCGTGCTGTTCCCGCTGGAGTCAACGGTCCGCAGCTCCAATCGACCATCATAAAACTGCACGGCTATATGTGATTGCAATGAAGCAATAAATAAATGCTATAAGTTGCAGTACACTAACCAGCGGAGGAAATACACGAAGACTACAGCGGGAGAAAAGGCATCGGTGAGACCCCGGAGTGCGAATTAAGGAACATAGGCTAAGAACGCCCCGTCCTGGGGCAACGCCTATGTGACCAACATCGTGTTGGCCCGAGGCTCACCAGCCGCCCACGGAAAGCGAAGTGTATTCCGACTGCGGCCAATATAGCAACAGTTTATTTCTTAATTAAAACAACCCAAGGAATTTCTTTTTCTTTACCATGGATGGTTCCATGCGGTTGACGTTCATATTGTCTATAAGCAGCTGGCTGTTTTCCATGAACATATAGGAAGCTTCACTGCCGAATTCGTTATTGATTTTCTTGAATGCCTCATCCATACAAAAACCGCGTGATGTTGTATTATGTGCATCAGAAGCGATGAAATGGGTGAGATTTGCTTCAATCAGCTGGTTGGAGAATTTCTGGATATTCTTCCCGAATTTCCCGGCAACACTCGCTGCGGTCACTTGGGTAAGTGCACCTTTTTTCACAAATTCATATAGCTTGGTTGGATGCTCAATCAGCTCCTGATTCCGTTCCGGGTGGACAATAATCGGCGTATAGCCTGCTACCTGGATATCGAATAGCATCTGGCTGGAATATCTCGGTACATGGCCGGATGGGAACTCGACAAACAGGTATTTCGTCTCGTTTAATGACAGAATTCCTCCTGTTTCGATTTCCTCGATCATTTCCCCATTGATCCGGACTTCCTGGCCGGGCAATACCGTGAGCGGGATGTCTTCTTTGGCGAACAGTTCATTCAGGATAGTGACATGCTGCATGATGCTCGCACGCTCATTGTCATATTTTCCATTACGGTGATGGGGTGTGGCGATAATCGCATCGATTCCTTGAGAAACAGCTTCCCTTGCCATTTTCATACTGTCTTCTTCCGTCTTTGCCCCATCATCAACACCGGGCAATATGTGGGAATGTATATCAATCATCAGCCTTACCTCCAATCTTGGCAGTTTTTGGTAATTGTGAATATATTAACATATAGTATATCAAATTATGACAATCTTTTACATTACGATTGCATGCTTTTCTATTAAGATTTCTTTACGTTGGTTAGGTCAAAAGAACCAAAAAGTAGTATAACAGATTGTAACAGTTATTCATAGGATAGATTTGACTTAATCAGGATGAATTTTATGCTACTAGAAAGACTCCAAGCTTGTAATGCCAGGAGCCTTTCGATTAGTTTGTACCATAGTAGTAGTAATAATTGGAAGCTTTCTTCTCACGGTCATTCAGAACAGCACCAAGCAATTTTGCCTTTGCTGGTTCCAATGCTTCCTTCGCTTTTTCCGCTGCTTCTGATTCTGTATGTTTACTTCGGATGACGAGCAATGAGCCATCCACCATATTCGCAAGCACCTGTGCATCCGTTACCGCCAGAACGGGTGGTGTATCAATGATAACAAGATCATAGGACATTTTCGCTTCTTTTAACAGCATTTCCATCTTTTTGGATGCCAGTAACTCGGATGGATTTGGTGGAATCGGACCACAGGAAATCAGATCAAGATTATCGATATCCGACGCTTCAGCCGTCTCAGCCATCGTTGTTTCACCAACAAGAATGCTGCTTAAGCCTCTTAAATTATCCATACGGAAGGTATAATGCACGGTCGGTTTACGCATATCTGCATCGATCAACAGCACATTTTTTCCCTGTTGTGCATAGACAACTGCCAGATTCGCTGTTGTCATCGATTTCCCTTCCCCAGGACCGGAGGATGTTACAATCATGGATTGGAGGTCATCATCAACAGACGCAAACTGCAGATTCGTTCTCACTGTACGATACTGTTCAGAAATCGGCGACCTCGGGTTCAGTTTCGTAATCAGATGCCTTATTTTACTCGGTTTAGATTGATTTTTTTTGCGCGCCATTATACTCACTCCTTCTCGGCTGGAATGTCAGATGATTCCCTCGAACTTCACTATCATTGATATGGGAGATCACACCAAGTACAGGCAGACCAAGATGCTTCTCGATATCATCTTCGGTTGTTACCGTGTTATCCAGGTATTCTAATAGGAATGCCAGGCCGACACCAACCATTGCGCCCAACACGACAGCAATCGCGATATTCAGGACTGGGTTCGGTGCAACCGGTGATGGATTCTCACTCAGGCTCGCTTCTGTCAGGATGCTGACATTATCGACATTCATAATATCTGGAATTTCATTTTGGAAGATGCCAACCGTTGCATTGGCAATATCCACTGCCATTGCCGGATTTTCATCAGTTGCCGTTACGGTTACCACCTGTGATTGTTCCTCACTGGCGACCTGAATTTTCTCACTAAGTGCGCCTGCGCTATAAGGCAGACTCAATTCTTCAACAACCTGATCCAAGATGGCTGGACTTTTTATAACTACATTATACGTATTGATAAGTTCGACGTTGGTACGAATATCATTTTGTGTAAATTCTTGAGCTGGATCTGGGTTGCTTTGATTAACGAGAAACTGTGAGCTGGATTCATAGGTCGGTGTTAATAGAAAATAACTGACGACCGCGGCAATCAGTGCAGCCCCCAATACGAATGCGATAATCATCAGCAGACGCTTTTTGATAACCCCGAATATCTCCTTCAGGGAAATTGTTTCTTCCATGTTGTTACCTCCATTTTCCTAGTTGTTATTGATAATCTATGTTATTAGTTCTATCCTTCGACATTACAGTAAGAGATTATATCACATTTCTGGGGGTTATCGTACACGTTTTTTATATTTTGTGGAAAATTATACATTCTTGATGCCCCCTTTCTGTGATTTCACGATATTCATCGGTTTTTCCACAAGATATATTACAGTTGCGTTACATTCCCATTACAAATCATCTATCTACCTATTAAAATTGATAGAAAAAAGATATAATATTGTTAATTTCTACTAATTTTGGCAGAAAAAACAGATACATATAATAGGGGGAAAACAGAGTGGCCAACAAAAAAATGATGATGTCGGTGACTGCATCGGCAGCAATAGCAACCGCAATTTTCGCGGCAGAAGAAGTGGACGCAGCGTCTTATAAGGTAAAAAGCGGGGACTCGCTATGGTCAATCGCACAAAAACACAGCACCAGCGTTTCCCAACTGAAATCGATTAATAGTTTGTCAGGCAACCTCATTTTTCCAAATCAGGTCATCGAGACATCGAAATCATCCAATTCAGGTTCCAGCAGTTCTAATTCAAACTCTAATTCTACTAGTCAATCATCTACTTACACCGTTAAACGCGGTGATACATTAAGCGGCATTGCTTCAAAATATAACACTTCTATAAGCAATTTAATGAAATGGAATGATCTCGACACAACATTAATCTATCCAGGGAACGTATTTAAGGTAAGTGCTTCAGGCTCATCCAGCTCATCTGGAAGCAGTTCCTCAAGCTCAGGCTCAAGCTCCTCAGGTAGTGGCAGCGGATCAACGGCTTCATCATCGGTATATACCGTTAAATCTGGTGACACTTTGTCTAGGATCGCATCAAACAACGGTGTGAGTGTTTCCAATTTGAAGAGCTGGAACAACTTGAGCTCTGATCTTATTCTGATTGGTCAGAAGTTGAACATTGGTGGGAAAGCTAGTTCTGGATCTGGTTCGTCTTCTGGATCAAGCTCCAACGCTGGATCCGGGTCAAGCTCAAGCGGCGGCTCATCGTCTGCAGATGTGGACTACAATGTTGATAAGCTAATCAGCTCAGCGAAAAGCCAAATGGGCACACCTTATACGTGGGGCGGAACATCAACATCCGGCTTTGACTGCAGTGGCTTCATCTACTGGGCATACAAGCAGGCAGGCAAGGATGATATCAAACGTACATCAACAGATGGATACTATAACCGTTCTTACACCGTGAACAACCCACAAGTAGGAGATCTCGTATTCTTTGAAGGTACATACAGAGCAGGCATCTCCCACATGGGAATCTACCTGGGCGGAGGCAAATTCATCCACGCAGGCAGCAGCACTGGCGTAACTATCTCTGATGTGAACGATCCATATTATTGGGGTAAGCATTTTCATAGTTATAAGCGGTTATATTAATAGTTTTGGTTTAGAAGACTCTGGCGGGGGCTGGAGTCTTTTTTTGTGTGGGACGGGGGGACAGGTTCCTTGTCCCCCCTGGTTGGGCGGTTGTGGGCGGGGTGTGGTGCTTGTGGCTGTCGCTCGATATAAGCTTCGGCTCGCTCGTTTTGGTGATGCGCCCGCTCGAATTGGACTGCTGCTCGCTCGATTTAAGATTGGGTGCGGTTGCTTCGGTCCGTATGGGTTTAAGGTTTTTAATAGATGGGTTTTAGTTAATTAAAGGCCGGTTATTGGGGGAGTGCTGACTTAATAGGACGCGTTCTGGCTTGGCGTCCGGCGTTCATGGTGGGGAGTTCTGCGCTCGTGACGTGGAGTACTGCGTTCATGATGTGGAGTACTGCGGTCGAGGCATGATGTCCTGCGTTCAGGGCAGGTAGTCCTGCGGTCGGAACGTGTCATCCTGCGCTCATGCTGGGTAGTCCTGCGGTCGCGGCGTGATGTTCTGCGTTCATGGCTTCGTGTCCGGCGTTCGCTGGGACGATGGACCTGTCCCTCTGTCCCCCCCTCCCCGCTCGATTTAGTACTGGGGCAGTTCTTTGATTGGATATGGTTTTAAGGTTTTTAATAGATGGGTTTTTGTTAATTAAAGGCCGGTTATTGGGGGAGTGCTGACTTAATGGGAAGTGTTCTGGCTTTGGTGATGCTGGTGCGTTGCTCGATTTCGATTGGTGCTCGCTCGAATTGGCGGTGCTGTTTTAGAGTTAGTATAAAAAGTGGACACAGGGATTGATCCATGTTTTAATCAAACCTAAATCTAAAAGGACGTGTTCACTATGGCTGAAAAATACAAGACTTATAGCACTGAGTTTATGGAATATGTGACGAAAATGGTTGTACTGGACGGTCACAAACAAACTGACATAAGTAATAAGCTGGATATCCCTTATGGAACTATAAGGAGATGGGTTCAGGCGTATAGAGACAGGCAAAAAAAGGCGGAGAAAGAGAAGCAGAACCAACTGCTCACGGCCTCGGAATATAAGGATTTGTATGAAAAGGAACGTCAAAATAGATTGGAAATGGAAGAGGAGAATGAGATTCTAAAAAAGGCGATGCACATCTTCACGCAGGAAAAGGAGTAAGGTTCGCATTTATCCATGATCATCGCATGGAGCACACCGTTACGAAGATGTGCGAAGTTCTTGGTGTGTCGACTTCTGGTTATTACGAATATGTGAAACGGTTAGAACGGGCGGAAACAGAGCGAGAAGCGTTTAATCGTTATTTGGATGAGCGTATTCTTTTTCACTATCATGATAATCATGGTTTTTATGGGAGTCCGCGCATTCACAAAAAGCTTCGTGACCGGGACAATATTGATGTCTCTAAAAAGAAAGTGACGAACCGGATGAGGAAGTTGGATCTTTATGCCACGCCGCCGAAAAAGTTCGTTCACACGACCGATTCAGGTCACAAACAGCCGACCTTTTCGAATCATTTGAATCGAGAATTTGAGCCCGAAGCACCAAATCAGGTTTGGGCGACAGATATTACCTACGTTCATACAGGGGAAGGGTTTCTGTACTTAAATCCGGTTATGGATCTTTATGCACGTCGGATAATTAGCTATCGAGTGGATGATCACATGGGACAGCAGCTTTCGCTGGACGCCTTAAAGGAAGCAATTGCCCTACGTCAGCCTGAGGAAGGATTAATCCACCATTCAGACAGAGGATCTCAATACTGTGCTAACGCTTATTTGAACACGCTTGAAGAATCTGTTGCCAAAGTCAGTATGAGCCGGAAGGGGAATCCCTATGATAACGCCTGTGTGGAGAGTTTTTTCGCTTCTTTAAAAAAAGAATTTTTGTATAAGCATGTATTTCCCACAAAAGCTGAAGCTATGTTAGCAATTCAATTTTACATCAAATTTTATAACGAGAAACGTATGCATTCGTCAATTGATTATTTGAGCCCAATGGAACGAGAAAAGATCTATGAAATGGGCCACAAAGCAGAGATCGAAAATGAACAAAAAACCTCTGCGTAAGGGAACGCATCGGTTTATGATTCGTTCCCTTACGCAGAGGCATCCAAGCGACTTGGAGAGAGTCGCGCGGAAGTAATAAAATGGTTCAATTTTGCATCTGTTTTTGTCCACTTTATTGACAGAAGTCCAGCATCGCCCGAACTTCGCGTAACATCGCCTTCATGGAAGTGAGCATCACCCGAATCCTGCTTAACTTCGACCTCATGCCTGGGGACATCACCCGAATCTCGTGTAACTTCTACCTCATTCTAGCAAACATCGCCCTCACGCCACCTATCATCACCCGAATCAACCAAACGGGACGATGAACCTGTCCCTCCCTTCGACCTCATGCCTCTGAACATCGCCTGAATCTCGCATAACTTCGACTTCGTGACAACAAGCATTAAACGACAAACTATTAGCTGGTTAATTTGGATGCAACAATAAACGGTTTACGCTTCTGCATTTTGTTGAGCAGTTTTGTCAATTTTATCTGGTAATAGGTAAGAGACGGTAATACCGACGATTAATGCGATAAAAAACGTCGTAAATCTTGAAGTGATTATACCTTCTAACGGAGTACTTATCCAAACAATTGTAGCAATTAACCCAGATAGAATCGTTGCAAACGCCCCCATGCTTGAATACTTATCCCAAATGAATGAGAGCACAATTACTGCAGACAAAGTACAACCTACACCTGCCCAAGCCCAACTGACGACTAATAAGACAAGTGAATCAAAACTAGTTGCGATAAACAGTCCTACGAGTGCAACCACAACGACTAAAATTCGAGCAAGCTTCATCAATTGTTTTTCAGTTAAGCTCACACGCACTCCATGTTGTAAAATATCTTCGTTAATTGAACTCACTATTACCATGAGTTGAGAATCTGCGGTCGTAACGATTGCTGAAATAACTCCGGCTAACAAAATACCCGCTATCCACGGTGGCGTCAAATCTAAAATCATATATGGTAAAATGACTTCAACATCGGTAAACTGCACATCTTGATATAGAGTGAGTGCAGTTAATCCAATTAAAAACGCTCCACCGAATGATAAAAACGACCATATTAAGACCGAATAACTTCCAATCTTCACATCTTTCTTATCTTTAAGCGCCATAAATCTCGTACTTAGTTGTGGCTGCCCTCCCAAATAACCAAAGAAATACGAGAAGTTGTTAAAAAATAGTGCGCCTAATGCAAAACCTGTCAATCCTCCTCCCCAAGAATCCATTCCTTCCCCAGCTTGATTTAATGTAACGGGAATCGATAAGTCTTGTGTATAGATTTGAAAAAGTGCAACTGCTGGAATGATCGTTAATGTAACGAGCATCATAATACCTTGAACCATATCTGTCCAAACGACTGAAGTAAATCCTCCCCAAAAAGATAAAACGACAATGATAAGTGTACAAATGATCATGGCAACAATCGGGTTAATATCGAAAATTGTATACAATGTTTTACCTGCTCCTCCAATTTGGGCGCCTAGATAAAACATAAAAAATAAAATAATTAATAAACTAGCTGAATACAAAATAACTTTTCTATTTTTATTAAAACGCGCAACGATAAATGTCGGTAAAGTAATGGTTCCATTTTCGTTGGAATCCCTTCGGAAGCGTTCTGCCATGAAAAACCAAGAAAATAACGCCCCCAATATGGAACCGACCGCCATCCACACAGCTGATAATCCAGTCGAAAAAACAAATCCTGTAAAACCTAACATCAGCCACGCAGATGATCCAGTAGCACGCTCTGAAAAAGCAACGACCCAAGCAGGTATTTTTTTACTTAAATGAAACTCTGAATGACTTAATTTTACTCTACTAAAATATACACCTATTCCAAGCATCACTAAAATGTATAATACGATTTCAATAAGTATGATTGTTTGCATATCACCAGCCACCCCTTTTTATTAAATTAATCGAAGAATTGTGGTTAATCTTTTATGATTCGTTACCAAAATGACCAAAACATCTTTTTGATTCTTCAGGAGTGCCAACTTATTGAGGTATCTTTTTTGTACAGAACAGATAAAAAAACATTTTTTTAACCTATAACAGTAGAAGCAACCGGAGAATTTTTTGCTTCCTTTATAAAAAAATATAATGATAGATGATAGAATTTATACGATTAAAAATTAACTTAAGAGGTATTTTCGATATCACTTTTCCATTGCTCCAAACCTGATACCAGTTCATGGAAATACTCATTAAATGGGTAAGAAGAGGATAGTTGGTCGAACTCATCCTCATTCATTCCCCTAATTTCTTCTTCAATCTCACCTAGATCATTTATGGATCTATTTAGTAATTGAATGACCCTATTCATAAGATGTCCCTCCTTTTTGTAAGATAGATTCTGAATAGGTTACAATTAACTGAACAAAACAGTTAAAGTCAGATGGGATAAGGAATTTCTCACCACTTCATCAACCTTCCTCTTACTTTTTATCTTTTCCAAAGCTATTGGGACAGAGGGACGGGTACCTTGTCCCAGTAGTCTCCCTCTGCCCCAATACGGGGTGCGGCGCGGGGGATGGACTGTCATGCGTTCGAGGCCTGGAGTCCTGCGTTCATGCAAGGTAGTCCTGCTTTCGTGGCGGGGAGTCCTGCGCTCAGGGTCTCGTGTGCTCGCTCCCTCGAACGGAGACGGGACAATGAACCTGTCCCTCTGTCCCCCGCTCAAGCCTGTGAATATCGACTGAATCTCACGTAACATCGCCTTCATGGAAGGGAGCATCAACCGAATCTTGCATAACTTCGACCTCAAGCCTGTGAGCATCACCCGAATCTCGTGTAACTTCAACCTCGTGCTAGCAAACATCGCCCATATCTTACAAAACATCACCCTCGCGCCACCTAGCATCACCCGAATCAAACAAACGGGACAATGAACCTGTCCCTCTGGCCCCCACTCAAGCCAGTGAATATCGACTGAATCTCACGTAACATCGCCTTCATGAAAGCGAGCATCACCCGAATCTTGCATAACTTCGACCTCAAGCCTGTGAGCATCAACCGAATCTCGTGTAACTTCAACCTCGTGCTAGCAAACATCGCCCATATCTTACAAAACATCACCCTCGCGCCACCTAGCATCACCCGAATCAAACAGACGGGACAATGAACCTGTCCCTCTGTCCCCACTCAGCCGTAATAATTCGAGTAAGAATGTACGTTTTTTTAAACATAGATAAGCAAAGAACCCTCTTAGTGACAGTTCTTAATAGCTTTATCACTAAGAGGGTTGACTTCAATAGCTATATAAGTTGAAAGCCTAAGGATTTATTGAAAACTATTGGGTGTAGTATAGATTTAATTAATAAGTTATTTGTTAGAAACATAGGATTTGCTCGTTAGTCGCTGCCAGTTATCAGAAAATCATCTTCTATTTCTAATAATTGGGTATCTGGTTCAATGCACAAACCCTCATCCACATTAACTTTAATTACAGTACCACTAATGCCAACTGACAGTTTTGTTATCGTCCTGTCCTCATGCTTAACAGATAAAAGTTTCTCCCATTCATAGACGTATGATCCCTCTTTAACAAGGATCTCTTCCACTGTACCACTGCTTTTGCAAGAGACAATTTCCACATTTTTCTTCATTTCATTTCCTCCGAAGAACTTAATTTAAAAAATCAGGCTGTTGGTTAACTATTCGTTCCCACAAAGGTTGGAAGCAACGCTTTGCTTCTTCCGGGGATCCTACTTGAGCTGCGGTATTCGTGGCATCTTCTTCCCCAATTTGTACAGGATTCCCTGCTGATTCAGCCAATATTTGCACTTGGCATGACCTTTCCATGTTTATAAACCACCAGACAGTTTCTTCTAGGGAACCTCCAACAGTTAAAAGCCCATGGTTTTGTAAGATAACAGCTTTATAGTCTTTCAAAGCTTTACCGATTCTTTCTCCTTCCTTTAGATCATGAACAACACCCGTATATGCATCGTATAAGCCGTGGTCTTTGTAAAAAGCACATGCTTCCTGATTTATAGGATCAAGCAGTTTTCCCAAGGTTGACCATGCCTTTCCGTACACGGAGTGAGCGTGAGCTGCAGCCACTACATCAGGGCGTGCTTTATGAAGCTGAGAGTGAATGGTGAAACCAGCTTTGTTTACTTGTTTATCACCCTCGACCACTTCCCCTTCATGGTTAACAAGAATCAGATCTGACACCTTAATCTGACTAAAATGCATATTGTAAGGGTTCACCCAAAAACAATCCTCAAATTCTGGATCCCTCACAGTTATGTGTCCTGCGTTACCCTCATCAAAGCCAAACAAAGAGAAAATGCGAAATGATCCAGCTAATTTTTCCTTACGAATTTTCCGTTCTTTAGCAAACGTTTCTTTTTGTTTTGTATTATTCATAGCTAAGCACTCCTTCTATTATTAAATAATCTTTTTTCAAATGCATTCTTATCTAGTATTTCAAAGGATTCATGTCCCAAATATAGTGGTGTCATGCGGAAGGTCAGGAATTTTCAGGTTTATAAGCCTTCTTATTTTACCCGCTCCCCATATAATTGGGTTTTTTGTATTTCTTTGTTTATTTAATCTATTTCCCACCCGTTAGAGGTTGATTTGATAACAACCCCATAATCGGATTCAGCTTTCTCCTGGGAAATGTATCCATCTACGACAT
Organism: Virgibacillus ainsalahensis; assembly: GCF_055380755.1. Classification (NCBI taxonomy): domain Bacteria; kingdom Bacillati; phylum Bacillota; class Bacilli; order Caryophanales; family Bacillaceae; genus Virgibacillus; species Virgibacillus ainsalahensis. The sequence goes on along the minus strand of NZ_AP043943.1, from coordinate 298,732 downwards.
CAACAAGAACTTGTTCAGGGTTACGTTCCTTAGGTTCTCCATAGCCACCTCCACCAGGAAGTTTTAAAGTAACGACATCGTCTGGTAACAAATTATAAAGTCGTTTGGGCTCTAAAGATGTGTTCTTGTTAAGCAAAACTTCTGCTTTCTCTCCCGATTTCCCTCCAGCTAAACCACGTGGTGGATAAGTTATACCGTCAAACATGGTTGGAAAACTCCAAATCTTATTGGTACGAACCCCAAAGCGGATAATTTGACCAAGTCCTCCCCGGTAGTTTCCGCTGCCGCCAGAATCTGGACGAAGTTCTTTTTGATAAAGTAGTAATGGTGAACTGCTTTCAACAATTTCAACTGGAGTTCCGCGAACACCGGATGGAAACCCTGTTGCAGATAAACCGTCTTTTGAAGGGCGAGCTCCCATACCACCAGTATTAAATACGACATAAGAGAATGGATTACCTTGCAGGTTTTCCCCGTATACTTGTATATTCCAAAGAGCAGTTGCCCCTTCCGCAATGACCTTGTCTGGAATAGCATGATATAATGCACCAAGAACACATACAGGGGCAAAATGACCAATAATATGTCGCGTCGCTGTTGGCATAGGATGTTTAGCATTGAGAATACAACCTTCTGGAGCGGTAACATGTATCGGACGAAAACTCCCTTCATTGTTGGGAATATCCGGTGCAACAGCTGCTTTTAAAGCATAGGTAACATATGCTAATGTGTAATAAAGAGAAACGTTTATCCCTTTCGTACTTGCAGGTGATGAACCTTTAAAATCTACCTCAAGTTCATCACCCTGGATGGATACCGAACATTTTAATTTAATCGGCTCATCCACACCATCGGTTAAAACCTCGTTTTCATAAATTCCGTCTGGAAGATCAGAAATTGCTTTACGCATTGCTACTTCTGATCGTTGTGTAATTTCATTACCTAACGTATCAATTTCAGTTATGTTAAACTCATTCATCATCTCAAATAGTCTTCTAACGGCTACCTCTTGAGCAACCACCTGTGCACGCAAATCACCCAGAACCTCGTATGGTGACCGAACATTTGCCTTAATCATTGCCTGAATACTCTCATTAACTTGTCCAGCTTCATAATATTTCATATAAGGAATATAAAGACCTTCCTCATAAATACTTTCTCCCTCTGGACTATAACCTCGCCCACCAATATCTGATACATGGCAAACAGATGCAACATAGCCAATAAGATGGTCCTCGTAAAACACGGGTGTGACAATTGTAACGTCTAAAAGATGCCCGGAAATTTCATAAGGGTTGTTACTAATCAAAACATCGCCTTTCTGTAATGACTTCTTAGGAAATCGTTCGATGAAATGACGAACACCTAAAGCCATTGTATTGATATGTCCAGGTGTGCCTGTATTTGCTTGAGCAATCATATTTCCTTCACTATCAAACAATCCACAGGATAAATCACCAGCATCTGAAAGGAGATTTGTAAACGATGTTCTGATCAACGTTTTCGCTTGCTCTTCTAAATTAGTAATTAGACGATTCCACATAACTTCCAACTGAACAGGATTAAACATATTGTTGTTTTTTATCTTTCTTTTCATTTACCTTATCCCCCTTTGAATTTAAGATTAAATTGGAGAAAGGATCAACAGTCATTGTAAAATTTGGTGTCACCACCATCGTTGATTCCCGTTCTTCAATAATTGCCGGTCCAGCCACCTCTACACCTGGACTCAATTGATTTCGATCATACACAGGGGTTAGTATATATTCAGCATGTTCACCAAAATAAACATGACGTTCATCTTTGGGTTTTACTTTTATACTGTTTTTTCCATCGTTATGGTTTAATAAGAGTTCCGGAGTTGGTCCTTGAACAACAACGCGCCAATTAACAGCTTCCATGGACATGCCTTCACTGGATTCTGTGTACAACTTTTCATACTGATCTTCGAAGTTGTTTCGAATGGATTCAATGGAGTGTTCATTTAGCTCTCCATTTGGAATGGGAACACTAATGTCATGATTCTGACCCACATATCTCATTTCACAATTCCGTATCACATTAATATCCTCCGGTTTAACACCAGATTGAATAAGAATCGATTCTCCCTCTTTCTCCATTTCCTTGAAAATCTTTGTTACTTCATTCAGATCTAATTGATCCAACCGCCCCTGATAACTACGCACAAAATCAAAAGAAAGCGGTGACGATAAGAATCCAAAGGCTGAGCAAACACCTGCGCCAACAGGTGAAATTAATGTAGAAACATCCAGGATATTTGCAACGTTACAAGCGTGAACGGGACCTGCACCTCCTGTCGCAAACAATGGATAGTTTCGAATATCCTTTCCTCTTTCCACCGCATGAATACGTGCTGCACTAGCCATATTCTCATTCACAACACGATGAATTCCCCAAGCTGCTTCTGCCACGTCAAGACCAAGTGGTTTGGCAATTTTCTCCTCAATAGCCTTGTAAGCGGCATTTACATCTAAGCTCATTTCTCCCCCAAGGAAAAAGTCAGGGTTCAGATAGCCTAGTACCAAATCGGCATCCGTAATGGTCGGGTTTGTCCCCCCTTTTCCATAACTGGCTGGACCAGGTTCAGAACTTGCACTTTCCGGTCCTACTTTTAAAAGGCCCAAACGATCAATATGAGCAATGCTACCGCCACCTGCACCAATCTCAATCATTTCAATAACTGGTACCTTTACAGGAATACCACTCCCTTTCATAAACCTGTCTTTGCGTCCAACTTCGAACTCGTTTGTGACTAACGGTTTCCCATTATCCACTAAACTTGCTTTAGCTGTTGTTCCTCCCATATCAAATACGAGAAGGTTGGAAAGATCACAGAGATCACTGTAAAAAGCACCCGCTATCGATCCTCCCACAGGCCCTGACTCCAAAATCCGTATCGGAAAACGACAAGCGGTTTCAATCGTACATGTACCACCACCGGAAAGCATCATATGAAATTGACCATGAAATCCGCGATTTTCAAGATCTTTTTCTAATTTTGTTAAATATCGCTCAACAAGCGGTTGGACGTACACATTAGCAATGGTTGTCGATGCGCGTTGATATTCCCGAATCTCCGGCGAAACTTCGGAGGATAAGGAAACACAAATATGTGGTGCAACCTCTTGAGCAATTTCCAAAATCCTTTTTTCATGAACGCTGTTTTTATACCCGTGTAATAAACATATGGCTACAGCTTCCACATTTTGTGCTTTGATCTTCTCAAATACTTCCCGCACTTCATTTTCGTCTAATTGCTGTAATACTTCCCCATCATCCAATATTCTCTCCGTGACCGTATATATTGAGCTTCTGGGAACCAGCGGAGTCGGCTTATCTACAAATAGGTCATACAGGTCATAACGACTTTCGTTACCAATTTCCAACATATCGCGAAAACCTTTCGTTGTGATAAAAGCCGTCTTTACACCTTTTCGTTCAATTAGAGCATTAACTACTAGTGTAGTACCATGGATAATCGCCTTTATATCACTGTATAAGAAACCATATTTTGTAAGGGTTTCATCCAGTCCTTTAAGAAATCCTTCAGATGGATCAGGATATGTCGTTAATGTTTTTCCGAAATATCTGTTCCCTTCTTCATCGAGAAACACTATATCTGTAAATGTTCCACCTATATCAACTCCAACACGAATGGCAGACATATATATCCTCCTTTTTTTAAAACATATTGTCAGTAGCATTTATTTCAAAAACAAATTTTCCTTGATTCATAATGCCAACTTTTATGATTGAATGATTTTTACTTTTCTTTCTATTATTTGCCGATAAAATATTCAGTTTTATTAGCACTTAATTTTTCTGGATTTCAATACTATTTAGCTATTGTTTCCTTGGAAGAAACATTGTGTTCCTCGCTGTCTTCGTCTTCACGCCATATGAATTTTCCGGTATATCCGTAAAGAATGGTGATGAAAATTCCAATAAACGCGAACCACATAAACGGTAAATAAGAAATTGTTGCCACCCCAAGTGTTGCGGCCATAAATATACCGTTATCACTCCAAGGAATCATTGGTGCTGTCATCGTCCCCCCGCTTTCCGTATTTCTGGAAAGAACTCGTCTTTGTATGTTTAATTTTTGGTAATTCTCTTTCGTCATTTTACAGCCTGTGATAATAGAAACGTACCCAGCACTTCCAAACAAATTTCCAAAGAAACCAGTGAGTACTGTAGAAACTGTTAATTTTCCTGTACTATTTTTTACCCAGCTTGAAAATACTCCACTAATCACTTTCAAAACGCCTGTCTGCTCCAATAGTCCACCAAACCCAAGTGCAAGTATTGTAAATAATACAACACTAAGCATGGAAACAATTCCTCCACCGTTTAAAAGCCCATCCAGAAATTCAATTCCTGAATTCATCTGAATACCTTCATAAGCTGTTTTTAATCCAGCAATGACATCCATCCCTTGAAATGCCCATGCCCACAGAACTCCGAGAAGAGAGCCAAATGCCAGAGAAGGAATCGCAGGTTTATTTAAAGCTAATAAAACAATTACAACTACCGGCGGAACAAGCATGTACCATGAAATATTAAAGTACTCATTCAATGCGTCCATATTCGTTTGTACTACAGTCAGTTCAACTGTATTACCAACATAGAAAAATCCGACAATCAAATATAATATCCCGGCAATAATTATGGAAGGAATACTAACATAAAGCATCGAACGTACATGATCCATCACATTTACCCTGGACAAAGAAGCAGCCAAAACTGTTGTATCCGATAGCGGAGACACTTTATCTCCAAAATACGCTCCTGATAAGACAGCACCAGCAACAAGAGGAAGGGGAATACCAAAGCTTTGGCCGACCCCCATCATTGCTACACCCGCGGTCCCGACAGTTCCAAAAGAAGTTCCGGTAGCAAGTGCGGTTACTGCACAAATCACCATAGCAGCTACTAAAAAAATACTAGGATGAACAAATGACAAGCCATAATAAATCATACCCGGCACAATACCACCGGCAGTCCAAGTTCCAATCAAAGCCCCGACGACAACGATGACGAGAGTTGCTTCTATCCCTTCATAAATGCCTTTCGCAATCGCTTTTTGAAGGGTATTATATTTATGACCAAGGTATATACCAAAGCCAATAAACAAAAACCATACAACGAAAAGAGAAAGCTGAAGTGGTATGTCAAACGATATAATTGAAAAAGACATAATGATGAGAAATAAGGCTAAAACTATAATAACCTCACTAAGTTTTGGCAGACGTACATCATCATTCGGCATAAAACTCCCCCGGATTCATTAATAATGTTATCGCTTTCACTGATTTGTTTTTTTAAATCCTCCCAAAACCGACATGTGAGATGCTCATTTCAGGAGAATTTTTTATCAGCCAAGTTGATTATAACTGAACTTGACGATATCCCTTTGAACAAAAGAACTTTCATGAAAAGATTTTAACGAAACGTCTCTGTTAATGGAATACTAGTCAAACATCAACGGACGTGCTACCTTATTAAACGCAGCACCGTCAACCATTAATGAATGTCCACTGACAAAGCTAGATTCATCGGATACGAGAAATAGACAAGCATTTGCAATATCTTCTCCGGTAGCTATTCTCCCTAACGGCTGATATTTTAGAGATTCATTAAAAGCTTCTTCAGGATCTGGCAAACTTTTGAATGATTCATATAACATTGGTGTATCTACGGTGCTTGGGCAAACCGCATTGACCCGAATATTAAGAGGGCCACAGTCTAAGGACATCTGTCTAGTCAATGCAGTCATTCCCCCTTTCGATGCTGCATATGCCGCAAACCTTGTGATTGTCCGATAGGCATGCCATGAAGCCATGTTAACGATTGCTCCTCCGCCTCGTTTTTCCATCTCCTGGATAGCGTATTTTGAACAAAGGAAAGTTCCTGTTAAATTTACATCCAGTACTTTCTGCCACTCCGTTAATTCGGTTTCTTCTGCTGATTTCCTCAATGTAGCAGCAGCGTTATTAATTAATGCATCCACACCACCAAAAGTGTCCACTGTTCGCTTAAATAATGATTTAACACTTTCTTCATCACTAACATCTGTTTTCACATAGATAGCGTCTACATCTTGATCATGTAGTTTATCAATTGCCTTTGCAGCCGCTTCTTCATTAATATCTGCAATTACAATTTTCGCACCATGCCTTCCAAAATTTTGAGCTACTGCCTCACCAATTCCTTGACTTCCACCAGTTATGATTGTAATTTTGTCTTTTAATCTCATTCCTCACACCCCTTTGAATTTTAATAAACTGCTGTTTCTAGTACTAATTTATTCTCAGCAAATCGTTCAACAGATAAAGGACTTAAATCAATCGTTTCAAATCTTCCTAATCGAATTAGCTCTGATAAGCCTTTCCCTGCAGCTGGTGCATGTTGAAAACCGTGTCCACTAAACCCACTAATAATATAATAGCCTTCCATTGCTGGATGGTCGCTTATTATTGCATTATGATCGATCGGATTATAATCATATAGACCTGACCATCCTCTTTCAATTTTTATTCGTTCAAAAGATGGACATCTTTCTGCAAGCACTGGCCATATCTCATCTTCAAAAAAAGATTTATCTGTTTTGAAGTCATATCCATAGGGAACATCCCTTGCCCAACCAACAACCACTTTGGATCCCTCTTGACGAAAGTGGAGACCTGAAATATCAAATGTAAAAGGAAAGTTACTTTCAAAAGTTTCTTTGGTATCGATAGTAAATAACTGCCTTTTAAGGGGTTTTACAGGTATTTCAAGTCCAATTTTCTGGCTCAACTCACCTGCCCATGCTCCCGCAGCATTAACTACAATCGGTGCATGATATTGTGTCCCCTCTTTTGTAACAATGCCTTTAATCTTTTTAGATTCATATAGAATCGTTTCCACTTCTTCATGAATAATAGAGGCACCGGAATTCCTTACATGTTTTAGGTACCCTTGCAATACTGAATAAGGGTCTGCGTTGCCCGCATCCGGGTCAAAAACAGCACCAGCTAAATCTTCTACGTTTAACTCCGGAAAAAATGCTTTTGTTTCCCTTTGATTCATAAGTTTAGACTTCACACCAAGCCCTTTTTGTTTTTGAATTATTTCCTCAAAATTTTGAAGCGATTTTTCATTTAACAAATATAGATATCCATGTTTATGAAAGTCTATATGGCATGGATCACCATCAAAGGCCATATCCTCTTCAAAGGTTTGATATATTTGATAACTATATTGGCTCATTTGAATGTTTACTTTTGTACTAAACGTCTGCCTTACGCCACCTTCACTACGAGGTGTTGAAGAATATTCATACATCTTATCTTTCTCAAAAATTGCAATGTTTCCGTTATAGCCGTCCTTTTGTAGGTTATAAGCTAGACTAGCAGCCATAATACCCCCACCAACAATGATGATATCAAATTGATTCTGCATTTCTTCACCTCTTCTTTTCTTCTAGTTGAAAAGTTATGAAATTTCTATAACTAGTACAAAGTATATATTAGTTGAGAGCTATTTTTCATCGCCCATATCGCACAAAATTTTTGATTAATTTAATGATTCCGATTATGCAAGATGCCTAACCATTAGTTGGGGCACCCATCAAAGTAATGCGAATAATTTGACTTTAAAGCGCTAACATTATATATTTTTATTTTATTAGTTGGATAATCTGACCAATAAACAGATGGATAACAATTGTGGAATTATCTTGATTCATGGGGAGGAAAACGAATGATCTTAAATCAAATTGCTCAAAAAGTCTCGAATGACACATCAGCAATTATTGGATATCCGGTTAGTATTTCTGATGAATATGGCTATTTAATAGGAGTGAGCGATTCTTCAAGAATTGGTATGTTCGATGAATTGTTAGCTATCGTTATCAGGGAAAATAGGATGATTTATTGGGGAGAGGACGCCGCAGCAAAGCTGCCGAATATTTATCCCGGTGTTGCTGCTCCCATTTCATTAAACGGGGAGGTTGTGGGGGCCATTGGTATTCTAGATAGAGTTGAAGAAAATCAGGAAACAACCAACTATATAAAGCTTGTTAAAAATCACATAGAAATGATGTGCCATGAAGAAATTAGAAAAGAAATAAGATCATTTGAGGCAAGTTCAATAGATAGTCTCATTCAATACATACTTCATTTTAATGAAAGTAATCATGATAGAAATCATATTGTACGTTATGGGGACATGTTAGGATATGACTTAAGAACAGACCGAGCGTGTATTGTAATAGAAGTTATCCCTGTACTTCCAAATCAAGATAATATTATTCATAAGCAAGCAATGCTGAATCAATTGAAAACTGAGTTAAGAATACTTATTGAGGATTTTTTTAGAAACTCAAAAGAAGATTTAATTGGTACGCTAAACAACGAACAGCATTGTATACTTATGCCTTATTCAAAAGGTCACTTAGAGGAAACCTTCATCAATAAAATAAAGGAAATAACAAGAAGATTTAATCAGACATTAGAAAAGAGATACAAACTTTCTGCAATTGTAGCAATAGGGGATTTTCACCAAGGTATTAGTGGAATGATTAAAGCATATCATGAAGCCATAAAGTTAATAAATGCAGGAAAAAAAATTAATCAAGATGGTGTATTGACGTTTAATAATATGGACATTATGTTAGGAATTCTATTAGAAGAGATTCACGAAGATTATTATAATCGTATAAACGATAAGATTCAATTTTTAATTAATGACGAGAATTTCTTGACATTATCCAAAACTTTCTTAGTATATTGTCAATGCAGAATGAATATAAGTGAAGCCTCCCGAAAACTCTATATTCACCGAAATTCATTAATATATAGATTAGAGAAAATAAAAAAACTGACAAATTTAGATATAAATGATTTTGAGAATTGTCTGATTATGTATATATCAATCAATAAATTATTAATTCAACTTTCCCAGACTGAAATAGGCGGTAAATCTTGATATATGTGAAAGTGCGTGAATTGCTCTTAAACAAGACCAAATCGCACATGAAAGGTTCTCATGTGCGATTTAACCTAAATTATTTTCGAATCGCTAGTTAGAGGTGTACCACCTGAGAGGGAGGTGGGACGATGAACCTGTCCGGGTGTCCGAGACCAGCCTTTCCTTTCCGTGTTGCTACTCAAGCGAGTGAATATCCGTCTCATGCCTGCGAGCATCAACCGAATCTTGCTTAACATCGACCTCATGAAAGTGAGCATCGACCGTATCTCGCGTAACATCGCCTTCATGACAGTGAGCATCGACCGGATCTCGCGTAACATCGCCTTCATGACAGTGAGCATCAACCGAATCTTGCTTAACTTCGACTTCATGCCTGTGAGCATCAACCGAATCTTGCTTAACTTCGGCCTCGTGACTGCGAGCATCAACCGGATCTCGCGTAACATCGCCTTCATGACAGTGAGCATCAACCGAATCCTGCTTAACTTCGACCTCATGACAGTGAGCATCGACCGTATCTCGCGTAACATCGCCTTCATGACAGTGAGCATCGACCGTATCTCACGTAACATCGCCTTCATGACAGTGAGCATCAACCGAATCTCCAGTAACTTCGACCTCATGACTGCAAACATCGCCCGTATCTTCCAAAACATCACCCTCGCGCCACCAATCATCACCCGAATCAACCGAATGGGACAATGGACCTGTCCCTCTGTCCCAGTACCTGATCGAACACTTCCCCTGTGCGGTTGATGTCTTCTGGGTTGGTGTGTTTGCCTAGGGAGAGGCGGATGAATTGTTTGGCCTCTGCGTCGGTGCGGCCGATTGCTGTGATGGTTCGGGATGGTTGCTGCAAGCCGGCTTGGCATGCGCTGCCTGTGGAGATGGCGATACCGTGGCGGTTGCATTCGAGCATCATATACTGTCCTTCCATTCCCTCTACGCGGAGGCCGAGAATATGTGGCAGGAAGTTTGATGGGTGTCCTTCGATAGTGATGCCTTTTCCGGCTAGTTGATCGATCAATTTTTCCCGTAATGCTGTAATTCGCTCCCCTTCCCTTTTCATATCCTTACAGCCTGCTTTTGCGGCTGTGACAAATGCTGCGATGCCCGCGACATTGAGGGTGCCGGGGCGGAATCCGGACTCGTGCGTGGTGTTTGGCAGTTGGGATTTCCACCGGAGCCCTGGGCGGATGTAGGCAGCTCCGACACCCTTTGGACCATAGATTTTATGGCTGGAGATGGAGATGCTGTCGATGTTTGTTTTCGAGAGATGGATAGGAATTTTTCCGAATGTCTGGACACAATCTGCATGGAAGATAACATCCTTTTCATGCAGGACTTCCCCAATTGCTTCGATCGGCTGGATGGTGCCGATTTCCCCATTCGCATGGTGAATCGATGCGAGGATAGTGTTTTCCCTAATGGCATTTTTCACGTCTTCGCTGTCTACTGCACCTTGCTCATCGACTGGTAAATAAGTGACGTCAAATCCTTCTGCTTCCATTTTTCTGAAAAAGTTATGGACCGAGGCATGCTCGGTGGCTGTTGTAATCAGGTGATTCCCTTTATCTTTATGGGCATCAATGAGCGATTGCAATGCTAATAGATTCGCTTCTGATCCCCCGCTTGTGAAATACATCCCCTCTTTTTCAGCTTGAAGAAGGTTTGCCAGCTCCTGTCGGCAATTTTCCAATAACAAAAAGGCATTTGATCCTGTGTCATGCAGACTGCTCGGGTTTCCGTAATATGTTGTGGAGACTTTTGTATATATTTCCAAAGCCTCCTCTGACATCGGTGTTGTGGCAGCATAATCTAAATAAATCATAACAGCACTCCTGCATCTATATTTTTAAGATTTTTTTAAAAAAGTCTTGTTTTTAGTTTAATATTATGTAAATATAGGTGTCAAGACACATGTAAATATATTGTTGACCAACTTGGCTTATTGTCAGTCCGTTTATGGCGATAAAGCCTTTGTCTGAACGTATGCAGGAAGAATTTTTTCCTGTCCATATGTGTAAAGGAGCTCTGAGAACATGTTTGTGAATGATGTCATAATTATTGGAAGTGGTATCGCCGCATTGAGCGCGGCTGAACGTTTACGTGTAGATAAAAATGTGATTGTTTTCACAAAATCACATAAACAGAATAGTAACTCCTACCTGGCGCAGGGCGGTATTGCCGCGGCAGTGCATCGTGATGATCACTGGCAGGAGCATTACGAAGACACCATCACGGCAGGGGTCGCTCATGCGGACGAAGCAAATGTGAAAACGTTGGTTGCAAGCGGTGCGGATGCTGTGCTCGACTTGATACATAAGGGAATGGCATTTGATTGCGATACGGATGGGTCACTACGTTTAGGCAAGGAAGGTGCGCATTTACGGCGGCGGATTTTGCATGCTGGCGGTGACGCTACGGGGGAATGTTTGACCACGTTCATGCTCGACCGGCTAAAGGATGAGCAAAATGTCAGGATTATCGAAAATGAAATGGCGCTGGATCTGCTTGTTACGGATGGTCAGTGTGTTGGTGTGATTACAAAAGATGTTGTTGGCGTGGTCCGGGAACATATGGCGGAAGCGACGATTTTGGCGACCGGCGGATGTGGGCAGCTGTATCAATCTACTTCCAACGCTCAGGTGGTGACCGGAGACGGGATAGCGATGGTTTATCGCGCAGGTGCAGTGCTTGAAGATATGGAGTTCATGCAATTTCATCCAACACTTTTATATAAAAATGGCGTGGCGCTCAGCCTTGTATCAGAAGCGGTTCGCGGTGAGGGCGCGTATTTGGTGAATAATTATGGTTTTCGCATCATGGAAGGCGTTCATCCGCTTGGCGATCTTGCGCCACGCGATGTGGTCGCACGCGAGATTTTCAAGGAGATCCAGTGTGGGCGACAGGTATTTTTGAATATAGAGGATGTGGCGAATTTCGCTGACCGCTTCCCCACCATTTATCGTGCTTGCGTGCATGCGGGGATTGATGTTGACGCTGGCCTTCTCCCCGTAAGGCCTGGTGCACATTTCATGATGGGTGGCATCAAGGCAGCGGCGGATGGCCGGACTTCATTGGCAGGGTTATTTGCGGTTGGCGAAGTTGCTTGTACCGGCGTGCATGGTGCGAATCGGATTGCGAGCAACTCCCTGCTCGAAGGCATTGTATTTGGAAAAATGACAGCGGAGCGGATATTGGATTTGGCGGAGGATGTGGATGGTTGTTCGCCGGCTGAGCTGGGGCGGGTGCAGCCTGTGCCGGCTCGTGTGGATGATCGTGTGCGGGCTGGTGTGGGCGCGTCTCCCCTGCCATCCAATCAGGAGATCCAGGAAAAAATGACCCGCCTCGTTGGGGTGGTCCGGGTCGAAGCGGATTTACTGGCGATGAAGGAATGGGTGGAAGGCTATGATTTTCTAGGTGAAGATTTGAACATGATGCTTGTTGAAGATGCAGAAATCATAAATATGCTCACCGTTGCCTGGCTGATGACCACCTCCGCGCTCGAGCGTACCGAAAGCCGTGGCAGCCATTTCCGGGCAGATTATCCAAAGCGGCAGGCACACTGGCTGAAGAAGCGGATACTAAGGGGGCCTGTCCCCCACCTCTCTAATGCTTTAACGCTTTAAAGCAGCGGGGGACAGACCCCCTCCATAAGACCCCTCCATAAACAAAACAAAAGGAGGTTATGGAATGAATATGATTAAATTACGTGAACAGCTTTTTTCCTTTTTTATCGAGGATATTGGCGATTGTGACATAACAAGTACAGCAATTTTCCCTCCCACAAGACAGGGGGAAGGAATTTTTACAGCAAAGGAAAGCGGGGTGATTTCCGGTTTGCAGGTCATTCAAACTGGTTATCATCTGCTCAATCCGGCGATTAACGTCGAACTACGGCAGAAGGATGGCGATTGGGTGAATAAGGGGGATGTGATTGCTGAAGTACGCGGGCCGATTGTACATATTTTAACAGGAGAACGGGTGATTCTGAACCTCATTCAGCGCATGAGCGGGATTGCGACGACAACGAAAAAAGCGGTGGAGACGTTACATGATGATTCCATTCAGATTTGTGATACACGGAAAACGGCGCCGGGACTGCGGATGTTCGATAAATATGCTGTCGTAACCGGTGGCGGGAAGAACCACCGCAACGGCTTATACGATGGCGTTATGATTAAGGATAATCATATTGCTTTTTCCGGTTCGATTACAGCGGCGTTAAGCGCTGCTTCTAAGCATGCGGGGCATATGGTGAAAGTCGAAGTGGAAACGGAGACGAAGGAGCAGGTGCTGGAGGCGGTTGAAGCGAAGGCGGATATTATCATGTTTGACAACCGCAGCCCGGAGGAAGTACGGGATTTTGCAAAACATGTCCCGGGCCACATCATCACAGAGGTGTCCGGTGGAATTACGCTGGATAATCTCGCAACCTACCAGGGCACTGGGGTGGATTATATTTCGCTCGGATTTCTCACCCATTCTGTAAGAGCACTTGATATTAGTTTACATGTTCACTAGGAGGAGGAAAATAACATGAGTTTATTAGAAATGCTTCAAAACGGCGAGAATCAGATGATGCCAGAGCACTACAAATCACTTTCCACGGAAGAAATGGAGAGTCGCATCCGCAAGTTGAAAGCGAAATTCGGCAGCAAGCTTTTTATCCCGGGACATCATTATCAAAAAGATGAAGTGATTCAATTTGCAGACACGACCGGGGACTCGCTGCAGCTCGCGCAAGTATCTGCAGCTAATACCGAAGCGGAATACATTGTCTTTTGCGGGGTCCATTTCATGGCGGAAACCGCGGATATGTTATCTCAAAAGCATCAACAAGTGATTTTACCGGACATGCGCGCAGGCTGTTCCATGGCGGATATGGCCAATATCACGCAAACCGAGCGAGGCTGGGAGAAGATGCAGGATGCATTCGGTGACACGATCCTTCCCCTCACCTATGTCAATTCGACAGCGGCGATTAAAGCATTTGTCGGAAAAAATGGCGGTGCGACTGTGACATCCTCGAATGCGGGGAAAATGCTGGAATGGGCGTTCACACAGAAGGAGCGCATTCTATTTTTACCAGACCAGCATTTGGGAAGAAATACTGCCTATGATCTCGGCATTCCACTAGAAAATATGGCCGTGTGGGACCCAATTAACGAGACATTTGAATACGATGGTGACAACCTGCAGGACGTACAGGTCATTCTATGGAAGGGCCACTGCTCCGTGCATGAAAATTTCACCGTGAATAATATCGAACATATTCGCAAAACAAAGTCGGAAACGAATATCATCGTCCACCCGGAATGCTCCAGGGAAGTCGTTGCCGCATCCGATTACGCAGGCTCGACCAAAAAAATCATCGAAACGATCACAGCCGCGGCACCTGGGAGCGCATGGGCAGTCGGCACCGAGATGAACCTCGTCAACCGCCTCACCCAGCAGCATCCGGATAAAGAAGTATTTTCATTGAATCCGATGATGTGCCCATGCCTGACCATGAACCGCATCGACCTCGCCCACCTCCTATGGTCACTGGAAACGATCGATAAGGGGGAAATTGCGAACCAGATTAAAGTTGAGGCTGATGTAACGAAGTGGGCAGTGATGGCGCTGAGTCGGATGTTGGAGCGAGCTTAGAGTTCCGATCAGGCTCGGCTGGTGGTGATGTTTTGCAAGATTCGGGCGATGATCACTTGCCTGGAGGCGTCACTCTTCGGGGGGATGAACGACTGAATGCAGAGATGGAGCCAGCATTCGGGCACTCATCATGGGGATGAACGACTGAATGCAGAGATGGAGCCGGCATTCGGGCACTCTTCAGGGGGATGAACGACCAAATGCAGAGGTGGAGCCGTTATTCGGTCACTCATCGGGGGGATGAACGACTGAATGCAGAGGTGGAGCCGGCATTCGGGCACTCTTCGGGGGGATGAACGACTGATTGCAGAGGGGAAGCCGGCATTCGGGCACTCTTCAGGGGGATGAACGACCAAATGCAGAGGGGGAGCCGTTATTCGGGCACTCTTCAGGGGGATGAACGATTAGATTCGGGCGGTTCACTGGCCCGTGCGTGATGTTTTATTAGATTCGGGTAATGCTCTCTCCATTTGATGGGCAGCTCGCTTGTTTCGGAGGGTCTCCTCCTGCCAGAAATCGGGTTGCCCGCAAAAGTGCGCATAAGAAAAGGGCCAGATCCCCCCACCGCATTAACGCTTTAACACTTTAATGCGACGGGGGACAGGCCCCTTATTAGAAATATTATTATTCTTTCGGTTGTAAATCTTCAATTGAATCAATGTCCATATATTCAGGTACAGTCAAACCAATTATTGTACCTTCTAAGTTTGGACCTAAATCAACTATATCTTCCTTATATTCTTCATAGAAAGCACCGTGTGTTACAGGCAGCCATGGAGCAAGCGATGCGTCAGCTTCACCGTTTGCTATTGCTTGGAACACAATTGCCGGGTCGACAGGTGTTAATGTTACCTGAAATCCTTGTTCTTCTAATACTAGCTTCATTACTTGACCAGAAGCACGTTCAGAATCCCATGGGGTTAATACCAGTTCGATTTCTTTTCCATCTACCCGCTCTACGCCTTCTGTCCATTCATCTACTTTATCCTGATTCGCTTCTACCCAATTACTTGCCGCTTCCTCAATGGGAATATCTTGTGCCTCCAGCATAACTCCTTCCATATCTTCTACTTCCCAGTAGAAACGGTCAAGAATTTCATAAGCATTTGGCATGTCCTCTTCTAAACCCGTTCTTGTTATGGTATTTATGTTCTCCTCTTCACCAAAAGAACCATTTGGATCCTCTAAATATTTCAAGTCATGAGAAGCAAACATAAAGTGTGGATTCCAACCTACTACAACAATTGGTTCTTCGTTTCTAATTGCCTCATCTAGCTCGGTTAACATACCTGCAGTGGAACCTTCTACAACTTCCCAGCCCGCTAAGCTGTCATATTCCTCTAAAGCGGTTTGTGTAAGACCCATTGCTCCTGCTCCAGGCTCAATACCTATAATTGTATGCTCTACCGCTTCACTTACGCTAGTAGTCTCTTCACCTGCATTATCACTATCCTGTTCCTCTTCTCCATTACCGCATGCAGCCAACAGTAAAACAAAAAATAAGGCAAGCGTGATGCCAATTAACTTTGATTTTCCCAATTTTCCTTCCTCCTTCTAACTTCAAAAGGACGATACATTATGTACATTATGGTATGTCCTCATTAATTAATAACTTTTTGAAAGCATAATAAATATAGTACAATAGATATATTTCCCAATCAATTTGGATGAAATGCTGTTTTACAGAATGTAAGCTAATACAAGTTACGATTGTTTACTTAGACTTTATAATTCGCAAAATTACTGTAAATATGTAAAATCTTAAGAGGAATTTTATATTGGCGGGGCCTGTCCCCCACCGCGTTAATGCTTTAATGCTTTAACGCTTTAATGTGGCGGGGGACAGGCCCCCTAAACAGGCCCCCTAAAATGAATGACAAGGAACGTTTGTTTGTGTATAATAAGATATAAACTTAATATTTTCTGAAGGATGTGGTAAAATGATAACAACCACGGTACATGAAAAACCAACGGATTATGGAACGACTTCACCAGACGAAGATGGCCTCTGGAAGAAGTTGATTGCGGATTTTTTTGAGGAGTTTATGTTGTTTTTTGCTCCTGAATTATATGAGGAAATCGATCATTCCAGATCACCGGATTTCCTTCAACAAGAGCTCTATAAGGAGGTTATCCAGGAAAAGAAAGGCAGGAATAATGCCGACCAAATTGTGAAAGTATTTTTGAAGAATGGCGAAGAAAGATGGATCCTAATCCACATCGAAGTACAGGGAAAAGTTAACGAGGCATTTTCCAAGCGGATGTTTCGCTATTTTTATCGGCTTTACGATAAATTTGACAAGGAAATTTATGCAATTGCCCTGTTAACAGATATCGGAAATACGAAGCATACCAATCAATTTCACTATTCTTTCCATGGAACCGAAGTCGATTACACGTACAATGCCTATCAATTTCGTGAAAACGACCTGGAAAAACTCAAGCGCTCATCCAATCCTTTTGCTGCAGCTGTGATCGCAGGAATTTATGCCAGTAAGACCAGGAAAGATGCAGATAAGCGCTACTTTTTTAAGCGGGAACTTATGACCCAGCTGCTACGAAACATGGACACACACCAAGGCTACAACCACACACAAATATCTCCATTAATTTATTTCATTGATTATTTATTACAAATCCCAGCATTTTTAACGAAATTAAGAGACGATGTTACCCCACTTTTAAGAAAGGAGGCGGCCCAACACATGCAGGCTGAACGATCAAATCCATCACCAACACTCGCTGAAATCTTCGCCGATTTGGAAAAGGAAGGCATGGAAAAAGGGAAAGAAGCAGCGATGAAACAACTTGCCCTGGAATTAATCCAGGAAAACTTTTCTGATGATTATATTGCAAAACTGACGAAATTGAGCGTGGATAAGGTGGAAGCATTAAGGAAGTCACTTTAGTTTTGAAAGTTCCAGAATATCTTTTCCATTACCGGCACTTCTAAGAAAGGAGGCGGCTCAGGCACATGCAGGCTGAACGATCAAATCCATCACCAACACTTGCTGAAATCTTCGCCGACCTGGAAAAGGAAGGCATGGAAAAAGGGAAATTACTTGGGAAAGAAGAGGGAAAAGAACTGGGTAAGGAATTAGGTAAAGCAGAAGCGACGAAACAATTTGCGCTGAAGTTAATCCAGGAAAACTTTTCTGATGATTATATTGCGAAACTCACAAAATTGAGCGTGGATAAGGTGGAAGCATTAAGGAAGTCACTTTAGTTCCGTTATAAGCAAAACACATGGTGATTCTCCCGCCATGTGTTTTTATCCATGATTGGGGGCCTGTCCCCCACCGCGTTAATGCTTTAACGCTTTAATGCAGCGGGGGACAGACCCCACCTAAACTTCTTCTTTTTTCAAATAAGTAATGCTGTACCCTGCGAAAGCGAGAATAATTGAAATAATTGGTACGGCAAAATTCAGGATGGCGTATGGTGCGTATTGAAAAGCATGGACGCCGAGGGTTCCATAAATAAATACGCCACATGTATTCCAGGGCACGAAGACTGATGTCAATGTTCCACCATCCTCAAGTGCGCGTGATAGATTTTTTGAATGCAGGTTTTTCTGTTTGTATGCATGACTGAACATCCGTGATGGGATTACGATCGAGATATATTGCTCAGAGCATGTAATGTTTGTGACAAAGCTTGATAGAATCGTTGTCGGAATGAGGCTTTTTGCTGATTTTGCCAGTTTCAGAATCTGGCTGACAATCGCATTTAACATGCCTGTATGCTCCAGCACGCCACCAAATGTTAAAGCGACAATAGTCAGGGAGACGGTATACATCATTGAATCAAGACCGCCGCGGGTAAACAGGTTATCAACCATTGCATTGCCGGTTTCCATGACATATCCGCCCTGCAAGGCACTGACTGCATCTGCAAAGGTGTCACCTTGAACAAATACCTGGCAAACAAAGCCAAGCACAATTCCAACGAGCAATGCCGGGATTGCTGGAACTTTTCTGGCAACAAGTACGATAACAGCCAATGGCACAAGCAAAAGCCATGGCGAAATCAGGAAGTTCTCCTGCATGACCGCTGCTGTCTGGCTAATCTCAGCCCCGTCGATGGAGCATTTCCGTAATTTCTGCCCATAAACCAGTAAACAATTAAGGCAATCCCAAGGCCAGGCACCGTTGAATACATCATATGTTTAATATGCTCAAATAAATCCGTCTCCGTCAGCCCCGATGCGAGATTGGTAGTTTCGGAGAGTGGTGACATTTTATCACCAAAATACGCACCCGAAATAACAGCACCTGCAACCATCGCAGCAGGTATGCCCATAGCCGCCCCAATCCCCATTCCAGCAACACCGATTGTCCCCATCGTTGACCACGAGCTCCCGATGGCCAGTGCGACAATGGCACAAATAATACAGATTGTAAGTAGAAAAAGGGAAGGCGTAATCAGCTGCAGCCCATAATAGATCATTGTAGCCACAATACCACCACCAATCCATGCGCCGATGATTAGCCCGACAAGCATGATGATTACAATAGCTGGAAGCGCCAGCCGGATTCCCTTATACATACTCTCCTCGATATCTTGCCATTTAAACCCGGCACGCCAGGCGACAAGTGCCGCCACAACCGTCCCTAGAATCAGCGGAACATGTGGATCCCCTTCCAAAACAATAATCGTAATCGCCATCACCGTAATCATCACAGCAAGCGGGATAATTGCCTGCAGCAACGAAATTTCTTTTTTATCTTTATTCATGATGTACCCCCTCACCTTCCACTTTGTGATCCATTCTACATGAATCGATTTATGTACGGATATTATTTCTGTGTTCATGTTCAGCAGTACTGCGCTCACGCGGCGCGGTACTGCAGTCGTGGCCCCGGGTACTGCGCTCACGCGGCGTGGTGCTGCGGCCGTGGCCTGAGGTCCTGCGCTCACGCGGCGTGGTGCTGCGGTTATGGCCTGAGGTCCTGCGCTCGCGCGGCATGGTGCTGCGGTCGGGGCCCGGGGTCCTGCGCTCGCACGGTATGGTGCTGCGGTCGGGGCCAAGGGTCCTGCGCTCACGCGTCGTGGTGCTGCGGTTATGGCCTGAGGTCCTGCGCTCGCGCGGCATGGTGCTGCGGTCGTGGCACGGGGTCCTGCGCTCACACCCTGCTGTTCTGCGGTTATTTAAAATGGGGGCTTAATTTTCAATTCCCCTTTCCAACTATACGCTAATATATAGTTATACGATATTTATGCAATAAATCTTACCGTTCCTATCAAATACCTTCATTGCATCTGAGAAATTATATAGACTGTCATTTGTGTTTGTATGCAACTGGCTCGATTTGGCAGTTTTCTCGCTCCTCCCGGCAAGAGGATCGGTCGATTTGACGGGGGGTGTCACTTGATATAGTCCCTCCTGCCTTTTCGGTCAAATCAACCGTCCCCCCTTCTCTCCGTTGATCCTCCCCGCAACCGCTCCTAGGGAATTCTTTTCAAAATCATCGTACAACCGCTGCACGTATTACAACGCATTATTGTTTTTTAGGTGTGGAAGTTTTATACTCTACATTTAAAGGAATGAAACGAACGTAGATTTCCAGTATGTTTATCTTTGGTGGGTTGCGTATACGAATCCTGTAATCATCATGAATGATGGTACAGGCTTTCAAAAATGAGGAAAGAAGGTAGTTAAATGCTGAAAAAACTGGCAAAAAGTGTGTATTATATGCCTCATTATTCAGAAACGGATCGTCCGGCATTAGGTTTAATTTGTGGAGATAACTTCAGTCTGGTGATTGATTCCGGGAATTCACCTGCACATGCGAACGATTTTCTTAATCTGGTCGAGAAGATGGATATATCGCCGATAAAGTTAGTTGTCATCACACATTGGCATTGGGACCATGTTTTTGGTATGAAAACGATGGGTTACTTAACGATAAGTCATGAAGAAACGAAGAAGAAAATAGATGATATGAAAACCCTGAAATGGGATGATGCTTCGTTAGATGAGCGTGTTGAGACTGGAGAAGAGATTGAATTTTGCAGAGATATGATAAAACGTGAAATGCCAACAAGAGATGATTTGGAATTGAAGGCACCCGATTTAACATTTCATGATCAGATCGAAATTGATTTGGGTGGCGTAACTTGTGTGGTTGAACATGTTGGAGGGGTCCATGCACAGGATTCAGCCATCATTTATATTCCTGAAGAAAAGGTATTATTTCTGGGAGATTGCATCTATCAGGATTTTTATAGTGGCGAATGGAGTTATGACAAGGACGAACTCACCATCCTGTTAGATAAAATAAAAAAATATGACGCAAATTACTATGTGACAGGTCATCAGGATCCGAAAACACATGAAGAAATGTGGAACTTTTTGAATGATTTAACAAGCATCGGGGAAATTGTGGGGGAAGAAGTTTCGCTTGATAAAGCAGTTACGAGATTTAGCGAGGTACGAAAGACAATGCCAAGCGAAGAACAGCTGGAGTCTATTCAAAACTTTATAAGCGGGAATCAAAAAAAAGGAATGGATTAAGCATAACAGGGTGGATTGCAGCAATTAGAATCCATACCCTTTACGATAGCTAAGCACAGAAGAAATGCAGCGTAGTTATCATTGAGCCGTTTTCTTTTCTGTCCAAATTAAAACAAAAATTCCCGTAGCATGCGTTCACTGTCTTATTGAATCGCTCGCTGGACGAGGGTCTGCGTTTATGCCGAGCAGTACCATCTGAGAAATCATGTGGGCTGTCCCTCTTTTTCATGTGTGAGCGGCTCGATTTGACGGGTACTCGCTCGATATAAGGCCCTGCCCGTTCACCGCCCTCTCACGTGAAAAGAACGACTTCATCAAAGCCCATGCTTCAACGAAAAGCCTGTTTTCATTTTGTAGAAAATCGGGTATAATAAAAATAGGTACGTTACATAAATTAAAAGAGACCGCTAGTGGTAGATACACGAACGGTCATCGTATAACAGCCCTTCAAGGGGGCGGCTCACGATAGGAAAATAACCTCCCTAATTGCTTGCCAGGCTCATAGGGTGGTTATTTTTGTTTATTCGCTGACATTTTAACGACAGGTGGTGCAGCAAAATGAAAAAATGGCTGACGATACTCATTTTTCTCGTAGTCGTGATTACATTTTCCATTAAAATCTATTATGATACCAATCATTTCAAAGTGAATCGCGTGGCGTTTTCCAGCAGTAAAATACCGGAGAACTCCAAATTCACGATGCTGCAGATCAGTGACTTACATAACAAAATTTTTACTGATAAAAATGAAAAACTGATGAATACAATAAGCGATTCGAATGCTGATATCATCGTGATAACAGGTGATCTCATTGACAGAAGTACCAGTGACTTCGGGGCTGTTTTTGCCCTGATCGAAAAAATTACCGCAAGCCATGAACATGTCTATTTTGTCTCCGGCAACCATGAGTGGGACAATGGCAATTACGCTGAACTGTTACATGGTCTCATCGAGCGAAATGTTGAAATTCTGGATAATAAAAATAAGCAGGTTGCAGTTGACGGCGTAACCCTCAACCTGGTTGGTGTAGATGATTCCTCCACCGGTCACGAAAATGTTGATAAGGCTTTTCATGGCATGGGCGGTGAACACTACACCATTCTGTTATCACATTCCCCGGGCATCATCGATAAATATGGAGACATCCCAGCAGACCTGATCCTAAGCGGCCACACCCATGGCGGGCAAGTGCGCATTCCCATTATTGGCGCAGTAATCGCTCCGGGTCAGGGGCTCTTCCCACGCTTGGAAAAAGGAATTTACGAACTCGATCAGAATAAGCAACTTTATATCGACAGCGGACTCGGCACAAGCATCGCACCGATTCGTTTCATGAATAAAAGTCAATTAAGCTTGATTACAGTTAGCAATTAGACGTAGAGCAGGCGATTTGGCTGGAGTTGTTGCTTGATTTGGGGCGATGTTCACATTCGTGAGGCCGATGTTCCGGGTGATTCGGGCGATGCTCACATTCGCGAGGGCGATGTTCCGGGTGATTCGGCTGATGTTCACATTCGCGAGGGCGATGTTCCGGGAGATTCGGCTGATGTTCACATTCGCGAGGGCGATGTTCCAGAAGATTCGGCTGATGTTCACATTCGCGGGGGCGATGTTCCAGAAGATTCGGCTGATGCTCACATTTGCGGAGGCGATGTTCCGGAGGATTCGGGCGATGCTCACTTACGCGAGGGCGATGTTCCGGGTGATTCGGGCGATGCTCACTTACGCGAGGGTGATGTTTTACGTGATTCGGGGGATGCGCACTGGCTCGAGGGCGATGTTTCACTTGATTCAGGCGATGCTCACATTTGCGAGGGCGATGTTCCACTTGATTCAGGCGATGTTCACATTCGCGAGGGCGATGTTCCGGAGGATTCGGCTGATGTTCACATTCGCGGGGGTGATGTTCCGGGAGATTCGGCTGATGTTCACATTCGCGGGGGCGATGTTCCGGGTGATTCGGCTGATGCTCACATTCGCGAGGGCGATGTTCCGGGTGATTCGGCTGATGCTCACATGCGCGAGGGCGATATTCCGGAGGATTCGGGCGATGCTCACTTACGCGGGGGCGATGTTCCAGAAGATTCGGCTGATGTTCACATTCGCGGGGGCGATGTTCCGGGTGATTCGGCTGATGCTCACATTCGCGAGGGCGATGTTCCGGGTGATTCGGCTGATGCTCACATGCGCGAGGGCGATATTCCATCACCTGTTAAAGCTTATACTCCCCCTGGATGGTGGCTCACTCCCTTTTATCCTTTTTGAAGGAAGGAAATAATGCCAATGTCAGTATTTGAATCACTGAACATATGATTACATTCGGAACCTAATTGCCTACAAGGCGCATGGGTGGTTGCTTTTATGCGTTTGGCAGTATCGCTACTACAAAGGGTGGTTGCTTTTTTCTGTTGTCAGCTGCCCCCTTTTGAAGGGCTATTGCACTAGGGCTGAATGATATTCGCACCACTTTAGACTTTCTTATTATACGGCTTCCTATTTATAGAATAGCTTATTCCTGGTATTTGTTATTCACTTTAGTCAGCTGGGACAAGGTACCTGTCCCTGCGTCCCAGCTTTATAGAATAGGCTTATTTCTGGTATTTACTAAACACTTTAGTCTACTGGGACGAGGTACCTGTCCCCGCGTCCCCCACCAGACTGGAAGCATCGAGGTAGCCGTGGCCTTGTGCATTGGGGGGTTGTCCTATATCTTCGCTGGCTGCTATGAGCATATCCTTTACTTGGTCCGGTGATAATTCCGGATTTTGTTCCAGTAGCTGAGCCGCTACTCCTGCACAGATCGGGGTGGCCATTGATGTTCCCGATAAGGTGATATAGTCGGAATCCACACGAGCACTTTTGTTTGTTTTCGCAATGAACGATCCTGGCGCCCTTAAGGAAACAATGTTTACACCTGGGGTCAATAGATCTGGCTTCGTATAGCCATCGATGGTTGGACCGCGACTTGAGAAATCAGCGACCGTAACATCCGAACGTTCCGCTGTGTCATTGTCATCCGCCGCACCGACGGTAATAATTTTTGGACTTGTGCCCGGGCTGCCAATGGTTTGTGGATCTGGTCCTGAGTTACCGGCAGCAGCAAAAACACTAATGCCATTGTCCCAGGCCGCATCAACAGCCTTTACGACTGGATCATCTTCCGCTGATTCTACTGCATCTGATCCCAAGGAAAGGGAGAGAATACGGATATTGTACTCTGATTGATTTTGGATACACCAATCAATTCCTTCGATGACTGTGGAAAGTGAGCCAGCGCCCATTTTGTCCAGTACTTTTACACCGACCAGGTTTGCTTGTGTTGCGGGTCCCTGGTATTTTCCATTGGATTGACTTCCATCCCCGGCTGCATCTCCTGCACAATGGGTGCCATGTCCATTATCATCGTACGGATCTACTTTGTCGTTAACAAAATCGGAAAAACCGATGATGCGTCCTTGCAGATCTTCATGTGGGTGAATTCCTGTATCTACTACTGCGATGGTTATATCTTTCCCTGTGAGTCCGGACTGCTGCAACTGATCGGCATTAATGGATGGAACAGCGGTATCAAGCAGTGCTGCCACTTTTCGGTCGTAATGAACTTTTTTGATATGACTGCAATTTTTGAGCAGGTATTCGATATTTTCTACAGAGATTTTCGTGGAGCAGCAGGAAATTGAGGGATGCTCACGAAGGTGGCTGCATTTATTTTTTACTTCATTTATTCCATTGGCAAATGAATCTTGGTCAAACTCTATCAGGATAGGGAGTTTCTTTGTCTTTTTCCGTAAATATTCAAATGACCGATGCAGAAAACAAGGAACAGAACGAAAGGGTCGGTAAAAGTTTACCATCTCCTGACGCATTGCTTTATCCAGCCTTTTTCCATCTTTCCGGGCCATTTGAATCATGGAGAAACCTAACATGAATCTTACCTCCTCTCTTTCGAAGTTACTACATCGTACGCGTCTTCTAAGAGGGAGGATTAATGAAGGTGTATCAGAAAAGGTGGAAAAGGGCTAAAAATTAGATTAACCTCCTATGTCCTCCAACATTTCCTCCAGGTTGCTTATCGCATTGTTCACCATTCTTTCATAGATATCCAAAATGGACTGCCCGTATTGATCTCCCGGTACTGCCCACTTCCCATTAAGCGCCACCCATGTCGTTGCTGAACCTCTATCTACCAAATCAAACCGCGGATCGACCAATGGATATCCATCCGGAAGGGACTCACTGGAAGCATAGGCATAGAGGTGCTGAATCTGGGCAAGAACTCCTTGTTGTTCGGTATCAAAACTTGCCCCCGGGTTATCCGGTCCAGTCGCACCGATGCCTGCAAAGTTGTTCTGTTCGGGTTGGACGACACCTGTAAACCGAAGAAAGTCGGTCTCATGCATGGCCTGTGCAAAAGCGATATCCCCCCTGATTCCATAATGTTCTCCAATTTCAAGATAGTAGCTTCCGAGAGCTGAAGCATCGGGATTTATCTCATTGACATATTGGTCCATCAGCTCCGGCGAAAGGTAGGTTTTTCCGAAAATCGAATATCCTTCTGTTTCTCCGTTTTCTGTATCGGTGCCTTCTGTGATAATAAAGGCATCTTCCACACCGGCATTTCTCACTTGCTCCAGCTGCCTTTCTGCATTCGCTCTCGAGGAAAAAGCACCAGCCTGCACGCGGTACCATTGCACACCAGAGGCGGAGAATGGAACAATGAAAGACTCGAATCCCTGTGATTGAAGATCAGCCGACCGCTTTTCTGCATTTTCCCTGGACTGGAAGGAACCGGCAATTACTTTATAGAGCGTGCCATTACTCTGCTTTCTTTGCAGATCAAATGCTCTTTCAAGGCCATTCACATGAGCCTGTGCAACGCTCTGCCGCCAGGATGGATCACTGATCAACCGGGCATCCTGTTCATTGTCGATGAAGCCATTCTCCGTCAGAAGCGCGGACATCGTCGTTTCGCGGAGTACATGAAAATTAGCTTTTTTCTTTCCACGGTTTGGCAGCTGATTTTCCTCCATTATTTCTTCATGCATGATATCCCTGTACTGTGCAGTCGCAGAGGAATCTGATAAACCGCTGTATATATAGTCCTCATATCCTCGTGCTGAACCATTAAAGGCATTGCAATGGATACTGAGATAATAATCTGCACCCCAAGCATTCGCCTCCGTTGTCCGTTCGTTCAGACTTTTGGAAGTATCCGTAGTACGGCTCATCCTGACTTCGGCATCTTCATAATCGGTCGTAAGAATTGTCTGGATGCGCTTGGCAATATCCAACACGATGTCTTTTTCCAACATGCCATTGCCACGTGCCCCAGCGTCTGATCCCCCATGTCCGGGGTCTAAATAAAGTTTCATTTATTCCTCTTCCTTTCTGAGATCTATTTGAGTCTCGGTAATATTCTATGAAAGAAAGTCGTAGAAGAACTGGACATGGGACGCGGGGACAGGTCCCTTGTCCCATTAAATGTTATACTCGAGGTATATTATATGAATAATTTGGTATGATGGAGGAAAATGAAATGGAAGATAGTAACAAAACTGGGGGTTGGAAGTCAAAACTTAAAACTGCTTTCTTCGTAGCTTGCGTTTTGATTTTTATTTTTGGATGGGTCGGAATTATAAGGTATATGATGAAAAGTATCCATACCGATAAGAGTGTTATCTATTTTAGTCTTCCAGCGGGTGGAGCATTTACAGTTATATTTTTTTCAATGGGGTTAGGGATTCTTACATTGATTTTTTTCATTTTAGTTAAGAATTCACTTCAAAAAAAGTATACATTTGCTGAAATAAAAAAATACTCAGGTGAATTGTTATTTGGTTTTATAGCTCTTGTAATTGTCTCATCCCCATTTATGTTTTTTGCAATGGACAATTATATTTACGTTACAAAAGAAGAGGTTGGATACTCCAGATATTGGACGATAGGCGATGGTAAATATAGTTGGGATAAAGGTGTGAAAAACATTACATTAGATTATAATTATGCTGACATGGGCAACACATCTGACAATTTCAGCGGTAGGTATACGTTTCATTTCTCGGATGGTAAACATGTTGAAATCTGGGAAAATTCATTAGACGGGAATTTTGATAGTATAAAAAAATTGATGAAATAGCTGTAATGCATGATGTAACCTATAAAGTGATTGCTGCCCCATCTGATGAGGACATTGAAAAATGGATTCCGGAAAAACATCAGGAATTTGTAAAAGAAGTTTTTTCAAAATAATTGGGGGGACGCGGGGACAGGTCCCTTGTCCCGCCCATTGCTTTCCTCCGAAAGCTTGGGAAAATTAGTGCGCAACTGGCGAAGAAACGTTTCGTATTTATGGAGGTCAAGCGGCTTTGTTCGTTTTTTGATTTTCATTACCTGCTCCTTCCAGCTTACTTTTCCCTATTCTTACTGCTTCCAAAAATAAAGAAAAAGCCAGATTTTCAATTTTGGATGTGAAATCGTACATCTTATCCACCAAAAATGCACCATAACTCTAAAAATCCGTCCCAATTTCAGCGTCAAAAATGAAAATTACAAACTTTTCCCGATTCGATTATGTGCTATAATAAGAGCACAAACAGGAGGTGATTTTTCATGGAAAAAGCAGATCAGATTATCGGCATGCTGGAAAAAATTATGGGCACACTGGATGAGCATAGTAAAAAACACGATGAACACACTCGCATTCTTAATGAGCATAGTAAAAAGCATGATGAACACACTCGCATTCTTAATGAGCACAGTAAAAAGCATGATCAGCACAGTAAGAAACTGAACCTGCATTCTCACATTCTTGGTGAACACACTAAAAAACATGATCAGCATAGCAAGAAACTGGACCAGCACTCTCGCATTCTTAGTGAGCACACCGAAAAACATGAGCAGCATAGCAAGAAACTGAACCTGCATTCTCACATTCTTGGTGAACACACTAAAAAGCATGAACAGCATAGCAAGAAACTGGACCAGCACTCTCGTATTCTTAGTGAGCACACCGAAAAGCATGATCAGCATAGCAAGAAACTGGACCAGCACTCTCGCATTCTTAGTGAGCATACCGAAAAACATGAACAGCATAGCAAGAAACTGGACCAGCACTCTCGCATTCTTGGTGAGCATACCGAAAAACATGAACAGCAAAATAATAAATTGGATAATCATGATGTTAAATTCCAGGATCAGCACCAAATGCTTCAAGCACTTCTTGCCGGTCAAGATACATTGAAAGCAGAAATGGACGCTAAGAAAATTTCAGATGCTAAGGAATTTGCATCCATCAAAGAAGAAATGAGCAAACAATCTACGAAACTTGAGCTTTTGCGAGATGATACATGGACAAATAAAGTGGATATCCACCGCATCAAAAATACGATGGGGATGAACTAAATGCCGCTCAATCCCCAGCAATTTTTCTCCTAAGTCTTCCTTCATACAGAAAATAGCTTTCATTAAAAAGAAGCTAATCCCTATCATTGATAGTCCATTAGCTTCTTTTACTACTTATTTTCCAAAAACAATGATTATAACATTAGCAATCATTTTATACAGAGCCAGATCCGTATGATTATGCAATCCGGCAAATGAACCTGCTTCATGTCCACACACGTAAACTGGGATGTTTTTTTATAAAAGGCTTTTAATTAATAAAGCCCTTGCTGCTGGAAAAAGCAGTAACGCGAGTGTGCCCCACTTGATTCAGTAGTACTGTTGCTCGGTTCGACAACTACCTCGCTCGATTCAGCCAGGTCCCGCTCGTTTTGCTAAAGAGTCGCTCAATCGACCCTACGCCTCGCTCGACCTCGCATGGCCATCTGGGACAAGGTACCTGTCCCCGCGTCCCCCCCTATTTCTTAAACAAGATCGGCAGTGCGAGTAGTGAGATGCCTGCTGCTGTTGCAATCCATTTTTTCGTTGGTGAAGGTGAAGTCGTGCGCGGCTTTTGTTCCGTTTGTTCCTTCTCTTCCTGATCCACACCGAATCCTTTGACAAAGGCCATTAAGGTGTTGGCTCCTTCCATCACTTCCTTGTCTGTGATGGAGCTTAGAAGGGCGGAATAACCGCCGCGCCCTTTCTTTTCTTCAAGTTCGTATTCAGCGACTTTTGAAATGCCTTTATTCATCTTCTGAACGAGTGGCTCGAGTTCCTCTATATTAAGTTTTCCAAGTGTATCAAACATGAGGAGGACGTTTTTCAATGATTTGGTTGTATCTGCATTATCCATCGCTGTTACGATATGGCCAATTACCTCTTCACGCTGCGCAAGAGTGGCATTGAGTATTTCAAAAACACCATTCTCCTGGAGACGTCTCAACAGCTCGAGTGCCTCCATAACTCCCTCTTTGTTTTCAATAAGTGTCGCCTCTACCTGCTCCAGTTCGCGTTGTCGTATTTCTTCCTCACTCGGTTCGATGCGGTGGATGACTTTGGTTGCTTTAGCCATTAGTTGTGGACCTCCTTGCTTTCACAATGTCACCAGGGAAGATGTAATCCTTACGCTGCCATTTCTTCTCGACATTGACACCGATCTGTGGCTGCGGATTCCCGTAACGGTGATTGATCTTCGGCAGTGGGCTTTCTCCTTTTGGCTCGAGTATTTCCATTTTTACCGAAGCCTCTTTATATGCCGGGGTGTCCGTGTCTTTGTCGGCATGGAAACTTGTCAGGTAGTTGATGCCACCTTCATCCTGGTCGTTCATCGGCAAGTATAATTCATTTCCCTTCACACGGTCTGTCACGATACATGGCACCTTCACATTTCCATATGGTGAGGTCAGTCGCACAACCGTACCATCTTCCACACCGCGCTCCTTGGCCAGTTCCGGTGACACCTCCAGAAATACGCTCGGTGTATGTTTCGAGATCCCTTTTGATTTATAGGTCAGGTTTCCTTCATGGAAATGCTCCAGCAAACGGCCATTATTGATATGGAGGTCGTATTCCTCGCCAAATTCAATTGGTTTTGTCCATTCAACCGGATACAATCTTGCTCTACCATCTGGAAAAGGAAATTCATCTTCAAATAACAGCGGCGTGTCTGTTCCATCAGCTGCCACCGGCCATTGCAAGCTGTCATAACCTTCCAGACGATCGTAACTGACACCTGCAAACATCGGGGCAAGAGACGCTGCTTCCGCCATAATTTCACTTGGATGCCCGTACTGCCAGTCTGCACCAAGACGATTAGCGATCTCTGTAATAATCTGCCAATCCGGCTTGGATTCACCGAGTGGTTCAAATACTTTATTCAGACGTTGAAAACGGCGCTCGGTATTTGTAAATGTTCCATCTTTTTCAAAGCTCGGACTTGCCGGCAGGATGACATCCGCGAATTCAGCTGTTTTTGAGAAAAAGATATCCTGGACCACGAAGAAATCCAGTTTTTCAAAAGCTTCCTGCACATAATTTGCATTTGAATCAACGACTGCCATTTCTTCCCCTTTGATATACAGGGATTTCAATTTTCCGTCATGAATTGCTTCCACCATCTCATGGTTATTCAATCCAGGCTTGACAGAAAGTGGTGTTCCCCATCCTTCTTCATAACGCGCACGGACTTCATTATCGGAAACAAATTCATAGCCCGGGAAGCGGTCCGGCATGCTGCCAAAATCACTGGCTCCCTGCACATTATTATGCCCGCGAAGTGGATAAGATCCTGCACCAGGTTTCATATAATTTCCTGTAATTAAAAGCAGGTTGGAAATTGCCGTACTTGTATCACTTCCACCACCATGCTGGGTAATACCCATCGCCCATAGGAAGCTTGTAGTTTTTGCTTCATGAATGGATGTAGCAACCTCAACCAAATCTTCCTTGGAGATACCGGTTACTTCTTCAGCATAGTCAAGCGTATATGGCTCAAGACTTTTGATATAATCCTTCATGCCATTCACATGATTTTTCAAAAATTGCTTATCCTCCCAGCCCTTGTCCAAAATATATTTCGTAACAGCGGAAAGCCAGATCAGATCACTTCCAGGCTTTGGCTGGATAAACAAATCCGAACGTTCCGCCATCTCATGTTTACGTATATCGGAGACAATTACTTTCTGACCAAAAAGTTTCTGGGCGCGTTTGACCCTTGTCGCAAGCACCGGATGGGATTCCGCCGTGTTGGAACCGGTGATAATGACAAGTTCCGCATTCCCAATATCCTCAATCGATCCGGAGTCTCCCCCGTAACCAACCGTACGCCACAGCCCCATTGTCGCAGGAGACTGGCAATAGCGGGAGCAGTTATCAATATTATTTGTCCCGATTACAGAGCGGCTCAGTTTTTGCATCAGATAAGATTCTTCGTTCGTACATTTGGATGAGGAAACAAAGGCCAATGAATCCGGACCATCTTTCTTGATTTGCTCGTTAAATTTCCGCTCAATCAACCCATATGCCTCTTCCCACTCCGCCTCACGAAATGCGTCACCTTCACGAATCAGCGGCTTTGTCAGGCGTTCCTCACTGTTGACAAAATCCCAGCCAAATTTCCCTTTCACACATGTGGAAATTCCATTCGCCGGCGCTTCCTGTTGTGGTTCTACCTTCAGTATTTGGCGATCCTTTGTCCATACATCAAAGGAACAGCCAACACCACAATAGGTACATACGGTTTTTGTCTTTTCAATGCGATTTTCCCTCATGGAAGCTTCGACATCAGAAATCGTCATCAGCTGCTCATAGCCTGTCTCTACTTCTTTCGTAATATTGATCATCGGGCGCTTGGAAGATTCCAGCATACCGGTCAAAAATCCAGCCTCACCCTCCATGCCGACCTCCATCATCGCATTACATGGGCAAACTGTTGCACAATGCCCGCAATTAACACAGGACGAATCTTCAATCGGGCTATCCTTATCCCAAATGACACGCGGTCGGTCAAGCTCCCAGTCAATCGTTAAGGTCTCATTCACCTGAAGATCCTGACATGCCTCTACACAGCGTCCGCAAAGGATACACTGATCCGGGTCATAACGGTAAAACGAATTACGGTCAACCTCATAATCCTTCCCTGTAAATGGTGTCTCCTGATGACTGATCTTCATCTCTTTGACCGTATTATGTATCTCGCAATTACCATTATTAAAATCACAAATCGTACAATACAACTCATGATTGCCAAGCACCCGGTCAAGCCCGATAACCTGCGCTTCATGCGATTCTTCATCATTCGTGCTGACACGATCACCAGGCTGAAGCTTCGTCGAACATGAACGCACCAGCTCCCCATTCACATTGACAATACATGTGTCACATGTCTCAATGGCACCAAGACTCGGATGATAACACAAACTCGGGACATCCACATCATTTTCCGACATAACATCCATCACTGTCTGATTCTCTCCCAATAGTAAACGCTTTCCATTTAGTGTAACCTCACTATGCTTCTGCAAAAACAAAACTCCCCTCCATTAGAATTCAGCAAATTTTACATACTATAACCACCTCTTACCCTAAATACAACAACTATAAACATCGGGACGGAGGGACAGGTACCTTGTCCCACTTTGAACGCACATACATGAAGCATTCGGGCGTGTGATTTGATAGTGATCACTCTTAGTAAATTTAGCGACATGCAGCTTTAAAACGAGCAACAGCACCATCGAACCCGAGCGAGCGTCATGTTAAAACGGGCGCCCTACATGCCATATCGAGTGGGTACCACCTGATTCAAGCGAGCGCATGCGATTTCGACCGACGCACCACCCGATTCGAGCATACCGCACACATTTCGAGCGACAGCTCCTCATTTCAAGCGGAAGTGTCACTTCTTTTTCCAACAAGGTCTTCATTAATTAAAACCTTACTTGTTAAAACCTCTTCTGAACGCCGGAGGATTCGCTTCGGTGAAGGAATCACCTGTAATCGAGCGAGGATATGAGCATCGACCGAATCTCGTGGAACATCGCCTTCGTGAATGTGAGCTTCACCTGAATCTCATCGAACATCGCCTTCGTGAATGTGAGCATCAACCGATTCTCATGAAACATCACCCCCAGAATGTGAGCTTCACCCGAATCTCCTAAATCATCACCCCCGTGATTGCCCGCTTCACCCGAATCCCGCTAATCATCACCCCCGTGATTGCCCGCTTCACCCGAATCTCTTGAATCATCGCCCCCGTGATTGCCCGCTTCACCCGAATCCCGCGAATCATCGCCCCCGAGCAGGTGAGCATCACCAATTTCGAGCGAGCCCCAGCCAGATGAGCGCCCCGCGCCACATACAAGCACAAAAAACTCCCTCCGCCATCAGACGGAAGGAGTGCAACCAAACTTATTTCATTTTTTCCAATGCATCCAGCACTGCAGCAATCAATGCATTGCCTTCTTCAAGGCCGGATACTGTTTGTAATGTTTTTTCATAGCCGTTTTCCTGAATCATCTGCTGCAGTTCTACTGCTTCTGCGTCCTGGTCATTTTCAAATTTTAGCAAGGCTGCGATGGTTTTGGCGAGATAAACAGGTTTCTCGCCGGTAACGTCCATATACAAGCTTGCCGGACGGATGAGGCGGTCACGTGGGCCGAGCTTGCGGATTGGGCCGCGGCCGACGCGGGTTACATCATCGGAAATGTATGGATTCTTGAAGCGTTCGATAATTTTATTGATATATGCCTGATGGTTGTCCCGGTCGAATTGGTATGTCTGGATCAATGCTTCTCCTGATTCGATCAGGGCGCCCTTGATAATATCTTCCACTTTTTCATCCTTCAATGCTTCGGTGATTGTTTCATAGCCCATATAGCGGCCGATATAGGCGACTGCCGCATGTCCGGTGTTGACGGTGAATAGCTTCCGCTCGATATATGGTGTGAGGTCCTTTACGTAGGTGATGCCATCAATCGCCGGGATCTCGCCTTTCACCTGTGTTTCGTCAACGACCCACTCAAAATACGGTTCTACCGATACTTCCAAAAGATCTTCATTCTCCTGGTTTGGCACGATTCGATCAACCGCTGCGTTTGGGAAACCGAAATATTTTTCGAACTCCTTCTCTTCCTCTGCTGAAAGATGTTCAAAGACTTTTTCCTTCAGCAATGCACTGCCTCCGATCATGTTTTCACATGCAATCAAATTAAGTGTCTGTTGATTTGTTTTCACGCGCGCTTTGAGGCCTTTTGCGATGAGCCCGGCGATGAGTTCAAGCACATTCGGGCCGACCGCTGTTGTGACAATATCTGCTTTCGTCAATGCGTCAACTACTTTTTCCGGGTCGTTGATGCTGTTAATGCCGGATATATTTTTTACCGTTAATGTTTCATTAGCTTCAGCAGCAAGCACTACATTATATTGCTGTTTTTCGTTTATTTCGTTGATCACTGCTTCGTTTACATCCACAAAAGTGGTATGGTAATCTGCTTCATATAGCAGGGCGCCGATGAAACCCCGGCCGATATTTCCTGCGCCAAAGTGGACTGCTAGCATGTTAATTCACCTCATCAAATAGGGAAATGATTTCTTCTTTTGACTCGGCATTTACGATTTTTTCCACATTTTCTTCCTCGGAAAGGACAATGGCAATTTTGGAAAGCACCTCCAAATGCTCGTCTCCTTTGCCTGCGATGCCGATGAGCACTTTTACCATGTTGCCATCACCAAATTCGACGCTCTCAGGGACAGTGACAACCGAAAGACCTGTTTCAATCACAGATTCCTTTGCTTCTTCCGTACCATGTGGGATTGCAACATTATTGCCCATGAATGTGGAAGTCATCTCTTCCCGCGCCAGCATTTTGTCAATATAGGCTGCCTCCACATAGCCGTTGTCCACAAGGATTTGTCCGGCATAACGAACCGCCTCTTCCTTACTGTTCAAAGCTACATTTAAATGAATGTTGTCCTTGCTTAATACTTCTTTACCCATCATTGATCCACTCCTTCTACTAGATTTTTTCCTTTATAAATGCATGAAACTTCTCAGACAGGAAATGTTTGATTTGGGCTTCATCTCCTGTTTCAAACAATCTCATGCTTTCCTGATTCTGGATAATCAAACTGCTCAGGATACTCAGTACCTCCAGCACTTCCTGATACGTATGTGCTGGTGCAAGCATGAACAGGATCCGCTCTACCTGCATCTCTTCACCATCCATACCCACTAATTCCACGGGATAACTCAAATCATAGATGGAAAAGCTCGGCCCAACGACGTCATCCGAACGTGTATGATAGAGGGCCAACTTTGTATCTGGAATTCCCAATCCACTTAGCTGTTCCCTTTTTTCCAGCTTTTCAAAAACATTTTCTTTATGGATGATCATCCTGTCTTTTTCCAATTCACTGCAAACCGCTTGTAAAATATCCTTCATGGGAAGCTCATCCGAGATCGCTTGAATGTGAAAAGCATTCAGCAAATCGAGTATCACGGTGGAATAATTTTTCATTGCTTCCAGATTGGGAAGAAATTCGGTCTGTTTTTGTTTTTCTTTTGTCGGTTTATACGCAAGCTTTCGCTGTCTGACTGCTTTTTGAATCAGATGTACCTCCGCCTTTGTCAGCATTGGTGAAGCGACAATATAATCACTGTCAAAGTTTTTTAAAGGGATGGTTGATACAATCAGATCATATTTTTTCGTATCCATCTGGTCCAGATCAAACAGCGATTTATTGTCAACATGCCTAATTTCCGGAATACGCTGCTTCAGCTTTGTTGCAAGTATTTTCGCTGTGCCAATCCCACTTGAACAAATCACCAATGCTTGCATGTCTGCTTCGTTTTCGCGATTCAGCAGTGCTGAGGCAAAATGCAGCACCAGATAACCGATCTCATCCTCGGGAAAATCAATGCCCACAAACGTTGCGCCCGCACCTTCCTCGATGAGATGGAAGAGCTCATCATAATCCTTTCGTATCTCTTGAATCATCGGGTTTTTTATATTCATTCCCTGCTTCAAGCGGTAAACGGCCGGCTTTAGATGTGCCACCAGATCCTTCAACAGGGCATTATTTTGGGTTAAATCAATTCCCAGTTCTTTGCTGATATACTGAATCAGTTCTTTTGCCTGATAAGCCGTATCCATACTGGAATCTTCTATATCATAGTTCTGATCAATCCGGAGTTTCGCCCCCATTAAATGCATCGTAATATAGCCGGTTTCATCCTCGGGGATAGCCATATTCAAATCATTTTCCAGATGAAGAATGATATTTTTTGCGATGTTGTATTCCTTCGTTCCTTTCATCTGCTGCAAATAGTCCTGGTCAAATGTGATGATGTCACCCTTTTGCAAGCGCTCGAGTGCTAATGCAAGATGTACGACAAGTCCAATGTAGGCACTGTCAGCCAAGTTATAGGTCAGTTCTTTTCTTGCTTCTTCTACCCGCCGTTCAATTGGCTCGAGTCTTTGTGGATTGACCAAGCCCAATAACCGATTGGAAATCGTGTTTTGTTCAGATTTCTTCTGAATATTTTCTTTAACAAGGGAAACAAATTCAAACGGATCTACATGCTTTGTAATCAGGTTGCTTATTACAGACCGTTTCTGCTTTTCCTCGCCCTCCACTTTCACACCATATCCCCTTCTCCGAATAAGTATCAGGTGGTATGCTGCTAAATCTTCCTCCAACAGGTCCAGGTCATGACTGATTGTCGCAATCGTTACATGTAACTCACTTGCGAGGGTGAACAGTTTAATTGGTTCATTTGTTTCCAGGAGTGTTGATAAAATAACCGCGCTTCGCTCCTGTGGTGTGAACTCAGAGACAGGCTTCCATGTGAGTGCCCGCTCCAGCTCACGGATGTCATCCTCCGAGCCTTGAATACGCACACCGGCTCCTGTTTTTTTCACAAGCTCCAGCTTATAATCAGCAACTATTTTTTCAATACTTTTCAAATCGCGGTGGATTGTTCGGACACTAGCGCCAATATTCCTGGCGATTTCCTTTACCGGTATTGCCTCCTGACGCTTTAATAAAAGCTCGATCACTTCACGTTCACGGCCGGAGATATACAAGCCTCACCGCCCCCTTAAGCGACTATTCTTCTTCCTTCAGACGGCCTGCAAGCTCATCATATTTCGGGCTGTTCAGGAAATTTTCCACCGAAATATGCTCTGCATTCGGCAATTTCTGTTTCGCACGATCCGTCAGGTCCTTATGCGTGATGACGATATCCGCATCATCCGGGATATTGTTGATCGATGTGTTGGTAACCGTTTTATCAATATTCGCTTTCTTAAATTTGTTTTTGAGCAAGGAAGCACCCATCGCACTGGAGCCCATGCCCGCATCACAGGCAAAGATGATTTTATCAACTTCTGCTGCAGGCTTTTCTTCCTCCACCTCAGCTTCTGGTGCTGCTTCTTGCGTATCTTCCTTTGTCAAGCGGCCAATGAGCTCATCATATTTCGGACTGTTTAAGAAGTTTTCCACGGAAATATGCTCTGCACTCGGCAATTTCTGTTTGGCACGATCCGTTAAATCCTTATGCGTGATGACGATATCCGCATCATCCGGAATGTTGTTGATGGATGTGTTGTTCACATCGATATCAATCGCTGCCTTCTTGAATTTATTTTTGAGTAAGGAAGAACCCATTGCACTGGATCCCATACCGGCATCACAGGCAAAGATCACTTTATTTATGTCTTCAGCAGGAATTTCCTCACCGGCATCTTTCGCCTCTGCTTCTGCCTTTTCCAATTCAGCTTCTTCTGTACCTTGAGCTAATGCACTGGATACACCGCTTTTCTTCCCTTTCATTTCTTCCATTTGACCCGTTGCCTCACTCAGGTCGCCAGCTTCCTGATTACTGGTTTTCAAAATGATTGAAGCAATAACGAAGGTAACGGCCGCCGCTACGAGAACACCAAGAATAACGCCAATATAGCTATCCTGTGCGGTTAATGCCAATACGGAAAAAATACTTCCCGGTGACGCTGGCGCAACTAATCCCGCACCGAAAATGGAGAACGTGAATACACCACTTACCCCACCGGCAATGACTGCAAGGATTAATGCAGGTTTCATTAATACATATGGGAAATAGATTTCATGGATCCCACCGAAAAATTGAATGATCGCCGCACCAGGGGCAGAACTTTTCGAGGCACCTTTTCCAAAAATCGTAAATGCCAATAAGATTCCCAAACCAGGACCAGGGTTCGCTTCAAGCAGGAAGAGAATCGACTTCCCGGCCTCTGCAGCCTGGTCCGCTCCAATCGGACTCAATATCCCATGGTTAATTGCATTGTTTAAGAATAAAATTTTCGCAGGTTCAATGATAATATTAGCAAGTGGTAGAAGTCCTGCAGCAATAATAACCTCTACACCAGCTGCCAATGCATTGTTTAGTCCTTCGACAACCGGACCAATTCCAAGTACTGCAATAATTGCTAAAATCGCACCCAATATACCGGATGAAAAGTTGTTATAAAGCATTTCAAATCCGGATTTGATTTTATCCGAGAACCGCTCGTCGATTTTCTTTATTAACCACCCGGCAAGTGGCCCCATCACCATGGCGCCAAGGAACATTGGGATATCTGCACCGACAATGACACCCATCGTCGCAGTTGCACCAACAACCCCGCCCCGGATATCATGGATCATCTTACCACCAGTAAAACCAATTAACAGTGGCAGCAGGTAATAAAGAAGCGGATCAACCAATGTTGCCAAATTCTCATTTGGCAGCCAGCCATCCGGAATAAACAGGGCAGTAATAATACCCCAGGCGATAAATGCGCCGATATTCGGCATAATCATACCGCTCAAATAGCTTCCAAACCGCTGTACCTTCGCACGGATTCCTTTCTTTTCAGCCATTTTAACACTCCTTTTATATATCATGAATTTAAGTAAAATCAATTCCCTAGTTTTATAATAAGCACTTGCATCCGTATTCTCAATCTAATCTAAACAGCAATTTGGCAGGAGACAATGTTGCCATTATTTAATAAGTATAATTTATTCGCTATTAGAAAACTTGGCTAAACGCCCAAGCTTTAGTAAAATTTTGTTGCTCTTAACTTCGCAGTTGATATAGAATACGACATAACATCAATGGTGGTTGGTGTCTAACCGCTACGGAAATACACTACGCGCACCTAAGGGCGGCTGGTGATTCTCCTCGTTCTGACGCACTGCGGGGTCTCACCGATGCCTTTTCTCCCAGTCGAATCTCCGTGTATTTCCTTCGCTGCTATGGTGCTTTGCAACTTTAAAAAATATTGATTGCTTGATTCAATCAAACGAACGCTTGCAATTTATGATGGTTGATTGGAGCGGAGGACCGTTGACTCCTGCGGGAACAGCACGAGTCTGAAGACCCCACAGCGGTGTTCTTCCGCGAGGAGGCTGAAGCCGTGCCCGCGGAAAGCAACGGTCCGGAGCGGAAATCGGCCCAGTAGTTACATCACACTTTATTGTATTTGTGTCAAAAACAAGCAATCTTATTAGAAAACAGTCTTCTGGTTTAAATTAGTTGTTTTCATTATAGATGGTGGATCGCTCAAGGCGAGCTTCGTTTATTTCTTAACTACTATAAAGGATGAGTAAGATAGTGAAAATCATACATGGTACGAACGCTCTATTTTTCTTATACCCGAACACGCCCAGTTCTACACTAGGACTATCTACCAGGCATAATCCCCTCAGCCTGCAAATAGGATGAACTAACAAGCCAATTTGGAGGGATACCATGAATGAATCCATGATCAATGCGGACATGCTCGCACGCTACTGGGAACTGAATAAAATAAAAAAGGAAATCGAATCGGAAATGATTCAATTGAAAAAGAAATTCCATCATTATTTTGACGAAGAAGTCGGGGAAAACAATAAAGGTGAATTCATAGACGGAAAATACAAGCTGCAGCGGCAAATCCGCCGTTCCGAGAAATTTAATAAAGAAACAACATTAAATCGGCTGGAAGAGCTGAACATGAATGACCTGATTAAAGTGGAGAGGAAGCCGGATGACGAGAAAATTAACTCGGCATTGAAGCTGGGATTACTGCGGGAGCATGAACTTGATGGCTGCCGGATAAACAGCTTTTCCGCAGCCATTTCGGTGAAGGAAGTATATTAGAAGAATTAGATTGGGGTCAGATTGAGTCAGGCTGCTCGAATCGGATATGAGCTTAGAGTTACCATAAAAAGTGGACTCATGGATTGATCCATGTTTTATTCAAACCTTGATACAGCATTTAAAATACACACGCTATTTCAAATGGGAAATAACGTGTGTGTTTTGCGATGCTATTTGATTATTTGCGCCCTTAAGTAAATCGGTTAGAAGGACACACATGAGTTTTTAGATGATCCCTTTCGTAGCATCCGCCCACGTTGAAGCTATCAGCATATCTCCAAGCGCATTCATATGGACCCCGTCCGTGGTAAGCGTATGTTCATTTCCAGCCTCCATATAATCGAGAAACGCTTCATGTGTACGTACAATCGTCGCATCAAATTTTTCAGCAAGCAGATGAACGACTGTCACATATTCTTTCATTTTTTCATTTCCCTCGATACTTATATCGTCTTCAATTACCGTCGGCTCCATCAGTACAATGGCTGCATTTGTCTTTTCCTGTACTTGATTTAATAAATCTTCATATACCCGTTCAAATTCATCCGGGTAAATCTGATCCATTTTCGGCGCATCCAGCTGCCTCCACACATCATTTATTCCAATCGAAATGGAGAGCACATCTGGATTCCAGTCAAGGACATCCTCCTGCCATCTTTCCGCAAGATCACTGATTCGATTCGCATTGACTCCTTTATTTATAAATTCCAGGTGTTTCCCTGGATTTGCCGTGATTAGATAATCATGCAAAATCCGGACATATCCATGACCAATTTGTTCAAGATCAAATTCTTTTCGTGCAGCTGTGATGCTGTCTCCGATGAATAAAATACGTTTTGTCGACATATTAACACCTCATTTTTTTAATATTATAAAAGTATATGTATTACATTTCAACTATATGGGGCTATATTAGAAGAATACTATTCATTATTTTTTTAAAAAGGAAACTCGTTTCGAATAACTCTACACTTTATACCGTATTCAACACCAGCCATTTTAATATCAAAGCAGTTTCTAGTAGAATAAAAGAAACACAATTACAAAGGATGAGAAAAAGTGGAAAAAGTATTTCAATTACGCACAAGAAACCATTCTGACATGATCGATATTACCTCTACTATCGAACAATGGATTCGAGACGAGGGCGTGAAAGATGGAATTGCCGTTGTATCCTCCATGCACACCACTGCAGGCATTACTGTAAATGAAAATGCGGATCCAGATGTGAAAACTGACATGCTGATGCGGCTGGATGAAGTCTATCCATGGGAGCATCCGAAAGACAGGCACGGTGAAGGTAATACCGCCTCCCATCTGAAAACAAGCACCGTCGGCCATGCGCAAACACTAATCATCTCTGGCGGCGAGTTAGTCCTCGGTACATGGCAGGGTGTTTATTTTTGTGAATTTGATGGGCCAAGAGGCAGCAGAAAATATATTGTGAAAGTAATCGAGGGATAAATGGAAGGCGACATTCCAACCGCCTCCCTTGTCCTCGACGATTTCATCGCAAAAGAGCAGATTCATGAAGAAATCGTTTAAACTTAAAATAGGTGATTTTTAAATTTTACCCATTCCTGAAAGCAGCAAAACATAATTTCCTTTAAAAAATGTCTACCAAAATAAAGATATATCATGTCAACATGCCTTTTTCAGCATTTAAATTTGCTTTTTGATAAATTGCGCATTGCACAAAAGCATGGTATATTTTTATTAACCTTTAAAAGTCCCCATCTAAAATTCTGGAAAGGAGTGTGTGTGAAACGTGGATAATGAAAAGATATTCCAGCAGCTTTTGGCCGAAATAAAAGATATCAGAAGTACGATGGCTACGAAAAACGATATAAACAACATGGCTTCAAAAGATGACATTGCCCTTATGGCTACGAAAAACGATATAAACAACATGGCTTCAAAAGATGACATTGCCCTTATGGCTACGAAAAACGATATAGACAACATGGCTTCAAAAGACGACATTGCTCATATGGCTACGAAAAACGATATAAACAACATGGCTTCAAAAGATGACATTGCCCTTATGGCTACGAAAAACGATATAGACAACATGGCTTCAAAAGATGACATTGCTCATATGGCTACGAAAAGCGATATAAACAACATGGCTTCAAAAGACGACATTGCTCATATGGCTACGAAAAGCGATATAAACAACATGGCTTCAAAAGACGACATTGCTCATATGGCTACGAAAAGCGATATAAACAACATGGCTTCAAAAGACGACATTGCTCATATGGCTACGAAAAGCGATATAAACAACATGGCTTCAAAAGACGACATTGCTCATATGGCTACGAAACATGATATGAATCGCTTAGAGGAAAAAATAGATAGAAACTCCGATCAAATTCAACGAAATTCCAGCCAAATCGAACAAAATTATGGACTGATTGAGAAAAATACTCAATTAATAGAACAAAACACCGGGCACATTGACCGCAACTTCCATCAAATTAATCAAAACCACAAACAAATCAACCGAAACTTCAAACAAATTGTAAAAAATACGGAAAAACTTAATCATTTAGCTGACAGTAATGAACGCCAGGAAAAATCAATGGAAACACTAGCCTTAAGATCGATTGAGCATGAAACTAAATTACGGGGGTTGTAGAAATCAACTATAACCAAAATGCAAAAACATCCTTTCTGTTGGTAACCGTACTTAATCAGAAGAAGGATGTTTTTCTGAGCAAATTAAAGAAAACAAATTCTCCAAATCTATATTGATTTCTTTAACTTCATGATTTCTTCTGGATCAAGCTGTGTGATTCTCGCTATCAAATCAACAGACAGCCCTTCTTTTAACATTTCAATGGCAGTATTTCCTTTCCTTTTTCTTCCCACGAAATTGGAAGATTTAATATTTCTTCTGAGTCGTCAACATTTTTAATCTGTTCCATAAGTTCTTCCTCCTCCCGTTCATCTAATTTGAGGTATCTTTCGAAAAAACCTAGAATCAATCGTGTTTTAGCGGGGGTTAATTCCATTTTCGTCAACATTCGTAAAAATTCTATTCGAACTTGAATCCTCTCTTTATCTGTATACCCCATTTTGCTTAATAATGCTGCTGCAACTGGATTATTTGATTTGATGTAATTACGCCAATCCTCTTTCCGCAGTTCTAACATCAGAAAGTTAAATGTTAGTACATGAAAAAAGGGAAATTCCATCGTTAATTGATCTTTCTCATTCCGATTTTCCTCATAGCTGAAAACAGCAATTGGTAAAATTGGTTTCCTATACTTATTGTACAGAAGACTGAAATAATGATACATCCGCTCATGAAAGTTTTTCTGTCCGTAGCTCTGTGGTTCTACATGGATAATAATGACAGCATTTTCGCCTTTCAGTTTTGTTTCAATCACTATATCTGCTCTGCGGGTCTCCCCCTCAAATAAATCTGTAAATACTTCTTCTGATAATGGCTGAAGAGAGGAAAAATCAATGTAATCATGAACTTCTGGGAAAAATACTTCTAAAAATTCTGCAAAAAATGTGTGGATTAACTCTTTGAATAGTTGATCGTGCTGGGTATATGTGGCGGGTTCTTCTCTCACGAATGTCGTTACTGTCATTTTAACACATCCTTCAAGAAATGAAGCGATGACCGAGGTGTAATTCTATTTATATTATACCACAACATCAAATAAAGAACAAGGGTTCCCATCTTGTTCAAAGGCATGAACCGAGATCATACCTTTTTGGTCGGCTACTTTGGTGAAATTTTGTGCTTTTTAACTTCGCAGCTGATATAAAAGACGAAGTAACCTAAAAGTGACTTTCTCTCATCCTTTACAAAATGAGTGCTAGCCCAACGCTGCTTAAAAAACACTCGCTTTCCACGGGGAACGCTTCAGCCTCCTCACTCGCAAAGACCTCGCCTTAGGGGTCTTCAGACTGTTCCTTTTCCCGTAGGAGTCTCGCATTTTTAAAGCAGCTTAGAATAGCTTTCTATTTGAGTGAGAAAGCCTCCATGAAACATTGATTCCATGAGCTTTATCCTTTCTATAATCAGAACACCACTCTTAGCGTAGGCAGAATACGTAGACTCCTGCGGGAACAGCACGTGTCTGAAGACCCCGCAGAGTGGGTTTCTCGAGGAGGCTGAAGCCGTGCCCGCGGAAAGCGAAGTATTCTGCCGAAGCGATTGTGATAGCACTCGGGTTCAAAAGGAATGGAAGAAAACAAAACCATGATAAAGTTACGTCGTCTTTTACATCTTTTGCGTCAAAAGCAACAAGTCTTTTCGATGGGACGAGTAATCGCAGTCCCAGATCTTTTGATGGGGCCAGTAATCGCAGCCCCAGAGCTTTTTGATGGGAAGCGTAACCGCAGTCCCAATCTTTTAGAAAACAGTCTTCTAATTGAAATAGCTGTTTTTATTATAGATAGTGACGGCATACTCTTAGCCGCCATGTTGGGGGCTTAATTGCCAACCAAATACAATTGAACGGATACTTAGGATTCAACACACCCGCTCAAACTTCTTTACATTCTATATAGAAGCGTTTAATACTAGAGTCAGATAGGT
This sequence comes from Virgibacillus ainsalahensis, assembly GCF_055380755.1. Taxonomy (NCBI): domain Bacteria; kingdom Bacillati; phylum Bacillota; class Bacilli; order Caryophanales; family Bacillaceae; genus Virgibacillus; species Virgibacillus ainsalahensis. The sequence goes on along the minus strand of NZ_AP043943.1, from coordinate 253,960 downwards.
TTCAAATCCATTCTTTAACTCCTATTCCTGCAAACCATCCAGCTCAAATGCCTCCGCCAGCAACCGGTAGGAATGAACTTTCGCGTCAAAATCATAAATATTTGTGATAATCATAAACTCATCCGTCTGATAATATTCGCTGAGCCGCTCCAATTCAGCTTTCACTTTTTCCGGGGTACCAATCACACAGCGCCTGCGATTTTTCTTAATCTCTTCCAGTTCCTCCTGACGAAATGCCTTTTTCTTCACTTCTTCCACGGAGGGCACCTTCGTATCTGCACCTTTTCCAACATTCAACAGCCACTTGTCCTGGCTCAACGCAAGTTCCTCTGCTTCTTCCTGTGTGTCCGCACAGACGACAAAAATACATACATTGCTTTGTGGCTCATCCAGGCTTGGGGAAGGCTGGAATTTTTCCCGGTATTTCTCCATCGCTGCCAAGCCGTTCACCGGATTGATAAAGTGACCGAATGTGAATCCAATTCCATTCTTAGCGGCATTGGCAGCTCCTCTTTCTGATAAACCCAATACCCATATCGGTGGAGCTGTTTTCGTTCTCGGTGTTGCTTTCACCATTCGATAGGCATGATCTCTTGGCAGTGTATTGTGCAGAAATCCCTGCAGATCCTCCAATTGCCTCGGAAAAGCGGTCATGCTTTTTTTAATGCTGTCGGTAAGTGCTAATCGGGTATCCTGTGATCCCCCGGGGGAGCGTCCAATTCCCAAATCTATCCTGCCGGGAAAGAGCGCCTCCAGCATCTTGAAATTCTCTGCGACTTTAAAAGGGCTGTACTGAGGGAGCAAAACCCCGCCGGATCCAACACGGATTGTATTCGTATGTGACGCAATACGTGTGATAAGTATTTCCGGTGAGGTGCTCGCAAGGCCGTTTGTATTATGGTGTTCCGCTACCCAATACCTTGTATATCCCAACTCCTCGGTTCTTTTAGCCAATTTCAATGTGTTGTTTAAGGTCTCCTGGGCATTGGACCCCCTTGAGATTGGTGCCTGGTCCAGTACACTAAGCTTCATGATGCCATCTCCCTTCCACGTTTGTTCATAGATTCATGATGGCATAGACTGGAGAAATTTGCAGGGAAAATACTCAGGAAGCGTGGACGCATTAACATAGCGATTTTATTTTCCTACCCGTGGAATATGAAAAGGAGACAACAATGATACTGTCCCCTCCTTTAACCGTCCATTTTACAATAAACTACGAATATCAAATCCCATGCTTGTTTCTTTCTAACATAAATCACAACCAGATCAACGAGTATTAATAACAATGCCACCAGTAAATAATTGCTGGTGTTTGGGCTTCCATTTCCAGCTTTATTGATTGCGATCTCCATCAGCAGTGATTCATTATCCCCGTTATTCTGAGCAATAGGTATATTCATCTCCGGTTGCTTTAATCACTTGCTCTCCCGCGAGTATTTTCATAACTACTAATTTAAAAATAGGATTCTTGCCAAGCTTTTCTCCTGGAAAATATGTCGATATTTCCCGGGCAATAAATTAATTGTCAGTTCGTGGTCGAGTATCATGTATTAATATGACACAAAATTTGGATAAGAAAACGTATACTGAGGAAATAGAGATGTTGAATGTTCAGCCAAAAATAGACAGACCCACACAGGATCTGTTCCCTATTAAAACATGATCATTTAATCCTTCGTTTTATTATAAAAAAGTGTCAAAAAAACGTATATCATGAATAATCATTCATGATATACGTTCTTACATTCTTTAACGATTATTGTTGTTCCTATTGTTTCTTTTTCTGTTGTTGTTTTCGTTGTTATTGTTTCTATTGTTATTATTGTCTAAATCACCGATAAACTCATTCTCGTTACCAAACTCTACATTGTTTATTTCCTGATTGTCATTGTTGCGGTTGTTGCGCTCATCACGGTTGTCGCGGTTATTGCCCATTAATAGACCCTCCTCGTTTTTTTATAAGGCGAAAAATTAACGGTTTATTGATCTTCATTTATTTAAATTCCGCCACAACATATTATGGCCCGCTTTGAAGAAAAAAACCTGAATTATTTCGTTTATAATTACCAACTATACCTTCTTGTTCCATTTTTAGATTTGTGAATGAGAATCCGACAGGCAAACTTGGTAGGACACTTCAAGTGGAAGACAGTTTGAAGAGTTCGTGTTGAGCTTTTCACGAAAAGTACAGAAGACATCATTGTAGAAAAGAAACATTGACGAAGAATGAAAGAAGAAAAAAAAGACCATTTCAAAATTATATAAATCCCCCATCTGTCTTGATCATAGGGGGATTTATGTATATCCTATTTTCTGTCCCAAAAACGTTGTTGGGCGATGGCGGTCACAAATTCTTTTCCGAAGTTGGGGTGATTTGTTGCAAAAACGACACCAGCTAAGTTATTGTTTGTTGATGCTTGAACATAAGCTTCTCCTGATGAAGCAACCCCAATTGGTTTATAATGTGTATATGCTACATGTACGAAATTCTTCAGGTCCTGATTGAATTTTGCCTGATTCCTTGAACTGCCGCCAACGACATAAAGAGAGTCAAAAAGATAAGGGCTTGTTGTAAGAAATGTGTCATCAACTTTGATTTTCATACCATCTGCTCCTGTAACCGTGCCAAGTTGATCACTGACAATTTTAATAAAAACCCCGTATTGCTGCAATATGTTAAGCACACTGGTTACCTCTTCCCCGTTAAAACCATTGCCAATCAGTACACCTACTTTTTGTGTAGATGCATATTTGGGTGTATTGTACTGGCTAAGTGAAGGGTAACTTGTTGAAATAGGAACATTTGATCCACTTGGGCGATCGACACCAATATTATCAGCAATGATGCATGCCATTTCCTTATCCACGTTAACCAGCAAATTGACGTTTTGCTGCCGCACCGATTCGCTTTCTACTTTTCCGAGTTGATAGCTGAACGCCTCAATCGTGTGTTGCTTTTCAATAGGTACCATGCTATTCCAAAAGATTCTCGGCTGTGAAAAGTAATCCTTGAACGAATCACTTCGGGCTCTAATTTTGTAGCCTTCTACTTTCTCCGGATAACTTTCATAGCCGCCTTCTTCCGGGGGCACCGTGTATGGCGTGTTATTCGCCAGTGAATTTCTATGATAGTTTACCTGATCAACATCGATTCGCTGCCTCATATAACCTCGTCGCTGATTATTATGAAACGGGCAGATTGGCTTGTTAATTGGTAATTCAACATAATTGGCGCTGCCAAGCCGATGTTGTTGTGTATCTCTATATGCCATTAATCTCCCCTGCAAGACAGGATCATTGGAAAAATCAATTCCCGGAACGACATTTGCAGGGTTAAACGCTACTTGTTCCGATTCCGTAAAGTAATTATCAATGTTTCGATTTAATGTCATCTTACCAATCATTTGAACAGGGATGAGCTCTTCTGGCCAAAATTTTGCAGGATCGAGCACATCAAAGTCGTATTTAAATTCATCTTCCATCGCAATCAGCTGGACACCTAACTCATATTCAGGAAAAACACCAAGGTCAATCGCTTCCCTGAGATCCCGCCGGTGGAAGTCTGGATCAAGCCCGCCGATTTTCAGTGCCTCATCCTGAAGCAGGGAATGGACACCAAGAACAGGCTTCCAAACATACCTCACAAAGGTTGCTACACCTTGTTCGTTAACAAACAGGTACGTATTGATTGACCATGATTCCATCATTCGATAGCTTCTTAAAATGCCGCGATCGGACATGATCCACTGCACCATATGAAGTGCTTCGTGGTTATTGGCTACATAATCCCAAAAAAGGTCGTGTGCACCAGAAGCTGTTGGTATATCATTATCCTGTTTGGATTGGTATGCATGCATCGCATCTGGAAACTTCATCGCGTCTTGATTAATTAATACAGGCATTGCAATCGTTGTCAGATCAACATTTCCTTCTTCCGTATACAACTTTACACCCTGACAACGTAAATCCCTTGCCGTATCATAGGAACCTTTAGCCCCCTGAACAGTAGAAAAACGCACAGTTAATGGCGTCTTTTTTCCCGCTTCCTGTAAGAATCCCGCTTTTGTCACATGTTTCATGGACTGATAACATTCAAACTCCCCATGCGCACTGTAACCTCTTGCATGAACCACTCTTTCCGGTATTTCTTCATGGCCAAAATGCGACATTTTTTCAAAGAACTCGTAATCTTGACGTAACGAAGGTCCGCGCACACCGGCTTTTAATTGGTCTTGATCTTGTGATCTTTTTTTCCCTTCCTGTGTTGTCATTGGCTTTCCTGTATTTTGTACACGGTATTGATCCAGTTGTTCATTTTTAGCATTCTTGTCATTTGGCCGCCGATTGTTTTCTGAAGATGACTTATTATCCATGTAATCACCCACCCTGACATTTAATTTTTTTCCACACTTAAAATAGGTATGCATTTTTTCTGAGGCTAGAACGTTTCATTTGTTTGGCGAAATAACTTATCTGTCTCAGCAGGCTCTTTTTAGCAGAGGGAACAGGCGTAGAACAAGAAATGGAACAGCAATAATTTCTAATGCCTCCCTGCACAAACCCCCGCCCATTTCATATAGTAGTTAACACACCACAGAGGAGGTAAGGCAGATGAATGATGCAAACTTTATAAGACATGGATTGTATTTACAAGGTTTTCCTGTCTACGAAAAAGACATCCCCTATATTCAAACCATATGTCACACGATAAATCAGGCACAGACCTCTCTCCATGCATTTCCTCATCTACATCAGCAAGTGCCGATTACAATTGTTGATAAGGAGTTAATGTTATGACTGACATATCTTTTTTAACTGCCTCTGAGCTTGCACCATTAATAAAATCGCGCCAGCTATCTCCTGTAGAATTGACAAAACATACATTAAACCGCATAAATACGATTGATCCAATGCTTTATACGTATATTACTCCCCTTCCTGAATTAGCCCTCCAGCAAGCAAAAGAAGCAGAGGATACCATCATGCGCGGTACGTATTATGGACCTCTCCACGGGATTCCAATCGGTATCAAAGATAATTACAAAACAAAAGGAATACGAACGACAGTCGGTTCAAAACTTTTTGCAGATTTTATTCCGGAAGAAACGGCTACAACGGTCCAAAAACTGTTGGGAGCAGGGGCAATTATGTTAGGAAAACAAAACATGCACGAACTTGCCGCCGGATCAACCGGAACAAATCCGTTCTTTGGCACAACCCGAAACCCATGGAACACCCAATACATGCCAGGCGGTTCAAGTGGCGGCGGTACCGCTTCGTTGGCAGCCGGGATGGCAACACTTGCTACTGGAACAGATACATTCGGTTCGATTCGCTTACCTGCTGCCATGTGTGGTGTTTACGGGTTAAAAACGACTTATGGGCTCACGAGTACGCATGGTGTTTTCCCTACAGCGATGTCATTAGATACAGCCGGTCCCATGGCACGTTCCGTTACAGATTTGGCTGTGATGCTTCAATACATCGCAGGCTTTGATTCTAACGATCCTGCAAGCCTTAAAGCACCCGTACCAAATTACACGGAACATCTCCATCAGGGAATCAATGGGATAAAAATCGGTGTTCCGGCTTACTATCTCGATGGATTAGATCGCGATGTCGCAAAACTCTTCCAACATGCTATCAAAACACTCCAGCATTTAGGGGCAGATATAAAAGAAATTGCGATTCCCGAATTAACGCTATCAACATTTTCAGGCTATGCTATTGTCACTGGAGAAGCGTCTAATTTCCATTATGAATGGCTCAAGACGCATTCAGAGGATTATTCTACGGATATCCGGACTTTCTTTCTATCCGGTACATTGACGAATACCCCCCAATACGTCAGAGCCCAGCAAGCCCGGAGAATGATGGTGAAAGCATTTGATAAAGCCTTTGAGGATGTCGATGTACTCCTTGGTCCGACGATACCTATGACAACACCGGCGTACGCTGAGGATTGGGTCAATCAAAACTTAGAGGTGATAAGACGCTGTTTACCATTTACCTCTCCCGTTAATTTAACAGGTACACCAGGCTTATCCGTACCAATGGGTTTATGCTCCAAAGGACTTCCTGTCGGTATGCAATTCATCGGCAAACATCTTTCCGAGAAAAGCCTGCTGCAGCTCGGTAATACATGGGAAAATACACAACCATTAAGCATAAGGGCGTGATGCATAAGATGCGCATGCCTTTTAAGTTTGGCCTGGTCTGATTAGCTTGCTTCAAAATTAATATAAAGGTACATATATTGAGCAATCACTCCCCATAATAAAGACGAACCAACAATGTTGTTTAAAATGGAACTGCAACAGCTGTCAATCAAATGTTCAACTACACGTCTGTTCCATCAACTAAAACGCAATAACGAAAGGTGTGTTGCTTATGGAAAAAGACATGCATGATGGCATGAAAGATAGTATGGAAAATAAATACATGCCGATGACATCTTTTTCAAGCGGTAAGGGGCAAGAGGTAATGCCTGACATTTACTGTTATACCAATCAGATTGCCAATGTGATCTTTATCGGTAACCCTGAGAATACGGATGAATGGGTGTTAGTTGATACAGGCATGCCGGAATCAGCCGACGTCATTCTTGATGCTGCTAAAAACCGGTTTGGTGAAAACAGTAAACCAAAAGCAATTGTTCTGACACACGGTCACTTTGACCATGTGGGAGCGGTGGTTGATTTAATTAATAAATGGCAAGTTCCAGTATATGCGCACAAGGCTGAACTGCCTTTTCTAACAGGACAACAAAGTTATCCGGAGCCGGATGGGTCCGTTGAAGGCGGACTTGTGGCTAAAATGTCGCCGCTGTTTCCAAACGAACCAGTTGATTTAGGAAACAATGTTGAAACACTTCCTTCTGATGGAAGCATTCCCGATATGCCTGGCTGGCGCTGGATCCACACACCTGGACATGCACCCGGCCATATATCGTTGTTCAGGGATGAAGACCGCGCACTCATTGCTGGGGATGCATTTGTCACGGTAAAGCAGGAATCATTATATAAGGTGATAACTCAAGTTATGGAAATTAATGGTCCGCCAAGGTATTTGACTACTGACTGGGACGCGGCAAGAGAGTCCGTTGAAAAACTTGAAGCTTTAAAACCTGCAGTTGCGGTAACCGGTCATGGGGAACCAGTGTCCGGCAAAGAACTTTCTGATGGTTTGGAAAGGCTGGTCAATCACTTTGACACCATAGCAATTCCGGATTATGGCCGTTTTGTGAACCCGAAACACTGACTTATTCAAAAAAATTGGCTTGTTGCTAATCTTTAGCAACAAGCCTACCTACAGACCCTTCATCATATAACCCCCACTTCACCTAAATCTGTCCTCATCTATTTGATTGTTTAATAAGAAGTCTGATATAGCGAAAGAGTTTGCTCCAAAGGCAGTAGACTCGTTTTCTAGAACGGAAAAACGGATTTCTGTATTCGCTTTGTGATTAGCAGAAAGTCGTTTATCAAGGATGCGCTCAATCGGGTTGTAAATCCAATTTTCAAATTGGGCAATACGATTCCCGATGATAATAACATCCGGATTAAATGTATTAATGATATTGGTAATTCCAAACCCGATATTCTCACCAAGTGTATGTAATAGTTTTAATACTTCCGGATTGCCTCTTTGTGCTTCTGCCAGAAGCGTATCTAAATCCATCGATTGATTATGCTCTGCGATCTTCAATTCCATCGCTTCTTCTAAAAGTGCACTTTCAGAAGCGTATAATTCCCAACATCCACGGCTGCCACAGGAACATTTTCTCCCATTCGAATCAATGGTAAAATGCCCCATTTCCCCGGATATGCCCGATGAACCTTTGTACAGTTTATTATTGATAATAATTCCTGTTCCAATCCCTACACCTATGCTGATATACACCTGATTGATGGCATTTCTCCCCGCTCCATATAATTGCTCGCCATGTGCACCAGCATTGGCCTCATTTTCGATTTTTGTCGGGATATGAAATGCATCCTCTATGTAATTTTTTAAATTTATATTGGACCACTTCAGGTTCGGTGCGAACAAAATGCTACCATATTGATCGACTTGTGCTGGGACACCAATACCTATGCCAACCATACCATAAGGGCTTTTTGGGGCTTTATGTATAAGCCATTCGATGATAGATTTCATCTGCTCAATGACCACATCAAATTCTGTTGTTTCAAGCTTACTTAATGTTTTTTCAACCATATTCCCACTCAAATCGGTAAGAATCCCCAATATATAGTTGACACCTAAATCTATTCCAATCGAATAACCAGCATGATTATTAAAATAAAGCATCACAGGCTTTCTTCCTCCACTTGATTTTCCTTCACCGATATCGTGGACGAATGAATCAGCTATTAGTTCAGAGGCCATGGTGGAAACCGTTGCTTTGTTTAATCCGGTTTCTTTGGAGATTTGTGCGCGAGACACAGGTCCTGTATTTTTTATCGTGTTAAATACAATCGATTTATTCATTTGTTTGACAAGGTTTTGACTACCAGTTCGTAATGATCTCATTCTCTTCCCCCCTTACAATTATTTTAAATAAGATTCTATCATAAAGAAGTATTTGTATTCACTTACTTCCCTTTAATTGTTTATTCATTAAATAAAGTCCTAATTTAATTATATGAATAAATTCATTATAAATCCATACCCAATTTTGCTTATCACTTAAAATATTAACATTGACAACGATTGCATTCAGTATTAAACTTAATTTAACAGTTAAACAAAGTTTATCTATAAATCAAATTCTATATAAAAGGAGATTTACATCATGAGTTATTTTGCAAACGTACCCACGATTAAATATGAGGGACCAACGTCAACAAATCCATACGCTTTCAAATTCTACAATCCTGAAGAAAAAATTGGCGATAAAACAATGGAGGAAATTTTGCGGTATGGCGTCGCTTACTGGCATACATTTACAGAGGATTTATCCGATCCATTTGGAACCGGTACTGCGATTCGCCCATGGGACAAGTTTTCCGGGATGGATTTAGCCAAAGCACGTGTTGAAGCCGCATTTGAATTCTTTGAAAAACTAGGTGTTCCATATTTCTGTTTTCATGATATTGACATTGCACCTGAAGGAAGTAATTTAAGAGAAACGAATAAAAACTTAGACACTATTGTTTCCATGATCAAAGAATACATGAAAGATAGTAAGACTAAATTACTTTGGAATACGGCGAATAACTTTACACATCCACGTTTCATACATGGTGCAGCATCTTCCAATAATGCGGATGTATTCGCTTATGCTGCGGCAAAAGTGAAAAAAGGATTGGAAGTCGGTAAAGAATTAGGCGCTGAAAACTATGTATTCTGGGGTGGACGTGAAGGTTACGAAACACTGCTGAATACAGATATGAAACTGGAAATGGATAACCTGGGCCGTTTCTTTCATATGGCGGTTGATTATGCAAAAGAAATTGGTTTTGATGCACAATTCCTAATTGAACCAAAACCGAAAGAGCCAACAACCCATCAATATGATTTTGATGTAGCGACAGGATTTGCTTTCCTGCAAAATTATGATCTCCAGGATCACTTCAAATTCAATATTGAAGCAAATCATGCCACACTTGCAGGGCATACATTTGAGCACGAACTTCACTATGCCCGTGCAAATAATATGCTTGGTTCCGTTGACGCCAACCAGGGGCATCCGCTTTTGGGATGGGATACGGATGAATTCCCAACGGATTTATATACAGCTACACTCGCCATGTATGAAATATTAAAAAACGGCGGTCTTGGTCGTGGCGGACTTAATTTTGATGCAAAAGTGCGTAGAGGATCATTTGAAACGGAAGATCTATTCCATGCACATATCGCTGGAATGGACAGCTTTGCAGCAGGATTAAAAGTCGCCCAGAAATTATTGGATGATAAAGTATTAGAAAACGTTGTAGAAGATCGCTATCAAAGTTATACAAATGGAATTGGTCTAGATATTGTTGAAGGAAAAACCAATTTCCAAAATCTTGAGAAGCATGCATTAGGGCTTTCCGAAATTAAAAATCAATCCGGCAAATTGGAACGATTGAAAGCAACGATTAATCAGTATATTTTAAGAGCTTATGCTGATATGTAAGCAGTGTAACAAGGAAAAACGGTAAATCTTTTCAACGATTATTCAAATATATCAAAGAATTGTCTGACCAAGACGTTGCGCCTCTAAAGAATTAATGTAGATGAACAGGTATAGGCTCCTTGCTTACCTGTTCATCTAACACATTATTATTCACATTATTTATTTGAGAAGAAAGCGCTTTACCGGTCCATTCATTTCTTTGAACGGGAGTGAGATATATGGAAATTGAAAACCCGCAACCGAGCGAAAATGACACTTCAAAAACACCAAAATTAAAGATGCGTGAGAAGCTCACATTTGGTTTAGGGGATTTTGGAGCGAATTATAGCTGGACCTTTATTGCTTCATTTATCACAATTTATATGACTGACACAGTTGGTATTGCTGCAGGGGTTATTGGTACTATTATTTTACTTGCACGTGTAACAGATGGATTTTCAGATTTATTCATGGGGACAATCATTGACAATACAAAGGCAAAAATGGGGAAAGCCAAACCATGGGTGTTCTGGACTGCACCAATCTTAGGGATATTAACGTTTATGTTATTTAATGTACCTGATTGGTTCGGCCAAACAGGGAAGGTTGTTTATGTATTTTCGATTTACTTCCTTATTTCAACTGTATTTTATACAGCTAATAATGTTGCGTATTCATCACTCACTTCTTTTATGACAAATGATAAAGAAGACCGTGTAGCCTTAGGAAGTATTCGCTTTATTTTTGCAAACATAGCCGTCTTATCCATCACAACATTTACAACGTTTTTAGTTGATGGTTTTGGTGGCGGACAACAGGGCTGGACAATTACTGCTGCGATCTATGGGTTATTATGTGCTCTCCCATTAATGGCAACTGGCTGGTTCACGAAGGAAAGAAATGTTGCGAAAAAGGTAAATGAAAATCAAAAAACTTCTTTTGTACCCATTTTAAAAGTGTTATTTACGGATAAATACTTTATTTTAGCGCTTGTCTTGTATCTATTATGGTACCTGAGGCAAACAGAAAATGGGATAAGGGTTTTCTATGCAACATACATTTTTGACAACCCGGATGTTATGGGATTATTGAGTATGGCAGCATTGTTACCAATGATTATTGGTTTATTCTTCGCTCCTAAGATTGCTGGTAAGTACGGGGTTAAAAAAAGTGTAAATGCTGGCTTGATTATTTCCATCATTGCTTATGCCATCATGATCATCTTCCCTGAAAACTTAACCATGCTGGTCATCGGACTAGCTGTAAATGCTGTAGGTTTAGTGCCATTACAAGCTGCTCTCAGTGCCATTGTTGCTGATGTTGGGGATTTGGTATATTGGAAATCAGGCGTCCCGGTGCAAGGTTCTGTATTCAGCTTAACCAGTGCTGGTATGAAGATTGGTTCAGGCGTGCAATCTGCTATTGTAGGATGGTCTCTTTCAATTGGTGGTTATATTGCCGGGGCATCCATTCAGCCAGATGGTGCAACGCTAGCAATGAAAACGATGCTTATCTACTTCCCATTAGCAATGGTTGTTCTCATGTTTATTACAGTAGCCGCATTAAATTATGAAAAATTCATTCCCAAAATTCGAGAAGAAATTCAAAAAGGGAACGTTGGAGAATTCCGTAACAAACATGTGATGAAGGATTAGATTTGATAGAAAGAACTTATGTAGTAAGGATATTTTATACTACCATAGCTGCTAAAAAGGAAAACGCTTTAGGAAAGTTTATTATAATGAAGATAACTATTTAATGGAGGGAATTTATTATGACAACAATTCAAAACCCTATCTTGACTGGATTTCATCCGGATCCTAGTATTTGCCGTGCTGGTGAAGATTACTACATTGCAGTTTCTACGTTTGAGTGGTTTCCTGGAGTTGGCATCTATCATTCTAAGGATCTAAAAAACTGGCGATTGGTTTCACGACCACTCAATCGATTAAGCCAATTAAACATGAAGGGAAACCCTGATTCAGGTGGTGTTTGGGCACCTCAGCTCTCTTATAGTGATGGAAAGTTTTGGCTGATTTATTCCGATGTAAAAGTGGTCGATGGAGAGTGGAAGGATTCCCATAATTATCTCGCAACGTGTGACACGATCGATGGCGAATGGTCGGATCCTGTTTACTTAAACAGTTCCGGATTTGACCCTTCCCTCTTCCATGATGAAGATGGACGGAAATATTTAGCTAATATGTTATGGGATAATCGCGTCGGGAACCATAGTTTTTATGGTATCGTACTACAGGAGTATAGTGCTGAAGAACAAAAGCTCGTTGGAAAACCCGAAGTTATCTTTAAGGGAACGGATATAAAATTGACAGAGGCTCCTCATATCTATCGTCTTAACGGATATTATTATCTTTTAACAGCTGAAGGTGGCACTAAATACGAACATGCATCCACGATTGCACGGTCCAAAAATCTAAGAGGTCCTTATGAAGTACATCCTGATAATCCATTAATTACATCCTGGCCAAATCCAAGGAACCCACTGCAAAAAGCAGGACATGGATCCTTTGTCCAGACACAGACAAATGAATGGTTTTTCGTACATCTAACAGGACGCCCACTACCTAAGGAAGGTCAACCTCTTCTGGATCATAGAGGTTACTGCCCGCTTGGAAGAGAAACCGCCATCCAGCGAATGGAGTGGAAAAATGATTGGCCATATATTGTCGATGGCAATGAACCATCACTTGAAATAGAAGGGCCAGACATTGAGGAAGTGACATGGGAGAAAGATTTTGATGAAAAAGATGACTTTAATAAACCTACATTAAATCATCATTTTCAATCACTGCGTATCCCGTTAGGTGAAGATATAATGTCACTTTCCGATAACCCTGGACATTTACGTCTATATGGAAAAGAATCATTAACATCAAAATTCACGCAAGCCTATGTCGCAAGGCGCTGGCAGCATTTTAATTTTACTGCCGAAACAAAGGTTTCCTTCCAACCGGAATCCTTCCAGCAGGCTGCCGGTTTGGTCAATTATTACAATACAGAAAACTGGACGGCACTTCAGGTTACCTGGAATGAAGAAAAAGGCAGAATCTTGGACCTGACAACCTGTGATAACTTTACATTTGATCAACCGCTTCAAGGACAAGAAATCGTCATTCCTGAAAACGTGGAATATGTTCATTTGCGGGTTGACGTGAAGACAAATAGTTACCAGTATTCCTACTCGTTTGATGGCGAAAACTGGACGGAAGTACCTGTAGAATTATATTCTCATAAACTATCCGATGATTATATTCGCGGCGGCGGATTCTTTACAGGAGCATTTGTAGGAATGCAGAGCCAGGATACATCCGGTCGAAACCTTCCTGCCGATTTTGATTACTTTGTTTATAAGGAAAAATAATCCTTATCCTTTACAGAAAAGAAAAACACATGGACTTCAATTGGAAGTCCATGTGTTTTTTTTGCAGTTATGAAACGTGCATGACGGCTAAGGCCATGCCGCCAGCCTCTTATGATGAAAACAGCTAATTTACCAGAAGGCTGTTCTCTAAAAAATTGGGGCTGCGGTTACTCGTTCCACCGAAAACCTTGTTGTTTTTGACGAAAAAAAGATAAAGAGCGACGTAGCCTAACAGTGCTTCCTCTCATCCTTTACAAAATGAGTGCTAATACAGCGCTGCTTAAAAAACACTCGCTTTCCACGGGGAACGCTTCAGCCTCGGGCCAACACGATGTTGGTCACATAGGCGTTGCCCCAGGACGGGGCGTTCTTAGCCTATGTTCTTTAATTCGCTCGCTGCGGGGTCTTCAGACTGTTCCTTTTCCCGTTGGAGTCTCGCATTTTTTAAGCAGCTTAGAATAGCTTTCTGTTTAAGGGAGAATATATTTATAAAACATAAATTCCATGAGCTTTATCCTTTCTATAATCAGAACACCACTCTTAGCGTAGGCAGAATACGTAGACTCCTGCGGGAACAGCACGAGTCTGAAGACCCCGCAGCGGTGATCTTCCGCGAGGAGGCTAAAGCCGTGCCCGCGGAAAGCGAAGTATTCTGCCGAAGCGATTGTGATAGCACTCGGATTCAAAAGGAATGGAAGAAAGCAAAACCATGATAAAGTTACGTCGTCTTTTATATCAACTGCAACGTTAAGGAGCAACTAAATTTACCAAAAAAGCCAACCAGAAAAAGGTATCATACGATCTTATTGCATAAGCGCAACTTAGCTTTGGGAGCAAATTCCCCTCGCTTTTTGGGGCAAATGCTCATCACCTAAAACAACGAATTACGTTCCTGTGGTTCGTTCATTTCACTCCACACCAAATGAAAATACTGTCTGTTTTTCATAGTGTTCTCCTCCTTCGAGAATCACATCAGGGAAACTGCTGTCATGTAAGGATGCCGGGGAGCTTTGCGTTTCAAAACATACGCCAAGGTGTTTTTCAGAAACCCCTTCCGCCAAATTCATACCTTCATCCAGATTATTGGATGTATACATGACCATACCTGGCTGGTTTGTTTTTATCGTCATGGTTCGTCCACTGTCTTCTTCTTTTACTAGAACTTTTTCCTCTTTTTGATTCTCAAACAGAAAGTAATGATCATATCCATTTCCGGCGACTTTGTTTTGCTGGGAATCATCTTTAAATCCCTCTTTAAGCTTTCGTCCCTCACGAAAATCAAAGGATGTTCCAGAAGCATTGACGATTCTGCCAGTTGGAATCAATTCCTCATCCAGTTCAACAAAATTGCTGCTATCGATGGTAACATGATGATTGTGAACGGTACTTTTCAAATCCCCGCTTAAATTAAAATAGGAATGGTTCGTTAAGGTAAGGGCTGTCGTTTGATCACTGTCTGCTGCATAATCAAGGATAAGTTGATTATCATTATTGATGGAATACGTAACTTCAACATCTACATTTCCCGGATACCCACTCTCACCGTCAAAGCTTTTGTGGTTGAGTTTCACACCAATCCTGTTATTTGTTTCAAAAGGATGCGCATCCCATATGACTTGATGAAACCCATTCGACCCACCATGTAAATGATGGAGACCATCGTTTGCGTCTAAATGATACGTATTGCCATTCAACTCAAATGCAGATCCTTTAATCCTGCCTGCGACTCGACCAATAATCGCCCCGAAAAAACCGGGATTTTTTAAATAGTCTTCATAATTTTTAAAACCTAGCACGACATTTTCTTTGTTTCCCTCTTTATCAGGTACTCTTATTTTTGTAATAATTCCTCCATAGTTTAGAAAGGATACTTCCATGCCATTATCATTCGTTAGTGTATATAATTTCCAAGACGTGTTGTTAGTGACCTGAATTTCCTGTGTTGAAATTTTCATTTGTTTTTCTCCTTTCATTGTTTTATCCCTTTTTCTCTTCACAACCACCTCCATTTTCAAGTGAAATAATTGTACTCCAATTGTGATTCCTTGTAGAAAATGGCTCCTAACTTTTATCTGTTTCGCTTTTTTAACCGAATCATATTCCACGAAAGCTTTGGCAGAATCCCTATCAATTTCCCATCATCTGTATAAGACTGGCCTTCTCCATGTGGTGTCACCTGTTCATCATGCAGTGTATTTATTGCTTTTGCATCTTCATTTTCCAAGATTACATGCTCTACAACGTCAAATCCTTCCATTGATCGAATGTCTATGTCCACTTGCAAAGTTTTCTCCAAATGGCGGTTTACAGAGAAAATCACCAATTCATCTTTTTCTTCATTATACACAACAGACGTATCTAAATAAGGTACATCGGTAAAATCCCTGCTATCATATTTCGGTGAGCTAATGATAGGTTGTAAAGCCTTTCCTCTCCCATAAACAGAAGTATAGTAATAAGGATAGAAGATTGTTTGTTTCCAAATCCCACCACCAGTTTCCGTCATTATAGGAGCAATTACATTTACCAGTTGGGCCATACAGGCAATTTTCACCCTATCGGAATGCTTGAGAAGCGTGTTTAGCATACTCCCTACGAGTAGAGCGTCTTCAAATGTATACACATCTTCCAATTGAGACGGCGCAATCGACCAAGGTTCAATCTGTTTATCTTGCTCATTCGAGTGGAACCATACATTCCATTCATCAAAACTTAGATTCATGGTTTTCTTACTTCGCTTTTTTGATTTCATATAATCACATGTGGCTATTACTGTTTTAATAAAGTTGTCCATATCCAATGTGTTAGCCAAATAGTTAGCTGTGTCATTATCAGGATTACCATAATATTGGTGTAAGGATATATAGTCAGCTATATCGTATGTATGTTCAAGTGTTGTCGCTTCCCATTCCGGAAATGTTGGCATCCCCGAGCCTGAACTTCCACAACTTACTAATTCGATACTCGGATCGACTAAACGCATTGCCTTACCAGTCTCTGCAGCTAAACGCCCATATTCATCTGCGGTCTTTTGACCGATTTGCCAGGAACCATCCATTTCATTTCCCAAACACCAGGTTTTAATGTTGTGCGGCTGTTCATAGCCATGCTGTTTTCTTAAGTCACTCCAATAAGTACCTCCAGGGTGATTGGTGTATTCCAACAAATTCCTGGCTGCATCAATTCCCCTTGTTCCCAGGTTAACTGCCATCATCACATTTGCATTTACCGACTTAGCCCATTCGTTAAATTCATTTGTACCAACCTGGTTTGTTTCCGTGACGCCCCATGCTAATTCCAGACGACGTGGCCGGTTTTCTTTCGGTCCTATACCATCTTCCCAATTGTACGCGGATACCATATTTCCACCAGGATAACGTATAATGGGAACTTGTAATTCTTTTACAAGTTCCATAACATCTTGTCTGAAATCATTATCATCAGCAGTTGGGTGACCTGGTTCATAAATACCGCCATATACTGCTCTTCCTAGTTGTTCAATAAAAGAACCATAGATTCTGGAATCAATTTCAGCTATTACAGCGTCTTTGTCAATTACCATTTTAGCTTTTACAGCCTCTTTTGCCATGCTCATACCAACCCCCTTCTTAACCGAAAATAGCACCAGCCAAAAAGCTGGTGCCTGTTTGCTTAGGATGTCAACAACAAGCGATCCCCATCACCACTTCGTAATCAAATACTCTGCATTTTCCTTAAGCGCTCGATAAGCATCCTCCGAAATGAATGCTTTATCTCTCTGTTTATCCAGTTTCTCTATGAATTTCCCCATGTGTTTAGCAGCTTTTTCCATTTGTCCACGTTCTTCAAAATGAGCTACAGAACCCAACTTTGCCTGTAATGATTTGGCAGCACCGAAGTTTATAAACGCTCCTTCTTGTTCAAAGTCATCAATCATTGTTATCATACCTTCTACATTGTAGTCCATCATTTCCCAGTAGGCAGGTTTCACATTAAAATCCGGATCAAAGACGAATGGTGCATCTTTTCCAACGCCATCATTGTATTCTTCTGCACGATCATCAAGCCATGTATGATCGTCAGCAATCCCCCAGAATGTTACATTACTGATTTTATCATCTAATTCCTCATATAACTCAAACAACTGGTCATAACGAGTTGCCTGATCCAAAAGCAGACCACTTGCCCGGATTTCGTCATATGATTCATAGGCTGGTGTTGGTGGCCAGCCGTACAGACTGACATCCAGTTCCGTAATTTGATTATCTAACCCAAGGCTGGCAAACAGGTTGATTGAATCTCTCGTATCTTCAATGGAAGGCCATCCAAGCTGAATATGAGACTGGTGCCCTACCCCATCAATTGGGACTCCCTGCTCCACTAAATCCTTTACCAGATTATACAGGTGTGTCCTTTTTGGTTCTTCTTCTGTATTAAAATCATTTATAAATAATTTTGCATCTTCGCCGGCATATTTTCTCGTTGTCTCGAATGCTTTTTTAATATAGTCTGTACCTGTAATCTGGTACCACTCGGATTCACGCAGTCCCTCGTCATTGGAAGCATTAGGGTCAATTACTTCGTTAACAACGTCCCACGCATCTACGTCATCCTTATAGCGTGTCACAATGGTTTTTATATGGGTTTCCAATCGCTGAAGCAACATTTCTTTGTTCTTCTCCTGTTGCTCAGGGTCTGTCTCATCAACCATTGGCTGACCTTCCTCATCTAAGAAAAACCATTCTGGTACCTGGCTATGCCAAATAAGGGTGTGGAAGCGCAGATCCATATCATTGTCTTTCGCAAACTGAACAATTTTATCTGCTTCCTCAAAATTGAATTCCCCCTCTTCCGGTTGAATACTTTCAGGCTTCATCACATTCTCGGCAACGATGCTGTTATAGTGACGTTTTAAAATTTCTCCATGAATTCCTTCCAGTTGATAGGGTTCAACAGCAGCACCGATTGCGAATGAATCTTCATATCTCGTTTGAATTGGTGTTACCTCCAGTGCACGAACAGACTCATCCTCCTCCTGGGCATGGGCAAGGTTTCCTCCTCCTGGTAATACTAACGATAAAGCTAAACCTGTAATGACAGGTACACGCAACACTTTCAACATCCGCATTTCTCCTCTCTAATAATTGTTAAAGGGTTTTACTAAAAGGCTGTTTTTAAAACGATTGGGACTGCGATTACTCGCCCCACCGAAAAGAACTGGGACTGCGGTTACTCGCCCCATCGTAAAAATATGTTGCTCATGGAACAAAAGATATAAACTCCCTCAGATATTCAATTTACTTGTAAATACTGCGACGTAACTGCTTTCTTGATTTCCACTGCGGACATTCGCTTTCCGCGAGCACGGCTTCAGCCTCGGGCCAACACGATGTTGGTCACATAGGCGTTGCCCCAGGACGGGGCAACGCCTATGTTCTTTAGCCCACCGCTGTGGGGTCTTACGTAAAGTGCTTTTCTGAGCAGGACAAGGAAAGCTTCGGCAGCGTTACATCGCACGAAGAAAAAGTATACACCTTTTCGAGGAGTCGACTGCCCTTCACTCCAATCAACGCTTAGAAAAGTGGATAGCTTTTATACGATTTAGTTAAGCAGTAATTAAATGTTATGAATTTATAGAACACAATCCTAGCGGAGGAAATACACGCAGACTCCTGCGGGAGCAGAGGCCTAGGTGAGACCCCGGAGAGCGTATGCTCGAGGAGGCTCATCAGCCGCCCGCGGAAAGCGAAGTGTATTTCCGCAGCGATGGATCAACACTCACACCACGATATGCCGCAGTTTATATCAACTAAAAAAACAACCTGCTAAATCAATCCAGACCTCCTTTATCAGTGATTTGGACAAACGTTTGTTTAACGAATTTTCCAATAATATTAGATTTGTTTGCCCTTTATAATATAAAAAAGCTATCTCCATTCGTGTTTCAATTTCATTTGAATACTCTGAGATAGCTTTTTCACATGTTGTTATTTAATTTCGATAGTCCACCAGTGTTTCATTCATTGCTTTTGTCTGGCTATATACATCCTGATAAATACCAAACAACTTCTTGTATTTATCCACATTATCCTTATTGGGCACAAACTCTTTATCTACTTGTAAAAATTCATCCGCACAATCTTTTAATGCAGGGAACCAGCCACAGCCATATGCGGCAAGCATCGCAGCACCCATGCCAGGCCCCTGCTCACTTGATAGTTTAACGATTTTCGCATTGAAAATATCAGCCTGCATCTGTAGCCAGGTTTCATTTTTGGCCCCTCCACCGATGGAGACAACCGTATCAATTGTTTTCCCATTCTCACGGAAAATTTCGATGGATTCATTCAGAGAAAACGTAATCCCCTCTAAAACGGCCCGTACAAAATCCTTCCGTTGATGCGAACTGTCCATGCCGATAAAGCTTCCTCTTATTGCCGCATCATTATGTGGCGTCCGCTCCCCCACAATGTATGGAGTGAACAGAAGTCCATTTGATCCAGCAGGAACAGCATCGACTTCCGCTAATAGCTCTTCAAAATCTTCATCTTTTGCAAAAACATCTTTGAACCAGCTCAGGCTGTAACCCGCTGCCAAGGTAACACCCATTGTATAAAAGGCATCCGGAGCTCCATGATTAAAGTAATGGACTTTGCCCCCGAAATCTTTATCATCACTGGCTTCATAAGAAAGAACAACCCCGGAAGTCCCGGTACTTGCCAATGTTTTGCCTTCTTCCAGAATTCCTGACCCGATCGCCCCACAGGCATTATCGGCCCCGCCGGCAAATATCCGTGTTCCCGCGGACAATCCAGTTGCATCAGCAATTTCAGGGAGTAATTTTCCAACTTCTTCATCTGACGCTACCAATGGCGGGCAAAATTCTTCATTGATATCAAACAGATTACAAATCTCTTTACTCCATTCCTTCTCCCCTACATTCAATAGAAGCGTACCAGCTGCATCAGAGTATTCCATATGCAACGCCCCTGTCAGCTTATAACGCACATAATCTTTTGGAAGAACAAATGATTTTGCTTTCTTATAGATTTGCGGCTCATGGTTTTTCACCCATAAAATCTTAGGCAGTGTAAATCCTTCCAGCGCAGGGTTTTTCGTAATATCAAGCAAGCGTTTCTCCCCAACGACATCAGAAATTTCCTGGCACTCTGCTGTTGTACGTGTGTCATTCCATAGAATGGCATTACGGAGCACATCATTATTGTCATCCAGTAATACAAGCCCATGCATTTGTCCGGAAAAACTGATTCCTTCTATATCTGCAGTATCTCCATCAAATTTTTTCAGCAAATCAGAAAGTCCCGCAACTGTCTGATTCACCCAATCGTTAGGATCTTGTTCACTGTATCCCGTTTTTTCCTGGATTAATGGATAGGCCTTTGAGACCTCCTGTGTAACTTCTCCGTTCTGATTCACTAATAGAATTTTAACGGCACTTGTACCTAAATCAACACCTATTACGTATTTCATCACTTAACCTCTCCTATAATTACAAATGCTTATTCTCCTGCATAGGCTTTCAACAAGTATTGGTTAATCGTTGCTTTAATTCTTTCCAATTTACCAGATTGATTTTTAATTTCAGAAAGTCCTAATGCATGTTCCTCCAACTTATGGAAATCGGTTTTCCCTTCGACGATATCCAATCCAATTCCTTCCGTGTAGCTCTTATAGCGATCTTCCACTATACCATCAAGGACGTTGTCATCGACTAACTTCTGAGCAACTTTCAGCCCTACTGCAAAGCTGTCCATCCCGGCGATATGTGCATGGAATAAATCTTCTGTTTCAAATGAACCCCTTCTCACTTTAGCATCGAAGTTCAGACCACCACGTCCGAGGCCGCCGTTTTTAATAATTTCATACATTGCTAGTGTCGTCGCATACAGATCGGACGGGAATTCATCGGTATCCCATCCCAACAGTGGATGTCCCTGGTTAGCGTCAACGGAACCTAACATATTATTCACACGCGCATAGCGCAGTTCATGTTCAAACGTATGTCCTGCCAGTGTTGCATGGTTTGCTTCAATATTGAATTTGAGATGGTCCTCGAGATCGTAATTTTGCAGGAAAGCAAACCCTGTCGCTACATCAAAATCATATTGATGGGTTGTTGGCTCTTTCGGTTTTGGTTCAATCAGGAATTGTGCATCAAAACCAATTTCTTTTGCATAATCAACCGCCATATGGAAGAAACGGCCCAGGTTATCCATTTCCAGTTTCATATCGGTATTCAGCAGTGTTTCATAACCTTCACGTCCACCCCAGAATACATAGTTTTCAGCACCCAATTCCTTACCGACTTCCAATCCTTTTTTCACTTTTGCTGCTGCGTATGCGAAGACATCTGCATTATTGGCTGATGCTGCCCCATGCACAAAGCGGGGATGTGTAAAGTTATTTGCTGTATTCCAAAGTAATTTTGTTTTGCTGTCTTTCATATAATCTTTGATCATCGCTACGATTGTATCAAGGTTCTGGTATGTTTCCCTTAAATTACTTCCTTCTGGTGCAATGTCCACATCATGGAAGCAGAAGTATGGCACATCCAGTTTTTCAAAGAATTCAAAAGCGGCTTCCACACGGGCTTTTGCCAAATCCATTCCCTGATAGTTATCCCAAGGGCGAATAGCCGTACCCACACCGAAAGGATCGGATAAATCTTCTGTAAATGTATGCCAATAGGCTACACCAAAACGAAGGTATTCTTCCATCGTTTTCCCACCTATTTTTTCTTCGGGATTATAGAATTTGAATGCGTATGGATTTGTTGATGTTGCACCTTCATATTTGATTTTATTAATATTATTAAAATAAGCCACCTGACCGTACCTCCTATTTTTTAAACGTTTTAACTATGTAACTGCTTACATTGACAGTATAGCAGTTTAATGTTAGTTTGTCTATTGAATGAACAAAGTTTTAAAAATATCTTTTTCCTATGGCAAACAGGTTCTATTTCCTTATAATAATAGCTAGAACCTACTTTCCTTACTGGTCCTGTCTTTAGAAAACTTAGCATTCGCTATAGGTTAGGCGAATTTCAAAAGCCTGTACTTGTGCAGTAAAAAAGTTTTATACTTTTCTATGAAAACAACTGTTATTTGAACAGGAAAAAACTATTCAATAGAACCACCAACATGAAGCAAGACTATACCTTTTTCTGACTGGCTCTTTTGTTAAAATTTTGCTGCCCTTTAACTTCACATATGATATAGAATACGACATAACCAAAGAGTGACTTCCTCTCATCCTTTTCAAAATGGGTGAGAGTCCAACGCTGCTTAAAAAACACTCGCTTTCCACGGGGAACGCTTCAGCCTCGGGCCAACACGATGTTGGTCACATAGGCGTTGCCCCAAATGTCTTCGGTGGGACGAGTAACCACAGTCCCAGGACGGGGCGTTCTTAGCCTATGTTCTTTAATTCACTCGCTGCGGGGTCTTCAGACTGTTCCTTTTCCCGTTGGAGTCTCGCATTTTTTTAGCAGCTTAGAATAGCTTTCTATTTAAGAGTGAAAACTTTCATGAAACATAGATTCCATGAACTTTTTCTTGCAATATCAGAACACCACTACCAGCGTAGGCAGAATACGCAGACTCCAGCGGGAACAGCACGAGTCTGAAGACCCCGCAGAGTGGGTTTCTCGAGGAGACTGAAGCCGTGCCCGCGGAAAGCGAAGTATTCTGCCGAAGCGATTGTGATAGCACTCGGGTTCAAAAGGAATGGTAGAAAGCAAAACCATGATAAATCTATGTCGCACTATATCGTTATTGTGTCAAAAGCAACAATTCTTTTCGATGGGGCGAGTAATCGCAGTCCCAAATCTTTTAGAATATAGCCTTCTGGTTAAATTAGCTGTTTTCATTATAGATGGTAACTGCATGCACGTAGCCGCCATGTTGGTTTCTTAACTGCTAAAAATAAATAACCCCCGTGAGATTAACAGATGAGGAGGAAAAATCGTTGAACAGTTTAGCCAATGGCCTCTATACGATATTAGAATGGATTATGAAATTTGCCTATATCAATGTATTATGGGTACTTTTTACATTAGCTGGTGGAGTTATTTTTGGGATTTTTCCTTCTACCATTGCAATGTTTTCCATTATTCGAAAATGGTTAACCGTTAATCCCGACATTCCGGTTTTTAAAACATTCTGGGAGTATTTCAAACAGGAATTTTTGAAAAGTAACCGGTTAGGTATCGTTATCATCTTTATTTCCTTACTGGTGGGTCTTGATATCTATTATATCCAGAGTAGTTCAAACGATATGTTGACATGGACGTATATTCCGTTATTTGCATTCATTCTTCTATTTATCTTTTTCTTATTTTATCTATTTCCTGTGTTTGTACATTATGATCTGAAGGTACGGCATATTATGAAACATGCATTTCTTATCATGTTAATCAGTCCAGTTCATCTATTATTAATGATTCTTTGTCTTGCCTCCCTTTATTTTGTGATGTATCTACTTCCGGCAACGGCTGTTATATTCGGCGGGAGCGCCTATGCTTTCATAACAATGTGGCTATCGCTGCATGCGTTCAACCGAATCCAACAAAAACAAGAACGTAATAAATAATGGCTGTTTTTTACTAGTATGTTATAACATAACCGCTGCGGAAATACACTACGCGCACCTTAGGGCTCGCGCTGAGCCTCCTCGCTCGCAAAGAACGCTCGCTGTGGGATCTCAGGCGTCTTCGCTTTCCCGCAGGAGTCTTCGTGTATTTCCTTCGCTGATAAGATGCTTTGCAACTTTAAAGAATATTTATTGCTCGATTTAAGTCACATAATAGCCATGCACTTTTATGATAGTTGATTGAAGCGGAGGACCGTTGACTCCTGCGGGAACAGCACGAGTCTGAAGACCCCGCAGAGTGGGTTTCTCGAGGAGACTGAAGCCGTGCCCGCGGAAAGCAACGGTCCGCAGCGGAAATCAACCCGCAGTTACGTCGTTGCACTTTATTTCAAGAGCAATAAAATTCCCCAAAACGGCATGAATAATAAAATCACCTTATCTTTGCATCGATGAAAGATAAGGTGATTTTTATATGAAAATATTAACCTTTAACCGCACTTGATGAAATGCCTTCCACTACCTTATTACTAAAGAAAATGAAAGCAAGCAGCAATGGAAAGAAACTAATGATTAACGTTGCACCAATGGCTCCCCAATCCGTCATATACTGACCAATAAAATTCTGTATACCAACCGTAAGCGTTTTATACTCGTCCGAACTTATAAATGTATTGACAAACACAAATTCATTCCAGTTATAAATCATATTAATAATTACAGTGGTAGACATGATCGGCATCGACATTGGAAGAATAATCCGGAAAAACATCCGGTTAATCGAACTCCCATCAATAATTGCCGCTTCCTCTATTTCCCTAGGTATTGTCGTATAGAAACCAAGTAATATCATCATCGTAATCGGCAGGTTATATGCCGTATAGGTGATAACAATCGACCACGGATTATCAATCAGATTCACATTTAAAAACATGCTGAAAAGTGGTATTAATGCAGAATGGATTGGAATCATCAGTCCCACCATAAACAGCCCCAGCACAGGTTTACTCAATTTCCAGTTCATTCTAGTAATTGCATAGGTGGCCATGCTTGCTAGCAGAATGGTTAAAAAGATTGCTACACCAGTTATCCAAATACTGTTAAAGAAATATAGACCGATACCACCCTCCCAGACTTTCAAATAATTTTCCCATCGAAACTCGGAAGGCAGTGCAAATGGATTACCTGAAAAAATCTCCTGATTATCTTTTAATGAAAATAGAAACAACCACACAATAGGGAACAGCTGAAAAATCGCTACAAGCCCTAAACAAACGTAAAGCGAGATCTTACCGATACGCGACATTGCATGAACCTCCTTTTAGTATTGAATTTCATCTTTCTCAGCTGTAAGTTTCCGTACAATTACCGTTACGATTAATGTAATGATCAATAACAAGAAACCAATGGCACTACCATAACCAAAGTCAGAGCTTGTAAATGCTAATTTGTACATATAGGAAGCCATCACTTCACTAGCCCCGTTTGGTCCACCGCCAGTCATTACATAAATAAGGTCAAAGTATTTTAAGGAACCAACGATAGCCAGAACAATGGTTACTTTCACTACGCCCATAATTAATGGCAGTTTTACTTTAAGTGCAATTTGCAGTGGAGTTGCTCCATCAATTTTGGCTGCTTCTACCAAGGAATCCGGAATGTTTTTCAAAGCAGCATAATAGATCAAAATATAAAAACCTGCGTATTGCCATAGGATCGGAATGAAGATGGCATATAATACAATCGACGTATCGGCCAGCCATAATGGTGGATTCTCCATTCCCAGTCCAGTAAGAATCGTATTTAAGATACCATTCGAAGGGTTATAGACTTTAATCCATAGTTGAGCAATCGCAACCGAAGATAAAAGCATTGGAATCAGGTATATTTTTCTCAGGAGATCAGATCCTTTTATTTTGGATGCCAAAATAAGTGAAATCGCCAAATATACGACCAGACTAAGTGTAGAAAATATCGCCAGTAAAAAAGAATGCAATGCACTGTCCCAGAACTTGGCATCCTGGAGTGCAGTTATGTAGTTTTCCAGTCCTATAAATTCCATTGCTCCAATGCCGTCCCAGTCCATCAGACCATAATAGCCTGTCAAGATTAACGGAATGAATATTAATATACCAATTAATAACAATGCTGGGAGGACATATAACGCTATAACCCATTTATTGGACATTACTTTATTCATCGTTTCACCCCATATCTATAAGTTAGAAAAGGACTATCCTAACAAGGGATAGATCCTTTTCTTTGGCAGTTAACCAGAAAGCATAAAACTTCCTTACTGCATCCGTTTAGGCTAAGGCTTTTCGCCACAAGGGTTTGGCAAAAAGCCAAGCAATTCTAAGATTATTGTCACCTTACTCTTCGGCTGAAAGTGCATCCTCATGTTGTTTTGCAAATTCTTCCGGTGTTATTTCACCACCAAAGAGTGCCTGAATCATATCTAAATGAACCTGGGCAACATCGGAACTCATTTGCACATCTGCGAATAAAGTGATATTACTTGCCTCATTTAATTCATTCAGTACATCCACATACATTTGAGGAAGATCTAATGATTCACCATCCACTTTTGTAGCTGGAATAACACCGGCATCTGTTACCGATTTTTCTCCCCATTGTTGGACAAAGTAGGATACAAACGCTTTTGCCTCCTCTTTTACATCCGAGTCTTCTGCAACAAATAAACCAACACCAGGGCCACCAACGAAGCTATCCATATCACCCTGTCCATCAACCGTCGGGAATTTAAAGAAATCTACAGAATCTCTGAATTCCTGTGGTACATCTTCGTTTGTTGTATAGTTAGGCAAATCCCATGTAGCAATTAAATACATCGCTGCCTGCTCGTTCATAAACATACTCTTTGCTTCTTCATCAGAGAGACCATTGAACCCTTGCGTAAATGCTTCGGAATCTACCAGGTTCTGAACTTCCTCCGCTGCCGAAATTAAAGATGGATCTTCAAACGAACATGTTCGACCAATCGCTTCGTTTAATACACTTGCACCGCCAATTCGATCAGCAAGGTACATATACCATAGTGAACCTGTCCATCTGTCTTTATTTCCTAAAGCAATTGGTGCGACGTTATTATCTGATAATGTTTCTATTACATTGTTTAGTTCTTCATATGTTTCTGGAGCTTCCAGGCCATATTCATCAAAGATTGCCTGGTTATAAAATACAGTTGCAATATTCAATTCCAATGGCAGTCCATACGTATTTCCATCCATTGCATATGCTTCTGTTGTTCCTGAAACGAAACTATCACTTAAATCGCTTTCAATGATATCGTCTAATGGTGCGAACATATCCCCTTCAACATACGGCTCTAAAAAACCTGCCGCCCATGTCATTCCTACATCCGGTAACTCATTAGAAGCGGATAACACTTTTAGTTTATCCTTATACTGTTCATTGCTTAATACTTCCAGTTCCACATTGACATCTGGATTTTCCTCTTCAAAACCTGCAATGATATCGTTTACAATTTCGTTATGCTGTTTCGAACTGCCTTCTGGCCATAGATGCATAAATTCTACTGTTTTTTCATCACCAGTACTGGCGCTCCCCTCTTCCCCATCTGACGAACATGCCGATAATAACAGTACAGCAGCCAGGAAACTAAATAGTATTGCAACCGCTTTCCTTTTTTCCATAATTAAACCCCCATTTGATAGTTTTGAGCCTAATGACTCATATGCTTAAAAATAGAATAGCATGGAAAACATCGTTTGTCTAGTGGATGAACAAAGTTTATATATGGTATACTAATAAAAAAGGCTGAAAAGAAGTGATAATCGTTATGGAAATGAATCGAACATGGAATCAGCACGTCGTGAAAAAAGGAAATAAATCTCTGGTTCTGCAAACGATCAAGGAATACTCTCCCCTTTCCCGTGCTGATGTTGCTGCTAAAACAGGTTTAAATAAAGGAACCGTCTCCTCTCTGGTAAGTGAATTACTTAAAGAACAACTGATTTATGAATCTGGTCCAGGAGTTTCAAGTGGTGGAAGAAGACCGGTTATGCTGCTGTTCAATCAAGTAGCTGGTTACGCTATTGGTATTGATATAGGGGTTAATTATATTCTGGGGATATTAACAGATCTCCAAGGTGAGATTTGTAATGAAAAATTAATTAAATTTAACCAGTTAACCTATGAGGAAATTACTGGAGAATTATTTAAAGTGATTGATTCCTTAATGGCTTCTGCCCCTAGCAGCCATTACGGTATTGTAGGTATTGGCATCGGTGTACCTGGAACAGTAAGCACAGATGGCCAAATCCTTTTAGCCCCCAACCTGAAATGGAAAAATGTTAATTTAAAAGGGCTATTGGAAGAGAAATATCATTTACCTGTCAATATTGAAAACGAAGCAAATGCAGGTGCTTATGGTGAGAAACAATTTGGTGCAGGACAAGAATCCAATAATATTATTTATGTCAGTGTTGGGATAGGGATAGGTGTTGGACTTATCCTAAATGGTCAATTGTACAAAGGAAATAACGGATTTTCCGGAGAACTGGGGCATATGACGATAGAAGTCGACGGCGTCGAGTGCCGCTGCGGGAATCATGGGTGCTGGGAATTGTACGCGTCAGAACAGGCATTAATCAACAATGCCAAGCAGCGCCTTCAGCTGGAAGGAACCTCCAAGGAAGATATCACGCTGGAGAGCCTCTCACTTCTAGCTGCGAATGGTAATGAAGAGACTGTTAAACTATTTGAAGAGATCGGCGGGTATTTGGGGGTAGGTATTAATAATATTGTAAATATCTTTAACCCGGAACAAGTCATCATAGGAAATCGTATAGCTTCTTCCGAAAAATGGCTCAGGGAAGCGATGCGGAGAAAAATGGAGACCGGTACACTCACCACACACAAAAAAGATTTGCGTATCGACTTTTCAACATTATCCACCCATTCAAGTGCCATGGGGGTAGCTGCTTTTGCAGCAGAGAATTTCTTAACAAGCAACCTGCAGGAAGAATTATAAGGAGATATTTTATGAAAGGATTATCTCTCTGATAAAATAAAAAAACACATGGACTAAAGTTAAACTTCATGTGTTTTTTCCAATCCTTTATATACCTTCCATCACCCCAACAAAGACTCCGCACCATCGATAAATAACTCCGTCCCCGTAATATGACTCGATTCCTCTGAAGCTAAAAAATGAATCAAATCGGCTACATTTTCTGCGCTGCCGGGAGCGTGTTCCAATGGCTGACTCCCTTCTGGGTATTTGACAGGGATTTTAATTTTATCAAGATTTTCCTCATCCGGGTGGGTGTTCTCGCTGATATTCGTTTGAATTGCACCTGGACAGACGATGTTCACACGGATTTTATATTTTGCCAGTTCCAATGCGGCCATTTTGCCAAAAGCCATTTGCCCGGCCTTGGATGAACTATATGCAGCCATACCAAACCCTGAAAACGTCCGATTTCCGTTGATAGAGCTCGTTATCGCGATGCTTCCACCATTTGACTTCATATGTGGAATCGCATATTTCACGGTAAGGAATGTGCTTTTCAGGTTGGTATTTAATGTCTTGTCCCAATCTTCCGGAGTTAAATCTTCAATTGGAGCCACACGCCCATTGATCCCAGCATTGGCAAATACAAAGTCCAAGTGTCCCCACTGCTCGATAACTTTCTCGATGCCTGCTTCTACTTCCTGGGGATCTGATACATCTACCTTTGAAATGATGGCATCTCCACCATGTTTTTCGATTTCTTGCTGAACAGTTACAGCATTTTCTTCGTCCAGATCGAGCAGCCCTACTTTTGCTCCGGATTTTGCCAATCGAAGTGCCGTGGCCCTGCCTATCCCGGAAGCCGCACCTGTTACAATCGCCACATTATTTTTTAGCTTTTGCTCTGTCATTGTTTTTCCTCCTGGGGGACGGAGGGACAGGTTCCTTGTCCCATTTAGCATTTCTCTATGTCTGTCCCCTCGTCCTTCATTACCGTCTCCATTAATAATAAAAAAGACAAGATACCTTCATCGTATCCAGTCCCGCTGAAATCAAACCCATCACATATACCAAGCAATTTGACAGTATAACATTATTCATTTTATAATATACTTAGAATAAGGTATCTGAGTAGCGCTAACTACCCAGATACCCGCAACAACAAACTGCATGAAGAGCAGTTGGCCGGATGTTCAATATGCATTGTCTAAGAAGTAATCGCGACCTGGGTGGGGGGCGATTACTTTTTTTTAACCAGATAAACGACAATGGTTACAATTAAAGTTAAGGTAGCTATCAGTGTAATACTGAATTGTGCTACCAGACTTAATGCTTCAAATGTCGTCATCCTACCACCTCCCCTCTTAAGTGTTTCGTAACTTAAGAAACAGGAAAGATGGCCAACCGCCCACCATACCTATGTCATTGCTCTTTTCATTCTATCATAATTTTCTCATAAATAGACAACAAAAAGAATAAACGTTCTCAAATAAAAAGACCAGATACCCCATTGCATCCAGTCCTTTCTAAAATCAAACCTGCAAGAGTAAGCTTGGAGGAACCCTAACAATTTGACAGTATAATATTATTTATTTTATAATATACTTAGAATAAGGTACCTGGGTAGCGCTAACTACCCGGATACTTGCAACAACAAACTGCATTTTGAGCAGTTGGCCGAAATCTAGATGTTTGCACTAAAAGAAGTAATCCAACCATGCATAGGGGCGGTTACTTCTTTTTGTTTAGATAAACGACAATGGTCACAATTAAAGTTAAGGTAGCTATCAGTGTAATACTGAACTGCGCTACCAAACTAAATGCTTCATATATCGTCATTCTACCACCTCCTCTCTTAAGTGACGTGACTTAAGAAACAAAGATGGCCAAACCGCCCACAATACCTATGTCATTGCTGTTTTTTATTCTATCACAACTTTCTTATAAATAGGTAGCAGAACGAATAAACGTTCTCAAATAAAAAGACCAGATACCCCATCGTATCCAGTCCTTTCTAAAATCAAACCCACCACATATCTCCGGCGCTTTCTGCAATGTTCACCCGCTTCAGGTTCCGCACTGCTTGCTGGAATCCTTCTTCCACTGACATGATTGGGTCTTCATGTTCGATGCTGACGACATAATCATAACCATATGTCCTTAAGGCACTGATAATATTGGACCATTCCTGGCTGCTGTGGCCATAGCCAACGGAACGGAATGTCCATGCGCGGGATTGTACCGCAGAATATGGCTGCATGTCTGTCAGCCCATACATGTTGACATTGTCCTGATCGATGTACGTATCCTTGGCATGGAAGTGATGGATTGCGTTTTCCTTGCCGAGGATTTTGATTGCCGCTACCGGATCAATGCCCTGCCACCACAGATGGCTTGGATCGAGATTCGCGCCCACTGCGTCATTGGTAGCTTCCCGCAATTTCAGCATGGTGTGTGGTGTATGTACGAGAAAGCCTGCATGTGGCTCAATCCCGACTTTCACACCGTGATCCTTGGCAAATTGTCCCGCTTCCTTCCAGTATGGGATCAGTTTTTTCTCCCATTGCCATTCCAAAATGTCGGAATAGGCAGTCGGCCATGGGGTTACCGGCCAGTTCGGCTGCTTGGAATCTTCACCTGAACCCGGCACACCGGAAAATGTATTGACGACAGGTACTCCCATTAATTCTGCCAGCCGCACTGTTTTTATAAATGTATCATGGGATTGCTTGGCATGTCCGGCGTCCGGGGAAACCGGGTTGTCATGGCAGCTGAATGCACTGATTGTCAGCCCGCGTGCTTCTACTTTATCCAGATACTCTTTACGTTTGTCTTCACTTTCCAGAAGCTCATCCAGGTTACTGTGCGCTGTGCCCGGATTTCCCCCTGTTCCAATTTCCACTGCATCAAGCCCTGCATCTTTCACATAATCAAGCATCTCTTCAAACGTTTTTTCTCCAAAAAGAACCGTGAAAACGCCTAGCTTCATTACGAATCCCTCCCTAATTTCACACTTGCTCCCGTTTCACTGCTTTCATAGATGGCATCAATTATTTTCGTCACTTTAAGTGCTTGTTCTGGTTTCACAATTAATGCCGCTTCACCCAAGCAGCTTTCCACAAAATTCACTGCCTGCACAAATCCAGCGTTTTCCTCACTGTAATTAAGCTCAGCCGTCTGGGTCATCATTTTCCCATGCTTCGGCTGGTAAAATTCATATGGATAGACATTCAATCCACCCTCTGTACCGGAAATGCTTAAAACCCGCGTATCTTCTTTGATATTCGCCGCCCAGGAACATTCGAACATGAGTGAGATATCATTTTCAAATTTGATATAAGCAGATACATGATCATCCACTTCAAATGTCTCATAATTAAAGACACCCCAGTCATTCACCTGATTCGGTGAACGGCTTAAGCGGTTATATGTTGTCCCCATTACTTCGACAGGCTCCGGATCGCCCAAGAGCCACAGTGATAAATCAAGCAGATGGCAGCCGTAATCAATCAGACTTCCTCCGCCCTGGAGTTCTTTATTTGTAAAAACGCCCCAGCCCGGCACTTTTCTCCGCCGCAGTGCCTGTGTTCTCGTGACAAGCGGATCACCAATATCCCTGACCGCCTCTTTGGCGATTTGTGCCGCTTCAGTAAACCGGTAATGATAGGCAATCGATAACAGTTTATTCGTTTTCCGGGAAACTTCGAGCATTGCCTCCGATTCTGCTGTCGTCATGGCCATCGGTTTTTCACATAATACATGCACACCGGCTTCCATCGCCGCAATGGCGATTTCCGCATGAAACTTATTTGGTGTACAGATGGTTACAGCATCGACATGGGCAAAAACATCCTCGTAATTTTTGTAAACATGTGGAATTCCGAAATGATCCGCCACTTCCTGCGCACGCTCATGATTGAGGTCATGCAGTGCGGTAATTTCCACTTTGTCCTTGATATTCAGGTATGCAGGGATATGGCGCTGTTGAGCGATGCCACCTACTCCGATGATACCCATTTTCAACTTGCTCATGCTATCCCTCTTTTTCCGTTGATTCCATCGCTTTTAAAATAACTTCCAATGATTTTTTTCCCTCGTCGCCATTAATCAAAGGCTCTTTGTCCTCGATAATGGATTCCACAAAATGGTCAATGACATGCGTGTTTGTTTGTCCACCTTCGTCATTGGACTGGATTCCACCAAGTTCATATTTAACAACTTCCCCATTATTATATTGAACAACTAGCGAATAATCCGGATGATCCTCCAGACGCAATGTCGCATTTTCACCGTATATAATGGTGGAGTTATCCTCTTTCGCTGTATATGCCCAGCTTGCTGCAAGGGTCCCAATAACACCATTTCCTGATTTTAAAATTAATACCGCATTATCATCAACATCTACATTTTCCTTCGCAGATGTTTCGATAAAACCGGCAACATCGGTGAATTCATCTGCTAACAGATAACGAAGCAAGTCTGCTTTATGCACACCTAAATCACCCATCGCACCAATGAATGCCTTATCTTTTTTGAAAAACCAGCTGCGTGCTCCATCCGCACTCCAGCCTTCCGGACCGCCATGGCCAAATGTTGTACGGAAGCTGTAAATTTTTCCCACTTCCCCTTGTTCAATGAGGCGTTTCGCTTTCTGGTGGGAAGGGACAAAGCGCTGATTATGTCCAATCATCAGTTTCTTATTGTTTTTAGTTGCTGCTTCGATCATTTGATCCGCTTCTTCGCGGGATGTCGCCATCGGCTTTTCACAAAGTACATGGCAGCCGCTCTCGAGTGCAGCAATCGACACAGGTGCATGCAGATAGTTTGGCAGGCAAACACTTACCGCATCCACACTTTCTTTTGCAAGTAATGTTTCATATTCGGTATAAGCTTTCACCCCATATGTGTCAGCAGCCGCTTGCGCCCGTTCCGCCCTATGGTCACATACGGCAACAATCTCTACATTCGGATTATTATGATGTTCTGGCAGATGCCGATGCTTGGCAATGCTTCCACAGCCAATCACGGCAACACGTAATTTTGTCATCTTCTTTTCCTCCTCATCCCTCTTTTTTAATTTCTTCTAACGGCTCCGCATTCCCGCGTGTTGGTCTCGGCGTATTTGTGTTAGCCGCCCATTTCACACCGTTTTTGATTACGTGTTGAATATCTTTATGATGGTAGGTCGGATAGGTTTCATGCCCGGGACGGAAATAAAAGATCTTCCCTCTACCCCGTTTAAAGGTCGCTCCACTGCGGAAAACTTCGCCACCTTCAAACCAGCTGATAAATATCAGTTCATCCGGTGCTGGAATATCAAAATGCTCGCCATACATCTCTTCTTTTTCAAGCTCGATATATTCATGGATCCCCTCAGTAATCGGATGTGTCGGATCCACAACCCAAAGCCTTTCCTTCTCATCAGCTTCGCGCCATTTCAGGTCACAGCCTGTCCCCATCAGCTTCGTGAATGGCTTGGAAAAGTGCGCGGAATGCAGCACAACAAGCCCCATGCCATCCCATACGCGAGCTTTCACTTTTTCAGCAATCTCATCCTTCACTTCATCATGCGCCTTATGTCCCCACCATACGAGGACATCCGTTTCATTTAAAACATCATCCGTTAAACCATGCTCCGCCTCATCCAGCGTTGCCGTAGTAATGTCATGTCCTTCTTCTTTTAAAAATGCTGCGATCGCTCCATGAATACCCTCCGGATAATTATCCGCTACAACCGGATTCGTCTGTTCATGTCTATTTTCATTCCAAACTGTTATTTTCATGTAAAAAACCCCTTTCTTCTGGGACAGGGGGACAGGTCCCTTGTCCCATTTAACCCACCGGGACAATGAACCTGTCCCTCTGTCCCAAGATTACTCTTTCATTGATCCTGACGTCAGTCCGGACACGATTCTTCGTTGGAAGAACAGTACCAGAAGTACTATCGGAATGGTTACAATGACAGTTGCTGCGGAGATGTCGCCCCATGGTACGGAATATTGACTCTGATACATCGATATCCCCACAGGTACAGTTCTCCATACATCATCACTGTTGATTGTCAGTGCGAATAAATATTCATTCCATGCTGCGATAAATACGAGAATCCCTGTTGTAAATACACCAGGTGCAGCCAGTGGGAAAATGATTTTTCGAAACGTCTGGAAAGGACTTGCCCCGTCCAGTTTAGCCGATTCTTCCAGCTCGAATGGGATTTTTTTAAAGAATGTTGCTAAAATCCATATGGCCAGTGGTAGACTGATCGTGATATATGGTATGACCAATCCGATAAAACTGTTGCGCAGTCCGAGATTTGATACGAGGTTAAAGATTGGTGAGATAATCGCGATTTGCGGAAACATGGATGCTGCCAGCACGATTCCCAGAATCAATCCTTTCCCCCGGATGGGCAACCTTGTCACAGCATAAGCTGTAAATGACGCAAAGGTCAGTGACAAAATTGTCGTCAACCCAGATACGACAAAACTATTTAACATATAGCGCAGTAATGGCCGATTTGTCAATGCAGCTTCGTATGAGTCGAGTGTCGGGTTCGATGTAAACCATTTAAAGGAAGAAAAGATTTCCCCAACTGGTTTGATCGATGTTAAAAATACCCAGATAAACGGGAACATGACAAGGAATACAAAGACTGCCAAAAAGATATAAAAACCAATTCCTGCTCGTTTATTCATCTAGTTCCCTCCTCATTTTGTACGACCATCAAACAAATCTGAGCCGATTAATTTTACAAATAAAAAGCTGATCAATGCCACACTTAAGAAAACAATGACAGAAAGCACAGAGCCTTCCCCGAAATTCTGTTGTGCGAATAATGTTTTATAGGCATAAACCGAAATCGACTCTGTCGCATTTGCCGGTCCACCGCCTGTAAGTACATAAATCAAGTCAAACACCCTGAACGCATCCAAGGTTCTAAACAACAGTGCTACTAGAATGGAAGACTTCAGAAGCGGCAGTGTAATTTTCCAAAACTGTTGCCATTTATTGGCCCCATCCACATTTGATGCCTCATAAAGGGGGCCGGGAATTGTTTGTAGTCCCGCCAATAGCAGTAATGCCATGTATGGAGTAGTTTTCCAGACATCTGCTAATATAATGGAAAACATCCCACCATCCGCTGTCGATAACAGCCAGGAGGCTTCCGGAATAAGATTCAGTACCTCCATGTAATGTGCGACAATCCCAGATTGTCCATCATACAGGAATCCCCACATCATCGCGGCTACCGCTGTTGGTATCGCCCACGGAATCAGTACAGATGCCCGGACGAATCCCCTTCCTTTAAATGCGCGGTTGATCAATAGAGCTACCGCAAGACCAATGACCAATTCCAAGGCTACTGTCACGACGGTAAAAAAGACAGTATTCCACAAGGACTGCCACATTCGCCCGTCCTGCAAGTATTTCCCATAATTGGCAAGACCGATAAAATTGGATTCCAAAATATTACCGGCAGTTGCTCCAAGTAAATCTGCAGTCTGCTGGAATTCCTGAGCAGTTGTTTCATCACCGCTTTCTTCTGACAATGCAGTGAGCTCTGCCTGATAGGACTGCAGTGCCTTCCTGTAATCCGATGCAAAATCATTATCAAGATCGGCATATTTTAATTCATCATCGGTTACCGGTGTATAGCTTGCCAGCATCTCATCAATTCGTTCCACCTTTTGATTGATTTCCTCATCGCTAATTAGTTCAGAATGATATGCTTGAACATCTTCACGTATCGTTGTAATCGTATTGGCAGCTTCTTCGCCATCTGCTTCATTCGCCAGGCTTTCTAATTGTCCATCAATATAAAATTGATTATCGACATAGCGTTCGAGATCAATCGTAGCACCAAGCATCAGTTGGGAGCGCGCCGGATCATTCAATCTGTAATCAAAAAGACTATTGTAAAAGGACTGTGCGACCGGCCATAAAACAACGGCGAAAACGAGAATAAGCGATGGGATAACCATGGCATATCCAAGTTGTTTTTCACTCAGTTGAAAGTTGGGTTTTTTCTTGTTTTTCATAGTGGGTCTGCCCCCCTCGCATTAAAGGTTTGATGTCACCTAAAAAACACTACCTTTCTTCAAAGGGCGTTTTCTCTTAATCAACCTCATCGATTTATAATTCCTTAAAATGATAGAAAGGCAAGATGAGAGTTATCTGCTCCTCCTGCCTCCCCCTATCAATCTCCTACATCTATTATTCTTCCATTGCAGCTTCTATTTTTGACTGCATGTTTGCTGCTGCTTCTTCAGCGGTCTGGTCACCTGTTAGTGCTGTTGACAGTTCAATTTGCATAATATCCGAGATTTCCGGATAGATTGGAGATACTGGTCTTGGTACTGCAGTTTGCAGCACTTCCCGGAACTCTGGATTTGCAAACAATGAACTAACTTCCTGTACTTCTGGATCATCATACAACGCTTCTAATGTTGGTGGGCGGCCACCTTCCACTGCAGAAATCTTCTGTCCTTCAGATCCGGAAATAAATTTAACAAACTCCCATGCTTCTTCCGGATGCTCGGAATAGCGGTTGATCATTGTCATCCAGCCACCAAGTGCAGCTGCACTTCCTTCATCACCAGCCGGCAGCATTGCCATCTCTACATTGTCAACCACTTCAGATCTTTCCTCATCATTGGAAGAAGACATCATATATGGCCAGTTACGGGCAAATACGGCATTTCCTTCAATCCAAGCATTTTCTGTTTCAATTTCCATGAAGTTCAGGATATTTTCCGGGACAAAATCAGATCCGACAATTTCCTGCATCTTTTCAATTGCTTTGACGGTTTCCGGGCTGTCAACAACGACATTGTTATCTTCATCTACAACCTGTCCACCATATGAGGCAATGTACTCAATCGCGTTGGTAATTAACCCTTCATACTGAGCTGCCTGCATGAGATAACCAAATTCAGTACCTTCTTCACCTTGGAGTTCACTTGCTTGCGTAATCAGCTCATCCCAAGTTTCAGGTGGTTCCTCAACAATATCCGTTCTGTAGTAGAATACACCGGCATCGGTATATTGCGGCATCGCCCATTGTTTTCCATTAAATTTCCCGGCTGCGACTGTACCAGGGAAATATGCTTCCATATCAATTCCATCCTGCTCAATGAAGCGATCCAGTTCGAGCACGTAATTCGCTTGAGCAAATTCTGCCGGCCAGATTACATCGGCATTAAATACGTCAATTTCTGTACTTTGCGAACTGAATGCGGTTACATATTGATCGTGGGATTGTCCTGTATCTGCAGGCATCTCACGTTGCTCTACATTAATATTTGGATGTTCTTCTTCAAATGCTTCAATTACTGCTTCAGTTGCAGGGGTTGTATCTGTACCACGTGCATAGACAATGGTAACCTCCTCCCCGTCTTCAGCAGCTTCTCCACTTTCTTCTGTATTTTCATCAGAGGTATCATTCTGATTATCTGACGAGCCGGATTCGTCATCGCCGCCACATGCAGCAAGAAAAACCAGCATTGCGATAATCAAAAGCGTCCACAACATCTTTCTTCTCCACTTCATTTTAATTCCTCCCCTTATTTGTAAGCGATTCCATTACTTTGACGCGCGAATGAAATCGATTACATTTTCTTTCATTATACGTTATAATTTATTGTTGTCAATATCTTTTTTATGTTAAAAATTGTAGAGATTTTAGCGATGCTTGTCAGAATACGATTACATAAATGTTTAAAGGTTATTTATTTACTAAAAATTCCCACATATTGTGTCGGTATTTCCCGGGAAATAGATTTAAAACTCAACTCCTATAAAATCCCCCTTCCGAATTAATCACCTGCCCCGTAATCCAGCCTGCATCCTCACTGGCAAGAAATGCAATTAAACGAGCCGCATCATCTGGATGCCCCATTCGCTTCATTAGAAATTTCGGCAATAGCTCCTGCTTTTGATTCTCTGTCATCCATCCTGTATCTGTAGGCCCTGGATTTACAGCGTTAACTGTTATTCCCAGTGGCGCGAGCTCTGCAGACAGGGAAAGTGTAAATGCAGCAATCGCACCCTTTGTCGCGACATAAGCTAATTCCCCTGTCATCGGACCCTGCGCCTGGCCAGATGTCAGATTAATGATCCTGCCTGACGCTCGATTTATTTCCTTCGACCGTTTTGCAAACGCCACACTTAAAAGAGATGTAGCCCGTATATTCACGGCATAATGCGCATCCAGCGTCTTTGCATCGAGCTTTTCATAACCATCACTTGTCGAATGGGCAGCATTATTGACTAGAATTTCCGGAAAACCAAGCTGTTCTTCTGCTGTCTGTAAAACCTTTAACGCTGCATCTTCTTTAGACAAATCAACCGCCATACTTGAACAAGCGGCCCCCATTTTATCCAATTCATTTTGAAAACGTTTCGGCCATGACGCTTCCGCTTTCCAATGGGTGAAAAATATATCTATCCCCTTTTCAGCCAGCATTCTACACGTCGCTGCACCAATTCCGTCTGTATGGCTAACACCTGTTACAACTGCGACTGTTTTTTTCATTAGCACATTCCCCCTTATGTAGATTCTCTAATAATTAATTCATGATCCAAAATAATGCTTTCCACTTCCTTGCCACTGATTTTATTGATAATCATGCGTGCTGCCATCGTACCCATTCTGTACATCGGCTGGGCAACCGTTGTCAGTGTCGGATATGTCATATTGGAAAAATTGATTTTATCAAAGCCGACAATTGCGATATCCTGAGGCACCTGAAGTCCTGTGACATTTATTTCTTTCAATGCACCAATCGCAAAAATATCAGACACAGCAAAAATAGCAGTCGGTTTGTCCTTTTGGCTCATCAATACCCGTACCGCCTGCTGTCCACTTTGGAATTCCAGCTTATCCGCATGATAAATCCATTCTTTTCGAACAGGGAGGCCATATTCCTCCAGTGCTTTTTCATAGCCACGCCGGCGCTCTCGAGCATATAAAAATTTCTCATCCGAATTGACTAATGCGATGTTTTTCTGGCCTAATTTAATCAAATGCTTCACCGCCTGATATGCAGCCTGCTCATTATCGATGGTGACATGTGGAATGGTGCCATCCTCATCATATTCACTACATTGTACGACCGGGTAGCTTGCAGCAAGCTCATTCAACTTATCCTTATTCACCGTCGGATCCATCGAAATAATCCCATCTGCCAGGCGATTTCGGATCAAATTAAAATAAATCGCTTCTCGCTCCGGATTAGAATCTGTCTCACAAAGAAGAATATTATATCCTTGCGCAATCGCCGTATCCTCAATACCATTGATAATTTCCGAGTAAAAGGGATTGGCAATGCTCGGAATCATTACAAGCAGCAGTCTGCTTTCGGAAGTTCTCAAATTTCTTCCAAGTACACTCGGCTCATAATTCAATTCCTCAATTGCCTTTTCCACTCGAACTCTCGTTTTCTCTGTCACTGTAACACTATCATTTATCACCCGGGACACTGTCGCAACAGATACCCCCGCATGCTTTGCAACCTCTTGGATCGTCGCCATCCGACCACCTGCTTCCTTCCGTTTGTAAAAATCTTGTAAACGATTACATTTTCTTTCATATTACGTGTGAGCAATTCGTTTGTCAATGGGAGTTTTTCACTGGTTTTCGGTTTTATATGTATTTTATTTCGAAATTATCTGTATAGACCTATCAAATGATTCTCCCATTGGTGGGACTCCTATTAAGAGACAATATCATCCGCGATGACATATGATCTGAAGCTTCCCGCTAATGGGAAGCTTCTTCATACAAATCATACAAACAAATCCTTCGGGTCGAATGATTCCAGGCTGATTTCCGTTTTTTCACCAACCGCAAGTTTTGCAAGCTGAGCGCCTACATACGGTCCACTCGTCAATCCTGATGCTCCTAATCCATTCGCGATTAGAATATTAGCAAAACCTGGAACACGGCCGATGACAGGCAAGGATCCAGGTGTGAAGGGGCGGAAACCTACCTTTGTACCTATATAGGTAGCGTCGGCCAAACCAGGAGCTACGCGTAACGCTTTGTCCATCAACTCATGGACCGAACCCGTAGTGACACGAAAATCGAAAGAACTGGTATTTTCCTTGGTCGCCCCGACAACAATTCTCCCATCGCCGAACGTAAGCATATAATGGTTGAATGGTGGTAACATGACAGGCCAATCACTCGTGTTTACTCCAGGCATTTGTAAGTGAACAATCTGCGCTTTCTCAAAAGTGACATTCGACTTCATTCCAACAGGGGCAAATAAGGCATTCGTCCACGCGCCATTCGTGACAATCACTTGATCTGCCTGGTGGGGTTCACCATGCACGTCTACACCTTGTATTTCCCCATTTTTAAATAGGAATGAGGCATCTCCATGGATCAAATCAGCCCCCTTTTTCTGTGCTGCCCGGAGGAGGGAGTCGTTCAAACCTGCTCCATCCACACGGGCAGCGCCTGCAATATGAACAGCCCGATAGCTTTCTGAAACAGGGGGAAAAAGCGCTTTTGTCTGTTCCGGAGACAATCGCGTTATCTCTCCCATTTCTGGAGCCTCTTCCTTCCGTTTATAGGCGACTTCCATCTTCTGATCCAATTTTTCCTCGGTATCAAAGATATTCACCGCACCGACTTGTTTGTATCCTGTTTCCGTTTCTCCTTCACGATTTAGTTCTTCAATGAGCGTGGGATAATATTTCGCACCCTTGAGCACAAGCTGATACCACGCCTTATTACTCCGATTCGTCAGCCATGGGCAGACGATGCCTGCTGCATTCCGCGTGGCCTGACCAGGTTCATGACGATCGATCATGACGACGTCTTCTCCCCTTTTAGCTAAATGGTAGGCAGTTGATGCGCCAAGGATCCCTGCTCCGATGATGATATGCTTCATAATGTTGACACCTTTATTTTTTTGACTTATTCTTTCGTTATTTTACCCAATCCGAAGCTTTAAGACAATTACCCAATACTTCAATCGGAATTGAAATTTATGTCCTGCGATTGGTTTAACGTTATTTTTGCATACCCATTTTCATATTTTAAAACGAATAACCATCATGAACCAAGATTATACCTTTTTCCGGTTACTAATAAAAAAATAAAGATTTTGGATGAAATAATATAGAGCAAAAATATACGGGAAATGTAGGTCAATCCCACGCCAGGCTAATACTTTAGTGCAACGGGGACTGGCCCTTTTCTCTCGCACTCTCCCTCCGTCTCAAAAAATCCGTCCGTCTTTCAATTTTTTATAGTTTCGGAAATCACGGATTTTCCATCCATCCCCCCCCTCTTTTTCATCCCATAAAAACGAACAATCATTGCTTTTTAAAAATAAACGTTCACTTTTCCGTTGATTATCTCCAACTTCTCTGTTATATTAACAAAGTATTATTTTAAATATCATTACTCGTATATTCTCAGTAATATGGTCTGAGTGTCTCTACCTGGTTCCCACTGAAAGAACCGGACTACGAGTTAAAGTATAAGGATGATTGTTATCTAGGATAACAAGTCACCTCCAATTATAATGTAGCACTTTTTTTGCTTCATTATATATACTTAGCTCGTAGGTCTAAAAACGTAGAAGACATTCTATGTTTTAGACCTTTTTCTTTTGGCCAATATTAAGAATATATAAAATATCTAGGAGGTAGCAAAATGAATAAAAATGTATATTTAAATCATGATGGAGGAGTAGACGATCTCGTCTCTTTATTCCTATTATTACAAATGGAAAATGTAAATTTACTAGGTGTTGGCGTTATTCCTGCAGATTGTTATTTAGAGCCAGCAATGTATGCTAGTAGAAAGATTATCGATAGATTTGGAAACGATGAAAAAATAGAAGTTTCAGCTTCTAATTCCCGTGGAAAAAATCCTTTCCCGAAAGACTGGCGTATGCACGCATTTTTTGTCGATGCATTGCCATTATTGAATGAATCTGAACGGATCCAAACAAAAGAATCGGAATTACCTGCACATGAACATCTGATCAAAGTACTTCGTGAGAGTGATTCACCAGCTACATTAGTTTTTATAGGACCATTGACTGATTTAGCTCGTGCACTTCGAACTGCCCCAGACATCGAGCAAAACATTGAAAAATTAGTTTGGATGGGTGGTACCTTCCTAGAAAATGGTAACGTGGAAGAACCAGAACATGATGGGACAGCAGAATGGAATGCATTCTGGGATCCAGAAGCTGTAAAAGTAGTATGGGATAGCTCCATTCCTATTGATCTCGTTGCCCTAGAAAGTACGAAT
Organism: Virgibacillus ainsalahensis; assembly: GCF_055380755.1. NCBI lineage: Bacteria > Bacillati > Bacillota > Bacilli > Caryophanales > Bacillaceae > Virgibacillus > Virgibacillus ainsalahensis. The sequence goes on along the minus strand of NZ_AP043943.1, from coordinate 210,609 downwards.
ATGGTTCCTCTTACGTTAGATGTTAGAAAAAAATGGGCATCACAAAGAAAAGATATAGGAATTGATTTCTTGGGCCAGTGTTACGCGATGGTTCCACCATTGGTTCATTTCCAAACAAACTCCACTTACTTTTTATGGGACGTCCTAACTACTGCTAGTATCGGAAATAGCGACTTAGTGAAGAAGAAAAAAGTGAAATCTATCGTTCACCCGTCAGGAGCTAGTCAAGGTAGAACGGAACTCTCTGAAAACGGAAGAGAAGCAGAATTAGTCTATGAAGTAGATCGGGACAACTTCTTTGACTACATCACAGAGCTAGCTAAACAAAATAAATGAGGAGAAATATTTCATGCGAAAAGTAATTATTGATACAGATACTGCCGGTGATGACACAATTGCCCTCCTAACAGCAATGCATTATTTTAAAGCAGAAGGTGTGACCATTACAGGAGGAAATGTAGACTTTGATCAACAGGTAGAAAATGCTCTTTATACGATTCAGGTAGCAAACCCCAATGAACACGTTCCGGTATACAAAGGGATGGAAGGGCCACTCCTAACTAGTGTAGTCGAACGCCATCAAACCGTGGAAGATGTTCATGGAAGAGATGGAATGGGAGATAGCTTTTTTGAAAAAGCGAAACAGCGTCCGGAAGAGGGACATGCAGTAGATTTTATCATCGAGAAAGTGAAAACAAATCCAGGTGAAATCAATCTATTAGCCATTGCACCATTAACCAATATTGCAATGGCAATCAAAAAGGCTCCTTCCATTATAAAGGATATACCACATATTTATATAATGGGGGGAACCAACAATTCCCTTGGAAATATTACCGCAGCAGCGGAGTATAACTTCTGGGTTGATCCAGAAGCTGCCAGAATCGTATTACATTCCGGAATTCCTATTACACTAGTAGGTTGGGACATGTGCACCAAATATTCCATTATGGATGATGACGACCATAACGAAATCGAAAACCTATTAACCAAAGGATCTGCGTTTTTTATTCAGATTAATAAAGTAGTAATGAAATTTAACAAAGAAGTACACCGATTAAATGGAACAACACATCCGGATACATTGTTAGTAGCTATCGCCGCAAACGAAGAACTAATGACCAAATCAAACAAATATTTTGTCGATGTAGAAACAAAGGGAGAGTTGACTCGAGGGTATAGTATGGTTGATGTCAACAACCGTAGTGGTCATGAACCGAATGTTCGAGTATGTGAAGAAGTGGACCGGAATGAGTTTAAGGATCATGTGTTGGACGTCTTACAATCCATTTCATAATTTCTTAACAAAACACCAAGAGAGGACGACATCATATGCAATTTTTATGGGGAATCTTAGGAATCATCGTCATTTTAGGTATCGCCTTTTTACTATCTACAAATAAAAAGGCAATCAATGTGCGCACGATCATCGGCGCACTATTACTACAAATTATCTTTGGATTCATTGTATTAAAATGGGAAACTGGGAAAGAAATCTTTCAATGGGTTACGAATTTCGTACAAAGTATTATTGATTCTTCCAGTGCAGGTATTGATTTTATATTCGGGGGAGTATTAGCTGGAGAAGGTGTGGAATTTGTATTCGCCTTCCAAGTTCTTACTGTTATTATCTTTTTCTCCTCTTTAATTTCGGTATTATTTTATTTAGGTATTATGCAATTTATAACAAAACTAGTAGGTGGGTTTTTAAGCAAAATTCTAAAAACAACCAAACCAGAATCCATGGCTGCTGCTGCTAATATTTTCATTGGAATAACAGAAGCTCCATTAATCGTCAAGCCATATATGGAGAAAATGACCAAGTCTGAATTATTCGCTGTCATGACTGGAGGGTCCGCTTCTGTTTCAGGATCTGTTTTAGTAGGATACTCCCTCCTTGGTGTTCCATTAGAGTTTCTTATTGCTGCCGCGTTTATGGCTGCACCAGCAGGTCTTTTGATGGCAAAAATATTAATACCAGAAACGGAAAAGCCAATGGACGACAAAGTGATTAAGATTGCAAAAGATACAGAAACTGTGAACATCATTGATGCTGTAGCGAAAGGAGCATCAACAGGGTTAAAGATCGCTCTAAATATAGGTGCACTCATACTAGCTTTTATCTCTCTTATTGCTTTAGTTAACCTTGGCCTTGATTGGATCGGTGGTATCTTTGGTTTGGAAAACCTTACACTAGAACGTATTCTTGGCATACTATTAGCTCCAATAGCCTTCGTCATCGGTGTTCCTTGGGAGGAAGCACTGAGAGCAGGATCCTATATTGGTCAGAAATTTGTATTAAATGAATTTGTAGCATTTAGTTCCTTTGCCCAAGATATAGATACTTTCTCCGATAAAACCGTAGCAGTTATCAGCTTTGCTTTGTGTGGATTTGCTAACTTAGCTGCGATCGGAATGATTATTGGAGGTTTCGGTAGTCTAGCTCCATCCCGGAGAGAATTATTTGCAAAATATAGCTTTTTAGCCATCATTGGCGGTACACTGGCTAATTTATTAAGTGCTGCTATTGCTGGAATGTTAATATAGACAAACCATTCGCATTTACAGGGTCAGTCCCCTCTCACACGAAAGCTTTAGAGTAGGAGGGGACTGACCCTTTATCTAAAAACAGGTGGGGGATTATTTAACACCTGCTTTAAAAGAAATAATCGGTCAAGGGTTAGATGTTCTTGTCATTCTTCAGCTTTTTCTTTATAGTACTGTTTTTCTTCCTTTGCACTACTAAACGTTTTTTGTGTTGGATAGTGAGCTTTTGCAAACGAACCACCACTCACATCTTTTACTGTATTAACAACAGTAAACGCATCTTCATCAACCTCACGAATCAATTTTTTTAAATAAAATAATTGCTGTTTTGGAACGGCAACATAAATAAGATTCTCATCGTTTCCATTCCCATCATTTTTACCTTGCAAGATCGTAGTATGGGTACCAAGATTCTCTCGAATAGAACGAGCTATTGATTCGCTATAATCTGAGAATATATGAACAACCTTTTTTGATTCAAACCCTTCTAAGACGTAGTCAGTCACTCGCTTGCCAATAAATAAAGCCACTACAGTGTTTAATGTTAGAATGGGACCAATAACTAATATTCCACCCGCAACAACGAGAGCATCTAACACAAAGTTTGTTCCTGTGATTTCCCAACCAAATTTATAGTTTAACACTTTTGCAATCGTGGACGTTCCACCTATCGTACTTCCCGAACGAAAGATGAAACCAAAGCCAATTCCAGTAAATACTCCCGTATAAAGAGCAGCAAGAAGGGGGTCATTCAGTGCAGATCCAAAATCCTCTAATACGAAAAGAAGTACTGAAAATAAGGGGATAGCAATAATTGATTTTATTATTACTGACTTAGGCAAGTAACGATAACTAATTAATAAAACGATTCCATTTGCGATGAAGTTCACCAATGCAGGAGACCAGCCTAACCCAAAATAAAGTAAGAGTGATAATCCAGGGATACCACCCTCTGCAAGCGAGTTAGGCATTGCAAATATCGCTACTGAAAAAGCAAAGAAAAAAGTACCCAACACCATAAGTCCAAAATCCTTCATATCGCACTTCCTTTTCTCTCTCTAATTAATAATCAGTACATAAGTATTTATTTTATGTTGCACGAATTGAGTGAAACTTCTTTGATGTACGCTACTTAATATTCCAGAATATGGCCCAATGATTCAAGAAAGGGCATAAGTCTTATTCGTTTCTCGCGTCCTTTTGCCGAAATTCACAACAGTGAATATACTGCCTTATTGCTTATTAAGCTATAGCCAGTTACTCGATGAAGATTACTTACAAATATAATCTTCATCGCTTTATCAATACGGTTAAATCACCCTCAAAAACTTTTTCTTCCTTTTCATTGAAAGTAGATAACAATACCGTAAGGAGACCTGTTTCATTCTTTATTGCTTTTTTATCAATAACCTCAACAATGATATGTAATTCATCATCAGGATACACTGGCTTTATAAATTTAATGTTATTCATTCTTGTTCCAGCAATAACATCCTCACCATATCTACCTTCTTCAACCCATAGCTTAAATGAAATGGCTAGTGTATGTATTCCGGAAGCAATGATTCCATTAAATCTTCCCTGATTTGCTTTTTCCTCGTCTACATGCATATATTGTGGGTCAAAATCAGCTGCAAACCTCACAATATCCTCTTTTGTTAATTTATATGATTTCGTTTCGAACACATCTCCAATTGTAAATTCATGTAACTTCATACAAAACACCTCTTAATGATTAGTTAACACTAGTACTTCATTGACTTTAACATCTATCATTAATAGTTGGTACTAATTTTTGTTTTTTTCTTGTTCTATTATCATGCCAGTTACTAAAAGATTCCACCACTTATTGCAGTAACAGGCTTTAATGGAATAAAACTTCTGTGATTTAAAAAAATTGGCTTATCGACGTTCGATAAGCCAATTCCATACATATTGTATTATTTTGATAATGCGATTTTAATATGGGCTAAGTGGTGCTCTTCGTGCCAAGCTAATTTTGCAACTTTTGTTGCGACTGTTATTTTTCCGTTTTTCTGGTGAGTAAAAGCTCGATCTAATTGCTCTTCCGTTAAACGATATCCTAAAGATACGATGCGCTCATTTATACCTTCTAGCATTTTAATAGAACTTTCTACAGGAAGCTTTGTATCTGGTTGAATAGCCCACTTTTCTTGATCAAAAGCTGGTACTGTTGGATTCTCATCTGTTAAAGCCAGCTTCAAACGTTGATACATGTTCAACTGAGAATCTGCAATGTGATGAACAAGCTCGCGAACTGTCCAGCTACCATCACGATATATTCTGCTTAATTCCTCGTCACTTAATGAGTCAACAGTTTCTCTTAATCGAATCGTGTAAGTTTCGATTTCCTTTAGCCATTCTTGAATATTTTCTACTGTTACTTTTTCAGGAACTTGTAATTTCCCAATTGGATATCTTACATCCATTTTCAATCCCCCTTTTCCCTATCCGTTATGTTTTACTTTTTTAGTATGGGTCAACACTAAAATCTATGGTTGATATTAGTGGATAAATATGGTAATAAGACTCGTTAGCGGAGGAAAACACGGAGACTCCTGCGGGAAAGCGCAGTGGGAAGACCCCGCAGGAAAAAAATGAACTCCTTTTTTCCGAGGAGGCTGAGCTCAAGCCCGCGGAAAGCGTAGTGTTTTTCCGCAGCGGTTACTATAATTCATAATTACACCTAGTTTGTCAACCATAGATTTTGGTGAAGAGCCTTTAGTATTACATAAATTATCTCATAATCCTCTTTATATTTTAACATAAATATCTAATTCCCTTATGAAGTGTTATTAAACAAAACACAAAAAGGAGGATTAGTAAAATATGATAAGCTAACCCTCTTTTTCCTGCATTGATGGATACAATTCTAATTTATCTAAATCAATGATAAAATTATAATGTTTTAAAATATCTAATCCAAGCAATGCACTATGGCCTTGAGGCAACATTCCTACATCTACTTGGGCGTCTTTTATAGTGAATGAGTTTATCTGTATTTTGTCCATGTTTTTTGTATAAAATGGAACACTACCACCCATCCCATATGCTTCATAAATCGTGTCACCATTTTCATATGTTACTCCAATTGCTTCTAAAATATCTGGTGAAATAACAGTATGGGATGACCCGGTATCCACAACGACACCGTCTATTTTTAGTGCTTCCCCACGGAATGTGACAGTTAAAGAGGTCGTGATAAGTTGTCCATCATAAAATAGGTTCATTACATCCTTCTCACTTTCATTAGGGGATCTCTACGTATGTGGATTACAAAATTTTTATTTCCTGTATGATAAACCATTGTTCCCTCTTTTGCATTGAAAAACTCTTTATTTGCATCTTCATCTTTGATTGGCCGTATTGGAGCTACTTCATCAACTATCTTCCTGTCACCCTCATAATGATAATCCAAAATGGAAACCAAAAGAAACTGATTAGGAAATAGTTCCCGAGCTTCTTTCCATTTCATTTCGCATCCCTCCTTATCTTCATTATAAATGAGAATACAGTATCATCCTATACAAATGACTAAATGCAAATTAGAAAACTCGGCTTTTGCCAAGCCTTTGTGGCAAAAGCCTTAGTTGCACTTATGCAGTAAGAAAGTTTTATGCTTTCTTAACTGCTAAACAACTGAGTCAACATTCCCGCCCTTGAGCAACAATATATTTAGAAGCTCTTTCTTCTTTTGCTTTTGTATAAACAGACCTGTCAAAAATCTATCTACCAACTTGCTGCGTTCACAATCTCCATTTATTTTAACATAACTATTTAATTATATTAGGGAGGATTTTCCGCAATCTGGCCATATTCTCACATAGGGTTTTGTTAGCGTTTATAAAGTATGCCTTTACAAACATCCCGCAAATTTCATAAATCAATGAAATGAAACATTCATAACACATCAAAACTATATTACGAACATTAACTATATATATCGAATAAATCAGGGTACTTAGGGAAGGAAATTCAAATGAAAGCTTATATGTATCACGACATTGCTACATCCTGATTGGATAAGAAATTGATATACGCATACTTATTCTCTTTATTTATGATGAAAGGGTATTGGCAATCCGATTCAGCGTAGCCATTATTGCCCATGCCCCTCCAAGATCTACATATGCTAGTCATCGCATGTGGTTCCTCCTGTGGCATCACCCATGCACCTATAGCGTATGGCTCCACTCGCGAAAAAAATCGGTCCTCTGCTTCATCAGAGAACCGATTTCCTTCTTACCTCATTTTCTCAGGCAACGCATGAATGGATTCGATCAGCTGGTTGAGCTTCCCCTCGACACGGTGCAGCAAATAAAACGTTACCGCAATCGGAAAGCCAACCTCTGTGACGAATGGTATCCAGGTTTCCATTGGTACTTCCTCCTTTCTATTGGGTGGGGGTTGAGTGGTGCTGTCGCTCGATTTAATTGAGAGATCGCTCGAACCGACTGCCGCTTCACTCGATTTCGACTACGCCCTGCTCGATTCTACACCACCCCACGCATATACATCCATCTTACAAAAACATGACCAGTGGCTCACCCCTGGTCATGTTTGTTAAACGGTATTAATTTAATTCAATATCTTCCACAATACGCTCAACGAAGCGCGCACTGTGTTTCTCAACGAGATCTCCGCCTGACGAATTGAAGGCATTTTGGGTGATGATCTCGTCCATAGCAGCTTCGATTGCTGCTGGGTCCGCCGGCTCAACTGGATTGTTCAGTGAATAGGTGACGATTTTCCCCGTGGTGTTCTTGAATTTAAGTTCCAATTTTTTCATGATTCATCCTCCTTTCGCTTTTATTTTCTAACCGGATTACTCCTCACGTAATTCTGAGTTGTCCCTACGTTCCACCGTGTAAAGTGGAAGCTCCTGCAAATCGACGACCGCTCGTGCAATCGGCATCAACTGATCTGCCGTTGCATCGGTTTTTACGTTACTGAAGCTTTTGTATTTATAGATTGGAGCACCAGTGTCGGCATCCTCTCCACCGTAAAAAACGATACGCAGTGTGGAACTAATTTTATCTGCTACTGCCATCTGTCTCACCCCCTTTCACAACTATAATCGCGTGTGAGCCAATAAAAGGGGCAAACAGAAAGTTAATCATTTTATTTTTTTCGTATACAAACGTATTGCTTCATATAATTAGAGGGAATATGAATAAGAGACTACACATCTTCCTGAATTAATTGTAAAATAAAGATAAATCATGTCGTGAGGTGCTCAGTAAATGGGAAAAAGTGTATCAATTCCATGGAAAAAAATTCTTTTATATGGTGGGATATTCCTCCTGTTCCTTGTTGGAATCGGGGTTGGATACGCTGCACATCTTGTCGACACAGCTGCTGATATGGTGGGTGACTCGCATGAAGATGTTGGGAGCTCTTCCCTGCGTGACCTTCCCGTTGATCCGGTAGAAGACAATGTTTCCGTTCTTTTTATTGGGGTGGATGACAGTGAGCACCGGAATGAAACAACCAGCAGATCCGATGCCCTTCTGCTTGCTACATTTAATCAGGATCATAATTCCGTCAAGCTTCTAACCATTCCACGGGATTCCTATGTTTATATTCCTGAAGTCGGCTATTCCACAAAAATCAATCATGCGCATGCCCATGGCGGTGCAAAAGCAACCATCGAAACGGTGGAGAATTTCCTGAACGTACCTGTCGATTACTTTGTTCGCATGGATTTCAATGCATTTGTTGATGTGGTAGATGCCTTAAATGGAATTACCTTCGATGTACCCTATGAGTTTGAAGAATCCGATTCGGACGACGACAAAAATTCCATTCATTTATATCCCGGAGAGCAGACACTAAACGGTGAAGAAGCTTTGGCATTAGCCCGTACGCGAAAGCAAGACAGCGATATTGCACGGGGAAAGCGCCAGCAGGAAATCATGAAAGCAATTGCTGACAAAGCCGCTTCCGCATCGTCCATATTAAAATTGGAAAATGTGATTACTGCTGTTGGTGATCATATGAGCACAAATCTGAGTTTTCCCGAAATAAGAGGTTTTTTATCTTACGGGCTGGATAAACATGTATCTATCGAAACGGTTAACTTTGAAGGTAGTGGTGGTTATATGGCGAATGGCGGCTGGTATTATCAGGTGGAAGAAAACAGCAGAATCCAGATACAAACGGAACTAAGCCAGCATCTGGAAGTACCACTTGAAAATGAAATGACTGATTTTGCAGAAGACGATGTAGAACCGTTTTAGAAAGGTGATTGATTTGTTTGACATTTTCACAATAGGTGTGTCATCTATGTCTTTATAATGGTATACTATTTATAACTGCGAGCGGGAAAGCAATTGATTCGATTTGAGCGATGTTACTGTTAAATCAAGCGAGCGCGAGCACTGCCAAATCGAGTGAACTGCCCTACATTTCGAAAGACTCACATCGTATTGGAGGTAACCGGTATGAAACGGATCATCACATACGGCACCTTTGACTTACTGCATCCCGGACACATTAAACTTTTAAGTCGCGCCAAAGAAATGGGTGATTATTTAATTGTTGGTGTCTCTACCGATGCATTTAACCGAATGAAAAAGAAACAGGCTTACTATTCCTATGAGGACCGAAAAATTATCGTTGAAGCAATACGCTTTGTCGATAAGGTAATTCCGGAACATACATGGGAACAGAAAATAGATGATATTAACGAACAGCATGCAGATATTTTTGTAATGGGAGACGACTGGCAAGGTAAATTTGATTATTTAACAGATTACTGTGATGTTGTTTATCTGCCCAGAACAACCGGAGTTTCAAGTACAAAGATAAAGAAACATATCTCGACAATGAAATATTAGAAAACTTGGCTTTTCACAAATTTTGTTGGTCGTTAACCATCAAAGTTGATATAAAACGCGACTATCCTAACAGTGACTTCCTCTTATCCTTTACAAAATGGTTGCTCGTCCAGCGCTGCTAAAAAATACTCACTTTCCACAGGGAACGCTTCAGCCTCGGGCCAACACGATGTTGGTCACATAAGCGTTGCCCCAAATGTCTTTGGTGGGACGAGTAATCACAGTCCCAAGCCTTTTCGATGGAAAGCGTAATCGCAGCCCCAAATTAAAAAATCAGCCATAATTTACTTCTCTTTGTAACTTTCCTCCATGGCTTGTCGTCTACTACAAGTGTGTGTCGAATCTAGCACATTAACAATTGTAATAAAAATTTAATTTACTAATCTGTCGAATCATAGTAAAATTAAGATTGGTTTGCATATACTTAACATCGGCTTAAAAATCAGCCAGATGTTTCGTAATTAAAGGAGAAATTATAAATGGCTAAGAATCATTTAACACAAACGAGGGTAGTCCGAAAAAAGCATAAAAAGAAATTGCGTAAACGGGTATTTTTTATTCTTATACCATTCATCGCATTTATGGCAGCATTAAGCTATGGGGCTTATTTATATATTAAAGCAGATTCGGTTTTGTCTGACTCCTATGTGGAGGATGAAAGGGAAAAATCGCCACTGCGGGATGCAAAAGTCGATCCGAGTATTGATAATGTTTCAGTTCTCATTATGGGTGTGGATGCAAATAAACACAGAGACAATTCAGAAAGTGCACGAACAGATGCATTGATGCTTGCAACCTTTAACAAGGATGAGAGCAGTGTTAATCTGATCAGCATCCCAAGGGACTCGCTTGTGTATATCCCGGAAGTCGGTTATGAGGATAAAATCAATCACGCCCATGCATATGGGGGACCTGAAGCAACGATCGAAACGGTTGAAAATTTACTAGATATTCCCGTTGATTACCATGTAAAAGTTAACTTCCATGCATTCGTAGATGTTGTTGATGCCTTGAATGGAATTGAAGTGGATGTGCCTTATGAATTCAAAGAATCGAATTCCATGGATGAACGTGATGCCATTCATCTGAAGCCTGGAGAACAGAAAGTAAACGGGGAAGAAGCACTGGCGCTGGCCCGGACGAGAAAGCTTGATAATGATATTGAGCGCGGAAAGCGGCAGCAGCAAATTATGAAAGCAGTTATAAATAAAGCAGTATCCGTGAATTCTGTCCTGAATTATGATGATATTCTGGAAGCTGTTGGAGACAACATGAAGACAAGTATGACTTTCAGTGATATGAAAACATTTATTTCCTATGGTACAAGTGGAACGAACCTGGATATTAACACGTATACACTACAAGGCTACGACTATCGACCTGCAGGAACGTATTACTGGGCACTTGATGAGCCCGCCCTTGCAGAAACAAAGTCAATGCTGCAAAATCATCTGGAAATATCGAATTCCTTAGCGGAGGATGAAGCTTCCGAACAACAAGCAACACCTTCAGAAGACGGGTCACAACCCTATTAAACTAAAAAGCTGCTATTCTTTTAAATAAGAATAGCAGCTTTTTTAGCTTCTTCTATTAATCTTCTTTCATTCCTGACAACCGCCGTAATCCATCCAGCAAGGGCTGTCTATTGTAGATGGTAATCCCCGCTATTTCCGCAATTAACTGTATCCCTAAAATAATCACACCGAATATAAATAGTGACGTTAACAGTGTGGCACTATTGAAGATGATTGCCATCGTCCCGAAGAATATGCTGAATCCATAAATGATTAATACAGAAGCTCGGTGCGAGTATCCCATACTTATCAGCTGGTAATGAATATGCATCTTATCCGGTGTAGCAATCCCCTGATTATTCATGGAACGCCGTATAATCGCAAGAATCGTATCAAAAACCGGAATTGCTATAACAATGACCGGCACGAGAAAGCTAAAGAATGCCACATTTTTAAACAGACCTAACATTGATACAATCGCGATGGAATATCCTAAAAACAGTGCTCCCGTATCCCCCATAAAAATTTTCGAAGGATGGAAATTATGAACAAGGAATCCAAGAGAACTTCCTATTAAAATAACACAAAGCGCAACAACGAGGATTCGAAAATCCATGACCGCCATTACGAGAATGCTAGAAAATGCAATTGCTGAAACACCAGCCGCAAGCCCGTCCAATCCATCAATCAGATTGATTGCATTCGAAGCTGCCAAAATCCAGAATATCGTAAGGACAATGCCTAGGAAATCATCCAAATATACCGTACCCATAAACGGAATCGTAAGCTTTTCAATAACCAGACCTGCAGAAACAACAATCACTGCAGCAGCAGTTTGTCCAATCAGTTTATACAATGCCCGTAGTTCAAACATATCATCGAGCATTCCTGTCAGAAGCATAATAAATGCCCCAATAACAATCGCATTCATTTCCGCAGAAGCAGGCTGTAAATACATAAAACCTGCACCTGTGCCGATAAAAATGGCCACTCCACCCATGCTTGGTTTTGCGCCTCTATGGGTCTTCCTATGATTATCCGGTTTATCAACCACTTTTAATTTTATAGCAAGTTTACCAATCAGCGGAGTTACAAGCAATGCTGTTCCTGCTGAAATGAAAAATGCTATAAACAACTCACTTATGTTCCACATAGTGCACCTGCTTTAAGTTTAATGTTGTATTTTAACAATCATTTTACCATAAATTCCGGGAATGTATATACTAGTTTTCATATAGCCTGAAAGTTAGCGGGGTAAACATGAGAGAACGGGAACTGCAATGTATTGTGCAGAAAAAGCTTTGTTCAAATAAATGAACAAAGCTTTGTTTAACCTCGAATACCTGGTGGTTCTAAAACGAAGCGTTTTATGAAGGAGGCCAACTAGAAATTCATCGATCTTTTAGACGATCTATCGTGCACCACTCTGCATGAACATCCATCGCTTGCACAAGGTTTTTCTCTTTTTTTGATTTTTGATCTGGGGAGATTTCTTTATCACTTACGATAAAAGCCTGGTTGTATTTAATATCTGGAACACTTTCTAATACATAATCCAGTACTTCAGGGGTTAAAAGCATTAAATTGCCCGTTTCAATTACTTCATCCGGAACCAATATATCCATACCATTTCGGTGGATGAATGGATACACACCAGGCGCCCATCTATCAGCAGCCTTTGATTTATAATATGGCCAATGATAGATAGCTATTTTCTCATTTTTCTTTCGCAAATTGGGTAATGTATCTGGAATGGATGGAAGCGAAAAATCTGCCACCCATACAGAATCGTAGGCTCTGGAATGCGGCTGCCTTATAAGATTGGGAACAGGAGATGGAAAGTGTCGGTTCACCTTTTGTACATCCATATATAATTCTTCTTCAGATTCAACCTGATTATGCCACCACTCAAAAGCTTCCCTATATGTTCTCCGCAGTCCAAACTTTATCGTTTTGACATGTGTCGTACTTGTTGCCGTTAAAGAACTTTCATTAGAGAGCGCAATCGATAAAGGTACGTGAGGCTCCACACGAATAACACGCTCTTTTCCGAAAACTTTTTCGATGCGCCATATAAATTCTGAATCTCCTGCGACCCTGACACTGTCCCAACCTCCAAGCTTCGTGAAAATATTCTTCCGTATAAGCAGGGAGGAGGAATTCATCATTAAAAATTTAGCTCCCAATAAAGAGCCCCCATTAATTGGAGATATATTCCTGGATGCTCGGACTAAATAAGAAATAGTCCCAACCGCCTCCGGGTTATTTATTAACTCTATTAATTGGGTTTCCAGTTTTTGCGAATGAGACCAATCATCAACATCATGTATGGTGATGAAGTCACCTGATGCATACTGTAATCCCGTATTTCTTGCCGCATACGCACCTTCATTTTTTTCTTTTCTTATCAGTTTAATCCGGTTATCTATGTCAGTATATGTTGTTACAATTTCTGCCGTATTATCAGGACTGCAATCATCTACCACAATGATTTCAAGATTCTGTACCGTCTGGTTCAATAAACTGTTTAATGCGATATGAATCAATCCGGCTGCGTTATATGCGGGTACCACAACGGATATCTTATATTTATTCAGCTCATTCTCTAAATGGGACATAGGGGTATAAATATTTTCCAAAGCTAAAGAGAGTGAATCGTCTATCTTAGAGATTTGATGGTAGCCATGCATATCATATAATAAATTATACCAATTTAGCCGCTCATTCTCATTATTCATAAGATGCGCCATACTGAGACACAACTCCGGCTGAAGCCCTCGCGCTTTAATGGTTTCCCATATTTTTCGTTTTGCAGTGTTTATCTCACCCAATTTTTTTAATACTTTAATCTCAGGTATTGTCCTGTCGAGATTCGGTTTGCTCAATGGTTTTATCTCGTTGATATCTTCCAGTACATCATAAACTTTATCGAATTGCTCTTGATCATAATACCATCGTGCCATACTTCTTGCTGCCCTTATTCTTTCATTCAGGGATGCTCTGGTCGAATGCTTTAAATGGATTAATGCTTCCAATGCATAGAAGGAATATCCTCCCCACAATTTTTCCTCTAAATCTTTGGCGGTAAGCTGTGTTGTCCTTGCTGATATATTAGCCTGCACCTTTTCTAAAGTCGAAGGTTCATGCGAGGTATAGCTTTTTTGCCGCTTCTTTTTAAGTAAACTGCCAACCTTCCGAATTGGCAAACTCCATCTCCATGAGCGGCTTTTATGCATTTTATCTAATTTACGCTTACTTTCCTTGTTTATTCTTTGCTCCTGTTCATATCGATGTTGCATTTTTTGCAGATTCCGTTCCAGCTTTTTTATTTCCTCATCGAAATAAACAGCAGATTGTTCTTCTTTCTTTAAACTTTTTTCCAATTCTATGAGTCTTTTACGTTTTTCTTGAAAGTCATTTCCATTATAATCAATATCAAATCCCACAGTTTTGTCGTCTGTCACTACGTATCCCCCCTATAACAAAACCAGCTATGAGCGATTTTTCCCGGTTAAATTTCTAATTAATGAACCTGCTATTCTCACCGGTGCCATAACCTTCCATGAAGTACTCTGCAGAATTTTGTCATATTGTTTCAGATAGTAGTGTTGTTCCTTTTCCACCTTTTTAATACCGGAATTATAACTGCTTATTTCTTTCTTTAATCCATTTATCCTGGATGTACTTACCTTATTTTCCTGCCTTTTATGCTTTAATTTATTTTCAAGTTTAAAAATATCCAATTCCATTTTTAGTAATTCATAATATTCCTGCTGATCATCCATAATCTTCTTTAAACCATCCTGAATTTCTTTATGATTTCCACATAACTTTTCTAACTCTTCTTCATTTTGGTTTTCACTTTCAGGTGTATGTAATGCATTTACAGGCTCACATGCTTTTTTATCGTTTATTTGCTCTCCCTCCTTACCATAATGACAAATTAAGCGTTAGCGGGATTGCTAAGCGATTCTGGCACTGAATACCTAAGGTTAACTGTCCGGAAATGAAATGCTTCCATATAATTTGTATATGCTGATGGATTATCGATTATACTTATTGGGTCGTAGGCAAATGCTCTCACCTGGATATCTATATAGTATAGTTGGCATTTAACAAATAGAGAGCACCTATGCTTTACTGTAATGCAAGCCCGTCTTAGCTATATTTAATTACTATTAATCTAAAAAACTAGCCTGGTCTTCTTATTAAGAAAACCAGGCTAGTAGATATTATCTATATTGAATGATATTAAATTTAAATAATGGGTTGTCTAGTAAGCCGTACATGTCTTTAATGTTCGGTACTTGTTTGGTTGCCCAGGCTATATCTCACAACGGCGCTTTTTGCTCATGAGGCGCTTTCAACCCACTAGTTGAATAGAATGTAGAAAAAGCTTTGTTCATCTATTTGAACAAAGCTTTATTTATTGCTTACTGAGAAGAAGAGACTGTAGAATCTATAGTTTTCCATAACTCACCATCTCATTTATCCTCTAATATACCTCTCAAACGGTTGATCCTTGTAGACCGGTATTTCAAGATATAACGTATATGCATCGAGCTGCTGATAAATCTTGTAGAGTGTCTCCATTTTCCCTATAATCCAGTCAAAATCAGGTACGGATTTCTGTTTCGTATTTTCCTTTGATTCGGAAGGATTGCTATACATTTTATACAAGGTGTTATCGATGGAATAATACTTATCCATAATCTGTTCAGTTCCGCCGATAATTGCCTTTTCCGTTGTAACCCAATTCTTGTCAAATGCACGCTTCACGTAATCGGGTTTAACTGTAGCATTGCCATACATATTATATACAATATTATCTGTTTCAGAGGTAATACCCGGTAATTTTATTTTATCACCGTTTGTCTGTATTTCTGTATAAGTAATGACACCCTCTTCATTTACCGGTGTCTCTACTCCTTTTGAAATGAAGCCTTCTGTACTCTCCATCAAGGCATGGGAGAGTAAGAACAGTTCATTTATCCCCCATTCATTCCCAGCATCTATAAAAGCTTGCCCATTTCCTTCAATAATTCCTTTTCCCTCTAGAAACTTATTCAGGACGGATGCTGTTACCACGTTGGGTCTAAATAAATCCAGGAATAGAAACTTCATTTTATCATCATTGATAAGGCTATTTGGATTATGCAATGATTCCGGATATAGTTGCTCGTCCTTGATCGCATTCTGCTCCATATTCAATGCTTCATCTAAAGTAACATCATAATTGCTATACGTGATTTTTTCCCTAATCTTCTGTGCTTTTTTTATTTTATCCAACGTAACCTTATCAGCAATACCACTGACAGGCAGTCCATAGTGTTCTTGGAATTTTTTTAATTTCTTTTCTGTACGTTTCCCAAACTTGCTACTTACTCTTATCCTTCCATAGCCCAAGCTATTTAAGTCCCTTTTTAACTTAATGACATTCTTATGTTCTTTTCCTAATTGTAAAGGGCTCGCGAGTAGGTTATTAAGTTTATATAATGTCTCCGAATTTAATTCACCAGTCTCCATCAATTCATAGTATCTTTGAAATTCCATTAGTCGATTTTCTATATCAGCGTTGTATTCATTAGATTCTTCTTCTCCTGCAAAACCAAGGCGTTTAAATGCCCTCATTAAATCTTGAAGCTTATTATATTCGCTCCCAGGACTATAAATAATTGTAAAGACTTCTGCAATCTTTTCCTTTGTCATATCATCAACCAATCCGCTTACCGGTAGCTGGTAATCTGATTGAAATCTCCGAACTTGTTTCTCAAAGTAAGTACCAAACTTTGACGTGGTTTTACTTTTTCCGTAACCGATCCAATTTAATTTAATTTTCAAATCAACAACATCATGATGATTCATCCCTTCTTTAAGGACAAATGTTGCTGGCTCTTTATCTTTCTTACTATTCTTTTCCTCATCAGTGAAATACTGTTGTCTATTATCCAGTAGCGCATTCCCCGTAGCCACAACCAGAACCTCCTATGAATTACCACTTTAAAATACAATTATTATATGAGACTATTTCTAAACATTTCATTCCGTAAATAGTCTATAAGTGCTACAAATGGAAGTCAAGAGTACTGAGGAAATTAAGTCGAAAATGTTGTCGAAAACCTTTATATGTACAATGAAAGTAATTGCATTATGTAGTGGCAGGCGTTAGGTAAAACTGAAAAATTCATCCTCGAACCCAAGTCTGCCTCATCAATCAGGGTTTTGAAGAGATATTGGTGAACAAAATTATATCGCTTACCCCCTCATCAATTGTAAATATGACAAGACGGTGCTTCACTTGTACAACATATTGGTATACCACAAAACATAAAAAAGTCCAGCCCCCCCATCTAAAGGGGGACTGGACTTTTTGATTATATGCTGTATTGGATGATATTGAATCTAAACAGCGGGTTATCTAACAAGTTATACATACCCTTGATGTTCGATACTTGTTTTGTTGCCCAGGCTATATCTGTAGCATACTGAGGATATCCAGGGTTAGCAGGATTCCAACGCATTTTGTAGAGTGTATCCTGGTTGTAATCGTTATGGATATATCGATCTCCGATAAATTT
Organism: Virgibacillus ainsalahensis; assembly: GCF_055380755.1. Classification (NCBI taxonomy): domain Bacteria; kingdom Bacillati; phylum Bacillota; class Bacilli; order Caryophanales; family Bacillaceae; genus Virgibacillus; species Virgibacillus ainsalahensis. Next base: position 193,110 of record NZ_AP043943.1, on the reverse strand, counting down.
CGCTCCACCAGTAATCGCTGCTTCCGGTGAGAACCATCCTTCATTATACGCACGGATTGCTCCTGCCTCAAGTGCATTTCCGTCTACTGCCCCAATACCAAACATATTGTATGTTACTTTAATGTCAGTTAAACTGCTACGGTTATTTGAAGTAACCAGAACCAGTTTTTGGGAACTGTTTAGACCAACTTCAATTCCGTTAGCCAAGTCTGAATCCCCATTGCCTGTTTCATGCATGGCATGGGAAATGAGGTATATTTCATTGACAGCATGCTTGTTGCCACCTTCAATGAAAGCCTGACCCTTTCCTGCTAAAACGCCTTTTCCTGCTAGTACATTATTTAATGATTCAGCAGATACTCCCGCACTTGATGACAACTCCAAGTGCTGAAAGATATCATTATTGTTGGGATTTAGGTATTCTTTAACGTCCTGACGGGTTGGATTTCTCCATTTACCATAGGATATTTCATGCCAATTATCCCCTTGATTTATAATAGTTACTGTTGAACCACTTGGAAGAACGCCGTAGATATGACTATTCGCGTTTCTTTCTGCTCTTACATTTAATGCGTCTGTTGCTGTAGCGGATATGATATTGGCATCCACTAAAGAAGTGTGAGCATATAAGGTTTCCCCATTATAATTGATTTCATACCATTTCGTACTTCCTGCATGAAGGTCTCCCTCTACTTCTCTAGTAATCTTAACAACAGTACCACCATCCAATGTTTGCGCAACATTATCACCAAATCCCGGTGCTGAACGTACATTCACCCTTGATCCTGAAATCGCATCATATTCCGTAATGTTAACATAGCTGCCATGAACATAGGCAGGGTCATTTCGATATGCGTCTGTTTGCTGCAATTGATTCATTTGAATGTTTAGTGCTTCTTCTAGTGTGATGTCATAATTTGTGTACGTGTAAACCTCTCTGGAGGCTACCACTTCTTCAAGAACATTTAATGTAATTCTTTCTGCAATACCGCTGACAGGCAAATTATAATCTGTCTGGAATTCCTTCAATCGCGTTTCTGTCCAATCACCAAAATAATTGGTTTCCAGAATTCCATCATAGCCAATACGATTAAGATTTTCTTTTAACTCAATAATATCATTATGCCTATTGCCTTTCTGCAAGGGACTGTTTTCGATACTGGTAATCCTGTTTAATGTTTCCAAATCAGCTTTCCCAGTAGCATTTATCCCATTGTACGCCTGGAATGCCCTTACACGCTGTTCTGTAAAATTACCATACAATTCAGTAACAGTGATACTGCCAAATCCCAGGTTGTTCAAACTATTTTTCAGCTTTATGATACTATCATGTCTGGAACCCTGTTGAAAAACGTGATCGAATACTTCATTTACTTTATCTATCGAATTAGCTTCAGCGATTCCACTTACAGGGAGGCCTTGATCTTCCTGAAAATCCTCCATTCTGCTTTCTGTAAAAGACCCGAAATAATTAGTGACAGTAATGTTTCCATAACCAAGCCAGTTTAGTTTTTGTTTTAATGAAATTATCTCATCATCTCTCTTCCCTTTTTGGAGAGGCGCATCCAACATTTCATCAATTTTATCGAACGTGACTCTATCGACAGTACCATTTACATTTAAACCGTAATATTCCTGGAATTCACGTACTTTCTGTTCCGAATAATTTCCGAAATACTCGGTCACAGTTATGTACCCAAACCCTAAACGGTTTAGATCTTCCTTCATGCCAATCATTGCCGGATGCCTGTCACCTTGCTGGAAACCTTCTGTCATAAGCTCGTTGACCTTCGAAAATGTGATTTCATCTGCTATTCCATTAACAACTAATCCATGATCCTTCTGAAAGTCTCTTATTTTCTCATCAGTATAGGATCCATATAGCGTGCTGACAAGTATATTCCCATAGCCTAAACGATTCAGATCTTCTTTTAAGGAAATAGTATCTTCATGACGGTTTCCTTCCTGGAAGGGACTTGCGATTAAATCATTGACCTTTTGCATTGTAACTTCATCTGCTATTCCATTTACTCTCAATCCGTAATAATCTTGAAAATCCTTCACTTTTCTTTCCGAGAAATTCCCGAAATAGCTTGTAACAGTGATATTTCCAAATCCTAAGCGATTCAGGTCTTCTTTTAAGGAAATGGTATCCTCATGACGTTTTCCCTGTTGGAAAGGGTTGTTGTATACTTCATCTAATTTATCCAGGGTTTCGGCATTTGTTTTACCTGTTACGCCTATTCCATAATAATCCTGGAATTGTTCCACCCTTTTCTCCGTAAATGAACCATAATAATCGGTGACTGTAATTCCTCCAAAGCCTACATCATTCAGCTTTTCCTTCACACCGCTAATAGAATGTTGTCTATCTCCCTGCTGATATCCATTTTCCATTAGCTCATCTAATTTCATGCGTGTAATGGATTCTGCAATCCCATTGTCTTTTAGACTATGGAACCTTTGGAGTTCTTTCACTCTTCGTTCTGTAAAATCACCGAAGTAATTTGTAACGGTAATCCCACCGAACCCCATACGATTCAGCTTATTTTTCAATGTGACGATATCATCGTGACGATTACCGACTTGAAAAGGGCTGTTAACGACGTCATCCAGTTTCTGTAACGTACTGCTGTCGACTTTTCCTGTTACCGATAAACCGTAGTTTTCCTGAAATTCCTCTACCCTTTGCTCTGTAAATGAGCCGTAATAGTCCGTTACGAGAATACCTGAAAAGCCAATAGCATTCAGTTTTTCCTTCATATCAGCAATGTCTTCATGTCTGTCTCCTTGCTGAAATGCATTTTCGTTTTTAACAGAGAATGTCATCATCTTATTTTTTTCTAGTTCTTTTGCCTCTTTAGATTTAGATTCTTCTTGTTCTTCCTTTGAATCTGGGTCAGCTATTTCTTCGGTGTCTTCTCCCGTTTGTTCTTCCTCTGATTCCGGTTCAGATGTTTCTTCGCTGCTTTCTTCTGTTGGTTCTTCCTCTGATCCCGGTTCAGATGTTTCTTCGCTGCTTTCTTCTGTTGGTTCTTCCTCTGATCCCGGTTCAACTGTTCCTTCGGTATCTTCTACCGTTTGTTCTTCCTCTAATTCCGACTCAGATGATTCTCCGCTGCTTTCTTCTGTTGGTTCTTCCTCTGACCCCGGTTCAGATGTTTCTTCACTGCTTTCTTCTGTTGGTTCTTCCTCTGATCCCGGTTCAGATGTTTCTTCACTGCTTTCTTCTGTTGGTTCTTCCTCTAATTCCGGTTCAGATGTTTCTTCGCTGCTCTCTTCTGTTGGTTCTTCCTCTAATTCCGGTTCAGATGTTTCTTCGCTGCTTTCTTCTGTTGATTTTTCCTCTGATTCCGGCTCAGATGATTCTCTACTGCTTTCTTCTGTTGGTTCTTCCTCTAATTCCGGTTCAGATGATGTTTCGGTGTCTTCTGATTCAGCTGTTTCCTCTGATTTTTCTTCTTTGTCAACCTCATCCGGTGTTGCTCCTGCTATCTGTGGACTAAAGTGGAAAAGAGAAAATGTCAGTGCAAATAGAATCATAGAATTTCTTATTTTCACTTTAGTTTCACCCCCTTGTTAGAAAGTTTATAATACTAGTATATTATCTGTTATATTTCCTTTTATTTCAATATTATCCAACAGAAATTTACAACATTTTTGAAAACAACCCACTTGCCGTCAAAAACAAAAAATGGACTGACCCAGAAACAAAGGATCAGCCCAAAAAAATATCATTTATTTTCTTTCCAGACCATAAGAATTAGCAATTCCCTCTGCAGTTATCTGGCCAATCCAGCTACGATTATAATCATTTTTCAGGAAATGATTCTCTGCAGCATTATCAATAAACATATATTCTAATAATATAGCTGGCATGGTTGTATTACGTAATACGCTGAAGTCCGCACTTTTCTTACCCCTATCGTTCACATCAATTCTATCAATCAAGTAATCGTGCATATCTTCCTGTCTATCTCTTGTCTCATTGGATACATTTTCATTATATATATAAGTTTCAAAACCACTTCCAATCCCTAACCAGGCATTAACATGGAAACTCACAAAATAATCAGCGCCCCAATTATTAGCCATATTTGCTCTGTCTTCTAATTCAATAAATGTATCATCCGTACGGGAAAGCTCAACTGCTACCCCATCAAATTGGTTTTCTAGTATTTTTGCGGTTTCCAGTGCGATATCCAGCACGACATCTTTTTCCTGAAGACCGTAGCCGATTGCACCTGGATCATGATCACCATGGCCAGGATCAAGGAAAACTTTAACCACCTGATTTTGAACTACCTGCTTTATTTTATTTAATGTCTTCTCGTCCGCAATCCCACTGACAGGCAATCCATGAGCTGCTTGAAATTCTTCTACCCGTTGCTTTGTAAAGGACCCGTAGTAATTGGTCACGGTAATCCCGCCAAAACCAATGGCATTCAGATTCTCTTTCAATCCAACGGTAGCACCATGCCTTTTCCCAAACTGAAACGGGCTGTTAATAATATCATCAATTTTTGCAAGTGTTTCTTCATCTGCAATTCCATTTACAGTTAACCCATAATGGGATTGGAATTCTTCTACCCGTTGTTCAGTGAAATCACCGTAATAACTAGTAACCATGATACCACCAAAACCGATGCGATCGAGGTTTTTCTTTAACGGAATGACGTCCTCGTGGCGCTGCCCTTTATATAAAAGACCGTCAAGAAGTTCATCAATTTTGGCAAGAGTACGCTCATCGGCAATTCCGTTCACTTTCAATCCGTAATCACTCTGAAAATTTCTTACCTGCTTGTCCGTGAAAGACCCATAAAGGGTGGTAACCGTAATATGGCCGTACCCGAGCAGATTAAGATTTTCCTTTAATGCGATTGTGTCATCGTGACGTTTACCTTGCTGAAAAGGACTTGTATATACATCATTGACCTTTTCAATAGTTTCAGCATTTGCTGTTCCAGTGGCGTCCAGCCCATAATATTCTTGGAACTGTGTAATACGCTGTTCGGTAAATGAACCGAACAAATTAGTAACCGTTATACCTCCAAAACCAATCACATTAAGCTTTTCTTTCAAGTTGGCAATACTTGCATGCCTGTCACCTTGCTGGAATCCTGTACCTGCAAGTTCATTAAGCTTTTCACGAGTCAGTGCGTCTGCTATTCCATTATCCTTTAAACCTAAATATCGTTGAAGCTCTTTTACACGCTGCTCTGTAAAGTTTCCGTATAATGACGTTACGGTAATACCACCGAACGCAGTAAGATTTAACTGTTCCTTCAAGGAAATGGTATCATCGTGACGCTTTCCATTTTGAAATGGGCTGTTATAAACTTCGTCAAGCTTTTCCATCGTTGCCTTATCTGATTTTCCTGTCACTTCCAGGTCATAATTACTTTGGAATTCTTCCACCCGCTGCTGCGTAAACGAACCATAAAGAGTAGTAACTGTTATTCCGCCAAAGCCGATAGCATTCAGTTTATTCTTCAATTCTACGATATCCTCATGCCTGTCGCCTTCTTGGAAACCGATATCCGACACCAGTGCATCAAGCTTTTCCCTTGTTAATGTATCAGCAATTCCATTCGCTTTCATTCCAAGATGATCCTGGAGTTGTTTGATCCGCTTCTCTGTAAAATTACCATAATAGTTGGTTACAATAATTCCGCCAAATTGCGTTCTATTCAATTTTTCTTTTAACGAAATGATGTCATCGTGGCGGATTCCAGATTGAAATGGACTGTTGTACACTTCATCAAGCTTATCCAGCGTTGCCTCATCCGAGGTTCCCGTCACTTCCAGATTGTAATTTCTCTGGAATTCTTCTACTCTCTGCTCTGTAAACGAGCCATAGAGGGTTGTAACTGTTATTCCTCCAAAACCAATGGCGTTCAGCTTCTCTTTCAATTCAATGATATCTTCATGTCTGTCACCTTGCTGAAAGTCCGAAGTCACTTGAAGCAGTTCCAGTTTTTCCCTTGTTAATGCATCAGCAATACCATTAGGCTCTAACCCAAAATGTTTTTGGAGTTCTTCTACTCGTTGTTCGGTAAAAGAGCCATAATAGTTAGTGACTGTAATACCACCGAATTGAGTATTATTCAATTTTTTCTTTAATTGAATAATATCTTCGTGACGATTGCCAAATTGGAAGGGGCTGTTATACACCTCATTGAGTTTATTCATCGTTGACTTACCTACAATCCCGTCTACTACCAACCCATAATTATCCTGGAACTCCTCCACTCTTTGCTGCGTAAAAGACCCAAAATAATTCGTGACTGTGATTCCACCGAAACCGATAGCATTCAGCTTTTTCTTCATTTCGGAAATATCCTCATGCCTGTCATCCATTTGGTAGAAATTGTTGCTTTGTACGGAAAAACGGGTAGCCTTCTCAGGTTCTTCCTCTGCTTCTTCTACGATATTTTCTTCTGCTTCTGTTTCGGCATTTGTCTCTTCTTCCGGATTTGCTTCTTCCTCTACACCCGTCTGTTCATCATATGTAATTGAGTCAGATGATTCACTTTTTTCTGCTTCCTCTTTTTGGTCTGAATCATCTTCGGCTCTATTCTGATTATCAGCCTGCTGTTTTTCGGTACCCGGTGTTCCATCGGGAGAATCCGTTTCTTCGCTTTCACCTTCACTTGCTTGTGAATCTCCATCGGTAGATTCATCCGATGTATTGGAATCATCGGTTCCTTTTTCTTCTTTATCCTTTTGTACATGCTTGGAGGAATCCGTTTCTTCTTCACTTGCTTGGGCTTCTTCCGGTTGTCTTTCTACCTCTGTCTTACTCTCCTGTATTTCTCTCTGTGTTTGCCCTTCCTCAGCAACCTCATCTGAAGAAGCTGATACTTGTGGACCAAAGTGGAAAAAAGAAAGTATTAATAGAAGTAGAATCATAGAATGTCTAATTTTCACTTTAGTGTCACCTCCTTATCAAAAATAGAATACCCTTCTAGTATCGGAGAATCCATGTCGAATTTCAATAGAGAACCCGTAAGAATTTACAAATATTTTACAGTTATTGTCGAAAATAGTCTTTTTTCATATAAAAAGATAAGCCAATATATGACTTATCTTTTTACCGTGACTAGATACATTTTATTTTTTTGATTGTAATTTCTTTATGATACTTCCTGCTATTCTAATTGGGGCGGTTAGTCGCCATGAGGTACTCTTTTTAACTGCAGCATATTTCTTTTTAAAAAAATCCCTTTCCTTTTGGACTGCTGCCACTTTTTTCCGATAAGTATTTCTTTCTTTCAATGCTGCTTTATATTTCTTGTATTTAATCTTCCTCTCTTCTGGTATTTCCAGCTTATTCCTTAGAATATATTTATAATAGTTACTTCTTAAATACGCTACTTCTGCGATTACCGCTGAAGTATCAGGCCCGTCATTTACTTCAAAAAGATATAATTTACCATCCTGACCAATCCCGATATCCATTCCAAGTGACATAATATGGGTTCCTCTTAGCTGTTCCACTCTATAAGGTAAGGTGACTGCCAATTCATTTAGCTTTTTATTAATCTCTTTCCATTGTTCACCAAAATTAGCCTTCAGAAATGGTTCGGGGTTCGCAATACCTCCACCTTGATTAACATTGGAGATGACTTTTTGTCCGATACCAATTCTAATATAATTTCTGGCACTTACCCATTTGCCTTCCTGATCCTTCTCTACATGGATACGGCAATCGAATGGATCGCCCTGCAGTGTTCTGGAGGAAACATATTGTTGGAGAATGTAGCCTTTATGTTCAATCGATTCCTTAAAAAACCCGGCTAACTCTTCCTTATTCAACACTCGTTTTTCCTTATTGTACCCAAGCGTATACTTCTCCCCCTCTGCTTCCAATACATATATTCCCCTACCACGAAGACCTTTAATCGGTTTGAGTACAATTTTAGAGTACTTTTTTAAAGAATCATGCATTTCATCTAAACTGGTTAATTTATATGTCGGAATTACCAGATGTGAAAACTCAGGGTCTTTCTTTAATAAATTCTGTAACCTTTGCTTGGTTAAAACATTTGTCCGATCATCTGACAAAAAGGTTTTATCCTTCAAATAATCGGTTATCTCTTTATTCTTTCTCTTAAAACAATAAGGGGCGATATCTATGAAAGGCGGTATGTTTGTTTCTTTTTCGACCCATTTGTTATTGATCAGCATCTTACCTTTGACTGTATCATTCTCTATATTTACATCCTTTGATCTTAAGTAAATGACGTCAATATTATAAGACTTGCTGATTAAAGTTGTAAATTTAGCCAGTTTGGTTGGCTTATTAAAGTTTGTCATTATACCAACAAGCATATTTTCTGTACTCCTTTGATGTAACAAAACAAAATATCAATTTTTAGAAAGTAAATAGCTTTTTATAATCAGGAAATTATTTCAAAGCCTAATTTGAACGGTTTATCCCCTATCTCAACTTCTTTTTCCTTAACTAATTCAACCTTCGACTTTTTCGATCCTTTATAGCAAATGTCAATAAACTTGTCCAACACCTGCTTATCTATTCCCATTACCACGATTTCAATTTCCTTATCACCGCGTTTTCTTGAATATCCTTGCAGGCCGTTCTTTAACGCTTGTCTTCTAATGAAATTCATGTAACCTACTTTTTGAACCTTCCCGGATGCATTGAACTGTTTCGCATATATTTTTTCCTCAGGAATCGAAGCTATTGTAACTTCATTCGCTGCCCATGTCCGTAATGGCTCAATAACACTATGATAATCAAAATAGAAAGGGGACTTTTTCAAGCCGGCAGTATCCGGAAAATAATAATCAATTATGGCACCAGGGACATCCTTCGCCTTTCCTTCCCAAGGGAATACATGAAATCCTATCTCTGCGGTTGCATTCACTTCCAGCACGACACCTTTTTCGCCTGCTTCCGGATCTACGATGATATCTACGCCAGCATGCGGAATGGAGGGTAAAGCTTTTAAGGTATCAACAGCAATCTGTTTCACTTCTTTCGATAACTCGTCCGTAGCTTCCAGCGGATCTCCTCCCGCGGAAAGGTTACTCTTCTCCCTTAGGCTTAGTGTTTCACCATCAGCAAGTATACTATCCATTTCTAAATCATTATTTTTTAAAGCTAACTTTATTTCATAGTCCACTTTTATCGGTTTAGGGTTAAGGTAAGGATTATTTTTTCTCTCTTTGTTCTTCATCTTTATTAGTTTATCAATAGAATGGACTCCGTCTCCCTGGATATTGGCTGGAACCCTATTGGTTGCACCTATTACCTTATCTCCTACAACGTATATACGATACTCTTTTCCATGATAATGCTTTTCCAAAATAAGTTCGTTATATCTAAATCTGGTACGAAACTCATTTCGTGCATTCTGAAGTTCTTCCTTATTTCTTATATTTGTAAACACACCTTTTCCCATGCTTCCATTAACAGGTTTTATAACAACAGGAAAACCAATGTCTTCAGCATAATCAAACATCTTAGAATCATCCATTTGAAAAATTCCCCCTTTTGGTACAGGGACATCTTTTTCAGCAATAAGACTTTTTGTTTTTTCTTTATCCTGACAAATACGAACAGTGTTATTTGCTACTTTATCCCCTCTTGATCTGAAAAAGTAGTGCGTGTTCGTACCGGAACTCAGAGAAAAGAACTTCCCTTGAGTGCTGCTGTTCATCCGATCCAGCTTGCACATGCTTGTTTCATCCTTATACCACGTCAGCTTCAACCCTCTTCTCCAACCTTCCAGCGCGACAAGGTAAGAACATAATTTAAAACCTGAAATATCTGCTACAACATCTTTAGGTAAGTTGGACATCAACTCAACATTCATTCTCTTCATGGGAATTCTCCTTAGATTAAATTACATGCATTTATTTTTCAAAAAGCTATTATCTCATTTACTGTCAAACATTCATACTCTTATTAATAAGTATACAAAGAGAAAGCAGCTAAAATCAATTTGCTAAGCGTTATGAAACACAAATGAAATATTGTAGTAATATTAAAGGCTGCTGGAAAAAATCCAGCAGCCTTCGTCTATTTTTCTTTATAAAGTTATCTTTTTTTTGTAATAGAACCTTTAATTTTTCGGACGGGCTTAGTTATGCGCCAAGACATACTGTTTTCCATCCCTTTATATTCTTTCTCATAATACGCTTTCTGTTTTTGCAAATCATTATATTCCTTTTTCAGTTTATTATATTCTGATTGAATATGTTCCATATTGTTTTTAAGCGTTTCTACTTCATGCTCGACTTTCTTTAATTTGGCTTTTTCATTATTTCTACTTTGCTCCAGTTCAAAACCCATTTTAATTTCTTTATTCCAACTATAGTTTTTTACTTCTTTGACTTTCGCCTTTTTCGGACCCCTGGCACACATCTTTTTAAATTTTTTCACTTTCTCTTCATCTTCACTGGCAACAACAACTTCCACGTCGCCATTAGCTAAATTCTTCGCATAACCATGAAGTTCCCATACTGTTGCCTTTTTTCTGATCCAACTTCGGTAGCCGACCTTTTGGACCTTTCCGGATATGATATATTTTTTTCCATGAATCGGTGTATCTGGTAAAGACTTTACCTCTACAAAGTTTGTATAATTTTGTTTTAGCATATCTACTATATTCAGGAAATCAAAATACATATTTGAATGGGCCAAAGATTTCCCTTTTGTTTCAGGGAAATAGAAATCCATTAGATATTCCCCTATGTTTCTTGGTTGACCCTCTGTTGGGAACATATGCATGGAAATATTTGCTGAAGCATTTACTTCCAATACAATAGCTTCCTTACCGTCATAAAGCATATCAATACTACCATGGATAATATCCGGGAGAGCAGCTAGCGTGTCTACTGCTGTTTGTTTAATATGGTCTTGAATTTCATCCGTTATATCGTATAAGTCTACCCCTTGATCCATGGTACTTTTATTCTTGACCAATATAGTTTTTCCATCCTCCAGAACATCCTGTAGTTGATAATTACTTTTATTTAATACCTCATGAACTTCCTCATCAATCTTTATCAATCTTGCTGCAAGGTAAGGGTTATCTTTGCGTGATTCATTTTTTTGTTTGATAAGTTCCTCAATAGTATCTTTGCCATTGCCGGTTACTTTAGCAGGCTCTCTTCTTAATGCTGCTACTGCCACTCCATCTACAACATATAACCGTATGTCGTCACCTTCAAAATATTTTTCAAGTATCACACTTTTATATCCTAATGTTTTTCTGACATACTTCAAGGATTTGGCTAGTTCTGTCTCATTTTGAATATTAAGCATTACACCCTTACTAAGGGATCCATAGGTTGGCTTTATTATAATTGGAAAGCCAATTTGCCGACCTTCTTTTATTATATCTTCATCTGTGTGGGAACGATCGAATTCCAAACTAGGCATTAATGGTATCTTATGTTTAATTAAACAGTCTTTTGTTTTTTGTTTGCTTTGAGCCACCTTGACAGCTTCATTTGAAACCCGATCTCCCCTTGACTGGTTGAAATAATGTATTTTATCATCAGAAGTAAGTGAATAATTTCTTCCCATAATCTTTTTTCCCTGTGTATGAATATCGGAATACTGGTTAATGTCACCATAATAAGTTAAAGTGAGACCTCTTCTCCATCCCTCTAAGCCTATTAAAAATGTACATAAATTAAAACTCTTAATACCTTCTGTCATCTTAGGTGTTAATATATTTGGAAACTGTGCTGTCATTGAAATCACTCCATGTCTCTATAATAATTGCATATTCTGGTTCTTTTAAATAGAATGCAAAACATCAGAAATACTTTTTAAACTCATTACTCGTTAAATCTGGTGGTTAATAAATAATCGTAATAAGCAGCTCTTACCATTGCGATCTCACCCCTGGCAAAGGTACCGCCTGGAAAAGAATTAATTTCAAACATATAAAACTGACCATCACTATCAAGCCCCAAATCTATCGCTAATGTGCTTATTTCAAAATCATATAATTCACTAATTTTGTCTGGAAACCCTCTTAAAATTTCGTTTAATTTATTTATATAGTTTTGACCGGCATCACCGAATTCGGCACGAAAAAAACTTCCAGCTCTCACTATCCCTCCACCAGAAGCAATGTTTGAAACAACCCGTTGATTTATACCAATTCTTGCATAACTTTGAATCTTCTCCCATTCCCCTTCACCGTTTTTTTCAAACTGAATACGTATATCATAGGGATGACCTGTTCTTGTTTTTGAATTGATATACTTTTGCATGATATATTTTTTATTTATTATTTGATTATTATAAAATTCCTCAAATTCATTCATGGCCATTTTTTTATTACTATCTCTATATTCCATTAAAAAGGTACTTCCAACTTTCTCAATGGCATACACACCGTTACCCTTCTCCCCATTAGCCGGTTTTAAAATAATCTTTTTATGTGTGTTCATATAATCAATTATATGCATAAATCGTTGAATCGTATATGAAGGTATAAGTAAATGATCAAATGAACCATCTTTCTTTAATAGATTCATAACTTTTTCTTTTCCACCAAAAAGATGAAATGTCAAAAGACTTTTTTCTTCCAGATAGTCTAATATATCCCTATTTCTATGCCTGTATGGTGTATTATTAATGACGGGTGGTATACCAGTCTTCATTCTTAACCACTTATTCTTACGAAGTACCAATCCATTGATAGTATCGCTTTCCATATCAATATCTTCCGGGCCAAAAAACACCAGTTCAATCCCAAAAAACTTACAAGCTATTGCATTCAGTTTCCGGGTATTTGGATTATCTTTTTTATGCCTGTAGTAACCAACCTGCATTTATTTCCCTCCTGATTTGCCATCTTGACCGCTACATCAAAATCAAAGTGCACTATATTAGTATATAGTAATACTAAAAATAATTAAATACACTTGAAATAATATTGAAATGATATTGAAATAAAAAATTAAGTTTACTTGACAGAACACGGGGAATTAGAAATTATATTCCTTTATCAATTATATAATCAAACTATGAGGAGATATTCCAATGCTGTTTCATCATCAAAATACTTATTATCAGTCTACAGAACAAAAAATGATCGGATTTATGAGAAATGCACGCATCCCCATGAAGGTGGCCCGATTACTGGCTAAAACCAGCAAATATAATGGCATCGATCTTGTCTACATCAACCCTTCAGATGTGGATATGGAACGGAAAATAATCAATGGAAGAATACTGGAGGAGAATAAATGGGTTTATAGAGAAGTTCCCATACCACCATTTATTGATATTTCAACCTATAGTTTTAAATATAAAGAAGTAGTCAACTTTCTAAGAGAAAACAGTGTATTATCCAATGAAAAAATCGGATCCAAAACTCAAGTAAGCAGGAAAATTAAAGATGAGGGCTCGTTTGCAAATCTCATTATACCCTCGCTTACATATACCGGCTTTGACAAACTCGAACAATTTCTAATAAAACATCAGCAAATTGTTATGAAACCGCAAAACGGTCTGCGTGGAAATAATATATATATGCTCACCTTGGAAGAGGACGGCTACCTTTTAAGCTATAACAAAAATGAAGAAAAAATCTCCAGAGACGCATTACAAGCTTTTACTGAAAATGTTCTTACAAAACGGAAGTATGTGCTGCAAAAATATATCGCTTCAAAAACAGCGAACGGTGATCCTTTTGACTGCCGCATTCGCCTTGAGAAAAATGGAAAAGGTAAATGGGCTGTACCAATCTATCTGATAAGAATTGGAACCAACCAAAAAGTGGTATCAAACGTTGCCCAGGGTGGAAGTGTAACCACAATGCGCCCTTTTTTAGAAGATAATTTTGAAAAAAATGCAGAAGCATTAGAAGATGCAATTAAGAACATAGGTAGAAAGCTTCCTTATAAAGTGGAAAAAATCTTTAATACAAGCCTTGTATCATTAGGGATAGATATAGGTATCGATCGAAATACCGGAGAACTTTATCTATTTGAAATCGAAACCGGACCAGGATTTGAATTTGGAATGGGTGAAATTGCATTAGCCAAATCAGAATATTATAAGTATATTTTGAACAATCTGGATGATATAACCAGCGATACATGAATTTTTAAACTCTATTCCGTACTTCTAAAATATTAAATATAAATGAATTAAAGAGCAGATTATGGTAAAATTATTAAAATGGAAGCTAGTTTTTATCCGTAATGAGTAAATATGAAAGGGTAGAATTATGCAAATGAAGAAAAATAGGTATTTAAATCACCTTTATAATTATATCCCTAAAAATGCAAATAATTATATGTTAAGTACGTATAGCATTATTCTCGAGGCATGGAGAAGGGGACTTGAAATTAACATCAGAATCATTAAAGAGGCATCAGGAAATATTGAACCCTATTATTCTGTCAGTGATGGTAAGAAGACACATGATTTCAGTGTAACCAGAGGAGATCTTGTCTCGACCGAAGCAAAAAATTTAACTAAAAACAAACGTACCACCAAAGAATATTTGCTTAAAAATGATGTCTCCACCCCACAAGGGAAAGACTTCGATGAATCCTCCAGTAATGAAGATATTATACAGTATGCTGCTGAAATAGATTATCCTGTAGTGGTAAAACCTCTCCAAGGCACAGGGGGTAAAGGGGTAATCGCAAATATTCAAAATGAGGGAGAATTAATTGAAGCTCTTGAATATGTCAGAGGACGATTAAAATCACCACATATTATTCTGGAAAGTTACTTTGAAGGTGAGGATTATCGTTTATATTTATTGGATGGAAAGGTAATAGGTGCTTTAAGACGAATTAGAGCACATGTTATCGGTAATGGTAAAAACACTGTTAAAGAGTTGGTAGAGCAAAAAAATAAAGAAAGAGCAAAGCTGCCATCATTAACCAATCGACCGATAAAAATAGATAGCGAAACCAAAACATTACTAAATCGCAAAAATCTTGATTTGAACTCTGTCATTCCTGAAGATGAAGTTGTTTATCTGAAGTCCAAAAACAATATCTCAGCCGGTGGGGATTCCATTGATATTACTGATGTAGTTTCAGACAATATCAAAAAAATTGCGATTGCTGCAACGGAAAGCTTCCCATCTTTGCCGCAATGTGGTTTGGATATGATGGTTGACGAACAAAGGGACACGGGAGTAATCATCGAGCTTAATTCCCGAGCACACATTACTCAGCATTTGTTCCCGATGAAAGGACAGGCAAGAGATATTCCTTCTCAACTCATCGATTATTATTTTCCGGAAACCAAAAATTATAATCGAAAAGAAGCCAACAAGTTTTATATTGATTATGACTTTATTTTTGACGCCTGTTTGTCCAGGACTGCTGGAGAAATAAAAATACCTAATATTCCTCAGTCACCAATTGATTTAAAACGATATGTTCTTTCTGATTGTGAATATAGCGAATCACTAGCTCTAAGAGTTAGAAGATTTGCGTTCAATAGTAAAGTCAACGGGTATATTAAGCCTCTTCAAAATGGAACTATCTCAATCGTTGCCGGAGGTACAACTGCAAATATTGAGAAATTTTCTAAAAAGTTAAATCGTTATATAAAAAAACTATCCAGCAAAGCGACCCTTAATGAAAAGTCAAGAACATCACCGGTAGCGCATGGCTTTCATATAGAAGCAGTGGACCAAGGAAAACAAAATGGAATTGGAATCAATGATGCGGATATTTATATCAAAAAATATAGTGAACTTCAAGAGGATTACCAAAAATTAGTGTTAAAATTAGCTGAGTATGAACAGAAAGAAAATGTAATGGAGCTAACCAAAAGACAAAATAAACAGCTTAAAAAACGACTTGATCAATTGGAAACGAGTACTTCATGGAAAGTTACAAAACCTTTAAGATCAATTGCAAAATTTAAATCAAAATAACGATAGTAAAGCCGTATCTAATAAGATGCGGCTTTACTTACTTGTATTTTATTCTAATTGAATTATTTTAGCTCGATTTCTGGCATCCAGCTTTTAAATCTGCTACTTAATTCGCTATAAACTTCTAAAGAATCAAACTCACCGTGTTCTGTTTTAATATAAGGATTCTTTTCAATATATTTTAATAAATGGTGCATTTGATACCCAGCCTCTTTATTTGCGTCCACAAAAGTAAGATCAAGTACCGGCTTTTCAACTTTAATATCAGCTGATTTATCGGATTTCTTTACGATGTCTAAAGAAATTGCCCCGCCTATTTGTCTGTATAAACCTTTCTGGCCGGAATAAAAATTACCCAATGAATAAATGACAAATGTTTTTTTACCCCTGGAGTTGGTAATCCACTCTGCGGGCTGAAGTACATGAGGATGATGTCCGATAATAATATCTGCACCTGCATCAGAAATGGAATTTGCGACTTCTCTCTGTGATGCTACAGGCAGTAGAGGATATTCTCTCCCAAAATGCATGGATACAATTATTACGTCCGGTTTGTGCTCTTTTTTGACCCTCTCAATTTCCCTTCTGACTTCTTTTGTCTGTCCCTGAATGATTCGATTTAAAAGGTACCCTTTATTTTTTGGTGGATTATTTCCCAAAGTAACAGCCGTATAAGAGAGAAAAGCACATTTAATATCATTTTTCTCTATAATCCTGAATTCTTTTTGATCATTTTTTGATTTGTGGGAACCGACGTACATTAAACCTGCTTTTTCTATATTTTCAATTGATTTTAAAGCACCTTCCTCACCAAGGTCCATCGTATGATTATTTGAATTAGTGACCAAATCTGTGCTAAAAGATTTCAAGTTTTCTGCTAGCTCTACCGGATTATTAAATTTAGGGAAAGAAGTTAAGCCCATTTCTTCTCCCGCAACAAGGGACTCTAAATTCACTACAGATATATCGCCTGATTCCAGTAACTTTTTTGCTGGCATCATTTTTTTCGTGAAATCATAACCGCCCTTTTCAGATTTACACATGTTATAAATTCTCGAGTGAAGCAATACATCACCTGTTGCTGTCAATTTTATTTTAGACATACAAAACCTCCACTTTAATTATTTCATAACCGTTTATGATTCTATTAACCAATTACAAGTGTTCAAGTAAAATTATTTGGTATATTTCTTCTTCCCTTGGTTTCCCCGGTTAATCTCAAACCCAATACTAACCTGCCTTATCCCAAACATCTCCTGCAGTTTCCCTACCTTTTCCTTAGCCGGTTCCTGCCAGCAGGCATCCTTTAATCCGTCTATTTTCGTTTCTCTTACAACAACCACAACCTTGCCACTATTAAGCTATGTGTGAAGACATGCAATCCTTTTGAGATAGCCTCTTTTCAGATCCATTTACTCTGCGACAGAGACTCCTGCTTAGCCAGATACTTCTTTGCCACTTTTATATTCTCGCAGTTTTCCAGTCCTTCATTTGTCCATTAAGAAACTGAGGCTTTTCCAATGGTGTCAAATCCAATTAATTTAACCGTTATGTTTTAAGGGTGAAATCCTATTTCCTATTCTTCACCACAGATCCAATCTTCCTAAGCGGCTCGGTATATTTCCACGACGTACTATTCAAAATATGCTTGTTATCTTTAACGACTCTGTTTTTTTGCTTTGTTAAATGTTTTAAATCTTTGTCCATTTTTCGAAGTGCGTGCTGGACGGATTTCAGACTGTTTGTGTTATATCGTTCCGTAATTTCAAAACCGACAGTAACCGGCTCATCCCAATTTTCTTCTTTGATACTGTCTACCCTGGAACTTTGAGGATAGTTAGATATTTCTTCTTTGAATTCAGCAATTGCTTCTTTATCGGTTCCTGCTACGATGATTTCAATTTCATTAAATACCATGTTTTTTACATAGCCGTGCAGGTTTCGATCAAGGGCATGTTTTTTCAGCCAGCGATGATAGCTTTGTCTCTGGACCATTCCGGATACAACAAATCGCTTTGCATAGAGATGGCCCATTGGCGCTGGTGTTACCTCCACCTCAAGTGCTGACCGGTTTTCCAGCGGCTCCAGTATATTAATCAAATCAAAATATATTTTGGAATTTGTTGTGTCCATTCCCTCTGTTTCAGGAAAATAATAATCGATAATGGCCCCTGGTATATTGCGGGATTTCCCTTTAAGTGGAAATAATGCGCCACCGATTTGAGCAGTGGGATTTAGTTCGATCACTACTGCTGTTACATTTTGAGCCCTGTTTTCGTTCACGATAATATCGACACCACCATGATGTAAGTCAGGAACTGCTTTGATGGCATCAATGGCAATTTGCTTGTATTCTTTCGGAATTGTTTCTGTAACATCAATCGGGTCACCACCGGAGGACACATTTGTTTTTTGTCTGAGAAAAATTTGTTCCCCTTTTTTCGGGATGCTGGTGAGCGCGTAACCTGCTTCCTGAATAAATTCGAGAATTTCTATATCCGTTTCAATCAGACAGCTGTTTAAGCGGGCATTTTTCTTTCGCTCTTTATTTTTCAACTCGATTAGCTCTTCAATATTATGTTCGCCGTCCCCGATTATATTGGCAGGAACCCGGTTGTATGCGGCGATTACTTTATCATTGACGACATAGATCCGATATTCTTTCCCCTCAACATGCTGTTCCACAACGACCTCTTTATAATCAAGTTCGTGACGGACATAATGGAGTGCTTTCATAAAAGCTTCATCACTGTTGATATTGGTGACAACACCATTTCCGAGACTGGCATTTGTTGGTTTAAGGACAAGCGGGTAATCCAGCGATTTAGAGTAGCTGATGATTTCCTCATTCGTCGCATCTTCTTCAAAGCCTTTTCCTTGAGGTACTGGCACCCCTGCATTATCCAGCCATATTTTCGTATCATCTTTTTCTGATGCGATTTCCACGGCCGCACTGCTAACGATATCTCCTCTTGTTCTGAAAAAATAATGCGTCCTTTTTTCAGAAGTGAGAGAGAAAAGTCTTCCAGGCGGGTTGACACCAAAGATGACCATATCCTCATAATGTTCGGAGTCCCTCGTATACCATTTTAACTGCAAACCTCTTCGCCAACCCTCTAAAGCAACCGCGAAAGCATCCAGCCTCGTTTTCCTGGCGTTTTTGACAATATCATTCGTAAGTTGAGGCAGACTAATTCCCTGGCTCTCATTCATTTCTGATTCCTCCTATAGAATTACATTCGCCTACTATTTCAATCTCTTCATAATTGCTCCAAACATTCGTATAGGCTTTGTGGCTTTCCAAGACATACTTCCATAAAATTTCCTGCGCTCAACTTCTGCCTTCTTCATTTCATACTCCGTGATTTCCAGCTCCTGTTTGTATAATTTCAGTTCTTCAATTTGAGTTTTTAAATCTGCTTTTATTTCGAAACCTACTTTTACCGGGTCATCGTACGGGCTTTCCTGAACTTCAATGACCTGTGCTCTTTCTTCATCTTCCCAGAGCCCATTTTTAAAATCATCAACCATTTCCGGGTCTGTGCCTGCAACAACCACTTCAATGTCCCCATTTTCAAGGTTCATGACAAACCCGTGCAAATAGCGTTCAAATGCCTGTTTGCGCAATCCGCGATGATAGCCGATATCCTGCACGTTCCCAATCACTGTATATTTCTTGGCATAAATTTCACCCATTGGGGAGGGTGTCACGGTTGTTGTAGCTGCATCTCTGGACTGTAATGGGTCCAACACATCATGAAAATCAAAATAGGTTTTCGTTTTATCCACGTTCAAATCCTTTGTTTCCGGGAAATAATAATCCATAATTGCTGCGGGAATATCTCTTGGCTTTCCTTTCATCGGAAATAAGATACCGCCCAGTTGTGAGGTGGGGTTTAATTCGATAACAAACCCTGCCTCTTCTGGATTTTTATTGGAATGGACAATCAGGTCGACTGCTCCATGTTCCAGCCCCGGGACCGCTTTTAATGCTTGTATTGCCGTTTCTTTTACCTGGACAGGTAATTCATCTAATACATCTACAGGATCGCCGCCTAATGAGATATTGCTTTTATCACTGAGGAAAACTTGTTCTTCGTTTTCAGGCACTGTATCCATCGTGTATTCTTTTCGATCTATATAATCAATTATTTCCTGATTGATATTGATTGGACAGCTAACAAGTCTTGGGTTTAGACTTCGTTGCTCATTTTTCAGTTCGATTAACGCTTTTATTGTATTGTTACCGTCACCGACAATATTAGGAGGAATTCGATGGATCGCACCAACAACTTGATTGCCAACAACATACAATCGGTATTCATTTCCTGGTATATACTGCTCTAAAATTACATCAGGATAATTTAATTCGGTACGCACATAAGTAAGCGCGTATTCCAGCTCTCCTGAACTTGTGATTTTGGAAATGACACCTCTGCCGAAGCTCCCATCGGTAGGTTTTAACACAACCGGATAGCCGATCACTGATGCATATTCGATAATCGATTCATTTGCTGCTTCTTCGGTGAACTGCTTCCCTTCAGGTACAGGAACGCCGGCCTTCTGTAATGCCTGCTTCGTCTTTTCCTTATCTTTGCCGATTTCAACCGCTTCATTGGATACTTTGTCCCCTCTTGTTCGGAAGAAATAATGTGTTTTTTCTTTAGAGCTTAGCGAAAAAAGCTGACCGGGACGATCAACAAACCATGTATTCATTTCCTTAAATTTTTCCGAATCCTTTACATGCCATTTTAGAGTTAAGCCCCTTCTCCAGCCCTCGAGAGAGACTGCATAAGCATCCAATAAATTACCGTGTGCATCAGATACGATCTCATTCGACAAATGCGGCAACCATTCTGTGTTGTTCTCTTCCATTCGATTTTCCTCCTAATAACTCTGGTACCATGTTCTATTTATTATGCCTTTTCTTTAATTCCATATAGGCAGTAAATTCTTTTCCATTCAATAAATCCTGCATCAGACGTCCCTGTGCTTCCAGGAAATAATCTCCCATCCACTGGTCTGTATGCGTATCAAACCCATCATAATTACCCGGTTTTGGAGTGAATTCGCCAAAAACTAAATCCTTATCGGACCTTAGGAAATCAATCCGCATGAAAGGTGCCGGGATTTGTGCACTTATGTATGAAGCCAACTCCATTTCATCTTGTGTAACGCCCTTTCCTTTAAACGGGTTATCCTCATACTTGCCTGTGTGGATTCTTTTACCATCTGCTGTCCACCAGCAGTATTTCAATTCCGGATATCTGGAAATCTCCAGAATCAGGCCGACTTTTCCATAAAAACAATAAAATTTTATGTCACTTGCCGGAATTTTTTCCGGTTTATTTTCCAAAATGAGTTCTTCGATATACCATTGGTCTTCACTTACCCAGCCGGATTGGAGATCCTCCTTCATGCTTTGATTGAGTGTCTGCCAGCTATCGAGTTTTTTCGACCGTTTGACATCTATTATATCATTAAAAGCATGAACGAGATATACACCTCTCGAACCAGCACCTTCTGCGGGTTTGATGACGATGGATTCCTTCTGAGGAATGTCCGCGAGCTTATAATTCGTCTCAGAAGTCCACGGTTTTCTTATGTTGAGCTGATCCATGAAGGAGTAGGCTATATGCTTATCATCAAGCAGCCACTCAGGCAGCGTGTCTTCCAACTGCTTTTGCCGTATCCTCATATTGAGGCTGCCGCGAAAGGAAGCTGCCTGTTTTAGGGGAATCGGTTCTTCTGTCAGACCTTCCCTTATAAGGTATTCGGGAATGTCCTCGATTTTAAGTGCCTCCAGGATTTTGGAATAAACGGTCTGTTTATAAGCAGCTTTTTCATTCATGAAAACTCTTCCCATGTAGCGCAATGCCTCATTATAATTTGCTTCATGCTGCTGCTTTTGTTTTACAGTTTGTGCGATATAGTCAATTAA
Source organism: Virgibacillus ainsalahensis (assembly GCF_055380755.1). NCBI lineage: Bacteria > Bacillati > Bacillota > Bacilli > Caryophanales > Bacillaceae > Virgibacillus > Virgibacillus ainsalahensis. The sequence continues at coordinate 171,267 of NZ_AP043943.1, read as the reverse complement.
ATTCCCTTCTTCTATCTGTTCCCTGATTGTATTAAGCATCCTCGCACCACTCATGGACCGGTCATCGAGCGTCGCTTCGTGAAGCTCCTCACGAGTTTCATAGAGTTCTTTCCGGGTGGCTTTCAATTCTGCCTGTAGTTCACTAATTTCCTGTGCCTGGTGCTTTTCGGTTGAGCCGAATTTATTGGTTATTTTTCGGATTGGTGCGGAGGATTTCCATGTATTGCTCTTCTCGATATATTTCATTTGCTTTTCATTCGCTTTTCTTTCTTTATCTGCTTTATATATTTGAGCGTCTTTTTTAATCAGCTTTGCAATAAATTGCTGTTCTTCTTCCCGCTGCCACTCGGTGGACAGGGGCTGTTTCAAAAATGGCTGCTTTTTATTAGATTTGCTGTTTAGCTGTTTATTTTTATTATCGTTCATTGGTAACATCCCCTGTCCTTTGTATGGTTGTCAGGAGGGGGTCTGTCCCCCATCACATTAACGCGTTAATGCAGCGGGGGACCGACCCCCGATACTGCTGCGGTGGTCCTGCTTTCGCAGTTCGAGGTCCTGCGCTCATACCAGTTCATCCTGCGTTCGCGGCCAGTAGTACTGCGCTCATGGCCCGGGGTCCTGCGCTCGTGACCGATAGTTCTGCGCTCGCTGGCCGGGATACTGCGCTCAGCCCCGATAGTCCCGCGGTCGCGGCTAAAAGTACTGCGCCCACACTCCATCCTGCTAGATAATCCAGTCCTCCAGTCGCTTTTCATAGTTGCTCCAGTTTTCCGGGGAGAGTTTGATATGCTGTGTGTTCACACTACTGCGGATTATGTCATTTTTAGGGTACCATTTCACCTGTTTGTCTGCATATTCGGCGGCATTTCGCACGCATTGCCTCATATTGGCGGGTACTTCTCCAATTACGCCGCGGACAACTCTTGCATGGACAGCCGGTACATATTTCTGCTTTTCCTCGAAAACGGCTGGGTGTTTGATCAGCAGCACATCCGAGGTAATATTTTCCCCATATACGAGCATCTGCACATCTTTTCCGTCAATACAATCCCGGATGGACCGATCGATATTTTTCGACATCGTGAAGTCATAATGTGCCATCTGCACAAGTCCTGTTCGCAGTCCCTTTTCTTTATTAATACGGATTTCTTCTAGGGTATCCTGATGCTTCTCTTCAGGCAACCGGAAATCTGATACGATCACGACATCGAAATGCCGGCTGCCGTCTGGCTTGTCCTCACGTTTTGTCCACATCGGTTCAGGCACCGGATATGGTCTCACTACTTGTGGGAAAGGATAATACAGCGAATCCGCCTCCTGTTGATGGAGCCGGTGGACTTCTGCATATTCTTTCCGAACTCCCATTAAAAATCCGCTGTAACCAAATGCGGAGCTTCCTGTGAGTGATCCGGAAGCCTGCCTTGGAAGCGATAGTGGGCCGCTTCTCAGATCAACGATACTTTCCGATCCAAACACAGTGGCCATTCGCTTTTTGAATTCACTGTCTGCCGCAAAACGAACAGTGTCCCAAAAGCCTATGGTGTCGAGAACCGGTATGCGCCGGAACATCAATGACGACATATTGGAAAATATGTACGCACCAGGTGTGCCTCTCCGGTGTAATTTTAGTTCTTCTGTGAGTCGTGCATGTTCGGATGTATTAGCAATTACAGTTTTATTTTCCATCAGATGTCTGACCTGTGTTTCAATCTTCTCTGCATGTGACCAGTCATCTGCGTCATTGATTGTGACATATTCCCCTTTCGCTTCCTTCAATGCAATATTGCGTGCAACATAAGGGCCGCTGTTCACGGGGGTTGAAAGTATTCGGATCCGGGCATCTTTTTCGATGTACTCTTTTACGACTTTCACCGTATCATCCGGGCTGCAGTCATCAACAACGAGCAGTTCGATGTTTTTCCATGTCTGGTTAAGGATGGATTCAATGGCGACACGGATTCCATTGGCTGCTTTGTATGCAGGCAAAATTACCGATACTTTCGGGCCATCTTCTACCGTCCGATTGATTGGTAATGTTGATAAATCCTCATAGGTGTTTCCGGTAAAGACAATGGGTGCAATCCCGTACATTTCCAATGCTTTGTTTATCCATTCCACTCGTCTTTCCAGTGATTCTTCCAAATTGGCAAGCGCCAGGTAGAGATCCGGATGGGCACGTGCGGAGATTCTTCCTTCAAGAAGCTGTTTTCCAATATCCGCTTTCCCCAGCCTCTCCAAGCATTCGGCACTAATAATGACCGCTTTTCTCAGGAAATCCTCATCCTTCTCACCACGGATGGTAACAGGCAGATATTCCAGTGCCTGTCTTGCTCCATCTTTTGTATATTTATTGGCATACCAAAGGCTGAGCTCCCAGGCGATAGCTTTCTTTACATAACGGTCATTCGTTTCCTCATAAAGATGTTCCAGATCTTCCAATGCTTTTTTGGTAAAACCAAGATCATATAAATGATACATATATTTCTTCAGCTGATTTGCTGCATTTTTTCGTTTGTAGACTTTGCTATAAAGTTGCTTCCGGTTTCGTCTGCCAAGCGCGTAAGCCCCTGTTGCCCAGATAAACTGCTTGGCTTTCTTAGGTACGTTCGATGCTTTTTGAAGCTTGGCCTGAACGCTGTCAAATTCCCTTTGCATTTCTTTGCGTTTTCGCAAGGACTGTTCCTTTTCAACCTCTTTTTCCTTCAGCACCTTGTCGAGCCGGTTTAGTTCATTCTCCTGATAGTCCATCATCACCGCTCCTGATTTTTTCTGCCAATGGGACGCCCCATTCCTGTAATGATTCTCTGATTATATTATTGACCGGATACCAAATGCCGACAGATCCAACGTATTCTTTCATATGGTTAAGGATTGTCTCTTTCTTTTGTGCGTCCGGCAGCTTGAGAACCATTACATTGACTTCCTCTGCTGTTATAGTTGGCCGGTATTTTTGCCATGTTTCAAGCAGGCTTGGGTCGAACAAAAGCAATATATCAGCAGTGATTTTTTCCCCGTAAACAAGCATCTGTACCTGATCGCCATCAAGCAGTCTGCGAATGTCGGGATGAAGATTCTCTGTAATTGTCAGATCATACTGATACAACTGCATCAGGCCGATTCGGATGTTTTCTGTTTTTAATGTGTTAATTTCTTTTACAATCGCAGAGACGTTTTGCCTAAAATCACCCGCGAGCACGATATCAAAATGCCTTTGTCCGTCCGTTTTTCTCTCACGATTCGGCCACATTGGCTCAGGCACCGGAAATGGTCTTGTCTCCAGCGGATATGGATAATATAAGCTATCCGTATTGTTATGATGGAATTCAAGCCCTTCTACATATTCCTTCCTGACTCCCATGAAAAATCCGTTGTAACCAAATGCGGAGCTTCCTGTCAGGGAGGAAACCGATTGTCTTGGCAATGATAATGGCCCTGATTTCAGGTCAACATAACTGTTCTTTCCGAAAACACGAAGGAGACGGCGTTTGAATTCGCCATCTGCAGCAAAACGCATGCTGTCCCAGTAGCCAATTTTTTCAAGCACCGGTTCACGACGGAACATGATGGAAGACATGTTTGGGAAAATATATTTACCAGGTGTTCCCCGGCGATACAGCTTAAGACCTTCCGTCAAGCGGGCATGTTCTGATGTATTGGCGATTACCTCCGGGTTTTCGACCAAATGCCTTACTTGTGTCTCAATCTTCTCTGCATGGGACCAGTCATCCGCATCATTGATTGTGACAAAATCGCCCGTTGCTTCTTGCATCGCGATATTTCTAGCAACATATGGCCCGCTGTTTACCGGTGTCTGAAGCAGCTTCACACGGGAGTCTTTCTGGGTATATTCCTTTACCGTTTCTTTTGTCTTATCAGGACTGCAGTCATCCACCACTAACAGCTCGAGATTTTGCCATGTCTGGGAAAGAATCGATTCAATCGCAATTCGAATCCCGAACTCTGCTTTAAATGCAGGAAGGATAACCGATACTTTCGGATCTGCCTCTATTTTTTTATCCAATGGATTTGTGATCAAATCATCATAGGTCGCAGCATTTCCCTTCGTCGCGAAGGAAATATGCTGGAGGTTGTATAGATCAAGTGCCTTGTTGATCCATTCGACGCGATTATCCACTGCTTCCTCCAGGTTTACTGCTGCCAGATATAGGTCCGGATGTGGTTGTTTTTCCAATACTTTGGCAATGACATTTTTTGCTTTTTCGATTTCATCCAGTCGTTCCAGACACTCTGCTGTGATAATAGCGATTCTTCTCAACTGATCCATATTGCGTTCATTCCGTGAAGCAATTGGAATATATGTCAACGCCTGACGTGCCCCTTCAGCGGAATATTTATTTGCATGCCAAAGTGTCAACTCCCAGGCGACGAGTCTTTTGATTTCTTCATTGTCTATGGTCTCGAGAAATGCTTCCATCTCAGCAAGCGCTCTTTCGGTAAATCCGAGATTATACAGGTGGTGCTTCAGTTGCTTCAGCTGCTGTCTTTGGATAAATTTTTTTCCGTTGATGATTCGCTTCAGCTTGTCCTTCTGTTGATCGGAAAATTGATCCCCGATTTTTTTCCGTTTTCTTTCATCGAGCAGGGTATATAAAACCCAGTCCATTGGTGCGGATATGATTTTTTTAAGCATCGAAGTTCACCGCCATTGTTTGATTACATTTTGTTCGTTTTAACCTACTGTTTTGCCAGTTTGTTATTGTTTCTTAGATTGCTGCTTCTGCTTTTGAACAGGTTTGTTTTGGCTTCCTGTCTTTTTCTGCTTTGGGGCAGTTTTTTTATTTCCAATATTTTCTGTGGCCGGCGGGACAGTTTTCCGCTGTCTTGCCGCATTTTTAACATTTACTTTTTTCTTAACCCCTTGCGATTCGCGATATTGCTCCACTGCTTCCTCAACATCCCCATCAAAACGGATTCGTCCTTGGTCCATCCAAATGCCGCGGGTGCAAATTTGTTCAATGAAGGTAAGACTGTGGGATACGATGATGACAGCTTTTGCCCGCTCCATCATGTCTTGGATCCGCTCACTTGCTTTTTGCTTAAAGGCAAGATCTCCTGTGGACAATGCTTCATCAATAATGAAGATATCCGGTTGCAGGATCGCGGCAATACTAAAACCGAGCCGTGATTTCATTCCACTGGACATATCTTTGACAGGCTTTTCCACCTTTTTCCCAAGTCCGGAAAATTCGATGATCTCATCATATTTCTCATCGACACGTTTTTTCGGAATACCAAGCAGCATTGCATTCAGGTAAATATTGTCCTCTCCGCTCAAATGGGCATTAAAACCTGTCCCATAGCCGAGCAATGCGGAGGTCTCCCCCTGCAGTTCCAGACTCCCTTCATCTGGGGAAAGGATTTTTGTCAGCACTTTGCAAAGGGTACTCTTGCCTGCGCCGTTATGGCCGATAATCCCTACAACTTCCCCTTCTTTGATTTCAAAATTAATATCTTTCAATGCCCAGAATTCACCAGTATTCAGTTTGAATGAGACCCCTACGTTATCAGCTTTAATGATTGCCTTATCCGTAATATTGGTTTCTGTTTTTTCCAGCTGAAGGTTACGATGCCTTCTTGGTGGTCTTGGTGGAACGGTTTCTTTGTAATGTGCGACAACTTCCTTCGGGTCACCGATTTCGCGTACTGCACCACCATCAATCCACATTAACCTGTCGCAATTGCGCTGGGCGTAGCGAAGACTGTGTGTAACGATAATTACCATTTTGGCCTGTTTCACCAGCTCCTTCATTTTTGCCGCAGCTTTCTGGGAAAATTTCGCATCACCAGTATTTAATGCTTCATCCAGAATAAGAATTTCCGGCTGAAGATGTGCTGCAACACTGAAGCCCAGCCTTGCTTTCATTCCACTTGAATAATATTTCATCGGCTGATTAAAAAATTCCCCAAGATCGGAAAATTCATGGATGTCCCGGATGTAGCTTTCAATCAGCTTCTTATCAATACCGAGCATCATCCCATTAAGAAAGACATTTTCCTCGCCTGTCAATTCTTTATTGAAGCCCATACCAAAGGAAAAAAGTGCCGTAACCTTACCATTCACTTCAATTTCTCCCTGATCTTGCTGAAGGATACCTGCTATAATCTTACTGAGCGTTGTTTTCCCAGCCCCATTCGAGCCGATAATACCAAGGATTTCTCCCCGGGTGCCCTCAAAGTTGATATCCTCCAGCGGCCATACCATTTTTTCCTCTGGCATTTTCCACTCTTTCAGGAAACGGAGAACCCGTGATTTGAAATCATCCCGGTGGTTCCCCGCATAGAAAGAAACGCCAATTTTCTTGGCCTTTATCACGTTATCCTGTTTGTCATCCATTTTTGAATCCTCATTCGTGATCAATTCAAAAACCCTCTTTTTTTAAAAAATTTAATTTTACCATTTGCGTTTGAACATCCTTATAATGCTTTAATGATCTTATGTTCATTCCTGCTGTAATACCAAAGCATAAACACGATTGCAGCAACTGACAGTACAAAAATGATAGCGAGTCCCATAAAATTCGGACTGCTGTTATACATTAGGATATCCCGGTAGGATTCTACAATTATGGCTACCGGGTTGTAGTCAACCGCCCAGCTGTATTCCGGAGGCAGTCTTCCGCCTACCCAGATAATCGGGGAAGCATAGAAGAAAACCCGTGTGACATGTTGCAGTACATTATCTATGTCGCGTACAAACACGGTCACATATCCCAATATCATTCCAATTGCCAGCAAAAATACAGTTTGAATAACAATAAGGACTGGCAAATAGACGACCTCCCATCCCGGGAGAACACCATAAACCGCAAGAAATATTGCGATGACCACAAGGCCAAATGCAAAGTTGAACAACTGGGTAAATGTAAAGGAAAGTGGAAATAGTGACTTCGGCAAATACACCTGATTGATGATCGAACTGTACCGCATGATTGATTTTGCCGATGAGTTAATGGTTGTGCTGATACAACGCCACACAATTAACCCGATAACAAGGAACAATGGATAATTTTCAATATCGCCCCGATCCAGGATAACAACGACAAGAAAGTAAAAGACCAGCACACTTAACAGCGGGTCCAGTAACCACCAGAAATAGCCCAGATAACTGTTCCGATGTTCCGCTTTTAATCCGGATTTCACTAAATATATTAATAAATCTTTTCGTTTCAGCATTTCCTGTAAATATGTTTTCATTACTTCATGACACCGCCTAGTTTCGTACGGACTGGATAGGAATTCCAGCCTAAATTATGATGATATTCTATATTTGATTACATCCCGTATGGAAAGCACCGCATAATTGGCAAAATACCACATACTCTTCGTAAGGCTTTGCTTTTCAACATCACGGAATACACGCCAGTTCTGCTTTGCGGCCCGCCATTTATTACTGGAGATGGAATTTTCCACCACACGGTATTTGGCCAGCACTTCTGACATGCCATATGCAAGGTAGCCCCTTCTCGTCAAATCGAGCCAAAGGGCGTAATCCTGCCTTGTACGGATATTGACCATCTCCACCTGGCCAATTTTTTCCCTGTCCAGCATCACGGTCAGGCATCCAATCACACAACGCTTCATCAGGGCGTCGTAACTCACTGTTGCAGGCGCGCTCGTGGTAGCATTTGTTGGCGTGCCATCCTCAAGTGTGCGGACATATTTGGTGAAGGAAAAAGCAATGCCCAATTCCTGCATGAATGTTAGTTGTTTTTCCAACTTTTCTGGCATCCAGCTGTCATCACTGTCCAAAAATGCCAGATATCTCCCTTTTGCGTTTTGGATAGCAGTATTGCGGGCAACTGCAGAGCCTGAATTTTCCTCAAGCTCGACAAGCTTAATCCGTCCGTCATGTTCCTGCATTTCTTTGATCCGTTCAACCGTACGATCCTTGGACCGGTCATCAACAATAACCATTTCCCAATTGGAATAGGTCTGGTCGATAACGGATTGAATGGTCTCTTTGATAAATTTTTCTGCATTATACGCAGGTGTAATCACTGAAATTAATGGATTCTGTTTCAATGTATATCAGCCCTTACCTTCCATACCAGCTGATTGGTTTATGTTTAACAATTGCTCATACCACCTGATCAGCTTATTCTCTTGTGTATGCCAGTTCAAATCTTCCATGACGGCTTTTTTACCGTTTTCCCCCATCTGTTTTGCTTCTTCAGGGTTGTTTCTCAGGTATGTGAATGCTTCTTTTATTGCGTCATCATCATTCGGATCAACGGCAATTCCGCATTGATAGTGGTTGACAAAATCCTTCCAGACTGGGAAATCCGAACAGATAATAGGAAGTCCAGCATTCATGTATTCGAAGAACTTCGTCAGTTCCTTCTTCTTATAATGTTCTGTCGGCGGGAACAGGGCAATACCTGCCAGCCAGTTTCGCTCAAGATATCTTTCCTCAATCACTTCTTTATCAATAAAGCTGTCGATCCCCTCGATGACAAGGCGGTCCTTTTCCTCTCCAGCAACGTCATCCATTGCTTTTGCCAGATCACTCGGACACTTGCCGACAAAGTTTACGGTCAGTTTCGGATCAATGGCAGGAATTTTCGCATGGAAAAACGCGCCTCTGACTATTGATACATTACCAGTATACAATACTTTTTCTTCTGCTTGTCCGATGCGTGTGTGCTGCATGAATTTTTCATTCACCGTTGGGTAATTCAGTATACATTTTCCCCTCGGATAGATATCTTTATAATACTTTTCCGCAAGACATAGCTCCATGTTCCGGGAAAAAAATTTCTCCATATACTTATACGCTGTGGCGATTACTTTTTTAACGGGTTTCTTCATATAATCTTTCTGCATGATGCTCGTAATATAGTCTTCATGGATATCATAGATGACCACATTATCCTGTTTTTTCAACAGCCATGCCACAGGAAGGAGTTCCGGGTCATGAAAATGGTACACATCCGCGTTTAGCTTTTTCGCTTTTTTATACGCATCACGTGTCCCGAAAATCATCCGTTTTAATCGGCTTTTGTATTTTGTCACCGGTATATGGTTGATCGGTTTATCCGCTTCATTTCCCTTCTCGTCTTGTTGGGCAATTAATGTTACATCAAAGCCAGCATTTTGAAGGGATTTGCATTCTTTATGATAAATTCTCGGATCATACGGATGGTGTACTGTTGTCAGATGCACCACTCGCTTGGCTGTATCCATTTCTCCACCATCTCCTGTTTATTATCTTGCTAATAACTGGCTCTATGCGCTGAATTGCAAGCTTCGGCCAGCTGCCTATTTTTCTTCATTCAGTGGAAGGAAACCACCTGAATGACGTTTTATTTTATTGATCAAACGTTTGTATAAACATCTCTTCGTATTGTTTAACGATCGTATTCACGTGAAATTCATTAGCGCGGCTGATTCCCTTGGCAATGACCTTATCCTGTTCTTCTTCGCTCATATCTAGCATGTGATCCATCTTCTCTGCCAATTCCGCCGCATTTCCAGTTTCACACATTTCACCAAATTCTCCTGCACCAAGCACTTCCTCCGCACCAGGCCTCGCCCTGGTAGAAATGACGGGAGTTCCTGTTGCCAAGGCTTCCGCCAAAACATGCCCAAACCCTTCCCTTTTTGAGGATAAGACGAACAGATCAGCATGCTTGAAATAAACATAAGGGTTGCGCTGAAATCCGAGAAAATGAACATTGTCCTCTATGTTTAATTCTTTTGCCTGCCTTTTTAAATCTGCTTCCAACTCCCCCTCGCCAAGGATGACCAATTGGGTATTCCTTTTCTGTTTCACCTTCGCAAAAGCGTTGATCAATGTCTCGTGATCCTTGTCGCTAACAAGTCTTCCAGCAGTAATAACCACTTTTTCGTCTGTTTCGAAAATTGCTTTGTGCTCTTGTGCGATTGTTTCATTCTCCATCAACCGCTGAATACCTTCCACATCAACCGGGTTATATATAACTTTAATTTTGTCCGGCTTTACCTTATAACGATTCACGATATTTTCTTTTACCCCTTTTGAAAGGGCAACAACCTTACTTGCTCGTTTATAAAGCAAGCCAAAGAGGCGGAGCTTCAAATCTTCCTTTTTACTTCCGCCCAGATAGGCAGCCTCCCTGACAACATTTTTAGCAGGCGTAAACGACAATAGATTACCAAGGATGGCGATCGTATTGTAATTGGGAATCGTACTGAATACGATATCCGCTTTTTCCTTCCTGATCACTTTGGCTAATGGGAAAATGGCTGACCTTAGTCTTTTCGTATCCAATTTAATAAATGTTACATCTGTATTCAAATATTCTTCATAATTTCCATTATAATTCAGTGTCACCAGAATAGGGGTGAATTTTGTCCGGTCCAGATTATTCAGGATATTTAGCAGCGTTCTCGCAGCACCACCAGCACCCATTTGATAGATAAAAAATAAAATTCGTTTCTTTTCCACGATAGTATTCAGCCTTCCCTATACGATTTCACACTCAACGCATTATACCATAGGGCAGTTGATAAATAAATTATCAAATTCATTACAAATGTGGGAGGACACTGGTGCGAGCGCAGGAACTCGGGACACGAACGCAGGACAACCTCGCCTGAACGCTGAACCAATCCACGCGAGCGCAGGACTCCCTCGACTGAGCGCGGGACCATTGGACACGAACGCGGAACTGCCTCGCCTGAACGCAGGATCACTGGCTACGAACGCAGGACTTCCTCGCCTGGACGCAGGACCTTGGGCCACGAACGCGGAACAGCCTCGCCTGAGCGCAGGACACCGACCACGAACGCGGAACAGCCTCGTCTGGGCGCAGGACCACTGGACACGAACGCGGAACAGCCTCGCCTGAGCGCAGGACCACTGGACATGAACGCGGAACAACTCGCCTGGACGCAGGACACCGACCACGAACGCTGAACAGCCTCGCCTGAGCGCAGGATCTCGGGACGCGAACGCGGAACAACCTCGCCTGAGCGCTGGACCACTTGGACACGAACGCGGAACAACCTCGCCTGAGCGCAGGACCACCAGCCACGAACGCGGAACCCCAGGTCGTGAACGCTGACAAAAATTCAATTTTTGCATAAAAAGAAGGAAAATCCGCAACCGTGTAGAAATTATATATAAACTTTTAAAAAGGAAGGGAAACGATGACAGCAAAAAGACAAGATAATTTAATGAAATTATGGCAACTGGAAGCATTGGATAAGCGATTATTGCGCAGCCATCCAATGAAGCCGAAAGTTCAACAGGATCTAATAAAGGAAAAAACAGGTATCAAGGGGGAGAAGGAAGTTGATTATCCATTACGTTTTCTGGATAAACAAAAATATTTTATTTTACACAATGTACGCTTGAAAGACGAGCAGGGATTCTTTCAAATAGACAAATTGATTTTAACGGAAAAGTATATTCTAATACTGGAAGTGAAGAACTGGTTTGGAACTGTAATATTTGGTGAAAACAGCCAGGTAACCCGAATTGATTATAATAACAAGGAAGAAGGTTTTAAGAACCCCATTTCTCAGGCAAAACTCCAACAGCATCGCCTCAAAAAATGGCTTCACCCCCATGTTGGCCTGAACTTTCCAATCGAGTTCCTCGTCGTGATCAGTTTCCCCAGCACAATTATCAAATCATCTACATCCGAACAACTTATCCCACAGGAAGTCATTCACAATAATGATTTATATTTTAAAATTGAAAAGCTTACATCCAGCTATTCCAACACGCATCTTAGTAAAGATAAGCTGATAAAATTAGCGAATCGGCTAACACAGGCTCATCAGACACCCGAGCATCACATATTAGACAGTTATCATTTAACAAAAAACGATTTAATAAAAGGCGTGTTTTGTCCATTTTGCGAGGCTGTTCCTATGTTGAGAGAAAAGCGAAAATGGACCTGCCAACATGAACATAAACACAGGTCTATAGACGCACACATTACGGCATTAAATGACTATAAACTGTTGGTGGATAATAAAATAACGAACCGGGATGCGAGGGAGTTTTTGCAAGTGGAATCTCCTTTTGTTGTACGAAGATTCTTCCTGAAGGCAAAATTTGATTACAGTGGCAGCACAAGCTCCCGCTTCTACTATCTTTGAAACAAAGCGGCCTGAGAGCAGGACCTCAGGCCGCGAACGCTGAACCTACTCGATTGAGCGCAGGATCATCAGCCGCGAACGCTGAACTAACACACACAAACGCAGGAACATCAGCCATGAGCGCTGAACCATCGGCCACGAACGCAGGACCTCCTCGCTTGAACGCGGGACCACCGGCCGCGAACGCTGAACCAACCCACGTGAGCGCAGAACCACTAGTCACGAACGCAGGACTCCATCGCTTGAACGCAGGACCATCAGCCGCGAACGCTGAACCAACCCACGCGAGCGCAGGACCTTAGATCACGAACGCGGGACCACGCGCCGCGCCCAAACGCCGAACCGCCGCCCACAAGCGCTCTCCCCCAATCCACCACACCAACCACAAAAAAAGCCGGCCATATGCCGACTTTCTCCCCCATTATCCATTGACCGCCGGGCGGCCGATCGAATGATACTCCACGCCACTCGTACGCGCTTCTTCCAATGTAAAACAGTTTCTTCCATCGAAAACGACAGGATTGATCATATGCTGCTTGTAAGCTTCCAGTGGGAATTCCTTCATTTCTTTCCACTCTGTCAAGATGATTACGATATCCGAATCCTGAACCGCTTCCTCTACACTCGAAGTATAGCTGATTTCATCAGATAGAATCTTTTTGGCATTTTCCATGGCAGCAGGATCATAGGCACGGACAGTAGCACCTTCTTCCAGGAGCTTCTTAGTCACTAAAATAGATGGTGCTTCCCGCATATCATCCGTATTCGGCTTAAAGGAAAGCCCCAGTACAGCAATTGTTTTCCCGTTTAGATCACGAAAGCGTTCGAGCAACTTGTCTACAATGATTCCCCGCTGCCTGTCGTTGGAATCTACCACATTCTCAAGCACAGGCATATCGTAATCTTTATTTTTTCCGATGGAGATGATTGCTCTTGTATCTTTTGGAAAACAGGATCCGCCGTAGCCGATGCCCGCATTTAAAAAGGCGCTCCCGATTCGTTTGTCCATTCCCATTCCATTTGCGACATGATCGATATTTGCACCAATCTTCTCTGACAGGTTGGCCATTTCATTGATAAAACTGATCTTTGTTGCCAAAAATGCATTTGCTGCATATTTGATCATTTCCGCACTTCTGAGATCTGTTTTTACAATTGGAAGATCAAACCCTTCATTTACCTCTTCCAACATCTTTAGGACTTGTTCATCCTCGGAGCCAATTACAATTCGGTCACCATGGAAGGTGTCATACACAGCGGAGCCCTGGCGCAAGAATTCCGGATTGGAGGCGATTTTAATGCTTACGTCTCTTTTCAGACTTGACTGGATCTTATCTTTGATATGTTCATTCGTCCCCACAGGTACCGTACTTTTGGTAACAATGACAACATCATTTTCAAGATTTGCCGCAATGTCCTCACAGGCTGCATTGATATAAGTCAAATCAGCAGATCCGTCTTCCCCCTGAGGTGTGCCAACAGCAATATATACGATTTGTTTGTCAGTGAGCCCTTCCTTGTAATTGGTCGTAAAAGTCAGGTTCTCTTTTTCTATGTTTTTCTGGAGTAGTTCAGTTAACCCATCTTCATAGATTGGACTGATCCCTTTTTTTAATGTGGCAATTTTTTCTTCATCGATGTCAATACAGGTAACGTGATGGCCAAGATCTGACAAACAGACTCCTGTCACCAGGCCAACATAACCCGTCCCTATTACTGCTAATTCCATTGTCTATTCACTCCTAGTTGTTTCTTAAACGCTCCAGTTTTTTCTCCATATATGCTTTGATATCCTCATGCAGGTCTTCCCGGTTCAGCGCAAAATCAATCGTAGCCTGGACAAATCCGAGTTTTCCTCCAATATCATAACGTTCCCCGGTAAAATTATATGCGAGAACCTGTTCCTGTTGATTTAATATCTCAATCGCATCTGTCAGTTGAATTTCTCCACCTTTTCCCGGCTCTAAATTTTCCAGAATGTGAAAAATTCCGGGAGTGAGTACATATCTTCCCATGATTGCTAAATTTGATGGTGCCTGTTCGACCGGGGGTTTTTCCACCAATGACTCAATGGCCTGAATGGATGAACCATAATCCCTTCCTGCCGCTGGGTTGATGATGCCGTATTTTGACACATCTTCTTCCGGTACATCATGTACACCCACTACTGAAGAGTTGTACGTATCATATACATCGATCAGCTGCTTCAAACACGGTTCTTCTGCTTCAACAATATCATCACCTAAAAGCACGGCAAATGGTTCATTTCCGACAAAACTGTGTGCACAGGCGATCGCATGTCCAAGTCCTTTTGGCTCTTTTTGCCTAATGTAATGGATATTGGCCAAGTTTGTGATTGACTGAACCATTTCCAGCATTTCCATTTTGCCTTTTTGGGTAAGCTTTTCTTCCAACTCATAGGACGTATCAAAATGGTCTTCAATCGCCCGTTTTCCCCTTCCTGAAATAATAATAATATCTTCAATCCCGGAATCCACTGCCTCTTCCACGATATATTGTATGGTTGGTTTATCTACGATTGGCAGCATTTCTTTCGGCTGTGCTTTGGTCGCGGGAAGGAAGCGTGTTCCAAGCCCGGCAGCCGGTATAATTGCCTTTTTCACCTTCATTGCTGGCATCTCCTTCATTGCTTTCTATCTGTAAATGGTTTATTTTATTCACATGTATCTACTTGCAAGTTTATCATAGGCTTTATCTCGATCCAATTTTAACATAGGGTTAGAGTAAAATGTTTATGGGAGAACATATACCTCGTTTTTGGTGTTGAAGTCGTAAGACTTCAACACCAAAAATGAGGCCAGCAAGCGGAGCGCGATAGTAGTTGAAAAGCATTTTGAATGAAAAAAAGGACCTTCTTTTATATAGTTAAGTCTTCGACAACAACAACTATAGAAAGAGGTCCTCAAATGAAAGATATCATATCTACGCTAACAATGAAAGAATTAGAACAAATTACATACCGTGCTTTACAGGAAAGTTTTTCTCAGCTGATGGCAAAAACCCTTAAGGAATTAGATGAGGCGATTGCTTTAGGAAGAGATAAGCAAAGATTTTATTTAAAGGATAAAAGAACATTAAAGTTCGAATCTGTTTTTGGTCAGGTGGAACTGAAAAGAAATTACTATAAGGATAAAAAAACTGGAAAGTACGTCTATTTACTGGACCAATATTTGGCTTTTGATGGTACGAAGGGTATGAGTCCAGTGGTGCAGGATTTAGCTATTGAACTAGCTGTGACAGGTGTTTCCTATCGACAGGCTGGTAAAGCCATGGAGAAGCTTTTGGGCTACCCTGTAATCAGTCATGAAGGTATACGCCAACAGCTTTTGAATACGGAGGTAGTTCCGGAAGAATCAGTACCACTTGAAAATGATGTTGTATTTGTGGAGGTTGACGGGCTTTACACAAAAAGTCAGGAGAAAAACAAAAAAGGTAGGGAAATCAAGATTGCCAGTGTGCACCAGGGCTGGGAAATGAATGGCAAGCGAGCAAAGCTAGTTGAAAAGCGCCATTTCATTCATGAAGGGAAACTCCCGTTTTGGGAGGAATTTGAACAGTATTTAATGACGACTTTCGAGTATGATCCAACCAAGCACCATCTCGTTATTAACGGTGATGGAGCGAAGTGGATTACAGCCTGCCGGGATTATTTCCAGCACAACGCAACTTTTGTCATTGATCGTTTTCATGTTGCCCGGGATGTGCAGCGTTTATTTCGGGATCATTCCAGGTATCGTTCCATCCGAAAGAAGCTAGCAAAATATGACTGGGAAGGTTTCATGGTGGAGTTAAATAGCGCTGTGGGGACGCTTGATAATGAAAAGAAAGAAGAGCGATTGGAAGCGTTAATAGCGCAGCTTTCCCAATATCCGGAAGCACTGGGAGATTACCGTGAAAAATTAAAAGGAAAAGGCATAGACACAACAGGATTCCGTCCAATGGGAAGTGCAGAAGGTACAATGAGTTTTTTCGCTAGACGGCTTAAAAATGGGCGTAGTTGGAGTAATAAAGGACTTGATAAATTCATTGATATCATGGTCGCTTTGAAAGATAAACTGGAGATTAAGACGCTACATGGAATACTTGATCAGACGCAGGAATTAACACAGGAAAACAAAGAAGAAAAGCCACCTAAACACTTTGTAGAGAAGCTGAAGGATAGCGCTGCAGAAGCAACTCGGAACAACTTGGGTTATTTAAAACAGGCTCTTGGAAAACCAGTTACAGCTGCTTTAAAAGGGTTGCGAGGAATTTAAAAAAGTAAAAAAGTGTTAACGGACGGAGAGATATAAAACTGAAATCGCTACCAAAATTGGAGCTAAAACCATATAAAATAAGGGACTTTAAAAATCTCCCACAAATACTTGACTCGATCTAACATAGGATAGGAAATGCATTCTGTATGTAAACATTGTATAATAGAAATAGCTATACATTAGAAAACTTAACTAAACGCCCAAGCCCTTGTGGCGAAAACATTAGCCCGCACTTATGCAGGAAGGAAGTTTTATACTTTCATATCTGCAAACAAACACAACTAAACTGTATATAAAGGAAGGCAAAAATACATGAGTCTGTTTACAAAAATGCAAGCACGAGAAGAAAAAATAGCCGTAATTGGTCTTGGATATGTCGGACTGCCATTGGCCGTTGAATTCGCTGAAAAATATGATGTTGTCGGTCTTGATGTGAACCGCAGTAAATTGGATAAATATTTAAGTGGTGTGGATGTGACCGATGAAGTCGGTGATGAAAGGCTCCAAAACACAACAATGACATTTACGAGTGATGAAGAGGAACTGAAAGCATGCAAATTTCATGTGGTAGCTGTGCCAACACCAATCAATACCGATAAAACGCCAAACCTCAATCCAGTTATCGGCGCCAGTGAAACGGTCGGCAGGAATTTAACGAAGGGTTCAATTGTCGTATATGAATCCACCGTTTACCCGGGAACGACGGAGGAAATCTGTATTCCCATCCTTGAAAAGGAATCCGGCCTGACATACGGGGAAGATTTTAAGGTAGGCTATTCACCTGAACGGATTAATCCAGGTGATAAAAAGAATACATTAACCCGCATTGTGAAAATTGTCTCCGGTTCGGATGAGGAAGCACTCAAGGAGATAGCCAGTGTTTACGAATCCATCATCGAGGCCGGCGTCCATGAAGCAGAATCGATTAAAGTGGCGGAAGCAGCAAAAGTAATCGAGAATTCACAGCGGGATATTAATATCGCATTTATGAATGAGCTTTCCATGGTTTTCAATAAAATGGACATCAACACGAAGGCTGTACTGGAAGCAGCGGGAACGAAATGGAACTTTTTAAACTTCACTCCCGGGCTGGTAGGTGGACACTGTATCGGTGTGGATCCATATTATTTCACCTATAAAGCAGAGCAACTGGGATATCACTCCCAAATCATTCTTTCAGGAAGAAAGATCAATGATGACATGGGAAAATATATTGCCAGCAATATCATTAAAAAAATGATTAAGGCAAAACAGGAAATTGATGGAGCGAAAGTTGCGATATTCGGACTTACATTCAAGGAAAATGTGGGTGATGTTCGGAACACGAAGATCATCGATATCATTAATGAATTGAAAGAATATGGTGTGGAAGTCCTTGTACATGATCCTATCGCTGAAAAAGAGGAAGTCTACAATGAATTCAATATCCGTTTAGTGGATAAGGAAGAATTGAATGACCTGGACTGTGTTGTAATGGCAGTGCCTCATCAAGTATTCAAGGAAACGTATGACCTGGATATGTTAGATGGTTTGTATAAAGACGACAGAAAAGTTTTAGTGGATGTAAAAAGCATCCTCGATCGCAAAGAATGTGAAACAAAAGGATATCATTATTGGAGTTTATAAGGAGAACAAAAAGGTCCGTTCATCTTAAGCGATGACGGACCTTTTTTAGCTGCAAGAAAGTATAACCATAATTCTTTCTACATAAGTGCGAGCTTATGAGTTTTCACCTAAACTATAACGAATATCCAAGTTTTCTAATCTACAATTATGCACGATTCTTTGCCTTGATCTCTTTGCTTCCCAAGATCAGATAATTCAACTCTTCCTTAGGTATCTGATTCAACTCCGAACGCTTCACAAGATAGAAGATAACGCCAAGTATGATCCAGGCAACTAATGCAATCCGTGATTCAATTCCGAGAAATGCTGGAGAGCCAGGAATTAACAACAATGCCAGGAACGTCACACTTGCAATGATCCCTAAGCCTGCGATCGTTTTTTTGAATGGTGAAACGGCGTGCTTGTCCGGATTAAAGTTCTTATCTTTTTTCGTTTTATATAAAGTGAAAGCGGTGAAGCATGTATAGAAATAAGCTATTGTTACGCCTACGGATGACATATCAACGACCCATAACAATGCTTCACGCCCAAACCATGGGGCAAGCATGGATACAACCACTGCAAAAATGATTCCTGCATATGGTGTTTTATATTTCGGATGCAGCTTCGAAAATATGTCCGGGATTACTTTTGCACGGGACATGGCAAACAATAGACGGCTCGTTGAAATAATAAAACCGTTCAGCCCTGTAAAAATCCCCATTGTCAATGCAGTTACGAGTACGATAAGTCCCATTGTTCCAAGTAGTTCCTCAACGGCAACTGCAGTGCCCCATGCATGCTGCTCACCGACCAGCCCCTGCCACGGACGAGTCATGGCAGTTGCAATTATCATCAGACTGTAAAGCAGTGCTGCGGCAGCAATGGCAAAAATAATTAACGAGAACGCTTTTTTGGATGAAAAATTAAATTCCTCCGCGGCCTGTGGCACATTATCGAAACCGACATAGGCCCATGGTGCAATCGCAACAATGGAAATAATCGCAGCAATCGCGGTTGTTTCTGTCGGGAAAAGCGGCTGAATGTTAGAAAGCCCCGCCCCCGGCTGTGCACCTACCATAAAGGTGAGTGCGACAATACTAAGAATCATAATACTACAGAAAACAAATTGCATTCTTCCTGTAATCTTGGTTCCTCGTACATTTAAAAATCCAAATAGTCCAAGTAAAACCGAAGCGACAATGATTTCCATTCCATAAACATCCCAGCCAGCAATCTGATAGAGTGGCAACCTTTCAATGATTGCCGGAAATACAAATTTAATCATCAGCGCAAATGCAGATGCATTCAGTGCAACAATACATATGTAGCCAAGTGTTAAAAACCATCCACTAATAAATGCGTGTGTGCGCCCCAAACTAATAAACGCATAAGCAAATTCTCCCCCGGATACCGGAAAACTTTTTATTAATAAGCCATAACTTACAGCAATAAGCATCATTAACAGTGCACCAATAATAAAACCAATGATTACACCAAGCGGACCTGCTGTCGACATCCATGTAGTTGGCTGGACAAAAGCACCCCAGCCAATGGAAGAACCCAGCGCAATAGCCCACACCCAATGTGACTTAAGTGTCTTTTTAAGTGTCGTTCTCTTCTCCATATTACATCTCCTACTCATTATTGACAGCTGAATCTATCGAATATGGTTGATTTTTTAATTATATCAATATGAAGCACCGATTACTAATATTATTATCACTCCTACACTAAAGAAATATGGAAATAAACAAAAGTGGTGTGACGCTCGTGGCATGAGGTTCAGCGTTCAAGAGATGTGGTCCTGCGCTTGTGGACTGGAGTGCGGCGCTCAGACCGGATGGTACTGCGTTCGTGACATGGAGTCCGGCGCTCAGGCCAGATGGTACTGCGTTCGTGACATGGAGTCCGGCGCTCGTGCCGGATGGTCCCGCGCTCATCACATGAAGTCCGGCGCTCAAGCCAGGGTGGTACCGCGCTTATCACATGAAGTCCGGCGCTCAAGCCGAGTGGTCCCGCGTTCGTGACATGGAGTCCCGCGCTCCTCACCCAAAGTTTCCACATCAAAAAACCGGCACCCACAATTAGTGAGCACCGGCTATATGTTTAGTTATTCCCTTTTCCATTGTTCCCGTTGTTGCCATTATTACCCTTGCCGTTGTTCCCGTTATTTCCATTGCCATTATTTCCGTTATTGTTTCCCGGTCCTCTTGGCGGGCCTGCCACAATTTCCTCAAATTCGTTGCCGGCATTGTCCAGCACTGTAACAGATACGGTCGTGCTTGGATGTACACCTGTCAGTTCATATTCTGTTTCACCATTGTTGAGAGGTGTATCAAGAGCGGGTTCGCCATTTAGGAAAATCTCCCAGGAGGCAATGCCACTTCCTGCTTCATTATCTGCTACTTCAATGGAGACTTCCCGATTCCCGCGGTCAAAATCTGCCTCTGCTTCCGGTGCAGTAGTATCAAGAACCAGCGGAATCTCCAAGGTCTGCGCCTCAGCTCCGTTAAAGTCGATGACAGCTTCTGCCTGCAGGTAATACTGACCTTCTGAAGCAGTTTCCCCATTAATGGTTCCATCCCACATCCAGTCAGATGATAATTTATAATAGGAACCTTGTCCGCTGTCATAATAATCTTTTCTTACATATTCTTCATTTGCGATGGTTTCTACCACATTTCCATCTTCATCAAGCACATGGAAATTTGCTTCTTTCGCGTTTCTCAGGAAAGAGAGAATAAGTCCGGCATCATCCTTTGTGCCGTCTCCATTTGGTGAAAAGGCGATTTTTTCCGGATCAATCCCTTCTGTTTCTAGTTCTTCACCAAGGAATCCAAACCCTTCATCACCAATGCTTGTCACAATACCTGTATTTCCATAGAAAGTTGTTTCATCCCACATTGGTGTATCAAAAATTGGTGAGTCATCCCATTCGCCTTTAAAACCAACATATGGCACGGTCAATGTCGGATTGGTATCTGCTGGATCTGTTAATGTAACGAAGCCTTCCAGCCAATAGCCATTTGTGAAGATTTCTTTCAATGATGCATCCATTCCACTCACATTAATTGTTACATGAAATGATGTTGAGCCATTTGCAGGCACTTCTACTGTACTTACAGCTTCACCATCAACCGTGGCAAGATCCCCTAAATCCGTTGCGCCAAATTGATTCGGCGCTGTCACAAGTACTCCACCACCGTCAACAGGGGTATCTGTCTGCACATTTGCTTCGACATCATATACCACCGCTTCATCGGAGAAGTTTTGGGCAGTCAATTCAAAGGTTACTTCATTTTCCTGCACCTCTTTTAACGCTACTTTTGCTTCATTTGTTTGGGAATCTGTTACCATTACCGGAGTGGATAATGCGGCGTGAAGCTGCATCAACCCTGCTCCCTGGCGGCGTGGTGAAACATGTGCGCCATCAAATTCCACCTGTTTCGATGTGTTCATCATCAGATTTTTTGCCAGATTGACTCGATTAGCATTTTCATAACCGAATTGTTCATCCACACGCTCTAAGACAAGCGCGGCACCTCCTGAAACATGTGGTGCGGCCATTGATGTACCACTCATCAGACCATATTCATTATCATTCAATGTTGAATAAATCTGTCCGCCCGGTGCCGTGATTTCCGGCTTGAAATCAAGGTTCGGGGTCAGGCCCCAGGAAGAAAATGCACTCATTTTACCTGCTTCCGGGTTAACCATCGTTGTTTTTTCCCCCGCAAATTCCAATGCAGGTGCCTGCCCGTCCTGGATGGCTTCCACCAGTTTGTCCCCGTCGCTCTTTAGCATCGACAATTGCGGGATGGTGATGGCAGACTCTGTTGCCATGTTCACCATGCCATCTTCATTGTTATAAATAATCACACCAGCTGCACCTGCTGCTTGAGCATTCAGCGTTTTTTGTGTAAATGCCAATTCGCCGCGCTGGATTAAGGCATATTTTCCATCGACATCTTTTCCTTCAAAATCTTCCGGATAACCAAGACCGGCATCCACTACATCAAACGATTTTTGTTCGACATCATTTGGATGTACACTGCTAGCAGACAGAAATGCTGCTGTATCCACTCCCCCGCCGATTGTATATTCCAATGCATCGACTTCCATGAAATCATTTTCGTAGGATGCGACCTGTAGGGAATCATACGCAACACCAGGCGATCCGCTCACACCATAATCCGGATTTGATGCATATGGATAGAAAAAACCATCTGCAAACAATGCGGAATTCCCTCCGGATATGGACATGAGTACACCATTATCCACTGCACGCGTTACTGCCTGCTGCTCCGGTGACTCCTCGTTGACAAAGCCTGCAGTTGAACCAAGGCTCATATTCAATGCATCCACACCCAGTTTAATCGCATCATCAATCGCTTTAATATAAATATCACCATAGGTTGACTGCATGTCCGGGTCATTTCCGAAAACCTTCAATGCCAAAAGCTGTGCTTCCGGAGCGATGCCCAATACACCGTCACTTGCTTCATCGCCATTTGCACCAACTGTTCCGGCAACGTGCATACCATGATAGGAAGCACCTTCATGGATTTCACGGATTTCATCATTTCCATCCATATAGTTGTAACCATATGGAACTTTTTCCGTGTAATAATTTCCCGGCAGATCCTCCTGGTCAATGGTTTCATTGACGGATTCCTCTGTCAGTGCAGCTGTTTCGCTATCAGAAAGAACCATATCACGGTGACTTGGATCGATTCCTGTATCAATGATTCCAACAACCATTCCTTCTCCCCGATATCCATAATCACGCCACGCGGCTTGAGCTTCGACCAGTTCTTTACTGTATTTCATTTCCGGCTCCGCGATGGGGCGCTCATATTTATTTACGATATGTACCGTTTTAACATCCTCAATCTCTTCAATCTCCGCAATGTCTTTCTGTTTCACTTCCGCACTGAACCCGTTGACCACTGCGGTAAATTCATTTTGGAATTTGGCTTGTACACCTTTCCCCTTCATGTTATCCTTAACTGCTTTTTGTGTAGCTATTGCCGCTTGCTCCAGCCCGGCTTTCTCAGGTTTCCCAAGACTTTTATACGTAACACCTTTCCTCGTAGCTTTCTCAACCGGTGCTTCCTCTTCCATTTCAACAATTACCCTGACTTCCTTGTCCGGATCCTCGGTTTCTTCCAGATTTTCATTTGATAGACTTGGTTTGTTCTCATTCAGCGCAGGTGCTGTTTCCCCCAACGCACTCACATAGGAAAAATTACTGAACACCATGAAGACCGCCACAAGTAACACTGTTATTCGCTTTCGCATTCCCTTCCCCCTCATTTGATTGTTTACTAGATGCCTCATTACTTAATATTCAGACAATATTAATAGTAAATAATTTCCATCCTACATACCAGTGTCAAAAGTCATGGTAAAATGTGTTGATTTTTGCATGTTTTAGCTGGAAAGTGACGAGGGAGAGCGTTTGCGGGCATATCCTGTGAGATGACGTCTGAGAATGTACGTGAGTATCGACCTTTTCTTGTGGAACACCGCCAATATCACCCGCATGAAAACGGATATCACCTTTTTCTCATGCAACATCGCCTGCTCAATAACGTGCATCACCCTTTTCCTAACGCAACATCACCCGCAAAATAGGCTGCATCACCTTCTTCTCGCCAAACATCAACCGAATCTCCATAAACTTCACCCGCATCTTACAAAACATCGCCCGGAACCTTGCTCCCCGTCCTGTCTACACAGCTTCACCCGAATGTACGTGAATATCGCCCTTTTCTCATGCAACATCGCCTGCTCAAAAACGAACATCACCTTCTTCCCACGCAACATCACCCGCAAAATAGACTGCTTCACCTTCTTCTTGCAAAACATCGACCAAATCTCCATAATCATCACCCGCATCTTACAAAACATCGCCCGGAACCTAGCTCCCCGTCCTATCTACACAGCTCCCTCCACCCGAATGTACGTGAACATCGCCCTTTTCTCATGCAACATCGCCTGCACAATAACGAGCATCACCTTCTTCCCACGCAACATCACCCGCAAAATAGACTGCATCACCTGCTTCTTGCCGAACATCGACCGTATCTCCATAATCATCACCCGCTTCTTACAAAACATCGCCCGTGCCCTGCCTCCCCGTCCTATCTACACAACTTCACCCGAATGTACGTGAGTATCGACCTTTTCTCATGCAACATCACCTGCACAAAAACGAACATCACCTTTTTCCTATACAACATCACCCTCAAAATAGACTGCTTCACCTTCTTCTCGCAAAACATCAACCGAACTTCCATAATCATCACCCGCATCTTACAAAACATCGCCCGGACCCCAGCTCCCCTTCCTATCTACACAACTTCACCCGAATGTACGTGAACATCGCCCTTTTCTCATCCAACATCGCCTGCACAATAACGAGCATCACCCTTTTCCTACGTAACACCACCCGCAAAATAGGCTGCATCACCTTCTTCTTGCCAAACATCAACCGAATCTCCATAAACTTCACCCACATCTTACAAAATATCGCCCGGACCCTAGCTCCCCGTCCTATCTACACAGCTTCACCCGAATGTACGTGAACATCGCCCGCATGACGAATTGCCTCGCGCTCAAGGCCCCGAAGCCCCGCATCCCCCCACAAAACGCAAAGAAAGCCGGATGGCACTTCTCAGGCCATCCGGCTTTCTATCACTTTCCACGATCTCGTTCCATTTTCCTTAATAATTTTCTCAATCGATCAACAACTGGCCGCTTTCCGCCCATGACCACACCTGCGAGCTCTGCGAATATATGCAAAAGGGCCAGGACAAAGAGTGTTACAACAAGTATGGTGCTTGTACTTGCGTAAGAAAAGAGAATAGCCATGAGTCCGAATAATGCACTGAAGGCATAAATCACCAGCACCGTTTTCCTGTGACTGTATCCGCCTGCGAGCAATTGATAGTGCAGGTGTTTTTTATCCGCGTTCATAATGTTTTCTTTATGATAGGCTCTGCGGAACATGGCCTGCAGTGTATCAAAGATCGGCACAGCTAATATGATGA
Source organism: Virgibacillus ainsalahensis (assembly GCF_055380755.1). NCBI lineage: Bacteria > Bacillati > Bacillota > Bacilli > Caryophanales > Bacillaceae > Virgibacillus > Virgibacillus ainsalahensis. Next base: position 146,216 of record NZ_AP043943.1, on the reverse strand, counting down.
TTGGGATAATAAAGCTGAACAGTGCCACTTCTTTGAACAGCCCGAGTATCGAAACGACTGCGATCATATAGCCAAGAAAATTTGATCCGGTATCACCCATGTATATCTTTGCCGGGTAAAAGTTATGCGGCAGGAACCCGAGATTGGCACCAATCAGTACAATACATAAAAACGCCACCGTAACTTGTGTGTCAATCAGGGACATGATAAATAGGCTGATAAGCGCAATTGTCGATACGCCTGTTGCCAACCCGTCCAATCCGTCGATAAGGTTGATTGCATTGGTAATGCCGACAACCCACAGAACAGTTATCATTACACTGAAAAAACCAAGATCGACCATACCGATAAATGGTAAGGTCACCCGTTCAATGATCAAGCCCGCCGAGATCAGAAAAGATGCTGCAATCAGCTGTCCGCTAAGCTTGATGACAGGTCTGATACTGAAGCGATCATCAAGGGCACCCGTAATAAGAATAATCAATGCACCAAGGAAAATCTCAAGGAGATAATCATGATGTGGCTGCAGGTAAAGGGCACCTATTAAAGCACCAAGAAAAATAGCGACCCCACCCATTCTTGGTTTTACGACGGTATGAATTTTCCTGTAGTTTGGCAGATCCACGACCCCTATCTTAACCGCCAGTTTTTTCACAGGATATGTTAATAAAAAAGTTGCGATTAGTGAGATGGCAAATGCGATCAGTAAATCGACATAGTTAAACATAATATTCTCCTACCATTCATGATGACTTTCACAAAACACGGTACCTCACCTCTATGCTGATGGGGTTAATACCGGCAACCAGGATTAATTTCCAGTAAATGTCCGATGTAATCAGTGGAATTCGATGGCCGCCAAAAGTCGACAGCTATCTCCGTATCACTTTCGGCCTCGCGTGCCACACCGAATCCCCACTGATTGGCGTTTCACATTATCTGCCTTTGATTATATCGAATTCGAATAGCTTTGTGCAAACTTAATCATATTCGACAAAACCGGGGATCAGGAACCTGTTCTCCCTCCCCCTGAAAATAAATGCGCAACACATCGAGATTTTGTGGTAAAATATGGAATAGTTTGGTTAAAGGCCTTCGTTCTACCGTGAGGATTTCTGACAATGAATTTCTTATTTTTATACAGGGGGTAATGTTTATGGCTGCCTATCTTTTTGCAGCAGCTGCGGTTTTAGCAGTTATTCCAATTTTAGTTGTTTTTAAAGTTAATCTTCAGAAAATCAAGGAGGATCCCAGCAAGAAAGAAGCCGTACAAACAAGATTTTTCATTGGTGTCGCGCTCAGTGAGACCATTCCAATTATCCTAATCATGCTTGCTTTCATCCAAATGAATCCCGTCACAAGTATTAGTGAGTTGTACATACCGGGATTGATTGTCATCTTTATGATGGCCTATGGTCTTTTCTTTATTAATTTGCAAAAGAGGATCGATGTCCCGTCAGAGGCAAAACAATATGTGCAGACATTTGCGGCGATTGCTATGGCCCTTTGCAATTCCATTCCCATCATCGCACTTGTTGGTTTATTTACAATGATGCCATAGTTTCCACAATCACCGAATGCTTCTCCTCAGCAGGGGAAGCATTTTCTTATACCCAAATGATGACAGACATGCCCCAAATAGCTTATAATATGACCTTAAGGAAAGGCGTGATCGTTATGAAAAATCAAATTACGATTGAGAAGGTTTGCATGCTTGCAGGAAAAATCATGCTGGAAAGTGGTGCAGAGACGCATCGGGTGGAGGATACGATGAACCGGATTGCTGCAGCCTCTGGATTGGCAGACGCTCAAAGTCACGCCACACCTACCGGGATCAATTTTTCCAGTGGAGCAGCAGAGGTTACCAATTTCATGCGTATTACCAGCCGCTCCACAGATCTGCATAAAATCGCGGAAGTGAACAGCGTTTCCCGTCAAATCACAGCCAAAGTGATTCATTTAAAAAAGGCATATAATAAGCTGCGTGTGATTGATAATGCACGACTAACATTCCCTGCCTGGGCACAGATTATCGCAGCAGCAATGGTCAGCGGAAGTTTTTCCTATATGTTTGGTGGGACATGGCCGGATATCCTTCCTGGCTTACTTGCCGGTGGGGCCGGTTATGCGGGAATGCTCGCCTTTGACAGCTTTTTACAAATCCGTTTCCTTGCTGAATTTTTCGGTGCCATTATCCTCGGATTGTTTGCGGTACTGTTTATCCAAATCAATTTTGGTAACAGTCTCGACTATGTTATTATCGGTGCCGTCATGCCGCTGGTGCCCGGGTTACATATTACCAATGCAATCAGAGATCTGTTGGCAGGACATTTGCTTGCCGGTGTCTCCAAAGGCGTTGAAGCTACACTAACCGCATTTGCGATTGGTGCAGGTGTAGCGGTAGTGCTTGGGTTTTTCTAGGCCGTTAAGAAACCAGCATGGCTCGCCTTGAGCGAGCCACCATCTATCATGAAAATGTATAAAACTCTCTACTGCATAAGTGCGGGCTTATGAGCTTTCGCCTAACCTATAGCGAGTGCCAAGTTTTCTAAACGAAGGTAATCGTTCAGCTGAAATTGAAGAAGTGGAGGGATACCTATGATTATCGCACATGTCATAACCAGTTTCATCGCCGCCGCGGGGTTCGGCGTTCTATTCAATGCGCCGAAACGAGCACTGCTGCCATGCGGAATTGTTGGTATGAGCGGATGGTTGTTGTACTATACACTTGTTCAGCAGGGTATGGATGTTGTTCCTGCAACCATTTTCGGTGCCATGCTTGTTGCAATCCTGACTCAGCTTTGTGCAAAATACTTAAAAATGCCGATCATCATTTTCCATGTGTCTGGCATTATTCCGCTTGTGCCCGGTGGTGTTGCATATAACGCGATGCGCAGTTTTGTGGAAAATGATTACCTCACAGGTATTCAGTTAGCTGCACAGGTGATGCTGTTAGCCGGTGGAATTGCGATCGGACTCATGTTTTCCGAGGTTGTCAATCAAATTATTCGAAAATTCCCGCTGAAAAAATCATAAAACTCCATTTTCTGAATCCTCATTATTTGCTTTAATTATTTATCAGCTATACAATTAACAATTATCGGTACATAATCGAGGGGGATTTTATGAATAATCAAGAAAAACCGAAAGTAGTCATGGTGATCTTTGGAGCGACAGGGGATCTTGCAAAACGAAAATTATTCCCTTCCATATATAGGCTTTATCAAAATGGCAAGATCAGTGAAGATTTTGCTGTGATTGGACTTGCACGAAGACCTTGGACAAATGAAACACTCCGTGAAAATGTTCAAATATCCATTGAGGATGCAACGTCCACCAATAAGAATCTGGACGAGTTTACGTCACACTTTTACTATCAGTCTTTTGATGTTACCGATCCCGATTCCTATAACGGCTTAAATGATTTATTAAATGAACTGGAAGGGACCTATAACACAGAAGGAAACCGGGTTTTCTACCTGGCGATGGCACCAGAGTATTTCGGAAGCATTGCAAATAATCTGATGGAATATGGGCTGAAGGATTCTTCCGGCTGGTCACGGCTTGTCATCGAGAAACCATTCGGCCATGATCTGCCGTCAGCGAAGGAATTAAATAATCAGATCCGCGCTGCATTTCATGAGGATCAGATTTACAGGATTGACCATTACCTTGGAAAAGAGATGGTGCAGAATATCGAGGTCATCCGTTTTGCCAATGGAATTTTCGAACACCTTTGGAACAACCGTTTTATCTCGAATATACAAATTACATCGAGTGAATCACTTGGTGTGGAAGACCGCGCGCGTTATTATGATCATTCAGGCGCTGCAAGGGATATGGTTCAGAACCACATCATGCAAATGGTGGCCTTACTAGCAATGGAACCGCCAATTAAATTGACGACCGACGATATCCGTTCGGAAAAAATAAAAGTACTTCGCGCAATGCGGACAAATGACGATGCCAATGTAGAAGAAAACTTCGTCCGCGGGCAATACGGACCTGGTGTAATCCGCCGCAGAAATGTGCGTGGTTACAGGGAAGAAGCAGACGAACTGATGGCTTCAGAGACTGAGACTTTTGTCGCCGGAAAAATCATGATCGACAACTACCGCTGGGCAGGGGTTCCATTCTATATCCGCACAGGAAAACGACTGGCCGAAAAAGCGACACATATCGTCGTCGAATTTAAGGACATTCCAATGAATCTATACAATGAGGAGCAAAATAAAAATCCAAACCTCCTTGTCATCCGTATTCAGCCGAATGAAGGGATTACCCTCTTCCTAAATGCGAAAAAATCCGGTCACGGTTCTGCCGCCCATCCGATTCAGCTTTCATATAATAATGATCGGGTCAATGGAATCAATACACCAGAGGCCTATGAAAAATTGCTGTATGACTGCATGGTGGGTGACGCAACAAACTTTACGCACTGGGATGAGGTTGCTAATTCCTGGGCGTTTATCGATTCCATTCTGGATGTATGGTCCAAGCATCAGCCAGATTTTCCAAATTATAATTCAGGTTCCATGGGGCCAGAAGCAGCAGACAAGCTTCTTGAAAGAGATGGCTTCCACTGGTGGCCGATTACAGATGTTATTGATGACTAAAACGATAAAAAACGAAGGCTTTAAAGGAGCCTTCGTTTTTTATCGTGTTTTTACTTGGTTGGGGCGGGAGCTTCACTGAATCTTGTAGAATTTCGACTTCAGGCATGCGAGCATCGCCCAAATCTTGTGTAACATCGCCCTCACGTATGCGAGCATCAACCGTATCTTGCTGAACATCGCCCTCAGGCAAGTGGGTATCGCCCGAATCTTACGGAACATCGCCTTCACGCACGTCAGCATCGCACGTATCTTAAGGAACATCACCTTCAAGCTTGTGTGCATCAACCGTATCTTGCTGAACATCGCCTTCACGCACATAAACATCGACCGAATCTCGCGGAACTTCGCCTCAGGCAGTAAGTATCACCGAAGTTCACGGAACATCGCCCCCACGCATGTGAGCATCGCTCGAATCTTGCTGGACATCGCCTTCACGCACATGAGCATCAACCGAATCTCGCGGAACTTCGCCTCAGACAGTAAGTATCAACCGAATTTCACGGAACATCGCCCCCACGCTCATGAGCATCGCTCGAATCTTACGGAACATCGCTCGAATCTTACGGAACATCACCTCCGCGCATGTGAACATCAACCGTATCTCACGGAACATCGCCTTCATGCACGTCAGCATCGCTCGAATCTCGCATAACATCGGCCCACGCACATCAACATCACCCGAATCCCGCAAATCATCACCCCCACGCACATCAGCATCACCCGAATCCCGCAAATCATCACCTTCACGCACGTCAGCATCGCCCACCCACGCCCAGCAGCCTCCCTAGCTAATTCCAGTGAGTGGAAATATTTTTCCAATTGGCCTTTGTTAATGAAAAGCCATCTGGTAAAACCATTTTCCAACAGCCGAAGGAATCTCCTACTGGCTGAAAACGAGCGGCAGCATCATTGAATGAGTGAGGTCAGCTGCGATTCGAGCGATACCAATGCTACATGCGACACGCAATCTCGTGCTCGATTTGTACAACTCCCGCCGCTCGATTCAGTTGCCATGTTGGTTCCTATCTATCATAAAAACTCCCCGCAAACATGCGAGGAGCCTTCACTTAATTTATGCTTTTTTCTTTTTCCGTTTCTTTCGTCCTGTGATTCGCTTCGTTAAACCATCAAATAGTGAGTATACAACAGGGACGAAGAATAATGTAAATAGACTGGATACACCAAGCCCGAATATGATGGTTACAGCTAATGGCTGCTGCAGTTCTGCACCTTCACCAATGCCGATTCCAAGCGGTAACATTGCCAGAATCGTTGTTAATGTTGTCATCATAATTGGACGCAGCCTGCTGCCTCCTGCTTCGACAATGGCTTCGAATCTGTCCATTCCATTTCGCCTGAGTATGTTGATATAATCTACAAGCACAATCGAGTTGTTCACCACTATCCCTGCGAGCATGATGAGCCCGATAAATGCTACGATGCTCAATGGTATTCCTGTAACAAAGAATCCTAACATTACCCCAATCACTGTTGTCGGCAATGCGAACATAATAATGAATGGGAACAGGAAGTTTTCAAATTGGACGGCCATTACGGCATATACAAGAAATATCGAGAAAACGAGCGCGATTGCTAAATCTGTAAATGAATCGCTCATATCCTGTGCCTGACCTCCCATTGTATAACTGTACCCTTCTGGCATGCTCATACCATCAAGCGCACTTTCCACATCGGCAACGACACTACCTAGATCCCGCTCGGCAATCTCACTGGATATATTCATTTGCGGTTCCTGGTTTTGCCTCTGCAGGGCTACCGGACCACTTCTCTCCCCAAATTCGGATACTTCAGCAAGCGGAATCGCTCCACCTGTAGGGGATTGGATTTTCATATCCTGCAGATCACTTATCGTGCTTCGCTGATCCTCAGGATAAATCAGGCTTACATCCAACTCTTCCCCTGCTTCCCGGTATTGGGTGACAACCTGGCCGGTGAATTGCATTTGAATCTGGCCTAAAATTTGTTGCTGCGTTAATCCATACATTGCCGCTTTCTCGTCATTTACGGTGATATGCATCTGTGGCACAGCATCATCGGCACCTGTTGAAGGATTATACACCCCATCAACGTTTGAAATGGTTTGAACCACCTGATCGGACAATTCACGTAATACCTCATGTTCTGGTCCATTCAGCTGAATCTGAATTGGATCCCCCATATCCATTGTCTCCATCGAGCTGACGATGATATCTGCACCCGGGATACCTTTCAATCCTTCATCCACTTCCTGGACAAATTCATTTGTTGTTACATCCCTCTCTCCTGCAGGAATGAGTTGCAAGGTATAAGTAGCTGTACTTCCACCACCGCCACCCATCATCGCTCCACCGCCGACAACGACATAATTGGTTTCAATCGTATCCTCAAAGTCCTGTAGTCTTTCATTAACCTGTTCGACGATTGTTTCCGTATGTTCCAGGGTACTGCCCGGTTCCGTTTCAACCGTGATCTGCATTTGCCCCTGATCCGAGGACGGAATTAATTCCGCTCCAATTGACGGAATTAATGCAAGACTTCCGACTAATGCAACAATCGTTACAGCGACACTTGTTTTCCGGTGGCCAAGTACCCATTTCAGTCCACCTTTATATTTATTGGTAAGCCAGCCAAGGAATCGGTCAAACCAATAACGGCGACCACTTTCTTCCATTGCTTTGGATAATAGTTTGGATGAAAGCATCGGAACGAGCGTTACCGCTACAATCAGTGATGCAATCAATGAAAAGGATACTGCCAATGCTAATGGTGTAAATAAATCGGAAGCGATCCCTTCCACATAGATAATCGGCAAAAATACGACCAATGTTGTGGTGGTTGATGCGATTACAGCCGGTGCCAGTTCGGAAGCACCTTTTGTCGCCGATTCAAATAGACTATAACCGCGTTTTCGATAGGTGTAGATATGTTCCAGAATCACAATCGAACTATCGACCATCATCCCTATTCCTAATGCAAGCCCACCTAATGTTAAGACATTCAGTGTCTGGCCAGTGAAATACAATAAGCCAAATGTCGAGATAATCGCGATTGGAATCGAGATCCCGATAACCAGTGTTGCCCTGACACTTTTTAGAAATAGTAGCAAGATAAAGATGGAAATGATTCCACCGATAATAATATTTTGCACAACCGAATCGACGGACATCTGAATAAATTCGGATGTATCAATAATGACATCAAGATTCACATCGTCGGCCAGTTCTCCATTAATTTCATTCATACCATCCTGAATGGCTGTCGCAACATTGACGGTGTTGGCATCTGTCTGTTTCATGATGGATAAAACAAGTGCCGACTCTCCATTTACGAGTGTCGATGCCGTCGATTCTTTATGTGTATCATTCACTTCAGCAACATCTTCCACATGGATAGTTGCTCCACTTTCAGTTTGAACAATCGTTTGTTCAATATCTTCAATGGCTTCAAATTCGCCTGTCAGCCTGATTTGCAGGTCTTTATCCCCTTTTTCGACGTTACCGACCGATGCGGATTGATTCGACCCACTTAAGGCTTCACTGATAGACTGGGCACTCACGCCATGCTGCTGCAGTTTTGCCTGATCCAGAACGATCTGAATTTCCCGTTGTTTGGATCCTTCAACGGTAACTGAGGCAACACCTTCCTGCCGTTCAAAATATGGTACGATTTGATCATCGGCAACTTCTGTTAATTCTGTTGCATCTTTACCTGTCAGGCCTACCCACATGACCGGCATCTGATCCGGGCTAAAACGCAGGATACTCGGGTCACCTGCCTGGTCTGGCAGAAGGCCTTTTACCTGATCGACACTCTCCCTTACATCAAGCAATGCCTGGTCGAGGTCCACCCCGTTCTTAAACATCATCACCACAAGTGACGATCCAGCCTCGGATTGTGATTGAATCGTATCAATCCCTTCGATGGAACTGACAGCAGATTCAATCGGCTGACTGATTAAATTTTCCACGTCCTCCGGTGCCGCTTCCTGATATGATGTTGCTACAACTGCGACAGGCAAATCAATTTTTGGAAAAAGATCGATGGTTAAACTGCGGACAGATACAATACCTAACGCAAGAATAGCAAGCACGATCATAATGACGCCAACGGGACGTTTGACGGATGTATTTACAAGTTTCAACGTTTACTCCCCTTCCACTACTTCTACAGTGTCACCATCACCAAGCGTTAACTGACCGTTTACTACGATTTCATCTCCCGCTTGAACTTCTCCTTCAATCGCCGTTTGCTCTGACTGCGTTTCCTGGATGGTTACAGTTGTTTGGACAGCACTGTCTTCGTTTACGACATAGACAAACGCTTCGTCATCCTCTTCTACTACTGCTTCTGTAGGTACGATGATTGTATCCTCCACGGTCGATTCCGGAACAGTCACTTCTGCCACCAGCCCTGGTATAATTTCTCTGTCTTCATTATCAACCGTTGCCTCAATCGGATATAGGGTCGTATCATCCGGCATTGTGCCAACAGAAGTGACTTCGGCTTCATATTCATTTCCATCGATAAGGACATTCAGGGTATCTTCTACTGAAAAAAGATCACGCACATCGGCTGTTGCGGTAAGCTGTAATTTCACGGTGTCCAAATCTGCGACAACAGCGATTGGTTCTTCCGTTGTTGCCATTTCACCTTCTGCTGCCTGTAGATTTGTAATTTCTCCATCCTTTGGAGCCCGAATATTCTGTGTTCCCGCCTGTGTTGAGACAGTGGCAATCAGATCATCCTCTTCCACCATATCGCCATTTGCGACTTCCAATGTGTCGATTTCACCCGGCGCCTGCAGCATCACCGGTGTTGTTCGGTTTGGAGCAGTACGTCCATATACGGATTTTTCAACCACAAGATCTCCCTCCGAGGCTTCTGCTGTTTCCACTGGTGTTACACTTTCTTCTTCCGTCTCGTTTGCATCCGGTTCTTCCTCTTCTGTACATGCAGCAAGCAATCCAATCATTAAAATTGCTGCAATGCTAACCATTAATTTCTTCATTTCATTTCTCCTCTCCATATATACCTGTTAATCCAATAATTCCACGTTTAAAAGATCTGCCAGCTGACTCGACGCTTCCTGCAGTTCAGGAATCCGGCTGAAATGTGCAAGCAACCCCTGAAGAACGACAGGCTGTTTTTCCTCTTTCTCCGCTTCCCTTTCCATCGCCTTGATCACTTCCTGAAGCTGACGCCTTTTGGATGGATCGATGGCTAATGTTTCGACTTTTCGTTCCACCTCCAAAAGTACATCCTGCAGTCTCTCGTCTATTGACTCATCTGCCTGAAATAAGGCTGGTATATGATCCATTCTGGTCAGTGGTTCTTCTTTTCGCTCAAGCATTCCATTAATAATGTCATCCATTCTTCGTAAGACAAAACTTCCCAATCTCTCTCTTTCAACCGGGACGTCATAGATGACAATCCAGTTGAGATAGCTGTGCAGGATACCTTCCAATTGAATAATCGCATCAGCTAATACATCATTTGCTTTCTCCTTGTAAATGTTCTCTATATTTTCTCGCATCCATTGGAACATACCTGTTTTCACCTGATTTATCAGTTTATCGGCATTCTCCCCAATCGAGATATTTTCCCGTAGCACCAAAGTAATCACATCTTTATACTGATAAACAATATTGCTTAGCACATTGATTTGTATTTCCAGTTTTTTTCTGGGCGGATGCTTCTCCATTTGTACGTTGTTAAAACCGCTTGTGATCTGATCGAAGAAATATTGGAAGACTGTTGTAATAAATTCCTCTTTCGAATGAAAATAAATGTAAAAAGTGCCTTTGGATACGCCCGCCTCATTCGCAATTTCCTGTATGGAGGTAGCATGATAACCCTTAATGGCAACGATCTTCATTCCGGTCTCAAGTATTTTCCTTTTTTTATCATTCATTATGTACACCTAGTTCCTTATACGTGGTTCATACGATTTAGGTTTCAATTTTCTAATGACTTATGACTAACCAGTCAGTCATCTATTCACATCATTGGTTCAGCCTTTCTCATTATACAGGTCATACCAAGCATATGACAAGTAGACTGTCCAGGTAAAATTGGCTTTATGGATATGGCATTAAGGAGAAAACGGGAACCCGATTTCTCCTTAATCTAATTCGAACATTCTCCCCAAACTTAAAGAAATAATGACCTGGCTTGTCCGCTTGTACTGCATATCCAGCGATGTTGCGGTTGCGTTTACATAAATCCCGCTACCATCTCGAAATCCTATGTATCCCCTCTGATCACGCTGTTCTATAAATGCAATATGATGAAAGCCCACCCACACACAGTCTTTATTCCTTATGGATGCTGTTGGCATCATATATATTAACCCATCCGTACTAATTGGGAGTGGCAATTTAATTATAGATTTCAGTATGTTCTTCACAGCCTTTCTACGCCCCTCCACATCTGAACCATAATGCAGGCAACTGTGTGCCAGAATTTGTTCAGGTCTGTGCATCGAATAACATTCCTTTCCCACCTCTAAAATCAGTGAACGATGATAGCCATCATCATTAAAAATGATTGCTTTTGTTTTTCTGTTAATCAAGTATATCGCTCTCACTTCCCCCATCCCTTCCCTCTCCCTTACTTAGTACAAGAATATATTACTATATTTTTACAATGGATAGGTAATATTTCACATTTTTAGTAAAATTTTGTTTTTCTGTGTCAATAAAAAGTAACCAGTATCGCTTTCTGGGGGGCACGTTTTAGCTCGGGTTCTTTGGGTAACATATAGGTAGGAGGGATTCATAATGGCTGAAAAAGATATAGATAAACAGCTAAATGACAAAAATCATTCGGAAAAAGGTTCCCAGCTGCAGTCCAATGACATGGAAAAAGCAAAAGGCAATGAAGAGGAAGAGAAGCGTGATAAATAATTGGTCAAAACCACTCAAGCTGAGGGTGGTTTTTCTTTTTTTCCTTTGATAAAATAATAAAGAAAGTAGCTGGAGGGGATTAATGATGGACATTGCTGCAACGTCGGTTGTTATGGCTAATCAACAGGTCCGTTCTGATGCAGGCCTTGCTGTTATGCGGAATGTAATGGATACCTTCGAACAACAAGGTGTGCAATTAATGGAAATGCTGGAACAGCCAAGCCAGCCCGCATCACACCCATCACTCGGGAGTAAAATTGATCTACATATTTAAAGACGAAAGCAGAACGTCCGTTTTAAGGGTCGTTCTGCTTTTATTCGCAGTTAAGAAAGATAGATGACTCTCTTACTGCGTATGGTTTTTCCTTATTGATTACCCTGGCCGCCATTTAATTCATCATCTGGTTGATTTTGACCGTTATCGCCATTACCCATATTACCTTCGTCTTCACCATTGTTGTTACCATTTTCACCGTTCATGCCACCATTGTCTCCATTCATGTTGCCATCTTCTTCATTCATTGGAGCATCATCTTCCGGTGCTAATGGCGCTTCATCTTCTACTGGGTCCTGGTTGTCATCTGTTCCACATGCTGCGACCAATGACAATGCCAAAATCGGCGCACCAAATTTAATTAACATTTTCCTTTTCATGATAAGTTTCCTCCTTTGTATTTCGCTTTTCGCCATTAGCTTAACCAGTTTCAAAGAAGTGATACTTATTTTTTTGCAGATAGGAAAAGTTAATATTTTTTAGTGCGTTAATAAAGAATTTTTTTGACGCAAAAACGATAAAGTGCGAAGGTTAATGAGCAATAAACGATACGAGAAGAGACGAAAGAAATTCGCCTTTCATTCGATTTCTATTTTATCGCAAAGGTAATCTCTGCTTCACAAGCCACTTCACCATCCACGGTTGCAACACCTTTCCCTTTACCGATTGGACCTTTCATTCGCATAATTTCGACGTCCAGCTCCAACTGGTCGCCTGGCCGAACCTGACGTTTGAAACGGCATTTATCCACACCCGCCAAAAAGCCGAGCTTTCCTTTGTTTTCTTCAATGCCAAGTACCGCAATCGCACCAACTTGGGCAAGTGCCTCAAGAATCAGCACACCTGGCATTACCGCATATTCAGGAAAATGGCCTTGAAAAAATGGCTCATTTGCCGTTACATTTTTTATCCCTGCCACATGTTTACCTTCTTCCATCTCGGTTACTTTATCCACGAGTAGAAATGGATAGCGGTGCGGGATTGTTTCCTTGATCTGTTCAATGTCCATCATGTTATCTCTCCTATTCCCATTTTTATATCTTTTCATTATAGCAAAGAAATGATCGGAGAACAGCCATAACCTGTGCATCTGCCCGGAAGTCTTGATAACAGCTCACTCTCCCTCGAAAACGAAGGCTTTACCATCAAGCTTTTAGATGATGTGGATAAGAAAGTTTTGCATCTTCTTTTTTAACTAAAGGAATCCAAAATTAATTGCAGCATATTTTAAATAAAGGGTTGCAATCTTGTTAAGGTGAATTTTTATAAACACATTAAAATGTGGCAAAATGAAAGGAAGGAGGCGATTATATGAAAAAAGTGGATGCACAGGCTGCGAAGGTATTGGAAGATATATTCCAAGATAAAGATCAGTCCTTTGAATTAAACGGGCGAAGGTATAAAATTGTGGCTATTGATAATGAAGATGACTTTGAAACAAGTGTAGCTGAAGATGTTGAAAGAGACCCAGAGTTAAAACGAAAATTGTTACAGGCTAAAAAGGATATAAAAGAAGGGAATTATTTTACTTCGGAAGAAATGCGAGAAATGATAATGAGCAGTCAAGTATAATATGAAGTTTATTTGGTTGGAAAACACAAAAGAATCATTTGAAAGTATAAAAAGTCAACATTTTTCTTAAAGTGAAACCATTGAGTACAAATTGAATTTGTTAGAGCGTATTGAAGATAAAATTCTAACACTTGACACAAGTACAAGAGCAGATAAACCTGAATGGAAAGAAAGTCATAAAGCTCTCGTAGATAAATTTATTATCTATTACTCCTTTTCCGATGATAAACAAACGTGTTTTATAGAATATTTTAAGCACCTAGTCAGCATTATTAAGCTATCCTTTAGTTCCAAAGGATAGTATTTTTTGCGTTACTATAACACGTTGTTTTGAGCGATTAATAGCTGAGTCAAGTAAGTTTGGTTCTTTTACACCCAATTGTTCATCAGGGGAGTATAGACGGATTTGTACTGTATTTATAGCAATCACTTGGTTCGTTGTGAGATAGATGACGTCATCCATTATCTGTTCACTAACCCTTTACATTAAGATGGAACCTTTGAAGTTAGAGTAAAATGTTTATGGGAGAACATATACCTCGTTTTTGGTGTTGAAGTCGTAAGACTTCAACACCAAAAATGAGGCCAGCAAGCGGAGCGCGATAGTAGTTGAAAAGCATTTTGAATGAAAAAAAGGACCTTCTTTTATATAGTTAAGTCTTCGACAACAACAACTATAGAAAGAGGTCCTCAAATGAAAGATATCATATCTACGCTAACAATGAAAGAATTAGAACAAATTACATACCGTGCTTTACAGGAAAGTTTTTCTCAGCTGATGGCAAAAACCCTTAAGGAATTAGATGAGGCGATTGCTTTAGGAAGAGATAAGCAAAGATTTTATTTAAAGGATAAAAGAACATTAAAGTTCGAATCTGTTTTTGGTCAGGTGGAACTGAAAAGAAATTACTATAAGGATAAAAAAACTGGAAAGTACGTCTATTTACTGGACCAATATTTGGCTTTTGATGGTACGAAGGGTATGAGTCCAGTGGTGCAGGATTTAGCTATTGAACTAGCTGTGACAGGTGTTTCCTATCGACAGGCTGGTAAAGCCATGGAGAAGCTTTTGGGCTACCCTGTAATCAGTCATGAAGGTATACGCCAACAGCTTTTGAATACGGAGGTAGTTCCGGAAGAATCAGTACCACTTGAAAATGATGTTGTATTTGTGGAGGTTGACGGGCTTTACACAAAAAGTCAGGAGAAAAACAAAAAAGGTAGGGAAATCAAGATTGCCAGTGTGCACCAGGGCTGGGAAATGAATGGCAAGCGAGCAAAGCTAGTTGAAAAGCGCCATTTCATTCATGAAGGGAAACTCCCGTTTTGGGAGGAATTTGAACAGTATTTAATGACGACTTTCGAGTATGATCCAACCAAGCACCATCTCGTTATTAACGGTGATGGAGCGAAGTGGATTACAGCCTGCCGGGATTATTTCCAGCACAACGCAACTTTTGTCATTGATCGTTTTCATGTTGCCCGGGATGTGCAGCGTTTATTTCGGGATCATTCCAGGTATCGTTCCATCCGAAAGAAGCTAGCAAAATATGACTGGGAAGGTTTCATGGTGGAGTTAAATAGCGCTGTGGGGACGCTTGATAATGAAAAGAAAGAAGAGCGATTGGAAGCGTTAATAGCGCAGCTTTCCCAATATCCGGAAGCACTGGGAGATTACCGTGAAAAATTAAAAGGAAAAGGCATAGACACAACAGGATTCCGTCCAATGGGAAGTGCAGAAGGTACAATGAGTTTTTTCGCTAGACGGCTTAAAAATGGGCGTAGTTGGAGTAATAAAGGACTTGATAAATTCATTGATATCATGGTCGCTTTGAAAGATAAACTGGAGATTAAGACGCTACATGGAATACTTGATCAGACGCAGGAATTAACACAGGAAAACAAAGAAGAAAAGCCACCTAAACACTTTGTAGAGAAGCTGAAGGATAGCGCTGCAGAAGCAACTCGGAACAACTTGGGTTATTTAAAACAGGCTCTTGGAAAACCAGTTACAGCTGCTTTAAAAGGGTTGCGAGGAATTTAAAAAAGTAAAAAAGTGTTAACGGACGGAGAGATATAAAACTGAAATCGCTACCAAAATTGGAGCTAAAACCATATAAAATAAGGGACTTTAAAAATCTCCCACAAATACTTGACTCGATCACCTTTGAATCAACTGATGATTATTAAACGGTTTTGGTTTATAATTATGATAATAAAAGTTAGGAGGTAGTTGAATGAGTACAAAAGAAGAAGTTATAAAAATTATTAAAGACCTACCTAATGATGTAACTTTAGAGGATATTATTAAGGAACTTTCTGTTAAAGAGAAGATTGAAAAAGGGTTGAACCAACTTAATGATGGAGAATATTATTCTCATGATGAAGTGAAGGAAAAATTTGCTAAATGGCTGAAATAAGATGGTCAAAATTAGCCGTTAGTGATTTTGAGGATATCATTTCTTATATCTCTAATAACATCATGACTATAGATTATGGTTATGATGTTATTTTGTTATATATGTGAAAGAATATACTTAAACGAATGGTGCTTTATTTAATAAGAAAATTAATCAGGATCTCTTCATAGAGAGGTCCTTTAAAATAAATAACGGTACTTTCTCTAAAATGACAGCCAAATTGACATCAATTTTTACGCATCAATTGACACCAGTTTTTCAATGTACAATATCTATAGTCATATTATAAAGAACTGAAATATTCGGATGTCAAAATAGATAATTTAAACGTTAAACATTGATTTAACAACGAAAATGACGTATGAAATTCATACGTCATTTAATCAATTTGCACCTTAAAACGAAACCCTTCACCTTATTGGAAAATGCTTTTTCTTACGTACCCTGTATGACAATATCTACCACATGCTCCCAGGTTTCTTTATTCAGTATCTCGATTGGATTGCCATCACCAATAACTCCAAAACCAATCATTAGCCCAATAATCAGAGCACCTGCAGCGAGCAAAAGGACAACAATAATACGAAGCCAAATTGGAAATACACGGCGCCTTTGCTTCGCCTTGGTCCTTTTTTCTTCCTTTTGTTTCTCTTTTTGCTGCTTACGTGATTGACTCTCAGCTGTAGCTTGTTCATTTTTTTCGGACTTTTGCTTGGCTGACTGTTTATATGCTTTTCTTGACTGTTCTTTAGATTGGCTGTTTGGCATATCCTCTTTCTCCTTAACTCTTAGAAAACTTGACTTTTGTACGTTTTTGACAAAAGTCTTAGTTGCACTTATGCAGTAAGATCGTTTTCAAACGATTCTTAACTGCGTAGAAAACTTGACTTTTGTAATGTTTTTGACAAAAGTCTTCGCCTGAACTTATGCAGTAAGACCGTTTTTAAACGATTCTTAACTGCGTAGAAAACTTTTATCATACATTTCAACAAAAACCGCTGAAATTTCATCTTTTCCTATCGAAACACACGAATCTCTTATCTATTCGCATTCTATCATAAATGAATCGTTGTTTCACCTGTATTGCGTTTAGCTTCTGAGCTGATTAACCAATCCCATCATCTGATCACCCATTGAAATTGTCCGTGAATTGAATTGATAGGAACGCTGGGCCATCATGAGATCAGCCATTTGCTGGCCAATGTCCACATTTGAATGTTCCAATGCACCGCTATGTAATATATTTCCATTCGGCATTTGCGCCTGAATAATATCATCCGCATTGTAGCCAAGTTCAAACAGATCTGGCAGTCGGAAGGAATTTTCACCAGCAGCTTCAAGTAATCGCGGACGGACCGCCTCAACCACAGCTAGTGTTCCGGCAACTTCTGTCTGATTTTCCCGTTCCACAACAATTTGGCCATTTTTTAAAATATCGATGGAATTAAAACCTTCCGGGATGACGATTGGACCATTTTGACCCATCACCGGGCTCCCGTCCCCTGTCGTGAGCATGACATCCTGATTATTATTGACAGGATTCAAGTAAAAAGCGCCATCTCTTGTATAACGCGTTTCCTGGATGCCATTTTCCGTCACCTGTATTTGAAAAAAATGGTTTCCTTCCAGCAAAGCCGTATCAAGTACACGTCCTGTTTCTGAAATTGCTCCGGTTGTCATATTCAGATTTGTTGATGCCAAACGAGCACCGGATCCGATACGGACACCATCTGGAGTCAGGCGTCCCTGTGCATTTTCAGGGGCTGTCATGTTGTCAATTTGCTGATACAACAATGACGAAAATTCCGACTGTCGACTTTTATAGCCTGTCGTTTGACTGTTTGCCAGGTTATTGCTGACGGAATCCATTTTATTTTGCAGCTGGTTCATCGTGGCTGCTGCCTGTATCATCATCCTTGACATTTGGGGGTTGCCTCCTCATGTTTCATTCTAGCAAGGCGCTCTATTATACGGCGCTGCCTCTATGATGGATTTCGCTTTCTTTATCCTATACGCCCGATTTCACTGACCGCTTTCCCCATACTTTCATCATATGCACGAAGAACACGCTGATTCATCTCAAAACTGCGATAGGTTTCCATCATCTGAGTCATAGATTTTAGAGTATCAACATTTGATTGCTCGAGAGCTCCCTGTTGAATGGAGAAGGTTGTCCCGTCAGGCAATGCACCGGCTTCCCCGGCAAATAATCCATTTCCCTCTTTTGCCAGTGCATTTGCGTCGGCTGCATAAGCAATGCCAAGTGGAATCATTTGTCCCTCTGTCTGAAGGAAACCGTCTTCGTTAACAGTAAAATCCATACCGTTCGTCTGAATGGGATTACCAGCTTGATCCAGCACATAGTATCCATGTGCTGTGGTTAAAAAGCCCTGCCCATCCACCGTAAAATTTCCATTCCTTGTATAACGTGCTTCTCCGGCATCATTTTGTATGGTGAAAAACAAGCTGCCCGCCTCATCCTGCAGGTCACCGTTCACAAGCGCAATGTCTGTTGGCATACCGGTTTCACGGATATCTCCCTGCATATGATTGGGTGTAGTTTCCTGGACATAAACGCCCGTGTTTAATGTACCGATTGGCTGTTGGAAAGGAAGATTGCCACCACGAGCGGATGGATTTTTTGTCGTTCCCATCTGTTGGATAAGCATCTCAGGAAAAGCACGCAATGATGTCTGATCCGCTTTATACCCAGGTGTATTTGCATTTGC
Organism: Virgibacillus ainsalahensis; assembly: GCF_055380755.1. NCBI lineage: Bacteria > Bacillati > Bacillota > Bacilli > Caryophanales > Bacillaceae > Virgibacillus > Virgibacillus ainsalahensis. The sequence goes on along the minus strand of NZ_AP043943.1, from coordinate 127,700 downwards.
AATGTTATTGGATAAAGCTTCCTGATGACGCTGCTGGGAAATCATGCCACTGGCAGCAGTATAGAAACCTCTTAACAAGAAGATTCCCTCCTTTTTAAGCATCTTATATTGCAACATTTAAGTTTGAGTATGGAATGGTTTTATACCTGATATTAATCTCGTATTCGAAGACTTGGCTTTTCACCAAAACCCCGTGCAAAGGCCAAAACCCGCACTTATGCAGTAAGAAAATTTTATACTTCATAACTGCTAAAAAACGCCATCCTATTAACCGATTTTTCTTTTTTCAATTTTATCAATATTTTCAAGCATGATTCCGGTTCCTTTTGCCACACAGTTCATTGGCTCTTCGGCAGTAAAGACAGGAACCTTTAATTCTTCTGCCAGCAATTCTTCGATCCCATGAATTAATGCTCCGCCACCAGTCAAAATAACACCACGGTCAATAATGTCTGCAGATAATTCCGGTGGAGTTTGCTCAAGCACCGCTTTTGCTGTTTGCACTATTAATGCAACAGATTCGCGTAGAGCTTCTTCAATCTCGGCAGAATAAACAGTAATGGTTCTTGGCAGGCCACTTACCATGTCCCGTCCACGGATTTCGATTTCTTCTTTTCGTGAGTTTTTGTAGACGGTAGCCACATTGACTTTAATATCTTCCGCTGTTCGTTCTCCAATAAGGAGCTTGTATGCTTTCTTAATATACTGAAGAATTTCACCATCAAATTTATCCCCGGCCATTTTAATGGACTGGGAGGTAACAATATCTCCCATCGAAAGAACCGCTACATCTGTCGTTCCTCCACCAATATCTAAAACCATATTCCCGCTTGGCTGGAAGATTTCCATCCCTGCACCAATTGCAGCAACTTTTGGTTCTTCTTCCAGGTACACTTTCTTACCACCCGATTTTTCGGCAGCTTCCTTAATTGCTTTCTGTTCCACCTTCGTAATATTCGTTGGACAACATATAAGCATTCTCGGTTTTGAAAACACACCTTTTACGTTTATCTTATTAATAAAATGCCTCAGCATCGCTTCCGTTAAGTCAAAATCAGCGATTACACCGTCCTTCAACGGGCGAATAGCCTCAATATTCCCTGGAGTCCGTCCAACCATACGCCATGCGGCTTCTCCAACTTCAAGCACTTTGCCTGTGTTACGATCCAAGGCTACAACGGACGGTTCATTCAACACTATCCCTTTGCCTTTCACATGAATCAAAACATTGGCAGTACCAAGGTCAATTCCAATATCTCTGGAAAACATGAATCTAAATCCTCCTAGTATTAATAACTGTCTTACATCTGTAATGAACACACAGGTGCTACTAATATCATATTTTACCACAAAGTCCTATAATTAACTGCAATTCACTAAGATTTTTATACAGGAAATTTTACAGCTAACTGTGCACTTGTGCGAGGGCGACGTGACGCGGGATTCGGGCGATGCGCACTTGCACGAGGGCGATGATTCATAAGATTCAGGCGATGCGCACTGCCTCGAGGGCGATGATTCACATGATTCAGGCGATGCGCACTGCCTCGAGGGCGATGATTCATATCATTCGGGTGATGCGCACTTGCTCGAGGGCGATAATTCACGTGATTCAGGCGATGCGCACTTGCACGAGGGCGATGATTCATAAGATTTGGGTGATGCGCACTGCCTCGAGAGCGATGATTCACATGATTCAGGTGATGTGCACTGCCTCGAGGACGATGTTTTCATAATTCAGGCGATGACAAGCTATGAACACTCAGACAAATAATGGACAAAGATACACTTTATATTTTTTAAAATTAGAAAGAGGGATTTTTGTACTTTTGTAGAATAAAATAATATTAATATAATAGGAGGAGTGACTTTTTTGACTGGAAAACGGCGATATAAAAATTATACAATTTTATGTTATGAAGCTTTATTTAGAAACCTGCAACCGGCCTACAGGAGTAACAGCAAGCTGATGGATATTTATTCGAATTATGCAGCTGGTTATCATGGCGAAAAGATGGCAGATTATACCATATCCATTTACCCTCATAAAAATTCCTTTATTTATCGGGATCTCCGCTTACAAAATGGGCCTTACTTTTTCCAAATGGACAACTTGATTCTAACAGATAGGTTCATCCTTATTATTGAAGTTAAGCATATGGGCGGTGAATTGGAATACAATTCTGATTCCCAGCAACTGGTGCAAAAAAGAGGAGTCAAAAAAAGAGGATATAAAAGCCCAATATATCAGGCTGAAACACAAAAGTTTCATTTACTTTCATGGCTGCAAACCTTTGAGCTTCCCAGCATCCCCATCGAAACGCTCGCGGTCCTCAGCAATCCATCAACTGTACTTGAAAACGATCAGGACAACCCTTCATTTTTTGATAAATTTGTAATGCTGGAGGCCCTTCCTGAAAAAATTCATTATCTATATGAAAAATATCAATCGAAAATTCTGGATCGAAACATGATGATGAAGCTTCATAAATGCTTACTAAAAGGTGATATTCCACATAAACCGAATTTAATTAAACAGTACAATATAAAAGAAAAACATATTGTAAAAGGAATCCCTTGTACAGAATGTCAGCATCACCCGATGACCCGCTCGGGAAAAAAATGGGTTTGTCCAAAATGTAAACATATTGATTTCCACGCTCATGAACGAGTGCTTTTAGATTATTTTCTTCTTTATAAACCTACGATTACCAACAGAGAATGCAGAAATTTCCTTCATATAGAATCACCCAAAACTGCTTATTACTTATTAAAATCCATGAAGTTAGAATATACCGGTAGAAACAGCGCAAGGAAATACCACGCGCCCTCACTCGAAAACTTCCCTCAGGATTCATTGATTCCAATTGAACAAAAATCAATTTTTGATAATTGAATGTAAGGGCGATAATGGTGGGATTTCTGACGATGACCACTATCTGAGGGGGCGATGGTACGCGTGATTCAAGCGATGCGCACTTCCAAGAGGGTGATATCTCACGTGATTCAGGAGATGCACACTGCCACGAGGGCGATGCTCGACGTGATTCGAGCGATACTCACTGCCACGAGGGCGATGTCCCACGAGATTCGAGCGATACTCACTGCCACGAAGGCGATGCTCGACGTGATTCGAGCGATACTCACTGCCACGAGGGCGATGTCTCACTAGATTCGGGCGATACTCACTGCCACGAAGGCGATGCTCGACGTGATTCGAGCGATACTCACTGCCACGAGGGCGATGTCTCACTAGATTCGGGCGATACTCACTTCACTTCCACGAGGGCGATGATACGCGTGATTCAAGCGATGCGTACTTCCAAGAGGGTGATATCTCACGTGATTCAGGCGATGCACACTGCCACGAGGGCGATGCTCGACGTGATTCGGGCGATGATCACTGCCGCGAGGGCGATGTCTCACTAGATTCGGACGATGATCACTACCACGAGGGCGATGTCCCACGTGATTCGGGTGATGCGCACTTCCAAGAGGGCGATGTCAAACGTGATTCGGGCGATGATCACTGCCGCGACGGCGATATCCCACGTGATTCAGGCGATACTCACTTTCACAACGTCGATGTCTCACAAGATTCAAGCGATACACCCTGCCGCGAATACGATATTCAACCGATTCCCACCGACCAGAGGTGATTTTCATTCTGTACACGCACGCAAACTAAAAAAGCAGTATCTTTTCCTGCTTTTTTAGTTTATTTCATGTATAGGCACCGCAAATTGTTGATACATCACCTCCTCACGTCAGACAATTCATCCATCACCCTACAGGCTTGACTTCACTTCCATCCAGTCTGTATTTTTTTCTTGTTGCTTCACCTCCTCGGAGATGGCGGATTGATTTGTGGTATTCAAGGATTTCTTTCACCTGATTTGCCAGTTCGGGATTTATTGCCGGTAATCGTTCGGTTAAATCTTTGTGGACTGTGCTTTTGGAAACACCAAATTCTTTGGCTATCATTCGGACGGTTTTTCTTGAATCGACGACATATTCCCCAATCCGAATCGTCCTTTCTTTGATGTAATCATGCACACCGTTCGCCTCCCTGTGTTGGTTATTTCCGAGGTGTAATTTGAGACAAGGTGTAAATTTTGTTGTGGCCGCAAACTGCTTGGGTGATGTCGGATATGTATGTTCAAATGCGTGATAAGATCATGTACAAATGGACGAGAATTACAAATCGGAATGTTGAAAACCTCATTATTCCAGACTTTTCACATAAATAGACTGAAATTTCTGTAATTTATATTCAGAAATTTACTACAGTAGGCTTTGTTTACTGTGTAAGTTGAAAAGCCACACAAGCTCTCACCTCAGACAATTCAGAATGCTTGGTTTGTAATAGTTTATTACTGTCTGGATAGGTTTATGATAAAATTTATGTCTTTTAGAAATGTGGACAGGAAGTATTTAAACGGTGTGATAATTTTGGGAGACAAAGTGGGGCAAGTCCATTCCACTAAAACAATCAGTATACCATGAAAAAACTTGGCTTTTCGCCAAGTTTTAGTCGTGTGCCTTACTTCTTAACTGCTTAAGATATAAAAAGGTTCAACTTTTTCATTTAATTGAATTAAAAGGTTCTACCTGCTGTACGTAATATGCAAAATCTAACTTACAATCCACCTAAATCCGGATCTTGAAAGAGCCCCAAATCCACTGTCATTAATTCAGGGTGTAACAAGGCGATAAATGTTATTGCTGCAATACTTAAGAGCTTGAATTTCTTCACAAATATCCCTCCATTATATTATTATAGGGCTTGTCGAAAAAGTTGAACCGATTACACTTCTTCAATCCATCTGCTTTAACGCGTTTAGGGGTAATCTGCTGAAAAAGTAGTCACTCCGTTCTTCAATAAAGGCGTTATAAGATTCCAACAGGGTACTTTTATCCTTTCTTGCTCTTCCTAAATAATAAAGCTTGAACGGACTATCTATTGGTATTTCATCTAGAATGGAGATGGCCTTTTCGTGATTCCCTCGTGCAATTTCAAGATGTGCCTGTTCACTTTTATCTTCCGTTGTTACATTTTCTATTTCACTAAAGTGCGCCGATAAAAATGGAATATTATTATGCTGAATCGCTTTCACTTGGTTGGTCAAATTATGTTTTTTTGCTATTTCCAACGCCTTCTGTAAGTGGTTCATCCCTTGAAAATGGCTCTCAAACGTATAGGACAAACCTAATTTAATATGGAGATTTATCTTCGTTCTATCATTTTGTGTAAGATTTAATAATCGATAGGCGAATTTCCTTGACATGATTAATTCGTTTCGAAGCAAATAATAACTCACCAGAATCTGGTATATCCTGGTTTCAAAATAGGAAGCAAGCAGCCTGTCCTCAATAGCGTTCAAATGATGCTGATGCTCCTCTAAAAAATTACCCAGTTGATTATATTGTTTTAAATCAAAATAGGAAGTAATCTTTATATACTCAATAAGGAACTTCAACTCAGGTTCATCTGTTTTAAAGCTTTCCGCTTGCCGCAAAATGAGGTGTGGAGAATAGTGTTTTTGCGTTTGACTAATCATTTGGTAGACTTCCGCCCAATGTTTATTGGAAGGTTTGTCCGATTCCTTATTTTTTTGGATCAGAATGTGCAAATCTTTATAATAACCGTAAAAATGTAGAAATTCCATGCCTTTTTTCATTAGATTCTCTGAGCTAGTCTGCATACAATATTTTCGCATTTGTTCTCTCGCTGTGGAGTTATCATGCTCTCGTGACAGTGTCTCTATTACAGTATCCAAAGCTTGACCATCGTAGTGATTGTTTAAAGAATTGAACACGTTGAGGATCTCCTTCCGGCAATACACAATTGCTTACTTTTTATCCCATAAAACGATTATATTATTTATCATATTTTATAATACCACAAAATATATCTAATAAAAGCTCCAAAAGTTCGACAATTCTAAAAAAATTATGAAAAAAATAGGTCCTTCGTTATGAATAAAACTATATAAAAAAGAACCCCCTCAATATCTCCTGAAGGGATTCTTCCTAAATCGATCAAGCATTATTTATGCATCTTCTGATGAATCATTTGTTTCTTCTTCATTATCTGTTGTGTCTTCATCTTCCAATTCGGAATCTGCATCTTCTTCCTCTTCCATTCCAGAATCTGCATCTTCATCCACTGTTCCATCTTCCGTTTCTTCCGTTGCATCCGGCTCTTCTATACCATCAGGGACGTCGGCATCTTCTGTTGCTTCGGATTCCTCGCTCACCTTAGAATCCTCCTCCGCTTCCTCATCTGTAACGCCATCCAGACTGCTTACAGGCTGATTGAAATAGCTTTCCGGATCCACTTCATTCCCATTTTTTCTCAATTGGAAATGTACATGGTTCCCATTGTCCTGGCCAAATAGATTCTGACCCGCTGTACCTAATTGATCACCTTGGGAAACCTCGTCTCCAGCAGTTACTCCCACTTCATCCAGACTTGCATAATAAGTCATCACTTCATTTTCATGAGATAAACTTACAACATTACCAAGCAGTGGATCTTCTTTTACCTCAGTAACCGTACCACTCAATGCTGCCTGTACATCAAATGTCTCGCCATCAGCGGATGTAATATCAACACCTGTGCTCTGATAAAAGCGGTTGTTGTATAGAACCAGAGCGTTTTCCTGATCCTCTTGTTCTGCGCTGTAATCATAAAATTTAGTTACGATTTCTGCTTGATCCTGATTCGCGACAGGCATTTCAATATTTTCCTGCTGATCTGCAACTGGCTCTGCGTCCTCTTCAACCGGCGTCGGGCTAAAGTCATCACTGGTTTCCTCTTGTTCCTGATCATCCATTGCGTCTGGAATTTGGTTATCCACATTTTGATACCAAACCACAGCTGAAAGAAGCAGGGCAGCAATAGTTAAATAGACTGCTGGAAAAAACCACTTCTTACGGAATATACGGCTCCACTTATTTTTTGAAGCCCCTTTGTTTTCTTCATTCATAGCTTATCACCTCAACAACCATTCTGAGCAGAAAAAGGAAAATCTATACATTCTATTCAAAAAAATTGTTGACTTTATGGATTTTTTCTGCCGAATAGGGGAAGTTAAGAGATTTGAGCGACTTGTTTCTGGTTATTTGAGATAAAGTAGACTATGTCCTAAGCTATTTGAGGAGGCGATAGTTGGTGAGATTCGGGCGATGATCACCTGTCTGAAGGCGATGTTTTACGGGATTCAGGTGATGCTCACTTCCACGAGGATGATGTTTTACAAGATTCAGGTGATGAACACTTTCCCGAGGGTGATGGTTCATGTGATTCGGGCGATGCTCACTTCCACGAAGGCGATGTTTTTCAGGATTCGAGCGATGCTCAACGGCCTGAGGGCGATGGTTTTCAGGATTCAGGCGATACACAACGGCCTGAGGGCGATGGTTCACGTGATTCGGGTGATGCTCACTTCCACGAGGGTGATGTTCCACATGATTCGGGTGATGCTCAACCGCCTGAGGGCGATATTATTCATGATTCAAGCGATACCCACCTCCGCCTCTCTAAAGCTGAATCCATCATCCGCAAATCAAACAAGCAAAAACCCCCGTTATTTTGCAACGAGGGTTGGTGCTGTGTCATTAACTGTACTGATTTCTATGTCCTGATAATAATAGTTAACAATTTCCTGATAGTTTTTTCCTTCCTTGGCCATGCCTTCAGCTCCATACTGACTCATTCCGATTCCATGCCCATAGCCTTTAGTCGTAAAAATCAGGTGCTCGTTTTTCTGTTCGATTGTGAAGTCACTGGACCTGAGCCCGAGCTTTTCTCTTACCTCTCTGCCGGAAAAACTGTTTCCTCCGATTCCCAATTCTCTGACCCGTTTACTTTCCGTTCTTGTCAATTCCATTGCTACAGCCGTTTCGTGGGGTAAATCGACTTCCAAGGCTTTTTCTACCTCACCAATCGAAAAGGTTTCCTGATCCAAGAATTTAGGTGATGCTTCATCCCACGGGCTTTCTACACTTCGTAAATAAGGAAGCTCATTATCCCAGTAATCTTCCGAGTTTTCGGTATAGCCGTTGCTTGTTGAAAAGAATGCGACCGAAATCGGGGCATCATTATAGGTTATTATTTCCCCCTCGGTTGCGGCAACAGCTTTTTTTATCTTGTTCATTTTCTCAGGAAAGTCACTGCCCCATTGTTCTTTTAACTCTTCTTCATTTTTATATACCTGATGCTGGACGGTGTCTGTCACATCAAAACTGCCTTCCTTATCCTGATAAAGCACATGATTAACTATATAAGTCCTTGCTGCAAGTGACTGAGCCTTCAGTGCTTCCATTTCAAAATTGGCATTCATTTCGGAGGCTACCACACCGGCTACGTAGGACTCCAGATCAACATTTTCAACGGTGTCAGATGTATTTCGCATTACCGCTACAGAAAATGAGGAGTCCACTGCATCAGATTCAGCGGATTGTTCTGATGGATCAGGACCCTCTTCGACCTCGGCAGCATTTTCTACAACATTTGATTCACCTTTTTCCTCACCGCTTTCTCCAAACGGAATAACAATTAATGTTGGCAATACAAGTATCATCATCAAACTCGACAGGAAAAATATTACCGGCAATTTCCATCTTGATGAGATACGTTGGGAGCCCCCTAAATACTTGGGCTTTTGGGGCCTGACAAATGCGTTGTGTTCAATCGTCTTCATCTTTTTTGGTTTACTGGCATGTTGCTTGGGCTTCTCTTGTTTTAACCGAGTCGCCTGCTTTTTTTTCATGATTTTTGAAACAGTTTTATAGGTATTCTTGTGCTTTTTCATGGCCTCCCCCTTTACAATAACATCTACCACCTACTATAAATCTATACAAATCAGGCAACTAATAGAACAAAAAATTGAGTTGGGACACAGGGACAGATTCCTTGTCCCATTCCGTATCGTTCTAAAGCATAGCGAGGTACTTCTTTTCATGCAAACGCGTAAGTAGAAACCGGAAAATATGGAAGAAAACAATCCATCAACAAGCTTGTTTAATCAAGAATCCTCTTTTCCATTCACCCTTTACCAACTGGGACAATGTACCTGTCCCCCCGTCCCACCCGAAAAAAGGTTTAAGGGGGGTTAAAGTTAGGGTAACAAAGTAATTAGACATTATTTTGAATAGGAGGAATTATTATCAAATATTTCGGATTCACCATCTTATGCATGATTGGGTTTATGTACTTTTCGGGGACAGCTTATGCTGAAAAGAGTTATACCGTACAATTAGGAGATAGTTTATTTCGTATAGCTGACAATTATCAAATTGATGTAAACACTTTAATCGCGGCAAACTCTTCCATCGTTGATCCCAACAATATTAAGCCAGGACAACGTATTAAGATCCCGGATGAAAATGGGTCTCCTTTTACAGTCACAGCTTATACATCCGGGTACGAATCAACCGGAAAGTATCCAAGCGATCCTGCTTATGGCATCACAGCTTCTGGAAAAGTTGTACAAGAAGGACGTACAATTGCATGCCCGCCCCCTCTCTCATTTGGTACGAAAATACATATTCCAAAATGGGATGAAACCTATGTCTGTGAAGATCGTGGAAGTGCAATCACAAATGGTCATCTAGATATTTATAAGGAAAATTTAGAAGATGCGTTGCAATTTGGAGTGCAACAAGTACAGGTAAAAGTGTGGGATTATTAAAAAGAAAAAAACTTTCAACTGAGAGGGAAATCATCTGTAGAAACAAAGGAGCAGCATGGCACGATACCATGCTGCTCTTCTTAATATACAACCCGTGGCCCGACAAGGTTTTCGGGAGTGTCTCCATTGATTAATTGACACAAGTTACAATATCCAACCTGTCTATAATTCGATAAAAGACCTTTCAGATCATCAAACGTGCTGTCTGCCTTCAGCTTTTCCACTTCCTGACGATACAGACGAATGATATATTCAACATGAACTTCTGGCGAGAACTTATCAGAATCCTCATCCATCAACAGACAACCCATATACTGGTATTTAAACTGCAATTGGCGTGTCAGTTGAATGAGTTCACTTAATTTCTCATAAAGTGTTGGTTTTGCTTTTTGAAGTTGGTTAATTTCTTCATTTGCTGCTGTCAGCTCACTGAGACTTGTTGTGATTACCATACGTATCCTCCTTTTAATAGGCTTAATTCCAAGGTTTACCGATGGATAAATGACTCACGGTATCTTTATTCTGCTGCCGTTTAAGTTTTTTTATCTTTGCACGTTCTTCTCCTGTAGCGTAAAGAAACTTTTCTTCATCCGTTTCTGGAATAACTACCGGCACTTCAATTGGCTTTTTATCTTCGCCTAAAGCAACAAAAGTCAAAAACGCTGTTGTAGCGATTCTGCGGTTTCCAGTAATCATATCCTCTGCAATGACCTTACAGAAAATTTCCATCGAACTTCTTCCTGTATAGGCAACATATGATTCAATACAGACCTTATCTGATTGTCGTATTGGTTCCATAAAATTCACAGAATCAGTAGAAGCTGTCACACATTCCTTTACACGTGCATGGCTACATGCTGAAAGGGTTGCACATGCATCCAGTTTCTTCATCAGGACGCCACCAAATAATGTGTGGTAATTATTAAGATCATTAATAAGGACCTGATCATTTTGTATGATCCGAGTTTCGCTCATTTTTCTAGCTTTCATTTCCTATCACCTTACTTATCTATGACTAATCATTACTGTTATAGAAATATCTATTTACAAAAGCAATTATAGGTTACTTGTCCGGACGATGTACAATGCCGATAAATCATACTACTATAACAAAAATGTATGGAAACGCTTTTTAGTTGAAGTATCCATTACAGATGGAATTAAAAAAAGCCCTCCCCGACACGGAGAGAACTTCTAAACTTTCTATTTACTTTCCAACTGTAATTTTTCTTCTGCAAATCGGATGAACTCCTGTTTTACATACGATAATTCCTGATTCTTTTTCCATATGAGGGCTAGATGCCAGTTGACTGTAGGATTTGCTATTTTTATTTCTCTCACTTCACTTGTCAGGCCTTTGACAGTACTTTGTGGCAGCAAGGTTATTCCCAACTTTGAAGCGACCATTTCCTCAATAAAATCCAATTGAGAAGTCTCCGAAATGATTTTCGGTTCAAAACCTGACTTTTTGCATGCCTCATAAACATTATCCCTTAAGGCAAAATCAGTATTGAACATAATAAAATCTTCCTCTTTCAATTCCGCAAGAAATACTTCATCTCTATCAATAAGCTTGTGTCCTGGCGGGACAATCAGTGTTAATCTCTCCGTTCCTAATGAATGGTATGCAAAAATATTGTGACGTGCAGGAAGAAAAACAACCCCAAAATCCAACTTGTCATCTTTGACTTTTTCCTCTATCCGTTTCGATCCATCTTCCTCAAGCTGAAAAGTAATATCAGGATACGCTTCATGAAAAGAAGCGATTAATTTTGTGAAGAAAACAGAATTTATAATGGATGGAAGACCTATACTTATAAGCCCTTTCTTGTGAGAGGAAAGTTCATTAAGATCCTCCTGCATCATATGAAACTGATTGTCCATTTTTTGTGCATATTCATATAAAACCCTGCCCGCATCTGTTAATGTCAATTTTTTCCTTGACCGAATGAAAAGAGGCATCCCCACCTCTTCTTCAAGAGATTTGATGATTCTGCTGATCGCTGGCTGTGTAATATATAATTGATCAGCAGCGCGGGTAAAACTGCCTACCTGTGTCACCATGATAAAATATTGCAGATGTTTAATTTCCATTATGTTACCCACCCCATTTCTGTGGGACATAGGGACAGGTTCCTTGTCCCAGGGGGACAATGTACCTGTCCCTCCGTCCCACTTACTCTTCCGCTACCTTATCCAGCCATTCCTGCTGTCTTTTTTTCCGCAAGAGTTCTTGGTAAAAAGCTAATCGAACTACTTCATACAAAACCAAGGTAAAAATGGCACCAATCATAAATAGTAAGATGCCTATGATTAACCCCAGTCCAGTTAAAACAAACAGTCCTAATAACGACCATCTATACCCCTTCATAAGGGAAAAGCTTTTTTTTATACTCCGGAATATATTTAACTTGGGATCATCATGAAGAAGATACAAGGCCTGGGAAATACCTGCATATAGCCAAAAAAGCAGAGCATATATAAGAATAATTCCTAAAATTACGATACCGGATCTTATATCTAATCCAGCAGCATATATAAGAAGTCCACCAAAACCGGTGTATAAAAGCAACATCCAGAAAAAATATAGCATGAAATTATTTAAAAATAGAACAATTACCCCTTTATACAACAGACGCGGATGTCGAAACGGATAGATAATCGATGTCAGCAATCTCCCACGCATCGTTTGTTTCGTAAGGGTTATGTATTGAATCATAATAAAAAATAGAATGCTGTTAACAAATGCTTTTAGTAATAATGTTTTTAAGGACTCGGAAGTAGCCACGGACATCGGATCAAATCGAAGGCTGACCGTCCCTTGAACAGGAAGTGTCCCTATTAATAACTTAATAACATAGATGAAAAGGACCATTCCAATAATTTTGAGCCAGTTTCTGTTAAGTATATCTATCGCTTCTTTAAAAGCAGTGCCAATCATCATAGAATTCTCCTTAATAATTACCTGATTGCCATTTTACTTCATGGTTGGACCCAGCGCAATAAATCTGGAAATTGTAATAATAGTGATATTTTGTCTATAAATAGTGCAAATACTTTATCGGAAATGCTCCTTTTTCATAATCCCCCAAATCCCCCAAATGAACTTGGAAAATAAGCGCGATATTTCCTATACCGCTTATTTTCCAATAAAAAATCCACAGTGAATTCTATTATGAATATCACTGTGGATTTGCTAATGAATGGCTCGTTTGCACTAATAAAATAAACCCATTAGCAAGCTTGCATTATTTACTATTAATTTTTTCTATTCCGTTCATACCTTGCGTGACTGGCTCTTTATACTTCACAGTATGATCATAGAGATGGCAGGCCACATAGTGATCCTGTTCTACTTCCTGCCAAACCGGGGTTTCACTTGCACATACTTCCATCGCTTGCGGGCATCTTGTGCGGAACACACAGCCGCTTGGCGGGTTAATCGGACTTGGAAGCTCTCCCTTTAAAATAACACGTTCTCTGCTTTCTTCAACATCGGGATCCGGAATTGGTATAGCGGACAGCAGTGCCTGCGTATACGGGTGCAGCGGTTTGTCATAGAGCTTTCCACTTTGGGTCAGCTCAACCATATTCCCCAAATACATCACACCAATCCGGTCAGAAATCTGTTTCACCATTGATAAATCGTGGGCAATGAATAAAAAGGTTAATCCCTTTTCAGCCTGCAGTTCTTTCAGGAGATTAACAACCTGGGCCTGTACCGACACATCCAGTGCTGAGATTGGCTCATCGGCAATAATAAATTCAGGATCCAACGCCAATGCCCTTGCTATCCCAATCCGCTGACGCTGCCCACCACTGAATTCATGTGGATAACGATTGGCATGATCGCGGCTGAGGCCGACTTCTTCAAGCAACTGGTAAACACGGTCATTCTGCTTTTCCTTCGTTTTGTAAAATCCATGTACCTCCATCGGCTCGGAAATGACTTCCTTCACCGTGAACCTTGGATTGAGCGATGCATATGGATCCTGAAAAATCATCTGCATTCTTCGGTAAAAATCAAATTTTTCTTTTTCAGTTAACGCATGCACATTCATCCCGTCATAAAACACATCGCCCTCGGTTTTACCATAAAGCCCCATAATCGTCCGGCCAATCGTAGACTTTCCACATCCTGATTCCCCGACAAGCCCGAATGTCTCTCCCTGTTTTACATGAAAACTGACATCATTGACCGCCTTTAGAATCTGGCCTTTTCCCACAGCAAAATGCTTCTTCAGGTTGCTCACTTGTAAAATGGCCTCTTTCATGACAATTTCTCCTCTGCCATGTGCCAATAACGTCTTGCTGCACAAAGCTCTTTTTCATATTTGGTATCCGCTATCTTAATAATCTCTACACCTTTGCCTGTTTGTGGGGCATGAAGTAATTTCCCCTCCCCATAATAGATGCCAACATGGTGGATCTTTCCCTTGCCCTCCTCATAGGCAAAAAACAGCAAATCCCCCGGCAGCAGCTGGTCAGTAGGTACTTCCTTTCCTGCCTTTACCTGATCTCCTGCATCCCGGGCAATTTTATAGCCATTTGCTTTATGTGTAGCATATGCCAATCCCGAACAATCATAGCCAAAAGCACTCATTCCACCCCAGAAATAAGCAAGACCTATGAAACGCTCTCCAGCCTTTACAATCTCTTTTCCACTTTTCTTTTCCATCCCTTTTTCACCTGAGAAAATGTGAATCGCTTCTTTTGGCAAATAATAATTTCCATGGGCAGTTTTTACAATAATGCGGTCCTGTTGCACTTCAGCAATAGGAAGTATCGTCATATAGCTGATTTTCATAAACCTTTGCCCATCTTCCTTTTCCAAAAAAGCCTTATCAGCTGTGACAGTCACATATTCTTCACTGGTCCAGTCTGCTTTTTCCACCTGTTTTAATTGGGAGATCGGCACCCACCCCGGATAACCGCGGTCATCCTTTTTAGAAGGCTGGGACGGAACAATAACATGTGCCCAGTTATCCTTTGTCTCCGTGATAAGTACAGGCTCGCCATATAATACTTGGGACTGCACCCTGTTTTCATCACAAAGTGCCAGACTTTCTTCATAACTTAAATCATTTATCCATTGATCCAGATCTGTTGGATTTCCTGTTCCCTGTTTATCGATTTCTCTCGCTGATTGAGGAGCTGTCCATACAGTAGCTGACTGAACCGCAGTAATCCACAGTTTCTCAGGGAATTGATCAAACCTTTGATTAGTCATATAAGATTCTCCTTTCGCTCGAAAACCTACTTACAGCATCGAATTTAAGAAAGCATACAACTTTCTTGCTGGTCCGATATTTTTACCATTAAGGCCTGGCAAAAGCCACGTTTTCTAACTTATTTGTTTTAGTACGCTTTAACATCCATATCATACGGCTTTACCGAACGCCTGGTTCAACCTTCAATCTTTTATCTTTTGTTGACAATTCCGCCCTCGACCCAAGTGGTACAGAAAAATGCGGAAGGCAGTGTCCGATTTTAAAGCCTGCCATAACCGGGCCATGGTAATTCTGAAAATAATCCCGGAAAACCTCCTCCAATGTTAGGGAGTCCTGTTTCGTCGGTTCTGCTTCGGCAAAATCACCGATTACAATACCACAGGCTTGCGAAAGTTTACCGGAAAGCTTTAATTGGTTTAGCAATCCATCCACCCGGTACGGCTCTTCACCAATGTCCTCAAGCAACAGAATCTTGTCTCTTGTCTCTATTTCATAGGGCGTGCCTATCGTACTGGCAATCAATGATAGATTCCCTCCAACCAGTTCACCCGCTGCATGCCCGTGGCTGTGTACATGTAATGGAGATATTTTTTCAGAGTAAATAAGTGTGGTTGGTTCAAAGAGTTGTTTAAACATGCTTTTAGAAAGTTCTTCAAAATCATCTTTGGCAATATCAGATGCGGGCATTGGCCCATGAAAGGTTACCAGATCTGTCGCCTGGCGAATCGCAGTATGTAAATAAGTAATATCGCTATAGCCCCAGATGATTTTTGGATGTTGCCGAATCATTTCATAATCCACATCCGGTACAATTCTTCCCGCACCATAACCCCCGCGGGCAAAAATAACCGCTTTTATTTGCGGATCACCAATCATATCATGCAGATCAGCAAGCCGCTCACGATCGGTTCCCGCTAAATATCCATGAACGCGACCAAGATGTTTCCCAAATTTGACATGGAGACCCATGTTTTCAAAAAACGGAATAGCCTTTTGTACCGCTTCCAGACTCGCAGGACTTGATGGTGCAACAATCCCAATAGTATCACCACTATACAGACGTTCTGGGTATATCATTTACAATCCTCCTCGTAAAAGGTAGTGGAATCATCGAAATCGCGGATGGGAGCTTCGCCTTAATCTCGCTTAGCATCGACCTCATGAATGGGAGCATCGCCCGAATCTTGTTAAGCATCGAACTCATGAATAGAAGCATCGCCCGAATCTCATAGATCATCACCCTCGAGAACGAGAACTTCGACCGAATCTTGTTAATCATCACCCTCGTGAATGCATGCTTCGCCTTAATCTCGCGAATCATCGACCACGCGAATGAGAGCATCGCCTTAATCTTGTTAATCATCGACCACGCGAATGCGTGCCTCGCCTTAATCTCGCTAAGCATCGAACTCATGAATGGGAGCATCACCCGAATCTCACAGATCATCACCCTCGTGAATGCATGCTTCGCCTTAATCTCGCGAATCATCGACCACGCGAATGAGAGCATCGCCTTAATCTCGCTAAGCATCGAACTCATGAATGGGAGCATCACCCGAATCTCACAGATCATCACCCTCGTGAATGCATGCTTCGCCTTAATCTCGCTAAGCATCGAACTTTCGAATGGGAGCATCGCCCGAATCCAACCTATCATCACCCTCGCTAATGAGAACTTCGCCCGAATCCAGCCAATCATCGACCTCATGAATAGGAGCTTCGCCCGAATCCAACCTATCATCGACCGCAAGAATAAAAACTTCACCCGAATCTTCTAAAACATCGCCCCAACCACCCTCAAGAATGTGAGCATCTTCAAAAATAGGCGGCCCATATGCAAGGAGCCGCCTCTCATCAACTTTTTTTCAAAGAACGTTATTCCACATCAGCATATTTTAAATCAAAGTAACCTACCGGGTGACGCAGGATACCGGAAACCCCTTCTGCTTCCAGGGCGACTGTGTTATAGTAGCGGACAGGCATTGCTATCATTTCTTCTGCCAGTAACTTTTCAGCCTCATACAAATATTCGAAGCGTTTTTCTTCATCGGTTTCCGTCTTTCCTTTTTCAATCAGTTCATCGTACTCCTCATTGGACCACCCGGTACGGTTCATATACGAATCTGTAATAAAGCTCTCCAGGAAGTTCACTGGATCATTGTAATCATTGATAAATGAACTGCGGGAGAATTGCAGCTCCAGATTCTGCTGGGCCTCGGCAAAAACATTCCACTCCTGGTTCTCAAGGCTTACTTCAATACCAAGGTTTTCATTCAGCATATCCTGCATGGTTTCAGCAACTGCTTTATTCGTATCATTTGTGTTATAAGACAGGACAATCGGTGGTAATTCATCATAGCCTTCCTCTTCCATACCTTCTTCCAGTAAGTCTTGTGCATGTTCCGGGTCTAAACTCACAAGATCTCCATTGACATCACGGAAATCTTCCCCTGATGGTGTTGAGAACCCTGGAGAAACAAAGCCATAAGCTGGCTCCACCCCATTTTTCACAACAAATTCAGTGATATCTTCCCGATTGATGGCATATGCAAATGCCTTTCTGATTTTCTTATTTTGGAAAGGTTCTTCCGTCACGTTAAAACGGAAAAATTCCAGTCCGCCATAATCGCCGATGTATACATTATCACCATCGATTAACTCATCCGATAATTCTGGCGGGATGTCTGCGAGATGAAGCTCTCCGCTCTCAAACATCTGGTATTGTGTATTTGTATCATTAACCATTGCCCAATGTACTTCATCCAGGTTCACAACTTCTGCATCCCAGTATTCTTCATTTTTAGCAAATATCATTTCACTGTCATGTTCCCATGTTTCAAGCTTGAATGGACCATTGGATACAAAAGAATCAGCTTCGGCATGCCAATCCGGATTTTCTTCTGCTACCTGATGATTTACAGGGAAGAATGCCGGGTTTGTGATAAGATCGAGAAAGAACCCAGTCGGTGCTTCCAATTGTACTTCCAATGTCTTTTCGTCAACTGCCGTCAGACCAACATCATCTGCTGAACCATCACCGGCATTGTAGCTTTCAGCCCCTTCGATAAAATATGCCAGAAATGCTGCCGGAGAAGCTGTTTCCGGGTCAAGCATCAATTTCCAGGCATAGACAAAATCCTCTGCCGTAACCGGATCTCCATTTGACCAATTGGCATCCTCACGAAGATGGAATGTATAGGTCAGGCCATCCTCTGAGATATCCCATTCCTCGGCAACACCAGGCTGTGCCGTCGAATCCTCTCCCAACCGGGTCAAACCTTCCATCAGGTTATTTAAAGGAGCCCATGAAACCTCGTCAAACCCAATGGATGGATTAAATGACGATGGTTCCTCCAGATTGTTCAACCGAAGTACTTTTTCTTCTGCTTCCTCTGTTTCCTCTTCTGCAGCATCTGCTTCTCCATTTTCTTCCGCCGGCTCTTCGCCTGCATCTTCATTTGCTGTACATGCTGCAAGAACAAAAACAACAAACATCGCGAGTATTAACAACAGAAACTTTTTCACACTTATCTCCCCCTCTTCATTTTTGGTTCCTTCATGCCTGCAGTAAAACCACTATCATCCTGCCCTGCACTCATCTGACCTTGGTGGCAGCCAATAGCTGTTTAGCCCGTTCATCCTGCAGCCAGCAATCCACCTTATGTGTCTCGCTCAACCGGGAATCACCGGGATAAACTTTATCACACACCTCCATGGCGAATGGACATCTGGCAGTAAATGGACATCCTTGTGGAGGTGAGAATAAATCTGGTGGTGTTCCATCAATCGGGGTCAGCTTTTCCCCGTCCAGGTCTAACCTTGGAACAGATTTCAATAAGCCTTTAGTATATGGATGCTGGGGTTCATAAAAAATCTCCCGCTTCGTCCCTGTTTCAATGATTTTCCCTGCATACATGACCGCGATGCGATCGGCGATTTTTGCAACAACCCCTAAGTCATGCGTGATTAAAATAATAGCGACACCTGTTTTATCTTGAATCTTTTCAAAAAGTTCGAGAATCTGGGCCTGTATCGTAACATCCAGTGCAGTTGTCGGTTCATCCGCGATAAGCAATTCCGGCTCACAAATAAGTGCAATAGCGATAACAATTCGCTGACGCATTCCCCCACTGAATTGATGGGGATACTGTTTCAGCCGCTCCTTTGGATTTGGAATACCTACCAATTCCATGATTTCAAGTGCCTTTTGCTTTGCCTCGGCTACAGTCACCTGCTGATGCTGCCTCACCCCTTCCATCAACTGTGTCCCGATGGTCAGCGTCGGATTTAATGCAGTCATTGGATCCTGAAATATCATGGAAATATCCACACCACGGATGGTTCGCATTTTCTTCTCCGAAACTTTTGTTAAATCTTCTCCCTTAAACAAGATCTGTCCATCCGAAATCTTGCCAGGCGGATCGGGAATTAGCCGCATAATCGCATTGGATGTAACACTCTTGCCACAGCCGGATTCCCCGACAATTGCCAGGGTCTCCCCTCTATTCAAATAAAAATCAACGCCACGTACCGCTTTTACCGTTCCTCCATAAGTTGTAAATGTTACGTGGAGGTCGTTGACTTCGAGCATTTTTTCCATGATATCACCTACTTTCTGAGTTTCGGATCAAGCGAATCCTGCAAACCATCACCTAAGACATTAAAAGCGAACATCGTAAAAGAAATAAAGAAGGCTGGGAAAAATAATGTCCACCAGTAACCGGAAAGAATCGCCCCCAATGAATCATTGGCCATAACTCCCCAACTTGCATACGGCGCCTGGATACCAAGGCCGATAAAGCTCAGAAATGCTTCCGCAAATATAGCTGTTGGCACCGTTAGTGTCATCTGGACAATGATCGGCCCCATCGTATTTGGCAGGAGGTTTCTTCGGATAATCCGTGCACTTTTCGCACCAAACGATTGAGAAGCGAGGATAAATTCATAGTTCTTGATCTGCAGCACTTGTCCCCGCACTATCCGGGCCATCCCGACCCAGCCTGTGACACTTAATGCGATAATGATCGTGGAAAGACTTGGACCAAGTACAACCAGCAGTAAAATGACGACAAGTAAATATGGAAGTCCATATAAAACCTCAACAACACGCATCATCATACTGTCTGTCCGACCACCTTTATAGCCGGAGATACCGCCATAGATAATACCAATAGTGACATCGATCAAAGCTGCCATCAGTCCTACAAATAAAGATATCCTTGCACCATACCAGGTCCTCGTAAAGACATCCCGTCCCGCAGAATCTGTTCCAAACCAGTGCGCCAATGACGGTGGCTGGTACTGATTCGGCAAGTCCTGTTTATTTACATCATATGGAGAAAGGATTGGTCCGAAAATAGCCATAATCCCAAGCAATACCAGAAAAACGAGCCCGGCCATTGCCAATTTATTCTTTACCAGCCGCCTCCATGCATCTTTCCAGTAAGATAGCGATGGTCTGGAAACAGCTTCTGCTGCGTCTTTGTCTTTCTCTTTCCACTTGAACCACTCATCAGGCACCTTGGAAGGAGAATGGTCTTTTTGATAGTCATTTGCCGAGCGCATCTCATCCCCCCTCCTTTTTGTTCAATTTTATCCGGGGATCCAGAATGCCGTATGCGATATCCACAAGAAAGAGCATGATGATCAGAAATGCACTGTAAAATACGGTCGTTCCCATAATTACCGGATAATCCCGCTGGTTAATACTTTCAACGAAGTATTTTCCCATTCCCGGTATGGCAAAAATTTCCTCAATCACAAATGTTCCTGTCAAAATACCGGCAAGTAATGTCCCCATAATCGTAACTACCGGCATCAGTGCATTCCTTAATGCATGCTTGATGGTAATCTTCCATGGAGACAATCCTTTTGCCTTTGCCATCTTTATATAATCCTGTGTTAACACTTCAAGCATGGTGGAACGGGTAAGTCTTGCAATGATAGCCATCGGGCTTGTGGCCAGAGCGAGTATCGGTAGTACCATATGTGCTGGACTTGACCATGTCGCCACAGGGAAAATCTCCAAATTAACGGCTAATTGCTGAATCAATAATGTCGCCAATATAAAGTTAGGGATTGAAATACCAAGTACAGCAATACCCATTGCCAAATAATCGATAAATCCGTTATGCCGGAGCGCAGCGAAAATTCCTAATATAATTCCTGAAACGACTGCAACAGCAATTGTCACAATTCCCAATTCAAAGGAGATTGGAAATCCACGGCCAAGCAGATCATTTACCGATTGATCCGGTTTCTTGATGGATGGTCCGAAATCAAAGGTGACAATCGACTTTAAATAGAGCAGATATTGGATATGATAAGGTTCATCGAGATTATAATGGGACTCAAGGTTGGCCTGGACTGTTTCATTTGATGCTCTTTCACTGTTGAGCGGCGAACCAGGGATGCTGATCATCATGACAAAAGTTATTGTGATGATGATCCATAATGTTATAACCATAATAAGCAAACGTTTCAATATGTATCGCAGCATTTCGTAGCCCCCCTTTGAAACTGGTTGGTCTCTTTTTTTACCCAATCTTCAAATAATTATAGATCTCCAATCCGATAGCGTTCAATACCTCAGCAGACTTTCTATCATCCACTCCCTTTGCCAGAATAGAAGCAATCAATACCCTCTTTTTCACATAAAAGATTCCTATATCATGTCGGACACCGGGAATATAACCGGTCTTATTTGCGATTTGCCATTCGTTATTTGCTCCAGGGATTTCCCGATCATCAGGTGGCAGTTTTTTCGGGAGACCGTCTTGAAGCTGTTGTTTTTTCATGATGTTTATCATTTCTTCACAGGCATGAAAAGAAATAATCTTTCCTGTTACCATTTTCTTTAACATGCCAGTCATTTCGCTTGCCGTAATTATGTTATCCCCTTTTCGATCAGCAGGAACTGTCATCAGTTTGTGGTAAAGTTTACTGTCCTCAAGCCCAATTTCCTGCATCGTTTGTTGAATGTGGTTTATACCAATGAAATCAATCAGCATATTTGTTGCCGTATTATCACTTTGAATGATCATTAATGTGACAAGATCGTAAATGCTTAATAACGTACCTGGTGTCATATGCTGCAGTACGCCTGAGCCCCCGACAAGCTCTTCCCGCCTTAGTTCCAGTGAATCACTTAAAGCAAATTCTCTGTTCTCAAAACCCCGGTAAGCAGCAATCATTATCGGTATCTTGATTACACTTGCTGCATAAAATAATTCGTCCCCATTATATTGCCAACTTTCCCGGGTATCGAAATCCTCAAGCGCTATTCCCCATGTCCCACCTGCGTTATTCATCAATCCTTTAACATTCTCAGACAGCAGTTTCATGTAACCCCTCCTCACTACGATGAAAAGGCTGCTTTTTCTGCAAGCTCTGTCATCACAATCATTGCCTGGTACGCTTCCAGGATGTCTTTTGACCTATATGTAACGATTGTCGTTTTTGGTTCAATGGTTGTTTCCGGCATTAAGTTCGCCCACTCTGCCTGTCCGTAATTATTGAATTCAATACGCAGTGTCGGGTTTTCCGGCGGGATCAGTGGTTTTACCTTTTCTCTGTTTTGCAATGCCTTTGCTACCTTTTCAGTTAAAAGCTCCCCTGCTTTTTTCGGTGTTAAGCTTTTCACTGCCGATCGGGAAATGGTTTCTTTCACTGTTGCTGTTGTGATATTGGGAATAAGCGCTTCTGCTTCTTTTGTCGCCTGATCATCACCTGCCACAAGCAATAACGGTACACCGAAATAACCGGCCAGATATGCATTTAACCCCAATTCACCAAGTGGCTTATCATTGATATAAAAGTTTCGCACTGCTTGAACCATTGCATGTGACATCACACCAAATTGTC
Source organism: Virgibacillus ainsalahensis (assembly GCF_055380755.1). Taxonomy (NCBI): domain Bacteria; kingdom Bacillati; phylum Bacillota; class Bacilli; order Caryophanales; family Bacillaceae; genus Virgibacillus; species Virgibacillus ainsalahensis. Next base: position 104,908 of record NZ_AP043943.1, on the reverse strand, counting down.
CTGCACGCGCATGATATCCGATGAACATGGCTCCATCATAGGTATTGTCCAAGCCTTGCATCATTGAGAACGGTTTCACATCACCGGTTATTAACGCCGCTTCCGGATGCAGTCTATCAATCAGGATATTATTCATTTTAGAATGGCTATCATTGATCAGAATATATTCACAACCGAAATGATATGCTGCATCAATGACATAATTTGTTTCTTCTGTCATAATTCTACGTCCATACTCATAGTTATGCTTACTGGGGTTAACATATGTATCGTCAGGCAATCCTGTAATTCCTTCCATATCCACCGAAACATATAATTTCATATGGAATTCTCTCCTCTAATGGTAAAATTATTAATAATTTTCTTTTAATTCTAACATAGATTGTTTAAAATAAAAAGACAAATTATTAAGGTGATTTTACAATTTTATTTTGGGATTAATTAGCTTCACAGAAGTGAGTAGATTCAGGTAGATTAGAAAACTTGACCGCCAAGCCTTTAGGCAAATTGCCAGAGCCCGTACTTATACAGAAAGAAAGTTTTATACTTTTGATATGAAAATAATTATTATTAGAACGGGAAAAATTATTCAGAACAACCACCATGAACCAAGATGATACCTTTTTCTGCTTGGCTCTTTTGATAAATTTTGTTGCTCCTTCACGTCGCAGTTGATATAAAAGACGAAGTAACTTAACAATGATTTCCTCTCATCCCTTACAAAATAGGTGCTGATACAGCGCTGCTTAAAAAATACTCGCTTTCCACGGGGAACGCTTCAGCCTCCTCACTCGCAAAGCCCGCTCGCTGCGGGGTCTTCAGACTGTTCCTTTTCCCGTTGGAGTCTCGCATTTTTTAAGCAGCTTAGAATAGCTTTTTGTAAGAGAAAATACGTTCATAAAACATAAATTCCATGAGCTTTATCCTTTCTATAATCAGAACACCACTCCAAGCGTAGGCAGAATACGTAGACTCCTGTGGGAATAGCACGAGTCTGAAGACCCCGGAAGAAGCGTTCTTTGCTTCTGAGGAGGCTGAAGCCGTGCCCACGGAAAGCGAAGTATTCTGCCGAAGCGATTGTGATAGCTCGGGTTCAAAAGAAATGGAAGAAGCGAAATCACGATAAAGTTACTTCGTCTTTTATATCTTTTATGTCAAAACCAACAAGTCTTTTTGATGGGATGAGTAATCGCAATCCCAAACCATTTCGGTGGGGCGAGTAACCGCAGTCCTCCCTAATCTTTTCGATGTAAGTGGAATCGCAGGCCAAGTCTTTTAGCAAACAGCCTTCTGGTTAAATTAGTTGTTTTCATTATAGTGGTGACACGACACGTTCTTATCCACCCTATTGGTTTTCTTAACTGCTAAAAAAAAGATGGGCTGTGTTAGCACCATCTTTAGACAATTCTAATGTTATATCGTTTTTACTGCGAAATTAAGAGATCTCAGCTGCTATTTCATCAACTTTTTGCTCTACGTTTACAACAGGTCCAATAACTTCACCGTTCCCATCGACACGTTCGATATCTGCACCAAGAGCGGCCAATTTACCAGCTAAATCAACATATCCCCGGTCAAGATGCTTTAATTCTGTGACACGTGTAACTCCATCTGCCGTTAACCCTGCTAAGATTAGAGCTGCTGCTGCACGAAGATCTGTTGCAGCTACTTCAGCACCCTGTAATTTATTGTCACCTTCGATAATTACACTGCGTCCTTCTATTTTCATTTTCGCATTCATGCGGCGGAATTCTTCCACATGCATAAAGCGATTTTCGAACACAGTTTCTGTGATGACACTTGTACCCTGTGCGCTTAACATTAATGCCATCATCTGTGATTGCATATCTGTTGGAAAACCAGGATGTGGTAATGTTTTAATGTCTGTAGCTTTCAATTTTTCCGGACCAATAACACGCAGCCCTTCTCCTTCTTCTTCAATCGACACGTTCATTTCCTCAAGTTTTGAGATGACAGAACGGAGGTGTTCACTTTCCGCATTCTCAATTAAAACATTTCCGCCTGTAATCGCTGCTGCAACCATAAATGTTCCAGCTTCAACACGATCCGGTATAATGGCATGCTCTGTACCGCATAATTTTTCCACACCTTCTATACGGATTGTTTCTGTGCCGGCACCAACAATTTTTGCACCCATTTTATTTAAGTAATTTGCAAGATCAACGATTTCAGGTTCTTTTGCGCAATTTTCAATGAATGATGTTCCATCTGCCAGGGCAGCTGCCATCATAATATTCTCTGTTGCACCAACACTTGGCATATCAAGATAAATTTTAGCGCCTTTCAGACGTCCATTTACATTCGCTTCTACAAAACCGTTACCGACATGAACCTCTGCACCCATTGCTTCAAAACCTTTCAAGTGCAGGTCAATCGGACGTGATCCGATTGCACATCCTCCTGGCATTGCAACTTTTGCATGGCCATAACGCGCCAGTAAAGGTCCTAAAACCAAAACAGATGCACGCATTTTCCGTACATATTCAAACGGGGCTTCGGTCAAAAGCTTTTTTGAAGCATCAACTACAACTGTATTATTTTCAAATTTTACGTCAGCATTCATGTTTCGTAATACTTCATTAATTGTATAAACATCAGCCAGAACAGGGACATCTGTGATTACACTTTCCCCTTCACTTGCGATAAGACTTGCTGCAATTACAGGGAGCACTGCATTCTTCGCACCTTCAACTTTAACGGTGCCGTTTAATTGGTGTCCACCTCTTACGATGATTTTTTCCATATTATAATTCTCCTTCAAATACAATTTCATAATATTAATATTCATTTATTAGGATAGGTGTTCCTACCGTATATGTCCGATTTCCATCTTGATTCACTGTTACGGCTGCCTGTAGATTCATTGGTATATTTTCTATTGTGATTTTTTGATCCCATAGTGATGTATACCCGTATAGTATTTTTTCATGCATCGAATTTTCAACGTTATCGAACTGTTTTTCCATGTGCTGAAGCTCAAGTTTTTTCGCCAACATATGTAAAAAACTATCACTTTTAATTATATCATCATTCTCTGCCTTCAGCCATGTAAATGTTTGCGAGGCATTTGTAAAGTACTTTCTGGTTATTGAATCCAATCTTGTCTGATAGAAATCTTCTATCGATTCATTCCAATCTGTACCTCCAATCACTGCAATAAGTTCTGGATGGTTTATCCCGTCTTTCGGGATGACAACATTATAATGTTCGGAAATTCCATCCATTTTATGAGTGTTCACAAGAGAATATTTTATACTATTTTCATCTTCTTCCATAGTGACTAAATGACTATTTTCCATGCTTTCCAAAATATTGTTAATTTCCGTATGATTCATCTTCTCTTTTATTGTAACCTGCCATTCTTCCATCGATAGATTACTATCCGTAACAAGAGCAGCCAATTCCATCATCTCATCAGACCCTTGACTCTGTGCCATTGTTTCTGTTGTTATACATAAAAATAATAAACTTATAAATACGACTTTTCTCATAAAAAATAGGCCCCCTGTTCATCAAATAGTATTCTATAGTATGAACAGAGAACCCTTATATAATACGATACAAATTATGACAAATTACCAGATTACGAGATTAGAAGAGAAGCAACAAATCCCTGGACCATTGCAGGATATCAAGGAAAAAGTTGCTTACAGCAGTTCCAATAACAATCGTAATGAAAAGCAATAAAATTCTTGCCTCTGTTGCCTTCCCTTTTGTAATCAGTGGATCAAAATTAATTGAAATAATTAATCTCCATGTTAATGCAATAAAGAAAATATGTGAAATGATACTTATAAGTGCCAATTGACCAATATCAATCATAGCGACCACCTTACTTCTAATTTTGAACATTTTATGACTATTATTATGTTCTATTTCCTACCTGTCATTAATAGACTGCCAATAGTTACTTTGCCATGATTGCAGAAAAATGTCAATGTATTTTATCTTATCTAATTAATTGCAAATAATATTTACATTTCCCGGGAAATAACGACAAATAATTACCCACTAAAAAACCTCCCACAACTGAAGTCAGGGGAGGTTTTTTCATGATATTTTAATTACCAACGTCTAATCGGTTCATTGCTCGTTTGAGTGCTAATTCTGCCCTTTGGAAGTCGATACTATCCTGTTTTGCCTGCAAGCGACGTTCTGCACGTGCCTTCGCTTCTTTGGCTCGTTGGATGTCAATCGCATCAGGTTTTTCAGCTGATTGGGCAAGAATGGTAACTTTGTCCGGTCTTACTTCCATGAACCCACCATTCACAGCAAGTTTCTTCGTATCAGTGCCATTTTTAAGCCGTACGGCAGCAATTGATAATGGGGAAACCAGTGGAATGTGACCAGGCAGTATACCAAGCTCACCACTCTCTGCTTTACAGCTGACCATCTCAAAACTATCTTCCAATACTGGTCCATCAGGAGTAACAACACTCACAGTTAGTGTTTTCAGATGTAACCCCTCCTTAGACTGGCAGGAAGCCGGCTGATAAAATATGTACAAGAGGTTGTTCAAAAGTCCGGTGAAAATGACACATCGAATTTCTTCGTTGGCTTGTTTCTCCGCTGCTCATGTATCTAAAAGCATACATTCCGCTGCACGAAACTACGCCGCCTCGAACTTCTCGGTCCTTTTCATCTTCATTTTGAACACGCACTATAAGATTGTATCAGCCAATTACCGGAAAGCTTTTAAACTGCAATCCAGTCTTCCACCTTATGTCTATTATTCCATACCTTTAGCTTTTTCTTCTACTTCTTCAATCCGGCCTACCAGACGGAATGCATCTTCAGGCAGGTCATCGTATTTTCCATCGAGAATTTTTCTAAATCCTTCAACCGTTTCTTTCACCGGTACATACGAACCTTTCTGACCGGTAAATTGTTCGGCTACGTGGAAGTTCTGAGAAAGGAAGAATTGAATACGGCGTGCACGTGACACAACCATTTTATCTTCATCACCCAGCTCATCCATCCCCAGGATTGCAATAATATCCTGTAATTCTTTGTAGCGCTGAAGTGTTTGCTGTACTTCTGCAGCTACCTGATAGTGCTCTTCTCCGACAACTTCCGGGTCCAATGCACGTGATGTTGATGCCAGTGGATCCACCGCCGGATAGATACCTTGCTCAGATAAGCTACGGTCAAGGTTCGTCGTTGCATCCAGGTGTGCGAACGTTGTTGCCGGTGCAGGGTCTGTATAGTCATCGGCAGGTACATAAATCGCCTGAATGGATGTTACGGAACCTTTTTTCGTTGTTGTAATACGTTCCTGCAGTTGTCCCATCTCTGTAGCAAGTGTCGGCTGATAACCAACAGCTGATGGCATACGGCCAAGCAGTGCGGATACCTCCATACCTGCCTGTGTGAAACGGAAAATGTTATCAATAAACAATAACACGTCCTGCCCCTGTTCATCACGGAAGTACTCTGCCATGGTCAATCCTGTCAGAGCAACACGCATACGTGCACCAGGAGGCTCGTTCATCTGACCGAATACCATTGCCGTTTTCTCGATAACTCCGGAGTCTTTCATTTCATAGTAAAGGTCGTTACCTTCACGTGTACGTTCCCCAACACCTGCGAAAACGGAAATACCACCATGCTCCTGTGCGATGTTATTAATTAATTCCTGGATCAATACGGTCTTACCAACACCCGCACCACCAAATAAACCGATTTTACCACCTCTTACATATGGTGCTAAAAGGTCTACTACTTTGATTCCAGTTTCCAAAATTTGTGTTTCAGTTGTCAGGTCCTCAAATTCCGGTGGCAGACGGTGAATTGGGTCACGACGGACATCTGCTTCTAGTGGCTCGTCCAAGTCGATTTTTTCACCAAGTACGTTAAATACTCTTCCTAATGTCACGTCCCCAACCGGAACGGAAATAGGTCTACCATTATTTTCTACTACTGTTCCACGCTTTAAGCCATCTGTTGATGACATCGCAACCGTACGCACACTGTTATCCCCAAGATGAAGCGCTACTTCCAAAGCAAGTGAAGCATCAGCTTTATCAAGTTGTACGGTTAAAGCGTTATTGATATCTGGAAGCTGTCCGTCTTCGAACTTAACGTCGACGACAGGTCCCATTACTTGTGTCACAAGTCCTTTGCTCAAAAGATTTCCCTCCTAACTAACTTTCTTGACTGCCTCGAAAATTTAAAAGCTTATCACCAAAGATTTATGGTGAGCGTTAAAAATTCCCTTATACTTATCCGACCATCATCTAAATAAGTCAAAGTTGATCATTAATAATCAAGGAGCTATTCCAATGCTGCAACTCCACCACTGATTTCTGTGATTTCCTGTGTAATAGCTGCTTGACGTGCACGGTTATAGGTCAATGTTAAGTCATCGATAAGCTCTTCTGCATTATCTGTTGCACTTTGCATTGCCGTCATACTAGCTGCGTGCTCACTCGCTTTCCCGTCCAATAGCGCACCATAGATTAAACTTTCAGCGTATTGTGGCAGGAGTACTTCCAATATCAATTGTTCATTTGGCTCATACTCATATTGACTGCCAGTTCCACCTTGTTCTTCTAGATCAGTGATTGGCAGTAATTGTTTTGTTGTAACTTGTTGTGAAATCGCACTTACATAATGATTATAGAAAATATGCAGTTCATCGATTTCTTCATCTGCGAACATTTGTACAGTCTCTGAAGCAAGATCTTTAATGTCTGCAAAATCAGGCTGATCTGCCAGTCCGATAATACTTTTGGAGATAGGAAGGCCCAATTTTTTGCAAAACTCATATCCCTTACGCCCAACAGCAATGATGGAATATTCATCTTTTGAGCTGTGATTTTTCTGGATTGTATTGTACATACTTTTTAAAACATTACTGTTATATGCACCAACCAGTCCCTTATCTGATGTAACAACAAGGTATCCCGTCTTTTTCACTTCGCGTTTCTCAAGCATTGGATGTGTTGCATCCCCACTGGAATTCGCAATACTTGCTACAACTTCCTGAATTTTATCACTGTATGGTTCGAATGCTTTTGTATTTTGTTCGGCTTTCGACATCTTTGACGCAGAAACCATTTGCATTGCAGATGTGATTTTCTTCGTCTTTTTTGTCGAATCGATTCTGCCTTTGATATCTCTAAGTGATGCCAAGCTTTTTCACCGCCCTTTCATTCCAAAGGTCCCGAGAGTGTTTCTTATTTTAAGTTTGTTTATTTATTTTCTGAAGGTAAAAATGTTTTCTTAAATGATTCGACCGCATCATTCATATCGTCTGTTTCAGGCAGTTTCCCTGTTTCGCGAATAGACGTAAGCAATTCTTTGCGATTACTGTCCATCCATACACCCATTTCCTCTTCAAAACGAAGAACATCTTCAACTGGGAGGTCATCAAGAAAACCTCTCGTTAATGCATAAAGGCTCATTACCTGCTTTTCAACAGCCATCGGTTTATGAAGACCCTGTTTCAAAATCTCAACCGTACGTTGTCCACGATTCAGTTTTGCCTGTGTAGACTTGTCAAGATCTGAACCGAATTGCGAGAAGGCTTCCAGTTCACGGAAGGATGCCAGGTCAAGTCTCAGCGTACCAGCAACTTTTTTCATTGCCTTTATCTGGGCTGAACCACCTACACGGGATACGGAATTACCTGCGTTTATCGCCGGACGTACACCAGAGAAGAATAAGTCTGACTGCAGGAAGATTTGTCCATCGGTAATCGAGATTACGTTTGTCGGGATATATGCAGCAATGTCCCCGGCTTGAGTTTCAACGAATGGCAATGCAGTTAATGAACCGCCACCGAGTGAATCACTCAATTTAGCTGCACGCTCCAGTAAGCGGGAGTGAATGTAGAATACATCCCCTGGGAATGCTTCACGACCTGGTGGACGACGAAGGAGCAAGGAGAGCTCACGATAAGCTACTGCTTGTTTCGATAAGTCATCATATACGACAAGAACGTGTTTTCCGTTATACATAAATTCTTCACCCATTGCTACACCTGCATATGGAGCAAGATATAGTAATGGCGCCGGTTCTGATGCACCTGCAGATACAACAATTGTGTAATCCAGTGCGCCATGACGGCGGAATGTTTCAACAGTACTTCTCACTGTCGATTCCTTTTGACCAATTGCAACATAAATACAAATCATGTCCTGATCTGCCTGGTTCAGGATTGTATCAACCGCTACAGTTGTTTTACCTGTTTGACGGTCACCGATAATCAACTCACGCTGACCACGGCCGATTGGCACAAGTGCGTCAATCGCTTTAATACCAGTCTGTAATGGCTCATCAACTGATTTACGATCCATTACCCCTGGAGCAGCTGCTTCAATCGGACGGTTATTTGTTGTTTCAATTGCGCCCTTACCATCAATCGGCTGCCCAAGTGGGTTTACCACACGTCCAATTAATTCTTCTCCAACTGGAACTTGCATGATACGCCCAGTACGGCGAACTTCATCGCCCTCTTTAATTTCTGAGAATGGGCCCAGAATAATAATACCAACATTATTTTCTTCCAGGTTTTGCGCCATACCCATGACACCATTTGAGAATTCAAGCAGTTCCCCGGCCATTGCATTATCAAGGCCGTGGGCACGAGCGATACCGTCACCAATTTCAATAACTGTTCCGACATCACTTACTTCAATATCTGTATCAAACGATTCAATTTGCTGTTTTATAAGTGTGCTGATCTCTTCAGCTTTGATGCTCATAGCCTTTCACCCCTATCATCATTTGTTTGCAGTCAGCATATCTCGTTCTATTCTTTTTAGCTTTCCGCTAATGGAGCCATCATAAATTGTATTTCCCATACGAATTTTCACTCCGCCAACAAGCGTTGGATCAACAACATTTTCAAACGAAACCGATACTTTATTTAAACGTTTCGCAAATGATGTTTCCAATTCCTGTTTTTCGGCATCCGACAGTTCGCGAACAGAGTATACACGAGCCTCTGCAATTCCTTTTGCATCATTCGATAATTGGACTAAATGATCAATAATGGAGGGAGTGACCTCCACACGATGACGTTCCACTAATATTTTCAATGTGTTAACGACATCTGTTCCGAGACCTTGAAACACTTCATCAAGAAACTGTTTCTTTTTCTCATTATCAAAACGGGGATGCTTCAGGAATGTAATAAGTTCCTTGTTTGTTTGAAAAACTTCCTTCACTACGCGAAAATCTTCCAGTAACTGGTCCAGCACAGCTTTTTCTTTGCCGAGTTGGAAAAGAGCTTCTGCATAACGTTTGGCAACTAATGCTTCACTCATATCTCTTCTCCTACCTCTTTAATGTATTCATTGATCAATTTCTCTTGATCCTGTGCACTGATTTCTTTCTCAATAACTTTACCTGCAATAAGTACAGATAATGAAGAAACTTTATCTTGAAGTGCCTGCAGTGCCTGTTCTTTCTCGTTTTGAATATCTGCCTGTGCAGCTTCCTTAATACGGGAAGCTTCCGTACGGGCAGACTCAATAATATCTTGTTCTTGTCTAACCCCAGCATTTTTTGCATCTTCTATAATTTTTTGTGCTTCTTGTTTGGTTTGCTTTAATTGCTCTACAGCTTCGTTTGATGCTTTTTCTGCTTCCGCGCGGCTTTTTTCTGCAGCTTCTATTTCACCTGCAACATAATCTTCACGCTTTTGCATCATATTCACTACCGGTCCCCATGCGAACTTCCCGACTAAAAAGAGTAACAAGAGAAAGAAGACCAGCTGCACGAGCATATCTCCAAGTTGGAAACCGCCAATTGCATGAATTATCATATGATCAGTAAACGTATGCACAGAATTCACTCCTTTCACTTCCATGGTGAATATTACATCTATATTTGTTTATCACTAAGTCTTTCCAGGAATAATCACAAACAACGGCGAAGGTTCTTTTGGAAGATAATCTTCGCCATTTTTATCAGTTCCTATTAAATTACATAACCATTAACGCGATAACCACCGCGATGATTGGAACAGCCTCAACCAAACCTACACCAATGAACATTGTTGTTTGCAATTGACCTTTCAGTTCTGGTTGACGGGCAATCCCCTCAACTGTACGACTTACGATCAAACCGTTACCTATACCAGCACCAAGTGCCCCTAATCCTACTGCGATTGCAGCTGCTAAAGCTCCCATAATATAAATCCTCCTCAAAATGATATATAAATTTTATTATTTCCAATTTTAACAGGTATTCTATTAAAACTGGGTAACTAAAGAATGAAAAAGTTGTTCAATAATGTTTAATGTTCTTCACTTACTTTGTGTGAAATATAAACCATGGATAGTATGGTGAAGATAAATGCCTGGATACCGCCAATGAACACACTGAATCCTTGCCATGCCAAGAATGGGATAGCCCCACCTATAAAACCAAAGAAACCGGATGATGTTAAACTTACAAGCAGTGCCAGCAAAACTTCTCCTGCATAAATGTTACCAAACAGACGAAGACCTAACGTCAAGGTGTTTGCAAACTCCTCCACAATTTTGATTGGAAATAAAAAGCCTACCGGACGGAAGTAATCCTTTATATATTCTTTGCCACCCCGCAATTTTATTCCGTAATAATGGGACAATACAATTACCATTGCTGCTAATGTCAGGGTGATGCCCGGATCAGCAGTTGGTGATTTCCACCATAAGTTATGACCCACAACCCCATTTGTTATTACACCAAGCAAGTTGCCTACAAGTATATATGTAAACAATGTGATTGCCAGTGGAAGGAAAAGCCTTCCTGTTTTCCAGTCCATGGTGTCATTAACGATCCCCTTTATAAAATCGAGAATCCACTCCATCACATTTTGCGCCCCGGTCGGTTTCATCTGCAGTTTTCTTGCACCAAGTACACTTAGGACAAATACAATTGCCGAAGTTACAATGATCATAAGGACATTGGCCATATTAAAATCAAGCCAGGAAATCCCGAACACATCTTCCACGATTGGAGCTGTATGATTCAAAATTCTCACCCCTTTGTATTTTTAATATAGTATGAACTCATATATTACCTTCCTGAGCTGGCCTTAATTGTTGTGTTTGCCCTTCTCATGTTTTATGAGTACCTGATAAAACATGTCCAGCATCATAAATATGTAGGATGTTGCCAGCCCGGCAACTACAGCAATAATATGAAAGTGTTCTTCGAATCGAAGCGCGATTAATGTAACCAGCGCCGCTGCGGCCATCCTTGCAAATGTTCCGATACCAAGCTTTGAAGAAGTACCACCCTTTGCTACAGTTTCTCCAAACTGTTCGGTTTTCCTCTGCAAAAGCCACAGATTATAAAAACTTGCCACACTACCTAACAGAAGTCCATTAAAGACACGTGTATATGGTGTGAAGACAGACCCAAGCAAGAATACCGCTAAAGAAAATAGCATCCACTTGCGTTGACGTGTTACCATTGCATCATAATTCAACATGTATTACGTTTCTCCTTAAAAATCGAAACAAAGCTTTCCAATACACCAACGCTGTCCAAATAAAATCTGATTTTTTATCAGGAATAAATGGGGCAAGTATCCTGTATATATGTTAGACAATGTATATAAGATTAAATTTGCCTGCGTCGGGACTGTTCGGCTGAGGTTCAAAAGATGTCTTCACCACAATTCCCCTAAAAACACGGTACCCTGTTTCCTTCTAAAAGCAGTTTAAAATGTGACCTGCAGTTTTCGTGGGGAGTCAATCAATTGGAGGTTTTCTACTTCCTATGTATGACAACTTTCGATATAAAAATAGAAATAATGCACTGAAACTGAAAACCTTCTCATCCCACACTTAGCAAGTTTACATTAGCCTGATATATGTTGTCAATTGCTTTCTATACCCAATTTCAGTTATATTTGCAATGATATTTCCCGAGAGCGAAAGACAGATTTTTATGAATTTAGCAACGATTTATAAACGCCTATAATAAAGGCTTTCTATTACCTAAAATCATATATCAAATTCTTTCTGTTTTAAACCATCCATTTATATAAAAAGTGACATTTTCGTGAACGATTTTTCGCCATTCATTTTTTTGTTGAATTTACATCACAAAAATGCCACTTCTTGCTCATTTCCCGATACTCTACGTTACTCAATAAACAGCATCATTTCATGGCTTTCATGCCCGCCATCTTCCAGGTATACGGTCAGCAATGCCAGATAATTGCCCGGTTTTCCAATTTCCGATTCCTTCAACTCCCCTTCATTCATACCTACTTCCAATTCATCTGTTTCCAGTAATGTTCGCTCATACATCAGTGTATCTGGGTTGTATAATTCCACTTCTGCTTTGGTTGCAGATTCCGTTATATACAAGCGGTATTCAAACGTATCATCAGAGAACATTTTTGGCCCAAATTCAAAACCCATTGCTTTTGGCTGTTGTGCCTCTTTGTTCACGAATAGGTATGGAAGGTGATACGTTTCTTTGTCCTGATTTAATTCAATCCACCCCTGATGGAGTCCTTCATCTATCTGGGAGCTGTTGATACTTATTTCGATTGGAATTGTTCTGCTTTCCATTGCTTCAATTGTAAAGCTCTGTGGAAGTTCCCACGTTATCCCTTTTTGTTTTTTGGGGATATCAAATGTGTAGGTCTGATCCTGTTCTGTTGTATTTTCAATCTCTACTTCAATTGTCTGACTTTCTTTATATGCTTCGATTTTTCCAAAGGCAAGCATCGAATCATGGATAATTGTCCCTGTTTCAATCGCTGCTTTCGGCTGTATTTCTCCAGACCCCTGGATTATTGGTTCATTTGGGGTTCCATCTTCCGTTTCCATTCGCATTGCCGTCGTCTTTAATGCTCCAAAAATCTGATCATTTGTCCAGTCCGGTTTTGCTTCTTTCAGTAATGCAACGGCGCCTGCGACATGTGGTGCTGCCATACTGGTCCCCTGAAGCTGCTGATAGCCGTTCGGAACCGTGCTTAATATATCCGTTCCTGGTGCAAGTACATCCGGCTTGATATGCCAATTAACTGTCACCGGACCACGGGAACTGAAATTTGCGATAGAGTGTATCGTTTCCTGATACACTGTTTCCAGTTGCAGGTTATCTTTTTGAACTTTTTCCTGAAGCCATTTTCCGTCCGCATGTGAAATAACAGCTACAGGAATCGTTATCGGACTATTTTTATTATCAATCGTCCCCTGCATTGGCTCTTCCTCATTATTATAAATGACCACCCCTACAGCTCCGTTATCTTCAGCTGTCTTCGCTTTTTCATAGAAAGGTACATCATCACGTTTGAAAAGTGCTATCTTACCTAAAAGATTAGCTTCTTCGCCAGGTGCAACCGGATATGTTTTTTCCAGATTCCATGGGACTGATCCTGCCATTGGTTGAAGCGGAATCGGTTTATCTGATGAAAATTCGTAAAGGTAAGGCATCCTCCCTGGAGGACTGGAAGCACCGACAGCAAGTGCACCGGAAGCAGTCGCAGGTGAACCAACCGTCCAATTATCCGGACCGTTATTTCCATTGGCAAGAACGACAGCGACCCCCAGATCATTCGCACGGTTTACCGCCATACTCGTCGGATAATCCGGGCCATTGACTGCATTACCGAGTGACAGGTTCATCACATCCACTCCATCTTCAACCGCCTGTTCCATTGCTGCAATTACCTGGACCGTTGTCCCCCTCCCACCAGGACCGAGTGCACGATACGCATAGATCTCTGCCTCCGGGGCAACTCCCTTTATCTCTCCATTCGCTGCAATAATCCCTGCAACATGTGTGCCGTGGAGGGTTGGTATCCCCTCTTCAATTGTTGTTTCCATTGGATCCTCGTCCAAATCAACGACATCGTAGCCTCCCCGGTAATTCATCGCCAGATCCGGGTGGTTATAATCGATGCCTGTATCAATGACACCTACTTTGACGCCTTTTCCAGTATGAACGGTATCATTCAGGTCGGAAGGAATGACAGCACTGGACTGCTCATCGGACAGGCTTACAGACATGTCTGTACTGTAGGATTTTACATTATGGACCGTTTTGATAAATTCCAGGGATTCCATTTTTTCGAGTTTCTCAGGAGATCCTTGTAGTGCTAAACCATTAAGTAGTTGGTCGTACACAGCGATCACCTCAACGAATGGATGATAGGCTTCAAGATATTTTTTATGTTCGTCTGGATCACCCTCGACTTCTATGATGATTGATTGGAGGTCCTCTTCGGATGCATGTGAAATGATGGTGGGGGTTATCAACACGGTGAGGATGGCTGCGAATATGCAGAATAATCGGCGCATGGTAGGACTCCTTTTTCCTTCTAGCTTTTGGAAGATGGAGCTGAATTATACTTGGTATGTTCGCCTTTATTTTTGGATTTCTAAAAGATAATTAATTTGACACAAAAACGATAAAATACGACATGCCTGCTGGGTTGATTTCCGTAGCGAGTAATCGCATCAACCATAATTTCAAGTTACTTCGTCTTTTATATCTATTGCGACATCAAAATTTGCGAATGCGAATTGAAAGTGCCTTATTTTTTTACAATAAAAAACTGCTACCTCTCTAAAAAAGAGATAACAGCTATCATGTTATTACTTCGTGCCAAACAACCGGTCACCTGCGTCACCGAGTCCTGGAACAATATATCCATTTTCATCCAGTTTTTCGTCCATTGCTGCTAAATAAATATCAACGTCCGGATGTTCTTTCTGAATGACTTCAACACCCTCCGGTGCAGCAATCAGACACATCAGGCGGATATTTTGCGCTCCATGTTTTTTCAAGGAATGAATCGCATCATTTGCAGACCCACCTGTCGCAAGCATCGGATCAATCACAATTAATTCACGTTCTTCAATATCAGAAGGTAATTTTATATAGTATTCATGTGGGATAAATGTCTCCGGATCGCGGTACATCCCGATATGCCCAACTTTAGCTGCAGGGATAAGGTTCAACATTCCGTCAACCATACCAAGCCCGGCACGTAAAATCGGAATAAGCCCGATTTTTTTACCTGCTAATACTTTCGTTGTAGCTTCCATCACCGGCGTTTCAGTTGTCGTCTCCTGTAATGGGAGGTTTCTTGTTATTTCAAATGCCATCAGCATGGCTACTTCGTCTACAAGTTCGCGGAATTCCTTTGTCCCTGTGTTTTTATCTCTTATGTAGGTTATTTTATGTTGAATCAACGGATGATCCAGTACGAAAACATTGCTCATTAGTCGATCACTCCTTCGAAAAAAGTTATATCTTTAAAATTGTACTAATAAAACGAACTGCTTTCAAGCTATCACTAATTTTTGTAATAATTAATCACAAAAACTGCAGAAAAAGGATGCCCCGACCCGGGACACCCTTCATCTTTTCTTAAGCATATACTTTTGAATATAATGGAAACTTATCTGTCAGTTTCTTCACACGATCCGCAGCTTCTTTTAATTTTGCTTCATCTTCATGATTTTTCAATGTCAGTGAAATGATAGAAGCAATTTCTTTCATTTCTGCTTCACCAAAACCACGGGAAGTTACAGCCGCTGTTCCGATACGGACACCACTTGTCACAAACGGGCTTTCTGTATCAAAAGGAATCGTATTTTTATTTGTGGTAATTCCGATATCATCCAGCACTTTTTCAGCTACTTTCCCTGTAAGCTCCAGTGTTGTCACATCCACAAGCATTACATGATTATCGCTTCCGCCTGAAACGATACGAAGCCCTTCTTTTTCCAATTCACTACTTAGTGCACTAGCATTTTTAATAATTTGTTTCGCATATGTTTTAAAATCATCAGATAATGCTTCTTTGAAACATACTGCTTTCGCTGCAATAATATGCATTAATGGACCACCCTGCATCCCTGGGAATACAGACTTATCAACCTTTTTCGCATGTTCCTCTGTACATAGAATCATCCCGCCACGAGGCCCGCGCAATGTTTTATGTGTAGTCGTTGTAACAAAATGGGCATGTGGCACCGGATTTTGATGTAGACCTGCCGCTACAAGTCCGGCAATATGTGCCATATCAACCATTAAATAAGCATCTACACGATCAGCGATTTCACGGAATTTCGCAAAATCAATTTTCCGGGAATAGGCACTTGCACCAGCAACAATCAGCTTCGGCTTTACCTCTTTTGCTTTTTCCAAAATCACGTCATAGTTCAGCTCTTCGCTTTCTTCTTCGACACCATAGTCCACAAAATTATATAGTTTCCCACTAAAATTAACAGGACTGCCATGTGTCAGATGACCACCATGATTAAGGTTCATACCAAGTACCGTGTCACCCGGTTTTAGGACACTGGAGTATACAGCCATATTTGCCTGGGCACCAGAGTGTGGTTGAACATTGGCATGATCTGCTCCAAATAACTGTTTTGCACGGTCACGCGCCAGGTTTTCCGCAACATCAACATGCTCACAACCGCCATAATATCTTTTGCCGGGGTAGCCTTCCGCATATTTATTTGTTAATACGGATCCCATTGCCTCCATCACTGCTTCTGAGACAAAGTTTTCTGATGCAATTAACTCAACTTTATCCTGCTGACGTGATTTCTCTGCTTGAATTGCCTGATATAATTCATAGTCTGATTGCTTTACATGCTCCATTTGTCATCCTCCTATGTAAGTAAAAAATTATTTTAATTACTCCATCGTGATATATATGGAATAAATTAAATATTTTATTTGTAGATGGTATTTAATCTTGTATCTTCATAATTTGCCCGCTGTCCACCAATCAATTTGGGCCGGGTTCTTGCAGCTGTTACTCTGGCATTGCCGATAGATCGCTGGTCTAATCTTAAAGGTACTGCCACATGTTTTAACTGCATACCAATCATTGTTTCACCTATATCAATCCCGGCATGTCCTTTGATTGTTTCAACAACGACAGGGTTGTCCATCTCTTTAAATCCGAAGGAAGCCATCGATCCGCCTGCTTTTGGTACAGGTATGGCAGAAACTTCTTCAAGCCGGTTCATCTGCATCGTTTCTTTTTCTACGACAAGGGCCCGGTTCAGATGTTCACAGCATTGAAAGACAAGCTGGACACCTGTTTCCCGCTTTAATTTCCTCAGTTCCGAAAAAAGAATCCCGGCAATCTCCTCACTCCCGGATGTCCCTATTTTTTCACCAATCACTTCACTCGTAGAACAGCCTATAACAAAGAGATCCCCTTCTTGTAATAAATCGCTGGTAATCCATTCGTTAATGACAGCTTCGATATCCTTTTGAACCTGTTGATTAAAATCTGTCATTCACGCTCACCTGCCATCATATGTTGAATCAGTCCATTTGCTTTTCGCAAGTGAACGATAAAATGTTGTTCATTTTTACATATTGTTTATTTGTATATTATGCAACAAATCGAGTCATTTTTTAAGTCCTTTTTTAAACAAAAAGAAAAATTGCAATCATTATACTTATTTATCCAATTTTTTGCGCAACAGATTAATATATTTATCCAGTTCTACAAGTGTCTCCTGATAGACTCTCAGGTCCCCACCAAATGGATCAGAGACGTCATAATTGATAAGATTTGCTTCCAGCCGCCGAATTTGTTTACCATCTTCATATACATGTTCCTGCAGTTCCCGGTCCAATTTCTTATTATCCATATGGCGCTGATTTTTCTGGATGAATAATGATCGTTTTTCCTCATAATCGGAATAGGCTTTTTTCAGTTCATCCCATACTTGTTTATCCGAGTCGGAAACATATTCTTTAAGGGTGAAATATTTTTCCTGAAAATTCGGAAATTCGATGATCAGTGATTGTTTGTGCGAAGTAGTCATTGTTAATACTATATCCGCCCACTGCAATAATTTCGTTGTCACCGGCTGCGAAAGATGATTCACTTCAATATTACGCTCTTTTAAAACATTCAAGGCATTCTCATTTGCCCGTTGATTCATTCCAGCAAATAACCCTGCAGACTGCACCTCGGCATCAGGAATTTTCTCTCTAAGCAATGCTTCAGCCATCGGACTTCGACATGTATTCCCCGTACAAACAAACAAAATCTTCATTCGTGAACCTCCGTTTATTTACTCTAGGTTAAATATATCATAAATAAAGGGAAAACGAGAGGGTTTTTAGAAAAGGAATTTTGGAAGTAATTGGGGCAATTCAAGGAGAAGTGTACGTGGAAGGATGTTACGCTATAAGTTATAGCGTCCGGCGCTCAGGCTCGGTGGTCCGGCGCTCAGGCTCGGTGGTCCGGCGCTCAGGCTCGGTGGTCCGGCGCTCAGGCTCGGTGGTCCGGCGCTCAGGCTCGGTGGTCCGGCGCTCAGGCTCGGTGGTCCGGCGCTCAGGCTCGGTGGTCCGGCGCTCAGGCTCGGTGGTCCGGCGCTCAGGCTCGGTGGTCCGGCGCTCAGGCTCGGTGGTCCGGCGCTCAGGCTCGGTGGTCCGGCGCTCAGGCTATCGCTCGAGTTTTAAAACTCTCGCTCAGCCAAACAATAAATACAGGCCAAATCCGCACAGAATACTTCCGCCGAGTAATTCGCTATAGGCACCTAACAGGCCATGGACTTTTCTGCCAAGCATCATACCACACCATGTGAGGATGGTACTTGCTGCACCAAACAAAAATAATGCAAGCACGATTTTGACACCAGAAATTCCCAGACTCAAGCCAACCGAAAAACTGTCTATACTCACACTGAAAGCAAGGAGAAACAAACCGATGCCAACAGGCTCAACCATTTTTTTGGAACCCTGATGGAATGCAGAAAAGAACATTTGTGCACCAATACCGAATAACAACAGCCCGCCAGCGAGTGTCGTGAATTGACCGATTTGTGTAGAGATGACCTGTCCAAGAATGATTCCAACAAACGGCATGAGCACATGCATCAATCCGATGACGATACCGATTAACGCAATTCGTTTAAGTCTCAGCTGCTGCATCCCCAGTCCCAGGCTTACAGAAAATGCATCTGCGCCAAGGGCTGTAGCCATTATTAATAATGAAACGATTTCAGCTATGTAATAATCCTGCATTCTATTTTCCTCCCCGGACATGCTTCTAAACTATATGCATCTCCGGGGAGGTTTATGATATTTCACATATGGCTATACCGTGATTTTAAAATATTCACTTGCTGCTTTTTTTAACCGGTTCATTACCGCCTGGCCGATCCCTTCTTCCGAAAAAGCCTCACATATAATGATATCCACATCACCTTCTTTAAATGTGCGCAAAGCTTCATATAAATGTGCTGCGATTTCGGTTGCATCCTTCCCAAGTGAAATTTTTTCATCCGCTTCTAACAAACCCGCCATATTGTTTGTAGCAAGCACTCCAACACGCCTATTGTTCTCTTGCTCCTTATAAATCATCTGCTGGATTTTCTCAGGTTCCCCATCTACGAGCCATAAGGGGACTTCCGGAGAATAGTGCTTATACTTCATTCCTGGAGCTTTTGGCTTGTCCTCTTTGTTTGCCAAAGCCGGATCAACCATCACTGTTCCAACAACCTCTTCCAGCTGTTCTTTCGTTACACCACCTGGCCGGAGAATGATGGGGATATCCTGTGTACAATCGATTACCGTTGACTCCACCCCGACACCTGTTGGCCCGCCGTTCAGGACTCCGGCAATTTTTCCATATAAATCATCCCAGACATGCTGCGCTGTGGTTGGGCTTGGTTTTCCAGAAATATTCGCACTCGGTGCTGCAATCGGAATATCACAATATTGCAGAAGCTGCAGTGCGACCGGATGATCAGGCATTCTCACCCCGATTGTGGGTAAACCTGCTGTTACATTCATTGCACATGTACCATTGCTCGGCAAAACAAATGTCAGAGGCCCGGGTGTGAATGCCTTGATTAACTTATCCACATAGCTATGGACATTACCCACAAGCTCTTTCAACTGCTCCTGACTCGCGATGTGGGCAATTAGCGGATTGTCCTCCGGGCGTCCTTTTGCCCGGAAAATTTTCGAAACAGCCGCTTCACTTGTCGCATCTGCTCCCAGGCCGTATACCGTTTCTGTCGGAAATGCCACCGTTTCTCCATGTTTGAGCAGCTCTGCCGCTTCTTTAATTACTTTATCATTATATGGTTTGTCATTTTTTATCGTCCAACGTACTGTTTCCATCCGTATGTTCCCTCATTTCTACCACCATTTTAATCGATAAGCATCTCCGAGTAAAATTTTAGCAAACTGTGGTTTCATCGGGCATTGATGGCAAAACCTTCATCTAAACGCCTTCAGTAAGAGAGCTTTATGTTTTCTTAACATCCAAATAGGCCTGCAGAATTTTATCCACAGGCCTATGCTTTATCTATAGGGGTTTTGTAAATTTAGTGTGAAGTTTATACACAAATACGTTAAATTGTTAACAGCTTCCCAACAAGTTATACACATGACCCTGTGGACAATGTGTATAACTTTTAGAAAATTTGGGTTTCCTTCACTTATTAACATTTCTTTCTTGTACTTATCCTCAAATACGCCTACGAAACACTATAAGACCACCAATTTCCTTCGTTTGCATTGTACTTATCCACAAAAACCTTTCCCTTTTGTGGGTTAAATTGCAGCGCTTCCAATAATAAATCCACAACCGGCTGATGACTGTGTACATATATTTTTTTCGCCTGCTTCTTTTTTGCCAGCATTAGGATGGCGTCCAACAAAAAAGGAAGTTTTGCTGCTTCCGTTTGAGTAATATAAAGTTGCTTCAGCCAAAACACGCCTTCCTCCATCTCCTCTAATACAAAGCAACCTTCAATTTTTTCATTGATTTCTACTACATGACCTTTTAACAGGAGAGAATCTTTTTTGACATGATTATTTTTTTCGAAAAATTGTTCCAGATCTTCCTCAGATGCGCGGTAAGCCGGGATTAAATTCATACATATCACCTCTAGTTTTTTTAATAGAATATAAAGAAGTCCTTGTAGCAAAAGGCCAAAATCCATACTTATGCAGCAAGAAAATTGTATGCTTTCTTCACTGCTATAATATTACTGAAAATACTATTTCCTAATAGGATTCCATTTTCTCTATCATTCTATGCACAACTGGATGAATTCATGCTCAGCTAAACCATTCAAATAGAAAAAATTTCACTTCCGCTTCATCCTCTTCCTCTTCCACTTCTTCCTCCAGGCTTTCACTCTCTGCAGCTGCGGCTACACTAGTGCCATTGGAAAAGTCCAGAAAACATAGTGGTGGGAAAAGCACGCACCACCAATTGTCACCTTTGCCCTCACCAATTGTAATTAAAACTGCTTCATATTCACCTGCCGGGTACAGGAAAGAACCATATAACTTTGTCGGAAACGTGATGTCTGATCCATATTCAACCTCGAAATCATCTACTGTATCATTCTCCTTTAAAACATCTGCAACAATGGTTTCGACTTCCGGAATGCGTGATTCAATCAGCTCTCTCGCTTCATCAATGTCTGTTATTTCTGCAACCCATTCGGTAATTTCCTCATTCACCCTATCACGCACTTCGCGTTTCAATGCCTGATCTGCTTCACTATCACTATTAGCAAGGATGCGCAACCGGATTGCATCATCCGGAATGACTTCATAATCCAATTCGTCTTCTTTTTCCCCACTTACTTCATTTACAGGTAAACTCAAGAATATAATAAATAATATAAATGCAAAAAATACTAGTTTCTTCATTAAGAATTCCCCCTTGAACTGATTCATGTAAGATCAGTATGGGCAGGTCTAAATGATTTTAAACTAGTATTCTAGTAATTTGCTATTTTATTTTTGCTGTGACAATCCGGTCTTTTTTATTGATATCCTGAATGATACCAACTTCACTTGTGGGATAAGCATTTTTCACGTGTGCACATACTGCTTCTCCCTGTTGATGACCAATCTCAAATACGAGAAGACTACCCGATTTCACTGCTTGCTTTGATTGTATGATTATATTTTTATAGGCAGCGAGTCCATCTTCATCTGCAAATAATGCAAGTTTCGGATCAAAATTTTTCACTGTATCAGAAAGCAGGGATTCATCTGCTTTCGCAATATACGGCGGATTCGAGACGATGATATCTGCATGCAGGTTCTTATCCATAAATGGTTGCAGGAAATCCCCCTGTAAAAAAGAAACATCTGCCTTGTGAAGGGCCGCATTTTCATGGGCAATTTCCAATGCCTTTTTGGAAATATCTGTCGCATAAACGGTTGCATCCGGTAATTCCAACGCAAGTGTGATAGCAATTACACCGCTTCCTGTGCCGACATCAATGATGGTCGGATGCTTTTGCTTTTTGGCTTTTTGAATGACATGCCAGACAAGCTCTTCGGTTTCCGGTCTTGGAATAAGAACATGTTCATTGACCAGGAAGTTACGACCATAGAACATTTCATTTCCAGTAAGGTGCTGGACGGGGATGCCGGTTTCTGCATGTTTTCGGATGTCTGATTTCAATTTTTCCACAACTGTTTCCGGAACGACATCCCGCATCATCGCGAAAAATGTTGACCGGGATACATTTAAATGATGCTGCAGGAGGATTTCCGCAACTTTCGGCTCTCGATTATGGTCCTCTAAAAAAAGAGAAGCCCACTGAAGGACTTCATATTGTTTTGTATGCATATTATTCACCAATTTGCTCGAGCTTTTTCGTTTGTTCTTCAATCTGTAAGGCATCGATGAATTCATCCAGTTTACCCTGCAGAATCTGATCAAGCTTTTGGATGGTCAACCCAATGCGGTGATCGGTCACACGGTTTTGCGGGAAGTTATAGGTGCGGATTCGTTCCGAACGATCCCCTGTACCTACCGCTGATTTCCTGGATTCATCATATTCCGCCTGTGCTTCCTGTTGATATTTATCATAAATACGGGCACGGAGCACCTTCATTGCTTTTTCTTTGTTTTTAATCTGAGATTTTTCATCCTGTATGGATACAATAATCCCAGTCGGCTCATGTGTCAGACGAACTGCTGACATCGTTGTGTTTACACTTTGGCCACCCGGTCCACTGGAAGCAAATGTATCTACACGGATATCTTTTTCATTAATGTCCACTTCTACATCTTCCGCTTCCGGCAAAATAGCTACCGTCGCAGTTGACGTGTGAATACGCCCGCCGGATTCCGTTTCCGGTACACGCTGCACGCGGTGTGCACCATTTTCGTATTTTAATTTTGAATACGCACCGGTACCACTAATCATGAAAATAATTTCTTTATATCCGCCCACCCCTGTAGAGCTTGCTTCCATTACTTCCGTCTTCCAGCCAAGGGATTCTGCATAACGGGAATACATGCGATACAGGTCACCTGCAAATAAAGCTGCCTCATCGCCACCTGCTGCACCGCGAATTTCCATAAATACGTTTTTATCATCATTCTTGTCTTTTGGAAGTAGCAGGATTTTCAACTTCTCTTCCATTTCCTCTTCAGCCTGTTTAAGTTCGGAAATTTCCGCTTTCACCATGTCCTCCATCTCATCATCCAGGCTGTCTTCCAACATTTTTTTCGCATCCGTTAATTGTGTTGTAGTCTCTTTATATTCACGATAGGCCTGAACTACATCTTCTAAGTCAGACTGTTCCTTCGAATATTCACGTAGTTTATCTGTATCACTTATAATTTCAGGATCACTCAGCATTTCATTTAACTTATCATAACGTTTTTCCAATGATTGCAAACGATCTAACATCACGGTCACCTCTTTTTTGATTAACAGTCTAATTATATTATACTGATAGGGTAAGGTCAAAGTTAATTTGAGTGGATGTTCGCTGTGGTTATTTGGAGTAGGGCTTATCACTTCGATGTGGAGTTTTGAGAAACATCGAATGAATCCGGCTTAACATCGACCTTGACTTGGGTGATATCACCTTTTTCTTGTATAGCATCGCCCTTGACTTTGGCGGCATCAACCTTTTCTTGCTTAACATCGACCTCGAACTTGGCGACATCGACCTTTTCTAGATAAACATCAACCCCGAACCTGGCGACATCGCCTGTTTCTCGATTAACATCAACCTCGAAACAGGCCGCATCGACCTTTTCTCGCTTAACATCGCCCCCGAACCATGCAACATCGCCTTTTTCTCGATTAACATCGACCCCGAACCTGGCGACATCAACCTTAACTTGCTTAACATCGACCTCGAAACATGCAACATCAACCTTTTCCTGCTTAACATCACCCCTGACCCAGGCGACATCGCCTTTTTCCTGCTAAACTTCTACCCCGTCCCAAGCGACATCAACCTTTTCTCACTAAACATCGCCCTCGGCCCATGCAACATCCACCCTCCCAGCTCATAAAAAAAGCACCCCATATGGGCGCTTTTTTATTTCATAACTTTCAACGAAATGTTTTCTAATTTACTGCCTGGTTTGTTTGGTACTTCATGGTGGTGACGGCATCTTGGTTCATAGGATTCAGAAGCACCGACCTGGATGATTGGATCGTCATAGGATGCAGGTTTGCCATCAATTAAACGCTGGGTGCGGCTGGCAGGCGATGCACATATTGGGCAAATTGCGTTAAGTTTTGTCATGGATTCACATAAAGCCATAAGCTTCGGCATCGGTCCGAATGGCTCCCCGCGAAAATCAGTATCCAGACCAGCGATGATTACCCGGATACCTTGATTTGCCAATTCCTCTGCTACCTCTACCAGTTTCTCATCAAAAAATTGGGCTTCATCAATTCCGACGATATCCACATCCCAGTTCATATCATGCAAAATGTCATGAGAACTGTTTACCGGACGGGCTACCGTGGATGTTCCATTATGGGAGACAACAGTTTCCCCATCATATCTATTGTCAATAGCGGGTTTATATACGCGAATAGATAAATTACCGTATGTTGCCCGGCGAACACGGCGAATCAGTTCTTCTGATTTTCCGGAAAACATGCTGCCACAAATTACTTCTATCCAACCGCTTTGTTTCATCACATACATTCTGGGTTCTCCCTCTCCATTTGGTGTTCATTATTATTGATACATATTCAGTAGTTTACCACTACTCGTGGCATTTCTAACCTGGTTTTATTAGAAAACTTGACTTTTGCCAATGGTTTATTGTCCGCAAAGTAAAGAGACAGGCAAAATATAGACATTTTGCCTGTCTCTTTTTTTATGAAATATGCGAAAGTCAACCCGTTTGGCATTTTACAGTCTCTTGCTTCTGCAGTCACACCTGAACGGTCGGCTCCACTTTTATTTCATATTATATTTTTTCTTGAATCGGTCTACACGTCCACCGACTTTGTCTGCTTTTTGCTTACCTGTGTAGAACGGGTGTGAATCTGAGCTGATTTCAACACGGATCAATGGGTATGTGTTCCCATCTTCCCATTCAATCGTTTCTTCTGAGGATTGTGTTGAACCAGTTAAGAATTTAAAGTCAGAGCTAGTATCAAGAAATACTACTTTTCTGTACTCCGGATGAATTGCTTTTTTCATGTCTTTCCACTCCTTTTTGCCCTGAATCCTTTGGAAGCAGAGTTATTGTAAGAGATGTCATAGGTTTGGGTACCTTATCTAAACTCACATAGAAAGATTATAACAGTCTCCCCGTTTGATTGCAATAGCGTGGAAACATTTAATTCCTGCCCTATCGCTTCATTCCTTTACGCTTCATCTCATCATCCATCAATTGGAAAAATTCCTCGTTCGTTTTCGATGCTTTTAACCGCTTGAGGAAACGCTCGAGAAAATCTGGTGAATCTTGCATTGTTTTACGAATTGCCCACATTTTGTCGAGTTGATTTTTTTCAACAAGCAATTCTTCTTTTCGCGTACTTGACCGGAGAATATCAATTGCAGGGAAAATTCGGCGTTCTGCCAAATTGCGATCCAAGTGCAGTTCCATATTTCCTGTACCTTTAAATTCCTCGTAGATGACATCATCCATACGGGACCCTGTATCTACTAATGCAGTTGCCAGAATGGTAAAACTGCCACCTTCTTCAATGTTTCTCGCGGCGCCGAAGAACCGTTTTGGACGATGGAAAGCCGCCGGATCAATACCACCGGAAAGCGTTCGACCGCTTGGAGGTATGACCAGATTATACGCACGTGCAAGCCGTGTAATACTATCCATCAGTACAATGACATCCCGTTTATGTTCCACTAACCGCATGGCACGTTCCAACACCAGTTCCGAGACTTTGATATGGCTTTCCGGAACTTCATCAAAAGTGGAGCTGACGACATCCACATCAGATGATACAGAGCGTTCGATATCAGTAACTTCCTCCGGGCGTTCGTCAACCAATAAGATAATCAGTTTTGCCTGCGGATGATTTTTTGAGATACTGTTAGCAATTTCTTTTAACAACATGGTCTTACCAGCTTTTGGTGGTGCAACGATTAAACCGCGTTGTCCAAACCCGACTGGTGTCATTAAATCCATAATCCGGGAAGAAAGTTTTGCATTTTCATTCTCAAGATGCATCATCCGATCCGGATATAGTGCAGTTAAAGCAGGAAAATGAACACGATCTTTTGATGAATCCGGGTCTTCGTCATTCACCGCATCCACATGCAGTAATCCGTAATAGCGCTCATTTTCCTTTGGAGGCCGGACTTTCCCCGATACCTTATCCCCATTTCTCAAATCAAATCTGCGAATCTGTGAGGCTGAAATATAGATATCCTCTGCACTCGGAGAATAATTAATTGGTCTCAGAAAACCAAAACCTTCCGATGGGATTATTTCCAAAACCCCGTCCATAAACAGATATCCGTCTTTTTCTGCCTGTGCTTTCAGAATTGCAAAAATGAGTTCTTTTTTTGTTAATTTTGCGTAATATGATACTTTGTATTCTTTTGCCAAAGCATATATTTCTTTTAATGTTAATGTCTCTAAATGAGAGATTGTTAATGCAGCCATTAAATCACCACGCCTATTCAGTTTCTATTTTGTAAAATATACTTTTCATGCTTTCCACTTCGGTTGGAAGGTCTGTCCTTGAAGAGATGAAGGTTTGTCAGAAGCAAAGTCAGAAGTCCGTTTATTTTTAGTAAACTTGACAAGTACCCGAGTCTTGGATGCAGATAATTGCCTTATTTGAACTGATATTCAAAACATTTAATTTTTCCTGTGACAGATATGTTGTTGGCTAAACTCCACCCTATCTGTGTTAACACTTATGTATATTAATGATAGCCAAGGAAAACTTGTATTAAACATATACCATATATTACTCTTTTGAAAGGCAATATTCAACTCTATTTTTATTTTTTACTAGAATATCTTTAGAAATCCGGGCTTTTACGAAGTACTGACAGTAAAAGCTTCCGTTATAGTTTATACTTTTCTATGAAAACAACTGTTATTAGAACGGGAAAAATTATTCAATATAACCACCACGAATCAAGATTTTACCTTTTTCTGGTTGGCTCGTTTCGTATTGCTATTTAACGTCGCACTTGATATAAAAGACGACGTAACTGCTATGTCGATTTCCGCTGCGGACCGTTGCTTTCCGCGGGCACGGCTTCAGCCTCCTCGAGAAACCCACTCTGCGGGGTCTTCAGCTCGTGCTGTTCCCGCTGGAGTCAACGGTCCTCCGCTTCAATCAACCATCTTAAAAGTGCATAACTATACGTGACTTAAATCAAACAATAAATGCGATAATTTGCAGTGCACAATCCAGCGAAGGAAATATACGGAGACTCCTGCGGGAACAGTGGCCAGAGTGAGACCCCGCAGAACGGAGTTCGAGGAGGCTCACGGGTCACCCGCGGAAAGCGTAGTGTATTTCCGTAGCGGTTAAAAAGCTCCAACCTTCATTTCAAGTTATGTCGCATTTTATATCTTTTGTGTCAAAAGTAACATATCGATGTGTCGCGTAATCGCAGTCCCAATCTTTTAGATAACAGCCTTCTGGGTAAATTAGCTGATTTATTAGAGATGGTGAAGACATGCTCTTAACCACTTAATGGAAAAGGAAGCCAGGCATAAGAATGGCTTCCCTTTCCGATTAAATTTTATGGCTCTATGACCAGGTTAGGCTTTTTCTGCAGGCTGTGTTTACCGTCTATAAAACGGACGGTACCACTTTTTGCCCGCATAACAACTGTCTCCGTTGTTGCCCTCGTTCCCTTAAATTGGACACCTTTTAATAACTCGCCGTCTGTAATTCCTGTTGCAGCAAAAATTGCATCGTCCCCACTGCAAAAGTCATCCATGTAAAATACTTTTTCCAGATCGTCAATTCCCATTTGTATACAGCGATCTCTTTCCACATCATTTGCTGGAATAAGCTTTCCCTGGATTTCCCCACCAAGGCATTTTAAAGCCGCCGCTGCCAATACTCCCTCAGGTGCACCACCTGTCCCGAGCAAAATATCCACACCAGTACCATCAAATGCAGTGTTCATTGCCGCTGCCACATCGCCGGCCGGAATCAATTTAATTCTTGCCCCTGTTGCACGAATTTCTTCGATTAATTTCGAATGACGCGGACGATCTAAAACCGTTGCAACCACATCTTCAATATCCTTACCTTTTGCCTCGGCAACTGCTCTTAGATTTTCACGTGTGGAAGCATTGATATCGACTTTGCCAACTGCTTCAGGTCCTACTGCAATTTTTTCCATATACATATCTGGCGCATGCAAAAGCGTACCTTTATCTGCAATAGCAATTACAGAAAGCGCATTCCAGGACCCTTGTGCAACAATATCTGTTCCTTCTACAGGGTCAACTGCTACATCAACTCCTGGACCAGAGCCTGTCCCGAGCTCCTCACCAATATACAGCATTGGTGCTTCATCTCTTTCACCTTCTCCAATTACTACAGTTCCTTCCATCGGCACCGTATTAAAAACGTCCCGCATCGCTGTTGTCGCAGCGTCATCTGCCTCTTCCTTTTTCCCTCTGCCCATCCAGCGGGCTGACTTTAAGGCTGCAGCTTCCGTCACACGAACAATTTCCATTGATAAACTTCTCTCCATATTTAACCTCTCCCTTGTTTTCAATCATATTTCCTCATCCCAAAAGGAATATTTATATCGAATAACAGGGAAATCTGGTAGCGATTAATTAGAGCAGGGACTCTCATTTACGCCTTGTGCTTGTTTTTAAGAATTTTGAAATTCCACGACTTCCTGCTCTGTCATCTCTTCGCGCCAAATATTTGCACCGAGGCTTGTCAATTTCTCTGTAATTTTTTCATAACCTCTATCAATATGGTCGAGTCCCGTAATCTCCGTAATTCCGTCCGCCATCAATCCGGCAACAATTAGGGAAGCTCCTGCACGCAGATCGGAAGCCTTTACTTTAGCACCTTCCAGTTGGACAGGTCCGGACACAATGGCTGATCCGCCTTCTACTTTTATGTTTGCATTCATCCGCCTTAATTCATCAATATGCTTCAGACGCGCAGCATAGATTGTATCTGTAATTACCCCTGTATTCACTGCTTTTGTTAATAATGATGTGAAAGGCTGCTGCAGATCTGTTGGAAACCCGGGGTACACAAGTGTTTTGACATCTACACTTTTCAACGGATTTCTCGGTGTGATTAGCAATTGTTCATCGCTTTCTTCTATGGATACGCCCATTTCTCTCAATTTGGCCAGTAATGATTCCAGATGTTGGGAAATGACATTATCGACGATAACTTCCTTCCCTTGGGCTGCAGCTGCAATCGTATATGTTCCCGCTTCGATACGATCAGGTATAATCGTGTGATTACAACCATTTAGGGAAGGAACACCTTCAATTCGGATAACGTCTGTGCCCACACCTTTAATTTTTGCTCCCATGCTTGTTAAAAGTGTTGCCACATCAATGATTTCTGGTTCCTTGGCAGCGTTTTCAATGACTGTTTTTCCTTTAGCCTTTACTGCTGCAAGCATGATATTGATTGTCGCACCAACACTGACAACATCTAGGTAAATTCTGGCACCTCTCAACTCTTTTGCACGCAAATAGATCGCGCCCTGTTCATTCGTCACTTCGGCACCAAGTGCTTCAAATCCTTTAATGTGCTGATCAATTGGCCGAGGTCCTAAGAAACAGCCTCCTGGAAGACCAATCACAGCTTTATTGAATTTCCCAAGCATTGCCCCCATAAAATAATAGGAAGCACGAAGCTTCTTCACTTTCCCATTAGGCAGTGGCATCGCAATCATATTCGATGGGTCGATGCTTACCGTTTGGTTTGGTCCCCATTCTACAGTACCACCAATCTCCTCCAATAAATCTCCGAGTGTATATACATCAGAAATATCCGGGAGGTCATCAATGGTTACATTAGAATCTGCTAATATGGCTGCAGGCAGTAAAGCTACAGCACTGTTTTTTGCACCACTGATTCGAACCTTGCCATTCAATGGATGGCCACCTTCAACTAACATTTTTTGCATTTAGAAAACCCCACTTTTCCGGGTTGCTCAAATATTATTTGAACACACACATCTTTGAAGTTATTTATAATCAGCTCCGGTTTAGAAAACCGGAGCCTATAATATTATCCAGCTTCATGGGCGAGCGACTCGAGTCATAGGCAATATTTCTTGTCTATGATATTCGTCGCAGGTCCATCCCATTCAGCCTTTAATGTTACTATCTGCAGTTTTTCCAGTTTTATGCAATTATTTTTGTTTGTTCCAATCTGCCAGGAATTTTTCGATTCCCTGGTCGGTTAGTGGATGTTTCACAAGTTTTTCCAATACATTGTAAGGGATTGTAGCAATATGTGCTCCATTCAACGCAGCATCCGTAACATGTAGTGGATGTCTGATGGATGCAGCAATAATTTCCGATTTGATACCATGACGGTCAAACATTTCTGCTATTGTTGCAATCAAATCCATGCCATTTTGACCGATATCATCCAAGCGGCCTAAGAATGGTGATACATATGAAGCACCGGCCCGTGCTGCGAGAAGCGCCTGGTTTGCATTAAAAATCAGTGTTACATTCGTTTTGATATTTAACTCACTTAATGCTTTAACTGCTTTTAACCCTTCCAGTGTCATCGGAACTTTCACTGTAATATTTGGAGCAATTGCAGCAAGTTCCTTTCCTTCACTGATCATTCCTTCCGCATCCTCGGAAATAACCTCAGCACTGACAGAACCTGAAACTTCTGCCGTAATTTCAGTTAAACGGTCATGAAAGGATACGCCTTCCTTTGCCACTAGGCTTGGATTTGTGGTTACCCCGGATAAAATACCAAGTGCATTTGCTGAACGTATATCGTCAATATTCGCTGTATCGATAAAAAATTTCATTGCATATTCCCCCTTGTAAATGTTATAGCCTAATTAAATTAAGCTTTTTGTGAAGACCCGAATTCACGCATTTTACCTATAACTGTTTCTTTAATTGCTTCTGTTCCTGGTCCCAAGTATTTACGTGGATCATAAAGGTCAGGTTTTTCTGCTAATACTTCACGTACGCGTTTTGCCTGTGCCATTTGGTTTTCCGTATTTACATTGATTTTCGCTGTACCCAGAGATACTGCATGCTGGATGTCTTTTGTCGGAATGCCTGTCCCGCCATGAAGTACAAGCGGCAATACGATTGTATCGTGAATTTCTTTCATTTCTTTAAATCCAAGGTTTGGTTCACCTTTATAAGGACCATGCACAGAACCAAGTGCAGGAGCCAAACAATCAATGCCGGTACGGTTAACAAGTTCCAGGCATTCCTTAGGATCTGCATAGATTACGCCTTCAGCTACTACGTCATCTTCTTGTCCGCCAACAGTACCCAGTTCTGCTTCTACAGAAACACCATGGATATGTGCTAATTCTACTACCTTGCTGGTTGTAGCAATGTTTTCTTCAATGGGATCATGAGATGCGTCAATCATTACGGAAGTGAACCCTGCATGAATGGCTTCTGCACATTTTTCAAAGCTTGAACCGTGATCCAGGTGAATGGCCACAGGCACTGTAGTACCATAAGCTTCCATTAGGGATTCCACCAATGTCACGATTACTTTAAAGCCACCCATATACCTCCCTGCACCTTCAGATACACCAAGAATAACCGGTGATTTCTCCTCTTCAGCTGCCTGAAGAATGGCTTGTATATACTCTAGGTTATTTATATTGAATTGACCTACCGCATAACCATTTTTCCTTCCTTGTTCAAGCATTTCTTTCATAGATACTAATGGCATCTTATATCCTCCTCTTAGATGACTCGTTCATCTTCCTGAATAAATTTAAACACATTATAAGAATACCAACTTCCATCCAATGTCGCAACTGAAGCTTGAAATTTATCCGAAAATTACTTTGACCTCTTCTATAAATCCACTTATATCAAATGGCTTGCCTATAACAGCTTTCACATTATTGTATTGCTGTAGTTCTTGATCGATCGTTTCTACCAGTCCGCTTATTACAATAACGGGGAGCTTCATTTTATTCTCTTCCAGCTTCTGCAGGACCTCCGAACCGTCCAGAACAGGGAGTTTGTAATCTATAATGAGTAAATCAAACGTATTTGAATTTGCATAATCCACAGCTTCTTTCCCTGTTGAAGCTGTAGTTATGTGATACCCTTCATTTGATAGAAGGTCTGTTAATAGTAAGCGGATACCGGGCTGATCATCCACCACTAATATCTCTTTCCCCATAGACCTTTCCCCTT
Organism: Virgibacillus ainsalahensis; assembly: GCF_055380755.1. Classification (NCBI taxonomy): domain Bacteria; kingdom Bacillati; phylum Bacillota; class Bacilli; order Caryophanales; family Bacillaceae; genus Virgibacillus; species Virgibacillus ainsalahensis. The sequence continues at coordinate 72,324 of NZ_AP043943.1, read as the reverse complement.
CCCCTGAAGACACAATAATTTCTCCAACACTATATGTAGTTTCTATACAAGTTTAGGATTCTCCTGCCAAAACAGAAAAAAAGTCCCCGAATAAGCGAATCTTGCTGTCGAAGCAATTTTCTTATTCAGGGACTTCTAATCCTTAAACTGTATTCTATAAGAGCATGTTGATTTCCGCTCCGGGCAGTCGCTTTCCGCGGGCAACGCTTCAGCCTCCTCGGAAGAAAACCACTTCCTGTGGGGTCTTCAGCTGTTGCTTTTCCCGCAGGAGTCGACTACCCACCGCTCCAATCAACCACCGTAAAAGTGCAAGCCCTTGTTGGAATGAATCAAGCAATAAATACTTTTTAAAGTTGAAAAGCACAATACCAGCGAAGGAAATATACGGAGACGCCTGTTCAGAATAGTGGCCAAAGTGAGACCCCACAGAACGGAATTCGAGGAGGTTCACGGGTCACCCTAAGGTGCGCGTAGTGTATTTCAGTCGCGTATAATCGCACCAACCATAATTTCATGTTACGCCGCATTTATATCAACAGCATTAAAGCGCAACAAAATTTACAAAAAGTGCCATGATTAATCATTAATCATTAATTGTTTTCCTGATAGTCTACGGAAGCACCGATAAACCCTTTGAATAGAGGCTGTGGTCTGGTTGGCCTTGATGTGAACTCCGGATGGAATTGACTTGCCACAAACCATGGATGGTCCGCTAATTCAATGGTTTCCACCAGTCTTCCATCAGGACTGGTACCTGAGAACAGGAAGCCGTTTTCTATCATTTGTTCACGGTAGTCATTGTTAAATTCATAACGGTGGCGGTGACGTTCTTCAATCATATCTGCATCATCATATACTGCTTTTATTTTCGTGCCGTCCTGCAATCTACATGGATAGATGCCAAGTCTTAATGTTCCTCCTATGTCAGAAATATGCTTTTGTTCCGGAAGCAAATCAATGATAGGGTGAGGTGTTTGTGGATTGATTTCTGCTGAATGTGCACCTTCTAACCCTAGCACATTGCGGGCAAATTCTACTGTCGCAAGCTGCATCCCCAAGCATATACCTAGAAATGGAATATTGTTTTCCCGGGCGTAACGAATTGCTTCGATTTTTCCATCGATTCCGCGATCACCAAATCCTCCAGGCACGAGAATTCCATCTACGTGATTTAATTCTTTTTGAATAGTCGCTTCATCCAATTTCTCGGAGTTAATCCAATGAATCTTAATATCTGCATCATACGCAAAACCTGCGTGCTTCAGTGCTTCCGCTACGGAAAGGTATGCATCCGGGAGTTCAACGTACTTCCCAACAAGTCCAATATCCACTTTTTTGGAAAGGTTGCGTACTTTGTCCACCAGTGCTTTCCATTCCTCCATTTCTGACACGCCACAGTCCAGACCGAAATGATCACATGTCAGCTGATCGAGGTTTTGTTCCTGTAGCGAAATAGGAACTTGATAAAGTGTATCTGCATCAAGCATTTCAATTACTGCATGCTCATTAATATCACAGAATAAGGCAATTTTTTCTTTCATTTCTTTACTGATTGCATGTTCTGTACGTAAAACAATCGTATCCGGCTGTATGCCAAGAGAACGTAATTCTTTCACACTATGTTGGGTAGGCTTTGTTTTCATTTCACCTGCTGCTTTAATATATGGAACAAGTGTACAATGAATGTACATTACACTATCTCTGCCAACATCGCTTTTAATTTGCCGAATCGCTTCAAGGAATGGAAGTGACTCAATATCACCAACAGTTCCACCGATTTCTGTGATAACCACATCTGCCTTTGTCGCCTCACCTGCGCGGAAGACCTGTTCTTTAATTTCATTGGTAATATGTGGGATTACCTGAACTGTACCACCCAAATAATCACCGCGGCGTTCTTTACGAATGACACTGGAATATACTTTTCCTGTTGTAATATTGCTGTATTTATTCAAGTTATTATCAATAAAACGTTCATAATGCCCTAAATCCAAATCCGTTTCTGCGCCATCTTCTGTAACAAAAACTTCTCCATGCTGATATGGACTCATTGTCCCAGGGTCCACATTGATATAAGGATCAAACTTTTGAAGCGTCACTTTCAATCCTCGGTTTTTCAATAAACGACCAAGTGAAGCAGCAGTAATTCCTTTTCCCAATGAGGAAACAACGCCGCCTGTCACAAATATATATTTTGTCACTTTTCATCCCTCTTTCTTCACTTATGCTCTGTTAATTTTATCAACTTATACTATGAAAATAATAAAAGCGCCTCCCCATTTGTTTGGGGAAACGCTTTGGTAAATTTGAATTAAAGAGCCCAAGTAGAATTGTACTTATACGGCTAAAAAAAGTCAAGCTGCCCTTTATTTATGATCGAGTCAAGTATTTGTGGGAGATTTTTAAAGTCCCTTATTTTATATGGTTTTAGCTCCAATTTTGGTAGCGATTTCAGTTTTATATCTCTCCGTCCGTTAACACTTTTTTACTTTTTTAAATTCCTCGCAACCCTTTTAAAGCAGCTGTAACTGGTTTTCCAAGAGCCTGTTTTAAATAACCCAAGTTGTTCCGAGTTGCTTCTGCAGCGCTATCCTTCAGCTTCTCTACAAAGTGTTTAGGTGGCTTTTCTTCTTTGTTTTCCTGTGTTAATTCCTGCGTCTGATCAAGTATTCCATGTAGCGTCTTAATCTCCAGTTTATCTTTCAAAGCGACCATGATATCAATGAATTTATCAAGTCCTTTATTACTCCAACTACGCCCATTTTTAAGCCGTCTAGCGAAAAAACTCATTGTACCTTCTGCACTTCCCATTGGACGGAATCCTGTTGTGTCTATGCCTTTTCCTTTTAATTTTTCACGGTAATCTCCCAGTGCTTCCGGATATTGGGAAAGCTGCGCTATTAACGCTTCCAATCGCTCTTCTTTCTTTTCATTATCAAGCGTCCCCACAGCGCTATTTAACTCCACCATGAAACCTTCCCAGTCATATTTTGCTAGCTTCTTTCGGATGGAACGATACCTGGAATGATCCCGAAATAAACGCTGCACATCCCGGGCAACATGAAAACGATCAATGACAAAAGTTGCGTTGTGCTGGAAATAATCCCGGCAGGCTGTAATCCACTTCGCTCCATCACCGTTAATAACGAGATGGTGCTTGGTTGGATCATACTCGAAAGTCGTCATTAAATACTGTTCAAATTCCTCCCAAAACGGGAGTTTCCCTTCATGAATGAAATGGCGCTTTTCAACTAGCTTTGCTCGCTTGCCATTCATTTCCCAGCCCTGGTGCACACTGGCAATCTTGATTTCCCTACCTTTTTTGTTTTTCTCCTGACTTTTTGTGTAAAGCCCGTCAACCTCCACAAATACAACATCATTTTCAAGTGGTACTGATTCTTCCGGAACTACCTCCGTATTCAAAAGCTGTTGGCGTATACCTTCATGACTGATTACAGGGTAGCCCAAAAGCTTCTCCATGGCTTTACCAGCCTGTCGATAGGAAACACCTGTCACAGCTAGTTCAATAGCTAAATCCTGCACCACTGGACTCATACCCTTCGTACCATCAAAAGCCAAATATTGGTCCAGTAAATAGACGTACTTTCCAGTTTTTTTATCCTTATAGTAATTTCTTTTCAGTTCCACCTGACCAAAAACAGATTCGAACTTTAATGTTCTTTTATCCTTTAAATAAAATCTTTGCTTATCTCTTCCTAAAGCAATCGCCTCATCTAATTCCTTAAGGGTTTTTGCCATCAGCTGAGAAAAACTTTCCTGTAAAGCACGGTATGTAATTTGTTCTAATTCTTTCATTGTTAGCGTAGATATGATATCTTTCATTTGAGGACCTCTTTCTATAGTTGTTGTTGTCGAAGACTTAACTATATAAAAGAAGGTCCTTTTTTTCATTCAAAATGCTTTTCAACTACTATCGCGCTCCGCTTGCTGGCCTCATTTTTGGTGTTGAAGTCTTACGACTTCAACACCAAAAACGAGGTATATGTTCTCCCATAAACATTTTACTCTAACTTTATTTATTTTTTTCATCATCCAATACTTCTTCTTCATCCAGCTCTGCATCTGGCTCCTCTTCTTCTTCGCCCAGTTCTTTTACCTCTTCGTAATCATCCACCATTTCTTCAATGTCTTCATCGACAATGTCCAACTCTTCCTCTTCCGGTGGCAATTCTTTTTTCTTTTTTGGTGCAGCTTTCTTTTTCTTCTTTTTCTTTGGAGCATCAGCTACTTCTTCATCCATCTGTTCCACTGGATACCAGCGTTTCAGTCCCCAAAGATTGGAACCGACCGTCATAAACCGGCCGTCCACATTCATGTCCGTATAAAACTGTGCAATGTTTGCTTCCTTATCTGCATCCGAATAGTCTTTGTGCTCAGCGACCTTTGAAAAGAGATCATGGAAATTCATTGCTTTTTTTTCATTCCATAAAATGGCACTTGTCAATTCAAGCATTGGCATCGATTTAAGTTCTTCATGGCTGTATTCCTTTAAGCTCACGGTAAAGCACTCCCTTTACTGATATATTTAAGGCTTTCATGCCTGATCATTCATATCCTCATATTCAAATTTGTTATGGTATAAATCATACCTTACATTATAAACCAATTTCAAGGCTTTATGCCAGAGAAAGGAAATTGAAAACGAAGGCTCTACCGGGAAAGCCTTCGTTTTACATGTGAAATCTGCCTAATCAGCCACTTCCGCTTTTCTGACCAGTCGCCTGCGCTTTTCTTCCTGTCTAGCTTTCCGGGCTAGCGACTCGTGACGTAAGCAATGAACACTCGGGCCTGCAGGATGCAGGTCATGCCGGCGTTGGCATAGGACGTGCCGGTTTTAGTCGGCCTTCCTCTATCCATGCACCACGTACTCTGCGGTTCCTTGCTTATGCGTCCGTTTCTGACCAGTCGCCTGCGCTTTTCTTCCTGTCTAGCTCCGGCTCCTAGAAACTGCCGTCATAAGCAATGAACACTCCAAGTGCGAAAAAACACGCACTTTGCGGTTCCTTGCTTATGCGTCCGTTTCTGACCAGTCGCCTGCGCTTTTCTTCCTACATATTCCTTCTGTATTGTCCGCCTACTTCGTAGAGTGCGTTTGTGATTTGGCCGAGGCTGGCTGTTTTGACGGTTTCCATTAGTTCTGCAAAGATGTTTCCATTCGATGCAGCAACTTGTTTTAAGCGATTAAGTGCTTCTTCTATCTTGTCTGCATTTACTTCCTGGAATTTATGCAGTTCACTGATTTGATGTTCCTTTTCCTCTTTCGATGACCTTGCCAGTTCCATCGAGTCAATGTCCTCTTCATTTGGAGGTGTTGGGTTCATGTATGTGTTCACCCCAACAATTGGTAACTCTCCGGAATGTTTTTTCCCTTCATAGTAAAGGGACTCTTCCTGAATTTTACCGCGCTGGTATTGGCGTTCCATAGCACCAAGCACCCCGCCACGGTCATTCATTTTTTCAAATTCCTGCAGGACGGCTTCCTCCACCAGGTCTGTCAGTTCATCAACAATAAATGATCCTTGCAGGGAGTTTTCATTTTTCACCAGACCAAATTCCTTATTGATAATCATCTGAATGGCCATCGCACGTCGGACGGATTCCTCTGTCGGTGTTGTGATAGCCTCATCATAGGAGTTCGTATGCAGGGAATTCGTGTTATCCTGAATGGCCAGAAGTGCCTGTAATGTCGTACGTATATCATTGAACTGAATTTCCTGTGCATGCAGGGATCGTCCTGAAGTCTGGACATGGTATTTCAGTTTCTGGCTGCGTTCATTTGCACCATATTTATCACGCATCGTCACTGCCCAAATGCGTCTTGCTACCCGGCCGATCACGGTATATTCCGGATCTAGTCCGTTTGAGAAGAAGAACGACAGGTTTTGGGCGAATTTATTTACATCCATCCCTCTGCTCAAATAATACTCCACATAGGTGAATCCGTTTGCCAGTGTAAAGGCAAGTTGCGTAATCGGATTCGCCCCCGCTTCAGCAATATGGTAGCCGGAGATGGATACAGAATAGTAATTTCGTACATTTTTATCGATAAAATATTGCTGAATATCACCCATCATGCGCAATGCAAATTCCGTAGAGAAGATGCATGTGTTTTGCCCCTGATCCTCTTTTAAAATATCCGCCTGGACGGTTCCCCTTACAACCGCTATCGTTTCATCTTTCATTTTTTCATATTCTCCGACACTCGGTTCGCGGCCATTTTCTTCCTTGAACCTGGTCAGTTGCTGATCGATTGCTGTATTGAAAAACATCGCCAGAATAATTGGTGCCGGTCCATTGATCGTCATGGAAACCGATGTGTTGGGACTTGTCAGGTCGAATCCGTCATACAGTTTCTTCATGTCTTCCAATGTACAAATGTTTACACCACTTTCCCCAACCTTCCCGTAAATATCCGGGCGTGGCGCAGGGTCCTCTCCATACAATGTAACAGAGTCGAATGCAGTGGAAAGCCGTTTTGCATCTTCATCTTTTGATAAATAGTGAAACCGTCGATTTGTGCGTTCTGGGGTTCCTTCTCCCGCAAACTGACGGGTAGGGTCCTCTCCTTTTCGTTTGAATGGAAAAACGCCTGCTGTAAATGGGAATGCACCCGGCACATTTTCCTTTAACAGCCAGGTGAGGCGTTCACCCCAGTCTTCGAATTTGGGAAAAGCTACTTTCGGAATCTTTGTTCCAGATATAGATTCTGTCATAATATCCATATTAATTTCTTTATCACGTATAGTAAAAGTCATTTCATCCTGGCTGTAGCGCTCTTTCGTTTCATCCCATGCATCAAGCAGCTTTTTTGCTTTTAGTTCGAGCTGTTCGTTATATTGCTCAATTGTTTGGTCAATTGTTTCTGCCGCATGTTCATCACTAATTGCCTCTTTCGCACCTTCCAGCTGATACAGCTTTCTTGCAATGGCACTCTGGTTCTTAGTGTTTTCATGATAGCCGCGTACATGCTGGGCAATTTCCCGCAAATAATGCCGTCGTTCATTCGTAATGATCATATTCTGCTTTTCAGCAATGATATTACGATCAAAGCCAATCTCGTTTTCCCAGGCAAATTTTTCATTTAGTGTATCGACAAGTGAGGCAAATAATGCATTGGTACCGGCATCATTAAACTGGCTGGCAATCGTTCCAAACACCGGAAATTTCTCCTTATCCTGATGAAACAGCATATGACTACGTTCATATTGTTTTCGAACCTGATTCAGGGCATCCTCCGAGCCTTTTTGCTCAAATTTATTGATGACAATGAAATCAGCAAAATCAATCATATCAATTTTTTCCAGCTGTGATGGTGCACCGAATTCAGCTGTCATGACATACATGGATAAGTTCGTCACATCCGTAATCGCCGCATTTCCCTGCCCGATACCACTCGTTTCCACAATAATGAAATCATAGCCCGAAGCACGGACAACATCAATTACGTCCTGAATCGCTTTAGATAATTCATCTCGTGAATCACGGGTAGCCAGGGAACGCATATAGACACGATCTGTAAAAATCGCATTCATACGGATACGGTCCCCGAGCAATGCACCACCTGTTTTCCTTTTCGTTGGATCGATCGAGATAATCGCTACTTTTTTGTCAGGAATTTCATTGATAAATCTCCGAATCAACTCATCCGTTAGCGAACTCTTCCCAGCTCCCCCGGTTCCGGTAATGCCAAGCACTGGTGTATCCTTGTTTCCTTTTTCCTGCAATGTCTTTAAGACGGTTTCCTTTTCATCTGATGCAACTTCATCATTTTCCATGTACGTAATAAATTTGGCGATTGCCCTGCGTTCACCTTTGAGAAGCTGTGCCTGATCTTTTTCTACATCTATTGATGGAATAAAGTCACATTTTTCAAGGATACGGTTGATCATGCCCTGCAATCCGTATTTCCTACCATCTTCCGGGGAAAATATCCACGTGACCCCGTAATCATGAAGTTCCTTGATCTCTCGTGGCAAGATGGTACCGCCACCTCCGCCAACGATCTTAATATGTTCTGCTCCAAACTCCTTTAATAAATCTACCATATATTTAAAATATTCGACATGTCCGCCCTGGTAAGAGGAGATAGCGATTCCCTGCACATCCTCCTGAATTGCTGCATGGACGACTTCTTCCACTGAGCGGTTATGTCCTAAATGAATCACCTCTGCTCCACTCGCCTGCATGATTCTGCGCATAATATTAATAGAGGCATCATGCCCATCAAAAAGACTCGAAGCTGTTACAAAACGGACCGGATTCTTCGGCCGGTAAATATCAACCTTCTCCATCTTTACACTCCTTTTTTCATCTATTAAATTACTTCACCGGTGTGTTTATCATCAATATCCAAGCTTTTCAAAAGATAACGGACCTGCATGTCAGTATATTCTTGTAGCGTAAATTTCCCCTGCAGCACCCAACGCCGGAATCCCCACATCTGCCCCTGGACAAGAATATTATTGGACAGAAGTTCCGCATCCTGTTTGGAAACCTCATACGGCAGTAAAGTTACTAGCGCACGCTCAAGTATCTTCACCATGTCCCGTTCCCGATTGAGCACATAATCCCTCGCTTCTTTTTTCAGTGATTTCACTTCCTGGTACAGAATGAGTACTTCCTCCTGCATGTCATCCATTAATTGGAAATAGGACTCGATTACCAAAATGAAATTTTCAACCGAGGCCTGCTGTATATCGAGTTTTTCTTCCAAACGTTCACGGACTTGATGATGGATAGAATCTACAACAAGAAAAAGCACATCCTCTTTTGTACGGATATACTCATACAATGTACCGATACTAAAGCCGGATTCTTTTGCGATTTCTCTTGTGGTTGTACGATGAAAACCCTTTTCTTTAATAAGGGTGATTGCTCCTTGAATCATTTGACTGCGCCGTTTTTCGATGAGTTCCTGATCTTTTACGGAAGAAAGGACTTTATCATTTTTCATTTGTCTGTGGCACTTCCTTCCTTTTTCCATTTTTCAAACCATTCAATGGCCAGTTTATAAGGGTCACTATCTGCTTGAATTGCCGGAAGATCCTCCTCATTCTCAATGAAATGCCGAACATCACGCCAGATTTCTTCACGGATAAGCTCATACACTTCCAACTCCTGCTGTTCTGTGCGCCGCTTTTTCCCTTCTTCCGTGCTGTATAAATAGTCGTGATGTTCTTTGATTTTATCCCACAGCTTGTCGATTCCCTTATTCTCTGTCGTTATCGCTTTAACAATTGCGGTGATGTGATTCTCGGTTGATGTCATCATGACAAGCTCTTTCAGCAGGGCTTTTAATTTACCAAACCCTGGAAGATCGGCTTTATTGATGACAAATAGATCAGCAATTTCCATAATACCTGCTTTAAATATCTGTAGCACATCTCCACTATTCGGTGTAAGGACTACAGCTGTTGTATCAACGATTTTCATGACATCGAGCTCCGACTGGCCGACACCTACCGTCTCTACAATGACGACATCAAACCCGTAGGCATCACATATCCGGATTGCATCCTTTGTTGCCCTGGCAAGACCTCCCAGACTACCGCGTGTTGCCATACTTCGTATATAAACACCTTCATCTGTAAAATGTTCATTCATGCGGACACGATCCCCGAGTAGCGCTCCCCCGCTGAACGGACTCGTCGGATCAACCGCAATGACTGCCACCGTTTTACCTTCATTACGTATATGTGTAATCAGGCGATTGACGAGTGAACTTTTTCCAGCCCCCGGTGATCCAGTTATCCCAACATAGCGCGCATGTTTTTTCAGTGAAAAAATATCACTAAGCATCTGAAGTTTTTCCGGGTGGTCATTTTCTACCATCGTAATTGCGCGTGCCAATGCCCGTATGTCCTGTTTTTTTATCCGTTCAACGATATCATGCATGGGGTACATCCTTTCTCCTAATCCGTTCGATTGGTATGAACAGTGTGGCTGTGTAGACGCTTGATTTGATGTGGCGGTTGCTGGAATCTGCGGTATGGTCACTCGATTTCGATGCCCTGCCGCTAGCTATGGTAACACTCTGGGCTCGAATTGACCGATCCCTCGCTCGGAATCCACTGTAAGCGAAAACCCTATTTTGTCAGCATGCGTCCAATGACAAGCCGTTGAATTTCATTTGTTCCTTCATAGATTTGAGTGATTTTTGCATCACGCATATAACGTTCCACCGGGTAGTCCTTCGTGTAACCGTAGCCGCCAAATACCTGCACCGCTTCTACGGTAATGCGCATTGCTGCATCCCCGGCGAATACTTTTGACATTGCTGATGCCTTACCGTATGGCTGCCCTTTTGATTCCAGCCAGGCAGCCTGATAGGTTAACAGACGAGCTGCTTCTACATCTGTTGCCATGTCTGCCAATTTAAAGGAAATTCCCTGATTGGCAGCAATCGGCTTACCAAATTGCTCCCGTTCTTTTGCATAATCCACCGCTGCATCCAGTGCTCCCTGTGCAATTCCAAGCGCCTGTGCTGCGATTCCATTGCGCCCGCCGTCCAATGTAGTCATAGCAATTTTAAAGCCATCACCTTCTGCGCCGAGCATATTTTCCTTTGGAATTCGGCAGTTTTCAAAAATTAATTCCGTTGTAGGTGATGAACGAATGCCAAGTTTCTTTTCCTTCTTCCCGAACGTGAAGCCATCGGTCCCTTTTTCAACGATAAATGCACTTATTCCCTTATGTTTTGCATCAGCTTCTGTTTTCGCAAATACAAGATAGATGTCAGCAACACCGCCGTTGGTGATCCATACCTTGCTGCCATTTAACACATAATTGTCGCCATCTTTACTTGCCGTTGTTTTCATCGAAGCGGCATCACTGCCTGCACCTGGTTCCGATAATGCATATGCACCAAGTGCTTCACCTGTTGCCAGACGGTATAGAAAGTTTTTCTTCTGTTCCTCATTTCCATACGTATAAATTGGCCAGCTTGCAAGGGATAGATGTGCGGAGAGCGTTACCCCTGTAGATGCACAGACACGGGATAGTTCCTCAACCGCAATGCAATAGCTGACAAAGTCTGAGCCAATCCCGCCATACTCCTCCGGCCAGGGAATGCCAGTCAGTCCAAGTTCAGCCATTTTATCAAAAATCTCTCTGTCAAACCGCTCTTCCTCGTCACGTTCAGCCGCTGTTGGCTCCACATCTTTTGTAGCAAAATCGCGAATCATTTTACGCAACATTTCCTGTTCTTCGGTAAGCTGAAAATTCATTGATTATGACTCCCCTTATTCATTAAGTAGATTTTTTGCAATGACCATATGTTGAATTTCATTTGTACCTTCATAGATTTCAGTAACTTTTGCATCACGGAAAAGACGCTCAACCGGATAATCTTGTGTATAGCCGTAGCCTCCATAGACCTGCACCGCTTCAATTGCCGCTCTCATCGCTGTTTTGGATGCATACATCTTTGCCATGGATGCTTCTTTTCCACACGGAATTTCCCGTTCAACCATCATGGCAACATTATAGACTAATAGTTTTGCTGCTTCGACTTCTGTTGCCATATCTGCCAGCTTAAATGATATCCCCTGGTTTTTAGCGATAGGCTTTCCGAATTGTTCCCGTTCCTTTGCATAGTTTACAGCATACTCCAGTGCCGCTTCACCGATACCGAGTGCTTGTGCCGCGATACCGATACGTCCGGCATTTAGATTTGCCAATGCGATTCTGAATCCATCCCCTTCACTGCCAAGCAGCTGTGAAGCGGGCACCTTACATTGGTCAAAATTTAATTGGACAGTGCTTGATCCATGCAGGCCCATTTTCTTTTCGTTCTTTCCGACGACAAGTCCCGGGGTATTTTTTTCGATGATAAATGCACTGATCCCTTTCGCCCCTTCACCTGTACGGGCAAACGTTATATACGTATCAGCCATGCCGCCGTTAGTGATAAACACCTTGGAACCATTTAATATATAATGATTTCCGTCCTTTTTTGCAGTTGTCTTCATACTGGAAACATCCGATCCCGCTCCAGGCTCGGTTACAGCGAAAGCACCCAGGTATTCTCCTGAAGCAAGCTTTGGCAGATAATGTCTCTTTTGTTCTTCCGTGCCGAAATGTAAAATTGGATTCGTGCCGACAGATGTGTGTACAGATAGAATAACTCCCACTGTCGCACTTACTTTAGCAAGCTCATTTATCGCAATAATATAGGAAGTGTAGTCCATCCCGCTCCCGCCATATTCTTCAGGAATTGGGATTCCCATTAAACCAAGCTCTCCCATCTTCCGGATAATCTCTTCCGGAAACCGATCCTCTGTTTCCATCCGATCTATTGCTTTTGTCACTTCTTTGTGGGCAAAGTCACGGACCATTTTACGCATCATTTCCTGCTCTTCTGTGAAATTCATATTCATAGGGTGTCTTCCTCTCTCTTGCTTGTTAACTATATTGGTAAAAACCTCTGCCGGATTTCTTTCCGAGCCACCCAGCTTTTACATATTGTCTCAGCAGCGGGCATGGGCGGTATTTGCTGTCACCGAATCCATCGTGCAGGACTTCCATAATATAAAGACATGTATCCAATCCGATAAAGTCAGCCAATGTCAGCGGGCCCATCGGATGATTGGTGCCAAGCTGCATAACGGTGTCAATATCCTTTGGTGATGCCACACCTTCATACACTGTGTAAATCGCTTCGTTAATCATCGGCATAAGCACACGGTTGGAAACAAATCCCGGAAAGTCCTTTACTTCGACTGGTGTTTTACTTAATTGCTTTGCTACTGATTCAACCGCCTCGTATGTTTCATCATTCGTCTGCAGCCCGCGGATGATTTCTACAAGTTTCATAACAGGAACCGGATTCATAAAATGCATGCCAATCACTTGTTCCGGCCGCTTCGTTGCTGCTGCAATTTCTGTTATTGGAAGGGATGATGTGTTCGAGGCCAGAACCGCATGCTTTGGTGCAAATGCATCCAAATCACTGAATACACTTGTCTTAACTTCCATCTTCTCCACAATTGCTTCAATCACCAGGTCACAACTCTGAGCATCTTTCAAATGTGTTGATGGTTTTACTCGATTGATCGAATCCGATTTTTCTCTATCGGTTATTCGCTCCTTTTCCACAGAACGGGTCAGCAACTTTTCGATGCGCTTCATGCCAGTATCCAACGCTTCTTCCTTCACATCATTTAATAAAACCTCAAAACCAGACTGTGCAAAGACCTGGGCAATACCTGCCCCCATTTGACCTGCTCCGACTACCATTACTTTGCTTATTGCCATTGGGTGTGTTCCTCCTTTATTTGAAATAATCGTTTGAACCACGTTGTTTATTTTGCTTGGACGGAAGTTGGGAGGTCGGCCGAATCTTGTAAAACATCGACCCCGTGAATGCGCGCTTCGACCGAATGTCGGGAATCATCGTCCTCGTGAATGCGTGCTTCGACTGAATCTCGGGAATCATCGCCCGCGAGACCACGCGCTTCGACCGAATCTCGCCAATCATCGACCCCGAGAATGCCATCATCGATCGAATCTCGGAAATCATCGCCCCCAAGACTGTCCTCATCGACCGAATCTCGCAATCATCGACCTCGAGACCTCGCGCTTCAACCGAATCCATCGAGTCATCAACCGAAACTACGCGCGCACCGCCCGAACTATCCCAAGCACCCCCATAACTTTCCCAAACTACCTTTAACGCTTCGGCACCTCAATCAGCACCGCGTCACCTTGACCACCGCCACTGCAGATTGCTGCGATTCCCAGTCCACCGCCTTGTCGTTTTAGTTCGTGAACCAGTGTTAATATAATCCGTGCACCACTTGCACCGATTGGGTGACCGAGTGCCACCGCTCCTCCGTTAACATTCACTTTTTCCTTATCAATTCCAGCAATTTTTCCACTTGCCAGGGAAACGGCTGCAAATGCTTCATTGATTTCAAATAAATCAATATCATCTTTGTTGTAGCCTGTTTTTTCCAGCAATTTATTGATTACAAGTCCAGGTGTTTGTGGGAAATCCTTCGCCTCTACGGCAACTTCTGCATGACCAAGCACTGTAGCCATAGGTGTTTTGCCAAGGTCTTTCGCCTTTTCATCAGACATGACTACAAATGCACATGCCCCATCATTGACTCCAGGAGCATTTCCGGCAGTGATTGTGCCGTCCTTATCAAAAGCCGGTCGTAATTTTGCCAGTGTTTCGATGGAGGTATCCTTTCTCGGTGCTTCATCCGTATCCACTACCACGGGGTCACCTTTGCGCTGTGGAACTTCCATGGCGACGATTTCCTCTGCAAATTTTCCTGCTTCGATTGCCTGCACTGCACGTTGATGACTACGATAGGACCATTCATCCTGGGATTCCCTCGTTAACTCATATTCTTTTGCGGTTGAGTTTCCGTAAGTTCCCATATGCACCCCTGCAAAAGAACAGGTCAGCCCATCATGTACCATCATGTCGACAACTTTTTTGTCTCCCATACGATTTCCCCACCTTGCATCAGGAAGGAAATAAGGAGCATTGCTCATACTTTCCATTCCACCCGCAACGATCACCTCTTCATCTCCAAGGCGAATGAGCTGATCTGCCAGTGTGACACTACGAAGACCGGAGGCACATACTTTATTAATCGTTTCCGTTTTAACATCCCATGGAATTTTAGCTTCTCTTGCCGCCTGTCGTGAAGGAATCTGCCCCTGTCCTCCCTGCAGAACATTCCCCATAATCACTTCATCAATTTGCTCACCATCAAGACCGGCACGATTTAACGCTTCTTCTATCGCTTTGCCTCCAAGCTGTGATGCCGTAAATGGCTTTAATGCTCCTCCAAATTTCCCAAATGGTGTGCGTGCACCTGAGACAATTACAGTTTTTCTCATAAAATATATCCTCCTTAAAATGACAGCGCTTTCTTATGGCTATTATAAACTATTAATCTATAAATGACGAATAAAATAATAGTGTGATTGAACGCTCGCTCAAGTTTACCTTTTCAAAAAGAGAGAGGCAATGGTGAACCTCTCTCCTAATTGGTTAAGCTGTTTTCTCTTCATTCTCTGTAAATACGGATAATGCAAGTATTTCTGCAACATCCATCGTACTGATATCTTCATCCACATCTTTTGCTTTTGTCCCATCACTTAACATCGTCAGACAGAATGGGCAGGCGCTTGAAATCATGGATGGTTCCACATCCATTGCCTGTTCTGTCCGGGCCACATTGATACGGTTGCCTGTTTGTTCTTCTGACCACATCAGTCCGCCTCCAGCACCACAGCACATACCATTCTCTTTGCTTCGTTTCATTTCTACTAGTTCCAGACCCGGTATTGCATTCAGGATTTCTCTTGGCGGATCATAGACACCATTATATCTTCCTAGATAACAGGAATCATGATATGTCAGTCTTTCATTAATAGATCCTTCTGGTTTCAGTTTACCATTCATCACCAAATCAAACAGCAATTGTGTATGATGATAAACTTCCGCTTCATAGCCAAAATCAGGGTATTCATTTTTGAAAATATTATAGGCATGCGGATCGATTGTCACAATCTTTGTCACATCGTTTTTCTCAAATTCCTTAATATTTTTCTCGGCAATCTCCTGGAAAAGGAATTCATTTCCGATACGACGTGCCGTATCTCCAGAATTTGCCTCTTTATTTCCGAGAATCGCAAATTTCACGCCAGCTTGATTCATCAATTTCGCAAAAGCGATAGCAATCTTTTGGCTGCGGCTGTCATATGCTCCCATTGAGCTTACCCAGAAAAGATATTCGAAGTCCTTATCTTCTTTTTTCAATTCTTTTACGGTCGGAATGTAAACAGATTCATCAATATCACGCCATTTGATACGGTCTTTTTTCGAAAGCCCCCATGGATTTCCCTGACGTTCGATGTTCATTACCGCACGTTGCTGTTCCTGATCCATTTTTCCTTCTGTCATGACAAGGTAACGGCGCATGTCAATAATTGTTCCTACATGCTCATTATTCACCGGACAGGCATCTTCACAGTTACGGCATGTCGTACAACCGGAAAGCTCCTCCGCTGTGATGACATCACCAATTAGGCTTGCACTTTGGACCGTTGCTGCCGCTTCATTTCCAGCACTGGCCTGATTTCCAGTTGTTCCAGAAAAAGCGAATGAAGGCACCCATGCGGATTTTCCGGTAATTGCTGCACCTTTTTCCGTCAAATGATCACGGGCTTTAATCATAATGTCCATTGGAGATAACATTTTCCCTGTGCCTGCCGCCGGACAGACATCTGTACAACGCCCGCATTCCACACATGCATAAAAATCAATCATTTGATGTTGTTCAAAATCTTCCACTTTCCCAACACCAAAGGAAATATCCTCTTCATTTTCCTCTTCAGCTTCATCGATGTCAAAATCAATTTTCTTCAATTTCCCTGGCACACGCTTACTCAGGAAAACATTGATTGGTGCAGCGATTAAGTGAGCATGCTTTGACTGTGGTACGTATACAAGGAAGGTCAGAATCGTAATCGTATGTACCCACCAGGCAACATAGAACAATACCATTGCAGCTGCTGGAGACAGCCAGCCAAACACTATTGCCACTAAACTGGCAACAGGTTCTGTCCATGTTGTCTCATGCCCATGCCAGATTTGTGCCATTCCATTCCCGAATAAAACGGAGAGCATCAATGTTCCAATGAACAATAACACTAAACCTGCCTTGAATCCCCGTTTCAACCGGACCAGCTTTTCCATATAGCGACGGTAAAACGCCCAGGCTACTGCTACAAGAATCGTTAATGTAACCAGTTCCTGGAAAAATACAAATCCGGGATAGAAAAGGCCAAACGGTAAATGATTTCCGGGTGACAGCCCTTTTACAAACATATCGATTGCCCCAAATTGGACAAGGATAAATCCGTAAAACATCATCACATGGATGGTCCCAGACTTTTTATCCTTCAATAGTTTGGATTGTCCGAAAACTATCTTTCCTACCCTTTTCATACGTAACTTGATGTCTTTATCAAACTCAGATTTCCTGCCGAGTTTAATATAGGAGACTCTTGTCGCCACAATTTTGGCAAATAAATAAATCCCATATACGGTTATTGCTATAAATGCAATCCAATTAACCAGTAAAAATGTATCCACTTTTCCCGCTCCCCCTTTTTTTCGCAGTTTATAAAATATAAAACTATCTTACTGCATTCGTTC
This sequence comes from Virgibacillus ainsalahensis, assembly GCF_055380755.1. Taxonomy (NCBI): domain Bacteria; kingdom Bacillati; phylum Bacillota; class Bacilli; order Caryophanales; family Bacillaceae; genus Virgibacillus; species Virgibacillus ainsalahensis. The sequence continues at coordinate 55,121 of NZ_AP043943.1, read as the reverse complement.
AGGCTGAGACTTCTACCATAAAGGCATGGTAAAAGCCAAGTTTCCTAATAACCTGTTTTCCCCAAAAGTGTTAGCGATTACATTTTCAAGGATAAACTTCTTCTTTTGAAAATTATATATCTCTACTATAAATATGAATGATTATTCAGTCAAGTCATTTTCAGTAAAATATGATAATTGCTATTTCTCTCATTTGAAAATATAAGCTGCTTTTCTAGGATGAAAACCTAGAAAAGCAGCTTTCTTTGTTTAAGGCCCTTTTCGCATCGTTTGGTGCTTGGATATAATTACATTTTTTCCGGTGCGGTTATTCCAATCAGTCCAAGTGCATTTGCCAATGTAATACGGACAGCCTTCATTAGTGCAATTCTTGCTGCTGTCAGTTGTTCATTATCTTTGTCCAGCACTTTTTCCGCATTATAAAAACTATGCAGCAGTGATGCCAGATCAAATAGATAATTTGTTACCTTCTGTGGCGTTTGCTTCTGGGCAGTTTCTGTAACTACTTGTGGAAGTTCGCCAAGTTTCTTCAAAAGATCGACTTCCTTCTCCGAAGTGAGCAGCGTGGCATCAAAATCTCCTTCTGTTGCAAATCCCTTGCTCTCTGCCTGTTTCATCATTGTACAAATACGTGCATGCGCATATTGGACATAATAGACAGGATTATCATTAGACTCAGAACGGGCAAGATCCATATCAAAATCCAGCTGGGAGTCATTGGAGCGGGCAACAAAGAAATAACGTACCGCATCAATTCCAATTTCATCCATGAAATCACGCAATGAAACGGCATTTCCTGCACGTTTACTCATTTTCAATTTTTCACCCTGTTCAAACAGGTTAACCATTTGAATAATCTTCACATCAAATTTTTCCACTTCGTAGCCGAGTGCCTGGATAGCTGCACGCATTCTCGCGATGTAGCCATGATGATCAGAACCCCATACATTGATGATCTTATTGAAACCACGATCCAGCTTATTCTTATGATAGGCAATATCCGGTGTCAAATAGGTGTAGTTTCCGTCCTGCTTGATTAATACACGATCTTTATCATCACCCAGATCTGTCGAGCGGAACCATGTAGCCCCATCTTTTTCATAGATATAGTTTCCTTTTGCAAGTGTCTCCACTGCTTCAGAGATTTTATCTTCTTTGTACAGAGACCTTTCAGAAAACCAGTTATCAAAATGGACACCGAAATCAGCGAGATCCTTTTCAATGTTTCCAAGTGCATGTTTCAAACCGTATTCCTTAAAGAATTCCAGACGTGCTTCCTTCTCCCCTGTGGCCCACTTGTCACCATATTCCTTGCTCAATGACCTGCCAATCTCGGCAATATCTTCTCCACGGTAGCCATCTTCAGGCATGTCAGCATCCTTGCCAAGTGCTTGCAGATAACGTGCTTCCACCGACAAAGCGAGATTATCGACCTGGCTTCCGGCATCATTAATATAATATTCCCGTTCGACTTTATATCCTGCCTTTTCAAATACATTGCATAATACATCCCCGAAGGCTGCTCCCCGGGCGTGCCCAAGATGAAGTTTTCCAGTTGGGTTCACAGAAACAAACTCTACTTGCACCCGCTCCCCTTTTCCTGCATCTGTTTGCCCATAGTCTTTTCCGGCTTGTAAAATCGTCGGGATAATTTCGCCAAGAAAATCATTTTTCATAAAAAAGTTGATGAATCCTGGTCCGGCGATTTCGACTTTTTCAATCGATGCACCTGTTTGATCCAGATTCTCCACTATTTCCTCCGCAATCTTCCTTGGTGCTTTTTTGGCAATCCGGGCAAGTTGCATTGCAATATTTGAGGCAAAATCACCATGTGCTTTTTCTTTCGGCTTTTCCAGAATAATTTGCGGCAACTCTTCTTCACCTGCGAGACGTGCCCGCACGACAGAAGCGGCAATTTCCTGTTTTAACGTATCCTCGGTTTGTGCCAGGACATTCATTCTGTACCCTCCTCCGTAATAATTAATTCCAATTGATGTTTCCGTTCTTCCTGTCCATTAAGCTTCACATGATAGGAAATTTTCAAATATCCTTTCTCTGCTTTCTTGATGGACTGATAGAAAATATCATCCGTTCGTGTTTCCATATGTATCGTACCATGCGGATGGTGATATACATTTTCCGTTGTCCGGTTCGTATTGAACTGCTGATTCATGGAAACCATCCCAGTACGTTTAATGCTTACTTTTTCCGGTTGGATTGTGATTAAATTGTCGGTAACAGCTTGTTCGTCTATCTTTTCCTCAAAGATAACCACATCGCGTTTCCCCCGCTGGTAAAATTCTCCCCGTTCTTTTACGGTGCTGTACTCCATTTGTCCATTATCATCAATGATGGTGCGGAGTTCCACCGAAACGTTTTTTTGTAATGAACCCATAACATCGCCTCTACTTCGAATGGTATTGTATCATTATAGCGATAATTGCAGGTTAATAGCAATATCAATCGAAATGTTTTTTCAGCAGAGGGAAAAACAATAGACTTTCATTCTGCATACCGAGGTGATATGCCGGTTTTCGAACATACCAGTTAGAAAACCTGTGTTTATTTCTTCCTATCTTTTCCCATAATGTAGATAACTCAGGACTATATTGGAGCTAATACGGATGGGAAAGCGATTATCGAAAAATAAATTTTTTATTAAGGTGGCGATAAGTGGAGTTCTTTTGCTTATCTCTTTTGTTATAGGCATATATTTTATCAGCTTTCTTCTTGGACCGCCACCCTTAACAAACCAGCAAAACACAGTGTATTACAGCCAATCCGGGGAAGCCATTGGCGAAGAGAGCGGGTTGGAGAACAGGTACTGGGTGGATTTGGAGAATATTGATACGGATGTGCTTCATGCAACACTGCTGATTGAGGATCAGCATTTCTATGAGCATATTGGATTTGATTTCAAGCGGATTGCCGGAGCAATTTGGAAGGATATCCGGACAATGTCGCTAAAAGAAGGAGCCAGCACATTAACCCAGCAATATGCACGTAACTTATATCTGTCACATGAAAAAACATGGAGTCGAAAATTGAAAGAAGCTTTTTACACCGTTCGACTGGAAATGTTTTATTCGAAGGACGAGATTCTGGAAGGTTATTTAAACACGATTTATTACGGGCATGGAGCCTATGGAATCGAAGCAGCAAGCAATCATTTCTTTAATAAATCTGCCAGTGAACTAACATTGGCTGAATCTGCCATGCTTGCAGGAATTCCCAAAGGCCCTACGTATTATTCTCCACTAAATGATGAAAACAATGCAAAGAACCGTCAGGAACAAATCCTGAAGGTTATGCTGGAGGAAAAGGAAATCACACAGGAGGAATACAAACTGGCAGTAAACGAGGAATTGCTTTATGCCGATACGGATGAGCGTGTAAATGAAAAAATCGGCCCTCATTTTCAAGATACCGCTTTACAGGAAGCTGCCGAAATTCTGCAATTGGATACGGAACAGGTAAGATCAGGGGGATACCAGATACATACGACATTGCACATCGATCATCAGAAGAAGCTCGAGAATGAAATAAAGACCACAATAAATGCGGAAAGCGAGGTGGAGACCGGAGCAATGGTAATGGACCCCCACACCGGAGGAATTCTTGCTGTAGCCGGGGGAAGGGATTATGAACAAAGTCCGTTTAACCGTGCCACTGCGGCAAAACGAATGCCCGGATCTGCCTTTAAACCATTTTTATACTATGCGGCGCTTGCCAATGGCTACACCCCCTCCACCATGCTGATGAGCAAACCAACCGAATTCGATGTGGAGGAAGGAAACGTGTATCAGCCAAGTAATTTTAATGATTATTATGCAAACAAACCAATCTCATTAGCCCAGGCGATTGCATTGTCTGATAACGTATATGCGGTGAAAACAAATATGTTTCTGGGAGCCGAAAATTTAGTGGATACAGCAAGAGATTTCGGCTTTACCAGTGATTTGCCGGCAGTACCTTCCCTAGCGCTGGGCACTGCTGCTGTTTCCGTGGAAGAAATGGTACGTGGTTATGCAATTCTGGCAAACGGCGGACAGCAAGTCGAAAGTTATACAATTGAAAAAATTGTCGACAAGGATGGAAAAACAGTTTACGAAAAAGATCATACAGATGGTGAAACAGTAATTGATCCAAAAAAAGCGTTTATTCTAACCCATTTAATGACAGGAATTTTTGACAGGGAGTTGGATGGATATATGGCTGTTACCGGCTCTACAATTTCAGATGATTTATCCCATATCTATGCAGGGAAAACGGGAACAACGAATTCTGACAGCTGGATGATGGGATACAGTCCATCAATTGTAACTGGCATATGGATCGGGTATGACGATAATCGCTCCATGGAAGTAGTAGCAGAAACCGGTTATGCCAAAGAGATATGGGCAGGCTTTATGGAAAAAGCACATGCCGGCAAAGAGCAAGAAGCATTCGATATACCAAACGGCGTTGTAGGCGTACCCATCGACCCAGCAACAGGAGAGCGGGCAACCCCTTATTGTGAAGCAAGAAGGGTAATGTATTTTGAAGCCGGGACCGAACCTGAAACCTATTGTTCCGACCACTACCATATGGACGAATCCGGAGACGAACGGGGAATTTTTGAGCGATGGTTTGATATATTTTTTTAGCGGTTGGATGAAGTCGTTCTGTTTGGGATGAGGTTGAGAGCGATGGTTGAGAAGATTCGGGTGATGTTCACTGGCCTGGGAAGACTCACTTCATCGAGGGCGATGTTTCTCGAGATTCAGGCGATGTTCACTTCTTCGACGGCGATGTTTCACATGATTCGGACGATGAGCTCTTTCTCGACGGCGATGTTACGTTAGATTCGGGTGATGCCCACTGGCCTGGGGGTGATGGTTGCTGAGATTCGAGCGATGCCCACTGGCCTGAGGGGCTCACTTCTTCGAGAGCGATGGTTCTCGAGATTCAGGCGATGCCCACTGGCCTGGGGGTGATGGTTGCTGAGATTCAAGCGATGCTCACGGCCTGAGAAGACTCACTTCTTCGAGGACGATGTTTCTCGAGATTCAGGCGATGCTCACTTCTTCGACGGCGATGTTTCACATAATTCGGGTGATAAGTTCTTCCTCGACGACGATGTTACATTAGATTCGGGCGATGCTCGCTGGCCTGGGGGTGATGGTTGCTGAGATTCGGGCGATGCTCACTGGCCTGAGGGGACTCACTCCTTCGAGGACGATGTTTCTCGAGATTCAGGCGATGTTCACTTCTTCGAGGGCGATGTTTCACATGATTCGGGCGATGAGCCCTTCCTCGACGGCGATGTTACATTAGATTCGGGCGATGCTCGCTGGCCTGGGGGTGATGGTTGCTGAGATTCGGGCGATGCTCACTGGCCTGAGGGGACTCACTCCTTCGAGGACGATGTTTCTCGAGATTCGGGCGATGCTCGCTGGCCTGGGGGTGATGGTTGCTGAGATTCGGGCGATGCTCGCTGGCCTGAGGGGACTCACTCCTTCGAGGACGATGTTTCTCGAGATTCGGGCGATGCACACTGGCCTGGGGGTGATGGTTGCTGAGATTCGGGTGATGCTCACTGGCCTGGGGGTGATGTTTGCTGTGATTCGGGTGATGCACTGGCCTGGGGGCGATGTTTGCTAAAATTCGGGCGATGCTCACTGGTCTGATAACTGTACTCCTAGAATGCTCCTCGCTCGATTTTGGCTGAGACTCATTCGATTCAATCGCTCACCCGCTCGAAAAAAAAGAGGCCAACAATCAAGGTAAGTCCATTTACCTGATTGTCGGCTTCTTTTTTGTCCTAGTAATACATGAGTTAGCCCATGTATACATATTTTACAAATTTCCGTTAGAAAGTACAACATTTTAGATCAATATTCATAATTCAGACACAGAATGTTCACTACTCAGGAAGTGCGTCTTTTAATTCATCTTTGGAGTTATTCCACATTTCCTCATTAAATTCGACAAGGAAATCCTTCAGTAATTTCTTGGAATGTTCATCCATATGCTCAACAACTATTTTACCTTTTAGTGATTTTTCCATATGTGTGACATGCTGTGGCATGGATTTATATGCACGTTTAATCGACCGGTCGATACGAATTTCGCTTCCGGCAACTCCTCCGTAATATGGCCCATTCTCTCCGGGCTCCACATTCACCCAGACAATCCAGTATAGCTTTCCATTTGGTACTTCCTCACGGTTTGGTAATATTTTCACCCGGCGTTCGATGTCACTGCGTGCATGCATCGCACCCATATCTACATATGCTTTGTTTTCAGTTGTATCCACGATAACGGGTGACATGTTTTCCAGGCTGATTGAACCGCCACCATAGCCACCGTGACCATCAGTGGAATCATCTTTTATGATGGTAAATGAATTTTTCTTTTTATTTGGAGATTGATCTGAACTCATTATATGTCCTCCTTATCATTCTTTGCCCCCATTGTAGCATAGGTGAATATTTCATTTCCCGTCTAGTGCTTCATCCGCTCAATAAAGCTCAATGCCTCTTGAAATTCCTCATCCGTATATTTCTGTTTTGGTTTGACTGTATGCACTTTTTCAATATTTTCTTCAATCGGCAGGTAATCGAAATACATGAGTGTTGAAACAAGTTCAAGAAAACGGGAGCTTTTTGCTTTCATCTCTTCTACCCGTCCGGAAATATCTGGCATCTCGATGGAAAACTGCTTTAGAAATTGCCTGCCGTCCTCCGTAATTGTATAGCGATATTGCGAATAATTTCCTTTATTTTCTTTTACTTCCTTCACAAAACCAAGATTACAGAGTTCTTCTGTGCGCAATGTCAATTCCTCGGAGTACGGCCCATAAAAATGAAACTCATATTTCTCTTCAAATCCTGTATTACATTTTTGCAGGATATAAATCATTTTTTGCAGTTTTTTTCGTCCGGTAACTTCATCCGCAATAGAAAAAAACTCCATCAACCTTGCATGATTAGTCAACATCTTCTATCTCTCCCTGACCATATAAAATTTCATAAATACGTTTTTTTGCAGGTACATCATCCAGCGATTCCAATAGATCCATCGGAAAATAAAGCTTATGGTCGGTACGCTTTTTCCCAGATATCGCTTCGACAATATCGGAATGCCTGGAAAGCTCTTTTAAACTTTTGTCAGGCATTTGCAAATGGATGGGCAGACGCTCTTCTTCCTCACCAGGCCGGTAAAAATCATACGGTAAATCAGAAGAAGAATCGACAACCAGATAATATTCAGGGTCAATATCAGCGTCTTGAAACAGTTGATACAACTCCATCCATTCATTCATCTGCAGATTCGGATTAAATTCAATGTATTTAAATAGGCGGCGATTCATAAACCGTTCGCACAAGTCACGCAGAATCTCATCCTCTTCTTCCTGCCAAGCCTGGAAATAATAATGAACGATACCCTCATCCAGCTTCAAATATTCACCCAAATCAACATTTCCTTCAAAGAAAGAAACAAAATGTGTCGGCTCGAGTTTAAAAGTGAAATCACCCGTTTCATAAAGGAATTTTGCGCGATGCAAGATTTTCGATAAAATCACTTCTGCACTTCGCGTTACAGGATGAAAATAAACCTGCCAGTACATCTGATAACGGCTCATAATATAATCTTCCACCGCATGCATCCCGGTGGACTTTATTACAACCTGATCTTCCATCGGACGCATGACACGCAGGATTCTTTCCATATCGAAATGGCCATAGCTGACACCTGTGAAATACGCATCCCGCTGTAAATAATCCATGCGATCCGCGTCAATCTGACTTGAAATCAAACTCACGACCAGTTTATTCTCATAGGTTTTCGCAATAACATCCGCAACCTTTCTGGCAAATCCCTGTTCTGCAGCTTCCAGAATTTTGTTTATCCGGGTGTCACCAAGTATGATTGCTTGTGTAAAATGTTCATGGTCCAACCGAAATACTTTCTCAAAGGAATGAGAAAACGGTCCATGACCAAGATCATGCAGCAATGCCGCACATAAGCAAAGCAGACGCTCATCGTTGTTCCAGTTCGGGCGGTTCTGGAAGTTATAGATAATCCGCCGGACAATCTCATAGACCCCGAGAGAGTGGTTAAAACGACTGTGCTCTGCTCCGTGAAAGGTGTAATTCGTTGTTCCAAGCTGCTTAATCCGGCGCAGACGCTGGAATTCTGGTGCAGCTATCAGATCCCAAATGACCCTGTCCTTTACGTGGACATATCTGTGCACGGGATCTTTAAACACCTTTTCTTCATTCAGTTGTTCGTCTTTATATGCCATCTATTTTTCAACCCGTTTCTTTTCGACGATTTGATATTAGTATATAATAAGTGGACGAAGGAAAAAAGAGTTATATACATGAAATACAGAGGTGTCAGCAATGAAAAACTGGAAAGAAATCGTCAGCCACACGACGTTTCGATATATCGACCATTCCACAAAAAAAATTTTTAACCATGAAGCCTATACCGCAATAACGTCTTTTGCGGTAGATGATGCATTAGCATTATCCGTCAGTAATAATCACTCCGTGCCCGCCATCCGCCTTTGGGTACATCCGAACACAATTGTCCTCGGCATTCCTGACGCCCGGCTTCCCTATATTGAAGAGGGTGTTGCGCATCTCGCCGATCATGGTTATCATGTCGTTGTGCGTAACTCGGGCGGGCTTGCAGTCGCATTGGATGAAGGTGTTCTGAATATTTCCCTCATCCTCCCAGGTGTCAAAAACATTTCCATTCATGACTGCTATGAGGCGATGGTGAGCCTGGTACAATATATGCTGCGTGATTTGACGGATGAGATCGAAGCATATGAAATCACCGGTTCCTACTGCCCTGGTGATTATGATCTAAGCATTCGTGGGAAGAAATTTGCCGGAATATCCCAACGACGCATCAAGGATGGAGCAGCTGTGCAAATTTATTTGGATGTAGAGGGTAACAGTTATGAACGCGCTTCTCTAATTCGTGAATTTTATCGGCTTAGTAAAAAAAATGAGGAAACGAAATTTTTCTTTCCAGAGGTGAAACCGGAAGTGATGGCCTCCCTTTCCGATTTATTGGGTCAAAAATTAACAGTGGCCGACATGAAAGAGCGCGTTCATGCTGCACTGGATGATTTCAGTGAAGAGATTGTACTGGATGATTTTTCTGAAGATGAGTTGGCCACATATGAAAAACGTTACCTGCACATGAAACAGCGTAATAAAGAGATTGCGGAGATGCAGTGACCTTTTGGAAAACGTCAGGTGCAGTGTTGGGCGATGTGAGCCTCGACTGGTGACGCTCGGGGTTGAAGTAACACCTTTATACCTGTGCCTGGAGATGCCCTGCGCTGAAGTATCGCCTTTTTCTTAGAAAACATCAGCCGTAATATACCGGACATCGCCTGTTGCTCTGCCATCATCGCCCTGTTGCAGTTCCGCATCGCCTTAATGTTTATGATTATCGATCGAATGTGCTGAATCATCGACCGAATGTCTGCAATTATCGCCTGAAACCGCTCAGACCACTCGGCCAAGAGGCTCCACTACCTGTCTCCCAAACTAAAAAAGCCTGGCGCGAAGAATTATCTCCGCTTCAGGCTTTCTTTTCTATATATTAATCTGATTGAACTGCTGTAATCAATGCTAATTTGAATACATCATCAGCAGTACATCCGCGTGACAGGTCATTAACCGGTGCATTCAGCCCTTGAAGAACAGGACCTACTGCTTCAAATCCTCCCAGGCGCTGGGCGATTTTGTATCCAATATTCCCCGCTTCCAGACTTGGAAAGATGAATGTATTCGCATTCCCTTTCAACACTGATTCTGGAGCCTTTTTTTCAGCTACACTCGGAACAAATGCTGCATCAAACTGGAATTCCCCATCTATAATAAGAGATGGATCCTTTTCTTTAGCAATTTGCAATGCCTCTGTCACTTTTTCCGTTTCCGGTGATTTGGCAGAGCCTTTCGTGGAGAAGCTTAACATGGCAATGCGCGGGTCAACACCGAATAATTTACCCGTCACAGCACTTTCTGCGGCAATTTCCGCAAGATCCTGGGCTTCAGGCGTAATGTTGATCGCACAATCTGCGAAAACATATTTTTCATCGTCGCGAACCATGATGAAGACACCGGAAGTCTTTTTTATTCCTTCCTTTGTCTTAATAATCTGTAATGCCGGACGTACGGTATCAGCTGTTGAATGGACTGCACCACTTACAAGCCCATCAGCTTGATTCATATAGACAAGCATGGTTCCAAAATAGTTTTCATCCAGAAGGATTTTTCTTGCATCTTCTGCTGTTGCCTTTCCTTTGCGGCGCTCCACAAACGTTTCCACCATCAGATCAAACTCTTCAAAGCTGTTTGGATCAATTATTTTAGAAGTAGAAATGTCGACACCAACATGTTCCGCTTTTTGCTTAATTGCGGATTTTTCGCCAATCAAAAGTGGTTTTAAAATTCCTGCTGCACCCAATTGGCTTGCTGCCGTCAAAATCCGCTCATCTAACCCTTCAGGAAATACGATTGTTTTATATTTTGACTCCACTTTTGCTTTCAATTCATCAAACAAGTTACTCATTTCACATTCCTCCTAATTCACTCTATTTCATCATAAATCACTTTTCACCGGAAGGAAAGAAATCAAATCTGACATTCCTATGACAATAAAAAATGAACTTCCAATGGAACACATACCTCACATATGATTATATTCCCCTAGTTATGGTAGACTAAAAGTGGAAATTAAATTTTTGTAGAAATGAAGGAGAGATAGATATGGTTGAAGCAGTAGAAACCATGGATGGCTGGTACAGTTTGCATGATTTACGTACAATCGATTGGAATTCCTGGAAACTGGCGTCAGCTGAAGAACGCAAAGCGGCTATCGATGACTTTGAAAAGCTGCTTAAAAAATGGGAGCAGGTGGAAGAAGCAGAAAACGGCAGCCATGTACTACATAAAGTAGTTGGACAAAAAGCCGATTTAATCTTCATGTTTCTCCGTCCGACAATGGATGAACTTTCCGACATGGAAACAGAATTAAATAAATCAAAATTTGGCGAGTTCTTGATCCCTGCACATTCCTATGTATCTGTTGTAGAGCTTTCAAAATACCGCCCGGCCAAAGATGGCGTCGATCCGGAGACGTTACCGGAAACACAGAAACGCCTGAAACCAATCCTTCCAAAGTGGGAGCATATCTGCTTCTATCCAATGGACAGGCGCCGTGTTGGAGAAGAAAACTGGTACACCTTGGAAAAGGATGTACGCGGTAAATTGCTTTATGAACACAGTAAAACCGGCCGTAAGTATGCTGGAAAGGTAACACAGGTTATTACCGGTTCCATCGGACTTGACGACTGGGAATGGGGCGTTACCCTATTTGCACACGAACCACTTCAATTCAAAAAAATTGTTTATGAAATGCGTTTTGACGAAGTAAGCTCCCGCTATGGCGAGTTTGGCGAATTCTTCGTTGGAAATATCCTTCCAAGAGAAGATGTTGCTGCGTATTTGGAAGTGTAATGAAATCGCAAAAGCTACTGTTTCAGAAACTCTACGCTAACAAATGACTCAGGAGCACATAGTTTTTGATGTTTATAGTCTTATGGCGGCAGTTTCCATGAGCAGGAGCTAGACAATACTGAGACTTTCTGCATTTTTAGCAGGAAGTCTTTTTTTTGCTTTCTAAAAGTTCTTTTCGTATGTACTTTGTTGCTTCTGACACAAACGATACAGTGCGACATAACTTAAAATGAATGTAGAAGAAAAGATCCTTTCGTAAATTCTGCATAAAGGTTGAGCAGGCGATAAAGTTCCTTAGACGGCACCCTCTCTCCTAACCCCTCTCAATATCAAAGGTTTCCCCACCCCATCAATCAAATTCATTGTCATCATTTCCGGGCTATTGTCATACATATAATTATTGAGTCATCACCAAGGTTTAGTCAGAAATGAGGTATGATTTATGGCGGTAGTCGCACACACGGAAAGTGATGTTAACTTATTAGCAAGATTAATGCGTGCTGAAGCTGAGGGAGATGGGCGATTAGGTATGCTCATGGTAGGCAATACCGGAGTTAACAGGGTTATTGCTGATTGCTCGGATTTCACTGAATTAAGAAATATCAATGACATGGTATTCCAAAGCCCCGGTGGATTTGAGGCTACACAAAAGGGATATTTCTATCAGCGGGCACGTGAAAAGGATAAGCGTTTAGCGCGGAGAGTGATACAGGGGGAACGCTTCCATCCTGCATCAAACACGCTATGGTTTTTTATGCCGCAGGGAGCCTGCCCCGCACAGTGGTTTGGCCAATGGAATAGCGGCAGATACAAGTCCCATTGCTTTTTTTCTCCATCTCAAGCGGAATGCCCACAAGTGTTCAGATAAGAATTTAAGGAGGCTTTTTTATGAGTGAAAAGAACGAAAATGTAAACCAGCAGTATGCCAATCCTTATCAGGCCTATCCATACTACTATTACCCGCAAAATTCCCCAGCATTTTACCCGGCATACCAAATGAGACACGAAATGCCGCAGCAACAGCAAATGCCACAGCAGCAGATGCAGGCCATGCAAGGGATGCAACAGCCAGCTCAGCAGCAAGGGATAGCTGATAATGTCCCGGGCATGCTTCCAATGCAGGAGTCCTACATCGAGAATATTTTACGGTTAAACCGTGGCAAACATGTGCAAGTCTATATGACATTTGAAAATAATGATCAATGGAACGCACAAGTATTCGAGGGGGTTATTGAAGCAGCCGGAAGAGATCATATTATCCTAAGTGATCCGCAAACCGGCAGGCGGTATCTGTTGTTGATGATTTATCTTGATTACGTGGTATTTGATGAAGAAATTAATTACTCCTATCCCTATGGAGGCAATACCGGTCAACTATCGAACTATTCACCAAGGTAAGAAGAAGGAAGCTGACTCAAAGTCAAGAATCCCCCTCACTTAACTACACGTTGCAGTAGTCTGAGGGGGTTACTCTTTTGGGACAGTTCCCTTTCATCCACAAACCTCTGAACCCATCTGAATCCCCTTCTAAAGCCAAATGCTCTGTATACAAGACTACGCCTGGAGGCGATTACATGCGACATCCATACGAAAAATTTATGCGCATTGAGCTGATCGCAATTGCATGTGTCGTTTTATTTGGCGTAATTGCACTCATTCAAGGATTCCTCATATTTATTTTACTTTGCTTTTACCTGTTGGCACTCAGCATATTTTGCGATGCTATGATATTATTGTATCTGCACAACCCACCACAAGCCGGCAAACAATTCCTGCGGGCTGTGATGGTGTTTATTTTTACAACTTATTTATTTTTTCACTTATAGAGTACGTAACTCCTTATAGATGCCTTACAATTGCAGTTCCAAGCAGGACCCATCCAATCAGAAATGCTACTCCGCCCAGTGGTGTGATCATTGCAAACGTTTTGATAGCTGTCGTGGAATAGATGTACAAACTTCCTGAGAATAATAAAATACCAATAAAGAACATCCATCCAGCCCATGTAACGCTACCACTGGTGACTTTAGCTAGCAGTAAACCGGTCACAAGCAGTGCCATTGTATGAAACATTTGATAATTTACAGCTTTATCCCACGTTTTCAAAGCTTTTTCCGAAAGCTTTCCTTCCAAACCATGTGCACCAAATGCACCCAGTGCCACTGCCAAGAACCCATTGATAATCCCTAATAGTAAAAATAATTTCATTGTTTACACCTCATCTGTTAAAAGTCAAAAATAGAATCGCCATTTGCATCGTCATGGTCAATCGTTGATTTTTGTGTACGGCTTGGTTTCGTTTCACTTACCTCTTTACCAAGCATTGCTTTTACCTCTTCCGGCGAGAATTCACTGGTATGATTACTTTCAACCGAATCCACTTGCCCTGCTGCCGGCTCTTCCTCCAGGAATAAATCGCATAGTAAACGAATATTTGCGATATGTTTTACCATTTTATCCTGATTATACTGCACTTTTTTTGCATCATTCAATTCCTTTATCATTTTGTTAATGATTGTTTCATTTGTAACTGCCATCTGGATCACTCCTTGTTTTAGCAGATAGGAAAGCATCAAACTTTTCTACAGCTCCGTGCAACTAAGACATGTCAAAAAGCAACGTTTTCTAACCTGCCATCTACCATGTCCCATTATAACATGATTTTTTCTCCAGGCTATTTTCTAAAACATTGCGACTGTGATTACGCGTCCCACCGAAGTGATTTGGGACTGCGGTTACTCGTCCCACCGAAGTGATTTGGGACTGCGGTTACTCGTCCCACCGAAGTGATTTGTTGTTGGTGCCACAAAGATATAAAAGACGAAGTAACTTTATCGTGATTTCGCTTCTTCCATTTCTTTTGAACCCGAGCTATCACAATCGCTTCGGCAGAATACTTCGCTTTCCGCGGGCACGGCTTCAGCCTCCTCGCGGAAGATCGCCGCTGCGGGGTCTTACGTAAAGTGCTGTTCCCGCAGGAGTCTACGTATTCTGCCTACGCTGGGAGTGGTGTCCTGATTATAGAAAGGATAAAGCTCATAGAATTTATGTTTCATGAACGTATTCTCCGTTAAACAGAAAGCTATTCTAAGCTGCTTAAAAAATGCGAGACTCCAACGGGAAAAGGAAGAGTCTGAAGACCCCGCAGCGAGCGAATTAAAGAACATAGGCTAAGAACGCCCCGTCCTGGGGCAACGCCTATGTGACCAACATCGTGTTGGCCCGAGGCTGAAGCGTTCCCCGTGGAAAGCGAGTATTTTTTAAGCAGCGCTGCATTAGCATCTATTTTGTAAGGGATGAAAGGAAATCACTATTAAGTTACGTCGTCTTTTATATCAACTACGAATTAAAAAGCAACAAAGCTTTACGAAAAGAGCCTTTCTCCATAAAATTCAAAAGTCCCGGAACAGGCTCCGGGACTTCAAAGTACTTATACGTTTATTGTTTTCTTCAGCTGTTCTTCGGTATAGCGTTCGTACATCCATTGCAAAAATTCCAGTTCATTTTCATGCAACTGCCTGCCAAGCTTCTCTTTCGTATCTTCACATACCTGCAAAAAGCTCTCCATAACGCCACTTCCCTCCGTACTGAAGTTACCTAAAATTTGGTAATATCATTGTAACGCTATTGAAACGGAAAATCAATAGCAAAATATCAAATTAGCAGAATTTACAGATAAGTACTAAAAGTGACATATTATAAACACGAAATAGACAATTTCCGACGACAGGCGATTTCAGTGACCAATTCAATCATCAAAGCTAGTAAAATAGGCGTGTTGTCCCCCTTATGGACTATTTTAGAAAACACCCTATCTCAGAAGCTGAACGAAGAGTGAATCAGTCTTTCCGATCCACTCTTCCTCTATTTTTATTCATCATTCAATTTTGCTTCAAGCTCTGTTATACGGGCTCTGAGTTCATTGATATCTTCTTTTGTTGCCAGGCCCATTTCTTTTGCTGTTTTTTGGGTCTGCTCAAATTGCTTCGCGCTCCATTCATCTTTTTTCATTTCGCCTTTTGTAACAAAGCTTTGCATGACCGTTTTAGCCTGATCTCGTGACAGCTCATTTTTTTCTACCATTTCATTGAGCTTGCCGCTTAATTTTTCTTTACCACTAACGGCAGCGCCAAGACCCAATAGGAAGCCTTTTTTCAATGCATCACTCATTCGTAACACCCCCTCACATTCTGGATCGAATCATTCGATAATGCTTAAAGAAAATAATATTTATTATTATTATAAATATAGCTGCAACAACTAGTGAGATTACTGTCAACCCTATTAGATTTAAACTGTATCCATAAACTGTAAATCCTATTCCTATTACTACCATGATAAAACTAATACTCTCTAAAAGTAAATAAAAATGATGCTTCAACTTCGTCTGATGCTTTTCCTTATCCCACTGTCTGTCCTTTTCCCCATTTTCCAGCCATTTTAACATGGCTTTCGGAAAAGCAAGAACAGGGTCAGCCAGGTCTTTTGCCTTCTCCTTATAAATTGATTCGAATAATTCCCGTTTGCCATACCATTGTTTAATCTTCGGTTTGGCCCATTTTTCCAAATCAAGGTCCGGGTAAAGGGCAAATAATATTCCAACCACAATCGAAACCGCTCGTCCAAAATACGTATAATCGACAGAAAGCTGGATCGGCTGTTCTTTTATAATTGCACTTATTTCCTTCATAATTTGCTCCAAATCATGGGGATCCATTCCTTGGAGGGAACCATCCATATAAACAGCAAGCGCTTCTTCAATAACCTTCTTCAGTTTATTCTTATCTGCGTCGGGCAGAAGAAAACCCATATCCTCCAGCGCATCGACAACGATTTTATAATCATCAATGATTATGCCCTGAATAAGCCGTTTAAAATGCAGGGTGTCCTGTTTACTTATCTCAGCGACCATGCCAAAATCGATAACGGCAATTGTACCATCTGGCTGCACCAGAATATTTCCAGCATGTGGGTCAGCGTGGAAATTACCAACATGCAAAAACTGGTCAATATAGAAATTAAACAAGTCCCTGGCAATCTTCTCACTGCTTATATGATGTTTACTCATGTACTCCAGGTCTGTAATTTTCGCTCCGTCGGCCCATTCCATCACAAGCACTTTCTTTGTTGAAAGGTTTTCAAAGTAGGTGGGTATGTAGATGGAGGAATAATCCTTATAACGTTCCTTGAAATACTTTCCATATGCCAATTCCTGTTCATAATCAAGCTCCCGGTCCATCACACGGACAATCTCGATATACAACTCTTTCAGGTTCGCTATCTGCCCAATATTAGTGAATACTTTCAAGATCCAAAAGACCATACGCATGGCGGAGAAGTCTTTCCGAAAAACCTCCTCAATCCGATATCGTTGCACTTTAATCGCAACATCTGTACCATCAATTAACTTTCCGCGATACACTTCCCCAATGGAAGCAGAAGCAATAGATTTCTCATCAATTTCCGAAAGATGGTTTTCGACGGAAGTCCCCCATTCTTTTTCCATCAGTTCTTTTGCGTAATCATACGTCATCGGTGGAACATGATCCACCAGACCGGATAATTCTTTAATGAATACATCTGGCATAAAATCCGTTCTCGTACTTAGAAACTGGCCGAGCTTAATGAGGATCCCGCCCAGGTTTTCCGCTTTTAGCCGGTATTCCTTTGCCAAATTAGATAGTAAATCTTCCCATTTTCTCTTCGTTTTCGCATCCCAGATACTGTGGCGGAAATAAAAGAAATAGATGCGGACAATAAATGTAATTGCCATCCAGACAATAACTGTATACCGATAGCTAAATTTATATTTACGTGACTCCCTCAACACAAACACCTCATTATTCCTTACCCCTGACATTAAGCCAGATAAACTTATTTCTATTGTACATCACTATACAACGTCTGTGGTGTTGTATAATTATTCATTAATTCTTGTGAACATACATTTTTTCATTTATAATGAAATAGCCAAAAAGAGAACTTTAAGGAGAATACGAAACATGAACAGGAAACATTACAATCTTGGAAATCATTTAAAATTTATTATCCCATCCTTAATTGGAATATTTTTATTTATGACACCTGTCCCAACCTCTGATGGAATGACCATACCGATTGCTGTCTTGGCAAATTGGTTGCAGGATATTCTGGCTGGACAGCTTTCAGCAATAATGATGATTATTATCGTTATTACTGCGATTATGACAATAGTGGCCAGAATAATTGGGCCGGATGCATTTTCAAAAACACCTTTTTTCCAAAGCCTTTTTTATACCGGCTGGTTTTGGACAATTACAAGAATACTCGCAGCCATTTTCGCCATTATGGTTTATTTCCAGCTTGGTCCGGAAGCGATTCACGGGCCGGATACCGGTCAATTGCTTTTAGATGATTTGCTGCATGTGTTATTTGCCGTCTTTTTATTTGCGGGGTTATTTTTACCACTGCTGATGAATTTTGGTTTGCTTGAATTTTTTGGAACATTAATGACAAAAATAATGCGCCCGTTATTTAAACTGCCCGGACGTGCTTCGATTGATTCACTGGCGTCATGGATTGGTGATGGAACAATCGGGGTACTGCTGACAAGTAAACAATATCAGGCAGGGAATTACACCAAACGGGAAGCTGCAGTGATTGGTACAACTTTTTCCGTTGTCTCCATCACCTTCTCCCTTGTTATCATCTCCGAAGTGGGACTTGGGCATATGTTTGTTCCCTTCTATCTAACTGTATTAATAGCGGGCTTCTTGGCAGCATTAATCATGCCGCGTATTCCGCCATTATCGAGAAAATTGAATACCTATGTCGATGAGAATGCAACAGGTATTAATGAGGAAATTCCTGATGGAGATAATGTTTTAACATTCGGCTACAGACAAGCGCTCAATCGTGCAAGGAAAGAAACAAGTGTATTCCGGTTCTTTAAGGAAGGCGGACAGAATATCCTCGATATGTGGATGGGTGTAGCTCCAATTGTGATGGGGTTCGGCCTCATTGCATTGATTGTTGCTGAGTTTACACCGGTCTTCCAATGGCTCGGTATGCCATTCGTACCTATCCTTGAACTTATGCAGGTACCGGAAGCAGCCGCAGCTTCGGAAACATTATTGATTGGCTTTGCCGATATGTTCCTGCCGGCAGTTTTTGCAGCTTCAATTGAAGCCGAAATAACCCGCTTCATCATCGCGGCATTATCAGTTACACAGCTGATCTATATGTCAGAAGTCGGGGGATTATTATTAGGGTCAAAGGTTCCTGTAAACTTCAAGGACCTTATAATTATCTTCCTGCTACGTACAATTATTACATTACCGATTATTACGTTAATTGCACATATGATTTTTTAAAAAATAACCTTTCCATGTTCTGATATGGAAAGGTTATTTTATTCTGCGTTCGTGGCCGGAGGTTCGGCGCTCGTGGCGGATGGTCCTGAGCTTGGAACGTAATGTACTGCGTTCACGGCCGATAGTTCTGCGCTCACGGGCTTGGATGCTGCGTTCAGACTGGATTGTACTGCGGTCGGGCCAGAAAGTTCTGCGTTCACGAGCTTTTGTCCTATGCTCAGATTGGACAGTCCTGCGGCCGGACGCAATGTTCTGCGCTCATGGCCGGTGCTCCGGCGCTCGTGGGCTCGAGTCCTGCGTTCATCCTGGATCGTCCTGCTTTTTAATAAATTTTCTGTACCTCATATTGGAAGCCAATATACTGATAGTTTTGTTTTTGATACATTACACTTGGCGTGTCTTCCCCATCTGCAACCAGGATTACGATTTTATCCACGAACTTCTCCATCACATATTTTTGCAGGTTGCTGCCAATGCCCCTTCTTTGAAACGGTTCAAGCACGGTTAAATTATCAATTTCCGCCGTATCTTCGGCAATAATTATATCAACATATCCTGCCGGGGTTCCTTGGTAAAATGCCATCAATTGGAGAAAATTCGGATCATCGAATTGACGTTTCATCCATTTTGTTTTTTGTTTGGCAAATTCCCTGCCAAAAGCCACATCCTGCTTATACTGTAAGTCAAGAAGGATATCCAGCTTATCCGCTGTTACCTCCCCCACCTTTATCTCCGGCCGTTCTTTCATTAAAGGAAATTGATCCGGTTGAATCGCATATAATTCCAGAAAACCGGTCTCATAACCTGTATCTTCCAAGTAATCAATCAATGCTTCCCCTGGTTTTTCATTCGCTGGTAAGTAATATTTTTCGTGGTTTTGCCCATGTCTAAAATGAAATTCCCTTAAGTTATTAGCCATATCTTTAAACACGCTCAACGAGGGCATCAATTTAAATTCAATAAAATTACTATCGTACCTGTTCAGCATCTCAGGATAATGCACCTGTCTGTATTGCTCATTTTCCTCTATTGTATTTCCAAGCTTATAAATATTTTCAAATGTTATCTGTTTCATTTCTATGCCCTCTTTCCCTTAATAATCACCGGAGTTTCAAGAAGAATGCGTGCAAGGCCAACCTTTGTCTTTTCTCCTCCACTCAACGTGGAGAATTGATTATCCAATAGATCGTGAATTGCAAGGCCGTTCGCAATTTTTGCAATGCTGGCCTCCATTTCATATCCGCCTTTTCCTGTAAAATCATCCTGAAGATTCCCGTACTCCCTGATTAATCGCTGTAATTTTATATCTTTTGTTTCCTTACTCATTTCAAGCTCAAGCTTTAACATTTTTGCTTCTATTTCTAAAGGATCAGAGAAAGCTGTCATTAGAACATCTTTCGCAGTTTCCTTATGTCCAACGTCTGGAATTTGCGTGAGGTAGCCAATGTTATATCCTTTTTTCCAATGGATTTGTCCCGAATCAGGTGATTCCTTACCAGCTAATAGTTGTAATAATGTTGTTTTTCCGCTTCCATTCCTGCCGACTAAACCGACTCGATCTTTTTCTTGAATTTCGACTGTTATATCCTCAAAAATGGAGTCCCCTCCATACATTTTCCCTACTTGATTCACACTGCATGCAATCATGTATAATTCCTCCTCACAGGCATGTGAAAAATCTCTCCTAAATACAAAAAGCCATGGAGACAACATTCTCCATGGCTTTTTATTAATGATGGCATGAAAAAAGAGAGCATGAAAAGCCCTCCTCATAGCCGCTCATATATAATGTGGGTTTAGAGATGTTTTCACCGTTTTAAAATTGCTATTAAGTTGCTAAAAAAGGGCACACGTATCCCGTCATCAACTAAAACAGCAAATTTTGCACGGCTTAAATACAGGAATTCTGTCCAAAATCCGTGCACAAAAACAGATTGATTAAACATCTCTACCCACCTCCTTCTCTCTTATACTTAATTATATTCTATTTGTTCCAAATCTATTTTTCAAGCTTTTTCTTACTTGATCAAACAGTTTTGATGGATTTTAATGGGGGCATCTATTTTTACAAAAGAAACCAAATCGCCTTTACCACACATAATACGTTCTAATAGCTACTACATCGGCACCTCCTCCAGTACGTCCGGATTCCATTACTTTTTAATACGGTATTTTTTGGTGTTTGAATTAACAGTAACAAAAGAAGCATATCAACTGAAGAAGATGCTGCATTCAACAAGATAAGTATTTTTAATAATGGCGTTAGCACTCCCATTAGTCCAAGAATTATTGGGAGTAAAATCGAAAGGCTGATAAAAGGAGCAGCCGTTATGATCATGTACCGTGCTTTAGAAATTTCTTCTGTTGTATAAACATATCCCCCAAAGAATGTGAAGCCGATGAATGTCTGCGGTGATTGGATAAAATTCGGAACAAACAGGAGGTGGATGAATTCATGAATAACCACAGTGAGTAAAATTCCCAAAATGACACCAAAATGGATGGTTATGGTAAATGAACCGGATGCAAAACCAAATTCTCTTAGGGTAAGGTCAGAAAATATATGAATAGCACAGGCAGCGACAAACACATTAACGAGCATTAGCGGAATCGATACAATTGTTGTAAGAAGCAACGATTTCGGTTCTTTTAGTTGTGTCCAGCCGCTATTGATTAAATCATTATGTAGCTTCTCATCTGTTTTTGGCATTTTATGTGTGATCTTCATGATCTCCCTCCCCAATGAGTCGCTTATTGAAATGTAAAAAGCAAGATGAAAGTATATAAAATGTTCTTGAACAAAAAAGCGGACGATCTTGTTATAAAGACCGTCCGCTTTTTATAGGGGGTTACATCTATTTATACGATTCACCTGAATGTTTGTTTCACTACATTTGAAATTTTTTCCGTTTTTAATGCGGTGTTTTTTGGTACTTCATGATCTGCTTCTTCCTCTTCGGATTCTTTTTCGACAAGGCTGGCGTCATAGCCGAGCTGTTCAGCTATTCCACCCATGAACTCATAGAAGCTTTGTTCTTCTGATGGACCTGTGTTAAAAATGCCTGTAACATCATTTTGTACCATTTTTCCAACCGTATTTGCCAAATCTTCCACATGCACAAATGTGCGAATAAGGTCATCGCGAAAAGCTATTCGCTTCCCTGCACGTAAATGGTAAGACAGTTTATCTGTACGCTCATCGAGTTTTCCTATACTGTTTTCCCCATACACAGGGCCGGCTCTTAGAATCACATAATTCGAAAGTTCATTATAAATCAAATGCTCTGCTTTTACTTTCGCGTTCGTGTAATTGCTGTACAAATGATCATCCGGTAGTGACGATAAAGCATCCGCTTCATCGTAAGGCCCCTTTCCAGCACTGTAAACAAAATCGGATGAAATATAAATAAGCTTTGTTTCCGGTGTTATATGCGTTATTAAATGCATCAGCCCCTGATCTGTTAACTCATGTTCATTCGGGCCATTCATCACAGACCAGACTACAACGTCCGGTTCTTCCTTTTTATAATAGGAAGAAAATGACTCAGGCTTATTAACATCCAATTTATCCAGATGATCAAACAGTGGTGTATCATTAAGATAGGTTCCGCTTACCTCTATCCCATCTGCATCTTTTAATCGTTGAAATATGGAAGCCCCTACATATCCGTTTGCTCCAAATACACAAACTTTCATCTCGAACACCTGTCCTTTCTTCCTTACATTGAGTTACGATTCGGTTTGCGTGGAATCCCTGTCGCTTTTGGCGTTTATTGTCTTCTTCAAGATTGATACTTTTCCTTCAATGAGTGGCTGCATTAGACCAATGATTGGTTTGCTTGAAAGTAAAAGTACGATAAGCCCGGATATGGCTGCAAGCCCTACCACATCGAAAATGTTACCCACTTTAAATAGTTCGGCCTGACGAAAAAATTGAATAATAAACCCGTGAAGCAGATAAACATATAATGTCTTTGGACCAATATCGGAAAACCATTTTTCTTGTTTCGGCACCCATGCCAACACACTAATTATCATAACTCCTGCGGTAATATAAACTAGAAGCCGCGCCAGACCACCGAATTCCGCCATCCCTAAATCACTGTAGGATTTGGAAGCGAGTAACCATCCGGAATTAAAGTCCGGAGCATAATAAAATGCTGCCGCAATAACTGCCATGATAGCGATAGATGCGATTTTTACTCCTCTTTGTTTTACCCACATAAGCTGTTTTTCCGTAATCCAGTAACCAACCAGGAAAAACGGGAAGAAAACAAAGGTACGGGATAAGCTGAATGTATGACCGATTTCGCCAAAATAGCCGACAATTAAACCAATCTGGATTGCAATCATAATACTCAACGGAGCAGGTATTTTCTTAAACCAGAACAGCAGCATATGCCAGCTAAACAGGCTGAATAAAAACCATAAAGCCCATTGCGGATAAAAAAGACCATTTAACCAGTCTTTTTTTCCGATTAAAAAGTAATATCCAGTATACAATAGCTGAAATATAAGATATGGCATCAATAATTTCTTAGCGAGATTGATGACATACTTCTTATTCCCTAAACCTTTTGCAAAAAAACCTGAAAGCAAAATAAATGCCGGCATATGAAACGTATAAATCCACAAATATAATGTATTCATTCCTCGTGACCCGTCAATAAACGGCTGTATGATATGTCCAAATACGACCAGGAAAATCAATAATACTTTCGCATTGTCCAAAAAGACGTTTCTCTTCATTTTCTTCATCCTTTTAAGAACTGTATAATACTAACTATACCCGTTTTATAGAAAAAATACGTATATTTTATCGCTATTTCATCGAGTTGTTAGAAATCTGTAATTGGAATGAAAAGTTATAGGAATAATTGTGTAATTTTGACGGGGTAATATATACCGATTTTTGAGAGCGCGCTTGAGATTTCGATGCGCACTTGGCTCAAGGGGCGATGGTTCGCGTGATTCGGGCGATGTGTGCTGGATTGAGGACGATGGTTCAATTGATTCGGGTGATGCTCACTGGCTCGAGGGAGATGTTTCAATTGATTCGGGTGATGCGCACTGGCTCGAGGGCGATGGTTCACGTGATTCGGGCGATACGCACTGGCTCGAGGGTGATGTTTAACGTGATTCAGGCGATGCGCACTGGCTCGAGGGCGATGGTTCAATTGATTCGGGTGATGCGCACTGGCTCGAGGGCGATGGTTCAATTGATTCGGGTGATGCTCACATGCACGAAGGTGATGTTTCACTTGATTCGGGCGATACGCACTGGCTCGAGGGTGATATTTAACGTGATTCAGGCGATGCGCACTGGCTCGAGGGTGATGATTCACTTGATTCGGGTGATGCGCACTGGCTCGAGGGCAATGTTCTACTTGATTCGGGCGATGCGCACTGGCGCGGAGGTGATGTTTCACTTGATTCGGGCGATGCTCACATGCTCGAGGGCGATGGTTCAATTGATTCGGGTGATGCTCACATGCACGAAGGTGATGTTTCACTTGATTCGGGCGATGCTCACATGCACGGAGCCGATGTTTCACGTGATTCGGGCGATGCGCACTGGCCCAAAGGTGATGTGCATTGAGGCCGGATGTGCGCTCACAAGCACACATCGCCTCTTATGTTCCAGTCTTTTTCTTTTGTGTGGTCTTTTTTGTTGTTTTTCCTTTTGGCTGCTTCGGCTTTGGTTTTTCTTTTTTCGCGCGCTCAAGCGAGGCCTGCAGTGCATCCATCAGGTTGTCCGCAGCATCCGGTGCTGGTTTTCCTTTTGCCGGTGTTGCTGTTGTCGTTTCTTCATTATTTTTCTTTTGCTCAATTAACTCCATCAGGGCTGTCCGATATTCATCTGTATATTTCTCCGGATCGAATTCGGTTGTTAATTGATCTATCAGCATTTTTGCAGTATCCAGTTCTTTTTTGGCGGTTTTTACTTCATCGGGAACATTCGGTACGTCCTGTGTATCACGGACCTCATCCGGATAATGGATGGTTTCAGCTATCAAGGTATTATTATACACCCGAATGACTGCCAGCTGCTCTTTGGAACGGATGATTATTTTCGCTACACCGATTTTCCCCGTATCTTTGAGGGCATTTCGTAATAATCCATAAGCTTTACCTCCCCCTTCATTTGGCGATAGAAAATAGCTTTTTTCAAAATAGATCGGATCGATTTCCTCCAATTTCACGAAATCAACAATCTCTACTGCCTTATCTTCCTGCTCTTTTTTCAGGGCATCCAATTCTTCTTCATCTAAAACAACAAATTTATTTTTTGCATATTCATATGCTTTCACGATTTCATCATTACCAATTTCCTTATCACAAACCGGGCAAACCTTCTCATATTTAACCGGCGATTGACATTCCTTGTGCAGTTGACGGAGTTTTACATCCTTATTTTCCGTTGCTGCATGCATTTTTACAGGAATATTCACAAGACCGAAACTGATTGTCCCCTTCCACATGGTATGCATGAAAAAACCTCCCTTTTTTGTATAGTTTGTCGGTAACAATTATTTTTATCCTGCGAAGTTTATTTTTCTCACTTTGAGAAAGGTTAAAGAGAAAAGGAGATGCTGAGATGGACATCATGAAGCCAATAGCGAGCTCACAAACACCTTTAGAAGATGAGTGGTTATATGAAGTGAAGTTTGACGGTTTTCGCTGTGTCCTGGACTGGGGGCCTGAGCATATTCGACTTATAAGCAAAAACAACAAAGATTTAACCGGTAACTTTCCGGAAATTGTGGATACTTGCAGGAAGCACCAAATGAACGTAAGTGACCTCCTCCCATTAAAGCTTGATGGCGAATTGGTTGTTCTCAACAATCCATACCAGGCTAACTTTTCCCTGATTCAAAAACGCGGGCGTCTGAAAAATAAAGATACGATTAAGAAAGCAGCTGGGGCAAGACCAGCGCATTTTCTCGCATTTGATATATTGCGCCTGCAAGGAAACGCTTATCATAAGAAAAGCTATTTTGAGCGGAAGTCGATAATGGAAGAAGTTGTGCAAAAAACTGGTTTAAACTATATTGGCGCATATGAAAACCTTGATGAATTAAAGAAAATCATCTTTAAACATAAAGGGGAAGGCCTGATTGCCAAACGGAAGAAAAGCACGTACCAAAGCGGTAAAAATCACCATGACTGGTTCAAGGTAAAGAATTGGCGAACCATACATGGGTTTTTAACGCATTATGATACCAAAAACGACTATTTCACTGTATGTGTGTACGAAAATGAATCAATAAAGGAAATTGGAAAATGCAAGCACGGACTGGATACAGAAGCTTTCCGTACATTAAAGGATCTGTTTTCAAAAAACGGAGAACGGGTGGAGGATGGATATGTGTTGCCTCCCGCTATTTGTGCATCCATTCATACACTTGACTTATATAAAAATGAACTGCGCGAGCCGGAGTTCCATTCATTATTGCCTGATGCTTCACCGGCAGATTGTACGATGAAAAGATTACAGCTGGATATGGCCATGCTGCCGGACAGTGTAAACCTCACAAATACGGACAAGGTATTTTGGCCAGCAGATACACTTACAAAAGGAGATCTCCTCCGGTACATAAGAGAAATTGGACCATATATGCTGCCTTTCTTGAAAGAACGGGCATTAACTGTGATTCGTTCTCCTGATGGCGTTCGAAACGAGCATTTTTTTCAAAAACATCTGCCTGATTATGCTCCTGACTTTATCGACAGTGTCGAGCCGGGTGATGAGCGATTAATTATCTGTAATGAGTTGGATGCACTTGTATGGTTTGCTAATCACGGGGCAATTGAATATCATGTCCCCTTTCAAAGAGTGGATGAGAAGTATCCTGTCGAAATCGTTTTTGATCTGGATCCGCCTGATGGGGACCATTTTCATATGGCAATTCAGGCAGCACTTCGAATCAAGCCATTACTTGATGAGTTGGAGCTTGTCTCTTTTGTCAAAACTTCCGGGAATAAAGGATTGCAGATTCATATACCAATCCCCAAAGGGAGTATGACCTATGATGAAACAGCTATTTTCACACAGGCAATCGCCTGGACTGTTGAAAATGCCTATCCGGATATGCTGACAACTGAGCGGATGAAGAATAAAAGAAAGGGTCGGCTTTATATTGATTATGTTCAACATGGAAAGGATAAAACATTGATTGCGCCATATTCACCAAGAAAAACGGAAGCAGCAACCATTGCAACTCCACTGTTTTGGGAAGAAGTCGATGACGGTTTGCGCCCTGATTCGTTTACAATTGAAAATGTAGTACAACGTGTACAGGAGATTGGCTGCCCATTTCAGGATTACTTCAATGCAGGAGAACAGCAGAAACTGGATAAAGTGTTGGAAATGGTAAAAGAATAAGGGCCGAAGCTTCACAAAAATAGCCGCTCCTATCATGGAACGGCTACTCCTTCTACAATGAAGTGGCTTCTTCTATTGCAGTCTTATCATTGAATGTTTTTTTGTTGAAATTCTTTAATGCCCTAGATGTTAACGTACCGGAAACCATACTTCCATTCACATTCAGCGCTGTACGTCCCATATCGATAAGCGCCTCGATTGAGATCAACAGCCCGGCAAGTGCTACGGGAAGCCCCATGGATGACAGTACAATCAGGGCTGCGAACGTTGCTCCGCCACCTACACCTGCTACACCAAATGAGCTAATTCCAATAATGAGTACCAATTGAATGATGAAATCAAGTGATAATGGATCGATTCCTACCGTCGGTGCAATCATTACTGCAAGCATCGCGGGATAAATCCCGGCACATCCGTTTTGCCCCATTGTCGCCCCGAATGATGCTGACATGTTAGCAACACCCTGCTCGACACCGAGTGCATTTTTTTGTGCCTGAATATTTAAAGGAATCGTTCCTGCACTTGAACGTGAAGTGAAAGCAAAACCTAACACAGGCAGCGCTTTTTTCACGAATGTCAATGGATTCAAGCCAAATAACCCAACTAAAACCAGATGGAGGATGAACATAACAATCAATGCTACATATGAAGCGAGTACGAATTTACCAAGCTCCATAATACCTGCTACATCTGTATTCGCTACTGTATTTGCCATTAAAGCTAAAACCCCAAATGGCGCCAGACGCAAGACCAATGTAACGATACGCATGACAACACCATAAAAGGCATCGACAATTTTTGTGAAACGTTCCGCCTGTTCCGGGTTTTTTCTGCGTAAGCCAAGAACAGCTATACCTATAAATATCGAGAAAATAACAACCGAGATAACTGACGTCGGCCGCTCCCCTGTCATATCCAAAAAGATATTAGAGGGAATAAAGTTAATAATCCGTTGAGGTGTTGACTGATCCTCTACATCCCCAAGCCTGTTCTCAAGGTCTGCTGCCCGTTCGTTTTCTGCCTGGCCTGCTTCAATCTGATCTGCGTTCAGATCAAACAAAGTTGCTGTGCCAATTCCAACAAAAGCAGCTACCATTGTTGTTGTAATAAGGATTCCAATAATCCATGCAGACATCTTTCCAAGCTCTTTTGTCTTTTCCAACTTCGTAATCGATTGTATAATCGACACCATAACAAGTGGAACGACGATCATCATCAACAGGCGTATATAGCCGCTGCCGACAATACTGTACCAATCCGTCGTTTCTACTAAAACATCAGATCCTGCTCCATAAATGAACTGCAGTATTCCTCCCAGCAAAATTCCGAGACCAAGCCCGGTGAATACACGTTTTGTAAAGGAGAAATGCTTTTTTTGCATCCATATAAGTAAACCGATTATTGCTAATAAAACGGCGATATTCAATAAAATATATACTCCACCCATTTTTATCACTCCCACTTTTTTTCTTACTCCTGATGATTGCCTATACTGCCCTCATTAAATTATATGCTATGAATTTCTTATCGTCCATTAATTCCGATAAATTTAGTGTGACTAATTCAAGATACACTGATTTAAAGTAAGTGTCAAGGCTTTTTTTATGCCTTATGATTAATCCTTTAACTGCGAAAAAAAAAGCTCCACCCCAGATATAATGGGTGAAGCTTTACTTATTAACTGACCGAAGCATCCAGCTCGATTTCCACATTCCCCTGAATCGCCCGGGAAATCATACAGCTTTTCTCTGCTTTTTCTACTAACTTTTTCAGTTTTTGAAGTTGCTCATCTGTTGCATCACTTTTCAGCGCTACGGTTGGTTTGTGAATTATTTTTTTATATGTGAATACACCATTGGTCACATCGACAATCCCCTCGGATTTGAGCGACATTTCATCAAGGGGCAAATCAGCCCGCTCAATCATTGCAGCCAATGTGATGATATAACAGGTTGCTGCCGCACCAAGCAGCATCTCATCTGGGTTTGTCCCAACTCCCGGACCATCCATTTCAGGTGGAATAGATATTTTTGTCTTCAGATTCCCTGCTTCGATGGATCCCTCACTATTTCTTCCACCAGGCCAGTCTGCTGTTAAATGGAAATGATGTTCCGCCATTTGATCACCTCGGTATTATTGTAACGTAATGGTTGTTAAATTAGAAAACTTAGCATCCGCTATAGGCTTGGCGAAAAGACAAGTTTGCTTTAAATTTATACATTTGGCACAAGCAAAACGACTATAACATAACCTCCTGGACGGTCCAGAAGGTCATGGATACAGCCGATTATTTCCCATGTATTTTGATGTTGCCAATAGCTGCGTATGCATACACATCTACTTGGCACCATTCATCTTCACTTATTGGTGATCCAATATTTCTTTTAAAACTTGAGCTTGATTATTTTTCTCATCCTTTGCAGCATATAGCAACGTCACATGCTTATTATGTTTTTTGGTAATATCTTTTAGCTTCTCCAGTTCTTCCTGCTGCTCACCGCTATTCAGCTCTTCTTTATACTTTTTCTTGAATGAATCAAATTTATCCGGATCATGTCCGAATTCCTTTCGCAGATCATTCGATGGTCCAACTTCTTTCATCCAGTAATCCAGTTTTGCATCTTCCTTGGAAACACCTCTTGGCCATACGCGGTCCACCAGAACGCGAACACCATCTCCTTTTTCTGCATCTTCATAAATTCTTTTTGTTTTTACTGGCATTTTACTCACTCCTTGCTACATCCATACCCAAAAAAGAAGCAATCAACACATCTACATGCTGATTGCTTCTGAAGGGGGCTTATGCAGCATCTTGTTTTTCTTTGTTTGAGGAGAACCAGCCAACGAGCGCAATACCAACTAATACTCCATAGAAAATCAACTGCCATAACGCGGAATGTGGAAAGGCATGCGGAATCCATCCAATTTCATCATGCGCCATTACCAACACGGACAATTTTATACCAACCCATCCGACAATAAGAAAAGCTGCCACCTCGAGGCCAGGCCGTTTCTGAAGCAGTCCGACAAATATATTTGCTGCAAACCGCATAATGATCAGTCCGATCATACCACCAGCAAAAATGACCATAAATTGTCCCGTATCCAGACTTCCAATTGTACCAAGGCCTGTTGGTGGAAGGACTACTGCCAGGGCCACAGCGGCCAAAATCGAATCTACTGCAAAGGCCAAATCAGCAAACTCTACTTTTACAACAGTCATCCAGAAGCCGCTTCCTGATTTCGCTTTTTCCTGGGTGGAAGCGTCGCCTGTGGATTCCTCCGTTTTTTTCGTTTTAAACCTGTCATAAAAATTCTTTATTGAGATAAATATTAAATAAGCCGCACCCAATGCTTGTATCCACCACAACTCAACAACATACGAAATAATGAACAAGGACCCAAAACGCAGGACAAACGCCCCTGCCAGTCCATAAAACAGAGCTTTCTTCCGCTGTTTCTCCGGAAGATGGCGAACCATAATCGCCAATACCAAAGCATTATCCGCCGCAAGCAGACCTTCCAGACCAATTAAAATCACTAAAACCCATAAATATTCCAGTATCAATTCTGCTCCCATACTACAACTCCTTTAATATAAAAAATGGTCCTACCAACAGGTAAAGACCATAAAAAAAGAGACCTTTACCTATTTTAGGTAAAGGTCTCGCAAACAACGTCCGTTGCCAATTAAGCCGGAGAAATAATCTCGTAATGACGACTTAAATTGTACAGCTACTCCCCTTTAGGAATATTAACTTACTTTATTAAACCCTTTTTATCAAAAAATGTCAACATAAATGAAGGTTTGGTCAGCCCGGCCTCTTTATAGATTCGCACATTATTGTATCATTTTATCTATTACATCATCCATCGTCTTTTTAATGGATGCCAATTTCTCCTGGCTCTCCTGAGCATTATCTCCCCGAACGCCATAATAATATTTAATCTTTGGTTCCGTGCCGGATGGACGTAGGCAAACCCAGCCTTCCTGTTCAAGCACAAATTTCATCATGTTTTCTTTTGGTAACTGAATGGCTTCTTTCCTGTTTTCTTCAAGCAGCATACGCTCTCCAGAAATGTAGTCCTCAGCTTTTTCCACCTTAAATCCGCCAATTTCCTTTAATGGATAGTTGCGTGTTTCTTCCATAATTCTTGCAATCTGGTCAGAGCCTTCTTTGCCTTTTAATGTTAATGAACGCATCTCTTCCAGATAGTATCCGTGTTTTTCATAGAGCTCGTCAAGCCCGTCCAGCAGTGTCTTACCTTGCTTGTCCCAATAGTAAGCCATTTCTGTGGCCATCATCGCAGCCTGCACAGCATCTTTATCACGGGCAAAGCTTGAAATTAAATAGCCATAGCTCTCCTCAAATCCAAATATGAATGTTTCGCCTGTTGCATCAAACTGACGGATCTTTTCGCCAATATATTTAAAACCTGTTAATGTATCAATTGTTTTCACACCATAAGCGTCAGCAATCGCCCGGCCAAGTTCTGTCGTCACAACGGTTTTCAGCATACGGGCAGTTTTTAATATTTGGGTATCTGTCTTGGACAAAATATAATCAAGCAGCAATGCTCCCAATTGATTGCCTGTCAACACTTGATATTCCCCTGCCTTATTTTTCACAGCAACACCAAGACGATCCGCATCAGGATCTGTCCCCAATAAAATGGCAGCATTTCTTTCTTTTCCTTGTTCAATAGCATATGTGAATGCCTGATGTTCCTCCGGATTTGGAGATTTCACTGTGGAAAATTCCGGATCCGGCTTTGCTTGTTCCTCGACAACGTCTACATTAGTGAAATTCCACTGGTCCATTGCATTCGTAACGAGATGATGTGCCGTTCCATGCAATGGGGTGAAAACAATTTGCATGTCTTTCTCCTGGTTCTGCTCTTCTTCATCCAGTTTGGAAATCTGAATTAATTGCTCCAGATATGCATTATCGACTTCTTTACCAAGCCAATGCAACAACCCATCTTCTTCCAAGTTCTTTTGTTCCAAAAACGGTACGGTCAGCTCATCTCCCGTTTCCTGAATCGCATTAATTATTTCATCCGCCTCTTCTGGAGTAATCTGTCCACCATCTTCATTGTACACCTTGAATCCATTATACTCTGGTGGATTATGGCTCGCTGTAATCATTACTCCAGCTGCCGTTCCCAAATGACGCACAGCAAAAGATAAAAGTGGTGTAGGTCTTAGTGAATCAAAGACATGGGTGTTTATTCCATATGATCCGAGTACTTTTGCCACTTCGACCGCAAATTCCTGGGACATGTATCTTGAATCATATGCCACAACAACGCCACGGTCTCTTACATTAACGCGATTAGCAAGTAGATAATTCGCCAGACCGTTTACCGCTTTTCTAATGGTATAAACATTCATTCGGTTCGTTCCAGGCCCAAGAACGCCACGCATTCCCCCGGTTCCAAATGTCAGTTCTTTATAGAAGGCATCCTCCAATTCCTTCGGGTTATCCTGGATTTTCTCCAATCCTGCCTTCAGCGAAGAATCCAGATTGTGATATGTATTCCACTTCTGATAAACCTGCTCCCAATTATTCATCGTATCGCATCCTCCATTATGTATATATGTTCAGATTCTATCACACTTTTTGCGAATCTTCTATATTGTATGTTGTTTAATATCTATTGATTCCGGTTAAAATAGAAAGACTTTCTATTATTGGGATTTACAGTTATTATAGAATATATAATAAATGACGGAGGTAGTGTTATTTTGGTTAATAAACGATGGTTTCGAGTAATGGTTTTTTTCATTATGCTTTTTCTGTTAATCTGGTTAGTTTCAATTACAGATTTCATTTTTCTTCCTGTGGTTCAATTAATGGGGGCTATCGCCTTTCCTATGATCGGAGCCGGAATCCTTTATTATTTGACCAAACCGGTCATGCATTTATTCGAACGTTTTAAAATCCATCGTATCATTTCTATTATTCTCGTATTTTTACTAATCATTTCACTTTTATTCTTATTTATCCTGTTTATATGGCCAATTGCTCAAAGGCAATTTACCAATTTGATTCAAGGTATCCCATCAATGGTAACGATGGTGGAGGACTTTATTAATTACTGGCAGGCGAACTATTCCAGTATCCCGGACCAGGTCCTTAGTGCAATCAACGACTTTAACAATAATATTTCATCACATATTGAAAATATAGTGAACTATCTTTTCGGGTTTATTGGAGGATTTATCGGTCAGGTGTTTACCATTATCGCCGGGCTGGTACTAATCCCCTTCTTCCTTTTCTTTATGTTAAAAGATGGAGAGAAATTAGTTCCTTTTATCACGCAGGTCTTCAGTAAGAAAAAAGCAGACAATATACGCAACTTACTTAATAAGTTGGATGATGTATTATCCTCCTTTATTCAAGGACAGTTAATTGTCAGTTTTTGTGTAGGTATATTAATCTATATCGGTTATCTTATTCTCGGATTAGAATATGCCCTGGCACTTGCTTTGTTTGGAATGATAACGAATGTCATTCCATATCTCGGGCCATTCATCGCAGTTGCTCCTGCACTTCTTATAGGTGCCTTCCAGGACCCTGTGAACCTTATATGGGTATCGTTGATTATGCTCGTTGCGCAGCAAATTGAAAGTAATTTGATTTCTCCAAACGTTATGGGGCAGAAACTGGACCTGCATCCATTAACGATTATTACCGTTATCCTGGCTGCGGGAAGTATTGCAGGCTTTATCGGAATCATTTTTGCAGTACCGTTCTATGCCGTTGCAAAAACAATCATTGTCCATTTTTATCAAACCTATGTGGAATCGAAAAAAAGTAAAGATGATGCGCTGATTTAAGAAACCAAAATGGCGGCGTATAGCATGCCGTCACCACCTTTAATGAAACTAGCTAACTTAACCAGCAGGCTGTTTTCTAAAAGATTGGGACTGCGATTACGCTTCCCACCGAAAAAATTGTTGCTTTTGACACAATAGATATAAAAGACGAAGTAACTGCTGGGTTGATTTCGCTTCTTCCATTGAATCCGAGTGCTATCACAATCGCTTCGGC
The DNA here is from genome assembly GCF_055380755.1 of Virgibacillus ainsalahensis. Lineage (NCBI taxonomy): Bacteria > Bacillati > Bacillota > Bacilli > Caryophanales > Bacillaceae > Virgibacillus > Virgibacillus ainsalahensis. The sequence goes on along the minus strand of NZ_AP043943.1, from coordinate 20,794 downwards.
AGAATACTTCGCTTTCCGTGGGCACGGCTTCAGCCTCCTCAGAAGCAAAGAACGCTTCTTCCGGGGTCTTCAGACTCGTGCTATTCCCACAGGAGTCTACGCATTCTGCCTACGCTTAAAGTGGTGTTCTGATTATAGAAAGGATAAAGTTCATGAAATTTATGTTTCATGAACGTATTCTCTCTTAAACAGAAAGCTATTCTAAGCTGCTTAAAAAATGCGAGACTCCTACGGAAAAAGGAACAGTCTGAAGACCCCTAAGGCGAGGGCTCCCGCGAGTGAGGAGGCTGAAGCGTTCCCCCGTGGAAAGCGAGTATTTTTTAAGCAGCGCTTGACTAGCACTCATTTTGTAAAGGCTGAGAGGAAGTCACTGTTAGGTTACGTCGTCTTTTATATCAACTGCGACGTTAAGGAGCAACAAGATTTACCAAAAGAGCCAACCAGAAAATGTATAACCTTTATTCATGGTGGTTCTACTGAATAATTTTTCCCGTTCTAATCAAGGATCAACACTAAAATAAATGGTTGATATTAGTGAATAAATATGGTAATAAGACTGGTTAGCGGAGGAAAAAACGGAGACTCCTGCTTAGAAAGCGCAGTGGGAAGACCCCGCAGGAAAAAAGTGAACTCCTTTTTTCCGAGGAGGCTGAGCTCAAGCCCGCGGAAAGCGTAGTGTTTTTCCGCAGCGGTCACTATAATTCATAATTACACCTAGTTTGTCAACTATAAATTTTGGTGAAGAGCCCTAATTACAGTTATTTTCATACAAAAGTGTTCACTTGTTTTATAAAGCGATTTTCAACTACACTAAAGACAGAGGGGGGATTTTTCAATGACAAAGAAAGAATTACAGGCAAAATTGGAAGAATTAAAATCCGATTATGTTCGGATTCAAAGTGATATGGATAAATTGGAATATGTAAAAGGAAGAGTTTCCTCCGCGGAAAACCAATTAATCCGCCTGGAAGGGGAAATTGCAGAAGTCAATCGCCAACTCGAAGAAATCGAGTAGGAAAGAAAAGCAGAGACGACTGCGCAGAAATGATTAATTAGAAAAAGCGTGAGGCCATCCATGAGGCCTCACGCTTTTCTTATTTTTCTTTTCCATTATTATTCCGTTGTGTTTCCAATTTCTTCTGTATTTTTGCTTTTTCTTTACTTGGCGGTGTCAAGCTTATAATTTTATCGCCTATTGCGGGAACTGTCCGCATTTCTTCTGAATAGAATTTAAGCTGACCGTTTGGCCTAATCAAATATAAAAAGACAGAAGAGTCATCTTTTTCTTTTACATATTCTTTATAATTAAATCGTTCGGTAAGTGTAGTCTGACGAAATACATAATGATCATTTAATTTATCATTGAGAACATCCATCGGGAAGTTCTTATCAAATAAGATTCTTCCACCGACTTTGGAAACATTGATACTGGAGCCGCGATTAAAGTGACGGTAAGGGCTTATCTTAAATACATGCATTCTTCCGTATTCCGGTATAAACGTTTGACAAATCAAAGCATTATACGCATTGTCGTCGGTTGCTGCAATTAAATATTCGTATGGCATTGTATCCAGATTATACTCTGTCTGCTCGGAAAGAATGCTGCCATGATAAAATGGCACCCCTCCCTTACGCGCAGCCGCCAATCTTTCCCAGGAAGAATCAACAATCAGAACGGGTATCTTAGATTTCTCAAGGGTCTTTGCAAGCTGGACGGTAAAAGAATTACTGCCGACAATTAGCACACCTGGAATTCCTTCCATGGATAAATTGAGCTTCTTGGATAACCACCCAATTGAAAACCCATGTGCCACAACCGTGAAAAACACAAGTGCAAACGTTAATGTAGTAAGGATTTCAGCATCTTCATATCCGGCTTCCAGTAATATCGTTGCAAAATATCCGGACACGGTTAAGGCAACGATACCTCTTGGTGCAATCCAGCCTACTAATGCTTTTTCATTAAATGTCATTTCTGTACCAGCAGTCGAGAGAAAGATGGACAATGGCCGGACAATAAACATCATCAGTAAGACATAGCCGATAATATTCGGATTAAAGACTTGCAGCAATGTGTCGACCTCTAGTGAAGCCGTCAGCATAATGAAGATTGCTGATATTAAGAGAATGGAGATATTTTCCTTAAAGTGCCGCATATCCGAAATGGAGCTGATTCCCATATTAGCAAGGGTAATCCCCATGGCCGTTACGGATAATAGACCTGTTTCATGCATAATTTCATCTGCCGCCGTAAAACACAAAATGACAACAACAAATACTGCGGGAGACTTGAGAAATTCCGGCATATGTCCTGTTTCAAACATCCAGCCGATTCCTCTCCCACATGCCCAGCCGAATAATGCTGCAAACAGGGAAGCTGCAAAAAACAGCATCAGCTGTGTTCCATCAGGATTCGCTGCGGTAAGAAACGTAATAATCTCAAATGCAAACACGGCGAGAAGTGCACCGATCGGATCAACAATAATACCTTCCCACTTTAATATCTTAGCCGGTCTTTTCTTTAATTTGGACTGACGGAGCAATGGCATAATTACCGTTGGACCTGTCACGATAAACAAACCACCTATAACAAATGCAACTGTCCATGACAATCCCGCGATATAGTGTGCGGTTAGCGAACCAAGAATCCAGGCGATAAACGCACCGATGGTAGAGATTCTAAAAATGGGCTTACCCATTCCGCGAAGTTCCTTAAAGCTTAAATTCAAACTGCCTTCAAACAGAATAATTGCTACAGCTACAGAAATAATCGGACTATATAATGCGCCAAAATCCTCCTCAGGATTAATCACTCCCAAGATGGGACCTGCAAGCAGGCCGGTAATGGACATGATTACAATTGCCGGCAGCCGGTAACGCCATGCTACCCATTGCGATCCTATCCCCAATAGGAGAACCAGCATGACTTCAAATAATAGAGATGGTATCATCTTCATCCCCCCTATTCTCCTTATATATAAGTGACATTTTATAGATACTGCCAAGGAATGTAAACAGATTTGCTACTCGGGTAAAAAACCAAAATATATCCTAACACATAACCGCTTGAAATAATACGTTGACAAGCCAATTTTATTTTTGTAAGATTAATTTTTGTTTGGGATATATTCAGAATTATAGCGAATAGATCCCTCTTAAATAGTCTGATAATATTGAAAATAACAAGGGGATAACTTATATGAATAGAGATACATTTACCATTGGATTTATGCTTTTCGCATTGTTTTTTGGAGCAGGTAACCTAATATACCCCCCTACACTTGGGATTGACGCTGGAACTTCCTATTGGGCAGCAATCAGCGGTTTTCTCCTGACAGGTGTGGGACTCCCAATACTTGCTGTTACAGCAATTTCCTTTGTAAAGGATGACGCAAGAGAATTGGCTAACCGGGTTCACCCGATCTTCGGACTCATTTTCACTTCCGTCGTCTACCTCGCAATCGGGCCATTTTTCGGCATACCCAGGGCAGCAACAGTAGGATATGAAATGAGCCTGGAAGCTTTTCTTGATGCACCGTCTCCTATCGTATTATTCGTTTTTACACTGATTTTCTTTGTTTTAGTATACTTTGTCAGTTTAAACCCATCAAGAATGGTGGATCGTATCGGCCAATATTTGACACCTGTACTGCTACTTTCCATTATTGCTCTTAGTATAGGAGCATTATTGTTACTTGATACACCTTTAGATATACCAGTTGAAAAATATGAGACATCACCATTTTTCACAGGATTTGTCGAGGGATATTTAACAATGGATGCGATTGCGGCACTTGCCTTTGGTATCATCGTTGTCAATGCATTTAAAGAACGTGGTATCACATCCAAACCGAACCTAGTTAAATCAACCTTAAAGGCAGGTCTTATTGCTGGAATCGGTCTGGTGGCTGTATATACGGCCCTTGGCTGGATGGGCACAAAAATGGCTTCACATGGAACGTATACGAACGGAGGAGAAATTTTGTCCAGTGCCGCTTATGTAATATTTGGCAATTTTGGTGCACTATTACTTGGAGTAATCGTTGTGCTGGCATGTTTTACCACCTCTGTAGGTCTGGTCGTAGCTGCCGGGCAATTTTTCATGAAAATACTACCTCTTCCTTATAAATGGATTATTCTTCTTGTGACGCTTGTTAGTTTCGCCATTTCAAATCAGGGTTTAAACACAATTATCAGTGTCTCTGTACCTGTACTTACATTCGTTTATCCGATTGCAATCGTGTTGATCCTTTTAACATTTATGCAGAAGCTTTTTCATAATTCAAAGGCAGTATACCGTGGAGCAATTCTCCTGACTGTCATTGTCAGCCTGTATGATGGTCTCGTTGCATTTGGATTAGAATTACCAAGGATTGCCGCTTTCATGGAAAAATTGCCATTTTTTGAAATTGGGCTGGGATGGGTCGTTCCGGCAGCCATTGGCGCTGTGATAGGATCTTTCGTATCAAATGATAAGAAAGATACAGATGCCGCTTCATGAATCGTTGAATTTGGGGATAATCAACCGGCATGTTGATTTTTTCCCTTTTGTTTTATTTTAGAAGGGTATAAAATTATAGCAGGAAACTTATTCATCCCGGATAAATATATGTTAGGATTAATCAAGATGTGTTTGCCGTGAATGTGGCTTGGGGTCCTGCGCTTGTGGCCTGAGGTTCTGCGCTCACGGCCCGATGTCCGGTGTTCGCGGCCCGAGGTCCTGCGCTTGCGACGGCTGGTCCTGCGTTCGCGGCCTGAGGTTCTGCGCTCACGGCCCGATGTCCGGCGTTCGCGGCTCGATGTCCGGCGTTCGCGGCTCGATGTCCGGCGTTCACGGCCTGAGGTTCTGCGTTCACGGCCCGATGTGCTGCGTTCGTGGCCTGAGGTCCTGCGCTTGTGGCCTGAGGTTCTGCGCTCACGGTCCGAGATGCTGCGCTTGCACACAAAAATCCTGCGCTTACGACAAATTAACCAGCGATACGTATATATTTTATAAAAAGGAGAATCAGCAATGGCTGTGAAAGAAGAAAAAATACTGCAGACCTATTTTGGCTACGAAACGTTTCGGCCAGGGCAAAAAGATACCATTGATCATATATTACAGTTGAATAACACGCTTGCCGTGATGCCTACTGGTGGGGGTAAATCATTATGCTATCAGATCCCCGGCTTATCCCTTGAAGGCACTGCCATTATTATTTCCCCATTAATATCACTGATGAAAGACCAAGTGGATGCATTGCAGTCACTGGGAATTGCCGCTACTTTTATAAATAGCTCCCTGTCTACCGAACAGCAGCAAAGCAGAATGCAGGATATTACGAAAGGAAGGTATAAGTTTGTCTATGTGGCGCCGGAACGGTTTGAATCCAGCTTTTTTGTCAATATCATCAAAAGCATCCCCCTTTCCCTTGTCGCATTTGACGAAGCCCACTGTATTTCGCAATGGGGACATGATTTCAGGCCAAGTTATCGTTCCATCGTGCCAAACTTGAAAAAGCTGTCGAATATCCCTGTTTTTGTGGCATTGACGGCGACAGCAACGGCAGAGGTCATTTCGGATATTCAGGAATTATTACATATTGAACATATTGTCAATACAGGCTTTGAACGGGAGAACCTCTCCTTTCATATTGTAAAAGGTAAAAATAAAACAAACTATGTTCGCTCCTTTTTGGAGAAACACGCAAATGAATCAGGAATTATCTATACAGCGACACGAAAGCAAGCGGACGCCTTGTATGATCAGCTGAGCAAACGAGGTGTAGCAGTTGCCAAATACCATGCCGGCCTGTCCGAAGATGAAAGGAAAGAGGCACAGGCGGCATTCATCCATGATGAAAAAGCTGTTATGATTGCGACCAACGCGTTTGGGATGGGAATCGATAAATCGAATGTCAGGTATGTCATTCACTATGCCATGCCGATGAACATTGAATCCTATTACCAGGAAGCGGGAAGAGCAGGCCGTGACGGAGAATCGAGTGACTGTATCCTATTGTTTTCCCCGCAGGACACCCAATTACAGAAATTTTTAATTGAACAATCTGAAATGAATGATGCTGCCAAGCAGCAGGAGTACCGGAAACTACAGGCAATGATTAATTACTGCCACACCCATGGCTGCTTGACGAACCATATTCTTGAATACTTTAATGATACCGTGCCAATGGAGATATGCGGACGCTGTAGCAATTGTGTAGAACGCCAGGAAAAAATCGATATTACCGAAGAAGCACAAATGATTCTCTCCTGTGTTAAACGCATGAATGAACGCTTTGGTGTCGGCATGACTGCTAAAGTATTAAAGGGCTCCAAAGATAAAAAAATAAGGGATTTCCGCTTGAACAGCATTACCACTTACGGTATCCTGTCTGCCTATACAGAACGGGAACTGACGGAATGGATTCATTTTCTGATTGCAGAACAACTGCTGGCAACAGAAGAAGGACAGTTTCCTACATTGAAATTAAATCAGAACTCGGTTGATGTGCTCAAAGGAAAACGAATGGTTGAGATGTATACCGCACCAATCCCAACCAGTGAGGATACAGACTACCATGAGGATTTATTCCAGGATTTACGCAGGTTACGTAAGCAGATTGCCGATGAAAAAAATGTACCACCATATGTATTATTCTCTGATGCCACATTGAAGGATCTAAGCCGCTATTTCCCTGTTACCGAGGAAGACATGCTGGATATCAAAGGTGTTGGTGAGAAAAAGTACGAACAATACGGACAGGCTTTTCTCACTATTATCCAGGAATGGCGCAAGAGGAACCCTGACGTGAAAAAGAAAGTAAGAATTGCTGATACATCAGCACCCAAGCCTAAGGCTAAGAAGGCCGAAGATGATCGCCCAAGCCATATGATAAGCTATCAAATGTTTCAGTCCGGAAAATCATTAAAAGATATCGCTGTAATCCGTGAGTTTTCTAACGTAACAATTGAGGGACATATTTTCAGGGCTTTTAAGGAAGGGCACCCTATCGCTTGGGGAATCTTTTTCAACGAGGAAGAGGAAGCTAAAGTACTGGCTGCTCATGAAGAAATCGATGAACCTCGGTTGAAGCCGTTGAAAGAAGCACTCCCTGATGGATATGATTATACGAAGATTAAAGCTGTTTTGGTTAAAAATGAGTTGATATAGGCTTAAATTGGAAGGGGTTGTGGGCTCTGGGTTTGATTCTTCCGCACCCAGCCACGGCTCCCCTATCCAAAATCCCCTGTTACTCCCACTTCTTTATCCGCTGAACTACCTTTTCCTTAAACATAGAAATTAGTGTATCTTTTCCAGCCGATGTTTTTTGTTTATGCCATTCATTATAACTTGCAACACTAATCAATATGGAACCTGCAATCAGAAGATATGCCCACCACGGAAGGTTCCCCCAATATGGTCTTGTTTGCAGAAATACATTTAACAACAGCACCCCTGCCCCTACAAAGAAAAAGGACTTCAGTTGATACATCATTCCACCAAGCATGGAAGTAAGAGATAAGGTACCGACGATTAATGCATCATAAATGGTGTTACTCTCCATACCATCCTGAACGAGTAGTAAAGAAACAATAATCAAGACACCCCATTGAATAGGTTTAACAACCTTTTTATACGAAGGATCCGCTATTCTTTTCAAGAAAATAACAAGAGCAATCCATGGAAGTACATACATTTCCCGCTCAATTAATGCTGCTACATCCAGATTTATCAGCACGGTATAGTACGGCTGTAGCAAAAAGGCAACTGCGGAAAATACGAACCACTTTGCTTCTATATACGGGAAACGCTTTCTCTGTATGATAAGATTACAGGACAAAAGCAGCCCCGGCACAAGCTTCGACCATAATGCATCACCAGTCAATAAATATAAGCTACATAATGCAATAAAACCGACAATTGTGTACCAATCGATACTTGATAAAGCTGTTTTTTCCTTCGCTTTCTGATAAATAAATGGATATATAATCATGCCCACCAGCGTAAGAACCGCGGCAAATCCCGCAACTGCGAGCAACATGATGTACTCCCATTCCACACCGTCAAAACCGTACAACCCTAATGCATAAAAGACAAGGAGCAGTGGAACCACATTGAAACTATCCCATTTTTCCCTATGCATAATATGTAGTAACATCATGGCATATAACACCGTTACAATAAATAAAACCAAGTCATATGGAATCACTGATGTAAATGTAATGATACCAATAAGTGAAAATGGCACTACATAATACGCAATTCTTCGTGTCCAAGCATTTTTACTACCATACCACCCTATCACAAGCACCATACTCGTCAGTAAAAAAGCATAATGAGAATGCTTACCTAATGCCAATTCACCCATTCCAAGCACGATCACAGCCCAGAATGAAGTGAAAGAGGCATAGAGAAGTGTCTTTATCATCCACTCCCGCCTTGCTTTCTGGATACTTAGCGCATATATAGCTGTGGCAACCAAGAATGCCAAGAACGCCATATCTGTAAACAATGTCGGAAGGAAAGAAATTGGTAAGTAGATATGTCCAGCCCACCAGAAACTTTTCATTAGCTTGCTGTCCTTCTTTCCAACCAACGAGCCAATACCTAATAAAAGCACAGACCCAAAGATGAATTGTAAGGACATAAACAATTCTGATTGAATGGTAAATTCCATATGAACCGCATACAGTACCGTAAAATAGAACAGCAATGAAATTCCGCTAACGATATAGGGCATTGCCTTCCATTTCGTTTTTCTGTACAGCAGATAGGCCATCCCTACCCCACCAAGTACAACCAATGCACGCATTGGATCAGGAAACTCAAACGTAAAGGTCATTAACATACCAAGCAAATAAAACCCATTGGCAGCATAAAAGGTATGATTAGAAAAGATTTTTTGCTTTCTTTTTCTCCATAAAAAACTAATGAGTAGAACAGTAATTCCGGCAAAAACAAATCCCTCTGCATCCAACCTGTCTGGATAAATACTCCTAAACATTGCACGAGCATATATACTCATCGCTAACCCCGCAGCTATTGCATGCATCCAGGAAGCAAGTGATAGATCTTTGAAACTCTCCCGTTTTTCAAATTTGTCCATGAGTATTGCTGTTACGGCAAGCAACAGGAACATCGTGCCAACCTGCCACTGGTCCATGACTCCAAAACCAGTGCTCAAACAGATCAGCATCACAAAACCGCCAACATCTCGTGAAGCCTCTTTAATTGACTGTAAGAATTGGACTTTGACGAAGCATCCAAATAGAAGATATAAGAAAAAACCGGCAATAAACATTGGAAACCCTAGGGAAACATAGTCAAAGATTTCCCGCCCCCATATGACCACCTCATATAATGCAGCCATGAAGAAGACAGGACTTAAATAGGAAAACAGCCTTTGTCTTACACGGTTAGCCAAAAATGTAAAATTCAATGAAATAATTACATACGCAATCAATAAAACAACGGAAGGCTCATTCATCCGTAAAAGTATTCCTTCCAAACTAATATATAGGAATGCAAAAAAAGACACCACAGCACTCGTATAGCGGAAAGCCTTCTCCAATGCATCATTTTGTTCTAAGAATGCTGGCAATGCTAAAAATACAAACCCAAGTAAAGCATACGCAATGGCATCAATCTCATGAAGCACAGAGAACTCAATAAGCTGATAAGCCCCGTATACAAGCATGGCACTAAACACAAAATGATACGCCCTGTGATTTGTCACAAAAATCATCGCAAAATATAAAGCAGCTGTTAGCATTAAATTCATACTGTAGAATAATTCATGATTGTAAAAGACCAGCATCAGCAATGTGGAAAGAATTAAATTCCCCTGGAGATAATGGACAAATTCCTTTGTAAACAACTGATAACGATCTTGTTTTTTCAAAATTTGCCAAGCTAGGATTAATGCCGCATTGAAGACCATAATACCGAGATAAAATCCATCTGCTGGCAGATACAATGAAGCAATCAAAAAACCGGCAAAAACAGAAAGCATTACATACGAAAACCATACAAACAGTCTTGAAGCCAACTTAAAAGAAAGGAACAGATACACGGGTAATATCAAGATGCTCCCAGCAGCACCGTATAAAAAACGCCCCTCCCCTGAAAAAGAAAAATATGACCCAAATAGGCCAAAATAGCCCGCTGACAAAATAACAATCGGCAAAAACAAACTACCCAGCACATAAAATGCAAAAGCTGTTTTCTCGATTTTTAATACACGCATCGTAACATAGGCCAAACCAAAAAACAGGACGGAAACGAGGCCAATTAAACCTGTTTTCACCCAATTTGACAGCATTTCCCATGTGCTCGTAGCAAGAACAAGCCCACCAATCAACAGCAGAATTACCCCAAGATTCAGTGACCAGGTAATATTGCGTTCCCGGACCTCCTGTGAGGACAATGCTCTTTTCACCTTTTTCTGCTTTGGTGTTTGTTTCACCAAGGGTTCCTTATCCGCCTGCCGATTATCTTCAGTTTCCTGTTGCTGTCTCTGTAGATCAGCATAAAACTGTCGATGTGCAGCTGAAACCTGAACATAAACACTTTCTTCTATGTATTGATCCTCGCTTAGCTGTTTTAGCTCTTCTCTAACAATTTTCTGCCGTTCTTCGCTTTGTAAATGGTCCATTCTCATTCCCCCGTAAACGGTACACATCTTTCTCCCATCATAACAATATATGCTTATGAATTCATAGAAAGTTATTTACTTTCTTGTTTTGATGGATTAATTTTTTATTCATATAAAGTGAGCCTTCATACGGAAGGGGGAACTGCTCGCTACACTGTGATAAAATGTAACATTCTTAGTAGCGAAGGAAATACACGGAGGTCCAGCGGGAGAAAAGGCATCGCTGAAACCCCGCAGCGAGTAAAAGCATCAACTTCATTTCAAGGTGGGGCGAGTAATCGCTATCCAGAAAACAGCTTTTTTTAATGTATCGTTTAAATTTCACGCACATATCTGAGTGATACATAATCTTCACCGGGAGCATTTGAATATGCCGCTTGTTCCGAATCCATTTGAAATGCCCTGGCTTCGTAAAATGGAATTCCTTTATGGTTTCCTTTTTGCACAGATACCCATTGTTCAATTGCACCTTTCTCCTTTTGAACATCTGTCAGATGAGCAAGAAGCTTGGTACCGATTCCCTCTCCTCGCCGTCCCGATTCTAAATATAATACAAAAACCTCGCTTTTATCCGGAGCGATCATCCCTCCTCCGATTGCTCCGACAACTTTTCCATCGTCAAGTGCAACAAAGTAGCCATCCCAACCATCGGCCTCTTCCAGCTCACTCGAAATACGGTCATGGTTATAGAATATTTCATTATTCCTAATGATGTTTTCTTTACTCCTTATGCCCTCGTATGTATCTAAGCACCCATTCGAACATACGTTTGAAATACCATTCACATGTTCAACCGAAGCCCTTTTTATTTCAATCATGCCATTCCCCCATCTTCTTGCATTTTCCAAGCGCACATTAGGAAACAGGAGTACCGTTTTCCACATGTTCATCCGGCCTCAATAACACAACATCTCCATCTCCGGGAACACCGCCAATAACGAGCACCTCTGATTTAAATCCCGCCACACGCATCGGCGGAAAATTTACGACACCGACTACTTGCCGTCCAACAAGCATATCCGGCTCATATCTTTCTGTAATTTGAGCAGAGGATTGTTTGATTCCAAGCTCACCAAAATCAACTTCTAATTTAATGGCAGGTTTGCGGGCCTCTGGAAACGGTTCTGCCTTTACTACCGTCCCAACTCGAATATCCAATTTCATAAAATCCTCAATCGTTGCCATGTCTATAACCTCCAGTCCATATTTACGGCTTACCCCCACGTAAACCTTATTATTTCTTACTTCTATTCTTGCCCGGTACTTCCTGCAAAGAATCATCTTTTTCAGGAAGTAAAACAAATGCACCTTTGGAATGCTGCCATGTCTTAAATACTGACATCTCTCTTATTGAAAAAGGTAAAGGCAAGGGTTAAAAATAACAGTAAATATACAACCAGCATCGTCACAGAAAATCCAAGTGTCATACCCTCAACCATTGGACCTCCCGTAAAATACTGTTGGAGATTTGTATTAGCAAACAGAGAAAACTTCGCCAGGTCTGTCAATAAAGCAAGGATGTTTGTTGCCATGGTCCCGATAAACATAAGCAAGATTGAAATCGCAATGGCAATCGAGTCACTCCGAAATACGGTGGAAATCATAAATGCAAAGGATCCAAGCATCAATAACGTAATCGAACCGGCGAGGTAGCTTAATCCAAGATACAGTAAACGCGGGCCTTCATATACTTCACCATTGCTTGCTGATAGATGGATAGACTCTCCCCCAAAGCCGAACAAAATGCCACCAATTATAAAGGACAAGCCAAAAAGTATTGCAAGCAGAAACAGTCCGAACAAGAGTGTAACGATAAATTTTGATGCCAGTACCTGATTCCGGGAAGCTGATCGTACCAGCAGGAGTTTTATCGTACCATGTTTAAATTCATTGGCTACAATGGATGCTCCTACAATAATGACAAACACTCCGATAATTTGAAGCAGACTAGTGTTTGTATTCATATAGGTCCATACATTCTCCGCTTCGTATGGAGATAGATTGTTATCCAATCGATAATTGTTGATTGCCTGCTGGTTGATGGCGTTTTCCCGGATGTAATAGTTCGTACTTTCCTCCTGCATCGCCAAATTTTCATTTTGATTATTCAGTTCTGTGCGCCATTGTTCTTCTGATGGCAAATCCTGTCCTTCCCTTTGATCATAATACGTAAATATTGCGGTAACCAAAATGGCTGCCAAAAGCAGTCCACACATCACATAGGTACTCTTACGATGAAATAATTTCATCCATTCATTTTGGACAAGTCGTAGTAACATCACACTATCCCCTTTCCGTCGCTTTTAGGAAGCGGTCTTCCAGTGACTGTTTTTCCAATATAGATTGATATACCATGACACCATTTCCTGTCAAACACATGATGACCTCACCAATTTGTTGTTTTGTTGCCTGGATATAAACCCATTGCTGACGAACTTCCGTTTCCAAATCAGGAAATTCAGTGCCTACAAGTTCTTTTGTCTCATTCATATCGCTAACTTCCAGTCTGTACGTATGAGACGTATCTTCCACACGTTCTCCTTCTGAAACATGCTCCACCTGCAGCAGTTTTCCTTCCTGGATAATAGTAAAACGATCACAAAGAAGCTCGATTTCAGATAAGAGATGACTGGAAATAAAAATAGCAACATCCTCTTCTTTTGCCACTTTTCTGAGATAATCCCGCATTTCCCTGACTCCGGCCGGATCAAGTCCGTTTGTCGGTTCATCAAGAATCAGCACTTTTGGATGGTGAATCAGCGCCTGAGCTATACCCAACCGTTGCTTCATACCAAGTGAAAATTTCCGTACCTTTTGATCACTGACATCAGAAAGGCGCACCAACTCCAATCTGTTTTGGATATCCTCTTTCGTGACATTACTGCTCATACGGCCAAAGTGGATAAGATTCTTCTCTGCCGATAAATAGTGATACAGTTCCGGGTTTTCGACAATTGTTCCGACATTACCGATTGCCTTTTTATAATCATTATCAATACTGTAGCCGTTTATGGTAATATCACCTGCAGTTATACTGGTCAGTCCTGTAATCATTCGGATTGTTGTTGTTTTTCCGGCACCATTTGGACCGAGAAAACCGAATATCTCTCCAGGATATACATCCAGCGATACATCATTAATAACATGTTTTTTTCCCAATTTCTTATGGACATTACGTAATGATAAAATTGGTTCCATTCCATTTGCTCCCCCTTGTTTCAAGTTTCTTTCTTACTGATAACTTAATTTAAAAAAACTAGGGTTTTCACTATAGATTGGGCGAAAATGCTAGTTTCTTAACTGCTAAAAATCCTTTTTCTCATAAAGACGGACAGCCAGCTTGCAGGACAGCAATGTGATGAGTAGACTCACACAAGCAAACGATAGTATGAAAATGTTTTGATTTGCCAGTACTGTCTCTACCTGACTGTCAAGTGATGTGATGGAAGGATTATGGTAAATATTCATGACTATATTAGCCCCCATCACAACCGACATAGCAATGACACCAGTTAAGACGGAAGCTGCGATATATCCATATAAAATATGGAGCGGATAAAACATCGACAGTATTACACAAATACAGCCTAGCGAAAGCAGCAGATCCCACACTGTCATCAATCGTGTTGGAAATGGCGCAAAAGTGTCAAACAAAAAAACATACGTAACAACAATCACGGCTGACGGGATAAACCACAACAACCCAGACAGATATTTAGCTGTGACAATTTTCTTTCTGGTAACAGGCAGACTGTTGACCAAGGCTGGTTGCTCATAATACGTCGCATGTAACGGCATCCACGATGCAAAAATAATCAAAAGAAGAATATGCCTGATTGGTGATCCATCGGTAAAGAATAATGTCATCGGAATAAACCAGATGAAGCCCAAGAGATAAATATGAAGTTTCTGGGTGAATAATTCTTTACGCAGGAGATTCAGAAGCATTTTTCTCCCCCTTTGCAGTATAGAAAATAATATCCTCAAGGGAAGGACGCTCCATGAGCACCTTGTTTTCCATACCTTCAGGAAATTGACCTCGATCTGCAAGTAACCCTTCAAACCCGGCGTCTGTCTCCCTCACTCCGATTAGCATGGAGCGGGCGGCTTCTGACAACACTTCTTTCGGCCCTTTCACAACTGCATACTGATCCAGCAACTCATCCTTTTCCTTGCTAAAGACAATACCCCCATTATGGATAAACGTTATATAATCAGCTATCTTTTCAAGGTCTGTAGTTATATGTGTAGAGAAGAAAACGGCTTTGTTTTCGTCCTGGATGATATCTTGAAGCATTTCAAGTAGATCTCTCCTGAAAACCGGATCAAGTCCTGATGTAGGTTCATCCATAATAATCAGTTGCGGGTTATGAGACAATGCCATTGCCAGCGAAAATTTCACTTTCATTCCTTTGGACAGCCATTTCACCCTTTTCCTTCGGGGGAGGTCAAACATGTCGATATAATAATGAAACACGTCATCACTCCATTCCCTGTAAAACGGCGCGATTACCCGCTTATTTTGTTCGATCGATAAATCCTCATAAAAATAATTCTCATCATATACAAAGCCAATGCGCTGTTTGATTGCTTCGGTGTCTTGTTCATGTGACTTGCCAAAAATCCGGATACTGCCACGATCCTTATTGATTAGATCCATGATACAGCGAATGGTTGTGCTTTTGCCTGCACCATTAGGTCCGATAAACCCTGTGATGAACCCTTTCTTCACATTGAAATTGATATCTTTCAGTTCAAAATCTGGAAAACGCTTTTCAACGTTTCTCACTTCCAGTATATTTTCCAACTGCATCACTCCTCGTTTAGAAAACTTGGCTTTTGCCACGCCTTTGTGGCAAAGGCCTTAGTTACACTTATGCAGTAAGATAGTTTTAAACTTTCTTAACTGCCAAGCAATTTCATCATCTCAATTAATTCATCAAGGCTGATATGAAATGCCTTGCTGTCTTTCAGCATTTTCACCATCTGGTCCTCGATCACTTTCAGCTGTTTTTCTTTTAGCAATTCAGGGTTTTGTGAAGCAACAAATGACCCCTTCCCTGGAAAAGTCTCGATAAAGCCTTCCTTTTCCAGTTCCTCATACGCTTTTTTTGTTGTAATTACACTAACCTGAATATCCTTTGCCAGCTTACGAATGGATGGAAGGCTTTCCTTCTCTTCCAATTCACCATGGAGAATCTGCTCTTTCATCTGATTTTTAATTTGCATATAAATCGGCTGATCCACCTTGTTGGAAATGATGATATTCAATGCATCACCTACTTCATGTTAACTGTCTATACTGTATATAATTAATATATACAGTATAGACAGTTAAGTCAACACCTTTTAGTGAATTATCAGATATAGTTCTTTATTCGCTTGTGGATTTCTGTTTCAATCTGGTACGTTGAGGTGAGAGTTTTCTATCAGAGAGGGGGAGACGTAATGGTCTATCCATACGTCATGATGTTATTTGTAGTCATTTTTTATGCGGGTAATCTTCTGACAGGAAAAGCAATTAATGAACTTCCCCCGTTCACGATTGCATTTTTCCGTTTACTGATTGCATTTATTGTTATACTGCCACTTGGCCTCCGCAGTGCATGGGAAAGTCGCTTTGAATTCTGGCGATATAAAAAGCCATTCTTAATCATGACACTGACAGGCATCGCATTTTTTAATACATTCATTTATGGATCGTTGCAGTTCACCACATCAACAAATGCATCGATACTGGAAAGCGTTATTCCAGCTGTGACAGTAGTCCTGAGTGTCTTTTTTCTTAAAGAAAGACTTAGAAGTGTGCAATTGTTTGGGGTGCTGACCTCTCTTTTCGGGGCTGTTTGGGTTGTACTGGATGGAAATATTTTTTCAATCACTGACATGAACTGGAACATAGGCGATGGGATAATGGTTGGAGCGATTGGTTGCTGGTCTGTCTATTCTATTTTTGTAAAACTATATATGCATTTATTCCCGCAATTTGGTGCGCTTCTGGTTATGAGTGGCATTTCCGTTATCGTATTATTGCCTATGGTCATTGTAGAATGGCTGATATTAGGCATTCCAGCAGGACTAATCTCTCCAACGAATATGACAGGATTGGCTTATCTGGGTATTTTCCCATCTTTTATTGCATTGATTTTTTATAATCGTGCCGTTGGGGTTCTCGGTGCTTCACAGGCTTCGGTATTTTTAAACTTCCTGCCAATTGTCACAATGATTGGTGCCTACTTTTGGTTAGGTGAAACCATTACAATTATGAAAATAGTTGGTGCGATCGTTGTTATATTTGGTGTAATCCTTACCACAAGAAAGGGTAATAAAACGTCAGAAACTCCTATTCAAAAAACAGCGGATTGATTGAAAGTTATCTATAGAACATTCGATATAGTCATTTTAAAAGCTTGGGGCTGCGGTTACTCTCCCTATCGAAAAGATTTGGGACTGCGATTACTCGTCCCATCGAAAAGACTTGGGACTGCGGTTATTCGCCCCATCGAAAAGACTTGGCAAAATCCAAGTTTTCTAATAAGCAGCGCTTGACTAGCACTCATTTTGTAAAGGATGAGAGGAAGTCACTGTTAGGTTACGTCGCATTTTATATCAACTGTGAGGATTAATGAGCAACAAAATTTACGAAAAGTGACTTTATAGAAAACGCCATGCCCACATGGAGCATGACGTTCTCAATCTATTTATTTCCTGTTACATCCAAAGCCCAGGTCCCATTACGGAAAACAGCTTCTGCAGTACCATCTTCTTTCACACCATCGATATCCAGTTTCTCAGAGCCAATCATGAAATCAACATGGGATAAGCTATCATTCACACCATGCTTGTCCAATTGTTCATCATCCATTCCAGAACCACCCTCTAAATTCGTAGGATACGCTTTTCCTAAAGCAATGTGACAGGACGCATTTTCATCAAATAATGTGTTGTAAAAAATCAGACCTGACTGTGATACAGGAGATTCATGCGGCACAAGAGCAACTTCGCCAAGACGCTTCGCCCCTTCATCCGAATCAAGCAGATGTTTCAATGTATCTTCTCCCTGTTCCGCTTTGAAATCAACCACTTTCCCGTCTTTAAACGTCAGACTGAAATTATCGATCAGGCTCCCACCGTAATTTAGTGGTTTCGTACTTGAAACCGTGCCGTTCACGCCATATTTATGCGGCAGTGAAAATACTTCTTCCGTTGGCATATTCGGATTAAAGGTAACACCGGTTTCCGCCACTGCTGAACCGCCTTTCCATATGTGTCCTTGAGGCAGATCCATTTCCAAGTCAGTTCCTGGCGCTTTAAATACAAGCTTTTTATAATTTTTACTATTTAAAACTTCCCGGGCTGTTTTTAATGTTTCATTATGCGCTTCCCAGGCAGCGACTGGATCTTCCTGATCGACCCGGACGATTTTTACAATTGCTTCCCACAGGTTTTCTATCGCGTCTTCCCTTGATTTATCCGGAAAAATTTTCTGTGCCCAGTCTCCTGTTGGAATGGAAATAATGGACCATGGGATTTTATCATTCATTGTATATTTTCGGAAATTCTTCATTGCCTCGGCACCTGCTTTCGTTGCCTTGGCTACCCTGGACGGATCTATATCTTTTAATAAGTCCGGATTTGTTGACCGGATATTCAATATTGCCGCACCATCTTCCGCAAATGTATCATGAAGCTTCACTTTCCAGTCCGGATAATTGGCAATCACTTCATCCGGGGCGTTTTCATATTTCAAAAGTGTCAATTCATCATCAACCCAATTAATATGTACTTCCTTTGCACCTAAATCATAGGCTTTGCGTACAACAACTTTTGTAAAGTCCGCCCCCTCAATTGGTGCATTAATCATAAGCGCCTGGTTTTCCTGCAAATTGACACCTGTACGTAATGCCAGTTCTGCATACTTCTCTTGCGTTTGTTGGCTCACCATAATTTTACCCCCAAAAAATGTAATTTCTTCTATCGTCATTATTCCATAAAAGCAGTTAAATTACCAAAAAAACTTTATAAATCGTCAGAAAAATGCATCCTCCCATTCGAGACTATTTACTAAAGGCCAAGTATATGTTATGATTACACTTGTTACTTAAAGTAATCATTTGTTGAGAATATAGTGCCAAAGTAATTAGAAGACTTGGCTTTTCGCCAAGCCCTTGTGACGAAAGGCCAAAGCTCACACTTATACAGTAAGAAAGTTTTACACTTTTTTAACAGCGAACATATGCGAATTCAGCAGAGTGAGGTGAGATCATGGAGAACTTATGTCCACGTTTTGAAAAGGCGATGGGACTTCTAAGTACGCGCTGGGTTGGGCTCATTTTGTTCGATCTACTAAAAGGAACAAAGCGTTTTTCTGAGATGGAAGCTGATTTGCCTATTAGCGGAAGATTGCTCTCTGATCGACTGAAAATGCTCGAAAAAGAAGGTATCGTTGAACGAAATATCTATTCCGAATTTCCTGTACGCATCGAATATTCCCTTTCAGATAAAGGCAAGGCATTGGAACCTGTTATCAAAGAAATCCAATGTTGGGCAGATGATCATGTGACACAGGAAGATATAAAAGAAAAAGCTTAAAATGAGGAAGGCCGTTTTCACGATAATTAGTTCACTTTTGATGGAGATAAACTGAATTAACAAATGAAATAGCATACCAAATCACATCAGTGATTGGTATGCTATTTTTCGTTGATATACCATCATTAACATCAACCCGGTGAGTGACTGATTCACAGCTTTTCCTACGCATTCGGTCATTCATCAACCCGATGAGTGACTGATTGACGGCTTTTCCTCCGCGTTCGGTCGTTCATCAACCCGATGTGTGACCCAATGAAGGCTTTTCCTACGCGTTCGGTCATTCATCAACGCGATGAGTGACTGAATCACAGCTTTGCCTCCGCGTTCGGTCGTTCATCAATGCGATGAGTGACTGAATGACGGTTTTTCCTCCGCGTTCGGTCATTCATCAACCCGTTGAGTGACCGAATGACTGCTTTTCTTCCGCGTTCGGTCATTCATCACCACGCTTAGTTACCCAATGAAGGCTCTTCTTCCGCGTTCGGTCATTCATCACCACGGTTAGTTACCCAATAAAGGCTTTTCCTCCGCGTTCCGTCGTTCATCACCACGCTTAGTTACCCAATGAAGGCTCTTCCTCTGCGTTCGGTCGTTCATCAACCCGATGAATCACCGGATGCTACTTAGTCCAAGAAGATGTGGAGAATACATGGAGTAGAATGGCAGCCTGGATCCATTTTTCGTGAGAGATGTTTTGAACGGTTCGGACTTGAGAGCACCTCTATCTTACTTTTCTAATGCCTATGATTTCCCCTTCATAAACTGCAGCATCACATATGCAGCCACGCTGCTCGTCATATTGCGAAAATCAATGGTCGGATCGATTTCGACAATATCCATCGCTTTTACTTTTTCAGTGTTTGCTGCGAACTGGATTCCTTCCAATAATGTCCCACTGTCCATTCCTCCTGGTCCAATTGCCGGACAGCCGGGAGCAAATGCCTGGTCAAGCACATCCATGTCCACAGATAAATAAATAGCATCCACCTTCTCCGTCAGCCGCTTCAATTCTTTTTCCAGAATCGACCGAATGCCCTGCCCATTTGTCTCTCCCTTCGTATATACTGTTACTCCGTGTTCCTTCGCATATTCGTCATAGCTTTTGGCATTCATAAAATCACGGATTCCTATTTGCACCAAATGCTCTCCATCAATACACTTATCTTCCAGCAATCTCCGAAATGGGGTGCCATTCGTTGGTCCTCCGTCAGCTGTATTACGAAGGTCATGATGTGCATCAAATTGGATCACTCCAACCTTTTTATTTTCCGAAAAGGACTTAATTGATGCATGGCTAATGGAATGATCGCCACCGAGTATCATCCAATTTTTTGCCGCTTCTGTTGCAAAAACATCAGACAAACCCTCCATGATACGTTCCTGGTTACCAATCACATCGGTTGGATCCATATAAACATCGCCAAAATCTATGATTTTATCTTGCAGCTCCATCCCTGTTTCCGAAGAATACGTTGTAAATCCCTGTAATGCTTTCCGGATTTCCTCAGGCGCAAAGGAGGCGCCGGAATGGCTGATGGACGGTTTCGATAATGGTGCCCCCA